>OZ241864.1:0-3160000 GCA_965203235.1 Longimicrobiales bacterium
CTCAGCACGCCCGAGGTGACACGACCGATGTCCTTGCCCTCATGCACGAGCGGATACCCTTGGCGGGGAAACCCGCGGTCGTTCAACCGAATGCCGACGAGACGGCGAGTGACGCCACGTCGCCTGTGCTCGGCCAGTGCCTCACGGCCAACAAAGTCTCCCGAATCCAACTTGACGATCCACCCCAGGCCAGACTCCAGCGCCGTGTGATGCTCGTCAAGGTCGTTGCCGTAAAGGGGATACCCCATCTCCAACCGCAATGAATCCCTTGCCCCGAGCCCAGCCGGTATCAGGCCAAGGGGGCTCCCTACCTCAATCAGCGCCTCCCAAAGCCCCCTGGCGTCAGCGGACCCAACGTAGAGCTCAAAGCCGTCCTCTCCCGTATAGCCGGTGCGGCTCACCACTGCGGCAACACCCGCCACGTCACCCTCCACAAAGCGGTAATACGCAAGCGTATCCAGATCGGTCGACGCGAGTTGTGACAGTATTCTCTGGCTTACCGGTCCCTGAAGAGCCAGTAGGGCAATGTCATCGGAGTCGTCCTGGACATTGACCCCAAAGCGGGCTGCATGCGAGGTCACCCAATTCCAGTCTTTGCGTCGGTTGCTCCCATTGACCACCAACTGAAAGTGGTCATGAGCAAATCGATAGACCAGCAAATCGTCCAGCACCTGTCCCCGCTCGTTGCACAGTGCCGAATACTGCGCCTGGCCTGTGGAAATCGCATGTGCGTCGTTGACCGTCAGGTACTGGACAAGCGATGCTGCCCGCGCGCCGCGAATGGTGAACTCCCCCATGTGGGAGACGTCAAAGAGCCCGGCACCCTGGCGCACCGCGGTGTGTTCGGCGCGGATGCCGGTGGCGTAATGTACCGGCATCTGGAAGCCGGCGAAGGGTATCATCTTGCCCCCGCCTGACACATGAACGGCATGGAGCGGGACCCTCCTCAGGCTCTCCTCCACGGCATCTCCCCCTCCCCCGGAGTGCTCCGGCGGGGCCGGTGTCGGCAAATCCGACCCATCAGCTTTGTACGTCAGCTTTACGCTCATCTTTTTCCTGACACTCATGTCTGGCTCCGAATCAGATCCAGCAGAATTGCCTTGATCACATGCAACCGATTTTCCGCTTCCCGAAACACCCGCGAACGAGGCCCGTCAATGACATCCGCCGACACCTCTTCGCCCCGGTGCGCAGGCAAACAGTGAAGGAAGATGGACTTCGGATCCGCAAGCGCCATGAGTTTGGCGTCAACCTGGTATTCGCGAAACGCCTCCTCTCGGACGGCCTGCTCATCCTCCTGCCCCATGGACGCCCACACATCGGTCGTGACGATATGGGCGTCCCGAACGGCATCTGCAGGAGTGCCGGCCACAGCCACATCGGCGCCCCCGGCGGCCCGGGCCCAGACGCCGGGATCGGGCCCGTAACCGGGAGGACAGGCCATCTTCAGCGAGAACCCAAAACGCTCAGCCGCATTGAGCCACGAGTTGGCCATGTTGTTGCCATCGCCAACCCAGGCGACACGAAGTCGGGCGATGTCGTCGCCAAACTCCTCGATCACCGTGAGCACATCGGCCATCACCTGGCAGGGATGGAGCAGGTCGGTGAGGCCGTTGATGACGGGAACCGAGGCTTCCCGTGCAAGCACCACCGCCTCCTCGTGCGCAAAGGTGCGCACCAGAATCGCGTCCACATAACGGCTGAGCACCCTCGCCGTGTCCATCAAGCTCTCGCCCCGCCCAAGCTGCGAGTCGTGATCAGACAGCATGACCGCAACGCCACCCAGCTGCGCCATCGCCACTTGGGCGCTGACTCTTGTCCGGGTCGAGCTCTTGCGGAAGATCATGGCGAGCGAGCGGCCCGAGAGCGCCGGCCCCGACACTTGGCCGGACTTGAGCCGGGCTGCCACCCTCAAGAGGTGCTTGAGGTGCTCCCGCGGGTGGTCGGCCAGCGAGATAAAGTGCCGTTTGCCCGACGATTCCATGGACGCCAAGTCGTCGATCAGAGGATATAGCGGCTGAGGTCGTCGTCCGAGATTACATCCTGAAGGCGGTTCCTCACGAACTCCGCGGTCACCGCCAGCGGCTCATCCGGCCCCTGGTCCGGCAGGTTGAACAGAAGATCGTCCAAGAGCGTCGTCAGCACCGTGCGCAGTCGGCGAGCACCGATATTCTCCATGCGATCATTGAGATCCGCTGCCATGCGGGCGATTTCGGCAACGCCCTCGTCCGTGAAGGTGACGGTGGCACCCTCGGTCTCCACCAAGGCGCAATATTGGCGGACCAGCGCGTTGCGGGGCTCGCAGAGGATGCGCTCGAACTCGGGCGCCCCCAAGCTCTCGAGCTCCACCCTGATCGGGAAGCGCCCCTGTAGCTCAGGCACCAAGTCGGAGGGCTTCGCCACATGAAACGCCCCGGCGGCGATGAAGAGGATGTGATCAGTGCGCACAAAGCCGTACTTCGTCTGCACGTTCGATCCCTCGACAATCGGCAGGAGATCTCGCTGCACGCCCTCGCGGCTCACATCGGGGCCGGCGCCGCCCCGCCGCCCCGCAACCTTGTCAATCTCGTCGAGAAAGACGATCCCGAGCTCCTCGGCCCGGTCCAGAGCCTCGTTGACGACCTCATCCATGTCGACGAGCCCATCAAGCGCCTCCTGCAACAGGATGCGCCGCGCTTCGGAGACCGAGACCGTGCGCCGCTTGGTGCGCTTCGGCAGCATGTCCTGCAGCATCTCTGACAGGTTCAGATCCACGCCCTCCATGCCGCCAACCGGGAACATCATTCCGCCAACCTGAGGTCCCTGCTGGACATCCATCTCCACCACGCGATCCTCGAGCTGATTGTCGCGCAGGAGCTTGCGCAACTTTTCGCGCGTGCGCGCCCGTCGTTGGGCCAGAGGCACGTCGCCATTGGAGGCGTCCCCGCTTGAGCCCAGCGTGTCGATAGCCGGGCCGGCGACAAAGATGTTGCCGGGAGATCCGCTGACGCCCGACATGCCGGGAGTGGCGGGCGCGCGTCCCGGGGTGGCTCCCGGCGCAGCATCGCCCGCGGAAACTGCGGAATCCGGGAGCAGGAGATCAAGCAAGCGCTCTTCGGCCTGCCGGGCCGCCTCATCTTCGACCTCATCCTCACGAGCGCTTCGCACCATGCCGACCGCGGTCTCCACCAGATCCCGGATCATGGACTCCACATCCCGCCCCACATAACCGACCTCCGTGAACTTCGAGGCCTCGACCTTCACGAAGGGGGATCCCGCGAGCTTCGCCAGGCGGCGGGCTATCTCCGTCTTGCCGACGCCGGTGGGGCCAATCATGATCAGGTTGTTGGGCAGAATCTCCTCTCGGAGCTCGTCTCCGACCTGCTGGCGACGCCAGCGGTTCCTGAGCGCAATGGCCACCGCCTTCTTGGCGTCCGACTGGCCGATGATGTACTTGTCCAGCTCGGCAACAATTTGACGCGGCGTGAGTTGGTCCAACCAGCGCGGACCGTCCTCCGCGGGTGCGCTGTCGGGTGCCGTGGCTTCCTCGCTCTTCGCGATGGTCAGTGTCATTGCGGCGTCAGCTCCAATACCGTGATGGTCCGATTCGTGTACACGCAGATGTCAGCGGCGATCTCCAGGGCGCGGCGCGCGACCGTGGGCGCATCCAGGCTGGAAGAGTCCAGGAGTGCCCGCGCGGCCGCCAGGGCATACCCGCCGCCGGAGCCGATTGCCAGCACGGGATCATCGGGCTCAATCACGTTACCGTCCCCGCTCACAAGGAATAGGTGATCTCGGTCAGCAACCGTGAGCAACGCCTCCAGGCGGCGGAGATAGCGGTCAGTGCGCCACTCTTTGGCCAGTTCGACACACGCGCGCGGCAAATTGGACGGCCACCGCTCGAGCTTCTCCTCCAGCTTGGAGAAGAGCGTGAACGCATCGGCCACCGCACCGGCAAAGCCGGCCAACACCCGTCCATCCTTCAGCAACCGGACCTTTTGCGCGGCTCCCTTGATGACCGCATCTCCCATCGTAACCTGCCCGTCCGCCGCCATCGCCACGCTGTCGCCCCGGGCCACGGCGATGACCGTGGTGGAGCGCACATGCGTGCGGTCTCCAGGAATTGTGGCAGATGCGACATTCATGAATCCCAACACGGCGCTTGTGAATGCGAGTCGATCGGACGAGATCCAGAAGAATGGCCTACAAATTACGCAAGCGCGAACCTCTAGCATTCCCACCTAAAGATAGTCCATCCCGCCCAGGTGCGGGTAGCGGACACCACCCGGGGGCCGGCGTCGCCCCCGCACGGCCGGGTATACTCAGAGGACATTCCCGCCCCGCTGGCCCTACGCCCTGGGGTGTGCGCTCCTGTACACCCGCCGCAAGCGTTCCTTCGAGGTGTGCGCATAGATCTGCGTCGTGCTCAGCGATGCATGTCCCAGCAGCTCCTTGACCGCCATGAGGTCTGCACCCGCATCCAGGAGGTGGGTCGCAAAGGTGTGGCGCAGGGAATGCACACTCAGCCGACCGTTGGCCGCGAACTCGTCGAGCACATTGCGCACCGACTCCTGGATTGCGCGCCTGGAGAGGCGCTTGCCTAGACGAGAGATAAGAAGGGCGCCAACCCCGTCACGCACGAATTCCAGACGGCGTGGCAGGTAGCGCTCCAGCGCACGCTGCGCCCGGGCGGTCAGCGGCACGATCCTCTCCTTGTTTCCCTTGCCCGTCACCCGGAGATGTGCCTGTCGCAGGTTCACATGGTCCAGGTCCAGCCGTTGGAGTTCCTGAAGACGAATTCCACTGCCATACAGCAGCTCCAGCACCGCCAACAGCCGAGTCTCGACAAGCCCGTCTCCGGCGGCCGCCAGCTCCTCGACCCATCGAAACATCGCATCCACGCTCGACTGAGCCATGTGTCCCGGCAACAGCCGATCAATCTTGGGGCCCCGCACCCCGGTGGCGGGATTCGTGGCAATGAGCTCCTGGCCGTGCAGGTGGCGAAAGAACGCACGCGCGGCCGACAACTTGCGGGCCACGGTACGAGGTGCCAGCCCCATTCGGGTGGCCTCCCCAAGAAAGGCGCGGATGATGCCGCGGCCCACCATGTCCCAGCGAAAGTCCTCCTTGCCCAGGTAACCGCCGACGAAGGACTCAAGGTCCAGGAGATCCCGGCGATAGGCCGCAACCGTGTGAGGCGAAAGATTGCGCACGGTCGCCAAGTGGTCCAGGAAGCGCCAGAGCTGGGCCGTCATCCCACGACCTCCGCGACGACGGAGTGTTCCAGCCGGATCCCCTCGTGGGCCATCCACCCCAGGAACGTCCGCATCGCCCTCTCGGCAAGAGCCGTCCTTCTCTCAACCTTGCGCCTGGGGGGATTTGGCAGGGGGTCCACAAGGCCCCAATTCGAATTCATGGGCTGAAAGGTGTCTGGGTCCGCCTCCCGAAGATACCGGCAGAGGCCGCCCATCATGGTTTCAGGGGGTGGAATCACCGGCGCCGCCCCCGAGACGACGCGGGCCAGGTTCACGCCGGCCAGAATGCCCGACGCGGCCGATTCCGTGTACCCCTCCACACCGGTGAGCTGGCCGGCAAAGTAGAGATCGTCCCGCTGCACGGGTGTTCCCTGGGGCGTGAGGCAACGGGGAAAGTTGAGATAGGTATTGCGATGCATGGACCCCCACCGCAGGAATTCGCCCTGGTCCAGCCCGGGAATCATGGAGAAGACACGACGCTGCTCGCCGGTGCGAAGCCGCGTCTGGAAACCCACCATGTTCCACATTTGCCCAGCCCTGTCTTCGCGGCGAAGCTGTACCACGGCATGCGGACGTCGGCCGCTCCCGGGGTCCACAAGCCCTACCGGCCGCATCGGCCCGAAGCGCAGGGTATCAAGGCCACGCCTGGCCATGACCTCAATGGGAAGACAGCCCTCGAAGTAGGGCACGGCGTCCCAGTCTTGGCCCTCGTAGACATCGGCTTCGATGAGCGCGCGAACGAACCGCTCGTACTCCTCCCGGTCCAGGGGGCAGTTCAGATAGTCGGCGTCCTGTCCGTAGCGCCCGGCGGCAAACACCACCTCAGGGCGCACCGAGTCGATATGCACGATCGGCGCGATCGAGTCGTAGAATGCCAGACCCTCCGCTCCCAGCTCATCGGCGATTGATGTGGCCATGGCTGGGGACGTGAGGGGCCCCGTGGCCACAACGCATGGCCCACCTGGAATCGCGCGCGCTTCCTCCCTCCGAATAGTGATCCGGGGGTGGCCCTCGATTCGCGAGGTCAGCGCCCGGGCAAACAGTGCCCGGTCAACGGCCAACGCCGCTCCCGCCGGCACCCGGGTCTCATCGGCGGCGGCAAGGAGGGCCGATCCCAAAGCCCTCATCTCCCGCTTCAACTGGCCGTGAGCCGTGGTGGCGAGCTCGCTCTTGAAGGAGTTGGTGCACACGAGCTCACCCAGATCACCACCCTGGTGGGCCGGCGTCCCGCGCGTCGGCCGCATCTCCAAGAGCAACACATCGTGACCGCGGTTGGCCAGTGCCAGCGCGGCCTCGCATCCGGCCAAGCCACCGCCCAACACGGCCACCCGACATCCTGCGGAGGTGGCCACCCCCGCCTCCCGGGTCATTTCCGCTGCTTGCGCCGCTTCTTGCTCCCGCGGGGCGTAGACAAGAGTTGGACCGCGTCGTCGATGGTCACATCCGCCGGGTCCTTACCCTTGGGAAGCGTCCTGTTGACCTTGCCGTCCGTCACATAGGGGCCATATCTGCCCTTCACGACCACGATCTCTTGACCACTCTCGGGGTGCTTGCCCAAATCCTTGAGCACCAAGCCCTTCGCCTTCGCATTCAACAGTGCGAGCGCACGCTCCAGGGTCACCGTAAAGACCTCGTCCCAAGAGGCCAGGTTACGGTATTCGCGGGAGCGCTTCACAAAGGCACCAATGTTGTTGACCGACGCGGTGACCGGTTCCCCGTTCGTCGGGTCCTCTCCCAGCGGTCGGGGCAGCTCCAGGAACTTGAGCGCCGCAGCATGGGTCACCTCGGCTGGATTGATTTCCTTTGGAAGACCCATCCGCTTCGGTCCCTGCTCCCCCTTCTTTGGCCTGCCCTTGGTGATCTCGCCCCTTTGCACATACGGCCCGTAGGGTCCGGTCCGCACATAGATCGGCTCGCCGTTGGCCGGGTCCACGCCCAGGTGCCTGTCACGGACCGACTGGGCCTTCAGGATCTCGGCGGCCCGCTGGGGCGTCAGTTCATCCGCCATCACGTCATCGGGAACCGTGGCCGTTGACCCCTCAGCACCCTCGCCACAGCTCAAGTAGGCGCCAAACCTGCCAAAGCGCACCACGATCTCCTGGCCTGTATCCGGGTGCTCGCCAATGGGAATGGTCGCCTTCTCGATCGAGGGCAACGCGCGCTCGGTTTCCTGCTCAAGCCCCGCGTTGTCGCCTGTGCCCCGGTAGAACGCCTCCAGGAACTGACTCGACTCCATGTCACCCGCCGCGATCACGTCGAGCGAGTCCTCCATGCGCGCGGTGAAGCCAACATCGATGTACCGGTCGAAGTGATTCCGGAGAAGCCGGATCACGGCCACACCCACGTAGCTTGGCACCAAGGCACCCCGACGCTTGCGCACATAGCCCTTTTCCTGGATTCTGGAAATCGTGGGCGAGTATGTCGAAGGGCGGCCGATCCCCGCCTCCTCCAGCTTCTTGATCAGGGCGGCCTCGGAAAAGCGGCCCGGTGGCTTGGTCTCCTCCCTTTGGGGATTGACCGCCAGGAGGCGCACGCCCCCCTCTGCACCGCCCTCCGCCAGGTAGACCTGATCCCCCTCCTTCAGCGCAGGCAGGTGCTGATCCTTGCTCGCGTCTCGGTAGAGCTTCAGGAACCCCGGAAATCGCAGTACCGAGCCCCTGGCCCGAAAGGTGTAGTGCTCCGAGCCCGCGGTGGCCACAATGTCGGCCGAAGTCTGCTCCACCTGCGCGTCGGTCATCTGTGAGGCCACCGTGCGATTCCAAATCAGTCTATATAGCCGCAGCTGGTCGCGGCCCAACACCCCCGTTAGCGAGTCCGGCGTGCGGCTGATCTCCGAGGGACGAATCGCCTCATGTGCTTCCTGGGCTCTCTTACTCTTGGACTTGTAGCGCCTCGGGCCGTCGTGATACCTCTCGCCCCAGACCTCGAGGATATGATCCCGGGCGTCCCCCAATGCCTTGCTGGAGAGGGCCACCGAATCGGTTCGCATGTAGGTGATCAGTCCCTCCCGCTCACCCCCGCCCAGGTCCACGCCCTGATAGAGATCCTGGGCGACCCGCATCGTGGCCTTGGGAGACATCCGCAGATGGCTGCTCGCCGCCTGTTGCAGCGTCGACGTGGTGAAGGGTGGCGGCGGCCGGCGACGCTTGGACTGGCGAACCACGCGAGCAACCCGCCACGGGGTATGAGTCAGGGCCGAGGATGCGACTTCGCCGGCGCGGTCCTTGCCCAGCGCGATCGCATCCGATCCCTCCCGCAACCGCCCCGTGTTCGGATCAAAGTCCTTGCTCACCGCCACCGGCCGCTCGCCGATGCGAATGAGCGAGGCGCCAAACTCCAGGTCGCCGTCGGTCAACTCCGCGCGAGCGCTCCAGAACTCGGCAACTTGGAACCGCTTACGTTCCTCCTCGCGCTCCACGACCAGGCGCAGTGCCACGCTCTGCACCCGACCGGCGCTCAGACCGCCGTGGACTTTCTTCCACAACACGGGCGACAGCTCAAACCCGAAGAGACGATCAAGGATGCGCCGCGCCTCTTGCGCGTGCACGAGCTGCCGGTTGACCTCCCTCGGATTCTCGAGGGCCCTGGCTACAGCGGACTTCGTGATCTCGTTGAACCCGATGCGCCGCACCGGAACTTTGGGCTTGAGAATCTCCAAGAGGTGCCAGCCGATCGCTTCGCCCTCCCGGTCCTCATCGGTGGCCAACACGACCTCATCGGCGCCCTTCAACAGCTGGCGCAGACGCCGTACCTGCTGCTTGTTCTCCTCGGGCACGACATAAATGGGTTTGTACCCGTTATCGACATCGACGGCCATCTTGGGTCCATTCTTCGCGTTCCTCGGCAGATCCCGGATATGACCGTTCGAGGCGGCGACCTTGTATCCCGGTCCCAAGAACCGTTCAATCGTCTTGGCCTTCGCAGGCGACTCCACAATGACAAGCTTCACCGGTACTCAACTCCCCATGTCAGCAAGGGCCCGAACAGTCGGGTGCCCCATGATTTCCTCAACGATCCGGGCGGGCGAGCGCCCCTCCGAATCAACCACGACATCGCTGCGGCCATAGTGTGCGCTCCGGCCACCGAGCAACTCTCGCGCCGTCTCGCGTGACCCGGGGCCCCCGAGCAACGGTCTGGGCTGGCCCGATCCCTCAATGCGACTGAGCGCGGTATCGACGCCCACCTTCAGCCAGACGGACACGGCGCGCCCCCGCAGCGACGACATGTGGCCCGGTTGAGAGGCCCAGCCGCCGCCCGACGCAACCACCACCCGCTCGCGCGCCAGCACCGCACGACCAACTTCGGACTCCATCTCACGAAAGCGCCTGATGCCCGAGCGATGAATGATCGCATCTACCGACCGACGCTGTCGACGGGCGATCTCTTCGTCAAGGTCCACAAAGTCCCAACCCAGCGCCCGAGCAAGCCCGGCTCCAACCGTGGACTTCCCCGCGCCCATGAACCCCACAAGAACGATGCGCTGCCCCGCTGACACCGAGCCGTTCGTCTCTCCCGGGCGAGTCCACGTAGCCGCGCCCCTCACTGCCCGGACATGCGCTCCCCGAAACCACGGACAGCGAGATGCTCCAGGTACGCGTCCACATTGCGACGCAGCTCGTTCATGGAATCGCCGCCAAACTTCTCCATCAGCGCGTCCGCAACCACCAGCGCAACCATGGCCTCGGCGACGACCGCGGCGGCGGGCACGGCGCAAACATCGCTGCGCTCCACGGTGGCGCTGCGCGTGGAGCCGTCCCGCAGGTCAACGCTGGGCAACCGGTTCCGCAACAGGGTGGAAATGGGCTTCATGGCGCCCCGCACCACCAGTGGCGAGCCGGTCGTGACACCACCCTCGAGGCCCCCCGCCCGGTTCCCCGTCCGCCCGAATCCGCCGGAGCGCCGCTCAACCTCGGCACGGCGAATGGCGTCGTGGACGCGGCTGCCCAATCGGCCCGCATTGTCAAACGCCGGGCCGATCTCGACACCCTTGATCGCGTGCACGGACATGACCGCTTGCGCAAGCCGACCATCCAGCTTTCGATCCCATGACACGTAACTGCCCAGCCCGACGGGAAGTCCCCGGACGACAACCTCGAAGCAGCCCCCCAGGGTATCCCCGGCCTCCTTGGCCCGGTCGATGGCCTCCATCATCCGGCGCTCCGCAACCGGATCCAGTGTCCTGAGCGGAGAGGGGTCCGAGGCGGCGTTCAGGTGTGCGGGAGCATGGTCCACCCGCGCCCGGACATCACCGACCTGAATCACATGACTACCGACTTCGATGTCCAACTCGCTCAGCATCTTGCGGGCGATGGCGCCGCACGCCACCCGGGCGGCGGTTTCCCGCGCTGAGGCCCGCTCCAATACGTCGCGCGCGTCCCGGCGGTCATACTTGAGCACGCCCGCCAAGTCAGCGTGGCCCGGACGGGGCAGATACACCGGGCGAAGCGCCTTGGGGTTGGCGTCATCCGCCGGGGCATTGTGGGCCATCGCGGTGGTCCAGTTCTTCCAATCCCGATTCCAGATCACGAACGAGACCGGTGATCCCAGCGTCTCGCCCAGGCGCAGACCGGAGATCATCACCGCCGTGTCGGCCTCGATCTTCATGCGGCGGCCTCGCCCGTACCCGCCCATCCTCCGCCGGAGGTCTGGATCAATGTCCCGCGCCGAATGCAGGGGCAGGCCAGCCGGAATTCCCTCCAGCACCCCCACAAGGCCCATGCCGTGCGATTCTCCCGCGGTATGAAACGACAGGTGCTCAAGCGCCATGGCACATCGGGCTAGTGCGATGGATCATCCCGCAGCCGACCATGTGGGCGGGCGGGGTCAGCGGCGACGACGTCACGGATGGGGCCCCGCGCCCGCCGCCAGGACAGGCAAGCTCAAGCCTTGGGGCAACAGGCAAACCCGGAACCAGGCGACCGGCACTAACCGGATGACAAGGCGAACGACCCGCACCACCTCCGATAAGCAGTCCACCGGGAGATCCGCGCACCTACTCTGGCCTCCAGGGACGGGCCTTCGGGCCGAAGAAATTGCTCCTCACGATAAACCAGATGGCGGCCACGCCGTCCTTCCACCCGATCTTCTTTCCCTCAGCGTATGAGCGACCATCGTAGCTGATGGGCATCTCGTAGATGCGCGCCCTGGCCTGGGCCAGGCGGGCCGTGAGCTCCGGCTCGATCCCGAAACGGTCCGCCGAGAGCGGCAAGGACTGGAGAAGATCACGGCGTACCATTTTCTGGCACGTCTCCATGTCCGTCAGGTTGAGGTCCGTCAGCACATTGCTCAGAAGGGTCAGGAACCGATTGCCCACCATGTGCCAGAAGAACAGAACGCGGTGGCTCCCGCCCAAGAACCTTGAGCCGTAGACGGCGTCGGCCTTCCCCTCCCGGATGGGCACCAGGAGCCGCAGGATCTCGCCCGGATCGTACTCCAGGTCGGCATCCTGCACCACAACGACATCCCCGGTCGCGCGCGCAAAGCCTGTACGCAGGGCCGCTCCCTTGCCCCGATTGCGCTCATGGAGGACCAGTTCGTCCATCAACCCCTCGCGCTTCAACTCCTCCAGGAGCGGACGGGTTCCGTCCGTGGAACCATCATCCACCACGATCACCTGCTTGGGCACCGGAACCAGGGCGACCCGGCGGAGCAGAACATCAGCCGTGGCAACCTCGTTGTACACGGGTATGACGATCGACACGACCAACTCATCCCCCGCGCCGCACCGCGCTGTCAGGGACGGCACTGCCTGATCAGCGCCCACGGTCGAGGTTGCTATGGACCCCGGGATCCGGCCCACCCAACATTCTTGGGAAGACCGGAGGCGCCGATCATCCAGGTCCCGGCAACTCCAGCCACTGACCCCTCTGAATCAAGTTTCTTCGGTGGTCGGGAATCCCGTTGACCGCCAGCAATTCCTTCACCGTGGTGCCGTAGACACGGGCAATGTCCCACAAACTGTCGCCGGCCCGCACATAGTGCCGCCGCGGAGCCTCCTCGGGGGCAGCCTCCTCACTAGCTGCACTCCTCGACTTAAGTCGGTCCACATACCCGGCGTAGGGTTTCGAGTAGACCGCCACATGATAGTGCGGAGGCCAACGCTCCCTGGTGGCCTCCAGAAGCTCTTTGTCCTCCAGATCCATGAGCACACCCTCCAGCCAATGCCGGCAGGACGCTGACCCGCTGCGACGAAGATCCACGGCCATGCCCGTCGGATGCACCGAGTGCGGGGACGCATTGCGGGGCTGCTCGTTGTGGGGTCGGGTCAGGCTCGTGACGACCAGCTGCTCCCCGCACGCGGCGCGGTACTGACTCGACAGGCGCTCCACGAACAGCCTCAGCTCGGGGCGCCCGACATCATAGGAAACCTCATCATCCAGGCGATAGTTCGCATCTCCCTCGAACGGGACCAGCAACCCCAGTTGCTCCATGCGCTCAACTTGGGAGCGGGTCTGGAGAAAGGTGTAGTCGTGGGCCTTCGCCTGATTGTACTGCTCGCGCATGGCCGCGATGTTGCCACGCAGGGGCCTCTGGCCCTCAAGCCCGGCCGGGGAGAGACCGAGCGCCCCCACCACAAGTGCGAACACGGCCATGCGTCCCCCGCATCCGCCACGGGGGCTCTCCAAGCAAGCGCCGACCAAGCGCAGGAACAAACCAAGACGATGCGTATTCACGAGAGGCTCCTTAATGCACCGATGTCCATGTACCGTCCATGCATACACCCAGCTACACAATAGGAACTCTCGCGGCAATTTGTCCACCACTTCGGCGTCACGACCCGGTCAATCCCCACGAAGAGAGCACGATGCCCACTCCGTTGATCAGGAACTGCACACCCACCACCATCACCAGCAATCCCATGATCCTGGTCACGACATTCAGCCCCGTGCGCCCCAGTCGGGTCAGCAGCGCGGGTGCCGCCATGAGACACGGCAACGTGACCAGGCCGACAAGACATGACGCGACGTAGACAGACACGACCTGAGCGGGTCCGTCGGCCATGCCGGCCAGCGCGATCACGGTGACAATTGACCCCGGTCCCGAAAGGGTCGGGAGGCCCAGAGGAATGATCGCCAGGCTGTTCCGGCTCGCAGCCTCGTCCTGCTCGCGCCGCGTGGTCTTCACGCGGGACCGCCTGGCCTGAAGCATGTCCGACCCGATGCCGAAGAAAATCACGCCCGCGGCAATCTGAAATGCCTGGGTCGTGATGGCAAAGAAATCCAGCACCCAGTGGCCGGCAAAGGCGAAGACGACAAGTACGACGACCGAGGTCAACACACCCACAGCCGCCGTGCGCAGGCGCTCCTGGGGCGTATCGCTGACGGTGAGCGCCGCGAACATCGGCATCGCGCTCAGTGGATTGTACACGACCAACAGCTGCGTGAACACCACTATCGCGAAATTCAGGTTCTCGGCCATCCCGCATTCTCGACCACAAAGGTGTCCCGCGCGACCGCTACCAGCGCCTTAGACCGCCCGGAGGTTCTCCTCCACGACCGTCCAGTTGAGCACATGCCAGAACGCGGCCACATAGTCGGGCCGCCGGTTCTGATACCGGAGATAGTAGGCGTGCTCCCAGACATCCAGCCCGAGGATTGGAGCCCGACCCTCCATGACAGGCGTGTCCTGGTTCGGGGTTGAGGTCACCTCGAGCCCGCCATCCTGGCCGGCCACCAGCCACGCCCAACCGGACCCAAAACGCGCCATGGCCGCAGCGGCAAAGCGAGCCTTGAACTCCTCCACACCGCCGAACGAGCCGTCGATCGCCCGGGCCAGCCCGCCGCTTGGGGCATCGGCTCCGCCGCGCGCCATGAGCTTCCAGAAGAATGCGTGGTTCACATAGCCGCCGCCGTTGTTGCGCACCGCGCCACGGATCTCCTCCGGCAGAGAGCCCAGATCCGAAATCAACTCATGGGCGGTCTTCCCGTACAGGTGCGGGTGGCCCTCAACGGCGCTGTTGAGGTTGGCGGTGTAGGCCGCGTGGTGTTTGCCGTGATGGATCTCCATCGTGCGGGCATCAATGTGAGGCTCAAGCGCATCGTGCGGATACCCGATATCAGGCAACTGGAATGGGTGGGGCATAGCGATTCATCTCCTCAGCTCTTGGGGCCATGGACTCAGCGGTGAGCGGACTCGGGTGAGCAGACTGTGGCGGGTGCGATCCGAATCGAGAGCGGCGAACGCTCTGCAATGTTGTCGGTTGAGAACGCAAAACCCTCCAAGGTCGGTACCGACCCTACAGTCGTTCCAAAGCTAACGCGCCACGGCAACCCCGTCACGCGCCGGGGGCGTCCCGCCGGCGCAGGCGAGCGGGCGCCGGCGCCGAGGCTACCCACATCCCCCAGAGCAGCCGGAATCAGACGTGCAGGACCGGACACCGCACCAAGCCCATTTCCCCGTGAGAGGTGTGCTATTTGGGGGTCATCCAAGGCTTGCGCTCAAAGTAGTCCCGCGTCATCTCTGCAACCTTGGGCGCCAACAAGGCCAGTGCGATCAGGTTGGGCCAAATCACGATGCCCAGCAGGACATCACCCATTGCCCAGATCACCCCCAGCGGCAACACCGCCCCGATGAAATGAGTGATGACAAAGAGAACCTTATACCAGACCACGGCCTTGGCCCCGAAGAGGTAGTTCGCGCAGCGATCCCCGTAATAGCTCCAAGAAATCGCCGTGGAGACCGCGAAGAGAAGCACGCAGACCACGACGATGTAGTGTCCCCAGTCGCCCAGCGGCGCCAATCCCCTGCGAAACGCCGCCATCGTCAGCGGCGCTCCGCTCTCCACCGCCATGCCGTACAGCGAGCCATGGGACCGGCCATCGTCTCCCACCGCCATCCCCGCGGCCGGATCGACGATGCCCGTGAAGGGCTGCGTACGGGAAGCGTCGACGTACAAGCGCTCGACCGGCACTTCGTGCCAGGAAACCATCGGGTCGCCCGGACCGTCCATGAGATGCACGCCGTCCTCGATTCGGATCGGGCCTTCGGCGCTGACCGGGCCCATGGAGCCATCCGCATCCTGGGCCCAGTAGGCCAGATCGCCACCGTCCAATGTGATCTCGGTCTCGAAGCGGTCGTTCCAGACCCCGGTCATGATGATCAGGAGCCCGGTCATGGTGCAGATCACGAGGGTGTCAATGAATGGCTCCAGGAGCGCGACCACACCCTCGGAAACCGGCTCTTCCGTCTTGGCCGCCGAGTGGGCAATCGGCGCCGACCCCTGGCCGGCCTCATTGGAAAACAATCCCCGACGCACGCCATACATCAGGGTGACCAGAAAGGCGCCGACCCCCGTGCCGGCCACCCCGGCGCTGGGATTGAACGCCTCGCGGAAGATCACGCCAAGGGTGGGCAACACATCCGCCGCATTGATGGTCAGCACAATAAGGGCTCCCGCCACATAGACCACCGCCATCACAGGGGCGAGGATCGACGTGACGCGGCCGATGCGGGAAATGCCCCCCAGAATCACCAGCGCCACCAAGGTGGAGGTGACGAGGCCGCTAACCCAGGTGGGGACGCTGAACTGTGTCAGCAGATTGTCGGCAACGGTATTCGCTTGGATCCCGTTGCCTGTAAGGAACGCCGTGATGCCCAGGACAAACGCGAAAAACACGGCCATCCACTTCCATTTGGGGCCAAGTCCCCGCTCGATGTAGTACATGGGGCCGCCCGACACGGTACCCGCCCACTCTCCCTCGGTTTCGCTGACCCGATACTTCTGCGCCAGCGTGACCTCGGAGAACTTGGTCGCCATGCCCAGTGCCGCCGTGACCCACATCCAGAAGAGCGCCCCGGGGCCGCCCCAGTGGATCGCCAGCGCGACGCCGGCGATGTTCCCGATGCCCACCGTTGCCGACAGGGCTGTCGACAACGCCTGGAAATGGGTGACATCGCCCTCGTGCTCGTGGTCCTGGTATCTGCCCGTCACGACGGCCAGCCCATGACCCAGTCGCGAGACCTGGACGAACCCCAGGCGCAACGTCAGGTATCCCCCGATGCCCAACAGCAGGATCACCATGAATGGAATCTGCTCGCCCCCGACCGAGATTCCGGCCTCGACGACGTAGGTGGTCAGAAAGTTGGTGATGGCTCCGATGAGCTCCATGGACGATCAATCTCCCGGGAAGTTGGCTTGGCCAATCGCACACGCCGATATGGCTTTGGGTGGCACGGCGGCACAAGATTTTAGGCGTGGAGCAAGGCACGGGCAAACTACCGACAATACGCGGGGGTGTACAAATGTACTCCCCGAGGCGTCACCCCCTCGCCCGGCGACACCCTGGGCCCGCAACCACAGGCGGGGAAGAGGCACCGCCACGACAGGGGCCCTACGCCAACCAAAGGCCAAATCGGTACGTTTCTGGACGTCAGCCCCTTTGGCGACTGCCCAGTAGCGCCGGGGTCAACAGGAACTGGCCGAACACGTTTAGCTGAACAAGCGTTGAACCCACCCCCTGGCCGACAAAGGAGCGCCGATCCAAGTAGCGCAGTCGCACTCCCAGCTGCGCGTCGCGGGCGGTTGAGTCCACGGTAAGCGACACCTCGCGCTCCAACTGGTCGATGAATGGCACGCAGTCACGCTCCCGGTGCTGGGTGCGGCACTGCAGCTCGTCCACATATCGGATGTCCACACTGACCCGCAGGGGAGATCCTCGCCCCCGAAGTGCGCGAAGCGGCGCTCGCAACATGGCCGCCGCCCGAATCCGGTGCGTGTTGCGCTCTCGCCGGGTATCTCCCGTGGGGTCCACGCCCCCGCCGCGTGTCCTGACCCCGTCGTAGCCCAGGGATAGTCCCCGGACCAGACCAACCGTGACCGACAGCGGTGTTTCCCCGTCGTCGCGGGAGCGGTCCTGCGCCGTCCCGGCACCAATCGACAAACTGCGCCTCACCCTGCGGTATCCTGACCGTAGCGTGACGCGCTCAATGGCCCGGGCCAGGAAGCCGGGCATCACCACATCGGTCGCCGACACTCCCAAATCGGGCCAGACACGGTGCAACTCTTCCCTGTCCGACCGGTGGTCAAGCGTCTGGCTCTGGTTGCGCTCGTAACCCAGGGTCACGGACCCCCACCCGACGGGCCTGAGCCCGCCCCGCAAGTCGACGCGGGCGCGTTCGCTCAAGTTCGAGGCCGAATCGGACCCGATCATCAGAAAGTCGTCGCGATCTCCCCAGCCCAACTCATACACGAAACCGGGGTCGACTGCGCCGCGGTTGAAGCGCGATGTCAGTCCGTTCGCGTAGGTAAGCGCCAGCGGCTCGATCACTCGGGCCCACCACGGCCGGGCATCGCCCGCGGTTTCCGGAGAGAGAGAGAGCCGACCGGGGTCCACCGACAGGCGAGCAAGCAGGTCACGCTGGCCATCGACGTTGCGTAGCAACGCCAGACTCGAGTCGGAGCGCCGCGGAGCCACCAGGCTCGCGTTGCGCGCGTCCACATAGATCGTGGTCAGCCGCGCGCTCACCCGGGCCCAATCCGTCAGTCGGGGTCGAAACACCAGTTGGGTACGAAGCTGGCGGTCAACCTCCCAGCCCAGATCGACTCCGGCCAGGCGTCTCCGCTGGGCGACCAACAGCTCACGCACCAGGGGATCGTCGGACAGCTTGGCCACGGCCAGAAGATCCCGTCCGCTCGTCCATTCCGCCGATGCCGCCAGCGACTCGACAGGCCGGAGGGCAATGTGGGCCGTCGCGCGCAGGTGCCGCCGGGGCGCCCTGGCGGGCGCGATCAGCGAGTCGCCGGATCGCCGGACAATGTGGTCGAACCTAGAGGTACTCAGGTCTCGGGCAAGCCACTCCCCCTCGACGGCAACGCGCTCCGGTGTGTACCTGATCCTGGCCGCCGCGACGCGGTTCTCCAGAAACCTCGGTAGCAGAGCTCGAACCAGTGACTGCGCCCTCCCCGGGAACAGCGGAACATCCCGGCGCGAGGGATCAACTCGGTACGCGGCGAGCGCATCAACGCCCCCTTCCCGGCTCCGGGTCGTGATCGACTGCAGCGAGGAGCGGACGACGCCCGCCCTTACGTTGAGTCCGTTGATCAAGTCGTCCAGGATGCCACCTTGGCGCGGGACGGCGCGGCGCAACGAGACATCCACCCTCGTTCGGCTAAACTGCGGGGTCCTCAAGCCCTCCAGGTGCTCGGCCCGCACATCGCTGTGTCCCAAAAAGATTGGTGCCTGGGCGTCACGCTGATATGTAAGGGAAACGGGGGCCTCGAGTCCCCATCGCTGAGGTGCAAAACGGGCCAACTCAATCGTGCTGCGGACATCGACGGCCTGGTCGTTCTGGAAGGTCGGCGGCGACTGTAACGGACGGTAGTAGCCCCCCCTGTTCCGAAACGAGACACTCGAGCGAAGCACATCACCCTCGATTTCCGCATTCAAGACCGTGCTCATGCCGGCATCCCGTATGCCGCGGGCAAGTCGCAACTCATCGACCCAGAGCTCGCCGGATACGGCGGCCGCGCCCTCGTTGATGATCCCGAGACTGACTTCTCGCACCGAGGCGAGATTGGGCGCTCGCCCCCGGTCCTGCAACACCACCGCGTGACTGGAGTCCGCTGACCAGAGAACAAGCGGTGGATCACCCGGCAGACGAGCCTGGTCGACAAGTTGCTGCTCCGCCACGCTGCGCAGCGTGAGCCACTCCTCGAAGCGGATCACGACCTCGGGCGCCCACTCCTCCTGGAGCACCCGGCCGGGAGCGGCGGACAGGTTCGGCTTTGCCCGGTACAGATAAAAGTTGCGGTCATCCGTTGCCACCTTGACAAAGAAGTAGACCGCGTCCTGCCCACCAAAGTCCGCCCGGGGGGCGACCACCCAAAGGCGACCCTCCCGATACGACAGGAAATCGCGGGGGCGTTGCGGAAAACGGTGGTACACCTCGACCCGGTCCCCGGGGAGCACATCCTCAAATCCGATCGACAGGGAACGTTCATTGAACTCGACTCCCTGACCCGCAAATGCGGCAATCGGGTCGTCCAGTTGTTCGATCACTCCCGGGGGAGACGCATACGCCTCGCCCGCAATCACCCTGGAAACCGACCCGACTTCCGCGCGCCCGTGAAGCGACGCGGTGTCTCCGCCAAGTCCCCTGAGAACGCCCGCCGGCGTACGCTTGATCCAGTTCGAGCCCACGATGCCCAGGCGCGCCAGAACGAAGGAGTCGCGCCTCTTTCCTGCCACGGTGATGCGCAGGTGGCGCACGGCGCGAAGCTGGGCGTCCGTCACGGCTCCGCCAACATCCACGCCGGCCTGCCCCCGGAGGGGGATCCTGTAGAGGCGAAACGAGGTCCCCGTCTCGTGGCGATCCCGAATCAGGAACGGGGACGAACCATCAAGTGAAACCACGAAACGCCTGTAGCGCTCCAGCTCATCCAGATTCCCATCCCCGTCCAGATCCTCCGAATCCGGGCGCCCGTTTCCGCGCGTGCAATTCGCGTTCACGTCGCCCCTGCGGTACACGCGTCCCCGCTCGGCAACGCACGCCTCGTTCCACACACCGCGCTCATCGGCCTCGCGTCCCCACACGTCACCCCGACGGGGATCGGCCTCCTGGTCTAGCACGCCCAGACCCCAAGGGGTGCTCACCCTTGGCCTGATGCCACTGACGGCCCCGGTTGAGTCGACAAAGAACGCGTCCTCGCTGACGACCCCCACATCCAGGACCAGGCTCAAAAAATCCCCATCTCGGACATAGAATTCGATGAAGTCGCTCCTGGTCAGATCGGTTCCCGTCGGACTGAGTACGGTGGTGATCGACGAGAATGCTCTGGGGCCTTCTCGGTCTCCGCTCCCCGGCTCAAAGCGCACAAAGAGGCCGGGCTCGCGCACCGCGGTTCCGGCAATGCGAATCTGGCGGTCGATATCGGTCGCCGGACTGAAGCCCTGAAACGCGCCCAGGCTATCCCCCCCTGGGCCCTCAACCATCCACGTGTGCTGCCATGTCATCCGGGCATGGGCATCCGCGGTCAGGGATCCTGGCAGCACACCCTCTGCGCCCGCCCGGTACGCGGGCCTGCTTCCCAGGCGCCAGTGATGGCTCCTGAGAGACAATCCGCGGGCGCTCTGCGCATCGAAATCGTCCAGGTACACGACCCCCTGCCGATTCGGATTCGGAAGCGAAATCGCCGCCTCTCCCGAGAGGCGCAGCGATGTCGGCCCTTCTGATCGCAGTCCGGGCAGGGCTTGCAGCAGGCGGGTCACGGCGGGGGCGTCCACATGGACCTCGCCATCCACTCCGACCAGACCCACCGACGCCGCTTCGGCCCCCAGCTGGGGCCTCCGCAGCACCTCGTCCTCGCTCTGGTACAGCCCCACAAGGTTAAAGGCGCCGTAGTCGCCCAGCCGATACCGGGCATTGACCCCGAAGACCGAACTCGGGGCGACCTGGAAGAGGCTTCTCTGCTCCCAAGAGACCGACAGAACCTGACCCGGGTTTGAGGCGAGCAACCCCTCGGGATTCAGGAGGGTGAGCTGACCCAGGTCGTAGTCCATCAGGTAATCGCGGTCCCGGAGCAGGATCGTGGCTCCCAGGGTCACACGCTCGGTGGCGGGCCGGATCCCCACCGCTCCCAAGCGGAAGGACGATGTCGCCGCACCAGGGGTGGTCCGATAGGAGATGTTCAAGCGGAACACCCCCCCGTTGTCGCGCTCGAATGGGTCGGGATCCCGATAGATGCGCTCGTTGCGGTTCGGGCCCAGTATTGAGACAACCTCGGCGGAGTCGATGGCGGGGCGGCGAAGGGGTGGGGGGCGTGCAAACGGTTCCAGCGTGGAGAAGAAGACAAAGGTGCCCGAGACGGGGGGCTGGTCTTCGAAGGAGTCCAGCGCGGGCCGGTAGATCTGAGACTGGTCCAAGCGATCGCGCGGCGATTCCTCGTCCAGACCGAAGAGGCGCAGGTAGGTCACATCGTCGCCGTTGGCACGCCGCGCGAAGGTGCGCCCCGCGCTCTTCTCGCCAAGCGACACCACAAGGTCGACCGATGCCGGGTCTATGTCGCCCGCCGAGGATACCCTGTACACCTGGTGCATCTCCATCGCCCAGGTGGGGCGTCCCGGCTGGTGCTGCGCGGAGGACGCCTTGAGCAGCTGGAGGCGAGCTCGCCGGCCTCGGCGAAAGGCGGTCTCGGGGTTGTACGTCCCGATCGTATCGCCCCCTTCGGTCACATACGTCACCGCCAGAATCTCTCCGGGAGCCAGGGGAGACCGGAGCGCGATCCACAGACCGCTGGAGTGCATCATGTAGTCCTGTCCCGGACTCATGAGACGAAACCAGGCCGATTCTGACACGGTGTCGCGGCCCAAGGACGCAAACGCATCCGCCTGGATCAAGCCCTCCACCTGCTGGCGCGCGTAGAGGTCGATCTCGGAGCGGTAGAGCTGGATGGGCTGTGCACCCGGAGCTGATCCCGGCGGTGCATCCGACGGCACCAGGCCCAGGGCGTCAACATGGGGAGAATCGCGAAGCGTCGAGGGGTCGACGAGGAAGAAGAACTGCCCGGTCGCATAGTCCGCATCGTCCAGGACCAGTGTATCGGTGCGCGAAAACCTGCTTCCAGAGCCCTCCAACCGAAAGCTCCTGGAGTTCACCTCCCCGCTCTGTTGGGCCCATAGCGAGCGCAGTTGAACCGGACCCGCCTCCATGACCGCCTGGAACCCGAAGTTGCCGACCGGAACACCCTGGGTCAGAAAGCGCGACGCCGGCAAGCCAAAGCGAATGTCCCCGATATCGAGGCTCTGAAGCACCTCGCCCGGACGCCCCCGGTACTGGACATTCACGCGGTTCGTCCCCTGGAACTCCCGGGTCTGGTCGTAGTCCACATCAATCGCCACCCGATCTGCGACCGTACCCTCCACAAGGGTTGTGAAGCGGACATCGGGGGTCAGGCGCGGCGTCAGCGAGACCTCGCATGTGACCTGTACGGTCTCATCGCAGGGGCGAAAACGCGCCCAATCGCCACCGAGCTGTCCCGTGCCCCGCACCGTAAACGCCAGGTCGGCAAATTCTGTTCGGTATCTCGACTGAGCGGCCATGAGCCGACCGGCGGACGGGGCCCGCGCCGGTATATCGGCCGCCGCAATGGCAGGGCCCAGCGTCCCTATTCGAAAGAGCCGGTCCCGGCTCCAACTTAACGGCGCAGGGTCCCCAAGCTCTTGGGAGACGGAGGGAAGCGGGGGGACATTCAGCCCGAAACCCAGTCGCGCCAACGGAATGAGCGCCCTGCCCAAACGGACAAGGGGTACCGGGGGAAGGCTCGGGGACCCCAACGGACGGACCGGGGCCCTGAACTCCGGCAAGGTCCAGAGAGTGGGCCCAGAAGGCTGCGTGGATGGCACCTGCGCGTGAGCGACAGGAGCGGCGAGCGGCAGGAGAACCGCCACGCTCAATGCACCGGTCAGCGCTCGCGATGATTTACATTTCACGGGTGCCCCTTGGAAGCCTGAAACTCGCGGCGGGGCCGGCGGAAGATGCAACGTACAAGGCGCCAGCGGAGTTGACGATGGACAGAGTGCCACGCTTGGTGCGCATCCGTGACGCACAGGTCCGACCATGACCGTCCTTACCCGTTACTTCTGGCGCTCTCTGGCGGGCCCGTATCTCTTCTCCTTCAGTCTGGCGACCGGCTTGTTGTACATTGATGTCCTGACCCGGCTCCTGGACGACTTCGCCGGCAAGGGACTGCCCAGGGATGTGGTCCTTGAGGTGCTCTTGCTCTCCCTCCCTCACACCCTCGCGCTGACCCTCCCTTTGGCGGTCCTTCCGGCCGTCCTGTACACCTTCAGCGACATGGCCTCCGCCAGCGAAATCGTCGCCATGGCGGGAGGCGGCGTGCAACCCCGCCGCATGCTCCTTCCGACCCTGGTCCTGGGAATCGCCGTCGCGGCGGTGACCTATACCTTCAATGATCGCATCCTCCCGGAAGCCAATCATCGCCTCAGAAACCTCACAAGCTCAATCAGACAGAAGAGTCCGACCTTTCAGCTCCGCGAGCGCGCGGTCAACGTCATCAATGGGGAGGGCGGGCTGGGACCGTATTTTCTCCAGACCGCCCATGTTGATCAGGTCACAAACACGCTGAGCGATGTTGTCATCCATGACATGAGCCGCAACGGTGTGCGGCGCACCACCTATGCCGAGAGCGGCGTGATGAGACTGAACGAATCGTTCACGGACCTCCACTTGCGCCTGCAGCGGGGCCAGGTGTACGAAGTGAAAGAGACTCCCTACGGGGACCCTGGTGCCCTTACGCGAACCGAGTTCGACGAGCAGCTCTATGTGCTTCGGGGCATTGGCGATGTCTTCGAGGATGTGGGCGGACACCATCGGGGGGATCGTGAGATGTCGCTGGCCGCGCTATGGGACTCGGCCCGGGCCAGGACCGGCGCCGCCGACTCGTTGCGCTTTGAGGCCCGCCGGGCGGCAACCCGGTCCGTGGAGCGGGCACTGGGCCTCATGAACGATGGCGCGGTCCAAGAGATCGAGGGGCAGCGACTGGCAAAGACGGTGGCAGTGGCAAGCGGGGAGTTCCCCCCGGATGACCTCACCCGCACGACCCTCTCCTCCGCGCAGAGCCGGACGGTCCGAATCGGATCGCTGATGAGACAGGCGAACCAATTCACCGTGGAGTTTCACAAGAAGCTCGTGCTTGCAGCGGCGTCCATCATCTTTGTGCTGCTCGCCGTGCCGATCGGCATTCGCTTCCCCAGGGGTGGAATCACCATGGTCATCAGCGTCTCGGCCATCGTGCTCGTCATCTCCAAATACGGGCTGACCATGGGGGAGGACTACGCGGACCGAAGTCTCGCCACGCCCTTCTGGTCGATGTGGCTCGTCAGCTTCATCCTGCTGGCCCTTGGGACCGCCATGGTGGCCAGGATGGGGCGCTGGACCGCCACCGCGCGCGACAGCGGCTGGCGCGAGCTCGGAGCTGAACTCCGCCTCGGGGTCAGGTCCGTCGTTCAAGGCGTCAAGCAAACTCGGGGTGCCGGTTGAACCCGACGCTTGATCGCATGGTGCTTGGCATGTTCATGCGCCTGTTCATCGTGTTCTTGGTCTGCGTGCCGACCCTCTTCGTGGTCTTGGATCTGTCGGAGCAGCAGGATCGGTTCATCGACCGGGGCCTGGAGTTCGCACAGATCGCGCTGGGCTATCTCTACTCTTACCCGTATTACATGCAGCAGGCATTCCCTGTCGCCGCCCAGGTCGCGGCGGTGTTTTCGGTTCATTCCATGACCGCACACAGGGAGATCATGGCGGCCAAGGCGGGCGGGATCTCATTCTACCGCTTGGTCGCTCCGCTCTGGCCAGCCGGCGCGGCCCTTACGGTGGCGGCGTTCCTTCTGGGCGCGGCCCTGCCGACAACCAACCGCCGGGCCGCCGAGGTGTGGGGTGAGCGGGAAATACGGCAGGATTGGCGCCAGACCTTCGTCCACCAGACCGAGGAGAACAAGACGCTCAGCGCCCGCCATCTCTCCGTGTCCAGGGGGTCCATGGGCAAGATCCTCGTGGAGCGCGTCGACGACGATGGTGTCCTGCACCACATGTATGCAGATGAGGCCGTGTTCACCGATTCCCTCGGATGGACATTGCGGAACGGGCGGCGGCGGCGGATCGGTCCAGACGGCACCGAGACATCGTGGACCTTCGACCGTTATCGGGACCCGGAGCTCACAGTGCGGCCCGAGGAGCTGCTGGATGGACCAGCCCGCGTCGAGGAGATGAGCTACGAGGAACTCGGGGAGCGGGCAGCCTCGGTACGTCGTTCAGGGGGAGATCCACGGGAGCTACTGGTGGAAAGAGAAACGAAGTTGGCCATTCCGGCCGCCACCTTCGTGATCGTGGTCTTCGGTGCCTCGCTGGGCACGACATCCAGGAAGCGCGGCGCCTCCTTCGGCGTGGGAGTATCGCTGGCCTCGACATTGCTGTACATCCTGCTGCTCAACCTGTTCGCGGCCATCGGATCGGCCGGGGGAATTCCCCCGCTGATGGCCGCTTGGTCGCCCAACGCCCTGTTCCTTGTCGTTGGCGCAGTGCTTCTCGCTCGGGTTCGCACATAGACTCTTCCCCTCCTGGGGTTCCGTCCGGGCGTCGACATCGCCCGGGTGATCGTGATGGATGGCCGACCTCACCAGGGGGCTCAGCGTCCCGCGCCCGGGGTTCCCTACCGTGCCTCGGAGAGAACCCCCGGAGCCAGTTCACCACTGCACACCTCTTGGACGGGGCCACGGAGCCGCGCGGTCCAATCGGAAGCCAGGGAAACCCGCATGTCCCCCCCTTCCATGACAACCGTGGCCGGGCCGGGGTCCATCATCCCTGACCGCACGGCGGCCGCCACGGCCGCGCACGCAGACGTACCCGACGAGAGGGTCCGGCCCACGCCGCGCTCCCAAATCCGAATCGATACGACGGAGCCCTCCGGGATCTCCGCAAACTGAACGTTGGTCCCGTGCGGGAAGGCCTCGTGGCTGCAAATCAGCGGTCCATAGTGATCCACATCGGCATCGGTCCAGGATTCCCGAAACGCCACGGCGTGCGGATTTCCAAGCGACACGGGGACCACCCTGACGTTCTCGTCTTCGGCCGCCCCGTGTGGCCCCGGCAGCGCAAGCGTGACCGACGCTCCCCGGGGCGAAGCCGGGACAGCGACCAGCCCCATATCCAGCTCCACGTCATGCGTGCCCTGTCCGTCAGAGCCCAAGACCCGGACCCACAGTTGGTCTCCCCCGACAATCACGGGCAGGCGAGCCCCTCGCGCATCAAGCCGCCGATCAAGATACACACCGACGATCCGCAACCCATTGCCGCTTCGCTCGAACTCGCTCCCGTCCGGGTTGAACATGCGAAGGCGAGTGGGCGGGAGTCCGCCAACCCCGTCACGTCGTCCCGGGGCCGGGCCGGCACGGCCATCCCCGGAACGCTCGACCACAACCAGCCCGTCGGCTCCCGGACCTCGGTGGCGGTCGCAAATGCGCCGCACCAGCGCCTCACTGAGGACCGGGCCGGGGCCATCCTCCACGACCAGGTAGTCATTGCCCTGCCCATGAGCCTTGAAGAACCGGGGTGACACCGCCGGTGGTGCCTGCAACTTTTTCACGGCTCCTCTCGTCAAGCGCACAATCGGGAACGAGGGTTCGAACCAGGTAGAGGCCCGGTGCCCGGTGTGGATCATTCAGACACCGAACGATACAGCATCATGGCCCTCGGGGGCCAAGATCTAAGGGAGGAAGCGGGACATGGGGAGGATGTGTGGTGGGGTGGGGAATGTGCCGGCTGTGCGTCGCAGGGCGGTACGCGTGATCATGTGGGTGGCCCTCGTGGCTCCGGCAGCCTTGGCGGGCCAGAGCGGCGAGGTAGACGGGGGCGGGGCCGACGGAGGCCGAGGGGTGACTCCCCCCTCCATCACGGCGCACCGGGTCCTGGGGGCGCCTCCCGTCATTGACGGAATCATGGACGAGGAGGACTGGTCGTCTGCAATGATCGCCCGAAATTTCGTCGTCTTTGAGCCTGACGAGGGGGCTCGGCCCTCACAGAGGACGGAAGCCAGGGTGTTGTACGGCGATGCCGCCCTCTATGTCGGTTTCCGGGCGTTTGACTCATCGCCCGACTCCATTGAGTCACGTCTGGCCCGACGCGACGAGCGTCCCCATTCGGACTGGGTGGATGTCGTCATCGACAGCTACCATGATCGGCGTACTGCGTTCTGGTTCGGGGTCAATCCTGCCGGCGTCAAGTATGACGCGTACATGTTCGACGACACCAACGAGGACGACTCCTGGGACGCCGTCTGGGATGTCGCCACCCACCTCGATGACGCCGGATGGAGTGCGGAGTTTCGTATCCCGTATTCCCAGTTGCGCTTCGATGGAGCGGCCGAACAAACCTGGGGGATCAACTTTGGCCGTTTCGTCGCGAGGCATTTGGAACGCAGCCTCTGGGCACCCATTTCAAGAGGCGACGGGGCCCTCGTGTCCAGATTCGGCTACCTGGTGGGGCTCAGCGACCTGTCCCCGCCCCGGAGGCTGGAGATCCTTCCCTATTCATTGGTCCGCATGGAGCGCGCGCCGGGGTCATCCGCCAACCCGTTCTACGACCCGCACGACTTCACTTCGACTGTGGGCGCTGACGCCAAGTATGGCATCACCACTGACCTGACTCTGGATGTCACCATCAATCCAGACTTCGGTCAGGTGGAGGCCGATCCCGCCGAGGTCAATCTGACGGCGTTTGAGTCGTTTTTCCCGGAACGCCGCCCGTTTTTCGTGGAGGGCGCGGGAATTTTCTCCTTCCCCTTCTCTGAGGGCGACGGGGACATGGGGAGCGAGGGGCTGTTTTATTCCCGGCGCATTGGGCGACCACCCCGCGGGAGTGCATCGGCCAAGTACAGCCAGGCATCCGACCACACCAGGATATTGGGAGCGATGAAGCTGTCCGGGAAGACCCGCTCCGGTTGGTCAGTGGGTCTGTTGCACGCCCTCACCGGACGGGAAGAGGCGCAGCAGGCGGATGCACGTGGGCCCCTTGCGAGCGAGGTGGTAGAGCCCTTCGCACAGTACGGCATGGGACGTGTCTCGCGGGATTTTCGCGACGGCAGGAGCGCCGTGGGAGTCATCTCGACCTGGACACGGCGCGATCCGGCAACGGCCGACCACCTTCGCCTTCACACCAGCGCCTTTACGGGTGGCATTGATGGCCGACATCGTTTCGGGGATGACCGGTTCACTGTGTCCGGATATCTGCTGGGCTCCACGGTACGAGGATCCGCCGATGCGATCGCCCGAACACAGCGCTCTTCGGCACGGTATTTTCAGCGGCCGGACGCCCGGCACACCGAGTATGACCCGACGCTGACGTCGTTGGATGGCTGGGCCGGGTCGGCCACGATTGCCAAGATTTCGGGAGGGTTTTGGCGCTTTGCCACCGGCGCTATGGCCCGCTCACCGGGATTCGACGCCAACGATCTCGGGTTCATGAGAGAGACCGATTTCGTGGCTCCATTCGCATGGCTGGGCTACAACCACTACCAGTCCACCGAACACCTGCAGCGATGGAACCTCAACGTAAACGCGTGGGCACCCTACAGCTTCGGCGGCGAGGGGTTTCAGAAGGGCGGCAACATCAACGGCAACCTGACACTCAAGAATTTCTGGGGTGGCTACATGGGTGTTGCGCACAACACCGGCGGCCTGAGTAACACGGCCCTGAGAGGAGGGGCGATGCTACGGCGTGACGCCTCGTGGAGCGGCTGGTTCGGATTCTGGTCCGATTCTCGCAAGGCGCTCAGGGTGCAGATCAACAGCAACTGGCAGGTCACGCCTGCGAACGACTCCTGGAATTACCGCTCCGGCTTCAACCTGCGCTGGCGTCCCTCGCCCAGGGCGACGCTGACCGCGGGCCCCTTCATGAATTGGCGCCGCCAGAACCTTCAGTGGGTTCGGCGCATGGAATTGGTCGACACACACTACCTCTTCGGTGAGATGCGGCAGACGACTGCGGGCATCACCACCCGCGCCGACTGGACATTCTCTCCCACCCTGTCCCTGCAGCTGTACGCCCAACCGTTTGTGTCGGCGGGTGACTATGACCGGTTTAAGCGCATCACGGACCCGGACGCCCGGGAATACAAGGACCGCTTCGTTACCGTTGTCGCCGCAAGCGGCAAAGATGAGGAAATCGTGGCGGATATCGATGGCGACGGGACGCCCGATTCCTTCCGCAACCCGGACTTCAACGTCAAGCAGTTCCGGTCCAATGTCGTTCTCCGCTGGGAGTACCAACCGGGATCCACCCTCTTCGCCGTCTGGTCACAGGGACGCGATCACCGCTCCCGCTCCGGCGACTTCTCGTTCGGCAACGACCTGGGTACGCTCTGGGACCAGCCGGGTCACGATGTCTTTATGCTCAAGCTGAGCTACTGGATCGGATAGCTGACGTCGCGCGGACCCCCATTTCGAAGGCGTCGTGTGGATCGGGGTCACCGAGGAAGGATGAAATGGGCCCCCAAATAGGAGCGTCGACTCCGTTGCTACTGCTCACAGTGTATGTGAATTTCCGTCAGCTCCGTTTGACCCTCCCCGTCAACCTCAAACGAATATTCTCTCCGACAGGTTATGTTCTCGCTTAAACAGAGGGTGAACTCTCGCAATTCCTCTTCAGAATCTCCCCTTGACCATTCGCAGTCAGGGTCCGGCCCGTCATATTGCAGTCGAGCCCCACCCGGGGCCGGGACGGACACGCGGTAAACCGATTTTTCGGGCACCCCGAATACCTCCTCGATTCGGGCGACATCCCCCGTTTTAACAGCGGCGAGAAACTCCTCCACCAATTCGGCCTCTACCGCTTCGTAATCCGCGCCGGTGGTCGCCGAGTCGCACCCGCCAACCGCAAGAACACAAGCCATCGCGGCAAGGGGGAGCAGGGAGGAAATATGGTTCCGAGTGGAGTTGTTCTTGCGGATCTGCGGAACGGGGGTTGGTGGGGCGGGGGTGGGAGATGCCATCCCCATCGTGGAGAATGCCAAAATGGCAACGGCCGGGATCACGCACAACAGAATGAGCCCATAAAACAGGATGTTCATCGGTCCTCCTGGAACATGGTAGACTGACCTATCCTCCGAGCGGGGCAGTTCGTTCAACTCGAGACCAACAATGTGGGCGGATCAGGGGTGTGACGTCAACCATACGTGTTGGTCGGTCGGGCACCAGCGCGCCAGGTCAGGCCGAAGTTCGCACCCAAAAAGGCATTTTCGGGCTCCCCGCTGTTTTTTGTGGGTGGGGTTGTGAAGTAGTCCCGGTTTTTTCGACAGGACGGCAGCCGCCCGATGGTGCGGCACCTCAGACGCGACGGCCTGAAGGTGGGCAGACACCGGGTCCGGCAGCTGATGCACAAAATGGGAATCGGGGCGATGTACAGGCGTCCACGAACGAGCGTGGCGAGTCCAGAGCACCGGGTGTTTCCGTATCTGTTGCGCGATATCGAGGTGTCCGCAGGCGAACCAGGTGTGGTGTGCGGACATCACGTATGTGCCAGTGTCCCATGGTTTTTTCTACCTGGTGGCCGTGATGGACTGGGCGACCCGGCATGTGCTCTCGTGGCAGTTGTCGAACACCATGGACGCATCCTTTTGCGTCAGAGCACTGGATGATGCGCTGCGCATGGGGAAGCCGGAGATCTTCAACACGGACCAAGGCTCGCAGTTCACGAGCGAGGCGTTCACGGAGCGGGTGCTGGGTGCGGATATTCGGGTCTGGATGGACGGTCGGAGACTGTTTCATGGGCGTTGGCCGGTTCCGATGGCAGCGCCTCAGCTCAGGCTCAATTCCCCTCGGAAACCGGGCCCCCGTTCAGGCTCATATCCCATTGGACAACACTACACATTGTCACGATGCCAAATCGACAGCACATTGAACGAATACTGTGACCTTCCGCCGGGTCGCGCGGGCACGCGCGCTTGAGATTCCTCCCCCAACCACCAGACCGCCCCTGAACACCGAGACATCCGGATCTTCCTTCCTCGCCATCGTCAAGGACGAATGCGAGACCTGCCACCTGACGGTGCCCGTCTTGTCCAAGATCAGCGACGCATTTCCGCTTCGGATACACTGGCAAGACAGCAGCGACTTTCTTCCCCCGGCGCTCGCCGGGTGTTCCCGCGACGACCGTGACCTGGAGGACTCCTTTCGCTTGGGTGTCGCCACCGTGCCGACACTGATCCGGCTGGATGGGGGCAAGGAGGCGGGCCGCGTGAGCGGGTGGTGCGCCCGCGAATGGGAGAAGCTGACCGGAATCCGGGACCTTGGCCACGGGCTCCCGCGGTTTCAGCCCGGATGCGGGTCGCGCTCAGCCCAGCCCGGAATTCGGGAAATCCTGACCGTGCGATACGGCGATCCCGGAATTCGTGCCCGTGCGATTCCGGTCGACGACAACATGGACGCTGCGGAAGTCTGCTTTGACCGTGGCTGGACCGATGGACTGCCGGTCGTTCCTCCGACCCCGGAGCGCATCTTGCGCATGCTGTCCGGCACTTGCAGGGACGCGGACGAGATTGTCGGCGCCATTCCGCCGGACCTGGTGCCTTGCACAGTGGAGAAGGTCGCAATCAACGCCGTCATGGCAGGATGCCGACCGGCATACATGCCCGTTGTCCTGGCGGCCCTGGATGCCGCGCTGGATCCCGGGTTCACGCTACACGGAGTCACCTGCACCACCTGTTTCTCCAGCCCTATTGTCATCGTCAACGGCCCCATCGCCCGACGCATCGGAATGAACTGGGGCATCAACGCTTTGGGCCAGGGCAACCGCGCCAACGCCACGATTGGCCGCGCGCTGAACCTCGTGGTGCGAAACGTTGGGGGCGGTCGGCCTGGAGAAATTGACCGAGCAGCCCTGGGACAACCTGGCAAGTACAGCTTCTGTTTCGCCGAGGACGAGAGCGACGAGACATGGGAACCGCTGTCGGTGGCCCGGGGCATCCCGCGGGGTCGGAGCGCCGTCACCCTCTTCGCCGGCGAGGGCATACAGGGCGTTGTGGATCAGCGCGCGCGAACTCCCCAGGAGTTGACCCGTTCCTTGGCGATGGCGCTGAGCGCGGTTGGCCATCCCAAGCTCTGCAGGTGGCCCTCCGCCATGCTGGTGCTCTCTCCCGAGCACGACGCCATCTTTAAGCAGGCGGGCTGGAGGCGCCAGGAGATACAGGACAGCCTGGATGATGCGCTACGTCAATCGGGCGCCGATGTCGCGCCTGGCGCCCAGGGCGTCGCCGAGGGCATGCCGGGAGTGCTCCCCCATGAACGAATCCCCAAGTTTCACCCCGGCGGGCTCTTGCTCGTCCGGGCCGGCGGCCCCGCAGGGCTTTTTTCAGCCATCCTGTGTGGATGGACGGGAGGCCGCGCAGCCGAGGAATCCCACCCCGTGACCAGGGAGATCAAGGAATGAACCGTGCGACCGTCACGCTGCATGACCCCACATCGGAGACGACCCCAGTGATGCGCCCAAGGCGTACGCCACCACGATCACTCGCCCACCGCACGGTTGTGCTGTTCGACATTGGCAAGCCTCGGTCGGCCGAGTTTCTGGACCATGTGGAGCGATGGCTCGCAGACAAGGGCGTTCGTGTGACCCGCTTCGCCAAGCCCACCAACGCCAAGGCGGCTACGAGCCGGATCCTTGATGACATCGCGGCCCAGGCCGACGTGGTTGTCGAGGCGCTCGCCGACTGAGGCTCCTGTGTATCATGCGGTCTGCATGACATCAAGGCGCTGGACGACCGGGGCGTCCCCGGACTACTGGTCGCAACAACCGCGTTTCGGGACGCCGCAGCGCACCAGGCTCGTTCGCTGGGCTTCGATCCCGCGCTTGTCTGGGTCGCGCATCCGATACAAAACCGACGGCCCGAGGAGCTAGAGGAATTGGCACGTAGTGCCCTGGGGCCGATCAAGAAAAACTTGACGATCGACGATTGAACCCGGGGATCGTGGCGCCGAGTTTCCCCTCAAATCCCGCCGCCTTCAGGACATCGTCTGGGGTCAGCCCCGGTCGTAGGCCAGGACCAGGGGCCTGTCCGCACCCGCCATCACCAGCGTTCGAGTCATCACCAGGCGATCCCCGACAACCTCAATCACTTCCCGAACGCGCCCGCCCGAGACCACATGGTGTTCGAGGTGGAGCACCCCGTCCTGCCAGCCCAGCTTGGTGCGCACACGATGTTCTCCCTCCCGCGCCTCCACCTCGCTTCCGTCCATGGGCACGATGAGGGTGTTTCCAGGAATCGGCGTGTAACGGAGTTCGGACCCATCCAGACGCAGAACCAGCGTCTCGGGTCTCCTCCTGAGCACATCGACGGTCGTGCGCATGTGGGCGATGCTGACACGCCGACTCTCCACCATCCGCCGATACCGCCGCATCTCCCGACTCTCGTTGCGCGCGATGTCGGAAACGGGCGCCTCGTCCTTCATGCCCTCAAACTCATTGGGGACTTGGGGCGTGCTGCTTCCGCTGTTCAACTCCCAGCGACCACCGAACGCGGCAAAAAGCCGAGCGGCCTCTTGACCCATGGGAGCGCCGCCCATCCCCGAGCCGGACGCACAGGCCAAGCAGAAAACGATGGGTGCCAGTCTGAGAAACGGCCACGCCCGCGCGTCGCGAGGCATTGGAACTTCATTCATCAATCTTCCCTCACGAGCGATTGCGCACGCCAGCTCCCATGCAAAAGGCCCCCAAGAGTGAGCGTTGCCGCGACCCGTTTCCGTACACACCCTAGGGACACACCCCCGAAGCACGCTGACCCCAAGGGCTCTCGGGGGCCCGTGCGCGTCAGATCGTTGCGGTCCACGGGTACGCCACGGTTCAATGTTGGCGAAGTGGGTTTATCTGATCAACAACCGCACGATCCCGTTGCCTACCCACAGGACCGCCGTCGCCTTCATCGCGGCTCCATAGTCGGCCACCTCAAAGCCCCGCACCAGGAAGGCGGCAACCTTGAGCGCCAGCGCATTGGTGAGAAACGCGACAACGCCAAGCGCGTACAGGGCGAGCGGAACGACAAACAGGGGCAGGAAGAAGGGCCAAAAGAGCCAATTCACGGCTCCCAACACCAGAGCACCGACAATGGCGACTCCGGCGCTCTTGACCTGGATGCCTTTGACAATGCGGGCGGCAAGATACAGGCCCGCGGCGTTGACCAGAGCGTGGATCACAAAGTCCATTGCAAGGACTCCTGTTCTGAAGACGAGATCCGGTTGAGGAGCGTCGGGTTCCCGACTCTCGCCGAGCGGCCCCCTGCCCCACCATCAACGTCGACGACCGCCCCGATGTTTCCAGTGCTGTGCCCGCGATTCAACGCCGACTTCTTTGGACCCCTGCAATCCCGGCATTCCTCGCCCCCAACAGACTCCGCCAGAACGTGCGAACGGGCCCGTTAGTGCGGTGGACGGAGCAAAGACCCAACATCATGCACCACACCACCCTGGATGACCATCTGGACATCACGCAGCTCTTGAATGTCCTCCACGGGGTTGCCCCCAACCACGACGAGGTCGGCGTAGGCGCCGCCTTCGATCACCCCCAACCGGCCCGGATAGCCAAGGGCTCGACCGGCTTCCGCCGTTGCCGACCGCAAGACATCAAGGGGCCGCATCCCTCCGTAGCGAGCCATCGCCTCCAGCTCGGCGATGTAGCTCAGCCCCGGAGGAATGATCGGTGCGTCTGTACCCGCCACCACGCGACCACCCGCTTCCGCCACGCGCCTGGGAAGAGAGGCCATGGCCTCCACGGATTGCCGCTCCCGTGGGTCGATGACCGGCAGACCCACGCCCTCCCTGGCTCCCGGAAAAAACGCGTCCACGCGCGGGGCGTCCAACAGGGACGGGGCGTCCTGGACCAGCAGCGCGAACGCGCCATAGATGCCCAAGGTCGGAGTCAGCGTCATGCCGGACGCAGCCAACAGTTTGACGACATCTTCGTAGCTTCGGTATAGCTCGCTGACCTTGGTGGAGTAGCCCCTGCGGCTGGTGCCACGCACATGCTCCACCCCATCGGCGCCGAAGGCCACGGCGGGATAGAGCTCGTGCGAGGTAACCGGAATACCAAGCGAGTGTGCATCCCTGACAACGCGAGCCTGCACGGGATCCGCAAGCCGAACATAGGTCTTGATCAGGTCGTACCCCAGCGCATCGGCCCGCGCCAACTCGCGCGAGACTTGCGCGGAAGACCCCAGGGCGGGAGCCCCCGGATAGTACACCCGACTTCCGTCGATCGTTGGTCCCGTGCCAAACCAGCGGGGAGATCGCCGCCGCCCGGACTCTCCCGCCTCCCGAGCCTCCCTCAGCTCATAGGGGTCGCACGCCGGACAGCGAACCGACGTCACCCCAAATGCTAGCCATGTGCGCCCCAGCTGCTCGCCGGCCGCAATGCCGAGATGCGCGTGCATCTCGATGAGCCCGGGGATCACCACGCCGTGGTCGACCACGACCATGCGCTCCATCTCAGGGCCTGCACCCCGCTCCCAGAGACCGGCGATCATGCCACCCTGAATGAGTACATCGACATCGCGGCGCAGTTGGGCGGAATAACCGTCCCAGAGAGCGGCTGCGCGCAAGAGCAAGGGTTCGGGCGGATCCGCGCGCGTCCACTCGAGGTCCACCGCGATCTCCACCTCCGAGCCATCCTCGAGGTTGATGCGACGGAGACCGGACGCACCCAGGTACACGATGGAGCGGGAGTCGCCCGTCCAGCTCGGATCCTCGGCCACACCTTGCGAGATCCGCCGCGGCTCCCCCAGCGCCATCTGACCCGCAGAGTCTGCGCGAGCCACCCACAAGACCCCCTCCGACACATAGGCAAGCCTCCCACCGTCGGGCGACCACACCGGGCCATCGGTTCCCCTCGTCCCCACCGATCCATGTGGACCCAGCTCCAGAAATCGCTCCCCGTCCTGCAGCTGCGGCTCCCGACGCCCATCACGAAAGACCCCACCCATGGAACCATCCCTTCCGGGGGGCACACCCGCTGCCGCCCATCTTCGGTTCCAGCCCGTCGCGAGGCCGCTCTCCCCCTTGAACTCTGTGCGGGCAGCGCGCGGGGGGAGCACCGGCACGACCAAAGCTCGGTTCACCCCCTCCCGAAACCGACCCGAGTAGGGCCAGTGCACCGAGGTGACGATCGATGTCCCGTCACCAGACCAGCCGGGTCGGCCGGCGCCGTTCAGCCCCCCTCGCAACACTCTTGACGATCCGTCCGCAAGATCCACCACACGGACTTGGTTCCGATAGCCCGACGTGACAAATGCAATGCGTGAGCCATCGGGTGACCACGAGGGCAGCGTCGCCCGTTCTCCCTGCGTGATTCGCTCGATTTCGCGCGTGTCCGCATCCCACACATACAGATCCAGGCCGCCGCCCCGGTCGGACGAAAATGCGATCCGCATACCGGACGGCGACCATGCCGGATCGGTCTCGATCCACGAATCCGAGGTCACTTGATCCAAGCGGCCCCCGACCGTCTGGACCCAGAGATCCCCCAGCGCGGCAAACGCAACCCGCCCGCCGTCGGGAGACACGGCTGGCGACACAATGCCCCGTGCGTCGAAGGGTCCGGGCGCCGACAGGTCCCTCGACCTGCGCTCCCAAGACGGCCGGATGAGCTCCACAGACGCAGAAAATGGCACAGAGCTGACATCGCCATCCGTCCAACCTCGGTGCAGTATCCGGCCATCGGCCGTGTAGTAGAGGCCATCCGACGTTGCGGCCGCACGAAACGGAAACACATCCTGGCCGTCCAGGGACAGGACATCGGTGGACAACCCGCCCCGTCGGTTGACCCGCATGAGCCGGGAGCGGCCCGCCCCGATTTCGTTGTAGATCAGGGCGTCTCCGTCGGGCGTCCAGGCAGGCGCGTTGACCTGGGATCCATCCGCGGAAACGACCCCGCGCGAGGCACCTGACCCCCGGACCTCCACGACCCGGATCTCAGCACCCCCATCACGCTCGGCAACGAATGCGATGCGGGCGCCATCAGGCGAAAACGCGGGCGCGTACCGGACCCCGCCCTCCTGCGTGACCCTGACGACCTCTCCGTCGGCCACATCAACCAACCAGACGTCATAGCCGCCACCGCGGTCGGAGCTGACCGCGATGGTGCTTCCATCGGGTGACCAGTCGGGCTCCCTGTGGTCGTATGGCCCGCGGGTGTGCTGGAGCAACCCGGTCCCGTCAAGCGCCACGCTCCATAGGTGGTAGTTCCCGTCCCAGTACGCCTGAAACGCGATGCGGTCCCCATCCGGGGACCAGGTGGGCTGTCGCGCGTCACCCAACGCGTCGGTCAGGGGCCGTGCCGCCCCGCCGCCAACCGACACAAGCCAGATGCGACCCAAGAGATCAAAGGCAAGCGTCTCCCCATCGGGCGACACGTCGAGGGCGATGTTGGTGCCCTCCGTCAGCGTCACGCGCGTCGTGGATCCCGACTGAGCGCCGAGCGACGGGGCCCCCGCAAGCACGGCGGCAACCGCCATCGCCAGGGACCCCCGCCAGAATGGGATGGGGCGGCCACCCGAAGAACGGTGCCACCCTAACAGGAGAACACTCAGAAGATCCCAAACGCACACCACCCGGTGGACCCTGCAACGGCATGCCGGGCGGTACTCCATCAGCCCTGTCTACGCGGGGCGGATTCGCGCGTTCACCGCCCGAGTCACGGGATCAGGTCTCCTCTCGCCGTATTTCGTACCACGAACAGGCCATCACCGGTGCTGGTCAGGACCACCACCCCGCTGAGGAAGTACGGATAGTTGCTCCACGAGGCGCCACCGTAGGGAGAATTGTCGAAATAGGCGACCTCAACCGGGTCCGTCGGATTTGAAATGTCCAGGATCCGCAGTCCCGCGCCGTAGTTCGACTGGTACATCCTGTTGCCGCGAATGTAGAGGTTGTGATCCGTGTCCGGGGTGCTGGCGATGTACTCGGCTGCCAGCACCGGCTCATCCAGATCCATGACATCCCACACCAGGGTGCGCGTCCCCTCCACCAACCCCTGGGGCTCATCCCCCTCGTCATTCATATAGAAATAGCGATGATCCTCCGTCAGCCACCCTTGGTGCGCGTAGGCCGCTCCGGGATAGTCCTGGACGGACAGTGCGACCGGGTTCTCCTTGTCCGTGACGTCAGCAATGCTCAGCGCGGTCTCGTTGGACCCCAAGCAGATCTCCCGGCCCCGGTGCTCCTCATCGGGCCCTCGGTAGATGACGCATTGTGCGTCGTGGGAGTATCCGGTGAGCCGACGACCCGTGGTCCCGTCGGCAAAACAGCCCGCAAACGCGGGCCGGGCCGGTTCGCTCAGGTCGAGCATGTGGAGGCCGCCGCCACAGGTCTCGCCGCCCCCGCTGCTTCCAACCACATACGCAAATCCGGTCTCCTCATTGATCACGATGTTGTGGGCGCTGTGAATACCCTCATACAGGTGGTCGGGCTCGAACGTGGCCGGTTCGGCGCCCATGTCCCGCAGGCGCCGCAGATCAAACACCTGCACCCCGTGCTCCCCCGCGCCGTCGGCCACGATATAGGCGTGGTCCCGATACACCTTCATGTCTCGCCACACAGAGCTGCGCGATCCCGGTGTCTTCGGCAGGTCTCCCAGCATCAGTGGATTGTAGGGATCAGTCAGATCGACAAATGCCGTGCCGTCGGTGCGTCCGACGATGGCGATCTCCCGTCCCGATTCTGGGTCCGTCCATCCCCACAGGTCGTTCAACCTTGATCCCCGCCCACCGCCCATCTCCTTGATGGGTAGAAACGAGATCAGGTCTACGTTATTGCATTCGTAACCGCCGGCCTCTTGGTCCACGCACGCGATATCGTCATCCAAGCCCACGATGGCCGGCAACCCCCGGTGGTCTCCCACAACGACATCGCCCTCGCCCAGCGCCGCCCCGGCGTCAACGCTGTGGATCACCACGCCACCCGCGCGGCTGTCCATTCCGGTGGCGGCAATGGCGGCCACCCCGGACTGGACCGCCAGTGCGCCTCCGTACGATGCACGCTCACCCAGGTTCTGGCCTTCGATCCTGCTCACCCTCAGCCAATCTCCGTCGCCACCCCGCTCATACCGAAACACGGCTCCGGCGCGATCGCGGGCACCGGGCGCTCCCACCCAGATTTCATCGTTCCCGAAGGAGAGCGCAGAGCCGAACCGGCTTGGAGCCATTCCTTCAAAGGGCGCAAGGGTTCCAGCCATGACCCAGTCGTCTGCCTGGCCCGGCTTCTGGAACATCAGTACGGTGCCCAAGCCCCCCCGGGCGCCCGGCACCCCCACCAGAGCCGTGTTGCCTCGCACGGCGAACGCGGCACCATAATCAACCCGGGCCCCCAACTCGTCGGAGGCGCCAAGACCAGCAACCGCCACGAGTGCGCCCGAGTTCGCATTCAACTCATACGCAAAGATCTGGCGCGGCTTGTCCCGGCTCGCAGCGGTCGCCACCAAGAGGTTTGTGGCGTCGAGCGCCAGATGGGCGCCAAAGCCCGTCGCACCGTCGCCGGAGGCGTGGTCGTGACGGGAACGTGTTGTCCACGCGGTCCCGTCCCAGGCGAACACATAGAGTACTCCAACCCCGTCCGCCGCACCGGGCGCGGATACAACGGCCATGTTGTCGGACAGCGCCACAGCCGACCCGAATGCATCACCCTCCGCACGCCCATCAGGTTCCAGCCATGCGACCTCCTCCCAATTCGCATCCGCACCCCGGCGATACAGCACCGCAGCGCCGCGACCATCGCCCCATACCGGAGCACCCACGATCACCCAACTCCCATCGCTGGCAAGCGAGCGGCCAAAGCCATCCGGAGGATCGGTGATCTCCGAAACGGACAGGCGCGTGCGCTCCCCCCAGCCGTCCGCACCCGGCGCGTACACATAGACGATGCCGGGTAGCGTCTGATTGGCGGGCTCACCGATGAAGACATCACCATCCGCCACAGTGATGCTTCCGCCAAAGCCCTGCGCCCGCGCCACATCCTGCCCCGGCGCCAGAAGGGTTGCGCCGATCCCGGAAAGACCGGCGATCAGACAGGACAACAAACGTCGGTGGCCACGTTGAACCATAGAATTGCCTCCCGGATGAATGGGGCAGATGGTTACCCGCCAGTGAAGAACCGCACGAACCCCAACCTGGCGCCATGCTCGCCGCTGCGCCAGTGGGGCGCGGGCGAGAGGCTCCAGGAATTGCGCTCGCACAGGGCCGAGCAGGAGTGCATCTGTAGTGCTTTGAGGGGAATGGCACGGAGCAAAACGAGGGCACCCCCGATGGATCCGGGGCGTACCCGACGGCCACGGTGCACAATTTCTGTTTGCCCCGTGTACTGAATTCACGATGTCCTGCGCTCCCCCACGATCCACCAACGGCACGGGGTCGAGAGACCGGTCTCCTTAAGGGAAGGGCAGGACGCCAGAGCGACTTCGCTAACGAGGGCGGGAAGCTCGGTCACGGATGGTCCTGAGACTGGTCCATGTCCATCGGCGCCCCCAAGCCTCGGGGCACGGGCGCCGGCGCCTGCACAAGTCGCACTGTTGGCGCCCCACGACCAGAAACCGGGGCGTCGACAACATCGGCAGTGACCATGGAGGTGGGCCAGAACCTTGAAAGGCACATTCGGATGAACCCCGTAAAGCGGTTGCGCCCACCGGTTCCTGTGATCATGATGCTATCTCAAGCGCCGTAGGCCTCGACGCTCAAGCCGCTCACCCCACCAGAACGGACCCCCCTGGCTCACGCCCATGTCAGGGTTGAAAGAGTCTTCGGCGTGCGGTGCGCCGCCCGGTTGGGTCGCCTCAGCAAGATTCCATACGGACGTCCAGGCCCATTGCCCACCCTGCTATTCCACATTGCCGGTCTCGCCGGGGCCCCACGAAGCCAACGACCAGAGTCGGGGCGCGGCGGATCGCTCGCGGGCCCGGCCGGCTGTTGACCATAGACAAGGAGGTCGCGTGACCGATCCAGAGCGTGGCGCCGCCGCGCTGGCTCGAGAGCATTTTGGCATCGACGGCCACGCACGAGCCCTACCCGGCGAGCAGGACCTCAACTTCCTCATTACTTCAAGGGGGGCAAGCCGCCTCGGAGAAAAGCGTGACAAACCGAGGCGCATTGTCCTCAAGGTGGGGCCCCGTTGGCGCCGCGGCGTGTTCAACCTCGTGGCCTCCGCCCTCCGACACATCGAAAAAGCGGCCCTTTCCTCCAACGTGCCACGCCCAGTGATGCCTCTCCCGGCCGACGCCCCAAGTGGCTCGGCTTGTGTGGATGTGGACTTTCTTTGCGCACCTCATGTGGCTGCCGCAACAACCTACCTGGACGGGATTTGCTTGGCGGATCTTCGCCCCCCGTCAATGACGATCCTGATGTCGCTCGGTCGGCTCCTGGCGGAGTTGGGCAACTCCTGGAGCGACTTCGACCACCCCGAGCTCGCCCGCACCTTGACCTGGAGAATGGAATCGGCGCCAGAGACCATTCGGGACCATATCCGTGCCTTGGACGACGGCGACCGTCGCCTCGTGCGCACAAGCCTGGACCGCGCAATGCGCCGGCTGGACGCGGTCCGGGACTCGCTGGGTCCGGGGGTCATACACAACGACGCCAACGACCACAACGTGATGGTGACGGCCTCGCTCAAGGGAGATCGACTGGCCGGACTGATTGACTTTGGGGACGTCGTGCGGGGATGGAGAGCGACCGATGTCGCCGTGGCGTCGGCGTACGCAATGATGGGACTAGCGGACCCCGTCGACGCCGCATGCGCCCTCGCCCGGGGATACTCATCGCGGAGCCCGCTGACCGACGCCGAGTGCGATGCCGTGATGCCATTGACGGCGTTGCGGCTCTGTCTGTCCATCTCGGTGCAGGCGAAACAGATGTGGGAGCAACCGGACAACGCCTATTTGGCTGTCAGCCAAGAGCCGGCACGGGAGCTTCTGAGCCAACTGGCTTCGCTGGACTGGAGGTTGGCTGCATTCAGGATTCGGGAAGCATGCGGACTCGTGCCGAACCCCGCCGAGCGCAGGGTCACCGCGTGGATCCGGCACGCGCGTCCTCGGGCGCCCGTGATTTCCCGGGAACTGCTTCGGAGACCCTGTATCCTCGACTTGTCCGTCGAGAGCGCCGAACTGCCACTGGACACGGGGACAGGCGTCAGGGCCGCCGAGAGATGGGTGCTGGAGCAGATTCAGTCGCGGGAAGCCACAGTGGGCGTTGGGCGCTACAACGAGGCACGATTGCTTTACGACGACCCCGCGTTTCAGGGGCAGGGCAACAGCGGGCCCGAGACCAGGACCGTGCACCTGGGACTGGATCTCTTCGTGCCGGCCGGAACGCCGGTGCATGCGCCCCTTTCCGGTGTGGTTACCTCCGTTGAGAACCGCACCCGAACGCTGGACTACGGCCCCACAGTGGTCGTGCGGCACGTCACGGCCGACGGCACGGGTTTCCACACGCTCTACGGGCACTTGGACAGACCGACGCTGACCCATACCGCGCCCGGTCAGCGCCTCAGGGAGGGGGACATCCTGGGCTGGGTGGGCGATTTCGCGGTCAATGGAGGTTGGCCCCCGCACCTCCATCTACAGGTCATCGCGGTGGACCCGATGAGCGACGACAGCGAAGCAGAGGGCGGCAGCGGGCGGCAATTAACGCGTGGAGTGGTCCTTGATCGGCTCCGGACCGTGGGTCTGTCCGTGTCGCCCGACCCGACACCGCTTGCCGGCTTGGGCGACGACCCCGGCGCGGTCGATACGTCTGCGCGGGCCAAACCACCCGACGCGAAGGATTTTTACCGCCGACGAGCAAAGGTGCTCGGGCCCTCCCTGAGCCTCTCCTACGAGCAACCTCTCCACATCGTCCGCGGACGCGGGGCCTACCTGTACGACGCCGCGGGCAGGGCTTATCTGGACACGGTCAACAACGTGGCGCATGTCGGGCACTGCAACAGCCGGGTCACGAGCGCGATCACCCGGCAGGCCCGCGTCCTCAACACGAACACGCGCTACCTGCACCGCGAGATTGTGCTTCTGGGCGAAGAGCTTCTGGATCGCTGTCCCGCCCCATTGGACATCGCCTTCATGGTCTGCTCGGGCAGCGAAGCCAACGAGCTGGCGCTACGACTGGCCCGAACGTACACCTCGAAAACCGGCGTAATTTGCCTGGAGGGCGGATACCACGGCAACACGGATGCGCTCGTGGAGATCAGCCCATACAAGTTCGACGGACCCGGAGGCCAAGGGCGCACAGGCCGCGTGGCAGTGGTTGCCATGCCGGATGTGTACCGGGGCAAGTATCGCGAGGACGAGGACCACGGTGGTAGCGACGGCGCCGTTGGAGCGACAGCGGGACAGCGCTACGCGCGCGAAGTGCAACAGGCGGCAAGGCGCCTCCAGCACTGCGGGGTGGCTGCGTTCGTGGCGGAATCCATTTTGGGTTGTGGGGGCCAGATCGAACCCCCACCGGGCTACCTATCGGCGGCATATGCCCACGCGAGGGCCGCCGGCGGGGTCACGATCGCCGACGAAATTCAGGTGGGATTTGGTCGTGTGGGTGACGCGTTTTGGGCGTTCGAGCTTCAGGGCGTGGTCCCGGACATCCTCACCCTGGGGAAACCCATGGGGAACGGTCATCCGATTGCGGCGGTGGTGACCACCCGCGACATTGCCGCCGCCTTTGACAACGGGATGGAGTATTTCAATTCGTTTGGCGGAAATCCCGTGTCATGCGCAGCCGCCCGGGCGACTCTGGCCGAGCTTCAAGACCGTGACCTCATCGCGCGGGCACGACACATCGGGGCGTTGTTGACTGGCGGACTTCGGGATCTGGGGCGCACATGCCCCCTCATCGGCGATGTCAGGGGCCGAGGCCTCTTCCTTGGCGTGGAACTGGTACGAGATCGCGAGACCCGTGAACCATTCCCCGAGGCGTGCGCTCACGTTGCGGAGCGCGCGCGAGCGTTGGGAGTCCTTCTGAGCGTCGACGGTCCAGACCACAACGTGATCAAGATCAAGCCGCCGATGGTGTTCAGTGAAGCGGACGCGGAACGAACCGTGCGGGTACTGGGCACGATCCTTGACGACAGTGCCCTGCGGACGCAGGAGTAGTCCATGCCACGGGATCGTTCCAATGCGGTCTGGAGCGACCCCGTGTTGCGAAGCGCCGCACCACGGTTGGGCCTCACCGGACCCGGGGAAGAGAGTGTCTCCCCCGTTAAGCCGGCCGACTGCCCACCACGGCGATGCGGCGGCGCAACAGCGGGATCCACCGCTGAAAGAGCAACTCCACTACGTTCAGGACTGGCCAATGCGACTCGACATACCCTGAGCGCGTGATCGCAAAACCAGCTTCCGCAACAATCTCCACCGTCTCTTCCATGGATTTGTAGCCGATATGGGTGTCGTCCTCGGCAAGCAGAATTCCTCGGGCCTTCATCACTTGGATGATGTGGCTAGGACACGGCATCCAGACAACAAAGACGCCGCCGGGGCAGAGGCAGCGAAATGCCTCACGAGCCACCCGCAGGGAATCGGAGGCGTCAAGGTGTTCCAGCAGGTCCGCCGCGTAGACCACGTCAAAGCTCTGCGAGTCCAGGCCTGTATCGCCGGCATCGGCCAACCGGAACACCGCGTTCCCAAACCCCTCCGCGCTTCGTTCACCGCAGCGGGCAACGGCCTCCGGGGAGGCGTCCACGCCCACGACGCTCTGCGCTCTCTCGGATGCGGCGAACGAAATCGTGCCCCAGCCGCAACCCAGATCAAGCACCCTGTCGCCCGGCCTGAGCTTGTGCAGCGACATGACCTTGCGTGTGCGGTAGCGCTGAAACCGGCTCTGAAAATTCTCCATGCGCCGATTCGAGAAGTACTCGGTGGTGTATTCCACGGGCGGAGGTGCGGTCAAGGCTGGCGGGTGTTCTGGCGCGTGAATCGCCGGGGATATACCGGAAACCTAACCCGAACCGGAGCGTGCAGCATCCCCAAGCACTGAGGAGGGACCACAGCGGTTCAGAGCATTGCCGTTCGGGCCTGCCCAAACCCCTTCACCCGCCCTGTTGAGTGCGCTTGCGCAGGGGCCGGGGTTTGGACGGCGTCGTGAGAGGCCTAGCCTGGACCACCCCGGAATTTTGCAACGGCAGGGCGACGATGGATTCCTTACCGTCGACCGAAGTCAACATTGAGCGCCGCATGCCCGCGTCGGCCCCAATGCAGCCGGGGCACGATCCTTGCCGGGGACGTTCATCGGGCTGACCTTAACGGTGGGGTCGGACTCACGGGGCGCTTCAGCTCGGGGCGGGCAACTTGCCAGGGACAACGGTGAATCGGGTTTCAACGATCTGTTTGGTGGCGACCCTTATGGTCACGCAGGGCATGGTCACCGGGGATTGCGCCCTTGGGGCCCAACAGGAGACGTCAGGACAGAACAACGTACTCTTGCGTAGCTGGCGACTGGGCCTTTGGCTGAAGGCCGGATACCCGTATTCGGGAAGCCGGATCGGAAGGCCGTCGACGACCGATGTGATTCCCAATCGACCCGCGACGGTGTCCACACTTGAGCCATCGGGGGTGGGAGGGGTCGGCGTGGAGATAAGCGTTCCGGGGCACGATGTGGCCGTACGGTTGGGGTGGGAGGCCAGCCTGAAGGGCACGATCAGCGGCCAGCCCGCTATTTGCGAGTTTTTCGATGGCGATCTTTGTCGTCCCGAGACCGCCGCCATCACCACGAGGACGCTCGTCACCCAGGTCCGCCTTGAGGCGGGTCGCAACGGAGCGACAGTCCGACCGGTCATTCTCGGAGGCTTTGATGTCAGGTGGCTATCGGTGGATCCGCCAATCTGCAGTCCGGTGACAGAGGACCCCAGGGCGCGGGTGTGCAGAGACCTCGTGGGTTCATTGCCCGAACCAGGGGCACACCTCTTTTTGGGAGGCGGTTTGGGGCTTCAGGCCAGCGTGGGGGTGATGCGTTTCGAGTTGGCTGGCCTTGCCGGGGTGGGGCGCTACAGGCGCGGCACGGCTCTGACAGCGGGACCGTGGTACCACGAACTTCGGGCCGAGGTTGCGACATCGGCAACCATTTTTTGAACCGAGGAGTTGCCGTGGCTCAACGAGTTCTGGTGTTCCTCGGCCTCTTGACCCAGGCCGGGGCGGGACCGGCCATTGCCTTGGACGATCAGGCTGATCCCTTTGAAGCTGGTTGGGCGCTGATTCAAGCCAACGACATCACTGGCGCGTTGACCATGTGGATCGAGTTGAGAAACGGCGCGTCGGGCATGCCGGCGGGCGACCCCCGCGTCGCGACAGCCTTTGTCCAGATCGTCGCCGAGCATGACCTCGACCGCTACCAGGAGATGGCCACAGAGATGTTTTACTGGGGCTATTCGGGGGGACCGACGCAGTCCGCCTCCGCTGCCGAGGAGATTATGGCAGAGGGACGGCGCACCTCCGCCCTTGTCGATTCCGCAACCGCGGCCGAATGGGAGGCATTGGGACGGGCGGCTCCGGAGCTTCTGTCCCTCAGCATCAAGAAGTTTTGGGTGGAACGGGACCCGACGCCAACCACGCTTGTGAACGAACGACTCCTAGAGCACTGGCGGCGCATCGCTTACGCCCGCCAGAATTTTGTCTACAATCGAAGCTCACCCTTCGATACGGATGACCGGGGCGTGTTCCATGTGAAGTATGGGGCGCCCGACCGAATCACCCGCGGGACGGCCAACATCAGTACCGCCGAACAGCGCCAATACAATGTGTCGACAGACTTTGTCGCTCGCTTTGACCGCGCTCCGCAATACGAGATTTGGCGCTATGCCACCCTGCACCCGGGTGAGTTCACCTACATCCTGTTTGGCAACGTTGGCGGCACAGGACCATTTCAGCACGTTCGAGGGCTACATGAGATCCTGCCACCAGGTGCCCGGCTACCAGCGCCCGTCAACCCGAACAATCCGCAATCCCGTCGACGTGAAATCCGTCCGCTGCACTACCTGGAATTGCTTTACTACGAAGACTTGGCGCGCATGGGAGGGCCATTCGGGCTTCGTTTTGCCGAGTTGGAGCGAATGTGGAATCAATCGCAGGACCCGATCGAAGGCGCCCTGGATGCCACATCTCGGCGCTATGCGGAAGAAGACAACCGGGCTGCCCGGCGGAGTCGGCCCACATCGGGCTCGGAGCTGGACGATTCACCCAAGAGCGCCCTGTCGGCACAACTCGCGCGTTTCTTGCATGACGGCGATCCCCGGCTTCTTGCATTTGCGGTGTCTTCTCCCCTGTGGCGGCCGGAGGTCTTGATAACCGAGCGGGGCGACAGCCTGTACCTGGCCCCCTATGCGGCACAACATACGGTTCTCCTGCGTGACGGCCACCTGGACGAGATCCAGCGGGCAGGAATGGTGGCAACCGACGGAGAAGGAAATATCGCCACCGCCGTGTTGCGTCATGTCCCGACAATCTCCCACGCCACGGTGACCGCCAGGCACGACATTGAGGAAAATTCAGGCGACACGCGACCGGCTGTCTTCCCGGGACATGTCCACTTCGACGTAGACGAGCCACTCCGGTTGCGTGCCGGCGAGCCCGAGATGAGCGACCTGGTCTTGGGAATTGCCCCGCGCCCCGAGATTGAGCTAGGTGACATCGGTATACCGTTGCTGCCCGCTCGGCACTTTTGGGCGAACGATTTCCTTCGGATCTACTTCGAGATCTACCACGACAGCACGTTGTCGGAAGGGACCGTTCAGGATCTTGACGTTCGAGTCCGTATCCTTGCGGAAAACTCTTGGCTCCCGGGACAGCGGCCGCCTCCAATAGGGGATGAGGTCCAGAGCACACTCAGCGTCGCCCTGGAGTCTGCCGCCCCGACCGGCAAGCATTACCTGGATCTGGATCTTCGTAACGAACGACCGGGAGAGCTGTGGATCGTGGTCGAGGTGGGGGAACAAACCACGGGGGCCACCCGTCTCCGGGCGGCCCCCTTCGTCTTGTTGGACCGTTGATGCGCCGACAAGACCATCCCATCGCCACGAGGCGTGACGACAGGCCTACATGCTGCCGCCCTGGCGAATCAATCCGGTCCGAACCTCCAGCATCAAGTCAGAATACACTGGTCTGTAAGACTCAACGACCTCGGGAGGAATGATGTCGGGATGCCATCCCTCGACCAACGGCATGGTCACCTCATTCTGCAACTCCCACGTCATCCGAAAGACACGTCCACTCATGGAGTCCGATCCTCCTTGACCCCGGATCACAATGCGATTCCGGGCGTGTGTGACTCCCCTTGACTCTTCCGAAGCCACAGGTTCGCGAGATCTCCAGGTTGTCTCAAGGTAAATCTCCCGCCCACCGGTCGACGAACGGGACATCTGCAGCGCATGCTTCCGCACGACCTTATCCCAACCCTCGCCCAGGGTCGCCACTGTAACACGACCGATTTCTTGGACCCACCGCGTCTCCGACATGCGCTGAACGCCACCGGATGCGCATCCCGCCAGCAAGATCAGCGTCGCAAGAAACGCCTCGCCTGGAAACCCCTTTGCCTTCCACATCACCAAGCCTCCTTACCCCGACTTCGACGCCTCACCACGGGCGAGCACGATTCCTCTCCGTGGCTTCCTCGGTTGCCTCCGTCCACGCCTCGTAGGCCAACCGCTTCAAGCGAATCCCACGAGCCGTGTGGTCGTGCGCGGTCATGGCCGCGGCACCCTCTCCTCCGGGGCCGCCGAAGGTGTATATCTCCAACAGCAAAATCTCGAGCTCGCTGCCGGGAATCGGCAGTTGCACCCATGTGTCAGAGACGAGATCGCCCCATCCACGGTCGTCGAAGTACTCAGTGCCAAAGCCATAGTGAAACAGCTCAATCCGCTTCTCATACTTCAGGGCGTCCCACAGTGTTCCACAAGACCCATCGACGAGTTGCGGAACGCACCGATCTCCGCCGGGGGCCACGCCGTCAGGATCAGCAAATGGCGGTAGCTCGCCGCTTTGAGTGCGATACTTGTTCACCACCTCCATCGCTGGCGCCTTGTTGCCCAAGCGCCAGTTGGCTTCTGCCGCCAAAAAGTCCAGCTCGATGGAGGTCATATCAGGGTATTCGCCCTCCCAATTGTTCTCGTACAGAAACCGCCACCGCCAGTCAATGTAGTTCGAATAGTGGTAGATTCCGCGATCAGCGGGAAAAGGACTATTACCCATATATCGAATGTACTTGCCGCTTAGATCAGGCGCGCCCCCGGTGATCCTGCGATCATCGGTGTCGATGTCAAATGGCCTCTTGGCGTCGGCTGTCGCGTTGGCCCAAGTCTCCCATCCACCGGACGCGTCCGCGGGTCCGATCGTTCGATAATCAATTCGTGCCCAGCCCGTATAGTGAGCGGTGTGGTGTTTCGATCTGGCCCAGGCCCAGTTGTTGCCGTCGTAATTCCCGGAAAAATCCTTGGAAATCCCCCCCGACACATCGGCCAGCACCGAGTTCCAATCCACCGCGTCCCGCTCGGCTGGCGTCCGTGACACCTGTGTCCGGTACCGCGCTCGAAACGCGCGAGCGACATCGGCCATGTAATCCCCGGTCCAATCGCCATTGAACCCAACCCAGGCGGACGGAATGACAAATCCGCTTCCGCGTGCCATTGAAATCACTTCCCCGAATTTCTCTTCTGCCGAATCCCACACCTGCTCATAGGACACCAGCTCCAAGGACGCAACATCTTCCACCGACTCGTCCACGACAAACGCGCGATCAAAGAGCACGGCAAGGTTCGCCAGCGACATCGCCTGCACGAACTTTCCAAACACTACAGCCCGTTCCGTGTGGTCGGGTCCATCACCCTCCTGTATTCTCTGGCCACCCTCAATGGCAAGCAAACCATCCCTTACGGCAGCCAGGGATCGATAGGAAAAATTCCACGGCGTCTGCGCCATCCCACGGTAACTGTACGATGGGTCGTTATTGTAGGATTTCCTCGGCTCCCACCCCGAATCTCGCATTCCCCAATTGCCCCACGAGGAGGAGTGCGCATCGGCGGCGGTGCTCAGAGCCGACGCCGGATAGCTGTGATGCGACGTTTGCCACCACGCCTGAAAAGCGCCCGAAATCAGCGCCTCGATATCCGTGGGGCTGGAGATGGCCCGATCCCGATCAGGCTCGTTCAGGTTGGTCACGTCCAGATCCACACAGCCCCCGGCCAAAAGCAACATGGCCAGCCACGACTGAATGGCCCAGCGCCACCTTCTACCATTCATCATTGTCATTGTTGTTCGTCCCCTCCAAAGGGTTGTCAGTGCCGCCACTCTCAACAGGTGTCAAAAGGTGAGCTGTAAGCTTGCAGTTAGCTTGCGAAAATTCGGATACTGGTAGTTGTCCACTCGCCCCACCGCATCCGACCCACCGCTTGAATTGCTCGCACCCCCGACCTCCGGGTCGTACCCCGTGTAATCCGTCCACGTAAGCAGGTTGCGTCCGATCAAATTGACCTCAACACCGGTCAAGCGCCCCGCAAAAACCGCGTCAATCCACTCTGGATTGAGGGAATACCGCAACGATGCCTCTCGTAGCTTTACGAATGTACCTTTTTCCACAAACCACCCGTTGACTGCGTTCGTGTTGTACAAACGTTGATAGTAAGCCACCGGCTTCATGCGGCCCTCGGGTTTCCCCGCCTGGTCCTGATCACCGGAACGATTTTCGCGGTAGGCCCACTGCCGAGTTTGATTATAAATGTCCGCGCCAACCTCCGCATCAAACAGTGTGTACAGCGACAAGCCCCGCCACCGAAAATTGCTCCCCAGGCTGAAATTATAGTCCGGTGTCGTGTTGCCAAGATACAGGAAATCCTTGCACCCGTCGCCACCCTGCCGCCGGCTCTCACACTCGCCGAACATACGAATGGGCATTCCCCACTGGTAGGTGTCCTCGCCGGTCTTTCCCTCGCTGTCGGTACCCCACAAGCCGCTTGCGATGCCGTCGGTGTACGCGGCAGACCCCGTCCACACCATCAAGCCGTCGTCATTGACTTGAAATTGATCGCAAGGAGCCCCGACGGGCAAATCGTCGCACGACGACGCCCATTTCGCTCCGTACATGGCACCGAACACCTCGCCATCACGAAAATAGAAGAATCCGCTCCGATAGGCCGGCCTGTTCAATTCCGTGATGTTCATTCGGGTCCGGTCTAAATTGAACCGCAGATTCCAACCCAACTCGTCGCCGTCAAGCAACGGAACTTCAAGGTAATACTCCCAAGAGTTCGATTCGAGGGAGCCTGCGTTCTGCCACTGCGACGAAAAACCCCCCGCCTTCGGTAGAGGCACAACGAGAAGCTGGTCCTTCGAACTCGTGGTGGCGTATGTGACCCCTGTGCTCGCCCTGTTGAACAGCACCATGTCCAACCCAAATTCGTTCTCGGTGGACTTTTGGGGCTTGAGGTTCTTGTTTCCCAGGTTCACCGGCCTGATGCTACCGCCACTGACAGAGTACGTCTCGTACTGGCTAGGGAATTCGGGACGCCTCCCGGAGGTGCCCCTTGACCAACGGAGCTTGAACTCATCGACATCGTCCAGAGGCCACCAATTCTCTTGGGCGATTCTCCATGCCAACGAGGTGCGCATGTATGTATGCCAACGCTCGTTTTCGCCAAAAAGGCTGGACCCATCCCGGCGCACTAGACCATCGATAATGTATTTGCCCCGGTAGTCCAGTGCCGAGATAAGAAAGTATCCCTCGGAGCGTACGTCGGTGACGTAGGACGCACTGCTGTAGCTTTCCGGGTCGAGATTGTTCAGCCTCGGAACATTGGCGGCTATGAAATCGGTCCCGGATGTGGAAAAGCTCTCGGTGTGTCGACTCTCCTGAAGATATCGGAGCCGAGTGCGAGTGGCCAAATCCCCGAACGCATGATTAAGAGAAGCTGTCAGCTCCCCATTCAGACTCTGCCGGTGGAACTGGCTTTTGGATAGACTGCCATCCGTAATGCCACCCTCCGCCGTCTCGCGCCCCGCCGGAGATACATTGCTCGCATGGGACGAGCGTCGGTCCATCCCGAACAATCCCTCCAGATCCATCCAAGAAAATGGGTTCCAGCGCGCGGATGCAGATGCCCTGATGTCCTCCTGCCAATTGCGGTTATCGATCAGCTCAAAATGATATAGCGGGTTGTCTTGGTTGGACAACGGATCGGGATTGACGTAAAGACACCCCTGCGCCGGGCAATGTCGCTTGCCAATGCTGCTAGTGTCGCGCTTCAGGAGGTCGACATAGGGCCCCATAAAAGTGAGATCATAGAATGGGGCGCTTCCCAGATTTTCCCGCTCTGACTCAGAGTACGCCGTGCTGAGTGACACGGTGAGATTGTCCCGCGCCTCGTGGTCCATATTGACCCGAAACCCCTTGCGGTCAAAGCCGTCATTGTACTGGGAAAGAACTCCTTTGTCCGTCTGCCATTCGAACGATGACCGATAGTTGGTGTCGCCGTTTCGCCCCTCCAAAACCCCATAGTTCGACATAAAAGTGCCGGACGAATAAACGCGATCAACCTGGTTGTATGTGGGCAGGGATGACGGCCACTCGTTTTTTTGGAAAGAAGTGAATACGTTGTCTCCGTTGAGGTCCGGGTTGTTAATGTCCTGAGCCGAAATGTCTGGAATGACATCCCCGTTAATATCCAGGATATCCCCGTTTGCGTTGGTCCTCCACGGGTGGTTCTTGGAGAGTTGAATCGAGCCCTGCAGCTGGTCCTGGCCCGTTTCGTTACGCATCACGAGCTGGCTGTAATCCCTGCCGCCGAATCCGGTGCCCCGCTTCGTGCGAATCTGGATCACGCCATTCGCGGCCCGCGATCCATAGAGCGACGCACCGGCCGCTCCCTTGACGATTTCCATGGACTCGATGTCTAGCGCTACCAAATCATTAAAGGAACTCGTTGTGATCACGCCATCGACAATAATGAGGGGGTCCTGGTTTCCATTGATCGATGTCGCACCGCGCAGGAGAATGTCTCCCGTGGATCCGGGCTGACCCGATCCGCCCACGACCTTGACCCCGGGCACCCTGCCGACCAGAAATGACTCGGCAGACACCGCGGGCACGGGAGCCGCGGAAACATCGACCTTCTCAACCACAAAGGGCAGCTTGACCTTTGGGGTTGCACGCGCCACGCCGGTCACCACCAGCTCTTGGACCCGCAACGCCCGCATGGTGAGCTCCGCATCCAGGGTGGCTGTTTCTCCCGCGGCGACCTCCACTGTCAAGGTTGCCGTCTCGTATCCCAGGATTTGGAAGGTCACTTCGCGCGATCCCGGAGCAACGCCAAGGAGAACATACCTCCCCGACGAATTGGTCAGGACACCTGTGGTCGCTCCGTCCAGGGAAACCACGGCCGATTCAAGCAACTGGCCTGTCGCAAGGTCAGAAACGACACCAGTGATCGTGCCCTGCTGCTGACTGTGTACGTCTTGCGCCCTCCCCAGGGCCACGCAGGCCAAGGCAACCATCCCAAGACCTACCCGGGACAGCCATCGAGGGGCCGGAAAGTGCTCCCGCCTTCGGAAGCCAAAACACGCAAACACTGAACCGATCATCGCGCACTCCTTTGTGCGTACCGGACCACCCCCATCCACCACCAGGTCGGGCACCATGCCCCTGCGGAATCCGACACGCGTGGGGCCGACCCATGTGGGTCAAGGCCACGGCCAAGCCGATTCACCCGATCAACCCGCCGTGGAGTCCGTCAATTAACCATGTCTCCATCATGGGGAGCGCCGGGAGTTTTCGCAAGATCGACCGTGGCCGGCAGCAGACGCCGGCCCCTCGTGGGCCGGCCATGGCCAGCTTGGCGGCTTGCTGACGCGCAAACAAGGCCCGGTGCCCGACGCGCAAGCGATCGAACCAGCTTGGGCGTGGAGTTCCCAAAAGCCCCCAACTGATGGCGTCACTTGTTCGAGTCCGGCTGTTGGCGCTCGCGGCCACCAAGTTCGTCAATATGCGGCATGTAGCTACGCGCGCATCTGTCAAAGTCCTCCGGATCCCGCGCATGTCAGGGCGCATTCCACACGTGGAGCCCGGGTGGCTATCGGCGTTCGGGTTTCGTGGTACGGCCGATTCTGGACAATGTGCTTTGCACGGAACACCTCATGACCGGTGCCCGGTCACCCCGCCGAGCTGAAACTGGAAGTGCGCTCACGAGTAAAGGAACCTTGGCGTCCATGTCGAGGTGCCTGAACGGGCCGCTTGACGGCTCCCTGGGGTTGGGCAGTCACTCCATGATGCCGACGCCGTTCATCGCCGGCCGTAAGAACCGGAAACAGTTGGTCTTGAACACCGCATCCCGAGGCAGTTATCGACCCCGCCCAAAACTTTAGTTTCCCGGAAAGCAACGGCGTTGATCGCAGTCAGACCCAGCCACCCGACACCGAACATGAATGGCGCCGACCAGAACCTATCGATGCCATCGACCGGTCGCCGGTCGGAGATCAAGCGATGCAGTGTCCCGATGGAATCCGCCCGGTCAGGTCCCCGTCCCGATGCACACCTCCGTGACGGGAACGACGATTGAAACACGGCCCGCGCATGTCGGCCGCCGAATAAGAAACCGCGGAGGGAATTGGCCCCAGGAACACGGCGGCGGCGGTCGCCATCGCCTCCAAAGTGCGCCACACACGCGATGATGTGTCCAACCACGGGTTCGGTGTTGGCCCGGAGAACCCTCCCGTCCTCATGATATATCGACCAGAGACCTCTGGCCTTGTACCGTTGAGCTCGGCTTTCCAATCCCCGAAAGCGCTTTGGCGGAGCGGCACACGACACGCCTAGCCCTCAGATAAGCGTGTTCCGGGGGAGGGCCTGTTAATTTAATGCAGAACAGCTTATCTTTATTGTACTTATACCGCGAGGTCAAAGCGTCATCCCTCCAGCGACGAGGACTTTCGGGTGAGTACCATCAGCCACCACCAAACCCGCCGTAACTGCGCCGCCCACCGGCGTCGCCTCCGTGCCAGACACGCCCAAGCAGGGCGTTGGAAGCAACAAAGTAAACCGATGCTCGGGGCCGGCAAGATTCGTTACGAGGTTAGCCGGCGCGTGAATGCCACACTCTACGGTGGCATCGGCGCCGCCCACCGGTTGATCACCAAGATCGGCCTACCGGAGCAGATCAACAGATCAGGTGTGCTGAAGCGTAACCTGCCGTACTTCGACTCCGACCATGTGTTGACCCTCGCGTACAGTGTGTACTGTGGCGGCACCCGGCTCGGCGATATCGAGAGACTGCGCCAGGATGTGTCGGTTATGGACGCCTTGGGAGCCCGGTTGATCCCGAGTCCGACTGCAGTGGGCGACTACTTGCGGCGCCACTCCGAGGGAGATATCGAGACCTTGATGGACGGGATCAACGAGGTGCGGCCGCAGCTGTGGAACGGACGCGGGCGCGACCTGCTGGGTCCGGTGACGTACATCGATGTGGACGGGACGATCGTGCCGACGGACGGAGAGAAGAAGGAGGGCTTGGGGCTGTCGTACAAGAAGGTCTGGGGGTATCAGCCGTTGATCGTTACGCTCGCCAACACGGGCGAGGTCCTGTACATCGACAATCGACCGGGCAACGCGGCCAGCCACAGCGGTGCGGCGAAGTGGATTGACAAGTCGATTGACCTGGTGGGCCCCCATGCAGAGCGGCTGTGCCTGCGCGGCGATACGGCGTTTTCGTTGACGACCAACTTTGACCGTTGGAGTGGTCGGGCGGATTTCGTGTTCGGGTATACGGCGCATCGGTCGCTGGTCGCACGGGCGGAGGCGCTCGAGGAGGATCGGTGGCAGCAGTTGAAGCGACGGCCACGCTGGGTGTCGGAGACGGGCGAGACACGGCAGCGGCGTCCGAACGAGAAGGCGCGGATTGTGCGCGAGAGCGAGTTCAAGGATGTCAAGCTCAAGGGCGAGCATGTGGCGGAGTTTGAGTATCGGCCGAGGGCGTGTCGCAAGGCGTATCGGATGGTGGTGGTGCGCAAGAACCTGCGTGTGATGAGGGGCGAGTTGGATCTGGGTGATGAGGTGAAGTACCTCTTCTACATCACGACGCTACGGGGCAAGAGCAGGGCTGAGGTGGTTCGGTTGGCGAATCAGCGTTGCGACCAAGAGAATCTGATCAGTCAGTTGAAGAGCGGGATGGGTGCGCTCCGGGTGCCGATGTACGATTTGGTCAGCAACTGGGCGTACATGGTGATTGCGGCGTTGGCGTGGAATCTGAAGAGCTGGATGGCGATGCAGATGCACTACAAGTCGCAGCGTCGGCGCTATGTGAAGATGGAGTTCAAGCGGTTTGTTCGGGAGATGGTGTTGATTCCGTGCCAGGTGATCCGCAAGGCGCGCCAGACGACATTGCGGGTGATTGGGTGGCAACCGAGCGTGGACCTGCTGTACAGGGCGTGGTGCACGATCGAGCGGACCGAATATGGGTAACGTTAGTCGCTGATTGTCAGCGACTGGTCGGATTTTTTGATTGGGGTGCGATTTTCTGGGACCAGTGCGTCTGTACGGCACGGGCCTGGTCGAGGAGGCCAGACGGAGGCAGCTAACGGAGGGAAAATGCCGACGAAAACCGAATGTGGGCCGAATATTTCTCGGTCAGGTGACCGAGGTCGCTCGTTATTTATAGCACCCGACCCGTCAAAATGCCAAACGCGCTTATTTTAGGCCTAATGGCGGCGCCGAATTCGTGGCCGATGATTCCGATCGCCATGCCGAGTTGGGCGTAGTGCATGTCGGCGGCCGCCTGTTCCTCCAACGCGACGCTTCTCTGTTCCACGGCTTCGAGTTGGTCCACCACGGTGGAATCTCCCGTCGGGTCGACGGCTACCAGCTGTGTGTGTAGCGAGTTGAGGGTGCGAGCGGCGCGTTTCGCTGCATTGCGGATCCGCGACTCCAACTCCGAGCGTTCCTTGATCAGCTGCCGGTCATCAAGGCCCGCGAAGTCGCGCTGGGCGAAGTCGGACATCACGCCGCGAATCGCCAATTCAACTTCCTGCACGCACTCGCTGGCAACCGTTCGCGTACGGATCTGGATTTCCTCGGCTGTCTTCTCCGCCTTCTTGCGCTGGGCCTTCGTTTTGTCTCGCGCAGACTTCCCGATATCGCTGAGCGCCAATTCCATGCGCTCCCTGGCACTCACGTCGACTCCCGTCCGAGTCACCTCCTTCGTGACCACGCTCTCAATCGAATCCCTAACGTCTCGTAGATTGGCGATAAGATCTTCGAACCTCTCCCGATATTCCATCCATTCCTTCTGCATGGCTCGGCTGATCCCGATCCTCGGTTTGGAGACTCGATATCGCGCCTCCAGATCGTCGAGACCCTCTCTCGCTTCCCGCTCGATCTTGATGACCCGCCTGGCAGCTCTAGCGCGGTCGGCGTCCCGGCTCGCCCTTCTGACGCGATCCTCGGTTTCAACGCCCAGCGCCAAGGCTTTCTCGAGCGGCTTCTCCGTCTCCATTCGGTCGAAGAACGCGGCGAGATCTTCCTTTAGCTTGCGGCGTTTGGCGGCCACCTGCCTACCGCGCGCGCGACGGTGCCGCTCAATCCCGTCCATCTCCCGCTTGTGGCGAGCAAACCGGTCGCCGTGAATTCCCTCTTCGCGGAAGAAATCGGCGGCCACCTGCACAAGAAAGTTCTTCAGGATGTCGCGCAGATCGCGGTAGGCCTTGTTTTCGCGAAACCCCTCGCGGCCTGCCTTCTCCTCGAGGCGGCGGTTGCTGGTGGAGTCGATTTCGACAATCCCAAACATCTGCTCGGTACGAGAAATAGTAGTACGAGGCGCTCTTGGTCCGGCGCAGCTCAATCTCGAGCCAGTCGTAGTCCGTATTTCCATAGGGTTGGATGCGCACACCGTCCCGGTAGATGTACAACCCCCCGATCCGTCTGGTCTTCTTGAGCATGCGGCCGTGCTCGGCGGGCGGAAGAGTCGAGTTCCTCGACACGCCTTCGACCGCCGCGAATCGGATGGCGAAAGGGCCGCATGCGGTCTTGCGTCCCTTGCCCCCAGACCAGTTGATAACGTGTTGGTCCACCGTCTCGCCGTAGACGGAAACACAGCCCTTGAACTGGCCGTACTCGTCGAACCGCCCCTGGATCTGGTGGTCGGCATTCTCGTACTCGGAGCGGGTGAAGAACTCGCTTTCGCCGATGAGGTCTTCCCAGGTCCCGTCCGTGCGGTGATCCCGGAACGCGGTGCGGATCGCCGGTTCGACACCGCCTGCCAGCGCTGGCATGGTGAACCCCAGCAGTGCCTTTTGCAGCGGTGGGGCAACGTCGGCATCGGGAGCTCCATCGATGTCGAACGTCAGATCCGGGATCGCCGGAAGAAGATAGAAATGGGTGCCGTGACCGTCGGCGCGGAGCGTCGGCCCTTCTAGGAATTCGGCCATGTCCAGGGGATCGACGACGAACTGCGCAAGATCGGATTCGACCCGCTTCCATTCGTCCGCCGCGACCCCGTTCTGGAGGTGTGCGTTCCGATTCTGGAATGAGTCGATCATGTCGGCCACGTCGGCACCGTCGGGGAGGGTGCCGCCGGGGAAGGTGCGAAGCGGAATCTGGATGTCCTGCAGGTTCAGCCCCGAACACTCAAAGACCCTCCAGTTCAAGAAAGCGGCCGTGAGATCAGACCTCACCCCATCGCGAATGGCGCGAGTGAGGACCAGTACCTGGGGAGCGATCGTAGCGATGGCCAGGCGGCCGATTCCCTTTTCCCCCAAGATCGGCCTCGCGTGGCCTCCCTGCATGGGACGCCGGCGCCTCCGCTCGACGCTGGATTCCGTGGCGATGGTGAGCCAGCAGTCGACGAATTCCTCCTCCAGCATGCCGAATCCGTCGTCTCTCAGTACGAACAGACCGTTGCTTCGGTAGTAGTCCACCTCCACCCGGGTGGCGTCCGCGTCGTGCGCGTTCTTGAAGAGCTCGCTGATGGCTGTGGGTGCGCCCGCGATCTGCTGCCTGCCCAGCATGTCCAGGGTCCGGGCCCGAGCCTTGAACGTCGCGGCTGACGTCAAACCACCCCCGCATCGGCCAAGTGCCCGGTCACATGCCGCCCCACGACAAACGCCACCCGCACCGGCACGGCATTGCCGATCTGCCGGGCCATCGCACCGGGCCCGCCGGAAAACCTGTAGTCCATCGGGAACGTCTGAAGGCGCGCAGCTTCGCGGAGGCTGATCGCCCGGTCCTGCTCGGGGTGTCCGAACCGCCCGTTCGAATAGCTGATACAGCGCGTCGTGAGACCTGAGGCGGGTCGATCCCACGACATCCGGCCGTAGGCGTCGCTGTATCCCTTCGCTCCCTTGTGGCATTCCAGCCGAATCTCCTCCGGCCAGTCCCGGTTGCCACCCCCCTGCGGGGTCGCCCGGATCCGCTTCAGGTTGAGCCGAGAAAGCCGAGCCGCCCGGTGATCGGGGATCTCCGGGTGGACTTCGCCGGCGCCGATCCGCGGGAATTCCCCGATCCAATCGCGCACGGTGGTGAACTCGGGATTCGCCGCACCCGGTCCGTGGGTCTTCGGGGGGAGCTCGACACGTCCGTGTCGGCTGGCCAGCAGGAGAAATCTGCGTCGGCCCTGGGGCACCCCGTATCGCTTCAGCGGCACGGAGGCGTAGGCCGGTTCCGGGTACCCCGCGTCCGTCAGTCCGTCGATGAATACCCTGAGAGGCTGTGAATCAAGTCGAACCCTCTGGATTCCCGGGACATTTTCCACGAAAACGATATCCGGCTTGCACTCGCGAATCAGGCGCAGGAACTCCAATAGCAACGGCACGCGTTCGTCTTCTTCGGGGGCTGGACGTGTGGTGTTTTGCCTAGTGAACGGCTGGCAGGGGGCGCACCCGCAGAAGAGAATCGGATTCGGCCGGTTTTCGTCCACATGTCGGCGAACAGCGCCTTCCTCCGTTTTCCGAATGTCGGCGAACTCAAATACGGCCGATGGGAAATTCATTTCGAAGGTTTGCTTGGCGTCGGCGTCCCAATCGAGACCGAACACGATGTCCATTCCAGCGTCCCGGAATCCGCAACTTGCTCCACCGCAGCCAGAGAAGAAATCGAACACCTTAACCCGTCGATCGGGCACGGTGGCACCCTTCGTTTCGGCTTGGCTGGATGGGTTCATGGCGATGCGCGGCGGATGGCGAAGCCGGAAGGCGGGCTTGGCAACCTGTGGACAAAGGCCGAACGTTAACTTCGCGCTTAGCCGGGCTGGAGATCAAATTCATCGTGTTCGGAGATCAGTTTTGTCCAATGGGAGATGAGGTTGAACGCGGGCGCGGTTTCCAACGGGAACTGAGCCTGAGCTGAGGCGTTGCGATCATAGGAACATGATCGTGACACTTAGCGCCACCCGGATTCGCACCCTAAGGGCAGGTCCAGGGCCTCCTCAACTGCCGGTGGTCTGGAGAGCGCGAACACGGCGGTGCCAATAGGGGCATCAGATTCCGGACTCCGACCGGAGCGGAACCCCTTGCCGGTTGCGCCTACCGGCTCCCGTGATCATGATGTTCCGTCAACCGCCACCAGCCTCGGCGCTCAGGCTCTTCCCCACACACCAAGCTCTCGGAGTTCAGGCTCATCTCCGCATTGGAAAAGACTCCCCCTTGTCGTCCTCTCCGTCAACGACATAACGCCCACAGGTGCTACCACTTGCAGATTTATGGACGGGAACTAGACCTCAGATAAGCGTGTTCCGGGGGAGGGCCTGTTAATTTAATGCAGAACAGCTTATCTTTATTGTACTTATACCGCGAGGTCAAAGCGTCATCCCTCCAGCGACGAGGACTTTCGGGTGAGTACCATCAGCCACCACCAAACCCGCCGTAACTGCGCCGCCCACCGGCGTCGCCTCCGTGCCAGACACGCCCAAGCAGGGCGTTGGAAGCAACAAAGTAAACCGATGCTCGGGGCCGGCAAGATTCGTTACGAGGTCAGCCGGCGCGTGAATGCCACACTCTACGGTGGCATCGGCGCCGCCCACCGGTTGATCACCAAGATCGGCCTACCGGAGCAGATCAACAGATCAGGTGTGCTGAAGCGTAACCTGCCGTACTTCGACTCCGACCATGTGTTGACCCTCGCGTACAGTGTGTACTGTGGCGGCACCCGGCTCGGCGATATCGAGAGACTGCGCCAGGATGTGTCGGTTATGGACGCCTTGGGAGCCCGGTTGATCCCGAGTCCGACTGCAGTGGGCGACTACTTGCGGCGCCACTCCGAGGGAGATATCGAGACCTTGATGGACGGGATCAACGAGGTGCGGCCGCAGCTGTGGAACGGACGCGGGCGTGACCTGCTGGGTCCGGTGACGTACATCGATGTGGACGGGACGATCGTGCCGACGGACGGAGAGAAGAAGGAGGGCTTGGGGCTGTCGTACAAGAAGGTCTGGGGGTATCAGCCGTTGATCGTTACGCTCGCCAACACGGGCGAGGTCCTGTACATCGACAATCGACCGGGCAACGCGGCCAGCCACAGCGGTGCGGCGAAGTGGATTGACAAGTCGATTGACCTGGTGGGCCCCCATGCAGAGCGGCTGTGCCTGCGCGGCGATACGGCGTTTTCGTTGACGACCAACTTTGACCGTTGGAGTGGTCGGGCGGATTTCGTGTTCGGGTATACGGCGCATCGGTCGCTGGTCGCACGGGCGGAGGCGCTCGAGGAGGATCGGTGGCAGCAGTTGAAGCGACGGCCACGCTGGGTGTCGGAGACGGGCGAGACACGGCAGCGGCGTCCGAACGAGAAGGCGCGGATTGTGCGCGAGAGCGAGTTCAAGGATGTCAAGCTCAAGGGCGAGCATGTGGCGGAGTTTGAGTATCGGCCGAGGGCGTGTCGCAAGGCGTATCGGATGGTGGTGGTGCGCAAGAATCTGCGTGTGATGAGGGGCGAGTTGGATCTGGGTGATGAGGTGAAGTACCTCTTCTACATCACGACGCTACGGGGCAAGAGCAGGGCTGAGGTGGTTCGGTTGGCGAATCAGCGTTGCGACCAAGAGAATCTGATCAGTCAGTTGAAGAGCGGGATGGGTGCGCTCCGGGTGCCGATGTACGATTTGGTCAGCAACTGGGCGTACATGGTGATTGCGGCGTTGGCGTGGAATCTGAAGAGCTGGATGGCGATGCAGATGCACTACAAGTCGCAGCGTCGGCGCTATGTGAAGATGGAGTTCAAGCGGTTTGTTCGGGAGATGGTGTTGATTCCGTGCCAGGTGATCCGCAAGGCGCGCCAGACGACATTGCGGGTGATTGGGTGGCAACCGAGCGTGGACCTGCTGTACAGGGCGTGGTGCACGATCGAGCGGACCGAATATGGGTAACGTTAGTCGCTGATTGTCAGCGACTGGTCGGATTTTTTGATTGGGGTGCGATTTTCTGGGACCAGTGCGTCTGTACGGCACGGGCCTGGTCGAGGAGGCCAGACGGTGGCAGGTAACGGAGGGAAAATGCCGACGAAAACCGAATGTGGGCCGAATATTTCTCGGTCAGGTGACCGAGGTCGCTCGTTATTTATAGCACCCGACCCGTCAAAATGCCAAACGCGCTTATTTTAGGCCTAGCCATCAGACCCGAGCCGACACCCGACGGGGCGTCACGAAGGTGCAAAAGCCCAAGAACCGCGCCGGATCCCCTGGTAGCCGGGATACGTCAACGAAGCCCCGGAGGCATGCTCACAGGAGGCCCAAACGAGCCGCCTCGGTGCCTTATTCCTCATAGGTGCCGGTCCATTCCCGCCGGGATACGGTGTCAGCCAGCGCTGTTACGGGTAAAGTCGCCGCCGCCGCCAGCCACCGTCTTCGGACAGTTCATACAGGAATCGATCATGCAGCCGAAAGGCGCCCTCCTGCCAAAATTCAATCGCAACGGGCACCACCCGAAAGCCTGACCAATGGTCCGGCCGGGGAACCTCTTGGCGCGAGAACCGTTGCCGCGCCGTCCGGTAGCGCGCCTCCAGTTCCGACCGGCTCGCCAACTCCCGGCTCTGATCGGATGCCCACGCGCCCAGGCGACTCTCTCTGGGACGGGTGTCAAAGTAACGGTCGGCCTCATTTGCCGAGACGCGATCCACCGATCCCCGGATTCGCACCTGGCGTGCGAGCGGCTCCCAATAAAACACCAGCCCCGCCCGCGGGTGCAAACGCAGGGCGACCGCTTTACCTGAACCCAGGTTCGTAAAAAACACGAACCCCCGTTCATCAAAGCTCTTCATCAGAACCATTCGGGCCTCCGGGGTTTCATCCGGGCCCAAGGTCGCCAAACACACCGCTTCGGGAAAAGCAACGCCGGGATGCTCGCTCGCCTCATTGAACCACCGGGCGAACTGGCGGATCGGACTTGAGAGCAGGTCCCGCCCATGCAACCCGTTTCCAAGGGACATCGGCTCTCCCCCAGTCTTCAGGATGCGGGAACCGGCCGCCCGAGCTGAAACGCCAATGACTCGGCGAGACCGTCGAACTCAAAACGAAAGCCGGCGGTGAGGGCGGCCCGGGGGATAACGCGCGCACCATCCAACAGCAAAGCCTGCCCCATTTCACCGAAAATCCCTTTGACCGCCATGCTTGGGACGGGAACAACGGTCGGACGCCGAAGTACTCGCCCCAACACCGTTGTGAACGTGGCGTTGGGGACCGGGTGCGGGGAGGTGGCGTTGACGGGCCCACTGATGGTCGGAGTCGTGATCGAGTGGAAGACAAGCCCCACTAGATCGTCGTGATCAATCCAGCTGACATATTGCCTACCCCCACCCAACCGACCTCCGACACCCATCTTGAAGGGAAGAAGCATCGTTCCCAACGCCCCACCGGCCGGACTCAGCACGAGACCGGTGCGCAGGAGTACCACTCGCAGGTCGGAGCTACGCACGGCCAGCGCCTCTTTCTCCCAGGCGCGACACAGATCCGCGAGGAACCCGTGTCCAGGTCTGCTGTCCTCGGCCAGCACCTCGCTGCCTCGATTGCCATAAAACCCGATCGCGGAGGAGGAGACCAGGACCTTCGGAGGCCGCCGCAAACGCGCCAATGCACCCGCCAGCAGGCGGGTGCCCACCACCCGACTCTGCCAAATGGCCTTCTTCTTCGCCGCATTCCAGCGACCTCGGGACAGGCTCTCCCCAGCCAAATGCACCACGGCATCGAGGCCTTCCAGTCGCTGACCCTCAATTTTTCGCTCCACGGGATCCCAGAAGACCTCACCTCTGTCGCGACGAGGACGGCGGCGCACGATGGGCACAACGTCATGTCCTCCGGTTGTCAAGAAATGCGTCAGTGCCCTGCCGATGAAACCACTGGCGCCCGTGATCGCCACCTTAAGCGGAGGCCCACTGTAGGCGCTGTGCCGACGCAGGTCGGAGACGATTCTCCGGTTCCTGAATCGAAAGAGGCGTCTCATCTCGTTCTCGATGGTCGATCCCGCCAGCGCCTTGGCCGCAGCGCCCAGCGGGGGCTCATACGAGATCCGGTCCCTGATGACGCAGGCGTCCTCGCCCTTGGGGTCAAACTCGTGGCGGTGCCTCCACGATCCCATCGGTCCCGACACCTGTTCGTCGCAAAAGACGCGATTGGCCTCAAACGCCGTGTGCCGAACCCTGAAGTCCACCCGGAGCGGCCCCCTGCGGATTTGCAGATGAACCGTCCCGCCATCGTCAATCCCGCCCTGCCGACCCACGACGCGCACATCTTCCCAAGGAGGCAAAAGGCGTTCAAGCGCCCCCGGGCGCATGTGCCACCCGAAGACTCGCTCAACCGGGAACGGAACGGTGTGCTCCTGAACAAACTCAGACATCTCCCTCCCCCCCTACCCCGTCTGGGCATCGGTCAACAGCACAACGGATGGCGTCAAACCCGGCACTTGCTCCCCCCTCGTGGCGAAACACCGCCGAGCCGGCGACAAGCACCGTTGCCCCGGCTTCGACCAGAGCCGGGGCCGTCGACACATCCACGCCGCCGTCCACTTCAATCTCGATGCCTCCCGGACGACAGGAATCGATCATCTCTCGCACCCGCGCCACCTTGTCCACCGATCGGGGAATGAACTCCTGGCCCCCGAACCCGGGGTTGACGGACATCACGACCACCATGTCCATCTCTTCGAGAACCTCTTCGACCGCGGTCACCGGGGTCGACGGGTTGAGAGCCACTCCGGCCCTGGCGCCGCATTCACGGATGGAGCGCAAGGCACGGTGAAGGTGCCGGGACGCCTCGACATGCACTGTTATCATATCTGCCCCGCACCGAACAAAGTCACCGACAAAACGCTCCGGATCTTCAACCATCAGGTGCACATCCATCACGCCTTTCGCGACGCCACGAACCGCCTCCGCAATCAGGGGGCCCATGGTGATGGTTGGGACGAAGTGGCCATCCATCACGTCCACGTGGATCCACTCCGCTCCGGCCGCCTCCACCGCCCGCACCTGCGCTCCCAGCTCGGCAAAGTGACAAGAGAGAATAGACGGCGCGATCCTGACCCCGCTGCCACCCCCCCTACTCACGGGACAAGCCGTTGTGCACTGCCTGTGAGGTGTTGAACGCCATCAGGGCCGGCCAACACCACCTCCCGAGCCATCCCCAAGAAGAGGCCGGACTCCACCACCCCGGCACGGGCGGCCAATAGGGAATCAAGACGACCCGGATCCGGTATCCCCTCGGGAAAGCGGCAGTCGATCACATGGTTCCCGTTGTCGGTCACATAAGGCTCCCCGCCCGGATCCGGCCGACGACGAACGACCGGGTATGCACCCAAGGATGTCAGCCAGCTCAGGTGGGACCTGAATCCAAAGGGCACCACCTCGACAGGCACGGGCGCATGTCCACCCAGCCGGCGGACCAGCTTGGTGTGGTCGATCACCACAAGGAAATGTGCCGAGGCCTGGGCCACCATCTTCTCGCGCAAGAGCGCACCCCCCAGCCCCTTGATCAGATTGAGGTCTGGATCCACTTCGTCGGCCCCGTCCACCGTGAGGTCGAGGGCACCAAGGTCCTCAAGTCCGCCCAACGGGATCCCGAGGTCGCGCGCGGCCCGCTCCGTGCCAACCGATGTCGGGACACCAACGACGCGCTCCAGCTCCCCCGCAGCGATGCGCTCGCCCAGCGCCACCAGGAAGCATGCCGTCGTGGAGCCGCTTCCCAGCCCTAAGCGCATACCGGCCTGGACGCGTTGGGCGGCCGCGCGGCCCGCGGCCCGCTTTAGGTCAGCAACGACGCCGTGCGCCAACGACCGGCCCCGTTTGTTGAATGCACATGACGGCAAATCTATGCACACCGGGCGCACCCAACCAAGGGAGGTTCACCGTGCGGTCCCCGGCGTCGCCATTATCCGGTGGTCACCGCTGGCTCATGCGCAGTCCAACCCCGACCGATCCCCCGGTTCACATCGGCCAACATTGTGCCCATCTTCACTGTGCTGTGAAGCCCGTGGCCCCGCGACCCTTCCCCCCGGCACCGTTGAGATCTCAAGACCCGTGATCATTGTCGCAACCAAGAACGTCACTCCTGAAGAGCTCGACAACATCCGCGAGCGCGTCGAGTCCCTCGGGCTTCGAACGCACATCTCCACAGGAGAGTCGCGAACCATCATCGGGTGCATCGGAGACGAGGCACGTCTCGCCCATGTGCCCCTGCTCTCCATTCCGGGCGTCCAGTCCGTCTATCCGGTGATGCGGCCCTACAAGCTGGCGGCACGCGACTTTCAGGCGGACCGCACTAGCTCAGTGAAGGTGGGTGGCACGTTCTTCGGGGCCAACAAGTGCCCGGTGGCGGCGGGCCCATGTTCCGTGGAAGGGGCCGAGATGATGGCCGCCACCGGGCGCGCCGTGGCGCAATCAGGAGCCGCACTCCTTCGCGGGGGCGCCTTCAAGCCCCGGACCTCGCCGTACTCCTTTGACGGGCTCAAGGAGGACGGCCTCCGCATCCTCTCCGATGTGCGGGCTGCCACCGGGCTCCCCGTGGTGACCGAGGTGCTCGATCCCAGGGACGCGGAACTTGTCGCGGGCTACGCCGACATGCTTCAGATTGGAGCACGCAACATGCAGAATTTCGCGCTGCTCAGGGAGGTGGGCCAGCTCCAGCGGCCGGTTCTCCTCAAGCGAGGAATGTCGGCAACTCTCAAGGACCTGCTTCTGGCCGCCGAATATGTGATGAGCAAGGGGAATATGCAGGTGGTGCTGTGCGAGCGGGGGATTCGCACGTTTGGCGGCGAGATGCGCAACACCTTTGATCTGGCCGCGATTCCCTGGCTTAAGGCCGAAACTCACCTGCCGGTGGTGGCGGACCCGTCTCATGCCGGCGGCCGGCGCGATCTCGTGGCACCGCTCAGCTTCGCCGCCGTCGCGGCTGGCGCGGACGGGCTTATCGTGGAGGTGCATCCCGACCCGGAAACCGCACTGTCCGACGGTGACCAGTCGCTGACGTTCGACGAATTCAGGGGCTTGATGGCCGGATTGAAAGTGTTCGCCGACGCTGCCGGAAAAACCCTGTAACATCCGTGCCTTGAGGTGGCGCCCCGAAGGGCGCCCCAGCTATTCCGGCACCAAGGCTTGGGGGTATTGCCGCGTCCACATGGGCCCACGGAGACCCAGTGGTCTGAAGCTGGGCGCACTCATTTCCCGGGCGCCTCCCCAAGGCCCGCCTCAGAGGGAGCGAACCAGCCGCTTGTCCGGGTCAGGGCATCGGCCAGTGCCCGGCGCTGTCGCCTCAGCGCGGACGGGGACGTGCCCCCACACACGGCGCGGGACTCGGTAGACCGCTGCGCGTCCAGTACGGTGAACACATCCTCGCGAAACGCGCCATGCACCTGCTGAATCTCCTCCAGCGACAGGGCATCCAGCGCTCTGCCGGACTCGACCGCCTTGCGCACCAGTCTGCCCACGGCGTGATGGCTTTCTCGAAACGGTACATGTCGACGCACCAGGTAGTCGGCTATGTCCGTAGCCAACAGTTCGCTCTTCAGCGACTCCGCCATCCGCTCGTGGTCCAGGGACAGTCCGGCCACCGCGCCCCGCAAAGCAGGCAGTGCTACCATCACAGTGTCAACAGAATCGAAGAGTGCCCCCTTGTCCTCCTGAAGGTCCCGGTTGTAGCCCGTGGGGAGCCCCTTCAGCATCGTCAGCCCCGCCACGAGATTGCCCACAAGGCGACCCGATTTGCCCCGAATCAACTCGGCGACATCCGGGTTACGCTTCTGCGGCATCAGGGAAGACCCGGTGACAAAGCCCTCGCCCAGGACAACGAACCCGAACTCCGCACTCGAGAAGAGAACCAGGTCCTCGCAGAGTTGCGAGAGATGAATCCCCGTGAGCGCGGTGGCAAAGGTCAGGCGAACCACCCAGTCTCGGTCACTAACCGCGTCCATTGAGTTTTCCGACACGCAAGCGAAACCGAGATCCTTGGCCAGCGCCGGGCGGTCCACGCTGAACGGGCACCCTGCGAGCGCTCCAGACCCCAACGGCATCACATCGCACTCTCGGTACGCAAAGCCAAGGGCTTCAAGGTCTCGCAGGAGAGGCCACGCCCTGGATAGCAACCAGTGGGCGGCGGGTACGGGTTGCGCCTGTTGCAAGTGTGTGTAGCCGGGCATGAGCACCCCCTCCACACCGATGGATTTGTCCAGCAATTTCTGGATCAGCCGGGCATACTCGCGTCCGAGAGACTCCATCGCTTCCTTTCCCCAGAGACGCAGATCGGTCGCCACCTGATCGTTTCGGGACCGACCCGTGTGCAGCTTGCCTCCCAGCGGACCGATCGCAGCGGTGAGGAGGCGCTCGACCACGGTATGGATGTCCTCATCCACCAACCCCTGTGGACCAAACATCTTGCTTAGGGTCTTGGCCACCCCAACCAACCCCTGGTCAATCAGGGCGACCTCACTCGAGGTCAAGATCCCGGCCCTTCCCAGTCCTCGAGCCCAGGCTCGGCTACCCCGCACGTCATGGGGCCACAGGCGCCAATCGACATCCAGGGACCGATTGAGAGGTTCCATCGCATCCGCAATGACAGTCCCGGATCGGCCGCCCCAGAGTGCGCCCCCGCCGCCGGGCACCTGATCCGGTAGCGAGGAGGGACTGTCCATCACCCGCAATCAGCCACCCCGAATCACCCGCTATCCCGGGCGGCATCCATGCGCGTGGGCTGAAGATTCGAGCTCACGCCGAGTGCGTCTCCCCGGGTAGTCCGGCGCGCTGAACGCTGCTGCATGGCAACAGCCTTCTGAGGCAATAGCGAAATCTTCATGAACCCCGACGAGTCGGCGTGCTCATATCCCTCGCTGGCCCCAAAACCCGCCAGATCCAGGTCGTACAACGAGGCGGGCGCAGATCTCGAGAGAACGCCCGCCCGCCCCTTGTAGAGTCGAAGCCGCACGGTGCCGGTCACATGGGTCATCAACGAGTCCACGAGGGCGTCCAGTGCCTCCCGCTCCGGTGTCCACCACCTGCCTTCGTACACGAGGGCGGCGTAACGGCGCGCCAAATCGTCCTTCAACGCCAAGCTCGACCGCGACAACGTCAACTGTTCCAATTCCTGGAGAGCACAAAGGAGTATCGTGCCGCCTGGCGTCTCATAGACTCCGCGTGACTTGATGCCGACCACGCGATCCTCGATGATGTCGGCCCGCCCCACGCCGTGCTGCGAGCCCATCTCATTGAGCGCCACCAAGAGTGCCAGCGGCGAGAGCGCACACCCGTCGACCGTCACCGGAATACCCGAATCGAATCCGATTTCGAGGTCAATGGGCCGATCGGGCGCTGCCAGCGGATCGCGGGTCCATTGGTATACATCGGGTCCCGGCTCATTGGCCGGATCCTCCAGGGGCCCTCCCTCGTGGCTGATGTGCCACAGGTTCTCGTCCCGGGAGTAGAGGCTTTGGCGGTCAATGCCATCCAGCGAAATGCCCCGTGCCTCGGCAAACGCAAGCGCGTCCTCCCGCGACGCGATGTCCCACAGCCTCCATGGCGCCACCACATCAAGGTCTGGAGCCAGGGCCGCGAAGGACATTTCAAACCGCACCTGATCGTTTCCCTTCCCGGTACAACCGTGCGCCAAGGCATCGGCGCCCGTCCGGCGGGCGATGTCGACCATCCGGCTGGAAATCAGGGGGCGGCTCATCGCGGTTCCAAGCAGGTATTTGCGGCTGTACACGGCACCCGCCCTCAGGACGGGAAACACCTGGGAACGCACGAAGTCATCCTTCAAATCCTCGCCAAAGAATGCCGATGCACCGGTCGCAAGCGCCTTGCCCGCCAAATGTTCCACTCCACCCCGCTGCCCCACATCGGCGGCCATGCAGATGACGTCCGCACTGTACGTCTCCCTGAGCCAAGGCACGATAACCGACGTGTCCAAACCCCCAGAATAGCCAAGAACAATTTTCAAGGATTCACTCCCTCCCCCCAAAGACGGTTAGCGGGCTGGGCCGTGGCCCGAAAGCGTCGAGCTTACCCATGTCTCCCGCCAAGGGCACGCTTCGACACACTCCGAGCCACGGCCCGATATCGCTAGGGCAACGATTTTTTTTCGCTGACACTGGAATAATATGCATGTCTGGACAACGAGGCAAGGGGGAGGGTTGTCCAATGGGAGATGAGCCTGAACGGGAGCCCGGTTTCCAACGGGAATTGAGCCTGAGATGAGGCGTTGCGATCATAGGAGCATGATCGTGACGCTTAGCACCACCCGATAACCCTCATTGGTTCCTCGCTGTTTTATGTGGGTAGCCGGTATTCGAGCTTCCCGCAAACCAGGTTCCCCATCGTGATGAAGTTCTCCGCTGTCCGATAGCCCGGTGCACGCACTTTGGCAGCCTGAATCAGTGAGTTCATGGCCTCAAGGAGGCCATTCGTCAGCCACGAGTGTTGCCAGCGCAGAATGCCCGTTCTGTGCCGCCTGATCGTCTTGGCCACCCCAACCATCGGCTGCAGCCCGCTCGCCTCCGCCCTCACGCACCAACGATCCAAGTGACGCCCTGCCGCCACCGGCGGCAGAGCCCATAACTCCTGGAAGTCCAGCTTCAGCTCGTATGCCTTCGCCGTCTCCAGCGTGTCCGTGGCCAAGTCAAGCAACTCATCCAGCCGAGCCATTGAGGTGGTCCCGGTTTGTTGGACAGGTCGTTCAAGGTGGATTCAATCACTTAAATGGAGACGCTGACATGACCAGAAAAAGACGCAGATTCACCCCACAGTTCAAGGGCCGCGTGGCGCTCCAAGCGGTCCAGGAACGCGACAGCCTGCAGGCCATCGCACGCCGCCACGAGCTCCATCCCAATCAGGTCAGCGGATGGAAGCGGCAACTGCTCGACGCCATCCCCGACATCTTCGCCACGGGCGCGAACAAGCGCACCCAAGGATCACGAGGCCGTGATCCACTCCCTGCACGCCAAGATCGGAGAACTCACCGTCGAGCGGGATTTTTTTCGGCGCGGCTTGAAGCACTGAGCCGGCCGCAGCGGATGCAGATGATCGACCGCGACCACCCCATGGGGGTGTCGAAGCAACGCGCCCTGACGGGCGTGAGTCGATCATCCCTGTACTACCGTCCCAAGGGTGAGAGCCCAGCGAGCTTGGACCTCATGAGGCGTCTTGACGAGCTCCACATGAACGATCCCTTCTACGGGAGCCGCCAGATGGTGCGACACCTCGGGCGAGACGGTCTGAAGGTGGGCAGACACCGGGTCCGGCGGCTGATGCACAAGATGGGAATCGAGGCGATGTACAGGCGTCCACGAACGAGCGTGGCGAGTCCGGAGCACCGGGTGTTTCCGTATCTGCTGCGCGATGTCGAGGTGTCGCGGGCCAACCAGGTGTGGTGTGCGGACATCACGTATGTGCCAGTGTGCCCGAGGCTTTTTCTACCTGGTGGCCGTGATGGACTGGGCGACCCGGCATGTGCTCTCGTAGCAGTTGTCGAACACCATGGACGCGTCCTTTTGCGTCAGAGCACTGGATGATGCGCTGCGCATGGGGAAGCCGGAGATCTTCAACACGGACCAAGGCTCGCAGTTCACGAGCGAGGCGTTCACGGAGCGGGGGCTGGGTGCGGATATTCGGGTCTCGATGGACGGTCGGGGGCGGTATCTGGACAACATCTTTATCGAGAGGCTGTGGAGGTCACTGAAGTACGAGGCGATCTACCTGCGGGAGTTGAGGGACGGGCTGGAGGCGCGTCGGATCATCGGATGCTGGATGGACTTCTACAACGAGGTGAGGCCGCACTCGGCGCTGGATGGTCAGACGCCGGCTGATGCATGCCGGTCGGGGGCGGGACTGAAGTGGAATTGAGTGACCTGGGGCTTCGTCGAGGAAACCGGCGAAATGACGGCGCGGCCTTGGCGCGTTGTGGGGCGCCGGTTGCCTCCATTTTTCCCATCGGGGAAACCCCGCCGGGAAAAACGGAGGTTAGATCTAACCCCAGTTGGGGAGAGCGGGCCCTGCGAGTCGGCCTGCGGGGGCGGGTATTCCTGCGACACGGCTCGATGCCCGCGACGCGGCTTGAGAGCGGTTTTGTGGAGGGCGGAAGTACACCTTATTTTCGCCCAAAACCTGTCCAACCAAGTGGGACCACCTCACCCGTCCACCCCGGCTGACCCGCCATTACGACGAACCCGCCTCCAGGCTTCCGCAAGAAAATCCATCCGCCATACCTTGTCGATCAGCGTATAGAACCGCGCCTCAGGTTCCTCCTTGGCTTTCGCGTGTAGCACGTTCTGGAGTCTCCGAACCTTGTCCGGCCCTGGTAGGCAATCGCCAGTAGCCATGTCCTTTCCCCCTTCCCGTACAGTTCCCGAACCAGGGCCCCTTCCCTCGACCGGCATTACCCGGCGTCCACAGTACTACAGGCCCCTCCGCCACCCCAACAGCCCAGTCTGCCCCTCGCGGGGTCCCGGTTGGCGCGTGCCACGCCACCGTTGGGGCTTCCCGTGTTGCTCCCATTTCCCTCTTCCATGCGTGCCGTCGTTACTACCCCGGCGGAGACGCCCGGTGCTCTCGTCGTTCGCTTCCCGGACGCTGGCAACCTTCCCCGAATTGTCGGCGGGTCGGCCTCCGCATCAGCATTTTCGAGGCCTGCTCAACGTTCACTCACGTTACGGCCCGCATGTTCGCTGAACCGCCCAGGGCGGTCCGTCTGCTCGAAGTGCTTCAGACCATCTCGTTACCTCCATGACCCGCTCCGATTGCTACCGGCCGGAACGACAGTTGCCGGGCGGGATTCGCACCCGCTGAGAAATGGTGCCTTTCCACGGCACACGACAATGCTCGCGCTTGCGGACTGACATGGGGGCAATTACCTTTGAGCTGGTACCAAATTCAGGGGGAGCAACATGTTGCGGCCAAGGCGCAGTCTTGGGACTCGGGAGCGTCGGAACCCGTCCGTTGTGCGGGGACTCTTGTTTTGCCTCGGGGTTCTTCCTGACGGTCAGATTGAGCGGCGGCACTTCTCTTCCCCAATGGAGAGGTTGATGCGCATTGGCGGGCACCAGACCTTCGCAATCCGGGATGGTTGGCTCTTCAAGGGCTCTTCCAAAGTGCGAAGGGCGTGATCGCCTATGGGAGCCGGATGCTGGGAAACAGCGCGTCCGGTTTGGTGAAGGGGGCTGGAAACATGACTATGGGAGCCGGACTGAGAACGGGAGCGAAAGCGACGGAGCAGCAACCGGACCTTACGGTTGGCGCATCGGTCTCCTACGCTACCCCAGAACACCTCATGACCGGGCGGGGCCGGTCACCCTCGCGGGGGCTGAAACTGGAAGTGCGCTCACGGTACAAGGACGTTTGGCGTCCATGTCGAGGTGCTTGAACGGGCCGCTTGACCGCTCCCTGGGGTTCGGCAGTCACTCCATGATGCCCATGCCGTCCGTCGCCGGCCGTAAGAACCAGAAACAGTTGGTCTTGGACACCACATCCCGAGGCAGTATCGACCCCGCCCAAATCTGTAGTTTCACGGAACACCTCATGACCGGTGTCCGGTCACCCCGCCGAGCTGAAACTGAAAGTGCGATCACGGTGGCGCGGTGTGTCCGTGACCCCGTGACGGGGGTTGCGCAATGACTGCGACCGGGCTTCCCATTCAAGCAGGGGGGCAGAGGTCGGCTGTTTATTTGGTGCGAACGAGCCCGGAACGGAACATGACCCACGGCGCTTTGAGGCAGCCCGCAGTGTTGAGACGCCAGCAGCACGGTCGTCATCACGGACGGAATAATCGATGAACCCAAGCGCCCGCCCCCGGACACGGACACCTGACCCGGACGAACGGAGGCGATGACCATGAAGGTAGTCAACGAGAGGTGCGCGGGCCTTGACGTGCACAAGAAGAGCGTCACGGTGTGTGTGCGTACGCCGGAGAAGGACGGCGTAAGGGGACGGCACGGGGTGGTGCGTACTTTTCTCACCACGCTGTCGGCCCTGGGTGAGATGAGGGACTGGATGGCGTCTCTCGGAGTAACCCATGTGGCCATGGAGTCCACGGGGGTGTACTGGTGCTCGGTGTGGTCGGTGCTCGAGGGTCACTTCGAGCTGTTGCTCGTGAATCCGAGGCACTTCAAGCAGGTGCCCGGCCGCAAGACGGATGTCAAAGACTCCGAGTGGCTCGCACAACTGCTCGAGGCGGGACTGTTGCGGGGCAGCTTCGTGCCGGACCGGGCGGTCCGGGAATTGCGGGATCTGACGCGAACGCGCAAGAAGGTCACCCAAGAGCGTGCTCGGCACGTCAACCGCGTGGCGAAGCTTCTCGAGCAGGCGAACGTGAAGCTGGGCTCGGTTGTGACGGACATCATGGGCAAGACCGGGCGGGCGATCCTGGAGGCCATGGAGGCGGGCGAGACGGATCCGAAGCAGCTGGCTGAGCTTGCTCGCGGAAGATTGCGGGGCAAGCGGCACTTGCTCGTGCAGGTAGTGCCGGGCCTGATGAACGATCATCGCCGGTTCCTGATCGAGCTGGAGCTTCAGATGATCGACCATTTGGATCAGGTGCTGAGGTGCTTGGACGCCCAGATCGCGGAGGCCGCACGCCCTTTCGAGAAGGCGGTCCATTTGCTGGAGAGTGTACCGGGCGTGGGAAAGCTGTCGGCCAAGGCGATCGTCGCGGAGATTGGCGATGACATGTCGAAGTTTCCGACAGCCGGTCACTTGGCGTCGTGGGCCCGGGTGTGTCCCGGGAATCGTGAGAGTGCGGGCAAACGCAAGCCGGCAGGGACGGGCAAGGGCAACGCGTGGTTGCGGGAGGCTTTGTCGCAGGCCTCATGGGCTGCGGTGCGTTCGCGCTCCAGCTACTACCGGGCGCTGTACTACCGCCACAAGATGCGCGGTGGCCCCAAGCGGGCCATTGTCGTGGTGCAACACGCGATGCTGGTCGCGATCTGGCATATGCTCAAAAACGAAACGTCCCACATCAACCTCGGTCCGGACCATTTTCGTACTGGCAACAAGGAGCGTGCGGTGCGGCGGCACCTGAGTCACCTGAAGAAGCTTGGCGTCCATGTCGAGGTGCTTCAGGATGCGGCTTGATGGTCCCGCGGGGTTGGGCAGTCACTCCATGATGCCGATGCGGTCTGTCGCGAGCCGTAAGAACAGGAAACAGCTGGCCTTAGACACCGCATCCCGAGGCCGTTTTCAACCCCGCCCAACTCTGTAGTTTCACGAAAAAAAAACTTGGTGGCGAGTCCAGAGAGGCAGCCGCAGGCCTCGTCAACCTTGGGCGAGCAGGGCGATGTCGCGACCGTTGTAGCGGTGCTAGAAGGTGTTGGCGGGGGCCTGTTGCGGTGGTCGCGGATGAGGCAGGTCTTCTGGTACCGGGAGATCTTGATTTCGGTGGTGCGGGCGACCTCCAGGAATTCCCAGACCTGCCCAAGAGTGCGAATCCGGTTGGTGCCGAATGTCACGATCATGCTCCTGCGTTTACAGCGCCTCAGTCCATGCTCGATTCCCTCCAAAAACCGTCATGCCGTTCAGAGACATCCGTCATTGGACAACACTCACTGTAGACGACATACTTCGGATAGGAGATCCCGATGAACCGACCAGAAACCCCCAAGTCCATAATTGTCTGGGCCACTACGTATCTCGTCCTGGCACTGTCTCCTGTGGTACTCGTACTCGCATGCACCCCCGGCGATGGCGCAGTTGTCGCCTCGAAACTGCAGCCTGGTGACGTGGACCCCAATGCGCCCGCGGGCTGGCCCCTCGCCATTGGTGAGCCCGATTTCGTGTCTTGGTCTCTGCCGGGTAGCGCGCGTGATGAATTTGTCTTTTGGGAAGGCAACTGCTGTATCAATTGGGTCAACCGTGTGCCGTACACCGCCAAATGGCGGACTGGCGTGAAGGATGGGAAGTCGTGGGATTTCTACGAGGGACATGTTCCGGCAGAGCCCATAGTGTTGCCTGCAAAGGTATCTAGGGCCGAGAGCGCTCGGCTCCGGCTTTCGCAGTTTGAATATGAGGTAAACCTCGTCAGGAAGAATGATCCAGAGACATATTCCTCGCAGGAATATCAGGATTTTCTCATCAAATATCGAAAAATTGCTGAAGACCGAGTCAGCCGCGCCGAAGCGGCTGATGCCGCGGAAGTGGAAGGCAGGTAAAATGAGAGACCTCTTGGTATTAGGGATTTTTCTCCGGCTTTGCTTGGTTCCTTATTCAGCAAGCGCACAGGGTTGTCAGGAAAGTGAAACCGCTACAGACTGCGCCAGAAGCAACGGTTGGACAAACATTAAGGAATTTTCGGCCTACCGATCGGGCTCGCTACCTTCGAAACCTGATGGAACAGGATTGGTTTGTCACACCTCAGTGTGGTTTGGCAAGAGGTTTTGTGCGCTTGATGCTTGATTCGCGCACCATGGGATGGGGCCTCAAACGTGGAATTGCTGGGGAGGCTTTCGGCAATCAGTTTGTCATGATTAATAGTAGGCAAAGCGAAGACGACATTTTGCTCACTCTTATACACGAAGCTGCACACTCCGAAGGGGGATGGGAAGAAAACACCAGTACACAGTTTCCAGGGTTTGGTGCTGTGCAGGCGGAGAATTGCATTCGAGGAGGAATAGTTGAGTGGTAGTGTACAATTTGGGATTCCTTCAACCCGGGTTATTCATACGGCGACTTGAGGGAGCTGGATTTGTGGGGGCAAGTGGTATATCTTCAATGGGTTACCAAGATCCATCAGTGTTTTCCGGCCACCAACCCAGGGTGAAGTCATGGCAACGAGAATTACTGGGAAGATGCGGGGCCGACGGACCGGGAACGATGCAAGGAGCGATACCGTGAGTTGCATCCTTGCCAAAGCGGGTCCGTATGGTAGGCGCCGAGGGCGAAATCAGGTGATGCTGAGGGCGAGAATCTACCGCTACGCTGGTTTTCTAGGTGGCGGGGCGATAGCGTTGGGGGTGACCATGTTGGCGGCGGCCTCGGTGTTGGCGATTGGTGGCCGGAGTGAGTTTGCCGAAATTCGGAGTGCGCTGGCCGAGCAGGGGGGAGGTTTGGTGTTTGTCCGCAATCCCGCAGACTGCGCTGCGACAGCTTCTCCGGTTGATCGGGCGGCCCTTCGTCTCCTTGATCAGGGGGTTGTGGTGCATGGCGCCGTCGTGCGGGCCAGTGGAGCCGCTGAAGCGGTCAGGGTGGCCAACCGAAGGTTCCCACATCGTCTTGTTTCCAGGGGCGCCACTTCGTCCTTGGCGCATGTTGGGTACAAGAGCACCCCGATCGCAGTGGTTGTGACGGCGGATGGAGATTAGTGGCTCCCCGCTGTTTTGTGTGGGTAAATCGGTTTCGCGAGGCAAGCTCGCGAGGTTCATTTCTTGTGGACTCGCCGCTTCAAGCAGCTCGGCTTACCCTTTGACCTCGGTTGCCAGGCAACCTTCGGCTTGGCCGTGCCGCCGAAACAGTGTCATGTCGGTCACGTTGCTCAGAGCACAATCTCGGTCGGCGCTATCTGGGATGCCGGCATTTGCTCGTCGAGGTGGTCGTGCTCCCGGGTGTTCGATGACATTGGCCGGGTCCGGTGATCGCTTCGGACACCCATGCCGAGCGGCAACCGCCGTCTTCACGGACGACGTACCGTACCTGACCCCTTCGGCATCGGTCGCTTATGCACGGGGCCGGCGTTGGTCGGGCCCACATCAAGAACTGGCGCTCCTGCCTTGTCTTGATCCAAACACCCCCATCGGAATGTCCCCCTGTCGCCCCTCCCCCAGAGACGGTGCCGTTGGCTGGTGACCCCTGACCGACGAAACCGGTCGCCCCGACCGGCATCGTTGATGCCCCAACACCGCACCCCAACAGCAACCCCGGGCTTGGTCGAGGTCGGTTGTGAAGCGACAATCAAAATAGGAGCTTGCCGACAACCAACATGGGATCTGAGGGTCGCTGCGAACAAGTACGTAAACCGTAATGCACAGGTGGTTCGATATCAAGGGTGGAGTTATGAGAGGCGGGCGTTGATCGGGTTCTCTTGAGCGCCGAGGTTGGTGTCGGTTGACGGAACATCATGTTGACTGGAGCCACTTGGGGTAACCGTCGCGGGGGTTCATCTCCGAATGGGGCCTGGAACCTGATCCCCTGAGTGGCACATCCGTGCTGTCATCTCTTTCATCTCCATCTCGGGTAGCCGCCCAGTGCAGTGTGACCTGTGAACACCGAGTGCCAACCCCTGAGTGCTTGGGGGGCAGACGCGTAGACGCGTTCTCCAGGCCAACGGCAACCGACTTTTTTCCTTCCCCTGCGGCCATGTTTCGGGATCAGTTCTCTCTGCGGAGGTGTGCCAAGTACTCCTCCGTGGAGAGAAAGGTGGTCGGCATGCGCCGGGCCTGGTCTGATAAGGGTCAATCCAAATTGGCGGCTATCCAAGTCGGGCCGGCCCGCAGAACCGCCGTGCCGGCATGATCTTGCCCGCTACTGCACTTATGTCCAACAAACACTTCGACCGTGCCCGCGGTTTGGTCTTGGGTGTTGGGGTTCGGGGTTGGGATGTCACCGATGCGGGCCGGAGCGACCGGTGCGGCGATCAGGGCCCACGAGCCACCCGCACCGGAGGGGGGCGACAGGGGGTATTCCGATAGCGGTGTTTGGATCAGGACAGGGCGGAAATGCCCGTCGAAGGCGTGGGCCTGGTGCTCTTCCATTCGGGTTGGGCCGGGGGACAAGGGCGACGACGGGCGCCGGCGGCATGGCCTGGTGTGGCGCGGGAGAGCTGCGGGAATGGCCCGTCAGCAACGGACTCTCGGTAGTCGCCCAAGCCATGTGCCGCCGCCTGTTGCGTCGCGAGTGCGTACAAAGCGCCTGCGCAACCGAGAGGACGTTCGACCCGACGATGGTCCGATGTCCTGGTCTGCGACCGCTACAGCGCCTACAAGAGGCTGGCCCGTAGGGGCCCGCCTGCGAAACGGCGGGGTGGATCTCTCGTTCTGCTGGGCGCATGTGCGCCGCGACTTCCTCCCGTGCGCGGGCGGGTATGCCGGCCCTGCCGCGAGGGTCCCGGAAGTGGATTGACCGGATCGCTTGGGATAGATCGCCCACGCAAGGCGCGGCTGGGAAGCCACGCCCCCGGCCTGGATCGGCAGGCGCCGGGGTTACGTCAGTGCGGCCAAGCCGCTGCGCTCGCTCCTTGACCGCCGCGAGGGACTGAGCGTCGTTCGAGACCGGCCGCGCGTGCCGCTGAACAACCACCTCGCTGAATCGGGCGGCGGCTGTTGTTCGGCCCCGACAGCTATGCCTACGCCCAGTTCACCGCACGCATGTGCTCGGTGATCGGCACCCTGATGACGAACGCCATCAATGTGCGGTGGTGATTCCACGAATGGCTGACGGCATGCGGGAGCGGCGGCGGTCCGACCGACGCCCCCTTGCCCGGGTTGCTGTGGTCCATGGACGCCCGACACAAGAAAGAGCTGGCGATGCCTTCGTGAGCTACAACCGCATCGAGTGCCGCTACCAGGAGTGCGACTGCACCGAGGGGGAGATGGTGTTGTTGCGTCGGCTGATCGCCGGACCGCCTGCGCTCAACTGACACGCGCTGTCGAAGGAGTCCTGCCGGCGCATCGACTGGCTCAAGCCCGACGGCGGGCTAAGAGACATGATTGCGCGCGTGACCATGCCCGCCATGCACAGGATGGCATCATCACCCCGCCGCCCCCGCAGGGGAAGCATAATCGGCACCGCGCAATCGTCTTCGGACCGGACACCCAGCCGCGCCTCTTGCCGTCGCACAGCCCCGGCCGGCCCAGCTCTTCAATGAAGCTCTGGCGACTCCCCTTGATCTTCTGAAACGGCTGCTCGTTGAGCGCTTGTACCCAAGGCTTGATCGCGTCCCTGGCCTCCGACAGCGAGAAGAAGCGATGGTTGCGCAGCGGAGAGCCAACACTTGGCGCTCGACATGCTGGACGGTCGCCTCGATCTTGGCCTTGTCCTGTGACTTGCCCGGTCGCGCAGGCACCACCGCGACCCCGCAGTGCTGCCCCAGATCCCCGTAGCTCCGGTTCAGCTTCGGATCGTATCGACACGCCCGGTGCACGGCTGACACGCTCATTGTCGGGCACCACCGTATTGGGCACACCACCCCAGAACTCGAACATCCGCACATGCGAGCCCGTCCAGTCCGATAGCGACCTGGACAGCGTCAGATCCACAAACGTGTGGTCCGATGCCGCCAGCGTGCATACGAACACCACCCGGCCCCTGACCTCGCCCGTCTTGCGATCCGTCAACGGGACCGTAGGGCCCGCGTAGTCCACAAACACCCGGTCTCCGGCCTTGTAGACCTGCCGCATCACGACATCAATGCGCGTGGGTCCACTCCTTGTAGTGCTCGCAGAACCAACTGTACTCGTACCCGTCCGGGTGCGCCTCGCGGTACTTGATCCACAGGCGCTGTAGCGTCATACCCTTGTGGCGCCCCATCTCCCTGTGGACCTCGACTCAGTCGGGCACCGGACGCACCGCGTTGGACACCACTCCGGAGGGGTACAACGCCGCCTCCAGCCGGTCGTCATCAAAATCATCCGGCAACGGCCAGGACAGGCCCGCGCTCTCGGCCCGCCGGACATACCTGGACACCGTGGCGCGCCCAATACCCAGGCTCGCCGCGATCTCCCGCTGGCTGCGGCCAAGCGCTCTCAGCCGCAAAAACTCTCGAATCTTCCTCATGGACAACCTCTTCCTTGGCACCGCCTTCCCTCCTCGTTGCGGTAAACGAACAACCCACCCAAGGTTGAAAGAACGGCTGATTACATCAGGTCATCCAGTATGCTCTTCCGTGCTACGCCACCTGATCGGCCACATTCATGGCCACGTTTTGTTTACGAACCCAGCGCGGCCGCTATGGCGTGGGATATGCAGGATTGAGACATTACCGATACGGGTCAGAGAGACCGGTCTGGCGATCAGGCGCCGCCAGCCAAGGATGCCAACACCGGAGGAGGGGCGACAGGGGGCACTTGCGCTACTACGTCAGCAGGTCATGCGGTCGCCTTGATCGCTTGACCGATGATGCGGCGGAGCGTGGGCGCGTGCATCCCGGATGGCCTTGGCGACGGCAAGGCCTGTTGTCTGTCACCGAGGTCTCACTGAGGGTCTCGAGTGTGACGCACACTCTTTGGCCCCCCAGGGGGGTTGGTCGTGGCCCGCCGGTTCTCCCACTCGCGGTCACTCCCACGACTTCGGTCCCCTCGATCCGATCCGTCCAGGGGTTCCGCTGAGCCCTCGTATCGCATCGCCCGTCCCCCATGAGTTCCGCGGGACACCGGGTTCTCAAGGGTATTCCTACCCTGGGGCGGCCCCTGATCAGCCATCAGAGGCGATCCTCGGGCTCCCGTCCCGGCTGCAACCCCGCAATGCCGCCGCAATCACCGCCAAAGCGGGGGAACTGAGCGCGGGACGCAGCCCCGCCGCCTGAGCCCCCGCGGGATCAGCTGCCCGCCGTCATGATCTCCGGGCTCCCGGTGGACAAATCCCGCTCGCCGGCTTGCCGAGCCTTTACGGCGGCACGGCGGCGGTAGCTCTCCACGTTCATCTCGAACACATGCGAGTGGTGAACAAGCCGGTCCACCGCCGCCAGTGTCTTGGCCTTGCCCCCGAAGATCTTCTCCCAAGCGGTGAACGGCTCGTTCGCGATCAAGAGAAGTGAGCGGTTCTCGTAACGCGCGCCGATCAACTCGAAGAGGACATTGCTCTCGTCGCCACCCGTCGTGACGTAGGAAAAATCATCGAGAATCAGCAGGTGATACTTGTAGAGCTTGGCAATCGCCGCCTCGAGATTGAGCTCACGATGTGCCGCCTCGAGCCGTTGCACCAGCACCGCCGTCCGCTGATAAAGCACGCGGAATCCGCTCTCGACAAGCTTGAGCCCGATCCCCGCAGCAAGATGACTCTTTCCCGTGCCAGGAGGACCAAAAAACAGTACATTGGCCCCCTCCTCAAGCCATATCTTACCGCTCGACAGCACATCCACCCGCGCCTTCGATACCGCGGGTACCAGCGTGAAGTCAAAGTTCTCGAGCGTCTTGCCGCGCGGCAACTTCGCCTCCGCCCGGTGCCGCTCGAAGCGCCGCCGCTCTCGGTCGCTGACCTCTTGGTCAGCCAACGCGGCAAGCAGTCGCGCCGAAGACCAAGCTTCGCGGTCCGCACGCTCGGTGAGCGGCCGCCACAGCGCCCGCATACTGGGCAGACGCAGTTGCTTGAGCAAACGGTCCAGGACCACCGGGTCCACAACAAATGACCCCGTCATCGACACGCTGCGCTCAAGCAGGCAACATTGTACACCTCCAACGACGGAAGCGTCGTGTCGATCTCGGGCAACGCACCCGGCTCCGGTAGCCGTTCACGAAGCACTTCGGCATCAGGCAACTGCCCGGCTTCAAGCTGCGCACTGATCTCGTCGGCCAGCCACGCCTCGCAACATTGATCATGCGCCAGAGCAAGCAACCCGACCATCCTGTGGCACGCTTGGCGATCATCAAGCCCTTCGCACAACGCCTCGAACGCCAGACGGTAGGCATCGCGCGGAAACAAGCCATCACGGTGAACCCAGTTCATGAGCGCCATCGGCTTGCGACGAAGTGACGGCAACACATGCCGATAATCAATCACCCGACCCCGAGCTCGCCCTGGACCCGGGTAGCCACGAGGCAGAACCAGAACCTCCTCGACACCCACGAAAATCACCAAACGCTCATCGTACATCCGTACCCGCACCCGATGCCCCACCAGCCGAGAAGGCACCGTGTAGAACACCCGCCCCAACGAAAAACCGCCCGTGTTGGTCACCCGCACCAGCGTCTCCTCGAAACTGTCGGTGCGCCGCTTCGGCAACGACCCAAGCACAGCTCGCTCAGCGTCAATCGCTTCCCGGTTGCGCGCGTTGCGCCGACTCACCACACGGCTCACAAAGACCCTGTACGCCTCGACCGTCTCGAAATCCCGCGACCCCCGCAGCAACAGCGCATCCGCCAGCGCACGCTTCAGGTGTCCGTGTGGACCCTCGATTGAACCGTTCTCATGGCCACGACCACGGTTGTTCCGGCTCGCCTTCATCCCGTAGTGGGCCATCAACGCCTCGTAGCGCTCCGTCAAATCATCCCGCGCATCACGCTTCAAGTTCCGAAACGCAGCAGACAAACTGTCCGTCCGGTGCTCCTTCGGCACCCCACCCAATGCCCACAACGCATCCTGTAACCCTTGGGCCAGCGCAACATAGCTCTCGCCGCCCAGCACCACCGCCGCATGGGAAAACCCAGAGTACTCCATGCGAAAGTGATACAGCCTGTGATCCAGCGCCTTGCCGGCCACCGTCACCCCCAAACCACTGGCCTCAGTGAAATCCGACAACCCACGCCGACCCGGCTCGTGCTTCTGCCGGAAAATGATCTCCTGGTCGGGCCCGTACTTCGCCTTCCACGCCCGCACCCTCCGCTCGAGGGTGCGCCGTACACCAGGGTTCAACTCTGGATGCCGACGCATCATCTCCTCGTACAACACCACCGCCCGCACCTGCGGTGTCCGCTCCAAAATCGGGACGATCTCCTCATCGAAGATCCCCGCCAGCGGATCCGGGCGCCTCCGCCCCCGCGGCTTACGCTTCTCCGACGGCAACCGTGGATCAGCCTCGATCCGGTGCGCCGTCGACTTGCTGAACCCCGCCTTGGCAGCCGCCACTGCAGGCCGGTCCTTCTTCCGGTAGGTCATGTACAACTCCATCTGGCGATCGGTGATATGTCGGCCCGGCACTTGGCACCCCCCTCTCCTCGGGAAATGCATCAAGTTCTCACCGAACCGCGCGAACCTCCAGATGGCCCATTCTGATTGACGGCAATGACCTATTCAGATTGTCGCCTTACAGTCGGTGCTGAGCAATCGTGCGGGAACGGGCGGGATCATGCGGCGCGGCGGTGCGACGGGCCGTTTTGACTTGGATAGCGGCCGGTGTCGGGGTGACCTTCTTGGACCTGGCCCGGTGCCCCGGCCACGGGTTCTCCTCAAGTCGCGGTGTCGTGCTGTACAAGAAAGAGTACTTGGCCCAGTCCTGTGGAGTGCCTGGTCCCGAAGCAGGCCGCAAGGGGAGGAGAAGGGACGACTGCCGGTGGTCCGGAGAGCGCGAAACCGGCGGTGCCACTCGGGGCATCAAATTCCGGACTCCACCTGGAGCGGAACCCCTCGCCGGTTGCGCCTACTGGCTCCAGTCATCATGATGTTCCGTCAAACGCCGCCAGCATCGGCCTTAATGGCTCTTCCCCCCACACCGGGCTCTCGCAGTTCTGGCTCATCGCCACATTTGGAATAACCTGTGGGCGGAAGTCGCCGTGTGCGCATCCAGCCGTACGGAGTCTTCGGTTCCACCCTACCGGAGGCGGCAGAGTTTCCAGAAGCTCTCTTATCCCTCGCTGGCCAACCCCTCCAGCTGGGCGACAAGTGCCCGGGCGACGCCGACGCTGCGCGCGATCATGAGCACCGTGTCGTCACCCGCAATGGTCCCCGCCAGTCCCTCGTACTCCTCCCAGTCGATTCCCGAGGCAACGGTCTGCGCCGCACCGCTCAGCGTTCGTACCACAATCAGGTTACCCACGGACTCGGCGGAGACGAACAGGGTCGGAAGCGTGGAGTCGAGTGGCGGCGCGTGATCCCACTCCTCCGGCAACGCATAGTGCGGTTTGCCACCCGCGCTCGTCACCTTTACTAGCCGCAGGTCTCTGATATCGCGCGAAAGCGTGGCCTGGGCAACCGAGTAGCCCTCCTGCGCTAGCAGTTTCCGCAAGGCCTCCTGATGCGGAATCCGCTGTTGCCGGATGATCTCAAGGAGCTTGGCCTGACGATGCCGCTTCGCACCCGAACCCGCACCTTGGCGCTGCGTTGCAGCCACCGTCAGAGGTCGTATTGCAGGCGCACCAAGACCAACCGCCCGATCTCCGGCGCGCCCACGAATTCCCGATGCATGTTGTTGAGCAAGTTGTTGGCCGTCAGCGAAAGCCGCGCCCTGGGCTGGAAGGGCACCTGGTATCCCAGCGTGGCGTCCACCACATAGTAGCCGTCTACATCGCCCACATATACGCCCGAGCTCATCGGAAATCCCGCGCTGGCCCGCACGCGGGTCTGCATCGACATCCCCCGCACCGGATCATCGTAGGTCAGGCCCAGCGACCCCTTGTGATTCGGAGCGTTGAGGGCCACGTCATCCGCGCTTCGGCAGGAGCCGTCCCCGTTGAGGTCAAAGCACTCATCACTCTGAAACGAGTAGCTCCCGTTGAGGCGGAACCGGTCAGACAGGACAACCTGCGCGGCCAAGTCCGCTCCCCAGAAGTCAACCTGGCCGAAGTTGCGGTAGGATATCAGCAGGTCCGGTGATTCAACCTGGTCCGGCACGATCGTGCCCAGGGGGACCGACGCGATGGTGGCGACAATCTGCGCCGCAGCCTCCTTCGTTAGAAGCCCCGCGCGGAGCGCGGGATCGAGCCGGTGGAGCACGAAGGCTTGGGTACTGGCCGGATCAAGGAAGACATTGGGGGTGGCCACCTGCAGGGGGCCCACAAAGTTCTCGATCCGGGACCGATAGACGTCGACGGCCAAGAGGACGCGATCGCCCAGCAGCCCCTTGTAGCCGAACTCAATCGTGTTGTTGATCGTGGACTCGAGCGCATGGTAGGTCTCTGGCGCCGTGTTGTCCAACGGAAACGGGTCCCCGCCTGTTTCCGCCGCCAACAGGTCCAGACGGCGAAACACGGTCCCGAGTTCGGGGTCCCCCGGATTCGCTCCGGGAGATTTCAACCAGGGAGCGAGAAGAGCTAGGCTGGGCTCGACACTGACCAAGAGGTCCACCAGGCCGTCCCAAAGCAGGGCTGCGTTGGCGGGCATCGACTGACCGGGCAGGAACGGTGTCCGCATGCAACGCGACATCAGGCCACCCTGGCAGCGGGCCTCGAACGTGAAGCCCGCTGGCGGAACGCCCCGGGCCCTGACTTGGAATGGTGTGCCCGGGATGCTGGCGGCCACGATGTCCAAAAAGAGGTTGGTGGTCGTCGGCGTCGCGAAGGCCCGGTTGAAGGTCAGGCGAATGTTTTGTTCCGGGTTCGGTTTGACGACCAGTGCCGCCCGGGGCGCGAAGTTCAGTGAAGTCAGGCGGTCGTGATCGTCCACCCGGATCGCGGTCACGAGTTCCAGCTTCTCTCCCAATGCGGTTTCGGAGTGCAGGTATGCCCCGACCTCCGAAATCATGTCGTCGTTCTCGTTGCGGCCAAATACGGTTCCATCCGTGCGTGGATCCGTGCGCTGCCAGTCCACACCGTAGGTGAAGCTCTGCCAGGATCCCAGATCTAAGCCGTGCTGAAACTGGGCGGCCATCGTGCGCGACCTGTCCACGATGGCATCTTCGGTGCGCAGCATGAACGTCTGATCTCCGGCGCTGGTGAGATTCATGAATCCCTGCGCAAAAAACCTCCCTCTTGAGACGCGTGCCTGGCCAAAGTGGTATGCCCACCCTTGAACCTGGGCTGCCCCGATGCCGGTCATCTCGATGCCCCGCTCGATGGCCGAGGATCCTCCGTTCAGGATGACTTCACCGTCATCGCCAAAGCGATAGTCGACTCGCGCGTTCACCGAGTATCGCCGGGTGTCGTAGCTCCTAGGCGTGATCTCCAGTGGATCGTCGTAGGTCCAGTCGGTCCCCCGGAAGTACTGGCCCGAGAGTTGCATCCCGAAGGACTGAGATGGGGCGAGGGCGGTCCGGAGTTGGCCATGGACCACCGATCGCTCTCCCCCCGCCAGGGATATCGTGGTGCCGGGCCGGTCGATCGGCGACGACGTAATGATGTGCATGACCCCGTTCGACGCGTTGGGTCCATAGAGCGCGGCGCCCGGCCCCAGCGACACCTCGATGCGCTCAATGTCCAGATCGGTCGTCGGAAACATGTTATAGGCGTTGAAGCGCAACGAGGGCACGCGCGCGTATCGGTTGTCGATGATGGTCAGGAGGGAGCCGGAAAAGACATTGTTGAATCCCCGCGCCACCACCGAAGACTGGTTGATGCCGGTGCGAACGGCATCAATCCCGGGTAGCGTGCGGACATGGTCGGCGGCGGATGTGGCCGCAACCCGAGCAATCTCGCTTGACGACACCGTGCTGACAGAGGCCGGGGCGTCAAGTGCCTTTTCCTGCCGACGAGACACGGTCACGACCACCGGATTCAGGACCAAGGCTCGGGATCGCACCGCGATCTCGATCTCGGTCGTCGCGCCCGCGGTCACGCGCACCCCGTCTACCCGCGTTGTCTCGTAGCCGATCAGGGCAACCACCACGGAGTGGCTTCCGGCGGGCGCATCCACCGCAAACCGGCCCGAGGCGCTTGTCTCAAAGAGACCGGTCTGTCCCACAACCTCCACAGCCGCCCCCGAAAGGGGTCGGCCTGTCTCTACGTCGAGAACCTGACCGGCAATCGTGCCCCGTTGTACCTGCGCGTTCAGTGGACCGTGCGCCAGCGCAAACGCCTGGCATGCCAGTGCGACAAACCTCAACGAGATTTTCATGAGCCACCCCCACTCCAGTTGCGTGCCGAGTGTTGTGTGCGAAGTTGGTACACCACCACCCAAAGCTACCCCGCGCCGGACGCGCAGGATAGCCCTTGGTGCCGCGCCACGGCAACGCACCCCAACAGGTGCGACCCCCCAACACCGACCAGTCCGCCGGAGGCCGGCCCACGAAACCCCGCGGGGCAGGACAAATGCGGAAATGGTTGACCCGACATGATTTCGCCGGCGCGCGCTCAGAGGTGGAGCGGGCCGTGCATCGAACCCCTCTGCTGAGCTTTGGTACGCTGGGCGACGCCATCGGGGCGACGACCCACCTCAAGTGCGAAAACCTGCAGAAGACTGGATCGTTCAAGGTCCGCGGCGCCCTGCACGCCATCGCGAACCTGAGAGACAGCGAGCGCAGGCGAGGGGTGATTTCGGTCTCCGCCGGAAATCATGCGCAGGCAGTTGCGTGGGCCGCCGGCCGCCACGGTATCGACTCCGTCATCGTGATGCCGGAGCGGGCATCTCGCGCCAAAGTCGACGCAACCAAGAGCTATGGTGCTCGGGTGGTACAGTTCGGCACCTCGGCGGACGCGTTTCGGTTGGCCGCCAAGGTGGCCCGGGACGAGCGTCTCGTCCAGTTGCACCCCTTCGACGATTCCCGAATAATCGCGGGTCACGGATCCGCCGTCCTGGAGGTTGCTGAGGACACGACCGGCGATGTCGCCGTCGTCGTTCCGGTTGGCGGCGGTGGCCTGATTGCAGGAACCGCCGGTGCACTGGCGGCAAACAACCTGTTGGCGAGTCAAGGGGGCCGCATGCGCGTCTACGGCGTCGAGCCAGAGGGTGCCTGCGTGATGCATCGCAGCCTGGAGGCGGGGAGCCCCGTGTCCCTGGACCGTGTCGAGAGCCTGGCAGATGGCTTGGCGCCACCCATGGCCGGAGCGCTGACCTATCAGTATGTGCGCGCCTACGCAGAAGACATCGTGCTCGTGTCGGACGCGGAAATCCTTAGCGCTGTGCGTCTCTTGCTCCTGCGGGCCAAGCTCGCAGTCGAACCGTCAGGCGCGGCCGCGGTCGCGGCCGTAATGCACGGGCGGATTCCCGTGACGCACGGTATGCAGGTGGTGGCCTTTCTGACCGGGGGAAACATGGACGACAGCGTCATCGTTCAGGCTCTTAGCGATGGCGTTCCTTGGCCCTGATCTCCAAGAGGATGGCGGGTTACGGCACCCGCGGTAAACACTCACACAAACCCGCGGGCCATGCCGGTGTACCGCCTCAGGCGGACGCCCGGTGCCCGGCAACTCCTGAGGCGCGCGCTTGCTGCGGGAATGGCGCCAGGGATAGCTTCGGGCGTCGGATGACTTTGCCCTCGCACACCTTGCGCCCAGGGACCAGACCGTGGTGAGTACCTTTCGCCAATACCTGCTTCCGGGATTCCTTTTCCAATCAGTGGTCATCGCCGGAGGTTACGGAACCGGGCGTGAGCTGGCGGAGTTTTTTCTCTCCCACGGTCCACTGGGCGCCCTGCTCTCGATGTCAGTATCCACCGCCATCTGGAGCGCCGTCTGTGTCGTCAGCTACGAATTCGCAAGGGTGTTCGCGGCGTTCGACTACCGCAGCTTCTTCTTGGCCTTGCTCGGACGGGGTTGGTTTACGCTGGAAATTCTTTACATCGCCCTGATGATCATCGTGCTGGCGGTGATCGCGGCATCGGCGGGCTCAATCGTTCAGGGGACGTTCCAGGGCCCGTATGCGGCCGGCGTCGGGGGCATTCTCGCGCTGGTCGGCCTGCTCGTGCTGGGCGGGAGCCGTCAAATCGAGCGTGCCCTCGCGGGCTGGTCTGCGGTGCTATACATCGTCTACTTGGTGTTCTTCGCGATGTGCATCCGATCCTTTGGACCCGAGATTCACGCCGCATTTGCTGGGGCCGCCATCAAGGGGAACTGGCTCCGGGACGGATTCGCGTACGCGGGCTACAACCTGGGCGTTCTCCCCGCGACGCTGATTGCCGTGCGCCACCACCGCAACCGCCGGGACACCTGGATTGCCGGACTATTGACCGGGCCCATCGCGATGATTCCGGGCTTCCTGTTCCTCGTGTCGATCGCCGGCGAATACCCGGCCATCGTCGAGGTCCAGGTCCCAATCGCTCACATGCTGGAGTTGCTTGGATCGCGCCCGGTCCAGATCGTGTTTCAGGTCATGCTCTTCGGAACACTCGTGGAGACGGGCGCCGGACTGATTCATGCGGTCAACCAGCGCATCGCACAGCGTTGGCGGGACGGGGGCCGCGTGTGGCCCGCGCAAGCCAGGGCCCTCGTTGCACTGGCAATGCTGGGCTTGGGTGCCGTCTTGGCCGCGCTGGGCCTTATCCCGCTGGTCGGGGTGGGATACAGGTACATCACCTGGGGGTTCCTGGCCTGTTTCGTGCTGCCCGTGCTTACCAGAGGTGTGGTGATGATCCGGCGGCGCACCCGGGAGTTGGCCGCGTAGAGGTCGAGCGTGGCCATACAAGCGCCGGGGATGGGTCGCGAGAGACGACCTATGCATCCACAACCGGCCGGGCACCCGACGACCGGTCCACGAGGCCCGTGAGGCTGTCACAAAGCTCCAGTCGGTTGGGCGACAAGACCAGATAGGCCTTATCCCCCTCTTGTATTCCGCACGCATCCAGTGCTTCCCGCATGCGGCCCATCTCGGGTCCGTTCGGGTCGTAAGAGCGCCAAATGATTGAGGCCGCCGAGACTCCGGTGGGTGAGGAAAACGGAATCCTTCGGCGTTCATCTACGTCGACGCCCAAGTACTGGGCGACCGCGATCGACACCTTTTGGCTGTTGCCCTTGAGGTGGTGCCACCCCACGGTAAAATGCAGGACCGGTAGCCCCTTGGTGGTCCACAGGACATCGCGTGCGTTCTCGATCGGGTGGGAGGGGACCGTGGGAGCCGGGGCCACCCGCACATATCCGTCCTCTACGTCGAACTTGCGGGTGCTCAAATAGTTGCGCACTGTCGCGGGCAAGACCTCGAACTTGACCGGAATCTCTTTGATCAAATCGTCCACGCGCGCGCGCCCGCCACCGGCGTCAATGCGATTGATGATCGCCGCCACAACACCCTCGTAGGGCTCGTCGGTCCACTTGGCAAGTCCCCACTTGTCTTTGGTGAAACGCACGAAGTGGGGATCAGACGACAGCATGCTGGACAGGGAGGAGTTGTCGGCCAAGTCAGCCCCTCGTGCGACATCTTGCCGCTTGACCGGGCGACCCAATCGGCAAAAGGCCAGGAACACCCGGGTATGACGGGTGTCCCGCAGAACCACCTGCCCCCGAATCCGAACCAGACCCGCGTTATGCACCAAGGCGTCCCATCGGGGCATATCCGGGGCAAGCGCACGACGCAACGCGTCCTCGTCAACTACACCCGCCTCCCGCACAAACTCAGGCGCCCTGCGCCTCACCTCCTCCACGCAATCCCGGTAGAGCTCGTTACCCGCCACTCCGTCCAGGCGTTCATATCCGCTCGCGGCCATGACCGCCACTTCCGCCTGATCCCTCCAACCCGTCGACACATCCTGCAGCAACGCATCAAGCACGCCCTGGAACTCCTCGATTCCGACAGCGGCACCGACCGAATCCCGAACCCACTGAGCTGCATCACCCAGGGATTCTCCCACACCGTCGTCGACCCTGCCCCGAAGCCTCACCTCCAGCTGCCGGGCCCTCTCGCGGCTGACCCCGAAGTGGTCCCCGAGCGCGGCCAAGCGCTTGGGCTCACGGGCGTATGTCCGCGTTGCCGCGATCAATTGTGATCGCTCATCCAGCGCTCCCAGACACGCATCGAAGGCGGCGCCGAAGCGCATGTGCAGGGACGGCGCAGGTGACCGGGCACCCGAGGAAGCGATCTCCCGGCCCAAACGACCTCGCCCATCCGACCCCTGCCCCTCGTCAGGGACCAGGTCTATGAGGTGGTCCCAGCGATGCTCAGTATCGTCCACGCTCATCCATTTCCACCATCATTGAGGGGTTGACACGCATTGGCTGATTTTAATATAACATTGTGTGTGATATTAGTCAAATTACGCACAACCATTCTCTCTCGCATCGGTTGCCCCGCCCATGAACATTCGGACCGCTCGCCGCACGCACGCGTTCACCGAGTCGACCATACGCGACATGACGCGGGTGGCTCACCGACACAACGCAATCAACCTCGCCCAGGGTTTCCCCGACTTTCCGGCTCCCCAGCTTCTGAAGGACGCCGCATGTCGGGCGATACAGGAAGACTCCAACCAGTACGCCATCACATGGGGCACACCCTCCCTTCGGAGCGCGTTGGTGAGAAAGTACGCCGACTGGTATGGCATGGACATCGACGGAGAGCGCGAGGTCACGGTCACCTGCGGAGCAACGGAGGCCATGGCCGCCGTGCTGCTCGCGGTGCTCGACCCGGGAGACGAAGTCGTGGTGCTGGAGCCGTTTTATGAGAATTACGGACCGGACGCGGTGTTGTGTCAGGCAACGGCAGTCTTTGTGCCCTTGGAACCGCCGACGTTTTATCTTGACACTGACCGACTGCGGCGGGCCGTATCGTCCAGGACGCGGGCGATCATCATCAACACACCGAACAATCCTTCGGGGCGCGTCTTCGGTCTGGATGAAATGCGAGCGGTCGCGGCCCTGTGCATGGAGCACGACCTCCTGGCAGTCACTGACGAGATCTACGAGCACATCGTCTTCGAGGGCCAGCACACTCCGATGGCGACCCTGGAGGGGATGCGAAATCGCACAGTGGTCGTCTCGGGACTGTCAAAAACCTTCAGCGTCACGGGATGGCGCGTCGGAAGTGTGGTCGCGCCTCCTGAACTGAGCGCGGCGATCCGCAAGGTGCATGACTTCCTGACCGTAGGAGCCCCTTCTCCCTTGCAGGAGGCCTGCGCCACCGGTTTGGACCAGCTGGGCAAAGAGTACTATGACGACATGATCCGGGCCTATCTCCGCCGCCGGGACATCCTCTGTGACGGCCTGCAGGCGTCAGGGTTTCGCTGTGCCAGACCCGAGGGCGCCTACTACATCATGGCCGACTTTTCCGGTCTGAGCTCGTTGGACGACGTCGCCTTCAGCCATTTTCTCGCGCGGGAGTGCGGAGTCGCCCCGGTGCCGGGATCATCCTTTTTCAGTCGTCCCCAAGACGGGCGTACGTTGGTGCGGTTCGCGTTCTGCAAACAGACAGACACACTGGAGCGCGCCGTCGGCCGGCTCGTCCGTTTCTTCACCTGAGTCCGGCTACGAGATCCCCTGGCCAGCTCCGTCCACGCCACATACGGGCCGGTTGGCCGTCGGGTAGCGCCCGACCCCAACTCAACACGCGGCCCCAGCGCGCCAGCCGGGCCGCCCGAGCAGCCGATGATCTGAAACATCGCTCTCAGCGATCCGTACTCGGTGGTCATGCCCATCGCGGATAAGGGCTGTAGGTGTGACTCTTCGCCACCCGGAAGGCGCCACCATGGCGCCCAAGGCACGGTATCCGTCTCGCGTTGGCGTCTATTGGGGGCGGTGGCTGCGACACGCCACCGTTCAATCGAGAAAACAACCAAAGTGTTGGAGGACAAACGATGCAGAGGAACTCACGATGGGCCCGCTCGGCGGTTGCCGCCGCGCTGGTTGCCCTTGGCAGCACGGCCCTGACCGGGCCTGCGAGCGCTCAGACACCCGAGGAGCGCACCGAGAACGAGGTTCGCGCCATGGAGGCGCAGGCCATGGAGTACATCGGGAACCAGGAATGGACCCGTGCGGCCTCGCTGTTCAGGCGCGCTGCGGATCTGCGTGAGCCCGGTGATCCGGCAGCGATCAACGACTTGGTTCGCGCAGCCCAACTCTCCTTCTACCGTGGGGATGAGGGTCGCGCGATTCGAGATTTCGAGTCGGCGGGACGGCGTGCGATGGCCATTGGCGATGTCCTTGTTGCCGCCTACGCTTTCGTCGACGCCGCGTGGATTGCGGAGCGAGGTGGCCACAGCCGACGCGCCTTGGACCTGCTCGCGCGCGCCCGGCTGCTGTCCAACTCTCCGCTCCTTCCAGAGGATGACCGGCGGCACCTGAGGCGTAGGTGGGAGGTGACGACGGGCGGCCCCTAAGCGATTCACAAATTAACCATTAAGCGGGGACATGTGGCTTGGGGGCGCCCAGCAACACCGGGCCTGCCACCGGTCCCGACGCTGAGCGACGTTGGCAAGCCTTGTCGCCCTCCTGGGGGCCCCTTCGCCGTCCGAAGGGGCCCCGTTGCCGTCCGAGGAATCCAGCGAGTGACGTGCCCGGAGACTCCCGGGGCGCAGCTGTTGATCCCGCTCCGGATGCCACACCCTCACTCCGCCAGGGCCCGCAACACCCTCAGCGGACCACCGGCCGTCGAACGCCAACCGACACTCGCCACTCCCGCAAGAACCACCATCCCAACCACTCCCCCCCACAGCACCAAGGCGCTTCCCACGGCGGGAACGTAGCGGAGTTCGAGCAACGACACCGTCAGCACCCAGGATGCGGGAAGCGCCAATGCACCCCCGGCCAGTGAGGCCAGAGTACCCAGAGCCACATACTCGCTGACCAACGCGCCCTGCACCTGTCCCCCACGGGCGCCCAGGGTCCGGAGGAGAACACCCTCCCGCCGCCGTTGGTCCTGCGCCGCCACCACCGAGCCCAACATCACCAACACCCCCGTGGCCACCGCCAACGCGGCGAGGATGCGAACCGCCGCCGCCAGCCTGGAAAGGACCGACTCAATCGCCATGCGAACGGTGTTCAGGTCAAGAACGGACACGTTCGGATATCGGCGCACCAACACCTCCTGAAGCTCTGCCCGTAACTGAGACGTCGTTACCCGAGCAAGCATGATGTGAGACTGCGGTAGCGTCTCCAGTACCCCAGGCTCAAAGACGACAAAGAAGTTGGCGTCAAAATCGCCCCAATCCACCTGGCGGAGATTCGCGACCCGCGTGCGAAGAAGGTTGCCCGCTACCGACCACGTCACAACATCCCCCAAACTGAGCTGTAGGGAGGCGGCGAGACCGGCCTCCACGGAAATCCTGGGCAGCCCGTCTTCACCGCGCGACACGCCCGGATCCCACCACCGTCCCGCCACGACGGCCTCGCTCTCCTTGAGCTGGGCACGGTAGGTATTGCGGTACTGGCGCCCCAGGGTCCACCGCTCTGGACCTTCGGAGCGCCCGGTATCGGCCAACAGGTCCGCGGCCGTGCGGTCTCCCAGCGCATGAATCCGGGCCGTGACCAAGGGAGCGGAGGCGGGTGGCGCCTCGGCGTATCGGGACACCAGGGACCCTACACCCGGCTCCTGGTCGGGCTGCACATCGAACACCAGGACATTGGGGCCCCCGACGCCCTCGATGAGCGTCAGCTCCCGGATCAGATTGGCGCGGAGCTGGAGGATCACGCCGACCACCAGGACCCCGAAACCCAACGCCAGCGTCACGGTCACGGTTTGGTTCCCTGGACGAAACAGGTTTCTCACGCCCTGACGCACCGGAAATGGGAGGCGGTGGGGCACAAGGCGCCTCGACGCCCAGGTAAGGGCGATGGCAACCACCCACAGCCCCAGGGCGACGACGGTCAACCCCCCGGCCAGTATCAGGCCGGTCCATGCATTCGGGGCCTCCGCCACGGCCAGCAGCACAACGGCCGATGCAATGCCGCCAATAACCAAGGGACGCATAGGGTCGCGTTCACCGGATATTCGGGCAACCTGGCGCAGCGCCCCCAATGGCGGTATTCGCCTCAGGCTCAACATGGGCAAGAGCGCAAAGAGGAAAGCGATCACGACACCGACGGCAAAGCCAACCGCAATCGAGCCCAACGACACATGGGTGCGAAGTTCGACGGGTAGCACATCGCGAACCAAGAGGGGCAGGAAGCGTTGGATCACGAGACCGAGAACGACGCCTCCCAGCGAGCCCAGGACCCCCATTCCCGCGGCCTGAAGCAGGTAAACGTGGAACACCTGCCGACGGGTTGCCCCCAAGCAGCGCAAGACCGCCACATCCGTGGCGCGACCCTGCACGAAGACATGGACGGCGCTACCCACGCCCACTCCACCCAGAATCAGGGCCGCAAGCCCCATCAGGCCCACATATTCGGCAATCGTATCGGCCGCGCCGGTCAGCGTGCGCGCGTGTTGCTCAGCGCTGCGCAGCGTGAATCCCGTGGAGCGAAAAACGTCGCCGTAACGCTCCCTCATCACCGAGGCGGCTCGGTCTCCGTCCTGGATGCGCAGGTACAGGTGATGGCGCGACAGGCTGCCCCGGCCCAACAGCCCCGTGGCCTCCAGCTGGTCGCGCGCCAGAAACACCCTCGGCCCCGTCGCTACCTGCAAACCTATGTCCGTGGGGAGCCCCCCCACCGTCCCGACAACCGCAAACCTCACGCCCGCCAAGACCATCGTGTCTCCAGCCTCGATGCCCAGCTGCGCCAAGGCGCCTGGATCGACCAGCGCGCGTCGTCCAGATATCAAGGACCATTGCCCGGGTGGATCCGTGATGACTTCCCCGTAGAACGGGAACCCCGGCTCCACCCCCCGCAGCTGAACCAGGCGGGTGCGACCGCTTTGCTCGGCCAGCGCCATCGAGAGGGTCCCGACCACCCTGGCGACCGTGGCTCCCTCGGCGACCAGGGAATCGACGATCCCCCCGACCGCCGCCGGTGCCGGGCGATCACCGGAGATTCTCAGATCGCTTCCCAGGAGTGTTCTGTTCTGCGAGGCGATGGATCGGGCCACATCGTCGCGAAACGAGTGGAGCGCCACAAGTGAAGCAACGCCCACCGTGATGGATGTCATGTAGACACCCAGATGACGGGCCGGAGAGCGCCATTGCCGAAGCGCCATTCGGCAGGAAAACCAACTCACCTACGCCGAGTCGTCTGTGGTGGGGCCGGGGGCGCATCGGCCCTGCCCATCAACAATCCTGCCACCCTCCATGCGCACGATGCGGTCTGCCCGCCCGGCGAGACTCCGGTCATGGGTGACCAGCACAAGCGTCGTGCCCGCGGCCCGATTCAGATCGTCCAGTATCGCGGCAACAATCAATCCAGTGGCCGCATCCAGGTTCCCAGTGGGCTCATCCGCCAGCAGGATGTCGGGGCGGTTTGCAAAGGCGCGCGCCAGCGCCACGCGTTGCCGCTCGCCACCCGACAACTGGGCAGGATGGTGGCGAGCGCGATCTCCCAGACCCACTTGCACAAGGAGATCGTTGGCACGATCACGGTCCTCACGGGCGTCGCGTCGGCCGACCCGCCCCCGTCGCGCGAGCTCCATGGGAACCAACACATTCTCCAGTGCAGTGAGGGTGGGGAGCAGGCGAAAGGTCTGGAACACGAAACCTATCCTGTTGACCCGCAACTCAGCGCGCTCATCTTCAGAGAGCGTTCCAATATCACGGCCATCAATCATGACGCGCCCAGCGGTGGGTCGGTCCAACCCGGCAAGGAGGCCCAACAGAGTGGTCTTGCCACTACCGGAGGGGCCGACCACGGCCACGGATTCTCTGGCGCGAACATCCAGGTCAACGCGGTGTAGCACCGTCACGGGATGGCCGCCACCGGAGAAGCTGCGGGTGAGGCCCCGGACAGAGATGATTGGGGGTGTGTCCCGGGCCACTGGTGCCATCGCAACATTGTCGGTTTGGGTGGCTGCAGCCGCGCTCTTCGCCTGCGGAGGGGACATGCGCGGACGCCAGGAAGCCCCAGACTCCTCCGGCACCCGCCCCGATGAAGCTGGCGAAACAAGTGTGCATCGTACAGCCCGCGCGGCCGATGGCAGGCCCGGGCAGCAAGAGGATCCCGTGATCCTATTCCTGGGCACCAGCCTCACGGCCGGCTACGGCTTAGAGGGCCCCGGCGAGGCATTTCCCGGCCTCTTGGGACAACGACTCACGGAGGCGGGTGCATCCTGTCGGATCGTCAATGCGGGCGTCAGCGGCGACACTTCCGCAGGCGGACGGGCGCGTCTTTCATCTCTCTTGGCGTCCTACGGGTCCTCACTGGCCCTGCTCTTCGTGGAGCTGGGGGCAAACGACGGGCTCCGGGGCCTGGATCCCGCGGCGCTACAGGACAACCTGGCGTGGATCATCGGCGAGACGCAGCGACGCCATCCACGGGCGAGGATCGTGATCGCCGGAATGCGTGCACCCGTCAACATGGGACCATCCTACACACAGGCCTTCCAAGGCGTGTTCGAGAAGATAGCCCAGAACCACAATGTGCTGTTGATCCCGTTTCTTCTGGAGGGCGTGGCCATGGTTGAATCATTGAACCAGAGCGATGGCATCCACCCGAATCGGCAGGGACACGCTACCATCGCGGATTATGTGTGGTCTTTAGTGGAGTCCGAGCTAACGGGCCAGTGCGCGTCCGGCGAGAAGGGTTGATGCGGTCCGCCATTTCCAGGCGCGGCCTGTTGATCGCCGGAAGTCTGGCCCTGCTCTGCATGGCCTTCCTCGTTGTGGGCGCTTTCCTGCCCAGCCGGGTCCAGGTCACCCGCACAATCTCCGTCCATGCCCCCGCGACAAGCGTCTACCCGTATCTCAGCGACCTCGGCAAGTGGGACGAATGGACTCCCTGGGGCGACGTGGAATCCCGAATCGAGGGCCCCGCCGAGGGTGTCGGCTCGCGGCGCGTGTGGGACGATCCCGCCGTCGGGGCGGGTTCCCTCACCCTGGTCCAGGCGCGCGCACCCATCGGGGTGGAGTACGTTGTCGACGTGGAGGACGGCGCGATTCGCTTCGAGGGGACGATTTCCGTCTCCTCCGGCGATTCTGCATCGACCATTACCTGGGTCGAGCGGGTGCAGCTTGGGCGCAATCCAATCCTGCGCTGGACGGCATTGACGCTGGAGGGATCACAAGGTCGCTTGCTGGCCGCCAATTTGGGTCGCCTGAAACAGCTCCTGGAGGCGGACCCGGGAGAATCACGAGGGCCCGCGCCCGCCACCGGGCCGCAAGACCCAACCATATCGACACCCCGTGGTGACGGGGGCGTCGTCCCTGAGGCCCACGAGGGCCGCGCTACCTCGCTAGAGCCGCTCCAGCGCGACCGAGATCAACTCCTCGTTCGTCGCCGTCTGGCCCATCACCCGGAGCAGCTTTTCCATCGCCTCGGCCGGATGCAAACCCGATAGCTGCCGACGCATCGCCTGCGAGAGTCGCAGGGCCTGATCGGATAACAGCAACTCCTCCTTGCGCGTCGCAGACGCCCGAAGGTCAATCGCGGGATAGATCCTCCGGTCGGCCAGCTCGCGGCTGAGAACCAGCTCACTGTTTCCCGTTCCCTTGAACTCCTCGAAAATGACCTGATCCATGCGCGAGCCCGTGTCCACGAGCGCGGTCGCGATGATCGTCAGCGATCCCCCGCCCTGATCCTCCTTGATCAGGCGGGCGCTTCCCAGAAAGCGCTTCGGCTTCTCCAACGAACTTGCGTCAAGTCCCCCCGACAGGGTTCGCCCCGTCCCCGCCTCCACCGTGTTATGCGCCCTGGCCAGCCGGGTGATGGAATCGAGAATGATCACGACGTCCCTGCCAGCCTCGACGCGGCGTCTGGCGCGAGACAGCGTCATTTCTGCGACCTGACAGTGCCGCTCGGCGGTCAGATCAAAGGTGGATGCAATCACTTCGCCGAAACCGCACATCTCCATCTCGGTCACTTCTTCCGGGCGCTCATCCACCAGCAGAATCAGAAGCTCGCACTCCGGGTGGTTTTTCACCACACCCTCGGCAACCGCCTGCAAGACAGTCGTCTTGCCCGCCTTAGCGGGTGCCACGATAAGGGCTCGCTGGCCCTTGCCCATGGGACAGAAGAGGTCGATCACGCGGTTCGTCATGTCCGGCTCGCCCGCATGCATTCGCGCACATTCCAACTTGAGCTGGTGCCGTGGATGCATCGCGCTGAGCATGTTGAACTCCGGCCTCTTGGCCGCCTGGTCGGGCGCTTGGCCGTTGACCAGCTCCAGATAGCGCAACGGCGGACTCTTGCCGTTGCGTGGGCGCCGGCCTACGGTGCCGGTCAACTCGTCCCCTGTGCGTAGCCCAAAGCGATTGATCAAGCGGGCGCCCACATAGATGTCATTCCGGCTGGGGATATACCCCTCGTGCGGGCGCCGAACAAATCCAGAACCGCTGGCCAACACCTCCAGCACACCCAAGGGCTGACCCGGCTCGAAGTCACTGTCGCCGTCCGGCGGAGGAGCCTTCGGGCGGGGCCTCCGGCCACCACGGTGCCCGCCCCGGCCCCGCCGGGGTTTGGGGTGCCGCTGGCCTTTGCGAGAATCGCTTGGGTTTTGATCGGTCACGGTAATCGTCGTTCCTTCAAGACACTGATGATGGAATGGCGGCGGCACTGACGACTCAAGAATCGTGGTCCCGGTCGATCTCGACTCGCTTCGACACCGGTTGACAGGGTCGCCACCGGCGCCCGCCTGAGATCCGGGGCTCACCCAGAACGCCGAAGCTCGAGGGCTCAAACACGCCGCACGGAGCAACACTCGACGCATGGTTCATCCGAACACACCGTGCTTCCGAAATGCGGCACTGGCCAAGAACAAGATTCACCCAGCCGCGTCGATTTGGCAAGCCCGCGTTCTCTCGCGCGACGGAGAAGTTTGTCACCCGAGGGCTGTGCCAAACGATCCGCCGCCGCCGAAAACCTCTCGTCTTCCTGAGCGTGCCGCAGCCGGATTCCGTTCCAGCCCCGGACCTTGGCACGGCACACAGTTTTCCGGCACTTCCAAGCGATGCTGCCCGACCCAAGTGGACCGATTCGATTCGTAGGGTCGGGGACTGGCGCGCTAAGTTTAGGGTCCGGTGGTTCATCCCTCGCTTTCGCTTGGGTCCTCAGTCGGGCTCCCATGCCCACGTTTCCAGCCCCGCCCATCGAACCGGTTCCCTCTTCCATGCGTGCCGTAGTCACTACCCCGGCGGAGACGCCCGGTGCTCTCGTCGCTCGCTTCCCGGACGCTGACAGCCTTCCCCGAAATGCGGGCGGGTCGGCCTCCGCATCGGCGTTTTCGAGGCCTGCTCAACGTTCACTCGCGTTACGGCCCACATGTTCGCTGAGCCGCCCAGGGCGGCCCGTCTGCTCGAAGTGCTTCAGACCATGTCGTTACCTCCATGACCCGCTCCGATTGCTACCGGCCGGAACGACAGTTGCCGGGCGGGATTCGCACCCGCTGTGAAACGGTGCCTTTCCACGGCACACCGCACCACGGCGTCTACTGTGGATCGGCTGTAGAATCGATGGAGGCGATGGCCCTTGGCGTACCTGACGCATGCTTGGCCACCTCGGTGAGGGCAGTCGCCGGATCCCCACTCACATCGTCATCGTCGAGGAGTCCACCCCGTGAACCACTCAGGCCCTGTCGGAGCTCAGCACTTGGTGTCTGGCGCCGCTCACGCGTTAAAACGGGCATCGACGAGATGTTGGCAGGCCGGGGGCCGCCTCTCACCTCTTGCCAAGGTGCCTCATGGCCACGAAGCTTCACGCCGCCGTGTCGAATGCGGCATTGGGCGGGCCGAAGGACGGCAATGTTCGGCGTGCCTGGGTGGTCGCCAGGTTGATCAAGGGACCCGCCGGATCCGTCCTTGTCGGGAAGTGGGCGCCGGAAACATCAGAAGCGCCGATGTTGCTGGCTGGCGGCCTTCACGAACGTGCGAGATAGTGCGCCACCCCCCAGCCACTCGCCGGTCCAGGCCCCCATGTCCGGCCAACTCCGCAGAATCAACTTTTGTGTGGGCCATCATCCGAAGCCCCGACACATCCAAGGGTGACCCGGCGGAGCCGGAGGGGCCGGGCAACCCCGTGCGGCCCGCGCCTCTGGGCCGGCCATGGAGCGCGCCCCTTTCGGTTCACCCACTGCTTCGGTGCTCAACGTGAACCGGGCGTCGCCACCCCCGGGCCAGATCCTGTCCGAGGGCCACGGCAACGGGAAGGAGCCGCATGCAGGTCGACCGGAAACCAGAGCCCTTGTGGTCGGGAAGCTACTCTTGACCGCCGCTCCCTTTCTTGCCTTGGCGACACTGCTGTTGCTCCATCTGCACTGCTCTCCCGGCACCCGTTGAGTCCCCCACCACGGACACCGGTGTCCACCGCGACAGACATCGGAGAGAAATTGCGCGCATGACGTGAAATGGCCATAACAACACATTTTGATTTCATTTACGATATTCGTACAGTCGTGGCACACCGCTTGCATCATGGTGGGGTTGAGGCGTTGGGACACCTAAATTTCTCGGGGAGGATGGAACATGATGAACGTGCGAAGAGTCTTGATGGCGGCGTGCTTCCTCTTGGCTTCAGAGGTAGATGCACAGGTCAACGGTCACGTTGCAATCGGCATCGGGTTGGCGGTGGAAAACCAGCCCGCAAGCTGGAGCGGCGGCCTGGCGATCGGTACGCCCGACCAGCCGTTCGGCTCGGGCCTTGCCATCGGTTTCGGCAATACCCCCGCCACGCTGGCTTTTCCCGGCTGGGACGCCAATCCCCACCTTGACTGGCCGTTCTACCTCTGCTGGACAGTTGGGTGGCACGGGCCGGTGTTCCACTGCGCGTGGGAGCTCCAACCCCAGCTCTACATGCTCCCCGGTTGGTTGAGTTGGCACGATCCATGGAATCACCCGATTCGCACCTGGCGGAGACCACTCGGGTGGTTCGGCTGGCCATCGCTCTACCGCGAACACCGACACTGGTACAGGATAGCGTGGGGCTGGCAAGACCACAGATATGCGGGATGGCATCGGGATTTTTACGTTTACGGTTCCACGGGGCGGCAATACACACGGGTCAATCGCCGTGCCGTTTCGCCTAGAGGGTATCGCCAAGGCGGCAGGATCATTCGCCAGTCCCCCCTCTTTGGGCCCAGGTACAAGGAGGATCCCAGGGCGTATGTGACCGACAATGGTCCGCAGAGACCAACCTCGCGGTTGGCGCAACCCCGCTCCCCCCGTCTTGACGTCGGCACCACCGTCCGGGACCGCGGGCGCAACACCGGCCGGCGGGCCAAGCCACGCAACACCGGCCCGCAACATCGACCCACCACCGCCACGGGGAGGGTTCAGTCCGTTCCCGGCTCGGGCACGCGCGTCCGCGGTAGCCGACCACAGGTAGCCCCGGCCCGGATCCTTCCCAGCCGTGAGGCAAGACCCAAGCGCGACAGATCCCAAGTCATGCAGCGCGCGGGAACCGGACCTGCCAGGAGGGGAAGCACGGTGACCAAAACAAGGGTTGCTCCCGATAAGCGGGTGCCGGCGACGCGCCCCAGCACCAGGCGCCGGCCCACGCCCGGAGCCCGACCGGCGCCCGGCAGACCCGCCGAGCCAAAGGTCCGGTCGGCGCCCCCGAAGAGCAAGCCCGCCGTGTCCCGAAGGCCGCCTTCGAGGCGCCCCCCCACCCCGGTACAGTCCCGGCGTCCGAAACGGCGACCACCAAACAATCCTTAATCGCTTCCCGGTCGGCGTTCCGAAGCATCGTCGGCAACCACGTCAAATGCGCGATAGCGCTTGGTGACACACGGGCAGGGCGTTGCATCTTCGCGTGGCAGAACCAATCCCATTGCCCCCAACTCCGGGCAGGGGACGCCGGTCAAGCGTGATCCCCTTTCCGACGGCCATGAAGCGATTGCTGCCACCGACTAGAGCACCTCTTGGTACATCTGGAGCCCCCTAACCCGCACTATCCGTCGTCCTTGCCCGGGAACCAACTTCGTGGTTTCCCCTCCTCGCGCCGCACCAAATCTTCGGCCTGGAGGAACTGCCGGTACGTCACCCGGTCGTCTGGCATCGCCCGGTTGTATTCCCGCCACCTCCTCCTCGCGTCACGATGCCCTGTCACGGTAGCCCATATCAGCAATCCGACGAAGTACACCCCCGCCCATTTGAGCAAAATTTGAAGAAAATCCCACACTGTTGGCCAATGTCCACTGACTGTGCAGTAATCACCGTTCCCGCGAACGGATGATCTGATCGGCGTTCGGTCACCGCGCGGATCTGAGCAAATGGAAGCGCCGAAGGTCACTTCCGATGCCCGGAACGTAGTCCTGAAGCTGAGCGCCCGCGAACTCGGGACGTGCCCGCCCAAAGGTGATCCAAAGGTGCGCAGGAGCCATCATCCCGCACAAGTCAATCACCCCAATACCGCTCCCCTTGGTGATTGGGGATCAAGGGTGTGGATCACGCGCCCCCGGAACCGCCAGCCTCGGTGAAATCCGAACAACCCCCGTCGCCCAGGCACTCGTTCTCTTGCTCGAAGACAATTTCCTGATCGGGCCCGTACTTCGCCTTCCACACCCGTACCCGCCGCTCCAAGGTGCGCCGGACCCTGGGGTTCAACTCTGGATGGCGCCGCATCATCTCCTCGTACAACGCCGCCGCCCGCACCGTCGGTGTCCGCTCCAGAATGGGAACAATTTCCTGATCGAAGATTCCCGCCAGCGGATCCGGCCGTCTCCGACCCCGAGGCTTCCGCTTCTCCGACGGCAACCGTGGATCAGCCTCGATCCGGTGCGCCGTCGACTTGCTGAACCCCGCCTTGGCAGCCGCCACTGCAGGCGAGTTTTTCTTCCGGAGAGCCATGTACAACTCCACTTGGGCATCGGTGATGTGTCGGCCTGGCACTCGCCACCCCTGTTGCTTCGTAAACCCGCTATTGGATCTTCAGTTGATTTGCGGAATCTGCTCCAGCGTTGAGGGCGGTGGGCATTGGACACCTCTTGCCGCGACGCCAGCGGAACGGGTCTCGGGATGTCGATCGATGTGCCCTGAAGCACCCCGTCCAGCCACCGTCACCCACGTTGCGGTCACGCGACGGCGACCGGCCCACCGGTCATGAAATGTTCCGCGGGAACTGACCCGACGTTTGCACCGGACCGCCCTATCTCCCGAGTGTCCCCATTCTGGTCGTTCCGTCTCGAACGTTCTCACGCCCGCGTGCCCGCCGACCTTCAAAGTCGCTTGTCGGTTCAGTGATGCCCACTCGGCGCGTCCCATTGCCCTGCCCTTCCCACCACGGGTATGACAGCACACGATCACCTCGCCCAGCATGTCCGTCACCACCCGGCTCCCAAACAAGCTCCTCATCGCCCAACCCACGACTCTCGGGGCGCCGCGCGACCTTGGTCTGCGCCCGGTGCGCTACAACCCTTGCCGTGCGTCTTCAAACCACCAACATGTTACCGGTACCACGGGCGTCGTATCTTACGGACATCTTGACCAAACTTCTTTGGATCAGCAACTCGACGCGTCTTCCGGGAGGTGCATGTGCCAGTGAGCGGCGGGCGACAGTATCGACCTGGAGGTGGCAGGCGGTTGCTCGCACTGATTCGGGGTAGGCATGGCCATAGGCCAAGGGAAGAAGGGATGTGCTCTTCGGACCACCCGGCATGTACTCATCCCCCGCTACGACTTTGATTTGCGCGGGACCGCCGACCGATGTCCGGCGTCCTACAGCGACCTTCTCCGGCTGGGTTCGTCGCGCAGGCGGGGTCCACTGGTTCATCCAGCGCTTCGGCATTACTCATCTTTTCCTCAAACCGGCCCGCTGGGCTCTGGCGCCCGCGGTGCTTCCGTTCCTAGGCCTAAAATAAGCGCGTTTGGCATTTTGACGGGTCGGGTGCTATAAATAACGAGCGACCTCGGTCACCTGACCGAGAAATACTCGGCCCACATTCGGTTTTCGTCGGCATTTTCCCTCCGTTACCTGCCACCGTCTGGCCTCCTCGACCAGGCCCGTGCCGTACAGACGCACTGGTCCCAGAAAATCGCACCCCAATAAAAAAATCCGACCAGTCGCTGACAATCAGCGACTAACGTTACCCATATTCGGTTCGTTCGATCGTGCACCACGCCCTGTACAGCAGGTCCACGCTCGGTTGCCATCCAATCACCCGCAATGTCGTCTGGCGCGCCTTGCGGATCACCTGGCACGGAATCAACACCATCTCCCGAACAAACCGCTTGAACTCCATCTTCACATAGCGCCGACGCTGCGACTTGTAGTGCATCTGCATCGCCATCCAGCTCTTCAGATTCCACGCCAACGCCGCAATCACCATGTACGCCCAGTTGCTGACCAAATCGTACATCGGCACCCGGAGCGCACCCATCCCGCTCTTCAACTGACTGATCAGATTCTCTTGGTCGCAACGCTGATTCGCCAACCGAACCACCTCAGCCCTGCTCTTGCCCCGTAGCGTCGTGATGTAGAAGAGGTACTTCACCTCATCACCCAGATCCAACTCGCCCCTCATCACACGCAGGTTCTTGCGCACCACCACCATCCGATACGCCTTGCGACACGCCCTCGGCCGATACTCAAACTCCGCCACATGCTCGCCTTTGAGCTTGACATCCTTGAACTCGCTCTCGCGCACAATCCGCGCCTTCTCGTTCGGACGCCGCTGCCGTGTCTCGCCCGTCTCCGACACCCAGCGTGGCCGTCGCTTCAACTGCTGCCACCGATCCTCCTCGAGCGCCTCCGCCCGTGCGACCAGCGACCGATGCGCCGTATATCCGAACACGAAATCCGCCCGACCACTCCAACGGTCAAAGTTGGTCGTCAACGAAAACGCCGTATCGCCGCGCAGGCACAGCCGCTCTGCATGGGGGCCCACCAGGTCAATCGACTTGTCAATCCACTTCGCCGCACCGCTGTGGCTGGCCGCGTTGCCCGGTCGATTGTCGATGTACAGGACCTCGCCCGTGTTGGCGAGCGTAACGATCAACGGCTGATACCCCCAGACCTTCTTGTACGACAGCCCCAAGCCCTCCTTCTTCTCTCCGTCCGTCGGCACGATCGTCCCGTCCACATCGATGTACGTCACCGGACCCAGCAGGTCGCGCCCGCGTCCGCTCCACAGCTGCGGCCGCACCTCGTTGATCCCGTCCATCAAGGTCTCGATATCTCCCTCGGAGTGGCGCCGCAAGTAGTCGCCCACTGCAGTCGGACTCGGGATCAACCGGGCTCCCAAGGCGTCCATAACCGACACATCCTGGCGTAGTCTCTCGATATCGCCGAGCCGGGTGCCGCCACAGTACACACTGTACGCGAGGGTCAACACATGGTCGGAGTCGAAGTACGGCAGGTTGCGCTTCAGCACACCTGATCTGTTGATCTGCTCCGGTAGGCCGATCTTGGTGATCAACCGGTGGGCGGCGCCGATGCCACCGTAGAGTGTGGCATTCACGCGCCGGCTGACCTCGTAACGAATCTTGCCGGCCCCGAGCATCGGTTTACTTTGTTGCTTCCAACGCCCTGCTTGGGCGTGTCTGGCACGGAGGCGACGCCGGTGGGCGGCGCAGTTACGGCGGGTTTGGTGGTGGCTGATGGTACTCACCCGAAAGTCCTCGTCGCTGGAGGGATGACGCTTTGACCTCGCGGTATAAGTACAATAAAGATAAGCTGTTCTGCATTAAATTAACAGGCCCTCCCCCGGAACACGCTTATCTGAGGCCTAGGACAACGCTTCATCGAATATCGGGGCACTTCCCTTCCCTTAATATACGCCCGCCACAACGTGACCTGGGCCAACGAGCGTTGTGTGGAGCTAGCGCTTGCGCGCGCTCTCATGGCCGGCATCGCGCCCGAACGGCTCTTGGAGGTGGGCCGCGTCACGCCACACTACTTTCCGGGCAGCCATGTCGTCGTGGACAAGTACGAACCGGGATCCCTCCAGGTCGACATCGCGGACTTCAAGTCCTCGTGTCGCTTCGACCTGGTTCTCTCGGTTTCGACATTCGAGCACATCGCTTTCGACGAGCCCGGGGCACCTCCGACGCCTGAAGCGGTAGCAGCCAAGGTGAGCGCTGCGTTAGACAAGTGCCGCAGCATCCTCGCGCCTGGCGGGCTCCTCGCCATCACCGTGCCCCTCGGCTATAACCCGGCCCTCGACACCATGATCGCCACCGGCAAACTCGGCTGGGATCGCGCAAGCTGGTTCAAGCGATTCCCGCGCCGACGCTGGCGACAGGTGCCTCGGGCCGAAGCGGTTCGTTGCCGATATGGGAGCCCCCACCCCTTCGCCAATGCCATCCTGCTCGCCGAGTGGGACGCTGACGGCTGACCTTTCCGCCGGCCCAAGACGGCGGAGTTGCTTATGGGCCCGGGATCCCGGGGCGGCAAATGGCAGCTCCTCGGGTCCAAAGGCGGCGGGTCATTCTGCCCACACCACGCAGCAATCTCTTCCTGTGAGAAATTGAGCCTGAACTACGGGGAGCCGCCTGTTTTTGGGGGAGCGGTCGGAGCGCCGAGATTGGCGACGCTGCAAGACGCCCTTATTGCCGCCCCGCTCAATCAGACGGTGTCGAAATGCGGTGGACCGGGCATGCCGTCAGGCTTGCGGCCCTTAGGCGGATGCCGGTGTTCACGGGTCGAATCCCCCGGAATATGAGGCGTCCGATGCCAAAGAGTGATGCTCGCCGAACCTATTTCTGTATGGTCGCGACTCTTAACGCCCGGCTGTTCGTGATCTTGGGCATGGGAGATGCGGTTGGATTGTCGGGCACCGCGTTCCGAGTCAACCACCAATGTCCACCCAAGAATGCTTAAGGCCATGGGCAAAACCGATGGGGGATGTTCGGGACGGGGCGTCAACAGGGAGGCCACTTCGAGGTGAAACGGATTGCCACCACATGAGCGGCCCTTCCAAGGCACGCCCGAGTCCCCGAAGGTGTTTCCGGGAAACGCGTCACACTATTCTTGCTGGATAGGGCGCACCTCCACTGTCTGGACCCAACTCGTCGGTGACGACGCCGGCAACATACGTGCCATCAACCCACGCAATCTGGAACCCTCTTGGAACATCGACAGTAGCCCTCAACGTGCCGTCGGGCGAAAACACCTTCCAATGGCGCGGCTGTTCCGTGAATGGCTCAAGCCGGACGAAGCCGCTTCGGGTCATGAGTACCCGACGGTACGCGGGGAAGTGGGAGGGATACGGATACGCTTCCCAGAAGGCGCGAGTACCGGCAACATCTGCCCCATTCCCTCTCGGCCGTCTCGACCCTCCTCCTGATGTCGGTGGCGATATGGGTTCGGGAAATGGCCAAGCGTTCTTCACCAAGCCCGAGGGTGTCGAAGACATTACCATCCGTGTCGTAGCGAAACAGCGACATGCTCTTGCCCGTCCCCACCACGAAGCCCTGTGGAGAGGCCGCAAGGACCGGCCTCAAACCCCAAAGGAGGGGAACATCGCTATAGCCGGTGCCGCTGCGCATCTGTGAGCGGAATCGATCTTCTCCGAGGGATGTGCCCAGCTCACGTCAACGGGCTCCGCCCGAATCGATCAGAAATAGGCCGCGGGTGGCACGCCACCCTACCTACGTTCATGGGGATGCCTCGACCGAGGCTCAGCGCGGCATCGGGATTGCGGGTGATCCCCACGAATATACCGGGACCTGCGCACTTGAACGCCGCAAAGTAGCGGTCCGGCAGGTCTCCCTTCAGCACGTATGTCCGAACACGAACGAGTTCCCGAGAGAACAGGGACACCCGTCTATGACCTTGATCCCAAGCGACAATCTCGTCGGTGCCGCAGTCGCCGATCCAAGACAAGAATCTGAACTCGCCTGGACCGTCACCAGGACGCCCAACAGTGGCCGTGAGGTGGCCGGTGGACCGATCAAACGCGAGGATCTTCCTCCCGCCTCTGTCCGCCACAAAGACGCGGTCGTCGCGTACAAACACATCTCCGACATCCTCGAAGAAGGCCCCCGGATCGTGCCCGACCGTCAGGTTTGGCGGACCCAACCTCCACTGTGCCTGTGCTGAGGTGGCGCAGAGGGTAACCAGGAACACGGCACCCACCAGTACCCGCAACAAAGGCTCCTCCCGACGAGTAGGCCCTCGGGGGGTGGGGGTAGGAGTACAGAAAACAGACTGCCATGGCATCGCTCCAGCTCGAACAAACCGGTTGGCGGTGCCAAGGAATCCCAACTGTCTCCAAGCGACTTTCGCCCAAGAAGGCGGGACCAACCAACCTTTTTTTCCCATCCCCGCCAAAGGCGCCGGGCGGATTCGAACCGCCGAATGGAGGTTTTGCAGACCTCTGCCTTACCACTTGGCTACGGCGCCGATCGCCACAAGTCGGGGGCGGCAGACAGGTGCCCCCACCCCCACAAGTCCAGCCTCAAGAGCGGGAAACCGGACTCGAACCGGCGACCCCCACCTTGGCAAGGTGGTGCTCTACCAACTGAGCTATTCCCGCATTTCACATTGTGGACCGGTCAAGAACCAAGCATCGGCCCAACACCAGAGGCCCCGCCCGGCGGGCCGTGTCTTCAACTCCGAATGACCGCCGTTCATGCGCTCGAATGGTAAATCAGTAACCCTAGGCAGAACGAGGGCGAGTGTCAAGCACTCGGAAATCGGTGCCGACCTCTCGGCAGGGAAGCATTCGCTTGACAAGGTGCTGTGATCGCTAATTTTGCGACTGTTGTCCCATAACCGGCACTTCCGTCTCTGTCCTGCGGTACGCGTGCCATGCCGGGGACGGCGCCGTGGCATCGTGCGAGCTCCCCCGACGGGCCGGGGTTCCCCCACATTCGCTCGTCTCAATCGGATCATTACCTTATCCCTACAGAGCATTCAGTCTTCGATCAGCCTGGGGGACCCGTTCATTGCGCCCACATTTCGCCAAACGCCCCACATTGGCGCTCCTCGCGAAATTGGTGTGCGTTTTTACGGGAAGCCTGTGGACACCCCCGGCGTCGTTGCCGCAGGAGCCCTTTTCCCCGTTGGTCCCTGCGGGCCACGTTCGGTTTGGACTGCGGCCCGAATACTCGTCATTCTCGGCGCAGTTCATGGAGTGGACTGACGGGTCCACATCCGTGCGGGGCGTGCGATCCTTGGGCGACCGATTCCAGGGCCAAGTCGGGGCGCGTGTACTACCCCACATGGCGCGGCTGCAAAACGCCCTGGACACTGCCGCCGACAAGCACTTCGACATGAGTCTCGGCGTCATTTCATCCACATGGGACCAGAGCTCCGTATCCGTACCCATTGCCCTGGATGTGGGCGTATTTGACTGGCTAACGGTGGGCGCAACCATGCCTTGGGTTCGCCCCGAGGCCGAACTTTCCCTACTGTTCACAGCCGACTCGGGCCAGGCGAATGCCGGAATCAGCCCCGGCGTCGGCTCACCCGCCCTGGTCTCGGACTTCCTGCGGAACCTGCGGGGGTCAATTGATCGCTACGACGCATTTCGAGCCAGCGCCTGCCGGGACGATCCGGGGTCTCGCGCTTGCGTGGATGCAACAGCGACAAGCGCCGAAACCAAGAGTTTTCATGGTGCCCTTGCTGCCATGTATGCCAGCTTGTTCACCCCGTTGCGGTCTTCGCCCGCCGCGCGGGCCCTCGAAGCACGCTTGGCAGACTTCGCTCGGGTCCTCCAGAGCGCCGGCATTGACGGTACTCCCACCTCATTGCCCCTGGCGGACACCACTCTGAACCAGGAGACATGGGCGGCGATTCTCACGGACCCGGCCTACGGAATTGGCTTGAGCCACCCGATGGAGTCATGGATCCCTCAGTGGCGCCCCGGCGACCTTGAGGTGCGTCTCGACACGCGGGTGGGCGAAATCCACAATGACGCCCGTCGACACCATGTGACCTTCGGAGCAGGCGCCCTGATTCGGCTACCGACGGGATCGCAGGACGACCCGGCCAGCCTTGTGGACATTTCTTCCGGTGACGGGCAACTTGACGTGGAGCTTCACGCCTGGCTGAACGGCCGTTGGCGTGACCGCTACGGCTTGTGGGCGGACCTCCGATTTGGGTGGCAACGAGGGGGCATCACCCAGCGCCGGGTCTTCGATCCAAGCTTCCTCTTTGCTCCGGCGTCGTCCGAACGCCAACTCGATTGGGACCCCGGGGACTACGGATCCATCGAGGTGGCACCGTGGTTCAAACTGGCCGATCCCCTGGCGGTGTTGGTCGGATACCGATACTGGGCCAAAGGCGAGGACTCATTCTCCGAACGCGCACTCGCCAGCCCTGACTCTGCCACCGTCGGCACCGCGAGGTCCGCTCCATCGACACCCCAGGCCGACCCCCGTGTATTGGTGTCCGGCACGAAGATGTCCCTGGGTCAGTTCAGCCTGGGGATGGTCTACAATCGCCGGGCCCAGGCGCAGGGTTTTTCGGCTCGACCCTTCGAGATTCGCGTCGTCTACCGTCAGATCACCGGGGGCCGCGGTGGGGGGGTGCCCAAGTCCAGGTCCCTGGAAGCGGGCTTTCGGTTTTATTTCTCGCTCTGGAGCCCAAGCCCGTAGCTCCCCGGCCCTCGCTACAGGTGGGGAGCACATCGTGACAAGACCGAATGCGAGACGCGAGGGGGACCAGTGGCCTTGGGGAGAACGAGGTGTCCGAGAGGGGTCAGGTCGCCGCCAACAATTCGCGTGCGTGGTCCAGCGACGAGTCCGACTCGGGATCGCCGCCCAACATGCGGGCAATCTCGCTGCGACGCTCCTCGCCACTGACCAGGGTTCGCAGGTCCGCGACCGTCACCCCATCGACGGACACCTTCTCCGCCACAAAGTGACAGGACGCGAAGACCGCAATGCGGGCCAGGTGCGTCACAACCAGCACCTGCCTTGTCTCGGCCAACGCCTTGAGCCGATGGCCGACTCGGCCGGCCACCACGCCGCCGATGCCGGCGTCCAATTCATCAAAGACGACAGTGGCGACCTCGTCAATGCCCCCAAGCACCGAAGTGAGCACAAGCATGACCCGTGACAACTCCCCGCCCGAACCGATCGACGCCAGTGGGCCCGGCGGGAACCCCGGATTCATGGTGGCCATGAACACGACCTGCTCGAGTCCCTTTCCAGACGGTCTGGACCGGGGCTGAAGCCGCACCTCGAAGCGCCCCCCGTCCAGGCCCACGCCCGGCAGCCCATCACTCACCCGGGCGCCAAGTTCCTCGGCAGCCCGTCGGCGGGCCTCGGACAGCGTCCGCGCGGCACGGGTCCAAGCGGCTTGGGTCTGCTCCAGCTCCGACCTGCAGGCGCGCCTGTCCAGGTGAGCGGTCTCAACCTCATCCAGCTCATGGCGCAGACGTTCCCCGGTCCGGGTGACGTCCACAAGCGTAGGTCCGTACTTTGCCGTCAACCGCTGCAGCAACGCCTCGCGCTCCCGAATCTCATCCAGGCGCCCGGGGTTATCTTCGATCTTGGCTCCATAGTCCGCCAATTCGTCGGCGACATCCACCAGGCTGTGATACATGTCGTTCACGGCATCCGCATGGACGCCCAGGGACGCATCCGCTTCGCTCATGCGCCGCAGACGGTGGACAGAATCGGCCAACCGGTCGGCGATCGACCCATCCCCTGAGCGGAATTCCTCGTACAGAGCCGCACACCCCTCCGCCAGGGCACCCGCATGACGCAACCGATTACCCTCTTCACGCAGCTCTTCCGACTCGCCCGGGACAATCCCGGCGTCTACGATCTCCTTTAGCTGAAAGCGGATGTAGTCGGCCCGGCTTTCCAGCTCCCGACGCCGCACCTCGCCCCGGGCCATCTCCTCCCGCAAAGCGTTGAGGCGATCTCGCCCGGAGTCAACTTCGGCCGCCAAATCCAGACAACCCCCGAATGCATCCAGCATCTGACCCTGGACGGACGGCAACAGGAGCCGCTGGTGCTCATGCTGGCCGTGAATGTCAACAACCAGAGCACCGATGCGGGCCAGCGTCCTCGCGACCACCGGCGACCCGTTCACCCATGCCCTGCTCCGACCACCGGTGCGCACCTCGCGTCGCAGCACCAGGTAATCCTCCTCGCCTTCCAACCCCATGTGGGCCAGCAACTGACCCACATTGTCGAGCCCGCGAACATCCAGCAGGCCCTCCACCACCGCCCGATCTTCCCCGCTGCGCACGAGTGATGTGCTGGCTCTGCCGCCCATGAGCACTTCGATGGCACCCACGACAACCGACTTGCCCGCACCGGTCTCGCCGGAGATCACGTTGAGTCCCTCGGCAAACGACACGGAAACATCCTTGACTACGGCGAAATTGCGAATTGTAAGCTCAACGAGCATCGCCGCCCCGCTCCATGTCACGCACGCACCACGCCACCTGCATGCCAGCCCATCCACAACGCACACCACGCACAGTCCGCACCCGCGATCCGCCCGGTTGAAACGGCGGATGCGGGAGGCCCAACCCGTGTGGAGCCCAACACCGCGTCAGCCGCCATCCAAGGCGCGCGCCGCCCAACTCAGCTTCCGGTGCAGTGTGGCAAAGAAGGAATGGTCGGGGAGCCGCACCAACGATACCGTGCCCTCTCCCATCCGCACCGTGACTTCGTCGTCCGCGCCGAGCGGACCGCCCGCCTTTCCGTCGACCGTGACATGGAGCGGTGCGCGCCGATCCAGCATGGTAACGGTGATCTCTTCATCGCCGGGCACGACCAGCGGTCGCAGCGCGAGCGTGTGGGGAAGAATCGGCGTCACCAAGAAACAATTCAATTCGGGCACGATCACGGGACCACCCGCCGAGAGAGAGTACGCCGTCGACCCGGTCGGGGTCGCAAGGATGACCCCATCACCAGAGAAGCTCCCGATCTCGTCTCGACGGGAGCGTGGACCAACCCACAGGCCCAGACGCACGGCCTGGGCAACGCCCTCCTTGTGAATCACCACATCGTTGAGCGCGGTGAAGCAGGACCGCACTTCGCCACTGGAGCCGTCAAGGATCCGGGCTTCCAGCGTCCGGCGATCCTCAATCGCGAACTCCCCGCTCAGAACCAACCGCAGGCCCTCGTCCAAGTCACGTTCCGATATCGAGGTAAGAAACCCCATGCTCCCCAGATTGATGCCCAGTATCGGCACCGGACACCCGAATACGCGACGAGCGGCGCGTAGCAAGGTCCCATCTCCCCCAAGGGTCACCATAAGGTCGATATCACCTCGGCAGGCATCTCCCACTCGCTTGGACCGTAAAGCAAGGGGGTCCGGGACGCCATCCACCACCGAAACCCCCAGGTGGGACGCCACGGCATGCACTCTGTGGCGAGCATCCCGGATCCGGTTCCCGGAGTCGCGGCGCGCGACGACAGCAATGCGCTGAAAGGACACCCGGCCCTACCTGCGGCGCTCCAAGACGAATCCCGCCAGCTGCCGCAGCCGGGATGCGCGGAGACCTGCCTCGTCCAACTCTCCCAAGGCCCGGGCCACCAGCGTCTCAGCCCTTGCCCGCGCTCTTACAACACCAAGCAACGTCACATAGGTCGATTTTCCCTGGCGCACGTCAGATGGTTGTTTACCAAGCGCTTCCGTCGACAACGTCGCATCAAGAACATCGTCCATCACCTGAAACGCCAGCCCCAGGCGCACCCCGAACCGGTGTACGGCAACGCGAGACTCGACGGGCGCATTGACGGCCAGCGCGCCGATCTCCAGCGACGCGGCCACCAGTCGACCCGTTTTTAGGCGATGAAGCTTCTCCAGCTCCCGCTCAGGCAAGAAGCGCCCCTCGCCCAAGAGGTCCAGCACCTGGCCTCCGATCATGCCCGAGGCGCCAACGGCTTCCAGAAGACAGGCCACGATACGGCTCGCCTCAGACGCCGTTCTCCCCGACGCCCGGGCCGCGTCAAGAGCCCGGGCCGCTGCCCACGGGATCAGCACGGCGCCGGCCAGCACGGCGGCGGGGACTCCATGCACCGAATGGACCGCGGGATGACCGCGTCTCAGCACCGCATCGTCCATGCAGGGCAGGTCGTCGTGAATCAGAGAGTACGCGTGCAACAGCTCCACCGCGGCGGCCAAATCGTACAGATCGTCGGTGATGGCCGCATCCATGGCATCGCTGGCGGCAACAACGAGAATGGGTCGAAGCCGCTTTCCGTCGCCCAGGGCCCCGTAGGCCACCGCGCGAAACACCTCTCCCGGAACTGTGTCCCGCAGTCCGGCCAGGGAGCGCCGCATGGCCGCGTCCACCCGTTCACGCTGCCGGGCGAGGTACGGACCGATGGCGTCACGCGCCATCGCCGTCCCGATCCGGTCCGTCGCGATCCTCCGACCCAAGAGGGCCGACGTCACCGTCGCCGATCAGCTCTTCGACCCTGAGCTCGGCGGTTGTCAGGATTTCTCGCGCCGCGCGCAGGTGCCCCACGCCCTCCTCAAAGAGCGCCAGCGCTGTATCCAGTCCCAGTTCGTCAGAATCCAACGCCCGAACAATGTCCTCCAGACGCGCCATCCGGTCATCCAGTCCCTTGCCCATCGGTCACTCATCCCTCGGATTGATGTCCATCCGCCCCAGCTTGACAGGCGGAGCCGACACGGTGCAGGCCACGGTCCCGTCCACGACGCGCAAGTCAAAGTCCTGGCCAAGCACAAAGTCATCCGCCGAGCGCAGGAGCGCGCCATCCGGGGCCAGCGGAACCGCGTACCCCCGGGCCATCGTCAACACCGGCGAGCGCGCCTCCATGGCCGCAGCACACTCTGCGAGACGAGCCCGATCCCGACGGATGCGCTGGTCCATGGCACGGCCCATCCGCTCGCGGTAAACCCCCAGCGGACCCCGCCACCCGGACACCTGGCGACGCCCCAGCCGGACAAGCGTTTCACGCGCCCGCTGCAACCGCCAGCGCCGGGAGCGGGCTTGGGCGCCAAGGCCCTTAGCCAGGCGTTGCCCGACGCCGTCCAACTGGCGACGCACAGCCGCCCGGTCGGGCACAAGCACCTCGGCGGCGGCCGACGGGGTGGCCGCCCGGTGGTCGGCCACCAGGTCGCAGATGGTCACGTCCGTTTCGTGTCCCACGCCGGAAACCACAGGCACCGGGCTGGCGGCGACGGCGCGCGCCACGACCTCTTCGTTGAATGCCCACAGGTCTTCAATGGAACCTCCGCCGCGGGCCACAATGATCGCGTCCACGGCGCGCGCGCCCAACGCGGCGATCGCAGAGGCAATGTCAGCGGCCGCTTCGCTGCCCTGGACCTGTGTGCCCCGCACGAGAAGGCGGACCCAAGGCGCGCGGCGTCGAACCACAGCCACCACGTCGCGCAGCGCCGCGCTGGTGGGGGAGGTTGCGACCCCCACTGCGCGGGGAAACGCCGGAAGGCGACGCTTGCGGGCGGGACTCGTCAGCCCTTCCCTGTCCAGGGTGCGCTTGAGCCGATCAAACGCAAGCTTCCACATTCCCCCCTCGGCTTGGGCCTCCAGTTTCGTGGCAATGAGCTGATAGTTGCCCCTGGCCTCATAAAGGGTGAGCCCCCCGAAGACACTGAGCATCATTCCCGCCTCGGGGTCAATGGGAAGCCGAATCGCGTCGCGCCGAAACATGACGCAAGACAGCTGGGCCGCATCGTCCTTGAGCGTGAAGTAGCAGTGGCCGGACCGATGCCGATGAAAGTTGGCGACCTCGCCCGCGACCCAGAGGCGGGCGATCCCCTCCAGCGTCCTTCGCGCCACGCGGTTGACCTGGCCCACGGTCCAGATCCTGGGCTCGATGAGACTGTCCCGGCTCCGCTCGCTTGGGCGCGACGCGAATCCAGGCGCGGGGCGCAGATCCTGTCCTCCTCCCTGACCAAACAGATCCCCCGCCCGCCGATTCACCTGTCCGACGCTCCCGAGGTCCGCACCGCCGCCTCCACGGTATTGGCCAGCAGCATGGCGATCGTCATGGGACCCACGCCCCCGGGCACCGGAGTGATCATGCCCGCAACATTGCGAACGCCGTGGTAGTCGACGTCACCCACCACCCGATAACCCCGCTCCCGTTCAGGGTCGACGACCCGGTTGGTGCCCACATCGACCACCACGGCACCCGGCTTGACCATCTCGGCAGTGATCGTGTTGGGCCGACCCACGGCCACGACGAGGACATCGGCCATGCGCGTGACGGACCCTAGATCCCGTGTGCGACTGTGGGCGACGGTGACCGTTGCATTGCCACCCCTAGTCTGCCCCAGAAGCAGCATCGCCATGGGCTTTCCCACAATATTGGAGCGCCCCACCACAACCGCGTGCATGCCGGAGGGGTCCACTCCGCTTCGAAGAAGCATCTCAACAACACCCCGAGGCGTACATGGCGCCAAGACATTGGGATCGCCTGTCGCCAGTCGCCCGACATTGACAGGATGAAAGCCATCCACATCCTTGTCCGGGTCGATCGCCAGCAACACCTTCGACTCGTCGACCTGGGCCGGAAGGGGTAGTTGCACCAGGATTCCATGCACATCGGGGTCCCGGTTGAGGGTCGAGATCAGGCGCAGCAACTCCTCCTCCCCGACCGTGGCGGGCAGCGTGATCTGGCGAGAGCTGATTCCCGCTTTCTTTGCCGCCCGGTTCTTCATCCCCACATAGAGGCGGCTGGCCGGGTCCTCTCCGGCCAGCACGGTGGCGAGTCCGGGTACGACTCCCTGGCCGGCCAGCTCGGTGACGCGGTGATTGAGTTCGTCGCGGATCGCCCGGGCTATTCGAGTCCCTGAAATAATCTGGGCTGACATGATCCTCCCTATTGATGATGTGAGCAGGCGCGTGCGACGCACCTCGCGACGACGCCAGATGACGCATCGCCCCGCACTTGCGCCCAGCGCCTTGCTTGAATCGAATGGTCAGGCCGCATCGTCCCTGAAGGACACGCGTCCCCACTTGAGCCCACGCCGGGTGTCACCGTGGGCGGGGCAAGGCGTGGTGGATACCGACATCACCGAACCACGAACACCGCGCTGATGTCCTTGGCCCACTAGCGCGCGAAGTCTACGGCCCGGGTCTCCCGAATGACCACCACCTTGATCTGACCCGGAAACTGGATTTCCGCCTCGATCGTTCGCGCGACCGCGTCCGAAATGCGCGTCATATCGTCATCGGTGATCTGCTCGGGCTGGACCATGACTCGGAGCTCCCTGCCCGCCTGGATTGCAAAACAGCGTTCCACACCGGGATGCTTGGTGGCGATCTCCTCCAGCCTCTGCAACCGCTTGACATAGCCCTCCACCATCTCGCGACGCGCTCCCGGACGGGCACCGCTGATGGCGTCCGCCGCCGTGACAAGCCAAGCCTCTGGATACCGATGCGGCTCATCGTCATGGTGCGCCTTGATGGCGTTCAAGACAATATCCGGCTCGCCAAATCGCTTGCAAAGACGATATCCCAACTCGACGTGGGTCAACTCCTGCTCGTGGGTCAGCCCTTTACCTACATCGTGCAACAGCCCCGCCCGCCGAGTCATCTGGACATCAAGACCCAACTCGGCGGCCATGTTTCCCGCCAGCAAAGCAACCTCACGTGCGTGGGCCAGCTGGCTCTGACCGAAGGAAGTCCGGTACTTCAGGCGCCCCAAAACCTTCACGATCTCTGGATGAACGTTATGGATCCCGAGCCCGTAGAGCACCTCCTCGGCCGCTTCAAGTATGGAAGCCTCAACCTCGGCCTCGCTCTTTGCTACCTCCTCCTCAATACGAGCCGGATGGATCCGCCCGTCTTCCACAAGCCGAGACATGGCAACCCGCGCCACTTCGCGTCGCACCGGGTTGTAGCCGGACAGCACCACGGCCTCAGGCGTATCGTCGATGACGACATCAATACCGGTGGCTTGCTCGAAAGCGCGCACGTTTCGACCTTCCCGACCGATGATTCTCCCCTTCATCTCATCCGTGGGAAGCTGCACGACGGAGACCGTCAGCTGAATAGACTCCTCTCCCGCCATACGCTGGATCGCCGTGGCGATCAGCGTCTTCGCCTCGCGGTCGGCAACTCTCTGTGCCTCGTCGCGAATCTCGCGTATCCGCTGGCCTGCGTCGGCCCGGGCCTCGTCAATGATGGTCTCGACAAGCTGGGCCCTGGCGTCCTCCGCGCTCAGCCCGGCCGCAGACTCCAACTCGGCCTTGGCACTCGACAACGCTTGATCCAGCTCCGTCCGACGGCGTTTGAGCCCTTTTTTTTGTGCGACCAGCTCCTCGGCCCGCTTGGCCAGTGCATCGCCCTTGCGATCAAGTGCCTCCGCCTTGGCCTCGACGGCATCACGGCGGCGCCGGAGACGCCGCTCGCCTTGCTTGAGGTCCGTCTTGCGTCGGCTCTCTTCAGTCTTCCACTCCTCACGGAGCCGGATGACATCTTCTCTTACCTGTAACTTATTGGCACGGAGCAGGTTATCGGCTTCCTTCCTTGCCCCCTGCAGTATCAGAGACGCCTCATCCCTTGCCAACTCCCTCTCCCTGATCTGCCGAGCACGCTCCTTATACCTTCCCAAGATGTAAGACAGGAACGCGGAAACAACAACCACACCGGCCGCCAGGACAAACCCCAGCGGATCCATGTACCCTCCCAAAGACCGGGGACATCCCCGATCACCCAATTCACTGTGCCGTCACGGTGCCCACCATCGTCTAGACCTTGGCGCACGCTCGCCCAAGGAAGCGGTCCCCGCACCCACCAGTCGATATAGTCCGTGCGAGAGACCGAACCTGCTAGGATAGTTGGGGCATTACCTGATGCGCAACCCCGGATACCGTCTTGCCGGCGGGGGCGATGCCAGTCCAAAGGGGGCAGCCGGCGTGATGGGGTGCCCGGCCCGGGCACGCGCTCCCGCGTTCGTCAGCGAACCTCGGGACCCCCCAGGCGATCGTCAGGGACAAAGCGATCCCGGTACGGCATTCTAATGGATGCGAGAGTGGTTGAGTCGATGACCGCATCCCGGCCGACCAGTCCATTCAAGTGAAGGATGTGGCCCGTGAGGGCGTAAACCTCATCGTCGGTCAGGATCCCCGGTGTCGTCTGGGGCATCGCCCGGCGCGTGTAGTCAAAGAGTGTTGTGGCGTACGGCCAGTAGCCGCCAACGGCGCGGTCCCGGGGCCACTCACCCCACGGACCCGTACCGACCAGGGGATCGTACGGGCCCTCCACGCCCGTGGCTCCGTGGCACTGCACGCAGTGGACCTGGTAGAGCTTGCGGCCCCGGACGACGGACCCACTTCCGGGGGGGAGGCCTTCTCCGTCGGGCTTGACGTCGATGTCCACCCGCGCGACTCGCGCCGGCGAGGCGGGAGACCCGAAGCCGAAGCGAGTGGGCGCATGGCCGGGGAGATCCCGTGCAACAACGCCCTGGCCCGCAGGGTGGTCGACGCCGGTGTTGGCGCCGGAGCTGGCGTCCGGCACGCCGCCGCAGGCCATTGCCGAGAGGAGGACGGCCAAGCAAGACGCACCCGGCAAATGCCCCCCGCCCCTCACAACAGATCCGCTAGGCCAAAGGTCACCTGGCCGTCCGGCGCCACCTTCCACGCGCGCTGATGGTTCTGGTGGTACGCCGTTCCCTCACCCCTCACTTCCCACAACTGCTGGACGGTCGGCTGAATGTATCCCGTCTCGTCGATGGCGCGACTGGCGATGACGGATTCACGCCCGTTCCAATTCCAGAGATGCCGAAAGCGCACCGTCGACTTGGGCAACACCGGCGGCTGGAGGACGGCCTTGGCCCATGAGCGTCCCCGGTCCGTGCTGACCTCCACCCTGACAATCTTCCCGCGTCCGGTCCATGCCAACCCCTCGATTTCCCACCATCCCCGCTCAGGCAACACAAACGGGTAGGACGGGAACGTGATGACGGACTTGGCGTCCATGACGAAGCTGAACTGACGCGCGAGACCGCCCCTAAGCGGGTCCGTATAACGCGATGTCTCCTCGCGCGTCATCGTTGGCCGGTCGGACACCTCAATGCGGCGCAACCACTTCACTTGCGCGTTCCCTTCCCATCCGGGCAACAGCAGGCGCAGGGGATATCCCTGTTCGGGTCGGATCGCCTCGCCGTTCTGCCCGTACGCAAGCATCGCGTCGTCCAGGGCCTTCTCGAGCGGGACGCTTCGCGCCATGAGAGCGGAATCATCACCCTCCGCAAGAATCCAACTGGCTCCGGAACGCAGTCCAACGTCGCGCAGCACGGTCGACAACGGGACACCGGTCCATTCACTCGTGCTCAGCAAGCCGTCAAGCTCTTGGCAAGTAATGGCGGTCGGCATGCGGCTCCGACTGTAGGCGCCGCCACCATTGCCCGAGCACTCCAGGAAGGCGATGCGGGAGACCTGCGGATACCGCCTCAGGTCGGCCATGGAGAAGACCGTGGGCCGCTCGACCATTCCATGCACCACCAATTCGTGATCCTGGATTGAAATGTCGGGGACGCCACCGTGGTGCCGCTCAAAGTGAAGGTCCGACGGCGTGATCACCCCCTGCAGCTCATGCAGAGGCGTGCGCGAGGAACTGGAGAGCTCCAAACTCCGAATCAGCCGCCGAGGCTGCTCGCCCGCAGCGCGGCGCCCCAACTCCGAGACGAATCGCCCAGGCGTTTGCGTTAGCTCGGAGCCGGGGACCTGGCCCGTGGCCGGCGCCTGGGACAGCCGGTCATCGGCCCTCAGGGCATGCCACCGCGTCATCACCGCGCCCGCCGATACAGGACCCGCCGCGGCGGCGAGCCACGCCCTCCGGCTCAGTGCGCCCGGCCCGCCCGCCACGGTCCTCCCCTTTGACGCCATCAGGTTGTCTCGCGGGCGCTCTCAACCCGCCCAGTACACCACCGGGTTGCAGGGGTGCGCACCGCGCGGTCGCCCTTCATGCTCGCGATGGCGGCAGAGGCAACATCCGCCCGAGCACAGCAGGCGGGCGGCGCGTCTGGAGGGCAGTGGGTGTTGTCTGGAGCCCGAGCCACATCACTCCTCCAAGACGCTCTGAAGTCGTCCGGCCAGCACGCGGACGCGTTCATCCAACTCTTCACGTTGCCGAAAAAGATCGTCCGAAAGCGACAGGGCCGCCATGATCGCGGTCTTGCGGGTGTTCGCGCTTCCGGCCTGCGCGATCTCTCTCATCCGCTCATCCACAAGTGCGGCGCAGCGCCGGGTATATGCCTCATCCGCATCGGTGCGAATGGCGTACTTGTCTCCCAGAATCTCTACCTGCACGGCCACCCGCTCTCGGGGCACTTGCCGCTGCGCGTCACTCATTTCGGTCCTCCAAAAAGCGGATACTCGCCAAGATGCGATCCACCCCTTGGCGCCCCTCGACGATTCGGCCTCGGAGCTCCTCGTTCTCGGCCTCGAGATCGGCAACCCGCCTGGCGAGGGCTCCCGGATCCTGCTTGCCATCGACAAACTGGCGCAACAACTCATCGCTGCGCTCGGCCATGCCTTCCGCTTCCGACGCCCGCTCCCTGGAGGCGCGGAGCGCGGCAACGACCTTGTCCACCGCCTCGGTCAACGATTGTAGCCCGTAACCCTGTTCGTCGCCGCTACGCTCACCCTCGGGGTTCGACACCGGTTCGCTCCTTCACAGTTCGCATCACCCGCCGACACGCTTGATCAACATCCCTCTCCGTCAGCGTCCGCTCCCGCGCCCGAAACCGCAAGCGAAGTGCGACCGACCGCACGGTCGACGGCAAGTCGTCACCCACATAGAGATCGAACACGCTCACGTCCTCCAGGAACCTTCCCGCTCCCCGCCCCGCAGCCTCCAACACATCGCCAACCGGTGTGGTGAAGGGCACCAGAAACGCCAGGTCGCGTTGTGCGGCGGGTTGGTCCGGCAGGTCGCACGCAATCGGGTACGACTCGGGCGCCGGCACATCGGGCAACAGGATCTCTGCACCCAACACCGCTCTGGCCCACGGCGGGAGATCAATCCCCCCGGAGACAAGCTCGCCCGCCCAGCCCACCGGGCGTCCACCCCCACAGCGCAATTCGTAGCTTCTTTGAGGAACAAAGCGTGTGGGCGGCCCCGCACTGGGGACCACCCGTCCCTCCGGGTATGCCACCTGCCGGATCCGATCCAGGACATGGGCAACATCATAAACATCGAAGGGCTCGCTTGATCCAGACCAGTGCTCAGGAGCCCGCCCTCCGGTCAGGACCACCGCTAGTCTGGTGGTCTCGACCGGAACGGAATTCGCGCCCGGGCTGAACGCCGTGCCAATCTCGAAGAGACGGATGTCCCGGACGCCCCGGGCCATGTTCATCTCCACGGCCGAGAGGAGTCCGGACAGCCGGTCACGCCGAAGGTGGCTCTCTTGGCGTGACATGGGATTGAGGAGCTCGACATCACCGGCTGAGGCCGGACCCAGCGCCGGTGTCTGGGCCTCACTTAGACCCTCGCCAACCATCATGGCCCGGAGTCGGTCGGCCAACCGAAACGATGGATGGTCCGGTACGGACCCGGGTCGGCCCGGCGCCATCTCCGAGGCAAAGGCGTCGTACCCGTGGCTGCGCGCCACCTCCTCGATCAAATCCACCTCGCGCAGCGTGTCATAGCTGCGGTGGCCCGGAACCCGAATGTCCAACGCGTCCGGGCCCACCCGCTCGACGCGGTAGCCCAGCGGGGTCAACAACTCCCGAATCTCCGGCACCGAAAAGTCCTGCCCGAGAAGGTGCGCCACACGCGAAGGACGCAGCTTGACCGTCGGGGGCGACCAGGGCGCCGGACACACGTCGATGAACTCACCGTGAAGCGATCCCTTCGATGTGTGTTCAATTAGGGCCGCAGCTCGGCGCAGCGCGATTTCCATGGACTCCGGGTCAACACCCCGCTCAAACCGGTAGCTGGCGTCTGTTGACAATCCCAGCGCCCGGCGCGTGGCGTGGACCTGCTTCGGCTCGAACAGGGCGCACTCCAGCACCACATCCTCGGTGGCGTCGGTGACCTCGCTGTCGGCACCGCCCATCACCCCGGCGACGGCAACAGCCGCCACGTCGTCACGGATCAGCAGCATCCCGGAGGCAAGCGTGTGCGTCTGGCCATTCAAGGTCGTCAGGAGCTCGCCATCCCGGGCCGGGCCAACCGAGACCGTCGAGCCCCGGAGTCTGGCCAGGTCAAAGGCGTGCAGGGGTTGCCCCAGCTCGAGCATCACATAGTTGGTGGCGTCAACCACATTGTTGACGGGACGCATCCCGACGGAGGAGAGACGGTCGGCAAGCCAGCGCGGCGAGGGACCGACCGAAACATTGGTGATCACCGCCCCTAAGTACCGCGGGCACAGTTGCGGGTCCTCGATGCAAACGCGAACGCCGCCCGCCTGGACCTCTGTGGCACCTCGCACCCAGCCAGCGGCGGCAGCCGAAGAGGGCCCCGCCAACTCCGGCAGGACAAGGGCGGTGTCTCCCCCTGGATGAAGCTCTCGAGCGACTCCCACATGCGACAGCAAATCACCCCTGTTGGGCGTCACTTCGATGTCGAGACAGGTGTCGTCCAGGCCCATCGCTTGGGCAAAGGCCTGTCCAACCTCCAGGTCGCCATCCAAGGCCAGGATTCGGTCCCCGTCGCTTCCCACCTCAAGCTCCCGCTCCGAGCACAGCATCCCCTGGCTGATCTCGCCGCGAATCTTCCGTTTTTCAATTCGCAGGCCGCCTGGCAGCACGCCGCCCACCCCAACGAAGGGATGGTACGCCCCGACCTGAACATTGGGGGCTCCGCAGACGACCGGAACCTCTCCTTGGGGTCCCTCGACCAGGCACAGAGTCAACCGATCCGCGTTCGGGTGCGGGCGCGCAGCCCTGACCCTGGCCACATACACATCCCTCCAGGCCCTCCCCAGGTCGATGACCCGCTCAACGGGAGCCCCTCGAAGGGCCAGCCGCTGGACCATCTCTCCCGGAGACAGCTCCAGCCCGGGGGCCACATCGCACAGCCAGCGGTACGACACCTTCATGGCCCAGCTCCCGAGGAGCGCCCGTGACCGGGCAAGGCGGCGCTCGCAGGGGACGAACAACCCGAGTGAAGCTCAACCGCCGCCCTCATGCGCTCGTAGCGGTCCGCTACATTGTCTGCACGCCTTCGCTCAGTCAGGCTGGGGTCGCCCGGGAACCAGCCCGCCGCTTCCAATCGCCCCGTCTCGGGCCAGTAGGCCGCGACACCCGACATAGCCTTCGCGTTCCCGAGGTCTATCCCCCAATGCGAAGGCCCATCACGGGCGGGCAAGTCGGCCTCGTCTACCTCGATCCCCAGCCACACATCGCTATCAATCAGCATCTTTTGGGGTGTGGGCTCGACGCCTGCATTTAGCCGAAGGGCGCGGAAGCTTGCGGCCGCAGTCGGGTCGCGGGTGGCTTGTTTGCCTTCCTTCACGCACCGGGCAAGCAACGTCGCGAACTCTGGGCGGGCCACATCGGGATGGGCTGCCACCAAAGCGGCCTGCACGTCGTCCGCCCAGCCCTTGCCCTCGTAGCACCGAAACACCACTTGGTCCGATTCGCCATCTAGCGCCCGCGAGAAAAAGTGCTCTGGGTCCGCCGACCGAGTGCCAATCAGGACCAACTTCGCGAACGATGCCTTGCCCAGCGCAGTCTGCAGTACGGACATCATTTCTGCACCCCACCCAGCGGACCACGAAGAGGGCTCGTCGGCAATGATAAAGACCGGTCTCAATCCGTGCGCCTTCTTGGGGTCCGAAGAGATTGTCGCCAACGAGGCCCCCGTATCCTCATCCTTCACGAAGGCCCCGTAGTGCGCATTCATGTAGCGCAACCCCTTCAGGCCCGGTCGCAACTGCTCGACAAACGCATGGGCCTGGGAACAGACTGCCCGCGCCTGCTTGGTGCTTGCGGCCACCACCGCGCTTTCGCCATTCGGTCGCGCCAAAGGCCCCAGCACGGCGGCGGCCCCGATTGTCCCCAAGAAGGTACTCTTGCCCGCACCCCTCGGTAGCGAAATCGCAATCTCTTGCACGTCGTCGCGACCGAGGGCGGGCACTACTCCGCGTTGCCAATCCAAAAGGGTGAAGGCTTGTCTGCATGGTCGCCATCGGGCACCCGTGACCGGCCCAGCCAAGGCACCAACTTACCGGCCCCGCTAGCACTCATTTAAGCAGACAACCCACCGGTCGTGTTTGAACCCCCCGCTACCCTTGGGACTTCAGGGGGTCCCGCCAACCCCTCACGCGATCCGCAACGACTACCCTTCGGCGCAAAATACTACCCGTCCTTGCAGTCAGGAAAGGAGGTTTTTGGATCGTTATCGCAGACGTCGTCTATGTCGCCGATGGTCACCGTGACGCCGTCGTCACCACCATCGCCGTCGTCACCACCATCGCCACCGTTGCCACCGCCGCCACCACCACCGCCGCCACCACCGCCACCGCCACCACCACCGTTTCCGTTTCCGTCATCGTCGTCGTCACGAATTTGTACGCATCTGCGATCAGTATCGGGGCCGAAGCTGTGGGCGTATACAGGCGGCGTACTACGGGGGGTCCTTAGAGCCCGATGTCGTGTATAAAGCCGAACACAAATCTCGCCCCCAGGGAGCGCTGGGATTGAAGTCTCGTCGGTCACGTTATAAAACGGACTTTCTGTGTCATAGTATACATCATCCTTTCTGTCGAACAGTTCAGGCCACCCATCAGTGGTTATGTTGTGGGCAGCATCTTGCGTTTCTCGCTTACCGTCAATCGTCTCATAGGTTATATGTCCCGCCGTTCCCTTTACAACCACTTCCGTGAAAAAGCCATCTTCGTAGGGGTAAGCGACAACGTTAAAGTGTTTGTCATCTATGTAAAAAGAGCGTGCGTCGGCCGCCGTGGAATGGTTTGCAGTAGCAGGGGGATTGCTTCTTACGGCACAGGTTTCTCGAGGCGGTGTCTGCGGCCCGCAAAGAGGGGGTATGGGAGCGGGGGTCTTCATCGTATACCTTTCTTTGGAAAAATCGACACCGGCGAGCATCGCCTCTATAAGCTCGTCACGCGCCGCCAACACACGCTTCAGCCTTTCATGTTCCGCAGAACCCTCCGGCTCCTTGGAAAGCAGGTCGGCGACGTCCTCTCGTCCGGCCTTCAGCATGTCGAGAGGGCTGTCGTAGACCGTCCTCTTGACCGTGATACCCTCAACATCCTGCAACGGCTTCCCGTCCACAGTCACAATCATCCCCCCGAGTAAGCTGCCTGGGGGGAACTTGTGTGGGGCGAGGACATTGAGGGGGAGCGCCGTTGGCGCCTCGGCCTCTAGGTCAACCTTCAGCTCCTCTAGGTCAACCTCCGGCTCAAGCGCCGTTGGGTCTGAATCGCACGCAACCAACACCACCCCGCAAAGCACGGTCAACCAGCCCTTCATCGTGACGTGCATGTACTCCCCTCATTGGTTTGGGAGGCCCCGACGACGCCGCTCGGTAGTCGCGGCGGCCACCCGTTTAATCATCCCAGCAAAGTACGGTGCCTCGGTTCCGCAAGCAAGTCCCAGTGTTGTCCAATGGGAGATGAGCCTGAACGGGGGCCCGGTTTCCAACGGGAATTGAGCCTGAGCTGAGGCGCTGCGATCATAGGAGCATGATCGTGACTCTCAGAACCACCCGGATTCGCACCCTCGAGCAGGTCCAGGACTTCCTCGACGGCACCGACAAAACCGATATCGAGATCTCCCAGCGCACCGCCGCCTACGACTTCATCAGGCGAACGCTGGTCGAGTTCGAGTACCACCACCGGCTCTCCAAGCCCGAAAAGGGCCTCATCAAGCGATACATCCAGAAGGTCACCGGTTTGTCGCGCGCCCAAATCACCCGCCTCATCTCCCAACACCGCAAGACCGGCCACATCCGCGACCACCGCAGCAGACCCCCCGCCAACGCCTTCGAGCGCCGCTACAACGGCCACGACATCGCCCTGCTCGCCGAGGTTGACGAGGCTTGCGGCCAGCTCTCCGGGCCCGCCACCAAGGTGTTGCTCCGGCGCATGTTCCACGTCTACGGAGACAGGCGCTTCGAGCGCCTCGCCAACATCTCCAATGGCCACATCTACAACATCCGCAAGCGGCGTGAATACCGCGTCGGACGCCTCACCTTCCAAGGAACCAAGGGCAGCCCCGTCGCAAGCGGCGTCCGCAGAAAGCCCCAGCCCGACAGCATGCCCGGCCACCTGCGCATCGACACCGTGCATCTCGGTGAGCGCGGCGGCAACAAGGGTATCTACGTCATCAACATCCTCGACGAGGTCACCCAGTTCCAGTTCCTCGCCGCCGTTCCCCGCATCTCCTACCACTTTCTCGGACCGTGCCTTGAGAGACTCCTGGCCGCCTTCCCGTTCGAGATCAAGGCCTTCCACGCCGACAACGGCAGCGAGTTCATCAACCGCAGGGTCGCCAACCTGCTCACCCGCCTTCACATCGGCGTCTTCACCAAGTCCAGGCCCCGTCGCTCGAACGACAACGCGCTGGTCGAGTCCAAGAACGGCAGCATCGTCCGCAAGTGGCTGGGACACATGTACATTCCCGGCACCCTCGCTCCCGAGGTCAACGCCTTCTTTGACCACCTCAACGTCTTTCTCAACTACCACCGGCCTTGCCTCTTCCCCACCGAGGTCATCAGTGAGACCGGGCGCGTCAAACGGCGTTATCCGCAGCAGGATGTGGCGACCCCGTTCGAGAAGTTTGCGTCCCTGCCCGATGCCGAGCGCTTCCTGAAGCCCGACGTCACGCTCGACTCCCTCAATGAGACCTTGATGGCGGCAACAGACCTTGCCGCCGCCAAGGCCGTTCAGGAAGCGCGCGCCACCCTCCACCGAACCATCGCTCAAGCCATCAAGGCAACCGCATGACCGCCTGAACCCCGTAGCGGAATGCCCCCCTGTCGCCGCTCCCCCCCGAGACGGTGCCGTTGGCTGGTGGCCCCTGACCGACGAACCGGTCACCCCGGCCGGCATCGGTGATGCCCCAACACCAACCCCGGGCTTAATCGAGGTCAATGCTGGGCAACCGTGCGGGAGCGGGCAGGATCATGCGGCGCGGCGGTGCGACGGACCGCTTTGACTTGGATCGCCGCCGGTGCTGCGCTGACCCGCTGTCACTGGCCATCAAGAATTGCGGCTCCCCGCTGTTTTGTGTGGGTAAATCGGTTTCGCGAGGCAAGCTCGCGAGGTTCATTTCTTGTGGACTCACCGCTTCAAGCCGCTCGGCTTACCCTTTGACCTCGATTGCCAGGCAACCTTCGGCTTGGCCGTGCCGACGAAACAGTGTCGTGTCGGTCACGTTGCTCAGAGCACAATGTCGGCGACGGCTATCTGAGATGCCGGCGTTTGCTCGTCGAGGTGGTCGTGCTCCCTGTGTTCGATGACATTGGTCGGGTCCGGTGGTCGCATCGGACACCCATGCCGAGCGGCAACCGCCGTCTTCGCGGACAACGTGCCGTACTTGGCCCCCTCGGCATCGGTCGCTTATGCACGAAGCCAGACGTGGGTCGGGCCCACACAAAGAGCCGGCGCTCCCGCCTTGTCCTGATCCAAACACCCCCATCGGAATGCTCCCCTGTCGCCGCTCCCCCCCGGAGCGGTGCCGTCGGCTGGTGACCCCTGACCGACGAAACCGGTCTCCCCGACCGGCATCGGTGATGCCCCAACCCCGAACCCCAACACCAACCCCGGGCTTAATCGAGATCGGTGCTGGGCAATTCTGCGGGAGCGGGCGGGATCATGCGACGCGGCGGTGCGACGGGCCGTTTTGACTTGGATAGCCGCCGGGGTCGGGGTGACCTTCTTGGACCTGGCCCGGTGCCCTGACCACGGGTTCTCCAGAAGTCGCGGGGTCGTTCTGTACGAGAAAGAGTACTTGGCCCAGTCCTCTGGAGGGCTTGGCCCCGAAGCAGGCCGCAAGGGAAGGAGAAGAGGCGACTGCCGGTGGTCTGGAGAGCGCGAACACGGCGGTGCCACTCGGGGCATCAGATTCTGGGCTCCGATCGGAGCGGACCCCGCCGGTTGCGCCCACCGGCTCCAGTGATCATGATGTTCCGTCAACCGCCACCAGCCTCGGCGCTCAGGCTCTTCCCCACACACCAAGCTCTCGGAGTTCAGGCTCATCTCCGCATTGGAAAAGACTCCCCTCAAGCCGCCGTCATGAATAACCCGGGCTGATTGGGCCGACTGGCCTCAATATGCGGCCTCTCCCGCTTCGGATGACTACGCTGCGCCCTGCACTCCCGCACCGCCTTCCTCTCCCCAAGGATCCGATACATCGTCCGCGCGCTGCACAGGTATCTGCCCTCATCAAGCAGCGTAGCCACAACCTGCCTGGGCGACTTGTCAATGAACCGATCCGAACACAGGACATCGAACACCTCTTGGCGCTCTGCCTCCGACAACGCCCGCTTCGGCGTTGGCCGCTTCTTCGGCTCGGGCTTCGGCTTGCCGCGACGGTACAGCGTAGAGCGCGACACCCCCATCTTCGCACACGCCTGCGTCACGCCAATCTTCTTCGCCAACCGCTCCGCCCCCTCAAGCAATATCTCGCGCGGCGGCTCAAGACCGGCATCCTGACACGTCTTCCTCTGTACCTCGACGGTCGTCACAGCCGCATCGATGTCGCTCATCAGGTGAACCCTTTCACGCTCGAGCACCCGGACCCGCTTGACCGCCTCCGGTTCTGCTGACGGCTTGCGCCCGCGCTTGCGGCCCAACGCCGCCATCATCCCCTCGCGCGCCACCTTGCGCCATTCGGAGAGATGGGAGTAATGGAGTCCCTCGCGCCTCAGCAACCGACCGATATCGCCAGGACGTCTGCACGCGTTCGCCTCCTCTATGATCCCTACCTTGTACTCGGCGGTAAACGTGCGTCTCGTCTGCTTACTCATCGCAACCGCCTTGACCACCCACTCCGGAAAACGATCCGTTCATCCGCATCACCTCCTTGATCACTCGGTTCGCTGACACCGCCCATCGCGGTCAGCCCAACACACATCATCCTCGGTCCACCCCCTCGTCGTCACCCTGGCAAACGTCCGTTTCCATCGGATCAGGACCATACCACTCGTCCATCAGACCCTCCGGCCACGACAGCTCATCAGGGTCTACAGCGCGATCTCCCAGTACTCTTCGGTCAGCATCAAGGCCATTGGCCCGTAGGGGTAGCGTTCGGAACTCTCATCCAGTATCGCTCGAATCGTCCTTCACCCGGTCTGCTCAAGTAGCCCTGCGGTTCACTTCGCGACCGCCCTCTCGAACTCTCTCGTCGCCGCATCCACAGCCCCGCCGCGACGCCACTCGCCATCCAACGGCAACCCCTCCACGGCCACAAACTTCCAGTCGCCACCGCGGGTTTGGCCGCCCTCGCCGCCACTGTACCAACGGACCACCACCGACACCTGGGCGTCCCCCAGTTTGGCTTCGCGTCCGAGTGTGTTCGCTCTGGCGTTCGCCTCGTAGCTACACACCGCACCCCCGGCCACCCGCGACCAAGTGTCTACCCAGTTTCGTTGTCTGCTCATGGTCCAGCCCCGTCAATGGTTCGAATGCGCACACACCGCGGAAAGGTCACGCGAACTGTCTCAGGAAGCGCATGTCGTTTTCATAGAAGAGGCGAAGGTCCCGAATCCCGTGACGCAGCATGGCAATGCGGGCCGGTCCCATCCCGAACGCCCAGCCCGTGTAGCGCTCCGAATCGTATCCCACGTTCTCCAGAACCGCCGGGTCGACCATCCCGGCACCCATGATCTCAATCCAATCCGTTTCCTCCTCGCGTCCATCCGCATGCACAATGACGCGCCGCACGTCCACCTCGGCCGACGGCTCAGTAAACGGAAAGAAGGACGGCCGAAACCGGACCCGGGTTCCCGGACCCCAGAAGCGCCGGGCAAACTCGGCCAGTGTGGCCTTGAAGTCCACAAATGTGACCCCCTCGGCGACCACCAGTCCCTCGATCTGGGCAAACGCGGGCGTGTGCGTCGCATCGTAGGCGTCACGACGATACACCATGCCCGGAGCGATGATGCGCACCGGCGGGGACACCGTCTCCATGGTCCGAATCTGGACCGGCGACGTGTGACTCCTGAGCAGCAAGCCCGGGGCCACAAAGAGCGTATCCTGTTCATCGGCGGCCGGGTGGTCCAGAGGCGTGTTCAGGGCAACGAAGTTATACCACTCGGTGTCAACCTCCGGGCCCTTGGCGCGGCTGAAGCCCAGGCTCCGAAAAATCGCCCATACATCGTCAATCACCCGACTCACCGGATGCACCGTGCCCACCCAGCGACGGCGCGGGGGAAGCGTGAGGTCGGGGGGCGGTTCGCCAGAGCGCTCTGACTGCCCCAATTCCGCCGACCTGGCCAAGAGCGCCCGGCCGATAACCTCCTTCACTCGATTGGCCTCCGCCCCCACGCGGGGGCGGTCGCCGGCGGCCAAGCTGCCCAACTGCCGGAGCAGTAACGAGACGCGGCCCTCCTTGCGGCCCAGGTAGCGGATCCTGGTTCGCTCCAGCCCGCCGGTGTCCGTCACCCCCCGGATCTCCCGCAGCGCCGCGTCCTCCAGCGCCTTCAAATCGTCGATCACGATCCCACGAGACCCCTGGGTCCCAAGCCGGCCCACTCAGGGGAAATGGACCCGCAGGGCACCGCAGACGCACACGCCGCCGGGGATCCCACCTCAGCCGGTGTCACGCCCCTGTCGGCCTACCGAGAGATCTCAGCCTTTGCCCGATCCGCCAGGGTGGCAAAAACCTTGGGGCTGCGAATCGCCAGGTCGGCCAACGCCTTGCGGTCCAGGTCGACACCGGACTTGCGGAGGCCATTCATGAAGCGCGAATAGCTGATCTCGTGCTCCCGCGCCGCAGCGTTGATGCGCGTGATCCAGAGCCGTCGGAAATTCCGCTTCTTCTTCTTGCGGTCCCGATATGCGTGCTCCCAGCCCTTCTCGACGGCGTCCTTTGCGGTACGATAGAGCTTCTTGCGACCCCCGAAGTAGCCCTTGGCACTCTTGAGGATCTTCTTCTTGCGACGATTGCGAGCAACGGCGCGCGTGGATCGTGGCATCGGCCAATCCCTCCTCTAGGTTCCCGGAAGCATGCGACGCACCCGTGCGACATCGGCCTTTGCGGCCGTTGTCGCGGATCCCAAGCGCCGCTTCCGTTTCCGATTTTTCTTGGTGAGGATGTGGCTCTTGTAGGCCCGACGCCTCATGAGCTTCCCCGTTCCAGTGGTGCGAAAGCGCTTCGCCGCACCCCGATTCGTCTTCATCTTGGGCATTGCATTCCTCCCGTCCAACGCATTGTAAGGTAACCGTTCCCGAAGAGCCCGGATCCACGCGGATCCTTGCAGCGCCTGTAGCAAGGCCCCCCATCCCTCCGGGGCACTCGCCCTCAGCTCTTGTTTGGGGCGATCGTCATCGATATCTGGCGGCCCTCGAAGTTGGGATACTGCTCGACCGTCCCGTACTCGCTGAGATCCTTCGTCAGACGGGCCAAGACCTCTCGCCCCAACTCCGGATGCGCAATCTGGCGACCCCGGAACATCATTGTCAGCTTCACCTTGTTCCCCTCCTTGAGGAAGCGATACGCATGGCGAAGCTTGAATTCATAGTCGTGGTCCTCGATTCCCGGCCGAAACTTCACCTCCTTGACCTGCATGGTGTGTTGCTTCTTCCTGGCTTCGCGAGCGGCCCGGGCAGCCTTGTACTTGTACTTCCCGTAGTCCATCATGCGGACCACGGGCGGCCTGGAGTCGGGCGCGACCTCGACAAGGTCAAGCCCCTGGTCGGTGGCCCTCGCCCGCGCATCGTCCAAGCTCACGATACCAATCTGGCCACCATTTTCGGCAATGAGCCGAATCGGACTGATCCGAATCTGCTCATTGACCCGAATACGTTTTTCTACGATGTGAACCGCCTCCTGTTATCCGTTCGTGGGGGTGTGTCTCGCAAGTGCCTATCCCAAGAAGCCGACTTCGCCAAGGCTTCCGGGACGGGCCATCTAAGATAAAAAAAAACAAGAGCCCGGAGATTTCCGGGCTTCGGAAGACCTGCGAACCGCTCGCGAATACCTGTGGGGGCACTCGCCACTGATTCCTCGGAAACCCGGACGCCCGCTGGGGACCACCAAGGTGAGGGGACACTCCTGTCCCCCACTTCGCGCACCGTTGTCGATTCCGGGAGCCCCGGACACTCCTTTCCGTGAGTTGTTCCACCGCAAACCACACCCTGATATCATGGCCAATCAGGCATGCGATCGTCAAGATCCGGGATCAACTGGGCCGCCCCCAAGCGGGACCCGGGGGAGGTCTCACCACGCCTGACAAGCGCCCGCGCAGGTTGCTTGCATCATCCCGGGGTGCGCGCCTCGACATCACGAACCAGCATCTCGACAAAGGCTCCGCGCTCCATCGTGACCTGCTTTTTCTTCGCGCCCCGGCGACGCACCGAAACGGTGCCCGCCTTGGCCTCGCGCTCACCGACGATTCCCATGAACGGGATTTTCGCCTTCTCCGCGGCCCGAATTCGATAGCCCAGCGTTTCGCGCTCATCGACGCAGGCCCGCAGGCCGGCGTCCCGCAGCGCACCAGCCAGCTCATCGGAGGACGCCGCCCACGCCTCGGAGACGGGCAGGACCCGAACCTGTTCCGGTGCCAACCAGAGGGGAAAGGCACCCGCGTAGTGCTCAATCAGCCCGCCAACAAAGCGCTCCATCGACCCCAGAAGCGTCCGATGGATCACCACCGGACGATGGCGCTTGTTGTCCGCTCCCACATACTCCAAATCGAAGCGCTCGGGCATCAGGAAGTCGAGCTGAAAGGTGCCGCCCTGCCACTCCCGTCCCAGCGCATCCGTCACCAGGATGTCAACCTTCGGTCCGTAAAAGGCGCCGCCACCCCGGTCGAGCTCGAATTCCAGGCCCCTCCGCTCAAGAACCCGTCCCAGTCTCTCCGACGCCCGATCATACACCGCAGGATCCCCAATGGCCTTTTCTGGCCGCGTGGACAGCGCGGTTCGGTAGGTGTATCCGAAGACGGAGAGCAGTTCGTGGCCCAACGCCAGAAGTCGTTCGTATTCCTCCTCGATCTGGTCCTCGCGGATGAAGATGTGGGCGTCATCCTGCGTAAAGGCCCTGGAGCGCATCATCCCGTGTAGCGATCCAGAGCGCTCGTAACGATAGCATGTCCCCAGCTCGGCAAACCGGAGGGGGAGGTCCCGGTACGACCGGATCGACGAGCGGTAGATCATGAAGTGATGCGGACAGTTCATCGGTTTCAGGCGAAACCGATCCTCGTTCCCCTCCTCGCTCATGGCCGGAAACATGTCATCCTGAAAGACATCCAAGTGACCGGACATGCGATAGAGGTCCTCATGGGCCACATGCGGCGTGTAGACCATTTCGTACCCGTGCGAGACCAGCGTCTGCCTGAGGAAATCCTCGATCACAAGCCGGATGCGGCCACCGTTGGGATGCCAAAGCACAAACCCGGCACCCACCTTTTCCTGGATGGAGAAGAGGTCTAGATTCTTGCCCAGCATGCGGTGGTCACGCTTCCTGGCTTCCTCCAGACGATGCAGGTGCGCCGTCAACTCCTTCCCGGAGAAGAAGGCCGTGCCGTAGATCCGCTGCAGCATCGGGCGCCGCTCATCGCCGCGCCAGTAGGCACCCGCCGAGCTCAGGAGCTTGAAGTGCTCCAGGCGACCGGTGCTGGGGATGTGCGGTCCCCGGCACAGGTCCACAAAGGGCCCGTCCTGGTAGATGGTGATGACGTCATCGTCACCGAACTCCTCTAACCTCTCCAACTTGAGAGGGTCGTCGGCAAAGAGCCCCCGTGCCTCTCTCCGGGTCACGACACGCCGCTCAAAGGGGTAATCGGCGGCCACGACAGCCGCCATCTCCCGCTCAATGGCCTCGAGTTGTTCGGGGGTAAAGGGAGCCAGCACGTCGAAGTCGTAGTAGAACCCGTCGTCGATGGCTGGACCGAAGCCAATTCCCGCACCGGGCTCAATGCGGCGCACGGCCGTCGCAAGGACATGTGCCGCCGAGTGACGCAGCAGAGCCAAGGCCTCGGGGTCGCTCCGAGTAAGTAGCCGCACGCGGGCCCCATGGGGCAACGGACGGCCCAAGTCGACCACCTCGCCGTCCACGTCCGCGCCCAGGGCGGCCCGAGCCAGCCCGGGGCCAATGTGAGCCGCCAGGGTCGCTGCGCTCGCGCCGTCGAGCAACTCCACGCTCCGCCCGTCGGGCAACTCCACCGAAATGCTCCGCTCTGTCACGACGCAATTACCTGGTTTGGTCATCAATACCTGGAGCGCCCCCAAGGTGCCGCACGGCGAAACCAGACACGACGGTCTGGCCGCGCGCGGGCCTTGGCGCCCGAGATCGAAAACGAGGCGCTAGCGCGAGGGCGGCCAGGGGCGGTCGGTGACACGCCCCAGAGCCTCATCGCCCCGACTGGGCCTCAGCGCTTGGCGACTCGCCATGTCATAACGGTCGCCGGGAGCCAGAAAGTAAAACAATCCGCCACCGTCCAGGGTGGCCCGGTGGTCGTAGATGGCGACATAGCTCTGCCCGACCACCTCGAAACGGTCTCCCCGAACCACGATTGCGGTGTTCTCGTCCAAGCCGATCCCCAACAGATCGGGACGTGCCCGCACCACCTCCACCATGTCAAAGTGACGGTTCCTTCGCAACAGGTGTTGGTCGATGCCGACACCCCGAAGAAATCCCAATCCCTCCTCATGGTCTCCCATCATGACGGTGTTGGTATGGGTGTCGCCCCGCACCAGATAGGATCCCTGAATCGAGGCCCCCGCCGACGAACCGCCGATCACGCCGCCCCGGGCCAGGACTTCCCAGAGCTGGGCATGCACTTTCGTGTCCAGATAGGCGTCAGCCAAACGCCACTGCCGCCCTCCCGTGAACCAAACCCCGCGCGCATCCAGCAACGGCTCAACAAAGGCATCCGTATCGGCAACCGCCCGGTCATAGGTGTGCATCACGGTGACGTGCCGGGACCCCGCCTCCTCGAAGGGACGCCGCCCGGCAAAATACTGATCATACCCGGGCGCTCCGCCCGCTGTGGGAATCACCACGATCGGTGCGGTGGGCCCACCGGCCAGATCGACAAAGCGCCGAAAGACATCCGGGTCGGTCAGGGATCCTCCTGCGATCACCAGCGAGCCGTTGGCGGGACCTACATCCTGGCCGATAACGGAGGCGCCGGCGGCATGGGCGAACACGCCGGCGTACGCCAGCACACAGAGACCGACAACGGAACGCGGAAGCTGTATCCTCACCGATTGACCCCTCCCTGACAGTGTACGTAAACGCGGCGCATGACGTGCGGATGCGCTGTCGCCATCCGCTGACACCGGATACATATAGGGGAGAGCCGATCATGTTGCCGCAAGTCCCGCCGACACGGGGTGCCGTCGCCCGTCGCTCCTCGTGGGCCGCCCACAGGGCTGAGAAAACCGGCGCGGATTCGACCGCCACCAACGCACTGCGGGGTCCGGAAGTCATGGACACTCCCGAACCCCGCTTGACCTCCGCGCCACCGTCTCCGGGGAGACGGTCAACGGCGGACGTCGACCTTTGGCTTCGGCGTCGGTCGGTCTAGTACATGCCTCCCATGTCGCCACCGCCAGGCGCCGGCATCGCCGGCTTCTCGTCCTCGGGCCGCTCCACGACCACAGCCTCAGTCGTCAGCAGCAGACTCGCGATGGACGCCGCGTTCTGCAACGCGCTCCGCACGACCTTGGTGGGGTCGATCACACCCGCGGCCACCAGGTCCTCGTAGGAGTCGGTCTGCGCGTTGTAGCCGAAGCCGGCCTCGCCTTCGCGAACCGTGGCAACCACGATGGAGCCCTCGGCGCCGGCATTTCCGGCGATCTGACGAATGGGAGCCTCCAGAGCGCGGCGCAGGATGCCGATGCCGACCTGCTCGTCCTCACGATCAGGCGACAACCCGTCAAGGGCCGCCTGGGCGCGCAGCAACGCCACGCCACCGCCTGGGACGATGCCCTCCTCAACCGCCGCCCGGGTCGCGTGCAACGCGTCCTCGACCAAGGCCTTCTTCTCCTTCATCTCCGTCTCGGTGGCAGCGCCGACGTTGATCACCGCCACACCGCCCGCCAGCTTGGCCAGGCGCTCCTGCAGCTTCTCGCGGTCATAGTCTGACGTGGACTTGTCGATGGCGACCTTGATCTCCTCGATGCGGCCGGAAATCTTGTCCTCCCCGCCGGCGCCATCAATGATGGTCGTGTTGTCCTTGTCAATCACCACCCTCTTGGCGGTTCCCAGGTCGCTGACGACGGCGTTCTCAAGCTTGAAGCCGACCTCCTCGGAAATGACCTGCCCGCCGGTCAGGACGCTGATGTCCTCCAGCATGGCTTTGCGGCGATCACCGAAGCCGGGAGCCTTGACCGCGGCCACCTTGAGCGTTCCCCGCAGCTTGTTGACCACCAGCGTCGCAAGCGCCTCGCCCTCGATGTCCTCGGCGATGATCAGGAGCGGGCGGCCCATCTGCGCGACCTTCTCCAGGATCGGGAGAAGATCCTTCATCGACGACACCTTCTTGTCGTGAATCAGAATCATGGGCTCCTCAAGCACCGCCTCCATGCGCTCCGAATCGGTCACGAAGTACGGAGACAGGTAGCCGCGATCAAACTGCATGCCCTCCACCGTGTCCAGCTCGGTCTCCAACCCCCGAGCCTCCTCCACGGTGATGACGCCGTCCTTGCCGACCTTCTCCATGGCCTCGGAAATCAGCTCGCCAATCTCCATGTTGTTGTTCGCCGAGATGGCGCCGACCTGAGCAATTTCCCGCTTCCCGCGGGTCTCCGTCGACGCACCCGCCAGCGCGGAGACCACCGCCTCCACCCCGGCGTCGATGCCCCTGCGAATCCCCATGGGGTTCGTGCCGGCCGTCACATTCTTCAGCCCCTCGCCAAAGATGGCCTGGGCAAGCACGGTGGCGGTCGTGGTGCCGTCGCCCGCGACATCGGACGTCTTGGTGGCGACCTCCTTGACCATCTGCGCACCCATGTTCTCGACCGGGTCCTCGAGCTCAATTTCCTTGGCCACGGTCACGCCGTCCTTGGTGACGGTCGGAGATCCGAATTTGCGATCAATCACCACGTTGCGGCCCTTGGGTCCCAGCGTGACCTTGACCGCGCGGGTGAGCTTGTCGACGCCAGCCTTCAGTCGGGCGCGCGCCTCAATGTCAAAATCCAATTCCTTCGCTGCCATGTTGCTTCTACCTCCTGGTGTTTGTGTTCTCCGGTGGCGCTTTACGGCGCTCCCGGTGGTGGACTAGCTGAGGACGGCCAGGATGTCGGACTCCCGGAGAATCAGGTACTCGCCCCCGTCGACGGTGACTTCCGTGCCGCTGTACTTGCCGTACAGCACGCGGGCGCCGGCGCTGACATCCATCGGGACGCGGGTCCCGTCGTCGGATCTCTTGCCCGGCCCCACGGCAACCACTTCGCCCTCTTGGGGCTTCTCCTTGGCGGTGTCTGGGATGTACAGACCGCCCCGCATCTGCTCGGCCTCTTCCAAGGCCTTCACCACTACGCGATCCGCCAGAGGCTGGATCCTATCCACGGCTGACATTGCGCTCCTCCTTGAAAACAAAGTGAGCATTGACTCGGGTTGTGCGGGGCGGCGGCCCCGCCGTGTTAGCACTCGTTGCCCGTGAGTGCTAACGGTGTGCGAAATACGTTCGCCACATTTGGTCCCGAGGTCAACCCCCGGTGTTCGGGAGGCGAGGTGCGCTCCGGCGATGCCCAGGCCATGGAGCGTGAACAGGGGCTCAATCCGATGTACCGAGGTCGTGTGCGGCGCAATCACCGAAGCGTGGCCACCCGTCGCCACAACCAGGGGGTCGGGCCTTGCCCAAGACTCCCGGATCCGACCGACAATGCCGTCAACGGCATCGACAACCGAATAGAACACGCCGCTCTGAATACACGTCTCCGTGCGTCGTCCCACCACCTTGGCGGGAGGCGTCAACTCGACCAAGGGGAGTTTCGCGGTGCTGCGGGCAAGCCAATCCAGGCCCGCGCTGGCGCCCGGCGCAATGACGCCTCCCCTGAACACACCCGCCCCCGTAATACAGTCGAAGGTGGTGGCGGTGCCCAGATCCACGACAATCGTATCACGCCGAAAGAGCGCCTTCGCCGCCAGCGTATTGACGATCCGGTCCGCGCCCACTGTCAGCGGCTCCTCAACATCCAGGGTAATCGGAAGATCGGAGGCGGCGTTCACGCTGTACACCACGCCGTCGACCACCGACGCCAGAACACTCCTGAGTGTGCGATCCCCGGAGGGCACCACAGAGGCCACCACGCCGCGGCGGACGCGCTTCGCCTGATGACTCCCGCGCGCCAGCAATGCCGACAGCAACACCCCATACTCGGCCTCCGTGCGGGGCACGGTCGTACTCACCCGCCAGTGGTCAACGACCTTCTCGCCACCGAGCGTCACCAGGCCAAACACCGTCTCCGTGTTGCCGACATCCGCCACCAGCTGCAGATCCATCACGCGACTCCTTTGTCCCGTACCAACTGTCCCGACCGAACGGTCAGACCGACAGACCCCGCCACAAGCCAGGCGCTCCGACCCGATGGAGCCACCACCTCCAATGACCCGTCTGGAGCGATGGCGCCGCCGCGCGAGTCCGTTGACGCGATCCGCACCGTTTCGCCATCGGGGCCTAGTGCAACGCCGTCGACCCGTAGCTTCCGGCCCCGAAGGGGCGATCTTGCCTCCAGTGCCTCAAGTTCCCCGCGGGGAATTCGTCCCCGGGGCATGGGTGCGATCTCTAGGATTCGGGGCGCCATCGCCTCCAGCGCCCAGCCCTTGGCTAGCGTCACACCGCTCTCGCGCCTCACCGAGGAGGCGGGCGGGTCGAGACCCCGAGGCAAGTCATCTCGCCTCTGATTGAGGTTCAGGCCAACCCCGATCAGGAGTGCGGCACCCACTCTCTCGCAGAGTACACCTCCAACTTTGCGCCCGGATACCCAAAGGTCGTTGGGCCACTTGACCTGAACCTGAAGACCGGGGACCAACTCCTCCATTCCCGTGGCCACGGCCAGCCCCGCCCGCAGCGCCACACCGCATCCCCGCTCCGGAGCTTCGCACCGCACGGCCGTAAACCAGAGTCCCTCGGGGGTGTCGGAATACCAGGGCCGCCCGCGACGCCCCCGCCCTTCCGTTTGTCGATCAGCCACAATCAGCGCACTCCCGCACATCGGGCCAAGCGCAACTGACCGGGCCCGATTATTGGTGGAATCGATCACGGAATAGGCCTCAAACCAGCCGACGCCAAGCGTGGATGTCCATTCCTCCACCGTGCGTCCTTCCCACGACGGCAACCTCGCCCGTCGAGTAGTCGTGTCCGGCCCCCGCGCAGGGCGGCTCACCGAAGCCCAACCCAGCCCAGGAAGAGCGTACCCATCACCCACAGATACGGTCCAAAGCGATGAAATGACTCCCTGGACAACATTGAGCGGAACAGCCTGATCGCCGCGATGCCGGCCACGCAGGCCACCCCGGCCGAGAGGAGAAGCACGGAACCGGCCACCTCTTCGCCCATGGCCGCCCCGCGCGAGATCTCCGATACTTGGAGCAGCGCCGCACCGGCTATCACCGGGACCGACATCAGAAACGAAAACGCCGCCGCTTCGGAGGGGTCCACACCCCTCCAGAGCGCGGTGACAACGGTCGCACCCGACCTGGAGATCCCGGGCACGATGGCAAGGGCCTGGGCCGCGCCAACCATCAGCGCGGTGCCCAACTCAACCTCTCCGGCCGGCCGACTCGCCAGTGCGCGCCTGGCAGACCAGACCACGCAACCCGTCACCAGGAGGGCGGCTCCGGTCACGGCCGGCACCTCAAAGAGGGATTCCAGGAAGCCCCGAAGCCCGAGTCCGGCAAGGGAAGCGGGGATGGAGGCAAGCAAGAGCAGGCCCGCATACCTCCTCTGGTCCCGTTGCCCCCCGGCCACACCCATCAGTAGCGTGCCGATGCGATGCCGGTACACCACGAGCACGGACACGAGCGTCGCCAAGTGAAGCGTCGCTTCGAGACCCACTCCCCCGGCATCAATCCCCAGAACGTACTGACCGACCACAAGATGACCCGAGCTGGAGACCGGCAAGAACTCGGTCGCGCCCTGGAGGAGCCCCAGAAGCACTCCTTCGTACCACGTCACGATCCGGCGACCAGTGCCCGATACGCCGCCTCATACCGGGGGAGAATCTTGTCCTTGCCGTACCGATCCACCGCCACGGCTCGCGCCGCCTCGCTGAAGCGCGTCCACCGGACGGGATCGCGAAGCAGGGCCACCGAGGCGTCCGTGGCGTCCGCAACGGCGCCCACCTCGACAAGCACGCCCGCATCCCCGTCGGGAACCACCTCGGGCAGACCGCCAACTCCGTACCCCACCACGGGCACTCCGCACGAGAGCGCCTCCAGGGCCGCCAGTCCAAAGGACTCCCGATCGCTCGTCATCAGGAACAGGTCCGCACAACTCAGCAACTCCTCAACCGCGGAGTGCTTGCCCAGGAAGACGACATCGGCGGCCAATCCCGCCGCCCGTGCCCGCTCAACCACCTTCGGCCGATCCGGGCCGTCACCGGCGATCACCAACCGCGCGGGCACCTTGGCACGGATGCCCGCGAACACATCAATGACATCCGCCACGCGCTTGACCGGTCGAAAGTTGGACACGTGCATCACAATCTTTTCGCCCTGGGGCGCGAAGACCTCGCGGTGGCATGGACTGCGTCCCCGTCTGAACACCTCGGTGTCCACAAAGTTGGGAATCACCTGGACGCGTTCTTCCGGGATCTTGAAGTCACGGACCGTCACACCTTTAAGAAAATGCGACACGGCGGTAACACCCTGCGCACGCAGGATCGAGAAGCGGGTGATCGCATGAAACGACGGGTGGGTTCCAACGAGGGTGACATCGGTCCCGTGAAGCGTGGTCATGATCGGCGGACCGCCCTGCTCCAACATCTCGCGCGCGATCCAGGCAGATGTGGCGTGCGGAATCGCGTAATGGACATGAATGATGTCCAGCCCCTCCCGCACCGCGCAGTCGTGAATCGCCACGGCGAGAGCCAAGGTGTAGTGGGGATGCTCGAACAGGGGATAGCGCTCGATTTCGACCTCGTGGAAGTAGACGCGTTCCCGAAAACCTGAGAGGCGAAAGGGTTGCGCATAGGAAATGAAATGCACCTCATGGCCCGTCGCAGCCAGGCCAATGCCCAATTCCGTGGCCACGGCTCCAGATCCCCCATAGGTGGGGTAGCAGGTGATGCCGACCTTCATCCCGTCGCCGATGACCTGTGTCCGACCGACCGCCTGGCCCAGACAGCCAGCGCGGCACGTACCAGGCGCTCGCCCGGCAAGGCCGCGTCGATGCGCGCCGCCCGCGGCCCCAGCTGTCGGCGAAACCATGTCTCCTGCCGCTTCGCGTACCGGCGCGTGGCGACGGTCATTCGCTCAATGGCCTCCGCAACCGTGATGCGCCCCGCCAGGTGATCCACGACCTCGCGATATCCCACCCCGGTCATGCCCGGATCGCCCGGGCGATGGCCCGCCGCAAGCAGTGCCTCTACCTCTTGGATCAATCCGTCGGCCACCATCGCTTGTGCACGCCGCTCGATGCGCCACGCCAACACATCGCGGGGAAGGGTGAGAACACACACCACACCGCTGAGCGGATCACCATCGGGCGGACTGTCGCGATGCCAGCTTGACAGGGGGTGACCGGTGAGCATCGTCACCGCAAGAGTACGAATCATGCGCTGAGCCCCGCCCTCGGCCGCAACTCCCGCCCGCCGGGAGTCCAGCCCGCGAACCCAGCGGGCCAACTCACTGCGGGACAAGCCGCCCAGCGCGTCCTCCAGTGCACGGCAGCGGTCGGGATCAAGGGGCGGCTCCCGAAACAGCGGCTCCATCAGGGTTCGCAGGAAGAAGCCCGTGCCGCCCACGAGGATCGGCAGGCGACCCCGACTTCGAATCTCGGCGATCCACCCCCTGGCGTCCCTGCCGAACTCGCCCGCGCTATAGCGCTCGTCAGGACTGCGAATGTCGAGCCCGTGATGAACGACTGCGGCACGCTGGCTGGCCGTCACCTTGGCGGTCCCGATGTCCATGCCGCGGTAGACCTGTCGGGAGTCTACGGAAACGATTTCGCCCCGCAACCGTAGCGCCACATCAATGCCCAGGGCCGATTTCCCAACCCCCGTGGGCCCGACGATGGCCAGAAAATTCGGCTCCACCCCACCGCTTTCACTCATGAGCGACCGAACTTTCGGCGGAGCTCCTCCAGCCCCAGACGCACGATGGTGGGGCGGCCATGAACATCATGGTAGGGCAACTTCGTGCCGAACAGCTGATCGAAGAGCGCCTGCATTTCATCCGGGGTCAGCGATTGCCCGGCCTTGATGGCGGCCTTGCACGCGAAGCTCATGGCGACGCGCTCGTTTTGGTTGCGGGCGCTCCGCATCAGAGCCGACCCGCTCGCCAATTCCTGGATCATTTCGCGCACGCATCGCTCCGCATCGAAGTAGCGGTGGGGATTGGGCACGGAGTGAACGAGGATGGCCTCCGGGGCCAGGCGCGAGACTTCAAAGCCGATCTGACCCATCGCCTCGGAGACGCCCAGCACCATCTCGACTTCGGGTGGGGTCAAATGGATCGCGATCGGGAACAGCAGGCGCTGCCCCACCCCTCGCGCCGAATCGAAGTCGGCCATGATGCGCTCGTACAACACTCGCTCGTGCGCCGCGTGCTGGTCCACGATGATCAGACCGTCGCGCGTCTCGGCCAGAATGAAGCTGTCGTGAATCTGGAGAAGCGGCGGTCTGGGCGCTGAGGGCGGCAACCGATATTCAGCGACGCCACCGCCCTCCGGCCCGCGCTCACCCGAGTGCTCGAAGAACCCGGTCTGCCCACCTGCCTCCGCACCTTCGCCTTCGGACCCGGCACCCTGGTCCATCTCTTCGCCCGCGCTCTCCCTCGGGTGATCCGCGCCGTTCTCCATGCCGGGAACCGACCCCGCCCGCGCACGCGCCCTGGCCGACTCCGATCCCGGCTGCCGATGCCATGTGGAGGCGGAATCGGCACCCTCCAAGACACGGCGCACCGCACTCTCCACTAGGGCCTCAACGCGCTCCGGGTCTTGGAATCGCACCTCGGCCTTGCCTGGATGCACGTTGACGTCGACCTGTCCCGGCGGAGCGTCCAGGAAAAGAAACATCCAGGGCCGCACCGTAGCAGCGATAGTGGTGCGGTATCCCCGGTCGCATGCGGCCACGAGGCCCGGGTGCCGAAACGGGCGACCATTGACAAACAGATGCACCCGGCGAAAGCCCGGACGCGCGCGGTCCGGACGCTGAATCAGGCCGGAGAGCTCATAACCGGTGTTCCGGGCAGAGATCGGAACAAGCCCGGCGTCCATGGCATCGCTCCATAGGCTTCCTGCCCGCTCCAGCAAATGCCGCTCCGGGGGGAGGTCCAGCTGCGTCTTGCCATTGAGATCCAGGATGAAGTGGACATCAAGGTTGGCCAGCGCCAGGCCGTGAAACACCCTGAGGATGGCAGCGGTCTCTGTGCCAACATCACGCAGAAAGCGGGCTCGTACCGGGGTGTTCAGAAACAGGTTGCGCACATCCACCGTGGTTCCTCGACGGCGAGCCACATCCTCAAAGCCCAGCAGGCGTCCCGCAACCACCCGTAGCCGGGTTGCCGTTTCCTGACCTGCGGCCCGAGTGTCCAGGATCATCCTGGAGACTGCCGCGATGGAGGGCAGCGCCTCGCCGCGGAATCCCAGCGTCTGGATGTCCCGCAAGTCACCCTCCTCGCGCACCTTGCTGGTTGCGTGCCGATCCAAGCACTTCAAAGCATCCTCGCGCTCCATCCCATGCCCATCATCGGCCACCAGTATCCGCCCCTTCCCGCCCCGCTCGATCCGTGAGCGAATCGTGCGCGCACCGGCATCCAGGGCGTTCTCGACCAGCTCCTTCACTACGGACGCCGGGCGCTCCACCACCTCGCCCGCGGCGATCTGGTTCGCCACATGATCCGGGAGCACCCGTATCCTTGGTCCCCGGCGTCGATCGGTCATCGTCACGCCTCCTCGGGCAACCCGAAAAACCTGGCGGTGTTTGCCCATGTGTCAGCGGCCACCCGGGCACGGGATTCTCCCCGAATACTGGCGATCCGGTCGGCCACATGACCGACAAACGCCGGCTCATTGCGGCGTCCCCGCTTCGGAATCGGTGCCAGATATGGCGAGTCGGTCTCCACCATGTAGCGGTCCGCCGGAGTCCGGCGCACCAACTCGGTGTCGAACCCCTTGAAGGTCACAATGCCAGTAAAGGACACGAACCACCCATGGTCCAGCGCCAGCGTCATGAGCTCCAAGGGTCCGGTGAAGCAGTGGAGCACCCCCCGCACGCGGTCACCCCACCGACGAATCGCAGCCGCCACATCCTCGGCGGCTTCCCTCGCATGCACGACGACAGGCATGGACAACTCCGCGGCCAGGGCAAGGTGACGCTCGAAGTATCGCCGCTGAGCCACACGGGCAACGTGATTGTAGTAATAGTCAAGACCCGTCTCACCGATCGCCACGCAACGGCAATGTCGAGTCAGGGACCGAAGGGAATCCATGTCCTCGTCTGCGTCCCCCTGGGCGACCGCATGAGGATGCACCCCGACCGTGCACCAGAGAAACCCGGGGTGACTGTCGGCCAACTCAAGGGCGGCGTGGGAGTCCTCGACGCCCGACGCGATCGTGATCGCGCGAGCCACACCTGCCTGATTGGCTCTCTCGATTGCGGCGACCACCTCCCCTCCGAACGCGCGATCGGTCAGATGGCAGTGGGAGTCGGCGAGGATCACATGCCCGTAGCCGCCGCCCTCCGCGCGGCACGGCGCTTGCGCTTCTCGGCCGCATCACCGGTGCCGAAGCGCTTCTGGATTTCGAGCAAGGCCGGCGAGGCAATGAAAATCGAGGAGTAGGTCCCGATCAGGACTCCCAGAATGAGCACCACGGTGAAGTCGCGGATTACGGCGCCGCCCAGCACGAGCAGCGACAACAACACCGCCAGCGTCGTGCCGGAGGTAAGGACAGTGCGCGGAAGCGTCTCGTTGATCGAGCGATTCACCAGCGCGTAGGGATCCTGCCGGCGCCCGCCCTTCTTCCCCAGGTTCTCCCGGATCCGGTCGAAGACCACGATTGTGTCATTCAGGGAATACCCGAGGATCGTCAGAATCGCGGCGACCGTGGGCAGGGACACCTCCACCCTGAAGATCGCAAGAAAACCCAGGGTAAAGAGAATGTCGTGCGCGGTGGCAATCACCGCCGCGACACCAAAGCGAAACTCGAAGCGGATGGCGATGTACAGGAGCGTGAGGACAAAGGACGAAAGGATCGCCATGAGGGCGCGCCCTTGCAGCTCCCTGCCGATCTTGGGCCCGACCAATTCGCGCCTCGACACCTCAAAGGCGCCCTCCCCGTACGCGGCCGACGCCTGGGCCGCGATGGCTCCGGCCACAATGTCTACATCGGTGCCCTCCGCGATGGGGGCGCGCACCACGAACTCGTTATCGTCGCCAAATCGCGTAATCGGCGGCGCATCCACCCCTCCCAGCGCCTCGCGCAGCTGCTCATCCGTGGTCGGTTCGTTGAACCGGAGCTGGACAAGCGCCCCTCCGGTGAAGTCCACCCCATAGTTCAGCCAGGATCCGGTGGTGATCACATTGAACACCATGGCCCCGATACCCAGGGACAGGATGATCCCGGAGGCGATGTAGGCCTTCCGCCGCATCCCGATAAAGCCGTACGTCGAATTGTGAAAGAGCCACATGGGTATGCTTGGTCCCTTAGTCCCGTCGGAGTCCCGGGCCTAAATGCTGATGGGATCCGCGCCCCTCTTCCTCGTCAGATAAATGAGGAACAGGGAGCGGGTCACATAGAGAGCGGAGAAAAACGATGCCACGATGCCAATGCACAGCGTGACGGCAAAACCCCGCACGGGGCCGGTGCCGAACTGAAACAGGATCAGGCCCGTAATGAGCGTGGTGATGTTGGCGTCGACGATGGCGGACACTGCGTTGCCGAATCCCTCCTCGACGGCCGTGCGGGGCGCGCGCCTGGCGGCCAACTCCTCTCGTATGCGCTCGAAGATCAGTACGTTGGCATCCACGGCCATCCCGACGGACAGAATGAGCCCGGCGATCCCGGGCAGGGTCAGGTTTGCCTGCAGCGCGGCCAGTCCCCCCAAGACCAGGAGTACGTAGACGCCCAAGGCCAAAATCGCCAGCACGCCGGCAACCCTGTAGTACAGAATCATCGCCACGATGACGGCCACGATGCCCACGATGCCGGCAACGCGGCCCTGATCAATGGAGTCCTGGCCAAGAGAGGGGCCCACCGTGCGCTCCTCCATAATCCTCAGCGGCGCCGGCAATGCGCCGGCCCGCAGGACCAGGGCCAGGTCGTTGGCCGCGTCGAGTCCCTCGTCGGGGCCCATGTCGATTGATCCCCTGGATCCGATCCGATCCCTCACCACCGGAGCGCTCACCACCTCGCCATCAAGAACGATCGCGATGCGATCCCCGATGTGCGCCCCGGTCACCTGTTGGAAGGCCCGCCCACCCCGCCGATTGAGGTCAAAGAGAACCTGCGGGTTATTGAATTGCTGGTCCCTGGTCGCCGTGGCATCGTCCAGTTGATCGCCGGTTAGGAAGGGGTCCTCCTCCAGCACAAACAACTCTCGGTAATAGCGGCCGCCGATCGCGATCGAATCCTCCCAGCCCCACTGGAGGCTGACATCGCGGGGCAGGGCCCTTTGAAAATCATCCAGTGCCATGAACATGTCCGCGGCCTCGACATCAGCCGCGTCAACCAGGTAGCTCCCTCCCCCGCTCTGACCCACACGGAGGAGTCCAGAGAACGGGGCGAAGTTCAGCTCCTCTTCGCCCTCCGCCCCATCGCCGGCACTCGGGGTGTCATCCACGACGCTGTCCTCCGCCGGAGCCTCGTCGGGAGTGCTGAAGAGAAGCTCCTCGATCGGGGACTGAACCTCAGTGTCCCGGCCCATCTCGCGCAGTCGCTCCTCGCCGACATTGAGGACCACTGCACGATCAAGCCGATCAAGACGCTGGTCGACGTCGGTGGTCTCGAGGACAAGCTTCCACTCCAGATACGCCTGCTGGTTGATGATCTCCTTGGCTCGCTCCTCATCCTCCAGACCCGCCAGCTCCACAATCAAGCGATCAGACCCAACCTTCTGGATCAGTGGCTCCTCGACCCCGAACTGGTCGATGCGGGTGCGAATGATACGCTCCGCCCTGTCGATCGCATCGGCACGCCGCTCGTCCGTCAGCGTCTCCTCTGGATCATCAACCTCCAGGACCAGCTGCATCCCGCCCTGTAGGTCCAGACCGAGCTTGAGGCCCCTGGCCCACAAGTACCCCACGGTAAGGGTGATAGCCGCCGCAATCACGACGATTCGGCCAAGAAATGGCTTGAGCATTGTCTCCCCTGCACCAGCGTGCGACCACCAGGCGTTGGATGGGCCACAGGACGGTCGATACGATTCACTGAAGCGCCCACCGCCTCAAGGCACCCGCATCCGACGATACCCTCAGAGCACGGGCTCAGAAGCACACGCTCTCTTAGGAAACCTCATCAACGATAACCCCCCAAGGTGGCGCGGGGGGCCTCCCATGTCAATGTGGCCGAACACTCCGGGCCGCACGCCCCCGAGCGACGGCAACGGTCCATGTTGACATCGGCACGGCGTGGGGCTTTCCAAATTTGATCGGTGCAACGATCAAGGGGACCGGTCCAGCGCAGCCAATACTTCACCCGGCCTTGATCGCGGTTGGGTCAAGGGGACCGGGGCAACATGGTCGGGACACCCGGGAACGAGGCACGAACAAGCAATCCAGGTGAGTATGGGCAATAGCGGAAATTGCCGGTTGCTGCGCCGGAGGCGGATCCAGACTGCCGTGGCGGCCGCGCTCATGCCCGTCTTGGTGCTGGGCCTGGTGGCGCACAGCTGTCCGCACCACTTGGACCACGACAGCACGCCCCACGGCCCGGGCGAGCCGCACGATCATCATGCTTCGGCGCCCGGGGAACACGCTTCCCGTTCGGCGCTCCCACCGTCAGCGCCTCTGGCTTGTGCATGCACGGACACATGCCCCTTCACGCTGTCTGCGGGCCCTCCCCCGACCCGGGACGATGCCACGCTCCATTGCGACGATACCGGCATCGGCAGGCGTGGCGCCGTCGCTCCGGCAGCTCGCTCAAGCACGCACGCCCCATGTTTTTTCCTTTCCCAACGGGCCTCCCAGTCCAGACTTCGGGTAGCTGAAACAACCGGACAACGCTTCCGAACCCCTGACCCCCGTACGCCGCGCAGGCTTTGGGGGGCAACGCAGGGCGAGGCACGACCTGAAGACTTACTCGGTAGGAGGGACGGAGGAACCAACAGAACGGCAACTGAATCAAATGGCGACGCGCTTCATGGTCACGCTGCGGGCCATCGGCGCCATTGCGGCCTCAACGACGAAGTCGGCCCAGGCCCAGGTGGAGTGGAGCTCACCTCGCGGCAACGGCCATTGCGCCCATCGACGTGGTGGGCGAGCACACGCACGAGCGGGGCGAAATTCATGCGGTCATACCACTTCCTGCGGATGACCATGGAGGGGAATCGGATCGGCACTGAGCGCATCAATGTGGACAAGGTGCAGGAAACATGTCATCTGGCCCCGGTCGACATCGGGATGGGGATGCACATGGCCGGGCTTATGTACGCTCCCGGCGATATCGTGACCCTCCCGGCCATGGGCAACCGGATTGACCATTTCGAGTGCGCGTCCGCACCGCACAGGGAACCGAGATCGCCCCTGCGTCCTCCGGCGTCGGCGACGTGACCTTGCGCGCTCTGATGGGGATCGAGCGTTCAGGGAGCACGCCGCGGCACGTCCACGCCGGTCAGTCCATGCCCCGATTGGCTCCATTGAAGAGATTGGGCCCACACCCATGAGCATGGAGCGTGACGTGCAGATGCCCTACCCCATGCAACCGGGCAGCGGTACACGGGACCTCATGCCCGGAATCACCTGCCTGGGAATGCGCGAGCGGAATTCATAGGGGCTACAGGCGATGGGCACGCGGAGCTTGGGCAAGCACAGTCTCGCGTACCGCAAGGGGCATGCCCTGGACTCCACCGGTTGGTTTGCGTACCGGCCCGCCGTGGGCCCCAGGGCGTCGACACGGCTTCTGTGGAGCACCTGGGGCAACGACGACGGCCACGACGCCGGCGCCCACCGGATGATCATACCCACGATTCGGGAAGATCTGACAGGCGGACTACGAATGGACCTTCCGGTCGGAGTCAACGACTACTTCGCCGACGCGGCGCTCAGGGGTCACCGAACTGCGGCGCAGTGGCATGCATCCCTGTACCAAGACCTCCACGGGCCGTAGCTGGAGACCGACTGGATCCTCACCATCGGCTGACCAACAGTGCTTCGACCCGTTAAGGGACACCGCCCCCGCGTCCTCAATCGAACGGTGTCGTAGGCCCGCATCAACCGGTAGAGTGGACAATGATGTCTTGCTGAACCACCATTGATTCACCATAATTCGTTGGTTTTCGGAGCTACCGAAATTCCCATGGAAGGTTCACAACTGGCTCCTGCGGGCCAGTCACCGTGAGGTGAAGATTGATGAAGGCTAGGAAGCTGATTCTTCGTTCCCTGCTCAGCGTTCACCCGGTGCTGGTCCTTGGTGCGGCGGCCCCTGCGCTGGCCCAGACGAACACGGGATCCAGCACCCTCCGCTACGGTACGGGCCTCTTTGATGTTCCGGTGGCTACTGTGCTGCCCCACCTGGCCGTGGCCGCCACATATTCGACTTCTTCTGTGTCTGTCGAGAGGACATTGCGATTTGATCCCGACGGCTCATCCAGAGGATTTGGGCCCGCCTACGAGAAATGGCTCGCGGATGCGTCCTTTTCCCTTGGTCTCCTCGACCGAGTGGAGATTGGGGCGACGGTGCAACACTGGGACACGGAGGAGAACGGGGGGCGCATTTGGGGTGGATTTGGCCGAGTGTCGGTCCTGCCCTCCTCCGTCGAGAACCTCGGCCTGGCGCTGGGTGCGCGTTACGTGACGTCGCCCAACTACGGCACTTCCTATGTAGACGACCTGCAACCCAACCGCTTCGGTTACCCGGACTACAGGTTGCGCGAGAGCGCTGATTTCAGCGGCAACCTGACCCCCTATGTGGTCGCCACAGCCAACGTGCCGGCAATGCGCTCCTCGATTAGCCTGGGCTGGGGCGGCGGACTGTTCTCATCCGGCTCAGACCATGATTACTATCAGTCGCGGTCCTCTGGAGGAGTATTTGCCGGATACTCCCTCCATGTGCCGCTGGGCACGGGGCGGCAACTGGATGTCATGGCGGACTTCAATGGGTTTGACCTGAATGCCGGCGTGCAGATAGACATCCACGGGGTTCGCGCCGGAGCGTTTGCGCTGGGCCTGACCCAAGACGGGTCCTCCATTTTTCGGTCGCGCAAGATCGGTGTCTTGGGCTCAATCGCCTTCTGTGCGGTAGAACGCCGCCTGTGCGGATCGCCCGCCCCGGTGCCGCCACCCCCGCCGCCGCCTGCGCGGGACCCGGGCCCGTCGGCTGAGGAATTGGAAGCCATGCGCCAGGATTCGATCCAGCGGGCCCAGGCGGAGGCCGAGCGGCGACTCGCCGCCGAGCGGGAAGCGGAGGAGAGGGAGCGTCAGCGGCGAGCCGAACTGACGCGCATGACCCTGGCCGAAGTCGTGTACTTCGACTACGACGAGGCAGTGATTCGTCCAGATGCCGAGGTCGCGCTGAGCGCCAAGGTCGGCATCCTGCGCGCCAATCCGTCGGTTCGCCTCCGACTGGAGGGGCACGCCGACGAGCGAGGCACCTCGGAGTACAACATTGTGCTGGCGGGTGAGCGGGCTGCGGCGGTCATGGAGTTCTTCGTGAGCGCAGGATTGGACGCGGCGCGGTTCACCACCATTTCCTATGGTGAGGAGAACCCCGTCGCACAGGGTTCCAATGAGGAAGCCTGGGCACAGAACCGGAGGGTGGAGACGGTCATCACGGCAGGTGGAGACAGTATCGAACGCTAAGTCGTCCCGTCCTGCCGGCGATGGATTGGGGGGTCTTGCGGAGCGGCCAATGTTGGCCGCCCCGCGGCCCCATGTTCATTTGCAAGCCCTTATTCGCGCTCGGGGCCGCGCCCCGCGTGTTGGGCACGCAACACCACTCAGTGAGGCAGGTTGTCGACGCCCTCGCGAAACGACGGGCGCAAGGGGACGGCGTCGGTCTGCCCTCTCTTGGTCGTCGCTTACGAGATCCCTTCGGACGAGTGGCTGCGCAGGCAAGCCCGGCTTGACGGTCTCCCCGCAATGGGTCCCTGGGTACCCGAATCGGGTGGTGGATCCGGCCGGTTCCGCTCCTGACCCAGGGCCCCGGCGCGCGGATCACGGGGAGGGCATGGACTGCCGAAGCAGCGGTCGATCCGGTTGTCTCAGAGGCCTCCAAGGGCGTCGCGCCCCGCGCGCCTGACGGCCCTGACGTCGCCGGCGTGCCGCAGAGGCAGCCTCGTGTATGCGTGGGGGTCAGAAGAAAACCGGCTCCCGATACGCTCCGAACACATCCTCCATAGCCGACCTGATTTCGTACAGCGTACAGTCTGCACGTGCGCATTCCAAGATGTAGGGGACAGTATTTTTGGCCTCACGCGCCGCACCACGCAGCTCCGACAGCGCCTTGTCGGCACGCTGCCGGTCGCGCGCACGGCGGAGCTCGCGAAGACGAACCCTCTGGCGCTTCTCGACGGACGGATCAATGCGAAGCGTATCAATGTCAAGGGCCTCCTTCCCGTCCGTGAACTCGTTGACCCCCACCACCGTCCTCGCTCCGCTCTCGATCTCGCGCTGTTGCCTTGAGGCGGAGTGAGCGATTTCACGCTGGAACCAACCGTTCTCGATTCCCGGGACCACACCTCCCTGTTCGCCAATGCGACCGAAGATATCTTCCGCCTCCCGCTCCAGCCGGTCGGTGAGCGCCTCCACATAGTACGACCCGGCGAGGGGGTCGATCGTGTGAGGCACGCCGCTCTCATGCGCCAGGATCTGTTGGGTCCGCAGCGCAATCGTCACCGCCTTTTCCGTCGGCAGGGCCAGGGTCTCGTCCATCGAATTGGTGTGCAATGACTGCGTGCCCCCCAGCACCGCGGCGAGCGCCTGGTAAGCCACGCGAACAATGTTGTTTTCCGGCTGCTGGGCCGTGAGCGTGACACCGGCAGTCTGCGCGTGGGTCCGTAGGCGCCACGAGAGCGGATTGACGGCGTGAAAGTGGTCGCGCATGCGACGGGCCCAGATTCTGCGTGCCGCCCGGAATTTCGCCACTTCCTCGAAGAAGTCGTTATGCACATCGAAAAAAAACGAGAGCCTGGAAGAAAAGGAGTCTACGTCCAAGCCTCGATCAATGGCGCGCCTCACATAGTCAAATCCGTTGGCCAACGTGAAGGCCAACTCCTGGCCGGCCGTGGCCCCCGCTTCCCTGATGTGGTATCCGGAGATGGAGATCGGGTTGTATTTCGGCGCATGGGCCGCGCACCATTCGAACATGTCCAGCACCAGGCCAAGGGCGGGCTCCGGGGGAAACACCCACGCATGCTGCGCCTGATACTCCTTGAGAATATCGTTCTGCACGGTGCCCCGCAGCGCGTCCCACGCGACACCCTGCCGCTCGGCAGCGGCCACATAGAAGCAAAACAGGATGATGGCGGGCCCATTGATCGTCATTGACACGGAGACTTGATCCAGGGGGATGCCATCGAACAGGGCTTCCATGTCTGCCAGACAGGAAACGGCAACACCGCACACGCCCACTTCGCCCAGCGCACGCGGGTGGTCCCCGTCATACCCCATCAGCGTGGGGAAGTCAAAGGCCACCGACAGGCCGGTTTGACCCTTGGCCAACAGGTACTTGTAGCGCCGGTTGGTATCCTCGGCCGTGGCAAATCCCGCGAACTGGCGCATCGTCCAGAGGCGGGTGCGGTACATGGTGGCGTAGGGTCCCCGGGTGTAGGGGAACAGGCCGGGCATCCCCAGCTTGTCCGCATAGCTGCCGGTGATGTGTTCGGGCGTGTACAGCGCCTCAACCTCATTGCCGGATCCGGTGTCGAAGAAGGGCAGGCGGTCTGGAGTCTCTCCGCACACGGTTTCCCAGTCTGCAAGCTGCTCCCGCAGCCGTTCCAGCTCCCGTTCCCGCTGCTCAATCGCCCGGACCAAGGTGTCCTTCCCGACCCCCTGCTTGGCTTCCGTCGTTGACGTCATTGTCAGGCACCCCCGGCTTCCGGCTGTCTCTTCATTTCATTGTTCCGCCCCGCCCGAAATATCGCTGGCATGACCCTGTCGGCCACTCCGTGAGGCGAATCCCGACCGGCAACAACATCGGCAACCCATTCCTCCAACGCGGGATGGGCGGCCAACTCGCGGTCAGCACGCGCCCGCATTCTGTGGTGGACAATGTCGTGGATTCGATCCCGAGCCCGGTTCGCCCGACGCTCTGTCAGGGCACCCGACTGAGCAAGGTACCGGCCGTGACTGAGTAGCGCCTCCAAGAATTCGTCGATTCCCTCATCGCGGCCCGCGGAGGTCTTGAGCACCGGCGGCTCCCATCCTCCCGGCGCGTCCACTTCGGCGTCCTGCTCGGACTTGGACGGCGGCCCCAGCTGAACTCCGTGGTGACCGGTGTCGCCGCCCGCGCCCCTGCCGCCTCTCAGCAGGAGCGCCTGACGGATGTCGCGAACCATCCGGTCGGCGCCTGCGCGATCCGCCTTGTTCACCACGAAGAGGTCGGCGATTTCCATGAGCCCCGCCTTCATCGCCTGAATCCCGTCGCCCGATTCCGGCACCAGCACGACCGCAACCGAGTCGGCGGCCGACGCGATCTCGAGCTCGGTCTGGCCCACGCCCACAGTCTCGACCAGCACGTTGGGATATCCGAAGACATCCAGGAGGTCAACGACCTCTCGGGTCGCCGCCGCCAGGCCGCCCAAAGACCCCCGGGTCGCCATCGAGCGGATGAAGACGCCCGGATCCGTGGCAAGGTCGTTCATGCGAATCCTGTCTCCAAGCAGCGCCCCCCCAGAGTAGGGCGACGTGGGGTCCACGGCCACAATGCCAATCCTCTCTCCCCGACCGAGCAGACGCGTGGTCAGCGCGGCCACGAGGCTGGACTTCCCCGCTCCCGGAGGACCGGTAATTCCGATGCGTCGTGCGCGCGGAGGCGTACGCAACAATCTCCGAAGGAGGTTATCGGCGCTGGGGTGCCCCGACTCCACCACCGAAATCGCCCGGGCGAGCGCGGGAGTCCTCCCACTGCGAAAATCTTGGACCAGACGCTCCATCCGCCCTTCGCGCCCCATCAAGGCGGGCGCTTCGACCCGTGGCGCCGGACGCGTGGCGCCCTGCGCAGACCACGGCGGCCAGCTACCCGAGGCGGAGGTACGCACGGCACAACCCGCGCCCTAGAAAAGCAGGGCAGACGCAAGACTGAGGACCATGACGAAGCCCACCAGATCGGTGAGCGTGTGTACGAACACCGAGGACGCGACCGCCGGGTCCACCCCCAGGCGGTTGAGCGCGGTGGGAACCAGCGCGCCCGCAAAGCCGGCGACGATGATGTTCATCCACATCGCCGCCAAGACCACCAGCCCGATGCGCGGATCGCCGCCTTCCCACCAAAACGCAAACAAACCAAAGATGAGACCCAGCACGAATCCGTTCAGCAACCCCACCAACACCTCCTTGCCCACAGCCTGGAAGTGATGAGAGCGCAGGCCGTCCCCCACGGAAATCCTGCGAATGGTGACCGCCAGCGCCTGCGTGCCCGTGTTCCCTCCCAGGGCAGCGATCACGGGCATCAGGAACGCCAGGACAACGGCGTTCTGAATGACGACCTCAAACTGCAGGATGACCGACGCCGCGCCACCTGCGGTCAACAGGTTCAGGGTCAGCCAGGGCAGCCGGGCACGCACAGAATCAAGCCATCCCGCGCGAAGCTCCTCGTCATCGGACACCCCCGCCAGCTTGAGGATGTCCTCGGTCCTCTCGGCCTCAATCACATCGATCACATCATCGAAGGTGATGCGGCCCAGGAGCGAACCCTCGCTGTTGACGACCGGAATGCTGACCAGGTTGTAGCGCCCCATGGCCCGCCCCACCTCCTCCTGGTCGGTATCGGGCAAGACCGTGGCGACGGTGGGTTCGACAAGCGACTCAATCAGGTCATCCGGGTCTGCAAGAAGGAGGTCGTCCAGGGCGACGGTACCCTGCAATCGCCCGCGCGCATCGACGACGAACACGGAATAGAAATGCCCGACTTCACGACCCTGCCTGCGGATCTCGGTGATCGCTTCGGCCGCCGTCAACTCAGCCATGACCGACACGAGACAAGTGGTCATGAGACCGCCGGCGGTGTCTTCGCCGTAGCGCAACAGGCTGCGTATCTCTCCCGCCTCCTGGGCCGGCAACTCGGCCAACACCCGCTCCCGGTCGCCGGGATCCAGCACGCCCAGGATGTCTACGGCATCGTCATCCGCCAGTTCATGCACCAACTCGGCACTCTGGCCCGGTTCCAGCGCCGTCAGGAGTGCGGCCGGGTGCTCGTGCAGCTCCATCTCGGCCAGCGTCTCGGAGGCCACCTCCGCCGAGAGCGCGCCCAGGATCCCCAAGCGGTGCTCCGCGACCGGGACCGAGGCGACAAGATCGGCGATGTCGGATGGGTGCATCTGGCGCACGGTGTCGGCCAAGCGGCGCTGATCTCCCTTCTCCAACAACTCCAACACGTTGGCCAGCGTGGAGGGGCCAACAGGATGTTGCGGATCGTGGTGTGCTACCACCGGATCCCCTCCATCACCGATTCCTGAATCCGAAACATTGGGGAGTCCTCCCGCCGCGCATCCTTGGGGTGGTTGTGGCCCAGAACATGAAGAACACCGTGAACCGCCAGGCGAGCCAGTTCCATCCGGTGGTCAACAGACCGCTCCCGGGCCTGGCGCAAGGCCTGTTGGCGCCCCACATAGACATCGCCCAGGATTTCCTCGCCCTCGTCGTGAAGCGCAAATGCGATGACATCGGTCGGGGAATCGGATCCCAGATACTTGCCATGCATCGCCCCGATAGCCTCATCCGAGAGCAGCGTCACCGATACCTCTCCCCCCGAGACGCCCTCCCCCAGCAACAGCTTCCTGACAGCTTGGGTGATCAGGCGCCGGAGAGCGTCGCCGTCGCCATCGGCGCCGTTAACGTGAATCGTTGTCGGTCGCACCGCGCACATCCTGGATCCCTTCGCCCTCTGTCAATGTCCGGGTTGTGGGGTAAGGGATCCGCCGGTGGTGGCTCCCCGACAGAAACATGACGAAGCGCCGCTTGAGGACGGTTAGATCGCGAAAGGTCAAGCCGCACTCGTCCAATTGGCCGTGTTGAACCTTGGCGGCAAAGATACCGCTCACCAGCTCCCGGATGCGCTTCTCGGTAGGTTCCTGAAGCGCGCGAGCGGCTGACTCGCACGAGTCGGCCAGCATGGCGATCGCGGTCTCGCGCGTCCTGGGGCGGGGCCCCGGGTAGCGGAAGGCCTCCGGGGTCGGTGGATCCCTTCCCTCGGCCTCCGCCTGCTGCCGCGCCCGATGCAGAAAGAAGCTGATGGATTGATCCCCGTGATGTTCACGGATGAAGTCAATCAAGGCCTCGGGCAGATTCTCGCGCCTCGCCAGGCGAACACCCTCGACAACATGATTGCGCACGATCTCGGCCGATTGCCAGGGGTCGAGTTCGTCATGCGGGTTGGCCCCTCGCTGGTTCTCAATGAAATAGTCGGGCTGGGCCAACTTGCCGATATCATGGTAATACAGCCCAGCCTTGCACAGCGCCGCGTCCGCACCGATTGCGTCGGCGCCCGCCTCCGCCATGTTGGCCGCTTCCCTGGTATGCGAAAACGTGCCCGGCGCCTGCTCGGCCAGACGCCTCAGCAACGGTCGGTTCGTGTCCGTCCAGCCGATCAGCGTTTGCTCCGTTGTGAGTCCGGTCAACCTTTCAAATACGGGGATGAACCCAATGGCGAGTATTGCGCTCACCACGGTGCTCGCGAGAGCGGCCCAGAGGGTGGTCCAGAAGACAAGGTCTGAGTCCTGGAGTTCGAGCCCCAAGATGACCAAGGCATACGCACCGGCTGTGAACGCGATGAACGCCCATGTCTGCGCCAACCGCCGGAACGTCCTCACGCTGAGGGCAGCGGCGGCTCCGCCCGCCAACACAATCACGAACACCTGCGTCGAGGTGAAGGGGCCCTGCACGGCGGTGAGGCCGGCAAGCACGAATACGGAGAGAAGGGCCAAGCGCCCGTCCCAGAGCACGGCGAGCGAAACGGCCACGAACACCACGGGCAGCGCCGATGACGGGATTTCCTGCCCGACCGTCACCAACGCGGCCACGAAGTACAGGGCAAAGATCCCGGCAATGGCGAGAATTGCGCGAAAGGAGTGATAGATGTCGGGACGGAAGAAGAACGCCAGTAGCCCCAGCACGACCAGAAGCGCGGCGTTCAGCAGGAATCCTCCCACGGCTCCCCGCAGGCCGGCGGCACCGGAGCTGATTCCATCGGCTCTAAGCTGCGCGCGATAGGCGTCAAGCTTGCGCACCTCGGCCTCCCCCACCTGCTCGTTCGCCCTGACGATCGCCTCGCCCTCGAGCACGCGGGCCTCCAGCACCGGTACGGCGTCACGCGCCAACGCCTGATCGCGCGCCGTCCGCTGGGTGTCGAGAATCAGACTGTGAACCAGAAAGCGGGCCAGGATCAGACGGAGCAACTCGGCCTCCTGATCCTCTTGGAGCCCCGCGAGCGCCCGATCGTACAGCTCCCGTCCAGACAGGACATCGCTACGAGGGACCACCGCCTCCACGCCGTCGCGCACAACGCGGATCGAATCCGTGGTCACCTCGGCGGCCGCGACAGGTGTCATCACACCGTCGCCGACCAGTGACCGGATTACCGACTTCGCAAGATCCTCCAGTACTGCGGCGCGCCCCGGCGTGGCCAAGGCTTCGACTTGGTCCGCGCGTGCACCGATCCCGACGGCGGCCAAGACGCCCACGACGCCTGCGGCACCCCCCGTTGCGAGCGCGGTGTCAATACGGGAAAAGAAACCATCCAGCGCAAGGATGGTCTCGCGCCCGGCTTCATCTTGAAACACGAACAGCGGCATCACTGCCGCCGCTGCGGCATCCCGCTCCCGTCTGAGCAGATCTGCGTCCTTGGGCACCGGAAAACCCACCTGCGCGATAATGGTGCGGGGGGCCACGGTACCCACATTGTGCCGCTCAATACCCACATGACCGTTGATTGAGAACAAGGCGACCAGCGCGACAGCGAGCGCCAGCAACAGAAGCCACCGGGCTCCGTGATGCACAACCTTGTCCGGCCATGTGCGCTCCGGCACCGACGAAAGCAGGGAGCGAGCCCGGTCAACCCTGGCCATGATCCCCTCCATTCCCGCCCCCGGCGCCGGACTCGTCCGGTCCATCGTCGGCGGCAGCGTAGGCGCGCACGATGTGGCGGACCAGCGGGTGCCGCGCCACATCCCCCTCCCCCATGTACACAAATCGGATCCCGTCCATGTCGCCCAGGATGTCCTCAATCTCGATCAGACCCGATCGCTGCGAGCGAGGCAAGTCGATCTGAGTCTTGTCTCCCGTGACGACCACTCGCGAGTTCACGCCTATCCTGGTGAGGAACATCTTCATTTGGGCAGCCGTGGCGTTCTGCGCCTCATCCAGAATCACAAAGGCGTCCGACAGTGTGCGGCCTCGCATGTAGGCAAGGGGAGCGATCTCGATCGTGCGCTCCGCGATGCCTCGTCGCATGCGCGCGTGCGGCATCATGTCCTCCAGAGCGTCGTACAGAGGGCGCAGGTAGGGGTCGACCTTCTCCTGCATGTCCCCGGGAAGAAACCCCAGATTCTCGCCCGCCTCCACCGCCGGCCGAGCCAGGATGATCCGCCGTACCCGCTTTCGGAACAGGTCCGCGACAGCCCTGGCCACAGCCAGATAGGTCTTGCCCGTTCCCGCGGGTCCAATCCCGATCACGATGTCGGACTCCTCCATCGCCTGGAGGTAGCAGCGCTGCCCATCGGAGCGCGGCGATATGGAGCGCCTCGATCCCGGCACCGAGATGCGCAGGCGCTCATCGACACTGCGCACATCCGCCCCGGGACGATTGCCCAAGCTCGCAGCAAAGCGAGCCACATCGGATGCCGGGTACGACGTCCCCAATCGGGCCAGCTCGATCATGTGCTCGACCACCCGAGAAGCGTCAGTGACCGCGCCCAATTCCCCCGACACGCCCACATGGTCTCCGCGCAGCACCACTTGCACGCCAAAGAGGGACTCGACCTCCCTGAAATTCGCGTCACCCACTCCAGCCAACAAATACTGGTCCGCGCCCTCGGCGTTCAGGTGATGCCGTACCACAGCGCCCTTCGCCATCGTCAGGCTTGCCCGGCCTCCTCGGTGCCCCCATGCGCCGTGCCGCCGGTGGGGCCAGCCCTCGCGAGTCCCAACTCGGCCAGCTCCCGGCCGGAGATGGGCACGGGCGCCCCCTCAAAGCTCGACCGGGCCGTTGTCGTCTTCGGAAACGCGATCACGTCGCGCAGGCTGGGCGCGCCGGAAAACCGGGCCACGAGCCGGTCCACTCCCAGAGCAATGCCCCCGTGGGGAGGTGCACCTGAACCCAACGCCTCCAACAGGAAGCCGAACTTCTGGGAGATTTCGTCGGACGACAGTCCCAGCATCCCCAGAATCCTGCGTTGCAGCGCGGGGTCGTGGATGCGGATGCTTCCGGATCCCAGCTCGGTTCCGTTGTACACCAGGTCGTAAGCCAAGCCCCGCACGGATGCGGGATCCGACTCAAGAAGATGAATGTCCTCGGGGTCGGGCTGCACGAATGGATGGTGATTGGACACGAGAGCCCCATCCGGGCCACGCTCAAAGACCGGAAAGCGCGTCACCCAAAGCCACGCGTGATCCGCCTGCCGGGGCAGTGCGAGCGCGGTGATCGACGCGCGGCGGGCCGCATCCAGGGATGGCGACGTCACCTGGTCCCGGCCCGCGGCCACCACCAGCAGGTCGCCAGCGGACAACGCCAGCCGGGCTGCAGTACCAGACTCGAAGAAACGTCCCAGTGGACCTGACGCCGCCTCGCCGACGATCTTCGCCCAGAGAAGACCCGGGGCACCGGCTTCCCTTGCGGCCGCTTCAATTCCCTGGATTTGCCTCCTGGAAAGGTGGCCGCCCCCCTCCAGGCGAAAGCCGCGAATGCGGCCTCCCGCGTTCACTGCGGCCTGCAAAATGTTGGAGTCCAACGCGCCCAACACGCCCGTCATATCCTCAATCTCAACACCGTGCCGGAGGTCGGGTCGGTCACTGCCAAAGCGCTCCAATGCCTCTGAGTGCGACAGGCGGGGAAAGGGCGGCTGCGCTTTGATTCCCGCCACGGGGGCCAGCCTGGCCATCAGGCCCTCGCACCAGCGGATGATGTCGTCCAATCCCACAAACGACGCCTCCACATCAACCTGCGTGAACTCTGGCTGCCTGTCGGCCCTGAGGTCTTCGTCGCGGAAACAGCGCGCAATCTGCACATAGCGGTCAAAACCGGCCACCATCAACAGCTGCTTGTAGATCTGCGGGCTCTGGGGCAACGCGAAGAACTCGCCCCTGTGAATTCGGCTGGGCACCAGGAAATCGCGCGCACCCTCCGGCGTGGGCTTCGTCAGAATGGGTGTTTCGATTTCATAGAATCCGTGCTCATCAAAATAGTTGCGCACACCCAGCGTGAGCTTGTGACGCAACCTGATCCTCCCCTGCATCTCGGGACGACGCAGATCCAGGACCCGGTGCCGGAGCCGAAGCTTCTCCTGCGGCAACTCTTCCTCCGGCGGGCGATAGACTGGAATCTCCGGTGTGCGAGCCCTGTTCAGGATCTCGAGCCCCGTGACCCTGAGCTCGACATCGCCCGTCGGCATATCAGGATTGCGGGCGTGATCGGGCCTGGGGGTCACAACACCCGCGACCCGAACCACATCCTCGAATCCCAGGCTGCCGGCCGCCTGAAGCGCCCCGGCATCCGACCAATCCGGCCCGACCGACGCCTGAAGAACACCGGAGCGATCCCGGAGATCCAGGAACACCAACGATCCCAGATCTCGCCGCCTGTGAACCCATGCGGCCAAGCAAACCTCTTCTCCCGCCATGTCCAGCGAAACATGCCCGACACCCGTGCTTCGCATCGCGGTGGCGCTCCCTTCTTCCTGTATGAGCACTTCACACCCTCCGGTAAGCCCTGGAAAAGTGGCCGACGGAGCGTTGGGGGGCGGCGCCGGACATACCCGAAGCTTATAACTTAACCCACCGCTCAATTGCCGTTCAAGCGGAAATCAGCGGCGGGAACCCCTAGAGCCACAATCCGGGCTTTTGGGGCTCTCCCGGCCTACCCTTCCCCGTGACCCGGGACCCCGTCATCCCCGAGCAGCGCCGTGACCACAAAGCCCCCCAACTTGCTGGGACTCCCGAAACCGGAGTTGCTGGACACGCTTAGGGAACACTTTCGTCGGCGGGGTCAGCCCGAGTACCGGGCAGGACAGGTGCAGGAGTGGATCCTGCGAAGAGATGCCATGTCGTTTTCCGGGATGACCAACCTGCCCGGTGGCGAGCGCGAATCCCTGCGTCAGGCGTTCCGGCTACTGGAACCCAAGCTGGACACGACGTCCATTTCGAGCGATGGCACGGTCAAACACCTGTGGGCAATGGAGGGCGGCGAGGTGGTCGAAAGCGTGCTGATCCCCGCCCGGGACCGGCTGACGCTGTGCATCTCATCCCAGGCGGGGTGCGCGCTCCGCTGTCAGTTCTGCGCGACGGGTTGGTCCGGCTTCCGACGCCAGTTGTCGCCGGCCGAGATCGTGGGGCAGTATCGGGCATCGGCCCGGTGGGCCAAGGCCCATGGGAGGGGGGCGGTGACCAACTTGGTCTTTATGGGGATGGGAGAACCGTTGGCCAACCGCCACCATGTGCTCCGCGCTCTCTCCATACTGAACCATGGGTACAAGATCGGCGCGCGTCGGATCACGATCTCCACCGTCGGGGTGATCCCGGGTATCGAGGAATTGTCCCGGCGCCCCGAGCAGTTCCGGGTGGCACTGTCCCTCCATGCGCCCGAGTCTCAACTTCGTGAGCGGCTCATTCCCTTGGAGAAGCGCTATCCCCTTGACAAGGTTATGGAGTCACTTGAGAGACTCAACGCACGCGGTGGCCGCAGGATTACCTTTGAATACACCATGATTCGTGACATCAACGACGACCCAAGGTTGATCCCGCCCCTAACCGCGCTGGCGTGCCGGGTGCAAGCGTTCGTCAACCTCATCCCGTTCAACCCGATTCCGTTTGTCGACTGGCAGCCTAGCCCATGGGCTCGAGTGCGAGCGTTTCGCGATGGATTGCGGTCGTCGAATGTCCCGGTTGCCGTCCGTGAGCCCCGGGGACGCGACATCGACGCGGCTTGCGGGCAACTGAGGGCAACCAGCCTGGGCCACCGAGCGCGGCCAGCCAAGGGAGCAGAGGCCACTTGAGCCAGAGCGACTGCGGTACAAAGGGCGGACCGACAGCCCGATCAGACTTCAGCGGACCATGGAGTGTCAATCCAGATGACACAAGAGCGGCACAAGACAAAGTGAGAGGTGCAGGTAGCTGGGCACGGACGGAGAGGATCCCGGCCTTATCTGGTCAGGCTCCCCAGACCGTGATCAGGCTATCTCGACACTCCCGCTCTTCCCGGAAGATCCTCTCCGACCAGCTTCTGCTCGGGCGCATGTCGAAGACGACGAGGTGACCTGCTTCCGTTGCGCTGATGTCCATGTACCGCTTCGTCTGTCTAAGCCCCTCTGTGATCGCCCGCGAGAGCGAGCGTCCTGCCTTAACGAGTTTGCACTCCACCACGATCCGGTCCTCCCTCTCCCGCTCCCGAGGCCAGACGATCAGCAGGTCCACCCGCCGGCTTCCCAGCGCGTACTCACGCTCGATTCGGCCCGTGGCGTTCACAACGCGATGCAGGAACGCCTGGAGAACTAGCTGAGGACCGGCCTCGGTGTACTGCGCGCGCCGTATCCAATGCTCGGACTTCTGCCGAAAAAAGTCCTGAAACGCGGTGAGCAGGCCGTCCATGTCAAGGCCGCCGTCGGGCCGCACATACCATCCGGCCTCTTGTGGCGCGATCTCGTGCTGGAGGACCGAGGTCAGCTCGCGCGGGAGCACCTCGCCGTAGATGGGGTTGGCGACTCGCACTTCGGGCCCCGGCCCCACTAGTCCAAGGTCGCGGACATACTCAAAGTCGCGGCTGGTGTATTTGGCGTCTCCACCTCCGAGGAGCGGCTCAATCACCCGGCGAACGCGCGGCTCATTTAGCTTGTCGGCCAGTTGGTCGAGGTGCGTGTCGCGACGCATGACGAGCGCCTCGCGAGCGTCCACGATGTCGTGCTCGGAAAAGGGCCGTCCGGGACTTTTCGGCACTCCAGACGAGAAACAGATCTCCAGGGCGAGCGCGTTGACCAGCCATGGCTGCCCACGCGTCTGCTTCCACACAGCCTGCACCGCCCCCGGCGCGAAACCCTGTCCGGTGGCCGCGGTATGCTGGCCCAACAGGCTCTCGACCTCGGCGCTTGTGAAATCTCCAAGGCGGAGTGACTCGGCCTTGACGTTGAAGGCGCTGCCTCCGGTGATGACCTCCTTGCCGGACGTGGTCTGGATCCGGTAGTCGCGCACGTCCCGAACCCCGCATAGAACCACGCTCTGAGGAAACCCCCTTGGACGACGCACATAGCCGGCCCGCAACTGCCGAAGCACCGACACCAGCGTGTCTCCTACCAAGGCGTCGATTTCGTCGATCAGCAAGATGAGGGGCGAAGGCGCGGCCCTCGCCCAAGCCGCCAGAAGAGTCCCAAGGGCGGCATGAGGACGGGTGGATGTGTCAAGTTTGTCCGCCGCTCGGGCCGTGGCCGTGTCGCGTAGCGTATTCTCGGCTTCCCAGGAGATCTGGGACGCGATTGCCCCAATCGCCTGTCCCACATCCTCACGCGCGGTCTGCGCGGGCTCGACGTTGATGTATGCGCAACGGTACTGGCCCACGCTTCCTCCGTTCAGGAGGTCGCGCAGGGCGAGCAGGGCGGAGGTCTTGCCCGTCTGCCGGGGTGCGTGCAACGCGAAATAGGACTCGTCCCGAACAAGATCAAGCACCCTTGGCAGGCCGATCCGGTCAAGCGGCGGGATGTGGTAATGGAATGCCGGCCGGATCGGACCCGCGATGTTGAACTTTCGCATGGCCCAAACGTGGATTGGTCACGGCATGGCAAGCAAGATCTTGGAGCAGGGTCCCCACTGCCGATACTGCGTTCGGGCGCCAACCAACGGTGACGCCGGGCTCAAAGGCATTGGCGCAGGCCTACGCCCAGATGCCCGGCATGGGGACGAAGGCCCCGCGTCTACCCTTACCATATGGGCCCTTGGCCTTTGGAGGCTCCTGGTTGCCCATGGATGTTGGAGAGCATCTCTGCCAGCGGTGGCGATGGTCGCCAACAGCGTGGCCTCATTGTTCCCGTTCGATGCGGGCCTGGACGAGCCGGTCGGATTCCCGGAACATCTCGTCAGAAGCAGACAGAATCCAGGTCAAGAAGGCCACCGTCAATACCGCAATCAGTGCGGATGGAACGACTTCTGCCATCCCACGGTAAGCAGCCAGTCTGTCTCCAGCTGCGGGCCGTTCAGCGACTGGTAGACCGGCAGGTGCCATACGACTGAGAGACGGTGACCCGCCAGGACACCGTCCGGGAGGTACAGGTCCAAGCCGAGGGGGACATCCAAGCGCCGCCCCCCGCGGAGGTCCTCCCGGACGGTCGGCGTCATGGTCGGATTCATGTACGCGGCATCGTGGCCCGAGTGGTCCCCCCACATCCGCCCTTCTGCGCGCGCCGAGAGGCCGAGCGCGCCGAGGGGCCTGATCGCAATCCACGCCGTGCCCATTGCACCATGGCCCCGCCGGTAGCCGCGGCTGTTCTCCCCAAGGCGCAGGCGCCCCATGCCCTGAAGGCCCCAAGACCAGGTCCTGTTCATGCCCATCGCGGTGATGCCGGGAACGACATCCCAGGTACCCGAGCCCAGCTGCATCGGATAGGGCAGCTGCACCGGCTTGCCGTCGCTCATTGGGGTCATGCCAGTCCGCTCAATCGAGCCGACGGGAATCGACACCCCCGCGTTCAGGCGCACTGTCGTGGTGCCCGCGCTCTTGAGCCCGATGACCGCCCCCAGGTTCGCGTCGCCCAGCCCCGACGACCCGGTGACAAACTCCGCACCCATGCGGGTCCGGTGGTTCATGGCGTTCTCCACCCAGGTGGCCATGGCCATCAGCGTGACCATGTTGCTCGGCGCATACATGACCCCCGCCATGTGCATCGTCATGGTCATGCTGAGGGGCGCCACCGTGAAATGTTCGAGGATGCTCTCTGTGGTCCGCACGCTGGTGCCGTCGCGGCTTCCCGCCATCGACATCCGCATGTAACGGTAGGAAAGCATGTAACCGCCCCGACCCATGGTGTGTCCGCCGGGACCTGACGACATGCCCTCGAACTGAGCGATCGCCGGCATGACCGCAAATACCATCGCCGCCAAGCCACAGAGAGCGCTTCGGAAATGCACTGATTCTCCTCAGGATCCGCTGTGTAATTCGGCAAAACGCCGCCAAGGTAACGGTTCAGCCAAGCCGTAGCGAAGGCTATGTCGTGCGGATCATGGTAACCGTTCCGCCGGGACGTGGCGAGAGTACTGTGGTGCGGGCGGTGTCGGGGTTGGTGCTCAGGCGCTGAGCATGCGCTTCCAGTGTTCGGTGTGCGGGCAGAGCCAGATCGGCTTGGCCATACTCCTTGGCGGTGTCGTTGCACCCCCGTCCCTTGATCGTTCCGACATGCACCCAGCCAGCGGGACTATAGACGCCACCCGTGAAGCGGGGCGTCTCGTAGGGTCGGGGACTGGCGCGCCAAGTTTAGGGTCCGGTGGTTCATCCCTCCCTTTCGCTTGGGTCCTCAGTCCGGCTCCCATGCCCACGTTTCCAGTCCCCGCCCATCGAACCGGACGTGCGGTTTTCCCGCATCCGGCTCTCAGACGAGATCACGCCCTTCGCACTCGGAAAGCTCGCATCCGTCCTGTCAGATGGAAGCAGCGACTCCTTCCGCCCCTTATCTCCCGGAACCTGCACAAGCCCCGGTACGCATCTTCCGTTCCATCGCAAGCTACCAGCACCAGCCCTAAGGCTCGCGCCCGTTCCCAGGGTCAGCACCCGCATGTGCAGTGCGCCGCCCAAGTCCTCCCTTAGCTTTGGCGTGTGGCACGATCCGGAGTCTCCGAACCTCTTCTCGACTCTCATAGGCTCTCACCATTGGTCGGGTCCTTTCCCCCTTCCTGCGCCCCTCCCGAATCAGGGCCCCTTCCCTCGACCGGCATTACCCGGCGTCCCCAGTACTACGGGCCCATCCGCCACCCTGCCGGCCCAGCCTGCCCCTCACGGGGTTCCGGTTGGTGCGTGCCACACCACACAGCAGGGCTTCCCGTGTTGCTCCCGCTTCCCTCTTCCATGCGTGCCGTCGTCACTACCCCGGCGGAGACGCCCGGTGCTCTCGTCGTTCGCTTCCCGGACTCTGACAGCCTTCCCCGAAATGCGGGCGGGTCGGCCTCCGCGACGACGTTTTCGAGGCCTGCTCAACGTTCACTCGCGTTACGGCCCACATGTTCGCTGAGCCGCCCAGGGCGGCCCGTCTGCTCGAAGTGCTTAAGACCATGTCGTTACCTCCATGACCCGCTCCGATTGCTACCGGCCGGAACGACAGTTGCCGGGCGGGATTCGCACCCGCTGTGAAACGGTGCCTTTCCACGGCACACCGCATAACGTCGTTCAATGGCTAAGAGGGCTGGCGTTGGCTGGCGTGTTCTGCGCCTGTTGAAGCGAGCCTTGCGCACGGCCCAACGATACAACGTGTCTAAGCTCGGCAGGTGCCGGTTGCCGATGTGCAATAGCTTCCTCAGGTTCGAAGCTTGTCCGCCGAGGTTGTCCGATTACTGAACGGCGGCCTTGGGCGGAAGTATGTCCACATAAGGGGGTATCGGGGGGTGTGTGACGTGTTCGTGGCGGCTGTTGGCGGGCAAGATAACGGGGAGCGATGTCGGAACAGCGAGAACCCTTCACTGGTCTTGATTACAGCTTCATTTGCCGCTCATGAACAAGGCGGGTGTACATCAGGTGCCCTTCATCAGCAAGAATGGCAGATCGTGCAGTCCACGTTGCACTTCTTCGATGTCTTGTCGGAGTTCTGCCATCAGACGGTCAGGCGTCCATTGACATCGGCAATCCACGACCCAGAAGCCCTACCGGATGCGGTCTCCGATACGACCCGCCCGAACCTCTCGTATCCACGGAAATGGGCGATATGAGTCCCGGTTGTACGAGAAATAGATGCGGCTCGCGCGCCCCTCTAGGCGCCAGCCCTCCAAGAGGCCCCAAAACCGTGAATCCAGGCTGCCATCCCGATTGTCGCCCAACATGAAGTAGTAGCCCTCCGGAATCACGATGGGGCCCCAAGTGGCACGTGTGGGCCGATAGTCTTCCCTGGGCCCGCCCAAGAGGTACGGCTGTTGCCACAGCATCGCCGGAGAAAACCCGGCGGCGTCGTCCGTGGTGATGACATACGGCTCATCCTCTGCGACCCCGTTGCGGTATAGCTCGTTGTCACGCATCTCGAGAGTGTCGCCTGGCAACCCCACGAGACGCTTGATCAGCGTCATGTTCTCCTCGTGATGGGGATCGAAGACCATCACATCTCCAAACCGGGGCTCGGAATACCCCGGAATGCGGATATCGGTCCCTGGAACCCGCGATCCGATCGCCGCCCGATTCACGAGCACAAAGTCCCCGACCAGAAGCGTGTTCTCCATTGAGCCGGAGATGATGACGAAGTTCTGAAACACGAACAATCGCACAATGAAGAAGATGGCCAACGCCAGCACCAGGGAATTGATCCACTCCCTGACTGTAGCCCGGCTCTTTGTCCGCTTCGACCTTTTGCCGGCGGCGCCGCCGGTCTTCGGCTGTGACGCGGTACGTTGCTCCTGACCCGATGCGGTCTTCCTTCCTCCTCCGAATCCAAGGGCCATGTTATCCACCCACCTTCATTGATTGCACACCCTGAGATTTGACCCGAACGGTCATGGTACACGCACACCCGAAGCACCCATCAACCCGTTCGCCTCGTTCGCACACATGGCTCACACCCAATCCCCTCCGTTCCGTCCCGAACACCGTCCAAGGCTAGCCACTGGGCGGCGCCCTGTCCACGGATCCGGCCGCACACGCCCGCCCCGGCAGGTCGTCCCAGTCGGTATCCCAATGCCAATTCAGCCCTCGCCTCCCCATTAAAAAGCAGCGCCTGTGTGTCCACGCCGCGCCATCTCCATCCGCTGCCCCGTCCCCCGAGGACCATGTCACCGTGCGGCCGAGCGTCGCGGCCTTGACCGACCGGGACGGCGACCAGTGTCGAGGCTCCACCATCAAGGTTTGCCTACGACCCCGCGCCTGTCTAAGATTCCCCGGGACATCACCCTGCCCATCCGCGCCATGCCTTGGCTTGGCCTCCCGGCACACCTCTAATCGCCGTTGACAAGGCTGTTCCAGAACCGAATTGTCTTGGGATGCACCGGCATCTCTGAGCGAACCAGGTCGTCGATCTTTCTTCCCACGATCTCAATGACCACCTCATCAAGCTGTCGGTGCGCACGCAGCCGCAGGTCTTCCCTCCATCGCCGCCCTGGCCGCCGCCTCGGATCCAGGAAATCCGCCGCGTACAGAGCCTTCCCCATGGTGCCGAATTTTCGAGAGCCAAGCGTATGCCAGCGAATCGCCTGAAGAAATTCAGCGTCGGCCACGCCGGCCTTCAATAGCATCAGGGCTGCGGCCGGGCCGTGATAGGATCTTGGGGGCAATGCCCGCAGGCGCTTCGGCAGACGCTTGGCCAAGTCGCCGCGTGGTGCATCTCGCAGGACATCGTGCAACTGACCCGCCGCTCGCCACCTCGTTACCTGATGTTCACTCAAACGCATCTCCCGGGCCCAGCGCTCCAAGACATCGGCCACGCGGCCCATGTGTCTTTTGCGCCGCTTGGTGGCGACCGCCCAGTCGGGGAGGCGCCCCGACCCGGCCTGGACAATCAGGGGATGGAGGTTTGTTGGTGGTGGATGTGGCACGAGAGGACCGGACAACAAGGTGTAATGAACTGCGATACGCGAACCAATAGCATCTTTCCGTTGGGGAAAGGCGTCAAGCCGAGTATGGCCCGGTGACGTGGGATTCGCTTCTCGCCTTGGCCGTCGCCGATGAATTGGAGCGAGCGCTGGGGGGTGCTCGAGCGCGGTCGGTGTCCCTTGGGCGCGCGGCGATGGTCGCGACTGTTCGTTTTCGGGGCGCAACGCTACTGGCCGACCTCGCCCCCGGCCGCGGCACGATCACGCTTCAATTCGAATCCGGTGCCCCGGACCTGCCCGGCAAGGAGGAGGATTCGGACGCCAACCCCTTGCCTGCCATCCTGACGGCGGTGGATGCCGTGCCGGATGAGCGCACATTGATCTTTCGTTTTCGCCGCGTCCGCGGCCGTCGAGAAAACCCCGCGCTCATCCTGGAATTCCAGACCAACCGAGAAAACGCCATCTTGGCCCTGGGGCCCTCGCTGCGAGTGATCAAGCGGCTCCGCCAACGGAGGGGCCGCAGGGAACCTGTTGGCCAACCATGGGCGCCCGAGAGCCCGGGAGGATCGGACGGCCCCCGCAAGGTGGTCACCTTGGCCGAATGGGAGGCGTTGGTCGGTGGCGAGGATCCCCGCCGGGCGTTGCTCTCCGCCGTGGCCCACGTCTCCGGCATCAATGTGGCGTCCCTGCTAGGCGCCCCCACTCCCGCCCAAGGGTTTCAGCGCTGGAAAACCATAACGGAGTTGGGGGGCGCCCAGCCTCAGCTGCTCAATCTGTCCTCTGGGCCGCAACCATACCCGTGTCCGTTGGCGGGAGTTCAGTCGAAGCCGTGCGCAAGCGTATTGTCGGCGATGGAGACGGTCAGGGAATCCAGCGCAGGCGCTCCGGCACCGACGGAGACCTTGCGTCGGATTTCCGCAAGGCGCCGGCGCCAGGAGCGCAAGGTACTGCAACTCAAGCGGCAACTGCAGAAGACCCTTCAGGCCGATGCGCTCCGTGAACGGGGCACCCTGATTCTCTCGCGGTTGCACGCCATCGAGCCAGGATCCGACAGCGTCACCCTCACGGGGTTTGACGGCGCCCCCGTGACCATTGCGCTCGACCCTAAGCGGAGCGCGCAGGATGCGGCCAACCGGCTCTTTCACCAGGCGCGACGTCTGGAGCGGGGTGCCCGGCGCGTGACGGAAAAGATCAAGGAGGCCAGGGATCGAATCGCGCATCTTGCGGATCTTGAAACCCGCATCGGTCAGGGTGAGGACCCCCGCATCGCTGGAGCGTTGTACGCCCGCGCAGAGCCGGACGCAAAGGGGACAAGACACTCCAAGCGCGCCGAGCCCTCGCTTCCCTACACGTCGTATCTGAGCTCTGGGGGCATTGAAATCCGGGTCGGCCGGGGCGCGGCCCACAATGACGAGCTCACCTTCCACTACGCCCGGCCCAACGACGTGTGGCTACACGCACGCCACGCCAGCGGCGCCCATGTCGTGCTACGCTGGCCACGCCCCGAGCGGCCGCCCCGCTCCGATCTGGAGGAGGCGGCCACGCTGGCCGCGATCCACTCCAAGGGACGCGACTCAGGCGTCGTGCCCGTGGATTGGACGCGGCGCAAGTGGGTGCGAAAACCTCGGGGGGCACCTCGGGGAGCGGTCAGCCTTGAGCGGGTTGAGACCGTCTTTGTCCAACCGGATCCGTCACTGCGAGAGCGCCTCGTCCGGCCCGGGTGACGAGCTCGCAGAGCTCCGGGTGTGCTCTCCTGCCTGGTCCAAGGCGCCGCGAATCTCGCGAGCCAGGTGAAGGGCGCCCTCGACCCCGCCCGCATCCAAGCTGTCCACGAGCGCACTCCCCACGACAACGGCATCCGCCACCCCACCAACGACTGCGGCTTGCGCGGCCGTAGAGATCCCAAACCCCACAGCAACCGGAAGAGGGGAGACGCCGGAGACCAAATCCACCTCCCGGGCCAACTCGCCTCGAACCGCTGTCCGTGCACCGGTCACCCCCGTGCGTGCGATGTAGTACACGAACCCCTGACTGGAGCGAACGATCTCGCGAACGCGACCGGGCGAGGTCGTGGGCGCGACGAGACGAATCAGGTCCAGCGGAGACTCCATCAGCATCGCCTCCAGCTCCGCGTCCGCTCCCATGGGCAGGTCCGTCGGCAGGATTCCGTCGGCTCCCGCGTCCTGCGCGTCAGCCAGAAAACTCATCGCACCGCGCGAGAGTATGGGATTGAGGTAGGAGAAAATGACGACCGGTACCTCACTCCACCTGCGCAATTCCGAAATCAGCCCCAGAACGTGCTCAAGCCTCGTGCCCTGGTCCAGGGCGCCCTGGCTGGATCGCTGAATGGTGGGGCCGTCGGCCATCGGATCGCTGAAGGGGATGCCCAGCTCAATCACATCGGCATCCACCTCGACCAAACCGGCCAACAGGTCCCTGGTGTGATCCAGGGACGGGTAGCCTGCCGTCACATAGGGAATGAACCCTGGACGGCCCCGGACGGCCAGACCCCGAAATCGATCCCCAATGCGACGGCCGTCCATGTCTCTCAACCGACTGTGAGGGCATGCGCAGGGTCACGCCGGCTCACATGGGCCACGTCCTTATCCCCGCGACCGCTGAAACAGATGGCCACCGGGGCGTCCAGATCGCTATCGCGTCCCCGTCCCATGACATAGGCCACCGCATGGGCCGTCTCCAGCGCGGGAATGATCCCCTCCAAGCGGGGCAGCGCATGAAACGCCCACATCGCATCCCCATCCCCCACGCTGGCAGGCCGGAGACGCCCCAGATCCCTGAGATGGGCAATCTCCGGCCCCACTCCGGGGTAATCCAGGCCGGCCGCCACGGAGTGCGCCGGAGAGATCTGTCCGTCGGCGTCCTGCAGGAGATAGCTCTTGGACCCGTGCAAGACCCCGGGCCGGCCCCGGGCCAAAGAGGCAGCCGTCTGTCCGCTGTCCAGACCGTGCCCGGCGGCCTCGACTCCGACGAGCGCCACATCGGGATCGTCGACAAAGGCGTGGAACATCCCCATGGCGTTCGAGCCTCCCCCGACGCAGGCCACCACACTGCGGGGCAGTCGACCCTCGGCGTCCAACATCTGTCGCCTTGTCTCCCGACCGATCACGGCCTGAAAATCCCTGACAATCGCCGGAAACGGGTGCGGTCCCACCACGGAGCCGATGATATAGTGCGTGTCAGCCACATTCGTAACCCAGTCGCGGAGCGCCTCATTGGTCGCATCCTTCAACGTCCGGGTGCCGGACTCCACCGCGCGCACCTCGGCACCCAAGAGCTCCATGCGATGGACATTCAGGGCCTGCCGACCGACATCCTCCAACCCCATGTAAATCACACACTCTAGATCGAACAGCGCACACGCCGTCGCGGTCGCTACCCCGTGCTGGCCCGCCCCCGTCTCGGCGATGATCCGGGGCTTGCCCATCCGGCGCGCGAGCAGGGCTTGGCCGACCGTGTTGTTGATCTTGTGGGCGCCAGTGTGATTCAGGTCTTCCCGCTTGAGGTACACGGGACCGAACCCAACATCGGCCTCCAAGCGCCGGGCACGGTACAGCGGCGTCGGACGCCCCACATAGGTCCGGCTTAGCTCGTCCACCTCACTCAGAAAACCGGAGTCATTCACCGCGCGTTCGTAGGCAGCCCCAAGCTCATCCAGAGCCGGAATCAGAGTCTCGGGCACATACCGACCACCATACGCCCCGAACCGGGAGCCCGAAGGGGCGGCACACATCAAGCGCACGCCCCCGTGATATGGAGAGCACGATGCCGGTGCCTGCGCCGTTTCTTCATCGCTGTCTCCCTATCGTCTCTGTTCCAACGATTTGACCTCCCGAAGCGTGACCGATTGAATCAGGCACTAGGGAACCGGCGCGGCAAGCCCCTCCAAGGGTCCCCAAGCACGCAGCGCCGGGCCAAATCCAGCACCGGCCACAGTACACCCGTCCGACAAGCCTTGCGATGAGGCGTCTCTGACCAACCAAGCCATCCCGGCCGCGCGACCCCATGGCAATCCGGATCCCCAGACAAAACGGAACGCGATCACACGATCGCGCAACAGCGCGGCCATCGACCCCGGGCACGTTCAGCCGGTCGGGTGCCCCGCCCCGTGGACTGCTTGAACGAACGCGCGCACGCTCTCGGGATCCTTGGCGCCCGGCCTGGTTTCGACCCCGGAGCTCACGTCCAGTACATCCGGGGCCAGTCGGGCGACGGCCGAAGGTGCGTTCTGGGCGCTCATGCCTCCGGAGGCAATGAACAGCGCTCGACCGGACGTGGCGCGGCGGACTTCGCTACCCACACCGGCCCAGGCAAATGTGCGCCCCGTGCCGCCAGGCTGGCGGGGATCCCAAGCGTCGACATGCACCCCGTCTGCAACACGAGCATACCGTGCGGCGAGCTTCGCCACCGAAAACTCCCCGCCCGCATGCACCGTCTTCCAAACGGTCCAGGGCCCGGCAACTCGGACAGCCTCCACATCGTCAGGGGATTCCCGCCCTCCCAACTGGATGACGTCCAAGCCCAACTCCCGCGCCATGGCCACGACATCGCTCACCTCGGGATCGACAAACACTCCAACCCGTTTGGTCGACCCCGCCCGGTAAACCCGCGCCGCGTCGGCCGGCGAGAGGCTGCGGCCATACCCAGGGGAGAGAATTGCACCCAGATAGTCGGCGCCCGCCGCCCGCACCGCCCTGGCGCACGCCACCGTCATCACGCCGCACACCTTGGCCCTGGTCATCAAGGGTTGCGTCGGTGGCGCTCCACGGAGGCCATCTCTCGCACCAGGGTTGCGGGATCCGCGCTACGGACCAGCGCCTCGCCCACCAGCACGGCGTCCGCTCCGGCGCGGGCGACCCGCTTCACGTCCGTGACGCCGGTGATCCCGCTCTCCGAGATCAGTACCACATCTCCCGGCACATAGTCAGCCAAGCGTTCCGTTACGGCCAGGTCCGTGCCAAACACGGCGAGGTCGCGGTTGTTGATCCCGATCAGGCGAGCCCCGGCCTCGAGCGCCGCCTCCACCTCCCACTCGTCGTGAGCCTCGACCAGCGCCGTCATTCCCAGCTCATCGACCATCGCACGCATATCCCGAAGCGGTGATGGTTCTAACACGCGCGCGATGAGCAAGACAAGATCGGCACCACCCGCGCGGGCCTGGATCACTTGGAGGGAGTCGATCACAAAATCCTTCCTGAGCACGGGGAGGTGGACGCGGTCGCGTACCGCGGCCAGGTCGTCCATGGAGCCCCCGAACCATTGGCTGTCGGTGAGAACGCTGATCGCGAGCGCCCCTCCCTCCGCGTAGCGCGCAGCAAGCCCCACCGGATCCAGCCCCCCGGAGATATCGCCCGCCGATGGGGAACGCCGCTTGACCTCGGCGATGACACCGACACGATCTCGCCGGGCAAGCTGATCCAGCACAGCTCTGGGGGGCGACTGGTCGCGCATCCGGGTCACCAGCTCTTGGCGCGACGCCCCGAGCGCTTCCACCTCGGCGGTCTTCGCGGCCAAGATTTCCTTGAGAACCCCGGACCGCCTCACCAGTGGCTCCGGCAACCAAGGCTCACCAAGCCCGTCCTTGCGCTTTGGTTGAGGTTCCTTATCATCATTCGGTGCGCATTCGGTTTCTGTTTGTGTTCGGTGTCGAGACCATGCCCGGGAGCTGGCCACCCCTGCGTACCGCCGCCGAGACCGCCGGGGCCGGCGCCCGCATCTCGGTTCCCCGCCCTGACAACTGCGACCGACGCCTCATCCCGCTCAAGCTGCTCGGTCCGCAACCCGGGCACCGTGTACCCATCATCCTCCAAGGATAAACCCACCATGGTCCTCACCAAGCGCCAGAAACACATCCTCGACTTTGTGCGTGAGTTCATTGACGAGCACGGCTACGCGCCCAGCTATGAGGAGATCTGCAAGAACTTCGGCTACGCGTCACTCGCCACGGTTCACGAACACCTCACCAATCTGGAACGCAAGGGGTATATCCACCGCTCGTTCAATGAAGCGCGGTCAATCCAGCTCGCGGAGCAACCGGAGCCTTCCCTGTCGCTTCCGCTCCTGGGAACCGTTGCGGCTGGGGGCCCCATAGAGGCCATCGAGGATACCGAGACGATGTCCGTCCCGGCCGAGATGGTGCGATCGGACTCGGACCATTTTGTGCTGCGCGTATCGGGCGAGTCCATGATTGACGAGCACATTCGTGACGGCGATCACATTGTGGTCAGCTCCAGGCAGACCGCTCGCCAAGGAGAGATGGTCGTCGCCCTGATCCGCGATGAAGGCGCCACGGTGAAACGCCTGTACCGCGAGCGCCACAATCGCATTCGCCTTCAGCCGTCCAACCGGGCGATGGACCCGATTGTGCGGCATGCCTCCGATATTCGGGTCCAAGGAGTCGTCGTCGGGTTGATTCGCAGCTACCACTGACGCCCGGGCTTGCGCACTTGGGCGATGGTGGGCGCCGAACAGATGGCGTGTAGCGATGCCCCCCGCGGGGGCATCCGGTGGCTGTCTTTCTCCGATCAAGCGCCCGAGATCCTTTGGGCATTCGCCGCCCGGAGTGATCGCACATCTGGGCGGTATCTGAACTCTCCTCCTCTCACATGCGGGGCGACCCGGACGACATCCGAAGAGACCAAGCGCCACGCCGCACCTGTGTTGGGGAGCTGGACTCGAGAGTCTGCCTCGCCGCTTGCGGGCGGCCCCGGGACCGGAGGGGACACTGGGGCTAGTCCGTTGTCCCTTGATAGGCACACGTTCACCTCGCTACCGCGTGCGTCTCCCGGGCAAGGGCGGCCAGAACATCGCTCGCACCGCCGGAGTCGATCATCCGGGCTCCCATGTCCACCCCTTCCGGGAGTCCGGGAACTTTTCCGGCCACATAGAACGCCGCTGCGGCGTTGATCAGCACCGCGGTGCGGGCGGCGCCCTGGTTGCGACCCTCCAGCACGGCACGGACGGTTGCCGCGTTCTCCGCCGGGGCGCCGCCGGCTAACGCTCGGGCGGCAACCCGTTTCAGCCCAAAGTCTTCGGGATCCACCTCATACCGTGTGATCTTGCCACCCCTGAGCTCTGCGACCCGCGTGGACCCGCAGGGGCTGATCTCGTCCATGCCCGGCTCCCCGTAGACGACCAGAGCCCGCTCGTGACCCAGCCTGGCCAAGCTCTCGGCGACCACATCAAGGAACGCCAAATCGGCGACCCCGACGACTTGCCGCCGTGCGCCCGCCGGATTGGTCAGCGGACCCAGAAGGTTCATGATCGTGGTGATCCCCAAGTCTCGTCGCACCGGCGCCACATGGCGCATCGCCGGATGAAGAACCGGCGCATACATGAACACGATGCCCGTGCGGGCGAGGACCTCCTCCATGCCCTGGGGCGAGAGCTGGACGACAACTCCCATCTCCTCCAACACATCTGCGCTACCGCACCGAGAGGTGTAGGACCTGTTGCCATGCTTGGCCACCCGCACTCCGCCGGCCGCCACCACCAGCGCGGCCGCCGTGGAGATGTTAAAGGTCGAGACGGATCCCCCACCGGTGCCGCAGGTGTCGACCAGGTCGGCGGCCATGGGTGCCCGCACCGGAATCATCGCCTCCCGCAACGCCCGCACGCCGCCAGCCACCTCGGAGGGCGCCAGCCCCTTCGTCTGAAGTGCGGCCAATAGGGCCCCGATCGATACGGGCGCGGCGTGACCGGAAATCATTTGGCCGAACGCCGCCACAGACTCATCCTCGGTCAGATGCTGGCGCGCCACCACCTTGGCAAGCAGCAAACGCAAGCGCGCGTCTGATGATCTCATTGATTCTTGGACTCCTGTTTCACGCTTGGACGCCACACAACCCTCCCCTGCAGGGACTCAACACCTCCGTTGCGGCCTGAAAGCCCGGCCATTGAAAGACGCCCCCGATCACCCTCTCCGGACCGGACGCGGGCCCGGGGGCACCGCTCGTTGTGGCCGCGGTCCTGTCCTGCGGTTGAATGATCATCACATGATTTGGGCAGACCACGCACACCCTGCTCGACGGTGCGCGTGCCACCACCCCACCGTCTCGCCGCGCCAACACGGAAGAATCTTGTTATTGTGCCACAGGACCCAAGTCCCCTTCCGTGACCCGGGGCCACGATGTCCATGAGCGACCACGGGGTGCGCGTCAAGCTTACCCTACACTATGATGGGGCCGCCTTTCGCGGCTGGCAGCGCCAACCGAAGCAGCCCACGATCCAGGGCACCTTGGAGGACGCGGTCCGGCAACTCGTGGGCGAGCGCCGGACGGTCTCGGGGTCGGGGCGCACCGATACCGGCGTGCATGCCACCGGACAGGTGGCGGCCCTCACCGTGCCACCGCCCTGGACCGCGCCGCGACTGCAACGCGCGCTCAATGCACTCCTCCCCCACTCCATTTGGGTCCAGGACGCGTCAACGGTACATCCCTCATTCAACCCGCGCTACGACGCCACCTCCAGGAGCTACCGATACCATGTGGGCGTGGCCGGCCTGGCGGCATCGCCGTTTCACAGCCGCTGGTGCTGGTCCCTGGAGCGCGAGCTGGACATCGGCGCTGCGCGTCGGGCATCCGGCCTGCTTGTCGGCCGCCACGACTTCGGGTCCTTCGCCAAGTCGGGACAACCATGGCGCGGGCACCGCTGCAGTGTCACCCGAGCCAGGTGGACCCACTGGGAGGATATCGGGTGGACGTTTGAGATCTCCGCGGACCGATTCCTGCATCGGATGGTGCGATATTTGGTTGGCACCATGGTCGACATCGCACTGAAGCGCCGGGACGAGGCGGAAATGGCCCTACTGCTGGCCGGAGAGAAAGGCGTGGTCACCTCGCCCCCCGCGCCTGCCCGGGGTCTCTTTCTCGCGCGGGTCACCTACTCGAGCACGCCCGCAAGACCGCTGCCCGAGGCCGCTCAGGATCGCCCCGCAAGGCCGCCGTCATCCCCCGCACCGGAGGCGGGGATGACAGCCGACACCGGAGCGCGGGGCCGGTGACCGGGGTGTGCCCCACTTGGCCTCCGGGCCGATGTCCACTCGCGGTCACTCGGCGACTCTTGGCCGGGGTCGCCCTGCTGGCAGGATGCGGGGATCCCGTTGGGGACTCTCGCGACACCGCACCGCTGGCCCGCGCGGCGTCGCGAGCGTTCAACGAAGCATCCGCACCCGCGGCACCACTTGGCGCGATGTCGGGGGAGCACAGCCAGGGAGCCGGGCTTGGGACCCTCCCCGTGGAGCCGGAGCAGACACAGTCATTGGCCGAGTCACGGTCCACGGCGATCGTCCGGGCCGCCCGCAGGGTCGCGCCCTCGGTGGTGACGATTTCAGTGCTCCGGCGCCAGCGCGTCCAGCGTCGCAGTTTCTTCGACGACTACTTTCTTCCCTTTCGCGAATCCAGGGGTCTGGGCTCGGGCTTCATCGTGGACGCCCAAGGTACGGTGCTCACAAACCACCATGTGATCGAGGGCGCGACGGAGGTGCTGATCACGCTGCCCGACGGACGCGACTTTGGGGCGCGCGTCGCCGGGTCCGACCCTGCCACCGATGTGGCCGTGCTGATGCTGGACAATGCGTCGGATCTGCCGAACGCACCGCTGGGCACGGCCACGGACCTGATGATCGGAGAGTGGACGGTGGCGATCGGCAATCCCTTCGGAGGACTCATCTCGAACTCGGAGCCGACCGTGACGGCGGGCGTCGTGAGCGCGCTGGGGCGCCACATCACGCCGGCGGGTGACGATGACGGTTTCTACCTGGGCATGATTCAGACGGATGCGGCAATCAACCCGGGTAACTCCGGCGGACCATTGGTCAACTCCCTGGGAGATGTGGTCGGGATGAATGCCTCGATCCTGTCCCGCTCGGGAGGAAGCGAGGGGCTGGGATTCGCGATTCCCATTGACAGGGCGCTCAGGGTAGCCCGCGACCTGGCCAGACACGGCGAGGTGCGCCGGGCTTGGCTGGGCCTCGCGGTCGATGCCGCGGACGCGGACGCCTTCGGTCGCTCCAAGGGGGTGCGCGTCTCCAGGGTCACGCCCGGATCTCCGGCCGCACGCGCCGGCATCCGTCCCGGGTCTCGCCTGCTGTCGGCTGGTACGAGCCGCATGGCCACACCCTTGGACTACACCGCCGTCCTGCTGGATCTCACCGCCGGGGACACAATTGAATTGGCGGTCGAGGACATCGGGCGGGTTCAACTCCGGGCCGCCGGACTACCCTCGGCCACCGCCGACCGCGTGGAGTTGCTGCGGGATTTGGAGGTGGTTACGGTCACCCAGAGCATCCAGGCCGAGCGGGGACTCGCAACGGCCGAAGGTGCATTGGTGGTCGAGATCTCGGAGACGCTCACGCGGGTGACGGGGCTGGCAGCGGGAGATGTCATTCTCGCCATAAGCAACCGAAGGATTGCCACGGCCCAAGAGGCGGCGGAGCTATTGCGAAGGATGCAACAGGCTGGCCGCAACTTCACGCTCCTCTTCGAGCGAGGCCGACGCCGGGTGCAGACGGGCGTCCTGGAGTGGCGGTGAGCGGCGGGTATCAGCACCCCTTGTCGAGCCGCTATGCGTCCGAGGCGATGGAGGCGATCTTCGCGCCCGGATTCCGGTTCGGGACTTGGCGCCGGCTGTGGCTGGCGCTGGCCCAGGCCCAGAAGGACCTGGGCCTGGACATTCCCGACGAGGCTCTCGTGCAGATGCGGGAGAACCTGGACGAGATCGACCTCGACAAGGCGGCTCGCCTTGAGCAGCGCATGCGCCATGATGTCATGGCCCACATTCACACCTTCGCCGACGCGGCTCCCGCGGCCAAGGGCATCCTGCACCTGGGGGCCACGAGCGCGTTTGTGGGCGACAACACCGACCTGATCCAGCACCGGGAAGCGCTGGGCCTGCTGCGCGACCGCATCGTCGCAGGCATCGACGCCCTCGCCCGGTTTGCCAAGCGCCACCGAGCACTGCCTGCATTGGCCTACACGCACTTTCAGCCTGCGCAGCCCACGACCGTGGGGAAGCGGGCAACTCTCTGGATACAGGATTTCCTGCTCGACCTCGAGGAGATTGAGCATCGCTTGGCCGCACTGCGACTGCGGGGCGTTCGGGGCACCACGGGAACCCAAGCTTCCTTCCTGGACCTTTTCGGCGGGGATCACGCCAAGGTCGACGCCCTGGAGGCCAAAGTTTGCCAACTCATGGGTTTTGGGGGCACCTATCCCGTGACGGGCCAGACCTATCCGCGCAAGGTGGACCAAGCGTTGCTCGCCACCCTAGCGGGCGTGGCCTCGTCGGCCTCCAAGATGGCGCACGACGTTCGCCTTCTCGCACACTTGAGGGAGATTGAGGAGCCCTTCGAAGAAGACCAGGTGGGATCCTCGGCAATGCCGTACAAGCGCAACCCGATGCGCTCGGAGCGCATATGCGCGCTGGCTCGCCATGTGATTGCGCTTGCGTCTGCGCCCGCGCACACGGCGGCGACACAATGGCTCGAACGAACGCTGGACGATTCGGCCAGCAAGAGACTTGCGGTCCCCGACGCGTACATGGCCGCCGACGCCATCCTGTTGCTGGTGGTCAACGTGGCAGAGGGCCTGCGGGTCAACCCGGGCGTCGTGGCGGCGAATCTGGAGGTGCATCGCCCCTTCATGGCGATGGAGGGGGTGATGATGGCAGCCGCGGCGGCCGGAGGGGACCGCCAAGCGCTCCACCTTGCGATCCGTCGCCACTCGCTTGCCGCTGCCCGGCGCATGACGGAGGGCCGGGAGGCCGGCCTCTTCGCCAGCATCGCCGACGACGACACTTTGGGCGTCACCACGGAAGAGCTTGATCGACACGCCCGGCCCGAGCGCCTCATCGGTCGAGCGCCTGAGCAGGTGGACGCTTTTCTGGATGCCCATGTGACGCCGGTGCTGGAGCGCCACGGAGATCGGGCGCCTGCCAGCCCGGTTCGGGTGTGAACCGGGAGACGGGCGACCTGCCACTGCCCTTGCTCTTCAGGGGCAAGGTTCGCGACGTGTACGCCCTCCCGGCCAACGGACAACGGAGACGGCTGCTTCTGCTTGCAAGCGACCGCGTCAGCGCCTTCGATGTCGTCATGCGCGAGCGGGTGCGGGACAAGGGCCGCGTACTCACGCAGATCACGGCCTGGTGGCTCCGGCATCACCTCGCCGGTCAGCCCCACCACCTCATCACTGCGAACAGCGATGACATTGCCCGCGAGGTTCCCGTTCTGGCGGCCCGCCGAAGCGATTGGGATGGCCGGGCATCCTTGGTGTGGCGCACCCGCCCCGTACCGGTGGAGTGCGTGGTGCGGGGGTATCTGTCGGGCTCGGCTTGGAGGGAATACCGTGAGGCAGGCACACTGGCAGGCGAGCCACTCGCCCCTGGGCTGGAGGAGCACGCGGCGCTGTCGCCACCCCTCTTTTCGCCGGCCACGAAGGCTGCCCGCGGACACGACGAGAACATACCCTTTGGCCGGATGATCGAGCTGTTGGGCGAGACATTGGCGCATCGGTTACGCGATCGCTCGCTGGCGATCTACGAGCGGGGCCGCGCCGCGGCGGCTCGGGCCGGGATCATCGTTGCGGACACCAAGCTGGAGTTCGGAATCGCGGGCAACGGCGAAGTATTGCTGATCGACGAGGTCCTCACGCCGGACTCATCACGCTTCTGGCCGCTTGAACACTACAGGTCGGGACGCCCGCAACCGTCACTCGACAAGCAGCCCGTGCGAGACTACCTGGCCGCGCAACCGGACTGGAACAAAACGGCACCACCGCCGCCCCTTCCCCCTGCCGTGACCCAGGCAGCGTCAAACCGTTACCGTGAACTGTTCCAGAGGCTCACGAACGCGCCTCTGGACCACATCGACGGCGGGTCCGAACCGGGGACCGCGTTCCCGTCAGGCCAGGTGTCCGCTTGACCATTCCGATCGCCCGGGAGGCAACCTGGTTCGTCGTCTCCGCCTTCGCCCTGCTTCTGCTGGCATCCCTTTGGGCTCGCAGCGGCGGATGGGGAATGCGTAGCGTCGCCCCAGCGCTCTGCTTGGTGCTGCTGGTGTTCGTCGCGGCGTTCTTTCGCGACCCGAGTCGCACCGTCCCCGCGGGCGCCGATGTGGTGGTCTCGCCCGCCGACGGCAGGATCGTCAGCGTCGTCGACACCCCGACCCAGGGGTTCCCCGGCGGGTTGGCCACCCGCGTCACGGTGTTTCTGAGCATTTTTGATGTCCATGTGCAACGCGCCCCGCTCGCGGGCACGGTCGATCACTACGACTACCACCCGGGCCGGTTTCTGCCGGCCTGGCGCGAAGAGGCAAGCGACGCCAACGAGCAGGCGACTCTGGGAATATCGTCTCCCTCCGGCCCGGTCTTGGTGCGCCAGATCGCCGGCTTGGTGGCGCGCCGCATCGTCACCTATCCCAGGGTTGGGGACGAACTCTCCAGGGGCGCGCGCATCGGCCTCATACGCTTTGGATCTCGGGTGGACCTGTTCATGCCAACCCACTGGTCCGTGCTCGTGGGGCCGGGGGATCGCGTGCGGGGCGGGGAGACCTTGGTCGCGAGAATCCCCTCTGACGCCCAAGAGCCATAGGGGCGCTCCCGTGGCAAGATCCCGGACCCGAAGCGGGAGACCACGACCCCGGCGCCTGCGGCGAGGGGTCATCATCCTTCCCTCCGCCTTTACGATGGGGAACCTGTTTTTCGGGTTCTATTCCATCGTGGCGGCGCTCAGGGGGGACTTTTTGTGGGCGGGCTGGTTCGTCGTAATCGCGGCCACGCTGGACGTTTTGGATGGCAGGGTGGCCCGTTTCACGCGCACCGGCTCCGACTTTGGCGCGGAGCTGGATTCGCTGACCGACGCCATCTCCTTCGGGGTCGCGCCTGCAGTCATCGTGGTGCAGCTGTATTTCAGCGTAGAAGCGGATTGGAGCTGGGTGCTCGGCTTCGTCTATGTGGCTGCCGTGGTGGTTCGGCTCGCGCGCTTCAATGTGGAGCAGGGAGGCGAGGCGCGACGCCACTTTCACGGCCTGCCCGCGCCGACGGCCGGGGTGGTGCTGGCCACGCACTATCCCTTCTCCCAAACCGGCTTCTACCAGCAGTACCTGGTCGACCTGCCGTGGCCCAACATCATGGTGATCACCATCGTGCTGACCTCCGTGCTGATGTTGAGCCACGTACCGTACGCGATGATCCCCACGCTGGACATGAGAACAAGAGGGGGCATCACATTGGCGGTGGTCATGGCCGCGGGCGCGACGCTCGCCATACTGTTTCCCTCATATTTGTTCTTCCCCGTCTTTGTCCTCTACACCCTCTGGGGGCTGTTGCGCTCCGCGTTCTTCGGCCTGATGGAGCGCTTACCCGACCGTGATCCCCTGCTTGACACCCCCAGCTCCGCAGGGGGTGCCAGGGAGGCGCGCGAACTGAACTACACCGACCTTACCCAACCTTCCACCGAATCCAAGGAGTAGCGGTCCGTTGTCACACTTCAACGTCGAGGTTCTCGTCACACCCCGACCCGGCCTGCTGGACCCGCAGGGCAAGGCGATTCACCACGCACTGGCATCTCTGGGGTATGAGGCGGTGGATGGCGTCCGCGTTGGGAAGGCGATCTATCTGGATATCCGGGCGCCATCGCGCCAGGAAGCGATCGGTCTGGCAGAGAGCGCGTGCCGGAAGCTGCTGGCCAACCCCGTCACGGAGGACTTCCGCGTCAGCGCGAGGGCGATGGAGGCCGAGACCAGCGCATGAGGGCCGCCATTGTTTCTTTTCCGGGATCAAACTGCGACCAGGACTGCTACCTCTCCGTAGAGGCCGCTGGCGGATCGCCGATGTACGTCTGGCACCGAGACACTGAATTGGGCGACGTCGACGCGGTTGTCCTCCCGGGTGGCTTCGCGCACGGAGATTACCTGCGCCCCGGAGCGATCGCCCGATTCAGTCCCATCATGGGCGCGATCGTTGAGTTCGCCAAGAGTGGTGGCCTGGTCCTTGGGATCTGCAACGGATTCCAAATCCTTTGCGAGGCCGGACTGCTCCCGGGCGGGCTCCTGCGCAACGAATCGCTGCGCTTTCAGTCTCACGACTGCCACATCAGGGTCGAGACGCAGGATACGCCCTTCACGCGGGATTACGCCGCGGGACAGGTGCTCTCCATGCCCCTCTCCCACGCCGACGGAAACTACCATGTAGATCCGGAGACGCTCGCCAGCCTTCACGCCGAGAATCGCGTCGTGTTTCGCTACTGCGATCCCCAGGGCGTCACGGGACCCAAGACGAATCCCAACGGCTCCGTCGACAACATCGCCGGCGTCCTCAATGGTTGGGGCAACGTCATGGGCATGATGCCCCATCCCGACCGGGCTACGGACCCATGGCTCAGGTCCACCGACGGACTTGGGCTGTTTCGCTCTCTTGTCGACGCCGGCTTGGACGCACTGGGAGTCCTGGGGCGATGAGCGCCGATCCCTCACCCCGCCCCGACGATCCCCGGATCACACCCGAGATGGTGGCGGAACACGGCCTGTCCCCCGACGAGTACGAACAGATCCTGGACATCATGGGACGACCTCCCACCTTCACCGAGCTGGGGGTGTTCTCGGCGATGTGGTCCGAGCATTGCGGCTACAAGAACTCCAAGCGCCTCCTGCGACTGCTGCCGACGCGGGCTCCCTGGGTCATCCAGGGGCCCGGAGAGAACGCCGGCGTCATTGATGTCGGGGGCGACCACGCACTCGCCTTCAAGATCGAATCGCACAACCATCCCTCGGCGGTCGAGCCTTACCAAGGCGCCGCCACGGGAATCGGGGGCATCCTGCGCGATGTCTTCACGATGGGCGCGCGACCCGTGGCCACGCTGAACTCCCTTCACTTCGGAGATCTGGACGATGTTCGCGTTCGCTATCTGTTCTCCGGCGTCGTCAAGGGCGTGGGCGATTATGGGAACTGCGTCGGCATTCCGTCCATCGGAGGAGAGGTCTACTTTGATCGCGGCTACCGCGACAATCCCATCGTCAACGCCATGTGCCTGGGGCTGTTACATAAGGGGGACCTGATGCGGGGCCTGGCCCAGGGCGTCGGAAACACGCTCATGGCCGTGGGCGCCCGGACCGGAAGGGATGGCATTCACGGTGCAACGTTCGCGTCCGACGAACTCTCCGAGGGTGCCGATGTGGCAAGCCGCCCACAGGTCCAGGTCGGCGATCCGTTCACCGAGAAACTCCTCCTTGAGGCGTCCCTGGAGCTGATCTCGAGTGGGCATATCGTCGGCATTCAGGACATGGGAGCGGCCGGGCTCACCTCCAGCGGAGCGGAGATGGCGGGACGCTCGGGAACCGGAATCGAGCTTGACGTGGCACGCGTGCCGGTCCGGGAAGAGGGTATGACGCCCTACGAGATTCTCCTCTCCGAGAGCCAAGAGCGCATGCTGGTCGTGGCCCGAAGGGGGCGCGAGGATGGGGTGCGCAAGATCCTTGAGAAGTGGGAGCTGGACGCGGCCACTATCGGTGAGGTCACCTCGAGCGGTACGTTTCGGGTGTTGGAGCAAGGGGTCCCCGTCGCCGATATTCCCGCCCTGCCGCTCACCGAAGGGTGTCCCACCTATGAGCGGCCGGCGGTGGAAGCCCCTGAGGCCCGGGAGCGCAGACGCGCCGATCTGTCCCCCTACCTGGAGCCACCGGACGGCCTGGAACGAGCGTTCTTGGCTATCGTCGGGTCACCCAACATCGCATCAAAGCAGTGGGTCTACGAGCAGTACGACACGACGGTGCGGGCCAACTCCATCGAGACGCCCGGCGGTTCGGCGGGCGTGGTTCGGATTCCGGGTACTGATCGGGGCGTGGTCGCATCCACGGATTGCAATGGCCGGCACACCTACCTCAACCCCCGCACCGGAGCGCAAGGCGCCGTTGTCGAAGGCGCCCGCAATGTGGCCTGCACGGGTGCAACGCCCATGGCGATCACCAACTGCCTTAACTTCGGCAGCCCCCTGAAAGCTGAGATTCGCCACCAGTTTCGTGAAGCGGTCCTGGGATTGCGTGATGCTTGCGCACACCTGGAAATTCCGGTCACCGGTGGCAATGTCTCCTTTTATAACGAAACCGATGGGCATGCCGTGTACCCCACGCCCGTCGTCGGCATGGTCGGTGTCATTGAGGACCTGGCCACGCTCGTGCGTCATTCGTTTCAGGCTGAGGGCGACGCGATCTACCTCCTGGGGACCAACCGGGGCGAGTTGGGCGGCTCCGAGTACCTCTACGCCCTGCATGGCGTCGTGGCGGGGGAGCCGCCGGGGGTGGACCTGGTCCTTGAACGGCAACTGCTTCGGTGCATGGCGCGCCTGACGGGGCGGGGCCTCTTGCGTTCAGCCCACGACGTCTCGTCGGGAGGCCTGGCGGCGACCCTCGTTGAGAGCTGCCTCGGGCACCCCAGATCCAGAGGCGAGATTGGGGCCACTGTGCTGCTCGCCGACGAAATGGGCGCGAGCACACTGTTGTTTGGGGAGGACCACGGCCGCATCGTGGTCAGCGCCTCCCGGAGCGACGAGGAGGAACTTCGCCGGGTGTGCAGCGCCTTCCAAATACCCGCCGCAAGAATCGGCACCGTCGGAGGAGAATCACTGTCCATACAGCATCGGGGCTCCCGCTACGGCTTTGAGCTTGGCTTGTTGCGTGAGCACTATTTCGGAACAATTCCCAGGGCCATGGATGATGAGGCTTGGGGAGCGGGAACAGCGTGAGCCTGCACCCGGTCACCGGCCCCGCGCCTGGGAATGTACCTGCCTCTCAGCTGGGCAAGAGCGTGCAGGAGGAGTGCGGCGTGGTGGGCGTCAGCAATGTGGACAACGCCTCGGAGCTGGCCTTCCTGGGTCTCTACGCGCTGCAACACCGGGGGCAGGAAGCCGCCGGGATCTCCGCCACCCGGGACGGGCGGACCAAGCTACACAAAGGGATCGGACTGGTCGCCGACGTGTTTGACGCTCATCGCATCCAAACGCTGCCCGGACACACTGCCTTGGGGCATGTGCGATACTCGACAACGAGCGGGGCCAGGCGCGCCGACGCCCAGCCCATGGTGGTGCGTTACTCCGAGGGCGACTTGGCGATTGCGCATAACGGCAACCTGACCAATGCCCAGACGCTGCGACAACAACTCGTCGAGGAAGGGGCGATCTTTCAGAGCTCATCCGACTCGGAAGTCATCGTCCACTTGGTGGCACGATCCCGGCACCGGACCGTGGAGGCCCAGTTGCGTGACGCGCTAAGCTTCCTGGAGGGCGCGTACTCCCTCGTTCTCACCGTCGGCGACTCGATGTACGCCGTCCGGGATCCCAGGGGGTTTAGGCCCCTTGTCCTGGGCAAGTTGGGCGGGGGGCATGTGGTGGCCAGCGAAACCTGTGCCCTTGACATTGTAGGCGCACGCTACCTGCGGGATATCCAGCCGGGTGAGATCGCGCATATCCGTGACGGCAGGGTGACCCGACTGCCTGGACTGCATCCCAGGACCCCGAGGCCCTGCATCTTCGAGCTCGTCTATTTCGCGCGGCCCGACTCCAACCTATGGGGGATGAGCGTCGATGGGGCCAGAAGGGCATTCGGGCGCCAGCTCGCGCGTGAGCATCCGGCGGACGGGGACTGCGTGATTTCCGTGCCCGACAGCGCCAACTCGGCGGCACTGGGGTACAGCGAGGCCAGCGGCATCCCCTTTGAATTGGGCCTGCTGCGGAACCACTATGTGGGGCGCACCTTCATCCGGCCCTCGCAGGCCGACCGGGACTTTGGCGCACGCATCAAATACAATCCCGTGCGCGAGGTCCTGCGGGGGCAACGCGTGGTCGTCGTCGACGACTCGATTGTGCGAGGGACCACATCCAGCAGCCTGGTCAAGTTCATCCGGGATGCGGACGCGGCCGAAGTCCACTTCCGGGTCGCGAGTCCGCCAGTACGTTTTCCATGTCACTACGGAATCGACATGCCCTCGCGGGAGGAGCTCCTGGGCGGCCGGATGGGGGTGCCGGACATCGCCCGACACCTGGGCGTTGACTCCTTGGGTTACCTGTCGGTGGAAGGGATGGTCGAGGCGGTGTCTGACGGTGGTCCGTTTTGCCAGGCATGCTTTACCGGCCTGTACTCGGCCCCGTTGGTCGACTTGGAGAGCTGACCGCGCAGCCCTCGAAAACCTCCCCCGTGGTGGTCATCTCGACGGCGCCGATGTGATGGCGGAAGTCCCGGGCCTTGGATTGCGGGGATCTGCCCTCAGCTCAGGCTCAATTCCCGTTGGAAACCGGGCCGTTCAGGCTCATCTCCCATTGGACAACACTCCCCAAAATCTCCACATTGGTGTCACGCACTCGCCACACGCGTCTCCGTGTGCCGGAAAGCGCCAATGATTTTGGATCGCCAATACGATAAGTTTAGTGTATCGACGCAACCTCCTCACTACCCATATTAGCGTCAGTCTCCAGCGTCGGCAACACCTGGTTGATCTCAACCGTCGTCGGCAATGGCTTCGCCACCGGCGCCCCCGACACGAACCGCTCCGGGTGTGCCGCAAACGCATCGTTCAGCACCTTCTGACGCTTCTCGATCGTAGCAGGTCCCTCGCCCGAGTGGACCACCTTCGGCGTCAGCAACCGGATGCCCTTGTGGTGGTGCTCCTCGTTGTACCTGCGGAAGAACTCTCGGCAGTATCCCTTGGCCCCGTTGATGTCAGCGAACCGGCCCGGGTAGTCCGGGCCGTACTTGAGCGTCTTGAACAACGCCTCCGCATAGGGATTGTCGTTCGATACCCGAGGCCGGCTGAACGACTGGTTGACGCCCAGCTCATCCAGCATCTCGACCATGCAGTCAGCCGTCATGGGGGCGCCGCGGTCAGAGTGCAGCGTCAGTTGCCCCGGATTGACCTTCTGCCGCTCGCAGGTCTTCCTGATGAGCAACATGGCCGATGTCGCGTTCTCCGCATCGGCCAACATCCATCCCACCACATAGCGGCTGTAGAGGTCCATGATCACGTAGAGGTAGTAGAACGTCGACTTGCCTTCTCCCCGCAGACGGGTGATGTCCCAACACCATGACTGATTCGGCCTACTGGCCTCGACATGGGGCTTCTCGCGCTTCGGGTGGCTACGCTGCGGTCTGCGTTCCCGGACCGCCTTGTTCTCGCGCAGGATCCGATACATGGTCCTCGAGCTGCACAGGTATGTCCCCTCGTCCAGTAGCGTGGCGTAGACCTGGTCTGGCGGCTGGTCCATGAAGCGCTCCGAACACAAGATCTCGTACACGCGCTGGCGCTCAGCCTCCGGCAATGTCCGTGGCGGCGAGGGGCGCGGCTTCACCACCTCGGGTTTCGGCTGGCCCCGGCGGCGCAGTGTCGAGCGGGATACCTGCATGTTGGCGCATGCCTTCACCACGCCGGTCACCTTCGCCAACTCTTTGGCCGCCATCAAAAAACGCTCCCGATCCCTGGCATCGTGACCCGCTTCCCGGCAGGTCGTTCTCTGCGCCTTGATGGTGAGTTTGGCCGCCTCGACCTCACCAACCAACTGTTGCCAATCCAACTTCAGCTCCCGGATCTCCCTTGCCGCCTCCCGGTCGACGGACGGCTTGGGGCCGCGCTTTTTGCCCAGCGCCTCCAGCGCCCCTGATCGGGCCACCCGGCGCCAGCCCATGAGGTGGGAGTGGTACAGCCCTTCGCGCTTCAGCAACCGGCCGATCTCGCCCGGTCGCTTACACGCGGCGGCCTCGTCAATGATCTTCATCTTGTACTCGGCGCTGAACGTGCGCCGCGTCTTCTTCGGCACCCCATGCCGCACACCGCCTACAGATACTGATCCATTCATCTTCTCTCCTTACAGTCGGTTGTGTGGTAGCGCCGATGTGCCCGACGGCCCACCGTGTCGGCTCCACGCCTCACTTGTCGTCACCCCGGGGACGGCCCTGAGCCTCCCCCTCAGCGGCAACGTTGAACTCAACGTCACGCCCCTTCAGTCCTTTGGCCACGGCAGGTCGTCAGGGTCCGCGGCACGATCACGCAGCACGTTGCGATGCGCCACGAGAATGGCCCTCGCCTCGCGAAGCTCCTCGCGCACCCGCTCGTGGTCCCGCTTCAGCTCGCGGATCTGCTGGGTCAGCGATGGCCCGATTGACGGTTTGGGGCCGCGCTTTCGGCCCAGCGCCTTCATCGCCCCTGATCGAGCCGCCCTGCGCCACACGGAAAGTTGTGAGTAAGACAGACCCTCGCGCTCAAGCAATCGACCGATCTCGCCCCGATTGCTGCACTTTCTGGCCTCCTCGACGATCCCCAGCTTGTACTCGGGCGTAAATTGGCGCCTTGTCCGTTCCCTCTTGCCCATGCCCACCCGCTCTCCCTCTGAGCCGTGAATCTCGCCTGACGACACCATCATGGATCACCCCGAAAGCGCTCGACAAGACGAACATCCGGCCCATGCCCGCCGACCGGCAACACCACCGCACCCACTCCCAACAGCTCGCAAGCAACCAACCAGTTCGCCACCCAAGAGGCTTGAAAACCCCAAACACAGACTCGCCCACGGCGGGAAGATGGAGAGAACGGACGACGACGGGGACCGGCAAAACTGGCCGAGCCATGGCACAGGCCCCCGTACGGGGGCCTGTGCCATCGCCAATCCCCCACAGCGCACGGTGCCGGATAACTGACGCGCCATCCCAAGATGCGCGGCCCACACCCGCGCGCTCCCGAGAGTCTCCCTCTGGTCCGCGCCACCCACGGCCGCTATCGCGCCGCAACTCCAAGCATCGACAATGCCCCCCGACAGCAACACCCAAAACCAACCCCAAACTGCGCTTGGCCGAGGTTGGTTGTTGTGCAGGTGTGCGGTGATGAGACAGGAGCATGCGGGCGCCGCGATGATGCGTCCGGATCCGGGGTGGGGGAGGATGGCCGAGCAGTGGGTGGGGCCCCGTGCTGGTCGCTCCGCTCCCGCCACGGGGCCCCACCCACTGCGGATCCTCCAGATGGCCAAGAGTGTGCAATTCTTCGTGGCCAGTGACACCCAGTCCCCGGTTGCGCCCCCCGCAGGCCTGCCGTCGCTCAACGCCTGTCGTCAGCCCCGACACTCAATCCCACCAACTCGGCAAGCTTGGCCTGAATGTCAACAATCAGCCGGAGCTTCCGTACCTCCGCACGCAGAAGCTCGCGTTCCCCCTCGGCCCCGCGAACCCGCTTGCGAGCACCGCGCCCCCGCACAGACTTGGCGCCACCCTGGACCCCCTTCTCCAACAACCCCTGGCGGTACGCCCGGCGCCATTGATGCAGGTGCGACGAGTACAACCCTTCACGTCGCAGCAGGTCCCCGATCTCGCCTGCCTCCTTGCATGCGTTGGCCCTCTCGACCACACTACGCTTGTACGCTTTGCTGAACTTCCGCCGAGTCGGCTTCGCCAGCACCTCCGTCTTCGGCAGAGGCACCACACCTCGATGATGCCCGTTACCCGTCAGAGATGTCCCGCCACCGCCCCCTCCTTGAGGACCGTCCATCCTTCCAACCCTCGCCATCGCTCTACAGTGTTCATTTTGCCCCTCTGGGCATCCCCGTCATTGGCACCTAGAGTGCATCGAAAACAATCTTCCGAGAGGTCCGTGTGGACATCATTCTGTTTCTGGGCGCGATCTGCGCTCTCGCCGTCTTCGTTGGTTGCTTTGTCGACATCAATGTCGCCCGACTGTTCGGCGGCGCACTCAACCGACATCGTGAGTCTCTTGTTCTGTTCAATTGGAACTGGAACACGCTATTCGGTCCGACTGCTGCACTGATTCTTCTTTTCGGCGGCATCGGCACATCGGAACTGGCCGCATTGACAAGCGAGGAGGATGCGGACGGCTGCGTTGTTCTCGTGGATGATTTGAGCTTTGTCGCGGATGACTGCGTGGAGGCCGTGCTCCAGATGACCATCGTATGCCGAGCTGCCCTTCTCGTTGTCGCGGTTCCCGACCCCATTCCGCTGATCGACGAGATTCTTGCGGCCACCGCATGTGCGCTGGCAACCCGTAAGGCTGCTAATGCCTGCACAGAACCAAGCCAAGACTAACTGAGGACGAGAACAGCGCCCGCTCATGGACTCCACGACACTGGTCGGATTACTACTGGCGGTGGTCTCGCTCCGGAGACTGATGGCATCGCTGAAGGACGGAAGCCGCAAGGGGATGGTTGAGTGGACATTTGTGGTTGCGTTTGCGCTCTACCTCATCGTCTCCAGCCTATGGTGAGGGTATGCTGGCTTGCTCTTGCCGCCCTTTTCTGTCCAGCCGGCGCCAAGGCGCAGGTCCTGTTGGAGCCCAAATGGGAGCCCATCTTCAGCACCGATGTTGAAACGGGCCCCATTCGGGACATGGCGTTCACTCCTTCCGGCGAATTGGTCGTGCTGGACGATGAAGGAGTGGAGGTCTTCAGATGGGGCGGCAGGGGTGGTGGGCCGGGAGAGCTCATTGACCCCATCGCCGTGGCGGTGTCTTCAAATGGCACGGTGGCGGTGGCAGATGCGGAAGGGGTCGATCTGTTTGGCCTTTCCGGTGACCTGATTGAGGGCTATCCGGTAGACGGGCAGGCCATCCCGGTGACCGTTGTGTTTGGGCCGGCCGATGAGCCCTTGGCGTTGATTCTGAATCTACTGCATGGCTCTTCCGTCGTCCGGCTTTCGGATGGCGAGAGCCTGTGGGAAACGGTTGCCGAGTCGGTGGCCATGGGTATGTTTCCCCGTTTTTCTCCTCGTCCGCTTATGGCCGGCCTTGCCGATGGCAGGGTCGCTGTGGGAGAGGGAAAACAGTACCACCTGACTGTCTTGGATGCACAATTAGGCACGGTGGTGGGTGGCTTCTCGCGCCCGATCAACGCTCGGGAAATATCGCCGGGCTTTGAGGCGCGGGTTCGTGACTACCTGGCCAACCCCGAACGTGCGCCCAGCGGTTGGGTGTCCGTGGTCGGTGACGGCCAACGTAGCGTTCCGGCCGCCTTGCTGGCAATGTTGCAATTCCCAGACGCCTTCCCCATGTATAGAGACGCGTTTCTTGGGCCGAACGGGTCCTTGTGGGTCAGACGTGGGATGGGGGTGGACGATGAACTGTCCCAGCCAGTGGAGCCGCCCGACGGGCATTTGATATCGTTTGATCTTTTCGATACCGCTAGCCAGGAATACCAAGGCACGGTGATTGCGCCAGACGGCTTGACGCCGATTGCCGGGGACGAAACCAGGGTGGCCGCCATTGATACTGGACTGATTCCGGCAATTCGTGTGTTTCATCTTCGATTTTGAGTCCATGAGAGGGTGGATTTCGCTGCCGACTACGGATCGAGAGCAACCGGCCAGAATCCGTCCCGCCGAGTGGACCTGGGCACCGCCATGGTCCCTGATCGCATCCTGGGCCCCGTTCAACTGTCGTCTCCGCCCAATCCCCGAACGGCAAGACCTCGCACGCTACCCGGACAGCGGGTCCCCATAAAATCGCCAGCGAGAACGAAAGTCCCGCTCCGGCGCTTCACGCATCAGCCTCGCCCGAACCATCTCGATCGGCATCCTCCCTCCCCGCAGAATCGCATCGTGAAATTCTCGCTCAGCCATTACACCCCCTTGGACGAATTGTTCGTGCAGGGCCCGGATCTGCAGGCCACCCAGCATGTAGGCCGCCTGGTACAGCGGGGAGTAGGTGCCGTTGAATGATCGGCGGACCTCGGCCGCCGCATTCGCGGGCTCGTGGCCGATCCGGTGGACAAGAAACGCGATTGCATCCTCTGGAGTCATTTCGCCCAGATGGAAGCTCAGCGAGAAGATGATCCGCGCCGCCCGATGCATGCGCCAGAACAACATGCCGACTCGGTCCTCGGCAGTGGCGGGAAACCCCAGATCCCACAACCTCATCTCCCAGTAGAGCGCCCAACCCTCGCCCCAGAACGGCGTGCGAAAAAGGTTGCGGTGCGGGTTGTATCGCTCGGTCATGAAGCCCTGCAGATGATGGCCCGGGATGAGCTCATGGTGCACCGTGGCGCGGGAGAAATGGATGTTGTTGCCGCGCATGCTCATCAGCTTTTCGTCGTGGGTCATTGCGTCGGTTGGGAACGAGACGCGGATAACCTCGCCACCCAGAAAAAAAGGGCTCACACGCTGCCGCTCGGGCGACATCATCTCCAGCCGCCACACCTCCTTCGCCAGTTCGGGAATTGTGACCAGACCCCTGGCTTCGACAAAGTCGGTGGCCTCCCGGGCCAGTTGAAGCACCACCTGCGGCTGCCCCCCGGGCGGCGCGTGCCGCGTCTTGACGTGTTCCAACGCGGCACGCCAATCGTCCCCGTACCCCAACTCGCGCGACGCCTCCAGCATGCGGGCGTCCAGCCACTCAAACTCCCGCTGTGCGATCGAGACCAACTCCTCAGGGGTGTACGGAATCATGTCGTGCACGAGGTCGGCCTCCATGCCCGCCCGTCCAATCGGATCACCGACAATCGGTTCGTCGTCTCCCTCCCGCCACCCCACCACCACCTCTCGCAACGAGGTCCGGTAGATGCCCAGAGCCTCCTCCAGCTCCCGGAACGGAGCGCTCACCCACCAGGTATAGAGGGGCTCATACCCCTCGTAATGGCGATACCAGGAAACGAGAGCGTCCTCGAAAGTCCCCAGCATCTGAACCGCACGGAGCCCGATCACAGGGGTCGCCGCAACCGGCCGCCCCGCAGCCCCATCGGCGACAGCGGTATCATGGCCGCCCCCGGGCCTGAGTGCATGATTGGCCCTACGCACGGCTGCGGCAAGCGCCGTGACGTTTCCGGCGATCACAGCCCCGTCGACGGTACGCCGAGAGTGACGAATGTCCAGAAGATTCACCATGTCCTCCAAGAACGGAAGCAACGGAAGCATCTCCGACACCAAGCTCTCCTCCCGTTGCAGGAGCCCCCGACGATACCGCACCTCGTTGCTCAGCAGGACAAGATCAATGCTGCCTTCGACATCGTCAGCCTCGACATCAAGTCCATCCAGCGCTGCAGACCAATAGGCAAGAAAACCCTCCAGCCGACGCTGACGCGCGGCTGAGTAGGGAATGTCGGACCACCTCCGCTGCAGGGCAGCCCAGTCAGCGTTGAATCGGTCCACAACGGGCCGCAGGCTGGATGTCGCGAATGCGGTCACTCCGTCCAGCGCGGGAACCGATCCAGACGACGACTGGGCCCAGCTGAGCACGGGGGGCGAGACGGAGACGCCCCCCGCCCCAATGGCCATGGCGGCGAACAGGATGAGGGGCGGCCGGTAGCCGAATTCTGGAGACGGCCCCGCAACTCGGTAGACATTGAGCATCAATTCAGATCCTCCAGTCCCCGTTTGGCAACAACCCCAGGGGCTATAGGGCGCGGGGGACAGTGCTGGCGAGGTGTTCTCAGCCGCAGCCCCACTCGCCGTATGTGGTTAGTCACCGCTACCAGACGTTGGAGCAAAGCAGTCGTCCCTGGAGAATGTTGTTTGTTGTCCGCTGCACCGAGCCCATTGGCCATGTCCACGGTCGCCCGGCGCCCGCACAGCTGACCCCCCAAGGTGCATCTGCTCCCTACAAACCCAGATACCCGATCCAGTTGGGGCATGTGGCGTGACTAATGCTGTCTTCATTTCACTCCGAGGTCGGTATTCTTCAGGCGAGCGACCACCATTTCCTCGTCGTAGGCTACAACAAGATGCAGATATCGTCCCCGACCCAGTTCCAAGTCGATGTACAGGACCTCGCCCGTGTTGGCGAGCGTAACGATCAACGGCTGATACCCCCAGACCTTCTTGTACGACAGCCCCAAGCCCTCCTTCTTCTCTCCGTCCGTCGCCACGATTGTCCCGTCCACATCAATGTACGTCACCGGACCCAGCAGGTCGCGCCCGCGCCCGTTCCACAGCTGCGGCCGCACCTCGTTGATCCCGTCCATCAAGGTCTCGATATCTCCCTCGGGGTGGCGCCGCAAGTAGTCGCCCACTGCAGTCGGACTCGGGATCAACCGGGCTCCCAAGGCGTCCATAACCGACACATCAACTTGTACTCCGCCGTAAAGCGGCGCCTTGGCCTCTTGGCGCCATCGGCCCGCGCTAAAGCCCGCTCCCGCTTACCCGTGCGCACCCGCTCCCCCTTGATGACGGTCGGCCTGTCGGACAACGTCACCACGCTCATCACCTGACGTACCCGACGACGATCCCCAATGACAACATGGACCCCACAACATCTCGCATGCACGACCAACACCATGGGCCACCCACCCACGAAGGAGGGCGGCATCGGACCCGATGGCCGATCCGGTCCCCGTTTCGGTCGCTCCGCTCCTGCACTGGGACCGGATCCGCAGTGTGAAAGGCCCGGACTCGAAGCTTCAATATGGTCGCGGTGCCCCTGTAGCCGGCGTGCCATCTCAACCGTCGGCTGATCGTGCATGGAATGCTTGCCTCCGCCCGTGTCGGATTCGTCCGAGCACAACAACGCTACGAACAGAGCCGCTTCGCCGCCTGCTGATATCGGATGTGGTGACGGTCCCATCATCCAACGACTGATCCTTGCAGTCGGGCGGCTTCGCTGGATCAGCGACACAGAGGCCTGACACCACCGGCCTGTACGGAGCATCACGCAACCCTCGGTCCCCCAAGGCTCCCGCACACAAACGAACTGGCTGGCCAAGCGGGCTGGCGGGGAGCTGATCAGGGGGAGGGCATGAGGCACGACCTGATCGCGAATCCACACCCGGGCATTGATGGGCCCCATGGATGTGACGGCTCGCGCGGGGTCATAATCGCCGGATCCGGGGTGGGGGAGGATGGCCGAGCAGTGGGTGGGCCCCCCGTTCTGGTCGCTCCGCTCCCGCCACGGGGGCCCCACCCACTGCGGATCCTCCAAATGGCCAAGAGTGTGCAATTCCAGATGGCCGAAAGTGTGCGATTCTTGATGGCCCGTGACACCCACACGGTGGACGGTGCCGGCTCCCTTTGCGCTCGCGTCACGAGAGCCTGCACCGTCCCATGCCCGGGTGCCCCAAGTCAGCAACACGGGGGCGTCGGTCACTCGCGTTCGCCGGAGGTGGCGCCCAATCCCGCCAACTCAGCAACCTTGGCTTGGATGTCCACCATCAACCGGAGCCCCTGAACCTCCTTGCGCAGGCGTTCGCACTCCCGTTCAAGCCGCCGTTGCCGATTGCGTCCGGCCGATGCTCTGGACCCACGCTTGGTGCCCTTGGTCAGAGATCCTTCGCGCATCGCCTTGCGCCACTGCGAAAGTTGCGACGAATACAATCCTTCGCGCCGCAACAGCGCGCCCAACTCGCCTGGCTTCGTACAAGCATGGGCCTTCTCGACAATGCTACGCTTGTAGGCTGCCGAGAACCGGCGCTTTGTCGGCTTCGCCAAGACCTCCGGGTCCGGCATGGGCGTCGGACGCTGGTTGCCCCTTTCTTCGGCAAGGGGAGTGCCGTTTTTCTGCCCTTCTCGGTGCCTCTCCATACTGTGGAAACCTCGACATCGCCCTTCAGTGATAAAAACGCCTCAAGCAGCATCAAGGCCATTGGCCCGTAGGGAGGAGCGGGGGGCGGTGGACAGTCGCTCATCACCTGTCGAGCCTGCGCAATCGTCGCAGCGGGCCCGTGCGAAGGCCGGACGCAAGGGCACGGGGGATGGTTTGGTGGTACACAGCTCTCGGACATTGCTGGGCGACCTTGCCACACTGACCCGCAACGGGGTTCAGCCGGCTGCGGAGGGCGCGGAAGCGGCCGATGTGCTCAGTAGCCCGACACCACTTCAGGCCGAGGTGTTCCGCTTACTGGACGTTCGGGCGTGATTTGTACCCAGTAGGGAACACCTCGTAATTTCAGTTATGCTGCATGTCTACAACGCGTTAGCCAATTTTGGGCTCGCGAACTTCAGGTTAAATTTAACCCCCGTGGGGGGAGCGGGCGCTGCAAGTTCGTCTGCGGGGGCGGGTATTCCAGCGATACAGCTTGATGCCCGCGACGCAGCTTGAGAGCGGTTTTGCGGAGGGCGGAAGTACACCTTATTTTCGCCCAAAATCTGTCCAACAAAGTGGGATCACCTCAGATTTTACCCGATCCAGCTGGGGCATGTGGCGCCACCAATGTTGTTCTCATTTCACTCCGAGGTCGGTAGGCTTCATGCGAGCGACCACCATTTCCTCGTCGTACGCTACAACAAGATGCAGATATCGTCCCCGATCCAGTTCCAAGTAGGCCATGCCGTTGAGCATCCAATCGAGCCCTTGCCCAAGGGGTACCAGCACCGGCGTGGCCTCTAGGCTTCCCGGATCCAGCATATATCCGAGCGCCCGGCCATGAGTCATTCTCAGAAAAACTCGTCCGTCGGACAAGTCCTTCAGTTGCCTATGAATCTGAGACACAAGTACCCGATTGCCAAATGCTCCTTCGCTACGTCGTAGCCTAGCCCGAATTGCATCACGTACTTCCTTGGGAAGAAAAGCCACCTGCTCCAAGGTTCCGTTTTCCGTGTAGCTGACCAGCGCCAACCGATGACCGTCGAAGACATGCACAGATCCATCCTCTGTGACCGCAACCAAATCAGTGCGCCAACGCTCCCCCTCTTCCACAAACCAAGCCGGCATCGCAGCAAGGGCCGTAGACTTCCCTCCATCGTAGCGCCTAAGGTAGTGGACGGGTGATCCCGCTTCCGCAACGAGAAGCCCGAGTGTCGGGTGAAGCGCGATGTCCGATGCCCCGGCGTGTACCTGCTGGCTGGACAGGAGATCACCGCGCGGCGAGAGGTACGATACTCGACCCAGGCCTCCGTCTAGAACAGCGAGCCGATTTCCGTTGCTCGCGAACATCCAAGGAAATCCGTACTCTCCTGGTCCCTCGCCCTCCCGGCCAGACTTGTGCTCGTGGTCAAGGTGTTGGGAGTAAAACATCAGACGGTGATTCGCCGCGTCGATAACCACATAATCCCCGCCGGCTTTGGCGATGTCCATCACACCGAACACTTCCAGTTCCGCATTACGAAACAGGATCGTGTCCACCTGATATGCTAACTCACCAACAGTAAAGGATACATTGCCCTCGGCCGCTTGTGTTTCGGGGGATTGGGGTTCTCCGCAACCGCCCAGCCAAAGTACGAGGCAGACCAAAGCGGCGGGCCGTACAGACGTAGGCATTAGCGCCGTTCTCCAGGGATGCGGTATTCCGTATAGTTGTCGCACCGAATGTACCAGAATTCTCCACCACCCATGTCGTAGGTGCCAACATTGAAGGTCTCTGATGTAGTAACCGAAACACCGCCACTTGCAACACCGCCACTTACCTCTCCCGAAACGCTTGTCGTACCGGTAACGCTTTTGCTACCGCGCAAGGTCCCAAACGCCGGTTTGTCGTTTTTCCCCGACGAGATATACGGCGCGCATGGGGACTGTGCCTCGACGTTCGAGTGCGTCACGAAAATCGGGATCGCAACCAAGGCGCCCACGGGCACAACCGTGATGATGAGGGCCACGGCCCGGCGGGGCGTAAGAAGGAGCGCCGTAAACAGGGGCACAGGACAGTTCCTCCTTCTTGCGGGGCCGGCCTTGGTCAATCCAAGGATCCTGACGCCCCTCCCTTCCATTGGTGGTTTTCCATCTGGCTGCGAGCCGATTTTGACTTCACCGCCTTGTCGACCACGGAGCGATCGGTTGGTCGCGAGGTAGATCGCCCTGCTGTTGGCTAAAACAACCCCGACTCCTCGAACTGATGTGTCAGAACAGAACACCTGGTGTTCTGGATCAAGGGTATTAGGGCCTTCTATTGCCTATCGTGACGCAATTTAAATGCCCGCAAAATAGGTTGTTATCTGCCTTACTGGAAACTTCGATGCCGCATCAGGGATGTGCTCGGCAGAACACGAATTGGCACCGGAATGGGCGCCGCCACTTTGCCCGACAGCAGTGAAGCCCAGCCCAGCCAGCGCTGAGCTGAGCCAACACGGGCCGCAAGTGCTGGGTGTCCCAAGGGCGACCACTTTGCCCAGTGCGGAAACCGGTACAGAAGACTGGGTGTAGAGCCGACCCGGGAACACCGCTTGCTCCCACGGCCATGGCGGCGAGCAGGGTGTGGTACCGCCGGTAGCCGCGCGCGCCGGAATCGGCCCGGTAGCTCGCCAGGCACTCAATTCCTGGCCCCGAAACCTCAAGGACCCCGTCGGACAACGACCCCACGACCCCCGACAACGAAACCGCCGAGCAGGGACACAAGGCAAGCCGCCTCTGTCACGCTAGCACGACACGCAGTTGTGATTGTTGATCGCCCCCAGGCTCTCCAGCAAGGCGATCGTCGCTGGAAAGGGCTGTATCCGCTGCACCGGCCCGTTGGCCATGTCCACGGTCGTCTGGCCCGCGCGGCTGACCAGCGTGACATCAGCTCCCCGCGACACCAGATATTGGATCAGCGCGTTGTCGCCCCTGGCAGCGGCGTGATGAAGAGGGCTGAAGCCCTCATGATCACGCGCATCCAAATCGGCGCCCAATTCCTCGACCAGGTAACGTACCGCGGGCACCCACCCAGCCGGAACATGGCGATGCGCATTCGCAGCAAATCCCTGCCCGTATCCCACCCCCGACGCGGCATGGATCGGATAGACGGCCGGGCCACCCACGGGCACCGGAGCCAGGCCGGAGTGGTCTTCGGCGTTTTCATCATACCTGCGTCGGGACGGCACCTTTTCTGTCGGTAATCCAGGATCGGCGCCGTGCGCGACCAGCATCCGCATCGCGTCGATGTCCAGTGCGTAGGCGGCCCGCCAGAAGGGCGTGGCGCCCCGCACATCAATCTGCAGCAGGTCGAAGTTGAACGACATGAACCAGAGGTGTCTGGTCAGACGCACGTTAGGATTCGCGCCCGCGGCAAGCAGTCTGGTCATCACGTCCAGATAGGTATGAACCTGCGTCGTGTATGCGTGCTGCTGAGGATAACGGGCCTTCGGCGCCCAGTGGGTGTTGATGACCGCAAAGAGCGGCGTTAAGCCGGCATCGCTAGCCCGGGTCGGATCGGCACCACGCTCCAAGAGTTGAAGCCCCAGGTCGAAGTGTCCGTTGATCATCGCCATCAGCATCGGACCGGTGCCGTCGCCCCCACTTGCCTGATTGATGTCTGCCCCACCCTCCAGAAGGGCAAGCGCCGTCTCCGCGTGACCCTCCCGCGCCGCGTGCAACAGAGCGGTAAGCCCTCCGTGACCGCCAACCAATTGGCCGTAGGAGAGCGGCTCCGGCTCCTCAATCATGCGCGTCTGACTCTGGGACACCTCCCGAGCCCTGAGCAGACTGGACTGCATCTGATCCCCGTCGCCGCCCATCTCCCTTGTGACAAAGCGGTCGGGCCGGCCGGTGGGGTCCCATGTCTCTCCATCGTCCATTTGCCGGTTGCGATCCTGGCGTTCCAGCCGGTCAAGGACCGCCCGTCTGGCCACATCCATCACCTTGGTACGCGTCGACGGGTCCGCGCCGTGGCGCAGGAGTTCCCGGACCACATCCGTCCTGCCGTACGAGGCGGCAAAGATCAGCGGAGTCTGCCCCCAAGATTCTTCCCGGGCGTCGACAGCGGCGCCAGCGTCAAGCAGAGCCTGAACCGCCTCCACGCTTCCAGAGCGCGCCGCAAAGTGCAGGGGGCGACTGGCGCCGGCTCCCGTGATCCGTGCGTCCGGATCGGCACCGGCCCCAAGGAGAAGCGCGACAAGGCGTCCGGCCCCAACCTGCCCGGCCAAATGGAGCGGCGTGTGGTGCCCGATCCGGGTCCCCGCCCCCACATCGGCCCCCTGTTCCAGAAGCATGCGGGCGAGCCCCTCATCTGCATTCCAGGACGCCCAGTGCAAGCCCGTCATGCCATCTCCTTGGGCCGCGTTCACCGGAGCCCCTTGATCCAGGAGCCGCTGCACCGCCAGGGAATCGCCATGCCTGGCCGCATCGGCGACGCTCCACGCCGCCCCAAGCGAGTCGTTGGAGGATATCTCTGCGGACATTTGCGCGTTCGCAGGCAGGACCAGGCCCATGAGCGCGAGCACCAAGTTTGCGACCCTGAGGTCCGTGCGCCCGACCCACCTGGCGTGGCGGGCCCGAGCCCGGCCATTGGCACTCGCCCAGCGGCGGGCGCCGCCGAGCACCTCAACCATTCAGCGCGAGCTCGCCCGTGCTATTGCCGAACTTCTCCATGTCGTCCAACCCCAACCGGTGGGCGAACGACAGCATCGCGTTGGCCATTGGGGTGCCGGGATCGGCCTGCACATGGACGTTCCCGTCCAAGCGCCCGTTCGCGCCCCCGACCACAAACAAGGGGCACCGCTTGTGGTTATGGACGTTTGGATCACCCATCGGTGATCCGTAAATGATCATGGTCCGGTCCAGGAGATGGGTGTCCCCCTCCATGATGCCCTTCAGGCGATCCAGGAAATACGGCAACATCCCGACGTGATACCGATTGATTCGGGCAAAGTCCGTGATGTTATCCTCATTGCCGCCGTGGTGCGACGCCGGATGGAAGGGCTTGTCCACACCGCTGCCAGGGTAGATGCGGGCCGACGAGTCACGACCCATCTTGAACGAGAAGACGCGCGTGACATCGGATGCGAACGCGAGGGCCTGCAGGTCAAACATGAGCCGCACATGCTCTTCGAAAGAGTCGGGAACGCCCGCCGGCGCTTCGGGCAGCTCCCGCGCCTGGCCACTTTTGTTCTGGTTCTCAACCTGCTGGATTCTCCGCTCCAGCTCCCGCACATGCTCCAGGTATCGATCCAAGCGAGCCAGGTCGCCGGGGCCCAGTTCGCGCTTGAGCTCCGCCACGCGGCCGGTGATGAAGTCCAGGATGCTCTTGTTCGCGCGGCGGCGGCGCGCCCTCTCTTGGGCGCTACCCCCGGCCCCGAAGAGCTGATCAAAGGCCACGCGGGGATCCCGAACCATCGGAAGCGGCTGGGTGGGCGACGCCCAGCTGATGGTGTCCGTGTACACGCATGCGTACCCGTACGCGCACCCGCCCGATTGATCCACATTCTCGATGCACAGCTGCATCGAAGGAATGGGCGTGTCCTGCCCATACCTCGCCGCGAACATCTGGTCCAGCGATGTCCCGACATAGATGTCGGAGCCCTCGGTCTGCTTGGGGTGCGCCTGCGTCAGAAAGGTCGCACTGGAGCGAAAGTGGTCCCCTCCGATCTCCTTGGGCGCCTTCGCCTCCGCCGGCTCGACATCGGTGTTGCTCACAATTGTGAGATGGTTCCGGTACGGTTCCAATGGACTCAGTGCGCTGGGCGTAAGGTCGAAGTCGCGCCCCACCGCCGACGGTGTCCAGAAGTTCTGCGTGGAGCCCCACTCGTTGCTCCCCGCCGCGCCATGCACCATCTCGATGGCCACAAGGCGCGTCGGCGCGTTGGCGCTCGCGATTGAGGCGGCACCGGCGGGGATCATCGAGTCAAGGAGCGGAAGCGACACCGTCGCGCCGAGCCCCCTCAGAAACGTGCGCCTGGGCATTGCCTTGCCCGTCAAAATGTTCACCGCATTCTCCTTTTGGTCACTCCCACAATCGATGTCCGCGTCACGGTTCCTCCAGCCTCAGGTCACTGCAGCCCAACTTCACTCAACGCGTCAGGGGCCTTGGCCATGACAAAGGGTTGACTCGCGACCACGGCATGGACAAAAGCCGACAAGCGGTAGTCCTCCTGAGCCGCGATGCTTGCAATGTGCCGGACCGTCGGCATGTCGTGGTCCTCCATACGCCTGCCCAAGGCATAGGTGAGAAGGTTCTCCGCAAATGTCCGGACCAGTGCGTCGGGGCGCCTCAGAAGCGCCGCCCTGAGGTCGTTCGCACTGAGGATCGGCGTCCCGTCATAAAGCTCGCCGGTCGTCTCCACCATCGCCGAGCCATCGCGGATTCGCCAAGTTCCCGTCACGTCAAAGTTTTCCAGCGCCAGACCAATCGGATCGATCACCCGGTGGCAAGAGCTGCAAGCCGGGTTGTCCCGGTGCTGTTCCAGTCGCTCCCGGACCGTCGGTTCCCTGCCCTGAACCACCGACGCCGTGGCGTCCAGCTCGGGTACGTCGGGGGGCGGGGGCGGGGGCGGCGTCCCCAGCAAGACCTCCATCACCCATTTGCCCCGCAATACAGGCGATGTCCGGTTCGCGTGAGACGTGAGAGTCAGTATGCTGCCATGGCCCAGGATTCCGCGTCGCTGCGGGTGTTGGTACGGAACCTTGCGAAAGTGGTTGCCCGCGATCCCGTCGATTCCGTAGTGGCGAGCCAGGCGCTCATTCATGTACGAATAGTCGGCGGTCAGGACATCCATCAGAGATCCGCCACCACGAACCAGCGAACTGAAAAACACCTCAGTCTCGCGCCGCATGTCCCGGGCGAGCTGTTCGTAGTAGTCGGGATAGCGAAGCGCATCGGGATGAACCTTGTCGAGGTCCTGCAGCCGCAGCCACTGCGCGGCGAAACGGGTTCCAAGCGCCTCCGCCCTGGGGTCGGCAAGCATGCGGTCCACCTGTTGCCTGAGTCGATCTGGAGAACCCAAGGCGCCGCGCGCGGCCAGGCTGACCAGTTCATCGTCCGGGGGACCGCCCCAGAGGAAGAAGGACAGGCGTGACGCCAGTGCCACATCACTCAGGCGATGGAGTCGGCCATCCGGGTCGGCGCCGACTGATCCCTCAAAGCGGAATACGAAGTCGGGGCTCGCCAAGACGCCCTGGAGCGCCGTGCGGACACCAACTCCAAAACCCCCCTCGGCGCGGCCGGTCCTGTACAACGCCATCAGACCGTCGACTTCCCCAGCGGCGACCGGCCGCCGAAAGGCCCGCGTCGCCAAGCGATCCACGATCCTCCTGGCGCACGGCTCTTCCTCTGGCGGCGAGGCGGGCAGACAGGTCATCACCCTCCGGGACACCTCCGTTCTGCTGACCCCCGATACGCGATACGGTCCCCCGATCGTCATGTCCCGCAGGTGCGCCAGGCCCGTGATCCCATACGAATACCCGATCTTCTTGTCTGCCAGCGACCACTCGTGGGGCGATATCAGATCCTCGACCGGCCCTTCGGCAACCTTGAGGAACGCAGCCGAGATTCGCCGCGCCCCGGCCGCGACCTCGATCATGTCGGTCACGACTTCGACACCATTCGGGTCCTGCCGATGCATCCACCGATCCAGCGGAATCAGCGCCACGCGCTCACCATCGATGGACACCTCAATCGCCTCGTCAAACGGGGCCGTCTGCCCAAAAAAGTTGCCCGTCGATTCGTGCTGGAACGCCAGCCGGACATAGTACTCGCCATCCGCCACGAAGTGATGCACCACTGAGATCCCTCCCCGGGTCCCGAAGGGCGCACCAGGCACATGGCCCCTCTGTTCGGCATAGCGGGAGACCTCGTATGTGGTCTCCGACGGCGTGGCATTGACGTCTCCCAGGGCAAGGCGGCTCACCTCGCTGGCCGCCGTGAGATACGACTCAAGCAGCGTCGCGGACAAATTTTGCACATCGGCGATGTTGTCGAAGCCCGCACTCACCGTCTCTCCGGGCAAGAACGCCGAGGCATCAATGTCAAGCCCCAGCAGATCCCGGATCGCGGCTTGATATTCGGCCCTGTTCAGGCGCTGGAAGGTGCGCCGACCCGGGTCGGGTTGCAGTCGGGCATGCGCATCAATACGCTCCTCCAACCCAACCACGAACGCGTCCACATCCGCCTCCGGGGGGCGCCTGGCACCTGGAGGCGGCATCATCCCGGCGCGGAGTTTGCGGATGACCTTTTCCGCCACGGGCAGGGAGGCCAAGGGGTCCGCCGGATCAAACCCCTCCAGCGAAAGGTTGCCCAGGAACCGACGCTCGTTGTGGCACCGCACACAGTACTGACCGACGAACTCATCGTTCGCCACCACGGTGTCGGTCGGGGCCGCCGGAGTGGCGAGCGCACTGAGGACGGGACCGGGGCCGGACGCGCCGGCGACCGCCACAATCAGCGCGGCCGCAAGCATCAGCACCGGTGCAACTCTCGTCATGGAGCACCTCATGAGGCATCCGAGCGGATCGTGAACCTTCTCATGATCTTGCGACATTGCCGGCCCGTTGGCAACAGGTCGGCTCATCGTGCGTGCCGTCGGCCCCGTGCGCCCCGCGCGTTGGGCGCCGACGCCAACGTTACGCCCCCGGGATCGCGGGGGTCCCGGCGACTATTGCCCGGGGCCGGCCAGCACCACGGTCAGAACCAGGGTGTCGCCGTCGCGCAACACCACAACCTCGACCTCGTCGCCCGGCTCATACTCGGCCAGCGCGTACATGTACCCGTAGACATCGTCAATCTCATGCGGGCCGAACCGGATGAGCACATCGCCACTCCTGATTCCGGCCTTGGCCGCGGGACTTCCGTCTCGTACCCCGGTGATCCCCATGCCACCGGACTCCCTGGAGTAATCCGGCAACGTACCCACACGCACCCGAAATCCTCCTCCCGGGCCCGCGTTGCGGGCCCCCGGGGCGCCGTGCGGATCGCCTGTCACGGGGGTCAACGACGCCGCATGGGTGGGCTGAAGCACATCGCGCACAACGGCCACCACCAGCTTCGTCACCCGGTCCAGGCCATCGGCGTTGATCCGATGCCAGTCATCGTCCACGCGATGGTACTGGGGATGGGTGTTGGAAAAGAAATGGAGGGCTGGAATACCCTTGGCGTAAAACGAGCTGTGATCCGAGGCACCGAACCCGTCGCGATTGAACTGAAGCTCCAGCGGCGAGGCGATGGAGCGATTGGATCGGTCCAGCACGGCGGGCCACTCCACGGCCGTCCCGGTTCCGAAGACTGTGAGGGCATCGTCCCGTACACGACCCACCATGTCCATGTTGAGCATTGCGATCGTGGATTCCAGCGGGGCAGGCGGCGACTCGACGTACCGCGCGGAACCCCACAGGCCCCGTTCCTCGCCCGTAAACGCCGCAAAGTAGACATCGTCCGGCAGGCGCGCGCCCGTGCTCAGCCGACGGGCCACCTCCAGCATCACGGCCGTGCCCGACGCGTTGTCGTCGGCGCCGTTATGCACCTCGCCCCACCGGCTGGGCGACAGCGACCCCTCTCCACCAAGACCCAAATGGTCATAGTGCGCACCCACAACAAGTGACCTGCGCCCAGCCCGGTCCGTACCCTGAAGGACGGCGACCACGTTGCGAGCCTCGCGGCGGACGGCCCGCAGAGCCGTGTTCAGGACCACCCCCCATCCCTGCTCCGCCCCCCGGATTACCTCTTGTCTCCGTGCGTCCGACACGGCCACCACCGGAATCTCGAGAGCGGACCGGCGCTCCCCGTCCAGTCTCGGAAGCCCCGCCCCGCCATCACCCAAGAGCGCGATGACGCCCACGGCGCCCATTGACGCCGCACGCGCCCCAATGCGGTGCATATCCTCCGTAGCCAAGTGTGAAGCGTCGGGTCCCGCCTCCACCACGAGTATTTGGCCTCCCAGGGCAGCATGGGCCGGATCGCCCCCTTGCCCCCGGGCATCCGGGGGCGCAAGCGCCAGATCTGCCCTGACACGGGTCGAGGCCGAAAAGCCGTAGGGGCGCCAATCGGAACCCAGCGCAAGCTCGGCTTCATCTCCCCCGGGCGCAACGAGCGTAAGGTGATTCCCGGGGGCCAGCTCGGTTCCCGTGCGGACCTCCCACGCCTGGAAGTAGCCGGCATCGTCCCCGGCCGGCTTGAGGCCCAGGGAGCGGAATTGGTCCGCGATGTAGTCGCCAGCGCACCGCTCGCCGCGCGTCGCCACCGCCCGACCTTCCAGGAGGTCGTCCGACAGGTAGCGCACATGAGCCATGGCGCCGTCCGTGCCCGCCAGAAGCGATGCCGGATCGGGGCAATGCCATCGCGCTTCCTGCGCCGTCCCCGGATCGTTTCCCGCAACCAGCACCGCAAGCACACCACCCAGCAGGGCCCCACCTGACAGGCCACCGTTGCCCAGGATCATCTTCACCTCTCCCTCATACGGTGGTGATCCGATCTCCCGTCACAGGACATCGAACGGTGAACCCGTGATGCGACCTGAAACCCATGTGTCCACGGCCAGCCTGAAGACCTGCACATGGTCTACAGTACCGATGCCGGGACTTCCCGCCGCGACAGACCGGCGCAGCGGTCCCGGCGATAATGCCCGGGGGCGGACCCTCAACCGGCCTCCGCCATCGAACGACGCACCGGGGCCAAAGACCCCCTTGTCTGGGAGACCCCGGAGGCGCGGCGCACGACCGATCCACGCGAATCAGTCAAACCATGTGCCCACGGCGGCAATGTCTCCGAGCTCGGGCCCGCGGCCTTCGGATCACCTGTTGACTCCATGGCCGTGCGCCGGATAGGCCCCGCCTAACGGATGATGGCAAGCGGCAGCAGAACGACATAGCCCAAGGCAAGCAACACGGGCGCAACCGTGATGGAACCCCCGCCCAAGAGAACATACCCCAGAACAATCGCCACGGCCGCGGCACCACCAAACCAGTAGTTCGCGCGCGAGAACTGCAGCGACGACCTCGACCGACCCGTTCGTCTTCTTCTAGCCATGGAAGGGACGCTACCAAGAGAGGGACAATTGTTCAAGCATCACGCACGGGGGACATGGCCGTCGGCCATACTCAACGCTCTTCCTCGGCAGTCCAGTACGCTGGCGCGTCGGGCGGCTCGCCCGCCCGCAGACGCGCCATCTGCTCACGGCGATGGCGTCGCCGAACCAGTACCATCGACGCCAGCGCCACACTCAAGACGGCCCAGAAGACGACAGAGTCTGACAGCACGACCAGCCACCCGTATCGCTTCCTGACCCACTTGCGCCAGTCCGACTCCAGCTGGGCTTCCGTCGCGCCATAGACTCGCCTGAGTGCCACCCCGAAGGAGCCCCGCGCCTTCCACTCGGCGAAGAACGCCTCGAGTCCCTCCCGGCCGCTGGCCTCCCAGAGATACTGAACCACCGATGCCGACAACATGTAGGCGATCTCCGCCGGTTGGCGCGTGCGGGGCCACGTCAACGAAATGGAATCCAGTGCCGGCGCGTCGCCCTTGAGAAGAGCGATTCCCAGGCGCCAGCCGCCCCGCTCCAACCACCCCCCGCCATACCACTCCGCAAGCCCTTCGTCAAACCAGCGCGGGGCCCGCAAACCGTCCAGGTGGTGCGCCAGGGCAAGGTGCGCCCATTCGTGACGAAGGATGCGCACCTCCTCCTGAGTGGAGCGGGGCTGGGTGCTGCGGCCTGGAACGACGATCTCCATGCGACCCGGAAGTGCCACGGCCCCGACCCACTCGGGCAACCGGCCCGCAACCAGAGAGTCCATGACGGCGGCGGTCGGGGCGATCGTCAGCAATACCCGCATCCCCTCTTGCTTGACGAGGCCGGGCAAGGGCTCCAGGCCCTCCAGTACGTCTTGTGCACGGGCGGCGCGGAGCGAGTCCCGCCCCGTGTATCGCGCATCCACGGTTTGCCCCTTGAGCCGGCGCCATGAATCCTGGTCGTCGGGGGTGCCGAGGGCACCCGCGCTCTGGGGAGCGAGGCGCCATGAGACGGCCAGTACGGCGCTCAGAACGGCAACAACCAACGGCAAGGTGCGGCGACCGGGGGCCGTGCTTTTCGCTACCATCGGTCGACCGGGGCCGATGCACGCGCCCAGTCATGTACTTCGGCCAGATCCGGGGGGAGCGCGGCCCTAAAGGCCAGCGGCCTTCCGGTTACGGGATGGACCAGCTCCAGCCGGTAGGCGTGCAAGAACTGGCGCCCGGTGCGCTCCGACAACTCACGCGCCCATTGACGGGCCGCGCCTCCGAAGCCCCGTTCACGGGCCTTGCCGTAGAGCTCATCACCCACCACCGGGTGCCCGATGGCGGCCGCATGAACCCGGATCTGGTGCGTGCGCCCGCTCTCCAGCCGGACTTCGCAAAGGCTCGCCGCCGGCCAACGCTCGATGTGGCAAAAGTGGGTCCTGGCCGGTCGTCCCCCGGCGACGACGGCCATGCGCAGACGATGCCCGGGGTGTCGGCCGATGGGATGGTCCACCGTGAGTGGTGACTCGCCCAAGCTGCCCCACAGTGCCGTCAGGTAGCGGCGTTCGATTCTGCGATGCCGGAGGGCGTCGGACAATGTTCGGTGGGCGAGGTCCGACTTGGCGACCACCATAAGCCCCGAGGTGTCCCGGTCCAGGCGATGTACGATACCCGGGCGCAGTTCGCCTCCGATCCCTGCCAGATCACCCACATGGTGCAGAAGCGCGTTGACCAGCGTCCCGTCCCGGTGGCCAGGAGCCGGATGCACAACCAGGCCGGGTTGCTTGTTGACCACCACCAGATCCCCGTCCTCGTAGACGATGTCCAGATCAATGGCCTGAGCCTCCACGCTGATCGAGACCGGGGGCGGGATCGTGACCTCGACGATCTGGCCCGGCACGACGGGATCAGACTTCCTGGGCACGCAACCGTTGACCCGGACCAAGCCTCCGGCCAGAAGATTCGCCACCCGGTTGCGGGACAACGACAGCGATGTTGCGACGTAGCGATCCACGCGCTCTCCCGCCCTGTCGTCGCCCACTCTCCAGCGGTGTTGACCACTTGAGCCCGGTCGCGCCCTGCCGCCGGGCGCCACGCTCATTCCTTGCGCACCAAACCCAGTACCGCCTCTTCGCCATCCAGCGCCACCACGTGCAAAGGCAGGGAGCCGGCCTCGGAGGGATCGCCCAAGATGCGGATGTCGGTGGCGAGCGTCTCGCCGGCGATCCGGGTTTGATGCTCACGCGCGGCGGCGCAGACGGCCGGGGTGCCGCCGATCGCCAGCTTGATGCGATCAGTAATCTCGAGCCCAGCATCTCGCCTGAGGCGTTGAACGCGGTTGATGAGCTCCCGTGAGAGTCCCTCCCTGCGCAAGGAATCGGTCAAGGTCGGATCCAGCGCCACCGTGTAGGGTCCCTCGGAGCGCACAATCCAACCCTCTTGAGCCTCCTGGCGGATCTCCATCTCGTCGGAGCCCACCGAAACGGTCTCTCCATCCACATTGATGGACACTGCCCCGCCCCCCCACACCGTGCGCAGGTCGTCCATATCCAGCGCCCGGATCGCTTGGGCGGCCTCCTCCGTGCACGCCTGGAAGCGTCGGCCCAGTGATCGATACGACGGACGCACCGACAGCGTTGTGAACTCTTCCGGCGATGCCGCAAAGGAGACATCCTTGACGTTGATCTCGTCCCGCAGAAGAACCAGAACCGACTCTCTCGGCGGATCTCCGGGGACAACGGCCCGGATTTGCCCCAGCGGTTGACGCACCCGGATTTTCACCTCCTCACGCGCGGCCCGAGCCAGGGTGCTCAGGGTGCGCACATGCGCCATATGGCACTCAAGGTCCTCATCAAGGAGCTCGGCCTCCACCACGGGGAAGGGCTCCGTGTGGCTGGAACGCCCCGTCAGCGCGCGATGCAACCAGTCCGAGGCAAATGGCGTCACGGGCGCAATCAGCAACGAAACGAGCCGCAACGCCTCATGCAGGGTCCCGAACGCGGCTGCGCCGTCGGCGCTCTCCGTGTTACCCCAGAACCGGTGCCGAGCACGGCGCACATACCAGTTGGATAGATCACCATCCACGAAGGAGGCTACGGCCCGGTAGGCGCGCGTGGGATTGTAGACGTCAAGCTCGTCACGGACCACACCGATGAGGCCGTGGAGACGAGACAGCAACCATCGGTCCAGCGACGATAGCGAGAGAAGATCGTTCGCGCCATCGGAGCGCTCTGATGGCGCCCAGCCCTCGACGTTCGCATAGAGCACAAAGAAGCGATACAAGTTGAAGACCGTCCCGAAGAAACGCGTGCCTGCCTCGCACACGGCCTTCGGATCGAACGAGGTGGGCAACCATGGGTTGCTCACCGTCACCATGTACCATCGCAAGCCATCGGCGCCGTGTTGCCCGACCGCGTCCCAAGGGTCGACCACATTGCCCTTTGACTTCGACATCTTGCGCCCCGATGCGTCCAGAATCAGGTCGTTGACGACCACGTTGCGAAACGCGGGGCCCCGGCCCAGCAGCGTCGATATGGCGTGGAGCGAGTAAAACCAGCCTCTGGTCTGGTCCACCGCCTCGCAGATAAAGTCCGCCGGGAAGTGGCGCGCAAAGCGCTCCCGGTTCTCAAACGGGTAATGCCATTGGGCCCATGGCATTGCGCCGGAGTCAAACCAGACATCAAGAACCTCCGGCGTGCGACGCATCGTCGCGCCGGTCTGGGCGCAGGCCCAAGTGACATCGTCAATGTAGGGCCGATGGGGGTCAAAGTCGGGCGGTAGAGCGCCCGCGTGGGCCGCCAATTCCTGGAAGCTACCGATCCACTGGGTGCGCGCGGGATCGTCCTCCGAAATCCACACCGGGAGGGGCGTCCCCCAGTAGCGGTCCCTGGAGAGTGCCCAATCCACGTTTCCCCTGAGCCACTCGCCGAAGCGCCCCTCGCCCACCTCAGGCGGATACCACCGAATCTCCCGGTTGTTCGCCAGAAGCTCCTCGCGCAGCGACGATGTCGCCGCAAACCAGCTATGCCTCGCCATGTACACCAGGGGCGTGCCGCAGCGCCAGCAGTGGGGGTAGGAGTGGGCCTCCCTGGTCGAGCGAAACACGAGGTGCCGCTCCCTGAGATCCCTGATGAGAAGCTCATCGGCGTCCTTGAAGAACCGCCCGCCGATCAGCGGCAACTCCGCGCTGAAGGTGCCATCGGTTCCCACGGGCTCCAGCACGGGCAAGCCGAGCTCCTTGCCCGCCCGGTGGTCATCGGCCCCGTAAGCCGGGGCGAGATGGACGATTCCCGATCCCTCGTCATCCGACACGAATTGGCCGGGCACGACCGTGCAGCTCCTGCCCGCTTTCTCCTCCACCGCGAGGATGTCAAAGGGTCTCCTGTATCGCTTCCCCAGCAAATCGGCAACCGGAACCTCTGCCCGGGCGGCATCCTCGCCAAACAGTGCATGGGCGCGGTTCTTGGCCACAATGAGGCGCCGGCCCTCATGCGCAACCTCGACATAGCGCAGCTCCGGGTTAATCGCCAAGGCCACATTGGAAACCAGGGTCCACGGCGTGGTCGTCCACACCAGCAGGCGGCGCCCCGATCCATCCAGGAGCTCCAGCTCGAGCCACAGGCTGGGGTCCTGTACATCCCGGTAACCCAGAGACAACTCGTGGGACGACAGCACGGTTTGGTCCTTGGGACACCACGGGACAACCTTGTGGCCCCGATAAAGCAAGTCCCTGTCGGCCATGCCCTTGAGAAGCCACCAAACCGATTCCACATAACGCGCGTCGTAGGTGACGTAGGGCCGAGAGTAGTCCAGCCAATAGCCAATGCGCTCCGAAAACCTCTCCCACTCTTCCTTGTAGGTGAACACGGACTCCCGGCAGCGGGCATTGAACCAGGCGATCCCGCGTCGCTCGATTTCGGCCTTGTTCGCAATCCCCAGGCGACGCTGCGCCTCGATCTCCACAGGCAGTCCGTGGGTGTCCCAACCCGCAATGCGGGTGACGTGCTTGCCCAACATCGTCTGGTATCGGCAGACGAGATCCTTGATCGCCCGACTCAGGACGTGATGGAGGCCGGGGCGGCCATTGGCCGTCGGGGGCCCCTCGAAAAAAACAAACCGGTCGTTGCCGCTTGTCGCCTCAAGCGTACGCTCAAAGGTGCCTTCGCGGCGCCAGGCCTCGAGGACCTCCTCCTCCAGGGCAAGCAACGAGCCCGGAAACTCGGGATATTGCACCGCTACGCCCCGGCGCCTGAGCCCCGCCCCACATTCGCCGCGACAGCGGCCACGACATGGGCCAGGCGGGGCCCCGCCTCCTCCGCCACGGCAATCACGCGCGCCACATCCACAACCTCCAACGCATCGGGAAGACACTGGTCCGTGATCACGGCCAGCGCCAGTACGCGCATGCCCATATGCCTGGCCGCGATCACCTCCGGGACGGTCGACATGCCCACCACGTCTGCACCGGCAGCCCGGAGCATGCGGTACTCCGCGCGCGTCTCCAGCTGCGGTCCTTGAACCCCGACGTACACCCCTCGCCTGAGCAACATTCCGGCGGTCAGCGCAGCCCGGCCGGCCAAGTCGTGCAACTCGGGGTCATAGGGACGCGACATATCCGGGAACCTCGGCCCCAACTCATCCAGGTTCGGTCCCGTCAACGGGCTCTCTCCCATCAGGTTGATGTGATCGTCCAGCACAACAATATCGCCCGGCGACCAAAGCGGATTCATGCCACCGCAGGCAGAGGAAACCACAAGGACGCGAGCGCCCATGAGGCCCATGACCCGAACGGGAAACGCGATGCGGCGCATCGGGTGCCCCTCATAGCGATGGGGACGACCCTGCATCGCTACCACCCGCGTGCCTCCAAGGGTGCCCAGCAGGAGTCTGCCGTCGTGGCCATCCGAGGTCACACAAGGAAAGTGGGGCACATCGGCATACGGGATTGCCACATCCCGCTCGATCATTGATGCCAAACCACCCAGGCCCGTGCCCAGGATGATCCCGATCTCCGGCGTCCAATCACTGGAATCGGCGCCGGTCACATTTCCGCCTTCAATGTCCGGCGCTTGAGTCCGGGCCCGCAGCACGAACCGTGTCGCCTCCCGCAGACGATCCATCTCACCGGCCGCCGCGCCTGCCACGCGCACATCGCTCACCCGGGTCTGGGTCCCAACAACACGGTGCCCAAGCGCAAGAGGGTCGCGCCCTCGCTTACCGCGATCTCGAAGTCGTTGGACATACCCATCGAGAGTTCGCACCCCACCACACCTGGTATGGCCGTCGCATCCGCCATGATCCCCCTCACCCTTCGAAAGGTTGACCTTAACACTGCCTCATCGTCGGTGAAGGGCGCCATCGTCATTAATCCCTTGACCCGAAGCCCCGAGCAAGCCGCCACGGCCTTGATGTCATCCAGCGCACGCCGGGCGGCAAAGCCACCCTTTGTCGCTTCCCCCGACGCGTTGATCTGGATTAGAACCGGGATCGGCTGGCCCGTGGCATCGCCGATGCGCCCCAGCTTGGTCGCCAGCCGCATCGAGTCCACGCTATGCACCAAGTCCGAAAGATTCGCGGCGCGCGACGCCTTGCGTGACTGAATGTGACCAATCATGTGCCACCGCACATCTGCCAAATCCCCGCACTCGGACACCTTCCAGACCATTTCCTCGACCCGATTCTCGCCCAGGTCCAAAACCCCCGCCGCGACCGCCGCGCGTACCGCGGACACGGGGTGCCCCTTGGTGACCGCAACGATCCGAACCGATGCCGGATCCCGTCCACTCCGCGTGGCAGCCGCCTCAATCCGCTCGCGGACCCTCTGAAGGTTCTCTCGCACCTGCCCCCGGGCAACGTCCTTGTCATTCACGGCCCTATCCTCAAGCCAAGGTCGGCGGTGGCGCTTACGGGAAACGCCCCGCCGGCCCAAGAGCGGCCGACAGGGCGTGACCTTCGTCGCCGTCGCCCCACGCGGGGGCGTGAGCCCTACGCTACCTCGGCGTAAACGTCACGGGGAAGGTAACCCACACGGGTATGGCCTTATCCCTGGCTATGGCAGGAGTGTACTCGAAGACACGCGCAACCCGAACTGCCGTATCGTCAAAAGCAACGTGACCGGAGCTGGTTTGGACCAGGGCGTTCTGTACCACGCCTTTTTCATCAATGAAAAACCACACGACCACCGTGCCTCCGATCCCGGCGTCTCGAAGCAGGGGCGGATACTCGCGCTCCAGTACCCGAAGCACCTCGTCACGATTCTTGAGACTGGGCCTCACATCCATCGGAGTAATGACGGGGGCCGCAGAAATGTCCGTGTCCACCTCCTCCGGGGGCGGCGGCAGGTCCTCCACCGGATTCTCGGCAAACGTGGTCGGCTCAATCGTGATGTCTTGGTCAATCGAGACTTCCGCGATGACGGGCGTGGCCGGCCGGGCAATGGCCTCGGGAGGGGGCGGAATCTCGACCTCGGGCGGAATCTCGATGGTCTCGATTTCCGTCACCGTCATTCCAACATCCTCGGGCACCATGTTGGGCCAGAAGGCGAAGACCGCAAAATGCACCGCGGTCGCCCCGATGATGCCGCTCCAGAACCACGCCGAAAACGACCTCTTGAAGCGGTCGTTGGCCGTCTCCCTGGAAGCCTGGACCACTGCATCGGGAACCGCATCCAATTCAATCTGTGCGTCGTTCATCGTCGCTCCCTCGTCATGTTCTGTTCAAGTTCGGTCGCAAACACGACCCGAAGCACGCCGGCCGCAACAAGCTCCTGCTGCACCGCGTCAATGAAGCGATAGGGTGCGTTGCGGTCGGAACGGATCGAGATGATCAGCTCCCGGTTGTCGCGGTACATGGGTGCAACCAGGGTGCGCACCTCCCCCATCGGTCTCTGGACATCGTTGATGAAGACGTCCCCGTTCGCCTCGACCCAGATGTTGAGGATGTTCTTCTGTTTCTGGTCGATCTTCTCGGTCGCCGCCGCCTGGGCCCAATCAATGGGCAGGTTTCTGTCCTTCTGAAAGACCGTGGACACCATGAAGAAGATCAGCAACAGGAACGCGATATCGGCCATCGAGGACGAAGGGATCTCGCCCGACGCCTTGGACGACCGTTTCAGCCCACCGGATTTCAAGCCCATCGCGGCTACTCCAGGATCTGCAGGGAAATTCGCTCAGCACCCGCCAGGTGCAGGGCATCAAGCACATCAATCATGAACCTGTACGGCGTCTCCCCGTCGGTCTTGACCGCGGCGATCAAGTTCGGGTTGGCGGAAACATCCTGCCGCCAAATGGACTCCACATCATCGGGCCGAACGGTTTGCTCCTGCTGACTCTCGCCCCTGCGGATATTAACCGCCCCTGTGGGTGTGACCAAGATGTGCAGGATGTTGTTCTGGCTCACCTCCACCTCGATGCCCTCCTCGGGCAACACGATCGACAGCCCCTTGTCCTTCGGGAAGGTCGTCGTGACGAGGAAGAAGATGAGAAGGAGAAACGCGATATCGGCCATCGAGGACGAGGGGATCTCGTCCGAAACCTTGGACTTCTTGATACCCATCACCGGCATTGACTCTCTCTCCGCTCCTGTGGGCGCCGTTCAGTTCGCCCGTCTCTTGACCGCATCCTTAGCCTGTGCGCCGAGGCGCGGCGGATGTCACGATACCACCCGCAACGTTCCGTCCCTCTCCATGTCCCACGCAAGGTTGAGCACCCGCTGTGTGCTCTCCTCCATGTCGACGATCAGGCGATCAATCCTCGTCACAAAGTAATTATACCCGATGTTGACCGGAATGGCGATGGTCAGGCCCGCTGCGGTGGTCAGCAACGCGACCTTGATGCCACCGGCGACCGTGGCCGGATCCACATCGCCACTCATCGCGATCGAATCAAAGGCCAGGATCATCCCCGCGACCGTGCCCAGGAATCCCATCAGGGGGGCGACATTGGCGATGGTGGCCAAAATCACCAGCCCTCGCTCCAAGAAGCTGAGCTCGATGGCACCCGTGGTGGAGATGACCTGCTCCAATTCGCCCTCGTTTAACCTGAGGCGCTTCACGCGGCGGAGCCCGGCCAAGAGGATCGCGGCCGCGGGGCCCGGCGTGGATGCGGCGATCTCGGCGGCCTCGTCAAAGCGACCCTCGGCGGCCGCCTCCCCGACCCGCTGGATGACACTCCGGGTGTGGCGGTGCGCGACGGTCAGCGTCCAGGCTTTCGCGATGATCACCCCTAGCCCGATGAGCGAGCAGATCACAAGCGGATACATCATCATACCGCCATCCGCGAACAGCGTGAGCAGGTCGTAGGTGTTGTCCAACGTGGGAACTCCCAAGTAGTAAGGGTCGTAGGTAACTGTGGATCGTTTGCACACCGCCAACGGCCGCAATGTAGGACCGATGCATAGCGGCGTCAACGCAACGGTATCCTGCGTCAATCATGGGCGTCGACGCAAGGGCGCCCGGGTTTCCCCATGCGCTTGCCCGCCCCTATGTTTACCGTACATGCCATGGACGGACTCCTCCTTCAACTGAGGTATCTCTGGCCAGGTTGGAGCGACCTGGTCGAGATCGCCATCGTCTTCCTGTTGGTCTACCGGATCCTTCTTCTGATCCGCGAGACCCGGGCGATGCAGATGTTGCTGGGTGTCCTGCTCCTGGCGGGACTGTACCTCTTGGCCGTCATCGTCGATTTCTCGCTGATCCGGCGGCTTCTGGAAGCGCTCTTCCAGTACGGCGCCATCGCTACCCTGGTGGTGTTTCAGCCCGAGATGCGCGCTGCTTTGGCGCGTCTGGGGCAGAGCCGTCTATTACAGGTGCTCGGGGCCAACCACGAGGGACAGCTCGTGGACCAGATCGTCAGGGGAACCGAGATGCTCGTCGAGGCCGGCGTCGGCGCCATCCTGGCGATCCAGCGCGACACGGGACTCCGGGAGTACATACGCGAGGGAAAGCCGGTCGGTGCGGTGCTTTCGCCCGAGCTCCTGGGGACGATTTTCGCTCGCAATTCTCCCCTTCACGACGGCGCGGCGATCATCGTCAACGGCAGGATCGAGGCCGCAGGCTGCATCCTGCCCCTGACGCAGAATCCGGTGCGGGCGAGCTCGCTCGGCACCCGCCACAGGGCCGCAATCGGCCTGAGCGAGGAGACAGACGCGCTGGTGATCGTCGTCAGCGAGGAAACCTCCAGGATCTCAGTCGCTTTGCGGGGTCAACTGGAGGTCGGGGTCGATATTGAGCGTCTACGAGCGGTCCTAGAGAAGTCTCTTCCGACCAATCCCGCCAACCTTGGCGTTCGACCTGCGCTGGAGCCCGCATGAATGCACGACCGCAACACGCTGCCAATGGGGACCCGGCGACAAACTGCGGTAGCCCGCTTTAGCGCTTCAGAACCGCTCCCGCCACACGACCACAGGTCCGTAATCCGTTTTCTGCGACAGCAAGGGACATCTGCTTTATCTGTAGTGATTTGTCCCTGGGACAATCAGACATCACTTCAATAGTCCGGGGTTGTCCCCAAATGCACAAGCCGGACAACGACTTGCGTGCTTCTAGCCAGGCGAGGGGAGGGGGTCGGGAGTCCCCAGGGCAGGCTTCGGATTTGCGGCCTCCTTGGGCTTGGCTTGGCTGACCTGTGCCCGGCTGTCCTCCTCAAACAACTCCTCCATTGGAGGCAGCTCCTTGCCGTCTACGAGAAGGGCCAAGTCGTCGGCGTCCAGCGTCTCGCGCTCCAGGAGCGCCTTGGCAATGCGCTCCAAGAGACCGCGATGTTCCTTCATGAGCGCGGCGGCCCGCTCCTCCGCTCCGTCCAACAGGAGCTTGACCTCTTCGTCCACCTGCCGGGCCGTGTACTCCGATGTCTCGCGACGCTGCACCAACTCCCTACCCAAGAACACTTCGTGGTCCGACTCGCCCACCGCCATTAGGCCGATCCGGTCAGACATGCCAAACCGGGTGACCATGCGCCGCGCCATTGCCGTTGCACGCTCGATGTCATTGCCGGCGCCCGTCGTGACCTTACCCGGGCCGAAGACCAACTCCTCGGCGACGCGCCCCCCAAAGAGCATTGCAAGCTGGCCGTTCATCCAATCGCGCGTGTAGGAGTGCCGGTCCTCCTCGGGCAATGACGCGGTGAGCCCCATCGCTCGCCCCCTGGGCACGATCGTGACCTTGTGTACGGGATCCATGCCGGGTACCGTGACGGCGATCACCACATGACCGGCCTCGTGATAGGCCGTCAGCTCTCGCTCGGAGTCGGTCAGGACCAGGCTCCACCTCTCCGTCCCCAGCATCACCTTGTCTCGGGCCTTCTCAAAGTCACTCATCCGCACGCGGTCCCTGCCCTGCCTGGCCGCAAAGAGAGCTGCCTCGTTGCAGATGCTTGACAGATCGGCGCCGCTCAGGCCCGGCGTACCCCTTGCGATGAGACGCAAGTCGACATTGTCCGCCAGGGGCAACTTCTTGGCGTGAACCCGGAGTATGCCCTCCCTGCCACGCAGGTCCGGGAGATCCACAACGACCTGCCGGTCAAAGCGACCCGGGCGCAGCAGGGCTGGATCAAGAACATCCGGTCGGTTGGTGGCGGCCAGGAGCACGACTCCCTCGTTGGCCTCGAACCCATCCATCTCGACCAGCAAGGCGTTGAGGGTCTGTTCGCGCTCGTCGTGCCCTCCACCCAAGCCGGCTCCCCTGTGCCGGCCCACGGCATCAATTTCGTCCACGAAGATGATGCACGGCGCGTGCGCTTTGCCCTGTTCAAAGAGGTCCCGGACCCTTGACGCGCCCACGCCCACGAACATCTCGACAAAATCCGATCCCGACATCTGGAAGAAGGGTCTCCCCGCCTCCCCCGCCACGGCGCGGGCGAGCAACGTCTTTCCCGTTCCCGGTGGGCCCACCAGCAACACGCCCTTCGGCAGACGACCGCCAAGGCGCGAAAATCGCGGCGGGTCCTTGAGGAACTCGACGATTTCCTCGAGCTCGTCCTTGGCCTCCGCAGCCCCCGCCACATCGACAAAGGTCACCTTCGGCGTGTCCGGGGTGATCAATCGAGCCTTGGAGCGTCCAAACTGAAAGGCACGGTTCCCACCACTCTGCATGGATCGGATGATCCAGAGCCAAAACGCGATGATCAGGATCCAGGGCAGAAAGGAGCCAACCACCGGGAGCCATCCCAACTCCTTGCGCTCCGCATCCATCTCGACACCCCTTTCGCGCAGGCCGGCCACCAGGTTCTCGGCATCGCCGGGAATGACCGTGGACACGAATTCGGTCACGTCCGTCTCGTCAACCGTGATCGTGCTTCTGAGCTCACCCCTGACCTCGGCATCACCCACGAACGTGACCTTGAGCACGTTGTTGTTGTCCAGTTGCCGGTACAGCTCGGTGGTCGAGAGTTGACTCACGGACCGGTCGCCACCGCGAATGAACTGAAACGCCAACACGGACATCAACCCCAGCAGCAACCAGAAGGACGCGGTGCGGGACACCCGCTTCAGGTTCCGGGGCGGCTCTGTCGGTGGGGGCTTGTCGTCGGCCATCGCAACAACTTCTTGGCGTTCAGGGGGGTGTCCAGATTCGGACTCATCCAGACTCGGGGTCAGATTGAGCCAATGTACGGAAGATGTCGAAAATCCTCCGCATAATCTAACCCATAGCCCACCAGGAACTCCTCTGGAGCATCAAATCCGACCCAGCGGGCGTCGACGTCCAGGCACGCCGTTCGTTTATGGAGCAATGTGCAGAGCTCGAGGCTGGCGGGACCCCGAGCCAACAATTTCGGGACCAGGCGCCTGATCGTCGTGCCGCTGTCAATGATGTCCTCCACAAGAATCACCGCCCTGTCCCGGATCGACATGCGCGGGTTGTACAACAGACGTACGGTCCCGCTGCTGACGCGGCCCTTGTCATAGCTGGACGCCACGATGAAGTCGACCTGAATGGGAAGGGGGATCTCCCGGACGAGGTCGGCCATGAACACAAAAGACCCCTTGAGCAACCCCAGTACCAGCACACCATCGTCGGGGCCGTAGCACCGGCCGATTTCACGCCCCATTTCGGCGACCCGTCGCCTGATCGTGCGCTCGTCAAAGACCACGCGCGCCAGCTCCTGGGTGCCCAATTGTCCGTGCGCGAGCGCCGCCGCGCCGTCGTCCGGGGGCGCGGCGGCCAGCTCCGGCGTTGCCTTGGAGGTCATGATGAAGGCTCAATCGCCATAAAGGGAAATCCTTGTTGGTAAAGCGCTTCTACACGGCACAGGGGCGCGCCCCTGACAGCTCGTGCCATGGGACTCGGGAGCGTGATGCCCGGTACCCAAATAACCTCGCCCGTCGCGGCGTGGACCACCAACACCTCGGACCTGCGATCACTCGGGACACGGGCTTCCAGCAAGACCTTCTTCAGCTTCTTGCTTCCGTAGTCCAGCCGTACTCGGTCGCCCGGTCGCCAAGGACGCACACCCAAGGGGAACGCTACGGTGTCCGTGCGGATGTCCGCAACGAGCGGCAGGCCCCTGCCCGGCGGCGGGCCCCAACAAACCCGGACCGGGCCTCCGGCCGTCTCTACCACCCCATCGCCGGGTGTCGCCTTGATGCGGAGCGCCCGGTACATCGAGGAAGACTCGCCACCCCCTCCTGCCGCCGCTTTCACCCGATGAACCACGACGACGCCCAGGTCGTGGGCCACCCGCACTCCTCCACGCACCATCATCTGTCGACCGCTGCCTGCCCCGCGCACAAAGCGCAACAAATCGGCAGTCGCGGAGCGACCGAGCTGCCCCCCCATCCGGGCCACCGCGCGACGCAGAAGGGCCGCACACAGAGGGTCCGACAGCTCCTTGAGAGCCTGGCCGTCCAAGGTGATTGCGGGCCCGGCCACATCGGCACCGGCTGGGGGGTCACGCCGATGGGCCACGGAGCGGAGTCGGTCATCCAGAAGTTCATTGAGCGCAGAGTACTCCGCTTCGCCGGTGGCCGCCAAGGATGCCAGCGACGCCCGGGCTCCCGGGACGACCCGCTCCAGCTCCGGCAGAATCCGGTGCCGGATCCGATTGCGGGCAATGCGCTCGTCTTGATTGGACGGATCCTCCCAGAACGGAATTCGGCGCTCCTGCGCAAACAATTCAATCTCCGCGCGCCAGAACGGCAGCAGCGGGCGCACCACCGCGTCGACTCGCGAGGCTCGAACACCCATGAGCCCCCGAGGGCCACTACCGCGGGCCATGCGGAAGAGCACGGTCTCGGCCTGATCATCCGCGGTATGCCCGGTCATGGTGACGGCCCGGTCTCCAAGTTGCCCCCGCACCCTGTCGAAGTGGCCATAGCGCAACGTGCGGCCCGCCGCCTCGTCTTTCACGGACTCCTGGGCGGCGTACACGAGGCAGGGAACCCCCAAGCTCTCGCAATGGGCCGCGACCCACCGGGCGTCCATCCCGCTGACGGGGCGCAGCCGATGGTCAATATGCACGGCGTGAATCTGAAGACCGAGAGCCTCCCGGTGCTGAACGAGCAAGTACAGTAGAGTCATCGAGTCCATGCCTCCCGAGACCCCGACTACGGCGTGGGATGCACCGGCCACGAGACCCGATGAACGCAGATGAGCCAGGAACCGGCGCTGGAGGTCAGAGGACCGGGCCGGGCCCTCCCGAGCCTTGCGGCCCGATCCAGAATCGCGGCCGGGACACTTCATGACCCCCTCCCCGTTTGCGCAAGTCCAGGTGGCAGGGGGCGTCCGTGGAGCTCGGCCAGAACCCGGGCGAGCCGGTCGGGTCGGTCGGTCTGAATTCCGTCCACGCCGCAGCCCAGGAGCCGGCGCATGTCCTCTTCGGCGTCGATGGTCCACACATGGACGGGCAGGTTGGCCCGATGAGCCCGCCGGACGAAGGCCGGCGTCACAACGTTCACACGTCCGCTACGCTCGGGAACCTCAAGAGCGTCAACAGCCGGGACACCCAGCCACCAGACCAGCGGGACCCTGTGCATGGCCCAGAAGAAGGCCACCTGTCTCCTCGAGGCTCCCCAGGGTCCCCGATGGCCCCGCGCGCGCCGACGCGCCGCCTCGAACTCCGCGCCAACGAGAACCCTGTGCTCCGCCCCGTGGGTGGCAACCGCTCGCCTTAGCGGCCGGGCCGCGTCCGCCACCTTCGGCTCGACGATAAGGCGGGCGTGCGGAAAGGTCTCCAGAACCTCCGCAAAGAGGGGAATGCCCAAGCCCCGCCCCCGAAACGACGCCGCCCCGTCCAGGTCCCGAAAACGAAATCCCGCGTCCAGGGACCTCACGTCATTCCAGGGCAGACTGCTGACCTGGCCCCTGCCGTCGGTCGTCCGATCGACGGTCGCGTCGTGAAGGACGACCAAGCGGCCGTCCGCGGTGGTGCGCACATCCATCTCCAGCACATCGGCATCCCATGTTTTCAGCGCGCGCCGAAAGGCAGCCATCGTGTTTTCCGGGGCCAGCCCCGCCCCGCCACGATGGGCCATGAGTAGGGGAGCGCCACCGAGGAAGGGATGTCCTGCCCGCGCGCGCCAAAGCGCATTCAGCATGCGAAGGGTCTCCCCCCGGGGCCGTCAGGAGCGGACCCTGCTCGCCAGGAGATCGTATAACTTCCTGGGTGCCACGCGCGCCAACGCCGCGGGCCACGCGACCTGCCACGGAAACGCCAAGGAACCCTGCCGTCGCCGAATCGCACGAAGAATGCGCGCAACAGCCGGCTCCAGCTCCACCAGGAATGGTCGCTTCGCATCCTTTCCCCCCGTCATGGCCGTCCGCACGAACCCCGGGCTGATGACGGTGACGGCGATGTCAGTGGCGCGAAGCTCCAAACGGAGACTCTCAAAAAAGTTAATCATGGCTGCCTTGGACGCGCCGTATGCGGCGCGGCCCGGCAGACCGCCGAAGCCCGCAAGACTCGCAACCGCAACCAAGTGCCCAGAGTTGCGCCCCAACATCTCGGGTAGCACGGCCTCGGCCGCGTACACCGAACCCATGAAGTTGGTTTCCATCACCCGGAGGACCTCTCCCCCATCCAACTCCCCGGGGCTCGCCCGGTGCGCCACCCCCGCATTGGCCACGAGGAGATCAATGGCGCCAAAATCTTGACGCACCGACGCGGCGGCCGCGCGGACCTGGCCTTGATCCGAGACATCGGCGCCCAGGGCCAGTGCCCGGCCCCCGCGCTCCTCGACGCCCCGGGCAACATCGGTCAGCACCGAAATTCGCCTCGACACGAGGCCCACGGCGTAGCCCTCACGGGCCAAGCCAAGGGCCAGCGCCCGGCCAATCCCGGAGGAAGCCCCCGTTACCAAGGCGACGGGGCGGTCCATGCGTGAGGCGCGCTCACTCATCAACCCCCCTGCAGCGGACACCAATTCCCGGGACGGCGCGGATCCCAGTGGACGCAGCGCCCCGTCATCTCTGGTCATAGCCCGTCATCTCTGGTCATAGTTTAATCGCCCCGTGTCCATCACAGTCGCTGTCCGAGTAGCACCAGGCGCCCGCATGGGGTTCGGCACCTGCATGAGAAAAGACCGAGCTCCGGGGATTCTCACCAACAAGGCCGAGAGCGGATGATCCCATCTCCAAATTTCGTCCCATCCGGCTCCGGCGATGAAGTCGGCGTCCATGTGTCAACAGCCGGCGGCCTCTACACCGCCCCCGGTCGCGCCGCCCGCATCGAAACCCGGGTGATGCAGGTCTTCACCCGGCAACCCAACCGCTGGACATCCCCAACATTGACCGCCACGGCGATCGCGAAGTTCCATCGTGAGCGCGCTCGCCACCGAGTCACCCATGCGGTGTCGCACGACTCCTATTTAATCAACCTCGCTAGCCCACAGCCCGCGTTGTGGGAGCGATCACTGGAGGCGTTTACCGACGAACTCAGGCGAGCCTCTCTCCTGGGGCTGGACGCTGTCGTCTCGCACCCGGGGAACGCAACGGATGGAGACCGACAGCAGGGTATTGAGCGCAACGCCGAGGCCATCACCAGGGCCCTCGACCAGAATGGGTCTGTGCCCAAACTTCTCCTGGAGTTGACGGCCGGGGCGGGAACCTCAATTGGGGGGAGTCTTGAGGAGCTGGCCCAGATCATCCACCTCATTCCCAATCGCCACCAGGACCGGGTCGGAGTCTGCTTCGACACCTGCCACGCGTGGGTCGCGGGCTTCGATGTACGCCAGGACATGGCCGGAGTGTGGGCCCGCGTGGACGACGTGTTCGGCGCCCACCGCATTGAGCTCATCCACCTGAATGACGCGAAGGGAGCCATGGGATCGCACCGGGATCGTCACGAGCACATCGGACGCGGTACCATCGGCCTTGATGCCTTCCGGTGGATCATGAACGCCCCCCAGCTAAACGCAATACCCAAGGTCCTTGAAACACCCAAGGGTAAGGATGGTGTAAGCGGGGATCTCAGAAATCTGCGCCTCCTGCGCTCACTCAGGGATTCCTAGGCCTCAGATAAGCGTGTTCCGGGGGAGGGCCTGTTAATTTAATGCAGAACAGCTTATCTTTATTGTACTTATACCGCGAGGTCAAAGCGTCATCCCTCCAGCGACGAGGACTTTCGGGTGAGTACCATCAGCCACCACCAAACCCGCCGTAACTGCGCCGCCCACCGGCGTCGCCTCCGTGCCAGACACGCCCAAGCAGGGCGTTGGAAGCAACAAAGTAAACCGATGCTCGGGGCCGGCAAGATTCGTTACGAGGTCAGCCGGCGCGTGAATGCCACACTCTACGGTGGCATCGGCGCCGCCCACCGGTTGATCACCAAGATCGGCCTACCGGAGCAGATCAACAGATCAGGTGTGCTGAAGCGTAACCTGCCGTACTTCGACTCCGACCATGTGTTGACCCTCGCGTACAGTGTGTACTGTGGCGGCACCCGGCTCGGCGATATCGAGAGACTGCGCCAGGATGTGTCGGTTATGGACGCCTTGGGAGCCCGGTTGATCCCGAGTCCGACTGCAGTGGGCGACTACTTGCGGCGCCACTCCGAGGGAGATATCGAGACCTTGATGGACGGGATCAACGAGGTGCGGCCGCAGCTGTGGAACGGACGCGGGCGCGACCTGCTGGGTCCGGTGACGTACATCGATGTGGACGGGACGATCGTGCCGACGGACGGAGAGAAGAAGGAGGGCTTGGGGCTGTCGTACAAGAAGGTCTGGGGGTATCAGCCGTTGATCGTTACGCTCGCCAACACGGGCGAGGTCCTGTACATCGACAATCGACCGGGCAACGCGGCCAGCCACAGCGGTGCGGCGAAGTGGATTGACAAGTCGATTGACCTGGTGGGCCCCCATGCAGAGCGGCTGTGCCTGCGCGGCGATACGGCGTTTTCGTTGACGACCAACTTTGACCGTTGGAGTGGTCGGGCGGATTTCGTGTTCGGGTATACGGCGCATCGGTCGCTGGTCGCACGGGCGGAGGCGCTCGAGGAGGATCGGTGGCAGCAGTTGAAGCGACGGCCACGCTGGGTGTCGGAGACGGGCGAGACACGGCAGCGGCGTCCGAACGAGAAGGCGCGGATTGTGCGCGAGAGCGAGTTCAAGGATGTCAAGCTCAAGGGCGAGCATGTGGCGGAGTTTGAGTATCGGCCGAGGGCGTGTCGCAAGGCGTATCGGATGGTGGTGGTGCGCAAGAATCTGCGTGTGATGAGGGGCGAGTTGGATCTGGGTGATGAGGTGAAGTACCTCTTCTACATCACGACGCTACGGGGCAAGAGCAGGGCTGAGGTGGTTCGGTTGGCGAATCAGCGTTGCGACCAAGAGAATCTGATCAGTCAGTTGAAGAGCGGGATGGGTGCGCTCCGGGTGCCGATGTACGATTTGGTCAGCAACTGGGCGTACATGGTGATTGCGGCGTTGGCGTGGAATCTGAAGAGCTGGATGGCGATGCAGATGCACTACAAGTCGCAGCGTCGGCGCTATGTGAAGATGGAGTTCAAGCGGTTTGTTCGGGAGATGGTGTTGATTCCGTGCCAGGTGATCCGCAAGGCGCGCCAGACGACATTGCGGGTGATTGGGTGGCAACCGAGCGTGGACCTGCTGTACAGGGCGTGGTGCACGATCGAGCGGACCGAATATGGGTAACGTTAGTCGCTGATTGTCAGCGACTGGTCGGATTTTTTGATTGGGGTGAGATTTTCTGGGACCAGTGCGTCTGTACGGCACGGGCCTGGTCGAGGAGGCCAGACGGAGGCAGCTAACGGAGGGAAAATGCCGACGAAAACCGAATGTGGGCCGAATATTTCTCGGTCAGGTGACCGAGGTCGCTCGTTATTTATAGCACCCGACCCGTCAAAATGCCAAACGCGCTTATTTTAGGCCTAGGAGCGTGCATGCAGAACAGGCCGAAAAACAGGCGGTACCATCAGCCTGATTTGGTCGCCCCGTTGTGCTCGGGGTGCGAGGAGCCGGCGCGTGAATGCCACACTCTACGGTGGCATCGGCGCCGCCCACCGGTTGATCACCAAGATCGGCCTACCGGAGCAGATCAACAGATCAGGTGTGCTGAAGCGTAACCTGCCGTACTTCGACTCCGACCATGTGTTGACCCTCGCGTACAGTGTGTACTGTGGCGGCACCCGGCTCGGCGATACCACTGCGCCAGGATGTGGGTTATGGACTCGGTTGGGGCCCGGTTACGAGTCCGACTGCAGTGGGCGACTACTTGCGGCGCCACTCCGAGGGAGTCGAGACCTTGATGGACGGGATCAACGAGGTCCAGCCCGACCTGCTGGGTCCGGCTCCCATTGCCGACGGACGGAGAGAAGAAGGAGGGCTTGGGGCTGTCGTACAAGAAGGTCTGGGGGTATCAGCCGTTGATCGTTACGCTCGCCAACACGGGCGAGGTCCTGTACATCGACAATCGACCGGGCAACGCGGCCAGCCACAGCGGTGCGGCGAAGTGGATTGACAAGTCGATTGACCTGGTGGGCCCCCATGCAGAGCGGCTGTGCCTGCGGGCGATACGGCGTTTTCGTTGACGACCAACTTTGACCGTTGGAGTGGTCGGGCGGATTTCGTGTTCGGGTATACGGCGCATCGGTCGCTGGTCGCACGGGCGGAGGCGCTCGAGGAGGATCGGTGGCAGCAGTTGAAGCGACGGCCACGCTGGGTGTCGGAGACGGGCGAGACACGGCAGCGGCGTCCGAACGAGAAGGCGCGGATTGTGCGCGAGAGCGAGTTCAATCGTCAAGCTCAAGGGCGAGCATGTGGCGGAGTTTGAGTATCGGCCGAGGGCGTGTCGCAAGGCGTATCGGATGGTGGTGGTGCGCTCTGCGTGTGATGAGGGGCGAGTTGGATCTGGGTGATGAGGTGAAGTACCTCTTCTACATCACGACGCTACGGGGCAAGAGCAGGGCTGAGGCACCCGAATCAGCGTTGCGACCAAGAGAATCTGATCAGTCAGTTGAAGAGCGGGATGGGTGCGCTCCGGGTGCCGATGTACGATTTGGTCAGCAACTGGGCGTACATGGTGATTGCGGCGTTGGCGTGGAATCTGAAGAGCTGGATGGCGATGCAGATGCACTACAAGTCGCAGCGTCGGCGCTATGTGAAGATGGAGTTCAAGCGGTTTGTTCGGGAGATGGTGTTGATTCCGTGCCAGGTGATCCGCAAGGCGCGCCAGACGACATTGCGGGTGATTGGGTGGCAACCGAGCGTGGACCTGCTGTACAGGGCGTGGTGCACGATCGAGCGGACCGAATATGGGTAACGTTAGTCGCTGATTGTCAGCGACTGGTCGGATTTTTTGATTGGGGTGCGATTTTCTGGGACCAGGCGTCTGCGGCACGGGCCTGGTCGAGGAGGCCAGACGGAGGCAGCTAACGGAGGGAAAATGCCGACGAAAACCGAATGTGGGCCGAATATTTCTCGGTCAGGTGACCGAGGTCGCTCGTTATTTATAGCACCCGACCCGTCAAAATGCCAAACGCGCTTATTTTGGCCTAGGAGCGTGCATGGCCGAAAAACAGGCGGTCTGATTTGGTCCCGTTGTGCGGGGTGCGATAATGGGTTAGAAGTATGTGATTCATAGAGTTATCCGTGCAGCGTCTCACGTGGAAGACACCATGGGCACTCGGTTCCGGCCATACAACCCGGATCAGTTGATGTTGTTTCCACCCGACGCTCCCATTCCACCGGTGCTCATCCGCGGCGCCCTGAACCAGGGCGACGAACACCTCTTGCACCTCTGCGAATCGAGACCAACTGACAGTAATCGTAGCGGGATTACCTCCATATTTCCGTCCGGCACCCGCAAGCGAACAGGGTGTTTCAGGCCCCTATCACCTCCAAGGAAGCAGGGGTTTTCCTTCTGAATCGGAGTTGTCCGCCACTTCCCGTTCCGCAGGTGTCATCGCCTGCAGCTCTCTCCAATCGGGCAGGCCAGGCCGTCCATCAGGGTGCGTGACTCCTTCATGTCAGCAAGGTACTGAGGGTCGATTTACTCGGTGTCGGGCCCGGCAAGGAACGGTGCCTCGGGTCCGCAAGCAGGTCCCAGCCCAGCGCGCCTCGCTACTTCGATTTGTCGCTTCAGGTCCAACGGCAACACCACCAACCGCTCGTTGTTTGTCGCCATCAGTACTCGATCTCCACCGAGCGGGGCCCTTGGGGGTTCAAGCTCCAACACCGCCGCAAACGCATGCTGTACCTGCGAATCGCATTCGTCTTTTCGGGCGACTCATTATCCCAGAAACCGACACCTACGTCGAGGACCTGACCGACTCGGGCCGGCGTACCTTGCGCTACAAGTGGGAGGATAAGAGCCGTGGATGAGGTGTTTCTTGCAACCGCTATCGTCCTCCTGATCATCTTTGCCCTTGTCTTCCTGCTGACGTATGCCAAAGCGCGCGGCCGGTGCGAGAGCGGCCATTGAACACTGGGGCGAAGATGTGTACATGGTCAGATCCCCGATCACCGAGAGCAGCGGATCATGGCGGCGCTAGGTTCGATCCTGTCCTTGGGCGGGACGATCGTTGACGCTGTGTTCCACACCAAGGCGGACCGGGACAAGTTCATCGACGGCAATGTCGAGCTCAGGAAGATCGAGGCCGAGATCGAAACGACACTTGTGGCGTCCATGTCGATGTGCTGGAGCGGGCCGATTGACGGCTGCCTGGGGTTCGGCAGTCACCCCATGATGCCGATGCCGTCCGCCGCCGGCCGTAAGAATTGGAAACAGCTGGTCTTAGACACCGCAACCCAAGGCCATTATCGACCCCGCCCAAATCTGTAGCTTCCCGAAAAAATATGCGTACTACATCATGCATCTCGCTACGGAGTTTGGTGCCAAGGGCATCGGACTCAAGCAACGCGAAACGTTTCGTTCACATCGACGTTCACGAAGGCGACGATGTCCGACCGCGTCCGTGGATCTGGACGTACACATGAGGCGAAACGTGAGCGAGAAAACCGTAGAGTACCACCCGTGAACGACAACGTGGTTAGACGCTTACGTCGGCGTGACCTGTGGCGCGAAGAGATTGAACACCCTCGACAGACCGGCCGTCGCTCGAACCAATAACTGCACCGCTCGCTGATAGACCGCGCACGCCGCTACCTGGCGACCGTCCGATCATCCCTTACCTGCGGCGCTCGCGTCGGGCCGCGGCGATCTCCACCAGCCGCCTGAGCTCCGCGATCGGCTCCTCGTGATCGTCCACCTGGAGGCGCAGGACCACATCGTTGTTGAGCCAGACGCCCCGATCCCTCCCCACGACCAGCATGGCGGCCGACTGCATGCCGCGCGTGTCGCCGCCCGCCGCCTGGCCGGCCTCAAGCGCCGCCTGCAGCCGTAGCGACAGGTGCCCGGACGTCGACTCGAACGCCTCCACCATGTCGTCCACCACTTGGGGACCGGCCAAGATGTTGCCCTGCGCGGAACAGTACCTTCCGATCCTGTGGCCCGCCCAATCGCTGGCGGCCGAACCCGTGTGCGTCGCCACCCGGCCCTGGGCGTTCATGACAGAGAACTGGCGGCCCTCCTTGGTCCACCGTTCCGGCTGCGGGTCGAGATCCCGGCGCAGAATCTCCCGCACGGCTTCCGCCGGCTCGTAGCCCTGGCTGAGAAGCTCCAGTCCAAGGGGCCCGTAGCTGACATCAACGATCGCCTGCGTGGCGACAACCCCGACACCGGCTTCTCCCCAGATCACCCCGTTCCCGACGGAAAAGACGCGGGACTGCACCGCCACGCCGATTTCTTCTGTCTCCGGGTCGAAGCCAACGATGGAAAAGGTCCCAACGACCGGCCCCACTGGACCCTGGGCCCGTGAGACCCCGCTGCCCATGACGATTCCGACGACCATCGCAGCCATCATTGCCGCGCCAGGCTTCATGTGGCCCGTCCACGCTCGCTTCACCGTGCTAGCCCTCCCAGTTTGCACTCTTCCGTACGCCGCCGTTGATTCTTCTATGGGGCCAAGCCTGGCCTCTTCGAGAGTATCCCCCGGGGCGGCCAGGGGCCATCGACGCAACGCCAACGGCACCAACCTTTGCAATGTGGCGGGCAATCCCGTGGTTCGGCTAGCTTGCTTCCATGGGCAACCTTCCGCTTCGGCCGCTTACATTCGGGGAAATCGTCGACGGCGCCGTCCAGTTGTACCGGCGCGACTTTGCCTTCTACTACCTCATCGCGCTTATCGCCGCCGTGCCGGGCTACGTTGCCGTGACGCTCCTGCCCGTCGATTTTGACGCGGTCGCCGCCGCTCTTCAGAGTGATGACCCATCCGCCGCCACAGGCCACTTCGCTCCCTTTGCGCTTGTGAATACTGTGTGGTTGGCCTTCACTCTCGTGGGATCGGTGGCGGGAACAGTTGCGATGGTCGAGCGTATTGCCGGGCGCCCAATCTCCGTTGCTAGCGCATACGCCAGAACGCTGGGGCACCTTCCCAGTGCCGCGGGCGCGGCTTTCTTGTCCCTGCTTGGTCTGGCCCTGGCCGCGCTGTTCGTGATGTTGGTGCTCACCCTGACGTTGGGGGCGGGCTTCATGATGACCGATCACTGGGTGTTCATCTCGCTCTCCGCAGGGGTTGGTGTGTTGGCGATGGTCGGCCTTGTCTTGCTCTGGGCAGGCGTAACCTTCGGCGTGGTTCCGGCCGTGGTTACGGAGGGGCGCACGGCCGCAGGGGCGCTGGGTCGCTCACTCAGCCTGTTCTGGGGCGGACGGCTGCGAGTCCTGGGGATTCTGATTGTTGCCATGGTCATCCAGGTGGCGCCAAACCTGGGCATTCAATGGCTCTTCGGGCTGGGGGATCTTTATTCGCCGCCGGAGCTCTTGGGGAGCGTCAGCCCTGAGCGCCAATGGCTCTGGAACACCATCGACTTCGTCGTCGGCGCCCTGACGTTTCCGTTCTTGATCGGGGCTACCCTCGTACTCTTCCACGACCGCCGTGTCCGGACCGAAGCCTACGACCTTGAGACTCGCGCGAATGCACTGGAGACCGGCTAACGCGGCCCCATCTTCACCGTCGGGCGCCACAAGGGCGGGCGACCGACCCGGCGGCCGGCTCGTGGGTGGATGCAAGCCCCCTTGCCTGGTTGCCCTGCAGCCGCGATCCGGGAGCGCTGGGTCGGGGCGTCCGAAGCCATTGTTCAGGTCACGCTGACCTCTTGGAGTCGCGAAGGACATGCAAATGCTACCGGAACCCACAGAAATCTCAGGTGTTTTCCGCGACATCTTGTCACATCCAGACTTCGCAACCTTTGATTCCGGGTCCGAGGGAGCGCTCATGTGGACCCTCTCATGGATATGGGACAGGTTGGGGGAGTTCTGGAACTGGCTCGAGGATGTGGCCTTGGACGGCTCCATCCCCGACCTCGTTGTGGCCCTGGCGGTGTTGGCCGCCACGGTCGCCGCACTGGCGGTGATCATCGCGCGCGGGCGGCACAGACTTGTCTCCACGGCCGGGGACTCGGGATCGGCCTTGGCGGAGGAACCGGAGACCGATCGGGAGTGGCTGGAGGTGGCGGCCTCCCGGGCGGCGCGAGGCGAACTGCGAGAGGCGGCAAGCGCCCTGTACCGGGGTTTTCTTGTCACGCTTGAGGGCGCCGAGGTTCTCGCCACCCACGGTTCCAAGACTCCCGGCGACTACGCAACCGAGATCGCAGCCAACGAGAGAGCCGACCGCCGGACGGTGCGGCGCCAATTTCTCGCGTCGTTTCAGGACTTGTCATTTGGCCGGGCCCAACCATCGGTATCCACCTACGACAACCTCTCACGGCTGGCGCGCGACGCGGGCTGCCCTGTGGATCCGACAGACCGGACGCCGGTCCGACCGTGAGCGCACGGGGAGCCGAAGGCGAAGCGGCGGCGCGGAACCGGCTGCGCCTGTGGATCGGGCTGATCATGGCCGGTGTCCTGCTGGCGGGCTATTGGGCGCGTCCCGAGGGGCAGGACTCCGGCCGTGCCATACACAGCTCACTTCGCACCACTCCAGACGGCGTGGCCGCGTTGGCCAGGGCGATTCAGCACTTTGGCCTCCATACCGAGGCCCGGTACACGCCCATGGCCGACGCCGATCCGGTTCGGGGGACCACCGTGCTTGTGGCGCCCCTGCGACACCCCACACCCCGGGAAGTCAGTGCGCTGCTTGACCGGATTCGCCGCGGGGGCACACTGGTTTATGTCCCGCATCCCACTACGAGGGGGACGCCTCTCAGCGATTCGCTTGAACTCCGATTCCAGCGGCAGACGGCGGCAAACGGCTTTGAGAACGCCATGTGGGACGACGATCGGCTGACCGCGGGCCTGCCGGACCCGAGCCCCACCCAGCGGGGTTTGCGGGTTCGAGGCGGGAGTGACGGTGACGAAGCGACACCCGACGGTGAAGAGAGTCGAACCACAGAGGTGTCGTTGATGTCAATGGTGGCCAATGACTCCCTTCCCTGGAGCGGCGCGGTGCGCGTTGCGGTCGGCGACGGACGCGTCGTCGTCCTCGCTGACCCCGATCCCCTCACCAATGAGCGTGTCCAGAACAGTCCATTGGCCGCGCTTGCGCTACGCGCGGTGCTGGCATATACGGACACCGCCGACACGGTGTTCTTCAGTGAATTTCACCAAGGAATTCGGGGCCAGGGGAGCGTTGCGGGGATGGCCCGACACTTCTTTGCCTCCAGCTCCCTTGGGCGCGCCTTGCTCCACCTCATCGCGGCGTGCGTCCTGGCGCTGGCCTGCGCAGGAATTCGCTTCGGAGCCCCGGTATGCCGAGACACGGGGGTCGACCAGGAGCGTCGGTCGCCGTTGGAGCATGTCCACGCCCTGGGTGACCTCTACCGGCGCGCCAAGACCTCTCGCACGGCTGCGCTGCTGCTGGTCCAGCAACTGGCCCGATCCCTGCACCAGCCCCCTCCACAGACCATTTCCCTGGCAGTCGCCTGGCTTGAACGCCTGGTCGCAGCCGGACAGGACAGGTCCCCTCTGGCTCCGGTCGTTGAGGGATTGCGTGAGGATCCGGCAGACCTCAAAGCCATCGCCAACGGCATCGACGACTACCTGAAGGGCAGCCTCGCCTCATGAACAATCCCGAACCGAATTCCCCCCTGGACAACGCCCTTTCGCTACTCTCTCGCCTAGAAAGGGTGGTGTTGGGTCAGGAGGAAGTCCTGCGACAGATGATGATCACCCTGCTCGCTCGGGGCCACGCCTTGGTCGAGGGGGTGCCGGGGGTTGCCAAGACCCTCGCTGTTCGCGCCCTGGCCCAAGGCCTGGGACTGGGCTTCGGCCGTGTCCAGTTCACCCCGGACCTCATGCCCACCGACTTGGTCGGCATCAACATCCTGGGTGAGGGCGGCTTCACCTACCGGCCCGGACCGGTGTTCTCCGACCTTCTTCTGGCCGATGAGATCAACCGGGCACCCCCAAAGACGCAGGCCGCGCTGCTGGAGGCGATGGAGGAGCGGCAGGTGACGGTCGACGGCGAGACACGACCGCTGCCCGAGGCGTTTACGGTCTACGCAACTCAGAACCCCGTCGAGCACGAGGGGACCTACCCGCTGCCCGAGGCGCAACTCGACCGCTTCATGATGAAGATCGTCGTTGGCTATCCCGGCGAAGAAGCCGAGAGGGCGATCCTGGATGCCCGGAGCCCTGGCTTGCAAGCCGGCGGCAAACAGACCCTCGCCATCGGTCCACCCATGCCCCGAAACGTGCTCCTGGAGGGGCGGAGGGCGGTGGATCGGATTCATGTGGACGCACGCGTTCGCCACTACATCACCGATATGGTTCGCGCCACCCGAAACGATGCCGCGTTCCTGCTCGGAGCCAGCCCCCGGACGGGAGTCGCGCTCTTCCGGGCCGCTCGCGCGGAGGCGTTTCTCAGGGGCCGGGACTTCGTGTCGCCAGACGACGTCAAGAATCTGTGCTTTCCCGTGCTTCGGCACCGGGTGGTCCTGACGGCTGCGGCCGAGGTCGAAGGGAAGACTTCGGACCAGGAGCTCAATGACTTGTTGGCGACGCTGGAGGCCCCCGGGTAGTGCAACGAATCGCTTGGCTACCCAGTGCTCGCACGCTGGCGTTGCTCGCCTTGGCATCGCCCTTGGTTCATTTCAGTGTGGCAGCGGCCATCGCGGTGGACGGGCTCGTGATCGTCTTGGCCATCCTGGATGGTCGGCGCACATGCTTGCCGCGACTCACCCGACACGCGGCCACGCTCTCGTCACTCGCCGCTGTGACGAATGTCGGCATGACGGTGACCAATCCGTCGCGCGGTCGCGTCATCGTCCGGTTAACCGACGACCTGGATGCCCGGCTGCGACGGCTGCCGGACTCCGACGGGACCGACCCATGGGAAGCCGGGATTCGGTTGGAGGTGCCGCCGAAGAGCAGTGTCCAGTGCTCCTACCAGATCGTGCCCCGCACGCGAGGGTTCCTCGAGCTGGGCGCGATTCATATGCGCGCCCGGTCCCCCTGGGGCTTCGCGTGGAGATGTCACAGCCACGTCACCTCCCACACGATCCAGGTGCAACCCGGTGTCCGGGATCTGCTGCGGTCAGGGAGCCGGCACTCCCTGGCTCAGCGGCAGTCCAGGCCGGGTCACCGACGCACGCGCCAGTGGGGCGACGGACGCGAATTCGAGAGCCTGCGCGATTACGTTCCGGGAGACGATCCCCGTACCATTGACCACAAGGTGTCGGCCAAGCGACGCAAGTTCGTGGTTCGCAACTACGAGGCGGAGCGTAGCCAGAACATCGTCTTGGCCATTGATTGCGGACGTCACATGCGGGAGCGCCTCTCGCCCATCCGGGAACGGATGGACTACGCGTTGAGCGCGAGCATGATGCTCGCGAGTCGCGCCCAGCGCTTCCGGGATCGCATGGGAATCGTGATCTTCGACGATCAGGTGCGCCATGTGTCTCCGGCGCGGCGGGCCGATCCGGCTTGGCTCGCCCCCGTGCTTGCGGGCGTGGAGACGCGGCTGGTCGAACCCAACTATCCGATGGCTTTCGCCACACTGGCACAAACATTCCGCAAGCGCTCGCTGGTGGTCCTGTTTTGCGACATCATCGATCAATCGGTATCCAGGGCGCTTGTGGATTCGGTCACTCGCATCAAGAGGACGCACTTGCCGCTTGCGGTCGCAATCAGCAATCCGGAGCTTGGGGCGGCGGCGCGGCGACGGGTGACGACGCCCGACGACGCCTATTTTCGGGCTGCGGCGGAGGAACTGTTGCAGTCGCGAGCCACCACAATCGAGGGCATGCGCCAATCCGGTGTTCTCGTCGTCGATACAACGCCCGGAGACGCGCTGCCGAAAACACTTGACAAATTCGTCGAGATCAAGGAACGAGGGCTCTTGTAGCGATCCCGGAAGATCAGCCCGGCCCTTGGAGGAGTCGTCGACCAGCACCATGACGTGGCACAGAATTCCACACCGTACCAGTGTTGCGGATCACATGACATCCGCATGATCGACAAATCGGTTTGTCGCTTACGGGTGAGCGACTACGGCACTTGTCATCCATGGATCGATTGATGTGAGCGACAACGGGAACATTTTGAATGGCATGGGTGAGCCACATCCCATTCATCCGGTATGCTCCTCCGTGTTCCGCCCCGGGTCATGCCACACCTTTGTTCACAAGAGCCCTCCCAAGTCCAAAATGGACTGGAATCCGCATCCACCGTCGCTGGAATCGCTGGCCGGTTTCCCGTGGGATCGGCGTCCACCTTGCCACGGAGTGTGCCGGCTCGGGCGACCCCCGAGTCGTCGACCAGCACGGTGATGTTGCGCCCCGCTCCACATCGTACCTGCGTTGCGAGTCGCGAAACCGGCGATATGACCGACAAACGGGCTTGTGACTCACAGGTGACCGACGACGACGTTTGTTGCACACAGTATTGGTTGACGTGAGCGACAAACGGGAGACCGTGAAGGGCAGTGGTCGGCTGACCAGGTTGACCTTCAATCCGGGGACCAAGGGTGGGTGCAACAGGATATGTGGCTCGGCCGCGGTCACGAGATGAACGGGCCCGGATGGCTTGTATGGGCTTGGAGTGGGCGCCGGAGCAGACGGGCGAGCCCACTTTCATCGCGGCCCAGCTGGCGGCGAACCACCGTGCGCTCTTGCGCCGCGCTCTCGGCCTGGGTCGCCGGCACCTGCACCTCCACACTGCCCGCAGCCCAGCAGACGGGCGATCCGTGGCCCGGCCTCACCGACGCCGAAGCTCCTGCGCTTCAATGCAGGCAAGGCACTCTTCGAGCGCATCTTCACCGTGGAGGAGGGAATCGGGCCGCTCTTCAACGAGAACCAGTGCAGTGCCTGCCACACCGTACCCGCTACAGGGGGGACAGGAGAGCAGCTTCTGATCCGGGCCGCGAGACAACACCCCAACGGCAGTTGCGATCTCCTTGAGGAACACGGAGGAGACAATCTGCGCCGGAGATCCACGCCACAACTGGCCCGCTTGGGGGTGAGCGCCGATACGGTGCCCGGCAAAGCGGGCACCGTTGCGCGCTTTTCCGTCCCCTTTCTGTTTGGTTTGGGTGCCGCCAACTTCGTCACGGACGAAGCACTGCTGCGAGCATCCGACCCCGACGACCACGATGGAGACGGCATCTCGGGACGGGTGGGTCGCACCGCGGACGGGCGCATTGGCCGCTTCGGGCGCAAGGCGGATGTCGCCTCGCTCGCAGACTTCACGCACCTGGCTCTTTTTCTCGAAATGGGGCTTACAACGACGACGCATCCTCAAGAGCGAGGTCCCAATGCCGGCACACTCCCGCCGTCCAGCGATCCCTCACCCGATCCAGAGATCGCAGATGCAACGGTGTCCCTGATCGCCGACTTCGTGACGATGCTGGCCACGCCACCTCGCAGAACGCTCTCATCCGGCGACGCTGCCACGGCCACCCAAGGATCCCGGATCTTTGCCCGCATCGGTTGCCATGCCTGCCACACGCCCACCCTGCAAACAGGGCCAGCCTCGATCTCCGCACTGGACCGGGTCCGCGTGTCGCTGTACTCGGATCTCCTGCTTCACGACCTGGGCACCGAGCTCGCGAGCACTTGCGCGGCGGGCGCGACTGAGACCGAACATCGGACCGCCCCCCTGTTGGGCCTGGGACAGCGCCGTTCGTTTCTCCACGACCTGCGAGCCTTCACGCTCGAAGAAGCCATCCTGCTGCACGGTGGAGAGGCCCAAGCGGCCCGTGACGCATTCGGGTCCTTGCCGATCACGAGCCAACAAGCGCTCCTCGTCTTTCTGCGATCGCTGTAGCAGCAACAGCACCGGGCCCGCCACACCGGAGCGTTCCACCCCCAAGGACGTGTGCCCAAAGACCCGGGCGGTGATGCCGGCCAGCGCATCGGGGACGCAGACACGGTTGTCCGTTATTCCCGCATCTGCCGGCACACGCTCTTGCCGGACGACACACTAAACCCGGATAGGGGTCCGTGTTCCGCCGGTTTGGGCTTGGGACCGGAGCGCTACGATCACGAGCAGCATGATGGTCACACTCTGGACAATCGGATTCGCAGGCAAAGGCCACAAGTACCGAGACTTCCCAGACAACGCCGCAACCCAAACGACAGCGAGAGATTCCGGCTCTTCACAAGCCCCCGACTTCCTCCACGCAAACTCTGGTCTACTCGCAAATACCGCCAGCGCATCCCCAGAACCGGGGCGAGCGATACACCCAGGCAGGGTCACCGGTGTTGGCTGCGGGCGGACTTCGCCCTACCTCAACTACCGTCTTGGGGGGATCACCCGGATTGCTGGCCGGAGCCTCAGGTGCCCCGAAAAACCTGGCTGAACTCCAACGCACCGCCGTCGGCAAGCGTGGCGCTCCGACGATACGACACCACACCGTCAAACGAGACGGTCAGGGTGATGTCCGCAGTGTCCGCACCGGGGTTCGACAGTCGCACAAGGAATCGATGCCTCCCGACAATCGAATAGCTGTTGGTGAAGCCGACATCGACCAACGCGGTGTCTGCCCTGATGAGCTCCGCATGACCGGTGCCCTCAACCAGGTCATCCACCAGAACGAAGTCGTCCGAGATCACCAGTACCAGCCCGCCGTCGGGAGCAGACCCGATGATGTCGACCTCGGCGTACCTTGGAAGCTCCTGCGTATCGTCCAGCACATTGCAACCACCGGAGATCCACGCCGCCAGACCGACCAGCATGCGGACAGCAAACGCGAGTCCGGTAGGCCGATCACCGGCAGGACCGAGACGCGTGAGCACGGCGGCGCGATCCGCCGCCGTGCTCACCGCCGGATTTCCCCGAAGGGACGGGTTCACCTCAAGACGGCTTGGTCAGATTGGGATTACCCTCGTACTCCTCCAGCGGCAACGGAAAGCAGGTCGCATTTCCGTACGCACCCCACTCGGTCGTGGGGTGTGTGCCCCTTGGAAAGAAGTCTCCCGTTCCGTTCGCCAGCCACCGCCGCAAGTCCCCCAGACGGAACCCGCCCATGTACAGGTCGCGGGCTCGCTGTTCCCGCAGTTCCGCCATCAGCTCAGAACCTGAGAGGTCCACGGGGTCCTGCTTCCCGAACGCCCTGCGGGCGTTGACAAACTCGAGTGTGGATCCGGCCGGACCCATGGCGTCCGGGCCTGCGGCTTCATACAGGTGGTGCAGCGCCTCCAGCCCAGATGCAAGCTTGATGTCCGTACCCCGGTCGTAAAAGGGGGGAGCGCCCCCCTCGGCAATGGTCTCGCCGTTGAAGCCGCTGAAGGGCAGCGACTGGAACGGCTTGTAGAGCTGGGTCAGGCGATTGTGGCCCAGCGACCAACTTGTCGTGTGTTGCACACGGGGATCGGTTTGCCCCTCAACGATGTCCTGGGTGCCGAAGGGCCCATTCAGGAACTTCGGATGCACGCCCAGGGAATGGTTCCCTCCGTTGATGCGACTCCAGAGAACCAAGTTTGTGCCACTCGACGAGGTTTGTTCATACTCGACCCAATGCACAAAATCCTCCGGCACGTCCGTTGCATACCGGACCGCCTCATCATTTTGGCCCAGGTTGAGGTGCGTCCGGGCCAGTCCAACCCTGGCGAGGTTGGCCAGGTCGCCCCGACCCGCCGCGCGAGCCACGGTGAGAGCCTCCTCAAGGCGCGGGACCCCGCGGGCGTAGATCTGCGATCGATCGAGAATGGTCTCTCCGACATCGAACACGGCCCCGCACATCGCATCTCCCATCATGATGTGGGAGTACCCCGCGTACACCAAGGCCGTCGCCATGGAGCCGGAGCTGGAGGCGTCGTCGATCAGGGTGCGAAAACGGCCCGACACGCTATCCGCGAGCGCTCGTACCCGACTGATGGAGGAGAACATCAGGTCTGGGTCCCCCTCGTCGTACTGCACCAACCTCTGGCTCAGCCGGGCGGTGGACTCCCAGTTGATGCCCGTGATCTGCTCGTCGGTGAACATGCTGCCGCGCCAGATGAAGGGGTCGTCGTACATGGCCGAGAAGCCACCAACGACGCTGTTCGTCAACACCTCAACCAGCAGCGGATCGTTGAGGCCGTCCTCGGCAATCCTCTCCGGGTTGTTCGCCACCAAGAGCTCATCCAAGCTGTCGCATCCCGCTGCGGCCACCGGCAAGATCAGCAGGAGAACAAGCCGAAAAAAACTTGTCACTCGTGTCATGGTTTCCTCACTCGTCAGAACTGCAGGGCAACGGACGCCGACACGCGACGCGTCATGGGCGTGGATGCATAGTCGAGCTGGTTGTAGTCGCTACGACTGTAAAACGACACCTCCGGGTCCGATGTCCCCTCGTATTTCGTCCACATCCAGATGTTGCGGCCCGACAGGGTCACGGTCGCCCGTTCCGCCCCGAACGATGAGGTCACCGCTCCCGGCAACGTATAACTGAGCGCCACCTCGCGCAGCTTCACGAAGTCGGCCGGGAAGATGTGAGTCTTCGTCTGCCGGCTGCGCCACACGGCCACCTCGGCGGGATCGGCGTCAGGGTTGTTGACCTCCCAGCTGTTTCGGTCGATCCGGTTGCGGATCGAGCAGATCGCACACCACTGGTAGTTTCCGCCCTTGTAGTCAACCTGCGCGAAGATCCGCAGGTTCCCCATCACCGTGAAGGTGTTGGAAAACGCAATTTCCCGGGTTGGCAGCTGCGGGCCCACATACACTTCGTTCTCATAGTCCACAGTTGCTGCGCCACTGGCCGTGAGAACCGGATTGCCGTTGGCGTCGCGCTCCACATCCTGATACCAGTAGCCGCCCAACGGGTAACCCTCGATGTGCTTCTGCACCTGGGCAAAGGCGCCAAAGGTGATGTCCTCCAGCGCGCCCCCGAAAGACACAAGCTTATTCTCGCCGGTGTACAGCGACACGGTCGCATCCCAAGCGAGGTTGCGGGAATAGACGGGACTGCCCCGCAGAAGGAGCTCGAAGCCTTGGTTGGCGATCTCCCCGATGTTGACGTAGTGACTTCCGCTGAAGCCGCTCGACGGAGGATCGGGCACCTGCACCAGCGCGTCCTTGGTGTTCTGGTTGAAGTAGGTGAACTCGATCCCGGCGCGCCCGTCAAGGAGGGATGCGTCCAAGCCGACCTCAATCTCGGATCCAGTCTCGGCCTTGAGGTCTGGATTTCCGTATGAGGCCGTGGCCAGCGTATTGACGGCCTGATCGCCCACAACGGTCACCCCGGGCTCGTACGCCCGGTCCGCCGTAAAGGGAGCCGGTGCCTTGCCAGCCTGACCCCAAGCGGTCCGCAGCTTGAGCTCATCCACATACGGAACGTCAAAAAAGTCCTCGTCAGAAATGACGTAGGACGCCGACGCCTTCGGATAAACTACGAGAGAGAAGTCGTTGCCGAAGGCCGAGTTGTCGTCCACTCGCACGGCGACCGTGCCGTAGATCCTGTCCCGCCACGTTGCCTGCTCCTGCACATAGACTCCCAGCGATGTCTGCTCCACAAAACTCTGCGAGGCGCGGGTGACGGCAGCCGAACTCACGAGATTCAGCTGATTGGCCACCAAGCCCTCTCCAACCACGCTGTGCGACTGGTACTGGTCTCGGGTCAGCTGCACCCCAAAGGACAGCGACGATCCCAGATTCTCGGTCACATCCGTCGTCACCGTGCCGGCGTAATCGACCGTCCAGAAGTGGCTTACGGGAAGGAAGCGGTTCACGGTACCCGTCGCGTTGGTGGCTCCCCAGGGAGCGGCACCGGTGGTGTCGATCTCGTAGTTCAGGGTATTGACCCGATCCTGTTTGTCCATGCCCAGAATCAGGCGATTGGAAAACCAGCCGAACGGCTGGTAATTGGCGGTAAAGCCGATCGTGGTGCGCTCTGCACGGGTCTGGTTGTCATACTGGTTCGACAGCGTGGGGCCGAAGCCGCGGAAACCCTCTTCCCAGGGAGCCGAGGATCCCGGTCTGCCCCGGAATCCGTTGCGCAGAATCGAATTCGACGAGTTGTTGGCCAGAGGCATCTGCACGTGAGTGCGCGCGTATCCAACATTGACCGTGGCCGAAAATGCCTCCGAGGGAGTGAATCCGAAGTTTGCCCGGCCGGATGTGCGGTCGGAGAAGTTGTTGTAGTACACGCCCTCCTCGCCACCCTTTTCGAACGAGAGGTAGTAGTTGAAGGCCTCTCCCCCGCCCCGGGCCGAGACGTTGAAGGTGCCCAGATTCGCATACTTCTCCGGCCCGCCCTCGTTCTGCCTGAGCGCCAGCGGATGCCGCTTGACGGGGTCGTCGGTCAACACCGTGTTGGGCGCCTTGCCGGCGCACCCCGGATAGATGTTCGGGTTGGCGATGTTGGACTCGGTACAGCGCCAGTAGTTTGTCGGCGTCTCAAGCGCCCATTCGCTGAATCCGGTCTCAAAGGAGGCGTTCCATTGGACACCTGACCCGACCCGACCCTTCTTGGTGATGATCTGGATGACACCCGCAGCCGCATCGGCCCCGTAGAGCGTGGCCGCGGCGGGACCCTTGATCGTCTGGATGCTCTCAATGTCGTTGGGATTGATGAAGTCGAGCGCGTTGGTGCCCTGGACGACGCCGTTGCCCGTGCTGTACCCGTTCTGCGTCCCGGATTCCACACGGATTCCATCCATGTAGATGACCGGTGAGAGGCCTGCCGAAAGGGAGCCTGCACCCCGGATGCGAACCTTCGAGCTGGCGCCGGCTTGTCCAGAACTGGACATCAGGGTGAGGCCCGGTGTCCGGGCCGTGAGCAACTCCTGCACGGTGCTCACCGGAGCGATCTCAACGATCTCGGCCGCGTCAATGGTCGATACCGTGTTACCGACGGATCGCTGTTGCGTTTCCTGTGCGGTCCCGGTGACAACAATCTGGTCGAGTTGGAGGGCGGACTGCGCGAGCTCGAAGTTGAGTACGGCCGATGTGCCACCCGCGATCGACGCGGTCTCGGTCTGCGTTCCATAACCGAATGAACTGGACACGGACCGTGTGCGTGCCCACCGGCAGGTTCAGTAGGACGTACTGACCGTTGGCGGTCGTGATCCCGCCCCGGCGCGTGTCCACGATCTCAACTTGGGCACCGGCGATTGGTCTCTGCGTGATGGCGTCGACAACCCTGCCGGTCAATGTCCCGGTGGCCGTCTGCGCCGCCGAAGCGGCGGGAAGAGTAAGCGCGAGGGCCACCAGCGTGGCCAAGGCAGCCCCGAGGGGCCTCGTCAGTCGGACTCGTGTTTTTTCCATTCAACCTCCTGGCAGGTAGTCGGGCGGACGGAGCGAGTTGGTGGTGGCCTACCGGCCACCTCGAGCGTGACCTGGTCGACAACCTTGAGGGATCAGATCACGGTTGTGCAGTGTAGTACACCCCTCGGTAGCGTAATGATGGTGCGCGGGGCGAACGTAGGCAAGACCATAGTGGGGTCGGGCATTCTCGCGAACAGTCCAGGGAGGCAAGCATGGTGCGCACAAACGGGGGACGAGTCCGAAAAGGCTGGAGGGTCCGGGGCCGATCTGCGGGCACGGGTGGCGTCATGCGCGCCGCCACCGTTGGCGGCGCGTGCATTCTTGCGGGGTTCGGGCAGGCGGGCCACGGCCACGGCTTCACGGGCCAGGCGGGGAGCTCGCTCAGCGGCAGGGTGGTGGACGGCAACAGTGGCGATCCGATCCCGGAAGCGGCTGTGATGATCCAGGGGATTGGCCAACAAGTGGCGGACGCACAGGGGCGCTTCCGGTTTGAAGCGGTGCCGGAGGGGTCGTGGGTTCTGCGGGTCCAGCACATGGCCTTCGGAGACCAGGAACGTGAGGTCACGATGGGTTCCGAGGCGCTCTGGTTGACCGTCCATGTCTTTCGTGAGCCCATCCGGCTGGCAGCGGTGCAGGTTGAGGCCATGAGCCGGGGAGAGAGGGAGAGGCGGGGAACGGGACATCGGATCAACCGCATTGAGCGCGACGAGATCCAGGGATACGAGGGGACATCCATGACATTGGTGGACTTGATCACGGCGAGGATCCCCGGCGTGCATGCCACCCGCAGCGGTTTGGTGGGGCAACCCGTTTGCGTCGAATTCCGGGGGGCGCGCTCCGGGAACTTCATGAGAGGATTGGGCAGCACCGATGCGGGGTGCAATTCCCCCGAGGTGTACCTGGACGGCGCCCTGGTGTTTAATCCCGCGACGCTGTTCGCCACGTTGTCCCTTGAGACCATCGACAACATTGAGCTTCTCCCCCCGTCGGAGGCGGGTGCGCGCTTCGGCACCGGCGCCATGTGGGGGACATTGATCATCACGACGCGCAAACCCTGGTTGGAGCCTCGAGAGGAGGCGCCCAGCGCAGGTCTGGGTGGTCCGCGGAGGTACGACTGGAGCCTCGAAGCATCCCCACATCCGGTCCGGTCCGCGTTGGTGGCCTCGACGGTGGGGAACGCCTTGGGACTGGCTGGCGGGCTATGGCTGGCAGGCCAATGCATCGGATTTCAGGGCCCCGGAAACGCGCTGACCAGCAGGTGCCCGGGTTCGGGCACACTGGTAGCCGGAGTCGCGGCCATCGGGCTTCCGGCACTGGGAGCCGCGCTGGGAGCCCGCTACGGCGGGGCGACCCAGCGCTCAAGGGGAACGCTGGGGTCTGCGCTGATCGGGGCTGCTGTCGCACTGGTCCCGGCGTACGGGCTGACTGTGGCTGCAAAGCGGGGCGACTCACCCACCCTGGAGTTGGCCGGTGCCGTGTCCCTCGGGGTGGGCGTACCGCTGGTGACGGTACTGGCCGACCGCCTGTTTCGGTCCCGGCGGCCCGATTGAAGTAGAAGGTCGACCGTCTCGGGTGGGCGGGGCTGGACCGTAGGACGATGCATACCCACGCGGCGTTCAGACAGGTGAGGAGCACCAGGGTGTCCCCCCGATGCATCAGCCTTCAAGGGGCCACCGTAACCCCCCGGGTGCCGGCGCCGTCCCATCGGCGACTCAGACCTGTGTCGTCACTGAGTTTGGCCTTGATGCAGACCGGCATCACGATGGATCCCCGATGGACCACCTCAAACCCGCGTCCCCGGTTGCGCGGCGTGAGACACCGCCGATGCCGTAGTCCAGGGTACCGAACCCATCCAGCTACTGCGTGAAGAAGGTGTCGAGAGCCATCTCCATGACCTCTTCGACAACACCAACAGGGTCTGTGTCGACCCCCGTCCCCGCAAGCTGCCGGCCGCAAGTGCGCATGGCGTCGCCGAACACTACCGGGGCCGGTCACAAACTCAAGCAGTCCAGCACAAGGGACCCCGTGCAGTAGGCCACCGGCGTCGAATGGCGGGACCCTGGAATACCATCCTGCGAGTGCGCAATTGACGGACCGGTATCCCAGGCGGTCACGGAAGCGGGGCAGACGTAGCCGGAAACGGATGTCACGCGCCAGGAAGTCCCCCGGCAGCAGCGGCGCTTCCAGGTCGACGCACGGGAGTGTTCGCTCCGTGCGCCAGGCGGCGGGGCTGCCGTTCACGCGGACGCCGTCCACCGTGACTCGCCTGCCGTCGGGTGCCGCCGGCACGGCTTCCCAAGGGATTGTCTGGGAAGGCAACATCCTTGTCTGTCGATGGCCAACACCGCCTGCGGGCGGTGGCATACACCTTTGCTTAGAGGTGGAGATAGAGGTTGTGGAGCGAGCCCGCGGCAAGGTTGTGGAATCGACTGGACTCAACGCCCGCACCCGTGTGCGCCAAGGTGTGCAGGCACGCCTGGATTTGGTAGCGCGAACAAGTGACCGGCAGGTCACCCGGAGTTCAAGGTCTGGCGCATCGTGACCAGGGGTCCCGATCCTCCTGTGGATACGGGGGCATGCTCAAGAAACATCCGCGCGCCCCAAGGATGTGATCCGCCCAAGGCGCCCTCACTTCCGGCGAACAACGATCGGTCCAAACCGACCGGATGCGGTACAACCGAGCCATCCTATGACGGGTTTGGGCGGAGGTGGCTCGCGACCTTGTCGGGCCGCCGACCCGCAAGGGAAAAGTAGAGCGTCATCAAGAGCCCCGTGACGGCACCAAAGATGAACTTGGACATCGCCGACAGGGACGACGGCGAATAGAAACCCTCCACCACGCCCGCGATCACGAGCATCAGCGAGGTCCCTCCCAGTAGCGCCAGGTAGGTGTGGCCGCGCTCCCGCAGGGCGGCGGCGCGGGTACGCCTCCCGGGATCAAGCAACGCCGACCCCAAGCCCAGGCCCGTCCCACCGGCGATACAGATCGCGGCAAGCTCGATGTACCCGTGGGGAGAGACAAACGCGAGAATGACCATCAGCACCCCCTCGTTGTGGTAGGCGCCCATCACGCTGCCCAGCACAATACCGTTGATGATCAGAATCCACAACGTTCCCAATCCAGCCAAGATACCGCCCGCGAACGCCAAGAAGGTTACCTGGATGTTGTTGGTCAACAGACTGGACGCCAGCATCGGCATGTCGTCGACTTCGACCTCGGCCTCCAGATAGCGGGCATCTGGATTGTTCTTCTCGGTGTTCTCCGCACGGGTCAGCATACCGGGCGCCACCAGGGCTCGGCCCAACAGTGGATCTTCCCGAACCGCGGTCCACGTCAGGCCGGCGGGGGTGAAGAGACACGCGGTCGCGAGTACAATCAAACGTCCATGTCGCCGCACACTGCGCGGGAACTCCACCCAGACCCATCGTCCCAGGGAAACGGCCGTGCGTGCGCGTGCCTGATAGAGTAGGTTGTGCCCCGCACCGGCCCACCGCCTGAGCGTGCCCAACAGTCCGTGAGATGCACCATAGGTTTGTGCGCGGGCCAAATCGGCGGTGACGCCTCGGTACAGGCGACCGAAGATTCGCACCTCCTCCTCGGTCAACCGGGTCAGGCCCCGCCGGGATCCCTTCTCCACCAAGTTGACGTACTCATTCCAAGCCCCCGCCCGCTCACGCGCCATCTGCGCCGCTTGCAGGCTTGCACCACCCTGATGCGCCGCATGTCGAGGCGCCTCCTCGTCGTACAAACGCTGGAGCAACTCGTCCGCCGTCATCGCGAACCCGTCGCCAAACCGCCGTGCCACCGACCCCATCGCCCGCACCACGGAGGCCGAGACCCGGCGGCGCGCGAACGGTTCCAGATCGCCGCGCCTGGCCAAATAACCCCCCAGGACATCAAACTGTTCCGCGGACAACAGCGGCCGTCCCACCCGACCGTCGGGGAGGGCATCGGCGCCCGGCAACTTGTTTCCGCCCGCGTCGCGAACGACGACCGTACCCGCCACCATGTCTCCAAGCCGCTGTGCGCGCCGGTTGCCCAGAATCGCCACCGCACCGGTCAGACCGGTCAGCACGGGCTGCAGATCGATCATTCGGAGCAGATTGCGCAACAGGGCGCCCCGAAAGGAGAGTGACTCCCCGCCGACATGAATGACCCGGAGACCGAGCACCCGCTTCCCGGGCGTGCGCCCCCCATCCAAACCCTCAAAGAGGGTGAAATAGCCCCATGTCAGCACAAAGCCACCCAGGATCAACACCGGCCCTGCCAGCGCGTCCCCAAGCCCCCCGATCTGGATCGCATAGCCGAGTGCAAGAGACAGAAGAAGAACGGAGCCGACCATGATCGACAGGTCGAGAGCAATCGCGGCAGCGCGGCTTCCCACATCCGCCAGCTCATAGTCCAAGCGAACATGCTCGGGCGTCTCCACGGACACGCGGCGGTGGAGGAACGAGGACGGGGGAGACCGGGACACACTCATGGCATCACGCATCGGTTGCCCTCAGACACGCCCTGCGCCTGGGATGCGGGGCGGGCAGACAACGCCCTGGCGAGCCCGGCCATTCGGTCCCGCAGGCTGGCCGGGCCCACCATGCCGGAGGAGGGACTTGAACCCCCGACACGCGGATTATGATTCCGCTGCTCTAACCAACTGAGCTACTCCGGCTGAGTTCTGAACATCGCACCTAAGGTCCCGAATCGGCCCCGCATTTGTCAAGCACCGGCTCGGTTCGCTTATCTTCAGTTCACCGGGCGGGGTCACGTGGCCGTCAGGATCCCTTTCTGGTTGCTTCAGAGCGCGCGCTCGGCCGAAACGCCCTTGGGCTACACGCATACCCTCGACGGCAGACACCCCTCAAAATTAGGGAGGACCCGCATGGACATGGGCTTCATTCTGATTCCGCTGGGGACCCTGGGCTTGCTCGGCCTGCTCAGCTCTCTGCGCATTCTCTGGGAGTACGAGCGGGGGGTCGTCTTTCGCCTGGGCAAGCTCACCCGCGCCAAGGGCCCCGGTCTGGTGTTCTTGGTGCCCTATGGAGTTGAGCGCATGCGCAAGATGGATCTTCGCATTATCGCGCTGGACATCGCGCCCCAAGACACGATCACCAAGGACAATGTCAGCTGCAGGGTCAATGCCGTTGTCTACTTTCGGGTGATGGACCCGGCCAAGGCGGTGGTCGAGGTCGAGGACTATTACTTCGCCACGAGCCAGATCGCGCAGACGACGCTTCGCAGCGTCGTCGGACAGAGCGAGCTGGACGAACTGCTCGCCGAGCGCGAGCGCATCAACGAGAACGTCCGCCGTATCATCGACTTGGAAACCGACCCCTGGGGCATTGAGGTGACCAGCGTGGAGATCAAGGACATTGACTTGCCCAAGGAGATGAAGCGAGCCATGGCCAAGCAGGCCGAGGCTGAGCGTGAGCGGCGCGGCAAGGTGATCGCCGCTGAGGGGGAATACCAAGCATCCGAGAAACTTGCCTCCGCAGCCAGGGTGATCCAGGAACACCCCGTGGCCCTGCAGCTTCGCTTCCTTCAGACGGTGGTGGAGGTTGCAGCGGAGAACAACTCGACCACGCTGTTTCCCATCCCGGTGGATCTCTTTCAGCCGTTCATCAAGAACGCCCCTGGCGACACCACCGGCGCCGACATCGGTCACCTGAGCCGGGAGGACACCATGACGCTGGCAGCCACAGCGATCAAGGCACTGGGTGCCACCAACCCTGACAGCCTCGATCAATCGCTGCGGTCCGGCGACACAAGCCGCCTGCTCCAGAGCGCGCGCCGTGTCCTGGGGCTGGACGATGAGGAGGCGGCCGTGACCCCCGATCCCCACGGCGGCAAATCCGACGACGACTGACTTCGCCGGCGGGAGCAAGCACCGTCGGAGGGTGGGGAAGCCATTGATCCCCACTGAGGAAACCACGCCCCATATGGCCCAACCGATGCCTGCGGGGGTTGCTACCTCTCGGGGTTTTCGTCCCCTGTGTTGATGGGATGAGGCTCCACGATGCGGTAGAGATACTCGCCGGGCCTCACGAACCCGTAGCGCTCTCGGGCAAATCGCTCAAGGCTGCCGTCGTTGTACTGGAGGGAGTCGATCCACATCCGCAATGAGTCCAGTCGTTCCTGCGCACGGGAGATATCAGTCCTGCGAGCCGCCAAATCGGCCTGGGCGCGCCGGGATTCCCAGAGCGAGTATTCTCCTCCGAACACGGCCAAATAGAGGACCAGCAGCAGGACCGCGGGAAAGATTAGGCGCTTCACGTTCGCACCGCCGCATACGGAACGCCTTCGGTGGGCGCATAGACGCCACGCGAGCCCAAGGCCTCCTCAATGCGCAGAAGCTGGTTGTACTTTGAGACCCGGTCCGACCGACTGGGCGCCCCGGTCTTGATCTGGCCTGCGCCCACCGCAACGGCCAGGTCGGCGATGAAGCTGTCCGAAGTCTCGCCTGATCGGTGGGAAATCACGGTTCGCAAGCCGGCCTCCTGGGCAGCGCGCACAACAGCGATCGCCTCACTCAGGGTCCCGATCTGGTTCACTTTCACCAGGATCGCATTGGCCGATCTCTCCCGAATTCCACGCTGGAAGCGGGCATTGTTGGTCGCAAAGAGGTCGTCCCCGACCACTTGGCATCCGGCACCGATTCGCTCCGTTAGCCGGCCCCATCCCGCCCAATCGTCCTCGTCCAGTGGGTCCTCGATGCTCCCAAGCGGAAAGCGGGCAACCATGTCCTCCCAAAACGCCACCATGGACTCCGTGTCCATCTCGCCAGGCTCACCCCCGGAAAACCGGTAGGTTCCGCCCGAATACAGCTCCGAGGCGGCCACGTCAACGGCCAGCACCACATCCTCGCCAGCTCGATATCCGGCCGCCTCAACGGCCCGCAGAAGCAATTCCACCGCCTCAATGTCCGATGCCAGATCCGGGGCAAAGCCCCCCTCGTCACCCACCGTCGTATGCTTGCCATCAGCGCTGAGCACCTGGCGCAGGGCGTGGAAGACCTCCACCCCGACGCGCAGACCCTCCGCAAACGTGTCAGCGCCCACGGGCATGACCATGAATTCCTGGATGTCCACATTGTTCGACGCGTGCGCCCCGCCGTTCAAGATGTTCATCATCGGAAGCGGCAGAACATGCGCGTCGGCACCGCCCAGGTATTCGTACAGCGCGCACCCGGCCCGGGACGCGGCCGCACGAGCGGTGGCCAGGGACACGGCCAGAAGCGCGTTGGCCCCCAGCCTTCTCTTGTCGGACGTGCCGTCCAGGTCGATCAACAGTCTGTCCAGGTCGCCCTGGGCAGCGGCGTCGGCACCCCGCACAGCCTCCAGAATTTCGCCCCGAATATTCTCAACCGCCCTCCGTACTCCTCGCCCCAGGTATCGCGCCGGATCGCCGTCCCGCAACTCGACCGCCTCATAGCGACCCGTCGAGGCGCCGCTGGGCACCGCGGCCCGGCCCCGATGCCCCGTCTCCAGCACCACGTCCGCCTCGACCGTCGGATTGCCGCGGGAATCAAGGATCTCGCGTGCCGCGATATCTACGATGGCCGACATGCGACCCCCGCCTCGCCATCCCCGTCCATGTCCACTCCGACCTCCTCGTTGAAGTCCCCTGGCGGCGCGGCGCGCAGCCCGTCAATTGCCGCGCGCACCTGGCGGGACAGGCGCTCCCGGTCACGCAAGTTGAGTCCGGTGGTCGATATCGGTCGACCCACCCGAATCGTCACCCGCCCCGGGGATATGCTCCAGCTTCCCTTCCTCATGACACGCCGGGTTCCGATCACGGCTGCCGGCACGATCGGTACCTGCGCCCGGATCGCCATGATGAACGCGCCCTTCTTGAATCTCGTCAGGTCGCCGCTCTCGGAACGCGTCCCTTCGGGAAACATTATGATCGTGCGCCCCGCTCCCCGCACCTGCCCATCCACGCACTGGAGCGAGGCCAATGCACTGTCATGGTCGCCTCGATCAACGGCGACATGTCCTACCTTCTCCCATGCGTGCCCCAGAAACGGAATCCTCGACAACTCTTTCTTACCCACGAAGCTATACCGGACGGGAAGAGCGGCGGCCAGAGCAAAGACATCGAACCAGCTCTGGTGGTTGGACGCAAGAATCTGGCCCCTATTGGATCCCAGGTGTTGGGAGCCCTTGATCACCACCCGGACCCCCGCGCCCCAGAGGATCAACCGCGCCCACCGACCCGTCGCCCGATCGGCAAAGCCCTCAAAGCGGGGCATCCTCAGCATGGTGCCGATCGCCACGGTGCCCCCGAAGAACACCGTCGAGGCGACCGTCACGACATAGGCCCACGCCAGGCGAATCACGAGCGCCCCGAGATCCGCGCGGAAGCCGGCCCACCGCCTTCCGCAGCGACCCCCGTGGGGCCGGCAAAGTGATCAAACCCGCCCCCGACCGGCGGTGAGCACGAACCGCGCGCATCCTCAAGCACCACGCCCGTCCCCTCCGCGACCACGCCGATCTGCGTCAGCGCCACCGAGCACTCCCGGGCAACCTCACGAATGCAATGGTCAGCGCTTTGGGGTGCCGTGAACACCAGTTCATAATCCTCGCCCCCGGCCAGTGCCAGGTCCTGGTCCGCGCCGGCCTGGACATCCACCGGCACCCGGTCCCGTCGCACCGTGATCCTCACAACGGAGGCCTTGGCGATGCGCGCCACATCGGCCATGAGCCCGTCGGAGACATCAATCATTGAGCGCGCGAGACCGCGCTCCGCCAGGAGCGCACCCAGCCGGACCCGGTCGGGTGGCGCTGCAAAGCGCGCCCTTGCGGCCGCGGATGGTCGCAGACCCCGAGACCACCGCGATACCGCGGCCGCGGCACCACCCAGGGAACCGCTCACCCAGAGGCGCTCGCCTGCCCCGGCGCCGCGCCTCAGTACCGGTCGCGGTGACCGACCAATGGCCACCACATCCACCGCTGTCCCTCCCAGGGATCGGCTGACATCCCCTCCAATGATCGGTGCCGTGACGCGGTCCCCGGCACGGCGAATTCCCTGCTGAATGTCCACGGCCTCCCGGGGGTCGCCCAACAGCGCAAGCGACACCAGCAGCGCGGTGGGCGTGGCTCCCATTGCAGCCAGGTCGCTCAGCGCCGCCGCTCCGGCCCGGAACCCCGCCTCGCGGGCCGAGATCCAATCCGAACGGTAATGCACACCCTCAACGCAGAGATCGGTCGAGACAACCAGACCACCCCGCAGCACGGCCGCGTCATCGCCCGGCCCCAGGACCACGCCCCTGCTGCCTCGCCACCCTATGGACGCCAACCGTTCAACCAGCTGAGCTTCCCTCATTTCCACACCGCCACCTGTTCTACGCCGGCAGGTGCTGGTCGAAGGTCACAAACGGGAAGGGCAGGTCGGTGGCGCCCCTGCCCCTGCAGGACAGCACGGTCGGGATTGATGCGATGACATCGGACGGCATGAGCGCGTGTCCGAGAGCCGCTGTCCGGGCGGCCTGGCCGGTCACATGGAGGCCGAGCGCGGACGCCTCCAGACCACCCACACCCTGGGCAAGAAAGGCGCCGATGGCTCCGGCCAACACGTCCCCCATTCCCGCCACGGCCAGCGAGGATGGACACTCCAGGGTGGTCATCACCGTCCTGCCTGCCGGATCGGCCACGAGCGACGGTGTGCCCTTGAGCACCGTGACGAAGCCCCGGGTCGCCGCAAACTCCCTCGCCACAGCCACACTGCTGTTGCGCACACGGGCCACGGAATGTCCTGTAAGGCGGGCCATTTCACCGAGGTGGGGCGTGACCACGAGTGCGCCTTCGGCCGAACGCGCCCCGCCTCCGGCTGCCGAGAACCGCTCTGCGTCGGCCAAGACCGTCAGCGCATCCGCGTCCAGGACGGCGGGTCGCCGGCCGAGGCATTCCAAGGCGAACGCCACCTGCCGGGCCGCCCCTTCCCCCGCCCCCAGACCCGGTCCGATCACGAGGGCATCGCCCGCCTCGACCGCCTGGCCGAGCGCCCGCTCATCGGAGGCATCGACATAGAGGATTTCGGGAACGCTTCGCAGTATTTCGGGAGCCGACGATCGCCCGCTGGCACAGACACGCACCACACCGACCCCACACCGAAATGCAGCCCGCGCCGCCAGGACTGCCGCGCCGGGCATTGCGGATCCGGCGACAACGGTCAGAGCTCCAACCGCATTCTTGTGCGTCTGCGGCGGCCGATCCGGGAGTAGGTCGGTGGCCCACCCCGGGGTCAGGAGCCGAACCCACTCTGGATCCGGGTCGTCCCGGCGCGGAAAACCGATCTCGACCGCCACAATGCGCCCGCATCGCTCGCGCCCGGGATAGAGCATCGTGCCCAGCTTCGGCCATCCGAACGCCACCGTGACATCGGCCCGGACGGCCACCCCCGGCACGGTCCCGTCGTCTCCCTGGACACCCGAGGGGGTATCCAGCGCCACAACCTGGGTCCGGGCGCCTTCCAGGGCCCGGATCGCGGCGGCGTGCCGTGGCCCTGGGGCACCTCGAAGTCCGGTTCCCAGCAGTCCGTCCAGCACGACGGACGCGCCGGTCAGCACGCACGCGACATCCTCCATCTCCTTGGGATGCTCGGCATCAAAATGTAGCTTGGGCGGTGCCCAACCATGCAACACGTCGTCGTCCTCGCCAGGGCGACCCACAACGACGGCGCACACCCGTCTCCCCCAGGCGGCCAAGGACCGCAGGGCGACCAAGGCATCGCCCCCATTGTTTCCGGATCCCACCAGCGCCGCGACGGGACCGCTGGGGAACAGATGTTGCGTGATGAGCGCGGCCTGGCGGCCCGCGTTCTCCATGAGCGTCGACCCGAGGGTCGCGAAGCGGTCGATCGACTTGCGGTCAGTCTCCGCCGCCTGACGCGCCGTCGGCGCCCCGACCTGCGTGATCCCGAACGGCCCCGCCAGGAAGCCCGGGCCCATCGCTACTTATAACTCTGCCCGACCGAGCGGCCGAACGTGATCTCGCCGTTGTCAATACGAATGTTGAATCCGCAATCGGGGTTTGAACAGACCCAGGCCTTGTACCGAATGGGAGCCCCATCTCGTCCATAATCGGACAGCGGCAACAGGACCCCTTTTCCGGCACACCTCTGACACGCGGTGAAGCCGCTTCCCTCCAGTTTCATGAATTCCTCGGCGTTACGTAGGGGGTGATTACGACGCCACCGCCCCAATTAATGCGCGGGCACCGCAGCCCCCGACGGAACTGAGGCAAGCCTCACGCGATCCTTAGGTCAGCGCAAATGTACCATGTGGCACAAGCTGCCACAACCTCGATTTCGAGGCCGGGCCGATGCCCCGATATCGACCGGGAAACCTATGCGCAGGTTTAGCTTGCCGCCGTCCAGGGGTAATCGCGCTCAAACACTTCTTCAAAGTCAAACAAGCCCATGAAGTCCTCAATTCGATCTTTGTCCTGCTTCACCAACACTCCCTCATCAATGAGGGCGAACACGACCTGTCCCAGGTGGTCGGTCGAGGTGATTCCCCAGTATTCCAACACGGTTCGGGCCATGGGCCCAAACCTGGACAAGGCGAGACACCGAGCTCCCTCGACCAGCTCGCGGCCGGAGACGTGGCGGCTCTCGGGGAGACGCGACAGCACCTCCTGCAAAGCGTCGACGAGAAAGCCGTAGGCCTCGCGGCGAAACTGTGGATGGCGACTCTGGAGCCGGACCATCACGTCAAGCGCATCGGACGTATCCATGATCTCCAAAAATGTTACACGCTCAGTCCCGGCCCGCCAGGCCCCAAGCCGGCGTGCGGCACCTGCCGCCACCCAATCGCCATCGTCGCAACACTGGCGTCACCGGCCGGAACCATGACCTCCGGGATATTCATGAACTGGCGCGCCTCCGCCGGATAGACCGGGCCAACAACCGCCTGCACGTTCACCTCGTGATCGCTGGGCGGGTTGGTCCGCGCGCGGGTCGCCACCAGGCTCGCAGTAGGCACCTCGTTGGCCAGTGTTGTCCAATGGGAGATGAGCCTGAACGGGGGCCCGGTTTCCAACGGGAATTGAGCCTGAGCTGAGGCGCTGCGATTATAGGAGCATGATCGTGACACTCAGAACCACCCGGATTCGCACCCTAAGGGCAGGTCCGGGACTTCCTCGACGGCACCGACAAAACCGATATCGAGATCTCCCGGCGCACCGCCGCCTACGACTTCACCCACGCGAACGCTGGTCGAGTTCGAGTACCACCACCGGCTCTCCAAGCCCGGAACGGGCCTCATCAAGCGGTACATCCAGAAGGTCACCGGTTTGTCGCGCGCCCAAATCACCCGCCTCATCTCCCAGCACCGTAAAACCGGCCACATCCGCGACCACCGCGGCAGACCCCTCGTCAACGCCTTCGAGCGCCGCTACAACGGCCACGACATCGCCCTGCTCGCCCAAGGTTGGCGAGGCTTGCGGCCAGCTCTCCGGGCCCGCCACCAAGGTGTTGCTCCGGGTAGGGTCGGGGACTGGCGCGTCAGGTTAAGGGTCCGGTGTTTCACAGGCTCATCTCCGCATTGAAAAATACTAATGCCACCCTGCACCACGCCCCCACCGACCGGTCATCACCCTTGGCCGCACCCCCGCCGCCGGAACTCCCCGGCCCTGCGGACCCGTGGATCGGCCGCAGTCTCGGAGCGCCGGAGCGCCCAGCTCCACGAACGTCGCCAGCCCCTCGACCGAGTAGTGCATGGACGCCTGCGCACGCGCCGGGCTGGCCGAGACGCTCGAAAAGGTCCCAGTCTCCTCGCTCACGGTCGTTCCCTCGGACGGGCTGGCGGCTCCGATCCTGGCAAGCGTCGCCTCCCCTGCCGATGCACCGGGCCACCCGAACGGGCCGCCCGCCGGGGCGCCAGCTTACTCGTCCACCGCCAGGCCAAGCCCCCGCGACGTGCTGTGCGCTGTCGCAAAGAGCGGATATTGGCCCGCAAGTTCGTGGGCCTGACCGCGAACCCGCGCCAACGTGCCCGGATCCCGGGGCCGTTCCAGTACATCCACAATCCAATCCCCGATGAGTCTCATCTCATCGACGCCCATACCCCTCGTGGTGAGTGCGGGGGTGCCGATCCTCAACCCCGATGTAACGAACGGCGAACGGCGCTCACCGGGTACGGTGTTTTTGTTCACCGTGATTCCCGCCCGCTCCAGCGCCTGCTCCCCATCCTTGCCCGACAGATCACGGTCCGTCAAGTCCACCAGAATGAGGTGCGTGTCGGTGCCTCCTGAAATCAACCCGATCCCGCGCTCCATGACAGCCCGAGCCAGCGCCCGGGCGTTGGCTACGACCCGGCGTCCATAGTCCGCAAAGCCAGGCGCCAAGGCCTCCCCAAACGCGACAGCCTTTGACGCAATCACATGCATCAGCGGTCCACCCTGTACGAAGGGAAACACCATCTTGTCGATCATCGAGGCATGCTCCCGTCGGCTCAGGATCAGGCCGCCCCGGGGGCCCCGAAGCGTCTTGTGCGTGGTGGTTGTCACCACATCGGCGTAGGGGATCGGACTCGGGTGGCATCCCGCCGCAACCAGACCGGCCGTGTGCGCAAGGTCTGTGACATGCACGGCACCCACCTCGCGAGCGATCTCGCCGAAGGCTCTCCAATCGATCCGTCGAGGATAGGCGGACGCTCCCGAAATGATCATCTTCGGCCGGTGCATCTGCGCCAGCTCGCGCACCTGGTCGTAGTCGATGAGGCCGTCGGATTCGCTGACCCCATAGGAGATCACATCGAAGAACCGCCCGCTGAAGTTGACCGGCGAGCCGTGCGTAAGGTGTCCCCCGTGGCTCAGCTTCATGCCCAGAATTCGATCCCCGGGCTCCAGGAACGCGAAGTAGGCCGCCATGTTGGCCTGCGAGCCCGAGTGCGGTTGCACGTTGGCGTGGTCAGCCCGGAAGAGCTTCTTGGCCCTCTCGCGGGCGCACCGCTCGACCTCGTCGGCAAACTCGCAACCGCCGTAGTAGCGCCTGCCCGGGAGCCCCTCGGCGTACTTGTGCGTGAACACCGTGCCCAGAGTTTCGCGAACTTCGGGAGAGACAAAGTTCTCACTCGCGATCATCTCGAGCTGGCCCCGCTGGCGCGCCTCCTCGCGGGCGATCGCGCGGGAGACCTCCCGGTCGCCCGGGGCCGGGCGCGGCTTGGCATCCGCGCGGGCCGGAGCTTCACCACCCGGCGCGCTCAGACCTGACCGCCGATCATCCACCGAAGCACCTCGCTGGTCTCGCCATAGACCTCAAATCCCTTGGCATCCCGCATCAGTTTCTCCACGGGATATTCGCTCATGAACCCATACCCCCCGAAGACCCGGACCGCGTCTTCCGTCACCGAAGACGCCATCTCGCTTGCAAACAATTTGGCTTGCAGAGCCAGAATCGTCGGGGCCGAAGGGTTGACTCCCCGTTCTCCCCGCCCTGCATCCGTGACCCGCGCCGCGTCCATCACCAGCGCACGAGCCGCGCCGATTTCCGTCGCCATCCCGGCGAGCCGGCCCCGCACGGCGCCAAAGGTGGTGATCGGGCGACCAAACTGCCGCCGCTGACGCGCGTAGGTCGAGGCATGATCCAGGGCCATCTGCGCAACACCCACGGCAAGCGCGCCGATGCTGATGCACAGAAGATTCAAAGCTTCGGTAACGCCGGCCAGCCTTTGGGTCACATCTCCGATCACGCGATCAGCCCCGATGCGCACACTGTCCAGCCGTATGTCAACGATCTCCGACGCCCTGAGTCCGCTCGTTCGCTCCCGCTGACCCACGTGGTAGCCGTCGCTCTCGACATCGATCAGAAAGAGACCCCGGCGTCGACCGTCCCCTCCGTCGGACCCCGCGTCGGCAACGATAAGCGTCCAGTCGGCGCAAGCGCCGTTGGTGACCCATCGCTCCCTGCCGTCAATGATCCAGCCACCGTTGTCGCTGGGGGTCGCTGTCGTTGTGATGTCAGCGGCATCGCCACACCGTGCCGACTCCGAGAGCGCCACGGCCGCGAGGTGTTTGCCGGAGGCCAGCCCCGGTAGCCACCGCGCGGCCTGCCCGCCGGTTCCCCCTTGCAACACAAGGCGGGGCACGGGTCCGTTTTGAATCGCCATCATTAGGGCGACGGCCGCGTCACCCCGGGCAATCTCCTCCAGCGCGACCACATAGGTCGCCACATCCGTTCCCAGACCGCCAAACTCAGGCGGGGTCAGCATTCCCAGGAAGCCCAACTCACCCAACCTGGCCACAATGTCGCCGGTCAACCTGCGCTCCCGGTCCCATTCAGCCGAGCGGGGCGCCAGCTCCCGCGTGGCAAAGTCGCGGGCGAGCTCCCGGATCTCTCGCTGTTCAGCAGTCAGCACGGGATCACGGACGCTCCGCATAGGCGTAAAACCCCCGTCCACTTTTTCGGCCCAGCCACCCCGCCGCCACATATTGACGCAGAAGGGGACACGGCCGATAACGGTCGTCGCCCAGCTCGCGGTGGAGCACCTCCAGGATGTGCAGGCAGGTGTCCAAGCCGATCAGATCCGCAAGCGCCAGCGGTCCCATGGGATGGTTCATGCCCAGCGTCATGACCGTGTCGATGGCCTCCTCGTCGGCAACGCCCTCCATCAACGCAAACACGGCCTCGTTGATCATGGGCGCCAAGATTCTGTTGGATACGAAGCCCGGAAAATCCCGGACCAGAACCGGTGTCTTCCCCAGGCGTCGCGAGAACTCTATGACGGCCGCTGTGGTCTCATCGTCGGTGCTGAGCCCCCGGATGACCTCCACCAGCTTCATCAGCGGCACGGGGTTCATGAAGTGCATGCCGATCACCCGCTCCGGGCGTTCGGTGCGGGCCCCGATCCCCGTCACCGAAATTGAGCTGGTATTCGTCGCCAGAACGGCGCCGGGGTCGGCCATGCGGTCCAGTTGGGCGAAGATATCGTGCTTGAGCGAGGCAATCTCGGGCACCGCCTCAATCACCACATCGGCCTCAGCCACATCGCCCAACGACACTCCCGTCCGGATCCGATCAAGCGCGTGGGCACACTGGTCCGAGCTGATCAACTCCTTGGCGCGCTGGCGCTCGAGGTTCCTCGCCACCGCAGCCCGACCCCTGTCGGCGGCCTCTTGGTCCAAATCCAGCAGCGACACGTCCAATCCGGCCAAGGCACACACATGCGCAATGCCGTGCCCCATGGTGCCCGCTCCGACCACCGCCACACGCTCCATGCCCGCCCCCAAGTCAGTCACGCCCACAGCGTCCCCCGCATTCTGACCACACACTCATGACCCGCCGCCGATCCGGCCCAGGCGCATGAAACCGTCGCGCGAACCCGAGCATGGTGAGGGGCCAGGTCGGAGCATCAACCGGGTCCCCCATATGTTCGCTGAGCCGCGCACACGGCCCCACGCACATCCCTTGGGGGGCGTGACCGGACCCCATGTCAAGGACCCTTGGGATTTGCCCGCGGAGCACGCGTCGCGGCACCTCCGCGCATGCCACATCCAAGGCCTTCACGCACGCAAGGCTGACTCTGGGAGCTCCGTCGCCCGCAGTCCTCGGCCCATATCAGGCCATGGGCTTCGGCCGCCTCGCCCTCCACTGCCGCACCACCACCAGGGCAATACCCGCCTTGATCAGCGCCCCGAGAACAAATGGCTGGACTCCGGCCGCAAATAACCCGTACGCGTCCAGGTCGGTGACGACTGCCAGCCAGCAGGCACCCAGGAGAAAGATCACGGCCGTGGCAACCGCCAACCCCACGACGGTGCGAACGACGCGCCCCTCGCTCCCGCCAACCAGGCCGGCCACCGCGGCGGCCAAGGGAAACGACAACAGATAGCCTCCTGTGGGACCCAGGACCCACGGCAATCCGGCTGCGCCCATCGCGAAGAATGGGAAACCGGCCATACCCATCCCAAGGTACAGGAGTTGGGACGCGGCCCCGGCATAAGGCCCAAGGATCAATCCGGCCAGAAGAACCGCCAGAGTCTGCAGGGTCATGGGCACGGGTGTCACACCCAGTGGCACGGCCACATATGCACCCAGCGCGGTGAGGAGCGAAAACAGCGCGATCCCCAGCGGAACCGCGACGCTGCGCCGGGCCAGGAGGCCCCGAAAAACGGGCGCAACGCGACCTGCGGGGCCCGACAGCGGCAGGTCGGTGGTGGCTTCAGATTCCATCGTGCTCACTCGGTCATCGCTCCCAGTGTGTAACTCCCCGGTTCGTGAAACCGGCGCATCAGTTCAGGGTCACGGCGAGCGCCACGGCGTTGCCGCCACCCAGACACAACGTTGCCATTCCTTTTTCCACATCGCGGTCGGCCATTGCGGACAGCAGGGTGACCAGAATTCTCGCCCCTGAAGCCCCGATGGGATGGCCCAGCGCCACAGCGCCCCCACGGACATTGACACGGGCGGGATCCACCTTGAGTTCGCGCATATCCGCGATGACCTGAACCGCAAAGGCCTCGTTCAGCTCGACCAGTCCGTAGTCATCCACCACCGTCCCCTCACGCTCAAGCACCCTGCGCACTGCCGATACCGGAGCGAAAAACAGGTCGCGCGGCTCGGTACCCGACGCTGTGTACGCACCGATCTCGGCCCGATGGTGAAGCCCGTGAGCTCTGGCATACTCCCGACTGGTGACCACCAGCGCCGCCGCCCCGTCGTTCAGGCCGGGTGCGTTGCCAGCCGTCACGACCAGCTCATCCACGCCATCGGGAGCATCTCGGCCAAAGGCGGGCTTCAGGCGCGCCAACGCCTCCAGGGAGGTGTCCCTGCGGGGACACTCATCGCGGTCAACCGTCGTGGTGCCCAAGCGCGTCGTCACGGACACCGGCGCGATCTCGGCGTCAAAGCCGCCCGCGTCCATGGTAGACGTCGCCTTCCGGTGCGACGCCACAGAGTACTCGTCGGCATCCGCCCGCGTCACCCCGGCCTTTGCGGCGGTGTACTCGGCATGACCGCCCATGTGCCGCATGTCAAAGGAGCACCAGAGCCCGTCGTGAATCAGTCCGTCCTGGACGGTGCGGTCCCCGAACTTGATTCCGTCACGCATCCCGCGTAGGTAGTGGGGCACATTCGACATGGACTCAAATCCTCCGGCGACCACGACCCTGGCGTCTCCAGCCCGTATGGCCTGGGCGGCAAGCATCACCGCCTTGAGCCCCGAGCCGCAAACCTTGTTGACCGTGACGGCGGGGACCGAAGGGGGAATGCCGGCGCCAATTGCCGCCTGGCGGGCCGGCGCCTGCCCCGAACCGGCGCTGACCGCACTGCCCAGAATCACCTCGCCGATATCGGCGGGATCGACACCTGCTCGCGCCACCGCCTCGCGCACGGCCACCGCACCCAAATCGGGACCGGACAGTGCGCTGACGGACCCCAGAAACCGACCTATGGGAGTGCGGGCGCCGTCCAGGATCACGGGGGTACGAGCGTCCAAGGACAAAACTCACTCTCCGGCCAAGGGGAACCCGTCGGGCGACCGCCCGCGTCATGCGTGACCGCCCTCACACCTGTAATGATACAACAGAGCATCCAAGCGGGTGAACACGCGCGAGCGCGGAACGTCCCAAGAGGGATGCGCCGCTTCATTCGCCTGATGCGCATCCGCCGACAAATGTTCACGTTTCCTTGAGCTCCGGTCCTCACTTGGGGGTTGTCGTCCTGCTTCCCGGGGACGGGGCGCGCCACCCGACCGGAGCGACCGGGCGTTGACGGTTGACCCCCCCGGGCCAATCCAATCCGACCCGGCGACCGCCAGCGCCGGTGACCAGGGTGCCAGGCCAGGTCTTGGGTCGGAGCGTCTCATTGCCGGACCGGCGACTCAAAGCCCGACCGGGCTCCGGGAGTCCATGGCTTCAGCGCCATACGGGGGCAGGACCGGGGTCCGCTGCCGCAATGGTCCGCACCGCCGCCCACCGATAAGGACGGCATCAACCAGCACACACCGCCCAAATCATCGCGCCCCCCACTGCGAAGGCCGCACCCGCCGCGGCGGGCATCGCCAACGTCAGGGGAGCCCTCCGTTTCTTCATCGCCCACCATACCCGGACCGCGCGGGCAACCACCCCCCGTCAGGCGAAACCATCAGGCACGACACGGCCCCGACAGAAACCCCCTCCCAGGCGGGCGGCGACAGCTCCCCAAAAGGCCGGCATACCGGCACCGGTCTCGGCCACGGGGCCGACCGGGATCGGTTCGCTTCGGCCGCCGCTTGAGAATCCACTTGCTCTTCTGCCCGCATCCGTCTTTGCCCCCAAGACCCCACGGACCACAAGAGGTTGCCAACCGCAACCTGCAGCCCGCCCCCGATCTGCACGATGCCGCAGAAGTTCGTCAGCAAGCACTCTCCGAATTCCTCCATACATACCCACCTCCCAAGTGCCGGTGAACTTCCCCGCAGCGCGGGGCTCATCTGTGCCATTTCCGATTGCCGGCGCCTGTACCACCCGACATGCCCGCTGACATTCATGTGCCGGCCGAGGCAAAGAGATCCCCCTGGCCCACCTCTCGCCTCGATACCCGACACCGCCCCAGGGAGTGGAGGTCACAGGCACCCATCAGAGCCGCACGGTCCAGTAACCTGATCAGGATGCGCGCCGTGGCCTGGGCATCGCCCCACGCACGATGCCGCTGGGGAATCGAGATACCCAGGCGAGAGGCCACCGCATCCAGCTTCGCCGATGCCAGCCCCGGAATCAGTCGGCGGGCGAGACGTACGGTGCATAGCCGTTCCGGCTCGGGTGCTTTGCCCAACGCACCCTTCAACTCCCTCTGAACCCACCCCCAGTCGAACGCGACATTGTGGGCGACAAAGATCCGGTTGCGCAGCCGTCGTGCCACATCGCCGGCAATTTCTTGAAACGTGGGTGCCCCCTGAAGCATGCCGTTGGTGATTCCCGTGAGACGCTCAATCCTGGGGGGCACGCGCCGATACGGCTGTACCAGCGTCTGGAACTGATCCACAACGGCTCCCCCCCGAACCTGAATGATGGCGATCTCGGTGATCCGATGACCGGCATCGTATGACCCCCCCGTCGTCTCCACGTCGACGACGGCATAGGCGATTTCCGAGAGGGGAGTCCCCGGCTTGCGCGCGCCGGGGCGAATGCTCCACAACCCGTCCCCGTCAACCTGAAACCGGTCGTCCCCACCCACGAGCGCGAAGATCGCCGCGGCAGCCGCACCTCGATCGCCGCGCAGACCCAGCGCGCTACGCGCCAGATCCGGGCCCGCAACGGGCCCATCTTCCAGCGTGCGCCACACGCTCCCGACGAGCGAGCGTGACCGGAGACTCCGCTTCACCCCGACCCGCGGTGACACAAGGCATGCGACAGGCTCTCCAACTCGGTGAGCATACTGACCTGCCGGACAACGACACCGCGGGGAACGCGGAGTCGCGTGGGCGCATAATTCAGGAACGCCCGGACTCCCACAGCGATCGCGCGATCAACGAGACCTTGGGCCACAGATGCCGGCACCGCGACGATGACCATGTCGATCTGGCCTGCGGAGAGGACACGCTCCAGCTCATGCTCACCCTGGATGGTCACGTCACCCAACCTCCGACCCACCTTCCCCACATCGTTGTCCACCACCGCGGTGATATGAAATCCCCGGGCCCGGAATGGCTCGTACTCGAACAATGCCGTGCCGATCCTCCCGGCCCCCAGAAGCGCCATGCGCCAGGCAGACCCCAACCCCAGGAAGGAACGAACCACGCCGATGAGCCCGAGCACGGAGTAGCCGAGACCCCGCTTTCCCAGCGACCCCAGGTGGGACAGATCCTTGCGCACCTGCGCGGCCGTGGTACCGGCCCGCTCAGCCAAAACGCGGCTCGCCACATGGGACACATCCCGTCGCTCGTAGTCCTCAAGAAACCGGAGATACAGGGACAGGCGCCGGATCGTGGCGTCGGGAACCGGCGTCACGACCCGGCTCTGCATCCTCTCCTCAGCACGTTGTATCGCCATCCGTTACCGGATGTGCAAATCGGGCCTGCCAACACACGTTCCCCCCAACACCGACGGGGATTCGGCGGTGTCCGAAACTTCGAGCGGCAGGAACACTGAGGGGGAACCCTGCGCGGGCATCGCCACCCGCGGGCGACGCCGAATGCCGATTGCCCTCGATGCCGGGGCGACGTGCGTCTGCCGCATGCGGGCGGCGAAATGATGGTCCGGGCACCCTTCATTCCTCGACCAACGCGGCCGCCAGGGCGGCGAAATCGTCTGGAGTGAGTTGCTCTGGCCTGAGCGTCGGATCCAAACCCGTAACCGCAAGAGCCCGGGCCACGGCGCCACGCCGGCGACCAAGCTCGGGGTGACGCGCCAGAATGGTTCCCAACTGCTTGCGACGCCACGAGAACGCACTGCGGACAAGCCGGCGTACGCGCCCGGTCTCCTCAACGGTCAGCTTTGGGGGTGCGTGGGGAGTGATCCGCAGGAGCGTGGAGTGAACCCGCGGTACGGGCCGGAATGCGGTGGGCGGGACGCCGCAGATCCGCTCTGGAAGGGCGTGGATGGCCACTCCGACGGAGAGGGCCCCGTAGGTGCGCGACCCCGCGTCGGCCAGGATGCGGCGGGCAACCTCGGACTGGACCGTCAGCACGATGTCGCGCGGGTAGGGTGGCCTGAGCAGACGAAAGAGGATCGGTGTCGTGATGTTGTACGGAATGTTGCCCAGCACCGTCGTGCGACCCCAGTCACCGGTGAGGCCCTCCAGATCCAGCGACAGCACATCGCCGTGAATCACTTTGACCATGGGGTTGCCGCGGAAGCGGGCCGCCAACCCAGGGGCCAGCACATCGTCCAACTCAATCGCGGTGAGCGCGACCCGGCGCGTGGCCAGATGCTCCGTCAGGGCGCCCCTGCCCGCCCCGATCTCCAAGACGGGATCCCCCTCACCCGCTTCCACCGCGGATACGATCTTGCGCTGAAGATTGGGGTCAACAAGGAAATTTTGCCCCAGCGAGCGCTTGGCCCACGCCCGCAGGCGACGAGGGGGCCCTGAGACACTACTCGCGCGTGCGCCTCGGCGGGTCACGGTGCTACCGGTTCCCGTGATGTCGCCCGCAGGAGCACGGCGGTGCGATCATCGGTGGGGAGTGCCGGGATGACCTGAACCGACATCTCGAAGAGGCGGTCCAATATGCGGGCAACCGGTTCACCGCGGTGTCGCGCCACGGTCCGCAGCACCAGCTGTTCCCCGCTTGTGCGCTTGAGCTGCGCCAAGGAATCGGAGAGGCCATCGGTGAACAGGAGCAGCACGTCATCTTCTGGAATCCATTCCGCCGTCGACTCCCCATAGGGAGCCTGACCAATCCCCATGGGCGGATCCGTCGCGCCAAGGCGTGTTGCCTCACCGCGGGAGTTCAGAACGAAGGCGTGCGGGTGGCCCGCATTGGAATAGGTGATGCGTCGAGATTGGGGAGACAACACGCAATAGCACAGCGACAGGAACATCTCAGTCGATTCCAGCTCCTCTCCGATCGCTCGATCCACATATCGCAACACTTGGGCCGGTGCCTCTTCCTGCTGGGCATAGATCGCAGCCGCGCTCATCACCAGCGCCATGATCATCGCAGCCGAGAAGCCGTGGCCCGAGACATCGCCGATCATGATGCCCACCCGCCCGCCTGAGAGCTCGAAGACCCGATAGAAGTCTCCGCCCACCGAGGCCGTTGGAAGGACCCGGGCCACAGCCTCCATCCCTGCGATCGGCGGGATCGGCGGCAACAATTTTGTTTGCAGGTCGTGGGCAAGCTCCATCTCCAGCGACATGCGCTCTCGCGCCGAGATCTCAGAAATCAGGCGATTGGTCTCCAGGGCCGCGCCAACCTGAGCCGCCACCGCGACCAGGAGGCGCCGGTCGCCCTCGCTGAACGGTCCTCTTTGCTCGCGACCAATCAGGTTGAGAACCCCGAAGGAGCGCACATCTCCTGAGGGCACCGTGCAGGTGACCGGGACGCTGAGCCATTCGCCCTGCGGCTCGCCGAGGGCCTCCGGCGCCTCGCTGCCGTCCCCGCTCGCGAGCGCGCTGGCGCGAAACACCCGGGCCGTGACCGATCCCGAATGATCGACCGGAATCGGGTCCCGGGTGTCAACCCCTCCGACCGAGGCGGCCAGGCGCAACAACCCGTCCTCGGGGCTGTGGATCCACAGCGATGCCCGGCGTGCGGACAGGACCCGGGAGACCTCCTCCAGGATGCGCGACGCGGCCTTCTCCACATGAAGCACCGAGGCCAAGGTCTCGCTGATGAGATACAAAAGCCCGATCTCGTCATCCCTCTCCTCAAGACCGCCGGCCAACTCTGCCATCCGCCGGGCGCGCGCACAATCCCGCTGCAAGGTCGAGGCGAGAACCCGCAACAAGGGGCTCTCCGCCCCGTGGCCGACAACCTGAACGTCCAGCGTGGTGCCGGCTCCGGCATCGACGGACCACACATACTCGTTCGGGTCCGGCGGCTCGTGGGCGCTGACGGGAAACACGGGTCGGCGCTCTCCTTCCACCACATGCCACGCCCGGAGGTCCAGCCCCAGAGGGCGGCCAAAATCCGCCAGCGTCTCCAGTGCGGACGGGGGCACATCGCCCCGGCGGGAGACCCCTGTCGCCACCCGGGGGGTCAGTTTTCCGGGGCCGCTTGGGCGTCCCGGAGTGCCCGCAAAATGAGCGTGACGGAATTCCCGGCGGCGTTGAAGCGCACTTCGTCCATCAACGCACGCATGAGACAGATGCCCCGACCCGTGGACTTGAGGATATTCTCAGGCAACCGGGGGTCGGGGACCGAATTCGGGTCAAATCCCTCTCCTCCGTCCGTCACCCGAGCTCGAATCTCGCGCGTCCGAATCCGCAACTCCACACGAACGAGGCACCCCGGATCCCCGGCGCACCCGTACAACATGGCGTTCGAGATCGCCTCCATGAGTCCGACGCGAAAGTTCAGGCGCAGACGTCGTCGATCCACCCGGGCCGATTCGCATCGCCGCACCGCTTGGTTCACCACGGACTCAACAACGGTCAAGTCGCTGGGGATCTCCAGGGTCGACGTGCCCGAATGCGCTGAATCCACCCACCGTGGACGTGGCCGGCCCATGGCAACGCGCTCTTGGCTCCCCGGCGGCCCTACACCGCCAGCGCCTCATCCAAGTCGGACCCGATCTGGAAGAGCGTATCCAGCTTGGTCAACTCGAATAGCGTTTGCAGATCTTGGCTCAGTCGGGCGAGCCGAAGCTCCCCGCCCACTTCTCTAATCCGCTTCGACAGGCTGACCAAGACGCCCAGACCGGATGAATCGATGTAATCGGTTTCTTCAAAGTCAATGACAAAGCGTCTGGCCCCACCCTCGAGCTCGGCCAGGACCTTGTCCTTGAGCTCCTGGCGATTTGCCACAATGAGGGGTCCGGTTACCTCGACCACCGTGACATCGGACACACCGCGCACATGAAACGACATGACACCTCAGCGATTGGCCATTGTTGCAAAATCCGACAAACACAAATATAGTCGCACCGCGTTGTTCAGGCGCCCCCCGGCTTGGCCTGCCCCGCCATGAGTGCAGTAATTGCCGCCACTTGACTGATGTCGCGGGGCGTCGCTCCCCGGGACAGATCATTGAGCGGCGACCGCAGTCCCAAGAGAATGGGACCCAGTGCGCGCGCTCCCGCCAACCTCTGGACCAGCTTGTAGGCGATGTTGGCGGCGTCCAGGTTGGGGAAGACCAGGATGTTCGCGCGTCCCGCGACCGACGAGTCGGGCGCCTTGATCGACGCGACGCCAGGGATGAGGGCCGCGTCCGCCTGGAGCTCTCCGTCGGCCCTGATGTCGGGCGCCATTTGGCAGAGACGCGCGCGCGCCGCCCGCACCCGTTCAACCGCATCGCCGTCCGCGCTACCCAGGGTAGAGTAGGAGAGAAACGCGATGACGGGCTCGTCTTGGACCACGACGCCCCGTATCCGGGCACACTCCCGGGCCGTCTCGGCCATCACGTCGGCATCCGGTTGTGGAACCACCCCGGCATCGGCGAAGACGAGCACTTCGGGCCGCGAACTCCGAAAGGGCCCCACCTCCATGAAGAAGCAACTGCTCAGCATTCCGACATCGTCGCGCAGCCCGATGTACTTGAGTCCAGTGCGAATCACCTGGGCGGAGGTATGCACCGCTCCTGCAACCACGCCATCCACCTCGCCACGCCGCAGCATACCCGCAGCGCGCTCCAATGGATCGACTCCGCTCGGGACAACCTCCGTGTACAGCCCATCCCCATCGATCCCGGCCCCGGTCCCGTCGCTGTCGCGACGAATCAGCACGGGCCTCGCGACCCCTCGCCGTGCCAATGTGTGCGCAGCCTCCACGACACGGGGGTCCTCACCCTCTGGAAACGCGATGGCGCAGCCCAACGGACGGGCCCGCTCCTCCAGTGCGCGCGCCAAACACATGAGGCCTATCCCCCGTCGGGGCTCCCAGCCGGGTCAGAGGGCCGGGGCAACGAGCCGAAGCGTTCCTCCAGACGGGTCAGCACGGGGGGCGAGACGAAGCCGCCAATATCTCCCCCCAACGACGCCACCTCCCGCACCAAGGACGCGGAGAGGAACGAATACTGGACATCCGGGGTCAGAAAAAGGGTCTCAATGTCTCCGGCGAGTCCCCGGTTCATCTGGGCCATCTGGAACTCATAGTCAAAATCGGACACTGCGCGCACGCCCCTGACGATGAAGCGCGCACCCACGCGGCGCGCAAAATCAATGAGCAACCCTGAGAAGGAGAGGATTCTGACGCCGTCGGCGTCGGCGAAGGCCTCCCGCATCATCTCCACGCGCTCGGGCACCTCAAACAGGTGCGCCTTCGCCTGGGTGGAGTGCTCGGCCACGCCGATCACCAGCTCATCACACAGCTGTAGCGTGCGTCGGGCGACATCTTCGTGACCCAGGGTGACCGGATCGAACGAGCCCGGATAGACCGCCACAACCCGCCCGGAGCCACGACTCACGCGTGGCCCCTTTGCGTGCCCGTCCGGTCCGGCATCACTCGGCTTAGCACCACATCCCCGTAGACACGTTGGTCGAGGACGCCATCCTCGCCGGTCAGCTCCCCCGCTCCATGCTCCAGCCACAGCTCCCGGGCGAACGGAGTCTGCGCATACGCCGAGAGGACAGCCCTCGCGTACCCCTGGCCATAGGGCGGATCCGCCAGGGCAAGGTCATAGTGGCGAACACCCAAGCACCGCACATGCCCAAGCGCGTCTACCGGCAGAACGGTCGCCAGCTCACCCGCGCCCAGGTGTGCGATGTTGCGGCGAAGTAGCCGGACCACGCGCCGGCTCTTCTCGACAAAGGTCGCGTGAGCCGCGCCTCGACTCAGCGCCTCCAGCCCCAACGCTCCCGATCCCGCAAAGAGATCCAAGATGCGGGCCCCGACCAACCGGGGGCCCAGCATGGACATCCATGCCTCCCGCACCCGGTCCGGCGTGGGCCGCACATGCCGCCCCGCCATAGAGGCCACCCGGCGACGCCTCCACTTCCCCCCGACAATGCGCATGGGGCCGTCTACCTCGAAGCCAACCGGTCGACGCCACTCATGCCGCCACCCGGAGATCCAGGACGCTGGCCTTGATCGTGGCCACTCCGCGGTAGTCGTCCTCCAACACGCCGAACGCCACATCAAATGCCTCACCTTGCAGCGTGGCCGGTGGGCAACGTTCGGCCAGGTTGAAGCCGATGGCATCCAGCGCGTGTCCATCCTCCACCATCCGAAACCTCAGGTGACCTCCCCGCAGCGCCTGCACCGGACCGTCCAGTCCCACGCCGCGAACCGCAAACACCGGCTGCGGATTCCCGCGTCCAAAGGGGCCCACATACCGCAGATACCGACTCAGGTCGGCGTCGATCTCTCCCAAGCCAACCTCCGCGTCCACGCGGATCTCAGGCCGGGGCTGGTCCTGCCCCATCTGTCGACGCGCCTCCCGGCCGAACGCCTCCCGGAACAGGTCCACCTGATCACGGCGAATGTCCAATCCCGCCGCCTGTTTGTGACCACCAAAGCGATCCAGGTGCTCCCTGCACGCCGAGATCGCCTCCAGGATATTGAAGCCGGGAATCGACCGCGCACTCCCCCGCCCCGAGTCGCCGTCCAATCCGATGACGACCACGGGGCGAAACACGCGGCGGGTCAAGCGGGATGCCACAATTCCGATCACCCCCGGATGCCACCCCTCTCCCACCACGACGACACCCGCATCCCGGTCGGGATCACAGCTCGCCTCCAGGGTCACCAAGGCCTCGTCGGTGGTCCGCCGCTCCACCGCCCGGCGCTCCGTGTTGTTTGCCTCCAGCTCTCTGGCAAGATCCCGAGCCTCGTCCTCTCGGTCCGTCAGAAGGAGGCGAAGCGCGCTGACGGATGTCCCGACCCGGCCGGCCGCATTGATGCGCGGAGCGACCCGATATGCGATCACCTCCGCGTCCACGGGACGCTGCCTCTTCACGCCCGCCCGCTCCAGCAACGCTCTCAGACCCGGGCGACGCGTCTCGGCAACGGCCCGTAGACCGTAACGCACCAGGATGCGGTTTTCGCCCTCCAGGTCCACCTGGTCCGCGATCGTCGCGACCGCCACCAGGTCCAGGCGTGGCCAGGCCTCCTCCTCGCTGCGGCCCAGCATGTCGGCAACCAGCTGGCCGACCTTGAAGGCGACGCCGGCTCCGGCAAGCATCTTGTTCGGGTAGCCACAGTCCGGTCTGTGGGGGTTGACCACGGCACAGGCTTCAGGGAGGTGGGGACCGGGCGCATGGTGATCCGTCACCACGACATCAATGCCCACACCCTTCGCAAACCGGACGGCCTCCAGGGCCCTGATGCCGCAGTCGACGGTCACGAGCAGACGCGCGCCCCGCGCCTTCGCTCTCTTGACGCCGGCCAGCGTCAGGTCATAGCCGTGCGTCAATCGCTCAGGCACCATCGCCTGGGCTCGGCCGCCCAGGTCCCGAATCCACGAGGCGAGCAGGGCGGCGCCCGTGATGCCATCCGCGTCGTAGTCCCCATGCACCACCACGGCCTCATCGCTCTGGATGGCCCGGACGATGCGCTCGGCGGCTGCCTGCGCGTCCTGGAGCCCCCGGGGATCGTGCAGCCCCGAGAGCATGGGGCGCAGGAACGATTTCGCGTCCCCCGGAGCGGCACATCCGCGAACCACCAAAAGACGGCAGAGCGCCGGGGGCAACTTCAACTCGCGCTCCAGCTTACTCACCGGGCCAGGGGGAGGCGTCGGGGCGCACCTCCACTGCGGCGTTGGCGGCCCCCGGAACGGGCGCGAATTGGGGCCGCGCGCGCCGGTAGTCAAGGACTACGCGTCCTGATCGAGTTTGTCCTTTTCATCGTCGGGCGCCGTCACGATGACGCCGCAGAACTCGCAGCGGCGCAGGGGACCATGTGCGCGGATTTCGTGCTGGACCTGAAGCGGAATCATCGAGAAACAGGCGCCGCAGGCACCGTCGCCCGTCATGGGCGCGACCGCCACCCGGCGACCCCCCTGGACCAGATTGTCATACACTCGGCGATACATCGGATCCAGCGCTTGGGCCCGGCGCTCCCTGCGCTCCTCGAGTGTGACCAAGTCCCGCTTCGCCGCCTCCAACTCCCGGCTCAGCTCCTGCCGCCGGGGCCCCAGCTCTTCCCTGGCCTCCTCAAGCGCGGCCTCCTGGCCCTGATGCCTGTCCTCATGGGTACCGATCTGGTCCAGTACGTTGACAATCTCCTGCTCCTCCTGGTCCAGCGCCCGGCCCACAATGCCCAACTCCTTCTGCACGGCCTCCTCTTCACGAACGGTGCGGATGAGATCCAGCCTCCCCTCCAGCCGCTGTACGCGCACGCGCTTCTCCTCGGCGGAGAGACGCAGGCGCCTCTCCTCCAGATTCAGGTCGCGCAGCTTGTTCCCGGTCACCTCCATCGCCTTCTCAAGCTCCAGAGCGGGGGCCTCGAGCTCCGCCAGCCGCGGCTGAAAGGAATCAATGCGGAGCCGCGTCTCCCAGATCGACTGGTCAATGGTCTGGAGCTCCAACAGCCTGTCCGATACCGAACCAAGGTTAACCGTCACTTCTTCGCAGCCCCTCCTGTCTGCATTCGTCCGATGTCGAGCACGGCCCTGGCCGACCGACCGGGGTCGGCGGCCCGGAGCCCGACCCGCTGGATCTCGGCCAGAAGGCGCAGTCGCTCGTCGTCGTCGTCCGTTTCCAGCATCTGGATCCTGAGAGCGTCCTGCTGGCGCCCCCGTCGTCTGCTTTCCAGCTGGGCGACCGTGTCCGAGTACACCCTTGCCGGGGATGCCAGCGTCTCCGGATCCGCCATCAACCGCTCAAAGCGCCGCAGCGTCTCGGCCGCCGCACCCTCGGGAAGTACCGTGAGATCGGGATACGCAATGAGCGCCTCAAAAATGGCACGGTACACCCCATCTTCCAAATCCGATGGACCCAGGCGCTCGCCCACGCGCTCGATCCAATCCCGGTGTTTCAACATCAGAAGCAGCAGGAGCCTCTCTGGACCCAGGGCGAGCGCGGGAGGCAAAGGGTGCGACCGCGGCCGCCCCCGACGTCCGGCCGAGATCCCGTGGACCGACGGTGCGGCCGCCCGCACCTCTTCCTCCAGGGTGTCAATCTGCACACCCGTGCGCTGCGAAACCCGGTCCAAATAGATGTCGCGCAGGGTGGCGTCTTGGACTGCTCTCAACGTAGGCAGGAGGCGGTCAAGGGCTCGCCGGGTCCGTTCGATGGAGCTGAAGTGGTCGCGCTCCTCCAGCATGGCAAGCTTGCGATCCAGAACGTCCACGGCCTGCTTTGCCAGGCGCCGAAACGAGTCGCCTCCTTCGGACCGCACCAAAGAGTCGGGATCCTCGCCCTCCGGCAGGGTGACGACCGCGGCCCGCACACCCCGGGAGAGAAGCCTGTCTGCCGTCCGAAAAGTGGCGCGCAGGCCGGCAGGGTCACTGTCAAACGCGATGCGAACTTGGTCGGTGTACCGCTTGATCAACTCGGCCTGGGGCGGAGTCAGCGCGGTCCCCAAGGGGGCAACCACGTTCTCGATCCCCGCACCGAGGAGCGACACCACATCCATGAACCCCTCGACCAAGAGCGCATATCCCTGACGCCGGATATCATTGCGGGCCCAGCTCAGGCCGTACAGGACCTTGCCCTTGTCGAAGATCGGACCCTCCGGCGAATTGATGTACTTTGGCGCCCCTTTGCCGACGGGGCCCAGCAGGCGGCCCCCAAAGCCCAGCACGGAGCCCGTGAACGATAGGATCGGAAACATGATCCGTTGACGGAACGCGTCGTAGAGGTGTCCCCCCTTCTCGCTCTTCTTGCACAGCCCCACGCTCACGAGGACCGACTCCTCAATGTCGTGGACGCTGGAGGCTCGGTAGAGCCCCTTCCAGGAGTCCGGCGCGTAGCCCAGCCCGACGCGCTCGGCCAACTCACGGGAGATCCCGCGCTCCTCGAGATACTCCCGCGCCTCTTGGCCTTCGTCGCGCTCCCAGAGGCAAGCCTGGAAGTGGGTGTTGGCCCACGCGTTGGCCTCGCGGTAGGGGCCCCACGGATCTTCCCGCTGTTGACTCGCCGACACGGTACGGACCTTCACGCCGCAACGCTCGCCAACGTAGCGGACCGCGTCGGCAAAGCTCATGCCCTGGTGCTTGGTGAGGAACTTGAACACGTCCCCCGACTCACCGGAAGAGAAGTCGTGAAAAAAGTCCTTGTCCGGGATCACGAAGAACGACGGGGTGTTTTCGTCCTTGAAGGGGCTGAGGCCGCGATAGTCCTTGCCGGCCTTCTTCAGCGACACGAACTCGCCGATCACGGCAACAATGTCGGCGTGGCGACGGACCTCTTCGACAACCTCCGTCGGGATTCTCATGCTACCGTAGCGTGGCGACGGTCACGCCGCCTCCGCCCTCGCCGGGCTTGCCGCGGCGGATGCCCCCGATCCTGGGATCTCGCTGCAGCGCATCCCCGACGCGCGCCTTGAGCACGCCCGTCCCCACGCCATGAATGACGCGCAATTCGCCCAGGCCCGCCACTGTGGCCGCGTCCAGCGCGCGCTGCAGCGACAGCTCCGCCTCGTCGGCGCGCATGCCCCGAAGATCAATCTCCGTCTGTGCCTCGGGAATGGACGGCCACATCCCCGCCGGCCCGGGTTCAACGCCCTGCGCCGGCTCCGCCCCGCCGGCCTCGCCCTCGATGGGAACCAGTTGGTCACGGGGCACCCTCAGGCGCACCGCGCCAACCAGCACATCGATGCGACGCCCGCCGACCGCAAGCACCGTGCCTTGGGCGCCCGAGGCGCTCAACCGAACCGGAGTTCCCACCTCCACTGCGCTTCCCGGACCGGCGGCGTCCGTGCCCAGAGGGGCCGGCTTCTTGGGCGGATCGGCCAACTCGGCGGCCGCCCGCTCCACGGTCCGCCGGGCGTCGCGCGCGGCCTTCGTAAAGGAATCCCCAGCGCGGGCGCGCTCCTTGAGCCTCGCGATCACGTCGTCCACGTCCCTGCGAGCATTCAAGAGTAGCTCCCGCGCACGCACCCGTGCTTCGGCACGTTGGAGCTCCTCCGCCCGACCGACATCCACCTCCCGCCGCTCCAGCTCCACGCGAAGCATGGCCAGCTCTTCATCCTCCGCCCGGACATCCCGGATCCGGTCGTCCAGGGCGCGCTCCTTGGCCTCCAGGTTGGCCAACAGATCGTCCAGGCGCGCGTCACGTTGGTCCCTATGCACCTCGGCCCGATCGAGAACCTCTCCCGAGAGACCCAGCGCGCGCGCAATCACCAAGCCGTAGCTCCGCCCCGGGCGCCCCTTCCTCAATCGGTATGTGGGCGCCAGCCGCTTGCCGTCAAACTGCATTGACGCGTTGACCACGGGATTGTCCGGTCCGGCCAGGCGCTTCAGGCCTCCCAGGTGCGAGGTCACAAGCGCTAAGCACCCCCTCTCAGCCAAAATCTCGACCAGGGCCCAAGCCAACGCTTCTCCTTCTCCGGGATCCGTGCCGGACCCGGGCTCGTCCATTAACACGAGCGAGTCGGCACCCGCACGATCCATGATATCGCGCAGGACGACAACGTGAGCAGAAAAGGTCGACAGGCTGTCCCTGATGGATTGCTGATCACCGATATCGGCAAAGTGGCAATCGAACAGCGGAAGTCGGGTTTCCGGTCCCACCGGAGGAACCAAGCCGGACTGCGCGAGCGCGGATATCAACCCCACCGCCTTCAGGAACACCGTCTTTCCCCCGGTATTGGGGCCGGTCACCACAACCACGCGCTCGCCGTCCTCCAACCGAATGTCGAAGGGCACGACATCCTCTCCTTGAGCCACGAGTAGCGGATGGCGGCCCTGGACAATGCACAGGGAACGACCACCGACCAGTGGGCGGTATCCCTGCCAGTGCCGGGCCAGACGAGCCAATGCCACCCGTCGGTCGACCTCATGGAGCACCTCGAGCGACTCGGCCAGCTGGTCGGAACCAGATCGACATTGATCGCTCAACTGCCGCAGTATGCGCTGAACCTCTCGTTCCTCCCGCCGCTCAAGACGCCCAAGCTCGTTCATCAACGCTATCGCCGAGGGCGGCTCCACGAAGACGGTTGCCCCGGACGAAGACTCATCCAGAACGTAGCCCCCGACGGCGCGCATCCCCTCCCTGCGGACCGGTATCGCGTACCTTCCGTCCCGGATCGTCACCGACGCGCCAGCCACGCGGTGTTGCTCGGGCAACCGGGCAAGATACTGTTCCAGGTGCGCCACCAGACGACCGTGGGCCCCGGCAAGACGCCGCCGGATGCGGCCAAGATCCCGACTTGCACCATCGAGCACTGCGCCCTCGGAGTCGACCGACCGACCGATCTGCTTCTCAAGCTCGCGCTCGACCCACAATCCGTGCCTGAGCTCTCGCAAGCTCGGATACGGTCCCCGGGCATCCTCCAGGGTGCGCCCGAGGGATCGGCCCGCGGCCAAGAGCTCCCCCACGGCGGCCAACTCCCGCGGCACGAGAACCGACCCCTCGATCGAGAGGCGTTTGAGCGCGCCGTCCGCATCGGGTATAGGCGGCAGAGCCCAAGCAGGTCTTTCGCCCAGAAAGCGCACTACTTCTCGAACCCGGTCCAAGCCATCCTGAACCGCCCCAGCGTCCGCCGAGGGTCGTGCCGCAAGAATTTTTGCCCTGGCAGCCGAGGTGGCGGCGAAGGTGGAGGCGTAGCGCAATACCTCGTGGAATTCCAACGCCTCAAGCGCCGCGTCGCTCGGGCCACCCACCGAGACCTACAGCTCCTCGCGGACGATGCGCGATGCTTCCGCGCCGTCGAAGCGCCCCCGAATTTGGGGCATCAGCTGGGACATGACCGCCCCCATGTTCCGGGTGCCTCCAGCAATGATGGAGCGAACGATGGCGCGGACCTCACCGGCCTCGAGCGCCTCACCCAGGTAACCAGCCAGCACATCGGCCTGGAACAACTCTCGCTTTGCCAACTCGGAACGACCGGCCTCCGCCATTTGCCGAGCCGCGTCGCGTCGCTGCTTGACGGCGCGGGCGAGCACCGCCTCCACTCCCGGGTCGTCCAGCGATCCCCCGACCTCAATCTCACGATTACGCACATCGGACAACACCGTCGACAAGACCAGAGTGCGGGGTCGGTCACCCGCCCGTCGGGCCCCGTCGAGATCGCCTCGAAGCTTCTGTTGCAGAGAACTCATCTCGTCACGCTCCATCCATTCAGTCCCACTTTGGTGCCAATGTCGGGGGTGCCCACAGGGGCAAAATAAACACAGTAAGGCGATGGCGCGGGTGCCAAGGATGGATGGTCAGCGAGGAAGAGGAATCGGCGGGACATAACGGTTGGTCGTTGAGTGCTTCTACCCAAGGCTTGGTTGCGGCCCTGGCCTGCGACAGCGAGCAAAAAAGCGATTGTGACGGAACAGAGGCAACACTTTGCGCTCCACATGCTGGATCTTCGCCTCGACGTTCGCCTTGTCCCGCGGCTTGCCCGGTCGCGCAGGCACCATCGCGACCGTAGTACTCCGGGCGCTACCCGTAACTCCGGTTCACCGTCACCCCCGCCGCACGGCAGACACGCTCGTTGTCGGGCACCACTCTCTCGGGCACACCCTCCGATAACTCGAACATCCGCACATGCGAGCCCGTCCAGTCCGACAACGATCGCGACACGCGTCGATTCCAAACACGTGTGCTTCGAATTCAGCCCGCGTACCCGCGAACACCATGGCGCCCCTGACCTCGCCCGTCTTGCGTTCCGACCGTGGGGCCCGCGTAGTCCAGAAACACCCGTTCTCCGGCCTCGTAAACCTGCCGCATCTCCACATCAATGCGCTTGGGTCCACTTGTGGCGCTCGCAGAATCAACTGGACTCGTACCCGTCCTGGTGTGCCTCGCGATACTCGATCCACAGGCGCTGTATCGTCATACCCTTGTGGCCCCATCTCGCTGTGGACCTCCGCCAAGTCGGGCACCGGACGTACCGTATTGGACGCCACCCCGGAGGGGTGGCCTTGCTACCGTTTCACGGACAGTTAGTCTGTGTGGGTATCCGAGGGGTCAGCACTTGAAGGCATCCCAAACTCCAAAAACTACCACTCAACTATTCCTCCCCCAATGCAATTCTCCGCCTGCCGAGCACCAAACCCTGGAAACTAAGTATTGGTGTTTTCTCCCCATCCTCCCTCGGAGTGTGTAGCTTCGTGTATAAGAGTGCGCAACTTTTCGTCTTCGCTTCTGCCAATACCAATCATAACAAATTGATTGCCGAAAGCCTCTCCATCCATTCCACGTTTGAGGCCCCACCCCATGTGACGTGAGTGAAGCATCGAGCGCACATAAACTCTTGCCGCGCCGCACTGAGGCGTGACAAACCAATCTTGCTCCATTAGATTTCGAAGGTAGCGCGCTCTATCGGCATTTTCAAAGTTGCTAATGTTTGTCCATCCGTTGTTTTTGGCGCAATCTGTAGCGGTTTCACTTTCCTGACAACCCTGTGGGTTTGCCGAATAAGGAACCAAGCAAAGTCCGAGTAACACGCCAAATTCTAGGGAACCCCTCATTTTACCTGCCTTCCAATTCCGCAGCATCAGCCGCTTCAGCACGGCACAATCGGTCTGCCGTAAACTTTCGATATTTGATGAGGAAATCCTGATATTCCGGCGAGGCATATGTCTCTGGATCATTTTTCCTGACAAGGTCTACCTCCCTTTCAAACTCCGAAAGCCGGAGCCGAACACTCTCGGCCCTAGACAACTTTGGAAACACTATGGGCACTGCCGGAACATGTCCCTCGTAGAAATCCCACGTCTTCCCATCCTTCAGCCCTGTCCGCCATTTGGCAGTGTACGGCACACCGTTGACCCAATTGATACAGCAGTTGCGTTCCCAAAAGACAAATTCGTCACGCGCGCTACCCGGCAGAGACCAAGGCACGAAATCCGGCTCACCAATAGCGAGGGGCCAGCCCGCCGGCGCATTAGGGTCCATGTCACCAGGCTGCAGTTTCGAGGCGACAACTGCGCCATCGCCGGGGGTGCACGCGAGGACGAGTACCACAGGAGACAGTGCTAGGCCTCAGATAAGCGTGTTCCGGGGGAGGGCCTGTTAATTTAATGCAGAACAGCTTATCTTTATTGTACTTATACCGCGAGGTCAAAGCGTCATCCCTCCAGCGACGAGGACTTTCGGGTGAGTACCATCAGCCACCACCAAACCCGCCGTAACTGCGCCGCCCACCGGCGTCGCCTCCGTGCCAGACACGCCCAAGCAGGGCGTTGGAAGCAACAAAGTAAACCGATGCTCGGGGCCGGCAAGATTCGTTACGAGGTTAGCCGGCGCGTGAATGCCACACTCTACGGTGGCATCGGCGCCGCCCACCGGTTGATCACCAAGATCGGCCTACCGGAGCAGATCAACAGATCAGGTGTGCTGAAGCGTAACCTGCCGTACTTCGACTCCGACCATGTGTTGACCCTCGCGTACAGTGTGTACTGTGGCGGCACCCGGCTCGGCGATATCGAGAGACTGCGCCAGGATGTGTCGGTTATGGACGCCTTGGGAGCCCGGTTGATCCCGAGTCCGACTGCAGTGGGCGACTACTTGCGGCGCCACTCCGAGGGAGATATCGAGACCTTGATGGACGGGATCAACGAGGTGCGGCCGCAGCTGTGGAACGGACGCGGGCGCGACCTGCTGGGTCCGGTGACGTACATCGATGTGGACGGGACGATCGTGCCGACGGACGGAGAGAAGAAGGAGGGCTTGGGGCTGTCGTACAAGAAGGTCTGGGGGTATCAGCCGTTGATCGTTACGCTCGCCAACACGGGCGAGGTCCTGTACATCGACAATCGACCGGGCAACGCGGCCAGCCACAGCGGTGCGGCGAAGTGGATTGACAAGTCGATTGACCTGGTGGGCCCCCATGCAGAGCGGCTGTGCCTGCGCGGCGATACGGCGTTTTCGTTGACGACCAACTTTGACCGTTGGAGTGGTCGGGCGGATTTCGTGTTCGGGTATACGGCGCATCGGTCGCTGGTCGCACGGGCGGAGGCGCTCGAGGAGGATCGGTGGCAGCAGTTGAAGCGACGGCCACGCTGGGTGTCGGAGACGGGCGAGACACGGCAGCGGCGTCCGAACGAGAAGGCGCGGATTGTGCGCGAGAGCGAGTTCAAGGATGTCAAGCTCAAGGGCGAGCATGTGGCGGAGTTTGAGTATCGGCCGAGGGCGTGTCGCAAGGCGTATCGGATGGTGGTGGTGCGCAAGAACCTGCGTGTGATGAGGGGCGAGTTGGATCTGGGTGATGAGGTGAAGTACCTCTTCTACATCACGACGCTACGGGGCAAGAGCAGGGCTGAGGTGGTTCGGTTGGCGAATCAGCGTTGCGACCAAGAGAATCTGATCAGTCAGTTGAAGAGCGGGATGGGTGTGCTCCGGGTGCCGATGTACGATTTGGTCAGCAACTGGGCGTACATGGTGATTGCGGCGTTGGCGTGGAATCTGAAGAGTTGGATGGCGATGCAGATGCACTACAAGTCGCAGCGTCGGCGCTATGTGAAGATGGAGTTCAAGCGGTTTGTTCGGGAGATGGTGTTGATACCGTGCCAGGTGATCCGCAAGGCGCGCCAGACGACATTGCGGGTGATTGGGTGGCAACCGAGCGTGGACCTGCTGTACAGGGCGTGGTGCACGATCGAGCGGACCGAATATGGGTAACGTTAGTCGCTGATTGTCAGCGACTGGTCGGATTTTTTGATTGGGGTGCGATTTTCTGGGACCAGTGCGTCTGTACGGCACGGGCCTGGTCGAGGAGGCCAGACGGAGGCAGCTAACGGAGGGAAAATGCCGACGAAAACCGAATGTGGGCCGAATATTTCTCGGTCAGGTGACCGAGGTCGCTCGTTATTTATAGCACCCGACCCGTCAAAATGCCAAACGCGCTTATTTTAGGGCTAGGACGAGAGACGTAGTGGCCCAGACAATCATGGAATTGGGGGTTTCTGGTCGGTTCATCGGGATCTCCTATCCGAGATATGTCGTCAACAGTGAGTGTTGTCCAATGACAGATGTCCCTGAACGGCAGGACGGTTTCCAGAGAGAATCGAGCATGGACTAAGGCGTTGTGACCATAGGAGCATGATCGCGACACTCAGCACCAACCGGATTTGCACGCTTGAACAGGTCCGGGAATTCCTCGACGCCACCGACAAAACCGATATCGCGAGCTCCCGGCACCAGAAGTCCGGCCAAATCCGCGACCACCGCAGGAGATCCCCCGCCAACACCTCCGTGCGCCGCCACAACAGTCGCAACATCGCGCTGCTCGCCCAAGGTTGAAGAGGCCTGCGGCCAGCTGTCCAGACTCGCCACCAAGTTCTGCTCTGGAGTAGCGCAGTAAACCGGCGCGCCAGCCTTAGTATCCGGTGGTTGCCCCGTCGCTTTCGCTCCCGTCCTCAATCCGGCCCCCACAGTCACGTTTCCAGCCCTCTGCATCGAACCTAACGCGCGGTTTTCCAGCATCCGGCTCTCATACTAAATCACGCCCTTCGCACTCGGAAGAGTGTTGTCCAATGGGAGATGAGCCTGAACGGGGGTCCGGTTTCCAACGGGAATTGAGCCTGAGCTGAGGCGCTGTGATCATAGGAGCATGATCGTGACACTCAGAACCACCCGGATTCGCACCCTCGAGCAGGTCCAGGACTTCCTCGACGGCACCGACAAAACCGATATCGAGATCTCCCAGCGCACCGCCGCCTACGACTTCATCAGGCGAACGCTGGTCGAGTTCGAGTACCACCTCCGGCTCTCCAAGCCCGAAAAGGGCCTCATCAAGCGATACATCCAGAAGGTCACCGGTTTGTCGCGCAACGTCTGGATCTGGGCACCCAACGTGCGCGGATCGGCAGTGTTGCCCTCGAACACGTCCACGGCCACGGGGCGGCCGTCCCGGTCACACAGCAAGGCAAAGACGATCTGAAGCTTGCCACGCTTGGCGTGGCGAGAGTAGCCGCGCTTGGCGAGCGGACACGTCGAGCCCTCGAAGTAGACCGATGTGACATCGCAGGGCACCAGCGCACCCTCAGATGCCGGGCGGCCAAGTGCCTCTCGATGCGGTCCTGGCGCCTGAGCAGCCAGTCCATGGCCTGGTAGAGCTCTCGTTCGTCGGCGTCGCCGATCCCGAGCTCTTCGCCCAGCGTGTGGGTGAGCGTCTCGCTGTTCAGGGATCGTGCGGTGGCGAGTTTGGAGCGGGGGTCCAGGATGCGATCGAGCACCATGGCGGTGACGAGGGCTCGTTGGCGCGATAGTTTGCGGTCGATGAGTTGTTCGAGCCGCAGGCGGCGGGCGGATCCCAGGACGGCGGCGACGTGACCGTGGGGCCGTGAGCGGAGGATGGCGAAGGCGTGGCCCATGGAGGGAAGGGCGACGCCGCCCTTGAGGAGGATGCGCAGACCGTTGACGATATGGTCGGGCCACTTGGAGAGGTTGGCGAGGGTGCGTTTCTTGACCTTGCCGTTGTGGCGGTAGGACTCACGGAGCAGGACGGCAGGTGGAGAGTTCCGGTTGGGCACAGGTTCGATATACATGGCTATGAAGGTAGTGATGAAAGCAAGCCATGTCAACACAGGCACCATGATTTACATGGGTACAAAATGCAGCGCTCGAAATCTTAGAAACCTATATCATATAACGACTTATGGAGAAAAAATGGCCATTTTTCGCGCGAACTTCGGCTTAGTTCGACCGCCTTCCACCTGCATCCATGTGTCATCTCCCGTAAGGGCGACCGGACCGCCGGTCATGGGGTGTCCCTATCCAGTCCCCTGAGGGCCACCTCCGCATCGCTCAACTTCCTGACGAGACCCTTTCGCTCCAGCCCCTCCAATAGTTCGGGGTTTTCCTGAAGCACACTTTGCAGCGTCCGCCTAACCCTTTCCTTCTCCTCTCTTTCACGCACAAAGCGACCAAAACGCGAGATATGGGCGAAGTACCCCTCGCCAGGGAGTCGACATTGGCGCCACATACGGACGCTGCGTAGCACACCCTTACCCACCCACAGGAAAAACACGACCAGCACGAAGTACGCGCAGTACTTGAGAACATCTCCCACGATCTACCGCCTCCCGGTGACTGTTGTCGATTCCTCTTCAATTTTCTCCCTTGCGCTTGCGCTCATAGTCCCGATCAAGCGCGTCCCCTCCGGGGGCGAATTCCTAGCCCAGCACCTCCCTAACCCGGGACCAGAACCCCCGCCGCTCCTCCAGGTCGATCGCGCCGGGAGCATCGTCCTCGATCTGACGAAGCTCCCTCAGGATTCGCTCCTGCTCCGTGCTCAACCGGTCCGGGACCCAAACCGCCACGCGCACCAGAAGATCCCCGAACTGGCGTCCATTGAGCTCCGGCACCCCCTCGCCGCGGACCCGAAGCACCTCTCCGCTCTGAACCCCGGGCGGCACGTCGACCATCGTCTCACCCTCCACGGTGGGCACCCGGACCGGGCCTCCCAAGGCCGCGGTGGCAAAGGTGATGGGAACATCGACCGTCAAGTTGGTGCCGTCCCGCTTGAATTTTGGATGATCCTCGATATCCAGCATGACTACAATGTCACCGCGGGCACCCCCCCGGGGACCGGCGTTTCCCTGCCCACGCAACGTGATGTAGTGTTCCGAAGACACTCCCGGTGGCACTTCAACGCTGAGCGTGCGGTCCGTTCGGGCGCGCCCGTCTCCGTGGCACTCTCCGCAGCGGTCCAGAATCAACGTGCCCTCCCCGCCGCACTGGCGACACGGGGCCACACGCACGAACTGACCCAAGACTGTGCGCTGCACCAGCCGCTCCTCACCGGCTCCGTCGCAATTCGGGCAGGGGGTAGGTCGTCCACCCCCCCGAACACCCGATCCGCTACACGAGTCGCACGCGTCCAGAACCGCCACCCGCACCTTCTTTCTCGCTCCCGCACGCACATCGCCGAGTGTCAGCGGAAGCCGAAGTCGCAACGATTTGCCGCGCGCCGACCCGCCGCCCGTCCGCCGTCCGCCGAACAATCCGTCGAACCCGAGATTGCCGAACTCCCGCATGAAGATCTCGATCGGGTCGTTGAAGGCGAAGCCGCCGCCGGCGCTGGACCCTGACACGCCGGCCTCGCCAAACCGGTCATAGCGCGCGCGCTTTGATGGATCCCGGAGGACTTCGTACGCCTGGGTGACCTCCTTGAAGCGCTGCTCGGCCTCCTTGGAGCCGTCGTTGCGATCCGGATGGTGCTTCATCGCGACCTTGCGGTACGCTCTCTTGATCTCGTCGGGACCTGCGTCCCTGGAGACGCCAAGCAATTCGTAGTAGTCGGACATGGGTGTCGTGGGCGATGCGGCTCGCGGTTACGGCTCCAGCATGCGGGTTACCAGGGACGACGTGTAGTCGACGATCGCGATGACCTTCGCATACGGCATCCGCGTGGGTCCCATCACCCCCACGATTCCCCGCAACTTGCCGTAACGGTATCCAGACGTCACCAGCGTAAAGCCGGCCAACTCGGGCACATGCTCATCACCGATGGTGACGAAAGGGCCCCCCTGCTTCACCCGATTTCCCAACACCTTCGCCAACAACTCCTTTTGCTCAGTAAGCGCGATGAGGCTGCGCAGGCCCTCGTGGGTCGCAAACTCCGGCTGCGCGGCGATCGCCGATGTCTGACCCAAGACGACCTGGTCGCTCTCAATCGGCGTCGGAGCGAAGACATCCTCGCCCGACTCCACAAAAAAGTTAAGGATTTCCTGAGACTCGGGATCCTCTGTGGCGTCCCTCAGGCGCTCGGCGTACGAGGAGCGAATCTCGACAAAAGTCATCCCCGCCAGTCTCTCGTTCAGCACCTGTTGCAGGCTCTGAAGCGCCTCGGAGGGCACCTCTCCCGGCAGGTCGATATACACCGTTCTCACCATCCCGCTCTGGATCGTGACCACCATGAGGATCCGGTCCGATGACAGGCTGATCAGGTCGATCCTCTCCATGCGGGCGTGGTCCAGCTGCGGCACCGACCCCACTCCCAGCTCATGCACAAGAACGCCCAGTGCCCGGGTGGCTTTTCGCAACACCTGGTCCAGCGTCGAGTCTCCCGACTCCACCACCAGCTCCCGCTCGATTATGGACTTCTCCTCCGTCGTCAGCCCCGCGGGCTTGACGACCCGATCCACAAAGAAGCGGTACGCCAGATCGGTAGGAACACGCCCCGCGGACGGATGGGGATGGGTCAGGTATCCCTCATCCTCCAGGTCGGCCATGGTGTTACGAATGGTTGCGGGCGAGAGTCCGAGGTTGAACCTCCGGGCCACCGTGCGGCTGCCCGCCGGCTCCGCGGTCTCGACATACGTCCGCACGACCGCCTCCAGCACCGCGCTTTCCCTCGCGGTGAGGCGGCCATCCCTGATGCGGCGCTCTAATGCCATGATCCCGCCACCGTTTCGGTCACAAGAGAATCCTACCATAGATAACTTCTTTGCTTCCCGGCGCCCGTCAAGCACCGGGACGCCTCGGCTCACGGGTGCAGCACCCAGCGCTCCAACGCCACCACAAGCTCGTCGAGCACCGTCCATCCCTTGGGCGTTAAGCGAAGGCGGTGCTCCTTGCGCAGGGCCCAACCCCGGCGCTCCCACCTCCCAACCATGGGGAGCGCACGCGCATCCAGCGCGTCCAGGGCCACGCCGTCGGAGGTGCGCAAGCCCAGCCACGCGACCTCCAGCCTCCGCTCATCGGGACCCGGAAGTTCACTGCCCTCTCGCGCCACGCCTGAGCGCTCCACCGCCTGGAGGTACGTCGCCCAATCGCGCACATTCCACCAGCGCCGCCTGCCATCATAACTGTGAGCGCCGTTGCCCAGGCCCAGATAGGGCGCACCTTGCCAGCAGGCCCGATTGTGGCGGGACTGGTAGCCGGGCCGCGCGAAATTCGACACTTCGTAGTGTTCGTATCCCTCGCCTTGCAACAACTCGGCGGCCCTCAAGTACTCCTCCCGATAGCGCTGCCCCCCGGGCATCGTCAGACGGCGATCCTCGACGGCGCGACCCAGAGGTGTGCCGCACTCCGCAGTCAATCCGTACAACGAGATGTGCGGCACCCCCAGGGCCAGCGCACACTCCAGATCGCTGGTCCAACAGCGTCCTATCTCGCGGGGAAGCCCAAACATCAGGTCGACGGAGATGTTGGCGACGCCGCCGGACCTCGCCCGAGCAACGGCATCCTCCGCATCCCGCCCGCTGTGGAGGCGCCCCATCCAGCGCAGCGGCTTCCCCTGAAAACTCTGCACTCCGATCGAGATCCGGGTCACACCGCACGAGGCCCACCGTCGGGCCACCTCGCCGGTGAGCGACTCCGGGTTCGCCTCGGCGGTCCACTCCAGATCGGGGTTCGCCATGCGGCCACGGCCCATCACACCCGCCAGCGCCGCCACAACTTCGGGGTCGAGGAGGGAAGGCGTGCCGCCGCCCAGGTACAGGGTCTTCAGACGGTCACCCAACCCGACCCTGCCGGTCTCAGTGATCCCCTTGAGCTCACGCGCGATCGCCGCCAACCATCGACGGCTGTCGGGCCTGGCATCGACCTGCACCGCAAAATCGCAGTACACGCACCTCCTGGCGCAAAACGGCGCATGCACATACACGTGCGTCACCTGCGACATCGGTCCCAAGGACTCCGTGGCCAATCCTACGACGGGTCTGGCCCACTCGCCCCCTGTCCACCCGATTCGGGGGAGCCGCGGCGAAGTTGGTCCCAGAGACCCTCCAGGAGGTGGGCCACGCCGTGGCCCGTTACCGCGCTGATCGGGTACATGCCCCACGCGCCGGGCGCGTCAACCACGGGCGCTTGTGCTCCCGGGGCGAGAAGGTCGGTCTTTGAGAGCACCACCGCGAAGGGCAACGCCGCCAGATGGGTCGAGTACTGCGTCAACTCGGCGCGAACCCTCGTCAGAACGGCGGGTGGATCGGGCGCGTCAACCGGCACCACAATGGCCAGCGCACGGGTGCGTTCAATGTGACGAAGAAACCGATGACCCAGTCCCTTGCCCTCGTGCGCGCCCTTGATGATGCCGGGCAGGTCGGCCAGGACAAAGGACCTGAAATCGGGCAGCTCCACCACGCCCAGCGCGGGGGAGAGCGTCGTAAAGGGATAGTCGGCCACCTTTGGCCTCGCGCGACTCACCCTCGCCAGCAACGTCGACTTCCCGGCATTCGGCTCCCCGACCAGCCCGATGTCCGCCAGCAGCCTGAGATCAAGACGAATGGTGCGGTGCTCGCCCTCGCCACCCGGCTCCCAGCGACGGGGCGTTTGGCGGGTGGCAGACGCGAAGCGCGCGTTGCCCCGCCCGCCGCGACCGCCACGGGCCGCCACGACCCGATCCTGTTCAGTCAACAGCTCACCCAGGACCTCGCCCGTGTCATCATCAATGGCGGCGGTACCCGGAGGCACTCTGAGAACCACATCCCGGCCGCTGCGACCGGTTCGGCGACCACCCTCGCCGTGGCGACCGCGCTCCGCCCGGTGATGACGCCTGTAGCGATAGTCGCTCAGGGTCGTCATTGAGCCGTCCGCGACCAGCACCACGTCTCCCCCTTGGCCACCGTCGCCACCCGCCGGGCCACCGCGCGGCACGCCCTTCTCGCGCCGAAACGCTTCGGCCCCGGATCCGCCGGCTCCGCCATAGACCTCAACGATCACCGAATCGATGAACACGGGACCTCCTCCGCAATCAGGCATCCCACCATTTCCCCCAGTGTATTGGTCACAGCGGGCTTGGCAAACTCAACCAGCGACTCCCTGGCCTCGGGCGGCAACAGTCCCACCCGGTCCAGGACGCCCAAGAGCGCACAAGGCGCCGCACGCCACGCGCCATCTTCCACCTTGAGCGCGATCCCGACGCCCCGCTCGGGGTGACCGGCCATGTAGACCGCCTCTGCCCCCACCTTGGCGAAGAGCCGCCCACCACACTCCTCCATCAGGCGCGTACACAGCCGACCCGTGCCTGCGACCATGAAGGGGTGGCCGGTCATGGCCGCAACCACGCGCTGCGGGGATCCCGGTGTCCGGGCCGCCTCCGCAAGCCTGGCGGCGGCCACGGCCAAACGGACGAGTGGCACGGCATAGCTGGGCACTCCGCAGCCGTCCACCTCGAAGTCCCGTTCCGATAGATCGCTTCGCATCCAGTGCCCTACCTCCCGCGCCATCCTGCGCTGTACCGGGTGTTCGGCCAGGTGGTACCCCTCCAGGGGCCAGCCATGGTGCCGGGCCAACGCCAGCATCGCCGCATGCTTGCCGGAGCAGTTGTTCATGATGGGCGTGAGCGTCACCCCCGCCAGCGCGTCTCGCCTTCCCTCCAGCAGGGACGGGTGCAGACCGCAGGCGAGCATGCGCTCCGGGACGCCGGCCTTCTCCAGGATCGCCCGCACGGCGCGAAGGTGCGCGTCCTCGGAGTTGTGCGATCCACAGCATACCGACACCTCGCTCTGGTCGAGGCCAAAGCGGTCCGCCGCTCCGTCCTCAATGAGCGGTATCGCCTGAAAGGGCTTGGCCGCGCTCCGCAGGAGCGTGGCTCTTCCCACATCGCCCCACGCCCCAAGCATCGTCCCACGCGCATCGACCACCACGGCATGCACCCGATGGCTGGATTCCACCAAGCCGCGCCGCCGAAGTCGCACGGCCAGCCAAGTTCCGCCGCCCTCCACCGTTGCGTTTACGGTGGACCGGGACGCATCAGTTGAGAGAGACGCCGCCCCCGGGCGCAACCCCTCGGCCTCGCGTCCGGCAGGGGCTCTCCGTCCCGTACCGGTCAGCGCGCGGCGCCCCCAACGGACACATCACTCCCGCTGGCTGCAGCCTCCGCCGGCAGTGGGGCGCCCGCCAACCTGAACAGCACCTCCTGATCCTGGGCCGCCCGGAGCAACTGTGCCGCTCTCTGGAGCTGGATGTCCGCGGCCTGCATCCTCTCAAAGCGACCCAAGTCGCCCCACAGCTGCGACGAGATCTCCGCCTCCATGTGATGGACCACATAGCGACGCGCCCGTAGCACGTCACTGAGCGTCAGCGAGAGGATCACCGGTTCCCCGGGAGTATCCTCACCACCCGCCTCCGCGCCACCTCCAAGGGACGCCCGCGCCCGCTCCAGCCACACCTGATAAAAGCTCTCAAGGTCGGCGTCCGTGATCACAAAGTCAGCGTGCAGCTTCGGATGCTCTCCGAGATACCCCACCACCCAGCTCTGCAGCGAGGCAAAAAACCCTCCGCCGGCGTTGAATATCTCCTGAACGGCACCCCGCTCTGCCGACGTAAGCGTGTCCGGCATGACCCACACATCGGGGACAATGCCACCCCCGCCCAGCACGCGGCGCCCGCCCCGGGACTCAAACTCCGGCTTGCCCTGCAGGTCGGGACGCTGCACAAGGTCGCCATTCAGGGAGAGCGTACTGGCTGCCAGGCGCGCTTGGTGCCCCGGCGCATCCCTCTGGATCGACCGTCCAGAGGGCGTGTACCACCGTGCCGTGGTAAGCTTGAGCACGTTGCCTCCAGGGAGTGGGAAGAGGGACTGAACCGAGCCTTTGCCGAAGGTCGTCGATCCGACCAGCAGGGCGCGATCATGATCTTGCAGAGCGCCGGCGACGATCTCGGCCGCTGACGCGCTCCCATGCCCGATCAGAACCGCAAGGGGAAGCTCCGGGTGACTCTGCTCGGCCCGAGCGACATGCATTTCGGGAGACGAGGACCTGCCCCGAATTTCCACAATGTCGTCATTGCGGTCCAGGAACAGATCCGTAAGCGCGACCCCCTGGGTCAGGAGCCCTCCCCGATTGTTGCGCAGATCAAGAACCAGCGAGGTCATTCCGATCGACGCCAAGGAATCGATCGCCCCACGCACTTCGGCCGTCGTGGTGCCGTTGAAGACGTTCAGGGGCACATACCCGACGCCGCCGTCCAGCATTGCCGCAAAGGGAACGGACGGCAACTGAATCAGGGCCCTGGAAACCTCAAAGACGAGAGGTTGGTCCAAGCCGGGCCTCTGGATGCCGATCCGCACCGGCGTTCCGGGCTTTCCCCGCAGACGGCCAACAACCTGGTCCGTGGGCTGACCCACCACGGACTCGCCGTCGACCCGGATGATCCTGTCACCTGAGCGTAGCCCCGCGCGCGCGCCCGGGGTGCCCGGTATCGGAGCCACGACGGTGACGTAGTCGTCGCGGTTGACGACCTCCATTCCGATCCCGCCGTACTCCCCTTCGGCGCGGATCCGCACATCCTCCCACACCGCCGCCTCAAGAAACGTCGAGTTGCGGTCCCCCAGCTGTTCGACCACACCCTCGATGGCGGCGCGATAGAGACCATTCACGTCAACCTCATCGACGAAGTGGGCGTCGATGCGCGTCAACACCTCATCCAGGAGGCGGGTCTGAAAGTAGAGGTTGGACCCCAGCTCCCGGTCACTCTGCAACAACCAGCTGCCGCCGGTCATCGCCAGAGCAAAAAGTAGCGCGGGCACCAACACCACCTTGCCTACTCTCATTGCGCCTCCTCTCGCGGCCGAGCGTTGGCCTCCGTCACGCCCCTGCCTGCCGCCAAGCACCGGTCGGGCAACTCGCCGGCACGACGCCAATCTGGACTATCCCCCTGTGGCCCATACGCGCGGGCTGCCAACTCAGTGCCCGCCCTTGGGTCGCAGACGATCACCCAGGTGTGCCCGGACCGCCCGCCACACCCGATCGGCGACCCGCTCGACGCTCCCGCCCGCATGCACCACCTCGACCTCCTGGCGGGATCTCGCCAATTCAAGATACCCTCCCGCCACGCGGAGGCGGAAGTCGCGCCCGGCCGACTCAATCCTGTCCGGGGTTCCTCCGCCCACCCGACGACCCATGCGACGCGCAGCCCATTCCTCGGAGGGCAGGTCAAGGACCACCGTCAAGTCTGGCTTAAGTCCTTTGGTCGCATAACGATTAAGGCATTCAATGCGCTGTCGGTCGACGCCGCGGCCCGAGCCCTGATACGCGAACGTGCTGAGATCGTAGCGGTCCGCAAGCACCCACTGACCGCGGGCCAACGTGGGCTCCACGAGGTCGCGTACCAATGCAGCCCGCGACGCCATGACCAGGAGCAGTTCCGTCTGTGGCGGGAGCGAGTCGGCGCTTCGCCGGCGCAGCAGGAGCCCCCGAATCTCGTCTCCGATGGGGGTGCCCCCGGGCTCCCGGGTGGTGACGACAGTGACCCCGCCGGCCTCCAGGCGCCCCTTGAGAAGGGGGATTTGCGTGGACTTCCCCACTCCGTCGGCGCCCTCCAGGACGATGAAGCAACCCCTCCGCCCCGTATCGGCCTGTCCATCCGGGGTCCGTCTAATCGAAGTAATCCCGACCCAGGTGGGTGATCTGCTCCTCGCCAGCCAGCCAGCGCAACGTGTTCTTGAGTTTCCAGTGCTGAATGAACAGGTCGTGCTCCGGGTAGAGTCCCACCGGACAGTGCGGGCTCTTAAAGTAGAAGGACAGCCACTCCTGAATTCCCGACAGCCCGGCCCTGCCGGCCAGGTCCAGGAACAGGGCCAGGTCCAGGACAAGCGGCGCCGCAAGGATGGAATCCTTGCACAAAAAGTCGACCTTGATCTGCATCGGATATCCCAGCCATCCGAAGATGTCCAGATTGTCCCAGCCCTCCTTGTCGTCTCCCCGGGGCGGGTAGTAGTTGATGCGCACCTTGTGGTAGAGGTCGCCATACAGCTTGGGGTACATGCCCGGCTGCAGGATGTAGTCCAGCACACCCAGCTTGGACTCCTCCTTGGTCCTGAAGGACTCTGGATCGTCCAGCACCTCGCCGTCTCGGTTGCCCAAAATGTTGGTGCTGAACCAACCACTGATTCCCAGCATCCTGGCCTTGAGCCCGGGGGCGAGGATCGTCTTCATCAGCGTCTGTCCGGTCTTGAAATCCTTCCCCGAGATGGGCACCTGCCGACTCTGGGCCAGCTCTTCCAGCGCGGGCACATCGGCCGAAAGGTTCGGCGCACCGTTCGCGTAGGGGACTCCCTCCATCAGGGCCGCGTAAGCGTAGATCATGCTGGGCGCAATGGCGGGATCGTTCTGCTCCATCGCTCGCTCAAACGACGCCAGCGAGTCGTGCGCGGCGCCCGAACGCTGGAATGTCTCGGTCGATCCGCACCAGATCATCACGGCGCGCACACACCCGTGCTCGGCCTTGAAGCGGCGGATGTCCTCGCGCAACGCAAGCGCCAGCTCCATCTTGTTGGGCTCTCGCTTGCAGTTGGGACCATCCAAGCGCTTCACATACGCCGAGTCAAAGACCGCCGGCATCGGCACCACCGACGCCAAGGCGTCGCGGATGGGCTCCAGGTGACGTGCGGAGTCCAGCACACCCGCCTTGACGGCGCTGTCGTAGGCGTTGTCGGGGATCGGATCCCAAGCCCCGAACACGATCTGGTCCAAGTCGGCCAAGCTCACGAGATCCCGGATCAGCGGGGTCCTGTCCTCGGTGCGCTTGCCCAGGCGGATGGTGTTCATCTGGCTCAGGCTGCCGAAGGGCTCTCCCAGCCCGCGCCGCACCGCCTCGACACCTGCAATCACCGTGGTCGCCACGGCACCCAACCCGGGTAGCAGCAGCGCGAGCTTGCCCTCAGCGGGCGAAATGTTGGGTGTTTCCGTCACCATGTGAACTACGACTCTCCGGCGGCCCTGTCGCCGCCGTCCAAGGGAATGCCCGCGCCGTGCCTGTAGACCCAGAAGATCCGGTGCACCGCCGTGATGTTCGTGAGCATCGCCACGACGACGATGATCCCGCTCAGGACCAGCCCGCTCCAGGCGAGCCCGAAGAGGAGCGATCCCATTCCAAGCAGAAGAATGCGCTCGGCGCGCTGCATCAGGCCCACGCTGCACTCAAATCCCAGCGCCTCGGCCTTCGCCCGCGTATAGCTGACCATGAGCGACCCCCCCATCGCGAGCGCGATGACGTAGATCATCCAGACGTCGCTCCACTCCAGCATGTATCCGTTGTAGAGCGTCATCAAGCCGATGTACATGGCGATCTCCGATATCCGATCCAGCGTGGAGTCGAAGAAGCTGCCGAACTTCGAGGCGAGGCCCGAGACCCGGGCCACGCGACCATCAAAGATATCCAGAAGCCCGCCCAGCATTACCATGAGGCCCGCCATGCGCACATGGTCCTGGGAATAGAGGTATCCCCCGCCCACGGTAACCACAAACCCCATGACGGAAATGGCGTTCGGATGGACTCGCCAGCGCACCAGCAACCTTGTCATCGGCTCGATCAGGGCGTATACCGGAACCCGGAGCGCCTTGAGTCCCTTCTCCCTCGCCGGCGCCACCGCCGTCAACGACGGATCATCAAGAGCCACCCGAGCACTCCCATCAACCCGGCACAATCTGTGGACCAACAGCCTGCCTCATCGCCTGGCGCATGATCTCGTCGACGCGGTCCAGGGTCTCCTCAAGCTTTCCCGCCGCCTCAACCAAATCCCGATACGGCTTCTGCTTCAGAAGTTCGTCCGCCGCCTTGTCCCACGCCTCCATCGTTTCGTCCGACACGTCGTCACCCCGGGCCGTCCGCTCCTCCAGGTCAGCGGCGAATTCCTCCAGATCATCCATGGCGGCGTTGATTTCCGGGTTGCCGCGCGCCTGAATCGTCGCGGCAACCACAGCACGGTACTCCGGCGTGAGGGACAGTTCACGGCCCAGCAACCTTGCAGCCTCCTCAATCCTCGTCCAGCTCACTCCATTCACGCTGCCCCTCCCATTGTGTTCAGTTGACCAAAGATTCCGGGATAGGTGCCGTCATCGAGGAATTCAGGGGGTGCTCATGGTCTTCTCCCCCCATCTGGCCAAAAACATAGCGACACCGGCCGGTCAAGTCGTGATGTACGCCCACCCGCCGCAGGCCATCGATTCCCCGGACCAGGGCCTCGACAGCCGCTCCCTGGGCTGGGCCAATCTCAAGCCCGAACCATCCGCCGGGGCGCAGAGAACCCGCTACCCGCGCGACCAACGCCCGGATCACCGCCAGCCCATCTCCGCCCGCCACCATGGCGATCTTGGGTTCCCACTCGCGCACCTCCGGCTGGGCGTCCCTCCACTCGGACTCACCCAGATAAGGCGCGTTGCAGAGAATCAGGTCGAACGTCTCGCCCTCGACGGGCCCCAATTCCGGTCCCACCCGGAAATCCACACCCGAAGCTCCGATCACGCGCGCATTATGCCGGGCCACCGTCAGGGCGGCGGCCGATATGTCGGTCGCCACCACCCGGGCCGCCCTCTTCTCCGTCGCCAACGCCAGCGCGATGGCCCCCGATCCGGTGCCCACATCAAGCGCGGAGCCGACCCTGGAGTCAGGTCCCACCAGGTCGGCCGCCATGTCGAGAAAATACTCCGTCTCCGGGCGGGGAATCGCCACCCGCCGGTCGACAGCCAGATGGAGATCCCGAAACGGTGCCGACCCCATCACATACTGCAGCGGCTCCCGCTTGCCCCGCCTCCGCACCAGTTGCCTATAGCCTGCCAGCTCGGCACTGCCCAACGGACGGTCGTGGCAGAGATACAGATCAAGCCGCTTCATGCCCAGGAGATGCGCCAGCAGGTGCTCAGCATCCAGCCGACTGTCCGCCACGCCCCTCTTCGACAGGTAGTCGGCGGCGGCGGGGATCGTATCCATGACCGTCCATGTACGGGCGCCGGGCACCTGGGCCATGGCCTGCATCAGTCGGGTGCGGGCCCCTGAGCCAGTCGCTCCTCTTCTCGGGCCTGTCGCAGCGCGCCGACGAGTTCGCCCAGATCACCGTCCAGGATGTCCGCCAGGCGATAGAGGCTGAGGCCGATGCGGTGATCGGTCACCCGATTTTGGGGAAAATTATAGGTGCGGATCTTGGCCGAGCGGTCGCCGCTGCCGATCTGCGAGCGCCGCTCGGCCGCTCGCTCGGCCTCGGCGGCGGCAGACTCCCTGTCCAGCAGTCGGGAGCGCAGCACCTTCATCGCTTTGCTCTTGTTCTTGTGCTGGGACTTCTCGTCCTGGCATGTGACCACCAGGCCTGTGGGAACGTGGGTGATGCGCACGGCCGAGTCGGTTGTATTGACCGACTGGCCGCCCGGTCCCGAGGACCGAAACACGTCGATGCGCAGGTCGGACAGATCAATCTGGATGTCGACCTCGTCGGCTTCGGGAAGGACGGCCACCGATGCCGCGGACGTATGAACGCGTCCCTGGCTCTCCGTCTCGGGCACCCGTTGGACCCGATGCACCCCGGACTCATAGCGCAAGCGTCCATAGGCCCCTTTGCCCCGCACGACGACGACGGCCTCACGGACCGAACCCAGGGCGCCCTCAGAGACATTCATCACCTCCACGGACCACCCGCTACGCTCTGCCAGCCTTGTATACATCCGCAACAGGTCGGCTCCGAAGAGCCCGGCCTCATCCCCCCCCGTCCCGGCCCGGATTTCCACCACGGCCGGTCGATCCTCCATCGGATCAGGGGGGATCAGCGCCTCGCGCAAACGCGCGTCGGCAGCGCTGACCCGAAGCTCAAGGGACGCGATTTCCTCCGTGGCCAGGGCTCGCATCTCGGCGTCCCCCGCCTCCTCGGCCAGGATCTCCCGGGCACCCTCCAGCTCAGCCGTCAACTCCTGCAAGTCGCGCCCGATCTCCACGGCGGATGCGAGCGAAGCCCTCTCGCGACCGAGCGCCCGCAATCGGTCCAGGTCGCGCTCCACCCCGGGTTCGGCCAGCTGGCGCTCCACGGCGCAAAAGCGCTGTTCGGTGTCCGCCAATCTGGCCGCCAGACGCTTGTCCATTGCTCCCAAGGGTCAACCTCACCACAACCATTCACAGCCGCTTGGCGTCGTCGGGGTCAAGACTCCGCTGAGGCCGATCCGTCATGGGCGGCCTCCAGCAACGGAATCAGCTCCTCCGGCGCGGTCAGCGGCAGAATCTCCTCGTCGTAGTACTCCTGTTCGACCAGGAACTCCACATCGTGCCAGCGGTGAATGCCCGTTCCGGCCGGGATGAGGTGCCCGATGATGATGTTCTCCTTCAATCCGTCGAGATCGTCGCGAGCGCCCCGAACTGCCGCATCGGTCAGCACACGCGTCGTCTCCTGGAACGATGCCGCCGAGATGAAGGACTCCGTCGTCAGGCTCGCCTTGGTGATCCCCAGGAGAAGCGGCTCCGCCCGGGCCGCCTTCCTGTTCGCTCGCGCGGCTTCCTGGTTTACCTTGCGGAACTCCACGCGATCGACGTGCTCGCCCTCCAGCGGCTCCGTCTCTCCCGGGTCGGCAACGCGCACCTTCTGGAGCATCTGGCGCACAATGACCCCGATGTGCTTGTCGTTGATCTTGACGCCTTGAAGACGATACACCTCCTGAATCTCATTGAGCAGGTATTCCTGAACGGCTCTGGAGCCCTTGATGCGCAGGATGTCGTGGGGATTGATCGGACCCTCGGACAACCGATCCCCGGCGCGCACCATATCGCCCTGATGCACGCGCATGTGCTTGCCAACCGGCACATCGTACTTCCTCGAGTCGCCGCCGGGCTCCGGCGTCACGAATACCTCGCGCTTGCCTCGCTTGATGCCCCCGAAGGACACCACGCCGTCGATCTCCGTGATGATCGCGGGATCTTTGGGCTTGCGGGCTTCGAACAGCTCGGCCACCCGGGGCAACCCCCCCGTGATGTCGCGCGTCTTGTACACTTCCCGGCCGATGCGGGCGATGTGGTCTCCCGGCTGAACCTCCTGCTTGTCCTTGCACGTCAGCTGCGCTCCCACCGGGATGATGAATTCCTTGAGAACCTTGCTGGTGGAAGACTTCCCACGGGCGATCCGGATCGTCGGATGCCGCTTCTTGTCCCGATCCTCGATGATCATCATCTGACGGCGCCCCGTCGACTCGTCCAACTCCTCCCGGACGGTCTGTTCGGGCACGATGTCGTCAAAGCGCAGGTAACCCTTCTGGTCGGCCACGATCGGCTCCGAATACGGGTCCCAGCTGAAGAGCAACTCCCCAGACTGGATCTTCTGGCCCTCGGTGACGTGCAGCGTCGCGCCGTACGGCACGGCAAGCTTGCTGCGAACCTGACCCTGACTTGTCTGCAGCACGATCTTGCCCTCCCGGGCCGTGACGATGGCGTTCCCATCCTTGTCCGTCACGGTGGAGACGCGCTCCAACCCCACGATGCCGGCGATCTTGGATTTGCGCTGGTTCTGCGCCGCGATGCGGGCCGCAGCGCCCCCGATATGGAAGGTCCTGAGTGTCAGCTGCGTCCCCGGCTCGCCGATGGACTGCGCGGCCAGGATGCCTACGGCCTCACCGATATCCACGGGGCCCATGGTGGCCAAATTGCGGCCATAACACATGCGGCAAATCCCCCGCTTGGACTCACACGTCAACACGGAGCGGATCTTCACCGACTGAATCCCGGCCTCCTCGATCGCCTGGGCCTCGTGCTCACCGATCATGTTGTTGGCCGTCAGGATCAACTCACCGTCGATCGGATCAAAGACGCTCTCCAGCGCCACATTGCCGGCGATGCGGTCGGCCAGTGGCTCGACAATATCTTCCCCCTCCTTGAGCGCGCTCATCTCGACGCCCAAGATCGTGCCGCAGTCGTCCTCCACAATGGTCACGTCCTGGGCCACATCGACCAGGCGACGCGTGAGGTATCCTGCGTCGGCGGTCTTGAGTGCGGTGTCGGCAAGCCCCTTGCGGGCTCCATGGGTGGAGATGAAGTACTCCACCACCGTCAGCCCCTCGCGGAAGTTCGAGCGGATCGGGCTCTCGATGATTTCCCCGATTCCGCCGGTCAACTTCTTCTGCGGCTTGGCCATCAGGCCCCGCATACCCGCCAGCTGGCGCATCTGGTCCAAGTTCCCGCGCGCGCCTGAGGTCATCATCATGTAGACAGGATTGAAGCCGTCCTTGGAGCGCTCCAAATGCCCCACCATCGCGTCGGCCACATCGTTGTTGGCGTGGGTCCAGGTGTCGATGATCTTGTTGTAGCGCTCGCCGTTGGAGATGAAGCCGCTGTCGTACGCCTTCTGATAGCGGCTCACCTGCGCCGCCGACTCCTCCAGGAGCGTCGCCTTCTCGGCCGGAACCTGCAGATCGTCCAGCCCCACCGACACTCCGCCGATGGTGGCGTACCGAAAGCCGAAGTCCTTGAGGTGGTCCAGGAACACCGTCGTCTTGGACAGCCCCACATCCGTGAAGCACCGGAAGACGAGGTCGCCCAGCTGCTTCTTTCCGAAGGTCAGGTTCTGGAACCCGATCTGTTCCGGGATGATGGAGTTGAAGAGAACGCGGCCCACGGTAGTCTGCACCCAGGCGCCCAAGCGGCGACTGTCCGTTGACGACGCATCACCCTGTGCGGGCGTCCAGTACCAACAGGGCGTCGCAAACTTGAGACCCTCCAGCGTCTGCGCCATCTCCACCTCCCCGTATGTCGAGTAGCGGGGGGCGTCCTTGTAGATCTCGTCCAGCTTGGCCTGCGCCTCGTCACGAAGAGCCTTGGGCAGGTTCGCGGCCCTCACCGTGGGTTCCAGGTCCTGGACCTCCAGCGGTGGCTTGGTCAGGTAGTAGCACCCGATCACCATGTCTTGGGTCGGAGCCGCCACCGGGCGACCATTCGAGGGCAAGAGCACGTTGCTCGTAGACAGCATCAGGACGCGGGCCTCAAGCTGCGCCTCGAAGGACAGGGGCAAGTGGACAGCCATCTGATCGCCGTCGAAGTCGGCATTGAACGCCGAGCAAACGAGCGGATGAATCCGAATGGCCTTGCCCTCCACCAACACGGGCTCGAAGGCCTGGATCCCGATCCGGTGCAGCGTGGGAGCCCGGTTGAGGAGTACGGGATGATCCCGGATGATGTCCTCCAGTACCTCGTAGACCTTGGGGTGGTCCTCCTCGACAATCTGCTTGGCGCGCTTGACGGTCTCCGCCTCTCCCCGCTTCTCCAGCTCGTGGATGATGAAGGGCTTGAACAACTCCACCGCCATGGCCTTCGGCAACCCGCACTGGTGCAGCTTGAGTTCCGGCCCCACAACGATGACCGAGCGCCCCGAATAGTCCACGCGCTTGCCCAAGAGGTTCTGCCGGAAGCGCCCCTGCTTGCCCTTGAGCATGTCGGACAAGGACTTCAGGGGCCGCTTGCCCCGACCGCGAATCGCCTTGGAGCGGCGTCCGTTGTCGAACAGGGCGTCCACCGATTCCTGCAACATGCGCTTCTCGTTGCGAAGAATCACCTCGGGGGCCCGCATCTCCATCAACTTCTTCAGGCGATTGTTGCGGTTGATCACGCGCCGATAGAGATCGTTCAGATCCGAGGTCGCGAAGCGGCCGCCATCCAGGGGAACCAACGGTCGCAGGTCGGGTGGGATCACGGGAATGGCATCCATCACCATCCACTCGGGTCGGTTGCGCTTGTCCGCCGTCTCGCCGGAGTTGCGCAACGCATCGACCACTTTGAGCCTGAGCAGACTCTTCTTCTTCCGATGCTGCGAGGTCTCTGTCCTGATCTGCTCCCTCAGCCAGGCGGAGAGACGGTCGAGCCCCTTGCCGTCCTTGTTTTGGTCCGAAAAGGGCAGAACCTCTGGAGAGTCAAGGCGCTTGAGAAGGGTCCGCACGGCCTCCGCCCCGATCTCCGCCGTGAACTTGCGGTCGCCCTCGGAGCGGGCCTTCACGCGAAATTCGTAGTACTCGTCCTCGTCCAACATCTCCAGGAAGCCCACGTCCTGCTTTCCGGGATCGGTCACCACATAGTTCGCGTAGTAGATGACCTTCTCTAGGTCCTTCAGCGTCATCCCCAACAGGTATCCCAGCTGACTGGGAAGCGTCTTGAAGAACCAGATGTGGCAGATCGGCACCGCAAGCTCGATGTGGCCCATCCGCTCACGGCGCACCTTGGCCTGGGCGACCTCGACGCCGCATTTGTCACAGGTAAGTCCCCGGAAGCGGACCCGCTTGTACTTTCCGCAGGCGCACTCCCAATCCTTGACCGGGCCGAAGGTGCGCTGACAGAACAACCCCATCGGCTCGGGCTTGAACGATCGATAGTTGATGGTCTCGGGTTTGGTCACTTCGCCGTGCGACCACTCACGAATGTCCTCCGGCGACGCGATTCGGATCCTGATGTAGTCAAATTCCGATGCACGGGGCTCCCGTGCGCGGGGAAAATCGATCATGTCCTGGCCAACCCGTCCTTGAAGGAGGATCCCGCTCCCTGGGGAAGCGAGACGCCTCGGTTCACCTGCCCTCGTGTCACTCCTCTTCGCCCATCTCCACCATCAGACCCAGCGCCTGCAGCTCCTTGACGAGCACATTGAACGACTCCGGGATGCCGGGCTTGGGGAGATTCTCCCCCTTGACCACCGCCTCGTACACCTTGGAGCGGCCCAACACGTCGTCGGACTTCACGGTCAGGATCTCCCGAAGCGTGTGGGCGGCGCCGTAGGCCTCCAGCGCCCAGACCTCCATCTCGCCGAAGCGCTGGCCGCCGAACTGCGCCTTGCCGGCCAAGGGCTGCTGCGTCACCAGCGAATAGGGTCCAATGCTGCGGGCATGGATCTTGTCGTCTACCAGATGGGAGAGCTTCAGCATGTAGATCTCGCCCACGGTCACGGGGAAATCAAAGGTCTCCCCGCTGCGCCCATCACGGAGCCACACCTTGCCGGTGTCAAGGATTCGGGCCTGCGTGAGCAGCTCCTGCACCGCGGCCTCGAAACCGCCGGAGTGCACCTTCTTGTGCGCAATTGCAGAGATCCGGGGAAACTCCTGGCTGAGGAACCGGCCGCGCTTGGCCGCGGACGCAGACGCCACAGCGACCAGGAAATCATGGACCGCCTGCAGCGTCGCCGCCGCCGGACCACCCATGGCCAGGCGCGCGTAGTCGTCCAGGCTCTGCCCCAGGGCGCCGGCGCCGGCACCATTGCTGCCCTCACCGGTGCTGCCCACACTGCCACCCCGGCTTGCCTCCGGGTGTTCCTGCACCACCTTCAATAGCTGCTCGTAGTCCTTGGGCGCCAGAGGCCAACGCTGCCCGGAGCGAAGCGACTCCCCCGCCCATTTGATTCCCGCCAACTTGAGCAGAAGAGAGATCTCATCCTCCGACGCCCCCCTGAAGACCGGGGTCTTGGCCCCGAAGCCCAGGTTGGCGGCGGCCCAGCCCAGGTGGGTCTCCAACACCTGGCCCACATTCATCCGGGACGGAACACCCAGGGGGTTGAGCACAATGTCAACCGGGCTGCCGTCGGGGAGATACGGCATGTCCTCCTCGGGCGCAATGCGGGCGATGATACCCTTGTTGCCGTGCCGGCCCGCCATCTTGTCTCCCACAGCGATCTTTCGCTTCTCGGCGATGTAGACCTTCACCAGCTGCACCACGCCCGGCGGAAGCTCGTCGGGCTGGAAGATCTTCCTGATCTGCTCATCGGTCTGTTCGCGCACCCTCTCGATGCGACCGCCCGCCTCATCGATCAGCTGCCTGATCTCACGATTCACCTTCTGGTTGACAACCCTGAAGTGCGTCAGGTCCACGATGCCCAAGTCAAGGTCGGCCAACACAGCCTTGGTGATCTTGGTGCCCTCCTCCAAGTACGGCACCGTGGTGCCATCCTTGAGGCAGAGGGCGACGGTCTGCAGATGCAGGCGCCGCAGCAGTTCGTCGTTGCGGGCCTTGGTGATCCGCCTGTTCTGGTCGGCCTGCTCCCGCCTGAGCTCCCCAATCAGGCGACCCTGCTCGACCTCCACCAGCGGGTCGTGCTGTCTCCGAGAGAAGACCTTGGTGTCGATGACGGTGCCCGACATTCCCGGAGGCACCCTCAGCGAGGAGTCCTTCACGTCCTTGGCCTTGTCGCCAAAGATGGCGGTCAGCAACTTCTCCTCAGGCGACAACTCCGTCTCGCCCTTCGGCGTGATCTTGCCGCAAAGCGTGTCGCCGCTCGTGACCTTGGCGCCGACCCGGACGATGCCCCGCTCGTCCAGATCGTTCAGCGCCTCATCGGCGATGTTGGGAATCTCGCGCGTGATCTCCTCCATCCCGCGCTTGGTGTCCCGAACATGAAGCTCCAGCTCCTGAATGTGGATCGAGGTAAAGAGGTCCTCCCGCACGAGTCGCTCGGACAGCACGATGGCGTCCTCGAAGTTGTACCCGTACCAGGGCATGAAGGCGACGCTCAGGTTGCGCCCGAGCGCCAGCTCGCCCCGATCCGTGGACGGCCCATCGGCGATGACATCGCCAGCCGCGACCCTCTGGCCCACCTCAACCAGCGGCCTCTGGTTGATGGCCGTGTCCTGATTGGTACGCCAGTACTTCTTGAGCTCGTAGCTGTCATACTGCGTCAGCTTCGCCAGCGGGCGGGCCACGCCGTCATCCTCGTCCTCGCCCGTGTCGACCACGATCTCATCGGCCGTGACGCCGACGACCACGCCATCGCGACGGGCCAAGATGACCGCCCCGGAATCCTCGGCCACCTTGCTCTCCAGCCCGGTGCCGACCAGGGGCGCGTCGGTGTACAGCAGCGGCACGGCCTGGCGCTGCATATTGGAGCCCATGAGCGCCCTGTTGGCGTCGTCGTGCTCCAGGAACGGGATCATCGCCGCCGCAACCGACACCAACTGGTCCGGCGCAACATCGATGTAGTCGATCTCCTCGGGCCGCATCAGCGGAAAGTCGCCCTGACGCCGACAGAGCACCAGTTCGTTGCGGAACCGCCCCTCGGCGTCCACCGGCGCGTTGGCCTGGGCGATCGTCGCCTCCTGCTCTTCGTTGGCCGACAACCACTCGATTTCCTGCGTGACGCGCCCACTGTCGACCTTGCGGTACGGGGTCTCCACAAACCCCAGATCGTTGATGCGCGAGTACGTGGTGAGCGATGCGATGAGTCCGATATTCGGGCCCTCAGGCGTCTCGACCGGGCACATGCGTCCATAGTGCGAGTAGTGGACATCGCGCACCTCGAAGCCCGCGCGCTCCCGGGTCAGGCCACCGGGGCCCAGAGCCGACATGCGCCGCTTGTGTGTGAGTTCTGCCAGGGGGTTGGTCTGGTCCATGAACTGACTGAGCTGCGATGAACCGAAAAACGCCTGAATCACCGCCGAGACCGTACGCGCGTTGACCAGGTCGTCAATCGTCACCCGACGGGCGTTCGTGCTCATCGCCATCCGTTCACGAACCAGGCGCGCCATGCGCGACAACCCGATCGAGAACTGGTTCGCAACGAGTTCCCCGACGGTGCGCACCCTGCGGTTCCCCAAGTGGTCAATGTCGTCGATGCGTCCCCTGCCCTCGCTGAGCTCGATCAGGTAGCGCAGGATCGCAACGAAGTCGTCCTTCGTGAGAACCGTCTCGCCTCCGGCATCAATGCCCAGGCGCTGGTTGATCTTGTAGCGCCCCACGCGACCCAGGTCGTAGCGTCGGGGGTCGAAGAATACGCTCTCCAACACGGCCCGGGCGACGTCGATATCTGGAGCGTTGCCGGGCCGCAGCAGCTTGTAGATCTCCCGCAGCGCCTCCTCTTCGCCCTCGGTAGGGTCCTTCTTCAGGGTGTTCTTGACGATCGGGCTCTCGCCGGGTCGCCCACCCTTGCCCTCGCTGGTCGACCGATACAGCGTCACTTTCCGTATGGAGCTCCGCTGCAGCATCTGCACGCTGTCGTCATCCAGCTCCCGGCCCTCCTCAATGAGAACCTCGCCGGTCTCGGGATCAACGACCGCCTGGGCAACCACGGAGCCGACCATCTCGCGCCAGTCCTGGTCCGGCTCGGGAACCGGCACCGCGCGCGACTCGAAGAAGAGTTGGTAGATCTCCGCGTCCGTCCCGTATCCGAAGGCGCGCAGAAGCGCGGTGACGGGGAATTTCTTCTTCTTGTCGATATGGACGTAGCACACATTCCCGATGTCGATCGTGAACTCGACCCACGATCCCCTGAAGGGAATGATGCGCGCCTTGTTGAGTTTGGTGCCGTTGGGGTGGGTGTCCTCCTCGAACACCACGCCAGGCGAGCGGTGTAGCTGGCTGACGACCACCCGTTCGGCACCGTTGATCACGAAGGTCCCCAGCTGAGTCAGGAGCGGCAGATCCCCCAGGTACACCTCCTTCTCGACGATGTCGCCGGGCCGCTTGTCGCCACCGTCCATCTTCTCGAAGTAGGTGAGCCGCAGCGTCGCTTTAAGCGGCGCCGCATAGGTCATATCGCGCTCAATACACTCCTCGACCGTGTACTTGGGCCGGTCCAGCGCGCACGAGACATACTCAAGCGTCATGGTGTCATTGAGGTCCACAATCGGAAAGATGTCTCGAAACACGCTGTCCAGATTGAAGTCCCACAACTCGTGGCGCTCGCTCTCCCCATCCATGGCCACGAACTTGGAGAAGGATCGGACCTGAACATCCAGCAGGTCGGGCATGGGCATCGGCGTGGCGAGCTTGCCGAAATGCACTACGGGCCTGGCGTCGTTACGGGCGCCGTTGTCTTTTGCCACTTGAGAACACTCCCTTATGTATCAGGGTTGTGGGCGAGTACCATAGGAGTCGTTGCATCGCAAATCCCCAAGGGCCCACGTGATCTTTGGTCCTTCGGGGAGGCAGAAACACCATCCCGGGACACCCGAAGCCGCCGGGGATCTGGTGAAATACTCAAACGATCCAGCCACCCCTTCCGGGGCAGGGATCCGGCTGTGGGCGCCTACTTGACAGCGACCGTCGCGCCGACGCCCTCCAGCTTGCTCTTGATCTCCTCGGCTTCTTCCTTGCTGATGCCCTCGCGCACCGACTGGGGAGCGGTGTCCACAAGCGCCTTGGCCTCCTTCAGGCCCAGGCTCGTGATCTCCCGGATCGCCTTGATGACCTGGATCTTCTTGGCCCCGAACGACTCCAAAACGACCTCGAACTCGACCTGCTCCTCCGCGTCAGCCTCCGCGCCGGGAGCGGCCCCGGGCGCCGCCGGGGCCACGGCCACGGCTGCCGTCACGTTGAACTTCTCCTTGAACGCGTCGACGAACTCGGAGAGTTCAATGAGGGTCATGTTCTCGAATGTCTCGAGCAATTCCTGTTGATTCACAGCCATTTCTTTACCTCTTCTCCTCAGGGGTGTGGGGGATCACTGTCCCGTCCATCTGTGCCTGGCCGAAGGCCGCCCGCGCGACCCTTGGGCTGCACTGCGGACCTCTTGGCCTGATCGGTGTACCTACGCCTCCCGTTGCTCCCGGAGTGCGTCAACAACGCCGGCCATCTCCTGTAGCTTGCCCTCCAGCACGCTGGCCAGCGCCGACATCGGAGCCTCCAGCGCGCCCGCCACGCTGGCGAGCAGCACCTCTCTGGGCGGCAGGCTGGCCACCCGGTCGATCTGCGCGGGGGTCAGCACGCTCGACTCCAGGACGCCGACCTTGAAGACCGGCTTGTTCCCGTTCTCCTTCGCGAAATCGGCCACGGTCTTGGCCGCGCTCGCCGCGTCCGTATCTCCGAAGACCACACCGGTGGGCCCGGCCAGATGGCCAGAGATATCGGGTAGCGACGAATCGGTGAGAGCCAGGCGAACCAAACGATTCTTGACCACGACGTATTCCCCGCCCGACTTCTTCAACGCGCTTCTCAGTCGCGTCATGGCCTTGACGTCCAGGCCGGTGAAGTCGGTCAGGTACACGGCCTGCGTCTTGCCCAACCGCTCACGAAAACTGTCCACAAACGCGGCCTTCTGCTCTCTCGTCATGCTCCCGGCGCTCCACGCACAAAGCTGTTCGGGTCCACGGACACTCCGGGCCCCATCGTGCTGGACACGGTCACGCTTTTTACATAGGTGCCCTTTGCTCCCGACGGCTGGGCACGCAACACCGACGACATGAACGCGTGCAAGTTCTGCTCCAGCATCGGCACATCATAGGACACGCGACCGATCGCGGCGTGCAGGTTCCCCGTCTTGTCGACCCGATACTCGATCTTGCCCGCCTTGATCTCCCGAACGGCGTGACCGATGTCAGGGGTCACCGTGCCCGCCTTGGGCGTGGGCATCAGGCCCCGGGGCCCAAGGATACGTCCCAATGGACCGAAGAGGCGCATCAGGTCCGGGGTCACGACGCAGACGTCGAAGTCCAGCCAGCCTTCCTTGATCTTGTCTATGAACTCCGCACCGACGAAGTCAGCCCCCGCATCACGGGCCTCATCGGCCATCTCCCCCTGACAAATCGCCAGCACGCGTGGTGCCTTGCCGGTGCCGTTGGGAAGCACCACGGTTCCCCTCACAATTTGATCCGCCCTCCTGGGATCCACGCCCAGCTTGGTCGCCACATCGACGCTCTCGTCGAATCCGGCAAAGGCCATCTCCTTGACCTGCCGCAGCGCGTCCCCCGGCGTCATCACCACGAGGTGATCGTAGGAGTCACGGGCTCCCGCGTATTTTCTGCTCCGTGTGGGCACGCCGTCCTCCGTCAGGCTGTAAGCTCGCCGCCCACCTCGATTCCCATCGAGCGCGCGGTGCCCCTGATCATCTTCATGGCCGACACGATGTCGTCCGTGTTCAGGTCCTCGAGTTTGGTCTGGGCGATCTCCCTGACTTGGGCCACGGTGAGCGTCGCCACCTTGTCGGTGTGCGGCTCCGAGGAGGCCTTGTCCAAGCCCGCCGCATTCAGAATCAGGAACGAGGCCGGAGGCGTCTTGGTGATGAAGGAGAAGGTGCGGTCCGCAAACACCGTGATCTCCACCGGGATCAGCGTGCCGGCCTGCTTCTGGGTCTGCGCGTTGAACTGTTTGCAAAACTCCATGATGTTGACGCCGTGTTGGCCCAGCGCCGGTCCCACGGGAGGCGCCGGATTCGCCTGGCCCGCCCGAATCTGGAGCTTGATGAAGCCCAGCACCTTTTTTCTCACCGCCATGTGGCGCAACTCCCCAAATGTACGGGCGCGTTCAGAAGCCCTTCAGCTGCGTGAAGTCCAACTCGACCGATGTCGGGCGGCCGAACAACGAGACCTCCACCTTGACCTTCCCCTTTTCGGGATACACCTCCTGGACCGTGCCCGAAAACTCCGAGAACGGGCCACCGATCACCTCGACGACCTGACCCACCCGGAAGGGGATCTCGTCGCGCACCCTGGACTCATCTTCCACCTCGATACCCAGGATTCGCTTCATGTCGTCCTCGGCGACCGGCTCGGGCTCCCGGCCGTGAGCCACGAAGCGCACGCCCTTCATCCCCGAGATCACATGCTTGGTCGCCTCGTTGAGAAGCATGCGCACCAACACATACCCGGGAAACGACGGTCGCACGACCGTGACCCGCTTGCCACGCCGGATCTCGACAACCTCGTGCGTCGGGACCATGACCTCGCGGATGGGCCGATTCGGACCGGCATCCTTGTCGATCTCCTGCTGGATCAACTTGGACACCCGATTCTCGTGCCGCGCCTGCGTCTGCACGGCATACCACTGCGGTCCCTCGCTCAAGATCGAAAGATCCCCATGATGCCGTCAACGATCACCAACGATGACGCCCTGTCCATGATCCAGATGATCGCAGAGATGATGATCGTGAACAGGATCACCACCCAGGTTGCGTTGCGGAGCTGGTCACGGTCCGGCCAGGTGACCTTCTCCATCTCGACAACACACTCCTCAAGGAATGTCTTCGCTGATCCGATGCCCGGCATGTCGCTGAACTCCGCCTCTTACTCGATGATCTCGGTCACGACGCCGGCGCCCACCGTGCGGCCACCCTCCCGAATCGCAAACCGCAACTCCTCATCCATCGCAATCGGCGTAATCAACTCCACCTCCATCTGCACATTGTCCCCAGGCATCACCATCTCCATCCCATCCGGCAACGTCGCCGTCCCCGTCACATCCGTCGTACGAAAATAAAACTGCGGACGATATCCATTGAAAAACGGCGTGTGACGACCACCCTCCTCCTTCGTCAACACATACACCTCACCACGAAACTTCGTGTGCGGCGTGATCGACCCCGGCACCGCCAACACCTGCCCTCGCTGAATCTCCGTCTTCCCCACCCCACGCAACAACAATCCCGCATTGTCCCCCGCACGCCCCTCATCCAACAGCTTGCGAAACATCTCCACACCCGTCACCACCGTGCGACGATCCTCCCCCATCCCAACAATCTCCACCTCATCCCCCTTCCGAATCACCCCACGCTCCACACGCCCCGTCGCCACCGTCCCACGACCCGTAATCGAAAACACATCCTCCACAGGCATCAAAAACGGCTTGTCCACATCCCGCTCCGGCTCCGGGATATACCCATCTATCGCCTCCATCAACTCCCCAATACTCTCCGCCGCATCCCCCTCACCACCAGACTCCAACGCCCTCAACGCACTCCCGCGAACCACAGGTAAATCATCACCAGGAAACCCCTGCTCACTCAACAACTCCCGAACCTCCAACTCCACCAACTCCAACAACTCCTCGTCATCAACCACATCCACCTTGTTCAAATACACCACGATGTGCGGCACATTCACCTGACGAGCCAACAACACATGCTCCCGCGTCTGCGGCATCGGCCCATCCGCCGCACTCACCACCAGAATCGCCCCATCCATCTGCGCAGCACCCGTAATCATGTTCTTCACATAATCCGCATGACCCGGACAATCCACATGCGCATAATGACGAGCTTCCGTCTCATACTCCACATGCGCCGTCGCAATCGTTATCCCGCGCTCCCGCTCCTCAGGCGCCTTGTCAATCTCGTCAAACGCCACCACATCACCACCAAACTTCCGCGCCTGAACCATCGTGATCGCCGCAGTCAACGTCGTCTTCCCGTGATCCACATGACCAATGGTCCCCACATTTACATGCGGCTTCGTCCGCTCGAAAGTCTGCTTCGCCATTCTTCCCCCGCCTTAAGTGAAAACCGTTGAGTTGGTGGGTCCGACCTCTTCGGTACAAGAACCCGCCCCTGGGCCGACGGCCCCCGTCAACGCGGCACGCGGCCCCGCCCGACAAGCTCTGGGCGGGGATTGAACCCGCGACCTCTTCCTTACCAAGGAAGCGCTCTTCCACTGAGCTACCAGAGCAGCCGCACGCGGCCCCGGCCCATCCCCCGGAAGCGCCGGCTCCCGGCAGGCGACCGCGTGAAGCGGGAGACCGGATTCGAACCGGCGACCCTCAGCTTGGAAGGCTGATGCTCTAGCCACCTGAGCTACTCCCGCATATACCTTTAATCGTCCCTCCGCTCCCGCGAACGCGCCTGCTCCGGCTTGAGGGGCACGGCCCACCACAGGAGCTCCCCGCCATGGTGGGGGTAGGATTCGAACCTACGTAGGCAATTGCCAGCAGATTTACAGTCTGCCCCGGTTGGCCGCTTCGGTACCCCACCCTGTTGTCAACAACCCTTGCACGCACCGGTTTCCGCACATCTGCACAGGCTGGCAATCGACGGCCGGGGGCGGATCAAGTGCAGCATTGAAAGGTAGCCTATATGTCCGCCTGGATCAACCGCGCGTGACCTGGGCGCACACCCCCGGTCCCCAAGAGACCAATGCGGACATTCGGTCACGGCCCTCTGCGGCGGACCCCGGTTCTCACCCCGACCCGAAACCCGAATCCAACGCCTGGCGTGTGGGGCGCGCCCGACCCCCGCAACGATCCAGGGCGCGGCCCCCTTGGGCGCCCTCAAGGCAACCGAAGCCCCGCGGGCGACTGCAGAGCTGGCGCGGGGACTCGAACCCCGGACCTGCTGATTACAAATCAGCTGCTCTACCAGCTGAGCTACGCCAGCGCCATATCGGCCAACCCCCAAGGTGTCCAGAAATGACCGCCGACGGAAGTGCCACCCTACTGTTTTTGCTCGGGAGCTACGCTCCCTCGTCATCCCCGGGGGGGCGATGCACGCGCTTCCAGCGCGTTTCCGACGGCGTATCCTCCAGCTGCACGCCCCAAGCCGCCAGCTCGTCGCGAATACGGTCCGCATCCTGGAACCGCCGCTCCCGACGGGCCCGGTCCCGCTCGGCCACGCGCCGCTCGATTCGCGCCTCCAACGTGGCCGTCACGTCCCGCCCGCGCGCCGCCAACGCCAAGACCCCCAGCACGGAATCCATCTCGGCCAGGACCGCCAGGGCTTCGTCAAGAGCAGCCCGGCTCGGAGGCGCCGTGCGAGCCTCCAGCGCCGCATTGCCATCGCGCACCAGATCCCAGAGGGCCGCCAACGCCCGCGGCACATTCAGGTCCGCGTCCATCGCCGCGCCAAACGCGAGCAGGTGGCGCTGAGCGCGATCCAGCAGACCCTCGTCGCTCTTCGGGTCACCCCCGCCTGGGGAGCGGGCGCGACACTCCGAGAGGCGGCGGCGAAAGTCGAGCAGCCGCTGGATTCCGGCGGTGGCGTTGTCCAAGCCGGCCTCGGTGACGTTGAGCTCGCTGCGGTAATGCGCGCTCATCAATGCCCAGCGAATGGCTGCAGGATCATGACCAGCCTCGACAAGATCGCGAACGGTCCAAAAGTTGCCCAGCGACTTGCTCATCTTGCGGTCGCCCAAGCGCAGGTGCTTCGTGTGCATCCAATGGCGGGCCATCGGACAGCCCGTCACCGCTTCGGACTGCGCGATCTCGTTCTCGTGATGCGGGAACAGCAGGTCCTCTCCCCCCATGTGGATGTCGATCGTGTCACCAAGGAGCGACCGCACCATCACCGAACACTCCAGGTGCCATCCCGGGCGTCCCGCCCCCCACGGCGAGTCCCACACGGCACCCACCTCCCGATCGATCGGCTGCGCGGCCTTCCACAGCGCAAAGTCCCTGGGATCGGCCTTCTCGGCGTCGCCTGCCGACAAACGCGAATAGCCCACGGATTCCGCATCCCCCTTGCCGGACAGGGCACCGTACCGGGCGAAAGAGCCAACGTCATAGTACACCGATCCGCCGGGGGTCACATAGGCGCTCCCGCCGGCGATCAACGCGTCGACGAACTCGACCATGGCGCCGATGTGCTCCGTGGCCCTGGGGTGCCCGGCGAAGGGCAAGAAGCCCAGCGTCCGGGCGTCCTCAAGAAAGGCATTGATGAAGGGTTGCGTGTGCTCCTCCAGGCGACGACCGGCCCTCTTCGCCCCCTTGATGGTCTTGTCGTCCACATCGGTGAAGTTCACCAAGAATTCAACCCGCAGACCACGCCACCGCAGGTAGCGGTGCAGCAGATCGTAGGTGATGAAGGTTCGGAAGTTGCCGATGTGGGCGAAGTCGTACACCGTGGGGCCGCAACCGTAGACGGTGACCCGTCCGGGCTGACAGGGCCTGAGTGGATGAAGCCCCCTTCGCATTGAGTCGTAGAGTCGAATCGGGAAGCCCGCCCGCTCGCCTGCGCGCTTGCCGGCATCGGGGGAGCCGTTGCTTGTCACGTTCCGGCCCTCACCACTCCGCCCGTGGCGTCCTCGACGACTCGGCCAAACGCGCTGGCGGGATCGGCGGCGCGCGTGACCGAGCGACCCACGACAATGTGGGTGGCGCCCTCCGAAAAGGCCTCGCCGGCCGTGCGCACCCGTCGCTGGTCGTCCACCGCGTCGCCCCGCAACCTGATGCCGGGCGTCACAATGGCGGCATCGGCACCGATCGTGGAGCGGACCCTCGCCGCCTCGGCGGACGAGCAAACAATTCCCCCCAGACCGGCATCCCGGACCAACGAGACCAGCCGCCCGACCTCGCGCCCCGCATCCTGGACGGGACGGTCAAAGAGGGTCGCCAAATCGCTTTCACCCAACGACGTGAGCACCGTCACGCCCAGTAGCGTGAGGGACGGCGGCGCGGCGGACTTCGCGGCCCTGAGCATGTCCGTCCCCCCCAGCGCATGCACCGTCAGGAACCTCGCCCCCCATCGGGCCGCCTGCCTCGTGGCGCCGGCCACCGTATTGGGAATGTCGTGAAGCTTGAGATCCAGAAACACCTCCTTGCCGCGGCCCCTCAGCTCCTCGACCACCGCTGGTCCCGCGCCAGAAAACAACTCCAATCCCACCTTGTAGAAGGTGCAGTGTCCTCCTAGGACCTCAACAAGTCCGAGCGCGTCCTCACGGGTGGGCATGTCCAAGGCGACAATGATCCTCTCTCTGACCCCGCCGCCGGCCACGTTGTCCACTAGGACCGTCCCTGGTCGGCGCGCGCCGCCAGATCCACCGCAATGCGGCTCGCCGCCCTGGGATCGGCGAAGGATGCGGTGCCCACCTGCACGAGCGAGGCACCCGCGTCCAAATGGGCGGCCGCATCATCGGCCGTCAGGATACCCCCGACTCCCACGACGGGCACGTCAACCGCAAGCGCCACGCTGCTGACGGCAACCAGCGCGGCCGGAAGAAGCGCCGGGCCGCTCAATCCCCCGGCGCCAGCGCCCAGCGCCGCCCTGCCTCGGCTTGTCAGGAGCATGCCGGGAATCGTGTTCACCGCCGTGATGCCGTCGGCGCCGTGGGCCACCGCCAGGGCCGCCGTCGTCCCGATGTCGGAATCCCCCGGAGCCAGCTTCACCAAGAGCGGACGCTCGGTCAGCGTCCTCGTTCGCTCCAGGACCTGACGCAGCGCCTGGGGGTCGAGGCAGAACGGGGCGCCCTTGCGATGAGCGTCGTTCGGACAGGAAAGGTTCAGCTCGTACCCTACAAATCCGTCCTCGCCGTCCAACCCCCGGATCACGGCTTCATACTCGTCCACGGTCTTGCCGGCCACGGAGATGAAGACCGGGATTCCACCCAAGTTGCGCCTGATCCAGGGCAATTTCTCCGCCTTGACCCGGGCAACACCCGGGTTGGCCAACCCGACCGAATTGAGCATGCCGTGCCGGAACTCCACAACCCTCGGCGCCGGATTGCCCGCACGCGCGTCAACCGTGACCGACTTGGTCACGAGGCCACCGATCCGGGAGGGGGACATCACCTCGATGAGGGGTTCGCCGAATCCACATGTGCCGGCCGCCAGCAGCACCGGGTTGGAAAACGTGGAACCAAACGCGCTGACCCTCACCCCCCGCGCTGTTCCTTCATGGCGCGCTCTGCCTCGCGCTTCATCGTTTTTCGCTTCAACTCCTCGCGCCGGTCGCGGAACTTCTTCCCCCGGCAAAGCCCCAGGGTGACCTTGGCCCGTCCCCGCCGAAAGTAGAGATCCAGGGGGATCAGGGTGAGTCCCCGCTCCTCGGCGCGAGCGGTAATCCGGCTGATCTCCCTGGCGTGGAGAAGCAGTTTGCGGGGGCGCGTCTCCTCGTGGTTCCAGCGGTTTGCCTCATCGTACGGCGCGATATGCAGGTTGTGGAGCCACATCTCCTTGCCCCTGGTCCGGGCGTGCGAGTCCCGAAACGCGACTTGCCGCGCACGAATCGACTTGACTTCGGAGCCCGTGAGCACAAGCCCGGCCTCCCACTGATCCAGTACCTCGTAGTGGTGGCGAGCCTTGCGGTTGCGCGCCACCAACCGCCGCGCACCGTCGGAGGACGCCTTCAAGTGTAGGCCACGAACGGCCCCCTAACCCTGTTGGGCCGCCATGCCCCCGGTCCCGACCCTGGTTGCCGGAGCCTCCGCCTCCCTCTTGCGCCAGTCAGCCAAGAAGCTCGCAATCCCGAGATCCGTGAGCGGATGCCTCAACGCCTGCTTGAGGACACCCAGTGGACAGGTCGCGATATGCGCACCCGCCAGCGCCGACTCTGTCACATGGCGGGGATGGCGAATGGAGGCGGCAAGGATCTTGGTCCGTATCTGTGCATTGCCGTCAAAGATCGCCGCGATCTCGCGGATGAGCTCCATTCCATCGTGCGAAATGTCGTCCAGCCGGCCGATAAACGGAGAGACCACGAATGCGCCGGCCAGGGCCGCCAGCAGGGCCTGATTGGCGTTGAAAATCAGGGTGACGTTGCTGCGCACCCCCTGCGCGCCCAAGCGCGTGACGGCCTTAAGGCCCTCGCTTGTTGCCGGAACCTTGACGATGACGCTGGAATGCCAGGCAGCGTACTCCAGCCCCTCGGCAACCATGCCATCGGCGTCCTCGGATACGGTCTCTGCGCTGATGGGCCCGTCCACCAACTCCGCGATGGTCCGGATCGTCTCCTCGAAGTCTGCGCCGCGCTCTCGCGCCATGAGGCTGGGGTTGGTGGTGACTCCGCTCAGAATGCCCCAGGAGGCGGCCTCACGAATCTCGTCCAGATTCGCGGTGTCCAGGTAGATCTGCATTGCGCCGCGACCTCGTTACTCGTCATCGGACGCATCGGCGCCGCCGGAGTCATCGCGGTCGCCGCGCGCCTCCTTGCGCGCGGCCTTGATGCCGGCGCGGTACACGGCCTTGCTGCGCTCCAGCTTGTCCTCCAGCTCGGAGCGGGCTTCAGCCGCAATTTGGCGACCCTGCTCCACCACGCCCTTCGTGGCACCGACCCGCTCACCCAGATCGTCACGCAAAAGGCGGACCCGATCTTCGGTCAATTCCTTGAGTTTTCTGGCGTTATCGCGGATCTTGCGCTGGGTTTCGACCCCGGAGCTGGGCGCGAACAGCAGGGCCAGTCCCGCACCCACCACGGCGCCCAGCAGGAATGCACCCAGCTCGGGCGCCCTGGTCCTCTCGATGATGACGGCCTGTTTGTCGTCTCCGCTACTCATGCGCCCACCCCTGTCTGCTTGACGCTGGTTGCCTTTCGCTGATCTGCCGTGCACTGACCCCAAGCGGATCCCGCGCACAGGGACAATCTAACCCCGGCAGATCACGCAGGCCAACGAAAAACGAGCCTCACGGGGCACCGGGAACGCCCTGGCCGGAGCGCCGAAGAAATCCACGGGCCAGCCTCTTGCCCAGCTCCACTCCGGGCTGGTTCAGCGGATCAACGCCGTAGAGGGCGCCCGCATACACCGTCGCAAGCTGAAACAGCATCAGCAAGGCCCCCATGGACTGGGCGTCCACCTCATCGACCCGGATCGTCATGTTCATGCGACCCGCGCGCCGGAGCGCCTCGGCGGTGGCCCGGCGCTCGGCCTCCATGAGCTCAAGCAGGCTGCATCCGGCCAGCGGCGCCGGCGACTCCCGGTCCGGGAAGTGCCCCGGAACCTCGACATCGGCAGCGCAACGGCGTCGCGCCAAGAAGACAACCACCTTGTCCCGGGGGCCCTCCATGAGGAGCTGAAGCAACGAATGCTGGTCCGCCGCCCCGAAGGCTGGAAGCGGCATCGGACCCGACTCGACCACGCGCCCTTGAAGGTCCACCGCCTTGCCCAGCGACTCGGCCCACAGCTGCTGCACCCAGTACGCAAATCCCCGTAACCGGTCGGCGTAGGGCATGAACACATGTATGTCCGCGCCCAGCTCGACATGCGCGCTGTACAGCAGGGTCGCCAGTACCCCGGCCGGATTTTGGTCCAGCTCCGCGTGTGCCGCGGTGGCGCTCACACTCCGAGCGCCCCAGAGTAACGCGTCCAGATCTACACCCGTCACCAGGGCCGGGTACAGTCCCGCCGGCGAGAGCACGGAGAAGCGACCGCCGACGGAATCGGGTATGCTGAGGAGAGCAAGTCCCAGCTCACGCGCGAGACCGCCCAGGGTCCCACCCGAGGGCGATGTCGTGACCACCACCCTCCGGCTCGCCTCCACGCGTCCCAGGGAGCGCTCCATGGCGTCCCAGAGGACCGAAAACTGCGCCATGGTCTCAATCGTATCCCCCGACTTGCTGACCACATTGAGGAGCGTCCGCTCGGGGTCCAAGCGCTCCCGCACGCGCAGGACGGTGTCGGGATCGGGGTTGTCCATCACATGGAGCCTGGGCAAGCCGCCCCGGCACTTCCGGGCGAGGTGGTTCCAACCCGGCCCCAGGAGGGCATCACCCAGGGCCCGGGCTCCAAGCGCCGACCCCCCGATGCCCACCACCAGCAGCGCCTCCACCGGAAAATCCACGGCGTTTGCCACCTCGCGGACCGCGCGGACGGCCTCCCTGTCCTTGGGTAGTCGCAGGAAGCCCAGCTCGCCGGACGACTGCCGGGCGGCGACATCGCCGTGGACGACCTCAAAGCGCTGGGCGAGATTGACCCAAAACCGCTCCGGGTCCAAGCCACCTTGCGGCAACTCGCCCGCCATCATGTTGGCAAAGTCGATCTCGAGTTCGCCCTCCCCCTGTTGTCCCCTGGGCGCCGCTTCCTTCAAGGCTCAGGCCTCTGGGCCGATATCCACGACCAGCCCGTCGTAGGCGGGCTCAATCCCCGGCGGCAGGGCGGCGGCCAGCTCCTCATGGCCCACAAAGTGGGTCAGGTGCGTGAGATAGGTGCGGCTCGCCCCAATGATCCCGGCGACGATGATCGCCTCCTCGATATTGAAATGCGTCGCGTGGGGGAAACTCCACCACAGTGCGTTCAGCACCAGAACGTCAACTCCCTCGAGGGTTCTCATCGCACCTTGGGGAAGGCGCTTGGCATCGGTGACGTACCCCAGCGGCCCGACCCGAAACCCAAATGCGTCAATGGGTCCGTGAGGCACCCGAAAGGGCGTCAGCCGGGCACCCAGAACCTCAACGGGAACTCCGTCACTGTACTCCGTCAGCTCGAGTCTGGGCTTATGCGTTCCCGGTGCCGTCTCAATGCGCTCATCAAAGATGTAGGGGAAGCGCGCCCGCAACTCCGCCCGGTAGACATCCGGAACATAGGTGGGCAGCGGGCCTTGGCCCCGGACGGAGAAGACGCGTACATCGTCGATGCCGTGCAGGTGATCCGCGTGCAGGTGGGTGTACCAAACGGCGTCAATCGTGGAGACGTTGGCGGCCAGCAGCTGCAACCTGAGTTCCGGCGGCGTGTCGATGAGGAGCGTACGACCGCCGACTTCGACCAGGGCGCCGTGGCGTGTGCGCCGATCGCGGGGATCGGTCGACGTGCAGTTTGCGCAGCCACATCCGACAACCGGCACGCCGGAGGAGGTGCCCGTGCCAAGAAAGGTCAGCCGCAACGTCCGCCCGATCCACTGCTCCCCGAGCGATGGGGCGCCCGCGCAATCACACTCGACCGGCCCCGCGGCCTCAAAGCTGCTCCACCCTCATCGTGTTGGTGGTTCCCGAGCTGTGGAACGGCCACCCCGAGGTGACGATCACCGGATCCCCCGTCTTGCCAACGCCTGACCCCAGAACCACGCGCTTTCCGTGTTCCGTCAGCCGTTCATAGGTGATCTCCCCCTCCTCCGCCAGCACGGGATGAACTCCCCACACGCCGCACATCTGCCGGTACACCTTCGGCGTGGTGGAGACAACGAACACGGGGATCGGCGGCCGGTAGGACGCAACCAACCTGCCCGTGAACCCGCTGCGCGTGATCACAATGATGGCCGGGGCCTTCAGGTCCCTGGCCGACCGGACCGAGGAGGCGGCGACCGCGTGCTCCCTAGGCGAGGCGCCCCGCCTCTGGACCGGACCCATGTGCGAGAGATATTGAGGCCCCTCGGACAGGACGCCGCTCTCTTCAATTTCGCCGGCAATGCGGACCATCACCTCCACCGCCTTGACCGGGTGCTGTCCCACCGCCGTCTCGCCCGAGAGCATCACGGCGTCCGTGCCGTCGATGATCGCGTTGGCCACATCGGATGCCTCGGCCCTGGTTGGTCCCGGGTACACGGTCATCGACTCGAGCATCTGCGTGGCCGTGATCACGGGGCAGCCGAACCCGTTTGCGGCTTGGATGATGCGCTTTTGGGCCAGAGGCACCGACGCGAACGGGAGCTCAACACCCAAGTCTCCGCGCGCCACCATCACGGCATCGCTGAACGCCAGGATTCCGTCCAGATCATCAAGTGCCTGGGCCTTTTCGATCTTGGAAACCAGCCAGGCCCGTCCATCAAGACGGTCTCTGAGACCCTGGACATCGGTGCTGTTGCGAACAAACGACAGGCCGACATACTCGACATCAAGCTCGAGTGCAAAGTCCAGATCCTCACTGTCCTTCTCGGTCACGGCCGGGGTGTTCACGTTGACGCTCGGAAGATTGATCCCCTTGCGCGATCGCAAGATTCCACCTCGAAGGACCCGAAACGTGGCACGCTCGCCGTCGGTCGCCACGCATGTGAGCTCCAGTTGGCCGTCATCCAGGAGTACTCGGGTGCCGCGCTCCACCTCCTCGGCCAATCCACGATAGGAGGTCGGAAGCTCGCCCTCGCGTTGTTGGCCCTCTGGAACGATCGACACGGTTGCGCCATCCTCCAGATGAACCGGCTCCGGCAGACTCCCGATGCGCAGCTTGGGGCCCTGCAGGTCGACCAGGATCGCAACCGGACGGCCGACGGCTTCGGCGGCTGCTCGCACGCGGGCCACGCTCTGGCGGTGGTCTTCGTGACTGCCGTGCGACATGTTGATGCGCGCAATGTCGATCCCGGCGCGCAGGAGCCGGGTCACGATCTCCGGGTCCGCCGTTGCGGGCCCCATGGTGGCAACCACTTTGGTTCTGATCATGTTGCAAGAAGCACCGCTGTCCCCAAAGCCGACATAGGCGACGCGGGCCCGGGAGCGCAGCCCAACGTTCCGCTCGTACACAAGAAACCACCACGGAAAGCTACCGTCGCATGGACAACGAGACCAAGAGCGGAGCTCTTCCCCCTGTCCCTGAAGATGGCCCTGGGCGATGAGACCGGGCGCCACCAACCCGCAGGCAATCCTTGTGAACACGGCCGCGTTGGCATCGCGGCTGCTCCCGCGCCTGGAGCGCGCCCGCAGCATCGCCGTGGATTGCGAGGCGGCCGGATACCACCGCTACTCCGACCGGCTCTGCTTGGTGCAGCTGTCCACAGAGGCCGAGACCTACATTCTGGATCCGCTCGCGGTCCGGCTGACCCCGTACCTGAAGCCATCGCTGGAGGGCACCCGGGGGCCCGTCTTGATGCACGGGGCCGCCTATGACCTGCGCCTTCTGCGCCGGGACCTGGATATTGTGGTCACGGAATTGTTCGATACCCAGATCGCGGCCGAAATGCTCGGGGAGCCGCGCACCAATCTGCAGGCGCTACTGACGAAATTTGTCGGTGTCCGGGTCTCGAAGAAGTACCAGAGGGCGGACTGGGCCCAGCGACCCCTTCCCCACGACATGATCGAGTACGCTGCTTCGGACACCGAACATCTGCACCAGCTTGCCCACGCCCTCATGGAGCGACTGGATCGGCGCGGACGCGTGCGGTGGGTGCTTGAGGAGTGCCGATGGCTCACCAGGAACGTCAATAGGGACACGGGCGAGGAGCCCGCCCGCGATCCTGTGACGCGCGTGGCCGAGGCTCGCCGGCTGGACCCGCGGGCCGTGACCACGCTCAGGAATCTGATCTCCTGGCGCAACAACGTTGCCCGCAACCTGGACCGAGCGCCCTTCAGGGTGGTCTCCAACGCCGCCCTGCTGGGCGTCGTGCTCACGAGGCCGACATCGCTCTCGGAGCTGGCGGGGATACCGGGCATGCCCAAGCGTCTCGCACACACGCGGGGGCAATCGCTCCTGGATGTGGTACGCCATGCGGACCGGCTGCCGGAGAGCCAGCTCATCCCGTACCCCTTGGCGCGGCGGTCCAAATCTCCCCTGAGCCCAACCCAACGCGAAACTCTTGAGCGGGCGAAGCAGGCTCGCAATGCGGCCGCCCTCAGGGCCGGGCTCGACCGAGGCCGTCTGATGGCCAACGACACGCTGATCGCGGTCGTAAGGCGAGAACCCCAGAGTCTGAGCGACCTGGAGTCCCTGGATGAGGTGCGACGCTGGCAGATCGAGCTCTTTGGCCAAGAATTGCTGAGCGCGCTCTGATGCGCCGGACCAGGACAGGCGCGCGTGGCTCGGTGGGCAAGCTCCCGAGACCGCCCTTCGGGGGGCCGCGGCGCCTCCCTTGGCTACCCGCCTCCCTCCCGGGCCTCCAGCTCCAGCTTGTGCTCAATGCAATAGCGAGCGTGCGGAAGCGCGTCCAGGCGCTCAAAGCCAATTGGCTTCCCGGTGGCATGACAGCGCCCAAAGTTGTCTGGGTCCCGGTACAGGCGCCTGAGCGCTTCCTGAAGCCGGTACAGATAGCGCCCCTCCTTGGTCGCAAAGAGTGCCGCCTTCTCGCGCTCCATCGACTCGGTTCCCTGATCGGCCATGTGGTCCGTGTACGCGGCCAGGTCGGAGTCGGAGGAGGCCCGATCCTCCTTGGCCGCGCGGCCGAACATTCCCAGGCCCCTTAGAGCCTTTTCGCGCTCCTGCAACAACCTCTTCTCAAGATGATCCAGTTGCTCCTTGGTGAGCAGCGGACCCCCGCCATTCGTCGTCCCGCCCTCAGAACGTTCCTTCGAAGATGTCATGCCCACATCCCTCCCTGGCACACGCAGCGGGTGCCCGCAACCGCGAGACGCCGCGCGACGCCTGACTCCTGGGGTGCTCGCGCTGTTGCACCGGACCCGTCGCCGGTGCGTTAATCTACAACGGCACCCCCTGAGGTTACAGATTGCTCCCGGGGGCCTTGGACCTGCCGCTTCCCCTTGGGAGCCCAAGCGGACACCCGAACACCACCATCCCGGGACAACGCCGATGGACATTGAGTGCCGCAAACACCCTGGTGTGTCCTCTCCGGCATTGGCCCGCCCGCCCTTCCGCTCTCCGCTGGGCGAGCGCATCCGTCGGGAGATCTGCGCCGCCTGCTGGCGGGACTGGCTTCAGCACCAGACGCTGTTGATCAACCACTTCGGACTCAATCCCAGGGAGCGCTCGGCCAAGGAGTTCCTCTACGGCCAGATCAACGCCGTCCTGTTCGGTGAAGGCACTCCGGCAGAAATCGACACCCGGATGCAGGGCAAGGTCAACGCGCCAAGCGACCCTTCCGGGGCCGGCAAGCCTGGCTAAAGCACCTCCTCGATCTCGCCCAGCGCGTCTTCCAGCTCCGCACGCGCGATGGTCAGCGGAGGAGCGAGTCGCACGACCTGTTCATGGGTCTCCTTGGCCAGGATTCCCCGTCGCTGCAACTCCTCGCAGAAGGGCCTCGCCGGGCCGGAGGATTCCCGGATTACCACCCCGATCATGAGCCCCCGGCCACGCACCGTGTCGATATGCGGGGTCTTGATGGCCCGCAGCCGCCCCATGAACCAGCCCCCCAACTCATCGGAGCGCTCTGCGAGCTTCTCGTCCAGAATCACGCGGAGCGAAGCCCTCCCGACCGCTGCGGCCAAGGGGTTGCCGCCAAAGGTGGAGCCGTGATCGCCGGGACGAAACACATCCATGAAGGGCTGTTCGGAGAGCACGGCGGAGACCGGGTACACCCCGGCCCCCAGCGCCTTGCCCACGATCGCCACATCGGGCCTCACCCCGTCCCAATCCGAGCAGAAGAAGCGGCCCGTACGTCCTAGTCCGGTCTGGATTTCGTCGGCAATCAACGCCACACCGGCCTCTCTGCAGATGCGGGCAACGTCCGCCAGATACCCGTCCGGCGGAACGATCACGCCCGCCTCTCCCTGGATGGGCTCCACCAGAAAGCCCGCCGTGTGCGGTCCGATCGCGGAGCGGAGCGCGTCAGCGTCCCCGTAGGGAATGAGCTTGAACCCGGGCGCGAACGGACCGAATCCCCGACGATACTGCTCCTCGGAGGAAAAACCGACAATCGTCGTGGTCCGTCCGTGAAAGTTGCCCTCGCACACAATGATCTCGGCGCGACCGTCGGGAATTCCGCGCTCCCGATACGCCCACTTTCGCACCATCTTGATGGCCGTCTCCACCGCTTCCGCGCCGGTGTTCATGGGCAATGCAACACCGTAGCCCGAGGCTTCGCACAGTTCGCGCAGGAACGGTCCCATCTGATCGTTGTGAAACGCTCTTGATGTCAGCGTGAGACGCTGCATCTGGGCCTGGGCTGCGGCCACCACCGCAGGATGGCGATGTCCCTGGTTTACGGCCGAGTACGCGCTCAGCATGTCCAGGTAGCGATTTCCCTCGATATCCCACACCCATACGCCCTCGCCTCGCTCCAAGACGACCGGCAGCGGGTGATAGTTGTGGGCGGAGTAGCGCTCCGCCTCGTCGAGGTAGTCTCGTGTGCTCGGCGCCGTGGGCGCAGGGCTGGTCATCGTGGTGGACATCGGTATCAAACCTTACCTGAAGAGGGGGTGAGTGGAGCATCTTGCGAGCCACAGCCTTGTACAGATCCCGGCGTTGCCCGCACGTGGCGCGGGCACGCCGGACCCGCCGGCATCATCCCACATTCTAGCACGAATGCACGTCCCCGGGTTCAAGACGCGTGCCTTGGGGGCTCTCATCGACATGCAGCTGAAAGATGTCGGGGCGCGCGTAATGCCCCACCACATCGAAGTCGAACTTGCCGCGCGCCACCTCGCCCATGTCCAGCTCGGCGTACAGCGTCCCAGCCTCGCCCAGAAGGGGGCCCGCCAACGGCTCCCCCAGGGGGCTGTAGATCGAGGTTCCGCCGGGACAGAGGATCCGGGGCCAATGATCGAATTCCTCCAAGACCTCGATGTCTGCGGGAAAATGGTCCTTGTGCACAAACTGGTTGCAGCCGATCACGAAGCACCGGCCCTCCAGCGCGATGTGGCGCAAGGTCGCTTGCCAGCGATCCCGGGAATCCGCTGTCGGCGCGACATAGATCTCGACGCCCTTGGAGTACATGGCCATCCTCGCCAGAGGCATGTAGTTCTCCCAACAGATCAGGCCGCCAACCCTGGCAAACGGCGTCGCCACCACGGCAAGCGTGCTGCCGTCGCCCTCCCCCCAGATCAGTCGCTCCGCCGCCGTGGGCTTGAGCTTTCGGTGCAACCCCGCCACCGCCCCGTCCGGCCCGAAATACAGTACCGTACAAAACAGGGTGCCCGGCGCGTGGGCCGCGCCCTTCTCGATCACTCCCACGACGACATAGGCCCCCGCCTGGGCGGCCGCCTGTCCCATCGCCTCGGTCTCTGGCCCCGGGATCTTGATTGCCCCGTCGTGGTAGCGCCCGAAGGTACGCCTGCCACCGGGTGTCCGGCCGCCTACCGAGGTGCCAAAGGACAGCCCCCAGGGATACCCGCCCACAAATGCCTCGGGAAAGACCACCAGCTGTGCACCCCGCGCCGCGGCCTCGCCGGTGAGTTCAATGACGCTCCTGACGGCCGCGGCCGGATCGAATGGATGGCCGCGGGGCTGAACTGCGGCGACAAGTACGGGGTCGGGTGAGGACATGGCAATCACGGTTCAGGGATGCGTGGCGTGCGCGGGCCACCGGGGGAACCTGCCCCTTGCCCGGCGCGCAAATCCGGCGCCACTCGAGTCCGCTTGCATCTTGCTCGGACCAATCAATCTGCACCCTTAAGGTCCGGTTTCGGAAATGGCGCTTCACGCGCGCGGGGGCCCAGGAGTCACCTCCTCGGCACTCAGGCCAGCCGGAGGCACCCAACCGTCCCCCGTTCTCCTGCGCGCCCATCCACCCGCGGGCGGGTACGTCCGACCACCCGCCCTTGTGCGAGATCAAAACGGTGGCCTCAGGATGCGCCAAGCCCCTGGTGGCCAGGCGTGTGTGATTCGTGTGTGGCCCTGGTGGGGTGCCCTTGCGCAATTGGCCTCCGGTATCCGGAAGTGATATTGTCCCAACGGTTGGCCATGCGGTCACCGTGCCCCGTGACGTCAAGGCGTGACGCCGATGAGCGGGGGCGACGAACGGTGTGCCGGGCCCCGCCTTCGCGGCCGGTACCCAACCAGCAACCGCCACCCCAAGTTGCGAAAACACTCCCCTGGAGATCGTCTATGGACACTCAGGCATCTTGGCCTTGCGGCCCACGGCACATGTTGACTCGGTTGCACGGGATCCCACTCGTGATGCTTGCGCTCACGCCCACGGCTTTGGCGGCCCAATCGGGCCACGGAACAGTGATCGCGCACATTGAGGCCCACCGGGACAGCTACGGCACCGTCGCCCAGCAGATATGGGATTTTGCGGAGGTTGGGTATCAGGAAACGAACAGCTCCCAGTTGCTCCAGGACCAGCTCCGGCGCGGAGGGTTCGAGATCGAGGCCGGGGTTGCCGGCATGCCGACATCGTTTGTGGCCAGCTGGGGCCAGGGGGGTCCGGTGATCGGCCTCTTGGCGGAGTTCGACGCGTTGCCGGGCATCACCCAGGCACGCAGCGCCGAGCGGATGCCGCTCCCGGAAATGAACGCAGGCCACGCCTGCGGCCATCACCTCTTCGGTGCCGGCTCGGTTGCGGCAGCGCTGGCCGTCAGGGAGTGGCTGGCCGCAAGTGGCAGTGCCGGGACCGTGAGGGTGTACGGGACACCGGCGGAGGAGGGGGGAGCAGGTAAGGTCTACATGGTGCGCGGGGGGCTCTTCGACGATGTGGACGCCGTGCTCCACTGGCATCCGGGAAGCCAGAACAGCGCAAGTCCCTCGGCGTCCCTTGCCAACAAGTCAGCCAAATTTCGCTTTCATGGCGTCTCGGCGCACGCGGCCAGCGCTCCTGATCGGGGGCGCTCCGCGCTGGACGGGGTCGAAGCCATGAACGCCATGGTCAACATGATGCGCGAGCATGTGCCTCAGGAGAGTCGCATCCATTATGTGATCACCTCTGGAGGGGCGGCCCCCAACGTGATCCCCGACTTCGCCGAAGTCTACTACTATGTGCGCAACCCCGACTCGGAGGTGGCCAGGTCGCTCTTCGATCGCGTGGTGCGCGCCGCCGAGGGCGCCGCCATCGGAACGGGCACCCGAATGGAGTACGAGGTGATTCACGGCATCTACGCCATGCTCTCCAACGATGTCTTGCAGCGCCGGGCGCAAGCCAACCTCGAGGCCGTGGGCGGTGTGCATTACGACGAGGGCGAGCGGGAGTTTGCGCTCATGCTTCACGAGACGTTGGGGGAGGGTCGGCCCCCGCTCGAGAGCGCGGCGGTTGTGCAGGCCTACAGACCGCGCGAGGCCGGAGGCTCAACCGATGTGGCGGATGTGAGCTGGGTTGTTCCCACTGCCGGCATCAGCACCGCCACCTGGATACCGGGGACCGCCGCCCACTCGTGGCAAGCCATCGCCGCCGGCGGCACCTCAATCGGGGAGAAGGGGATGGTGGTGGCGGCCAAGACCCTGGCCATGACCGCGGTCGACCTGTTTCAGGACAGCGAACTCTTGCGTGCAGCCCAAGCGGAATACCGGGAGCGGGTCGGGCCGGACTTCCGGTATGTGTCCTTGGTTGGCGACCGGGATCCCCCGCTGAACTACCGGCGTTCCGCCCAGGGCCGTTGACCCCGGGGCGTTCACCGGAGCAGGCGCGGGCACCATGATCATTGGGATGGGTTCCATGTCGCGTTGGGTGGCCACCCTGACCGCCCCCCCGGCCAACCGTCTTGCAAGGTCGGGCACGGAGAGTGCCGGAGCCGGGCGAGCGTGGGCGAGAGCCTGAGGACTTGGATCCGGGGCTTGGTTGCCGCGTCATTGTCCCGATTCAGAGGTGTCCGTGGCCTCTTGGACACGCCCCCAAACAGCGCGGCCTGATCGTTGTGGCGCCTGAAGCACCGCGTGTCGCCAAGACCGGTTGCGTGACCGCTGATCGGCAATCAACAACCAAGGACAGCAGGTGATATGGCCAAACAGAGCGTTGGCGAAGTCTCGGTGCGGGCCAATGGGCTACCTCCGTTTCCAGAGGGTTGGTACTTCGTTACCGCGCAAGAGGCGCTCCTCAAGAACCAGTTGATCGAGAGAACTTGGATGGGAGAGGAAATCGTCAGCTGGCGCGACAATGAGGGGCGCATCTGCGTGGCGGACGCCTTTTGCCCCCACCTGGGATCGCACATGGGGCCAACGGTCGGCGGCGTCGTCCGGGACGGCTGTCTGGTTTGCCCCTTCCACGGCTTCACGTTCGATACCGCAGGCCGGTGCGTGGCCACCCCGCATGCCCCCCCGCCCAAGGCCGCAAAGCTGAATCTCTACGAAGTTCGCGAAACGCTGGGCATGGTGTTCGCTTGGTGGGGGAGCGGAGGGAGGCCGCCACAATGGCAGTTGCCGAACCAGCCGTCCGCGGGTCCTGAGTGGAGCCCGATTCGCACCACCACATTCCGGTTTCGAGGGCATCCCCAGGAGACCACGGAAAACTCGGTTGACGTCGAACATCTCGGGTACACCCACGGCTACCACGATGTGCGCACGGACCCGGTGATGATCGACGGCGCCTATTTGCGGAGTTCCTTCGAATTCAAGACCACCCGCAAGATACTGGGCCTTTTTGACATCGTGGCCGACGTCTCGGCCGTGGCCCATGTGCATGGGCTGGGGTTTTCTCTCGTGGACATCCACGAAAGAAACGTCGACATGAGGTCGCGCCTTTGGGTCTTCGCGACACCCGTTGATGAGACCCTTGTCGAACTCACGCTGGCGACGCAGGTGTGCCCCAAACGCTGGCCGCCTCGGTTCATTACGGGGCTGGGATTCCTCCCGGTGGAACTGCGCCGAAGACTGCTAAACAGGATCCTCCTCAGCGAGGAGAGGCGCTATGTGATGCAGGATGTGGTGATCTGGAGCCGGAAGCGCTACCAGTCGCCCCCGCGTCTCTGCCGGGCCGACGGGCCGATCGGGAAGTACCGCCTGTACTGCCGCCAGTTCTACCCCGAAATGAAGAGGCGGCCCGGCCACGCATAGCGGCCTTGGACGAAAGGCACGCGAAGCGATAACCGCCCCCAAGCCCCCAAGCCAACTCGCTGGTCGCCCACAGGACGAGGACAGTTGAGCAGAAGGAACAGTACCGCCAGTACTGTCAATGGGTTAACATGCCGTCAAGAACCCTCGGGGGATACCCCGGCACCTTCGAAAATGGCCGCCACTATCCCGACGGTTAGCCCCAAAACTGACGTCCGCAAATGAGCCGGTCAACTGTTCCAGCCAAAGAACTCCACGCCTGCAAGGGCCAAGCACCTCTCATCGGCCTCGGCATGCTCCGGCTCCGCCAGCATGTTCCTGCTTGAAAGAAGAAATCCACATAATGTTGCGAATGCGGCCACCGCCTGGATTTCCGTTGCATACGCCGCCCCGCCCAGTTTATCCGGTAAGCCGGGAGAATTTTCCTTCGCGCGCCACTGCCCCCCCGCCCTCTCCAACCTGGCCGCGTACAGGGGATGCGTCACAAACCTGGTACCCATAGGGTGTGCGCCCTTGTTTTCGATATTGCAGAATGTCATCTCAATGATCCCGAGCTCACCGTCTCTACCGAACTGATCAATCGTCAAGCCGAGAGTCGGGCTGACCCCCAACACCTGATTTCCTACCTGTTTCATGTCACGAGCAGAACGCTTGGGTAATGTGGCAATTTTTGGCCTTGCAAGGGCTACCGGAGAATACAGAAGCGCCGATACATGTTCCCGGCAATTTGTCTTGACCTGAACGTACTTCAACAGGGATTTGCATGACAGCATGGCCCCGCACAACGTTGCGAACGTAGCGATCGCTTGCATCGTCGACCCTACCGCGGCGTCGCCCAACATGGCGGGAAGTTTGCGGGAGTGCTTTTTCACCCGCCAATAGTCCGACAACTCTTGGAATTCCGCAGAGTATAAGGGCGCCCCGAATCCGGGGCGTTGTCCCGGCGATGCCCCGTGCTCCAAGGGACAGAATGCCATCTTTAGGATGCGGGACCGCGGCCGTCGGCGTTCGCGAAGCCGCTTTGGAACGATGCTGGCCGCCCCGAAATGGTCAATCACTAGTCCGAACGCGGGGCTGACAAGCACATGATCGACCCGCACCTTCTTCATGATCACTCGCTCCTTTTCGATTGCTGAGGTCTCGCTGGGGCATTGTGTGTAGCGACAAACAAGGTGCCGACTTGAGCCGGCGTGCGCCAGGCAACGGCCTCTATGGCCGCCGTTCCGAGTGCCTTGACAACCAATACGTCCACACCGGCGTTCACATTGCCCCGCGGGGCTTCACCGTCATTGGCCCGCAGGGGTACGCCGAAAACGTGGCGCCGAACACCCGCACATGCATACGCCGTGGGTGACCAAGTGGGACCACCTCACTCGTAAGCGTCTCCGTGAGTGTTGTCCAACGGCAGATGATCCTGCGCTTATCCGCACTCCGAAAAACCGCACACATGACAGCGCTTGCATCCCTCCTCGTACGCGAGTTGGCCGGCGCCGCAGTCTGGACAAGCACCCAAGGTGTGGGCCGCATGATCCAAGTAATGGCTCATCCCCGATGCCTGGTGTCCCTCGGCCCCCTCTCCCGTGTTCCCACCGGCGTAGCCCACGCCGATCGGAAGCTCCGCCTGGACCCCCTCCTTTTCGGACAGATAGCGCTCGATCGCCTGCGCTATGGCATCCGGGGCGGAAAGCACCTTCTGCACACCTACGCCGACGGCCCGATCGCAGGATATGCCCCGCAGCTGGTCCCGCACCGCCGTGATCGGGATTCCAGAGCGTAGCGACAACGAGATAAGGCGTCCGATCGCCTCTGAGTCGGCCATTGCCGCTCCCCCCGCCTTGCCGACCGTACAGAACACCTCGAAAGGCTTGCCCCTCTGATCCTCGTTGATGGTGACGTAGATGTCCCCGAGCGGAGAGCGCTTCTTCATCGTCCAACCCCTTAGCGTCGACGGCCGACGGCGTTTGTGACGAACCCGACCCGCCTCGTGGTCGTACTGGTCCAAGCGACGCTGGAGCTCCTCGCACTCGCCCTCCAGCTTATGGGCCCTGGCCCGAGCGTCTGCCAGCTGCTGCGCCATCTCCTCCTGGACGCCGGAGTCCTGGACCACACTGTCGGCCGTCTCTCCCTGCCCGGTCTTGCCCGTCGAGAGTACCTGCATGGGGCGCGAGCCATCGCGATACACCGTCACACCCTTGCAACCCAGGTCGAACGCCATTTCATAGATCTTGCGAACATCCTCCCTTGTGGCCTCAAAGGCGAAGTTGGTCGTCTTCGAAATGGCCGAATCGACATGTTCTTGGAAGGCCGCCTGCATCTGGACATGCCACTCCGGCGCGATGTCGTGGGCGGTGCGAAACACCTCCTGGACTTCCGCGGGCACCTCATCGAAGTGGATATGGCCCTTCGCGGCGATGCGCTTCATCAATTCGTCCGAGTACCAACCTTCGTCTCGGGCCCGCTGAACAAAGTCCGGGTTGACATCGGGCATCATCACGCCAGCCTGGTTCCGCATGAAGGCGACCGCGAACAACGGCTCGATGCCCCCGCTGCATCCCGCGATGATCGAGATCGTTCCCGTGGGCGCCACGGTGGTCAAGTTGCAGTTGCGCAAGCGTCGGTGTTCGCGAATCCTCGCTCCGCCAGCCGACCGCGCACAACTCTCATCCGGCCCCCAAATCGACCCTTCCCATGCGGGGAATTCGCCGCGCGTTTTGGCCAGCCCCTCCGAGGCCACCCGAGACTCCTCATCCACGAACGCCATGACCTCGCGCGCCAGTGCCACGCCCTCTTCGGAATCGTAGCGAATGCCCAGTCGCACAAGCAGGTCGGCCCACCCCATGACGCCCAGACCCACGCGGCGGATCTTCTTGGCGAGCTCGGTAATCTCCTTCAACGGATACCGGTTGGCATCAATCACGTTGTCCAGAAAATGAATGGACATATGCACGGTCCGCCGAAGTCCGTCCCAATCGATCGTGGCCCGGGAGGCGGGACCGGCATCCAGCACAAACGCGCCCACGTTGATGCTGCCCAGGTTGCAGACATCGTAGGCCAGCAGCGGCTGCTCTCCGCAGGGATTGGTGGCCTCGTAGCTACCCAACTCAGGAACGGGATTCAAGTCGTTGGCGCGATCAATGAAGAACACCCCGGGTTCACCGGTCGTCCACGCGCCCTCCACAATCATGTCGAAGATCTCGCCGGCATCCTCAACGCCAACGACCCGGCCATCGCGGGGACTGACCAATTCGTATGCCCCCCCCCCCTTGACCGCCTCCATGAATGCGTCGGTCATCGCCACGGAGATGTTGAAATTGGTGATCTGGGAGGTGTCGTTCTTGCAACGGATAAAGGCGCGAATGTCGGGATGGTCGACCCGCAGAATCCCCATGTTCGCTCCCCGCCGCGTACCCCCCTGCTTGACCACCTCGGTGGACGCGTCGTACAGGCGCATGAAGGACACCGGGCCGGAGGCAACACCCATGGTGGAACGCACCGGATCCCCCTCGGACCGGAGCCGTGAAAACGAAAACCCGGTGCCGCCGCCCGACTGATGCACGAGCGCCATCGCCCTAAGCGTATCGTAGATACCGCTGCGACCATTGGACAAAGCGTCCTCGACCGGAAGCACGAAACAGGCGGAAAGCTGGCCAAGCGGGCGCCCGGCATTCATGAGCGTCGGCGAGTTGGGCTCGAACTTCCCGGTGGCCATGAGGTCGTAGAAGCTCCGGGCAACCTCCTTGATGGCCCGCTCCGAGACCCCGTATTTGCGGTCTTCCTCGGCGACCACGCGGGCTATTCGCCAGAACATCGTCTCGGCCTCTTCCGTCGGCTCGCCGGACTCATCCTTCTTGAGGTAACGGCGCGACAGCACGATCCTGGCGTTGTCCGTCAACCGGGCGGCGGGAAGGTCGTCCGGGGTCTGGTCGTCAAACAAGCGGGTCGATGGAGCGGCGGTCGGGGTCAATGTCCGTCCTGTTGGGGTTGGGGGGGGTATTCCGGCGTTGATGGCAGCAGGGGTTCGGGGCGTGGAATCGGGGAGGGTCAGGAGGCGAGGGCAACAACCCACGCAGTCGGATCCGGGTCGGGACTTCTGCGCCATTGATGGCGCCGGCAATTGCCTGACAACCGATCCGTCCTCACCACACGAGCATCGCGATCAATGACATCCCAAGGTGGTTGGTGACAGCCGTCACAAGCAAGCGTGAATCCGGGCAATCCCGCGGCCTTAACCACCGGCCCGGCCCTGGATCACACGCCCCCTGACCCCGACATCCCAGCTACTACATGCTGGGGTCAGACAATCTAGGACACCTACCGATTGTGTGCCAGCCGGGCCACCGACACCGCAGATCAAAACGCGCGACCCGCGCGCACGTACGCCACCGAGCCACCGGGGCCGGTGAGCGGCAGGCCCCACCCCAAGCGGACCGAAACGCCGCTTTGGTAGAACGCGCCCACGATAACGCCAACCTCGGCTCCCACGCTGACCAAAGCAGTCGTTCGAGGATTGTCTTCGCCCTGCTGCACCCGCCTCGGCCCCCACGCGTTGCCAGCGTCCATGAAGACCCCGCCGTGAATCCGGTCGACGAACAGCGGAAAAGCACCCCACCCGCGGTCAACCACCATGAGTGGAGCCCGGTATTCTAGGCTGGCCGACCACGCCCGGTGACCGAATCGAACATCCCTTGGGTAGCCCCGCACCGGGAACGCCAGCGACGTCCACCCAATGTTGCCCAGCCCTGGCACGAACACGCCTTGCCCCTCGGCTCCCCCGACTCCGTAATGGTATCGGTTGGCCCCGGGTCCAAACGCCGCCCCGGCGGAGGCGCGAGCAGCCAGGACATGATTCGCGAACCCCCCGTTACCCATCGCCTTGAAGGCGGAGATTTCCCCCGTCACCTCCTGAAATCCCCGGTGGGTGCCCAGGACGCCCTGCGCCTCGTCGCTCAGGCCCCATGGGCTGCGAACGCGGCCGCTGACGAAGGCCCGAACGCCATCCTCGCTTGAGAATGACAACGCCCGAAACTGCGTGTTCGACACCGACACCGTCGCCCTCGCCTCGCCAAAGCTCACCGACGGGGGCGGGAGGCGAAGCGTCGGGCCGGCACTGCCCTGCGGGTCCTGCAGGGTTCGGGTGCTACGCACAAGTCCACCCGAGAGCGCCAGGCCACTGACCGTGCGATAGCGGCGTCTGGAGAAGGAGGCTGTGACCATGGCACTCCGTTCGCGCTCCAGAAGAAAAAACTCCCGCGCCGGTCCGCCTTGCATCGCCACCTCGTAGGTGCCGGACGATGCGTCGTGAATCTGGGATGCGACCAAGCCCAGGACCGGATCGCCAAGCCCGTGGAAGCTGTACCGGAGGTTCCCCGTAAGGCGCCAGGCATCGACCGAAGACCGCAACGCCAGGGAGTACGAGTGACGCCCAACCAGGTCCCGTCCCGCAAGCGCCGCGCCCACCGAGGGTCCGAATACGCTGTGCCTTTGGCCCCCTCGGCCTGTCCCCGTCTCTGCCGGCGCGTACAGCGGGATCCACCCCCAGGGGCGCAGCGTCAGCAGTGCCCGATACGCCGCCGGGGCCCCGATGGACACATCCACACCCGAACCGGCGGTGCCCGTGTCCCGCCCCAAGCCATTCACGAGATCGTCACGGGCACGTTGCGGGGCCGACCAGCAGTCTGGATCAAACGGAATCCGCTCGACGTGCCACCCGTCGGCGTGATAGGACGAGAAGTGTATCCACCGTGCCTGGCGATCCACCGACGGATGAATCGCCCCACCGATGACGTTGGTGACCTGCCGCACGCGCGTGACTCCATCCACGCCCACGGTGGCGGCGAAGAGGTTGGCGATGCCCGTCCGGTCGGAGGACCAGAGGAGCGTCACACCATCCGGTGCCCAGAATGGGGTGGTGTCCACGGCCCGGTCCCGGGTCACCTCCAGGACCACGCGCGCCCGGTCGTCCGTAATGACGATGTCCATCATCCCTGGCGCCATCCAGCGCGTCACGGCAATGCGCGCGCCGTCCGGCGACCAGCGCGGGTGAGCCCAGTGAACATCCCCTCTTGGCTCCGTGAGCGCGCTGACCTCCCCCGTCGCCAGGTCCACCATGACCAGGCGATTGGTCGCACCGCCCTCCTGCACCGCAACGGCCCGGCCACCGTCGGGAGAGACATCCATGTGGGTGATGCGCCGGCCACTCGTGACGCGCTGGATGTCACCGCCGGGGCCCACCCTGTAGATATCGCTGGTCAAACGGTACCGGTCCGCAAACTCGAGTTGCGTAAAGTAAAGCGAGCCATCCGCCGCCCAGGAAAGGCTACTTCCCGTGCCGTTGACGCGGGTGAGCCGCCGCCGCCCGGATCCGTCCGGATCCGCCAACCGGATCTGCGCCGCGTCAATGCCGTCGGCAAACAGATAGGCCAGCTGCTCCCCGTCTACCGAAACCACGGCCGGGCCATGCATCCGACTGGCCTTATCCACGGTCATTCCTTCAGTGAGGGGCGCATACTCGGCCAACCTCCGCAGAACATCCCGGTACTCGGCCTTCTTGACGCTCTCCCATTCATTCCAGCTGTCGGAGAGCGTCTCGCCAAAGGTCTGCCTGGCGGCCGCGTTGAGCCGGTAGGGTACCCAGAGATCGGCCAGCGAGCGGGCAAATGTCACCGTCGACTCATGTCCATGGGTCCTTGCCATATGGTCCAGGTAGCGCGCCCCATACACATAGGGCCTGTGGCCGCCTGGCCAGACCGGGGACGTGCCGGTGGCCTGATCCAGTCTCGGCCACCCATCTCCAAGCGCTGCGGTCCGCATGACCATGTCCTGCCATGTGCCACGGACCCTGCCGGCCTGCGTCAGGCGGCTCTCGTAATGGGTGGCAAGCCCCTCAACCACCCAGGTCGGGGTCGATGCCGACGGAAAGACAGGCCACAGAACCGGCATTCGCCCGAACACCTTGCGCAGGGCCCGCCCAAGCGTTCCGGACATATCCAGGTGGAAGGTATGCACCAGTTCGTGCGTGATCACGAGCTCAAGCCAGTCGTCGAAATACGACAGGCTCCCCCCGTCCATGGGAGGGCGGGCAAAGATCGTGACCTGATTGTAGGGAAGCGGTGATGCAAAGCCGTTCGAGATGTCGGCATGATCGGTCAGAAGAAGCTGCACCGGGCCGTCAGGGACCCCCGGAAATTCCCTGGACAACAGGGCATAGGCCCGCTCCGCCAGCGTCGCGCCCCGCCGTGCCACCGTCTCCATCCGCTGTGGGTAGGTCACCACGAAGTGCGCGGTGGCAATCTGGCGCCAGTTCTCGTCGGGCGGGACGGTCTGCGCAGTAGCGGGCGCCCGGTCCGAGAGTTGCGTGGCGGCGGCGACAGCGCCCAGCCACGCCAGACAACAGAGGCGCCGGACCGTACGGCCCCGAGCAAGCTGGGGACCCGGCGTCGATGGCAACGGGATCACTTTCCGCGGTCCCTGTCCAGGATGGGCACGGTCATCGACGTGATTGCGGCCATGGGGAGAGCGTCTCGCCAGAGGCCCTGCGGACACCGCGCCAGAACGGCATCGCCTGGAACCACGTCATCGGACGGCCGGAGGATCTGAATCACGGAGGTGACGGGTGCATCCGATCCCGCGCTCAGCTGGGCCAGCACACAGAACCGCCCCGGGTGTGCACGCAGAACCGGGTCGACGCTCGTGGCCGCGCTGCTGCCCCATTGATCCCGAACCACATAGCCCACCCCCAGGCTGTCGGCTTGGGCCACGAGAAGATCCGTGTCCCTGGAAAATGGATAGGTGACCGAGGCCAAGCCGCTGAAGACATGGAACATGCGCGGCTTGCGCGTGAACACAACAGCACCGGCGGGCAGTTGCTGGCCTGCCCAGTGGGCAACGGCGTGAAAGTCCCGCACCCCCCGGCCATAGCACCCCAGAGGCCCCATTTGCTCCACCGCGGGGGCGCAGGCCCGGCCCACCGTACGCGACTGCCCCCATGCCAACCCTTGGGGAATCAGGAGGACCATCGGCACGGACAGCAGCCAAGCGCTCCCCGCACGGGTCCGAACCGGGGGCGAACGGGGATTGCCCTGGCGTAGCCGACCCACCACCGCCGCCGCAGACTCTCCCGCATAGAGCAGAATCAGCGGCAAGAGAGGAAGCGCGAAGCGATCGCCTGACCAGACCGGGGGCCACAACAGGATCAACCCGGCATAGAGGACGAAGAACAGATCGGCCGCCCCGATCCCCCGCCCCATTCGACGAAGCCATCCGACGGCCGCCAATCCGCCCAAGGCGATACCCAGAGCACCTCCCCCTATGCCGGTGACCCCGGCAAGCGCATCGGGAACGATCCGCACCGTGTAAACCCAGAGATTCTCGGACGCGCGCGAGACAAGGTCGATCAGACCCGCGCGACCCATGTCCGGGTCGTAGGGGTTGAGTAACCAAAACTCGGAGATGTACTCATCACCCCCGCGCAGCTGCCACGGCAGCGCCACGGCAGCGAACACCACGCCAAATGCGACCAGCGGGACCCAACGCCGCTTGAGGGCCAGCCACATCAACACGGCAACCACAAGCGGCAAGCCCGCCGACCGCGTGAAGTAGGCGGCCACGACCAGAAGCAACCCTACCGCCAACCGGCGGAGCGGCAGACCCGGCTCGGCACGGTGCGCCCTCCGGCGGCCCGGACGCGCCCGAGTCTCGGCCGGCGGCGTGTTCCCCGCGGGCGTCAACAACCACAGCGACGCAAGCGTCAGGGCCAGGAACAGCGGGTCGGCGAGGATCCACTTCGCATATTCCTGGACCGCGGGCGAGGCGCCGAGGAGGACCGCGGCCACCAGGGCAACATGCGCCCCATGCATCCGCCGGACCCACAGAAAGCAAAACGCGGTGGCCAGTGCCGTGAACACCATGGACAGCGCCTTGAACGCTGTCCAACTCTTGGCACCCAACAGAATCATGGCCGCCAGCACGGCCGGGTACATGGGCGGGTACTTGGCATGGTCGGGGGTGCCAGGCGACCATGTCTCCACATAGGATCCGCCTTGGGCCAGAGCGTTTGCCAGGGACACATAAGCTGCGTTGTCGCCACCCGAATGGATGCGCGACGACCACGACATGGAGGCCATCGCGACATGCACCAGCACCGCGATCGCCATGAGAACCCAGGGCGATCGGCCTACCCAAGGCCACACGGCCGGGCGCCCGCTCACGACGACTCGCCCGGCGGGACGACAGCGCCCAGGAAGCCATCCGCACCCTTCAGGGCCCGCGCCGCCCGGGTCCGATCCAGACCTAGCCGATGCATCGCCAGCGCCGTCTTGACGTGGCCGCGGGCTCGATCCAAGAGCTCCGATGCCTGCGTCCGGTCCAGCCCCAGCTTGGTCATGAGAATGCGCTCGGCCCGGTCCTGGAGCTTCCGGCATGTGACCTGCAGGTCAACCATGAGGTTCCCGTCGACCTTTCCCAGCCGAACCATGGCGGCCGTGGTAATCGAGTTCAGTACCAGCTTGGTTGCCGTTCCGGCCTTCATTCGCGTGGACCCGGTGACGACCTCTGGACCCGTGAGCGGAGCAATCACCACATCGTGACCGCCGAGCAGGGAGTCTGGGGGCGGGGTGCAGAGGATGAAACCGGTCTTGGCTCCCCGCTCCCTGGCGCGCCCGAGCGCTCCATGTACGAACGGGGTCGTGCCCGAGGTGGCGATACCGATCACGAGATCGCGCCCGTCGACGCCCATCGCGTCCATCGCGTCACCGCCGCTCCCCGGACTGTCCTCGGCTCCCTCTTGGGCGCGCACCAGCGCCTCGACCCCACCCGCGATCACTCCCTGAACCATAGCCGGGTCGGTGCCGAAGGTGGGCGGCATTTCTGCCGCGTCCAGCACACCCAACCGCCCCGAGGTCCCCGCCCCGATGTAGATCAGGCGCCCCCCGGAGCGAAACGAATCCACGGCCAGGTCGACCGCGCGCGCGATGGCGTCGCCCACCTTCGCCACGGCGCGTGCAACGGATTGGTCCTCACGGTTGATGAGGCGCACAATTTCCCGGGATGAAAGAAGATCAATGCCCTCGCTGCGTGGGTTGCGTTGCTCCGTGAGTCGCCTGTCCAGCATCTTAATCCGCCCTGTGCGCTATTTGGACCCAACGGTATCGGCAAGATCCGGCGGCCAACTCCCACTGCCCAAACTAACGGAAGCAACCCCCATGATTATTCCCACACCGGACGCAACGAGCGCAACACGGCACAGGCCCATCAGGCGGCGCCGGCTGCCCTTGTCCACACCCATCCTCCGATGGGCGGCGGCGTGCCTGCTTGCGGCTCTGATCGGCGTCGGCTGCACACCGCAGCCAACCGACTCGGGCGAGCGAAGCGCATTTACCGCCCGGGGCGGAGCGTTTCCGCCGGATTGGCCCTTCGGCGCCAGCGCGGACGCGCCGGTGTCGGGCTCCACCGGCATGGTGTCCACCACCGATGAATACGCCACCAGGGTCGGCGTCGACATTCTCACCGCCGGCGGCAACGCGGTGGATGCCGCGGTGGCCGTCGGGCTCGCTCTGGCCGTCGTGAATCCCGAGGCTGGCAACCTGGGGGGAGGCGGCTTCATGATGATCCGGCAGAGCGACGGCACCGTGCATGCCCAGGACCATCGCGAGAAGGCTCCGTTGGCCGCCACGCGCGACATGTTCTTGGACGAAGCCGGCAACGTGACCGACCGATCCGTGGTCGGCCATCTGGCAGCCGGCGTTCCGGGCACTGTGGCGGGGCTATGGGACGCTCACCAGCGCTTTGGAAACCTGCCATGGTCCCAAGTGGTGCAGCCGTCGATCACCCTAGCGGAGGGTTTCGAGGTGACCGCTCGCTTGGTTTCCACGCTCGTGGCGGCCCGGGAGGGAATCGGCTCCTTCGAGCAGGGTGCCCGCATCTTTCTGCCCGGCGGTCAGGTGCCGCTCATCGGTGACACCCTGGTCCAAAGCGACCTGGCCGCCGTGCTGGCACGCCTCCGCGACCAGGGGCCCGACGACTTCTACCGCGGGGAGACGGCGTCCCTGATCGTACAGGAGATGGAACGGGGCGGCGGGTTGATCACCCTTGAAGACCTCAATCGCTACAACGTGGTGTGGCGAGATCCCGTGAGCTTTGATTATCGGGGCCACACGATTCACTCGATGCCGCCCCCGTCGTCCGGCGGCGTCACGATGGCGGCGATCGCCAACATCGTCGAACGCTGGGATATCTCCCAAATGGGCTGGAACAGTGCCGAGGCCCTGCACGTCATGGTCGAGTCGTTTCGCCGCGCCTACGCTGACCGCAACGAGTACCTGGCCGACCCCGACTTTGTCCGGTTGCCCGTGGATCGACTGATGTCAGAGGAGTACGCCGCCCGGCACGCCGCCACCGTGACTCCGGGACGCGCCACGCCATCCACCGAGGTTCACCCGGGACTCGATGCCATGCTGGACGAGAGTCACACCACTCACTTTTCTGTCGTCGACGCACAGGGTAACGCGGTCGCGGTCACCACCAGCCTGAACTCCTGGTACGGCGGCAAGGTCGTTGTCCAGGGTGCGGGGTTTTTTCTCAACAACACCATGGACGATTTTTCCGCAAAGCCCGGAACGCCCAACCAGTTCGGCCTGGTCCAGGGGGAACGCAACGCGGTCGAGCCGGAGAAGCGGATGCTCTCGGCAATGAGTCCCACGATCGTTGAGGATCCCTCGGGAGAGCTCCTGCTGGTCACGGGCACGCCCGGGGGCGCGACCATCATCACGACCGTGCTTCAGAGCATCATGAACATCGTCGATCACGGAATGGATGTGGTGCAGGCCGTGCATGCGCCCAGGGTACATCACCAGCACCTTCCCGATGTGGTTTTCTTTGAGCATCGGGGCCTCCCCGACTCCACGGTGTCCGCCCTGCAATCCATGGGCCACACCCTCGTGGAGCGCGACCCCGGACCACCGGACGCGTACTTCACCGGAGGCATGTCGGGCGATGTGCAGCTGATCATGGCGCTGCCCGACGGCTCATTCGCCGGATGGGCCGACCCCAGGCGGGGGGGCAAGGCCTTGGGATACAACTGACGCTTGGGGCAACGAAGATCCGCCACCCGCGCCCGTTGGAACACGGGGGCGCGCCGGGCCTTTAAGGCGAACCCGCTCGGGCGCCGCCCGTGGTGTCGGCAATGCCAAGAGAATCCGGGGAAGGAGCCCGAGGGCGGGGCACAGCGACGCCACGGCGCAACGCCACCGTGAAGCGCTGTCCGGCCACGATGACCCCGGGCACCACCGTCGTTGCCGCGGCGCGCGCGCCGGCGGCCCGGCGCATCGCCTCAGCCTGCGCGTCCAACCGTACCACGGCCTCGACCACATCCGCCTCCAGGGGGCGCTCATAGCTCTCCGTCGAGAGGGTCTCAAATGCAATCTCCAACACCGCCTCTTCGCCGCTGCCACCGGAGCTCACCGCCGCCAGGACCCGCCCGATCAAGATCGCTCCCGAGGGCAGAACCACCGCCCCCATCGTGTCGGTCACCGGTTGATCGACCACGACAACCACCGCGTCATCCACCTGGTACATGTCCGTTGAAATGTCTTGGGGAGCCACCACATGGATGCGCGTGCCCGCCGGGAGCCACGCAGGTCGCAGTTCGCCGGTGGGCGGGCCACGGTCGGTGATCTCCCCTTGGGCGGGGAGATGGGAGGTCTGGACGCTGTCCCCGCCCTGGTCCCCGACCCCTACCCCGGTGCTTGGGCGCTCGCCCCGGACGCTCAGGCCCGGTGGCGCGACCGACCCCGGCGGCGCCCCCCTGGCCGGGGCGGCCCTCTCGACCGACCCCTCCGGTTCAGCCCGCACATCCCCTTGGTCGCCCTGACAGCCCGCCACCGCCATCAGGGCAACTGCCCCCAGCCAGCGGCAGATTTCAACGCCCCTCAATCGCCTTGCCATTGGGTTCTCTGTTTCACTCTGTGTCTTCCGATCCCTGGCACCCGGTACGCGGTCTTTCTTCTCCACGCCACGCCACATCCACCGGAGCGCTCCCGCTTGGGGGTGACTCACTCCGAAGTCCTGCGGGCAATCCTGCTCCCCCAAGACAATACGCTTACAATTGACCGGGGCCAACAGACTGCCGACCAGGCTTGGCGTGACCGTGAGCACACCTTTGGGGCAATTGGTCGGTCATTCGGACGGCCCCTCGCACCTCGCCTGAGACCCGGAGTTATCGCGTGATCGGCCACTCCCGCTAGCCCCGCCTCCCACCCCAGATGCGCCAACTCAAGCCCGTCGTCCCCTACTTTCGGCCCTACCGACGACCGCTGGCGTGGGGACTCCTCCTCGTGGTCATCGCCAACACCTTCGCGCTGGCCAACCCCTACCTGCTCAAGCTCCCCATCGACGCGCTCACCGAGTCTGGAGCCCAGGATCCCGAGACCATCCGGGGCATTGTCCTCACCTATGCGCTCATCATCGTTGGCGTGGCGATTGTGGGCAACGCGGCGCGCTACGGGATGCGCGAGATCCTCAATGGGGTGAGTCGACGGGTGGAGGTCGACCTGCGCAATAACTTCCTCCGACACCTGCTGCGCCTGGACGCCCCGTTCTACGGCTCCACGCGCACGGGCGACCTCATGAGCCTGGCGACGAACGACACTCTGGCGGTGCGCCAGGCCGTTGGCCCGGCGGTCATGTATTCGGCCAACACCGTCGTCAACTTCACCGTCGGCCTGGGGCTCATGCTTTGGATCAGCCCTCGCCTCACATTGGTGGCCCTGATCCCCATGGCGCTACTGCCCCCCGTGGTAGCCTGGTTCGGCAAGAAAATCCATGAACGGTTCGAACACATCCAAGAGCAGTTCGGGGCGCTCTCGACCATGGTGCAGGAGAACCTGACGGGAGTCCGCATTGTTCGGGCCTATGGACAAGAACACACGCAAGCTGACGAATTTGATCGCCTCAACCACGACTATGTCGCTCGCAACATGCGCCTGGCGTACGTGTCGGGCGCGTTTCACCCCATCATGGGGCTACTGACGGGCCTGGCGATGGTCGCGGTTCTTTGGTACGGCGGGCACTTGGTCATGTCCCAAGCGATGACACCCGGAGACTTTGTCGCCTTTTCCTTTTACCTGGTTCTCTTGGGATGGCCCATGATCGCCCTTGGCTGGGTGGTCAACATGTTCCAGCGGGGTGCAGCCTCAATGGGACGGATCAACAGGATTCTTGCCACCAAGCCCTCGATTGCCGCCCCAGCCAAGCCCCGCCAGAAACCGAAGCGGGACGCCGTGATCGAATTTCGCGACGTGTCCTTCCGATATCCCGACCCGGCGCCGACGGGCCCGGCCGCGTCACCTCCCCCGACCACATCGCCCCGGCCCCCGGACCCGGACGGCCCCCGGCCGCTTGTGCTGAGAGACATCTCCTTTGTCGCCCGACCCGGGCAGACCATCGCGATCGTGGGACCGACGGGATCCGGGAAGAGCACCCTGGTGTCGCTGATCGCCAGGGTGTACGACCCGACGTCGGGCACGGTGTTGCTGGATGGGGCACCCCTACCCCGCTACGACCCCCAGGATATTCGCGAACACGTCGGATGTGCGCCCCAAGACACCTTCCTGTTCTCCGACCGGCTGGACCGCAACATCGCCCTGGGGTTGCCGGATTCCCTCTCCGGGGCCAGCCTGGACGCCCGCATCCGACGCGCAGCCACCGCTGCTCACCTGCACGAGACGGTCGCCCAGTTTCCCGACGGGTATCGCACGCGCCTGGGCGAGCGCGGCATCAACCTCTCCGGTGGGCAGAAACAGAGAGTCGCGCTGGCGCGGGCGCTCGCGATCGATCCGCCGGTCCTGGTGTTGGACGACGTGTTGAGCGCCGTGGACACGGCCACCGAGTCGAAGATCCTGGACGGGTTGCGCGGCGAGCTGAGGAACCGAACCGCATTCATTATCTCCCACCGCGTGACGGCGGTGAAGGACGCCGACCTGATCCTGGTGCTCAAGCATGGACAGATCGTCGAGCGGGGCCGCCACGACGACCTGGTTGCCCGGGGAGGCACCTACGCCTCGCTCCTCAGGCGCCAACTCCTGGAGCAGGACCTGGCCGGAGCCGCCTGAGGCGGCGCACCCTCCCGACAAGCGCAACGCAGGCCTCAGTCGATCAGGCCACTACCCGAACCACGCCGGTTCCGTCCCCGGCTTCCACTTGATGTTGCAGCCCACGCTGTGCACCTGCCGGAGAAGCGGCGCCTCGCCGGCCAGCACGGCATCCAGGGCCCTGCCCAGATCCTCTCCCGTCACCGGGACCCCCAGCGACGGGCGACTGGAGTCGTACTGGCCACGGTAGACCAGGGTCCGGTGTCGATCATAGAGGAAGAAGTCGGGCGTGCATGCGGCCTCATAGGCTTTGGCCACATCTTGGCGCTCATCAAAGAGGTACGGGAACCCGTAGCCTCGACGCTTGACCTCCTCACTCATCCTCTCCGGGTTGTCCTCGGGATAGCGGATCACGTCATTCGCATTGATCGCAACGATGCCGACGCCCTTGCGCCGATAGCGTTCCGCCAGACGGGCAAAGTGATCCGCGATGTGTTGGACGAAGGGGCAGTGGTTCGACCAAAAGGCCACCAGAAGGGCCTCAGACGCACGGAAATCCGCAAGTGAGACGGTCCGGCCGGTCGCCGGCTCCGGGAGCGAAAAATTGGGAGCCGGGTTACCCAGCGCCGACATCGTTGAGGGAACCACGACCATGTTACAAGCGCTCCAGCAGGAAATCGGGAACAAAACGGTTGAGCCATGCCGCAAGCACCACAAACGAGCCGGTCACCAGCAACACGCCCAGCACGATCAACAGCGCACCGGACGCAATCTGCACGGCGGGCAGGAATTTCCTGAACCTCTGGAACGCACCCAGAAACCGCTCCAACGCGAGCGCGGACAGGAGAAACGGGATGGCCAGCCCCATGGAATATACGAAGAGCAACGCCGTGCCCCGACCCAGGCTCTGCTGTGATGCGGCCATCGTGAGCACCGCCCCCAGCACCGGACCGATGCACGGCGTCCAGCCCGCCCCGAACGCGAGGCCGACGGCCACGGTGCCCACGTATCCGGCCGGCTTGTCGGCCAGGTGCAAGCGCTTCTCGCGCATCAGCGGCACCAACTTGAATGCACCAACCAGGTGAAGTCCCAGGACGATGATGACGATGCCGCCGATGCGGGCGACCCAGTCGCTGTAGTAGTTGAGAAAGCGACCCATGAAGGAGGCGGACGCGCCCAGCAAGACAAAGATCAGCGTAAAGCCGGACACAAAGAGCAGCGAGTGAATCAGGACTCGTCGCCGCTCGACCCCTTCCTGGAGGTCCTCAAGCGACATCCCGGTCACAAACGACAGGTAGCTGGGGACCAGGGGAAGAACGCAGGGAGACAAGAACGACAACACGCCTGCGGTAAAGACGATGGTGACGCCAACGGTCTCATTCATCGAACGCGCGGTCCTTGCTGGGACAGGCCGGCTCCGGGTTCGGTTCCGGCTGGCTCACCCGAGGGTGGTCTCGCGCCCTGGGCACCCCAGTAGCCGATCATCTTGTAGACAAGCTTCGCGACCAGGAAGTCGGGCGCGACAACGCCGGGCAGGGGGGCATGCTCGACGACATCCACACCCACGACCCTGCGCTGACGAAAAACTTCGCCCAGCAGGGCCAGCGTCGGGTGCCATTGGCCTCCGCCGGGCTCCGGCGTTCCCGTCGAGGGCACAAGCGAGGGATCAAGGTAGTCCACGTCAAAGGTGATGTAGACAACGTCTCCCAGGGAGTCCAGGATCCGGGGCATCCAGTCGTCCCTGCCGTGGCACATGTGGTCGGTAAAGACGCGCACGTTGTCCCGGGCACAGGCCTCGCCCCACTCCTCCTGGCTGATGCCCCGGGCTCCGACAGCGACCAGGTCCACCGCATCGACCACCCGCGCCATGGCACATGCGTGCGGGTGCGGATTGCCCCCGAATTCCTTTCGAAGATCCAGGTGGGCGTCGAACTGGAGCACGGTCAGGCGCGTTGGACATCGGCGGGCCCAGGTGGAGATCAGAGGTCCGGAAATCGAGTGTTCGCCACCCAACACGATCACGCGTCGTCCGGCGGCGGCCCGCAGCACCCGCCCGTACGCGTCGTCCAGTTCGGACATCGCACGGGCAGCATCGCCGCGGACGAGCTCCAGGGCGGGCAAGGTGTACACACCGTCGCCGGAGGTGTCCCGCCCCAACTCGTGGTCGAACAACTCCACATAGCGGGACGCGTCGATGATCGCCTGCGGGCCTTGGCGCGTGCGTGTGCCCCAGCTGGCGGTCGCCTCGTAGGGCACGGGCAGAATCCATGTGGACGCCCCCAGGGGAGTCGCTTGCTTGCCATCAAGGCCCAGGAAGACACGGGGCAACTCCCACGGCAGCCCCTCTAGGCCGTTCGGCAAGAGGTGGTTCGTCTCCCGGCTCGCGCGCGCCGGGGCGGCGGGGTCTCTGCGACTGGGCATCGGCCGCTCCTCAGCGCCCCGGCACGACCGGGTCACGCCACGCGGATGCAGGTTCAACCAAGAGATTCTCGTCGAATTGCCCCATAAGGGACTGAAACGCCTCCGCGTGCCCCGCCACTTCGATCGCGCGCGCATGCCCCAAAGGTTGGGGCCCGCGCCTTGCCACACCCTCCATCACCCGGTCCAGGTGACCAGGCGGGGCAACGCCCTCGTCCGTCAACCGGGTATCCAGGTACAAACCCTTGCCCGTGCGCAGCGCTCGGTAGCGCGCCGTCACCAACCTCCTCGCGTCATCCCCGTCGAACCGGCTGGCCGCCACCAGGCCCCATTCGCGACGCCCCTGCACCAGGGGCGGAAAGATCCAGAGCCGGTCCAGGGTCGTCACCCCCAGGCGTTCACCAACCTGAATCAGAATGCGAGGCAGGGCCTCCGGGACTCCGGGGCCTTCATCGCCATCTGCGCCATTTCGGCCCCGGGCACCCGGGACACCTCCTCGCGCCTTCATCGGAGCGCCGGCCGGCCGGCCGGCCCCCGGCGTCCCTCCCCGTCGTTTTCCTCCAGGCGACGCTCCACCTGGCGAACCACGCGGGTGATGGCTTGGTCCAGGGGTCCGCTGATCACGGCCGCCGCCGCTCTTTCGTGCCCACCGCCCCCTATCTCGGCAGCCACGCTACGCACATCCGTGGGCGCCACGGAACGCATCGACACCTTGATGCGCCCGTCCGCCGTGGTGCGAAAGAGGATGGCGACCTGGACGCCGACAATATCTCGAGGCACGTCCACAAAGCCCTCCAGATCGTCCAGCGTCGCCCCCAGGCGATCGTACGCGTCCTTGGGCACCACCATCCACGCAACTCGACCACCGGGTTGGATCCGCAACGTGCCCAGCGATTCACGCAACAATTCCATGCGGCGCGGCCGAAATTGGCCCCACACGTAGCGGAAGAGTTCGGCGGGCCTTGCCCCCCGCTCGACCAACCTGGCCGCGGCCCGAAGACAGTCGGCGTCGACGTTTTCGAAGCGGAAGCCTCCGGTATCGGACATGATGGCCACATACAGGGCCTCCGCCATCACGCTTGTCAAGGGCTCCCCGGTCTCCTCAATGAGTTCTTGCACCAACAAGCCAGCCGCACACGCGCCGGTGTCGCGAAACACCACGCCGTCCACGGACCGCGGGGTTCTGGGATGATGGTCGATCACGACAACCGGCAATTCCTTCATTGCACGACGGACATTGCCCACCCGACCCCATTCGGAGGTGTCGACAAGGATGGCCAAATCGGCCTTGCGGCAACGATGGAACGCTTCCTCGCCAGCCCCATCGACGACCCACCGGGACTCAGGAAGCAAGAACCTGAGGTTCTCGGGGAATGGCGTCGAGAACGCGATCCAAGCCTGGACGCCGCGTTGCCGCAGGAACGCGGCCAGCGCGACCGCCGACCCCGCGCCATCTCCATCCGCGTTTACATGCGTGGTGATGACCACCGACGAAGCCCGCGAAAACGCGTCCAGCACGCCGTGGATCCGGTCCCGGTGGTCTCGCCACCCATCCCTGCCATGCCGGCCCCCTCGCCCGGTCCCGGCCCGGGCCGCAGCACCTTGCAATCGACTCACGGCTCGTATCTCCTGATGGTGTCGAGCACGCCGCCGGCCCGGGCCGACAACTCCGACAGCGTTCCGTCATTCATGATCACGAAGTCTGCGCGAGCGGCTTTGTCCTCCGGTGGATCCTGAGCCTCCATCATCGCCCTTGCTTCCGTGCCCTCAAGTCCCCGGTCTTCGGTCAAGCGACGAAGCCGCTCGGCGGCCGGAGCCTCCACGACCACCACCACATCCACACAATCCTCCATGCCAGTCTCGAAGAGAAGGGGTGCCTCCCACGCGACAAGCACCGCCCCGACCATGCGCTGCCACTCCGTCCACGCATCCCTTAGCCGACGTACCTCAGGATGCACGATGGCCTCCAGCTGTGCCCGCGCTTCCGCATCCGTGAACACGATGCGGCGCAGAACATCCCTCCTGATCGTTCCGTCCAGAGCAATCACCCGGGGTCCGAAGCGCCTCCAAATGCTGGCCAGCGCCTCCGATCCCGGCTCCACGGCCCGGCGGGCAAACTCGTCCATGCTCGCAACCGGGATTCCGCGCGCGCGCCAGACGGCGGCGACACCGGATTTTCCGGCAGCCGCGTTTCCGGTGAGACCCACAATGCGCACGATGTCAATGGACCCCGAACAAATGGCCTACTCCCAATGCCACCATGGTGTTGAAGATCACGTTGCCAAGGATAACCGAGGACATGACACCCACCGCGGAGTATCCCGAGAACGCCAACGGGATGACTAACAACTCGTTGGGCAGGGGGACGGCGGCCGCATAGACGAACATGAGAAGATAGGGCAACAACGCATGCCGTTGGTGCAGGGCGTCAGCACGGGCCCTGATCCGGTCGATCCGCGGCGAGGTGGACGAGCGCGCCGTGTTGCCGATGAGATATCCCAGAAGGTCTCCGGTGCTCATGCCCACGGCGATAACCAGCAGGGTCTGGATTGGTGCGAACCCCGACTCAATGAGAAGCGGATAGAAGAGCACGACCGGAATCGGCGCCACCACATTGAATCCGCTGACAACAGCGGCCGCAAAGAGGCCTCCATATCCGGCTGCGGCCACCATCTCCTCGACGGTTTCCAGGTCGCCGGCCCGCGTGTTGGCCCACACAGCAAGCGCCATGACCGCGACCAGGCCGACAACCTTGATTCGCAGTAGAACACTTGGCGAACCCCGCATCTGTCGCCGCATCCGGGCAGACCACGTCAAGAACCGGGCGATCTCTTCCGGTGGCGGCCGGGCGTCTGGATCCCCGTAAGCGGTCTCCGCACGCCAACGCATGTAGGCCCTGGAAGGCAGGGGAAGAAACGGCGGCCGGCGATACCAATACCGGGCCCGAAACGCCCATGCGGCAGAGATTGCCGCAGGCAGGAGCGCGGGGCGGCGACACACCAAGCGAAGATACGGGAGCAGGTCGGCGATCATGTCGATCCCCGCAGAGCCGTAACGTCGGGGTTCCGGGGCAGTCGGATACGGCACCATTCGACACCCCGCCACGAGCGCACGAAGGCGAGGTACTTGACCCTCCAATCGCGTGCCCGGAGCATGGCGGGGTCAGTCCTGCCAGATCTGCATCTGTTTCGGTTCCCGGACCTTGTCCTGGAACTTGAGGCGGCGGATGTTCTCCAACACGTCAAAGTCGTGCGACGCCTGTCGCATCGAGCCTTCCGGCAACTCAAACCCCGTGAACCTGGCCGATACCGGCAGAACCTCCAGCACCGCCTCCAGCGTCGCCACAAAGCGCCGCTCCCCGGCCAGTCCCGTCCGCTCCAACAACTCCACCGCATCCTGCAACGACTTCGCGCGCCCCGCATGCGCAATGTGGTGCAACACGTCAATCATGCCCCGGCTGCCATCCCCCGGACCCAGCGATCCCTTGGCCGCACGCCCCAGACTGTCCCACAGCGTCAGGTTCGCACCCCGCTTCTCCGCCATGCGACCCACCACGTCACGATCCAGGTCGCAGCCGATCGCACGCGCCAGCTTCAGCGCCTCATCATACGGAAACCGGGGCGCCCGAAACGCATCCCACGCCAATACAAAGAACGATGTCGCCCGGTCCAGGTCAGCGTCCGGCCGCCTGGGCGTCAACTCGTTCAACCGCCACCGCTTCACCTCCCGCCTCGCCACATCCAACGCATCCTCAGGCGTCACCGCATACGGATCCCACTCCTCCCCCACACCCAGCTCCAGCCGCTGACCCGCCCGGTCAGGCTTCGGCCTTGGCCTGCCCCGGCTGAGCGGCCAGTTCGACGCAAACCGCTCCAGCGCAGGCCCGAACGACGCCAGGTACAGGTCCACGCCCTCAATACCCGCCTTCTGAAAATCCCTGATGCGCTCCCGCACCGCGCGCGCCACCTCCGGCTCAATATCCTCCCAGTAGCGACCCTCCTCCTCGCCATGCTCATCCACCGCGCCCGACGCCCGGGGCCTGCACACCAAGAACACCGTGCTGTTCGCCGCAGCCTTGTCCTTGATATGCATGCTGCCCGGCGCCTCCGTGTTGATCGGCCAGCTCGCGGTGATCGTGAAGCCGGCCTCGATCAACCCCGTCGTCAGCGCATCCCACGCCCCGGCCGCCTTGTGCGTAAACATCAGCGTCATCACGCCATCGGGCTTGAGCACACGCCGACACTCGGCAAAGATCTCCTGCATGCGCTCCTGATAGTCCTGCCCGGCACGCGCCTTGGCACCCTTGAGCCCCCTGAACCGCACCGGGTTGGCCACCGCCTCGCTGTCCTTGTCCGTCAGAAAGCGCTCGAACAGCTCAGGAAACACCCGGCCCGCCGTGCGCTTGAGCCAGACATAAAAGAAATCCGACAACTCGGCATACATGACGTTGTCGTAGTAGGGCGGATCCATGACAACAGCGTCCACGCTTCCGTCGCCCAGGTGATCCAGACTGTCGGCCGACGTGCAGGTGATCGCCACCGACGGAGATCCGGGTGACGGGGAACCGGACCCGGGATCCCGGAAGAGCCCGCCCGGCCCACCCCGCTCCCCGCCGTCGGCGGACAACAGATCGGCCAACTCGCCAATACACTTGACGGTCTTCTCGATCGCCCAATCATAGCCGCCCACGATCAACGGCATCTCCGCATAGGACCACTTGAAGACGAAGGCATGCATTGCAAAGGTGTTGACTACGACTTGGCGCGACGAATGCCACTGGCATAGACGCGAGTTGTAGTTGAGGAGCGTGTCCAGTGCCAGTGCCAGGTAGCCGTAGGCGGCCTTGCGGACGGGGGTGAGGGCGCCGCTGGCCTCATCGGCTTCGAGCATCTGGCGATAGATGTCAACCGAAGTGGCGTGACAGAGCAGTTGCCTGGGCGAGAACATGTCGCGCCAACGGGGCATGCCGTAGCGGTGGGGGGTTTGGGCAGAATAGCCCTCCGGGATGGGCTCGGTCGGAATGATGTCGTGGCGGTCCCAGGCAAGCTCCCTGTCTCGGAGCAGTGCTGCGACCTGGTCGGCGTTGTCGTCCTGGGGTCTGGGTGCGCGGTATTCGCGAACCCACTTGTCCTTGCCGCGCTTGCCGCTCTTGAGATACGTCGGCTGGCGCCGCTTGTAGACGACCGCGTAGAGCTGTTCGCCCATGCCGCCCGATCGGGCCTGCTCGGTGATCTCGTTGCTGTCGATGACTTGCCGGCAATCGGGGAAGGGGCAGGTGGCGGTGCCTCGGGCCACGGTGCCGGGCGAGTGATCTCGGGCCTTGGTGACGATCTCGAAGGAGCAGGTGCGGGGTCGGGGGAAATCCCCGTCGGGGTCTGCGCCTTCGGGGACCAGGCGCACGCCGGTGCCGCTGGGATCCAAGCGCCAGTTGGGCGACAACGGAACCACACCCAGGCAATAGGGACAGCTCACGGTGCGGGCCCAGAGGTAGGTCATGCTGAAGCGGTCCGGGTTGTTCTGGGTCGGGCAGGCGTGTTCAACAGGGGATTCCAGATTCGCCATGACCTCGTCCGGGTAGACATCGCCCAGCTCTGCTCGCAATCTGTCGGTGAGTTCTGCGCCCAGCTCCTTGACCAGCGGGACCAGCTCGTTGCCAAAACGGAGCGGCCATTCGATGGTGGCACGCTGGACCAGGGCTGCGACCGGATTGAGGTCGTTGCCCATTGCACTGATTCCCAAGCGAGCCGCCTCGAATGGAATGCTGCCCCCACCGGCGGTTGGGTCCAGAACGACCTCGTCATCCAGATAGTTGGACAGCCATGCCCGGTCGCGTGCGTTCGGGGTGTAGCTGAAGGCTCTGGGGTAGCCATAGCCATCTGCCCGCTCCCCTCTGCGAACGGCCGCATCCATACGCCTGCGGCTGGCGACAGGGTCTCCGTGGATGCCCAGGACATGGAGGAAACGGGGACGGTCGGCGTCGGCGGGGAGGAGGGAGGCCAAGACGGCGGCGCGGGACGCCACCAAGGGACGCCTGGCCCACCAGACGTGGAGGCGGTTGGGTGCAGGAAAGGGCGTCATGGGGGTGCGCTCGCGCACACTCTCGATCCCCAGGGGCGCAATAGGCAGCCACTCCTCGATCAGCCTGCGGTCTTCGTGGTCGTCCATCTGCTCTCCTGCGTCCTCATCGCGTCCAAGGAATGCCAGCACACATCCCCCACTTGGTTCCCTGGACCCCGAGGGCGAATTCATTTCCAGCGACAGCCGCTCGCGCCCTCCAAGGGGCCAAGTCCACTCCCCGCCAGGCGCGCCCGAAAACGGCATGCGAACCTGTTCCCAAGACCCTCAATGGTAACCCATACCCACCCTTGTCATGTGCAATGATTCGGATCTTCTTGTGCGTTTCGGCCCGGCAATCGCTGGTTCCAAACATTGCCCCCCTGCCCTTCCAGGTTCCCGAATTGGCGCGCATGGCATGCTTTCCCGATCCACAAGCGCGCAAGAGGGCTCGCGGTGCAGGGCGGGATCCCAAGCCGAGTCTGGGCGCGTTGGGAGCTTGGGTCACCATCCGCCGACGCCGTCGCGCAATCTGGACAACACCGACAAAAGGATTGAGACTTTTTGATGGCAGGGCTGAAAAGCCCTCAGTCACCATTGAAACAGGGACGTGATGGACAAATCAGGTCAGGAGGTCGATTCGGAGCCCAACCCGAGCCCAGAGAAGCTGCTGACATGGTATCGCACCATGGTAACCGCCCGACACATCGACGACCGCGAGACCAGCCTGCACAAACAGGGAAAGGTCTTCTTCCTGATCGCGGGAGCTGGCCACGAAGCCATCCAAGTGGCGCTTGCCGATCTGGTTCGCCCGGCCTCCGACTGGTTTCACTTCTACTACCGGGACCGTGCCTTCGTCCTGGCCCTGGGCGTCTCCCCGATGGAGCAACTGTTGCAGGGGATCGGTGCGGCGGCCGACCCGGCGAGCGGCGGCCGCCAGATGCCCGCACACTATTCGGATCCGCGCTTCAACATCGCCCCGAGCTCGTCGCCAACCGGAACCCAGTTCCTTCAGGCAGTCGGGACGGCGGAGGCGTGGCTGCGCGCGTCGCAATCGCCCGAGCTGCGGGAGCATGTCACCTCTTTTGCGGACGACGAAATCGTGGTCTGCACGACCGGCGACGGAGCAACATCGGAGGGCGAATTCTGGGAGGCGTTGAACACGGCGTGTAACCTCAAGTTGCCCGTTCTGTTCCTGGTCGAGGACAACGAGTACGCGATCTCGGTACCGGTCGAGGTGCAAACGGCCGGCGGCAGCGTATCAGATCTGTTGACGGGATTTCCGGGCCTCAAGATCGTCACATGCGACGGCACCGACGTGTTGGACAGTCACAGGGCCGCCCGGGAGGCTGTCACATGGTGTCGCCGGGGCCATGGACCGGCACTATTGCATGCACGCACCACGCGACCGTACTCCCATTCCGGCTCGGACGACGAGAGCCAATACCGGACATCCGGTGAGCGAGCCGCCCAAAATGACCGGGATCCCCTGACGCGCACCCGCCGGATGCTGATTGACACGGGCGTGGCGACGGACAGCGCGTTGGACCAACTCGAGGCCGACTCCTTCCGAGAGGTCGAGGCTGCGGCGGATCGGGCGTTGGAACACCCGCAACCCACGGCCGATACAGCCACAAAGTGGCTGTACTCGGAGCGCGTGGACCCCATGAGTGGGGACTTCGACACCGAGGACCACCCCGTCAATGCCGACGACCGACTTCTCACGATGGTCGATCTGTTGAATCGCTGTCTCAGGACCGAGATGGAGCGCGACCCCAGAATCGTGTTGTTCGGTCAGGATGTGGCTGACGCCTCGCGCGAGCAAGCGCTGAGCGAGGTCGGGGGCAAGGGCGGCGTGTTCAAGGTCACGCATGGGTTGCAGCGACGATTCGGAAGCAACCGGGTGTACAACACGCCCCTTGCCGAGGCCAACATCGTCGGACGCGCCATCGGAATGGCGCAGAGGGGACTGCGGCCCGTGGTGGAAATCCAGTTCATGGACTACATCTGGCCGGCATTCATGCAGATCCGCAATGAACTGGCCACGGCCAGGTATCGCTCCGCCGGCACGTGGTCTGCACCGGTGGTCATCCGCACCACATACGGCGGATACATCAAGGGCGGCATCTACCACTCCCAGACCGCCCCGACGCTCTTCACCCATACGCCCGGACTCCGGGTCGTGCTACCCTCCAATGCCCTTGACGCCAATGGGTTGCTGAGAACGGCGATTCGGTGTGAGGACCCGGTGATCTTCTTGGAGCACAAGCATTTGTATCGCCAGGTCCACAACAAGGCCGCGGACCCTGGCGGCGACTACATGGTTCCCTTCGGCAAGGCCAAGATCGTTCGCCCGGGGAAACACATGACCGTGGTCACCTGCGGAGCCATGGTCAAACGCGGCATGGACGCAGCCCGCGTGGCTGAAGACCGGCACGGCATCAGCACCGAGGTCATCGACCTGCGCTCGCTCTCTCCCCTGGACATGGATACGGTGGGCTCATCGGTGCGGCGAACCAACAAATGCATCGTTGCGCACGAAGACGCCTTGTCACACGGGATCGGGGCCGAGGTCGCCGCGCGCATCTCCGATGAGGTCTTTGCATGGCTTGACGGGCCTGTGCGCAGAGTCGCCGCGCTGGATACCTGGGTTGCCTACGCCCCGGAGCTGGAGCGCGCGATTCTGCCCCAGGCCGATGATGTGCTTGGGGCGATCCTGGACCTGGCGTCGTATTAGCGCGGCAACCACCGCCCGCGCTCCCTCAGAATCGCAGGTTCAACAACGGCACCGTCCACGGGGTTTTACCCACCCCATTGGACGGCGACAGACCCCAAGCCGGCGAAGGCATGGGAACGGAGAGGGCGAACTGGCCATCCACCCAGTTCAGCAGACTCCCCGTTGAAGGTGCGCCCCTGGCATCTGCCCCTGGCGCCGCTTCCCCGCCGTTGTCGCTGCGCGTGAGCAACATCCCCGTGACCAACCCGGCGACACTTCCAGCGAGAGGTAGGCCGACGAGGACATCATCGTTGCCGGAATCGATGATCATCGCGGTCCCCAGGCCGGCAAAGCCACCCACCAGACCGCCCAGGCTGATCAGGCGTCCTCGCGAGCGACTGATTGACAGCGAATGTCCAGCCCAAGCGCTGCCCGCCAAGGCGAGATTCCCGACTCCCGCGGCGCTTCCCCAGAGGGCGCCGTCACGGTAGTCGAGAAGGTACGCGCCCGCAAAACCGAACCAGGCACCCCAAAGAGAGCCCAGGTTCGCCGCCGTCGCTGTTCCGGAAGCCACCTCTCCCCGGGCCAGAACCAGACCCAGCGCTGTGCCCACCGCGCCCCCGGCGATCACGGCTCCCACGATGTCCTCGTCCTCCGGGTCGCCCAGAGCCTGGGACCACCAGAGCCCCTGCAAGGATCCCCATGCTCCACCCCATCCTATGGCGCGGGCCTGACCCGGCGACACGGAGCGATCTCCGGCATACGCGCGACTTCCCAGGTAACCAGCGGGGCCACCCACCACGAGCCCCAGACCGTAGGCCCACTGGTCACTCGCTTCCAGCGCCCACGGAACCGCCACGCCCAGCCAAAGGCCGTAGAGCGTCGACGACACCGCCAGTTCAGTTTCGCCACCACCCCTGGGGACCGTCATCGCCAGAAGGGCCGTCACCTCGCGGGCTGCCGGGGTCCCAGGGAAGAACGCCAGAATGTGCCGATAGAGCCGCAAGGCAGTGCCCGCATCGCCCATGGCCTCAAAGGACTCCGCCACGCCCAGCACAATGGCCGCGGAATCGGCGGCGGACGGCTGGGCTTCCACCTGTTGAGCGGTGCCCAGACCCGCGAGAAATGCGGCCAAAATGAGATGGGGAAGGCGGCGGGGCCAGCACGAAGCGGCACACCGCAGGCACCGTGCCCCGCGCTGCAACGCCGACATCCATTCGCTCTTCGTTGGGAGATCACGCCCGCCCAAGAAAGACCCGCACCAATTGACCCTGTTCATCGTGTGTTCGTTCCACCATTTGCTCGTCGCCCAACGGGGGCCGCAACCGAATAGAGACAAACGGGCCCTCGCCGCCGGGTATGTCCAGCCGTGCTCCCCTGAGCACGCGAAAAACCCTGTTCATGAATTACGCACAAGTCGGTCGCCGTGTTCCCGCCCGGCTCTCCATGGAGCGCATGACGCCTTGGCGCCCCATGTCCGCTCTTCTCCCGGGTACCTTGGGGTTGGCAGCGGCGGGGCCGCGCCCGGAATACACCCCTCCTCGCGCTTGTCCACCGGGAACAACGATCTGTCCCGGGGGACGATGTTGCGCCTCCGAGCCCATGGCCCTCAGGAACCACCCCCGCCACCCCCGACGTCGACCTTCGCGCCGACGTAAAAGGCGCGCCCGGGAGCCGGAAATCCCCACGCCTCCTGGTACAGTTCATCAAGCAGATTCTCGGCGCGCAGCGTCAGCGTGACTCCGGTGCCAAGCCCAAGGAGATCAGCGTCGATGCTGGTCGCCAGATCCAACAACGTGTAGGCGGACAACGTGACCGCGCTGGCCGGCCAGGTGCTGAAGTCACGGTCATTGCGCTCGCCCGTGCGCCTCAGGTTGCCGCTGAACCCCACCCCGCCGGCCAGTCGCAGGTTTGCGCTGGCGCCCACGGTGTGCTTGGGCCTCCGGAGCAACTGCTCACCCGTGACAAATGTCGCGGACGGTCCCTCGTCAAACCCGGAATCCACCACTTCGGTATCCAGGTAGGTGTAGAATCCCGAGAGATGAAGGCCGAACAGGGCCACCGACACTTCCGCCTCCGCCCCCCGAGAGCGGGCCTGGGCGATGTTGTGGTAGTTGGGCCCACCCGTGACGGGGGGAGACGACGTGTACTGAATCAGGTTGCGGTAGTCCTGGTGAAACCCCGTAAGGGAGAGGTGGGCCCTGCCGGGAAGCTCCTGGTCGATGCCCGCCTCGACATTAATCGACTCCTCCGGCTCAAGATTCGGGTTGCCGCGCGCAAAACCGGCCGAGTAGGTCTCGATGAAGGTGGGCTCCTTGATCCCGGTTCCGACCGATACACGCACGCGCGTTCCCGACACCGGGCGCCAGGCTCCGCCCGCTTTCCAGGTCATTGCAACGCCGAATCGCTCGTTGTCTTCAATCCGCGCACCCGCACTCAGGGCCACCGGCCCACGGATTTGCGAGAATTGGGCGTAGAGGGCCCGGTTGCCACGACTGTTGTCCGCGTTGCTGGCGCTCGGGCCCCACTGGGAGAGAGACTCACTGAAGCTGCGCACGGTCTGCCGCTCGGACTCGTACCCCGCGGCAACAGCGGTGTGTTGACCGGGTCGCCAGATTGCCCGCCCTCCCAGCGTTGTGCGGCGCAGGTCGGTCAGGCTCCTGTAGCCGTGAAGTCCCAGGGTGTCCGCCGGCCCGTCGGGCTGGTCATCAATCCCCTGATCGGATTCATGGACATTGACTTGGAGGCGCACTTCCCAGGAACCTCCCCAACGGCGCCCCGCGTCAATGCCGACCGAGAGCGCATCGCCGAAGTTGTTGGCGTTGAGGTCCGCCACATTGCCAGACCCGTCGGTCGGATAGTGGAAGCGGCGGTCCTCGAAGCGGACCGAAACCGCCGCATCCGTGTCCTCGTCGAGATGCGCCTGAACCCGACCGGTTGCCGTCGTCTGGCCGAAAGCGTTGTTCGATTCCAGGATGCCGTCGGTCCGGTTGTCACCCAGCGAAAATGAGTAGGCAAGCGCTTGGGCGCCGCCCGAGAGCCCGGCCTGCCAGCGCCGCGTGCCAAAGCTGCCCCCCTGAAACGAAACGTCCCCCCGGGTCGGGCCGTTGCCCCGGCGCGTAAAAACCTGAATGACGCCGCTCACCGCATCGGAGCCGTAGAGGGCAGAGGCAGGTCCGCGCACGATTTCGATGCGCCCCACATTGTCGGTGGTGAGGGAGGAAAAGTCGTACGACCCCCCGGGCTGATTGACCCTCACTCCGTCGACCAGCACCTGCACATAGTCCGATTCGCCGCCCCGGAGAAAGAGCGAGGTGACAGCACCAAAGGAGCCGCCCCGGACCATCGCCACGCCGGAGACATGGCGCAGGGCGTCGGCTACCGATTCGATGCCGGCCAGCTCGAGTTCAACCCCCTCCAGCACGGTCGTGTGGGCCGCCGCAACCCATTCGGGTTGAACGAGCCGGTTCGCGGTAACGACCAGTCCGTCCAGGCTGACGGGTTGCTGGGCACTCATGCGGGCAGCGGACGGGATTGGCGACAAGCCCCGAGCAAGCCCCAGGAAAAAAAGCACCCGGGTGGCCGCCACGACATGACGGCGAGCATACATGGTCATGATCTCTCCTCGCGCTCTGGCGCGCTTCGGCCTCCCACAAGGGGACACCCGCGAGATCAGCAGAGCCCACGCATCCAGATCCCCCTGACCTCCCCGCGGAGGCGTGTGGCTGGGGCACCGAAAAAGACACGTCTCCTGGCTCAAGGTCGCCACGCTCGCCTTCCCGGGGCCTCATTGAGATGAACCCCAGTGGCATGCAGTTGAGCGGGCGTTCCGGAACTGTATCCGGACCTCTGACAGTGGCGGGGCCGCGCCGGACTCTCACCGGCTTCCGTTGGCCTCTTCGGCTGTGTGTAGCGTCACCGGCAATGTAGCCGGAGGTACAACCAGGTCAAGAGCGCCTTGCCCAACCGAGGTCGGACCTACCGCGGGTGATCCACTTGGCCGGGAGTGGCTACCGCTGCCGGAGGTCCCTTACCGGTACCGGGGAGCCACCCCCTGCTCCAAGACAGCAACAATCCCGCCCTCCAGATTCCGGACATCTCCGTACCCACGCTCCACCAGGAACTGGGCGACGCGGAGGCTTCGCACCCCGCTGTGGCAGTACACCACGAGGGGCCGGTCCCGCGGAATCTCCTCCAGCCGCTCGCCTACATCGGCGGCCGGCACCCACACGGCGCCCAGGTCAGCCAGATTCATGCTCCGCCACTCGGCAGCCTCGCGCACATCCAACAGGAACGGTGTCGGGTCGCTCGCCATTACGTCCGCAAGCGCCTCGGCCTCAACGCTCCCCACATCCGCATCCATGGCGCACCCGCCGCCGGAAACGCCGCAGAACACCTCGTAGTCAATCAACCCCGACTGCGTGGGCCGATCCCCGCAAATGGCGCAATTCGGGTCTCGGCGGATCTCCATCTCCCGCCAGCGGAAGGCCAGCGCATCGAAAATCTGGAGTCGCCCGACCAAGGGTTGGCCAACCCCCAAGAGCAACTTGATCGCCTCCATCGCCTGCGCGGCGCCGATGACGCCCGGCAAGGCCCCGAAGACACCGGCCTCGGCGCAATTCGGAATCAGGCCCGGTGGTGGCGGCTCACGAAACAGGCATCGGTAGCAGGGGCCCTGGGGGTCGGAAAAAACCGAGAGTTGGCCCTCCCACCGGTACACGGCACCGTACACGTTGGGCCGCCGAGCCAAGACACACGCGTCGTTGACCAGATAGCGGGTCGGAAAGTTGTCGCTACCGTCAACCACGACATCATAGTCTCTTACGATGTCCAGGGCGTTTTCCGAGGTGAACCGCACCGCCAGCGTTTCCACATCCACATGAGGGTTGATATCCTTCAGGCGCGCCCGGGCCGACTCAACCTTCGGCGTCCCCAGTCCCTCCGTGCCGTGCAGGATCTGGCGTTGCAGGTTGGACAGATCAACCACATCGGGGTCCACAATGCCCAGGCGGCCCACACCGGCTGCGGCAAGGTAGAGCGCCGCGGGCGAGCCCAAGCCACCCGCTCCGATCAACAGCACCCGCGCCCGCTTCAATCTCTCCTGTCCTTCCCTGCCAACCTCGGGAAGAACCAGGTGCCGCGCATAGCGGAGCGCCTCCTCCCGGGTCAGATCCCTTGTGCGCTCAGAAATCACGAGCACCTCGACGACGTCCACCCAAGCCATAGCGCAGGCCGACGGACAGGATCGGCCAAAAGCCCAGCAGGTCGCCCGCGTCTTCAATGACGCTCGCCTCCTCCGCTCTGAGGTCCGCGTCGAAGGCACGTGAGTTGATGACCGCGCTGTCCCCGGAAGCACTCATCTGGAGCGTGCTCTCATTCAGGAAGGCAACCCCCAGATCAACAAACAGGCCAAATCCATCCGCAGAGTGCTGGCCCAAGCCGAGAAGCACGTACGGTGCCCACGATTCCGCCCGGAGCGAGGTGGTCAAGACCCCGACCGCAGGCTCCATGTACTCGCCCTGGCCGATGTTGATCGCGGCTCCCGCATCAAGCCTGATCGCGTACGACGGGTCCTCCTTCCTGTACATCATTCCGCCGCCCAAGCGCACGTTGGCCACCGAGAAATCGACCCCGACGGTGTACACCGACTTGGGCACATAGAGAACCCCCTTGCGGTCGCTCGCCAAGCCCGACACGGAGGTGAGGTTGGCGTCGAAGCCCTGTATGCTGGCGGCGGCGCGGACCGTCATCAGCTCGTTCACCAAGACCGCGAACTCGGGGCCCAGCCCCAAGGTGCCCGCGCGAACCCCGACGGCGAACCCCTGTGCGGCCGCTGAGGGCATGTCCAAGACGATGCCAACGGTCAACACCAGCACGAATTTTCTCATTGCACACCCCACACTCCGCGAAATCTGCCGATCAAGCCAACCGCCGCGCAGAAATTGATCCCACCAAATCCCTGTGGGCAGCACCACCAGGCCCCGTTTCCCACCGTTGCCACACCCATAAGAACATCAGCCTCACCCGCCGTGTATGTCGTGGCGGCCCGCCGGCTCCCGTCACACCTAAAATCCCCCGCCCGTCGAAAACCCGCCACCGCCGAAACCACCGCCAGAGCTGAAACCCGTGATCGAGTTGTGGGCCGGGGCGGGTTGCACGAAGCTCTGACTGGACCCGAGCACCCGATTCAGATGTCCCGCCGAATGGGTCCCCACCATATACCCGGCCAGCAAGGCATCGAACGCCAACGAATCGTCGAACCGGGAGTACCGTCCGTCCCAATCCTGGGCCACGAACCGGTCCCGCATCTTCTCAAGCCCGCCAAGCCTCTCAGCCATTCGGCGGCGCTCGCTGCGCGACCGCTCCAATCCGCTGCGAAGCTCATGCAACGCGCCGTCCACATCGGCAAGTTGCCGGATCAGGGCATCGTCGCCCGGATCTTCGGTCCGGGCCGCCAGTGCCGTCAATTCCTCCACCGTGCGCCCCCCCAAGTCGGTCTCGATCTCGGCAATCGCCATCTCGTAGTAGCGGCCACGGCTGTCGTTCAGGGCCGCGCGCTCCTCCATAAGGCGGCTCAGCGTCTCGGTGTGCTCGTGCAAGCCCTTCAGCCCTTCCTGTCGCTCAGCGTAGAGACGTTCACCCCGCTTGAGAACCTTGGTCAGTCCATGCCGATCAATGACGTCGGCCTCCAGAGCCTCCAAGGGCACGCGCACATCGCGCAGATCCGCCTCAGCCCGGTCCAACATCTTCGCCGCGTACTCGGGCGCCTGCTTGAGAAGGTCGTACCGCTCGCGAGCCCCTTCGTAGTCCATCACCCCGGCCAACCAGCGGTCCAACCGACGGGTGAGCACGTTGCCCTCAGCGTCCGCCTCTCCGTACCCGCGCCGGGCGAGGTAGGAGAAGAGCGGATCTCGCTCGTAGGCCGGACACTTCTCGCGCCGCTCCCCGAGCGCCGCCTCGTGACGCCCTCGGGAGGCGCGGAGGCGCGCCTCGCACTTCTCGCGCTTGGCGACCAGGCCGTGCCAGCGCTCATCGCCCTTCAGGTCGTCGTAGACGGCTCGCGCCAGACGATGCCGTCGGGCGCCCACCTCGTCGAGCGCGGCCGTCACCTCGTCCAACACCCGCTGCGCTTCATCGACCCGCAAACGCTCCTCCGGGATCAGCGTCTCCAGCGCCCGGCGCCGCGCCTCCTTCTCCTCAAGGATGGCTCGCACATCGGCACGCACACCCTCCGGGGTCTCCCGAGTCGCATCGTGACTCAGCTCGGGCAGATGGCATCGTGCAATCGCACGCAGGACCGAAGCTCGCCGACCCTCCAGATCCCCCAACTCTTGCAGGAGCCCCTCGACGGATCGCTCGGCCGCCTCCAGTCGGTCCCGCAGAGCACCGATTCCGTCAAGCAACCGGTCGTGCAGATCGCTGCCCCGTTGCATCAGCTCACCAATTCCAAAGTTGCCCCAGCTCTTCGTAGCGCCGCACCACGACGACAAAGCCCCGATCCTTGGTGCCGAAGTGCTCATCGTCAATGATGCCGTTGTCTTGCTTGTCCAGGGCGATGCGGTCGTACAGGTCCTTCGGCACGCGCTCCGCCCACTCCTCAACAACCGATGTGGACCCGTCCTCCTCGCTGCGGATTCTGAAGGGAACCGCTCGCCCGGTGGGGTCCAAAGCCTGAACACGCAGGTAGTAGTTGCGGACGGCCGGGTCATCGTTCGACTGACGCCAAACGCCACCCACAACCACCAGCTCCGCCTCGACCGACACCTGGTCATGGAGCGCCTGCAACAGCGCCACGGTCTCAGAGAGAGCCTCCACATCTCCCGCGGCCCCTTGGGCGCCCGCCCTGACCCCGAGCGCCGCCAGTCGACGTTGCGCCTCCTCGCCCACCACGGCGGCGCCTGTGGCCGAGGCCAGGCGCCCGACCTCCGACTCCAGCTCGACCAGACGGGTCGCCCGCTCCTCGGCCACCCGGAGGTCGCGCTCCACCGCGTGGCGCCGCAGTACGTCCGCACCCTGCATGCCCGCCCACACCAGTGCGACCAGCGCGCCCACCGGAAGAAGCACCCGGCGACCGACGACCCCTCGCTCGACATACAGGCGGGCAAGGACGCGCGTGAGGCCGTGAGGTCGCGGCGTAAACACAAACCGCCGAGACAGATGCTCGTCCAAGGCCTTCTCGATGACATCGCGCTCAACCAGCTCGCCCAGCTCTTCGTACATCGTCTGGATGTCGCGAATGGCCGCTTCGCGGTCGAATGCTCCGTGTGCGACCAAGGCCTCCCGTCGACGCCGGATGACGCCAGCCGCGTCCATCACGCGCATGATCTCTTCTGGGACCAGGCCCGCATCCCACATCTGCTCCCGCGTCACATCACCTCCGATACACCCAAGGTCCATCTCGGGCGCCGTGTGCGTGGCCTGCACCGCCGCCGTCTCAACCAATGTCGGCCCAGGGCCCTCATGCCGCATACCTCATCGGCTGCCAGCGCCGATAGGAAAGAGAGCGCCAGAGCCACTCCAGCGGCCCGAAGCGGAAGCGGGCCAGCCACCAAGGCGACCACCCCAATTGGAGCGCCCAGATCCCGGCCACGACCGCCATTTGTCCCGGCGGGCCCACACGCTCAAACAGTCCCAGCCCATGGCCATAAAAGATCCAGGTTGCCAAAACGCTCTGCCCGATGTAGTTTGTGAGCGCCATGCGACCCACGGCGGCCAGGCGATCCGCAAACCACACGCCGGCGGCGCCTTTGACGAGCAGCATGGCCAGCGCCACGTAGCCAAGGCACACGCCAACCGACCCGACATAGTTGAACAGGGGGCCGAAGAACATCGACCGCTCCAGGCTGAAATCCGCGTGAATGTTATAGGCCACCCCCACCGCGCACACCGGTAGCCCCGCAGCCAATCCGACCACGGCCATCCGCCGATAAAAGCTCCTGGGGCGATTCCCGGACAAGACGCCCAGCTTGTACAGCCCCATCCCTAAGAGCATCATCCCTCCAGAGCGCCAGAACAGCGCACCAAGCGCGCCCGCCGTTTGCAGCTCCAACGCCTGGGCGGCGCGCAGCGGCAACTGGTTGCTCCAGCCACCGCGGAACGCCTCAATCTGGGACGCCAGCACCCCGGGCGGCGGGGCCCACTCGGCCGCCAGCGCCGAACGCTCCGCCTGGCTCCAGAGTGGCAGCGACCACCCCAACCCCGCCCATAAGGGAACCACGATCGCGACAAGGAGGGCGCCAACCCACAAGAGGGTCCCGGGCGACAGTGTGCGACAGCGATACAGGATCAGTCCGCAGAGCGCGTACACCACCAGTATGTCACCGTGCCATATCAGGTACGCATGCACCAGACCGATGACCAACAACCACAGCTGGCGCCGGTAGTGAAACGCGGCCCTCGACCCGCCAGCCGCGCTGCGATCACCCACGATCACCATGCCGGCACCAAACAACATGGAGAAGATGGAGAGGAACTTGGTGTCAGCCAGGAGGTGGATCGCAGACCACAGAGCGAGGCCCGCCCCGGGCTCCGCACCCGACGTCGGGTTCATGTACGCCGAGGGCACGCGTGCGAACCCCTGCATGTTCACCGTCAGAATTCCCAAGACGGCGATGCCGCGAAGCACATCAAGCGCAACCACTCGCTCTCCGGGCGAGGCTGGTGCGGCCGGCGTATCTGTGATACCTGGCTGTTTCATGGCGACCCGGGGTGTGGGCGACCTACGTTAGGCCGGCTACGGGATGTGGGTACACGAGCCGGACCAGGGCGGCCGAGGCGCCGGCCCACGGCTGGCGCAGACGCCGCATCGCCCGTGATACCTCCGTGCGGAGTCGAATCAGAGTGTGCACAGTGGCCGAAAGCACAGACACACGCCACTCGTCGGCGAAGCGCCGCCGTGGGGCGGGCCAGTCGAGCACGGTTGCATCTGGGCACCATCACGCAACGCCGACTTGGGGGGGAAGCGCTTTCGTTGTCGCCACCCGAAAGCGGCACCCCGCATTAGTCGCATTAGTTTTGTTAAGCTCCAACAGGATAACGCTTGCCGGCGCCATTTCGTTTCCCGGCGCAGTTCACTCGTTGTCACCCCGTAGCCGTATTGAACCAATTGATGGCACTCAGCTCCCGAGCCCCGGGCGGCCGCTTGATCGACGCGGGTATCCCGACTGCGCGTCGCCCCGCCCGCAGCTTCATGGACGCGGTGTTCGCGCCCTCCAGATGCCCCAGGTACCCTTGGTAGCGGTGCATACGTTACGGGACCACACCAAGACACCGCTCGCACCCCTGGACAAGATCGGCCTGTCGATCCTGCTCCTGTTCACGGTGGCCGCACTCAGCGGATATGCGACCTTTGGCCGGCACCCCGAGCTGCTGGCGCGGTTTCCGTCATCTGCCGCGTTCTTTCCCGTCGCCTTCGAACTCTTCGCACGTGGACACATCCTCGTGGCCTTCACGGCACTTGCGGCCTCCCTCACGGTGCGCATCGGTTGGCGTTGGCTCCCGGCCCTGTTCGCGGCGGCCGCGATCTCCCTGGGAGCCGAACTCCTGGGCACCGCCACCGGGTTCCCCTTCAGCGCCTATCGTTACGAGAAATTCCTGGGATACCGAGTGGCCGGCCTGGTGCCACTGCTGATTCCTCTGAGTTGGTTCATGATGGCGTTTCCCTGCTATGTGATCGCCTGTCATGTAGCCAAAGGGCGTGCGGCGACATGGGCGATCGGGTCGTTGTTGCTCACCACCTGGGATCTGACCCTCGACCCCGCGATGAGCTCCCTGACGCGCTATTGGATTTGGGAGAACCCCGGCCCTTATTACGGCATGCCCATCGTTAACCTGGCTGGCTGGTTCGGCACCGGTTTGGCGATCATGGCGGGATTCGACCTTGTGCGTGCGCGGGAGCTGACCGGTCGAGTCCCCATGGAGCTCATGGTGGTCTATTTCCTGTCGATCTTGGCACTCTCGACCGGAATGACCATCGTTGGCGGATATTGGGGGGCGGTGGTCGCGACAACGGCGGTGCTGGCGCTCCTGACCGGCGGGCTGCGATGGATGCGCTTCAGTCGCTGACGGCCCGGGAGCTCGTCCCGAAGGGGCTTGACCTGGCGCGCGAGCTCGCGTCGCGCCACGGCATCGAATCCACCCGTCTGCGCGGAAAGCTGTTGCGCCCCCGCACGGCGCTGGCGTTTGCCGGGGCCGGCCACCATGAGCTTGTTTCGCGCGAGCGTTTCTGGATGGGGTGTCTCGCCGTACAGCTGGCTCACGAGGCGTCGTTGCACCACGATGATGTCCTGGACCATGGAGATCGGCGTCGCAACACCGTTTCCCTTATGGGTGCCCGGGGCGCAGGCGCAGCGCTGCTCGCCGGTGATCGCTGTCTGGCACAGAGCTACCGCATCGCCCTGCTCACGCAGTCGCAACGCTTCAGCGCCGCGTTTGCCGAGGCTGTCGACGCCACGATTCTGGGCGAGTCAATGCAGCAGGAGCTCTCATCACAGGGCTGCACACCCCGCGAGTACGAGTCGATCGTGCGCCTCAAGGCCGGCGCCCTGTTCGGTGTGTCGGCGGGACTGGCGGGCTGGTTGGGAGACGGTTCGGACCCTTTGGCAGCCCAGGCGCTTGGGGTTGAGATCGGAGCCTTGTACCAGCTGGTGGATGACTTCCTGGACTACTGCCCTTCGGAAGAGACTGGCAAGCCCGACCTTCAAGACTTCAGGAACAGGGTGTGGACATCAGTGTTGGGATCCCGGGGAACGGAGTGGTTCGACCGTGCGCCCGGAGACGCCGTGCGAGCCTTCTTTCTCCCGGACACCGACGCGTCGGGCTCCATGGCCCAACATGCGGTGGACCGACTGCGTGGCGTCGCTGTCCCTCTCTTGGACAGACTGCGACGGGCGCGCGTGGACGCGGAATTCGTCCAGGTCATCGCCGACTGGCTCAAGCGCTGTGAGCGCGCCGTTGAGCGGGCCACCGATGCGCTGGGTGCCGCATGACGGGGGGAGGCGCACATGCCCTGGGCGGCCGTCACCCGGACGTGCACCGAACCCAGATATCAGCCCGGGAGGCGTCCGCCATCAGGGGTCGGGCACGCTCTCTCGGGGCCCGATCGGAGTGGGGCCGCTTCTTCGCCCAACACAGCAGGAGCTTTTTCTTTGCGTCCAGGCTCTTTTCTCCCGTGGACCGCAGGAGGGTCCGAGAGATCTATGCGTGGTGCAGATTCACGGACGACTTGGTGGACGGGTCGTCGTTGTCGGGTGCCGAACTGTATCGAACCCTCGACGCATGGGGCGAGATCTGCCGGGCAGCGTACGGCGGCGAACATACGGGCATTGACCTGGCGGATGCAGTCATGCATACCATGGCGGATCAGAACATCCCCTTCCGCCTGGCCGAAGAGCTCATTGAGGGCGTTCGCATGGATATTGAGCCGCGCACCTACGCCACCATGGCGGATTTGGCGCGCTACACCCACCGGGTCGCCTCGGTGGTGGGCGCATGGATGGCGTACAGCTTCGGCGTGCGAAGCGATTGGATCATTGAGCGCGCCCACGCTCTGGGGCATGCAATGCAGCTCACGAACATCGTTCGCGACGTGGGCGAAGACCTGCAAGACGGACGCGTCTACTTGCCTCGTGACCGCATGACGGCCCACGGCCTGAGCAGAGCCGGTCTCCTGGAGCTGAAGTCCCGGGCGGAGAGAGGCCACGCCGTCGGTACTGCCTATGCGGGCCTCCTGGAGGAGGTCGTGGCCGCCGCGGACGTAGCGTACAGCGATGCGTTCGAGGCCATGCCCGACCTCCCGGCGCGCTTCGGCCGCGCGGTGGCCGTGGCCGCCCAGGTCTACCAAGGCATCCACAATGAGCTGCGCTCGAACCGCTACGACAACCTGAGCAAGCGCGCCCACACATCACTGGCCGACAAGCTCCTGCTGGCACTGCAGGGCCACCGGCGCCTGAGCGCCAGGAGGCGTCAAGCTCGCAGGCAGCGTACCGCCGTCCGGTAGCGACCAACGCCATGGCATCCGGCTCAACCGAGAGACGCTCGCCCAGGGGGATGCGGCGGGACGTGCAAGGCGTCGTCGTGGGAAGCGGTTTTGGGGGCTTGGCTGCGGCAGTGCGCCTCCAGGCGGCCGGCGTGTCCACCACGCTGGTCGAACAGCAGCGGTCGGTGGGCGGGCGGGCGGGTCAACTGAGGATCGACGGCTATGTGTTCGACACCGGCCCCAGCCTCATTACGGCGCCGTCGATCATTGATGATGTCTTTCGTGCCGCGGGATCTCGTCTCGAGGATCATGTCTCGCTCACTGCGCTGGACCCGTTTTACCGCATCTGGTTTCACGACGGCACGTGGTTTGACTACACGTCGGACCTTGGGCGCCTGAAGGCTTCGATGCGCCGCTTCTATCCTCCGGATGCCGACGCCCTGGAGGAGTTCCTGGCTGACATTGAGCCCATCCATACCGCCGTGATCGGCGAGGGCCTGGGCGCACGCCCCTTCGCGTCAATCAGCGACATGGCTCGGTTCGCCCCCCGCGTCGTCCGCCTGAACGCCTGGCGACCGGTGGCACGCTACGTCGAGCGACGCTTCCACAACTGGCGGCATCGATTCGTGTACTCGTTCCACCCACTGTTCCTGGGAGGCAATCCCTTTCGCGCCCCCTCGATCTTTCTCATGATCCCCTACCTGGAGAAGGAGGGCGGAGTCTGGTACGCGCAGGGAGGCATGTACAGCCTGGTCTCCGCCCTGAAGCGCGTGTTTGTCGGACTGGGCGGCACAGTCCTGACCGAGACGACCGCGCTGCGCGTGGAGACCAGCCGGCGCACCGTCACGGGAGTCCTTGTTGGCCGCTCCGGCGACAATGGCGGCGGGGCGCGTGTCCTTCCCGCCGACATCGTCGTCAGCAACGCGGATGTCGGGCATACCTACGGTCGACTTCTGGGCCACATGCGGCGGCGGCGATGGAGTGACCGCCGCCTCCGGCGCCTTCACCACTCGATGAGCTGTTTTCTGCTCTATCTGGGGGTGCGCAGGCGGTTGCCCCAACTCCACCACCACACCATCATCCTGGGTCCCCGCTACGAGGGACTCGTGGGAGACATCTTCGACAAGAAGACGCTGCCCGGGGACTTCAGCATGTATGTGCATACGCCCTCCCGCACCGACCCCTCGATGGCGCCACCGGGGTGCGAGAGCTTGTATGTCCTCGTACCGGTTCCCAACGCAGCCTCCAGAATCGATTGGTCCCAAGAGGCGCCGCGTATGAGGGAGCGCGTGATCGACGCGCTCGAATCTTGGGGCCTGGAGGGGCTCCGAGAGTCCATTGATGTGGAGCGTTCCTTCACACCGGACGACTTCCAGACGCAGTTTGGCGCAACGCTGGGCAACGCCTTCGGCGTGGAGCCAAGGCTGACACAGTTGGCGTGGTTTCGGCCACACAATCGCAGCGAGGAGGCCAAGGGCCTCTACCTGGTGGGGGCGGGCACCCATCCCGGCGCGGGTGTACCCGGCGTACTCCTCTCGGCCCAAGCGACCATTCATTCGATCGCCCGCGATTACGGCTTCGATCAGGTGTAGCTGCCCTCGCTCCGGGGGCAATGGTTCGGTGGCGATGTTGAGGGCCTCTTGGACAGGTACAGACCGCCCCCAAGGTGCCCCGGGCCAACACGTGCGGGTGCCCCCCGCCCCCAAGAGACAGCATGACTCCACGGACAACAGCCGGCCTTGCGCCCGAGGGTGGATGCCGCGAAGCGATCCGTAGCCTGGCCCCGCAAACCGAATACCTTGATGGATGGCGCAACCCTGCATCGCCAGCTTCTCGTATGATACACCGCAGTGCCGACGGGGCCGCCTTGGTTGACAGAGCAGGCACCCGCGCGTGCTCGCGCTGACGGGTTTGTCTGGAGATCGCGCTGTCGCTCACCCTTCTTGACGGAGAACGCCACATGGAACATCAAGGGAGATTGTTGCGGCGCGTAGGCGCCGCGGGGGTCGTTCTGTCGCTCTGGGCCCAGTCCGCAATCGCGCAGGGCGCTGCAAGCGCCACCACCGTGTTCACCAATGTCCATGTGCTCCCGATGACAGCGGGTGATGCCCTGCCCTCGCAGGATGTAACCGTCACCGGGAGCCTGATTGCCGCCGTGGCACCCACCGGCCTGAACCCTCTGCCGGCGGACGCTACACTCATCGACGGCACAGGAAAGTTCTTGCTGCCCGGGTTGGCCGAGATGCATGCCCATGTCCCGCCCGGCGACAACCCGCCACGCGACCAGATCGAGGATATCCTCTTTCTCTATGTCGCCAACGGCATCACCACCATCCGGGGGATGCTGGGATCCGCATACCAGGTTCCCCTGGCGGCCGAACTCCAGCGCGGTGACCTGCTGGGCCCCACGTTCTATGTGGGGGCGCCGTCCATCAACGGCTCCTCGGCCCCGCGCCCCGAGGACGCCCGCCGCATGGTGCGAGCCCATGCGGAGGCGGGGTACCATCTCCAGAAGATCCATCCCGGAGTCACTCGGGAGACATGGGACCGCATGGTCCAGGTCGCCCGGGAGGAAGGCCTCACTTGGGGGGGACATGTGCCGGCCGATGTCGGACTGGTTCACGCCATCGAATCCGGGATGTCGACCGTGGACCACCTGGACGGATATGTGCAGGCCATCGCCTCCGACGATGTCCAGGCCCAGATCAATGCAGGCCCGATCAGCCTGGGCGGCCTGGCCCGGGGCGCGGACGAGGGCAAGCTTCGGGACATCGTTCGCCTGACGGTCGACAACGATGTCTTTGTGGTGCCGACCATGTACCTCTGGGAAAACCTCTACGGAACGCCGGACGCCGATGCCTTGCTGGAACAGCCCGAGATGCGGTTTGTTTCGCCCGAGACGCGTGAATCGTGGCGGCGCCGCGCCCAGCGAGGCGGCCAGGGGCCGCCCGAGGAGGTCGCGCTCTATCTGGAGCTGCGACTTCGCATCCTGGGCGCCCTCTCCGACGCCGGTGCCGGCATTCTGATGGGGACCGACTCGCCCCAACTCTTCAACGTCCCCGGATTTGCGCTTCACCGGGAGCTCCAGGTCATGGCCCAGGCCGGGATGTCGCCGGAGCAAATCCTACGCAGCGGCACCGTCACGGTCAGCGACTACGTCTCTCGCCACCTGGGAATGGACGGCAACTTCGGAACCATCGAGCCCGAACAACGCGCCGACCTTGTCTTGCTGTCGGGCAACCCGCTTGACGACCTGGCGCACCTGCAGGACCGAGAGGGCGTCATGGTCCGTGGCCGCTGGGTGCCCAGGACCGAAATCGACGCCCGGTTGGAGGCCCTGGCGGCAAAGCATGCCGGGCGATGATGCGGGGTGGCAGCGCCTGTCAACGCGCGATTTGGGTGGTCTGTCAGGCGGGCGCAGGGGGATGGACCAAGAGCCCGGCAGGGGTGGCGCTCAACCCGGCCGCTGGGATCCTTCGGCCAGAAATGGAACGCCGGGGACACTGAGGGCAAACGCCCCGGGAAAATCCTCAGGCGCGGCCTTCTGTTTTCCGCTCCAGGTCTCCACATCAATCCTGTACACGCTCGTCCTGGCCAACTCGTCGTCGGTGCTGGGCCGGTAGTCTTGCCCCGGCTTCAGGTGCGGGGCGTACTTGTCCAGGAGCATCTGCATCGCCCGATGGCACTCTTCCAAGTCCTCCACCACCCGGCCCCGGCCAAACGCAACCATACCGGCGTATTCGACCGAAAACTCCAAGGCTTCCAGAGCGGGCAGCAGCCGTCCCATCGCGACGGCGCTGAAGGCCACACGGTCTCCGGCCTCCATGTTGGAGCGCGTCCGGCCCGTGCGGTGCGTGTGCAGATAGATGCGGCGACGCCCCGCGCTCCCATCGAACACAAACAGGTTGGAGTTGAGAAAGGGCTGACCCTCTGTGTCCACGGTGGCCAGGAAGCCGTATGCGGCGCGCTCCAGAAACTGGACCACCCAACGGTCGTCCCTGCCACGGTCCCGCCGACGGAGCGCCGTTCTCGGGTCCCCGCGACCCGCGTTGTTGGCCCCCACTCCGCCGCTGCGGGTCATATCAGGCATGGCGCGGGACCTCCCCCCTGTTCAAGGTTCTCACCATTGGTGCCGCGTGCACGCGATCTTGTTTCCTGAGGGTGGCGGCATCAGCACCGCGAATATACTGCCTCTGACGCATGCGCAGGGCCGGTCACGGCAGGATACCCGGCGTGGGGCTGGTTGTCCCGGTCATGACCAGGGTGACCGGGGCACCTCATCGGCCTTGTACGCGGCTGGCCGGCACCACAGCAACAGTCTCGCCAACACCCCATCCTTGGCGGGCCGTCGCAACCACGGGGGCGGCCCGGGATCCCCGGTCCCGGCGACCGGGACGCAAACACCGGACGGCGCACCCCCTACAACACCACAAGGCAGATACAACCATGCAGAAAATGATCCGACACCTGGCCGCATCCACGGGGCGCAGACCCACGGGGCCCGGTGCCAGAAGGCGGCCGCGGGGCACGCGGAGAGCAGCGATCACGATGGCCCTGACGGCCCTTGCCGCCTGCGGCGGCGGCCAGGGGGAGGGCCCGATCGTCATTGAGGGCGGCACGGTGGTGGTCATGGACCCGGTTGGCACGATCTTGCCCCGGGGGGCGGTCGTCGTTGAGGGCGAGCGGATCGTCGCGCTCTTGGAGCCCGATGCCCCCCGCCCCGTCGGCGCCCGCGTGATCGACGCTCGAGGGCACTTGGTCATCCCCGGACTCGTGAACACGCACGGGCACGCCGCAATGTCATTACTCAGGGGGATGGCCGATGACCTGCCCCTCCTCACGTGGCTGGAGGAATACATTTTTCCGGCTGAGGAGGCACTCGTGACCCCGGAATTCGTTTATCAGGGCACGCTGCTCGCCTCCGTTGAGATGCTCAAGGGGGGCACCACCACCTTTGCGGACATGTACTACTTCAGGGACGAGATGGCGCAGGCGGCCATTGATGCCGGCATTCGTGCCGTCACGGGCCCCCATGTGATCGGCTTTCCCGCACCCGACTTCGGATCGCCGGAGGCCTCCCTGCAGGACGCGGATGCCTTCATGACACGATACCGGGACCACCCGACGGTGGTGCCGGCGGTGGCAGCCCACGCGCTGTACACGACGCCCGTGGAGGCCGTGCGGGCCGCCTTCGAACTTGCCGAGCGCCACGATGCCGTCTTTCAGATCCATGTATTGGAAGACGCAACCGAGAACGCCGAAACCCAGGAGATGACCGGCATGGGGGTTCTGGAGGCGCTGGAGATGATCGGGGCGCTGCGCCCAGGCACCATCCTTGCGCACTCCGTCTATCTCACCGACCGTGACATTGACGTCATCGCCGCCACCGGGGCCGGGGTTGCGCACAACCCGGAGAGCAACATGAAACTGGGCATTCCCAGGGCCGCACCCGTCGCCGCACTGCTGGCCGCCGGGGTCCCGGTCGGCCTGGGAACCGACGGAGCCGCCAGCAACAACAACCTGGACCTGTTCGACGAAATGGACGCGGCCGCGAAACTGCAGAAGCACGCGTTGGGCGACCCGACGGTCCTGAGCGCCGAGACGGTGTTCCGCATGGCGACGATCGGGGGCGCACGGGCGCTGAACCTCGGTGCTGAGATCGGCTCCCTTGAGCCGGGCAAGCGCGCCGATATCGTCCTGGTCGACACGCGGCGCCCCGGGCTGACACCGCTCTACGATGTGTACTCACACCTGGTGTACGCGGCGCGCGGAAGCGATGTGCGCACGGTGCTGGTCAACGGCAAGCCGGTCGTCCAAGACGGTGTCTTGCTCACGGTGAACGAGGCCTTGGTCATGGCACAGGCACGGGAATTCGGGGACCGGGTGCGCGAAACCGTGGCGGCGCTGCGGCCGGAAGGGGCGCCGGGAGGTTAAGTATTCGGTAGTCGTTCGGTCGAGCCCGGGTGATGGTTGTCGTTCGCATCGGGCTGACAACAAAAGAGTGCATATACCAGCCAACGCGGCCGGGCATTCCATTGCATTGTGGACACGCGGTTGGTGAACAAGACGTGGCCATGAACGTGGCCGGTCAGGTGGCGAAGCACGGAGCAGCATACTGGGTGACCTGATGTAACCAGCCGTTCTTTCAACCTCGGGTGGGTTGTTCGTCTACCGCAGCGAGGAGGGAAGACGGTGCCAAGGAAGAGGTTGTCCGTGAGAAAGGTTCGAGCCCTTGTCCAACAACCCTTGGCGGTACGCACGGCGCCATTGATACAGGTGCGACGAGTACAACCCGTCACGTTGCAGAAGGTCCCCGATCTCGCCCGACTCCTTGCATGCACTGGCCCTCTCAACCACACTACGCTTGTACGCCTTGCTGAATCTCCGCCGAGTCGGCTTCGCCAGCACCTCCTTCTTCGGCAAAGACAGCACACCTCGATGATGCCCATTACCCGTCAGAGATGTCCCACCACCACCTCCTCGCTGACCACCCTTCCTTCGAACTCTCGCCATCGCCCTACAGTGTTCATTCTTCCGCTCCGGGCTTCACCGTCATTGGCGCCTAGTCCGCCCCGGGTCTGAAGGAAGGCCAAGTCCTGATTTCCCACATACGATAGCGAGGACCTTCGTTGGCTATGCGTGAATTCACCACGGCCGGTCCCGTGCGCCCCGAGGACCACTACTGCATTCCCCCGCTCCACCGGGTGAACCTGGACGAGATCCTGTCGCTGGTGCGCGGGAAACACTATTTCGTACTGCATGCGCCTCGGCAGACGGGCAAGACATCGGCCTTGCTTGCTCTTCGCGACCTGCTGAATGGCGGTGAGGCGGGCGAGTATCGTTGCGCCTACATCAATGTGGAGTCCGCGCAGGCCGCGCGCGAGGATGTGGGACAGGCGATGGGGGTGATCGCCAGCGAGATCGCCCTGGAAGCCGAAGGCACACTCGGTGACAAGGCGACCGCGCAGGCGGCCGACGAACTTGACACCACCGTTCGTCCTCACACCGCGTTGAGGACCCTTTTGTGGACATGGGCGCGGGCGGCCCCCTCCCCCCTGGTCTTGCTGATCGACGAAATCGATGCTCTGTTCGGAGACGCGCTGGTGTCAGTGCTCCGACAGCTGCGCACGGGCTACGTAAACCGTCCGAATGGTTTTCCGCAGAGCGTGGTGCTTTGCGGGGTGCGGGATGTGCGTGACTACCGGATCCACGCACGTTCCCAGAAGGAGGTCATCACGGGGGGAAGCGCCTTTAACATCAAGACGGAATCGCTTCGGTTGAAAGACTTTACACGTGCCGAGGTCGACGATCTCTTGGGGCAACACACGGAAGCGAGCGGCCAGGAGTTTGCGGCGCGGGCGCTGGCGGCGGTGTGGGAGCACACTCGGGGACAGCCTTGGCTGGTCAACGCGCTTGCACGGGAACTCTGTTTTTCAGCCAGGGTGCCAAAGCGACCCGGACGCCCCTTCTCAGAGGGCGATGTGCTGGAGGCACGTGAGGCACTCATTCTGCGCCGGGACACCCACCTGGACCAGCTCGTTGACAAACTGCTGGAACCTCGTGTTCGTCGGGTGATCGAGCCGCTCTTGGGCGGTGGCGATGCCCAGTACAGTGGCCGCGACTTCGAGTACGTTCGCGATCTGGGGCTGGTAGCCCCGGATGTACCGCTACGGGTGGCCAACCCCATTTACGCCGAAGTGCTTCCGCGGGAGCTGACGTGGGTCCTTCAGCACGAAATTGAGCTGCCGGAGACCGCTTGGTACGCGCGCCCCGACGGCGGGCTTGACATGGATGCCCTGCTCGTCGCGTTTCAGGAATTTTTCCGGCAAAATTCCGAGCACTGGATTCGGCGGGCACAGTATACCGAGGCCGGTCCTCAGTTGGTGCTGCAGGCATTTTTGCATCGTGTGGTGAACGCCAAGGGTCGCATTGAGCGGGAATATGCGCTGGGGAGCGGCCGCGTGGACCTGTTGGTCGTGTGGCCACGGGCAAACAGGGGCGACCACCGGATCGTGGTCGAGTGCAAGCTTGTGAAACAGGGACGCTCACTCTCGCAAACGATCCAGACGGGGCTCGAACAAACCAAGCGATACATGGACATCAGCGGCACGGACGCCGGGCATCTGGTCGTGTTTGACCTACGCCGGGGGAGAAGTTGGGGAGAGAGGCTGTACCGAAAACAGCGCGAATGGAACGACTCCCGCATCACCGTTTGGGGCGCATGACAGCGGCCGGTTCCGCTGGCGGCGTGCTGAGTGGGGTCCTAAGATTCCAGAGATTCCGAAGGCCAGGGATCTGGGAGCTTTTCCCCCTCGGCTGGCAGTATCCAAGCGGTTCGGCTGCCAAAGTCCCGGGGACCCAGTTGACCTTTTCCAAATTCGCGACCGTTCGCGGTCCTTTCTGACACGAGAGCTCCCAGGAGTAAACAAACTTCATGATCTCTCGCGGAGCATTGCTTCTCTTCGTGCCGATCCTCCCGTAAACGAGGCTCTGGTCATGGCCCGGCCGCCGAGAATTCGGGGACCGGGTGAGGGAAACCGTGGCGGCGCTCTGGCCGGAAGGGGCGCCGGGAGGTCAAGGAATCCAAGCGCCATTCCAACCCAGCGCAGGGCGGGACCTGTCTGACCAGCCGCAACCAGCACGTTGGTGCCCGTGAACATCGTACAGCCCTGTGGAGCCCTGGACCCGCGGCACCTCTGCCCCAGGCCCACAACCCCACCGGCCGTAGGTCCAGGCATGTTCGGGGGATCCGCACCGATCCGGGGGGCGCAGCCCGGGGCAGGGTCCGCGCGCGCCTGGCCCACGGAGACCGAGAATCAGCGCGTTGTGTCGGGACCCAGCGCAGCGGGAAGGTCATGGCGATCTCCCCAGTCCCGCCAACTCCCATCGTAGAACAGGACATCCAGCCCGTGCATGCGCGCCACCATGTACACCACGCTGGCCCGCATCCCGATCATGCAATACGCCACATGGAGCTTTTCCGGCCCCGCTCCGTGACGGGCCAGGATCGCGCCCATCTCTTCCCTGGACCTGAAGCGGGTCTGATCGGACGGGTCCATGAGCTCCTCCCAATAGAGCTGACGGGCGCCTGGGATGTGCCCCGGCCTTCCGCGGCCACCCAGCCCGCCGTCCTCTCCCGTGTACTCGTCATCCGGGCGGGCGTCCAGCAGGGCCAGGGACCCGCTATCCAGGCGGGCGGCAATCCAGGCGGCCGACACCCGAAAGTCGACCGCGCCGTCCACCTCCAGGTCACCCGCAGGGATCGACCGTACGAGGGGGCCGCTGGCCATCTCGCCGCCCGCGCGCTTCCATGCTTCCGCGCCGCCGTCAAGCACGAACGCGCGGTCCCCCAGTCCGAGCCAATCAAAGGTCAGCCATGTGCGGGCGGTGGTCGTCATGCCGGACCCGTAGATCACCACCTTTGAGTCGTTGCGAATGCCCAACGCGCGCAGCACGCCCACGATCTCCCCAACGGGTCGGAACTCGGCGATCCAACCCTCCTCTCCCTCCCATGCGATGGCGTCAAAGCCCAGAGGCACCGCCCCTGCAATGTGTTCGCGCTCAAATTCGCCCTGCCTGCGCTCTGCATGGATGACGACTACATCGTCGATGTGATCCCGGAGCCACTCCGCTTCGATGAGCACATCCACGGGCGTGGTTTGAAGCCTCGCTTCCTGCGCCCGCGCGTGTGTCGGGTGCGCCCCGGCCGCCACGGCCAGCATCCACGAAGCCACAGCGGCAAGGCGCAGAACCTTGGCACCCGGTACCGACTGCAGCACCGACCCAACCCACACCCGCCCCAAGCGTGCGGACACTCGGATCCCGGCCGTCAAGGTTCGAAAGACCAGCGGGGCGAAGGCGGCAATCGAAGGACCCGTAGGCACCGCACCCAACCGATGACGCCCAAGACCACCCACACGGTCACGTTCCGGGCACATACACTTCCCGCACCGGAGTGTCCTTCGGACGCACGTCACCCTTGGGGGGGGGGGGGGGATCCCATCATCGCCGAAGCGAAGGGCGTAGGGCATCGGCGAGATTCGATGTTGTCGTGATTTGAAGTCCTCGCTCACCCGAAAACACGGCCGGCATGCCCTCCCCGGCCCAGTCCCGGAGTATGGCCCGGATTTCACCCTGCGGCGTGTCTGCCGTCACGATGGACATCGGATGATCGTCCTGAACATCGACGGCCACCGTACCCTCCGGTCCATGCAAATCGATGCGAGCCAGCGTCGCTTGCCACTCTCCTATCGGGATCGCAAAGAGAAAGTACTTGTCCCCGTACGCGTCCTCCCCGGGAGTAAACGCGATGGAAAACAGGGCACCCCCGCCCCGAGCGAGGCCTTCAATCCGGTAGGGACCCCCCTGTGATGGAAGGATCGGCGCAGTCGGCAACCGAAGCGGGGGCTCCATCCTGAGGTCTCCGCCCGTGACCCCACCCCAAAGCACCAAATGATCGCTCGTGACGCCCCGCACTCCGCCGGACATGGCCATTCCGTCAGGCTTCAGGCTCTCGCGAAAGTCAAGCACCTCTTGGAAGTAGTAGTCGCTCAGCCACGCTTGGCCCGAGAAATAGCAATAGCCCATGACATCGCTCGCACGGTCCGGCGACACGAGAATCCGTCTCCTGGAGTCGTAGCCCCATCCCCCGATGCCGCCGTCCGGATAGGGAAACTCCGGGTTCACACCCGGGGGGTCACCGCAGGGCGCGTGGCGAAGGTTCAGCAAGTGGCCGATTTCGTGGGCCAGGTCAGCCGAATGCGTGTTGCCCATGCTGGCCCACCCGCCCAGTCGCGCCCGCCCGCGGACAGGGCCATTCGCGCTCCGGGCGGCACCGTAGTAATACCCGGTTGCCGCATCCGTCATCCTCAGCAACTCCAGCTCCAGGACCAGCCCCCACTGCCCCTCAGACGACGTCAGGTCAAGCGAGGTCGCAAAGCTCTTGCGGGACCGGGCCGCGAACTCCGAGAACGGAAACGCGAGTCGGAGCAGGTCCAGGTGCGGGCTGTCCCCCCTCATGCCATCCGTCCACTCAAAAACCGACGAATCCGGTTTCTTGGCCTCCAGCACCGGGACCACCGTGAGCTCCATGGGGTCGACCTCAACCACGTCCAACTCCTCCGACCCGTTGGCCGGAAACCGCATCACGCTTCCGTCGGCTCGCGGCACCACGCTATCGATATCGGCCTCCACCACGAGGCGCGTTCGCGGCTGCACATACCGCGGAGGAATGACCGCGTTGTAGGATTTGTCCAAGTTCCGCTCATCGACCCCGGTCTCCAGTTGGTCCGCGTGGCGGCTGAGCGTCACCCGATACGCCTCCCGCCCGTCGTTGATCACCGTCGCCCGTACGCGGGGCTCATAGTACGCGTCGCTCCGATCCGCGGTCAGGAAGACCCGCAGCAGCGCTTCCCGGTTCGCCACCAGCGGCACGCTCCGTGACGGTCGCTGAACCGCCTGCGTGAGGTATACGACCGGCAGCGACAGGACAACCTTCTCGGCATTGCCGCAGGTGGCGCCCGACACGGAGCCAAGCCGTGAGATCCAGCCCTGAAATGTGGGGGCCGGAGAGCCGCACAGCGCGGTTCCCGAAAAATCAAACGCCTCCAAGCTGGCCAGCCCCGCAAGACTGAATGGCAGTCGACCGGACAGGTCGGTATTTTGGCCTACGTCCAGCTCTCGGAGATCGGACAGGGAGCCGAACGCACTCGGAAGTGCGCCGGCGAGTTGATTCCTCCCGAGATCCAGGACCCTCAGAGCGGTCAGATTCGCGATCTCGGCCGGCACCGGGCCCTCAAGCCCGTTGTTTGCAAGCTTGAGCTCCCGCACGCGCTCGTCCGATGTCGTGACACCATGCCAGGTGCCCAGTGGCCGGTCGCTTCCCCATGCCTGCCCGCTGCGCCAGGATGCGCCGGCTGTCCGGCCATAGAGTTCGAGAAGCGCCAGGCGCTCAATGAGGGACGTGTCACATTCATCGGTCGTCACCTCGATTAAGCTCATCCATTCCTGGAATTCGCGATCAATCTGTGCGCACACACCGGTGCCGTAGGTACGAACCACCTGAAGTCGTTCGTGCTTCATCAGGCTACGGGGTATCAACCCTCCCATGTGCTCGTTGTACACAACCGATACCACCTCCAACGAGTCAATGTCGCCCAAGGTCGCGGGAATCGTACCGCTCAGGGCATTCTGCCCGAGATAGAGATGCTTCAGGGTCTCGATGTTGCCGAGTTCCGGCGGAATGGCCCCCTCCAGCTCATTCCGCCTCAGGGAGATGGTCTCCAAGGACTGTGCGCCCTCGACTTCTTTCGGCAAGGACCCCACCAACCGATTGTCGTCCGCAGTCAACACCCGCAAGGCCGAGAGACGACCCAGTTCGCCGGGGATCGTTCCCGTGAGCTCGTTGTTGTGCAAGAACAGTCGGGTCAGAGACGCCAGGTCGCCCAGTTCATCCGGCAGGGGGCCGGAAACGCGGTTGTGCGCCAGGTTCAGCGTTTGAAGCTCTGCCAGCTGGCCCCAACGTGCGGGAATGGCGCCGACAAACTCGTTGTTGTACAGGTAGGCGTGGGTCAGGGACGCCAGATCGCCCAGCTCCGGGGGCATCGATCCGGAAAGGCGATTGCGGGATAGACCCAACACCTCAAGCTCTTTCATCCCGGCCCATTCGGCGGGTATGGGTCCGACAAGGTCATTGTTGCGGAGGTACAGCTCTTGCAGGTGCTCCAGATCACCGACCGCGGGCAAGAGCTTGCCGGTCAGGTTGTTTGCTGTCAGGTCAATCCCGATCACAAATCCCGCAGAGTCGGTCGTGACCCCTTCCCAACGGTTGATAGGATACTCCGAACCCCAGTAGAGCTGTCTGTGCCAGTCGGCGCCACCGTTGCGCTCATAAATCTCAAGTAACACCTCCCGATCAGCCGTTGTCGGAACACAAAGTTCACCATCGGTTGACGGAATGCGGGAGAGCCACAGCGACATGGAGACGGGTACGCAGAGTCCCGTGCCATGGACATAAAAGTCGTTGAGCCCCTTGAGGTTCGCGAAGGACTCCGGAATTGGCCCGACCAATTCCGTTAACCCCACATCGAAGAACACGAGCTTGTCCAGGCTACCAATTTCTTCCGGCAGTGGGCCCGATACCCTGGTGTCGTAAAGGATCAAGTCGCGTAACTCTGACAGGTTGCCGATCCCGGGCGGGACCGACCCAGTGATGTCGTTCAGCGACAGGTCCAGGTGATACAGTTGTTCCAAATGGGTCACGGCTTCACCCAGGGGGCCCGACAAGTTGTTCCCTGACAGCCTGAGCCTCGCTACATGGCCGTCGGGGTCGACGGTGACGCCCTCCCACTTCGACAACGGCGCCTGCGTCAACCAGTTGGCGCTACGGTTCCACTCCTCCCCTCCCAGCTCCCTGTACAGCCTCTCCAGGGCGGCGCGGTCTCTTTCATGTCCCGTCACGTTGATCGATGCCGATGCCTTGAGGGCGCCCAGGCGGGCCACCACCTCGGTTCTTCCATGGCCGACGGGTGTGACCCTACCCAGGGTATCCACCGTGGCGACCAATGAATCACCCGATGACCATTGAATCGGTGGGTCTTTGATCACCTCGCCGTGTTGATCCAACACCGAAACGGAGAGAACCAGGATTTCTCCCAGGGCGGCTGCCACGAGCGTGTCCGGCGTCATCGTCATGCTGGCGGGAACCGCTTGGGTGAGTTGCTCTGGACGCAAGGGACCGGCACCGTCTCCAGAGCACGAGGCCAGTGTGATGGCCATCGTCGGCCAGCTCCACGGTGACAAGACCTTCCAGCACCCGTTGGGGCAGCCCTGGCGGCCTCCTCCAGGCGCACCCAAGGCCTCCGGCCTGACGCGCCCTTCTGCCGGGGTCGCACGCCGCAACGGAGTGTGGATCTGGTCTGGCATTACAGGACACATCGGGTTATCGGCAGTGACTCATCACTCGAGAAACAACTCGTATGCACCGGCCTCCGTCCCCGAGAGCCAGATGAGATGCGGGTGCCCAACCTACAAGAATGGGACCCCAGGGACGACCGCGCACCTTCCAAGGGCGACACGGGTGAGCCCCTTGGGACCCGGGCAAGCGCTGGACCAGCCCGAACCTAGGCAACCAGGACGCCGAGCGGGCGCTCCGACGTCACCCCCCAAGCGGCTAGAAGCGAGATGTGACGGTGACCAGAATGCTCCTTGACGCCCCCGGATTGCGCTCCTGCACATCGACATACCGGGATTGCATGAGGTTGGCGATCTTCGTCTGCACGGTCAGCTGCCGCACTTCCATCGCAACTCTCAAGTCCACCAAGGCGATCGCCCCGCGCTCATCCAGCGGGTACGCCAGCACCTCCTGGGGTCTGCTCCGGTAACGGAAGTCCAGTGCAACCACATCGTGCCAGCCCGACACCGTGGTGGTCACGTTGTGCCTGGATCGATACACCAGCGGCAGACCCGAATCCAGGTCTCTCGAGGCAAGGAACAGATAGTTTGCCGCCACATTGATGCGCCGGGGCACAACGCCTACGCGAACGCCCGCATCCACTCCGCCCACCCGGGCCCGGGACACGTTTTGGAACTGAAACGTCAGAACCTCGCCGGGCGCGGCTCCCACTTCGATCAGGTCTTGATACTGGTTCCAGAAGAGGCCGGCATCCATCCACAGGCGCCCGCCCGAGACGCTTGCCGTCGCGCCCAGCTCGCCGGCCCACGCCGACTCGCCGCGCAGCGACAGATTCGGTACCACCCGAAACCCGAATTGCGTCGTCGAGGTGTACCGTTCCGAGACGCTGGGCGCCCGGTACCCCCGACTCACCGAGGCGCGAAGACTCAGCGCGGGGTTCGGCCTCAGGACCAGGCCGGCCTTGGGGTTCAGCGACAGGGCGCTCTCAACAGCCGACGCCCTGTGCGAATCAATCCGCAGACCCACCGAGGCCCGCAGTCGGGAGGAGAACTCGATTTCGTCCTGCGCGAAGAGCCCAAGATCCGTTACCCTGGGGTTGGGCTGCAGAAAATTCGAGATCACCGCCGTTTGGGCGCCCGCCGCTCCGAAGGTGACGGCGTGGCGGCCTCCCGTGCGACGCGACAGCTGCGCGTCCGCCGCATACCGGGTGGAGCGGTGAAAGTCGTCGTTGTCGTGAAAGTGGTTCTGCGAGCGAACGTGTTGGAGCGCCGGCCTGAGGTCCAGCCTCCACCCTGGAGTGGCCCACGGAGACAGCGTCAGCCCGACCACCAGATCGGTGTCCCGCTTCCAGTCCCCGAGCTGCGTCGGGTCAACCTCCAGGGGCCGGTCCGAGGACAACCAGGTAAAGGCCTCCTCGGCCTCCTGCGACTTCCAGCTCACCGAGAGCTCCACCGGCTCGGAGCTCTCAGCGCCCAACAGGGCCTTGGCTCGGATTCTCCAGCGCTCCAGCGCCCCGTTTTGGCGAAAGCCGTCCGACGCCTCACGCCCGACAAAGAGGGTCGCGCTGGCACTTCCCAAGCGTCGGCTGTGCTGAAGCTGCAACCCCTGCATGCCGAGACGATCCTCCGAAAACTGCAACTCGGTGGGCGTATCGAACACGCCGACATACCCCCTGGCCACCGTGGAAGAGCCGTCGATCTGGGGACGCGTGATCACATGAACAACGCCCGACATCGCATTCGCGCCCCAAAGACTGGAGTGTGGACCCTTGACCACCTCAATGCGCTCCACATCCAGAATCGGCATGACCGCAAAGTCGATGTCGGAGCCAACACCGCCCATCACGCGGTGTCCGTCAAGCAACATCAGGACCCGACTCCCCACTCCTCGAGAGATCCCCGATGAGCCGCGAATGTCCATCTGGCCCGCGTTAAAGGTCACGCCCTGGGCGAAGGGAAGCGCATCCTTGACATCGGTCACATGTCGACGCTGCAACTCGTCTCCGCTGATCACGGCAACGCCGGCCGGAGCGTCTCCCGCCCGCACGATGCCCCGGCTCGACGTCACGGTAAACCCGGGCACTAGGAGGGGGAGTGGCGAGAGCGAGATCGTCAACCCGGCGCCGGCCTCAACATCACGCTCGACACCCCGATATCCCCCCGCCGCAACAACCAGCGTGAATGACCCGGGCCCGGGCAGCTCCAACTCAAAGCGGCCATCCGGCCCCACAACATCACGCGCGTGGGTGCCGCTTAGGATAACCTCGGCACCCCGCACTGCCTCGCCCGTCACGGCGCTAACCACCGTCCCGGTCACCACGCCACCGTCCTGGGCAGTCAGCGGCATGGCGACGAGCGCGCACAGAATCGAGACCGCCCCAGCGGCTGCGCGCGCCCCGGGGCACCGCACCACCCCTCGTCGTCCTATTGCTTTCGCCATACCGTGGTCGAGACCGCCAATGCCGGCTGCGTCACCCGGACCGTCAATGTTGTCCCGTCGAGGGAATATGTGCCAACCGATTGCCCCAGCGCCCCGTCCTGCTCCCATGTTCCGTCGACACGCACCGCATAGGTGCCCGCATCGACCAATTCCGTAACCTGGCCCGACTTGCCGGCGGGCACCTTGATATCAAAGGAAAAGGTGCCCTTGGCCTCGCTACTCGTGGTTGAAGTCTGCGACACCGTAAAGGAGCCCGTTACCTCGGGCGCCGTCAGCGTGTCGCCTCCGCTCAGCAGCTGGGACCAAAACGACTGCAGCTGATATGAGCCGGACAGATCCGGCGGTCCCTCCGGCGGCTCCATGGTCTGGGTGTCGTCCCCACAGCCAAGCACGCCCAAGGACGCCAACCACACGACCAAGGCGGGCCAACACCTGCCGTACACACTGCGAACGCTTGCCATTGTCCAACTCCCGTGACCCGGCCGAAGGTGCACCCCGGCCAGAACCGACGCAGGCACGCATGTCCCCACCCATGGGTGCAGTATAAGAGATAGTCTGGCGAAGTGCATCAGGCAATGTGCATTCGATCGCTTGCGGGTCCATACAACCTCATCGCGCCGGCGTGGAATGAGCGCGCCGGCACATCGCCCCGAATGTTGGTGCTCCCCTTGGGGCCCCGCCCAAAGGCGCGCACCTGGGCTCTCTTGCGCCTTTGGGGTGGCCCATCAATCGATGTCGCGCCAAACCTGCGAAGAGCCGCTGGCTGTGGCCCGGCGCCATACCACAAAGCGCGGATTCGGGTGTGTGCACCTGGGCCGTCTCTCAATGCCCCCCGGCCCGGGGCCGCCGGGTGGACTGCCGGTGCGGGCATACAACGGCGAACATGGAGCCAAACGTTATAGCTTTCCAACCATGTTCAACACTATCGTTGTCACCACGGCCATCCTGGGCGTCATTGTCACCCATGCCGTCTTCGTGGTTTTCGTCCTGCTCAGGCCCCGTTTTCGCCAGCCCTCGTCCCTCGCGTGGATCCTGGTCATCGTCGTGATGCCGTTCGTGGGACCCACCCTGTATCTGGCCCTGGGCGAGGTGCGGCCCGGAAGCCGCAGGAAGCGCCGGCACCGCACCATTCAACGGCACATTCGAACGGCGCTCCAGCGCGCGTGGCACGCCACGCCCGAGACGGCGGTCGTCCCTTGGGGATCGGAAGCGATCGCCCGACTCGCGCGGCTGGGAAGTGACACGCAGCCCCGAAGTGGCAACCTGCTGACCCTCATCGCGACCGGGGACAACTTTGCAGAGGCGCTGATCCGAGACATCGACTCCGCCCGAAGACATGTGCATCTGCTCTTTTACATCTACCTGAACGACCAGGTTGGGCGCAGTCTGGCCCAGGCTCTCAAGCGCGCCCACCACAGGGGTGTTCATTGCCGACTGTTGGTCGACAATGTGGGATCCAGCGATTTTCTGAGGTCAGCGCTCTGCGACGATCTCAGAAAGGCCGGCATACAGGTCGTGGCCGCACTGCCAACGCGGATTGTGCACTTCGCCCGCATTCGATTCGACATGCGCAACCACCGGAAGATCGCGATCATCGACGGGCGCATCGGCTACACGGGCAGCCACAATCTGGCCTCCGAGGAATTCCACCCCAAGCCCCGCTTTGCCCCGTGGATTGACGCGACGGTGCGCATCGAGGGACCGGCCGTGCGGGACCTGCAGGCGCTGTTCGTGGAAGACTGGTTCATGGACACGGCGGAGAATTTGGATGAGGTCTTTGCTGTGGGGGGCGAGCATCACGAACCGGGACACATTGTCCAGATCGTGGGCACCGGCGTCAATTCGCGCAACCAGGCCCTGGTTCGGGTCATTCAGTCCGCCATCCACATGGCGCGCGAGGAGCTCATCCTGACGACTCCCTACTTCGTGCCGGACGAGGGAACGCTGGCCGCCCTGACCACCGCGGCGATCCGGGGCGTGCGCACCGTCATCGTGGTGCCGGCCAAGAACGATTCGCCTCTGGTCGCGCTGGCCAGCCGTAGCGTGTATCAGCCCCTGCTCGAGGCGGGTGCCGAGCTGCACGAGTACATGGAGGGTCTTCTCCACGCCAAGACCATCAGCGTGGACAGGGACTTCGCGCTGGTCAGCACGGCGAACCTGGACCGGAGGAGTTTCGAGATCAACTTCGAGATCAGCACACTGGTCTATGACAGTGACTTCGCCTCGCAGCTGCGCTTGCTCCAGATGCGCTATCTGGAGGATTGTCGCCAGGTGGACCCGGCCCACTGGGCTGGTCGCGCCTGGACGTACCGCCTGGCCGAAAACGCCGCCGGCTTGGTCAGCGCACTTCTTTGAGTGCCCACGGGGCCGCCGCGGCCTCAGCGGTCGCGGCGCGGTGGGTGCGGCAGCGCGCCGCCGGCCTCCGTCCCCGCACATATGAGGCGAAGCGCTCCCTGGTCTTGGGTGATGCCGACGCCGACCTGGCCCGAGCTCTCGAGGCGACGGGCCGGCGCGCCACGCGCTGGAGCCGCACGCTCGCCCGCGGTCAATGCTGCGAGCCATGGCCGCCTCCCGGACCATTTGTCGAGGCGTGGGTGCGAATGCCGCGCTCCAGCCGGGAGGCCGCGATGCTGCTTCACGCCGCTGCCGCGCGTGTTCCTGACAACGGCGGGGTGTACATCTACGGCGCCAACACCGAGGGTATCCGCTCCGCAGCCCGCCACTTTTCCGCCGGCACCGAAGCCGGTCGGGTCCCGCTGCTCTGCAAGCGGCGCTGCCGAGTCTTGCAGGGACGGCGCAGGAGCGCCCCGCCCCTGCCCGATGGACTGGACACCTGGAGGGTGGATGAGACCCTGGACTGGGGATCCGGTCCCCGGCGCTGGGTCTCTTACCCAGGCGTCTTCGCGTACGGACGCCTGGATCCCGCCACGGCACTGCTTGTCGAGTGCCTCGCCCGGCTGCCGGCGCGGGGGCGCATCGTGGACTTCGGCGCGGGCAGCGGAGTGGTCGGCGCTGCCCTGTTGGAGCGGGCGCCACCCTCGACCGAGGTGTACCTCCTGGACCACGACGTGATCGCCCTGGAGGCCGCGCGCCAAAACGTCCCGGGCGCCAGGATCGTTCCAAGCAACAGGCTGGGCGCCATCGATCGTCCCATCGACCTGATCGCCTCCAACCCACCGATACATGAGGGTGGCGCGCAGAGCCTGCGGACGCTCAGGGCGCTCGTGCGGGACGCCGCCGGCGCGCTGGGCTCGCGGGGCCGGCTCGTCGTGGTGACACAGCGCCGGTTGGGAACCGAGGCCATCCTCCGGCGGTCGTTTTCCCGCGTCGAGCGCATGGCCGAGCAAGGACCCTTCCGGGTGTGGTGCGCCACCCCAGGCCGTGGCGAAAGAGGCGGCGGACCGCAGGGGTGACCGGCGCACGCCGACGTCGCCCGATCCCTGAGCCTACCCGTAGCGGCCCTCGATGTAGTCGGCTGTTTCCTTGCTTGCCGGGTCCGAGAAGAGCTGTTCTGTCGTCCCATGCTCGACAATGCGGCCCAGCAGCATGAACACGCACTCGTCCGACGCCCGGCGGGCTTGGGCCATGTTGTGCGTGACCATCAGGATCGTGTAGTCGCCCCTCAGCGTCCAGATCAGATGCTCGACCGCCTCGGTGCCCTCTGGATCCAGGGCGGAACAGGGCTCGTCCATGAGGAGCACCTCCGGCTTGACCGGCAAGAGGCGCGCGATGCACAGTTTCTGCTGTTCCTCCAGGGAAAGATCGGTCGCCGGCCGGCCCAGCCGGTCCTTCACCGACTCCCACAGGAGCACATCGCGGAGCGCCGATTCCAGGATGTCGCTCTCTTCCGAGGCCGACACCTTGCGCGCACGGGCCTCGTGCAGGCGGAAGCCGAAGAGCACATTATCCCGGATGGAGATCGGCAGTGGATTGGGCCGCTGAAACACCATGCCGATGCGTTTTCTCACCTGCACCAACTCCACGCCGGGCCCGAAGATGTCCAAGCCCAAGACCCGCACGCTTCCGGTCGTGCGCACATATCCCAGGCGCTCGACAATGCGGTTGCATGTCCTCAGCAGCGTCGTCTTTCCGCACCCCGAGGGACCGATCATCGATGTGATGATGCCCTGCCTGACGCCAAGATCAAGGTCGAAGAGCGCCTGAAAGTCCCCGTACCACAGGTTGAGCCCGCGGGTCTCAATGGCGAAGTCACCGCGGGTGTCATCACCCATAACGCCCCTCGATATACCCTGTCGTTCGCTCGTCTTGCACGCGACCCGCGAAGAGAGCGACCGTGTCACCGATCTCGACCATTTCGCCCATCAGAAAGAACGCGGTGCGATCCGCCAGGCGGCGGGCCTGTTGCACCAGGTTGGTGACCAGAACGACCGTGAGCTCACCCCGAAGCTCTCTCAGCACATCCTCGATGCGCATCGTCGTGACCGGATCCACGGCGATCGAGAACTCGTCGAGAAGCAACAACTCCGGCTCTTGCGCCAGCGCACGCGCAATCGTCAGACGCTGTTGCTGCCCGCCCGAGAGCAGGCTCCCCAGTGAGTCCAGGCGATCCTTGACTTCGTCCCAGAGCGCAGCCCGGGTAAGGCACCGCTCCACGATGTCGTCCAGCCGCTCCTTCTTCTTCACTCCGTTGAGCCTGGGCGCGAAGGCGACGTTCTCGTACACGCTCAACGGCAAACCGACGGGAAGCGGGAACACCACACCGATCCGCCTGCGCAGCGCGTAGACGTTTCGCCAGTCGTTGATGTTCTTGCCATTGATGCGAATCCGTCCACCGACCTTCATGGCCGCGGTGAACTCGTCCATGCGGTTGAGAGCCCGAAGAAACGAGGTCTTGCCGGAGTTGGCGGGACCGATGATTCCGAAGATCTCATGGCGCTGGATGTCCAGCGTCACGCCCTTGAGAGCGTCGACGCCGCCGTAGGATACCGAGAGATCACGGACTTCGACCACGGGACCGGGCTGGGCGGTCTCTGCTGCCCCGCCCCGCACCGGGCCTACCATTTTTTTAGGCCCCGGAAGTAGACCCGCAGGCCGATCGAGACGGCGTTCATGGCCAGCACGATGAACACCAGGACGAGGGCGACGCCAAAGGTCACTTCCTCGGGAATGCCCGTCTGCTGGGTGGCCACAACGTAGAGATGAAGGGACAGCGCCATGGTCTGGTCGAACACGCTTTGGGGCAGGAAGATCACGAATGCGGCCGCTCCGGTAAACATGATTGGCGCGGTTTCTCCGGCAGCCCTTGAAACCTCGAGGATGACGCCCGTGAGAATCCCGCTGATCGAATTGGGCAGGACGACTTTGCGTATGGTCTGCCACCGGGTGGCCCCCATGTTCCAGCAGGCCTCCCGAAAGGACTGGGGCACGGCCCTCAGAGACTCCCGGGTCGCCACGATCACGACCGGCAGCGTCATGACCGCCAGCGTCAGGCTCGCGGCCAGAATCGACGTGCCCATGCCGAAGAAGAGCACGAAGGCCCCGACACCGAAGAGGGCATGCACGATGGAGGGGACGCCGGCAAGATTGATGATGGCCAGATTGATGGCCCGGGTGAGATGGTTGTCCGGCGCGTACTCGCTCAGGTACAGCGCCGCGGCCACCCCGACCGGAACGGACGCCAGAAGCGCGACGACCACCAGCCAGATCGTCCCGACCAGGGCCGGCAAGATCCCCCCGGATCGGCCACCGTCGATGGGAGCGGTAAAGAGAAACTCCCAGGACATCGCCGGGGCGCCCTTGACCACCAATGTCCCGATGATGATGAGCACCGGGATCACCAGCGTGACCGTCATGAAGAGCGACAACGCCCTGGCGACCGACTGCGCCCGGTAGCTTCGCCGGTTGAGCGTCGTCGCGGTGAACATGCCCATCGCGGGCTACGCTCTTTTCTTCCTGATTCCCCGGACCGCCATGTCCGCGATCAGGTTGATCAGAAAGGTGATGACGAAGAGAAAGATGCCCAGGGTGAAGAGCGCCCCGTAGTGATCGGACCCCGTGGCCGTATCTCCCAGCTCGGCCGCGATGGTCGCGGTCAGGGCACGCACCGAATCAAAGGGACTTGTCGGCAGATTGATCGCGTGGCCCGAGGCCATCAGCACGGCCATCGTCTCTCCGAAGCCCCGGCCAACGCCCAGGAGCACGGCCGCCAAGAGTCCGTTCTTGCTGGCTGGAATCACCACCTTGAGGATGACTTCCCACTTGGTGGCACCCAACGCCTCGGCAGCTTCCCTGTAGCTGTCCGGCACGGCCTTGAGGGCGTCCTCGGCGATGGTCGTCATGATCGGCGCGGCCATCAATCCCAAGATCACGCCGGCGTTCAGGACGCCCAGGCCCAGCGGAACATCGAAGACCCGGATGATGAGCGGGTTCATGATGGTCATCCCGACAAACCCCCAAACCACGGAGGGGATCGCGGCCAGCATCTCGACCAGAACCTTGAGCACCTCGCGCGTCTTTGGGGTCGCGAACTCGGCGATGTAGAGCGCGGCTCCAAGCGAGAGCGGCACCGACAGGAGCATCGCAAACCCGGTGACGCTGGCCGTGCCGACCATCAGCGCCAGGGCCCCGTAGGTGGGGTTGTTCGATGTCGGTCGCCACGCGATGGAGGTAAAGAACTCCGCGATGTCGAGGGAGCCGAATACGAACTCGAGTCCCTCCTTGGTGACGAAGACGAAAATCGCGACGACGAGGACAATGGCGGAGATGCCGCCCGCGAAGATCAGCCCCTGGGCAACACGGTCGACGTACCACGCCGGATCCCTGCGATCCATGGTTCCGGGGCTGGGCTGGACGCCGAGGCGCTCACCACCTCCCGTCACTGATTCCCCCCTGCTCCCGACTCCGTCACGACATCGGGGCGCGGGTCCAAGGCGCACCCATGGATACCCGGGCGCACCTGGGCTTCACGGCCCCTCCGCCAGCGCGGGACATTGAATGTTGCCGGCGTACGGAGCGTAGCCCCGCTCCGCAATCACACACTGCCCGTCGGCGGAGAGAATCCAGTCCATGTAATCCTTGACCGGGCCCAGCGGCTCGCCCGCCGTGTACATCCGCAGGGGCCGGGCGATGGGGTAGCGCCCGCTCACCGCCGACGCCACGGATGGAACCACGCATTCGGCGCCCTGCTCGCGCGAGACGCACGGTGTCGCAACATGATCCGTGGCATACGCAAACCCGCTGTACCCTATGGCGCACGGCGTGTGCTCCACAACGTCGACCACATCCTTCGAGCCGTGCATGTCCCTGGACCCCAGCTTGTAGTCCCGGTCGGGTCCCAGGACGGCCTCGCGAAAGTACACATAGGTGCCGGAGTTGTTCTGCCGACTCACCAAGACAATCTCATCCGTCTCGCAACCGGGCACGGACACGCCGAGATCCGACCAAGTGACATAGGATCCGCCCTCGCCGTAGATCTCCGCAAGCTGCGCCAGCGTGAAGCTGGTGAGGGGATTGTCCTCGTGCAGGTAGACCGCGAGAGCGTCGTAGCCCACAATGAACTCGACGGGCTCCACGCCGTTCGCGCGGGCCGCCTCCAGCTCCGAGTCGCGCATCTCTCGCGACGAGTTGGCGACATCAACGGTGCCGTTGATCATCGCCGATATGCCGGTCCCCGATCCGCCTCCGGTCACAGCCACCGACACGGCAGGATTGACCGAAGAATAGGTTTCCGCCCATGCCTGGGCCACATTGAGCAGCGTGTCCGAGCCCTTGTTCTGAACAATCAGGCGATCACTGCGCCCGCACCCGAGCACCCCGCTGAAGCCAACGAGTACAAGCGTGTAGAGACACCGAAATGCTGACGATCCAATCCCGTATCTGTGCATTGATCATCCCCGCTCCATTGAGTTAACGAGTCACTCCAAAAACTGCACCGCACGCGGCATCCAAGCCGGGCCCCAAGGACACTGTCCTGCCGACACATGCACGCAAGAAGACCCGGGGCGTGTTGGCACCTGCCAAGGCCCGACAGGGGCTTCGCCCAAGGTTGGGGCGCTTCGCCTCCGAAGTGAGGCGCATGGAGCGACGGGGTCGCACCTCAAGAATCCGCGCCCGGGCTGTTGCGGCAGACCCGCCGGAGAGGCGGGCGGCATGGGGCTTCTGCGTTGCCAACGACGGTGATGGCTCCCCAAAGACCCAAGGGGAGAAACCGGCGTGGCCGCTTGTGGCGGCGATCAGCACCATCGGCCCAGAGTCCCGGATGTTCGAGCATGGCGGGAGGGGCAGACAACACCGCCACCCGCTTCACGCTGACCGATGCGGGACCCCTCCGGCTGGGTCCCTCGTTCTGAGACGATAATTCGTGCCCTGGCCGACGATGAACTCGGTTTCTACGCCCTACCACGCACAGAAAAGACCTCGACCAGGTCACGCCGGGAACCGGGGCACCTCGCACCGGCCGACCCGGCTTGGGAGCAGGCGCCCGACACACAACCGAAGCGCCCCACGCAGGAGCCCACACAAGAAGTCCCAAGGACCATGATCGTTGAGCAAGATCAATAACCTGAACAAAAGGAAAAGTACAGCCCCACCCCTGTCGGGATCCAAGGGGCACCCCGCCGCCACCCGGGATTCCACATCCGGCGCCGCCCGTCACCCGACCGTACGCAGCATGGCCGGGAGCTTGACGACCCCTGGCCGGCACAGCGTGACCGGCCCCGCACTGCCCCTCTTAAGAGGTTCCAAGCCCGCCTATTCGCCTCGCTCGCCCACCGCTTTCTTGAGGACCTTGGCGATGTCCAGGCCCAGCACACCCGCCAGTCCCTCCATCGTCCCGTACGCTCCCTTGAGCCGTTGGCTCAGCGCATTCGACACCCCCTCGCCACTCCCCCCATCCAGCACGACCACCCGATCAATGTCCACCCCCTCGACGGCGCCCACGGCAATCTCCAAGAGCTCCGGGAGCTTCTCCGCCAAGAGGACGGCAAAGGCCGCGTCCCCGCCGGCACGCACCTCGCTGTAGAGCTGCCTCCACACCTCCACCTGGGCCTTGCCGCGCTCCAGGATCGGAGCGGCGTCCGCTTCCGCCCGCGCAAATGCGGCCTCCCTCTCCGCCTTTGCGGGCTCAATGAGGTCCGCCCGCAAGCGCTGGGTCTCGCGCTCGACCCGCTTCTCCTCCAGCACACGCTCGGCCTCCACCTCCGCTTCCAGCGCCTTGACCTTGGCAACTTTCTCCTTGGTCTCACGCTCGCGACCAAGTTCTACTTTGCGAACCAACAGGGCGTTTCTGGCCTCGGCGATCTTGATCTCGGCCTGCGCCTCGCGGACCTCGGCCCGGCGCTGGGCCTCGGCTTGCGCCTCCCGGGTGTCGGCTCGCATCTGGGCCTCCGCAATCTCCGCCTGACGGATGGCCTCGGCCGATTTCTCGCGACCGATCGCGGCCAAGTAACCGCGCTCGTCGCTCACATTCTGGATCTTGAGCACGTCCAGGTGGAATCCCAGCGAACTCAGATCCTCGCCGGCGTCCTCGGACAACGCCTTGGCGAATCCCAGCCGATCCTCATTGACGGCCTCGGGCGTGAGCGTCGCCAGCACGCCCCTGAGATTCCCCGTCAGCGTGTCCTGCGCAAGTTCGCGAATCTCCTCATCGGTCTTCCCCAGCAGCCTCTCGACCGCGTTGTTGAACACCCATTCCGGCTCAGAGGCGACCTTGACATTCGCGATCGCCTCGACATTGAGGGGGATATTGCCCTTCGAGAACGCGTTGTTGACCGACACCTCGATGGGGATCGTCTCCAGGTTCATGTGTTGGACAGTCTCGATGATCGGCACCCGAAACACCCGGCCGCCCGAGATCGACCGATACCCCACCCGCTGCCCCCCCTTGAGCCGCCGGTTCCGACCCGTCAGCACCACGGCCCGGTTCGGCGGGGCGATGACAATCAACTTCTGTATCGTGACGACCAGCGCCACGATGGCCAGTACCAACACGAGTCCTATCGCGAACCCCAGCTCCATCACCCAACTCCTTTCATGATGTGAGTATCCGATTACCGGCCCAAAAACCACCCGCAATACATCGGAGGAAGCACGGGGTCAGGCAAGCGCGGCTCAGGAAGCCACCTCAAGGCTTGACCAATCAGTCGTCCAGCAACTTGGGCGCCACCGGACTCACCGTCGCCGTCCCGTCCTTCATGTCCAACACGACCACCGGCTGCCCCACCCTCAGGGGAGCAGCCTCCGAGTCCTCCTCCATCCGAGCCCGGATCCGGACGCGCCGCCCCGCCCTGCGCACCAACGCGGTGCCCGGGCTCCCCGAACCGATTTCCAGCGTGACCTCGCCCAAGAGGCCAATGAAAGAGCGCTCGGCCTGCAGCGTCCCTGCTTCCGTCCGCCTCATGTATCCAAACACGGCCGAGACGAGCGCGCCCAGGCCCGTTCCGGTCGCCGCCGCAACGCCGAGCGTCAACCCCGGTCGCACTCCCGCCACACCGAGAAGATGAAGGAGCGATCCCGTCGCGCCGAATCCGAAGAGGCCGTACACCAAGGACCGTAGCGAAAACACTTGGGCCCAGCCCGATGGCCCCCCGATCTCGCCCACATCCGGGGCCGCCTCAAGGTCCGCCTCCAGCCCCTCGGCGCCGTCCAGAACTCCACCCAAGAGCGAGAACGCCAGAAAACCGCCACCCACGGCGAGGCAAAACAGATAGATCGTCAGCATCCGGTGCTCCCTTCCCGGGCGTCTCCCGGCCTGTATGGCTCGTCCGCACCCGCCAGCTCGCCTGCGTCCGCAGGATAACGCGCCCGCGGGTCCAAGGCTTTGGGCAAGCCCCCGTGACCTATCGCACCCGATAGGCCCATACGGAGATGTGGTTGGGCACCGGCCTGCCACTCGTCCGGGTCACCCTGATACTCGTCGGACTGACGGCACCCCCGGGAGTCCAGTACAGGAACAGTGATGACCCCGCGCGGACCCGGCGGCCCCTGAGGCGGGGCTCGCGGGAAGAGGATGTGTACGGCTTCAGACGCATTTGCTCAGGAGACTCCTGAAAGATCTCGTGAAGGTCCCAGCTCGACATGCCCTGCGTCTTCCTTCCGTGCATGTCGCTCCAGAGTGAAATGTAGAAATCGGCGAGGATCTCCTCGCGTCGCCAAGAGGAATTCGGACTCACGTCGACCAGCGATGCAAACCCCCGCTTTGGCGCGTTCGTGAGCCTCCTCATGAGGGCGCGCTCTCCACCACGATATCCGTCGCCCCAGCGATCCATCGCGTACCGAAACACCATGGACGGCACCCCGTAGATCGCGCGACCACCCCAGATGCAGGGCTCCGAGTCGGAGACCCCGACCCAACTGCACTCCTCGGGCGCCCTTTCCTCCCTCCCGGAGCCAGAAAATCCAAAGAAAACAGCGGTTTCAAGAAACCAGTCGTTCCACTCCAAGTTGTCGCGCAGCGCCCTGAAGCCAATGTCCTGACCGGAACCCAGGCCGGCGACCCGATAACCCACGAGCTGCTCGGCCAGGACCGCGGCGCCTTCCGCCTCCCACCCGGTCTTGAGTGTCGCGTCGCCATAAAGGAAGGCACCGAATTGCACGATGTGCGTCACCTCGTGCACAAGCAGCGGCTTATAAGACTGGAGCAGGGCCTCCTTGGTCACCGCTCGCCCCACTAATCCCTCGGGGTCGGGGACCTTGCCGTAATACATCTCCGCTTGGTTGCTGGAAGGGCACAGGATCCGAGGCACCAGATCGAGGCCCCACACATAGCCCTGCAAGTTATCGACTCGATTGACCTCCTTGGTCATGAGCACAACAATCCGGCCGTTGTTGTCCACATCGGTAAGTCGACCAAAGTATTGGCTGTGAACTCCCGCGCCATTCGCCGCGTAAAAGGCATCAAGCTCCGCCAATTCGGCCTGGGTAAAGGACGGCCCGGGATTGGCAAGATCATCCAGCCATATGGAGCTGCTGCCAATCCAGCGGACCACGGCCTGTACCTGTTCGGTATTCGTGCATAACCTAGGACGGTTCGCGTACATGGACACGATGTCACCGACCTGCCACTGGCGCTGAGCGTCCGCCAGGGCGGGCGGCGACTGGCGTCCCACCTGCTCCAGCAGCGCCAAATTTCGGGCCATGACCTCATTATGCACGCGCGCCCCTCGGCGGGACAGCGTGTCACCGATGATTTGATGTAAGAGTCCGTCTTCGCCCGTCGAGGCGGGACCACTCAGCCTCGCCGGAATCGTCGTCTGGGGACCCTGGGCGATCGCCGCCCTCATCGCCGCCCCGCCTGACTCCATACCCGCCACGGCGGGGGCTGCTGCGGCTCTGAGCACGGCGGCGTCCCCGGGTGTGCCGACAAGGTTCACGCCGGTGAGCAGGTCCGCGTTCTCAGAGGTGGATACAACCCCGATCACATAGTGTTGCCCCGAGGCGTCACCGCCGAGATGCAGGCACCCGTTGCCCGCGGAGGTGTACCAATACCAGCCCACCTCGATCTCCATGTCGCCCTGGGTTCGGGGCGTCACGCCCACCTCGCGGGCTCCGCGCCTATCCTCCACCGCAACCACAAGCTCCTCGTGGCGGGGGGGCAGACACTCCGCCCGCGGAACCACAAAGGTGATCGCCTCCTCGGTGGCCGCCGACACGCGCGCGATCCGACCACCCAGCGACACTGCGTTCTGGGCCGCGAACGCGGAGAACCCGGACCCCAAAATCCTCGCGCTCTGCCCCTCGGTCAGCACGGAGGGCTCCACGCCGGAAATCACGATCCGACCTTCCGCCGACTCCACCGTGACACCAAAACTCAGGGTCGCGCCCAGGTTGCCCGCATCGGCCGCGGTGACCGTCACCACCGATGTCCCCTCGGCCCGACCGTCCATCACCATGACGTTTCCAGAAACCACAACCGCCACCACCGAGGTGTCGGCGCTGGTGGCCATGTGGACCAGCGTGTCCCCGTCGGGGTCCGTGAAAAGCGGCGCCAGATTGACTTCGACCGTATCGCCCACAAACAACGACTGCTCCGGCACCGAGTCGGTGACCACCGGCTCCCGGTTCGGAACCCGAACCGCAAAGTCAAACTCCACGGCCATGCCACCGGGGTCCCGCGCCGTCACCGTGACGCTGGCCGCGCCCTGCGACACGCCCACCACCGCAACCACACTCCCCGCCACCGAGACCGACGCCGTGGCAGACGCCGAGCTGGACGCCTCGTAGGTCAGCTCGTCCCCGTCGGGATCGGCAACATGCGCCGCCAGGTTAACTTGGACCGTATCGCCCACAAACAACGACTGTTCCGGCACCGAGTCGGTGACCACCGGGGCCCGGTTCGGAACCCGCACCGCAAACTCAAACTCCACGGCCATGCCACCGGGGTCCCGCGCCGTCACCGTGACGCTGGCCACGCCCTGCGACACGCCCACCACCGTAACCACACTCCCCGCCACCGAGACCGACGCCGTGGCAGACGCCGAGCTGGACGCCTCGTAGGTCAGCTCGTCCCCGTCCGGATCGGCAACGTGCGCCGCCAGGTCAACTCGGACCGTATCGCTCACAAACAACGACTGTTCCGGCACCGAGTCGGTGACCACCGGGGCCCGGTTCGGAACCCGCACCGCAAACTCAAGCTCCGCCGACAACCCCTCAGGGTCGCTCGCGCTCGCGGTCACCGTTGTCGATCCCTCCGCAAGCCCCACCACCGTGACCACGCTCCCGCTCAACGAAATCGACGCCGCGCCCGCACTGTCGCTGGCTACCCCATACGCGAGGGTGTCCCCGTCCGGATCAGTGAAGTGTGCCGCCAGATCCAGCCGAGCGGTATCGCCCACGAACACCAACTGCTCGGGCACCGAGTCGGCGATCATCGGCGCCCGGTTCGGGACCCGCACCATGAAGGCCAGGGTTGCCGACAAGCCGCCTGGATCGCGCGCGGTCACGGTGATGTTGGCCTCGCCCTTGCGGACGGCCACAACCGTCACCACGCTCCCCGCCACCGATGCGGATACCACCCTTGGCGCATCGCTGACCGCGCTGAAGGAAAGCGCATCACCGTCGGGGTCGGAAAAGGATGCCGCGACATCGACGACACCGGTGTCCCCCGCAGCCAGGGTCTGAGCCCCAATCGTGCCGCTCGCCACCGGCGCCTGGTTCGGCGGGGGCTCCGCCGGGCCGCCGGTCCCGTCATCACCGCAGGCCGTCGCCCAAAGAAGCGTGGCGACTGCGGCGTACCGGAGCCCGATTCGCCGCCGAGGGCGCACATGTACGGTTTCGAGTGAACTGGTTGGATTCGCCAAGGCATTGGCATGGGCGCTTGGTATGCAGCGATGTCCTCGCGCTGTCGTTGTCAAGTGAATATCTCGTTGAAGGGTGAATGTTGGGATCAGAGAACTATAACATCAGTCATTGTCACTCAACAACAGCCACAGAAACCGGGAAGATACTGGGTGAGGCGTCTGGGCAACCCTCGCCCCCAACCGGGCGCTCGACCCGAACAGGTGCCCCCCGATGGGCCCTTCGGGGCCGGAGAGCCGAGGTCCGCGTGAACCCGGCGCGATCCCATACCGGCCAGCGGAGGGGGAACGGCCTGCTCCTGGCGGACCACCCACCAGGACCGGGCGGCTACCCACCTCCGGTCCAGTGTTCGCCCTACCGCACCTTTCGGGAGTGATTTCCATGAACGCTGAGGTGCGTCACCGCCCCGTCATCGCTCCGTCGGAAGACATACTCCTCACCCAGCGCGCCGCCACTGCGCACGCGCCGGAAGACATCGCCCCCCTGACTGCGAAGTCGTCTCAGCGCATCCATCGGGTCGTCGTTGGGCAGACTGACCGCGGCCAAGCCATCGTCCCAGCGCAAAATCGCCGTTTCGCCCCATGTCGACTCATACAGGCCCTCGTACTCTGCCAACGCATCGGACCGGGTCAATTGGCCGGCCGGATCCTCGCCGATGGCGTCCAGTGTCGGGGCCACCACGGACATCATCTTCGCCCACACGTCGCCGGGATTCGTCCCCTGGGCGCTGATCATCACCACGCCGCCCACCTTCCGATCCACAACGAGCTGCACGGTGCTCCGAAATCCTGGACAGCTGCCGCCATGACCCACCACGCGCTCGCCATCTCTGTCGGACACGGCAAACCCCAGGCCCCACATCGTCTGAAAGTCGGGGTCCACCCAGTGGACCCGGTGCATTTCCCGGAGCGTGTTTGCGCCCAACACCTCCACGCCCCCTTCCTCCAGCAGACGGAACTGCCAGGACACCATGCGAGCCAGATCCTCCACCGTTGAGGCAAAGCCGGCGGCCGGCGAGATGCCACGCGCCTGAAATTGCCCCGCCTTTCGACGCGTCCCACTCCGGTCCAGGCGGGTGTAGCCGGTGGCAAATCGCCCACCCAGGTGTTCGGCGGGAATGTCCGTGTGGGTGTCCGCCATCCCCAGGGGGTTCAAGATGCGTTGGCGGATGTAGGCGTCGTAGCGCATGCCCGAGGTCTGCTCGATGAGTTGGCCCGCCAGCGTCATCCCGAGGTTCGAATACTGGAAATAGCGGTCACCGGGATAGAGAGTCTTCTGCTCCGCCAGGCCCCGAATGACCTCATCGCGGGTCGGAAACGCAAAGTCTGGACCCGTCCAATACGGGTGGGCGCTCTCCCTCGGGAGCCCCGAGGAGTGGGTGAGCATTCCCCGCACGCTGACCGGGGGCCCATCGCCATGAGATTGCTCCACGTTGTACCAAGGCAGGAGGTCGGAGACGGGGTCGTCCAGCCTCAGGGCGCCCGCGTCACGCTGCTGCATCACGCCGATGGAGGTGAAGAGCTTCGAGATGGAGCAGACCGAATACATGGTCGACGGCGTGGCGGGGATCTTCTCGTCCGGGTGCGCCCACCCGTACCCCTTGGCCCACACAAGCTCCTGATCATTGATCAGGCCCACCGCCACGCTGGGAATCTGTTCATAGGCCATCTTCGCGTCCAGCCAGTGCTCAAAGAGCTCAACCGCCTGCAGAAATCGGACATCCTCATCCAGCCCAGGTTGCTGGGCCGCAAGACCGGTGGGCGGTCCCGGCCAGACGGGCAACAAGGTCAACAGAAGTGCAAGGCCGCGCTGTGGATAGGGGGGACGCAAGGACCGCCTCCGCGTCTCAAGGAATCGGGTTCATTCGGCGGGGATCATTCCTGGCACCCCCAAGGCCGGGAGACTCCATCAATCTTGCGAGCCTTGAGGGCGTCCGTGCAAGAATGGGCCCACCGGGGCTTGGCGGCGTGCCCGACCAGCGACGAGCAAGGCTCCGCTTCTGGCCGAAGCGGCGTCAGCCCTCCTGGGTGGCGTCGAGCGCGTCGGCGAGCGCGTCGGGATCGGCGACGGGAAGCCGGCACGCGTAGTCCCGACACACATGGGCGCGCGGCCCATCGTCGGGCGCGCCCCGCTTCAGGAGGCGCCAGGGCGCTCTGGGCGCCGCGCCCCGATCCCAGCCGGTGACCAGCCGGTCGGGCAGGTAGCGTCCATGCGCCGCACGCAGCAACGCCCTCGTGGGGGGCCGGTCGGGATCGCCCTCAATCACCACGGCAATGCCGGGCCGGTCCCAAGCGTCGGCCACGCACAGCAACCGTCCATAGGCGCTCGGGAAGCGCTCCATGGCTTGCGCCTCCCCCTTGATCACCAGACCCGCCACGGCGCGAAGATCGTCACGGTCCAGGAGGCGGCCCAACCGCAAGAGAACCTCGGCAACCAGAGAGCTTCCCGACGGCGTGGCATTGTCGGTCGGATCGCGGGGACGCACCACCAACGGCGCGTCCGCCCAGTGGGTGTCAAAAAACACGCCGCCGGAGGCGTCGAAGAAGCCTCGGAGGAGCGCCTCGGCCAGCATGACGGCCCGATCAAGCCAGCTCCCCTTGAGCGTCGCTTCGTGCAACGCCAGGGATGCCGCCGCCAGCGACGCGTAGTCCTCCAGGAAGGCGCCCACCTCCGAGGGCCCATCCTTGTAGCTGCGCCTAAGGCGCCCACCCCGCCACAGCTCGGCGAACACGAATTCGCCCGCTCGCTCGCCTGCGCGCACGTAGTCCTGGCGCCCAAGAGCCGCGCCCGCCTCGGCCAGCACCCGGATCGCGAACCCGTTCCACGCCGCGATGATCTTTTCGTCGCGCAGCGGCGGCTCCCTCGCAGCCCGGGCTTCGAGCAACACCGGCGCCGCGCGTGCCAGCACAGCGTCGAGCTCCTCGGGCGCCAGCCCCTCCGCCCGGGCCACCGACTCCAAGCTGTGAGGAAGATGCGGGATGTTGCGACCCTCGAAGTTCCCATCCCGTGTGATGTCGTAGCAGCGTCGCAGCAGGCGCGCCGTGTCGGAATCGAGCAACCCGTCCACTTCGGCCGCAGTCCAGAGGTAGAAGAGCCCCTCCTCGCCCTCGGAATCCGCGTCCCGCGCCGCATAAAACCCGCCCTCGGGCCCGCATAGATCGGAGAGGATGTACGCCAGCGTCTTCTGGGTGACCGACCGGAGACCGGCGTCCCCCGTACAGAGGTGTGCGTTCAGGTAGACATTGGCGAGAAGGGCGTTGTCGTAGAGCATCTTCTCGAAGTGCGGGACCCGCCAGCGTGCATCGACCGCGTAACGATGGAATCCCCCGGCGAGCTGGTCGTGGATGCCGCCGCGGGCCATCTTCTTGAGCGTGTGCGTCGCCATAGCCAGCAACCGGTCATCGCCGGTGTGGCGATGCATCCGCAACATGAGCTCAATCACCATCGGCTGGGGAAACTTGGGTGCCTGCCCAAAGCCGCCGTGAAGGGCATCGTAGCCGCGGGCGATGCGGCGGCAGGCGGCCAGGGCCAGGGAGCTGCCTGCCACGCTGTCCCCTGCCGACCCCGCTGTGGAGGGCTGCATGGAGCGCTCCAGGAGCTCGCCCATGCGGTTCGCGGCTTCGCGGACCTGGGTTCTTCGCCCCCTGTATGCACGCGCGGCCGCGTCGAGCACCTGACGAAAGGACGGCATGCCGTGGCGAGGCTCTGGAGGGAAGTAGGTGCCCCCGTGGTAGGGCAAACCGTCAGGGGTCAGGAACGCCGTCAGCGGCCACCCTCCCCGTCCGGTGATGCTCTGGACCGCGCGGATGTAGATCGCGTCCAGGTCGGGCCTCTCCTCCCGATCGACCTTGATGTTGACAAAGTTCTGGTTCATGAGTTCGGCCGTCTCTGGATCCTCAAAGGATTCGGACTCCATCACATGGCACCAGTGGCACGCCGAGTAGCCGATCGAGAGCAGAATCGGGAGATCCTCGCCCCTTGCACGCTGGAGCGCCTCCTCGCCCCAGGGATACCAGTCCACCGGATTGCCGGCGTGCTGGAGCAGGTACGGACTCGTCTCCCGGGCCAGCCGATTGCTCGGGTGTGATCTCGCGCCGGCCGGGCCCGAGGATCCAGGACTTGCGGCCGGCCCGCTACCGCTCACGGCCGTCGGGGGCGCGGGGCCCCAGGCAGGGCCGTGGCGAGCTGTCTGTTCAACTCGACCACCAAGAAAGCAGGGCGTGCACCGGGATCTGAGGACCAACCCACCTCATCCCCGCCCAGCCCTCACTCGACGCGAGACCCCCCTGAAACCTGCGCCCGCAGCGTGGTCAACTCCAGGACCCGGAATCCGCGCTCCCCGGCCGGCAGCTTCGCAACAACCTCATCGCCCGCTCGCGCGCCCATCATCGCCCTGCCGATCGGCGAGTCCATGGAAATGTGGCCCGCCTCCAGATCGATGTAGTCTCCGGCAACGATCGTAAAGGTGACCTCGCGCTTGAGGACCGTATCAAAAACCCGCAGCGTGCTCCCGAATCCCGCGCGATCGGATGGGATCTGGTCTATGTCGATCTTCGAGATCTCCGACATGCGACCCACCAGGTGACCCAGCCGAGCCTGCACAAACTGCTGGCGCTCCAGGGCCGACTTGTACTCCGAATTCTCCCGCAAATCCCCAAGCTCGACGGCCTTTCTGATGCGCTGGGGCAGCTCCACGTTGAGCTCCCTCGTCAACGCCTCAACCTCATCCGATATCTTGGCCTTGATCTTGTCCAGCATGATTCCAGCACCCCCAAGTCACGCGGGTCCGCCCACAGACACGTGAGCACAAAGCTAACGACAACCCACGGCGGCATCGGAAACGCGCTACCGCCCTTAGCCAGCGGGGCGGGCCCCGCCGCGGTGGACATCGGGGCGGGGTCAGGTGCGAGCGCGGCGGCCCAGAACCACGCCGCACACCAGGACCACCGCGCACATCAGGCCGGCGACATCGCCCCAACGCGTGAACCAGGTCTCCGGCCCCGGCCCCCGCACGACGGCAACAGCCGTTCCACGTCGGCCGGGCTCGATCAGCGACCGGCGTCCCACGCCCAGCGGCGACACCGAGAAGGTATGGCCCGTGGTGGACACCTGCACCAAGCCCATGCGATTCTCGATGGCGCGCAGGCGACTCTGGGTCGCGTGTTGCCAGTAGGCCCAGGTCAGAGTGAAGGGTCGTTGCGGGTCCAGCCAATCGTCGTTGGAGATCACGACCAGCCATTCGGCCCCGTCCCGGACAAGGTCCCGTGCTACCTTGCCGTACGCGGCATCGTAGCAGATCATGACGCCGATCCGGCCTTGATTCAGCGGCAGTGACCGGGACTCCCGGCCCGAAACGTACCCTCCCCGATCCTGGAGGCCGAATGGGGCAAGCGGCCACCGGGGCGTGCCCTCCATGCCAGGCACGAGCCTCTGTTTGCGGGTGACTTCCGGGGACCCGCCGTCCGGCCCCACCAGAAAGGCTGCATTGTACCACGCGGTATCCGCCGCGGCTGCCGGGGTTCCCGGCCTTCGCGCACCCCGCGCCACCTCAAGGTCGCGCGCGCCCATCAGGACAGGTCGCCCCAGGCGATGCGCGAGGTCGGTGACCGCCCGGCCCGCCTCCGTCGGGGCGCCTTTGTCCCGGTCCCAGAGCGGCGCTCCGAGATAGACTTCCGGGAAGACGACAACATCGAAGGCCCCGAAGCGGGCCTCCACACCCGCAAGCGAATCGCGCCACACACCGAGAGCGTCACGGTCGACCGCTCCCTCACCCCCGGCCCCGCCATGGCCGTGGCCCGCCTGCACCGCCGCCACCCGGATCACCCGGTCGCTTGTCACCAGGGTTTGAAGACGCCACTCGCCCAGCGCCCAAGGCCCCGCGACGAGGCCCGCGACGAGGAGGGGTCGGGCCAGGGGGTGCCGCATGAGCCGGCGTCCGGAGCGGCGCGGCGCCCCACCGCGCCGGGCGTCAAGCCAATCCTGAAACGCCACTCCCGCAAGCGTTCCCGTCACCACCGTCCAGAAGGTCAGGGCGCGAGCCCCCAGCACCTCAGCAACCGCCGACACTCCCGGGTGCCAGGCCAGAGATGCGCCCGCGTTCAGCCACGAGTACGAGAGCCCGGGCAGGTGGGCCAAGAACCACTCAAAACCGGTCCAACACGCCGCCAGGGAAAGCGCGAGCGGCCATCGTTTCAGCCGGTGGAGCGCCACAGCGGCGCCGCACGCGGTGCCGCCCAAAAGACCGATCAGGACCAGGACGAGCAGATAGATGGGGATCGCCCAGTCGGTGCGCCACGCCAGCGCGGGCACCATCCAGTGCAACCCCACACCGTGGGCCAGCGCGGCGACCACACAGCCCTCCAAAAAGGGGGAACCGGAGCGAGAGAGCCGCGCGCCCAAGGGGGCAAAGGCCAAGAAGGCCAGCGCGACGCCTCCGTGCGGTGAAAACGTCAGGCCGATCGCGGCGGCGGCCAGGACCCACCCGCACAGCGTCGCCGAAGCCCAGCGCCGGACACCGGACCTCATCGCCCGGCGGCGCCTATTCGCCGTCCCCGACCAACACCTCCCGGCCCAGACGCGCGGATTCATAGGCGGCTTCCACGAGCCCCATCAGGGTGGCCTGCTCATGGGGAGGGTCGCCCTCCCGCTCCCCCGAAGCAACCCGCACGAAGTGATCCAGGAGCCTCCGATAACCGCTTGTGTACAAGTCTTCATCGCCGCTGGGACGGGGCATGCGGGGCGTGATGTCCACCGCCCGCCTCTCGGCCTCGGAGAACACTGAGAGCGGGGGCAGCGACGCGGAGCCGGCCACCCCCAACACCTGACATCCATGGGAATCGGCGGATCCGTGGAATCGCCAACTCGCGGCGAGCGAAATCGAGGCCCCCGTGTCCGTCGTGGCCATCACATGAGCCTCCTCCTCCACATCAAAGCCGTCACCGTGCGCCAAGGCGCTCACGCGCACGATGCGGGGACATCCCAGGACCCACAGCGCCATGTCCAGGGCAGGCACCCCCAGATCCATCAAGGCCCCGCCGCCCGACTCGAGCGCCCTGCGCCTCCACCCTGAACGCGGCCGGCGCACAGCTTGGTTGAGCCACCGAATCGAGACGGCACTCACCTTGCCCAGCCGCCCTTGGGCCACGGCCTCCCGCAGCGCGCTCACATCGGGTTGATACCGGTGGGCCATGCCCACCACGAGCCCCTTGCCCGCCTCCCTGGCCGCCCCGACCAGAGCGTTGACGCCTCCCCGGGACAGAGCCAGCGGCCGCTCCACCAGCACATGTTTTCCGGCTGCCAAACACTGCGCCGCCAACCGCTCGTGAAGAAAGCTGGGGGCCGCCACCACCACCCCGTCGATGGCCTCGTCGGCAATCAGATCGTCATCATCGACGATGTGGGCGATGCCAAAGCGGCGAGCCACCGCCTGGACCTTCATGGCGTCCAGGTCGGAGACCGCGACGACCTCCACATCATCTCTCTCGCTCAGGATGGGCAAGTGCATCAACTGACTCGTCGCACCGGCTCCGGCGATGCCCAGCCTCACCCGACGGCGACTCGCTTCACGCATTCAGTATCCTCCCTGTGAGGTCGTAGTCGTCGGCGTCCACGATCTCGACCTCCACAATGTCCCCCTCTCGAACGCGTCGCTGGCCCGACAGGGCTGTATGGCCGTCCACCTCATACGCCTGGCCCGGTGTGCGACCGACGCCCACGATCGCATTGCCGTCGGCAGGTCCAGGCTCCAGGCTATCGACAAGCACCCGCGTCCGACGGCCCACCCAGTCCAGATTGGACACCCTTGAGATCGCGCGCTGGCCCTCCATGACCCGCTCCAGGCGCTCCGACGCCAGCTCTCGGGGAACGTGATCCGGCATGGCCGCCGCCAGGGTCCCCTCCTCGACGGAATAGGTGAACGCCCCCACCCGATCAAAGCGCATCTCCTCCATGAAATCCAGCATGATATCGATGTCCTCGTCCGTCTCGCCCGGGAAACCCACGATCACGGTCGTACGCAGCGTCAGATCGTCGACGCTGTCCCTGAGCCAGCGCACGCGCTCGCGCACGGTGTCCTGCCGCTCGGGCCGCCGCATGCGCTCGAGAATCCGGTCGCTCCCGTGTTGCAACGGCATGTCCAGGTACGGTAGCAAGCGGGGTTCGCGCGCAATCAGGGTCACGAGATCACGCGTGATTCCGGAGGGATACATGTAGAGCAGTCGATACCAGTCCACCTCCGTCCCCCGGAGGAGCGCCTCAAGAAGATCTTCCAGCAGCGGCGCGCTTCGGTCCCGGCGGCGGAAATCCCGTCCATACCACGTCGTGTCTTGGGAGACCACATTGAGTTCCCGCACCCCCTGCTCCCCCATCGCCCGCGCCTCCCGGACCAGCTCGTCCAGGTCGGCCGAGCGGTGAAGGCCGCGCATGTGGGGGATGGCGCAGAAGGCGCAGGTGTGGTCGCACCCCTCGCTGATCTTGAGAAACGAGACGTGGCGAGATTCAGCCGCCAGCACCCGCAATGGACGCTCCATGTTGGGAACAAAGTCGTCCGCCAGGTGCCCGCGCGCCCTGAGCTCGGGGATCAGTGCTCCCATCTCGGCGATCCCCAGGAACAGGTCCACCTCGGGAACCTCAACCTCCAGCTGCTCCCGATAGCGCTGCACCATGCAACCGACCACCACGACCGCCCCAACCCTGCCGCTGTGCTTGAGCTCACAGGCCTCCAGCATGGCGTCAATCGACTGCTCCTTGGCGTCCTCGATGAAGCCGCAGGTGTTGACCACCACCACATCGGCGTTCCCGACATCGCTGATGACCCTCGCACCCGCCGACACCAGGGCGGCCATCATGCGCTCGCTGTCGACCGTGTTCTTGTCGCAACCCAGGGTCACGATGCCCAAGCGGGGACCGTCCCGGGGCCCGATGTCAAACGCTTGGGCGTCAACTTGAATGACGCCCGCATCCACGCCGGGCCGCACCGGGCCCGAAGCGACCGGGAAGACCGGCAGGTCACGGGTGCGAAGTCTCACGGGAGTGCCCGGGGCATGCCGCCCCCAAACCCCCGCACGCGGGCGTTCTCGGGGACCGCAAAGGTGAAGAGACCGGGCTCCAGGGTTGGCGACAGGTCCATATCCCCAAAGGTAAGCGTGCGGACATTGCCGTTCTCCTCGTGCAGCTCAAGGCGTCGCATCAGATACGTCTCCACATCCAGCCACACCCTGGCCTGCCGATACGGCCCGCCCGCGTCGGGACTCCGCGGCGAGAGCACCAGAATCCGGCAGGGGTGCCCGTCCACGCCGTCGGCTCCGGCATCACGGGCTTGATACTTGGCGCCCGAATCGTCCAGGAACTCCCGCAGGAGGTCGTGACGGCCGGCGGCGTCTCGGACGCTGCGGCGCACGACCTGCCGGGCGTCGACGCTGGGGTAGTAGATCCAGAAGTGCTCGCCGTCAGATATCACCACGTCACCGGCAGGGTCCGTGAACCGCATCGAGAACAAGTTCGGTCTCTGCTGGCAAATCCGGCCCTCGCTCTCCACGGTACGTCTGAGCAGCGCGACATGGATCGTTTGGCGAAAGTCCGCACAGAGAGCCTGCGCGCCAAGGTACCGGTCCGCCGCACGCTCCAGCCACGCGTCCGGGTCCAAGTCCTGCGCCCCAGCACCGGCGGGCAACAACACGAGCGCAACCAGCGCAAGCTGGACCCCGCACCACCGCATCCGCGGGCCGGTTTGCGGCACGACCCGAGTCACCCCGGACACACCTCGTCCAGGGCGGCCGCGCTGAGCAGCACCTCCCTGGGCTTGGACCCGTCGGGAGGACCCAGCACGCCCGCGTCATGGAGCTGGTCCACGATGCGGGCCGCCCTCCCGTAGCCGATCCGGAGCCGCCTCTGCAACAGGGAGGTGGACCCGGATCCCTGTTGCACGCACACCTCGGCGGCCTCGCGGAACAGCGCGTCCCAATCGCCGCCAAGTGCATCGCCCGCCGCCTCCTCGGCCTTGGCCGCCGCTTCTCCCACGACCTCCAGGATGTCACGCTCCGTCCCGCCCGACTTGGCCAACAGACCCGCCATCGCGGCCCTGTTGCGCCCAAACCAGTCCATCAGCGCCTCGGTCTCCTCCGTGGATATGAACGCGCCCTGCATGCGAACAGGCTCGCCCTGACCCGGCGGCAGGAAGAGCATGTCTCCGGATCCCAGAAGCGAGTCCGCACCGTTCTGGTCCAGGATTGTGCGGGAATCGGTCTTGGATGCCACACGAAAGGCGATCCTGCAGGGGAAATTGGCCTTGATGAGCCCGGTGATGACGTTCACGCTCGGTCTCTGCGTGGCGACGAGGAGGTGGATCCCGATTGCCCGCGCCTTCTGGGCCAACTGCGTCAGCGGCTTCTCCACTTCGGTCTGCACGGTCATCATCAGGTCGGCCAGCTCATCGACCACCACGACAATCCAAGGCAGGGGGCCGCCCTCGTAGGCTCCCGCCCCGCCTTCGGCGCCGTCGCCGGAGGGACGCTTCATCACCCGCCCCCCGGCCAGCCGTCGGTTGAACTCCACCAGGGACCGCACGCCATTGGCGCTCAGCAATCCGTAGCGCCGCTCCATCTCGAGCACGGCCCACTTGAGGACTCCCGCGGCGTCCCCGGGGTCGGTCACCACCGGGTGGCGCAGATGGGGAAGATCCGCGTACGCGGAGAGCTCGACCATCTTCGGGTCGATCAGGAGCAGGCGCAGGCGATCCGGGCCGTGCCGGTACACCAGACTCGTGATGATGGTGTTCAGGCACACTGACTTCCCTGAGCCGGTCGCGCCCGCGATCAGGGCGTGGGGCATCTTCGCCAAGTCGGCCACAAAGGGCTGTCCCGCCAAGTCCTTGCCAAGACCCAGCGGCAAGAGGTCCGTCGGGCGCGTGAAGACGGGCGCCTCGAGAATCTCCCGCAATCGCACAATCTCCGGGGTCGGGTTCGGGATCTCGACCCCCACGGCACCCTTGCCCGGTATGGGTGCGACGATCCGCACGCTCTTCGCCTTCATGGCCAACGCCAGGTCCGCATCCAGGTTCGCAATGCGGCTGACCTTGACCCCCGCTCCGGGCACAACTTCGTACTGTGTGACCGCGGGCCCGGTCGTGCGACCCGTGATGCGGCAGTCGATTTTGAAGACCTGCAATGTGTCGGCCAAGACACTGCTCAGCCGGTCCAGCTCCCTCTCCATGCCCATCCGGCGGTTCCCCTGCGGGGGCGCCAGAAGATCCATCGGGGGCAGGACTGCTCCCTCCGGGATCACGCGCGGCGCGCCCGTCCCGCCGCCCTCCTTGCTGCTACTGGCGGCGGACACCGGCGATGCGGCGGACCCGTTGGTGTCCGCGCTGCCGCGATCGCCCGCCGACTGGGGCTCGATCTCCGGGCCCGAGGACTTGGTCCGCTTGTCGGAGCCCGGCGTGCTCCTCTTCCGCCCTCGCCCCTTCCTTGCCCCCGTGCGCCGGCCCCCGGGTGCCCGGGCGGCTCCCCGCAGGCTCTTCCCCAACCGGCGGGAGACAAAAACCAGGGCGGCGGCGGGCGGGCGAAGCGGGTTGAACCGAAACGCCAGCACCGATGCCGCCACCGCTGCACCCAGCAACAGCATCCACGCGCCCAGCCAGCCGACGGACTCAACCAGGGGCACGCCCAGCGCCCCCCCCAGCATGCCGCTCGCGCTCTGGCTCGCCCGGGCCACGGCTGCCGCGACCGGTACCAGAATGAGAAGCGCGACCGACAAGACCCACAGGCCCTTGCGGTCTCGGGCCCGCCACCACTCCCCGATGGAGGCCGCCCAGGCGAGGACCAGCAACGGGGCGGCGAACCGACCCCAGCCCAGCCCAACCCTCAGCAGGTCGTTGACGCGCTCACCGAGAGCGCCGACGGGGTTCTCCATCGGGAACCATTGCGCGGCCCTTGACCCCAGGAAATGCAGGGGAAACACCATGGCCGCGACCAGAAAGGCCGCCACGGCGCCCAGGGTCGCCACGACGGAGCGACGCCGCTTGCGTTGGGCGGGCGTTGCCGGGGCGCGCTTAGGCCTGCGCTTCTTGCCCCTTGTCCCGCCGCGGGCTCTCCTGGACCCGGGACGCTTGGCAACCGTCCCCGCGCCACGGGACCTGGGCATGGGAATCAGCGAGAGGGCAGCGTGATCGCGGGGCCCTGCATGACGGGCACAACCCGACGCGAGTCCGACTTGGCGCACAACTCCAGGTCCGACTCCAGCCCCACCTCAATGAGTGCCTTGCCCGCCTCGGTCTTCGCCAACATCTCTGGGGAGAGGGCGTAGTGCATCGAGAGGATGGCGGCCGCCACGGCGCCGTCGTTGAGGTGAGCGCCCTTCGATTTCCGGCCCTCGGCTGAATCTGCGCCACTGACCAGCCGGCGCACGATGAGACCTGCACACACGGTGTCGTCCAGTCCGAAGTTGTCCTCCTTTCCGGCACACACGATCACGATGGAGGCGGTCTTGCTTACGGCGTCCGCGACGGCGCCAAGATTCAGGTACGACGCGACCAGGATCCTGTCGGCCCCGGCCACCGCGGCCAGCGCCTTCGTCCCGTTGGTCGTCGTCATCACAAGACGCCTGCCCCGAACCCGGTCCTCACTGAACTCGGCCGGCGAGTTTCCCAGATCAAAGCCCTCAATCAGGACCCCTCCGCGCTCGCCGCAGAGCAGGGCCTCCGGCTCTCCCAACTCGTCCCGGAGGGCAAGCGCATCGCTGATCGACACCGCCGGGTACACGGCTTCCGCCCCGTTGGCCATGGCTTCCACGATGCACGATGTCGCCCGCAGGACATCGACGACGATCGCGGTTGAGCCCGCGGGTATCTCTTCCATTTCGCGGGGAGCGAGGTACGCCGCCACGTGCGGGGCGCCCGTCATGATCCGATGTCTCTCTGTTGGAAGCGTGTCACAAAGCCCGTGTCGATATCGCCGGCCCGAAACTCTTCGTCGCGGGCGATTCTCGACAGAAAGCCCAGCGTCGTGTGGATGCCCTCGACAACGAACGAATCCAGGGCTTCGCGACCCCTGGCCACCGCCTCCCCGCGGGAGGCGCCCGACACGATCAACTTGGCGATCAACGAGTCGTAGTACGGCGGAACGCGGTAGCCGGAATACACATGGGTGTCGACGCGCACGCCGGGGCCACCGGGCTGGTGAAAGGTCGTGATTACCCCGGGCGACGGCGCGAATCCCCGCTCGGGATCCTCGGCGTTGACCCGAAACTCGATCGCGTGGAGGGGGTGGGCAGGCTCGTCTGCGGGAAACGAAAGCGGCTCCCCGGCCGCGACCAAGAGCTGCTCCTTGACCAGATCAATCCCCCTGGACACCTCGGTGACCGTATGCTCCACCTGAATCCTGGTGTTCATCTCAATAAAGAAGAACTCACCCGACGCGTCCAGCAAAAACTCGACCGTGCCGGAGCCCACATAATCAATGGCCTCGGCGGCCGCCACGGCCGCCCGGCCCATCTCCCGGCGCAGGGATGGCGAGAGCGCCGGCGAGGGCGCCTCCTCGACAAGCTTCTGGTGGCGCCGCTGAATCGAGCAGTCCCGATCGCCCAGATGCATCACGCGCCCGTGTTGATCCCCGAACACCTGAAACTCCACATGGCGCGGACGCACGATGCAACGCTCCAGGTACACGCTGTCATCCCCGAAGGCAGCGGCGGCTTCGGCGCGGGCCGACGTGAAGCGGCGCTTCAGCTCCCTCTCATCGGCCGCAATCCGCATTCCCTTGCCGCCGCCGCCGGCCGAGGCCTTGACCATGACGGGATACCCGATCTCGCGGGCCAGGCCAAGCGCGGTGTCCACATCGCCGACGACACCGTCCGACCCGGGCACGACCGGGACTCCGGCCCCGCGCATGGCTTCGCGCGCCACCGCCTTGTCGCCCATCCTGCGAATCTGTTCAGGGGTGGGTCCGATGAAGACCAGGTCCGAGCGCGCGCAGATCTCGGCGAACTCCGCGTTCTCGGCCAGAAATCCGTATCCGGGATGCACGGCTTCGGCGCCGGTGATCTCGGCCGCCGCGACGATCCTGGACACCTTGAGGTAGGACTCCTGGGGCGGGGGCGGCCCGATGCACACGGCCTCATCGGCAAAGCGCACATGCAAGGACTCCTCGTCGGCCTCCGAGTACACGGCCACCGTGGCGATATCCAGCTCCCGGCAGGCGCGAATGACGCGCAGCGCGATCTCGCCCCGGTTGGCGATGAGAACCTTGCTGAACATCAGGCTGGCATTGAGGCCCGAAGGGGGTTCGGGCGCACGCTCTTTCGCACGGCCTACGGCGCCGGGTCCACCCGAAACAGCACCTGTCCGAAGTCGACGGGCTCCGCGTTGTCCACACAGATTTCGACGATCCGCCCGCGCACCTCGCACTCCAGCTCATTCATGAGCTTCATGGCCTCAAGCACGCACAACACATCACCCACCTGCACATCGCCCCCCTCCTCGACATAGGGGTCGGCCCCCGGGGACGGTGCCCGATAAAAGGTCCCGACCATAGGGGATGTGACCTCGACCAGCGCGTCGGACACGGCACCCTGGGTGGCGTTCGCATCACCCGGCGCTTCCGGCGCCTCCGGCGACGGCAGAACGGCGGCCGGGGCGGGCGACCGCTCCACATCGATGGGGACGGACGTGACGCCTTGGGACTTCGAGAGACGGACACGCGTCCCTCCGCGCCGGATCTCCAGGTTGTCCAGTGACGATTCATCCAAGATCCGGACCAGGGCCTCCACAAAGGCGATATCGATCATGCGCTCACCCGCGTCAGATACTTGTCCTCGCGGCGGTCCACCCGGACCACGTCGCCCACGTCAACGAAGAGGGGCACCTGCACCACGGCGCCGGTCTCGAGCGAGGCCGGCTTGGTCGCTCCCTGTGCCGTGTCGCCCCGGTGCCCGGGGTCCGTCGCCACCACCTCCAATTCCACGAACGGGGGGAGCTCCACGCTCAGAACCTGGCCGTCGTGGACCAGGCCCTCGCACTCGAGGTTCTCCTTCATGTACTTCACCTGGTCCTCGCCCAGAAGGTCGCGATTCACGGGGATCATGTCGTAGGTCTCAAGATCCATGAAGTGGAACAGATCTCCGTCCGAGTACGAGTATGTGACGGGTCGACGCTCCAACCGAACGCTGCTGACGCGCTCGCCCGCACGGAAGGTGCGATCCACGACCGCGCCGGTGAGCACGCTCTTCAGCTTGGTGCGCACGAACGCTCCACCCTTGCCGGGCTTCACATGCTGAAAGTAGGTAATCGTCCAAAGCGCCCCGTCAATCTCGAGCACCATGCCATTGCGAAAGTCTGCGGTACTTGCCATTCGCTTCCTTGTATGTCCTGTGTCGCAGAGCCTCTGCGGCCTCGTTCCCGCCCGGATCCCGCCTCGCCACCAACGGCTCCAAGCCCCCTAGCCCCAAGGGAGCGGTCCCCCGGGGCAGACCCGGTCAGGCGTCTGATCCCTGCTCCCGCACGAGGTGCCTGTGGAGGCAACAAAGCCCTGAAAGATAGCTGTCCACGCCGAAACCGGCGACCACGCCCAGGGCCGCCGGCGTAAGCAGGGAGCGCCGTCGAAAACGCTCCCGCCCCGCAGGATTGGTCAGGTGAACTTCCACAAACGGTCGGTCGACGGCAAGCAAGCCGTCAAGCAGGGCCACTGAGGTATGGCCCAGGCCGGCGGGATTGACGACAATCCCGTCGATGCGGGCGCGCATTCGGGCGAGAAAATCCAGAATTCTCCCCTCGCTGTTGTCCTGGAAGCACTCCACCGAAATCCCCCGCTCGCGGGCCTTCTCCTGCAGGGCCCGGTCGATGTCCGCCAAGGTGTCGGACCCGTAGATCGCCGGCTCCCGAACGCCCAGGAGGTTCAGGTTGGGGCCATGCACAACGGCGATCTTCACTTCGGCGGTCCCCTTTGAGTCCCCTCAAACAACGCTTCTTGCATCCCGCTAAACCCCAGCGAATACCCTCCGCACAAACCCTTGGGGGGTTCTCAATCACACGGTGCTTGCGGCGGCCCTTGCAGGGTGTTGCGACGCCAATCGTCAATGTAGATACTCCGACTTCGGGGCGTCAATGCGGGTGCGAGCGGATTTCCCCAGGGGGCGCCCCTGTGTATAGATTTGAGCGGTCACGGAACGTCAATGGAGGGGCAGTCGGCCATGATGCAACAACTGCGCAAGAGCACCCCCTGGGTGATGGTCTTGGTGGCCGTCGCATTCGGGGGCCTCATGTTTTTCGAGTGGGGCATGGACATTACGGGCCAGTCATCCGGCTCGTTCGGTGACATCGGCCGCGTCAATGGCAACACCGTGATCTATGAAGATTACATGGCGTCGTACCGCAACCTCTACGACCAGCTCCAGGCTGAGCAGGAGGAGCCCGTCACCAATGCCCAGAATGCGGCGCTGGAGGACCAGGCGTGGGATGAGGTGGTCAACACCATCCTCATTGAGCAGGAGCTCAGACGCCGGGGCATCGTCGTCACCGACGAGGAGCTGCTCGCTGCCGCGCGGTTCAGCCCGCCTCCCGATCTCGTGTCCAACCCGGCATTTCAGACGGACGGCCAGTTGGACCTGGACAAGTACCAACAGTTTATCGCAACGGCCGACCCCGCCACGCTTCTGCAGCTTGAGTCGTACTACCGCTACATGATTCCGCGCAGCAAGTTGATGCGGCAGATCAGCTCGGCCGTGTACGTCTCCGACGCCGAGCTGTGGGCTGCGTACAGGGACGCAAATGAGCGTGCGTCGGTCCGCTATGTCCGCTTCGATCCGCTGGCTCGGGTCTCCGACAGCGAGATCGAGATCACCCAGGAGGAAATCTCGGAGTACTACGAAGAGAACAGGGAGTCGTTCTATGTCCCGGCAAGCGCCCGGGTCATCTCCGTCGCCTTCACAAAGGCGCCCACTGCGGCAGATACGGCCGCCGTGGAGGAGCGCGCCCTGGAGCTGCGCCAGTCCATTCTGGACGGTGACGACTTTGCTGAGGTTGCGCGGCAGGAATCCGACGACGACGGCTCGGCAGCCGAGGGCGGATCCTTGGGGGTCATCCGCAAGGACGCCATGCTTGCTTCCCTGGATTCGGCCGTCTTTGCCGCCCCCTTGGGCCGCGTGACGGCTCCGGTGCGCACCCGTGAGGGCCTGCACCTGATCGAGGTCGGCGACCGTTGGGGACAGGATTCGGCGCAGGTGAGCCACATCCTGTTGCGCTTCGAGCGTACCGACGATTCCGAGATTGAGCTCTTGGCGATGGCCGATTCGCTGGAAGAGCTCAGCGAAAACATGTCGTTGGGTGATGCCGCGGGAATCCTGGGATTGAACGCGGACACCATAGAGGTCATTGAGACGCGGCCGTTGATTCCCGGCGCCGGCGATGTCGCCGAGGGCGGGGAGTGGGTCTTCGATGAAGAGACGCTGGTGGACGACGTGAGCCCTGTCTTCGAGAACCGCGCGTCGTTTTACGCGATTGAGCTCGTGGAGATTGATCCCTCGCGCTACCTGCCGATTGATGAGGCGGAGGGGGCAATTCGGGGCAGCATCGGCGTCCTGAAGAAGATCGAGGTGGCGCTTGAGGAGGCGAACACTCTTGTGGCGGAGGTGAGGGCCGGGCGCTCGCTTGCCGATGTGGCGCAGGAAAACGGGCTGGAGATCATGGACGCGGGGCCCTTTGCGCGAAACGAATTTGCGTCCGGCCTGGGGCAACACAACGCCGCCATCGGCACCGCGTTTGGCCTGGAATTGGGCGAGGTATCCGATGCGGTGGCCGCCAATCGCGCCGCGTATCTGATCGAGCGCGTCGGTCTGGAGCCGGCCGACAGCGCCGCATGGTTGGAGCAATTGGCCAGCCAGCGGTCCCAGGCGGTCGCGGCGATTCGGCAGCAGCGGCTTACGCAGTGGATCGACGCCCTGAGAGAGATCGCCGACATTGTCGACCGCCGTGACGAGGTCCTCAACGCCACCGAGGAAGATCAGCAGCCCGTGATGCCCATGATCTTCTAGGGGCTCAGAGGGCGCACGCCTCCCGAGTGAGGGCTACCGGTCGCGCGTCGTCCCCCTTTTGTGCTCAGGGGCGCGCACAGGCGCTGTGCGCTTGAGCACCGTGGCGATCAAATCGGCAACGCGCTCTCCAAGCGTGGAAGCCGAGAGATGTCGCCCTTCAAGCGAAGGGCACGATCAGAAGCGGCTCCACAGGGCACAGGCGGCGCCGGCCAGGCAGAACCCGCCAAGAGACCCACAGCCGAACCACTCACCGTGGGACTTCAAGGCCCCCCGACCGGTATTGGGCGGGGCCGGGCGGCTCAGCTCGTGGTCAACCGCCTCGGAGAAGAATCATCCGCGCCATCCGTCGCTTGCACCGCCGCCGGCTCCTTCGGCTTCTCGACCTGCTCGGTCAAGACCGAGGTTTGGATCTCGCGAACCGAGGACTTGAACTCTCGGATCCCCTTGCCCAATGACGTCCCGATCTCCGGGAGTCGCTTGGCGCCAAAGAAGAGCAGGACCACAAGAAAAACCAGGATCATTTCCCAGGCGCCAATGTTGAACGGCATGTGCCCTCCTCTGTGTCTTGCGCTTCCCTTCAGGGGTCCCCTCAGGGAAGCGGTACGCTAACAGTGTATCACTCCCGAAGATAACCTCACGGCCACGCGGTGCGCAAAACACCCGTCGCCGGGCTCACGCGACGAGCAGGAGTCTGCGCCGGCACGCGCGGGGATGATGATACTACATCCATGAACGCACGATCAGGGCAACCAGCAGGACCCCGACCAGCGACAGCACGTTCAGCACGAATGAGACCGGCCCCACCGTGACCGCCACCGCGACGAGATCGACGGACAAGGGCCCCAGTGAACTTCTCACCGCGGTGGTCAGGAAGGCCCGCGCGGCGCTCTCCGGCAGGAACAACTCCGCCAGCTTCGTGAACAGCCCGCCCAGAAACAGCCCCAGCACCAGTGTGCATGCACCCCGGAAGAGACTGCGTTTCTGGCTCGGCTCCAGGAAGCTCACCATGACCGATCCGACACATGGGCGACCAAGCGGCAGAGCGCGTCGGTCGCGGGCCCGGGGGCAAGGGAGGCGATGGCCCCGCGGGCCTCGGTTGCGTACTCCGCCACCCGGCGGCGGGCATACTCGATGCCGCCGCTACACCGCACGAGCTCCACAACTTCCTGGACAAGCCCGTTGCCGGGCTCGCCCCCCTCAAAGAGATGGCGCACCTTTGCCACATCGGCGGGGGACATCCGCTTCAGCGCCCCGATCAGGGGGAGCGTGACCTTTCTGCAACGCAGATCCAGCCCGGCCGGTTTCCCCATGATGTCGCTTCGCCCCACATAGTCGAGCATGTCATCCACAATCTGAAACGCCATGCCCAAGTTGTGCCCCAAGCGCCTGAGCTCTTGCCGGTACGCGGGGTTGCCGCCCAGGGACCCCATTTCACCCGCCGCCGCCATGAGCGACGCTGTCTTGGCCGAAATCAACCGCAGGTACTCCGTCTCCGAGTAGTCGATGTCGTCATAGGACAGCAGCTGCCTCATCTCACCGACGCTCATTTCATTGGCGGCGGACGCCAGCACGCGCAGCGCGTCCAGGTTGCCCAAGCGTGCCAGCTCCGTGACCGAACGGCTGTACAGATAGTCACCCATGATGATGGCGATCTGGTGCGTCCACACCGAATTGATCGTTGGCATCCCGCGGCGCATCACCGAGTGATCCACCGCATCGTCATGCACCAAGGTCGCCATATGCACCAGCTCGACCACCGCCGCGAGCGTCACCGCGTCGTCCGACGGCTCTCCACCCACCTCGCTCGCCAACAGCACGAGTGTGGGCCGGATGAGCTTGCCGGGCACATTCAGCAGATACGCGTTGATCTCCTCGATCATCGCGAAGTCCGACACGACCACGACCCGCAACTCGTCAACGACACGGTCGAGCTTGTCCCTCACGGGACCCTGGATGGCCCGAAGTTCGCCCTCCGTCGCTGTCGCGCGTCCTTGCGCTTGAGATGCAACAGGCGTCGGGTTTGTCATGCGTGCGACAACTTGGGGCGCTCTATCGTATGGTCCTGGGATGCGGGGAATCGCGTTCCGGTCGCTAAACATAGCGACAGGTACCCCTCGCACCACGCTCAGCGCTCACCCCCTCGCCGCAAGAGCGCTCCAGTAACGCTGGACGCGCCGGCTGAGAATTCGGTCACCCGAGAAGTCCCGCACTCCCATTCGCTGGGCATCCGCGGCAGAAATGGAGTCGGGAATCATACCAATGATCTCCACGCCAGCCACCGCACCACCATGTCGCCGGACGCGTCGCTCAATGGCCTGAAACACGTCCATCGGCCTGGCCAGGGCCGCATCCTCCAGATTCATCGAAATCTGTGTTCGTTTCTGCTTGGGAAGCTCCAGCGCCATAGCCCGCAGACCCAGGAACCCGCCCCCCGCCTCGCGGATACCGGCCGCGATGCCTCGAGCAACACCCATCGACACCCCGACGATGTCCACGTTCCATGCCAGCAACACTGGCCGGGCTCCCACACAAGCCGCTCCCGCGGTGGGGTGGCAAACCCGAAACCGGTCCCGACCCCCGGGATCATGCCCCTCGTGATCCGCCGGTGCCCGTTGACCCACCAAGCCGTCCGCCAACGCCTCAAAACCCCCGCGGCGAAGCTCGGCCAGACCCCTCCCGGGGGGGACCGAGGAACACCCATACATGTACACCGGTATCCCGAGGCGCGCAATGCCCGCGCCCACGCGCCTTGAAAGCGCCACCGCCGCGTCCATGCTGATGCCGGCGAGCGGCACCAGGGGCAACACGTCCAGGGCGCCGATTCGGGGGTGGACACCGGCATGACCACGCATGTCAATGCAGTCGAGCGCGAGTCTCGCCGCGGCGACTGATCCGGCCTCGACCGCCCGCTCCGATCCCAAGGCGGTGACCACGGAGCGATTGTGGTCGGGGTCCATGGAGCTGTCCACGACCTCACAGCCCGCAGCAGCAAAGGCCTCTGCCGCCGCTCCCAGAAAGACGCTCGACGCTCCTTGGCTGAAGTTGGCCGCCACCCCGACGACCGGCGCCGAAGCTGCGGATGCGGGCCGCGGGACCCGGACGGGCGCCGATACCCGGGTATTCAGGGCCTTATCTGGACGATCCGCCGGCGCGCAGCAGGCTGGGGTTGCCCGCCTGCGTCTGGTACGCCCAGTCGAAGATGATGAAGCTCCTTCCCTCTTGGTCGACGGCAAGCGTGCTGATGCGAACGGACGCATAGTGCATGACCCCCTTTTCGCCCGGAACCCGGAACATGTAGGTGTAGCCGGCGACAGCCTCGATAGCCTGCGACGAGTATCCCCGGGTTGGCGCCCGTTCCCAGGACACGCAGTCCCCATCGGCGCCGGGGCCGCACTTGAGGGCCGATGTCGGGCGCGGCTCGTTCACGCCCGCACCCGGGCCCGGAACAAGCCACAACGCGAGCGAGTCCCCGTCCAGGGCAAAGTGCCGGTCCGGGTCGTCGCTGGACATCACGGCAACCGAGTCCTCGCTCGCCCTGAAGCGAAAACCCGAGCTGTCGAGCACGTCTGACCTGCTGTAGATGTACTCGCCCACATAGTCCAGACGTGGCGTGCTCGTCACCCGATGACTCCGCGGACTTTCCCTCCCGTACTGGTCTACCGCCGAGACCGAGTAGGCCCTCGTCACGCCGTTGGGGGCTTCGATCAGGAACGAGGATGAATACCCCGCACCAACCGCGAAGCCGTGGCTCTCACTGACAAACTCATGCACCCGGTAGGTCCAGACTTGCTGATCAACCCGCGGCAGAGGTATCCAGTGCAGATAGACCGCGCCGTCAAGGCCCACGGCGGTCAGGCCCTGAGGGGTGGCTGGACGCTCGTCAGGCGGAACATAGACCTCGACCGAGCGCTCGCTTGCGACTTCGGTGCCGTCACCGCTCACAGCGGCGACGTAGTATTCGTAGGTCACGTCCGGCAAGACATTCAGGTCGCGGTATGCGCACACGCCGGCCCCACAGCTCGTGACCTCAGCGAGGAAACTGTATTGCGCTGCGGATGAGCGCTTGCCAAACACGCGAAACGCCTCGCCGTTCCAGCGGGACCCCAGGCGCCAATGAAGCTCCACGGCGCCGTCGTAATACCAACCGTCCAGGTCCCGGGGCGGATCCGTGCTGTCGAAAATGGGATCCATCACCCCTTCGCACGCCACCGTCAGGAGCGCCAGGCCCACCACTCCCGCCCTCAATCTTCGCATCGCACCATCTCCGCCAATTCAGACCTCGACCACGGTCCGGCGCGGGCGAGCACAGGACCACCGGAATACTACATGCAGGTAACGTGCCAACATCCGATCACGCACCCAAACAACGCTTTCGGGACCGATGTCCCCAAAGGGGGACAGCGCCCCGTCCCAGCCGCCACACACCACCACGGTCAACGCATCTCTCCACCCGCGCGCTGCTCGTAATCGAAGTGCAGATCCCGGTTGTCCGCCAGCGCCACCTCGAACATGAAGCTCCAGTTTCCGGTGGCCGTCTGCCGAAAGGAAAAATCGGCGTCCCAGCGGTGCAGGTTGCGCTTCATCGTCACCATGTGGTCGTTGAACGCGCCCGCGGCCGCGTCGTACGATGTTCGCCACCGGACGGACCACTTCTCGGTAGGTTGAAAGCCGATCTGCCCCTGCACCATCTGGTTGCCGCCACCCGCCTCCCGGGTGCGCACCAACGAGTAGCTGAAGCGGGCGTCCCACTGACCCACGCGGCCACTCTCCGGGCGCGGGCCCCCGGCGCTCCGGTTCCGATTCCCCGTGGGCACGACCGTCGCCTCGCCGATGTCCTCCGTTCCGAACCCCAACGGATCGGACACATCGCCCCCCTGCGCACCCTGCGCCGGCGTGGTCGCCTCCGACCCCCGGTCACCCGTCAGACCACGCAGCCAGCGGAAGAGGAGGGAGTTGTGGCTGAGGGAGAATGACATGTTCACATTGGACAGAAACGGGTCGAATCTCCGGGCCCCGCCATCGGGACCGGCGCCCGCGTCATCGAACACGTCGTGCTCCAGCGACACGGAAAGGCCGCGCAGGAAGTCAGAGCTGACCTGGTTCGAGATACGCAAATTGTCCTGAAACCCCCGGGTGAAGTGCCCAGCCTCGCTGGCCTGCTCAAAGTCATAGGTGACGGCGCTGGTGCGCAGCGCGAGCAAGGTCATCTTCTGCGACTGGGGCAGGCGGCGCGGGCCCCGGGACCGGTCGGCGGGTTGCCGGACGCTCTCTGCCGTGTCCCCTGCCACGTCATCGCCATCGCCCACCCTGGCCTCGAAGGTCTGCGTCAGACTAACCCAGATTTCGTTCTTGGGCTGAATCGCCCGGGCACCGAATGTCTGGGACTGCACAGCCGTGGGCTCCGTGCGGGGCGAGTAATCGTAGCCGATCGAGGGAGTGATCTTGTGGCGCAGGCGACCCCCATTCCAAAACCCGTAGATGTCTGACTTGAGATCCGCCCCGAAGGACAGGCGCCGGGGGGCCGAGACAAAGCCGCCGCCACCGACGGTGAGAGTGTCGGAGCGGATCGCGCTGCTTTTCAGCACGAGCTTGGGCGTGAGCGATGTGGAGCCGACGAGCTGCACCTGGTAGTTCACCGTGGTCTCCCACGTCAGTGTGTCCGCGCTCAGGTCCACGCCTTCGACCGGCTGCACCGCCGCAAAGTGCGGGTGCGAAAGGGCGGCCACGCTACCCGCCCCGGTGCGAAGCGTCGAGGTGGCCGGATTCAGGAGGCCCTGCGGGAGCCCGCGGCGCGTGTTCCGATTCAGGGTCAGGCCCTGCCTGACCGAGAGTGCGCCCGCGGACAGCGTCGCCGAGAACGTGCCGCGCAACCTGTCTCTGTCCGCCAGGGTCACCTTGAAGCTGTCGGGTGCCACGTCTTGGGGAGCATAGTCTTCAATTGACCTTGACGCCCCCGCCAAGGCCGACAGGGTCAGTTTGTTGTAAAAACGCCCGCTACCGACGGGTGCCGGGAACAGCGTGATCGGCTTGAGCGAAAAGTTGGCCGTCGGCAGCGTCATTTCCACGCGGTCGTCGGTCAGGAACTGCCGGCGGTTCGCGCTCAGTGACAGCGTACCGATGTCAAACTCCCGACTGAAGCCGCCGTCGGAGTCGATGGAACTCGTCACCTCCCTGGGATCAAAGGAATTCCGGCGCACGAAGCTGGCACTCGAGGCATAGCGTGCCCGGGCGTGTACCTTGGTCCGCTCCGATATCTTCCAACTGTGGTTTGTATCAAACGCCAGCTCCGATCGCGACGCCTCGCGCCAGAAATGACGGTAGTTGACCTGGCCTTCCAGAAACTGGCGCCTCCAGTGATACTGCGCAGCCCCGGTCAGGCCGATGTAGTTGCCACTCCACCAGTCAAGACCCAGCTGGGCGTCGCTGTAGTCGCTCATGGCCCAGTAGTAGCCCAGGTTGGACACCCGACGTGCGTAGCTGGCGGATGTCCGAACAATATCGTTGACGGAGAAGCGGATCGGCAGCAGGCCGCTTCGACGACCCTGTTCGGTGCTCTGTGCGATAAACGGGAGCCAGAAGACGCCGACATCCCCGAAATACAACAGCACGTTGCGGGCCACCATCGTGCCCCCGGGCTGGAGCTTGATTTCCCTGGCCACAAAGTGATAGTGAGGCTCATCCTCCTCGCAGCTCGTGAACATGACGCTGTGCCCGAAGGAGCGGCTGCGATCCACCCAGGGAAAGTCGCCCGAGACGATCCAGGACCCCATTCCGGCGCTCATGGTCGTACGGGCGTCCAGGGCAGTGCCGCGACCCTGACCCAGGTCGTAGATGATCCGGCGGGTCAGAACCTCGTCCCCTTCCTGGGGGCGATACGTGGCTTGGCTGCCCTGGGTGACCAGACGACCCGTGCGTTCGTCGAAGACCAGGGCCGAATCGGCGGAGAGCTCCAGGCCCTCGCGGTTCATGACCGCGTTTTCGGCCTCGTCTCCCAGCAGCGTGAGCACCCTGGTTGCGGTCTCAAAGCTGGCTGACCGGCTGTTGTACCGATACAGATCGTACCCCGGCAGTTCCAGCAACGCCTGCAGCGTGGTGTCATCGGCCATCGCCTCAGTCCGCCCCTCGCTGGCCGTGTCGGGCCTGAGACCGGTGGAGTCTCCCATGCGCCGTGCCAGGCGGTCAAGGCGCTCCAGCACGACATTGCGCAACGAATCGGAGATCTCCTGCGCCCGCAACGACGACTCTGTAATGACCAGCGGCTCAGCCACTCCCAATGCCGCAAGCGCAATCCCGAAGCGCATGCACGCGCGCATGACCTGGCGGCCGACCGGTCTAATGGCCCTCATCGCCATCCTCGCCCGATGCGCCTGGTCCCGCTCTCCGGGCCGGATCCCCGTGATTGTACGGCGTGGCCTCCACAGCGTCGTCCGGCGCGGGCACCTCCTGGGGCGCATCCCTTTCGGGCGCTTCACGGCGTCGCCACATGATCACGGATATGAAGATGCTCATTTCGTACAGCAGGTAGAGCGGCGCCATCATCATGATCGTGATCGTGACCACATCGCCGGGCGAGAGCGCAGCGGACAGGACCGTGATCAACACCAGGGCGTGGCGCCTCTTGGCCCGCAGAAAGGCGGGTGTCACCAGCCCCAGCGCGCTGAGAATCAGAACGACAACCGGCAGCTCGAAGAGGACCCCGAAAGCCAGCAGGAGCTTGACGACAAAGCCGATGTAGTCGATGGCCCGGTAGGCCGGCTCCAGCCAGTCGCCTCCCATCCCCACCAGAACGCGCAGCGTGATGGGCAGGGCCAGAAAATACGCTAGCGCCACGCCCGTCAGGAACAGCACCAAACCCATGTACAACGCCGGGACGATGGCGCGCTTCTCTCGCTTCTTCAGCGCGGGTGCGAGAAATGTCCACGTCTGGTACACGATGACGGGAAAGGCGAGAATCAGCCCGATCGTCAGCGAGACCTTGAGCATGATGAAGAAGGGGTCCGTGGGGGACAGCCCCTGCATCTGCCAGGTGTCGCCAAAGAAGTCGCGCGCCGGAGCCATGAGCCAGCCCATGACATCCACCGACACGAAGATCGCCACGCCGGCGCCAAAACCCACGGCGACAGCCAAGAGACTCCAGAGAATCCGCCAGCGCAACTCCTCCATGTGATCCAGGAAGGGCATCTCGGCCTTCGGGTTGGCGCGTGAGCGCCGCCACAGACCCTCTCTCAGGATTCGCATCAGTCGCCTGGGCCGGATTGGTCGACCTGCGGAAGCGGCAGCCGTCCCTGAATCCGATCCCGCACCTCATCGCGCTCTCGAACGATCAACTCATCCACCGCCTCCCGGAATTCGCCGATTCCCTGGAAGTTCCTGTAAACGGACGCGAACCGAATATACGCAACCCGATCCACGGGTTTGAGCTCTTTCATGACCGCCTCGCCGATCTCGCGCGACGAGATCTCGACCCTGGCCGAGTCGACGATCGCGTCGGCCACCCGCTGTGCTAGGGCCTCGATCTCCCCCGCCGAGACCGGGCGCTTGGCACAGGCGACGGCAATGCTGTCCCGCAACTTATCGCGCTGAAAGTCCTCAGCACTGCCGTCACGCTTCAACACCTGCTGCCTCCGCACATCCACATGCTCATAGGTGGTGAAGCGATTGCCGCACGCCACACATTCCCGCCGCCTGCGTATGGCCCGTCCGCCGGCGGCCGCCCCTCGTGTCCACCACCCGCAGCGAGTGGGAATCGCACCCTGGACAACGCACCCGGGATCGCTCCGCTTCGTCCAGTCGGTGGCGATACGGTCTAGGACGGCTGCGGACGCCCGGGCTCCCTCACGGAATCTCTCCAAGGCGTTCGCGGGCCCGGTCCGCGTGTCGATGCTCGGGATAGGTGTTGACCAATCTCTCAAGCAACTGGCGCGCCGAATCCATGTCTTCCACCTCGATCTGCACCAGAGCCGCCCGATAGAGAGCCTCCGGAACCTGGTCGGCAGCCGGAAACCGCTCGGGAACCGTCAGATAAGCCTCGACGGCCTCAGAAAACCGCTCCTCCACGCTCAACAGCTCGCCCAGGTGAATGTAGGCGGCGGGAGCCAGGGTACTGTTCGGATACCGCTCCACGAAGTGCTCAAACGATGAGCGCGCGGCCACCGCGTTCCCCAGGTTCACATGCCGCACCCCGACATCGTATGCCGCCTGGGCGGCACCCTCGTCCCCCGCCGGCGCCGATCCATCGGCCGAGTCCGTCTCCGGCACGTCCTCCTCAACGGGTTCCGCAAGTCGTTCGTCCAGGCGCCGTCGCTGTGCAATCAACTCCTCGCCGATGCCGGCCAAGTTGCGCTGGTTTTGGCCCACATACTCGGCCACCCGGCGCTGCTGGTCCTGGAGACCGGCCAGGCGATTGCTCATATCGCCGCGCCAATCGAAGAGGAATCCCGACAGCGCCAAGAGCGAGTCCTGTGTCTCGCGGTCACCCGCCTGGACGGCAACGGCCAGCGCCCGGTACATCGAGTCCTGGCGGATCGCCAACCGACGCACTTCGTCATGGAGATACTGGACATCGCCCTTGCTGGCGCATCCTCCGAGGACCCCGACCGAGAGGACAGCCACGAGGGCCACCCCGGCATGGCTCTTCCAGGTTGTCATCGTCTCCCTCGAGCTCCTCACCTCACCCCCCGATAACCCCCCCGCTGCCTCGCACCGAGCACCGCGCCCGGCACCCGGCGCGTAACCGGTCAGCCGTCGTCGGCACCACCCGCCGTGATCACAAACTCGACGCGCCGGTTCTGAGCCCAAGACGCTTCGTTGGATCCCCTTGCACGCGGCCTCTCTTCCCCGTAGGAAACAGACGAAAAACGTCTCGCCTCCAGGCCAAACCCGGTCATGTATCGGATCACCGCATCAGCGCGTTGGTTGCCCAAGGCAATGTTGTACTCCGATGTGCCCCTCTCATCCGCGTGGCCCTCCAAGCGGAGCTCCACAGCCGCATTGGCGCGCATGATATCCACCTTCTCCCTGAGCGCCTCCTCCGCATCGGTGCGAATCACGGCCTCGTCGTAGTCGAAGTATACCGTCTGGGTCAGCGACCGGCGCATGGCGGCGGCCTCGCGCTCGATGGCCTCGCGCTGCCTGCGCGCCTCGGCCTCTTCCCGCGCCACCGCGGCCAAGGAATCACGCCTGGCCTGCGCGGCGAGCTCCTCCGCGGTCGGTCCGCTGGGTACGGCCGGGGCCGGGGTCTCCACCTCGGCTTGACCGCCACAGGCACCGACCAGAACGATAGCAAGAACTGCGAAAATCAACCGAGCGTCGGACATTCCTTCTCTCAATGGCCTTAGGGTTGCGATGACAGGGATGATGCACCAAACCTGCAAAGGTCGGCAATCCCGTGGGTGTCGGGTGTCTGATATAGTCGATTGTCCCCACGCTGGCAAGGCGCCCAACGGTGGTTCATGACCTGCGTGGCGAGGCCTTCTTGTCCGGGACCTGCGCCCGGCCCCCCGGGGCTCATGATTGGGGCGTGCCGGAGAGGCCGGCGGCGGGCGGCGCGAGCGACGGAGACCAATCCGTATCCATCGCCACCACGCTCGCGACCAGCGTGCGCGTCCGCCCGGTGACGGCGTCCACGACGAACACACCATGGCCATTCAGGCGCTCCCCGACAAATACGATGTGCCGTCCGTCCGGGGCCCAACTGGGATCCTCGTTGGTCCCCTCACGGGTAAGCTGGATCAAGCGATTGTCTCCCTCACGCGTGTCGGCAACAAAGATGTGGTAGCGGTTGTACACGCGCCGATTCACGATGCCACCGACAAACGCCACCCTGCCGGAGGTGGGCGACCAGTCGGGGTCCGCGAAGTACCCGCCCTCGCCGAAGCGATACGGAGACAGGAGTTCGGCGTCGCCTCCCCGGGCGGGCATGACATAGATCTGGGGCGTCGATGCGCCCAGGCGATTTGACAAGAACGCGATGCTGTTGCCGTCGGGCGAAAAGGTGGGTTGGACATCGTTGTAGGCGCCGCCGTCCGTGCTGCGGTCCATGCAGCATTCGTCGCGCACATTGTACAAATAGATACCGCTTGACCGGGACTGCATTGAGGTAAACGCAATCACGCTCCCATCCGGGTGGTACGCCGGGAAGAACTGCTGCGCGTCGGCCCCCCCGGCGGTCACCAGCAGGCGCTCGGAATCGTCCGCCAGATCTAATTCGTAGATCTTCGGCGCGCCGGACTTGTAGGAGGTGTAGGCGATCCGGTCCGCACCCGGCGACCACGCGGGCGAGATGGCCAGATCCTCGGCCCAGGTCACGCGCCTCAGATTCTCGCCATCGGAGTCGACCACATAGAGTTCCTTCGCATCCGCGTTGCCGAAGGGCGGCATCGCAAACACCACGCGCGACGCCGCGGCCCCGGGTTGTCCCGTCACCCACTCGACAATGGCGTCGGAGATGCCATGAACGGCCATGCGAAATTCCGGGTCCCCCGCCAGCGGCAACGGGAAACGCCCCCGCGTTCGTACGCGGGCAAAGACGACATCGTGCAACTCGACCCTCAGCGCGGCGCCCTCTCCCGCGTGCTCGACCGTTCCCGTCACGAGCCAATCCGTCCCGAAGCGATCCCAAACATCGTACTGCATCCCGTCGGAGCCCAGATCGTCGGGCGTCCCCGTCAGCATCACGAACCGGTCGCTGTAATCCAGGTCACGGCGGATGATCTCTTCGATCGCCGCCGCATCACCGCCGCCACCAAACGGGCGCACGACCAGCGGGGGGACCCGCTCGTTTTCATAAACGAATCCAAGGGGGACGCCGGGAACCGCTTCCTCCGTCTCCTGACCCCCCCAGGCCCACGCGGGGATCACCGCGCCCAACACGGCCAGGGCGATCCATTGGGCCCAGACTCCTCCCGCCCCGATCCTGGTCAACATGGGTCACCGGTCATGTGCATGCGTTCATTCCTGGGGCTGATGGTGAACTTGATGGGCAGGGTCTCCCAGAGGTACTCGTCGGGTAGCGGGCCCAAGCGTCCCGACCTTCCCGCGCACTCCACGGCGCCCAGGGCATCCATGTCAAAGGAGAAACTCCCCGAAGACTCGGCGACATCAATGCGCGTCGTCGTGCCGTCGCGCACCACCTCGAAGCGGATCACGACCGGGCGGTGGGCAGACGCCACCGGGCGGAAACAGCGCCGTATCTGATTCGTGATGTTTTCGTAGTACCGGGGGTAGTCCCTGGAGAACTGGGCCTCGATGCGCACATTCACCTCATCGTCGCCGTCAAGCGGATCGTCAGCCTCCGATGTGACCGTCTCCTCCGGGGCGGGCAGGGGATCCTCCTGCACCGGTTCCGGTTCCGGTGCCGGCGTGGTGTCCGGCTCCGGGTCGGGAACCTCCACGATCGCGGGCTCCGGCGCCTCCGCCGTGGGAGCAACCTCATCGGGCGTCTCCACAACCAGCTCGTCGACAATGGTCTCTGGCGCCGCGACCATGTCGATGCGTACGGCCTCATAGACGATCGGATCCCTCTGCAGGGCAGGCACAATCCAGAATAGCAACAGGAACGTCACCCCGTGCAATCCCAGCGATGCGCCCAGCGAGCCCTTGCCCAGGACCCGGACCTGGCGCCGCGGGGACTCCTTGGCTCTCATCACCTCCGCATCTCCTCCATGATCAACCACAGCGCCACACCGGCTTGGTCGGCCACCGTCGCTATGACGGGGGCGACATGGCCGTAGAGTGCCAGCGAGTCTCCCCGCACATACACGCCCTTGGCGTCCCTCTCCTCGATCAGTCGGGCCAGCGTCGCACCCAGCTCCTCGCGGTCGACGGCTTGCTCATCGACCAGCACAGTGCCGTCAGGCCGGATTACAAGGATGATCTGGTCTTCGGAGGCCTCGACCACCCCCACGGGTCCCTGCGGAACGTTGACCTCCGCGCCACCCTGGAGAACCGGCGCGGTGATGATGAAGATCACCAGGAGCGTGAAGGCGACATCCACAAGGCTCGTCACATTGATTTCGGCCCGGACATTGAGCTCGCGGGACGATGCGCTCCGCCGCCTCACAGATGGCGTTCCTTGGCCAACGCTCCGATAAACTCGCTACCGAAACCCTCGAATTCTCCCCGCACCAGGTTGACACGGCCCACAAAGTGATTGTATGCGATGACGGAGGGGATGGCGACCGCCAGTCCCGCCACGGTCGTGATGAGGGCTTCGGCCACCCCGGGTGCGACCGCGCTGATATTGGTGGATCGGGACGCCGTAATGCCCAAAAAGGTGTTCATGATGCCGATGACGGTGCCCATGAGCCCCAGGAGCGGCGACACGGAGCCGATGATGGCCAACCAGCCCAAGCCCTGCCCCAGCTCATCAACCTCCTCCGCCTCGACCTTGTCCATCGCCAGCCGAAGGGCCTCCAGCTGGGTCAGCGACAATCCGCTGCCCGGAGCCGGCGAGCTCAACGCGCCGGGATTGAGCTCGGCGAAGAAGTTGAGCCCGCCTCGGAACAGGCGTGTATAGGGGCTCTCTGGAAGGGAAAGCACGGCCTGTGACGCCTCGCCCAGGTTGGCGGCGTTCTCCATGCGCATCAGGAACTCGTCGCCGTCCAGGCGCACACCCCGCAATTGTCTGGCCTTGGCCAAGATCACCCACAGCGCCGTTACGGAAAACAGCGCCAGCACGAGCAGCACGATCTGTGTCGGGGCACTCGCGCCCAACACCATGTCCAGCATGTCCTGCGGCGGGGCCTGCACGGCCGATGCACCGATCATGCGGTCACCACCAGGGAGCTGGATGTACGATAGGACTCAAATGTCCTCTCCAATCCCTCGCGGAGGTTCACCGACGGCGTCCATCCCCAACCTGACGCCCGGTCGATGGCGAGCCTGCTGGAGCGCACCTCGCCCGTTCGCGCCGCGCGCCGCACGCGGCCCGGACTCAGACCAGCGACGGTCTCCAACACATCCGCCAAGCCGGACACCGAGGTCCCGATCCCAGTCCCCACATTGAGCGCGCAAGCATCAATGTCGCCCGGGCCGGGCAACGGCGCCCCGGCGGCCATCACGTTCAACCGGGCCACATCGTCGACGAACACATAGTCCCGGGACTGCTCCCCATCCCCATAGATGTGCAGACGCTTCCCCGCCAACAACTGCCGACAAAACACAGCCACCACTCCGGCCTCCCCCTCGACGCCCTGACGGGGTCCATAGACATTGCCGTACCGGAGCGCAACGGACGCCACGTCATGCACTTCACGGTAGTAGTGGAGATAATGCTCACCCGCCAATTTGCTGACCGCATAGGGTGATTGAGGCCGCTTGGGCGCCGTCTCCGGGGTCGGCAACTCCTTGGCATCACCGTAGATCGCTCCCCCGCTGGAGCTGAAGATCACCCTGGGCACGCCGGCCCTGCGCACAGCCTCCAGGAGGTGAACCAAGCCCATAACGTTCACCCGCGCATCCGTGGCCGGATCATTCGTTGACGACGCCACTCCGACCTGGGCAGCGTGATGGTTCACGATGTCGAATCGGATATCGCCGATCAGCTCCGCCGTTTTCCGGTGCGCGATGTCCAGGCAATGAAACTCCGCTTCCCGGGGCACATGGTCCAACCGCCCGGACGACAAGTCGTCGACAACCCAGACCCGGTCGCCACGATCCAGGTGGGCCTGGGCAACATGGCTTCCGATGAATCCGGCTCCGCCGGTCACAAGGACTCTCCGCGTATGGTGCGACATATGCTACCAGCTGAATCAGGGTTGGAGGCGCGTTGGCGTTGGCGCCACGACAGGTGCCGCTCTTGACCGGTGCGCATCGAAAGCTAAGAAAGACGGCTACGCCGCAGGAAACCGTAGCGGCAATTTTGGGGCGTGTCGAGTGCGTGCCTAGAATTCGCGGCCAGGCCGGGGCGGCCATACGAGAGCGCTGCCCCACCGCGTAACTGCCAGGTCCAATCTTGGCGCCGTTTCCGAGGATTTCGGTGATTCCGGGCCGTAGCGCAGACGAGGTCGACGCGCCGGGGTGACGAGGCTCGCCTCACCGCCCCCGGTTGATGGCCAAGGCGCTGATTTTTCGTGTGTCCGACAAGCACATTTCCGCAGTGGGCGATGGGGGAAATCGCCGCTACAGAGACGTGTTTTGCCGACCTTCGAATCGTGCAAGGATCCGGCGGCGCACCTCGCGAGCGATCACACTATCCGGCGCTCACGGGCTTGATGGGTCGCGATGGGGGGCACACGCGAGCCCAAGAGGTTCCGCATCTCGGAAATGGTAGATCAGGGGGCGAAGCATCCCGAACCCAGCTCGGTCGGCGGGGCAGGTCCAGAAGGGCCAACCAAGACACGGGCAGGTGTCCGAGCGTGGTGTGGCCGAGTTCATTTGCCCATCGCAAAACCTTCTCGCCCACCCCATGCGCTTCAGCTTCATGAGCGCGAGGATCGATACCGCGGGATGCGGCTCGGCGGTGCCAGGTTGCGCTCATCCTCCCCGCTGACAGGGGCACGCTCACTCGTGGATTCCTACACCGGCCCCTCGCGCCTGCAGAGCGTGTTATTGCGACGGTTGTAGGCGGTTTGGATGGTCACTTAATAAGGCCGAGTTCGCGTAGCGGCTCGTACACGCCGTTTTCCAGTTTGGCCATGTCGAGTTCCCCAGAGACCTGGACCGTAGCTTTGATCGATATGGCACCCGCCACGTCTGCGAGATTGGCCACAGCATTCCATGCTTCGTAAATGCCCCCCGGCTCCGCGGTGAACGAAATGGTGATCAAGCGAGAGCCGTGCGTGGATTCGGTGTCGGCTTGCTCTGCGGGGGTCGTGGAGATCGTCTGCCCGCCCGCAACGGGCTCTGTGTTCTCTTCACCGTCAGCAAGGCCGGTGTTTCCGTCGGCGGGCACCGCCGGCTTTTCGGGAATGGCGGTGGGTGCGATGAGCAAGCCCGCATCCAAATCGATCTCGTCACCCGCCACGTTGCGCTCGTATGCTACGCGGGACCGGTCGATGAGATAGCGTCCGTCGTCTCCGATTTGCGGTCTGCCGGTGGCGTAGCCGAAGAGGCCGGTCTCCACTCCGCGAATGACCGCCTTCCGCACGGCTGCGGCAGAGACCAGCCGGGGGAACCCCAGAAATTCGTAAAAACCATCCAGCACCTTGGAGGTGGCGATCCCGGCGACGTATTCCCCAGGTTCTCCGAGTCCGTACAGCTCGACGATCTTCCCGGGAGCAAGGGTGCTGAAGACCTGCATCTGGACAGTGGTCAACAGCTCTATCAGGCGCTGCTGGATGAGGGCGCGCCTCTTGCTGTCAAGCATCGTCTCGAGCGGTCGGCCGCCAATCCCGATGGCTTTCAGCGTCAGCTTTCCATCTTCGGATGCGGGGAGCCAGACTTCGCCGTAGAGCTTGAGCAGGGCCGATTCGACTGCGGTCTTTTCGGTGAAGAGGCGTTCCCGGAGCTGGCCTCTTTGTGCGTTGGTGAAGTTGTGCTCACGCCACTGGCCCTTTATCCGCTCGACCGCAAGAAGGTAACGGACGCTGCGAAGCAGAATCTCGACCTGATCGGCTGATGGAACGGCCAACCCCAGGCCGTTGCGGAACTCGCGCGGGCGGCTTCCAGATTGCTCGCAGAGCGCCAGCGCGACGCGCTGGCGCTCCAGCTCCGGCCGGGCCGAGAAGTCGAGCGGAAGATACGCTAGGAGGAAGTGCGGTTCGCGGTCCGGCACGTCACCCGGTCTTTGGGGCCAGACGATGGCGCGCTGACCGGCCAGCCGCCTTTCGATCATCCGCTGGACGCGATCCTTGATGGCGCTGTGGTCGACCGTTTCCGCCTCCTGCTCGACGAGTAGCGTGACGTTGGGATCCTTCTTGAAGCAGTAGCGCACGCCGTCGAAGTGCAGATACAGGCACCGTTCCCTCAATTCCTTGAGGCACGCCTGCACGGTCGTGCTATCGAGATCCGGTCCGACGTTACCGGCCAGCAGATCGGGTTCGTCGATTCCCGGTGGAAGGGATTCGCTCCCGTCACCCTCGCCTCGCCTCAGGCCACCGAACGAGTAGAGCAGTATCGTTGTGGCGAGGCGGATGGCCGGTCGCTTGCCCGCCTCCGCCGTCACTTCGCGGGCGCGCCGGTCGTCGATGCGGCGGGCTCGTGCATTTGCGCCGATCAAGTCGTGCTCCAGGCACGCCAGGAAATCTTCGCTCTGGCCAACCTCCTTGAAAAATGCGAGGCGGACGGCGTTGTCGTGAATAGGGACATCGCCTGGGCCGAACAGCGCCCGGGAGCCGCCTGTACGATGGGCGGCGCGCAGGCACGAGGCCAGGAAGCGCAGTGCTCCCCGAGTCCGCTGGAACTCGGGGATGGCGGCCCAGCGTTCGCGCATCAGGTCGATCAGCGCCGGGTGGAAGGGGTACGACGCCTTGATCCGCTCGCGCAGGGCCAGTCCGTCCTCCTCAGCCTGCCGCTCCGCTCCCCTGCCGTGCGCGTAGGCCCGCCGCATCCGCGTGAACACACGGCCGTAAGCTTCCGCCGTCACCGCCGCGGCGCTCGCATCGGGCGTCCCGGCGAGTAGCCGGCGCTGAATCACGTTCAGAATTTCACTGCCTGCGACCGGCTCCCGGCGCTGGTCCTTTCGCGCAGCAAGGTGTTCGACTGTCTGTAGCAGGCCGGTGTATTCGAGGGATTCGCGCCTGCTGGACTGAAGGGCGAGGACGAGCACCGCGTTGTCCACGCTCCCCACAGCCCCCGTCAGCCGCTGAAGAAACGAGAGCGTCTCGTCACGGAGGGTGGTCTGTTCGATGCGGATTCCACCGGCACTGATGAGGTATTGTAGTAATTCGTCGATCAGAATCAGGTTCGGTCCGTCCCTGAGCAGTTCGACGAGCGCGTCACCGCCCGGTGCGACGCGGGCTTCGTCCTGCGTGCGCACCAAGTCGTAGCCTTTCCGCCCTCCGAGCGCCCACGCGATCCAGCCCCAGAGCGTCCTTGCGGAGATGTCTCCGTCCAGAGATTGCTTCCCGTTCGTCGGATCGAAGAATTGCCCGTCCACCACGGCCACCCGCACGCCTTTGGGCCGCGGAAGTCCCGCCGCTTCCGGCAGCGTGTCAAGTGCGGCGCGCGACCGGGCTGCATGTAGCAGGGCGGCAAGCGTATGGGACTTGCCCCCACCGAACGGCGTCTGAAGCCTGAGAACCCGGTTTCCTGCCGACCCGGCTAGGCAGCCGAGCACGTCACCGAGAAGCGACTTGAGGCCGCTTGTCAGATACGACGCGGCGAAGAAACTGCCGGCATCCCGGTAGACCGCGGGGACTCGCTCCGGCCCGGCCCCCGGCCGTCCGAGTTCCCGGGCGATCAGGTGGTCGGACAGGGGGCCGAAATCGAGTGCGAAAATATCTTCGGAAAAATCTTCGGCAAGCACGTCGGGATGCAGGTCAACACATTGCAGCCAAGGAAGGCAATCGGATTTCATTGATCTCGGTCTCCGCTGAATCCGAACAGGTCTGCCGTGCCCGTGGCGAGGGATTCGATCTCACGCGCATACGCGGCGCCCTCAATGATCGTTCGCCAGTTGGCGTTCAACCGGGACAGCGCGCCCAGTTCGGCGGTCTGGGAGATTTCTGGGCGGTTCGGACCTCTGAGAACCGGCGCGGCAAGCGCCTGCACCACGAGGCGGAGCTGTTCGGTGTTTGGATGCACGGCCCCAAGGAATTTGCTCACGTCCTCGGGCCGCTTTTCAAGCAGGTAGAGGAGTCGATGCAGCACGTCGACAAGAGGTGCTGGCTTGCCGTTCGTGGCGTGTCCCAAGGCTTCATGTTCACCGCGTTGCTCGAAGTTGCGGACGCGGAACTTGCTGCCGGATTTCTCCACGAGCCTTGGGGGGCTTCCAGCCAAGCCCTCCGGGCCGTCGATTTCAATGCCTTGCGGATAGCAGAAGACATAGGCATCACCGGCTTCGACGGCCGTCTCGCGGTAGGTGAAGCGCCAGAGGATATAGAAGCGGGTGATAGAATCCACTGCGGCAACCGCAGCGCCCCGCAAGCCGAAAATCTCGTCGAGCATCACGTCCAGCACCACACCTTCGACATCGCGGAGGTAGCGCTCGGCGGAAACGGGCTCCCCGTTCGCATGGTCAACGCGCGCGTACTGGGTGTAGGCCCTGAGTCCCGCCCCGACGGCGGCCATGAGCAGGTCGGCTCCGCCGATACCCCTGCCCTCGTTCCACAGGGTCTTCACGCGCTCGCGCGCGATCTCATGGAGCAAGGGCCTGACCTGGGTTTCGTATTGGCCGCTGGTGCCCTCTTGGCGCCGGCGAGCGACGAAGAAGATGCTGTCGGAAAGCGCCGCCGCGCCATGCGCGTTGACACGCCCGCGCGACTCCGTTTGGACGGGCCACGCCTCGGTGACGGTCATGCCCGCTCCGACGAGCGCCCGAATCAGGGTCGCCCACCCCTCGGTGGTCCGGTGAGCGTAGACGCAGACCAGCGGAGCGCCAGGCTTCAGGACGCGCCGCGCCTCGGCCAGCGAGTTGCTCATCAGCCGCTCGTAGTGCGCCTTGGCCTTTCCTGCGTCCCCGCCGTGCTCGCTCGGCTGCGCCACGGCTTCGCGCCGCTTCGGCGGAGTGGCGAGGGCGAAGTGTTCGGGATAGAGGTCGCCGACGATCCGCTTCAGCCAGACGTAGAAGAAGGCCGACAAGTCGGCGTAGTAGATGCTACTGTAGTAGGGCGGGTCGGTGATAACCGCGTCGAAGGTCTCGTCGTCGTAGAAGAGCTTCTCGGCGTTTCCGCGTGTCACAACGCAAGGGTTCTTGATTTTCGATAGCTCGCTAATGCAAAAAACCTCGCGGTCAAGCGCAAACGGCAAACATCCTTGGGTAGCGGCCAATGGATTGATCTCGGAATAGTCGTAGATCATCTTGAGCGCCTGGCGGTCACCGATCGCGCCCATCGTACGCTGGATGGCAGGCTCCCATCGCGAAAACTTGTTGAACGCAACCACGAGACGGCCGAACGCCATCCCAAAGAAGGTCGCCAATGCCCGCGCGCGCTCTTCCGGCATGCCCTGGCCGAGCATCTCTCCGTGGACGCGGCGGATGTGCTTGACGAGTGTGAAAAGAACAAGCAGTTGCCGTCCGGTGAATAGCTCTCTGTAGGTCTCGAAGCCGTATGCCGGAAGCTGATCGCGAAGCTTGCCCTGTAGCGACTCGCCGAGCTGGGAAAGCCCGAGCTCTACCATTATCTTGGCTAGGCGCCGCTCGATTTCGTCAACTGCTGATGATACTGATGAATGCTGTGTGACATCGGGTGGAAGGTATACTTTTGCGCGCTTCTTTCTGCCGGCTTTGGGAGGCAGGGCGGCGACAATGGCAGCGAGCGACTCGCCCATTTTCCCAGCAACCGCCGTCTCCTTCACATACTTGGCGGGTGCCGGGGTGTTGCACGCGACGCAGATCGCCTGTCCGGAACCGGTCTGGTTGGTCTGCTCGGAAATCTTGCGGGCGGTGGATTCGGCCACAATGTTCCAGTGTAGACGGTTGCCGTCTTCGATTCGCGGCACGGCGGCGATTGCGCCAACCTTTCCCTTTTTTGGCTTTCGCAACCACGACTGTCTGACCAAAGGGACGGGCGCCCGGCATCCGGGGCGTCGGCACGGCACAGTGCGGGCCCAAATGTAGGACACCGGGTCCGCGTGCGTTTGCGACGGTGCTGATGTGTCGATCGCGGTACCGAAGAGAGAGCACTGGCGGTCCACTTCCTCTGTTCTTGGCACTTTGATTGGAGCGTAGAGGTCGCCGATCTCGTCGCGCATACGGTCCAGAATCACGCCGCTCCATTGCCGGAACTCGTTCGCAAGCCTTGGACCGAATTTTTGTGGATATACGAGCGTGCAGAGCTCGATCAGGTGCGCGACGGGGTTGTATTCGACCGCGTGACTCTCACAACCGAGGCGTGCGGCTTCGAGCGGAATCCCCCCCCCCCCCCCCCAAATAAATCAAGCACTTTGGGCGCTTGTCCGCCGTGCATTTTTTTGATTTGCGCCGCAGCTCTCGAGACGATTCCTGAATCGGGTTCGTAGGCTGCAAGTTTTACGACGAAGGACGCGGCTTCCTCGCGTTCTTCGTCGTTATCGGGACCGGGTGCGAGCGTAGCGTAGACTGCAGCCCGGCATGCTGTGATCGGCCGACGGGCGGGCCAGTAGTGGACTAGCGCGACATAGCGCCGAGGATGCAATTTCTCCCTCGCTGCAATGGCGTTGAGAGCGTCGAGGGGAATGTAGTCCTCGATCAAGCGCCGATCAATGAGATGAGGGTTCATCGCTTTTTTCCGCGGTTTGGGGTAAGGGCTGCCTGGTTGAGCATACCCATCTCCTTGAGGAACCGAGACGGCTTCTTCGGCCATCCCTTGTATTTGTGCGCTCTCGATAGGATCAGGCGTCGTCTGGTTCGCGTGATGGCAACAAAACAAATACGGCGCTCTTCTTCGATCGCCGCACTGCCTTTGTTCCTGCTGACGCTGTACCATGAGGGAAAGACCTCTTCTGCGAGCCCGATCAGGTAGACCCTGTCGAACTCCCGGCCCTTCGCCCCGTGAACCGTACTCAGCGATACCGCGCCAGGTGTCTTGGGCGGCTCCTTGGAACGCAATTCCATCTCTTGGAGAAACTGGTCGAGCGGCATGACGGATCGACCCTGCCGTATTTCAACCTCCATGCGGTGCCACGCCCTCAGGTCATCTTCCAAGTCCTCATCCGAATCCCCGCTACCGAAGCACTCCACAGCCTCGGCCACGGCCTCCGCCAAGCGCGCGCGGCCCGTTGCCAAGCCCGCCAACGCTTCGACAGCCGGCGATGCCGATGGCGCTTCTCGCCGTACGGCGTCGAGCCAAGCAACCAACGGCGTGACCTGTTCCGCTTCCGAGCGAGCGATCACTTTCTCGACCGGGATGTGAACATCGGTGAATCTGCCGAACATTTCCGTGAGCGTAGCCATGTTGCGCCGGTTGAGCGGCCGGTTGATCTGCTTCAGGCACGCGACGAGCCAACGCATTTGCGGCGACCCGAAATCGTCGCGCCGTCCCAGGAGCACGGCGGGCACGCTCAATTCTCTCAGTGCTACCAGAACGGGCCCCAAGAGCGTCCGACTACGTGCTAGCACCACGGCTTCCCCCCGTTCGTTCGAATTGAGGCTGGCGATCTCGGTGGCGATGCGCAAGGCTTCGTCTTCGTCACTGCGGAACACGGAGCATTTGATTTCACCTTCGGTGCGCCACGTGGCGGGCTCCGCCGCCGCCCTCGATGGATCTCGCCGGGCGTTGTAGACGACGAGCCGGTTGCCAGCCTCAACGACGCCCGGCGGACAACGGAAATTGTCCGTAAGCTGTATGACTTCGCACCCGAAATCGTCCACCAGAGTACGTATGCGCTGCACATTGGCACCGTTCCACTCGTAGATGGTCTGGTCGTCATCGGCCACGGCGAACAGCTGATGGAAGTCGCTACCCGCCATCCGCCGGAGCAGTTCGTACTGGGGACCGTTCGTGTCTTGGAACTCGTCAACGTGCCAGTACCGATAGACGGTCTGGAAGTGTCGGGCCAGCGCGGGATGGCCCAAGAGTTCAAAGGCGATGCAAATGAGCGAATTGAAGTCAAGGGCGTTGGCCCGACCCAGCTCGTCTTCGTACAGCCGGTAGGCGAGTCCGATGCGTTCAGCGGCGCCTGGCGCCAGGTTGGTATCGTCACGCAAATGCGAGACTGCCTCCTCCGGCTTCACCAAGCGACTCTTCAATACATCAATATAAGGCAGAAACTCTTCGCCACCCGCACCCCCGAAGTGATCCGCCTTGCGCCGCAAGGCGTCCGCCAGCACCGCCCTCCGGTCCGCGGTTCGGGAATAGATCTCGAAGTTTGGCTTGACGCCGCAATGGACGCCGTGCTGGCGCAGGACCCGGGCGCAGAAGCCATGGAACGTATTGACTTCCACACGCTCCACAGCGCCCGGAACCAATCCGTCGATCCGGGTTTTCATCTCATGCGCGGCCTTGTTGGTGAAGGTCAGCGCGAGAATGCGGAAGCGTTCGCTTGGCGATTCGTCCAGCAACCTGGCGATTCTGCAAACAAGTACGCGTGTCTTGCCGGATCCCGGTCCGGCGAGCACCAGCAACGGCCCGCCATCCCACTCGACGGCTTTGCGCTGGATCTCGGTCAACTCATGCAGGGTGCGCGAGAGGGCGCCGGCCATTACATCAATCCCCTGCACTGAGTGATGGCCTCTTGGAACGCTTTCGGCATGCGGTCCGCCAAGCTGGGTTCCGAACGAAGTTTTTCCGCCAATCGCGCCGCATAGGCGGTTTTGCCTTTTCTCAGTTTGCTGACGAGTTCTTCGCCATCCAGCTGGTGCGCGCCTTCAATTTCGATCTCCCCCAGCACCCTGCGCAGCTCCGGCCCCATTCCGTCCGCAACAAGCTGTTCCTCAAGGTTGCCGTCTGGATGGTGGCGGCAACGTTTAGCCAACTCGTCTTTCTGGAAGCCGCGCTTTTCGATTCTTGACACGTAAGCCTTGCCTTGCTCGTCGCCATCGAACACCGCGAGCCATGGGATGCCCAGCGCCCTTGCCAGCGCTGCGAAGGTGGCCGGATTGCCGTTGTTTTGGGCGTCGATCACGGAGACCCCATGTCGGTCGAGGTCGTAGTTCCGAGCATGGGCGATGGCATGCACGAGCAGATAGTCGGCTGGCCCTTCGACGACCAGCCAGCGCTCCGCAAAGAAGATCTCCCCGCGCATGCGCCGAGCGAAGGTTTCCAGCGCCAGCAGTTCGCCATCGGTCACGTGCAGAGAGCTTCGGTCCATCAGGCGGCTGAGCCGCGACTCCAAATCGAGGCGCCTCTCGTCCTGCGGACAGCATGCGAGCAACCGCCGATAGTGACGCTTTTTGAGCGAGCCGCGGACAGTGAGCGTTCCTTCTTCGTAGGTCAGCGCCTGGCCTGCGTTGGCCACCACGGAGTCCAAGCCGTTCAGGGGCGGTAGCCGCTCGGAAAAGCTGGACGGGAGCGAACGCACTTCGGTTCCGTGCTTGGTCAGGCGCACCAAGCGCAGGTTGCGGAATGGAACGTGCTGAACGAAGTACGGCGAGTGGGTGCTGACGATTTTCTGGCCCGGAAGGGCTTCGATGTGATTCCAGAGTGTGCGGACGGCTTGCGGATGCAGATGCGTTTCCGGCTCTTCCAGCGCCAGCACAGGCTCGCTGCCCGGTTCGTATAATTCAGCAAGCAGGTGATCCACGAACGCCTGGAACAGGAAGATGACCGAAAGACTCTGGAGCCCCTGCCCCTGGCGCCTCAGTGGGAGCCACGGTAGGTCCGGTTCGTTGCGCAGGATGATCTCGGCCCTCGAGAGCAGATCCCAGGTCTTGAGCGGCACCATGCGCAGGTCGAGGGCGCCCTTCTGGTCGCGGGCCGCGACGCGGGTCGCGCGGGACAAGGTTTCCGCGATCTCCCCCAAACGCGGATCGGCCTTCAGGAATCGCTGGTTGAGCAGGTCGAGGACCCGCAATGCGCGGGACTCGAGCTCCGGTGGAATTTCCAGATCCTTGAGCAACCGCGCCCAGAACTGGGAGGACCGCGCCGAGAATTCGTCCCTCACGTCGCGCAATGCCCCGAGATAGAACACCGGCAGATAGCGCCAGAACCGCTCGAGATTCACCCGGTGGGCTCCGACTACGCCCAGCGGTTCGCGGTTCGGCGCAAGAAACTCCCAGCGGGGTTCAAAGTTGTCCGTTTCCGCGTTCCACCTGTACTGCGTTCGCAGGGAGACAGAGCGGCGCCCGGTAGCCATCGATTCGAGTTGCACGATGTCCCCGAGGTCCTGGACGATGGCGTCGGACCATTCGCCGGGCTCCCGCTCTTTCGACTGTAGCTCAATGCTGACGCCGCTCGACGCCTTGGGATCGGCCGCCTCGTCGGCCATGTGGACATCGTATTCGCTGAATCCGGTGCCGCGCTGCCCCCGGCGCGTCAGGGCGAACCTCATCGCATCAAGAATCGCCGTCTTGCCAGCATTGTTTGGGCCAACAAACACCGTGGTGTCGTCGAGTTCCACGACCACGTGCCGGATGGACCGGAAGTTCTCGATTTCGATACGGGTTATGCGCATGTATTCGTCACGCCGGCGTTATGGGCGTATCGGAGTCGTGATGCTCCGTCGCCCGTGGTCCCCTGCGGCGTGTTCGATTGCGCTCGCGGGGATGTCATAATAGCGCGCGGCGGTAATCTCCTTCTTGGCGTAATCGAGATGCCTCGCGGGATTTTGGACCAGGATGGGAGCCGCGTCCGGGTCCTCGATCGGGTCCCAAACGACGTAGAGCCAGTAGGTGTCGCCGAGTTGCTGCGCCTTGTACCATTCGTTCATGGTGAGCCGAACCGGCCGCCCCCGACGCCGGCCCTTGACCTCGATGCGCCGCACGCCTCTAACCGGATCGCGGTAGCCAGTCTGCGGGTCTGGCGCCGCTAGGCTACGGATGTCGAAGCCGATCCTGAGATGCCCCACGCGCTCGCAGGAACGATCGTGGGCCTCTTCGTAGGCGACGACGATGTCTTCCGCGGCAAGCTCGACACGGCGCTTCAGCCCCGCGTCCCGTTCTTGGGCCATTTCGGGGAAACCCCTCACCACACTATCCGGCGGCAACACGAGGCAACTCGCGACGCCGCGCGCTGGACCGTGTCGTGCGACGCGAAGCCGCTCCACGCCGCCGATTCGTTCCTCCCGGGCGCGTTGCAGGTCGGCCAAATCCTTTTCCGCTCTCTGGCGTGCCAGAGAAACCTCTGGCGCGCTCGCCTCCCGGGCCTTCAGCCGCATCACCCGGCCCTGGGCCGCCCGCACGCGCGCATCGAAGGATCTCTGAAGATAGTCGCGTGCTATGTCCGCATAGCGACCGCGCTCAGCGCTCGCGGCCCGGCGCCGGTCCATCTGGACCTTTGCCTTGACGTAATCGCCGGCGGGCCCGAAGCCGGCCGATGGAAGGGTGTCGGGTGGACTCGGGTGCTCCGGCAGGTCGATGAGGATGTCGGCGGGAACGAGTTCGAACCGCTCGTCCACAGGGCCGCATTCGGTAAAATTCTCGCGGACGGCCACGAGTTCGGCGAGGATGGTTGTCACCTTCCCGTCGGCCGTCTGGCCTCGTATCGCGATCTCGAAGAAGTGTAGCCGATAGGGCGCGGAAGCCAGCGGATCAATGTAGACACCCGTCCGGCCCTCGACATCCCTCAGCAGTTCGCCCAACCTCTCGTCCACCGCAGCGTAGACCGGATGGCCGGGGCCGATCAAGACTGCGTCAAGGTGCTGGTCCCTCTCCAAGTTCTCCTTATAGAAAGTTAGCTTGCGGTAGCTGGGGTCTGGCGAGCCGAGCCGTCGCACGGCGGCGAGGCGCTCGGAGCGCAGGTCCGCCAGCACGTGATCAATTCGCCAAAACCCGTCCGCCCGCGCGTCCATGCGCAAGCCGACCGCTTCGGCAGCGCTCACGAAATGGGACTCCACGTAGCGCGGCATGAGCCGCCGCTCCTCGGCTTCCAGGTTGGCCGCGGCAATGGCCGAAAAGTCTACGTGCCCGCGCGCTAGCGCGATCCCTGTGGCTTCTTCGTAACGGTCGAGGAGCTCGGGGTCGATGCTGTCGATCGCCTCGAGGTATTCGTCCAGCCGCCTCGGCTCGTAGGCCGCATCACGGAGCATGTCGGGAAGGTTGACCTCATTGAGCGAGAGCACCTCGCCCACGACATCGAACACACGGTCGCCAAGCGCCTCCCGCATGATGCCGAGCTTCATCAGGAGCCGCTCGAGAATTCGGCCTTCGATGACGGGTTGGCCATCCTCCGAGGAGGTAGCCACGAAGTTGAACGCATGCACATCTCGCGTCTGTCCGATGCGGTGAATGCGACCTAGGCGTTGCTCGAGGCGTGTCGGGTTCCAGGGCAGATCGTAGTTGATCATCAGGTGGCAAAACTGGAGGTTGATGCCTTCCCCCGCCGCCTCAGTCGCCACGCAGACCTGGCGGCTCACCCTGAAGTCTTCTTGGGCCCTTCTGCGCTCGCGCGGGTTCATCCCTCCGTGGATCTGGCAGGTCGAGTAGCCCCACGCTTCGAGATGCTCACGCAGGTGGTCGAGCGTATCCCGGTGTTCGGTAAAGAGAAGCAACTTGCCCCGTCCATCTTGAAGCTCGTCGAACTCGGAGCGCCGGAGGCATTCGCGCAGGGCAGCAAGCTTGGAGTCGCGCCCGATCCCACGGACTCGCCCGACCCGGGCCACGAGGTTGGCCAATTCTAGGAGCTCCGTACGCAACCGGTCGAGTTCGGCGACCGAGATCGCCTCGTTCACGAGCGCATCGCGCGCGCCCTCGTCCAAATCGCCTTCGTCCTGCTCGGCGTCCGACAGGTTGCCCTGCCGTTGGGCGAGTCGGCGGGCGCGTTGGGTGGACGGAAGACTCTCGAGTTCTCTAAGCAGGTCGTCGAGTTTCCGGTGGCGGCGGCGGAGCGACTGGTGGATTGCGTGGGTGGAACTCGCGAGACGCCGCTGAAGCACGGTGCGGGCGAGCGCAACGCTGTTCTGGCGCCGTCCCGTGGCCCGTGGCAGAAATTCGTTGATGTAGGCCGTAACCGCCTTGTAGATGGCGTACTCGTCCGGCCCGAGGGCAAAGCTGACGGTGTGAACGTGGCGATCTGGAAAAAGCCGCCGGCCGCGCATGTCCTTCAGCTCTTCCTTGAGTCGGCGGAGCGACCAGGGGCAGTCCGTTCCGAGTCTCAGGATTTCCCGCCGAATACGCCCGGCTTCGCTGCCAAGCCGGTGCGGCTCGGGAAAAAGATCGCGGTCGAGTAGGCGGATGAAATGGGCGAAGCGGTCATCGTCACCGTGATGCGGCGTAGCAGTCATGAGCAACAGGGCGTCGCACTGGTCCGAGAGCCGCTCGGCGAGCTGATAGCGCTTGGTACGTTCGATTCCATCGCCCCGAGCCGAAGAACGCTTTGTATAGGCGCTGCACTTGTGCGCTTCGTCGATGATGACGAGATCCCACTGCTGTTGCCACACACGCGTGCGAACGCTGTCCCGTTTCGCGTAGTCGATGGATGCGATGACTTGTCGTTCCCGCTCCCAGAGGTTCAAAAGTTGCTTTTGGTCGTTCGCGGAATGTATAATATGAAACGGTTCGTTGAAAAAGCGTAGCAGTTCCTCCTGCCACTGAATTGTCAGGGGCGCGGGAACAAGAATCAGGCAACGGTCGATAGCTTCCCGAAGCTTGAGCTCCTTGACCAACAATCCGGCCATTATCGTCTTGCCGGCGCCGGGATCGTCAGCGAGGAGAAACCTCAGCCGCGGCTGAGGGAGCATCTTCATGTAGACGGCTTCGATCTGGTGCGGCAGGGTACGAATGCCAGACAGGCTCACCGCGAACTGGCGGTCGTAGGCGTAGGCTAAGCGGATTCGGGCGGACTCGACGAGCATGCGCACCCGGCCAGCGTCCGCGGGCCGCGATGAAGTCTCTCCGGTGAGGGATTCCGCCTTGAAGATGGCATCCGCTTCTTCCGGGGAGATGACAGCTTCCTCAAGAGCGCCGTTGGATAGGCGGACGCGGCACTCATAGCCACCAGAGCCATTCGTGCCCAACGGGCGAACATCCTCCAGCAGGACGGGCGTATCGAAGTGCCCGGTGAAGGACAACCGGTTTCCGATTCGCGCGGACAGAGGATGATTAGCCATTCGCTACCTGCCTAAATTCCGTCGTCTTGGCCGTCGCATGGAACTGCGGCGCCTGTGGCAGCGTGTGTTGGCGCACAGGTGCTCACGATGATCACAAGCGTGGCCATCAGCTGGCGGTCCACGCGGTAACTGTGACGACACTTATACATGAGTTTGCCAGCTCACGATGTCTCCGTTAGAGGCGACGTTGCATTCATGCCGAAAGGGCAGGGTCAGCAACTGGACCGCCAAGTCTAGGATCCCATGGTTGATCCGTGGCATTCGCTTTGGTCCTCAGTCTAGCGCCCAAGCCTACATCTCCAGTTCCCGCTCTTTGAACTGGAGTCACCGTTCGGCCGAACAGGAAGCTGACAAGAGATGCGGCCCCTTGCCTTATCCGCGGCACGCCTCGGCGCGCCGACCGGGAGCCGCTCGCCAGCGCTCGCGTCATCCCGGCCTCCATTCACGCACATACGCCGGCTCCCACTCGTCCGCCGGGGTGGGCTCCCACCGACATACTTCGATGACCGCGTCCGCGCACGGCTGACCCGAAGGGTAGGGATGGAACTCGAAGCCCGCGCCCACGATGAGATCGCGATGCACCTGGGCGCCCTCCCCCATGAACACGGTCCCCCGGTCGGGGGGCGTCCTGAAGACATCGTCGATGGTGCCGCCGTGGGGGGCGATCACCTCGACCGGGCCCAGGGGCTCCATGCGGTAGCATGCTCCGTAGACGCGCCCCCGGCGGGCGTCCGCAAGCACATACCGGAGCTTCGGTGGCGCATTCCAGGAGACTGCCTTGCCAAGGTCGCGCGGCGGGATAATGACCCCGGGGGCTTGGGTTACGGGCAAGAGCTCGCTTCCCAAGCATCCGGCCCGCAAGCTGGATGCCGAATATACCGGCACGTTTAGCGTGCCGGCCAACCCGATGGCCGTGGCACCAGACACCCGCAGTCCCGTAAAGGACCCCGGTCCTGCGCCCACGGCCACACCCACCAGGTCGCCAACGCCGCCCTTTACAAAACTCAGTACCGATTCAATCGCCTCGAAAACACCCGACGCATGGGCCTTTGGCTCCGTCAGGTACTCACTCACCATCACCGCACCATCAATCGCCAGCGCCACGGAACCCAAGCGGGTGGAGGTGTCAATGCCCAGCACCATGCCCTTGGGCGGCTTTCTATCTCCGAGATCCATCATCAGTTCTCCCGCCACCCTGGGGCCGGCAATGCCGGGGGACACCCCACTTCCCGAGTGCGAACCGAGCGCAACTCCGGCCGGCCCGGAACAAAGTCGATGGCAATCTCCCAGCGCTCTCGCGGCAACTCCCGGCCCGCCCGCACCGACCACTCGACCACGACAATCGCCACGGGATCGCTGACAATGTCGTCCCATCCGATCTGGGCCAGCTCACCCTCCGATTCCAGCCGAAAGAGGTCCGCATGGATCAGTGAGCGACCTCGGGCAAGCGGATAGGTGAACACGAGATTGAACGTAGGCGACGGAATCGGGCCCGTAACACCCGCTCCGCGCGCCAGAGCCCGTGCGAAGACCGACTTGCCCGCCCCCAAGGGGCCGTCCAGCCCCAGGAATACGGGGGGGCTCACCTCCGCTCCGACCCTGGATCCCCACGCCATCAGCTGCCGCTCTGTCCACATCATCGGCCGGCGGCCCTGAGCTCGAAGAGCTGGTCACGCAACGACGCAGCCCTCTCAAAGTCCAATGCCTCGGCCGCCTTCGTCATCTCCTCTTCGACCGCCGTGATCAACGCCTCTGGATCAGCCTCGCCCCCCTCCGGGCCCCCGGAGAGTTCAACCCGTACCGCCGGCGCCTCGCGCGCATCGGCGACCCGGGTCGACAACTCGATCTCCTCGACGCTCTTGCGAATTGTCCTGGGCGTGATTCCATGCCGCTCGTTGTGCTCGAGCTGCACCTGCCTGCGCCGCTCGGTCTCGTCGATACACACCTGCATTGATCCCGTGATCCGCTCCGCATACAGGATGGCCTTGCCATTCGCGTTGCGGGCCGCGCGACCCACCGTCTGGATCAGGGAGCGGGCATTGCGAAGAAATCCCTCCTTGTCGGCGTCCAGGATTGCCACCAGCGACACCTCGGGCAGATCCAGCCCCTCCCGCAACAGGTTAATCCCCACAAGCACATCAATCCGCCCCAGGCGCAACATCCTCAGTATCTCCATGCGCTCAATGGTGTTGATGTCCGCATGCATGTAGCGGACCCGCACGCCGACCGACTGAAGGTACTCGGAGAGGTCCTCCGCCATGCGCTTGGTCAGGGTCGTAACCAGCACCCGTTCGTCACAGCCGACCCGATCATGAATCTCGGCCAACAGGTCGTCCACCTGCCCCTCCACCGGCCGCACCTCGACCGGCGGGTCAACGAGGCCCGTGGGTCGGATGATCTGCTCCGTGATGACACCGCCGCAGAGATCCAGCTCGAAGTCTCCCGGCGTGGCGGACACGAAGACCGCCTGCTTGATCAGCGAGCGCCACTCCTCGAACCGCAGAGGACGGTTGTCGATTGCGGACGGCAGTCTGAAGCCGTGGTCGACAAGGGTCAGCTTTCGGGAGCGGTCTCCCTTGTACATCCCGTGGATCTGCGGAATCGTCACATGGGACTCATCGACGATCAGCAGGAACTCCTCCGGAAAATAGTCGATCAGGCAGGCGGGGCGCTCCCCCTCGTCCCTCCCGCTGGTGTAGCGACTGTAGTTCTCGATTCCGGGACAGGTGCCCATCTCCAGCATCATCTCAAGATCGAAATTCGTCCGTGACTCAATGCGCTGGGCCTCCAACAGGCGCCCCTGATCCGTGAATTGGGCGACCTGCTGGGCCATCTCGGAGCGAACCAAGGGCGCGATCTCCTCGATCGTGCGCCGCGGCGTGACGTAGTGGGAGGTGGGATAGATCGATGTCCGGCCCAGGATGGCGATGGTCTCGCCGGTCAGCGGATCAAAGCGCGTGATGCGTTCGACCTCGTCTCCCCACAGCTCAATGCGGATCGCCTGCTCCTCGTAGGCCGGAAACACCTCCACCGTGTCCCCCCTGACCCGGAAGGTGCCTCTCTCGAAGGCGATGTCGTTGCGCTTGTACAGGATGTCGACCAGGCTTCGTAGCAGCTGCTGGCGGGGCGCCTCCTGGCCCACCTCCAGATGCACCATGAGGGCGCGATAGTCGCCGGGATTGCCCAGTCCGTAGATGCTGGACACGGACGCCACGACGACCACATCCGAGCGCTCAATCAGCGACGAGGTGGCCCTGAGACGGAGTTTTTCGATGTCCTCGTTGATCGAGGCGTCCTTCTCGATGTAGGTGTCGGTGGCCGGGATGTACGCCTCCGGCTGGTAATAGTCGTAGTAGGACACGAAGTACTCCACGGCATTGCCCGGCATGAGGGACTTGAGCTCGCCGTAGAGCTGGGCCGCCAGCGTCTTGTTGTGCGACATCACCAAGGCGGGCATCCCCGCTTGGGCGATGACGTGGGCCATGGTCAGGGTCTTGCCCGTGCCCGTGGCGCCCAGCAGCGTCTGAAAGGGCTGTCCCTCCCGGACGCCGGCCACCAATTCGGCAATCGCCGCCGGCTGGTCGCCCCTGGGATCGTAGGGCGCCCGAATCTCGAACTCGGGGCTGGCGCGTCGCCTCGCCGCGATGTCGTTCATTCGAACAGATCGCTCTCGCGGAAGCTCTCCCGGCGATCCACCGAGACCACGCCCTTGACGCGCCGGACCGCCTGCATCACGCGCTTCAGGTGGGGAAGGTCCTGCACCTCAACCACGAATGCGGCGGACATGCCCCCGTCGGTGGCCCGCATGTCCGCGTGCTGTATATCGGTGGCCGTGTCGCTGATGGTGCGCGCAACGTCGCCCAAGAGGCCCCGTCGATCGGTGCCCTCCATATGCAGGTGTACGAAGAAGCGGTCGCCCCGCTCCGCCTTCCACTGAATGTCAACCCGGCGCTCGGGATCCCTGTCCAGGTTGAGCACGTTGGGGCAGTCGGTGCGGTGGATCGAGATTCCGCGTCCCCTGGTGATGTAGCCGATCACCTTGTCCCCCGGCACGGGCTGACAACATTGGGAATAACGGATCATCATGTTGTCCATGCCCTGGATCGTCACGCCCTGGTTTGACTTGCGGATCTTCTCCGCTATGCGTTCCAGCGCCGAGGGCGACCGCCGCACGACGGTCGCCGGATCCTCATCGGGATAGAATCCGCGAATTACCGCCGAGGGGCCGATGTCTCCACGGGCCAGCGCGGCCACCACGTCGTCGAAGCTCTTGTGCCCCAGTGAGCGAGCGACATTGCGGGCCTCCTCGTCGCTGGGTTTGGGGAGGCGCGCCTTGCGCAGGGCCCGCTGAAACAGCTCCGTGCCCAGGCGAAGCGCCCGGTCATACTCCTGCCGCCGCACCCACTGGCGAATCCTCTGTCGCGCCCTGGATGTCTTGACGAAGCCCAACCAGTCGCGGTTGGGCCACTGCTTGGGATTCGTGATGATCTCGATGGAGTCGCCGCTAACCAGCTTCCTTGACAGCGGCGCAATCCGGCCATTGACCTTGGCTCCGGCGCAGTGCAGGCCGACCTCGGTATGCACGGAGAAGGCAAAATCGATCGGCGAGGAGCCCTCAGGTAGCTGCTTGACCTCACCCTTCGGCGTAAACACGAAGATCTCGCCCTGAAAGAGGTCCATGCGGAGGAATTCCATGAACTCCTCGGGCTCGCTGGCATCCTTCTGCCAGTTGAGGACTTGCCGAAACCAGGTGAGGGCGTCATCCACGCCGCTGTCCTTACCCTGGTCCTTGTAGCGCCAGTGGGCTGCGATCCCGTGTTCGGCCGTCCGGTGCATCTCCTGGGTGCGGATCTGGACTTCGTAGCGGCGGCCGCCCGGGCCGTAGACGGTCGTGTGGATCGACTGGTACATGTTGGACTTGGGCGTGGCCACATAGTCGTGAAACCTGTCCTGGATCGGCGTCCACCTGCCGTGCACAATGCCCAGGACCGCGTAGCAGTCGGCCAGGGAATCCGTGATCACCCGCAGCGCCATCAGGTCGTAGATCTCGTCGTAGCTGAGATCCTGCGTGACCATCTTCCGGTGAATCGACCACAGGTGTTTCGGGCGGCCGGTCACGTTGGCCTCGATTCCGGCTTGGGCCAGCGCGTCCTGCAGCGGACGCTGCATCTCAAGAATGTGCCGTTCCCGGGCCCGGCGGCGCTGCCGCACCAGCTTTCTGAGCTCTGCGTAGGCGTCGGGATCCAGGAACTTGAACGCCAGGTCCTCCAGCTCCCACTTGATCGCGGCCATGCCCAGGCGGTGAGCGAGCGGCGCATAGATCTCCCGGGTCTCGCGGGCAATCAGCGTACGCTTGCTTGGCGGCAGATGCTGGAGCGTGCGCATGTTGTGAAGCCGGTCCACCAACTTGACCAGGATGACGCGCGCGTCCTGGGCCATGGAGAGCAGGAGCTTGCGGTAGTTCTCCACCTGCCGTTCCGTGCTGGAGCGAAAGCGCACCCGGCCAATTTTGGTCACTCCGTCAACGATCCCTGCCACCTCGTCGCCGAACAGATCCCTGATGGTGTGGATGGACACGACCGTGTCCTCCGGTACATCGTGGACCAGCGCCGAAACCACCGACGCGGTGTCCAGGCGAAGATCCGCGATAAGGGTGGCCACCTCGACTGCGTGATTGATGTACGGCTCACCGGACGCCCTTCTCTGGTCAGCGTGTGCCTCGGCAGCGAGCTCGTAACCGGCGCGGATCAGGTCAATATCGAGCCGCGAGGCGTACCTCTCCATGGCCTTCGCCAGGGGTCGAGGCAGGCCGCGAATGGTGGTCGCGCGTTGGGCCGCCGCCGTGGTGGGCATGTCCCAATCTATACGCCGCGCTCGCGCGGGCACGCGCGGGGATTGGGGCGGAGCCGGGGGGCACGCGCGACCTTTGCGCCTAACAACAGGAGTCCGGCAAAGACTTGTGCAGTCCCACCGCACATGGCCCAATCTCCCATTCTTGCCGATGCCGGACATCCGATCTCAAGATGCCAAGTCGGACGGACAAACGGATCACACAGCGGAAAGAACCCGATCCGGGTGAAGCGGTGACATGGCTTATGGCGCTTCTGTTGCTCACCTGCGCAACCAACACCGTATCCGCGCGATCCCGTCAGCCGAGGGCTGGTCCGAGTCATCAGGCTCCAACACACCATGGTCCGTTGGCGACACGGGACATGAGGAGATCTCACGAGAGCCCCAAGCGCCGCAGCAACCGCCCGCAGCTCCAAGGAAGCCGACAAAGTGTTTCAGGGTGCGCGCGGGCTCACCCCGGGGCCCAACCCCGGGTCACACATGACACCATGATTGCCCCGGGCGTTGCTGTATATCAGCACGGTGGTGCCGTCGAAGAAGTCCGGGATCCGCTTACGGGTGCGAATCGGTTGGTGTTGGGTGTTACCGTCACGCTCCTGCGACCACGGCGCTTGGGCTCGAATTCAAGTTTCCGTCAAAGAGCGCGTCCGCCTTCGGGCTCTTTTGCCGCCCGACAAGACAGTCGCTACGGCGTCGGTGGCCGTGCTGTTATGCTGTTTCGGTACAGCATCGGCATCATGGTTACGTTGAGGGCCAGGTTTCACGGCAACACCATGGGGATCCGTGACATGACGACAATCCCACGACCTGTCCAGCCATGAAAAAGGCCATTCGAGCTCTTCCCGAAGAATACACGTTCCCGGGAGTTGCTTGAGCTAATTTCTGTGGTCTTCCAACATGTCGGTCCATCTGGCGTCGTCGCGTGCTTTGTCGAAGCAGAGATGTCGGTTAGGGGGTATAACATCCGCGCTGCTGAAGAGAATCGTGTTTCTTGGATTCTTGATCGGTAGGACGATTTGATGTCGGCTGATCTTTGGCGTAATCGGCGTGGTGCCTACAAGACAATACCAGATTTTGCAACGGCACCTGCAAACGCCGCAGGTGATCAGCACCCAAGAGGCCCCGAATTGGACAACCGGATTGGTGGTCACTCAACTTTTCGGGCACAGCCGCGGCCGCAGGGCGTTTTGGTATACCTTTGTCGGAGAGCGTAAGGCAGAGACAGCGGCGGACGCATTGCCACGCCAAGGGTGCGGGGCTCTTGGACGGGGAGTCCAGAGTCACATCCGCGATCCGGTGATCCAGCGGAATCGGTCCACGGCCGTGGGGCTCTCTCGTTGCTGCGGTTGCACGAAGGTCTGACGGCGTCTGCCCGGGAGGCCTTGCCCTGACAGCCAATAACGGGGCATCTTTGGGCCATGCGCCACTTCAACACCGCCGGTCCAGTGCGCCCGGAAGATCACTACTGCGTGCCCCCGCTGGATCGGGTGAATATGGCCGAGATCCTGTCGCTGGTGCGCCGGAAGAGCTATTTCGTGCTACATGCTCCCCGGCAGACGGGCAAGACATCGACCCTGCTGGCCTTGCGCGACCTGCTGAACGGCGGCCTCCCGGGTGAGTACCGTTGCGCCTACATCAATGTCGAGCCCGCACAGACTGCGCGGGAGGATGTGGGGCGCGCGACGGGAACAATCGCGTCGCAGATCGCCCGGGAGGCGAGGTACACGCTCGGTGACACCGCCACGGCCGAATTCGCAGAAACACTCGACACAACTCGCCGCCCGGATGACGCGCTCGGCACTCTTCTCCAAGCCTGGACAAGGGCCATCCCGAAGCCACTCGTCCTCCTGATCGACGAAATCGACGCTTTGGTAGGGGACACGCTGGTGTCGGTCCTCCGACAGCTACGGGCAGGCTACGTCAACCGTCCGGGTGGTTTTCCGCAGAGCGTGGTGCTGTGCGGGGTGCGGGACGTACGCGACTACCGGATCCACGCCAGTTCCGAGAAGGAGGTCATCACGGGTGGCAGCGCTTTCAACATCAAGGCCAAGTCGCTCCGGCTGGGAGATTTTACGCGTGCCGAAGTCGTGGCACTGCTCGGACAGCACACGACCGCGACCGGTCAGGAGTTTGCGCATCAGGCGTTGGACGCAGTGTGGGAACAGACCCGGGGACAACCTTGGCTGGTCAACGCGCTGGCCCAGGAGATGTGCTTTGCTGCCGGGGCACTGCGCCGGCGTAGCGGTCCCGCATCGGAGCGCGATGTCTTTGGCGCGCGCGAGGAATTGATCCTTCGCCGCGAGACCCACTTGGATCAATTGACCGACAAGTTGCGCGAGCCCAGGGTGAGGCGCGTGATCGAGCCACTGCTGGGCGGGGGCGACGGGGTGTATTCCGAACTGGATTTTGAATATGTGCGCGACTTGGGTCTGGTGGCTCCGGATCCACCGCTTCGGATCGCAAATCCCATTTACGGTGAGGTGCTCCCGCGTGTGCTGACTTGGATGCTTGAACTAGAGATGACGCCACAGGAAACCCCTTGGTATGTGGACGATTCGGGCGGCCTCGACATGAACAAACTGTTGGCGGCCTTCCAGGAATTCTTCCGGCAAAATTCCGAGCATTGGATTCGGCGCGCGCAGTATACGGAGGCAGGGCCCCAGTTGGTGTTGCAGGCATTCCTGCACCGGGTCGTCAACGGAAAGGGCCGAATCGAGAGGGAGTACGCGCTGGGGAGCCGCCGGGTGGATCTCTTGGTTGTCTGGCCCCTTGGGGACGAACGCGTCCAGCGGTTCGTGGTGGAATGCAAGCTGATAAAGGAGGGCCGATCGGTCGATCGAGAGATTGGGCGAGGGCTGGAGCAAACGGCGGCGTACATGGACACGAGCGGCACCGAGGCCGGACACCTGGTCGTGTTCGATCTGCGCCAAGGGAGAAGTTGGGCGGACAGGATTTACCGAGAACAGCGCAGCTGGCAAGGCGCCCGCATCACCGTTTGGGGGGCGTGAGAGAATGGCTGTCTTTGTCCGGGAACCTCGGACACGGCTCCAATACGGAGTAACTACCGAGAAGCAATAGTGCCCGTTATCGATAACTTCCAGCAACCCAACTGTCTCTTATGAATCGCGTGGGGTTAGGACAAGTAACCTGGACGAAAACCTGTCGGTGTTACCCCAGACATCCTCCTTCTCCCCGTATGCATCCCCTCTGCCGGAGAAGGCAACGACCGCGGTTTGGGCGCCCACGCGTCTGAGCGACCGGAGCGTGGGACCGATAAGGTTGCACAACCGCCGCGATCGAGCACGCGACAGGTGCCGTGGGATCGTCGCATGGTACACCGGGCTGTTAATCCGATGAAGCTCGAGGACCTCCAGGGGGCGGTCGTGGAGGGCATAGATCCAGAGACCCCTGTTACAGTTGTCGCAACGAAGTGGTTTGGATCACAGGCGATCCAGGTCACCTACAGCACTCCCGAGAAGGCGACGGGCGCCAAGATTCTCTACCGGAGCGACGAGGCCGGGCTCCGCGTGGTCTCGAAGGCGCGGCCATGGGCCTTCGACGCCGACGGGGCCATGTTTCGCCTTGTTGCCGAAGCCCGGCGGATCCGGCTGGCTCACCTCTTTGACCCCTTCTTGGCCGTCCACACATCTCAGGTCGAGCCACTTCCGCACCAGATCACCGCCGTTTACGAGTCGATGCTTCCCCGCCAGCCACTTCGCTTCTTGCTGGCTGACGACCCAGGGAGTGGCAAGACGATCATGGCAGGGCTACTGATGAAGGAGCTGATAGCCCGCGGGGATCTTGAACGATGCCTTGTCGTTTGTCCCGGAGGTCTTGCCGAGCAGTGGCAGGACGAACTTGATCGTCGCTTTCACCTCCCGTTCACGCTCTTCAGCACGGCGTCGCTTCAAGCGGCGAGGCCGGACAACTGGTTCGAGCAGAACAACCTCGTAATCGCGCGCCTTGACGTTCTTTCTCGAAACGAGGATGTCCAGAAGTCGCTGCAGCCCCCGAATTGCCGATGGGACCTCGTGGTGTGCGACGAGGCCCACAAGATGTCGGCCACCTATTCGGGGCGGAACGCCAAGTACACCAAGCGCTACCGCCTGGGACAGCTTCTGGGTCGCCTTACACGGCACCTGCTTCTGATGACGGCCACGCCGCACAACGGCAAGGAAGACGACTTCCAGCTATTCATGGCACTGCTCGACAACGATCGATTCGAGGGCCGCTTTCGCAACGGTGTCCACCGCGCCGACCATTCGGACCTGATGCGCCGCATGGTGAAGGAGGAGTTGCTGAAGTTCGACGGAACCCCGCTGTTTCCCATGCGAAGAGCCTACACGGTGTCCTATCCGCTGTCAGAGGCCGAGGCGTCCCTATACCGGGAGGTTACCGACTATGTGCAACGGGAGTTTGACCGTGCCGAGCGCTTGGACGGCAAGAAGCGCACGACCATCGGGTTTGCCCTCACGATGCTCCAGCGGCGGCTGGCGTCATCGCCCCAAGCGATCTACCGGTCGCTCCAGAGGCGTCGCGAACGCCTCCAGGCGCGGATCAGCGAGCTCGAAAGCCTTTTGAGCGGTGGGGAACGCGTTTTCAGTCGTGCAGTCACGGGCCCGGAGTTGGACTTGGAGGACATCGAGGATCTGGAGGACGCCCCGGAGGACGAATTTCTGGCTGCTGAAGCCGAGATTCTGGGCCATGCCACCGCCGCAGGATCGGTCGGCGAACTGATGGCCGAGGTTAGGACCCTGCAAAGACTTGAGCGCCTCGCCGGTGACCTCCTTGAGCGTGGCGACGACACCAAGTGGCGGGAACTGGCCGGCCTTCTTCGCAAGATCGTCAGACCTGGGGCCGGGCACTTGCAAGACCCCGGCCTTGCGGGCCTGGGCGACGACGATACACCCCCTCACATGCCATCGTCTGACCAAAAGCTGGTCATTTTCACCGAACACAGGGACACACTCCACTACCTGAACGACAGGATTCTGACGCTGATCGGACAACCGGAGGCCGTGGCAGTGATTCACGGTAGCATCAGCCGGCGTGACCGGATGAGAGCGCAGGAGGCCTTTCTTCGTAATCCTGGAGTGAAGGTGTTGCTCGCTACCGACGCGGCTGGCGAGGGAATCAATCTGCAACGCGCCCACTTCATGGTGAACTACGACCTGCCGTGGAACCCCAACCGAATCGAGCAACGATTCGGACGCATCCACCGCATAGGGCAATCCGAGGTCTGCCACCTCTGGAATTTGCTCGCCGAAGACACCAGAGAGGGCAATGTCTACCGCACTCTATTGGACAAACTGGAGACCGAGCGCGAGGCACTGGGCGGCCAGGTCTTCGATGTGCTCGGGCAACTCAGGTTCGAGGGTCGTCCCCTGAGGGACTTGATGATCAAGGCGATCCGCTTCGGAGAAAAACCCGAGGTGCGAGCGCATCTCGACACTGTTGTCCACAACGCCTTGGACAGGAACCGGCTTCGCAGGCTCATGCACCAGCATGCGCTGGCCGGGGACACGATGGACACCAGCCGCCTGCACGAGGTTCGCGAGGAGATGGAGCGCGCAGAGGCGCGGCGCCTGCAACCACATTTCATTGAGCCGTTCTTTCTGGAGGCCCTACAGCGCTTGGGCGGCGCGGCCAGGGAGCGCGAGCCTCGACGATACGAAGTGTCGCGAGTCCCCGAATCCGTCTGTGCTCGCGCCCGCGAAATGAAAATGCGCACTCCGGTAGCCACCCGCTACGAGCGCATCGTGTTCGACAAATCCATGATTGCCCCGCGCGGACAGCCACCAGCGGCCTTCGTCTGCCCGGGACACCCGCTCCTGGAATCGGTGCTCGACCTGACCCTGGAACACAACCGCGCAATCCTGAGGCGCGGCGCAATTCTGGTCAACGAACGAGATCATGGGCTCGACATACGCGCCTTCCTGTACCTTGAGCACACCGTGCATGGTTCCCGCCCAACCCAAGCGGGCGACCGGCAGGTCATATCGCAAAGAATGATCTGCGTCGAGCTCGGACCGGAAGGCGTGCGCGGACATGTGCATTACGCCCCGCACCTTGACTTTCGACCGCTCGCCGAAAGCGAGCCCCGGCCCGCGGACATTCTTGCCGTGCCCGAGTGCGCTTGGATTGGCCCCGAGCTTGAGCTCGCGGCGAAGACATACGCAGACGAGAACGTTGCGCCAGGACACCTGGAGACGATCCGCGATTCCAGGATATCGGCAGTTTCCAAGACCGAGGCGGCGGTCAAGGATCGACTGACGAAGGAGATCTCGTACTGGGACCACCGCGCCGAGGAGCTGAAGCTGCGCGAAAAGACGGGGCGGACCAGCGACCACATCAATTCAAGGGAAGCCACGAGACGCGCCGATCAGTTGCAGGAGCGATTGAAAAAACGGCTTAAGGAGTTGCGATTGGATCGCCGGATATCAGCGGGACCGGCGCTTGTGGCAGGCGGAATGCTGGTTGTGCCGAAAGGGCTAATTGATCGCATCAGCGGCATCGGAACTGGGGGCGAACCGGTGGTCGACACTCAGACGATCGCGGCGCGCGCCCGCGAAATCGTCATGGCGGTGGAGCGCGAGTTAGGTCACGAGCCGGTCGACAGAGAATTTGAGAGGCTGGGATACGACCTTGAGAGCCGCGTACCCGCGACGGGTCAACTCAGGTTCATCGAGGTCAAGGGTAGACGCGAGGGGGCGCCTACGATCGTAGCCACAACCAACGAGATCAATTGTTCCCTCAACAAGCCGGACGACTACATCCTTGCAATGGTGGAGTTTCTGGACGCCGGCGGGCACAGGGTTCATTACCTGCGGCGCCCGTTCAGTCGGAAACCGGACTTCGAGGCGGATGGGGTACTATACAACTTCGCAAAGCTGCTCTCCCGCGCCACAGAACCGTCGTGATGCCGCCACCTGCTCAAGCCGTAGTCGATCATGGCGGGCAGGAATCCGAGTCCCGCGTGTGACGAGCGATCCGCGGAGGTGTGCGCCGCCAAGCGCCTTCTCACCCGGGCATGTCGACCCCCAGAACCTCCTGTACTACTCATGCCCCCCCAAGGCGTCTTGCCCCTGTGATCGCGCAAAATCGGAAGTCCGACCAGGGCGAACCTCGCTATCACTCTTCGAACCCGTGGCCCAAGAACTGCAACGTATTCGCGTTCTCGGTCACCGTGCGCACGATATCGTCGGACACGCCGTCCGGCACGTTGGCCTCGATATTGAGCGTCAGTTTCACCCTTGACCCAGTCAGGCCAAGGAGGTGTGCAACCACTTCTTCCGCGATCTCCCCCATCACCTTTCCGGCCCGGACCGGATCAATCGCGACGGTGCCGCTGAATCGCCGGGGCTGAGTCCGGGGCGGAGGCTGGGTGGGGGGAGGATCCACGCCGTCTGGATCGTCATTACCGGGGGGCACAACGATGACGTTCTCGGCGTCCAGCTGCCTTCGGGCAAGCTCTGGCCGCACCACCAGTCCCGGGCTATCGGCCGTGACGGGCGGGATCATCTCACCCGCACGAAGCGCCTGGTATCGATTCTTCTCCTGGTCAAAGCCCTCCGCATAAGCGAACGTATCGACTTGCCAAGTCAACCGGCCAACGCCGTCCCTGACCGCCCCCGCAATTACCGAAGGATCCTTCACCCGTTGCAGATAGATGTAACGCGAATAGTGATCCGCGAGCTGCCTGATCTCCACATGGTCTGTCCAAAGAGGAACACGGTCCAGGTCCATCCGGAGGCGGGTACTCCCGTAGCTGGTTACCAATAGCTCATCGCGCCTCATTTTGGCGCTTGCCCGGGCCGCAAGCCCGCCAGCAGCCATGAGCCGCAGGGCTTCCCATGCAACGGCGCCATCCGGGCTGTCTTGGACCGGAACCAAGAGCCACTGGAACACCTCGGGTAGCTGACCCCTGACACGCCCGTCCTCTTCCTTCATGCGCGTCTCGGCTTGCTTCATCTGAATCTGGTCGAGGTTCAAGGTCTCCTTTTCCCGAACTATCGACTGCCAAGCAAGGTACAACCGAACGGTGGCTTCAAGATCCTGAAGCCGCGTCCTGTCCGGGGCGAGGAACACAAGCGCGTTGCGGCAGAGCCGGGGAGCGGTACCCCTGTCATCCAGCAACTGGCGGGCCGCAACCTCGGCGGGGCTCCCGCCACCCTTGATGTAATGCGCGTCTACAGCCAAGATCACCAATCGGACACGCGGGTCATCCGGAATGTCGGCCGGCTCGCGCGGAAAACAATGGACGCCGTGAAAATCCCCCCGGTCCGCCGCGCCCTTCTGCACCCGGCGCCTGATTTCTCCAGCGACCTGGCCGGAATCGCGTTCCAGCTGCGCGGCCCTGTCCCGAGCGAGCTTGGTCACCGTGGGCTGGGTGTCGTACCAGACACGCGAGCCGTCTTGATACAGATAAGTCGCCTCGCTGGCCAAGCGGCGCATCGCATCCCCGAATACCGCGGGCGACTCGCCGGGCATTGCGCAACCGAGCTTGACCCGCCGGTCGTCCATTCCCCTGCGCGCGGCGTGCTTCAGCGGCGCTGACCCCAGATAGACGGTACGGGCAACACGGCGGCAAGCGTTCAGCTTGCCTAGATTGCTGTACTGTCCGTCCAACCGGAGGGGAAGAGAGTTCGCGCCATCCACATCCTTCTCGATGATCGGCACCCATCGGTCGGGCAGGTATCCGGTGAGCTCCGACTGTACACGCGGGTCGCTTATCGGCACCAGCGAGGGCATGATCAGCGGACTCTTGTCGCCTTCCGTCCACAAGCTGTGAATCACGGATGCCATCAGCCGCAACACTCCGCGGGTGCGCTGAAACCTGATCAGCGTCGACCAGTCTTCATAAAGCCGGTCGAAGATCTCCGGGTGGATCGGATACGCGTCCCTCAACCGCCGCTCGTAGTCACCATCCCGGCACTCCAGCGGAAACTCCAGCTCCTTTCGCCGGTAGTAATCCGCGAACGTACGCGCCACTGCGTCCCGCTGCTTGTACGCTTCCTGCTCCATGGGCGCGAAGAGCCGGCGCTTCACAATCTCAAAACCCTCTTCGGGCGTCGCCGGATGCCAGCCGGAGTCTACCCGCCTAAGTACATTTGCGAGACGGATCAGTGCCTCACGCCCCCGCAATCCCCCGACCTCTGCGTCGTCTGCCTGGGTGTGCGGGGACTCCGTCCCGGCGTCCGATGCGGGTAGGCTGATGACGAGAAGGCAATCGGATACCGCCTTCACGGACTCGGTGAGCGTTTGGGCGAACGTGAACTGCGTCTCGAAGTTTCCCGCCGGAAGATCGCTCCGGTCGTGCAATTGCCTCGCGTAGGCCACCCACTCGTCGATGAGAATCACGCAAGGACCATGGGCACGGAGAATACCCTCGATGGCGTCGCCGGGATTCGTTCCTTTCGCATCATCAGCGGCGATCCTTGCGTAAGCATCCTGACCGCCAAGTTGCCACGCGAGCTCCCCCCACAGCGTGCGGACCACCGTGCCGTCGGGTTTTTCGTCTGGACGACCCGGGGAGATCTTGTTCCCCACCAAGACAATGCGGCGCACCCGGGGAAGGCCTTGAACCCTGGCCTCGGCCATGAGACTGCCCACGCCTTCGAGGCTGGTCGGCTGAGCATCCGAGAACAGGTGGTACAGGGCAAGCATGGAGTGCGTCTTGCCCCCTCCGAAATTGGTCTGAAGCTGAACCACCGGGACCCCCCCGCCGGAAGTCACCCTCTTGATTGCGTTGGCCAACATGCCGCGCAAGCTCTCGGTCAGGTATGTGCGCCGAAAGAATTCGACCGGGTTGCGATACTCGTTGCCGCCCCTGCCCCTGTGTACCTGCCAGAGATCCGCCGCAAACTCAGCGTGGTTGTACCTGCCGGAGGCGACATCCGGGTGCGGCTCCACCACCTCCCGCCAAGGTGGCATCAATGTCGTGGCACCTGTCTTGACCGCTGTCCGGGTGCCCCTGCGCATCTCCTGGCGCGCCTGTTCGTTGAATCGCAGCCGGAGCAGTTCGTTTCTCAGCTTGTCGGCTTCCGCGGCCTCATCCGGCGCCGAGATCGCCGATAGCAGTCGGTGTGTCGTGTCTAGGATCCGCTGCGCGTCCTCGGTCGAAAACGTGCGCTGGTGCGCCCACCGATTCCTGGCCTGGCGAAGTTCCGAGACATAGTTCCGCTCAGCATGTCCCAACGTGTTCCTGAACACCTGATTCCATGATTGCCACATCAGCAGGAGAAGCGCATGCGCATCCCACTCCTGGAGCGGACGCTCCGCAAGATCGCGCTTGTCCAGATACCGGATAGTTTCGCGGGACACGGTCGTTTCGGGCGGGTGGACCGCGGCGATTTCGCGTTCGACGAAGGGCGCTAGGCCGGTGCGCAGAAGCTCCATCGCCTTTCCGACGCGTTCATGGTTGGTACGAGCCATGTGTCAAACTGGTTCCGTCACGGGTGGATATGTCTTGTCGCAGCATCCCGCGCCAAGCGGTGCCGCAACATCAATGGTAATGGGTTTGGTCACAAATTTTGTCGAATCAAAGAAGCTCGGTTTGCTCGGGAGGTGCCTCGACGCTCGCCAGCCGCCGGATTTCGCCCCAACTGCCAACCAGTCCATTATATTGGAGCGCCTCGTCTGCCCGCTTCTTTCTCTCCGCAATGGAAAAAAGCCGGTACGCAAGATCGCGGGCGACTTCAGCCACGTTTCCAAGACGGCGAACGAGATCGGCGGCGGAAGCCTCGCCACCGCTCTCAAGTAAGCGAATCAAGTGGTGAACCACCTCCCACGTGGTGAGCCGCCCGTCGGAAGCCGGGTCCCAATCGGAAGGCAGTTCGGAGGGTCGTAGCAAGCGCACCGCGCCTGCCCGCGATTCCAGAATGCCTGCCTCCACCAACCCGCTCACGCTGGTGTTCTTGGCCTTCGACAGCGTCTCTGCCAGTCCAAACTCTCCTTCCTTGAACCCCCGCTCTTCGAACCAAGCCAGCGCCCAGCGCGTGTCGGCGTCGAACTCGCCCTCCTGTTCAGCAAGCGATTCGTCCAGGATCTGGTTGATCATGGCCAGCGCTTCACGGACTCTCATGGGCTCCCCGTTGGCGTCCAACACCTTCCCGTAGCGAGTGTATACCGCCATGCCCGGCCCGATGGCTGCTTGGGCGAGATCGACGGGAGCGATGTTCCCCATTTGAAGCAGCCGAACAGCCTTCGACAGCTCTGAGCGAAGAGCCGAGAGTAGCTCTCGCCGGGTGGCAAGGGGTGCGTCGACGGGCCGTCGGCGGCAGACGAGAACGATGCTTGAGGCGAGAGCCGCGACTTTCTTTTTGAGGGCGCCGACATTTTCAGTGCGGATGGGCCACGTTCCAGTGATTTTGAAGCCGGAGCGGATTACCGCATCGAGAAAGGTGTCCCAGCCGGTGCTTACCCTTCCCTCCCGTTTTGTTGTTTCAGACTGCCTGAAGGCATAGTATATTGTAACGGGAAAACCAGGATGAGACCGCTCGGATAGTTTGTGGATGACATCGGTCATACCCTCAAGGAAAAAATCATTGGCAGCATCTTCGGTACCGTGCCGATACGGAGTGGCCACAAGTTCTGCAGCCTTTGGAACCGCGAGTGTGGAGAATAACTCGGGAAGTACTGGTTTCAGCGACCGGCGAAGCCACACATAGAAGAAATCCGACAGATCCGCATATCCGATATTGTCGTAGTATGGCGGGTCGGTCGAGTAAATTCGGCCTGTTATCGGTGCTTTTTGCCGTGCATCCCGATTAATAGCCCATCCGGGATACGTCGCTGGCATGACCTTGACCACATTGGTTAAGTACTTCAGTTGGGTAAGCCAGTTTCCGCTTGACGATGAAAACGGGTTAGCTTCACAAAAATCCCACACCATCGGCAGAGCCTGACGGGCAAACACCTGTTGCACCTTGGCACCCCCGGAATCCCAGAAGTTCAAGTTTGAGCACCGGTTTGCTTGTTTGCCTACACACAACCCCAAATACACTGCCACAGCCTCGGCATACGCTCTCGCACCGGTGCCACCATCACGAAGTGGAACCCCATCATCGGGGAGACCCGCCGCCAAAGCGTCCCTCCGAATCTCTCGCATGGCCTCACCAACCAAGTCGGAAAAGGTCGTCAAGGCGACGAGCTGCCGAGGAGTGAAGAGGTGCGCAAACGTCTCCATGCCATACCGCGGCACACTGACGCCGGCCTTACCTTCGAGTCGTACGCTCGGCTTCCATCTCGGTTGGATCCCACTTGTTGCCGCTACGTGACTCGCAAGGGGGGACAGGTACACACGGCTCCGGTCAGCCTGGGCCACGATTGCCATCTGTCTTGACCCAATGCCCTTCGCCTGTCCGTGCTGACGTATGTAAGCGTAGGTCACAGGCGCATCCGACATCAGGCACCGAAACGCCTTTCGGCGCCCGGCACTTGTCCCGGCGTTGGCCGCCGTCCGGTCGGGTGGTGACTCCGGCCGAACCACGAACCGATACTCGCGGCCTTCGATGACGGGCTCGACATACGCCTCCTTGCCCTTCTTGGTGGACAGCATCCAAGTCGACACCAAGGGAACCTCCACATCGGCGAACGCCGGGTTTGGACTCCGTACAGTCCGAGCCCAAAGCCAAGCAATCACAGTAAGCTCACGGCCCTCGTAGGGCTCCAAGTCAGGCCGCTCGTCGACCATCTCGGACGTAACCTCGACCGTCGGATAGAACCGGCCGATCCGCCGTTTAGCCTCATCGCGCATCCATTTGCCGTAGTACCGAACGTCGTCCGCCAGCCCGTGCGCACCCACCCAGTCCGACTCTACAAGCCTACCGCTCCCGCGTGTCTCTGGATTGACCGGCACCCGGCCCGCAAATCTGGGCGGGAGCTCGATCATTGCCTTGTTGATCAGGACGGCCACCGGATTCAGATCGCTCGCGTGTGCTTCAAGTCCGAGCCGCTGTGCCTCCAGTGGTAGGGCACCTCCGCCCGCGAAGGGATCGTGAAACGCGGGCAGTCGCTTCGGATCAAACAACTCCTCTGCGCGCGGGTGGTCGGAGTTGTCGATGCACGCCCTGCGCCAACTCCGCAGGATCTCCCGGCGCGCTTCGGCAAGCAGATCTTCGTTCGTCGTGTTTTCCCAACGTACCAGCCGCTCCAGGATTCGGAACAACCGGTCACGCTCGCGTGTCTGCGCCTCTTCCCCAGGGAACCGGTCGGGGTCCTCCGACGGATCGTCCACCATCTGGGCGAAGATCACGGCACGCGCCGCCGCGAGAGGGCGTCGCGCCCACCAGAGATGCAGCGTGCTCGGATGCCCGTGGCGAATGGCTTTCTCTCGCCTTGAGGCCTCGTTGATCGCATCAAGAGGCAAGGCTACTTCGATAAGCTTTTTGCGGGTTATCGTCACCGGCACACCGCATTCGCTACAAAGACCCGATCAATCACTTGTCGCGCCCGGCATCAGCTAAAACGCACGCAATGATCCGGCCGTGCAGACTGAAGGGAGGATGAAAATGTCCATTGATCCGCCGCCGGAGAGGGATGACTCCAAGGCGATCCTGTTCGAACAGATCGCAGAGGACGTGTTTCAAACATACGGGCGCACTTGGAAGCCCACAACCCTCTACGTTAATCAGCTGTACCTCCGCAACCAAATCATGCCAGCATTCCAGGGGCGACCGGTCGGTGAGATCAGCCGGGCCGAAGTCCGACAATGGTTTGCGGCCCTGCACGCCACACCGGCTGCAGCCAACCGCTCGTTGCCAATTCTCTCGATCATCATGCGGGAGGCCGCGGACCGTGGCCACCGACCGGATGGAAGCAACCCTTGCGCCCGAATTCAGCGCTACCCGGCGCGAAGAAAAGAGCGCTTTTTGACGCCCGCCGAGATTGCCAACCTCGGCCGAGCTCTCGTGGCGGCAGAACCGAGTGCGCCGCTCCAGTCTACCATTATCCGGCTACTGGCCCTCACAGGGTGCAGGCAGAGCGAAATACGCACGTTGCGCTGGCGCGACTATCGAGAAGGTCACCTGTTCTTGCGCGACGGCAAGGCCGGGCCCCGGACGGTGTGGTTGCCGTCTGCCGCACGCGCCGTACTCAATAGGCTACGCGACTCGGCGCGCGCCAGTGTGGTGTTTCCTGCCACCGGACGTCAAAGCCCGATATCCAACGAGACACTGTACGGAGCCTGGCGGCAAATTCGTGCCCAAGCAGGTCTCGAGAACAGTTTTCGCCTGCATGACTTGCGTCACACATACGCAAGCTTTGCGCTCGGTAGCGGTGAGTCGGTCGCGATGATCGGGAGGCTCCTGGGCCATCGGGACCCAGACACCACGTTAAGGTATACGCACTTTCCTGATGCAGCGACGATTGCTGCCGTCGAATCGGTCGCGGACGTGCTCGACACTAACGCCCGCTAAGACGATGGTGACTCCAAAATTCGATGCGTTCGTTAACGGGTCATGGAGAAGGGCTTGCCTCAATCGCTGCAAGCCCTCGACACAGTGTCGCATGGAGAGTGCGCTCCGGACACAGCTCGTGCCTACCTTTGGATCACAATCGCTCAACGAAATCACACGATCCGATGTAACTGAGTGGTTCTTGCACTATAGCCGAAAGGCTCCTGCCGGGGCGAATCGGGCTCTTGACATTCTCCGGCAGATATTCAATTACGCAATCGATTGTGGCTGTCTCAACGGGCCAAATCCGACATCCGGGGTCAAGCACAATCCCCGCTCCAAGGCGACCCGCTTTCTGTCAAGAGACGAGGTGGCACGACTGCATGCCTCACTTGATGCGCATAAGGGGCGGGAACCGGGTCGGCAACAGGTGGCCATCATTCGCCTTCTTCTGCTCACTGGATGCCGCAAGAGCGAAATCGTCCGGCTCCAGTGGAGGGAGTTTGACGGAGGCGTATTGCGTTTACTCGACAGCAAGACTGGGCCGCGCACGGTGTTCTTGAGCAAGGCCGCCCAATCCTTGATCAAACAGCAGCCGCGCTCGGGGAGCCCGTACGTGTTTCCCTCGCCGAAAGACGGGTCACGGCCTCGCTCCCGCGAGTTGTCGGTGTGGCGCAAGGTGCGGCATGAGGCTGGAGTTGAAGATGTGCGCCTCCACGATCTTCGTCATACCTTTGCCAGCCATGCTGTCATGCGGGGCGTTCCCCTGCCGGTGGTCGCCCGACTTCTCGGGCACAGCCGAGACCGGATGGCACTCCGCTACACCCATGTTGGAGATCGTGAGGTAGAGGCCGCGGCGGAACGCGTTGGCGCAAAGCTCGCGGCGCTTCTGGACGGGGGGGCTGAATCACACCTGCGATCCCGTGACGCAGCGGAACCGGTTAACGGCAGTAGGACATTGTCCTCACCGCCGCTGGATGAAGATCCTGCGGATTCTGCCGGGGAGGGCTTGCCAAGAGAGGCGAAAGGGGCACATTTTTTGGCTATGCGCGACTTCAACACCGCCGGCCCTGTGCGCCTGGAAGATCACTACTGTGTTCCCCCGCTTGACCGGGTGAATATGGACGAGATTTTGTCGCTGGTGCGTAGGAAGCGCTATTTCGTTTTGCATGCGCCCCGGCAAACCGGCAAGACCTCTACCTTGCTCGCACTACGCGACCTGCTTAACGGCGGTTCTGTCGGCGAGTATCGTTGCGCCTACATCAATGTCGAGTCTGCGCAGGCTGCGCGCGAAGATGTGGGACAGGCAATGGGGGTGATCGCCAGCGAAATCGCCCTGGAAGCCGAAGACACGCTCGGCGAAAACGCCACCACGAAGGCTGCCGACGAGCTTGACACCACCGTTCGTCCGCACACTGCGTTGAGGACCCTGTTGGTGAAATGGGCGCGGGCTGCCCCCTCCCCCCTGGTCTTACTAATCGACGAAATTGATGCGCTGTTCGGAGACACGCTGGTGTCAGTTCTCCGACAGCTGAGGACAGGCTACGTAAACCGTCCGAATGGTTTTCCGCAGAGCGTGGTGCTTTGCGGGGTGCGGGATGTGCGCGACTACCGGATCCATGCGAGTTCTGAAAAGGAGGTTATCACGGGGGGAAGCGCCTTCAACATCAAGGCCAAATCGCTCCGGCTGGGAGATTTTACACGTGCCGAAGTCCTGACCCTTCTCAATCAACACACGACCATGACCGGTCAGGAGTTTGCCCCGCAGGCGTTGGACGCAGTGTGGAAACAGACCCGGGGACAACCTTGGCTGGTCAACGCACTGGCTCAGGAGATGTGCTTTTCTGCCGGGTCACCGCGCCGGCGTAGCGGTCCCGTATCGGAGCGCGATGTCTTTGACGCGCGGGAGAATTTGATACTGCGCCGCGAGACCCACCTGGACCAGCTGGCCGACAAACTGCGCGAGCCCAGGGTTAGGCGCGTGATCGAGCCACTGCTGGGCGGGGGCGACGGGGTGCATTCCGACTTGGATTTTGAATATGTGCGAGACTTGGGCCTAGTGGCTCCCGATCCACCGCTCCGGATCGCCAACCCCATCTACGGCGAGGTGCTCCCGCGTGTGCTGACCTGGATGCTTGAACTCGAGATGGCGCCACAGGAAACCCCCTGGTATGTGGACAATTCGGGCGGCCTTGACATGAACAAGCTGTTGGCGGCCTTTCAGGATTTCTTCCGACAAAACTCGGAGCATTGGATTCGGCGGGCGCAGTATACGGAGGCAGGGCCGCAGTTGGTGTTGCAGGCATTCCTGCACCGGGTGGTGAACGGCAGGGGCCGGATCGAGAGGGAGTATGCGCTAGGGAGTCGCCGGGTGGATCTGTTGGTTGTTTGGCCCCGAGGGGACAAATGTTCGCAGAGATTCGTGGTGGAATGCAAGCTCGTAAAGGAGGGCCGGTCGGTCGAGCGCGAAATCGAACGAGGGATGAAGCAGACGGCGGCATACATGGACACGAGCGGCGCGGAAGCCGGGCACCTGGTGCTGTTCGACCTGCGCCAAGGAAGAAGCTGGGTGGACAGGAGTTATCAAGAAACGCGCGGCTGGGAAGACGCCCGCATCACCGTTTGGGGAGCGTGAGAGAATGGTTGTCTATGCCCAGGATAGCTCGAACACGGCTCCGGTACGGACGCGCAAAAAGCTTATCGAAGTAGCCTTGCCTCTTGATGCGATCAACGAGGCCTCAAGGCGAGAGAAAGCCATTCGCCACGGGCATCCGAGCACGCTGCATCTCTGGTGGGCGCGACGCCCTCTCGCGGCGGCGCGTGCCGTGATCTTCGCCCAGATGGTGGTCGATCCGTCGGAGGACCCCGACCGGTTCCCTGGGGAAGAGGCGCAGACACGCGAGCGTGACCGGTTGTTCCGAATCCTGGAGCGGCTGGTGCGTTGGGAAAACACGACGAACGAAGACCTGCTTGCCGAAGCGCGCCGGGAGATCCTGCGGAGTTGGCGCAGGGCGTGCATCGACAACTCCGACCACCCGCGCGCAGAGGAGTTGTTTGATCCGAAGCGATTGCCCGCGTTTCACGACCCCTTCGCGGGCGGTGGTGCCCTACCGCTGGAGGCACAGCGGCTCGGACTCGAAGCGCACGCGAGCGATCTGAATCCGGTGGCCGTCCTGATCAACAAGGCGATGATCGAGATCCCTCCCAGATTTGCGGGCCGGGTGCCGGTCAATCCGGAAACACGCGGGAGCGGTAGGCTTGTAGAGTCGGACTGGGGGGGTGCGCACGGGCTGGCGGACGACGTTCGGTACTACGGCAAATGGATGCGCGATGAGGCTGCACGGCGGATCGGCCGGTTCTATCCGACGGTCGAGGTTACGTCCGAGATGGTCGACGAGCGGCCTGACTTGGAGCCCTACGAGGGCCGTGAGCTTACTGTGATTGCTTGGCTTTGGGCTCGGACTGTACGGAGTCCAAACCCGGCGTTCGCCGATGTGGAGGTTCCCTTGGTGTCGACTTGGATGCTGTCCACCAAGAAGGGCAAGGAGGCGTATGTCGAGCCCGTCGTCGAAGGCCGCCAGTATCGGTTCGAGGTTCGGGCGGGCACACCACCTGACCGGACGGCGGCAAGGCGAGGGACAAAGCTGTCGCGGGGAGCGAATTTCTCCTGTTTGGTGTCAGGAGTCCCGCTTGTTCCTGACTACATCAAGGCAGAGGGTCGGGCCGGGCGCATGGCCACACGACTGATGGCGATCGTCGCTGAGGGGGACCGCAAACGGGTGTACCTAACGCCGACATCGACACATGAAGCTCTGGCGCATGCCGCCAATCCCACATGGAGAGCGGGGCTCCTCTTGCCGGATGATCCCCGTGCGTGTTGGACACCGGCCTATGGACTTACATCGTTCGGGGATCTGTTCACCCCCCGGCAGCTCGTCGCCTTGACCGCCTTTTCCGACTTGGTTGGTGAGGCCATGCGAGAGATTCGGAGGGACGCGTTGGCGGTGGGCTTCGCCGATGACGGTGTTCCACTGCGCGACGGCGGGACGGGCGCGCGGGCGTATGCCGAGGCTGTGGCAGTGTATTTGGGGTTGTGTGTAGGCAAACAAGCAAACCGGTGCTCAAACTTGAACTTCTGGGATTCCGGGGGTGCCAACGTGCAACAGGTGTTTGCCCGTCAGGCTCTGCCGATGGTGTGGGATTTTTGTGAAGCTAACCCGTTTTCATCGTCAAGCGGAAACTGGCTTACCCAACTGAAGTACTTAACCAATGTGGTCAAGGTCATGCCAGCGACGTATCCCGGATGGGCTATTAATCGGGATGCACGGCAAAAAGCACCGATAACAGGCCGAATTTACTCGACCGACCCGCCATACTACGACAATATCGGATATGCGGATCTGTCGGATTTCTTCTATGTGTGGCTTCGCCGGTCGCTGAAACCAGTACTTCCCGAGTTATTCTCCACACTCGCGGTTCCAAAGGCTGCAGAACTTGTGGCCACTCCGTATCGGCACGGTACCGAAGATGCTGCCAATGATTTTTTCCTTGAGGGTATGACCGATGTCATCCACAAACTATCCGAGCGGTCTCATCCTGGTTTTCCCGTTACAATATACTATGCCTTCAGGCAGTCTGAAACAACAAAACGGGAGGGAAGGGTAAGCACCGGCTGGGACACCTTTCTCGATGCGGTAATCCGCTCCGGCTTCAAAATCACTGGAACGTGGCCCATCCGCACTGAAAATGTCGGCGCCCTCAAAAAGAAAGTCGCGGCTCTCGCCTCAAGCATCGTTCTCGTCTGCCGCCGACGGCCCGTCGACGCACCCCTTGCCACCCGGCGAGAGCTACTCTCGGCTCTTCGCTCAGAGCTGTCGAAGGCTGTTCGGCTGCTTCAAATGGGGAACATCGCTCCCGTCGATCTCGCCCAAGCAGCCATCGGGCCGGGCATGGCGGTATACACTCGCTACGGGAGGGCGGCGGCGTGACATCCCTGGCCGCCAATCGGAATCTGCGGTAACCCATATCCATCCAGCCAGGCCGGCTTACCCGACCCAACCAAGCGCCGGCGCCCCTCCCCGGTGGATACCACCGAAGAGGGGCCCCCAAAACTACGGGTGAGCGCGAAGCGGCCTGCTAGTTGTGATCGTGCTCATGCACATGGATATGCACCGGGGTCGTCATGAAGTCAGCGTGCCCGGAGCCTACGGTCCCATGCATCAGGCTGAACGTGACCTCGGTTTCGCCCTCCGCATGCCCGTGCAGATGCCCGCCGAACTCGCCCGGTGTGGCCTGTTCGAACTCGGCGATCGCCTCGTCCTCGACATCGACCTCGAGGTAGTAGTCGTCCCCCAAGGTCACCTTGTCACCGTCATGGTTGACAAAACGTGCCTCGATGTGGCCCGACTCCTCCTCCTCGTCAATCTCCAGCTCGCCCGTCCAGGTGCGGGTGTCGCCGTTGTAGGTCGCCAGGTCTGGTCTGGCCACCCATCACCAACACCAGGCCCTCCACCTCATCCGCGTGATTGTCGCCATCGTTCGGATCGGTCGACGAATCGCAAGCGCTGAGCAAGAGGACACCCGCAACCAAGAGGGCCAACGGGCCCCTCAGAAGGTTCGAATAAACTGTTCTCGCTTCCATGTTTTTGGTGTTGCCTCCATCAGAAAATTGATTGTGTTTGTGTGCCGCCGGGATTCAATCGAGAGATCCGCTCAGAAGACGACACGGTACGTCGCCCCCAGAGACCTGCCCGCCAGAAAATTGATTGTGTTTGTGTGCCGCCGGGATTCAATCGAGAGATCCGCTCAGAAGACGACACGGTACGTCGCCCCCAGAGACCTGCCCGCCTCCGGCATGATCTCCTTCACCCGCGACAGGTGGTTTCTGTACTCCACATTTCCAACGTTTTCTCCCCGGATCGTGACCACGTTCAGCCGCCCACCGAACGTGAACCGAATTCCCGCAGAGAGATCGAAAACCACATACCCGTCCGTTGCTTCCTCCAGGGGCCCGGTTCGATCCTGCCTGGCCGCAAACCGCGTCTCAGCTTCCGCGAACCAGTCCGGCGGCGCATACCCGATACCCAAGCTTCCCTGGAGGGGAGGGATCCGCGGCAGCGGCTCCCCTGCCGTCACGATATTGCCCCGGACATACGAGGCGACCGCCTCGACGGTCATGTCCCCGGCCGGCGCCCACCGGAGCGCGTGCTCCAGTCCCGTGAACACGGCGTCCTCTCCCCGGAACTGATAGACCGGCAACAGAACGCGGCTCACCTCGCCCGTCTTCAAGGGAAAAACAAACCCCGAGATCGCGTTGCGGAACAGTGTTACCTCGACACTCAGGCGATCTCCCGCGTAGCGGGCAAAGATGTCGACGCCCGTGCCCTTCTCGGTTTCGAGTTCCGGGTTGCCCACCTCGAAGGAGTAGGCGGCCAGGTGCGGTCCCTCAGAAAACAGCTCGGCGACGCTCGGCGCCCGGAATGCCCGGGCGATCGACGTACCCAACGTCGTGCGCTCACCCAGTTGGCTCAGCGCCCCGAGAGAACCCGACAGCGCCGAAAACGATCTTGCGCGAATGTGGCCGATATCGGACGCGGGGTCCTCACGCCGTGGCCGCACAACCTCCCAGTCATAGCGGAGCCCCGCCTCCAAGCGCACCGGGTCCAAGTCGATTTCCTCCAGACCAAACACGGCAAAGGAGGCGCGCGTGGAGTTTGGCGTGGAGAGGCTACCCCCAAAACCCAGGCTTTGCCAGGACGCCCGGGTCCCGAACCCCCCCGACGAAAACGGTCCCCATGTCTCGTGGCGCGCCAACACCTCGCCACTTGCCGCCTGGCGCTCGTACACTGTCCCCACGATGTCCGGCGGCTCGATCTCCAGATGCCTGTACCATGTGTGACCCGCGTCGATTTCAACGGACTCGACTCGACCCTGTGGCCGCACAATGGCCTTGAGCCGTGTCGCGGCCCGTTGCATGTCGATCCGAACCCCGTCCTGGTGACCCCCGACGAATCCCCCCGGAATGCCGTAATCGTTGTCGTAGTACCGAAACGAAAGTCCCGCGTGTCCCCACTGATCCACCCACGACGTGCCGCCGGAAAGCTCCGTAACGGACGCACTTGTATTGGACAACGCGCCGACCGGGGTCTTCAGGTCGCCGCTGGTTCTGTGCGTAAACTCAAGACGTGCGGGAATGTGATCGGTGACGCCCACCATGGCGTTGACGCTCGCGCTGGTAGCACTGGTGGCGCTCTGCCCCTGAAGCGTGATCGTTCCGGTGAAGTGGTGGGGGTTCACCGACGGCACATCGTCGCGCACCACGTTGAGGACGCCTCCCAAGGCGTTACTCCCATACAGGATTGCACCCGGACCCCGGATGACCTCGATGCGCCGGGCCGTCGATGGGTCCAGCGCGGTGGCGTGGTCCGGGGCACTGGAAAAATCGTCCCCGACCCGCTCTCCGTCCTCCAGCACCAAGATCCGTTCCCCGCTTAGACCGCGGATCACCGGATGCGCCGAGTTCGGCCCCATGGTGCTCACCGCCACCCCGGGCTCTCGGGACAATGTCGCCGCCACCGTTCCCGCAAGGCGGCGCTGCAACCGGTCGCCCGCGTACACGCTCGCCGGACGCAACATCTCGTTGGCGGCGCGCGCAACCAATGAACCGGTCACCACCACACCGGACAGGTCAATCGGACTAGCGACCATGTCGACCTCTACCCAATCGACCGTCGACGCATCCACATCCAGGATCGCCGTGCGATAGCCCAGGCGCTCGACGCGCAAGGAGAACTGGCCGCTGTCCGGTGCCACGACGTAAAACGTCCCGTCCCCGTGAGAAACCGCCCCGGTCGCGGCCGCCGGGACAACCATCACAACCGCCCCGGCCAGGGGCTGCCCGGTCTCGCCGTCGCGCACCACACCCCCGATCTCGCGCTCAACCTGAGCCGCCGCCACAAGGGGTACGAGCATCGTTGCCAGCAAGGCCGACGCTCCACCGGCCACCATCCTGGGGTTCATTCACAATTACCTGCTACTGGGAGACGCACCGATTGACCACCCCACCCGCGCACGTCGGAGGATCGGCCGGCATGCGCGTTGCCACTGATTGTGACGGGGTGGCGCGCGGGGTCAGCGGGTTGTCCCTCAGACACTCCGCGCTCAAGATCCGGGGCAGCCGCCCCGGCTAGAATCGATCGGCGGGCGGAGCCCTGGGACCGCTACCGCCGGGCGGAGCCGGCCGGATGGGCCGCGCGGATGCAGTCGGAGTGACGGGGTCCAAGTCGGATGCCGCATAAAACTGGGCATGGTCGGAGGCCATGCCCCGAAGCGAAAGTGTGCGGACCAGCTGGCACAACAGGTGGTGATGTTCAAAGCCGCACTGCTGTGCGCCCTCGCCCTCAATGTGAGTCTCCGCGACCAGAAGCGCTGCCTCGTAATTCGCATCGGCGACCGGAGCACCGGCGTACACCCCGCAGAACACCACCAGCAGGGCGAGGAGCGGATAGCGGCGGCGATCCGAACTGGGCACGCGCCCGGGCGCGCTCAAGCCACCGTCACCTGCGCTTCCACGCGAACCGGGATTATTGAGTCTGGCCACCGCGAGGGCATCTCCAAACCAACAAGGGATCCGTCAACATGACGGACCTCCCCGTCACGGCGTAAGGTATGAACGCACGACTAACCCATTCCAATGTACCCGGTGCCTGATCCACCCGCAAACGCGGGTCCGCGGGCGTACGCGTATCTTCGGGGACGGGCGTCCGAACCTGGATCAGGCGGTGTCCGTGACTCCATGCGCGCCCGCGAGCCGCCCCCGCCCGCCTACCCATCACCACCGGATTCCTCGGCTAACAGGGATGTGGGGATCTCGCGCGCCTCCACGCGGGATCCAGCCCGCATGGTGACATAGGCCTCCATCGCGTAGTAGGCCGGCAGGCCCAGCCGACGCAGCAGCTCAGCCGTCCCCCGATTCCGCTCCACAACCCGTTGCCAGAATTCACGGGTGTCGGGCCCCGGAAAGGGTGCGGAGTCCTTCTGCGATTCGTGCCTGAAGATGGCCTGGACCTTTCTGCGCAGCTCGCCGGCCGATAGCGGCACCAACACCGTCGCCTCGCTCACGCTCCACTCCTGCCACGCCCCTCGGTAGAGCCAGAGCCAAGGGGGATCGCCCGTGTAGCGCTCCAGCCCGGCCTCGACCGCGTCCAGGCACATGCGATGCGTACCGTGCGGGTCCGAGAGGTCGCCCGCAGCAAACACCATGGAGGGGCGCAGCTCCTCCAGCAGCCGTGTGACCACGCGAACATCAATCTCCGACACCGGATTCTTCCTGACCGCGCCTGTGCGGTAGAAGGGCAAATCCAGGAAGCGGGCACAGTCGGAGCGAAGCCCGAGAGTTTCGATGGCGGCCGCCGCCTCACTCTCCCGAATTACCCGCTTGAGCTCCTGCACGAGGGCCGGGTCGATGCCGCCGGGCGCCTTGCGGGCCAGCTCCTCCTCGACCGTGGACAGGGCCTGGTTGAACGAGTGCGATTCGGCCAACCCGAGCACGCTCGCGGTCCGGCGCATGAAATCCAGGTAGCGGCGCACCTCGTGATCAAAGACCGCGATGTTGCCCGATGTCTGATAGGCCACGGTCAATCGGTTGTCATTCTCCGCAAGTTTCGCCAAGAGCCCGCCCATCGAGATCACGTCGTCGTCCGGGTGCGGCGAAAACACCACCATGTCCTGATTCCGGGGCAGCCGACTCTTTCCCCGGATCTTGGAGATCAGGGTGTTGAACACCTCTCCGTTGAGCGGTTCTGCGGATCCATGACGCGACACCAGAGACCCCAGGTGATGCTCCCGGTGATCGTCGGACGCCAGGTGCAGGATCGGTTTGCCGGTGCGCTCGCTGAGCCAGATCACCGCCTCTGTCTCGCGACGGGGCGTCCATCGCACCTCTCCCACCAGCCACGGCGCCCGGATCCGGGTCAGGCTGGCCGCGGCCGCCGGGTCCAGGTACACCGTCGCGGCCTCGTGGCGCTGCAGGAACGTGGCCGCAACATCGGCATGCACCTCCCCCTCCACCGCCCGCCGCACGATCTCGGCCTTGTGCTCGCCCGTGGCCAGGAGCACCACCTCGCGGGCCTCCAGAATGGTGGCCACCCCCATGGTAATGGCCTGCGGGGGAACGTTTTCCTCTCCGAAGAAGTGCGATGCGGCGTCGGCCCGGGTCACGGTGTCGAGGTATATCCGGCGCGTTCTCGAACCTTGCGCCGATCCTGGCTCGTTGAAGCCGATGTGGCCGCTGCGCCCGATGCCCAGAATCTGAAGATCAATTCCGCCCGCATCCAGAATCGCCTGTTCGTATGCCTCGCAGTGGGCAGCGATGTCGACATCGGGCAGGTCACCCCGCGGCACATGGCGCCGACCCGGCACAATGTTCACATGATCAAACAGGTGCTCGTGCATGTACCGGTGATAGCTGTGGATGCTATCCGGGGACATCGGGAAGTACTCGTCCAGATTGAAGGTGATGACGCCTGAGAAGTCCAGGCCTTCCTCCCGATGGAGACGGATCAGCTCGCGGTATACGCCCACCGGGGTTGAGCCCGTGGCGAGGCCAAGAACGGCCGGACGCCCCTCGCTCGCTCGCCTCCGAATCAACGACGCGATACGCCCTGCCACCTCCCGGGCGATGCTGTCGTGGTCGGGCATCACGCGCACAGCAATGCGCTCGCGCCGAGTGATGGAGGTGCCGGGACGGCTCACGGCGTCTCGCCTGGTGCCCCAGTCTCCGTCAGCGCCCCGCACCGGGCCCCGGAACCGGGTCCCTGCCCGCACAAGGGGTTGATCACCCCCTCATCCGAGCCGACCGTGGCACTTCTTGAACTTGAGCCCGCTGCCGCAGGGACATGGCGCGTTTCGGGCCGGCGCCTTGGTGCCGGTCACCGGTGCCCTGGGGCGCCGCTCACCCCGATTGGTCGCAAGACGCCCGACATGGGCCGCCCGATCCACGCCAACGCCCTGGCGCGCCCCGGCCGCAACGCCCACCGCATCCCTCGGCGCCGGGCGCGGGCTCGGTACGCCCGTCGGCCCGGCAACGCCGGAGAGCCCGCCACCGGACGATTCCGCCGGTCCCGAATAGGAGAGGCGTTGCTGATCCTGGACCCGCACCCGGGGCCTCTGCTCCAGGCGAACCCGAAAGAACTGTTGGGTCACGGCGCGCCGGATGTCGTCCATCAGGTCGACGAACATCTCAAACGCCTCCTTCTTGTACTCGACCAACGGGTCCTTCTGGCCCCATCCCCGAAAACCGATCGACGCCTTCAGGTGGTCCAGGTCGTAGAGGTGGTCCTTCCACTTGGAGTCGATGGTGGAGAGCATCACAAAGCTCATGACGCGCTCCCCGTAGTCGCCAAAGGACTCAATCTTGCGGTCAAACCCCTCCCGCACCGCAACCTCGGCGACTTCCAGCACCTGCTCGCGGTCCACATCCTCGGGAACGTCCTCGTTCTCGACCGGGGGCAACACCGTATGCAGATCCAGGAGCATGCGCTGCCTGAGCCGGGCCACATCGACGCCTTCGTCAAGGCGTGATTCGGGCAAGCAGTCCTCGAACACTGCATCCATGACGTGGTGGATCATTTCCCAGACCTCGCCCTTGAGGTCCTCACCGCCCTCGAGCGCAAAGAGGCGGAGGTCGTAGATCACCTCGCGCTGCTGGTTCATGACATCGTCGTAGTCCAGCAGGCGTTTCCTGGCCTCGAAGTTATTGCTCTCGACGCGCTTCTGGGCGCGACTGATGGAGCGCGTCACCAACGGGTGGGTGATGACCTCGCCCTCCTCGGCACCCATGCGATCCATGGCCCCGGCGATGCGCTCCATGCCGCCGAACAGGCGCATCAGGTCGTCTTCCAGGGACAGGAAGAATTGTGACGCGCCGGGATCTCCCTGACGGCCAGCCCGCCCGCGAAGCTGGCGGTCGATCCGCCGGGCCTCGTGGCGCTCCGATCCCAGGATGTGCAAGCCGCCTTCCTCGATCACATGATCGTCCGGCTTGCCCGTCAGTTCCTCGTATCGGGTCGGGTCGGTCGACGCCACGGCGTCCAGCTCGATACCCCGCTTGAGAGCCCAAGCGACGGTTCGGGGGTCGGTCACGCCACGCCCCAGCTTGATGTCGGTGCCGCGGCCCGCCATGTTGGTCGCGATGGTCACGGCGGCCGGGCGTCCCGCCTCCATCACGATCTCCGACTCACGCTTGTGTTGCTTCGCGTTCAGGACATTATGCGGGATGCCGCGGCGGCGCAGCATGCGCGAAATTGTCTCCGACACCTCCACATTGGTCGTTCCGACCAGAACGGGGAGCTCGAGACGGTGCAATCTCTCGACTTCATCCATCAGCGCGAGATACTTCTCACGCTTCGTGCGAAAGATGAGGTCGTTGCGGTCGTCGCGCGCGATCGGCCGGTTTGTGGGGATGACCGAGACATCCAAGTTGTAGATCTGGTGAAACTCGGTCTCCTCGGTCTCGGCCGTTCCCGTCATCCCCGCAAGTTTCTGGTACATGCGGAAGTAGTTTTGGATGGTGATTGTCGCGAGCGTCTGCGTCTCGCCCCGAATCTCGACCCCCTCCTTCGCCTCGACCGCTTGGTGCAGACCGTCGCTCCAGCGCCGACCGGGCATCTGGCGGCCCGTGAACTCATCAACGATGACAATGGAGCCGTCCTCGCCGATGATGTAGCGCTCGTCCTTGTGGAAGAGCGTGTACGCCTTGAGCAGCTGGTGAATAACGTGGATGCGCTGTGACTTGTCCGCGTACTCGGCCTCCAGCTCCGCGATCCGCGCGCGCTTCTCCTCGACGGTGAGCGACTCGTCCATCTGGATCTCGCCCACCACCTCGGAGAGGTCGGGAACGACAAACGCCTCCGGGTCCCCCGGCGACAGCGCATCCAGCCCCGCGTCGGAGAGGTGGACGTTGTTGCCCTTCTCGTCCATGGCGAAGAGCAGGCGTTCGTCAATCTCGTGGCGGCGCTTCTCCCGCATGTAGTCCGCCTCGACCTTCTCGGCCAGCTTCACCAGGGCGGGCTGATCGGCGAACATCTTCATCAGGCGCTTGTTTTTCGGGGCTCCCCGCCTCGCCGCAAGGAGCTTCTCGCCCGCCTCGTAGTCGCCGTCTTCGGACTCCAGATGCCGGACCGCCTCGCCGATCAGCTGGTTCACCATCCGCGTCTGCTTGCGGAAGAGAGCGCCCACGGCGGGCGCCATCTCCTTGAATGGCGTCGAGGTGTCCCGGGCCACGGGCCCCGAAATGATTAGGGGCGTGCGGGCCTCGTCAATGAGAATCGAGTCCACTTCGTCGATAATCGCGTAGTGGTGCGTGCGCTGCACACGCTGCTCCAGCGTATGCACCATGTTGTCGCGCAGATAGTCAAACCCGAATTCGTTGTTGGTCCCGTAGGTGATGTCGGCGTGATAGGCCTCTCGCCGCTCCGGCGACCCGGGCTGGTACAGGTCGATGCAGTCGACCGTCAGGCCCAGGCGCCGATAGATCGCGCCCATCCACTCCGAGTCCCGCTGCGCCAGATAGGAATTGACCGTCACCAGATGAGCGCCCAGGCCGGCAAGTGCGTTGAGGTACAGGGGCATCGTGGCCACCAGAGTCTTGCCCTCGCCGGTGGCCATCTCGGAGGCGCGCCCCCGATGAAGTTGCACGGCCCCGATCAGCTGCACATCGTACGGAACCATGTCCCAGGCAAGAACCTGGCCCATCACCCGCACCTCCTGGCCCACGAGCCGCCGGCACGCCTCCTTGACCACGGCAAAGGCCTCCGGCATCAGCTCCTCCAGCACTCGGGAGAGCTGCTTCTGGAAGGACTCCTCCAGGGTACCGATCTCCAGGCTCAGGCCTTCACGCTCGTCCGGCTCGGTCGACTGCCGCTTGCGCTCGCGAATCGACTCGATCTCTGAGCGCGTCTCCTGCGTACGCTCCCTGACGCGCTCCCTGAACTCGGCTGTCTTGGCGCTCAGCTCCTCGTCCGACAGCTCCCTGAGCGCTCGGACGTGCTCATTGACCTCATCCACCACTGGAGCCAAGCGCCTGACCTCGCGGCCATGCCTGGATCCGGCAATCTTCCTGACAATAGACTTGATCATCTCACCCCGTGAATCTGCAGATCTCCGTCCCCTCCGGGCTCAGGCTCCCTTGTTGCGCCCCCGGCTCCGACCGCGTCCTTCTCGCCACGGTACAGTCGAGCCAGATCAACAATGGACGCCACCCCCGGGCTCAGCATCGCCCGCACACTGCCGCCCAGCCTGAGACGTTGTCGAATGAGGGAGGAGGAGACATGGACCAGCGGGACCCTGACCATCAATGTGCGCACATCAGCCACGCCCACATCTTCCTCAACCTGTTGTCCAGGCCTGGACATCACAATGATATCGGCCATACGAACGATGGCCTCCGCCTCTCTCCAGGATGCAAAGTCGACCCAGAGCTCGGCCCCCATCACAACCGCCAGCGACCACTCCGGGTACAGCTTCCCAAGTTCCCGCACGGTGTCGATCGTGTAGGAGACGCCGCCGCGAGCCAGCTCCAGCTCCAACAACTCAAACTCGGGCCGCCCCCGGATGGCCGCCGCCACCATCTCGCGACGGATTTCCGCAGGCGCCCAGGGACCCCGCGCCTTGTGCGGCGGCGATGCCACAGGCACCCAAAGAAGCCGGTCCAGGCCCGCGTGACGAACCACGGCCTCTGCTGCGGCCAAGTGCCCGATGTGGGGGGGATCGAAGGTCCCGCCGAACACTCCCACCCGGGGCCGATCACCCACCGGGGCCGGTTCCCGCCGGAGAACCCGGCATCGCCCCAACGGGCTGGCTCGCGAGCGTGTCCGCAGGCGGCGCAGGACCCAGCGCCCTGGCCTCGGGCGAGTCCGGGTAGCGGGCCAGCAAGCGCTCCCTGTAGTCCTCCAGCTGCTCATCCCAACCCCATTCCTCGTAGATATCAAGGAGGCGGGCGATCGCTCTCGGAGCGGCCTCCGTATCCGCAAATCCCTCCAGGAGCTCAAGAAACACTAGCTCTGCCGACTCGAAAACGTCTCTCTGGAAGTAAAAGTGACCCTCAGCGTACGCCTTCTCCCCCAGCTTGGCGTGCATCCGCGCGGCCACGGCGGCGGCCGAGTCCCCGACCGGCATGCCCTGGAAGTCGCCGGCAACGTTCTGGCACGTTGTGCGCGCCTGCACCGTGTACTGTTGGTCGCGCTGGGGGTGCGGCGACATGGCCGCATAGGACCGGCAGAGTCCCATCCAAGCCTCCCTGGTGCGCTCATGCTCGGGGAGTAGCTGCACAATGCGCGTATACTCGGAGACCGCGCTCAAGTAGTCCCCATTGGCGTAGAAGGCGCGGGCCAGATGATGACGCGCGTCAACCGCGCGCTCAAATACCGGAAATGCCAGCACGAGGCGCTCAAACGCCCGTCGCGCCTCGCTCCAATCTTCCTCCGCGAGCGCCTCTTCGCCGTGCTCGAACAGCTGCTCGGCAGTCCAGCCGGAGAACGGCGGCGCCGATGCGCACCCGCTTCCCGCGAGGCAGAGAAGACCCAAACCGATGACCACACGCGTCAACACGGAGTCGCCTCTTCGCTCCCGAAGCGTATCGCGTCGATGCGCTCCCTGGCCCGGCGGACGAGCGGCCCGCTGGGGGACGCCCCGGATTGGATCACCGAGCGATAGGCGGCGACCGCGCCCCCGCAGTCGCCCAGCCGCTCCAGGATCTCGGCCTTCGTCAAATGGGCCTGGGCGAGAAGCGTCCTGGGCTCCCCGAGCGCCAGGACTACATCCACGCGCCCCAGCGCCTCCTCCAAAAGTTCGTCCCTGACAAGCTCCAGCGACAACCGATAGGAGCAGGACCCGATGTGCCAACGTGCCTCCGGGCGGCGATCCTCGGCCAGGGCGAGAAACTCCTGAAAGAAGACGAGCGCGCGCTCGCAATCGCCGATCTCCTCGTGCGTCCGGGCGGTCTCCAAGATGACGTCCGGGTCCTCCCGGTGGAGCGAGAGCGCCCTCAGGTAGAGCGGCCTCGCCCGGCCATGTTCGCCGCTGCTGCTGTAGTGCCGAGCCAAGGGCAACGCCAGCTCATCCACCATCACGCCCGGGCGAAAATGCAGCGCCGCCTCCACCGCGGAGGCCATTCCATAGCTGTCCCCGTGCTCGTGCTCCCGCTTGGCGAGCGCCACGAAATCGGCCACAGCCTGGTCGGCGTGCGCACTGTCGGCCAGCGCGGCGGCGTCGTAGAGTGCCCTCGCCTCGTCCACCCGCCCCAGGGCAACATACGCATGGGCCGCCCGAACCTCTCCCGCCGTGCCGGGGTTCTCCAGCAACAGCGAGAGGCGATACTCCGCCAGCGCCTCCTCGTGGTCGCCCCGGGCAAAGGCTCGGTCGCCCCGAGCGCGGGCGCTCTCCTCGGCCGACTCGCCGCCGCAGGCAACCGGCAGCAATGAGAGCACGCCCGCCAGCACCGCCCTCGCGAGCCCGGCCGTTGTAACCCCACCGGCCGCGCGCCCAGCTGGGAGTCCGCGCCTCCCGCCACCCACGATCACGACACGCCGACCCCGATTCGTCGCTCCAAGTGAGCGATGGTCCTCTGCAACCCCTGACGAAGACCCACCACGGGCGACCAGCCCAGCGCCTCCCTTGCGCGGGTGATGTCGGGACTGCGCACCACAGGATCATCCTCGGGAAGGGGCAGGAAAACGGGCGCCTCGGCGCTGCCGGTCTCCTCCATCACGATGCGCGCAAATGCACCGATTGCATACTCCTGTGGATTGCCGATGTTGGTCGGCTCGACCCTGGGAGACCGAAACAGTCGAACAATCCCTTCGATCGTGTCATCCACATAGCAGAACGACCGGGTCTGCGAACCATCGCCGTAGATGGTCATGGGCTCCCCGCTGAGCGCCTGCACGATGAAGTTGGAGACAACCCTGCCGTCGCCGGGCCGCATGCGCGGGCCATATGTGTTGAAGATCCTGGCGATGCGGGTATCCACCCCGTGGGTTCGGTGATACGCCATCGTCATCGCCTCGGCGTAGCGCTTGGCTTCGTCGTAGACGCTGCGGGGTCCAATGGGATTGACGTGTCCCCAGTAGTTCTCCCCTTGCGGGTGGACCTGGGGGTCCCCGTAGACCTCCGAGGTGGACGCCAGGAAGAACCGGGCACCGTGGAGACGCGCCAGCTCCAGCGTGTGCCTCGTCCCCGCCCCACCCGCCATCAGGGTCTCCAGGGGATGCGCGAGGTAGTCCCGGGGACTCGCCGGCGAGGCGAGGTGCAGGACTCCGTCGAGCGGCCCAGTCACCCGCACGGGCTCCGAGATGTCGTGCTCGATCAGCTGGAACGCCCCGACATCGGCCAGATGCGCCAGGTTTTGCCTGGATCCCGTCATGAAGTTGTCGACGCCCACCACGTCGTGGCCCTCAGCCAGGAAGCGGTCAGCCAGGTGCGACCCCAGAAAGCCTCCCGCGCCCGTGATCATCACACGCATGGATCAGGCCGCCGCCTTGGTCCGCACAGGTCTGCCCACCGACACATACTCAAATCCCATCTCCTCCATCGCCAGGGGGCAGTACAGGTTGCGGCCATCCAGGATCAAGGGGCGCTTGAGAAGCGTACGCACGCGCTCAAAGTCCGGTTTTCGATACACGGCACCCTCGGTGTGGATGAGCAACGCGTCGGCCCCATCCAGCGCCCCATAGGTGTCGTGGGGGTGGGCGTAGTCAATCGCGTCACCCAGGATGCCGCGCGCGACATCGGTGGCGTAGCTGTCGTGCGCCACCACGCGCGCGCCCCGCTCCAGGAGGCCACGGATGGTCACCAGGCTGGGTGCGTCCCGCATGTCGTCGGTGTCCGGCTTGAAGGCGAGCCCCCAGAGGGCAAGGTTTCGCCCCCGAAGATCCTCCCCGAAGAGCTCCACGACGCGGTTCACGAGCACCGCCCTCTGGCGATGGTTGACGGCCTCGACCGCATCCAGGAGCGACGCATCCAGTCCCGCTTGGTCCAGCGTGTTCGCCAGCGCCCGCACATCCTTCGGAAAACATGAACCGCCATACCCGACGCCCGCGCGCAGGAAGGCGGGACCGATCCGGTGGTCCGATCCAATCCCGCGGCGCACCTGGTCCACATCGGCACCGGCCGTCTCACACAGCCCCGCAATAAGGTTCATATAGCTGATGCGCATGGCCAGCATGGCGTTGGCCGCGTACTTGGTGACTTCGGCCGAAGCTGGGTCCATGACCAGGATCTCGACACCCTCGGCCAGGCAGGGGGCGTACAGCTCCCTGAGCACGCCCTCGGCCCTCGCGTCATCCACTCCCAAGATGACGCGGTCGGGTCGCATGAAGTCCTCAACCGCGCTTCCCTCCCTCAGGAACTCCGGGTTGTAGCACGCGCTGAACGCGGTATCGCTCCGCGACGCGATCTCGTCCCGCACGCGCTTGGTGGTTCCCACCGGTGCCGTGCTCTTGACGACCACCACCAGTTCATCCGCCATCGCGCGACCGATGTCTCCGGCCACCGCCAGGACACCCCGGATATCGGCGGCGCCGTTGCCATCCGGTGGCGTGCCCACGGCGATGAACACGACATCGCTGCCCACGACCGCGCGCGCCGTGTCGGTCGTGAAGAGCAGGCGGCCCGCCCCGAAGTTGCGCCCGACTAGCTCGGGTAACCCGGGCTCGAAGAAGGGCACCCTCCCACGGCGGAGCTCGCCGATCCGACGGGCGTCGATATCCGCGCAAACCACATCGTGGCCCCCATCCGCCAGGCACGCGCCCGTGGTCAAGCCCACATAGCCGCTCCCCACCACCGCCACTCTCACGACTTCACGATCCAGCGCTGCGGATGAGCGGCGGCCCCGGACCGGGGCAACCGGGCCGTCACGTTGCGCGCATCGACCAGCAGACGCGCAGACTCAAAGACTCTCGCGACATCCAGGCTGGTGTGATCGGTCACGATGACGACCACATCGGCGTTGGTGAGCGCTTCATCGGTCAGCGCCACGGATTCCAGGACGCGGCCGTCAGGAGTCCGCCATCGGAGAACATGCGGATCGTGGTAGGCGACTTGGGCGCCGTCGCGCTCCAACTGCTGCAGGATGTCCATCGCGGGCGATTCGCGAACATCTCCAATGTCCTTCTTGTACGCCACGCCCAGAAGGAGCACGGCGGCGCCGTTGACCGCCCTCTTGGCGCCATTGAGCGCTTCACGGACCTTGCCGACCACAAAGGTCGGCATCTCGGCGTTGATCTCGGAGGCCACCTCAATGAATCGGGTCCGGTAGTCCATCGTCCTCATCTTCCAGGACAGGTATTCCGGGTCGACCGGCAGGCAGTGGCCACCCAGCCCCGGCCCGGGCGTGAACTTCATGAAGCCAAAGGGCTTGGTCGCCGCTGCATCAATCACCTCCCAGACATCCAGCCCCAGGCGATCCGCGATCAGGGCCATCTCGTTGACCAAGCCGATGTTGACCGCCCGAAACGCGTTCTCCAGGATCTTCGAGAGCTCGGCGGCCTCCACCGACGACACCGGCACCATGCGGTCCACGAAACGCGAGTAGAATCCAACGCCCCGCCCCAGGCACTGGGCGGTGATGCCGCCCATGACCTTGGGCGTATTGGCGGTCCCCCATGTCCGGTTGCCGGGATCAATCCGCTCCGGCGAGAAACAGAGAAAGAAGTCGCTGCCGACCTCAAGTCCGCTCTTCCCCAGGATCGGCAGGACCACCTCCCGGGTTGTCCCCGGATAGGTCGTCGACTCGAGCACCACCAGTTGGCCTGGCCGCAGCGTCAGCCGGATCGATTCGGCCGCCGCGAGCACATGCGAAATATCCGGATCGCGCGTCTTTGACAGCGGTGTGGGCACGCAGATGGATACGGCGTCGCAGCGCCCGAGAGCCCCCATGTCCAGCGTGGCCTCCAAGTGCCCGCTCTCAAGCACCCGCGCCACTTGGTCATCCGCCAGGTCAGGGATGTGGCTCTGCCCCCGGGTGACGCCATCGACTACGCGTTGGCTGACATCCAAGCCCACGACCCGCACACCGCTGTTGGCGGCGGTGACCGCGAGAGGTAGTCCCACATACCCCAACCCGATCACCCCCAGGGTCGCATCAGGCCTCCACCGAAACCCCAGCCCGTCGTCGTCCCCCTCTGTCCCCCTCACCGTCAATTCGCCCTGCGCGGTTGTGGGTTCAGGGGGAGGGCTCCGACGACTCCATGGAGTCGGCCGCCGGGGCGTCGGCGCCCTGGAGCGCCTCAAGCGAGACGATCTCAACGAAGTGGCTCGCATACAGCGCAAGACTGCGCTCTCCCTCGTTGGTCACCGAACCCATGGCCTCCCAGTCGCTCATGACCGAATCCGACATCTCCGCCACCACCCCGTTCACGTCGACCACATCACCACTCTGGACAGCAACCGAATCGGCCACTAGGCCCCGAGACAGGTGCAACAGGTATGCGGTTCCCTGGGCATCTTCCAAACTGGTGAAAAAGGCGTGGCGCCCCACCAGGCTCACCACCGGCACGGATCTCAGCATCACCTCCACACCGACATAGGCCTCGGGGCTGGCCGAGAACTCCGAGAACGCCACTTCGTTGTACTCAACCGGCGGGGCGACGACAACCACCTCGGTCGACTCCGACGTCACGGAGAGCCAGTACAGAAAGCCGCCCACACCCAGGAGGCTGAGCACCATGACGAACCTCCCCACGTTTGCCGCGCCGGAGCGTGCCTTCACCGCTGATTCCATACTCGCGATTCCTTGTGTGTGATGCTCTTTGTTAGGGGTTAGGGGGATACTCGGGGACGCCGCCACCCGCGTGTCAGATTCCCCCGAGGGCGCGCGCGCTTCGCCCGCGGTGTTACGACTACACCAACTCGATAAGCGCCATTTCCGCCGCGTCGCCCTTGCGGGCCCCCAGCTTCAAGATACGGGTATAGCCCCCGGGACGCTCGGCGTAGCGCGGAGCAATGTCGTCGAAGAGCTTGCCCAGGATGGCCCTGTCCGCAATTTTCCTCGCCACCAACCGGCGCGCGTGAAGGTCGCCACGCTTAGCCCTGGTGATCAAGCGCTCCGCATAGGGGCGCAGCTCCTTGGCCTTGGCGGTGGTGGTCGTGATACGCTCGTGGCGGAAGAGCGATGTGGCCATGTTTCGCAGCAACGCCTTGCGATGACTGGGCGACCTGGAGAGGCCTCTTCCTTTCTTCCTGTGACGCATTCTCTTGTCCTATCGTCCCATCAGTGCATGTGTTCCAGGCGCCGAGCCCCCGCCTGGTACCCCGCCTCAGCGGCGTTTGGTCAGGAATCCACCTCCACAACGGTCTTGCGACGCGAAAAATAGAGCGTCCCGTCGGGTCCGGTTTCCGTCCGAATCCCGAACCTCAGTTTGTAGTTGGCCAGAAAGCTCCTCGCTTCCTCAAGGGACTTCTCGCCGAAGTTCTCGATCTTCAGCATCTCTTCCTCTGTATGGGCAACCAGTTCGCCAAGCGTATTGATCGACTCTTTGCTGAGCGTCTTGCGCGAGCGCACCTTGAGCTCGGTCAGGTCATCAATGGGGGTCCGAAACAACACGGCCCACCGCTCGGGCACCGGCACCAAATGACCGGAGGCCAGGTCTGGAAGCGCGCCCTCCGAGAAATACCGCATGTACTTCAGGTGTCGACGCAACAACTCCGATGCGTACCGGATCGCGCTCTCAGGGCCCACCGAGCCATCGGTCTCGACATGGATGGTGAGCTTGTCAAAGTCGGTGCGCTGCCCCACCCTGGTCTCCTCGACCGTGAAGTTGGCTCGCAGGACCGGGTTGTATATCGCGTCAATGCGTACCAAGTCCACCGGCCCGCCCTCGGCCTTGGACGGGGGCTGCTGATCCGCCAGCACGAAACCCCGGCCACGGTCGACGTGCAACTCAAGGTTCAGCTCCCGGTCCTCCTGAAGCGTCAGGATGTGGTGGCCGGGGTCATGGATTGTCACAGATCCCGGTCCCCGAATGCCCTCGGCCGTCACCGGGCCCGCGCTGCTTGCCGAGATGGACAACACGGCCTCGTCAACCCCGTCGTCGAGGCTGACCACCAGCGACTTCAGATTCTGGATGATCTGATGTACATCCTCGACCACCGACGGTATGGTCTGATGCTCATGAAGCACGCCGTCGATCCGAAACGCTCGCACCGCGGCTCCCTGCAGGGACGACAGCAAGACCCGGCGCACGGAGTTGCCCAGCGTGTGGCCAAACCCCCGCTCCAGCGGCTCCAGAACGAACGCCGCCGAGCGTCCGTCGTCGGAAACCTCCGTGATCTCAATACGCTCTGGCAACACGAGGCCCGTCAGATCAATATCCAAGCTCACCCTCCTTAAGACTTCAGTTCTTACCCCGCACAGGAGCCTTCATCGCCCCAACGCCACGGGTCTTCAGGTGTTCACCGGGCACCGTTTCTCCGCGGGCCGGCTCGACCCCGCCCACCACCAGTCGCAGAGGCCACGCATTGTGGCCACTCCCAGGGCGCGGTCACTTCGAATAGAGCTCCACGATGAGCTGCTCTTGGGCCGCCAGCGGGATGTCACCGCGCTTCGGTGTGCGCACCACGCGTCCCACCCGCTCTGCCTCGTCCAGCGCCAGCCAGTCCAACAACTGGGGGCGGGTCCGAGCCTTCAGGCTCACCTCTACGGACTCCAACTCGCGCGACTTGGCGCGAAGCGCGACCGTGTCGCCCGCCGCCAAGCGATAGCTGGGGATGTCCACAACGCCGTCGTTGACCTCGACATGGCGGTGGCGCACTAGCTGGCGTGCTTGGCTGCGGCTGACCGCCAGGCCCATGCGGAAGACCACGTTGTCCAGCCTGCTCTCCAGAGCGACGACCAGGTTCTCACCGGTCACGCCGGGCCGACCGGCGGCGTACTCGAACAAATTGCGGAACTGCTTCTCGTGCAACCCGTAGATGCGCTTGACCTTCTGCTTTTCGCGCAACTGCACCGCGTAGTCGGACTGCTTGCGGCGACGTACCAGGGCGGGACCGTGGTGTCCCGGCGGATACTGGCGCCGCTCCACGGGGCACTTCTCCGTGTAGCACTTGGCGCCCTTGAGAAACAGTTTCTCGCCCTCCCTGCGGCAACGCTTGCAGACGGGGCCGGTATAACGAGCCATAGTTGTCGTCGATCTCTCCTGAAAATCTGCGTGCCGCGCCCCTTAGCCTTCCTTGAGTGGCCTAGACACGCCGCTTCTTGGGTGGCCGGCAGCCATTGTGCGGCAACGGCGTCACATCGTGAATGGACTGGATGGTCAGCCCGGCCGACGCCAGCGCCTGAATGGCCGATTCACGGCCCGAGCCCGGCCCGCGTACACGCACGACGACCTTGCGAACACCGATGGCCATCGCCTCTCGACCCGCCTGTTCCGCCGCCATCGTGGCCGCAAAGGGCGTCGACTTCTTGCTGCCCTTGAAGCCCGCCGTGCCCGCCGACGCCCAAACCAACACGTTTCCGGCCTTGTCCGCGATGGTGATCAACGTGTTGTTAAAGGTTGACTTGATGTGGGCCACACCCTCCGACGCCGCAACTCGCTTCGATTTCTTGGTCTTACCTGAGCTAGATCTGGCCAATCGATCCCTGCCTTCCGTGGACGCCACCCCCGTCGGGGACAGCGCGTCCGTTCAATTCTTGGCGCATCGTCCACACATCTACTTCTGCGGCGCCTTCTTCTTGCCCGCGATCGCTCGGCGGGGGCCCTTCTTGGTGCGCGCGTTGGTGTGGGTTCGCTGGCCTCGCACGGGGAGTCCCCTGCGGTGGCGCAGTCCCCTGTAGCACCCAATGTCCATGAGCCGCTTGATGTTCATCGACACTTCGGTGCGAAGGGAGCCCTCGACCTTGTAGTTCTTCTCGATCTCCAGGCGCAACCGGCTCGCATCCTCGTCGGTCAGCTCGTGAGTGCGGAGGTCGGGGTTGATTCCCGTCGCTTCGAGAATCCGTTTCGAGGACGCACGGCCCAAGCCATGCACATAGGTGAGCGCGATCTCAATGCGTTTGGCCCGAGGCAGGTCTACACCGGCAATGCGTGCCATCCTTGCTAGACCCTCATCCTTGGCGCTGCTTGTGGCGGGGGTTACGGTTGCAAATCACCCGCACGACACCCCGGCGCCTGACGATCCGGCAGTGTTCGCACATCGGCTTCACGCTGGTGCGTACTTTCATCGTTTTGGTCACCCTCTCGCATGAATCAGGGGGCGCCCGGCGGGACACCCGTACGGTAGCGGCATAGCTGTAAAACCTAACCACAAATGACACCCATGGGTAGGATCCGCACAAACCGTACCCCCAAAGCCACCCGGGCCCCAAGTCGACCACCCCGCGCTGCGCCCGCGCCTGGCCTCCGATCACGCCACAGGCCCGGCTGACCCCCAGGGGGCCGATCCCTTCACCACAATAGCAATGTCGGCCAAAGCGCGTAAGCCAAACCCGCACACCATTGCCGCCGTGGATCCCGTGGAGGCCCCCCCGAGAGTCATGGCGCACACCCGGGGTAGCCACCGCTTGCATGCCGGCAACCCCGGCAACCGTTCATCCACGGCTCGTCCCGCGCGGGAAACCGACCTCAAGCGCGCCGACCAGGTCGACGATCCGTTCCACCACACACTCCTGGGAGCGCCGGGTCGTATCAATCGCCGCGGAGGACGGGGGGCGCCTGAGAGGCGCCGCCGCCCTGGATGAGTCCAAGGCGTCGCGCCGCTCCAAGCGTCCGGCCTCCGCCGCAACCTCCGCGTCGCCGGGACACCGCCCTTCGCGCTGCATGATCCGCCGGCGGGCGCGTTCCGCGGAATCGGCGGTCAGAAATACCTTGACCTGGGCCTCAGGGAAGACAACCGTGCCCATATCCCTGCCTTCGCACACCAATCCGGGCGCTTGTGCAAAGCCGCGCTGCAGCCCCAGCAGAAGGCCGCGCACGGCGGGGAGCGCAGCCACGTGCGAGACGGCCGCCGTGACCCCGGGAGCTCGCAGCGCCCCGTCCTCCACCACCTGGCCTCCGCAGAGGACCGTCATCGCGCCATCCGCCCAGGCCAGGGAAATGTCCAGCCCCCTCAAGGAGATTCCCACGCGCGCGGGCTCCCCCGCCTGGGGCGTCCAGCCCGCCTCCAGCAGTGCCAGGGTCACCGCCCGGTACAGGGCCCCGGTGTCCAGGTAGCGAAATCCCAAGCGCCGGGCCACGGCGGCGGCGGTGGTCGACTTCCCCGAGCCCGCCGGGCCGTCAATGGTCACCACCACGCAATGCGGATCCGCCACACTCACGGGGGGTCGATCCCCGCGACCCCCCTCGCACGATGCCCGCATTCGCCTCAACCGTTACGCCGAAGGGACCGATCAGCCCAGGCACGAGCCCGCGCAAGCACACGCCAGTATCCCGGAAAGCTCACGTCCGCGATATCGGGATCGTCTATGTGCAGATCGCATCCCGATGTGGCGCCGAGGGCGCCGAAGGCCATCGCAATCCGGTGATCCCGAAAACAATGGACCACACCTGAGAGCGGGCGTCCTGTGCCCTCAATCTCCAGCCCGTCGGCGGCCTCCTCGGCCCTCACACCGATCCGGCGCAGGTTGCCCGCCAGCGCCGCCAGCCGGTCCGACTCCTTGACCCGAAGCTCTCCCGCGCCCCGGATCCTGGTCACTCCGGCGGCGCGCGCGGCCACCATCGCCAGTATCGGGACCTCGTCGATCATCCCGGGAATGTCGTCAGCGCCAAGATCCACGCCCCGAAGGTCCCGGGCGCCGGCCACTCTCACGCTGCCCACCGGCTCGCCACCGGCTCGCCCCGTCTCCCGCACGACGTCAAGCCTGGCTCCCATTCGCCCAAGCGGCGCCAGGATGCCGGTCCGGGTCGGGTTCAGGCCAACACCCCGGACCGTCACGGGGCGCTCGACTCCCGCCAGAATCGCCCAGGAGATCAGGAACGCCGCAGAAGAGAAATCACCCGGAACATCCACATCCAGGGGCTCCGGCACGGACGCCCGGGGCACGACCACCGACCACCCGGAGCCCGCCTGACGCTCGCGCACGGGGACACCCATCGCGGCCAACATCCGCTCGGTATGGTCGCGCGAGCGAGCCGGCTCAACCACCTCCACCTCGACCCCTCCAACGAGGCCCGCCAGCAGCACCGCGCTCTTCACCTGGGCGCTGGCAACACGGCTCTCGTGCCGAATCCCCACCAGCGGCCCGCCTTTAATCCGCATGGGGAGCTTCCCGGGGCGCCCCAAGTGTCGGATGGTCGCGCCCATTCGCCTCAGCGGCTCGGTGATTCTCGTCATCGGACGCATCAAGAGAGACTCGTCCCCGGTGAGAACAACCGACAGAGGCCGGGCGGCCAGGGCGCCCGCCAGCAGACGCGCACCGGTGCCGCTGTTCATCAGATCCAATGGTTGTCCGGGCTGGCGCCACCCGTCCGGCCCCCGGCCCCGAACGATGACCTCTTCCTCCCCGTCACCGTCCAAGCCCCGCACATCAACGCCAAGTGCGGCCAGGGCGCCCGCGGTCGCGATCGGGTCCGATCCCCTGAGCACCCCCCGGATCCGACTCACCCCATCCACCAGGGCGCCTGCGATGAGTGCCCGCTGCGTGACCGACTTGTCCCCGGGCACCCGCAGCGTCAGTCCGCCTCGCTCCACCCCTTCCCCCTACGCAACATCTCGGCCAGCCCATCGGCGTCCCTGTCCTTCAGAAGCCCCTGAACCCAGCTCAGGCGCCGCTGCAGCGCCCCCAGAGCCGTCGCGTCCGCCCGCGCCGCCTCAATGAGCAGGGGCACCCACATCGAGGGAGATGACGCCGCGAGCCGAGTCATGTCTCGACCGCCCGGCCCCAGCACCCCTGGCGACAGGCCGGCATCGTCCAGCGAGATGGCCAATGCGCTTGCCAGGAGCTGGGGCAGGTGGCTGACGTACGCCATCAACGTGTCGTGGCGGCGGGGATCCGTGACGCGAACGCGCCCGCCCAACAGCCCCCAGAAGTGCCGGGCTCGATCCAGCGCGTCGGGGCGAGTTGCTGCACCTTGGTCACGTTGGCGAGCCGGACAAAGCCACACATCGGCACCCTCGAACAGGTTTGGGCACGCTCCCGTATAGCCCGCGCGATGGGAGCCCGACATCGGATGCGCGCCCACGAAGACATCCGAGTGGCGCCCGGAGAGATCTCTCTGGACGGCCTCCATGATCGGCACCTTCAGGCTCGCGACATCCATCACCAGGATTGCCCGACTCCAGTTCCGGCTCTCCGCCAGAAGCAGTCCTCGGCAGACATCCAGCGGAACCGCAAACACCACAACCGCGTCATCCAGGTCGCAATCGGCCAACGCCCCGGCCAGCACCACCCCGTCGCGCCGGGCGGCGTCCGACTGACGCCCGCAGGGGTCGATGCCGACGATGTTTATGTCGGGAACCCGCTGCTTCAGCGCCTTGGCGACCGATCCGCCCATCACGCCCAGACCGACAATGACCACGCACCGGGGCACCCACGCCTCGCGTGATCGCGGCGGCCCGTCACTCACGATAGCCGATCTCCACCTCAAGTCCGTCGCGGGCCACCCGGGACGCCGAAAAGATCGAGCGGGCCTCTGCCTCCAGCCGCTTCGGGGCATCGGAGTAGCGCGCAGAGATGTGCGTCAGCATCAGGCGGCGAACACCGGCGCGCAGCGCCAACGTGGCGGCGTCGCGGGCGGTGGAGTGCCGCGTCTCCCGAGCGCGAGCGCGCTCCTGGGCCCCGAAGGTCGCCTCATGGATCAACAGGTCGGCTCCAGCGGCGGCACTGCCGATCGTCGCCGCGGGGCGCGTATCACCGCTGTAGACTACCTTTCGCCCGGGACGGGAGGGTCCCACCAAATCCCGCGGCGAGATGATGCGACCATCCACCTCCACGGCCTCGCCCCTGTGGAGGCGCCCGAATAGGGGCCCCTCGGGCACACCCAACCGACGCGCCAAGTCCACATCGAAGCGGCCCAGGCGCGCCTCCTCAACCAGCGCGTAGGCCAGGGCGGGTACACCATGGTCGGCCCTCACGGCATGGATCGCCCACCCAGAGAACTCAACGCGGTCTCCCGGCTCCAGGATGCGCACATGGACGGGAAAGGCGAGACGGTTGGCGCCCAGCTGCGCCGCCGCCAGCAGCGTCGAGCGGCTTCCCGGCGGGCCATAGATCGTCAACGGCTCTTCGCGGCCCTGTAGACCCATCGTTCTGAGCAGGCCCGGGATCCCCAAAAAATGATCCGCATGAAGGTGGGTGACGAACAGATGCGAAAACGAGAATCCGGTCCCGTAGCGCATGATTTGACGCTGTGTGCCCTCACCGCAGTCCCAGAGAACCGACTCCCCCTCGCGCTGCACGGCAATTCCGGACACCCCCCGGGCGACGGTCGGGCGCGCGGCGGCGGTGCCCAAGAAACGGACTCGGATCATGGCGGCGGGCGCCTCGGCGGGAGTGGTTGAAGCGGGACAGACTCAGTCGAATGTGCAAACGAATCGCCGCCGGATGGTGGTCCACGCCGGAGTCGGGCGGCGGCGATCCCCATCCAAGGTTGGGGGCACGATCCGACGATCCCGGCGGCCGTTCCGCCGTCACGGGCACCCGACACCCGCGAACTTGCCTTGGCACCATGGGTGCGCCTACCGTGAAGTTACACATGCACATGAGCGTATGTAAACCATGCGGGACAAAACCCGCCAAGCGGCACGGGGCCACTGAATGAGAATGAACAGACCCGAAGCAACACCCAAGTCGTCGCCGTTGCGCACCAGCCGCCGCCGCTTCCTCGCGTCGGCGGCCGCCCTGTGGGGCGCATCAAGGGCCCCTTCCCTGAGTGCCAGCGCCACCGGGATCGCGCGGGAGCTGCGGGCGCACCCGGGATCGGCGGCCCAGACGGCCGCAGATGAGAGCTTCTGGGCGCATGTGGCCCAAGCGTTCACGGTGGACCGCACGCTGGTCAACCTGAACAACGGGGGAGTCAGCCCCTCGCCCGCCTTTGTCCAGGAGGCCATGCAACGCCACCTGGACTACTCGAACAAGGCGCCGACCTACACGATGTGGAAGGTCTTGGAGCCGCAGCGGGAGGGAGTGCGGGCACGGATGGCTCGGGAGTGGGGCGTGGACGCCGAGGAGATCGCATTTACGCGCAACGCCTCCGAAGGCCTGCAGACCTGTCAATTCGGTTATGACCTCTCGCCTGGTGATGAGGTGCTCACCACCACGCAGGACTACGGGCGCATGTTGACGACGTTTGCGCAGCGGGAACGCCGCGAGGGCATCAAGATGCGGCAGATCAGGATCCCGGTCCCGGCCGAGGATCCGGCCGAGGTGGTGCGCCGCTTCGAGGAGGCGATCACCCCCAGAACGCGGCTTATTCTCATGTGTCACATGATCAACCTCACTGGCCAGATTCTGCCCGTGCGGGATGTTGTGCGCATGGCTCGCCGCCACAACATCCCCGTGATCGTGGACGGGGCGCATGCCATGGCCCACTTCTCATTCAAGCTACCCGACCTGGAGTGCGACAACTACTCGACGAGCCTTCACAAATGGTTGTTTGCCCCGCACGGCACGGGGCTCCTGTATGTGCGCCGTGACGAGATCCCCTCGATTTGGCCGCTGATGGCCGCGCCCGATCGAATGGACGGAGACATTCGCAAGTACGAGGAGATCGGGACACATCCCGCGGCCAACTATCTCGCGATCGGAGAGGCGCTAACATTCCACCAGGGTATCGGCAGCGACCGCAAGGAAGCCCGTTTGGTCCACCTGAGGGACTATTGGGCCGGCCGTCTCTTGGAGAACGACCGCGTAACGCTGAACACCAGCCGGAAGCCGGGTGTTGCCTGCGGCATCGCCAACGTTCACGTCCGGGGCTTGGACACCGCCCTGCTAAGCAACTGGCTTTGGTCCGCCCACAGGATCATTACCGTGCCGATTGGGCACGAGGAATGCACGGGGCTACGCATTTCACCGTCCGTTTATACCATGTTGGAGGAGTTGGACCGCTTTTGCGAGGCGGTCGAGTGGGCGATTCGTAACGGCCTGCCCGAGGCATAGCAGATGGCCCGTGGCGCGGGCGGCAGGGGTTTGCGACTATTTTGGGCATGTGCAAGAGTTGGCTCCCGGAGCACCCCCATCCTTCGGCGCGGGAGCATGCGTTGGCTGTTCGCTGTTTTCCTCGCCCTGGCGGGCGGATGGTCTGCACGTTGGGCGCACACCGAGCTTGAGGACTCGGACCCCCGAGCGGACAGCGTTGTTGGTACCGGCCTGGAACGCATCAGCCTGACCTTCACCACGGATGTCCAGCTCTCGCTCAGCGCCGTGGTGCTTCTTGAAGTGGCGACAGAGACCGAGGCGCCCGGGAGCGTTCTTGGCTACGTGAACGAGAACCGTCGGGATGTCCTCGTCCTGACACTCGCCCAACCCCCGACCGCGGGAAGACATGTCGTGCGGTGGACCACGGCCGGCCCCGACGGACACGCGATCAGGGGGGAATACGGGTTTGATGTGGTCGCTGGTCCTCCAGAGCCGGTTGCCGAGCAAGACCCGGTTCAAGACCCGAATCCGGCGCTCTCTTCGGGGGAGACCGGTGGCGGGCTGGTGTTTCTTGGAATCGCGGAGGCTTCCTCCAGGTTCCTCCTCTATGCAGCGATGCTCGGACTCCTGGGCGCATCCGCATTTCGGCTACGGGTCTTGACCGCGGACGCCTGTCAGCCAGTCCCGGCAATCGTGATCCGACGCGTGCGGATCATCACGGCAGTCAGTGCCACCGCATGGCTGGTATCCGCCGTCCCCAGGCTCGCGTTCCAGACGCGGTCATTCTTCCCCGAGGTGGATGCGGGCAACCTGTGGGTGATCGCCACCGGAGGCGCTTGGGGTTTCGGCTGGTGGCTCCAACTCGCGCTGGGCGCCGTGATCGTGGCGGCGCTCACCCGCATCGGACCCCCGTCCTCGAGGGCGCATGAGCGTCCCGGGATCGCCTGGCGCGTAATTGGCGGGGCCGCACTGTTACTCCCCTGGACCGCCATTTTGTCAGGACACGCATGGGGAGAGAGCGCCCGCACGGCCGCCGTTGCATCCACATACCTGCACATCCTGGCGGCCGGCGGCTGGCTGGGGTGCCTCGGCTGTCTTGTGGCCGTCCTGCCGTCGTTTCAGAGAAGAGCTGTGCCACCACTTGGCAGCGGCTCCGAGCACCGCGACACTGTGGACCTTACAGCGATCGTGGAGTCCTTTTCCCGGCAGGCACGCGTGGTCGTTATCGTCCTCGTCCTAAGCGGCGCGGTCCGAACGGGCGTTCACATCGGGGCGCTGGCGGACCTTTGGACAACACCCTGGGGACGAGCACTCGCACTCAAGATCGGCATCGTTCTGGGCGTCCTGGCGCTCGGAATGTACAACTGGCGAGTCGCTCGCCCCAAGGTCGCAAGGGATCCGCAGGCGCTGAGCATCTCGTCCAAAATCGAGCTTTTCTTGGGCGCCGTCGCCGTGATCGCCACATCGTTCTTGGTCAGCCAGCCCCTGCGCTGAGTAAAGACAGGTCAGCCAGCCCGAGCCCTCTCCGAGCGAGGCGGGCCCATATGTCAGGCGCCGTCACGCCCGGCGGCAAACATGGACGCAAAGTCGGACCCCGACGGCGACTGGAAGGGCTTCAGGCCAAACTCGGGCAGAATGGCGATGAGATGGTCGAAAATGTCCGCCTGAAAGGACTCGTAGCTGGCCCACGCCGTGTCGTTGGAGAAGCAGTAGACCTCGATGGGGACACCCTGCGGACCGGAAGGAAGCTGCCTGGACAAGATGGTCATGCCCTTGTGCGTCTGCGGATGGGCCTCAACATAGCTCTGCACATAGGCCCGAAAGGTGCCCAGATTCGTCAGTCTGCGAACCTCCGGGAGGATGTCTGGGTCTCCCTTGGCCTTCTCACGGTTGTGGAGTTCGATATCGCGGCGGCGCCTGAGCATGTAGTCCCGGAGCAACTCGCGGCGAGACAGTTCCTTGATCTCTTCGTCGGTGAGGAACCGCACCGAGCGCATGTCGATGCGCAGATCCCTCTTGATGCGCCGGCCTCCCGATTCGGTCATTCCGCGCCAGTTTTTGAACGACTCGCTAATGAAGCGGTGCGTCGGGATGGTCGATATCGTCTTGTCCCAGTTCTGGACCTTGACCGTGTGAAGCGCAACGTCAATGATCTCGCCGTCGCACTGGGCCTGTGGGACGCTGACCCAGTCACCAAGGCGAATCATGTCGTTGGACGCGATCTGCACACTCGCCACCAAGGACAGAATGGTGTCGCGAAACACGAGCATCAACACGGCTGCCAGTGCACCAACACCGGACACGAAGACCAACGGAGAGCGTCCGGCCAGAATGGCCACAATGACGACTGCGGTCGTGAGGTACGTTGCTAGCGAGAGAACCTGAAGATAGCCCTTGATCGGGCGACTCTTCGCCTGGGCGTATCCGTCCACATAGATGTCGTTGGTCGCATCCAGGAACGCCTTGAAGGATCGCGCGATCGCAAAGGCGATGTACGCGGCCGACATGCGCCGGAGCGCCGTCCATGCCAGCGCGATCGCCTCGTTGGAGCCGGTGTCCGCCACGGCGGACGGCGAGTAGCCCAGCGCCGGACCGATGCCCAGGTAGACCACGACCGCCGGAACCACTTGGGCCAGACGCCCGAAGACGCGACGCTCCACGATACGATCATCCCAGGTGGAGCGCGTTCGGGACGCAAAGCCCCCGATCAATCGGTGAAGGATCCTTGATGCGATCCAATTGCTGAGCCAGGCACCCGCGACCAAGACCCCCAGCCAAACCGCAGTGGTTGCCCACCCGGTGAGAAGAAATTCCGCCATCAGTATTCTTGTGCCACCTGTTTTTTTTGTTGCCTTGATCAGCCCATCCCGACGAGGTCGCGAACCCCAAATACCGAATCGGCGAGCCCCTTCAAAAGGAAACGGGGCTTGCCCTATTTCGATGGGCCCCGCCGGGCCCGCATGCGCGGGACCTGCTGTCTGACATGTACGACAGTATAACCGAATGACGTCGCCCAGGCACCGCGGACCAGCCGGGGTGTGACCAGCGGCGGGCAAGCTGTTGATCACGCAGCGCCCGCCCACCGCCGGCCATCACCCTGCGGAACGGGCCAACGCCCCTGAAGCAGTGACACACTTTTTTTAGTGGGGGCGGGCAACCTCCACGCTACCTACATTATCGTCAATCGCCAGTGCCGGCAATACCCTGTTGATCTCAACCTTCGTCGGCAACGCTTTCGTCTGCGGCCGACCACCCACGAACCGCTCCGGGTGCTCCGCATACGCCGCATCCATCACCGCCTGTCGCCTCTCGATCATCTCAGGACCCTTGCCCGAGTGAACCATCTGTGGCGTCAGCATCCGGATCCCCTGATGACGATGCTCCTCGTTGTACCGCTGAAAGAACTTGCGGCAAAACATGATCGCATCATTGACATCACCAAACCGGCCCGGATAGTCCGGGCTGTACTTCAACGTCTTGAACAACGCCTCCGAATACGGGTTGTCGTTCGAGACCCGAGGCCTGCTGAACGAACGCGTCACCCCCAACTCTTCCAACAACTCCTTCGTGCAACCAGCCTTCATGGGCGCCCCTCGATCAGAGTGCAACGTGAGCTGACCGGCGGCAACCTTCTGCTTCTCGCAGGTCTCGCGGATCAGGTGCATCGCCGAAGCCGCATTCTCCGTCTCAGCCACCATCCATCCCACCACATAGCGGCTAAACAGGTCCATCATCACATACAGGTAGTACGTCGACTTGTTCTCCCCCCGCAGATGCGTGATGTCCCACGACCACGACTGATTGGGCCGACTGGCCTCAATATGCGGCCTCTCCCGCTTCGGATGACTACGCTGCGCCCTGCGCTCCCGCACCGCCTTCCTCTCCCCAAGGATCCGATACATCGTCCGCGCGCTGCACAGGTACTTGCCCTCATCAAGCAGCGTAGCCACAACCTGCCTGGGCGACTTGTCAATGAACCGATCCGAACACAGGACATCGAACACCTCTTGGCGCTCTGCCTCCGACAACGCCCGCTTCGGCGTTGGCCGCTTCTTCAGCTCGAGCTTCGGCTTGCCGCGACGGTACAGCGTAGAGCGCGACACCCCCATCTTCGCACACGCCTGCGTCACGCCAATCTTCTTCGCCAACCGCTCCGCCCCCTCAAGCAATATCTCGCGCGGCGGCTCAAGTCCGGCATCCTGACACGTCTTCCTCTGCACCTCGACGGTCGTCACAGCCGCATCGATGTCGCTCATCAGGTGAACCCTTTCACGCTCGAGCACCCGGACCCGCTTGACCGCCTCCGGTTCTCCTAACGGCTTGCGCCCGCGCTTGCGGCCCAACGCCTTCATCCCACCTTATTCATGAGTGACAATTGAAACTGTCATCAAGGCCAGTGAAAGGGTTCTCGGCGTTCCGACATCGGCCAGCCCCCCAATTTTGCCGGCCGACCACCGCCTCGTGCACATCATACCCCCCAAATACCCATTTTATGGACGCACTTCCGCCACTTCCCTTGTAACCGCCCTTGCGCCCAGACCCGCCGTTCAGTATCAGACAACCTCGGCGGACAAGATTCGGACATCAGGAAGCTCTCGCACTCTGGCAACCAGCATCTGCCAATGCACCGACACTGCGCTTGTGATCATCGTGATCCGTCGCCCAGACACGATGTATCGTGCCGCCGTGCGCAACACTCGCTCCAACAGGCGCCGCAAACTCCAGCCAACACCGGTCCGCCGCGCCAACAGAACACGTTGGACATGCATCACCTGGTACGCCAGGATCGACAACAGTAGCCGTACCCGGTTGCGGGCAAAGGCATCCAGAAGCTCTGGATCCTCCACCACCTCCTCTTCGCCGTTCTCGTCGCCACTCACCTCTTCCTCCGTATCGGCCACCGCAACCTTTTGGTTCCGGTAGTGGCTCTTGGGACGCGACGTCGAGGACAACGACGGATTCACCACACTCATCAACTCGCCAATGTGGCCCTCAGCCTTCCCGCGCTGCCTGTACAGCTCCAACACCTCCTCAGGCGTCATCTCATCGGCAGACACCGATGTGGCCAACCAAAACGACCTCGTGAACAGCTCGCCCGGCTTAGCCACCATCACATGCACCATGCGGCATTCAACAGGCCAGCTCCCCGCCTTGTACCGCTCCGCTTCCCGAACTCGCGTCGTGGTCTCACGCGGGCGTTCTTTCTCTTTGTCCTCTTTGTCCTTTTTGTCCATGTCAGCACGGAACTCATCGATCGCAGGTTCGGCACGATCAGCCAGCACCTTGTTGTTCGCCACACGGACCACAAAGTCGATACCCTCCTCCTCGAGCGCATGCATCAGAACCCCGCTCGGGAACCCGGCGTCCATACGAAAAATGACCCTCTTGCTGATCTTCCCCTTCGCACGCTTCGCCACGTTCTTGATGAAGCCCACCACGCGGTTCGCCGTATGAACCTTGCCCCTCCGAAGCTCAACATCCAGGATGTCTCCCGTCTCCGCCGCCAACGCCACCAACGGATGGAAAACCCTGGCGCGATAGTGCCCGTTATAGTCGCTACCGGCCTGCTGTCCATGCACCTTCACCGGTAAGCTGTCCACATCAATGACCAACGTATCGTGCAGGCGACCGCCGTTTGTGGCGAGCACCTTCCACGAGGTGAAGTCCATGATCACGTCGCGACAGGCCTCGGTGTTCTCCTCGTTGCTGAGCGCCGCGATCAAGCGCGACAAGGTAGGCTGCGACGCCAGCGCATGGTCGACCGGTTTCGTTCCCTTCCGGTCGGATACCGCGAGGCCAAAGGACACGTCGTTGCGGAAGACATTCGCATCGTTATGGTCCCGGCGATTCTGGACGAGGAGCAAGAGCGCGGTGCGTAGCAACTCCGCCATGGAGTGCTTGATCTTGACGGGGTCGCGCTCGTCCTTGATCCGTTTGGTTGCGGCGTTGATGATACCGCTACGCTCGAGGATTTCTCGGCTGGTGGCCGCCCCTGCGTCTGATGACAATCTTTCGTCTCGGGACTCGATTCGGAGCGATTTGTTGAAGCTAAATGTCGTTGCCATGACTTCACCCTGGGTTGGTGGCCGGAAAACGCTGGTGGATCTTGGTAACACATTGAAGATATATCACTTGCCCCCACAAATCCAGCCCCCTCAAGCCGCCGTCATGAATAACCCGGGATCAAGGAGTGATGCAGATGAACGGATTGTTTTCTGGAGTGGGTGGTCAAGGCGGTTGCGATGAGTAAGCAGACGAGACGCACGTTTACCGCCGAGTACAAGGTAAGGATCATAGAGGAGGCGAACGCGTGCAGACGTCCTGGCGATATCGGTCGGCTGCTGAGGCGCGAGGGTCTCCATTACTCCCATCTCTCCGAATGGCGCAAGGTGGCGCGCGAGGGGATGATGAACCCGGGTTATTCATGACGGCGGCTTGAGGGGGCTGGATTTGTGGGGGCAAGTGATATATCTTCAATGTGTTACCAAGATCCACCAGCGTTTTCCGGCCACCAACCCAGGGTGAAGTCATGGCAACGACATTTAGCTTCAACAAATCGCTCCGAATCGAGTCCCGAGACGAAAGATTGTCATCAGACGCAGGGGCGGCCACCAGCCGAGAAATCCTCGAGCGTAGCGGTATCATCAACGCCGCAACCAAACGGATCAAGGACGAGCGCGACCCCGTCAAGATCAAGCACTCCATGGTGGAGTTGCTACGCACCGCGCTCTTGCTCCTCGTCCAGAATCGCCGGGACCATAACGATGCGAATGTCTTCCGCAACGACGTGTCCTTTGGCCTCGCGGTATCCGACCGGAAGGGAACGAAACCGGTCGACCATGCGCTGGCGTCGCAGCCTACCTTGTCGCGCTTGATCGCGGCGCTCAGCAACGAGGAGAACACCGAGGCCTGTCGCGACGTGATCATGGACTTCACCTCGTGGAAGGTGCTCGCCACAAACGGCGGTCGCCTGCACGATACGTTGGTCATTGATGTGGACAGCTTACCGGTGAAGGTGCATGGACAGCAGGCCGGTAGCGACTATAACGGGCACTATCGCGCCAGGGTTTTCCATCCGTTGGTGGCGTTGGCGGCGGAGACGGGAGACATCCTGGATGTTGAGCTTCGGAGGGGCAAGGTTCATACGGCGAACCGCGTGGTGGGCTTCATCAAGAACGTGGCGAAGCGTGCGAAGGGGAAGATCAGCAAGAGGGTCATTTTTCGTATGGACGCCGGGTTCCCGAGCGGGGTTCTGATGCATGCGCTCGAGGAGGAGGGTATCGACTTTGTGGTCCGTGTGGCGAACAACAAGGTGCTGGCTGATCGTGCCGAACCTGCGATCGATGAGTTCCGTGCTGACATGGACAAAAAGGACAAAGAGGACAAAGAGAAAGAACGCCCGCGTGAGACCACGACGCGAGTTCGGGAAGCGGAGCGGTACAAGGCGGGGAGCTGGCCTGTTGAATGCCGCATGGTGCATGTGATGGTGGCTAAGCCGGGCGAGCTGTTCACGAGGTCGTTTTGGTTGGCCACATCGGTGTCTGCCGATGAGATGACGCCTGAGGAGGTGTTGGAGCTGTACAGGCAGCGCGGGAAGGCTGAGGGCCACATTGGCGAGTTGATGAGTGTGGTGAATCCGTCGTTGTCCTCGACGTCGCGTCCCAAGAGCCACTACCGGAACCAAAAGGTTGCGGTGGCCGATACGGAGGAAGAGGTGAGTGGCGACGAGAACGGCGAAGAGGAGGTGGTGGAGGATCCAGAGCTTCTGGATGCCTTTGCCCGCAACCGGGTACGGCTACTGTTGTCGATCCTGGCGTACCAGGTGATGCATGTCCAACGTGTTCTGTTGGCGCGGCGGACCGGTGTTGGCTGGAGTTTGCGGCGCCTGTTGGAGCGAGTGTTGCGCACGGCGGCACGATACATCGTGTCTGGGCGACGGATCACGATGATCACAAGCGCAGTGTCGGTGCATTGGCAGATGCTGGTTGCCGGAGTGCGAGAGCTTCCTGATGTCCGAATCTTGTCCGCCGAGGTTGTCTGATACTCAACGGCGGGTCTGGGCGCAAGGGCGGTTACAAGGGAAGTGGCGGAAGTGCGTCCATAAAATGGGTATTTGGGGGGTATGATGTGCACGAGGCGGTGGTCGGCCGGCAAAATTGGGGGGCTGGCCGATGTCGGAACGCCGAGAACCCTTTCACTGGCCTTGATGACAGTTTCAATTGTCACTCATGAATAAGGTGGGTTGATCACTCGGTTCGCTGACACCGCCCATCGCGGTCAGCTCAACACACATCATCCTCGGTCCACCCCCTCGTCGTCACCCTCGCAAACGTCTGTTTCCATCGGATCAGGACCATACCACTCGTCCATCAGACCCTCCGGCCACGACAGCTCATCAGGGTCTACAGCGCGATCTCCCAGTACTCTTCGGTGCTCCTCAAGGACCATCCTGCACTCCCACAGCTTCTTGCGCATACGCTTGCCGCTGCGCTCCAACTGCTCAATCCGCTTCGCCTCGGCCGACGTCATCAATGGCTTGCGCCCGCGCTTGCGGCCCAATGCGTCCACCATGCCCTGCCGCGCTGCCCGACGCCACGCAGAGAGTTGCGATGAATGAAGACCCTCGCGCTTCAGCAAACGACCGATATCACCAGGCCGTCTGCACGCGTTCGCCTCCTCGACCATCCGCAACTTGTACTCCGCCGTAAAGCGGCGCCTTGGCCTCTTGGCGCCATCAACCCGCGCTAAAGCCCGATCCCGCTTACCCATGCGCACCCGCTCCCCCTTGATGACGGTCCGCCTGTCGGACAACATCACCACGCTCATCACCCGACGTACCCGACGACGATCCCCAATGACAACATGGACCCCACAACATCTCGCATGCACGATCAACACCATGGGCCACCCACCCACGAAGGAGGGCGGCATCGGACCCGATGGCCGATCCGGTCCCCGTTTCGGTCGCTCCGCTCCTGCACTGGGACCGGATCCGCAGTGTGAAAGGCCCGGACTCGAAGCTTCAATATGGTCGCGGTGCCCCTGTAGCCGGCGTGCCATCTCAACCGTCGGCTGATCGTGCATGGAATGCTTGCCTCCGCCCGTGTCGGATTCGTCCGAGCACAACAACGCTGCGAACAGAGCCGCTTCGCCGCCTGCTGATATCGGATGTGGTGACGGTCCCATCATCCAACGACTGATCCTTGCCGCCGGGCGGGTTCGCTGGATCAGCGACACAGAGGCCTGACACCACCGGCCTGTACGGAGCATCACGCAACCCTCGGTCCCCGAAGGCTCCCGCACACAAACGAACTGGCTGGCCAAGCGGGCTGGCGGGGAGCTGATCAGGGGGAGGGCATGAGGCACGACCTGATCGCGGATCCACACACGGGCATTGATGGGCCCCATGGATGTGACGGCTCGCGCGGGGTCATAATCGCCGGATCCGGGGTGGGGGAGGATGGCCGAGCAGTGGGTGGGCCCCCCGTTCTGGTCGCTCCGCTCCCGCCACGGGGGCCCCACCCACTGCGGATCCTCCAAATGGCCAAGAGTGTGCAATTCCAGATGGCCGAAAGTGTGCGATTCTTGATGGCCCGTGACACCCACACGGTGGACGGTGCCGGCTCCCTTTGCGCTCGCGTCACGAGAGCCTGCACCGTCCCATGCCCGGGTGCCCCAAGTCAGCAACACGGGGGCGTCGGTCACTCGCGTTCGCCGGAGGTGGCGCCCAATCCCGCCAACTCAGCAACCTTGGCTTGGATGTCCACCATCAACCGGAGCCCCTGAACCTCCTTGCGCAGGCGTTCGCACTCCCGTTCAAGCCGCCGTTCCCGATTGCGTCCCGCCAATGCTCTGGACCCACGCTTGGTGCCCTTGGTCAGAGATCCTTCGCGCATCGCCTTGCGCCATTGCGACAGTTGCGACGAATACAATCCTTCGCGCCGCAACAGCGCGCCCAACTCGCCTGGCTTCGTACAAGCATGGGCCTTCTCGACAATGCTACGCTTGTAGGCTGCCGAGAACCGGCGCTTTGTCGGCTTCGCCAAGACCTCTGGGTCCGGCATGGGCGTCGGACGCTGGTTGCCCCTTTCTTCGGCAAGGGGAGTGCCGTTTTTCTGCCCCTCTCGGTGCCTCTCCATACTGTGGAAACCTCGACATCGCCCTTCAGTGATAAAAACGCCTCAAGCAGCATCAAGGCCATTGGCCCGTAGGGCCGCCACTCGCCTCGGGGCCCTTCCTGTCAAGCACTGTCGAGCGACAGTTCCCCCCGGGTCCTGATGGCTCGGTAAAGCGACACACGATCGCCGGCACAAACCCCCAGCGCCTCAATCCAGACTGCTCCGCCCCTCAGAAATCTGACGTTTCGGAATTTTCAAAATCCGCCCCCCCCCCCCCCCTAACATTATAAGTTATTGTGTTTATTTGTTTTATGGCATTACTCTTCATCATGGCCCCGATCTTGCACCGATTTGCCACAATGACGATCTGTCCCGGCACCAGTTCGCCAAGGTCGTCGACAATATGCGTCCCGTTTTTGGCACCGGCCGCCGCACCAAGGGTAGCCGGTGAAGCGGGTCAATGTCCTCCGGTGGTGTCACGCATTGAGCACCTCCGGCATCCCGAGGGGGGAACCATGAAGCTCCGAAAGCTGGCTGTGGTTGCGGGTGTCGCCATGACGCAAGGCGCGTGTTCGTTGCTCTTTGTTGAGGGGCCTCCGGTAGCGCGACCCGGTGCGCCTTTGCCCACGTTTTCTACCTGCACCCACGAAATGACGCTGCCCGGTCTAGACATCGGGTATGGTGTTCTGAATGTCGCGCTGGGAGCGCTTATCGCTGGCTCTGGTGACGACCCGAGCACCTCCGGGTCTGAAACGGCCTTTGGCATTGGCTCGATGGTGCATGGGGGTATCGCCATAGGACTGGGCGTGCACGGGCGGAACAAGGTGAAGCGGTGCCGAGAGTTCTTGAATACTCGCGTGGAACCTCCTTCGGCGATGCGCTCTCCGGCCTTGGGTCCCGACGAGTTCACGGGCGCTCTCTGGAAGCAAGCCATCAGGCTTGGATCTGCGGGGGGAAGCGGATAAACTCCGCGGCCCTCAGAAACTGCCAGTTGGCCAGCGTCACCGCGGTGATCGAATCTGGCCGGCGGCGGCGCGGGTGACCTGATCGTGAATCAGGGTGACTCCCTCCCAGATCGGCACCACTATCCGCCGTGCATGCCCCTCCGGGCGATTGGGTCCAGTTTCTTGCCGGAGATGGCCCCAATTTGCAGGCTCACCTTCCAAGTGATTCCAATGCCAATGCACCACCGCTGGACACGAAGACCACCGGAGAGCGTCCGGCCAGAATGGCCACAATGACAACTGCGGTCGTGAGGTACGCTGCCAACGAGAGAACCTGAAGATAGCGCTTGATCGGGCGACTCTTGGCCTGGGCGTATCCGTCCACGTAGATGTCGTTGGTCGCATCCTGGAACGCTTTGAAGGCTCGCGCGATCGCAAACGTGATGTACGCCCGAAGACGCCACGCTCCACGATGCGATCATCCCAGGTGGAGCGCGTTCGGGACGCAACCCCCCGTTCAATCGGTGAAGGATTCTTGATGCGATCCAATTGCTGAGCGAGGTGCGCGCAACCAAGACTCCCCAGCCAAACCAAAGTGGCCCTCCACCCGGTGAGGAGAAATTCCGTCTTCAGTATTCTTGTGCCACCTGTTTTGCCGTTGCCTTGATCAGCCCATCCCGAAGAGGTCGCGGACCCCAAATACCGAATCGGCGAACTCCATCAAAAGGGATGACGCTTGCCCTCCTCCGATAGACAACACGGCGTGCGAGTGCGCAGACCTGCTGCCCGACAGGCAGGGCAGTATAACCAGCGAATGTCGGCAGAGTGCATCACCTGGCACTGTCACGCCAGTCGGTCCATCATCGGGGGTCCATTGGCAAACCCGGGCCCTTGGCGCCGACGGGCCCTCCTGACTGACCATTGCCAAATGGGTCGCTGAGTCATGTAGTGCCGAAGTCCGAAGTCACACGGGGTCGGTTGGACACGGTCAATCGCATTCGACAGCCGCCGCGCAACGCCGGCCGGGGAGATTGCTTTGGGGCGGCCGGGGCCAGCGGATCTTCGCATGCCACCATGCCCAGGCGTCAAGTCGCCCAACGCCCGAGCACCACCGGCCATGGTCGCCGGGGCGGACACCCACAAGCGTCGCGTCCGTTCTTGTCCATCACTGTCGACCCACAGGTCCCCAGCAGGTCAAGAGCTCGGCAAAACAACCCCAGATCACCGGCACGAACGCTACCGGGCGTCCATCCGCGCTGCTTTCCCCCCTCAGAAATCTGAGTCTTCGAGTTCTTCAAATTTTGCCCCCCCCCCCCCTGACACTGTAACACATTGCCATAAATGATGTTGTAGCGCTTCACTTTGTCACGGCACTGATCTTGCATTGCAATGCAACCATGTCGGCTTATCCCATCACACATCGCCCAAGGTAGTCGACAATCCGAGCCCCGTTTCGGCTGGCCGCCTCCGTACCAAAGGCAACCGGTGAAGCGGGTCTTAAGGATAACGTGAATAGCGTCTGGGCCCCGGAAGCCAAGGGCCCCAAGGGCAACACCCCTACATACCCTTTAGGGAGGGCAAAACTCCAACATGAACAGACTGCAAAAACTCATGGCAGGGGCGCTCATGCTGCTGCCGATCATGATGGCGGCCTGCGGAGAGGATGTCGCACCCCCGCCCCCGACCGGCTCCATCGCCGGCCAGGTCATGATCGAGAGCCAGGGCGCCGACGGCGTCTCCGTCACACTCAGCAGCGGGGCCACCGCAACCACCGCAGGCGGCGGCTCCTACCGCTTCGACAACATCGAACCCGGCACCTACACCGTCTCCATCGCCGGCTTCCCCGCCGAAGCAAGCTTTGACGCCACCTCCATGTCCGTCACCGTCGGCACCACCGGAGGCACAGCCACCGCCAACTTCTCAGGCACCTACATACGCACCGCCAGCGTGCGGGGCTCCGTCACCGTCGAAGGCGCCGGTCTCGCTGGCGTCACCGTCAGCCTGAGCGGCATGGCGGACAACCAGGCCACCACCAGCGCCACCGGTGAGTACAGCTTCACCGGACTCCGTGCGGGTCGCTACTCGGTCCAGATCTCGGGCTTCGATATTGACGAAGTGGCCTTTTCCAGCGTCTCGAGCACAGCCGATGTGGGTGTGGGCGACACCAAGGTCGTCAGCTTTGACGGCACGTATCTACGCACCGCCGGCATCACCGGCCGCGTCAGCGTCGAGGGCACCGGCCTGGAAGGCGTCACCGTCAGCCTCTCCGGCGGCGAAGACGACCAGAGCACACAGACCGATGCCGGCGGCCAGTTCTCCTTCACTCGGCTCAGAGCCGGCGACTACTCCGTCGCCATCTCAGGCTACGACACCGATGAGGTCGGCTTTGACGCCACCTCCCGCAGCGTCACCGTCGCACTGGGCGAGACCGCCAATGTCCAGTTCGACGGCAACTATTTGCGCACCGCCGGCATCACCGGCCGCGTCAGCGTCGAGGGCATGGGGCTGGCAGGCGTCACCGTCACGCTCGAGTCCGACAATATGGACGATATGATGGACACCACCGACGCCAGCGGCATGTACGCCTTCGGCGCTCTGGCCGCAGGCGACTACACCGTCTCCATCATGGTCACGGGCGAGGCCTACGTCTTCGGCGTGACCAGCATGGACGTCACGCTGGCCGACGACGCCCTGGAAACCGTCAACTTCATGGGCGACCACGCCACCACCGCCAGCATCTCCGGCATGCTGTTCATTGATGAAGCCACCAAGAACGACATGCACGACGAGGGCGAGGACGCGCTCGAGATCAAGAACATTCCGGTCGTGCTCGTGGGCCCAGGGGTCACCGACCGCACGACGGCCACCACCGACGACAAGGGCATGTTCCAGTTCAGCGACCTCAGGGCCGGCTCCTATGTCTTGGCCGTCGTCACCAGTCCCGACGTCACCAAGATGCTGGGCGACCACGCCTACGGCGGCTCCGCAACGGGCTACGACTTGACCGTCGCAGTCGGAGAGGACAAGAAGCAGCACCTGCCCTACGACATCACCCACCAGACCGTCCACTACTCCGTCACGCTGCGGCACGGCGACAACACCGGTGACGCGCTCCAGGGCGCTTCCGTCATGCTCTACGCGGATGCGGCCGGTGGCTCCATGGTCGCCAAGGGCACCACGGACAAGGACGGCATGGCCATGATCCGGTTTGCCCGCTCGATGGCCACCGGCGGAGCCATGGTTCACGCCAAGGTCATGAGCGACGACTACCATGTCGAGAACGAGATGCAGGCCGTGCGCTGGGACCCGAAGTCCAGGACCACGATGGCCGCCAACGACTTCGATATCCTCAACCTGATGGTCGACGCCTCGGTCAGCGGCAAGACCGTCATGACCGACATGGGCGGCGGCAACCCGCTCGCCGGCTGGATGATCTCCGTGACCATGGGCGGCAAGGCGGTCACCGGAGCACCCGCCAAGTTCGACAACATGGGCATGGCAATGCTCGACCTCGAGGTCAAGCCCGCCGACCTGCCCGCGAAATACACCGTCATGCTGGATACCGTGCAGAGCGACGCCCTGGACGGCGGCGAGAAGTTCAGCGCCACCTCCGTCATGCACGAGCACACGGGCCTGAAACTCATGCAGGAGATGGACGCCGGAACGATTGAGGCGACCTACTCGACCCAGACGCTCAAGGTCTACGTGCATCACGAGCGAGACCAGGTGATGGGCTACACCGGCAACGTGCTGGGCGGCGACACGCGCATGTCCGGCAAGATTGATGTTGACGTGCGCTACATCGACGCCACCGGTCGCTCACGCATGTTCACGGCGCAAGAGTGGAACACGAAGAACAAGTCGGAGAAGGATGGCGTCATCACCTTCAAGCACCTGCCGGCCGACGCACAAGTCATGGTCCAGGCCAAGGAGAAGGCGGACGCGGGCGACATCGAGCTGTTGGACCCGATGGAGCTCTTCGCGTTCAAGGACAAGGACGCCAACGGCATCATGAAGGGCGCGTTCGGTGATATGGGCGGCTTCAGCCCCATGGTCGAGCTCTGCCCGCTCATGGCCACCAACCCAACGGGCCAGGACTTCGGCGAGTGCAGCACCTTCGCCTACGTCATGACCCACAGCGTCAGCGGCAACGTCTCCCGCAAGATGGTCAAGAAGCACGCCACGAACGAGGACTTCAGCGCCGTGTCGACCGAGATGGTCGGCGGCGTGAAGGTTGACCTGGCGCCGGTGACGGGCAAGAACCTGGCCGGGATGGCGCAAAGCAAGACGACCGCCAGCGCGGGCACCACCAAGGGCACATTCACCTTCGGCAAGATCGCCGCCGGCGCCTACACGTTTGCCGTGCCGGCGGGCTGGCGCGTCAGGTTGGGCCAGGTGGGCTCGACCACGATGGTCGGCAATGCACTGAACCCGCTGGACACGGCCGTCATGCTTGATGTCACGCCCACCACGAGCACCGTCTACGGCATCGTGACGGGGGCGGACGGCTTCCGCGTCGACAGTGTCATGATTGATGTCAACGGCATGACGACGATGACCGACGCCGTGGGCCGCTACATCGTGACCGGCATCGCGCCGGCAACCGTCAACAGGGTGGGCAACAGGATACACGTGAAGGCGAGCCGGCACCTGGGGTCGGCGGCCAAGGTGGTCGCGTTCCAGGCGAATATGCCGGCGCGCGTTGACCTCACGCTCAACACAACCAAGACGCCGGTGTTCTACAGCGGCACGGTGGTCGCCTCGGGCTCGAACGCGCCGCTCGCGGGCGTCTCGATCACGATCGACAACAAGGCGCCAACGAACGCGGCAACGGCCGGCCCCAACAAGGGCAAGCTGGTCACGGGCGCCGACGGCACCTTCCGCGCGCAGATCGGGAACAAGGGTGCCGGCACGAACGCCACGATCAGGGCATCGATGGCCGGGATGAGCTTCGCGCCCGAATCGCTCACGCTGCCGGCCGCCCCGGGCACCAACCTGTCGGGCGTCAACTTCACCGGGTTCAAGCACGGCACCGTCTCGGGCCGAGTAATCGCCACAAAGTCGGTTTCTCTTTCCGGGATAAACGGTCCGGTTTCCGGCATCCTGGTCAAAGCGACCAGGGTCAGCGATTCCACTCTTGTTGATTCCATGACCACCCAGGCCTCGGGCACGTACACGCTGAGCGTGCCGTTCGGTGCCTACAAGATCGAGGCGTCAAGGAGGCACTTCGGCTTCGAGTACCCGAGCAGCGGCCAGACCGTCAACACTGCACCGGGGCAGAGCATCAGCTACGGTGACATCAAGGTCCGCACCTTTATCATCTTGGGCGATCAACCTGGGAAGAGAACCGGGACCGCGACCGGGGCGCGCTTGCAGAAGAGACGCACCCTCACCGGCGGGGTGAGGCTCGACTTGGCTGACACATTGGGCATCGTCGTTCGCCTCGATCAAAACCTGATCAAGGACGCCAACAAAGACCGTGGACATCCTTTGGACAAAAATGGTTCGAATCCGGTGAACATCCTCCCCGACATTTTTCACAACGGTTCTTGGGTAGAGCTACGATTGAACTTCCAGCACGCCGTTGATACACTCTACAGTGGTGCTTTCGCCAGTTGGACCGGAAAGGGATACGTGTTCACTTCCAAGGCCGGAAACGAATCGTTCCCTGATGACACGTTTACGATCAGGATCCGAAGTACGGCGTCACAGAATCGCAGCGGTGTCCTCTACGCGGTGGCGAATGGAACCGACACCAGCTATGTGAAGATTCCAGCGGTCGACCCCAGGGCGACCTCGGTCAAGGCGAGGCGTGCGACCGCAGGGACCAGAGACTCCCTCATTGTCGACTGGACCGCCATATCGAGCCAGAGGTCGACCTACCGGGTTGCGTTCACGTTCCCGTCGATCGCCGACCTGGACGGGTCGAGCGCGACGGTGTTCGCCTACATCGGATCAAAGACCGCGCTCAATTGGAACAGCAGGCGGATTTGGTGGGTTTTTGCCAGCGATAGCGACTGGGTGGATTTCCGAACGGTGAACAGTGCTTCCGTGAGGGTGACCCGCAAGGAGATGATGGGACCGATGGAGATCAGGGTCGACTCCAGGCAGGGCAGCTCTGGGACGTGGATGAGGGGCGCGAAGACCAGCCTCAAGGCCAAGTCGTAGCCCGGCAACGAGGTGTTGGCCCAACGGTGACCCCGTCAGTCGGCGATACATCCGACTGACGGGGCCCGCGGGGCCCCCTTTCAACCGTCAGCCCTCCGTCCGGCTGTTCATCCGGGCGGAGGGCTGACGCATTTCGGTGTTACTGCTGACGGCCCTCGTAAGGCTCACCTGACCTTATGAGCCGCTACCCACCCTATTGTCGCGGGCAACCGAAAGGGTCGCACGCGATCATGGACCAACTTTTCTTATGTGAGCCGACGATGGAGAATCACACCGGGTCGCCCAGCGCTCGCCACAATCCTCTCCCCTTCCCGGCAGTCGGACAGATTGTCTTCGCCACGCTAACCGACGAAGTCGCTAAACCGCGCCAAGAACCATCAACCGCCAATCTCCGATAGCTGTGCGGGCGCCCGGTCTCGCCCATCAAGCGTGACCCGAGAAGTCCGTCGTGGCATATTCTACCTTCGACAAATCCAGCCACCGAACGAATGTTCCCCTGTAGCCGCACTTGCGGTCGTGGCGGGCCCACCACCCAGAAATCGGGGGTCAACAGGTGATGGTCGGCTACACCTGCATCTCGGGCAAATACCCGGAACCGAGACAGTCCATCGCACAGGCGCACCCGCGGCGGACGGCAGAGAAGCATGTGACCGCACGAGGGGTCACTCCCACGATCATGACCGCTCCGACAATTGCGGCCCTATCCATCCCCACCTTGCGGCTGACCGGTTATTCGATGTACACCCTGTGCCCGCGAGAGGGACGCTTAGCCGATCCTATGATAGATCGCGTGGCTGATCCGCTCCGTCCCGTCTGGACGAGTACTTCGATACTCGTTGTGGATCGTGTTGCCGTCCTCAGATAGCACGTTGATGATCGTCTGGGTTACCTCCCCGTCACGGGCGTTCAATATCCGGTTCGTGCGCTCATCGATCACCTCAACTGCGCTCTCGGCACCTTCTCGACCATGAACCGGACGAAAAACACCGTCAAACAGCGTCACATAGCCCCATTCGTCGGTTTCTCCATCCTCGTTCGTCTGGCGAATCGTGATCCGCATACCACCCTCACCGTAGGGTTCGTAGGTCATGACGTTCCGGTACGGCTCTGGTCGATCTGTCTCAATCTGCCAAACCCCAAAGCGAGGATTGGCCGAGACGTCGGATTCCTGATCCCCGACAGATGCCGCGCTCCCAGAGGACGCCGCATCGGTGTCCGCCTCTCCATCGATCGCTCCGTCCCCGGTCCCGCAACCCACAGCCAAGGCAGCCAGAAGCATCCAGACCATCGGAAACGAAGTGGTTCTGTACGGCATCATGCGCGCGATGCAAATCATAGGACTCTGCTCCATTCCTGGTTGGCGTGACGAAAGACCCCAAAACAAACCCATGACTGGTGGGCGCCAACATAGGTGGCAGCACTTCGTTTGTCCATTCATCCGCCACCCGCGCCATCGCGAGTGTCCAGGCAAATGCGTGTCTGGAACATGTGGAACCCACGTTCGTGGCCACGCCCTGGAACTTTCCCGCTGACACCGTCGTTAAGGCGAAGATGCGGACATTTCACCCCAGAGCGCACCCCGGAGGCCACCGCGGGCGCAGCACGCGAGTACGAGTATCGGCCTCTGTCGTCGCCTTGGCGCTCGCGTTCGGCACCCCGCACCCCGCGCGGTCGCAAGAAGAGGGTATGCCCCACGCCCGGAGCCACCGAATATGGGGCGAAGTCGTAACTCGCGAGGGTGAGCGTCACATCGGATTCCTTCGCTTCACCCGAGGCCCCGTAGCAACCTGGGCCGACGTTTTCCGGGCGCAGCGGGTCGCCCCCGCATCCCATTACCGAGACTGGCTGAACGCGACCCAGGACGGAACGGAGGCGATCAGGTCCATTGATCTCAAGGGATACCGCATCACTTGGGGGGAGCGCCACTCCGATTATCCCGAGTACGCGGTGAGAAAGATCCGTGCGGGACGAATCGCCGCGCTCGTGGCCGAGGAGGCGGATTTCTTCAACGTGATCGTTCGCGGCGCCGATAACGATGCCACGTTGCCTTGGCAGGCACGGCTCGCGTGGCCCGCCCTGAGCGTCGAGGTCACCGGAACCGACAACCGCCCCATTCGCGTGAGGAACTCCGATGTTCTCCGCATCGACTTGTTCCGGGCTCCACGCCCCGCCCCCGACAGCCAACAGCCACTGTACGGGACCGCCACCACTCACACGGGCTTCGTGTTTACCGGGTTCTCTGCGTGGGGGAGTCGGACCTTCGCCACCGACTTGCCCGTTCGCACCTACCGCGATGGAACTCGCGTCACCATACCCCTCAATCAGATCCGCAGCTTTGAGAGGTCCGAGGGGAATCCGGCGCCCACGAGACTCGTGACCGTATTGGGGGACACCATTGACGGTCACCAAGAGGCGCGCGGGCGTTGGACCGTGCGTGTCTCCGACCCGGAGATCGGGCGCGCGGAGATCGGGTGGGAGGCGTTTCGGTCGCTACGCTTCATGGATGCGCCACCGACGGATGGATACGAGTCCTTCGCCTCCGGCCACCCGTTGTTCGGCACGGTGGTCACGAACACCGGCGAGAAGGTCGAGGGAAACATCCGGTGGGACGCTGATCGCGAGTGGTCGTGGGACATTCTGAGCGGCAATGCGGACGGCGTCGATCTGGACATCGAGCTCGGGAACATCAGAAGCATCGAGCGAATGCCGTCGAAGCCGGGAGCAAGCGGCGGGCGCAGAACGTTGCCCAAGGCACGAATCACACTTGTCGATGGCCGGTCCCTGTCCATCTCGGGGAGCAGACGCACCGGACTCGCTGACCGGGGTGTCCTGGTGTTCCCCCTGGCCACCACAATGGAGGTCACCGCCAGCGGACAGGGCGCCAGCGATCCCGATGTGGCACACCATGTGGAGTGGGCTGATATCCGGTCCGTCCACCTGAGCCACCCTCCTCCAAATGGCGGAAGCGCCAGATGATGGATCGAGCGCTGCTCATTGCTGCGTGCGGCCTGACTTGGCTAGGCCAGCCAAGTGGTCACCTCACGGCAGCAGCGGTCCAAACCCAGGAGGGCTCCTTCGCCCATGACACCTATGTGGACCCGGTCGCGCGCCTCTTGCACGCAGGCGCGCAGGCGAAGTGGCTGACGCTGGACGAATCGGTTGTCCGCTACACCGCACTCATTGAACAGCGCATCGCCGCATCAATCCGTACGCCCCTCAAGGACCGGGTGCTCTATCACAATGAGACCGCGGTCAGGGCGTTCTGGGATCAGGACTACGACGCCGTGATTCAGGTGTTGGGCACCCGATCCCGTTATCCCGGCCGAGAAACAGCCGTGCGCGAAGGTGATCTAGAGTGGCTGGAGGATCTTCCATTCGATGAGCCGTTCGAGCCGGGGGGCGATCGCCTCTTCTGGGGCACCAACACCGACGACGCCGTCTTTGAGCCGGACGGGGACGGATTCTGGCTGGCGCATCCTCTGAGCCAGGGAGCAGACTCCCTCTACCGGTTCCAGAGCGGTGACACGCTGACGCTGACGCTACCCCGCGGACGACACCTGACGCTGATCCAGCTGAATGTCCTGCCCCGGGAGGCGGATGTGCGGCGCATCAGCGGCGCGCTCTGGATTGAGCCGGAGTCGGGCGCGCTGGTCCGCGCGCTGTACCGCCTGAGTCGCGAGTTCGACGTAATCCGGGACATCCCCGATGTGCGGCAAGCTGACGAGGACAATGAATTCCGGTTTGTCCCCGGGATTTTCAAGCCCTGGACATTCAATCTGACCATGATCGCGGTGGACTACGCGCTCTGGGACTTTGAGGTGTGGCTCCCGCGCAGTCTGCGCATGGAGGGCGAAGCCGGAGCCGGCATTCTCAAGGTACCCGTCTCGATGGACGTTTCCTACCGAATGGAGGATGTCACGCTCGCCTCGGATCAGGCGGAGGAGCCGGCCGCTTCAGGATTAGCCATCGACACGACCGCTGAGCGGAAGCCGGGCGTCGCGGTAGACGCCGATGAGGATCTACGCCATGTGCATTTTGAGAATCGCGCCGACGCGATGGCGTTTATTGCGGAACTCCTGGGCGACGATGACGGAACGGCGTACGAGCTCATGGCCGACTCGGCAACCCCCCAGCGGGACCGATCCACGTTTCTCGTCGTCCCCACCGATCGCAGCGTTGTCGAGAGTAGTCCGCACCTTCCTGAACCGATCTGGAGCGACGCGCCGGGATTCCTTACCGAGGACGAGGTGGCAGACTACATGGCGCGGCTGGCAAAGCTACCCGCCCCACCCATTCAGGTCTCGCCGTGGAACTTCCATTGGGGGTGGGCGCGACCCGACTTCATTCGCTACAACCGCGTGGAGGGGCCGGCTGTGGGCGGTGCCCTCACGACCCAACTGAACAATCGGCATTCCTTCAACCTGTCGGGGTTCTTCGGTCTTGCCGACCTGAGACCGAAAGCCAGGATCGACTTCAAGCGTTCCACCGTGCTCCGCCAGTGGAGCGCAGGCCTGTTCCACGAGGTTCGCGCAACCGATCCTGACGGTCGCTACCTGGACCTGGGCAATTCCCTGAACGCCCTGTTTTTTGGCAGAGACGAGGGCGAGTACTACCGCGCCACGGGCGCCGATGCCACCTGGGGATCGCCCCAGGCCGCTCGGGCCTCGTTCCACTTGCGAGCCTACGCCGAACGACACGCCGCCGTTGGCCTCAAGTCGAATTTTGCGCTCTTCAGGATGCTCGGCGGCAACTGGACCTTCCGACCCAACATCAGGGCGGATGCGGTGGATGAGGCCGGCATTGAGCTCCGGCTTGCGCCCTGGCTGGGCTCAAATCCGGCCTCAGCGCAACTGGGCGTTGAGATTAGGGGGCGAGGGGCGATGTGGCGACCGATCCATGCGGCAAACCCCTCCACATCACACTACCAACAGGCCAGCCTCACCGTCCGTGCGCTACTCCCCGCCCACGCCTCCGCTCGTGGCCGGTGGTGGATCGGCGCCGAGGCCGGCGGCGGACATACCTGGGGCTTAGCTCCGGCGCAACGTTCCTGGTTCATGGGCTCCGGCAGGACGCTGCGCGGATACTCGGCTTCGGTGCTGTCTGGCCCATCGTTCCTCCGAGGCCGTCTGGAGCTGTCCCACAGCTTTGACATCGGAAGTAGCGTCATCCTCTTCGGCGATGCGGCGTGGGCAGGCCGGCAACGAGCCTTTGACGGGAGCGAGATGCTGTATGGGGTCGGCATCGGAGGCAGCGTTCTGGACGGACTCATCCGCCTGGACGTGTCGCACGGTCTCACGGGTCCACAGCGGCGCCTACGCATCGACCTACACCTGGACGCTATCCTGTAAACGGCGCTCCCAACTCCGGCGCCCCCCAGGAATCCACGCGCCGTCGCCCCACGTTGTAGTGCCGAGGGCGGGACTCGAACCCGCATGGGATGATCTCCCGGGGGATTTTAAGTCCCCTGTGTCTACCGGTTTCACCACCTCGGCCGTGTGCCGCACAGTCCCTCGCTGAAGGCATCCATGAGGGCGTGCCGCCCAATAACATCAGGCAAAGGGCGTAGAGGAACCAGCAACCCGCCTACCCCCGAAGCAACCTAAGACGGCGCCGCCAAACTTCTGGCACGCCGCGCGACCACCTACAGAATCGTCTTTCCCAGAGCGGATGCCACCAGCCCGACGCCCAGCTGCGCCGTCAGGTTCCGGTCGTCCAGCACCGGATTCAGCTCGACGACCTCAAGGCTCAGCAACCGCCCCGACCGCGAGGACTTTTCGCACACCAAGTGTCCCTCCCGGTATGTCAGGCCGCCGCGGACGGGCGTGCCGACCCCGGGGGCCACACGCGGATCCAAGGCGTCCAAGTCGAAGGAGAGGTGAAATCCCGCGGTATCGGCATTTGCGCGCAAGAGTGCCTCGTCCATGCAGGCCGCCACGCCACGCTCGTCAATCTCGGTCATCGTAAAGACGCGTATGCCCAAGTGCCGGATTAATCGCTTCTCCCCCACATCAAGCTCCCGGGCACCCAGAATGCTGACGTTTTCAGGCTTGACACTCGCCCCGGCGCCAACAAGCTGGCGATCGCCGTATCCCAATAACACGGCCAAGGGCATGCCATGGATGTTGCCCGAGGGCGATGTCTCGGGTTGGTTCATGTCCGCATGGGCATCTACCCAGATGAGCCCGATCTCCGACCCTTGGCGACGATGGTATGCCGCAACTGCCGGCACGGTCCCGATGGACAACGAGTGGTCGCCGCCCAGCACCAGGGGTACGGCGCCCGCTTCCAGCGCACGCGTCACAGCCGCCCCCGTCTCCCTGGCGACATTCAGGATCTCCGCGAGATAGGGCAGGCCCGACTCCCCCGCCTCGGTGATCTCCAGACCACCCGCCGTGATTGTGCCCAGCTCCATCACGCGGTGTCCCGTGCCCTTGATGTTGGACGTGATGCCCGCAATCCGCAGGGCGGACGGCCCCATATCCACGCCCCGGCGTCCGGCCCCCAAGTCGATTGAAACGGACACGACGGCGATGTCGCGCTCCAGTAACCCTCCTCCCTTGTCGGCGGCGACCTCGCCACTCCCCAAGGCATCAAATCCTTCTCGCACCATCGCAGTCACATCGCCCCCAATGGTAGGCCTTGGCGCTCGCGCCTCCGGGAGCGCGAACGCGATCGTTGCACCGGCCCAACGTGTTGCCGCCAAGGGCTCCAGTCATCAATCCGTGTCAACAACCTTGACGGTTATATGGTAGCCAGGCCGGAGCGCCCATGGATGACCTGCGGGTGGCTGTACCGGAGCACTGCCGCGAAGTCCGACCTCCTCAAGACCGGCCCCTGCACAGACCGGTGATCCAGCGTAACCGAGCCGCCAGCGCAGACCGACCCCAGTGCCGCGTTCTCACCGACCGGATATCGCAACACCGATATCCGTGTGACCGGAGGATTCATCACTTCCACGCCCTGCCAATCGATTACCGGCCCAATACAACGCCCGCATGGGATCGCCCGGCTCCGCCAGAAACGGATACTCTTGAGGCATCAGCTCGTCGCCGGGGATCACATCTTTGATCGTCGCTCCGTTGCTGCAGACGGCGGCCCATAGCGGCGGACGTATTGGCGCTTGCTCAGGAGCCGCCGGACCCCGTCGCTCGGGCGCTTGCGCCGGCTCGCCTTGAGCTCGGGGCCCAGAGCGGTTGCCCGTCTCCTTGCGGCGACAACGGGGGCTCGGGTCTCTGGACTCGCCATACATGACTGGCGTTGCTGGCACGGTTGCCGAACATTGTATTCCATCAAGGAGGCCGATGCGCCCGTGGGCCCAAGGGTCCGCCGTTTCACGAAATGGTCCGGGAATCCTTGGCACCAGGTGTTGGGACACCTCCGCCCCGTCACCCAACGTGATGCGGCTTCGTACGTTTTGTGATGGACATCGTCTTTTCTTGAGAGATCCGGGTAGCCCGACACCATGGGATTGACAACGGACCGCAATAACCAATTTCGACCGGATATGCCTTATGCGCTTCATTGACCGTATCGTCACAACGGCCGCACTGCTCCTGCTGGTTCCGCTGGGCGGATACGCCCAGGAGGCCGACGCCGACCCTGACCGGGGGCTTCCGCTGGAAGCTGAGCGGTGGGCGCGCTTCACAACCAACGAAGGGACGTGGATTTCTCTGGACGTCAGTCCCGACGGCCAGACCATCGCCTTCGACCTGCTGGGCGACCTGTACACCATACCGGCGGAGGGCGGAGAGGCCACGCGCCTCACCGGTGGGATGGCCCATGACATGCAGCCTCGGTTCAGTCCCGACGGGGAGCGCATCGTCTTCGTGTCGGACCGTAGCGGCGACAACAATGTGTGGCTGCTACCGACCAGCGGCGGTGACCCCACCCAGTTGACGAAGGGGATCGGGAGCCGCTTCCTCTCACCCGACTGGATGCCGGACGGCAAGTACATCGTGGTGTCCAGGGCGCAAGCGCGCCGGGGACTGGAAAAGCTCTGGCTCTACCATGTGGACGGGGGCACCGGTCTCGAGATGGTCGGCGGACCCGCCGGGCAGAGGATGGTGGGTCCCTCGGTGGGCCCCCTGGGCCGCTATGTCTGGTATGCGCAGCGCAACGGACTCTGGGAGTACAACGCAATCTTCCCGCAGTACCAGCTCATGGTGTACGATCGCCAAACGGGCACACGCACGCCCATGTCCAATCGATATGGATCGGCCTTCCGACCCACGCTGTCACCCGATGGTCGGCATTTGGCATACGGCACGCGGAACGACGCCGATACGGGAATACGACTCCGCCACCTGGAATCGGGGGAAGAGCGGTGGGTCGCCTATCCCGTCCAGCGCGATGACAAGGAGTCGACCGCGAACATGGATGTGATGCCCGGGTATTCCTTTACACCGGATTCCGAGGCGTTGGTCACCTCCTACGGCGGAGGCATCTGGCGGGTGCCTGTGGACGGGAGCCCACCCACGGAGGTTCCGTTCACGGTGGAGGCTGAGATCGCCGTCGGCCCCGAGGTGGAATTCGAGTACCCGATCGAGGACACGCCCTACTTCACGGTGAAGCAGATCCGTGATGCGCGCGCGTCTCCCGACGGAGCCCGGATCGCCTTTACGGCGCTGGACCGCCTCTATGTGGCCGAGCTACCCGACGGGGAGCCCCGGCGCCTCACCGACGCGGCCGTCGGCGAGTACCAACCCGTGTGGTCGCCGGACGGCAGATCGGTGGCCTTCGTCACCTGGGACGATGACTTGGGAGAGGGCCATATCCGGCGCGTGGCGGTCGACGGCGGCTCAACCAGGAATCTGACGACCGGTGTGCCGGCCTACTACCGCGACCTCGCCTGGACTCCCGACGGAGAGCGCATCGTGGCGGCGCGCTCGGCGTCCCGGGACGTGATGGAGGCGGTTGACCCGTTCTTTGCCGGAATAGACTCCGAGTTCGTGTGGGTTCCGGCCTCCGGGGGGACGGTGACGGTGATCGGGCCCACCCGGGGTCGGCGAAATCCGCACTTTGGCGAGACATCGGATCGCATCTACTACTACGGAACTGCCAGACCCGACGCGCCTCCGGGATCGCCCGTGCGCCCAGCCCCGACCTTCGCCCTTTCCTCGTCCAGGTGGGACGACACGGATGAACGGTCTCACCTTCGCGTCACCGCCCGTCTGGACGTGTCTGCGGGCGAGGTGCCGGACGGATACCGTCCCTCCCACACCTCGGACCTCGTGATGCCGCAGACCTTCGACGACAACCAGCCCCGGGAGTTGATTCCCATGCGGAGCGCGGGCTCGATTGCCCTGGCCCCGCTGGGCGACCTCGCGCTGGCCCAGATCGGCCATGACCTCTATGTGGTCACGGTGCCGGATCTGGGCGCGACGCTACCGACCATCGACGTCACCAAGCCCGATTCCGCCGGAGTACCCGCGTGGAAACTCAACGATCTGGGTGTGGAATTCCCGACATGGGGCGCCAGCGGACGCGTGATTCACTGGTCGCTGGGCAATGTTCTGTTCACCTACGACCTGGACGAGGCCCAGTCGGACCCGGACTACGCCGCCACCGAGACGCGTATCGCCGTGAGTGCCCAGCGCGACATCCCATCGGGAACTGTCGTGCTTCGGGGTGGTCGCGCGATCACGATGAACGGCGACGAAATCGTGAACAACGCCGACATTGTCGTAACCGACAACAGGATCATGTCGGTGACCTCAGGTCCGGGCAGGGTGCCCGACGGTGCTCGGGTGATTGACATTGCCGACAAGACCGTCGTGCCAGGCTTCGTGGACACCCACGCGCACATGTGGAATCTGTGGGGCTTTCACTGGTCGCGGCCCTGGATTTATCAGGCCAACCTGGCCTACGGAGTCACCACGACCCGCGATCCACAGACGGCAACGACCGATGTGCTCTCCTACGAGGACATGGTGCGCGCGGGCAACATGGTCGGTCCCAGGGTCTATCACACCGGACCCGGCGTGTTCTCGGCCGATTTCGTGCGTAGCTACGACCACGCCCTCACGGTCCTGCGCAAGTACAGCCAGTACTACGACACCAAGACCTTCAAGATGTACATGTCTGGCAACCGTCGACAGCGGCAGTGGCTCATCATGGCCGCGCGCGAGCTCAACCTGATGCCGACAACCGAGGGTGGACTGGACTATCGACTCAACATGACCCACGCCATCGACGGGTATCCCGGCGTGGAGCACTCGATGCCGATCATCCCGGCCTACAGGGATGTGGTGGAGCTCTTTGCGACGTCAGGGACGGTCAATTCACCCACATTGCTCGTCTCCTACGGGGGCCCGTGGGCGGAAAACTATTTCTATACCCGCGAAGACATCTTCGGCGACGCGAAGCTGACGCACTTCACGCCCAAGCAAGAGCTTGACACCAAGGCGCGCCGCCTCCAGACCACCGGGCCGGGCCGGGGCGCCTGGTTCATGGAGGAGGAGTACGCGTTTCCTCGGCACGCGGCCTGGCTCGCACAGCTGGTTGAGGGCGGCGGCAGGACGGGCGTGGGAAGCCATGGCCAGCTTCAGGGACTTGGCTACCACTGGGAGTTGTGGGCGATGCAGAGCGGTGGCATGGACGAGCACGATGCCCTCAGGGCCGCCACCATCATGGGGGCCCGCGCGATCGGCCTGGGCCGGGACCTGGGGTCCATCGAGGCCGGCAAGCTCGCCGACCTGGTGATTCTGGAAGGGGACCCCCTTGTGAACATCCGCAACACAAACACGGTAGACATGGTGATGATGAACGGACGTCTCTACGATGGCGATACGCTGGACGAGCTCTGGCCCCGTCAGCGCCAGGCTCCCCAGGAGCGGTGGCGAACCCACGCCCCGGATGTTCGGGCCGGAATCCCGGGAGGTGACCGATGAGGCCCCGCACGCCCGGACCGCGTATGGTCGTCCTCGCGCTGGCGGCGGCCGCGCTGCTGGCCGAGGCCAGTGTGCTTATCGCCCAGAACGGGCGCCCGGGCAGGGACCCACTTCCACTGCGCTCGGCGCGCACGGCGGAGTTCACGGCAACCGAGGGCACATGGATCTCGCTGGATGTCAGCCCCGACGGCCAGACGATCGTCTTCGACTTCTTGGGCGATCTGTACACGATGCCCATCACCGGCGGCTCGGCCACCCCGCTACTCACGGGCATGGCCTTTGATGTGCAGCCCCGATTCAGCCCGGACGGGCAGACCATCGCCTTCGTCTCAGATCGCAGCGGGGGCGACAATCTCTGGACCATGCGCTTGGACAAGACGGACACAACGCAGGTGTCGCGTGGCAATACAAGCCTGTTCCTCTCGCCCGAATGGACCCCGGACGGGGAATTTATCGTCGTGAGTCGCTCCGGCGGGCTGGGTGGCCAAGCCGGACTGTTCATGTATCACACGGAGCGAGCATCCCCGGTTTCGATTCCGGGACCCTCGGGTCTCAAGCGCATCGGCGCAGCATTTGGTCCCGACGGTCGCCACATCTGGTACGCCGGCTCCCAGGGCGATTGGCAGTACAACGCCAGGATGCCCCGGTACCAGATCTTCCGCTACGATCGCGAGACGGGTGCCAACACGCTCATGACAAACCGCTACGGCTCAGGCATGCGCCCGGCGATATCTCCCGATGGAAGGTGGCTTGTGTACGCAAGCCGCTACAATGCCGAGACGGGGCTCAGAAAGCGCGACCTCGAAACCGGCGAGGAGTCCTGGGTGGCGTACCCGATTCAGCGGGATGAACAGGAATCGCGGGCGCCGCTGGACGTGCTTCCCGGCTACGCGTTCGTGCCCTCCGGCGACGAGGTCGTTATCTCATACGGGGGCAAAATCTGGCGGGTGCCCATGGACGGGTCGGAGGCGACCGAGATTCCCTTCGACATCGATGTGGAGCTTGACATCGGCCCCAAGGTGGCATTCCAGTACCAGATCGACACCACCGAGATGGTCACGGCCAGCCAGATTCGCAACCCGGTCGCCTCCCCCGACGGCGGCCGCATCGCATTTACGGCCTTTGATCGACTGTGGATCAGGGAGCTTCCCGACGGGGAAGCACGCCGCCTCACGGATGCCGAGGTCGGGGAGTTCCATCCGCAGTGGTCCCCGGACGGACGCTGGATCACCTATGTGACGTGGGACGACGCCCAAGGCGGTCACATCATGAAGGTTGGGGCCGACGAGGGAACGGCCGTGCAGTTAACCCGGACGGCGGCGATGTACTACAACGTTGCGTGGTCTCCCGATGGCGATCGCATCGTGGCCTCCCGGGGCGCCGCCCGCCAGCTCAAGGAAGCGGCGGGGATCTTCTTCGGTCCGATCGGCGGGGAGTTTGTGTGGGTTCCCGCAAACGCGGAGGCCCCGAGCGCAGTAACGGTCATCTCGCCCACCGGATCTCGCGACGTGGCACACTTTGCGGCCAACGACACCGACCGCATTTACGCATACAGTCCGATTGAGGGGCTCGTGTCATTTCGGTGGGACGGCACGGCTGTGGAGCGGCACATGGTCGTGCGGGGACGCCAGGGTGTGGGAGGAATCGGCGATCCCCACGGGGGCCGCCCCGAATTCCTGCCCCGGCGCGTCTTCCCCTGGCGCACATCTCCCGACCCAACGGACCCGGACCCGTCCGCGGAGTTTGGGGGCCCCTCTCCCGCCGGACTGATCGTGTTGTCACCCGAGGGTGACCGGGCCCTTGTTCAGTTCGGGAGCGACATCTATGTGATCGACCTGGCAGAAGTCGGCGCCGAGCCGCCGACAATCATTTTGACGAATCTTGGGGCCCCACCGGTGCCCGTGCGCAAGGTCACCGATGTCGGCGGGGAATTTGCCTCTTGGGCCGCCGACGGGTCTCGGCTGCACTGGGCCATGGGTAATGTCCTGTTCACCTACGATCTGGATTATGTGGAAGAGGAGGAGCGAGAGGAGGAGGAGACCGCGCACGCGCGGGCCCTGATTCGTGTACGGGCCATGGCGGTATCGGACACCCTCAAGGAGAAGCGCGCCCAAGCCGACAGCCTCAAGAACGAGAACGCCGAGGTGTCCGAGGAGCTGGAGTCCGAGATCAGGCGCCTTGCGGCGGATTCGGTGCAGGTTGTGGCGGATTCGCTGATGGCCCGCGCGGATTCCATCCGAATGGCGGCCCAAGAGGTCGCCGCAAAAGCGGCGAGGGTGCGGGGCGGCGACGACGAGTTCCTCCAGGACTCCACGGATTCCTACGAGGCGGAGGAGCGCGTCATTGAAGCCCTGTTGCCCCGCGATATTCCCCGGGGCACCATCGCGTTGCGAGGTGGCCGGATCATCACCATGGCCCAGCCCGCTGACGACACCACCGGGGCGCCCCACATCCTGGAAGACGGCATCGTCGTCATCAGGGACAACCGGATCGTTGATGTGGGACCGGTCGATTCGGTCGAGGTCCCCGACAGCGTGCGCGTCATCGACGTGACGGGCAAGACGCTCCTGCCGGGCTTTGTGGATACGCACTATCACGCCATGTGGCTCATCCCGGAAATCCACCCCGAAGAGGTGTGGCAGTACCTGACCACTTTGTCCTACGGGGTTACCACGACCAGGGATCCGCAGACCGCGTTCACTGATGTGCTGAGCTACACCGACCGCGTGCGCACCGGCGGAATGATCGGCCCCAGAGTCTACTCCACTGGACCAGGGGTCTTCAGCGGGGAGAATATCCGCGATGCCGATCACGCAAAGGAGATCCTCAGGCGCTACTCCCAGTATTTCGACACCAAGACGCTCAAGATGTACATGTCGGGCAATCGCCAGCAGCGGCAGTGGATCATCCAGGCGGCCCGGGAGTTGAGGCTGATGCCCACGACCGAGGGCGGACTGGATTATAAGATCGATATCACTCACGCCATCGACGGGTATCCGGGGATTGAGCACAATCTGCCGATCGCACCCATTTATTCCGATGTGGTCAAGCTCTTCGAGGAATCGGAGACCACCAACACACCCACGTTACTCGTATCCTATGGCGGCCCCTTCGCCGAGAACTACTTTTACGCGACCGAGGATGTGCATGATGACCCCAAGCTCAATGTCTTCGTGCCCGAGGCCAATCTTGATGAACGAACAAGACGCAGGGGGCCGGGAGGCGGCGGTAGTCCGGGACAGGCGGGCTGGTTCCTGGAGGAGGAGCACGTCTTCCCCAAGCACGCCGAATTCGTCAAGAAGATGCTGGAGGAGGACGGTAGGGTAGGCGTGGGAAGCCACGGTCAACTCCAGGGCCTGGCCTATCACTGGGAGATGTGGGCAATGGCATCGGGGGGCGCGTCAGCGCACGACATCCTGCGCGCCGCAACCATTCTCGGGGCCGAGGCCATCGGGTTCGGGACTGAATTGGGGAGTATCGAGGAGGGCAAATTTGCGGATCTCGTGGTGCTCCATTCGAATCCGCTGGACGATCTTCGCAACACCGTGGACATCCAATACGTGATGAAGGACGGCCGACTCTATGACGGTATGACCCTGGATGAGATCCATCCGGTGCCACGGGAGCTCCAGCGTGAGCGGCCAGCCGCCTCCGACCCGGCGGACACGGCGGCGGGGATGCGCCGCTAGGAGCGTGCGCGGCAGAAAGGCTGATGACGCAAGGTGAGCCTGTAGCATGGGGTGACCGCCTGGTAAATGTGCCCGGACAGCGGAATTTGGTGCGCCAAGCGGTCAAGAAACAGCAATTGAATGGCGTTTTGGTGGCAGGAGGGGCCAATTTCCAGGGTCCTGGGGCTTCTGGGCCCCGAATCCCGGTGGTCCGACTTCGGAGAATTCGTGTTTGTTCTCAATGTCTTTTTCTGGTTCCTCGCTGTTTTATGTGGGTAGCCGGAATTCGAGCTTCCCGCAAACCAGATACGCCATCGTGATGAAGTTCTCCGCTGTCCGATAGCCCCGAGCACGGACTTTGGCAGCCTGTATCAGTGAGTTCATGGCCTCAAGGAGGCCATTCGTCAGCCGCGAATGTTGCCAGCGTAGAATGCCCGTTCTGTGCCGCCTGATCGTCTTGGCCACCCCAACCATCGGCTGCAGCCCGCTCTCCTCCGCCCTCACGCACCAACGATCCAAGTGACGCCCTGCCGCCACCGGCGGCAGAGCCCATAACTCCTGGAAGTCCAGCTTCAGCTCGTACGCCTTCGCCGTCTGCAATGTGTCCGTGACCAAGTCAAGCAACTCGTCCAGCCGAACCATCTCCGAGGCGGTAAGGCGCCGCTGGTTCTTCAGCCACAGCCAGCGTGTCCGCTTGAGGTCCGGACGGTCCTTCTGTTCCGCCCGACGCACCCGCTCGATCCCCTCGTTGAGCAGCTTGACGACATGGAACCGGTCAAACGTTGCATATTCCACGCCAAATGGGCCGGGCATTCCACGGGAAACGGGCCGCCCATTCCAGTGAATGCGGCCGCGGATTCCATTCCATCGTGGACGCGCGCTGGGTTCGTGAACAAGACGTGGCCATGAACGTGGCCGGTCAGGTGGTGTAGCACGGAGGAGCATACTGGATGACCTGATGTAACCAGCCGTTCTTTCAACCTCGGGTGGGTTGTTCGTTTACCGCAACGAGGAGGGAAGACGGTGCCAAGGAAGAGGTTGTCCATGAGGAAGATTCGAGAGTTTTTGCGGCTGAGAGCGCTTGGCCGCAGCCAGCGGGAGATCGCGGCGAGCCTGGGTATTGGGCGCGCCACGGTGTCCAGGTATGTCCGGCGGGCCGAGAGCGCGGGCCTGTCCTGGCCGTTGCCGGATGATTTTGATGACGACCAGCTGGAGGCGGCGTTGTACCCGTCCGGGGTGGTGTCCAACGCGGTGCGTCCGGTGCCCGACTGGGTCGAGGTCCACAGCGAGATGGGGCGCCACAAGGGCATGACGTTGCAGCGCCTGTGGATCGAGTACCGCGAGGCGCACCCGAACGGGTACGAGTACAGCTGGTTCTGCGAGCACTACAAGAAGTGGACCCACGCGCATTGATGTGGTGATGCGGCAGGTCTACAAGGCCGGAGACCGGGTGTTTGTGGACTACGCGGGCCCTACGGTCCCGTTGACGGATTGCAAGACGGGCGAGGTCAGGGGTGCGATGGTGTTCGTGGGCACGCTGGCGGCATCGAACCACACGTTCGTGGATCTGACGCTGTCGCGGTCGCTATCGGACTGGACGGGTTCGCATGTGCGGATGTTCGAGTTCTGGGGTGGTGTGCCCAATACGGTGGTGCCTGACAATGAGAAATCAGCCGTGCACCGGGCGTGTCGATACGATCCGAAGCTGAACCGGAGCTACGGGGAGCTGGCGGAGCACTACGGGGTCGCGGTGGTACCTGCGCGACCGGGCAAGCCGCAGGACAAGGCGAAGGTCGAGGCCGCGGTCCAGCACGTCGAGCGGCGAGTGTTGGCTCCGTTGCGCAACCATCGCTTCTTTTCGCTGTCGGAGGCCAGGGACGCGATCAAGCCTTGGGTACAAGCGCTCAACGAGCAGCCGTTTCAAAAGATCGAGGGGAGTCGCCAGAGCCTCTTTGAAGAGCTGGACCGGCCGGCGCTGAGGCCACTCCCGGCGCAACGCTATGTGTATGCCAGGTGGCGCAAGGCGCGTGTGAACATCGACTACCATGTCCAGGTCACCGGGTGCTTCTACAGCGTGCCCCATCGGCTGGCGCGCCGGGAGGTCGATGTGCGATGCACGGCCAACACGGTCGAGGTGTACCACAAGCATGTACGCGTTTGTGCGCATGTGCGAAGCCGCGAGAGGGGAAGCTGCACAACCGACAAGGCACATATGCCGGCTGCACATCGCGCGCACCTTGAGTGGACGCCGTCCCGGTTGATTGCGTGGGCGTGCCGGACGGGGCCGAACACGGCCTCCCTTGTGGAGAAGATCCTCGAGACCCGGCGGCACCCGGAGCAGGGGTATCGCAGTTGTCTGGGGCTGATGAGGCTGAAGCGGCAATATCCGACTGAGCGCGTGGATGCGGCGTGCGGGCGTGCGTTGAAGATCGGGGCGATCAACTACCGGTCGGTGAAGTCGATTCTGTCCTCCGGGCTGGACCAGGTCGAGGAGGATCGGGAGACGGCGCCCACACTGCCGGCTGACCACGAACACATCCGCGGCTCGGCCTACTACGACAACGGGTCCAGCAACGGGTCCGACAACGGTAAGGAGGGCTGACCGATGCTCCACGAACCGACATTGGACTTGCTACGAGAGCTGCGCTTGGCCGGGATGGCCGAGGCGTTCGAGGAGCACCGGGGGATGCCCGACATGGCGGAGTTGACCTTCGAGGATCGGTTGACGCTGCTACTCGAGCGCGAGAAGACTGCACGAGCCGAGCGGCGCTACATCCGCCTCAAGGGGATGGCGAAGCTTCATCTTGACGCCACGATCGAAGACCTGAACTACAGGGCTGTCCGCGGGTTGGACCGCACACAGGTGTTGCGTCTCGCTACTGGACAGTGGATCAAGGACGGGCAAACGCTTTTGATCACGGGAGCTACGGGTTCTGGAAAATCGTACTTGGCCTGCGCGTTCGGACATCAGGCTTGTCGTCAGGGCACGTCGACGCGGTACTACCGCGTCTCCCGTCTATTGGACGAGCTGACGTTGGCTCGGGCGGACGGCTCCTATCCTCGTGTGGTCGAGCGGATCGCCAAGACATGGCTATTGGTGCTCGACGACTGGGGGCTTGCGGCACTGTCGGGCCAGGCGCGCCATGACCTGTTGGACATCCTGGACGACCGCTACGGTCGGCGGGGCACGATTCTGGCGTCTCAGGTTCCGATCGAGCATTGGCACGACATTGTGGGGGATCCGACCTTCGGTGACGCGATCCTGGACCGACTGGTCAACAACGCGCATCGGATCAAGTTGCAGGGCGGCTCGATGAGGAAGATCTACGATTCGACCAAGGCGGCGCCCAGCGCTCTGGATGAGACATGAAGGTCATGGATGGCCGCGTCGGTGATGGCCTCTGCGAAGACGACCGAAGGGATGGCCGGCATGACGGGCGAATGGGCGGTGGTGGCAGTAGCGGCGGTCCTCAGGGGCGGCACCCATGGCCGTTGTCTGAGGACAAGGCGGCGAGCCCTACGCGGGGACAACAGACACCACGCGAAGGGATCAAGGCAGTCTCCGGCAGGGAGACAAGGCGATCGTGGTGGCGCTGACGGCGAGCCCGACATCGGGGACACGGTGGGCAAGGCGGTCATGACGGTAGTGTCATGGAGGGACATGGTGCTCACGGCCCATGCCCCAGTTGATGCGCTGGCGGGGCGATTGGGCCGATACTGGGGAGTGGCCGGGCAAGACGCGGCCACAGGATCCCCTCTGACGGCCTTTCGGGCTGTCCCAAGGGGTGCAACACCCTGGAAAACGGCCTACACGAGGCACCCTTATGGCCGAATCCTGGCGAATCACAGGGTTCTGGATACCGGCGGGACCCACTCGCCGGCGCCCATGAAGGGAAATGAAAACCAAGGGATACCCCATCAGCCCCGGGGGCGGGGCGCTGACGCCTCCAGGGACCAGGGCGCCGCTTCGGTCGCTCCGCTCCCTTCGCGGCGCCCTGGTCCCTGGACCCTCAGGAAAATGCGAACAAAAAGCGCGCCGGGCGCCGGTGACTCCATTTACCCATCGGGATCCGCCTGTGGACGCCGAGTCCTTCTTCGGCCCACCTTGTCCTCGAACAATGCCTGCCCATGTGCTCCGGGATCTCCTCGGAGACCGCGGATCCGGCGCTTGCTACGACCATTGACCTACCCGGCCGTCTGGCCAACAATGCTCACCTTCACGATGTTGACCGCTCGAAGACTCATCCACTTGATCGTACAAGGAGGTGTACTGACCCCCAGAACCCAACCCCATTCGTATCCAGTATCTCTACCCGACACACCTGGCCCAGACTCATTCACCTGGCCCCCCATGCCCCCCGGCCCATTTCCCGTGGACTGGGCGGCCCATTTCCCTGGACTGGGTGGCCCATTTCAGCGGAATACGCAGAGCAGCTCCGTTGCCATTGAGCATCAAATTCAGATCCTCCAAGTCCCGGTCTGGCAACGGCCCCAGGGGAAGGGCGCGACGGGGACAGCGGTTGGCAACGCCTACTCTGCCCGCGCGAATACACGGCTCTCCGTTGTGGTTGTTGACCGCTTCCAGGCGATGGGGCAAGGAATCGTCCCTTAAGTGTGTTGACTGTTGTCTGCTGCACCGAGCCCATGGGCCATGTCCACAGTCTCCCGGCGCCAGAACGGCTGACCCCCAAGGTGCATCAGCTCCCTGCAAACCCAGATACCCGATTCAGTTGGGGCATGTGGCTCTAGGTGCCAATGACGGGGATGCCCAGAGGGGCAAAATGAACACTGTAGAGCGATGGCGAGGGTTGGAAGGATGGACGGTCCTCAAGGAGGGGGCGGTGGCGGGACATCTCTGACGGGTAACGGGCATCATCGAGGCGTGGTGCCTCTGCGGAAGACGGAGGTGCTGGCGAAGCCGACTCGGCGGAGGTTCAGCAAAGCGTACAAGCGTAGTGTGGTCGAGAGGGCCAACGCATGCAAGGAGGCAGGCGAGATCGGGGACCTGCTACGACGTGAAGGGTTGTACTCGTCGCACCTGTATCAATGCCGTGCGGGTGGAGAGCTCGATGTCATTGCAGTCGGAGTGAATCGAGGGTCTGCGGGACCATACCGGTATCGAGGCAAAGCCTATCGCCGGGTAGGCAACACGACGGTAACCATGTCCGCCGAGGAGCACAACCGGATGGTCCTCGATCGGATGCACAGCGAGCACCGGTGGGAGAACCAACCCATACCTGAATGGACGGTTGGGGACCTGGATGTGGCCGAGATCCGCAACACCGTGGCCGAAGCAGTGCGAATCGGTCGGCTCAACGAGCCGGACAGCCGAGGCGCGGAAGACCTGCTCCGGGGGCTCGGACTCCTCCGTGACGGAATCCTCCTGCGCGCGGCGGCGGTGTTGTTCGGGAACTCGGAGCGTCTCGAATTCGAACTACCGCAATGCCTGCTTCGCGTGGCTCGTTTTCGGGGTATCGACCGAAGTGAATTCTCGGATAACCGGCAGTTCTATGGCAATGCGTTCGCGCTGCTCTCGCATGCCCAGCGCTTTCTGCGCGACACACTTCCGATCGCGAGCCGATTCGAATCGGGCCGCATGCAGCGTATTGACGATCCACTCTACCCGCCTCTTGCCACACGAGAGGCTGTAGCGAACGCTCTGTGCCACCGGGATTATGCGCTGGGTGGCGGTTCGGTGGGGCTCGCGGTGTACGACGATCGCCTTGAAGTCGCGTCGACCGGTCGGTTGCATTTCGGCCTGACTCCTGCTGCGCTGTTCGGGCCACACGACTCGAGACCATGGAACCCTCTTATTGCCCGCACCTTCTATCGACGCGGCATCATCGAAGAGTGGGGCCGGGGAACACTCAAGATGGTTGAGCTGGCGAAATCTGCAGGACTGCCAAGGCCGGAGATTGAGGAACGCGGCGATTGTTTGACGGTGTGCTTCCGACATGGACAGTTTATACCACCGCGACGCACCGAACACGACTTGATTGAGCGGCAAAAGGCGGTTCTTGCCTTGTTGGACCGCGAACATAACGGCTTGGCACTTCGTGAGATACGTGACCAGTTGCTTCCACACGCCAGCACCCGGCAAGTTAAGAGAGTTCTGGCGGCGTTGCGAAGGGGCCGGTTGGCAGTGTCTACCGGTCGAGGCATGGCGGCACGATGGAGACGTGTACACGAGTCCGGCGAGAATGAATGACAATTACTTATGAAATTAAGGTGTATTGGGGGCCTTATTGGAGTCATAGGGGTCCTATTGGGGTCCTATTGGGATCCTATTTGAAAATCTCAGCAGGGAGTATTGTTGGTCCTGCCATTTTTGCCCAAACCGCAACCTCATGAGCAAGATGCTCATGCTCTGATCCGCTACATCAGGTTTCTGCCATAACGGCAAAGCAAATCAAGCCGGATCGCGTCTGCAGAAGCTCCTCGAAGTTCCATTCTTCGGACGGCATCCGTGTATCCCGCCTAGCGACGAGCCGCCCATGGGTATCAAGCTCCAACTTATCCGTGCCAAGGCGAAGTGCTCTCGTACCGCATCCGGCTGACGGCCGCACCGCTGGTGCGCGCTGACATGGAGGACTCGACCCGGGCACGGTATCCGAATTGGCTCGGCGGGGAATTATATCCGCACGGCCATCGCCCCACGAGGCTTGCGCAGGACATCTAATTCGGCTATAGTGGGACTGACTGGTAGCAGGCTGGTTTCGCTTGACCCGGATACGACCCCCGTTCCTCCTCCTGGCGGGCACCGGCGGGCCGCCACCCCTAACCCCTTCTCCGGTTTCCGTGTGGCCGGGGGAGGGGCGCTACCCACTCCCGCCGTACCGTCGAATCCTCGGCCATCGTACGCCGCCCGCAGCCGGCCGATCACACAATTTCCATCCCGGTCACCCCGGTCACAGCTTCGGGCTTCACTAGTCCTAAAATAAGCGCGTTTGGCATTTTGACGGGTCGGGTGCTATAAATAACGAGCGACCTCGGTCACCTGACCGAGAAATATTCGGCCCACATTCGGTTTTCGTCGGCATTTTCCCTCCGTTAGCTGCCTCCGTCTGGCCTCCTCGACCAGGCCCGTGCCGTACAGACGCACTGGTCCCAGAAAATCGCACCCCAATCAAAAAATCCGACCAGTCGCTGACAATCAGCGACTAACGTTACCCATATTCGGTCCGCTCGATCGTGCACCACGCCCTGTACAGCAGGTCCACGCTCGGTTGCCACCCAATCACCCGCAATGTCGTCTGGCGCGCCTTGCGGATCACCTGGCACGGTATCAACACCATCTCCCGAACAAACCGCTTGAACTCCATCTTCACATAGCGCCGACGCTGCGACTTGTAGTGCATCTGCATCGCCATCCAACTCTTCAGATTCCACGCCAACGCCGCAATCACCATGTACGCCCAGTTGCTGACCAAATCGTACATCGGCACCCGGAGCACACCCATCCCGCTCTTCAACTGACTGATCAGATTCTCTTGGTCGCAACGCTGATTCGCCAACCGACGGGTCGGGTGCTATAAATAACGAGCGACCTCGGTCACCTGACCGAGAAATATTCGGCCCACATTCGGTTTTCGTCGGCATTTTCCCTCCGTTAGCTGCCTTCCGTTCTGACGCCGCTCCTCGACCAGGCCCGTGCCGTACAGACGCACTGGTCCCAGAAAATCGCACCCCAATCAAAAAATCCGACCAGTCGCTGACAATCAGCGACTAACGTCACCCATATTCGGTCCGCTCGATGTACGTCACCGGACCCAGCAGGTCGCGCCCGTCGCTCGACGCCCTCGGTCCGCTCGATCGTGCACCACGCCCTGTACAGCAGGTCCACGCTCGGTTGCCACCCAATCACCCGCAATGTCGTCTGGCGCGCCTTGCGGATCACCTGGCACGGTATCAACACCATCTCCCGAACACCGCTTGAACTCCATCTTCACATAGCGCCGACGCTGCGACTTGTAGTGCATCTGCATCGCCATCCAACTCTTCAGATTCCACGCCAACGCCGCAATCACCATGTACGCCCAGTTGCTGACCAAATCGTACATCGGCACCCGGAGCACACCCATCCCGCTCTTCAACTGACTGATCAGATTCTCTTGGTCGCAACGCTGATTCGCCAACCGAACCACCTCAGCCCTGCTCTTGCCCCGTAGCGTCGTGATGTAGAAGAGGTACTTCACCTCATCACCCAGATCCAACTCGCCCCTCATCACACGCAGGTTCTTGCGCACCACCACCATCCGATACGCCTTGCGACACGCCCTCGGCCGATACTCAAACTCCGCCACATGCTCGCCCTTGAGCTTGACATCCTTGAACTCGCTCTCGCGCACAATCCGCGCCTTCTCGTTCGGACGCCGCTGCCGTGTCTCGCCCGTCTCCGACACCCAGCGTGGCCGTCGCTTCAACTGCTGCCACCGATCCTCCTCGAGCGCCTCCGCCCGTGCGACCAGCGACCGATGCGCCGTATACCCGAACACGAAATCCGCCCGACCACTCCAACGGTCAAAGTTGGTCGTCAACGAAAACGCCGTATCGCCGCGCAGGCACAGCCGCTCTGCATGGGGGCCCACCAGGTCAATCGACTTGTCAATCCACTTCGCCGCACCGCTGTGGCTGGCCGCGTTGCCCGGTCGATTGTCGATGTACAGGACCTCGCCCGTGTTGGCGAGCGTAACGATCAACGGCTGATACCCCCAGACCTTCTTGTACGACAGCCCCAAGCCCTCCTTCTTCTCTCCGTCCGTCGGCACGATCGTCCCGTCCACATCGATGTACGTCACCGGACCCAGCAGGTCGCGCCCGCGTCCGTTCCACAGCTGCGGCCGCACCTCGTTGATCCCGTCCATCAAGGTCTCGATATCTCCCTCGGAGTGGCGCCGCAAGTAGTCGCCCACTGCAGTCGGACTCGGGATCAACCGGGCTCCCAAGGCGTCCATAACCGACACATCCTGGCGCAGTCTCTCGATATCGCCGAGCCGGGTGCCGCCACAGTACACACTGTACGCGAGGGTCAACACATGGTCGGAGTCGAAGTACGGCAGGTTACGCTTCAGCACACCTGATCTGTTGATCTGCTCCGGTAGGCCGATCTTGGTGATCAACCGGTGGGCGGCGCCGATGCCACCGTAGAGTGTGGCATTCACGCGCCGGCTAACCTCGTAACGAATCTTGCCGGCCCCGAGCATCGGTTTACTTTGTTGCTTCCAACGCCCTGCTTGGGCGTGTCTGGCACGGAGGCGACGCCGGTGGGCGGCGCAGTTACGGCGGGTTTGGTGGTGGCTGATGGTACTCACCCGAAAGTCCTCGTCGCTGGAGGGATGACGCTTTGACCTCGCGGTATAAGTACAATAAAGATAAGCTGTTCTGCATTAAATTAACAGGCCCTCCCCCGGAACACGCTTATCTGAGGACTAGTTCAGGCGGCCCGTTCCGGCTGAACGGGCCGCTCAGGACGGCGTCGGCCGACAAGGACACGGACCACTTGGTCAGCGCCGGGTCCAAATCAAAATCAACCCGCAGGCGGATCCGATGCCCGCGAACTGCGCCGGCACACCCGCGGATGTTGAATACACCTCCAGCCCCGCCACTTGCACGGGGTCCACAAGGCGGTCAAGCATCAGAGGCTCATCTCCTCCCCGATGCACGGGCAAACCATCAATCACCAGGCGGGGAAAGCAGCGTTGGTTGCGATCGCTGAAGCTGATCTGCCGACCACTGCGGAGCACGATATAGCGCGACCCCGGGTTGTCAGGATCACCGAAGACCTCGACTCCTGGAAGCGAGACGAACAAATCCGACATCTCGCTGGGTCGGCGCTGATCAATCTCCGTCCTATCGATAAACTCTCCGAATCCCTCGCCGACGCGTCCATAAAATCCCGCGTCTTGCAACGCCACCTCTCGCCTCTCCACGCTGACTTCCAAGGGGGCAAGACGCAGCGGGTCGGCCGACAACAAGATGCTAACCCTGGTGACCCGCCCGGGAGATACGGAGACAGTATCGATCCGGCTCGCAAATCCGAGTTGCGAGATCTCGATCACATGGCGGCCAGCCCCAAGATCGGTGAGACTGAACCGGCCCCTCGCGTCGGTGTGCGCCACGCGTCCCATGTCGCTGGACACGCGCACCGCGGCGCCCCGCACCGGCTGGCCAGTCACCTGGTCCCCAACAATCCCAATCACACCGGTGACCAGGTATTCGCTTCGATCATCCAACGGCTGCATCGACGTGACGAACTCTCCGTCGCGCAACACCCGCAAATCACCAGCCGACGCTTGGTAGGCGGAGTGGGACAGCTCCAAGAAGTAAGTGCCCAAGGGAACCCGGTCCAGCGTAAAGGCGCCACCCTGGTCCGTCGCGAGATCAATCGACAGCGTTCCGATGCGAACCGTCACCCCTGCGATGGGCTCGCCGGTCATGTTGTCCACCACCTTGCCCTGGATGGTGACCCGGGCTTCATCCGTGCTCTCTTGGCCCAGCAGCGCCGTCGCCGATGGCAACGCCAACATGCAAGACGGCACCACAACGACGCACAACGCCAACGCCCGCAGCACTCTCCCCACGGCTCGCCAAGCATCCTTCATACCTCGCCGCCTCACTTGCGTCAGGGGAGCTCCATCACACCGGGGCACCGCATTCAGGGACCCGTACGCGACAGCACCGGTCACTCCGGTCAAACCGCCGCTCCAGAGCGCCAATCCCCTCTTGAACAACACGCGCCAGCACCTGTCCATCTGAAATGTACGACCCCCCAGGACCCGCCGCATCCGGTTCCCGAATGCGTGACAAGCCCCCTGCCAGCGTTCGTCCGCGCTGTGACACACCTGAGACACCCCTGATCTTTGGCCGCCAACGGAGGCGCCGCTTCTGTGCCCCCCTGCAACGCGCCGTGCGGACAACCCCTGCCTTCATGTACATTCCCACCCTGAAACCTCTGGCTCCGCAAGTGTCTCAACAGGGGCCCCCCGCGGGCACCTGGGTCTCCGTTGCCCTGCACCGGTTCGACCCGCCCACGCTCATCTACAGGATACTGGACTCCATGCCCATCTCCATGCCTCCCTCGTCACCCCGGTACGTTGTTGCGCTGGTGCTTGCAACCGCCGCAATCCTCGTCTGGCCGGTCTCGCCGTCGGCCCTCGTTGCCCAGGAATCGGAGGAAGACGAAGGGCTTCACAGCGGCCTGCTGTCGGCCTTTCGCTGGCGCAGCATCGGTCCGGCGGTGGCCTCTGGACGCATTGCCGACATCGCGATTGATCCCACTGACCGCAGCACATGGTACGTCGCGGCTTCCTCCGGAAACATCTGGAAGACCAGCAACGCCGGCACAACCTGGGATCCGATATTTGACGACTACGGCTCGTACTCGATCGGCGCCATCGCGCTGGACCCCAACAACCATCTCACCCTCTGGGTCGGAACGGGTGAGAACAACGGCCAACGCTCCACCGGCTACGGAGACGGGGTGTACAAGTCCGTGGATGGGGGCGAGTCGTTTCAGAACATGGGACTGGAGACCTCCAGACACATCGGCATGATCTCCATTCATCCGCTGGATTCGCGCACTGTGTTCGTGGCATCTCAAGGCCCTCTCTGGGCCTCGGGCGGCGAGCGCGGCCTCTACCGTACCCGGGACGGGGGCGAGACGTGGGATCTCGTGCTTGACGTCGACGAGCACACGGGCGTCAATGAAGTGTATTTCGACCCCCGTAACCCGGACGTCATGTACGCCACCTCTTGGCAGAGGCGGCGCCACCAATGGACGATGATCAACGGCGGGCCGGGATCGGGCATCTACAAGTCCACCGACGGCGGCGAGAACTGGCGTTCGATCAACCAGGGGCTTCCGTCGGGCGACAAGGGACGAATCGGACTTGCCATCTCGCCCATCCGCCCGGATGTGGTCTATGCGATCGTGGAGGCCAACAACGGCGGCACCTTCCGCTCCGAGAACATGGGGGAAAGCTGGACCAAGACCTCCAACTACCAGTCGGGCGCCGCCATGTACTACCACGAGCTTTACGCGGACCCGCACCGCTTGGACCGCATCTATGCCATGGACACGTTTCTCGAGATGTCCGACGACGGCGGGCGGACCTGGAGTCGGCTACCCACCGCGGGTGTCCATGTGGATTTCCACGCCATGGCATTCGATCCGGACGATCCCGAGCACCTGATCGTGGGCAACGATGGCGGCCTCTACGAGACCCATGATTTCGGTCGCCACTGGCGTCACTTCGACAACCTGCCGCTTACACAGTTCTACAAGGTCGCCACGTCGATGGACGAGCCGTTCTACTATGTGTACGGCGGCACACAGGACAACAACACGCTGGGAGGTCCGTCCCGGACGCTGGGTGGCGGCATCCGAAACTCCGACTGGTTTGTGACGCTAGGGGGAGACGGATTCGACCCGGTCGTGGACCCCGAGAATCCCGACATCGTGTACTCGCAGCTCCAGTACGGCGTGCTGTCGCGGTTTGACAGGCGCACCAAGGAACGGCTGGACATCCAGCCCCAACCGGCGGCCGACGGACCGCCGCTACGCTGGTACTGGGACGCCGGGCTGCACATGTCACCCCATGACAACCGGAGGCTTTACTTCGGGGCGCAGATACTCTTCCAGAGTGACGATCAGGGGTCAACTTGGCGCGCCATCTCCGGAGACCTCTCGCGCGGGATTGACCGCAATGCTTTGGAGGTGATGGGCCGGGTATGGAGCGTCGACGCGGTGGCCAAGAATCGGTCGACATCGGCCTTTGGGCACATCGTAGCGATCTCCGAATCGCCACTGGTTCAGGGCTTGATTTACGTTGGTACCGACGACGGCTTGGTGCAGGTCACCGAGGACGGGGGGGCGACCTGGCGTGCGGTCCAGTCGTTGCCCGGGGTGCCGGACACCAGCTTCGTGCATGACGTGGAGGCCTCGCTGCACGACCCGAACGCGGTGTTCGTCGTCGCGAACAACTTCAAGCGGGGTGATTTCCGCCCCCATGTCCTTCGCTCCGACGACCGGGGGCGCAGCTGGACCCGCATCGCGGGTGGGCTACCGGACAACAGTCCCACGTTCTCGGTCGTGCAGGACCTGGAGGTGCCGAGCCTGCTCTTCCTGGGTGCCGAGTTCGGCGCGTTCGCCTCCGTCGACGGTGGCGAGTCTTGGTTGGAGTTCACCAGCGGCCTGCCCACGATCCCGGTGCGGGAGCTGGAGATACAGCGCCGGGAGGGCGACCTGGTGGCGGCAACCTTTGGGCGCAGCTTCTATGTGATCGACGACTACACCCCGATGCGGGAGTTGGCGACCGGATCCGTCTTGGACTCCCCTGGACACATTTTCACCGTCGCGGACGGCGACATGTTCATCCCATGGAACCCCGGCGGTGGGGGTGCAAGTGACGCGTACGCGGCCGAGAACCCCGATGTGGGCGTGACCTTCACCTATTGGATTGGGCAGACCCTGCGGACCCGCCGGGCAGAGCGTCAAACAGCCGAGCGCACGGCAGCGCGGGCGGGCGAAGACACCCCGTATCCGTCTTGGGAGGAGCTGGCCGCGGAAGATCGAGAGGAGGCTCCTCGCGTGTACCTCACGGTAAGGGACGAGCACGGGGAGATGGTCAACGTGGTGTCGGGCTCGACCTCGCGGGGGATCCATCGCGCAATCTGGAACTATCGCTACCCGGGCTATGGCCCGATCTCTGGGAACGGCGGGGGCGCCGGCAACGGACCCCTGGCCCTGCCTGGCAACTATACCGTGGCGCTGGCCCAACGCGTTGACGGGGTCGTCACGGAGCTCGCCGGCCCCGTGCCCTTCCAGATTGCCCCGATCCATGAGCCGGCGATTGCAGAACAGGACCCGGTCGATGTCCTGGCCTTCCAGAGAGAGACCGGAGCGCTCCTGCGCGCGGTTACCGGATCACAGCGCGTCGCCGCCGATGCGGCAACGCGCATTGCGGCCATCAAGCAGGCGCTCGAGAGCTGGCCCTCCGCCCCCGCCGAGCTGATGGGCGAAGCCCGTGCCCTGGAGGTGTCCCTCCTGGACATTCGCGAGGCGCTGGACGGCTCCAGGACCCGCACATCCCGCTCGGAACCAGACTTGCCTGGCATCGCGGGCAGGGTCAACCGGATCGTTCGCGGGCACTGGAACGGGATGCACGGCCCCACCGGAACCCATCGAGAACAGTATCGTCTGGCGCGCACGGCCTTTGATGCCCTCTACCCCGAGCTGGCCCGGCTGGTCGACGCCGACCTCCCGGAGCTGGAGGAGAGCCTCGAGGACGCGGGCGTCCCGTGGACCACGGGGCGCGCGCTCCCCCGTTGGCCCTCGATGCCGAACTGATTCACACCCAAGCGCGGGCAGGGGGGGCCGTCTCAGGCGCCCAGCACAGCCTTCCAAGCAACGTGGAGACAGAGCTTCAAGCGCATCCGGTCCCCGGGGCGGGCAAGGCCCGCCTTCGGGGGTCTTTCCCACCACACCCCGCCTCAGGTCGGCCCGGGTTCCTGTTCCGCGTCGGGCGGGCCGGCTTTCTGCCACCGGGTCAGCACATCCTGTAGCTCATCGGTATCACGCGCGCGGAAGAAATAGGCCCGCCCTGAGGTCGGCCGCAGGAAGATCCCGGGACGATACAAGCCGAAGGCAAGGGGTGGGCCCCTCAGCAGATCGGCGCTGAGCCACACCTGCGCGAATCGGCGCGCGCTGATCTCCGCAACGTCTCCATGCGCCAGGATCCTGGAGCGCCAACCCCGGGTCTTGACGCGCAGGTGGTCGTCGAAGACCAGCAACTTGCGGGGGGCAGAGGTCATGATGAGCACCACCAGGGCGAGCATCAACACCAGGGCAAGCGCCGCGCTGAGCCGTTGGACGAGGTACTGGTCCACCCCGCCAACCCACAGCTCCAGCACTCTCACCACTCCCTCGCCCCCGACACGCACCACGAGGAGCGCCACGGCCGAGGTGCCCAGGAAATAGGCCGCCTGAAGCGGCACCGGCAGCTGAAAGCGCGCGATGTAGCGAATCCCCCTCATCCTGATCGGCCGCGTCAACCAGTCGGCAAGGACCGAGAGCGTCAGGGCAACCAGCATGACGACAACCAGGGCCATCAGTCCCTGGCTCATCGGCTCAACACGCGTGATGTCCAGCACCGTGCGCGACTCATCGAACAGCTCATCCGCGAACGATGCAAGTCGGGACTGTGTCACGCCCCGGTAGAAGGAGATCACGTCGGGAAAGTCAACGAAGATGCCCCGATCATAGAACGTGGTCCGGGTCCAGGTGTTCAGCGCCTCCGCAGTCTGGTTTGATGCCCGCAGCCGCTCGACCAGCGCCGTGCGATCAGACTCGAAATCGACCGCGTCGTGGCCGGCTGCGCGGAGCAACTCGATCTCCTCGTCAATGACGTTCCTGGCAAACTCCACATCGTCTCTGTCGATTCGGCTCGCGATCTCCAGGTAGGATGCCCTGCCCCGCCTCACCCATCGGACGCTGGCGCCGTACACGGCCTTGCGTTCGCCGTAGCGTAGCCGCTGGTTGAGCCGTCGTCCCAAGAGATCGCGGACAAACAACATGGTCAGGACATCGTCGGCCGATGCGTCAAACCACTTGTGGCGCGAGCTGTACCGAGCCGTGGACTGAATGGCCCAGTCGTAGCTCGTGCGGCCCCGCCCGGGGTCCCGCACCGCGAGCGACCACGGCGACCAGGGCCGCGCGGGCACGGCGCCAAAGGTCCGCTCAAGAGTGGCCAGCGCGGAGTCCCGATCCAGGTCCCCCACAACCGTCACCGTCATGGCCTCCGGCGCGTAGTGGCGATCGTAGAACTGGTGCAGATCATCCGGCGTGATCCGATGCAGGCTCTTCCATTGGTCTACGAGGGGCGGGCGCAGGCGCGGCACCCCGAATTCGCGTTCCCAGAAATCCGGTGCTGTGAGCCACTCCGGCGTCATGGCCGCGCCCAGGTGATCGAAGAGCTCGCGAGGCCGGGCCCGATCTCGTTCAACACCGGTTGTCGCGCGCGCTGAACGACATCAGGCTCCATCTCGTGGGGAGACATGAGATCGGCAACCCACTCGATGGCAAAGAAACCGTGCTCTCTGGCGATGGTCACATAGTACCAGGTGCGATCACGATAGGTGAAGCCGTTGCGCCTGCCGCCGAGCCCCTCCACGGCATCCTTGATCTCCTGCTCCGTCTTCCCCTTGTGGTCAGAGAAGAGCATGTGCTCGGTGAAGTGGGCGAGCTGCTCCTTGCCCCGCGGATCGGCGTCGGAGCCCACGGCCACGCCCGCGCTGACCGACACATTGGGCACTCCGACCAAGCGCTTGAACCAGATCTTCGTCCCGTTGGACAGGTGGTGCGTCTCAAACCCCGCAAAGGGATTGTCGGACTCAGGCGCCTGGGCTGCGCCAGTGGGAGCCGGCAAGGCCGATGCCACCAGTGCAAGCGCCGCCAAGCACAACGCCAGAGGTCCCGGGCAGTGACTCGGGCATCTCGCTGACTGCCCGACAACCGCCCAACCAACCACCCCGTTATCCGCGCCTACCGGCGGAACCGAATCCACTTGGTGATACGGCGCTGCGACACTTCCGCCCCATAGACATTGCCGTCACGGTCCACCGCCACGCCCTCAGGTCCGCTGAAGCCCAGGACGTTCGAACGATCATCCGGCAGGAAGTGATGAACCCACCCCAAGTGGGCATCACCGATCCGAATTCCCTTCTCCCATCCGGGGTTGCGCTGACCCGTGAATTCGTTGGGCGCGGGGCTGGACTCCGAGTCGGCGACGTAGATGTTGTCGTCATCGTCGATATAGAGCCCGCTCGGCCGACCAAACTGCGTCCATATGGCCAGAAACTCACCCTCCTGATCGAAGAGCTGGATGCGGTTGTTGTACCGGTCGCCAACAAAGATCCGGCCCCGGGAGTCCATGGCCAGCGCGTGCGGATCCCGAAACTGTCCCGGCCCGTACCCCAGCTCGCCCCAGGTTTCCATGTAGTTGCCATCCGCGTCGTAACGGACCACCCGCCCCTCCGTGCGATCATGGGAGTCCACGACATAGATCTGCCCGTTGGGCGCAACCACCACATCGGAGGGTCGCGTCAGGTGGTGTGGGGGACTTCCCGCCTCGCCCGGCGTGCCCAGCGTGAGCAACAGATCGCCCTCGGGCGAAAACTTCAGGACCGCATGCCCGGTCTCGGTGGCGCCGGCGGCCCAGGCGTCGGTCACCCACAGGTTGCCCTCGTGGTCGACGTCGATGCCGTGCGGCCATGCGAACAGACCTGCGCCGAAGCTGCGCAAGAGGTTGCCGTCGGTGTCGAAGAGCAGGATGGGGTCCAGATCCGAGCCGACGCAGGTATTCGCGCCACAACGCTCCGCAACCCAGATGTTCCCGTCCAAGGCGATCTCAACCGCGCTGGTAGAGCCCCACTCGCGACCTGCGGGGAGTTCGCCCCACCCGTAGATCGGTCGAAAGGGATTGGTGGTGACCGACTGCGCCGTCGCTTCCACAGGCGGCGCCGACACCATGACCGCCGCCAGGAACGCCAAGGCCGAGCGCACGACGCGCTGCCGACCGATCGTGGTTGTCTCGTTCAACCCAACTCGCCCGTAATTGTCCATCTCGTTCGCCCCCGACAGTTACATGCCGCCAAAACACTTGGCCTCCACCCGGCATACTACCGCCACCGTGACGCTGCCAACAGGCGGGGCTGCATCCCCGGCACACGGTCCAGCGCGCGGGCGCTCACCGCGCCAACGCCCGCAAACTCAGGGGATCGACGCTCGTGCGCCCGTACCGCACGGTCCAGTGCAGGTGCGGCCCCGTCACGCGGCCCGTGGCCCCGGCCCGTCCGATTGGAGTCCCGGCCGTCACCGTGTCCGCTGCCGCAACCAACGGCTGGCTCAGGTGGAAGTACCCGCTGTGAAGACCGCCCCCGTGGTTCAGGTACACAACCTTGCCCGCAAGCAGAAAGTCCTCAACCAACGCCACGATACCGGCGGCCGCGGCCACGATCGTGTCACCCCGGTCCGCGGCCAAATCCAAGCCCATGTGACGGCTGGTGACCGTCCCGTTGAACACCCGCCCGGTTCCAAACTCACTTGTGACCCGATCATCCCGCGGCAGTGCGACGGTCGTTCCCCAGAGCCGAGGACGGCTACGGGCCTCATCGCCTACCCGGCGGGCCAGTGCGCGATCGCGCTCCAGCCGCGCCTGATCCTCAGGACCCAGGGCCGATCCGAAGCGCGGTGCCACGGTGAGGCGCTCGTGGTCGTAGGCGACCTCCCCGATGCCAATCCGAAGCGTGTCACGCTGCACGCGTCCATCCCCGTACTCTACCGCCACCCAGCCGGAAACCGAATCAGCAGCCCCGATGGGGACCGGTGCCAAGGACTCCAACACCCCTCCAACCGAGTCAAAAAGCAGCGGTTCCTCCGCCACTTGCCCGGTCACGGAGAGGACAGCCGCGCCCGGCGATCCCCAGACCCGGACCAGAAAGAGATGGCCCTGCATCGGCGTCTCGGAGGTCCACTCGATCACCAGCGGCTCAAGCGGCGGCGGGTGCTGGGTCCACTGCCAGACCAGCATTCCTGCGGCGACCAGTACCGCAGTGGCGCCCGCTTTGACCCGTGTTCCGGTCACGCTCATACTCCCGGGCTCTGGGTTCGGGGTGTGCTGGCCGTTGGCCCCCGGCGACACGGGTCACGTACGGGCCCCAAGCCATGGAAGCATGCACCCCTCCTCGGTCATTTCGGCTTCTCCCTCCACAACCGCACGGTGAATCGATGCCGACCCTCCAGTAGCTCGGGCTCGGTCCCATTGTGGGCCAACATCCCGGGAATCATCTTCTTCGATATCCCCATGCCAAAGGCTTCGACGTACCCATAGTCACGCATAACGTTGACCAAGGTTTGGTTGCGTGCGTAACGCACTCCCGCCTTCATCTCCTCGACCGTCACAGTGTTGGGGAGACGTCCAGGGCTCACGATTTCCATCCGGTCGGAATAGATCGCCAGCGTGACTTCCACCCCGGCAATGCTGTAGTCTCGATGCACAAGCGCGTTGATCAGGGCCTCACGGACCACATCTTCGGGATAGTCCCACCGGACCACCCGCCTTCCCTCCTCCAAGCGCGCCTCAGGCCGCCCATTTTGGCGGACAAAGTCCCAAGCCTGCTCTACCAGCCCGCGTTGTCGGATCCCAGAGGAAGGAGTGCCCAGCGGCACCATAGGTCCCCGCAGGAGGGCGTCGGCCCGGGTGGCATAGTCGGGCTCCGTTCCGCAGTGATGTATAGCCCGTATTCCCGATTGCGGCAGAAAGTGATCGGGCTCTCGTCCGAACAACAGGATCCCGTCGATCGTGGCTGTATAGAACCCCGCCGCCACAGTCATGAGCTTGGTGTTCTTGAGGAGGGTCTCCCATCCGACTATGTCGTCGCGTTCCGGTTGTGTCCCGCCCCGCACGCGCCCGAAGTAATCGCGAATACGGCGACCGTCAAATGCGTCTAGATCGGCTCCCGGCACTGGCTTGAGCCCATAATGGAGTCGCCTCGAAGCCTGAAACATACGCTCCAGTTCCTCCCGGCTCGCCTCACGGGACGTGTCCCCCACGCGAATGTAGTACGTCTTGCCGCGGTGGATACGTGCGTAAGGCTTGTCGGGCCCGGGCGCCACATGAACCGCGAGCACATCGCATCCGGGGCCCGCATCCCGCACCCATGACAGGCTCGGAGTGATCGGTGGTTCAATCTTGTCACGGCAGAGATTACCCACCCACTCCTGAAGGCTCTCGCGGGTGGCTCCACAAATGCTACCGTCGTCCTCGACGCCCAGAAGCACCGTGCCACCCTCAAAGTTAAGGAAGGCGACGATTTCCTTGGCGAGCTTGTAGTTGGCTACATCGTCTCGCTTGAACTCGAGGGTCGAGTCCTCACCCCCGCTGATCAACCGATGTAGCTTCGCCCTGGTCATGTAGTGTCCTCCCTCAATACCCATACTTCCGACGCCGCGTCTCGAAGGCATCTCTGCCCCCTTCAAGCAAATCTTCGACGAGCACACGAACCGCAGGGTCGTCAATAGCCCCCATATGCTGCGGGGCGATTCGTGCCCGACCCCCCTCAGCGGTCAACCCAACGATTAGCTCAGCATCGCCAAGCACCGGAATATTGGCGTTGTGGGTCGAGAAGAGAAACTGTCTCCGTTGCTTGGACTCTCGCATTCGAGGCACGACGACCTCCGCAATAAAGCTGTTGTCCAGGTCATCTTCGGGTTGATCGACGATCAGCGGAGCATCAGAGTCGATCAGCAAGAGCAGCAGAACAGCGGTGGCCTTCTGCCCCGTGGACAGCCTCTCCAAGGGCTGCCAGCGAGGAGATTCGCCCGGGTGCGCGGTGTTCAGCCGAATAGCCGTCGCTGGAGGAAGGTCGAGCTCCTCGATTCGCGCCAATGTCTCTTCCGCCGCTCCGGCTAGGCGCGCAGCTTGGTTCGACGGAATCCCGTACCGTTTGCGGAGCATTTCGGCACCCCCTCGACATGTACCAACAAATTCGGGAAGAGAGAAGTCCGTACGCCGATCGAGCGCAACCCTGGTCTCCGAAAGACGACCACCGATGTCCTTGCTCAGTACGTCAAAGAGCGCCTCCTTGTCGGCCGCCACGGTGACCGCGACTTGCACCCGATCAGGAAGTCGATTGCCGACAGTCTCTGCCGCTTCGGCCAAAAGGCGAAACTCACGGCCCTTCAAATCTTCCCACTCTGCAACCTGAGCCCTGCGCTCGCTCAAGTGCTCCTTGCGCATTTGGGTGAGGTGGCGCCGCCGGTCTTCCAACACACGAAGTTTCTCAATCTGCGTCTTGATGCTGACAAAATCCTTCGCCCGGCCAGACAGGTCCTGCAAATCCCGGAGACTCCGCTCGTACTCTTCACGTACGGGGCGGTTGCGCTCCTTCTCCCACCGGGACCGCACGTTTGCGATGCTTTGATCAGCACGTTCTACCGCAATAGTGAGTTTCTCGATAGTGCCCTCAAATTCTTGGCTCAAGCGATCGATCACCTCGGAAATACCCGCTATGATCACACCGCCGGGCAGGTCAGCAAGTGCCCTCGGTGACAGAAAGACTCGGTCGATGGGAAGTTCCTGTCCGAGCTCCTCCAAGCAACGTCGCAGAGACGCGAGGCGTTCGGGGATCGAATCCAGGATGTGCTCTTCCCGAACAACGAGGCCGCGCTGACGAAAGCGCTCTTCAACTCCGGCCTCGCGGTAGCGCGCCAGCTTCTCCTCAAGTGCTGGGAGTGTTGAGATTTGGTCACTGATATGCTCGAGTTCCTCCTCGACATCCAGGAGGGACCGCCTGTTTTCACCCAGCTCCTTCCGTAGTTCCACCTTACACTTGGAAAGCGCCGGGTCTCGGCGTACGAAGCGATGAAGGAGCCTTGTGAGTTTGATCGGATTTCCGGTGAGTTCCGAAATCTCGTGCTGCCCGTAAATATCCAATCGACGCAAGATATTTTCAGGGGTCAAATTAGAGACTCTCCCCTCTTCGTCCCGAACAACCGGCGGATTCGGAACGGTTCGCTCAATCCGGTATTTTCGCGGCGATGGATAGTGCGAGATAACGTCAAGAGAAACCTTCGTCCCATCCTGAAGGACATTCTGGACGATCTCGTTGTGGAGCTTGGTGGCCTCGGTGCCGGAAGGCAAGACATCCAACACATAGCGCAGACTCTCGATGACGGTCGACTTTCCGGCCCCGCGACCACCGACCAGTATGTTCATGTTCGGGTTTAGCGGCACGCTCGTGCCGTCCAGAAATCCACCTTCCCATGCGATGGTCCGCAACTCGATATTCTCCGCCGTTCCCGTTTCCGCCTCCATGGGATTCAGGCGAACTCGAGAGCCCGGGTCAAGAAACGCTTGCCTGAGGCCCTCGATACCAATGCGGGACATCTTGATCCAACAGGTGGCGGAAGGATCCTCGAGATCCTTTGGACGCACGACATCCTTTGCGTTCAGCACCGCCACAGCCAAGCCGTTGTCGGCGAGGTACGTCCGCTGGTAATTCGGATCTCGGTTGGTAACGATGAAACGTATCCTCTCGGGAAGGTCGTCAATGTCCCTGGGGATCTGAATCGCCAGCAAGTGCTCACACTGCCACGCCCTGATCCTGGCCTTGCCCTGAAGGACCTTGAAGAGTCCTTTGTCGCTGACAACATGAGCGGCGAACCCGATGCCTCCCTGCTTGCGCACCCTATCGAGTGAATTAATGAATGAATCGCCTGAGAGATCAGACGGGGGATCGGTATTCCTAATGCCAAACTCACCAAGATAGCGTTCAAGTTTGCGGACGGTTGTGTCAGGGGGATACAGCAACACCACATGAATCCCTTCGGTGGTCTCAAGCTCAAAGCCGGGAAAGACTGTGATCCCAGTGTTTCTCGCAGCTTCTCGAAATGCCGACACGCCGCTCGCGTCATTATGAGCCGTGACGGCGACAACGGTGACACCAAGGTCAAGCGCTCTTCGCACAACGGCCTCGGCATGAGCTCGTTCATCAAGACCACGTGGCTGCCCCCGAAAAGTGCTTCCATAGCGCACCGGATTCACCTGCAATGCGCACCGATGGAATACCGCTCCCGAGGGTGGCCGGTCCGGTGCGTACGGACTCATGAGTAGCTCCCTTCTTGGACAAGGAAAAGCCCGGCGGGGCGACACCCCCAGAATGCGCGGCCTCGATCCCGCACCGGGTTACCACTTTCGAATTCCTGTTGATCGAACCTTCGTACCATTTCCCTCCTCCGTCAGCGCTCCACCCTCAAAAAAGTGTTGGACACTCGCCACCTCGCACAACGGGCAACTGGCGGCATCCAGAATCGACCCTTCATGCCCGGGTTCCTCCCTGCTGTTTCATCGCCAAATGCAACCGGGCCCACGCGCCCCGCGCGCGGTTGTGTCAGTGAGTGCCTGGCCACACGCCGCTCGGCCAGCTCCCACCGGATGCGGGCGCGCGCCCCAAGCTACCCAAGGCGACCCCCGCGAGCTGCCCCCTCGCACGCTACACCACACCCTGATCGAAGAAGACCCTGCCGGCCACTCCCCTGAAGACGCGTCGGGCCAGCGCCCCGGCGTCCAGGGCCGCCGCCACGGGCAGATGGTCAAACCCCCAACGCGCGACATGCTTCCAACGTCTTGCATCGTAGGCGCGCCGGACCACATCGCCTGGGTGCGGTCCGCCGTCGAAGAAGTCCTTAATCGCGTCGGCGGCAAGGCGTCCGCACCTGTACGCAGCGTGAATGCCGCCCGCGGTCAGGGGCGACACCATACCCGCCGCGTCTCCGATCAAGAGCACGCGCTCCCGATAGAAATCCCTGAGCAGACCCCCGATGGGAATGACCCCGCCCCTCTTCCCAAGCACGCTCCTCCCAGACAAGCCAAAGCGATCCTCGATTTTTGCCACAAACCCCGTCATGTCGGCCGTACGATGGCGGTGTGCCGCCAGCCCGACCTGCGTAACGCCAACACCGGGGACGACCCACCCGAGGTATCCGGGCGCACATTCGGGGTCAATGAAGCAGTGCAGACAGTCCTCCACACCCGTGGTCGCCGCGAACTCCCACTCCGTTCCCTTAAGGAGTCGGTCGTTGCGACTCAGCCCGACACTCCTCGCCACCGGCGAGCGGGCCCCGTCGGCGCCCACCAGGAAGCGTCCCGAGATGCCGAAGCCCAGAAGCGCGGGCGCTCCCCCATCGCCTCGCGCCAGCCCCCGGTAGGTCTCCCCGAACCTGACCTCCGCACCTGCCGACCGCGTCTCCCGCACGAGATGATCCATCAGGCGCGGCGTGTCCGTCGCCAGGAAATAGTACCGCCGACGCTCCATCTCCACATACCTGTGGCTGGGCGCGTACACACGCACCCGCCGGATCTTGCGCACCAGTTCCTTGGGAACGCGCCACTCGGCCCATGCCTCCTTGACCAGGATGCCGGTCGTATGCACGCGCTCTCCCGGGGCGGTCTTGCGGTCCAGCACCACAACGGACAGTCCCCGACGGGCCGCTTGGCGCGCACACGCCAGCCCGGCAAAGCTCGCTCCGATGATGATGATGTCGTAGGTGGGTCGCATTGGGCTCACGTCGTGGCAGTCACGAGCGGAAAAGATACACGGTTGTCGCAAGCGTCGACCGGGGCCCGGGGCCCGTCACGAGGCTCCGTCAACGCGCCTCCTCCGGGCCAGCCCAGCGGCGGATGAAGGCGACGACATCGGCCAGGGTGCGGGCCGCATGGGCCCGCCCACCTAAGAGCTCGGACCGTCCCGGATCGCCGAACAAAACAAGCGGGCGGCCGTATTTGATCGCCAAGTCCACCTCCGACGCGGTGCCGCGGCCGCCCGGCAATGCGACGACCACATCCGAGCTCAGAACGTTGATGTGATTGCGCGAGGTCGGAAGCGACCCATCCCTGCCCAGGTGCGTCCTGATCGGCACCTCAACCCAAGGGTTGGGATAGCAGCCGGAGCGTATTCGGGGCTCTTCACCGTCCAGTGAGGGCAACACGCCGATGATCCGGCCCGGGCGGGGCTGAACCCGGGCAAACTCCCGCGAGACGGCCGCCATGACGCCACCGCCTCCCCCGGTCAGGAGGTGGACGTCCATTTGGGCCAACCGGCGCCCCAGCGGTGCCGACAACGCGCGGTGCTCCCGCTCGCCGGAGCCCATGACACCCACAATCGGCAATCGACCCACCTTGTCCCTCCACTTGGCAACGGATAGATCCCAACGGTTGCGGGAGCGCATGCCGCCCCGCAAGACGGATACACCCAACACGAAGAAGTGCCCCCATGCGCAACAACCAGTGAACCGATCCGGCTCCGGGGCAACGCCCCGCCCGCCCGGCAGCAAATACAGTGCCCCAGCGGCGATCTCCGTGGTCGTGGCCAACATGATCGGAACCGGCGTATTCAGGAGTCTGGGATTTCAGTTGGTCGACATCCAGTCGCACGCCGTGGTGCTGCTCCTCTGGGTTGTGGGAGGCGTCGCGGCCTTCTCGGGAGCGATCTCCTACGCGGAGCTCGGCGCCGCATTCCCCCGCTCCGGGGGCGAGTACGTCTTTCTGGGTCAGATCTACCATCCAGCCGCAGGCTTCGTCTCGGGATGGGTTTCCGCGACGATCGGGTTCGCCGCCCCGACGGCTCTGGCCGCCATGACCTTTGGCGCCTACCTGTCATCTGTTTTTCCGAGTCTTTCGGCCACCTGGCTGGGGGCGGGGCTGGTCATCGTCACCGGTGCGGCCCACATGACCACATACCGGCGCTCCAGCCTCTTCCAACAGGCATTCACCACGGCCAAGATCGTCCTTGTGGCGGGTTTCTGTGTCGCCGCGGCCACCCTGGTCGATCAACCGCAGAGCATGCGGCTGCTCCCCGAACCGGGAGACGGAGCGCTGATCCAAAGCGGCACCTTCGCCGTCTCGTTGATCTATGTCAGCTACGCCTACACCGGTTGGAACGCGGCCACGTACCTGACCGGCGAGCTGGCCAACCCCACGCGCACACTCCCCCGGGTCCTGGGAGGAGGCACCCTGCTGGTAACGGCGCTGTATCTGGCGCTGAACTACGCGTTCCTGCGCGCGGCCCCGACGGACGAGTTGGCGGGTAAGATCGAGGTCGGCTATGTGGCCGCCACATATATCCTCGGCCCGGTCGGGGCCAAGGTCATGGGCGTCGTCCTGGCCGCCCTGCTGGTATCGACGGTGAGCGCAATGGTTCTGGCGGGGCCCCGGGTGTTGCAGTCCATCGGCGAGGACTACCCCGTGTTTCGGAGGCTGGGGGTGCGCAACCGGGATGGGATTCCGACCACGGCGATCCTCACGCAGGCCGGCATCACGCTCGCGATCCTGCTCACCGCGTCCTTCGAGTCGATTCTCGTGTTCGCGGGCTTCACGCTGGGCCTCAACAGCCTCCTGGCCGTGGCCGGCATGGTGGTCCTGAGGTGGCGCAGACCAACCATGCACAGACCGTACCGCGCATGGGGATATCCCTGGACCTCGCTCCTCTACATCGGGCTCACTTCGTGGACCCTGATCTACGTCGCCCGTGACCGCGGGCGAGAGACCTTGGTGGCTGCGGCGGTGATCGGGGTCGGATTGGCGTTCTACGCTCTCGCGCGGAGAATGGGCGGCGAGCAACGAGCCGGCAAGCATCGCACAACCCCCGGTATCCGACCCCCGAAGTGACCTTTCGATACCGCGCCGGCCTGATCGTGAGGTAGAGCCCCGATGCTCGGGATTTCACCCCGGGGCCCCGATCAGGATTCACCGGTATTAGGGCCAGGGCCGGGGCGGCGGGCTTGCGGGTCAGGAACCGGGAACCGGCGGTCGCCAGCCTTGCCCGCCAAGCTTGGAAGAGGGTGATCCGGTGGCCCAGTCCTCTCCGGGGCGCTCCATCGCCGGAGCCCTCGGCCCCATGAGGCTCATCCGTGCCGGTCGTGGCTCTCCTCGTAGCGAATGCGCTCGTGCATTCGGTCTCTCGCATGGGCCGCATCACGACGCTTCGCCGCTCTCATCGCCAACCCCCTCGTCCCCGAGGACTTGACACGGGGAAGCGACAGGCGCCGCACCAGTGACTCGCTGTCGCAGCCTGGACATGCGGGACGGGCGGCGCCCAGCACCAGTCGCTCGAAATCCAGCTCGCAGTCTCTGCATGTGTATTCGTAGATCGGCATGACGCTGTCCTCCACCTGGTCACGGTTTGCACATACCACCCCGGGCCTCCAGGGTCAGAACCACCCCCGCATGAGTCGGGGCTCCACGTCCAGAACTTCGGCGGAAAGGGTGTCCACCACAATACGGACCCAGCCGATATCCGGCGAACCAAATGTCTCCACCCGGGTGAAGTGCGAAAACGGGGAACCCGCACCGTCGCCAAGCGGATGGTCCACCCGATGCTCGTGCGAATCGCCGTGGACAAAAAGCACCGGCCCGCTGAAGCGCGCGACATGGCCTCTTAGGGCCTGGACAAAATCCCGGTAGGGGTTGTCGGGAGACCCACCCTCCAACGACACGTTCGCGTGCGTGACCAGAACGACACCCGCAGGATCCATGGCCTTCGCCCGCCCAAACACCTCGTCCATCCAGGCGACTGCCGCGGCGGTGCGCCCGACAACCTCATCGTCATGGCGGGATGAGCGTCCCTGAAAGGGGAGCGTACCATTCTCGCTCCCCACCATGTGTAGCGTCGCAAAGACGACCGCGCCCCTCTGCCAAAGCGCGTTCTCGGGCAAGCCAATATCGCCCTGAACATCCGCCTGGGAGGTGACCGTCATCGGCCGGCCGCCCAGACTCAAGCCCGGATCAGAGAAGAAAATGCGCCGAATGGTCTCCAGGCGATGCAACGGATCGACGGCCCCGGCGCGTTCCCGGTGACAGTCCGTCCACTCGTTGTCCCCCGGCGTATAGACGACCGCCATGTCCAGCCCGGCCCACTGGGATCGCCGATCCAGCAATACGTCGTCCGTACACGGCACCCAGAGCACATCACCGACATGGATGAGCCCGTCAATCAATGCCCGCTCGGCATCTTTGAGGAGACGGCGGTGACGCCCCGCTTCCCAGGCCATGTAGGGACCATCTCCGTACACCCCGAACGCCACCGCATGGGTGGGCGGCGGTGGCGGGGCCGGCGGGACACCACACCCCGCCAGAACCAAACAACCTGCCACCAGACCCCCAAACACTCCCGATACCCGGCGACGCCCTGGACAAGCGCCACGCTCCCTGCGGCTAAAAACCACTTGCGTCACGGGCACAACCCCCCTTCCCGCCCTTGATGATGCCGCCCCTGCCTTAAGGAATCCGCAACGGCACGCGCCCCGCTCCACGAATCTGCGGGGCGACGGTCCGGCGCAAACCCGCACCCGCCCCCCAGCGCCAGCCGAAGCACGTGCGGGGCCTGCCTCGCCAATTCCCGGCCCCAGCGGTTTTCCGTCAATACCTCCAAGACCAACGCCCCCAACGCCACGGGGCCGGTCTCCCCCGATTTGCCCGGCGAGCCCGCACCCTCCCATGTTCGTGTGTTGTCGTCGTGCCCTCAACTCTTCATGGGCCCGCCCCGGACCTGCCCCCGGACAGGGTGGCACCATTGAAAGCCCGCAAGGCGCCAGACCCGGACATCCACGCCGGGTGAATCGGGACCGTCTTGCCCGGCGCCGCACCACAAGAGAGCGCCCGCCCTGACCATTTAAGGAGACCCGCCTCATGACTGGCCACCTGGCCCCCTTCGGTTCCCGACGCGCCCGCGCGCTCATATGGGTCTTGGGCATCGGCGTCCTGCATGCCCACACCTTGGTCAACGCGCACGGGCAATCCTACTTTCCGGGGCCGCACCCGGACTGGGAGCGGCGCACGCCCGCCCAGATTGGGCTGGATCCGTCGGCGATCGCGCTGGCGAGCCGGACCGCCCAGGCCGCGGAGTCCCAGGCACCCCGCGATCTCGCGTTCAATCACTTGGGCACCTTCGGCCGGGAGCCGCTGGGCGACGCAGTCGGTCCCTTCACGGTGCGGGGCCCCCAGACCGGGCTGATCGTGTACAGGGGCTACATCGTCGCCCAGTGGGGAGAACCCGACAAGGCCGACAACACCTTCAGCGTCTCCAAGAGCTTTCTTTCCGCCACCGTGGGCCTGGCCTGGGACCAGGGACACATCCGGGACATTGACGACCCCGTCCGGGACTACATGCCGCCCATCGTGCTTGCGTCGGGCGACGGCGAGCCGGGGGACCAGCACGGCCGGTGCCCAAAGCTGCTCTTCGAGTCGGAGAACAACGCCCGGATCACATGGGACCACCTGCTTCGCCAGACCAGCGACTGGGAGGGGACGCTGTGGGGCAAACCGGAGTGGGCGGACCGTCCCGATGAGGACCGCTCCACATGGGGAACCCGGGCTCGGCACGAGGCAGGTACGGTATTTGAGTACAACGACACCCGCGTCAACCTGCTGGCGCTGGTCGCCACCGCGGTGTGGCGACGCCCACTGCCGGAGGTGCTCCGCACCCATGTCATGGATCCCATCGGGGCATCGACGACGTGGGGTTGGCACGGGTACGACAACTCATGGATCACACTGGACGGACGCTCGATTCAGTCGCCCAGCGGTGGGGCACACTGGGGGGGCGGCATGATCCTCAGCGCATATGATCAGGCGCGCTTCGGCCTGCTCACACTGCACAAAGGCCTGTGGGACGGACGCCAACTCATCTCCCGCGCGTGGTTCGACATGGCGCTCGCGCCGGGCGTGGTCGAGTCTGGGTTCGGCTTCATGAACTTCTCGCTCAACACCGGCCACCGGCGATACGCACAGGCGCCTGAGAGCGCCTGGACGCATGTGGGCGCGGGCTCCAACCTCATCTATGTGGACCCGGAGAACGAGCTGGTGATCGTGTGCCGATGGATCCGCGGCACTGCCTTTGAGGACGTGGTGCACGCGGTTCTCTCGGCCATACCAAAGGAATCCCCCTGAGGGCAGTTCCAAGGGGTGGAGCCGGCCATCGTTCCCCGCCCCCGCGGCAGGGGGGTGTGGGCCTGCGGGTGGCCTTGGTCCGGCAGCCGTGGCGCGGGCCTCGGCCGTCAGAGCCGTAGCGCCACTCCCGTTTCGGTCCGCACGATCTCCGGCTGAACCCGGGTGATTTCCCGTTCGCGGTAGTAGTCGAAGACGGCGTCAACCGTCTCAAAATCGACCAGGTCCTCCAGGGTGCGAATGGTCGGGAAGATCATCGGCAGTCGTCCCGCTTTGTGCCGACGCAGGGCCTCCTTGGGCGTGAGCCACAGCAGATTCGTCATCTCCCGCTCGTCATGACTGGCCACGGATGCCTCCGGGACCCTGGCGGCGAAGAACCGCGTGTCGTAGCGCCGGGGCTCCGCCCTGGGCGTGACCCAGTGGGCGATGTACTCGATGGCGGCCCCATCCAGGCGGGCCCCCAGACCCTCCAGAACCTGGGACAACGACGCCCGCCCGCCCAGAAGCGCCTCACGAGCCTCCGCCATGGCGGTCCCCTTGCGGTCCCCCTCGGCGGCAGACGTGCAACCGCCCTCCAAGACAACCCCGGGGGCCAGTCCGGTCTCCTCAATGGCCTCGCGCACGGCAGCGCCGAAGTACGCGAGCGCCGGCGGCGCAGCGTCCACCGACATCCCCAAGCGCTCGCGCGCCTCACGTTCCGTCAGCCGAAACCAGCGCCGGCAAAGATCCTTGGCGGCATCCTCAGGGTCGACCCGCCCACCGGGAAACACATACGCGCCCGGCACGAATCCCATCACCCGGCTACGGCGCAGAAGCAACGTTTCGGGGCCGTCCCGGCCCCGACGAAGCAACACAACCGTGGCGGACGCCACAGGCGTCACCGGCTCGCTCGATGGAGCCGCCAGGGCGTCGATGAACCCGGCGGGCAGTCGCTCGGCCGGTATCTCGATCTCGGTCCCGGATCTTTGCCCGCCGCCAAGGGGGGCACTGGCCTCACGCCCCGTCACGGGATCCCAGGGCCCCGGTCCTCACGGAAAGACCCCAAGCAACCGAAAGAGTGAAGCGGACCCGTCGCGTCGACATCAGCATGTGCCGGTCTAGCGTGCCGCGGCATGTCCGTCCTTACGGGGTTCCGACGCCGCCGCCCAGCCATTGGGCAGCCGTACAATCAGCTGGGCCCCGCCGAAGTCCACAGTCGTCCAATCCACGATCTCGTGGCCCCGGGCCCCCAGCTCGCTTGCCACATCATCGCCCACTCCCTCAATCGCGACTCGTAGACCCGAAAGATGGCGGAATCGTGCCGCGTCCAGAGCGTCCTGGGGGTCCATCCCGAAGACAAGCAGGTTGGCAAGGAGCTGCGCGTGTCCCTGCGGCTGCATGGATCCGCCCATCAACCCAAACGCCATGACGGGATCGCCGTCAAGAGTCACGAACCCGGGAATGATCGTGTGAAACGGACGCTTGCCCGGAGCGACCCGGTTGGGATGTCCCTCCTCAAGGACGAAGCCGGCGCCCCGGTTCTGCAGGGCAAAGCCTTGACCGGGGATCACGACTCCTGAGCCGAAGGAGGAGTAGATCGAGTTGATGAAGGACACCATGTTGCCGTCCTCATCAGCCACGGAGAGATAGATGGTCTCCGACTCGGTGACCGCCCGCCCCGGCTCCACCCGCGCCGCCGCCCTGTCCGGGTCGATCAGGCGCCGGCGACGATCGATGAACTCTGGATCCAGAAGATCGCCTGGATCAATCTCCATCGTCTGTGCATCCGAGACGTAGCGGTGGAGATCGGCAAACGCCAGTTTTTTGACCTCGATGAGGTGGTGAAGGTAGTCGGCGGAGTTGTGCCCCATCGCCTCCAGGTCCATGGGCTCCAAGAGCTCCAGCATCTCAAGGGCGGCGATTCCCTGGCCCGAGGGAGGAAGCTCCCACACCGTGTAGCCCCGAAAGTCGGTGCCGATGGGCTCGACCCAGCGGACGCTGTGACCGGCAAGGTCCTCAAGGGTCAAAAATCCCCCCATCTCCTTCAGGCCACTGACCAGCTCGGCCCCCAACTCGCCCCCATAGAGGGCGCCCGGGCCCTCCCGGGCAACCAACGAGAGCGTCCGGGCCATATCGGGGTTCTGAAACCACTCACCGGCCCTGGGCGCGCGTTCGCCGTCGACCAAGTAGGTGGCCCGCGCCCCCGGGTCGGCAGCCAGCTTGGCCGACGCCGCGGCCCACTGCTCCGCAATCACCGGGGTCACGGGAAAACCCTGGCTCGCAATGCGAATGGCCGGTGCCAGAACCTGGGCCAGGTCCATCGTTCCGTACTGTGTGACGAGGGCGTCCCACCCGGCGAGCGCGCCCGGCACGGTCACGGCCTCGGCCCCGGTGCCGGGCACCCGATCGTGTCCGCGCGCGAAGAGCTCCTCGGCCGTCATCCCGGCGCCGCTTCGCCCGCTCGCGTCCAAGCCGACCAGCTCACCCGTCTCGGCCCACCACAGAATCGCAAACGCATCACCCCCCATCCCGGTCATGTGGGGCTCGACCACGCCCAGCACCGCAGCTGCGGCCACGGCCGCATCAATGGCGTTGCCTCCCTCGTGCATGATCTCCATCGCGGCGCTGGTGGCCAGAGGCTGACTGGTTGCTGCTGCGCGCCCGGGGGCGTAGACCGTCGAGCGGCCACCCAGATCATTCGACTGGGCGCGGGCTGGCGGCGGCGCCACTGGCACCGACACCACCGCGAGAAAGAGAAGCGCACATCGGACGGTCATCACATGCATGGCGAGATCATTGGTTAGGTTAACCGGGACGGGGCGGGGGAATCCGATGTTATGGATAACTCCCCCGCACGAAGATCTTGGATTTCGGTCGGAGAGGCCGCAAAGGGCGACTCGCACAAATTTACACCAGCCGGCCCACCGCGCGCCACGATTCGCTTGTACTTCGCACGCGCTTGCGCGGGGGTCCGCACACCCGAAGCCGTTTGCGGCCAAAATCGCCGGACAGGCCAATGTGTGCGCTCCGAATAAGCGGCCAAGATGGCCGGGGACGCGCCTGTCCGGCACATTTCGACCCCGATACCTCGTGGCAAGGTTCTGGCATTGGGATACCAGGGTCTTCGGGGGCGATGCACCCGGGGTGGAAAGACCTCCCGAGATTGAGCGGGGATGGACCCTTGGGGCTGAGTGGAGAATCAGTGTGATGGGAGCGAGCGGGTGATTCCCGCAAGTGCCGGCCCCCATGGCTGGTCTTCAGTTTGCCTGAAGGTGCCGAGACGACAAACAAGTTGAACCGACGGGAGCGAGAGATGAGCAGATACACCGAACTTCCCGTTTTGCCGCTGCGCGACACGGTGGTCTACCCAGGGGTGGCCGTGCCGATCTCCGCAGGTCGGGTCGGGACTGTGGAGGCCGTCCAAGCGGCCATGGATGCCGATCGGCGCCTCTTTGCCGTGGCACAGACGCAAAACCAGGATGAGGCGGATCCCCAGATTCTTCACGCCGTGGGCACCGTTGTGCGCATCATTCAGACCCACCGTGTGCGGGGCGGCATCCAGCTCCTGGTCCAGGGAGAGTCCCGCGCGCGCGCTGTCGCGTATGCGGAGGACGGCAAGGAGATGCTCAGGGCGCGCGTCACTCCGCTGGAGCGCGAGACGCAGTTCAAGGCGAGTGACCCGGCCATCAAGGCTTTGGACAGTGAGCTCCGCCAGCGGGCAGCCGAGCTGGGAACCCGGCGGGGAGTGTCCTCTGAGGCGCTCAACCAGCTGATCCAGGGCGTCGACGATCCCGGCGCGTTCGCCGACCTGGTTGCCTTTTACTTGGACTTGCCCACCTCGGAAAAACAGGACCTGCTGGAGACCCTCAACGATGAGACGCGCATGCGGGCGGGCTTGGTCGCCGTGGAGCGCGAGCTCGCCCGCATCAAGGCCCAGGAGGATATCCAGGCCAAGGTGCAGGAGGAGTTGGGCGAGCGCCAACGGGAAATGCTGCTACGGGAGCAGATGAGACAGATCCGCAAGGAGCTGGGCGAGGAGGGAACCCGCGATGACATCGAGGAACTCCGCGACCGGTTGGACGAGCTGAACCTTGGCGACTCGGCGCGCAAGGAGGTCGACCGCGAGTTGAGGCGACTGGAGCGCACCTCACCGCAGGCCGCCGAGCATCAGGTTATTCGCACTTTCTTGGAATGGATCACGGAGCTTCCCTGGAACAAGCGAACCGACGATAAGATTGACTTGCGTCACGCTCAGGGCGTTCTGGACGAGGATCACTACGGCCTGGACGACGTCAAGGACCGCATCCTTGAGTTCTTGGCCGTGCGCAAGCTCCAACAGGAGCGCTTCTCTGATGAGGGCGATGAGGGCGACGGAGAGCCCGGCTCGGGGGAGGGCGAACGGGCCCAGGAGGCGGGCGACGATGAACCGGTTGCCGCGAACGGTCAAGACGCCCGGGAGCGGGTGGGCAAGGGACCCATCCTGCTGTTTGTGGGACCGCCCGGCGTGGGCAAGACCAGCATCGCGCGCTCGATCGCACAGTCACTGGGACGCAAGTACGTTCGCATCGCACTTGGCGGCGTACGTGATGAGGCCGACATCCGGGGGCACCGTCGCACCTATGTCGGAGCGTTCCCCGGGCGCATCGTACAGGGGCTGAAGGAAGCCGGCAGCAAAAACCCTGTGTTTCTGCTGGACGAGGTGGACAAGCTCGGGTCATCGTTTCACGGCGACCCCAACGCCGCGCTGTTGGAAGTCTTGGATCCAGCCCAGAATTTCACATTCACCGACCACTACCTGGGGGTTCCCTTCGACCTGTCGGAGGTGCTGTTCATCGCGACCGCCAACTACGAGGACCGGATCCCGGCGCCACTCCAGGATCGCATGGAGAGGGTCGAATTCAGGGGCTATACCGAGGGCGAGAAGGTCGAGATTGCCAGGCGCTACCTCCTCCCCAGGCGCCGCCGGGAGTCGGGGCTTCGAGAGAACGAGCTCATCGTCGGCACGGACTCGATCCTGCGGGTCATCCAGCACTATACCCGAGAGGCCGGCGTACGGCAGCTGGAGCGGGAGTTGGGAAAGATCGCGCGCAAGGTTGCCCGCCAGATTGCCTCGGGCGAGACGGCGGGAATGGAGGTCACACCCGACAATGTCAATGAACTGTTGGGGCGCCCCCGCGTGCATCCGGAGAGCAAGGCCGCCCACGACGCCGTCGGCGTGGCGACCGGGATGTTTTATACACCGATGGGCGGCGACATCATGTTCGTCGAGGCCAGCGTGATGTCGGGAAAGGGCGGCCTGGTCCTGACAGGACAGCTGGGCGACGTAATGAAGGAATCCGCCAGGGCGGCGCTCTCTTACGCCAAGACACACCACGAAAGCTTGGGGATTGATGTGGACTCGCTTTCCAATCGAGAAATCCACATACACGTCCCTGCGGGTGCGATCCCCAAGGACGGGCCCTCGGCGGGTATCACCATGGCCACGGCCCTCATTTCAGCGGTGTCGGGGCGGCGTGTCCGTGCCGATGTGGCGATGACGGGCGAGCTCACGCTTACGGGCCGGGTGCTCCCGGTCGGCGGCGTCAAGGAGAAGGTCTTGGGCGCCGTTCGGGCGGGGATTCGTGAGGTCATTCTCCCCAGCGAAAACGAGAGTCACCTGGAAGATCTCCCCGATGCCATCCGCAACGACATGACGGTGCATTTGGTCGAGGACTTGGACCGTGTCGTCGAGATTGCGATTCGGAGCCGCCCGAAGCCGGGCGCGCGCTCAAAGCAGCCCCCCGCCGATTCGCAGGACCTCACGCCGGTCATGAGGGCGTAGGCCCCGATCCATGGGGCGCTGCGGGGCTCCGTGGGGGCCGGGCCCCCGCTTGCGGCCCCGATGAGACGCGAGCGGAGGCCCGCATTTCCTTGACGCTCAGGTGACCCGAATGTGGCCGGTCTTGCCGGCGGTCATGCGGCCGATCACGGCTCCAGTCTCTCCCCGGTCCGCCAGCGCGTCCAGCAGCCGGCCGGTACGGCGCTCGGGCGAGCAGATAAGTAAGCCGCCCGATGTCTGCGCGTCGGAGAGCAGGAGCTTGGTCACGTCGGAGACCTCCGACGCATAGGTCACGATGGAGGAGATGTCCCTCTGATTGCGCCTGGAGCCACCAGGAACGTGTCCACACTCCGCCAGGCGGACGACGCCCTCCAAGAGGGGAACGCGGGCGGCATCAATCTCGGCCGCCACCCCGGACGCCCTGGCCATGGCGGCCAGGTGACCGATCAGGCCATAACCGGTCACGTCGGTGGCTGCGCAAGCCCCGGACACGGCGGCGGCTTGGGCCGCAGCACGATTGAGCCGAGCCATCCACTGCACCGCCGCCCCAACAACCGCTTCCGGGCAGGCCCCGGCCTTGATCGCGGTGGCGACAATACCGGTCCCGAGCGGCTTGGTCAGCACCAGGTGATCACCCGCCCTGCCGCCATCGTTCGTCATCATGACATCCGGATCCACCTCACCGATGACGACCATCCCGTATTTTGGCTCCGCATCGTCAATGGAGTGGCCACCCACGACGGGGATGCCCGCCTCAAGGGCCTTTTCCACTCCGCCGCGGATGATCTCCTCGGCAAGACCCTCGCCCAAGAGACCCCTGGGGAAGGACAGCAGGTTTAGCGCAAAGAGCGGCCGGGCCCCCATGGCATACACATCGGAGAGCGCGTTGGCCGCCGCGATCCGACCAAAGTCGCGCGCGTCGTCAACGATGGGCGTAAAGAAATCCAGTGTAACCACCAGGGCGCGGCGATCATCAATCCTGTAGACCGCCGCATCGTCGCCTTTGGACGCGTCGACCAACACGGCGGGGTCCGTGGCCGGGAGAAGGGGACGCAAGACCTGCGCCAGCTCGGCCTGGCCGAGCTTACACGCTCACCCGGATCCGTGGGACAGCGTGCTGAGCCGAATCGTGGGTCTCTTGTCGCGGGCGTCGGTGACCATCGTTGTCCTCGCCGCATCGTCAGCGCCGAAGGGGGCCGGGGTGAAGGTGCGTGCCTACATTTGTTAAGGTACAGCAATACGTGAGGGACTGAGGATGATGGGAATGAGGAGCCTCGACGGTTGGCGAAGAGGTTTGGGGACAGAGGGGACGAACGGGATATGATTGAGCCCACGGGGCGCGGCCGGCGTGCGTTCCAGCGAGAGATGGAGCGAGCTGAGGAGGAGCTCAACCTCGCGCGGGCCGCCCTTCTGATCGCGCGGGAGGAGTATCCGCAGCTTCCCTTGGAGCAATACCTGGTCCGCCTTGAGATCCTGGCCGAGGAAGTGCTGGATCGCTTGGACGGAGAGACGGCCGCACCGGTCGTCCTCTCCGAAGTCGTCCGTCACCTCTTCGGTGTGCGCAAGATGCGTGGAAACAGGGACCACTATCACGATCCCCGCAATTCCTATTTGAACGATGTGCTCGACCGAGATCTGGGAATTCCGCTGACCCTGGCAATTATCGTGCTGGAGGTCGGGTGGCGCCTGGGCCTGGACGTTGAGGGCGTCAACTTTCCCGGACATTTTCTGGTGAGGTATCGTGGCGAGGCCCGGTCGTTCCTGATCGACCCCTTCCACGGAGGGGCGATCCGCTCTCGATCCGAGCTCCAGAAGGTCCTGCGGGGGCGGGGGACCGGGACCACGCCGGTGAGCGAACCCCTCAGGAGTGCGTCCAAGCACGATGTCATCGTACGCCTTCTGCTGAATCTCAAGGCGGCCCACTATCGTGCCCGCGATCACGAGCGGGCATTGGCGGCGGTCGAGAGGATTCTGATCGTGCGCCCCACGGCGCAGGGACAAATCCGGGACCGGGGCTATCTCCTGGCTCGCCTGGGGCGGGCGGAAGAGGCGGTCGGCCAACTGGAAACGTACCTCGCGCTGGCGCCGAGAGCGGGGGACCTGGACCGGGTCGAGGCACTTCTGCGTGAACTCAGGGCCGACGGCCGACCGTTGCCGGGACAGCCGTGATCTCTCCAGGAACGACCGGCGATCCCGGAGCACCCCGATCGATGGCCGCCGTTTCGGAAGTTTGCGCATTTCTGGAGGAGCGGGGCGGCATCGTGTCCAGGCCCTTTCCAGAGGACATCCCGTGCATTCGGCATTTCGGGTCGCCAAGGGATGAGTACCGCGCCGCTTCGCAGGCCTGCGGCCTGGTTTGCCGCACGGACCGCACGCTCCTCAGGATCCACGGACGTGCACCCGCTCGGATGTTGCACGGGGTCCTTACCAACAGTATCCCCGATGCGCCGGCGGGTTCTCCGGTGGTTCATGGCTTGGCGACCTACGGCACCATGTTGACCGCCAAGGGGCGCATGGTTACGGACCTTCGGACCGTGTGGCTGGGTAGGGACGAAGCCGATGGCCTGGGACTGGATGTGGCCATGAATGCTCACGCGGCCACGCTTGGGCACCTGTCGCGCTTCCTGCCGCCGCGCATGGCTCGTGTCGAGGATCTGAGCCACGCATGCGGCCTCGTCACCGTCCTTGGGCCGGAGGCGGAAACCACGCTTGCCAGGCTCATCGGGGGGGTTGCCCAACACGGCTACATGTTGATTGATGGTGGTCCCGTCGCGGGAGGGCTACTTGTGGTGGCAAGCCTCGAACAGCTGGCCGGCTGGGACATCTGGGGATCGCCGGCCTCTCTCAAAAAGGTCTGGAGCTCACTGGAGGGCTTCGGTGCCCGGGGCGTCGGGTGGGGCGTCTGGGACACGCTGCGCATCGAGGCAGGCCTCCCGGCGTTTGGTGTCGATATGGACCAAGCCACGATACCCGTGGAAGCGGGGCTCTTGGATCGGGCATTCGATCACAAAAAGGGCTGCTACACTGGCCAGGAGGTCATCGTCCGCATCCGGGACCGGGGGCGTGTCAACTGGAACCTGCGCGCCCTGCGATTTGGAGATGCGGACGCTCAGCCGGGAGCCCAACTCTTTGAGCCGGGAGGCGGAAAGGTCAGGGGCCGCGTCACATCCGTGGCACAATCGCCCCGCTTTCGCCAAACAATTGGCTTGGGATATGTGCGGCGGGAATGTGAGCCACCGACGACCCTGCGGCTGGGGAGCAGCGACGGCCACACGGTGGCGGTCGAGGCCCTTGGCTGACGCAAGGGAAACGCTTTCTCCGCGACCGCCTTATGGACAGGCGCGCGGCGCCCATGTCCATGAGGGTCGCATTAGGCGTGCCCGTCCATGCCTCTTATGACAAACTGTTTGGGGAGATCGACATCAGGGTCGGGAACCACCCGTGTCTCTCTTTACCACACAAACCGCTCGAGGGTGGCCTGTGTGCCCCGACCGACCGGACGCCCCGTGAAGGGCGCATCGAGCACCGCTACAGGGACTGACACGCACCGCGGAGGTCTTGCGCCTCGTCGTTCGCCAGACGCCTGAACGGATAAGCGTGCAAGCTCCACAGGAGAGCCGCCACCAGGCCGTAGACGCTCCATGGCAACGCTGAGACCACCGTGCACCACCGTCGGCCGCCGCGGCCCGATCATGGCGTCTTCAAGGGCAGTCGCAACTCGCTCCGTCCGTGCATCAGGGCCGGGGCGAGTCTCGGCGAGCCACCAACCGGGGCGGCGGCCTCGTCAACATCCAGGCCACATGTGCGAGCCGTCCCACTGCTCACTCCTTTGGATCTGATCACACTGACACCGCTCTCGTTGCCTCGCCCCGGCCGGCACGGACCCCACCCCCTCAGAAATCTGACGTTTCGGGGTCTCCAACACCCTGTACCGGTCAGAAGAGCTTTTTGGAAGCACTTTTCCGTGAAACTACAGATTTGGGCGGGGTCGATAACGGCCTCGGGATGCGGTGTCTAAGGCCTGCTTTTTCCAGTTTTTACAGCCCGCGACAGACGGCATCGGCATCATGGAGTGACTGCCCAATCCCAAGGAACGGTCAAGCGGCCCGTTCAAGCACCTCGACATGGACGCCAAACGTCCGTTACCGTGAGCGCACTTCCAGTTTCAGCCCCCGCGAGGGTGACCGGCCCCGCCCGGTCATGAGGTGTTCCAGCGTGGTCGGGGATGAGACACAAGCGCAGCGTACAGCGCACAACGCAACGGAGCGCCAACGAGCAACTTCGGCGGACCCGTGCCCCGGCCTGATGCCGCGATGGATGCCCAGTGGGGAGTCCGCGCCACAAGTGCCAGTACAGGGACCGAAAAGCATCGCGGCGGCCCAACGCACCGTCTCACACACATTTACGCCGAACGCTTTCGCGTTCACCTCCAATGAGGAGAGATGTACCCATGAATGAACCACCCCGGTTCTACGTCGGTGTCGACCAGGGATCCAGAGACCATTACGTCTGCCTGATCTACCGCGACGACCGACGCCGGCGGTGAAGAGATCGCTGTCGCCACCCAAGTCCCGCATGGCCCCGTCGTCGATAGCCTCATCGACCACGGGTGCGCCGTCCACGCCATCAACCCCAAGCAGTTGGATCGCTTCCGCGACCGCTACTCACGCGCAAGCGCCAAGGACACTCAAGGGATGCGCTGGTCCTCGCCAGCGCGCTCAGAGCCGATCCGCATTGTCTGGTAGGGTCGGAGACTGGCGCGCCAAGTTTAGGGTCCGGTGGTTCATCCCTCGCTTTCGCTTGGGTCCTCAGTCCGGCTCCCATGCCCACGTTTCCAGTCCCCGCCCATCGAACCGGACGTGCGGTTTTCCCGCATCCGGCTCTCAGACGAGATCACGCCCTTCGCACTCGGAAAGCTCGCATCCGTCCTGTCAGATGGAAGCAGCGACTCCTTCCGCCCCTTATCTCCCGGAACCTGCACAAGCCCCGGTACGCATCTTCCGTTCCATCGCAAGTTACCAGCACCAGCCCCAAGGCTCGCGCCCGTTCCCAGGGTCAGCACCCGCATTTGCAGTGCGCCGCCCAAGTGCTCCCTTAGCTTTCGCGTGTGGCACGATCCGGAGTCTCCGAACCTCTTCTCGACTCTCATAGGCTCTCACCATTGGTCGGGTCCTTTCCCCCTTCCTGTGCCCCTCTCGAATCAGGGCCCCTTCCCTCGACCGGCATTACCCGGCGTCCACAGTACTACGGGCCCATCCGCCACCCTGCCGGCCCAGCCTGCCCCTCACGGGGTTCCGGTTGGTGCGTGCCACACCACACAGCAGGGCTTCCCGTGTTGCTCCCGCTTCCCTCTTCCATGCGTGCCGTCGTCACTACCCCGGCGGAGACGCCCGGTGCTCTCGTCGTTCGCTTCCCGGACGCTGACAGCCTTCCCCGAAATGCGGGCGGGTCGGCCTCCGCGACAACGTTTTCGAGGCCTGCTCAACGTTCACTCGCGTTACGGCCCACATGTTCGCTGAGCCGCCCAAGGCGGCCCGTCTGCTCGAAGTGCTTCAGACCATGTCGTTACCTCCATGACCCGCTCCGATTGCTACTGGCCGGAACGACAGTTGCCGGGCGGGATTCGCACCCGCTGTAAAACGGTGCCTTTCCACGGCACACCGCATGATCAACATTGATGACCCCTTGGTCATCAGGCTCCGAACCGCAACCAGGCTGCTCCGCACGCTCAAACAGGAGCGCACCCGCATCGCCGCACAAGTCCGCAATCAACTGTGGCGGTACTATCCCGCCATCCTGTCGATCTGCAAAACCACGTGGGAGCCATTCTTCATCGGCCTGTGGAGGCGCGTACCCACCCCGGAGAAGGCAAAGCGCGTCCACCTGAGCACGCTGCGCTCCATCCTCAACCGCGACCGCATCGGACGCCTGAGCCCCCAACAGGCCAAACAGGCACTGGCCGTCGCCTGCGCCATGCTCCGGGACCAGACCCTCCACAAACCTGCGTAGAAGACTCCCATACCGGCGGCCGCCACAACCTCCAGAGAACGCGATCAGACAGGCGCTACTGTACGTGGCCAGGCCGAGAAGGGGTAACCGAACACTGCCGATCAAGCAAGTCGAACCAGCCCGCAGAGCCGCGCCGCCGCATGATCTTGCCCGCTCCCGGGGTTAGGTGGTGGGTGTTGGGGTTCGGGGTCGGGTGCCACCGATGCGGACCAGAGCGACCGGTCCGGCAATCAGGGGCAGCCAGCCACCGACACCGACACCGAAGGGGGGTGACAAGGGGCATTCCGACGCTCATTGACAAGAGATCCGAGTGGCGGTTCGAACACATGGTGGGCGGCCAGAGGCGCAGCAATGCCACCGCCCCCGTCTTTTGTCCGGCTGAAGACACCACACAACCCGTTCCCCTCTCAGAAATCTGACGTCTCGGCTTCTTCAAATTCCGCCCCCCCCCCCCTCCCCGACACTGTAAATCGTTGCAATAAATGATTTTATAGCGTTTTACTTTGTCGCGGCACCGATCTTGCGTTGCTATGCGACCATGTCGGCTTATCCCATCACACGTCGCCCAGGGTAGTCGACAATCCGAGACCCGTTTCGGTGCCGGCCGCCTCCGTACCAAAGGTAGCCGATGAAGCGGGTCAAGGATGACGCGAATGCAACGCGTCGGGGCCCGGAAGCCAAGGGCCCCAAGGGCAACGCTCCAAACACCTTCAGGGAGGGCAAAGCACCAAGATGAACAGATTCCAGAAACTCATGGCAGGGGCGCTCATGCTGCTGCCGATCATGATGGCGGCCTGCGGAGAGGACATCGCACCCCCGCCCCCGACCGGCTCCATCGCCGGCCAGGTCATGATCGAGAGCCAAGGCGCCGACGGCGTCTCCGTCACACTCAGCAGCGGGGCCACCGCAACCACCGCCGGAGGCGGCTCCTACCGCTTCGACAACATCGAACCCGGCACCTACACCGTCTCCATCGCCGGCTTCCCCGCCGAAGCAAGCTTTGACGCCACCTCCATGTCCGTCACCGTCGGGACCACCGGAGGCACAGCCACCGCCAACTTCTCAGGCACCTACATCCGCACCGCCAGCGTCCGGGGCTCCGTCACCGTCGAAGGCAACGGTCTCGCTGGCGTCACCGTCAGCCTGAGCGGCATGGCCGACAACCAGACCACCACCAGCGCCACCGGCGAATACAGCTTCACCGGACTCCGTGCGGGGCGCTACTCGGTCCAGATCTCGGGCTTCGATGCCGACGAGGTCGCGTTCTCCAGCGTCTCGGGCACCGCCGAAGTCGGCGTGGGCGACACCAAGGTCGTCAGCTTTGACGGAACGTATCTGCGCACCGCCGGCATCACCGGCCGCGTCAGCGTCGAGGGCACCGGGCTGGAAGGCGTCACCGTCAGCCTCTCAGGCGGCGAAAACGACCAGAGCACACAGACCGATGCCGGGGGCCAGTTCTCCTTCACCCGTCTCAGAGCCGGCGACTACTCCGTCGCCATCTCGGGCTACGACACCGATGAGGTCGGCTTTGACGCCACCTCACGCAGCGTCACCGTCGCCCTGGGTGAGACCGCCAATGTCCAGTTCGACGGCAACTATCTGCGCACCGCCGGCATCACCGGCCGCGTCAGCGTCGAGGGCATGGGGCTGGCAGGCGTCACCGTCACGCTCGAGTCCGACAATATGGACGATATGATGGACACCACCGACGCCAGCGGCATGTATGCCTTCGGCGCACTGGCCGCAGGCGACTACACCGTCTCCATCATGGTCACGGGCGACGCCTACGTCTTCGACATGACCAGCATGGATGTCACGCTGGCCGACGACGCCCTGGAAACCGTCAACTTCATGGGTGCCCACGCCACCACCGCCAGCATCTCCGGCATGCTGTTCGTGGATGAAGCCACCAAGAACGACATGCGCGACGAGGGCGAGGACGCGCTCGAGATCAAGAACATTCCGGTCGTGCTCGTGGGCCCAGGGGTCACCGATCGCACGACGGCCACCACCGACGACAAGGGCATGTTCCAGTTCAGCAACCTCAGGGCCGGCTCCTATGTCTTGGCCGTCGTCACCAGCCCCGACGTCACCAAGATGCTGGGCGACCACGCCTACGGCGGCTCCGCAACGGGCTACGACTTGACCGTCGCAGTCGGAGAACACAAGAAGCAGCACCTGCCCTACGACATCACCCACCAGACGGTCCACTACTCCGTCACACTGCGGCACGGCGACAACACCGGTGACGCGCTTGAGGGCGCCTCCGTCATGCTGTACGCGGATGCGGCCGGTGGCTCCATGGTCGCCAAGGGCACCACGGACAAGGACGGCATGGCCATGATCCGCTTCGCCCGCTCGATGGCCACCGGCGGAGCCATGGTTCACGCCAAGGTCATGAGCGACGACTACCATGTCGAGGACATGATGCAGACCGTGCGCTGGGACACGAAGTCCAGGACCACGATGGCCGCCAACGACTTCGATATCCTCAACCTGATGGTCGACGCCTCGGTCAGCGGCAAGACCGTCATGACCGACATGGGCGGCGGCAATCCGCTCGCCGGCTGGATGATCTCCGTGACCATGGGCGGCAAGGCCGTCACCGGAGCGCCCACCAAGTTCGACAACATGGGCATGGCCATGCTCGACCTCGAGGTCAAGCCCGCCGACCTGCCCGCCACCTACACCGTCATGCTGGACACCGTGCAGAGCGACGCCCTGGACGGCGGCGAGAAGTTCAGCGCCACCTCCGTCATGCACGAGCACACGGGCCTGAAGCTCATGCAGGAGATGGACGCCGGAACGATTGAGGCGACCTACTCGACCCAGACGCTCAAGGTCTACGTGCATCACGAGCGAGACCAGGTGATGGGCTACACCGGCAACGTGCTGGGCGGCGACACGCGCATGTCCGGCAAGATTGATGTTGACGTGCGCTACATCGACGCCAACGGTCGCTCACGCATGTTCACCGCGCAAGAGTGGAACACGAAGAACAAGTCGGAGAAGGATGGCGTCATCACCTTCAAGCACCTGCCGGCCGACGCTCAGGTCATGGTCCAGGCCAAGGAGAAGGCGGGTGCGGGCGACATCGAGCTATTGGACCCGATGGAGCTCTTCGCGTTCAAGGACAAGGACGCCAACGGCATCATGAAGGGCGCGTTCGGTGATATGGGCGGCTTCAGCCCCATGGTCGAGCTCTGCCCGCTCATGGCCACCAACCCAACGGGCCAGGACTTCGGCGAGTGCAGCACCTTCGCCTATGTCATGACCTACAGCGTCAACGGCAACGTCTCTCGCAAGATGGTCAAGAAGCACGCCACGAACGAGGACTTTGCCTCCGTGGCAAACGAGATGGTCGGCGGCGTGAAGGTTGACCTGGCGCCGGTGACGGGCAAGAACCTGGCCGGCATGGCACAAAGCAAGACAACCGCCAGCGCGGGCACCTCCAAGGGCACGTTCGCCTTCGGCAAGATCGCCGCCGGCGCCTACACGTTTGCCGTGCCGGCGGGCTGGCGCGTCAGGTTGGGCCAGGTGGGCTCGACCACGATGGTCGGCAATGCACTGAACCCGCTGGACACGGCCGTCATGCTTGATGTCACGCCCACCACGAGCACCGTGTACGGCATCGTGACGGGGGCGGACGGGTTCCGCGTCGACAGTGTCATGATCGACGTCAACGGCATGACGACAATGACCGACGCCGTGGGCCGCTACATCGTGACCGGCATCGCGCCGGCAACCGTCAACAGGGTGGGCAACAGGATACACGTGAAGGCGAGCCGGCACCTGGGGTCGGCGGCCAAGGTGGTGGCGTTCCAGGCGAACACGCCGGTGCGCGTTGACCTCACGCTCAACACAACCAAGACGCCGGTGTTCTACAGCGGCAAGGTGGTCGCCTCGGGCTCGAACGCGCCGCTTGCGGGCGTCTCGATCACGATCGACAACAAGGCGCCAACGAACGCGGCAACGGCCGGCCCCAACAAGGGCAAGCTGGTCACGGGCGCCGACGGCACCTTCCGCGCGCAGATCGGGAACAAGGGCGCCGGCACCAACGCCACGATCCGGGCATCGATGGCCGGGATGAGCTTCGCGCCCGAATCGCTCACGCTGCCGGCCGCCCCGGGCACCAACCTGTCGGGCGTCAACTTCACCGGGTTCAAGCACGGCACCGTCTCGGGCCGAGTGGTGGCCGCCAAGCAGGTATCCGCCACTGCGGTCGGCGGGCCGGTACCGGGTGTCCTGATCAAGGCAACCAGGGTCAGCGACTCCACTCTTGTTGATTCCATGACCACCGGGGCATCGGGCACATACACGCTGAGCGTGCCGTTCGGCACCTACAAGATCGAGGCTTCGAAGAGGCTCCACGGTTTCGAGTACCCGAGCAGCGGCCAGACAGTGAGCGCCGCGCCGGGCCAAAGCATCACATACGACAACATCACCGTGAGGACCTTTATCGTCTTGGGCGCGACAGGCCACCGGATCAACAAGGTCCGCACGCTCACCGGCGGAGTGAGGCTCCACCTATCTGACACCATCGGCATCATTGTTCGTCACGACAACGACCTGAGGAAAGACGCCGGCAAAGACCGCGGACATCCTTTGGACAAAAATGGTTCGAATCCGGTGTTCACCCTCGCAGACATTTTTCACAACGGTTCGTGGGTGGAGATGCAAACGAACTTCCTGCACGCCGACGACACAGCCTACGGTACCGCTATCGGCAAGTGGACCGGAAGGGGGCGCGTGTTCACGTCGAAGAGTAGTCCCAAGGTTTCATTCCCCGATGACACCTTCACGATCAGGTTCCGGAGTACGGCGGCAAGCTCCAGCCGCGTTCCAGTGGCGAACGGAACTGACACCACTTATGTGAAGATTCCCGCGGTCGATCCCAGAGCTACGTCAGTCAAGGCAAGGCGCGCGACCGCGGGGACCAGCGACTCGCTCATTGTCGACTGGACCGCCAGATCGAGCCAGAGGTCGACCTACCGGGTTGCGTTCACGTTCCCGTCGATCGCCGACCTGGACGGGTCGAGCGCGACGGTGTTCGCCTACATCGCATCAAGCACCACGCTCAATTGGGACAGCAGGCGAATTTGGTGGGTTTTTGCCAGCGATAGAGACTGGGTGGATTTCCGAACGGTGAACAGTGCTTCCGTGAGGGTTACCAGGAAGGAGATGATGGGGGCGATGGAAATCAGGATCGACTCCAGACAGGGAAGCTCCGGGACGTGGATGAGGGGCGCGAAGACCAGCCTCAAGGCCAAGCCGTAGCCTCGTTAGCACGTGTCGGGACAGCGGTGACCCCGTCGGTCGGGAGTACATCTGACCGACGGGGCCCGCAGGGTCCTTCCCCCTCCCAACTATCCCTCCGTCCGGGACCTCACCCGGGCGGAGGGATGGAACCTATACCGCCCGGACCAGGATTCGCTGTTCAAGTGAGTGGCCGGCCGCCTCCGCACCAAAGGTGGCCGGCAGAGCGGGTCATGGATGACGGGAATGCAACGCGTCGGGGCCCCGGAGAAGGGCCGAAGGCAACCGCTCCAGCACACTTGAAGGAGGGCAAAGCTCCAAGATGAACAGATTCCAGAAACTCATGGCAGGGGCGCTCACGCTGCTGCCGATCCTGACGGCGGCCTGCGGAGAGGATGTCGCACCCCCGCCCCCGACCGGCTCCATCGCCGGGCAGGTCATGATCGAGAGCCAGGGCGCCGACGGCGTCTCCGTCACACTCAGCAGCGGTGCCACCGCAACCACCGCAGGAGGCGGCTCCTACCGCTTCGACAACATCGAACCCGGCACCTACACCATATCCATCGCCGGCTTCCCCGCCGAAGCAAGCTTTGACGCCACCTCCATGTCCGTCACCGTCGGCACCACCGGGGGTGTCGCCACCGCCAACTTCTCAGGCACCTACATCCGCACCGCCAGCGTGCGGGGCTCCGTCACCGTCGAAGGCACCGGTCTCGCTGGCGTCACCGTCAGCCTGAGCGGCATGGCGGACAACCAGACCACCACCAGCGCTACCGGCGAGTACAGCTTCACCGGACTCCGTGCGGGTCGCTACTCGGTCCAGATCTCGGGCTTCGATGCCGACGAGGTCACGTTCTCCAGCATCTCGGGCACCGCCGAAGTCGGCGTGGGCGACACCAAGGTCGTCAGCTTTGACGGAACGTATCTGCGCACCGCCGGCATCACCGGCCGCGTCAGCGTCGAAGGCACCGGCCTGGAGGGCGTCACCGTCAGCCTCTCCGGCGGCGAAGACAACCAGAGCACCCAGACCGATGCCGGGGGCCAGTTCTCCTTCACTCGGCTCAGAGCCGGCGACTACTCCGTCGCCATCTCGGGCTACGACACCGACGAGGTCGGCTTTGACGCCACCTCACGCAGCGTCACCGTCGCCCTGGGTGAGACCGCCAATGTCCAGTTCGACGGCAACTATCTGCGCACCGCCGGCATCACCGGCCGCGTCAGCGTCGAGGGCATGGGGCTGGCAGGCGTCACTGTCACACTCGAGTCCGACAATATGGACGATATGATGGACACGACCGACGCCAGCGGCATGTACGCCTTCGGCGCACTGGCCGCAGGCGACTACACCGTCTCCATCATGGTCACGGGTGACGCCTACGTCTTCGACATGACCAGCATGGACGTCACGCTGGCCGACGACGCCCTGGAAACCGTCAACTTCATGGGCGACCACGCCACCACCGCAAGCATCTCCGGCATGCTCTTCGTTGACGAAGCCACCAAGAACGACATGCACGACGAGGGCGAGGACGCGCTCGAGATCAAGAACATTCCGGTCGTTCTCGTGGGCCCAGGGGTCACCGACCGCACGACGGCCACCACCGACGACAAGGGCATGTTCCAGTTCAGCGACCTCAGGGCCGGCTCCTATGTCCTGGCCGTCGTCACCAACCCCGACGTCACCAAGATGCTGGGCGACCACACCTACGGCGGCTCCGCAACGGGCTACGACTTGACCGTCGCAGTCGGAGAACACAAGAAGCAGCACCTGCCCTACGACATCACCCACCAGACCGTCCACTACTCCGTCACGCTGCGGCACGGCGACAACACCGGTGACGCGCTCGAGGGCGCTTCCGTCATGCTCTACGCCGATGCGGCAGGTAGCTCCATGGTCGCCAAGGGCACCACGGACAAGGACGGCATGGCCATGATCCGGTTTGCCCGCTCGATGGCCACCGGCGGAGCCATGGTTCACGCCAAGGTCATGAGCGACGACTACCATGTCGAGGACATGATGCAGGCCGTGCGCTGGAGCCCGAAATCCAGGACCACGATGGCCGCCAACGACTTCGATATCCTCAACCTGATGGTCGACGCCTCGGTCAGCGGCAAGACCGTCATGACCGACATGGGCGGCGGCAACCCGCTCGCCGGCTGGATGATCTCCGTGACCATGGGCGGCAAGGCCGTCACCGGAGCGCCCACCAAGTTCGGTACCATGGGCATGGCCATGCTCGACCTCGAGGTCAAGCCCGCCGACCTGCCCGCGAAATACACCGTCATGCTGGACACCGTGCAGAGCGACGCCCTGGATGGCGGCGAGAAGTTCAGCGCCACCTCCGTCATGCACGAACACACGGGCCTGAAACTCATGCAGGAGATGGACGCCGGGACGATTGAGGCGACCTACTCGACGCAGACGCTCAAGGTCTATGTGCATCACGAGCGTGACCAGGTGATGGGCTACACGGGCAATGTGCTGGGCGGCGACACGCGCATGTCCGGCAAGATCGATGTCGACGTGCGCTACATCGACGCCACCGGTCGCTCACGCATGTTCACGGCGCAGCAGTGGAACACGAAGAACAAGTCGGAGAAGGACGGCGTCATCACCTTCAAGCACCTGCCGGCCGACGCACAAGTCATGGTCCAGGCCAAGGAGAAGGCGGGTGCGGGCGACATCGAGCTGTTGGACCCGATGGAGCTCTTCGCGTTCAAGGACAAGGACGCCAACGGCATCATGAAGGGCGCGTTCGGTGACATGGGCGGCTTCAGCCCCATGGTCGAGCTCTGCCCGCTCATGGCCACCGACCCCACGGGCCAGGACTTCGGCGAGTGCAGCACCTTCGCCTATGTCATGACCTACAGCGTCAGCGGCAATGTCTCCCGCAAGATGGTCAAGAAGCACGCCACGAACGAGGACTTCAGCGCCGTGTCGACCGAGATGGTCGGCGGCGTGAAGGTTGACCTGGCGCCGGTGACGGGCAAGAACCTGGCCGGCATGGCGCATAGCAAGACAACCGCCAGCGCGGGCACCTCCAAGGGCACGTTCGCCTTTGGCAAGATCGCCGCCGGCGCCTACACGTTGGCCGTGCCGGCGGGCTGGCGCGTCATGTTGGGCCAGGTGGGCTCGACCACGATGGTCGGCAATGCACTGAACCCGCTGGACACGGCCGTCATGCTTGATGTCACGCCCACCACGAGCACCGTGTACGGCATCGTGACGGGGGCGGACGGGTTCCGCGTCGACAGTGTCATGATCGACGTCAACGGCATGACGACCATGACCGACGCCGTGGGCCGCTACATCGTGACCGGCATCGCGCCGGCAACCGTCAACAGGGTGGGCAACAGGATACACGTGAAGGCGAGCCGGCACCTGGGGTCGGCGGCCAAGGTGGTGGCGTTCCAGGCGAACACGCCGGTGCGCGTTGACCTCACGCTCAACACAACCAAGACGCCGGTGTTCTACAGCGGCAAGGTGGTCGCCTCGGGCTCGAACGCGCCGCTTGCGGGCGTCTCGATCACGATCGACAACAAGGCGCCAACGAACGCGGCAACGGCCGGCCCCAACAAGGGCAAGCTGGTCACGGGCGCCGACGGCACCTTCCGCGCGCAGATCGGGAACAAGGGCGCCGGCACGAACGCCACGATCAGGGCATCGATGGCCGGGATGAGCTTCGCGCCCGAATCGCTCACGCTGCCGGCCGCCCCGGGCACCAACCTGTCGGGCGTCAACTTCACCGGGTTCAAGCACGGCACCGTCTCGGGCCGAGTGGTGGCCGCCAAGCAGGTATCCGCCACTGCGGTCGGCGGGCCGGTACCGGGTGTCCTGATCAAGGCAACCAGGGTCAGCGACTCCACTCTTGTTGATTCCATGACCACCGGGGCATCGGGCACATACACGCTGAGCGTGCCGTTCGGCACCTACAAGATCGAGGCTTCGAAGAGGCTCCACGGTTTCGAATACCCAAGTAGCGGCCAGACCGTGAACGCGGCACCGGGTCAGGGCATCAGGTACGGCGACATCACGGTACGTACCTTTACCCTCTTGGGCGCAACCGGACACCGGCTGAACAAGGTGCGCACACTCAGCGGCGGGGTGAAGGTCCACCTGTCTGACACCATGGGCATCATTATTCGTCACGACAACGACCTGCGGAAGGCTTCCGGCAAAGACCGCGGACATCCTCTAGACAAAGATGGTTCTAATGCGGTGTGGATCCTCGCAGACATTTTTAACCACGGTTCTAATTCTTGGAATGAGTTCCAAGCAGACTTCCTGCACGCTGACGACACAACCTACAGCGATAATATCAGCAGCTGGACCGGAAGGGGACGCGTGATCCATGCCGGTACGCTCGCTGGCAAGGTTTCCATACCTGATGACACGTTTACGATCAGGCTCCGGGCTGAGGCAATAGACGACGATGAGAATGCGGTGGCCAATGGCACTGACACCATTTATGTGAAGATTCCCGCGGTCGATCCCAGGGCTACGTCGGTCAAGGCAAGGCGCGCGACCGCGGGAACCAGCGACTCGATCATTGTCGACTGGACCGCCAGATCGAGCCAAAGATCGAACTACAGGGTTGCGTTCACCTTCCCGTCGATCGCCGACCTGGACGGGTCGAGCGCGACGGTGTTCGCCTACATCGGATCAAAGACCACGCTCAGTTGGGACTCCAGGCGGATTTGGTTCAATCTTGCCAGCGATCGGGACTGGGTGGATTTCCGAACGGTGAACAGTGCTTCCGTGAGGGTGACCCGCAAGGAGATGATGGGGGCGATGGAGATCAGGATCGACTCCAGGCAGGGCAGCTCCGGGACGTGGATGAGGGGCGCGAAGACCAGTCTCAAGGCCAAGCCGTAGCCTCGTCAGCACGTGTCGGGACAGCGGTGACCCCGTCGGTCGGGAGCAGATCTGACCGACGGGGCCCGCGGTTCCCAACCAGCTCTCCGTCCGGGATCTCACCCGGGCGGAGGAATGGAACCTATACCGCCCGGACCAGAATGCGCTGTTCAAGGGAGTGGGCAAAGCAGAACACGAATAGCCATGAACCGGACATCTTCGGCCGGATGCAAACACTCTCCCGGTTCCTGAACCGAACACAGGGCGGTCCGTCACCGGTGTCAAGTGAGCTTCGACATGCATCCTTCTCCGTAGGAATCCCGCCCTACCGCACCTGGTGTCACTGGCCATCCCGGCAAGGAAACCCCCGCCACGAGAACCGCCCCGGCAATAGCTGATTCGGGGCCGCGCCTTGCCCACTTGCTTCCCCCAGGTTACAGAGCCACGACCAAGACAATAACCCTGGCTCCCTGGCTTTGGGGAAGCCCCGATCCGACTGCCTCTGAACGTATGAGGCGTACCCAATCCCCCCAGGTTTCCGCGATACCCGACCGAGAGACCCATGACCTGAACGGTTGAGAACCGACGGCGTTCCCAATCCATTCCCTTCGCGATACGGCACAAGACACTCCTTGGCCGGACCACCAATGATGGGACCAAGTCCGCCCGGACAGGCTCGCCCGAGGCCCACGGCCACAATTACACAGCCCCTCGGGTCGCCAAAATCACCTCACGACTTATGGCTCCTTCTCAATCACACCCGTGGTATAGTAGCCCGCGTCATCCCCGAGCTGGACATGGCCGATCATCCGATAGCGACCAGCCGGAAACTGGTCATCGCTCAGGTTGATGGGACACACTGAGTTTCCAGATCCAGCCAGGGAGTTGGCCTTCTCGTTGTCTTGCACCGTCACCCACCCTCCACCGACGGCACGCTGCCACTCAGACCAATGCACCGTGATGAGCCGATCCATGAACGGGAAGCCGCTCAGCCTAATGCAGGTTGCCAGCTTCAATGACGAAAACTCAAGTCGGCCATCAGGGACGACACTCAGCCCAGGTAGTGTATCGTAGGGTTGCCCGTGGACGCGCACCAGAACGGAATCCTGCAGCGCGGATTCTCCAGATGGACCCTCGGCAGAAACCGTCAGTACGACCCTGCTGACCGTGTCGCCAGCAAGGACCCCCACCCCCTTGGTGACCATCATGTCTCCGTCGATCATCGCAACCGCAATCGATTCATCCGATACCGAAACCGCAAAGGACAGGGCAGAGCCGTCGAAATACGGCGCCAAATCCAGCGAGACCATGCTGTCCACCAGGAGGTCGTGCGTCGGGATGGTGTCGGCAACGGTGGGCGGCGGGATGGAGACCGTCACCGCCACCGCCTGCGCAACGGACATGCCATGGGGATCGGTGGCCGACACCGTGACCGTGACAGCACCGGCGGCGAGGGCCACGATTTCCGCCGTGCCGTCCGTTGCCACGGCCGACGCCACACCCGTGTCCGAACTCACGACCGCAAAGGTCAAGGGGTCGCTGTCGGGGTCGGAGAAATGCCCCGACAGATCCCACTCGACCGTATCGTGAATCAGCAACTCCTGGGCAGGAATCGAATCCGAGATCACCGGCGCTTGGTTGGGAGCGGCTACGGTGACCGTGAACATGAGGCTGGCCGCATCACCTTCTTGATCCGTCGCCTCGATACCCACCATCGTGCTGCCTGCACCAACCGCCACGACCTGGATCACGGTTGAGTCGATCACGGCTACCGTTGCCACAAGGGAGTCCCGGGTCGTGACCGCAAACGCGAGCGAGTCACCGTCTGGATCCTCGAATAATTGGGCCGCATCCAGTTTCAGCGTGTCGCCCGGGGCCAGGGCCTGGTCGTCCACTTCCCCCACGACCTTCGGTGGCCTGTTCAGCGCCACGACCTCAACGCTCATCTCCTGCGTCGCGGACAACCCGCCGGGATCGCGGGCCGCAATCGTAACCGTCGCAGTCCCCGGTCCAATCCCTGTCACAAACACCTCTACGCCCTGCGTGCGTGCGGTTGCGACGGCCGCGTCCGAGGTCATCGCGCTGTAGGCCAGCGTATCTCCATCTGGGTCGCTGAAGTAGCTCGACACGTTAGTCGCCACCTCCATGTTCACCGACAGCTTGAGCTCACCGATGGACCCCACGGCTTGGGGCGCCCGGTTCGCTGGCGGGGGTGGTGGCTGGACCGGGTCGTCCCCGCACGCGCCAACGCCCAACAGGACCGTTCCGACAACCAACATCAAAGCAACGCGACATCGTGCCTGGTTCATCAATGTGTCTTCCTCCTCTTGGATCCGGGTCCACAGGCCGGCGCTGTTCCCAACGGTGACCTCAGAGGCCCGTTCGTGATTGAAACGGGCTTACCCGGCTTCAGGCCAAATGGTTCCACTGAGGTTCCGCGTCCTCTCCCCGTGGGGCCCGAACGACCTGTCCCGACACCGGTCCCGCAGAATCCAAGGGCTGACTAAATCCCCCACAGCAACACAGCGGCCCAAACGCATCCGAGCAGCGCGCCGCCGTAACAGGGAAACCTGAGCAGACGGGCTTGGCCTCGCATTCCCAAGTCCATCAGGGTGTGGCGAATTCTGTGGGCGCAGTGAAACAGCGAGAGCGCAAGGACAAAAAACAGGAGCACCTTAACGGGCCACCAAGCCACGCCCTGGGCGAAAGCGGTGCGCGCCGCCGCTGACCGGGCGCCTCCGCCCGGCAACAGGAACCCCGTGATCACGACGAGAACCGGAACAAAGAGTGCGGCCATCACGCCGCCCGCCGAAAACAACGCCCACCAGAACGCCTCACCCGAGTGCTTCATCTCAGCACCCACCAAGCGACGGCGGCGCTGACCGTGAGCCACGGTCCGTATCCCATGATCACGGCCGCCATCGGACCGGGCAACCGGTCTTCGCCCAAGTGGATCGGCATGGCCTGCGGGACCGCGTTAAACCAGGTCACGGCGTGCCAAACCGACGCCGCCAACACCAAGACGTGCGCGATGATCCACCCAGGACTGGACAACGCGGCAGTCCACTCCTGGAACGCGGCTTCACCCCCTCCCAGCTTGGAGAGGGTCAGCAGAAAGACCACCAGGTACGCCGCAATCGCGAAGCTCGTCATCTCCCGGATCATGAAACAGACATAACCCGGCCGATCCAGGAACCAGGCCCACCGGTGTGGTTTTTGGTAGCCCCGGCTCATGCGCCCGCTCCCGTCGGCATCACGAAACGCTTGAAATACTCTTGGGCCGCGCCCGCCTTCGCCTGCTGGATCGCACCGGCCGGATCCACATGCTTGGGACAAACCTCGGTGCACTCTCCCACGAAGGTGCATCCCCAGATCGCTTCACCCACCAACATCACGTCCAGCCTCTGGGACTGGCCCTGGTCGCGCGAATCCTTGTTGTAGCGGTGCCCCAGCGCGAGGGCGGCCGGGCCCAGGAACTCGTCACTGTGACCCGCCACCGGGCACGCCGAGTAGCAGAGCATGCAGTTGATGCACATCGAATACTGCTTGTAGCGAGCCAGCTGGGCGGGGGTCTGGCGGTACTCTCCACCTGACGTGTCATCGACATCGTCGCGGATGATGTACGGCTTGACCGCCTGCAACTTGTCCATGAAGCCGTCCAGCGAGACCACCAAATCGCGCTCGACCGGGAAGTGGACCAACGGCTCCACCCTGACCGGCCCCGGGTGGTACTCCCTCAAGAACGCAGAGCAGGTGAGCTTGGGATCCCCGTTCACCATCATACCGCAGCTTCCGCAAACGCCCATGCGGCAGCTCCATCGGTGCGTGAGGGTGCCGTCGACGTGGTCCTTGATCCAGTTGAGGGCATCAAGCACGACCCAGTCCTCGTCGTAGGGCACATCATAGGACTGAAACCGCGGCGTTGCGTCCGCCTCGGGATGATACCGAAAAACCTCAAGCGTCACGGTGTCCGACGCAGTCATCGTCACTCCCCCTTGTCGCCCGACGCAGATTTCCGGCTGAGCCCCGACCCCGCCCCGTATGTGCGGGCCCCGGGGGGCCACTTGGTGATCGTGACGGGCTTGTATTCGATGCGGGGAGCCTCGCCCTCACCCCGCCACCAAGCGACAGAGTGAGTCAGAAAGGCCTCGTCGTCGCGCTCTTCGTGGTCCATGCGCTGATGGGAGCCGCGAGACTCCGTTCTCGCCAAGCCGGAGTGCGCAATGGCTTCCGCCACGTCCAGAAGAGACCCAAGCTCCAGCGCGGCTGTCAGTTCGGTGTTGAAGCTGTTCGATCGATCATCAATGAACAGGTTCTGGTATCGATCCTTGAGCGCGGCAACCCTCTCGCATGCCGCCCCGAGCGAATCGGCGTCCCGGTACACGCCCGCCCCGTCCTCCATCGCATCGTGCAGCTCGGTGCGCAGATGGACGATGCGCTCGCCCCCCTTCTTGGCGGGCGAGGAGAAGTATGTCCTTCGAATGCGCTCCCCCTCCTCGGCAGCCTGGGCCTCCAGGGAGGCGACATCGTAGTCGGGGTGGTCGCTCGCGAAGCGCGCCGCGTTACGCCCGGCCTGGGCCCCGAACACCAGAAGTTCCGTGAGGGAGTTGGACCCCAATCGATTTGCCCCGTTGATCGACACGCAGGCGCATTCCCCCGCGGCATAGAGTCCCGGCACGCTGGTGGCGGAATGGCTGTCCACGTCAATTCCGCCCATCATGTAATGGACCACCGGGCGCACGGGAATCGGGTGATGTACGGGATCGATCCCGGCGTAGCTCCGGGCCAGCTCCCTCACGAACGGAATCCGCTTGTTGATCTTCTTCTCCCCCAGGTGTCGGAGGTCAAGATGCACGGCGTGGCCGTCCTTGGTCTCGATGGTGCGTCCCTTTCGTCGCTCCATGATGAAGGCCTGGCTAAGCCGGTCGCGCGGCCCCAACTCCATCGCTCGCTTCTGCGGATGCCTTGGGTCACCCACATCCAGAGCCTCGCCAAGGTCGTAGTCCTGCAGATACCTGTAGCCGTCCTTGTTCACCAAGATTCCGCCCTCGCCACGCGAGGCCTCGGTGATCAGGATGCCCGTTCCCGGCAACCCTGTCGGGTGGTACTGGATGAACTCCATGTCCTTGAGGGCCACACCCGCACGGTACGCCATCGCCATCCCGTCGCCCGTCTTGATCGACCCGTTGGTCGTGAAGGGGAAGACCTTGCCGGCACCCCCAGTGCAGATGACGACCGCCTTGCCCAGAATGGAACGAACCGTCCCCGTCTGCAACTCGATTGCGGCGCAACCCCGGCACCGCCCCTGCCGATCCATGAGGAGCTTGGTCGCAAAGTGCTCGTCGTAGCGAACCACGTTGCCGTACTTGAGCGTGGTCTGAAAGAGCGAGTGGAGCATGTGGAAGCCCGTCTTGTCGGCCGCAAACCATGTCCTCTCGATCTTCATGCCCCCAAAGGGGCGCACGGCCACGGAGCCGTCCCGTTCCCGGCTCCAGGGGCATCCCCAGTGCTCGAGCTGGATCATCTCCTTCGGCGCTTCGTGGACGAAGTACTCGACCGCGTCCTGGTCGGCCAGCCAGTCGGAGCCACTGATCGTGTCGTAGATGTGGTCTTCCAGGCTGTCATTGGCCTTGATTGACGCAGCCGCACCGCCCTCGGCTGTCACAGTGTGGCTGCGCATCGGATAAACCTTCGAGACGCAGGCCACCGAAAAGGACGGGTTCTCCTGGGCGATGGCGATGGCCGCCCGCAGACCGGCCCCGCCGCCGCCAATGATGATCACATCGTGTTGATGCGTAGTAGGAAGACCCATCCCTAGCGGCTTGGTTGTGAGGACCGTTTAGCCCCGACTGCAGCGGACCAACTCAGGTTGATCTTGGCCATTGGCAAGGGGAGACTACAACACACCGCAGACACGATCAAGGCCCCACACCGCGCATGTGGCGGGCCGATCCAAACACCGGCGCAGCAATCGCGGCAAGGACCCCGCCCCTTGGGGCTCCCCGCAGAGCGCGCCCCGGCGAAAGGCCCTCACGGTCGCGTGCCATCCAGGGGAGCGCCGCTCTCCAGCCACGCGGACCACCAGAGCGTCGCCAGCATCTCGGCTCCCGCCGCCATGCGCCGGGCGGCAAAGTTGACCGCCATTTCGCTGGCCGGGGCGAAGGGGTCGAAACCCTCATCGCGGTCCAGTGCATAAAGCCTCTCGACTTCCGCGTGAGCCTCCAAGATGTGGCCCATTACCGCGCTGCGGGCATCGCCGGCGACGGAGACCGGACTGCGGTCGGGATCAATCTGCCTGGCCACATCGTCGTACGACACATGCGCGTCAACGAATGCGTTCTCAAAGCGGCCATGGAATCCTCGGTCCGTGGTGTAGCCCTCTGGATTGGCAGTCTCGGGGTCCCAGCCGTTGAAATGAATCGTGGTATGGTGCGGCTGCGCCGCGTCGGCCACATAGTGCCCCAGGATACCCGCATCGGCGACGATGCGCTCCTCAATCCACGCCAGGCGAAGCGGGTCGGGCTCCGCCCGCCACCGCCGCCAGCCGACCACTGTGCGCTGATAGAGCTCAACGATCCGAAAGGGGAGAAATCCGACCGCGCGCTCGGGACGCTCGACCCCGGCCTCATGCAAGAGATGGATGAATGCGTAGCGATCCGCCGCCTCCAGGGATCCGGGCGTAGCGTTCTCCAGGTCGATGTAGTGATCGGGCGCGAACGCCTGGTCCATCTCCCGCTGCGGGCGCACCCGCCATCGATCAGGTTCCGGATTCAGGTACACCAGCTTCTCGCCCGCTTCGCCAAAAAACGCCGGCATCCCCTCCGGCAACCTCGCGACCGCGAGCCGGGCCACCATCTCGTGGCCCGCAGGACCCCAGGCCGGCCGGTTCGTGCTGCCAGGCTGAGAACCGGGGCCCGCCCCGGCGCCCAGTATCAGCAGCGCAGCGCCGAGCGCGAGAACAGGGCGCGACGACCTGGTGGCCGTCACGCGCCGTCAACCGGTTTTCTGGACAACACATACGGAGAACGCTGCACGGTCGGCATCACCAACATGTGCTGCACGTTGACCCGAGGCGGGGCATTGAGCACATAGAGAATCGCATCGGCGATGTCCTGGGCGATCAGCGCATCCACCCCCTCATAGGTCGCACGCGCGCGCGCACGGTCCCCCCGAAAGCGGACCAGCGAGAACTCGGTCTCCACCAATCCCGGGTCCACCGAGGACATGCGCACATTCGTGTCGACCAGGTCCAGGTTGCCGCCGTCGGTGATTGCCTTGAGCGCATACTTGGTGGCACAGTAGACGTTCCCCTTGGGGTAGACCATCTCGCCCGCGATGCTGCCCAGGTTGACCACATGGCCCGCATTCCTGGCGATCATCCCGGGAAGAAACGTGCGGATCATGTTGAGCACGCCCTTGATGTTCGTGTCAATCATCTCGTCCCAGTCCTCATGCCGCCCCTCGTGAAGGGGATCCAATCCCCTCGACAGACCGGCGTTGTTGATGAGGATATCCGTGGGCACTCCCTCGTCCTCCAGGGTGGCCGCGAGTCGGCCTACCCCGGCGCGGTCACGCACGTCAAGGGCGTGGGTTCGTACCGATTGACCGCTATCCGCCCGAATTTCTGCGGCAAGCGCGTCGAGGCGATCGCCCCGGCGCCCGACCAGCACGGTCTCCACGCCCGCCTGCGCTAGGCTGCGAGCCGTGGCCTCGCCGATCCCCGCAGTCGCCCCGGTCACGATGGCGGTCTTGCCTCGAATCCTGTTCATGGACTCACGCTCTCCGACCCGGTGTTGCGCATGACCAACCCGTACCTCACGGGGGAACACTACAGAAAATATAGAGCACGCGACGGTCGCGGCCCCAAGCCCACCCCGGGGCGTGAGGCACGGGCCACGGCGATCCGGTCCGCTTCTCGCGCGTCTGGAGCGCCCGCCCGCGGGATCGAGGAGTCTCGCACGGAACCTCCATCGACACGCTATGTTTCAGACGATCCCGTTGCCCGGTCCTGGCCGCCGATTGCCTTGGAGGTTGGTGGCCCATGCGTGACACCCACCTTGCGCGCTCCCGGGAAATCCAAGAACCTGCGGTGGCCGCGCCAGGGGTCATTCCGGGTGGGCGGCAAGGCCTTGGGGACACCGACCCCCGAGCCCGCCAAATCACGAAACTGGAGCCGTCAGCCAACGGGCCCGTTGCATTGGGCGCGGCGCCAACGCATGACTCAAGCAAAGTGGATCTTCGCCGTGAAACCTCCCGACATCCTGCGGGCAGTCGGCACCGCTGGCCGTGCCGGCCGACCGTTGCAATTCGTGCTTATGCTGGCTTTCGCGCTTGCCCTCCCTGGGGCCACCACGCCCGCATCAGCCCAGCTGGAGGTCCAGTACCAGTACGGGCGCATTCTCAACCCGTTCTCGGCCGCGAGCGCGCGTACCCACATTTTCACGCTGATGCACGCGGGCAGCTGGAGGGCCGGCACCTCCTTCTTCTTCCTGGATTACATGAGCGACGGGACCGAGGACGGATTCAACGACCGGGACCTTTACGGGGAATGGTATCCGACGCTGAGCCTGGGTTCTCTAAGTGAGAGCGGAGTGGGCATGGGCCCGGTGCACGATATCCGACTGGTCGCAGGCGTGAACATCGGCATCCAGCCGAAGGTCGTGAAGTATGTGCCCGGCGTGGAGCTGGGTTGGAAGGTTCCGGGGTTCATCTTCGTCAACACCCTCTTCGGAGCCTTCGTCGACGCGAGTAGCGGACACGAGGCGGGCGGTGCACCCAGCACGGGAAATGGATTTCATTTTGATGTCAGCTGGCTCTCGACCTTCCGCCTGGCCGGCCAAGCGCTCTCGTTTGCCGGGCACGCCGAGTACACCAGCGAGCTCACCAATGAGCGCGGGGGCGTGAATCGGGCCAACGTGCTCGCCCAACCCCAGCTGTATTGGGATGTGGGCAGGCTATTGACCCGTGGCGCCGGTGTCCTTCACCTGGGGGTCGAGTACCAACTTTGGATCAACAAGCTGGGCACGCCCGTCAGGGAGAACATGCTGCAGTTGCTCATCGTGTGGCGGATGGACTGACGTTTCATGAGCCCCCGTTCGGCGGTGGCCCAGGACACCTCGCCCCCATGTGTGCGTATTTGTTGCCGCAGCATGCGCGGGCAGCCGGTGGGGACTTTGACCGGTGAGCCTCGCCTGCTTCCCATTGGCTCGCCGACCATACAACTTCTTGGCAACTTTCTGGTATCAGCCCCGGGGCCCCCGGCGGAGTCGGCGCGAGATCAGGGTGCTCCAGTACCGATCCCGGCAATCGCCAGCACCGCACTGACGCCGCCGTGCAGGCTCCCCCAAAAAAGAGGACAATGCACATGCCCGATGACAGCGTGAAGCACTATCAGGTGGCCAAGCTTCCCCTTGAGACCGTCAACCCGCTGATCTCGCGCAGCCTGGTGACGGGGGAGCGGTCCATGCTGGCCCATGTGTATCTCAAGAAGGGGGCCGTGGTTCCGATGCACAGCCATGACAACGAACAGTTGACCTATGTGCTTTCGGGCGCTCTCAGGTTCCGCATTGGCGAGGGAGATCCGACGGAGGTCGTGGTTCGGACCGGGGAAATCCTTCACCTTCCCGGCAATGTGCCGCACGAGGCAGAGGCGCTGGAGGACACCGTCGACGTGGACATATTCACGCCGCCGCGCCAAGACTGGCTGGACGGCACGGACGCCTACCTTCGTGATTCAGGCGAGTTGGGCTCCCGTGAGTAGGGGTGCCCGACTGGAGGGCAGCGGGTGGGTCTGGAAGGACGGCGAGTTCATCCGGTGGGGTGATGCGACGGTCCATATCCTGAGCCTGGCCGTGCAGTTTGCGTCGTCCGTCTTCGAGGGCATTCGGTGCTACGAGACGCCCGGCGGACCGGCCGTCTTCCGGCTCGGCGACCACCTGAAGCGACTCATGGGATCCAGCCGCACCTACCGCATGGAACCCGCTTACACGATTGACGACCTGGCCCAGGCGGTGTGCGCCACCCTGCGGAAGAACGACCTGGCGTCGGCGTATGTCCGCCCCATGGTGCTCAGGGGCTATGGTGCCGCGGGCATGCATCCGGCCGCGAGCCCGATCGAGACCTACATTCCGGCGTGGACCTGGGGCACATACCTGGGCGAGGACGCGCTGGCCCACGGGGTGGACGTCAGCGTCTCCTCGTGGCACAGGCCGGCGCCCAACACCATCCCCAGCGGAGCCAAGGCGGCCGGCAACTATTTGGGCTCAACGCTGATGGTCCTGGAGGCCGTGCGCCACGGCTACGACGAGGCGATCGGCTTGGGCCCCGGCGGGCTGGTGAGCGAGGGAAGCGGACAAAACCTCTTCCTGGTTGTCGACGGAGAGGTCGTCACCCCCATCCTGGACGGCACCTCGCTGTCCGGCATCACCCGGCACTCGGTCATCAAGATTGCCGGGGAGCTGGGACTCACGGTTCGGGAACAGCTGGTTCCGCGAGAAATGCTCTACATCGCCGATGAGATGTTCTTCACGGGCACCGCTTCGGAGGTGGCTCCCATCCGTTCCGTGGACGGCCTGCCCGTGGGCGGCGGAAAACGGGGCCCGATCACACAGCGGATTCAGGGCCGGTTCTTGCAGATTGTCAGGGGAGAGGGGCCCGATCCCTGGGGATGGCTGACCCATGTGTGAGGCGCGACCCCAAACCCCCCGGCCCTTCTGGATGACACTTCGGGGCGCGCCTGGTGCCGGCGGCCGGAGTTCCTGCGGACTGACGTGACCTTCGACAACGGGCCCTTCAACTTTGACGGCCAATATGGCCGGGACTACGAAGCGCTGGCGTATCGGCTCATCCCCGGCTACGACACACTGTTTCAGATGTCCATCGCGTTGATCGAGCCGGGCATCCCCGAGCGAGGGTGCGTCATGGTCGTCGGATGTGGAACAGGGGTCGAACTTGTGGCCTTCGGCCGATACCGCCCCGATGTGGACCTGTTGGGCGTTGATCCGTCCGGGCCCATGCTGGACCTGGCCCGCCGGCGCGTCGAGGAGGCCGGCCTGGCGCGTGGCATCACGTTTCACCACGGATATACGGCCAGTGTCTCACCCGAGGCGACGTTTGATGGCGCCACGCTCTTCAATGTCCTCCACTTCATCCAGGACGACGGCGCCAAGGCGCGCCTGTTGTCTGATATCGCTCAGCGGCTCAAGCCGGGCGGCGCCCTGTTGCTCTTCGATCTCCACGGGGACCCCGACTCACCGGAATTTGCAGCGCTCATGGCCGCATGGCGCCGCTATTGGGCGATCCGGGGACTGCCCCCCGATGAGGCGGCCGTTTTTCTGCGGCGCATTCGGGAGGGCATTCACTTCGCGTCCGCACCCCGCATTGTCGAATTGGCCAGGGAAGCGGGCCTCATCGACCCCTTGGCTTTCTTCAGGAGTTTGCTCTACGGCGGATGGCTGTTCCGCCGCGCGTGACAGGCCCCGTTTGGATGGCCTTTGAGATTCCTTGGGGATTGCCTCCGTCCAACAGGAAGGCTCAAGGAGGGGGCGTACCGTTTTGACCCCTCGGGATCCGACTCCCGAAGAGCCATACCCGTTGCCCCGCAGGCACTGGGGACTTGATCGCACCCAAGATGTGATGTTCATCTCCTCGATAATGCGACACCCCTATCGCCTCTCCTGAAACACGCGGTGACATCGGCCGCTCCGGTCGTTCACACCCGTTTTTTCGCGCAGGCCTTGAGACCCCCAAGCAGGGAAGGGATCAAGGCGGGCGGCGGCTTTTGGGGACGGTGCTGTACGTGTTGTCCGACCGCTGGGCCTCGCTCCCGTAGGCCCGATAAGGGCTTAGTCAGGACACCGAGGGCTGTCCGAACCGGTGGATTCAAACACTCCGCGCTTGGGACCCCCCAAGGAGGGCAATAGCGACAACGCCTTTGGGGTTGCGTAATGGACGGACGCTTCGTAGCATGCAAATTCCGAAAACATCGCGACCTCCAACCACGACCTGCTTCCCGCGCGTGGGGGGCGATGGCAAAAATGCAGAGAGAGAGAGAGAGAGAGAGAGAGAGAGAGAGAGGAAAAGAGAAGACAGCGACTCAGGTTTGCCGAGGAGCTGATCCTCCTCCTCCTGGACAAGGACACCGGGGCGCTCGCATCGGTTCCAGAGCGATCCCTGCAGTGCGCCTTGGCCGGTGCCGTTCTGATGGACTTGGCGCTGGAGGACCGCATCGACACCGATGCGGAGCGCCTCGTCTTGGTCAATTCGACCCCGGTCGGCGACGACCTGTTGGATCCCTTCCTCAAGCAACTCTCCAATCAGGCCAGCGAGACCCGCGATACGACCTACTGGGTCAACCGCTTTGCCGGGGCACAGCATGCAACCCGGGTGCAACAGGGCGCGCTCGACGGCCTGGTCGCGCGCGGCATCGTGGAGGTGGAGTCGGGGGGGCTCTTGTCGGTGGCGCGCTCGGTCGTACGCGGGCGCCGGTATCCGCATCTGGACGGCGAGGCTGGCCGCGAGGTGGAGTCGCGCATCATGACGATTCTCTTTTCGGAAGAGATTCCGACCCCCCGGGACGTCATGCTGATCGCGCTCGTCCATGCATGCAGAATCTTCGGTCGGCTTCTCGCGCCGGGCGAGATGACCGAGATCCGGGATCGTCTTGAACTCATTTGCACGATGGACCTCATTGCCCGGACAGTCTTCCAGGCGATACGGGAGGTGGGCATTGTCGGCCCCGAATCCGCCCCCGGCGAGCACCCGACCATAGGCTCCAAGAAGGCTCGCGAGAAGGCTCTCGCCAACATTCCACTGGCTGACGGCGGCGGACTGCCCATTGTGGGGAACGCGTTACGCATGCTGGGTGACCCAACCCTGTTCTTCGCCCGCCAGTATCGGACTCTTGGCCCCGTATTTCGGGTCCGCGCGTTTTCGCGCAACTTCACGGTCCTGGCGGGCCCCGAAGCCAACATGTTCATACAGCGCCACGGAAGACTGCACTTTCGTACCGCAGATTTCTATGCCAACTTGGCGCCATCGTTGGGCGCACATCGGGTCGCCCTTGGGATGGACGGCGCCGAGCACTTTCGGCTTCGCAAGGTGTTGGCCCGCGGGTACTCGCGGCGGTTCTACTTGGACAGGATGGATGACGCGCTCGAGATCATGGAGCGAGAGATCGAGGCCGTGAACGGACGGGGGCCAATGCCAGCTTTGCCGATCCTGCAACGCCTGTTCTCCAAGCAGATCGGATCGCTTTGCACCGGCTTCGAGGCAGACGAGTACTTCCCAGACATCTTGGCGTACATTGACCGCGTAGTCGCCATTACTTCGCTGCGCCGTCCGGCTTTCTCTATTCGGACCCCCCGAATGCGCCGTCTTTGGGGTCGGATGGAAGAACTTTGCGAGCATATCTTGGCGTTACACGAGGGGGATCGCCCCGACGCCGAGCCGGACTTGATTGACGATATCCTCGCACTGCACCGGGCGGATCCTCTGTTTCTGCCCCAGATGGAGCTTGCGTCCGCTTGCCTGGGACCCTTTATAGCCGGTCTCCATGCCGGATCCAGCATTGCCACATGCATGTTGTACTCCCTGCTCAAGCACCCCGACGTGATGGCCAAGGTGACGCGGGAAGCCGGCGAGTTGTTCGCCAACGGCGGCCCCACGGCGACCAAGATGCAGGCGATGGGCGTGACGCACCGGGTGGTGATGGAGACACTGCGGATACACCGGGTTGCACCGGTCTTGGTACGCACCACGGTCAACACCTTCGAGTTCGGTGGACACGTCATTCCAGCCGGCACAATGGTCATGTTCGCGAGCACCGTGCCGCATGTCCTGCCGGAACACTTCCCCGAGCCGGAGAGATTCGACATAGACCGCTACGGGCCGGAACGCGCTGAACACCAGGCGTCCGGCGTATACGCGCCCTTCGGACTGGGTACGCACCGTTGCCTGGGGAACGGCTTCTCGGAAGTCAGCCTGCTGCTGACGCTGGCCTTCATGTTGCATCGGGCCAGGATCACCATGCATCCGCCGAATTACAAGTTAAAGAAGAGCTATTCCACGGTGGCGACCCCAAGACCCAGCTTCAAGATCGCCATCGCCCCCTTGTCCTCCGGGCGGTGACCCAAAGAGGGATCACTCGCCACGGCAAAACGGAGCCTCGATTTTGGCCAGCCCCGGAAAATCTGTACCTCATCTGGTGGCAACCTCGCCGCTTCCATTGTGGTGGCGCCTCACGCGCGAATACGGCGGTATACAGTCGCAGTATTGGGGAAGGTTTGCGAAAATACTGGCAACGAGCGCCTCCACAGCGCCGTTGCGTCTCGCTGAGACGATTTGCTTCGGCCGCCGGGTGGCGCGTACCGAGATCCACCGGTCGCCCATCTTCATTCAGGGCTTTGCCCGCTCCGGCACCACTCACCTTCACAACTTGATGGCGCAAGATCCCGGTCTGGGTTATGTGTCTACGTTTCAGGCGTTTGCGGCCACATTTTTCTTGGTTTCGCGTGGATGGCTGCAACGGCTGATCTCCGGACGGCTCCCGTCGCAACGCCCGATGGACAACGTTGCAGTTTCTCTGGGCCTCCCCCAGGAGGAGGAGCTGGCCCTCGCGGCCGTGTCCCGGCTTTCGTCGGTGCATCAGCTCTCGTTTCCGGGCCGGGCGAGGGAAATCGTCGAAAAAATGGGAGCAATGCAGCTTACCGAGGCGGAGATGCGAGAATGGCGAGCCAGTTATCTGCAGGTGCTGCGGAAGGCCACGGTGGCCTCCGACGGTCGTCGACTGGTACTCAAGACGCCCGCCAACCTCGGCCGGACCGCCCTCCTGCGCTCATTGTTTCCCGACGCGAAGTTCATCTTTGTCGTGCGTAATCCGTATATCGTATTCGCGTCGACGATGAAGCTCTTCCGCACCATGATTCCCTTGTTCCAACTACAGGATGTGAACTGGGACGACATCGAAGCCTCGATCATTTACAACTACACCGACATGACCAGGCGGTATATGCACGACCGGGCGTCGATTCCGAAGGGGCACCTGATCGAAGTGCGTTTCGAGGACATCGGGAAGGATGCGCCGGGTGTCCTGGAGCGTATCTACGCGGATCTGGACTTGCCGGATTGGGAGCGGGCTCAGGTGCCCATCAAGGAGTACCTTGGGACACTTTCCGGCTACCGCAAGAACCGCTACGACCTTGACCAGTCCCTGATCGACAAGGTGAATCGGGAGTGGGGTTTTGCACTCCGTGAATGGAGCTATGAACCACCGGGAGCGGTTGCCGATGACTGAGCCCCGCGCTGGCGATTCCGCCAGGGCAAAACAGCTCGACCGCTGGCTTGGCTTCCTGGAAGCGGAGGCCATCGAGATCATTCGCGAGGGCGTGGCAGAAGCCGCCCGGCCCGTCATGATGTATTCCATGGGCAAGGACTCCTCCGTTCTGCTCCACTTGGCGCGCAAGGCCTTCTGGCCCCGCACTCCCCCTTTGCCGCTCCTGCACATCGACACCACTTGGCAGTTTCAGGAGATGATCTCGTTTCGCGACCGCAGTGTCGCCCAAGCCGGCGTCGAGCTTGTGGTTCACGTCAACCGAGAGGGGACCAAGGCGGGCGTTGACCCGTTCTCGCACGGGTCGCAGAGCTACACCGACACGATGACCACCGAGGCGTTGCGCCAGGCACTGAATGCGGGCCGATACGACATCGTCTTCGTGGGCAGTCGCCGCGACGAGGAGAAATCCCGGGCCAAGGAGCGGGTGTTCTCCTTCCGCAATGCGGCCCACCAGTGGGACCCGAAGACCCAGCGTCCCGAACTCTGGAGCCTGTACAACACGCACGTGAGACCGGGCGAGTCGCTCCGGGTGTCACCGCTTTCGAACTGGACGGAGGCTGATGTCTGGCGCTACATCTCGGCCGAGGACATCGCGGTCGTCCCGCTGTACTTCGCCCAGGAGCGCCCGGTCGTTGAACGTCAAGGCCTGTGGATCATGGTCGATGACGAGCGCATGCCCCTGGAGGACGGGGAGGAGCCCCGCCGTCTGCGCGTCCGCTTCCGCACCCTGGGATGCTACCCGCTGACCGCCGCGGTCGAGAGCAACGCCGACACGCTGGACCTGGTCATTGCCGAGACGCTGGCAACGCGCAACTCCGAACGGCAGGGTCGCATGGTCGACCACGACGGGGATGCGTCGATGGAGCGCAAGAAGAGGGAGGGCTACTTCTGATGGCGCGTTCCGCTTCGCCCGTGCGACCGCCCCTGCGCTTCGTACTGTGCGGCGGCGTCGACGACGGCAAGAGTACGCTCCTGGGCCGACTGCTCTACGACTGCCGACAAGTGTTCGCCGATCAGATGCGCAAAGTGGAGGAAGACTCCCGGCGCTGGGGCACCCAGGGTGATCAGGCGGATCTGGCACTGCTGGTCGACGGTCTCCGTGACGAGCGCGAACAGGGCATCACGATCGATGTCGCGTATCGTAGCTTCGAGACAGCCCGGTGCCGCTTTATCGTCGCCGACGCGCCCGGCCATGAGCAATACACCCGCAACATGGCAACCGGCGCCTCCAACGCCGAGCTGGCCATTGTTCTTGCCGATGCCCGCCGGGGAATCCTGCCCCAGACCGCCAGGCACACGCGGATCGCGGTCATGTTCGGAGTCCGGCACCTGGTCCTTGCGGTCAACAAGATGGATTTGGTGCTCTGGGACCCGAGCACCTTTGACGACATCGCCGACGCATACCGCGAGTTGGCGCGGAATGCGGGCGTCGAGCACTTGGAGATCATCCCCGTATCCTCACTCACGGGCGATAATCTCACCCGACGGTGTCCGTCCGCCGAGTGGTACCGCGGCCCAACGCTGCTCGAGCACCTGGAGGCGGTCGATGTGGAGGCCGCTTCACCTGCGGACGCGGAGTCGTTCCAGATGCCGGTGCAATGGGTCAACCGGCCCAACCTGGACTTTCGCGGCTACGCTGGCCGCATAGCGGCCGGAAGCGTATCGGTCGGAGACCGCGTGCGCATCTCCCCGTCGGGAACGGTAACTTCCGTGGAGTCTATCGTGGTGTGGCAGGGGACCCGAGAGCGGGCCCAGCGGGGCGACTCGGTGACCCTCACTCTGGCGGACGAGGTGGACGTGACGCGCGGAGACGTGATCACCGACGCAGGCGATCCCGTGGACGCGGCTGACCAGTTCCAAGCCAACCTTATCTGGATGAGCGAGCGGTCGCTGGTCGTCGGACGCTCCTACCTGTTCAAGGCGCATTCGCGGGAAGCGTCCGCGACCGTTACCCGCATCAAGTGCCGCCTGGATGTGGCGCGGGGCACGGAGTTGGCCGCGTCCCAGCTGGACCTCAACGACTTGGCCATGGTCAACATCTCGACCAACCGGCCAATTCCCTACGCGTCCTTTGATCGGTATCCGAGGCTGGGTAGCTTCATCATGATCGACCGGGCCACCAACGAGACCGCTGGCGCCGGGACCATCAACTTCGCGCTTAGGCGCTCTTCAAACATCCAGTGGCAGACCTCCGACGTTACCCGTGAGACCCGCCAGGAGTTGAAGCTGCAGCACGCACAATGCCTTTGGCTCACCGGGCTCTCAGCGTCGGGCAAATCCACACTTGCCAACCTGCTGGAGAAGAGGCTGCTCGCCGACGGGCGGCACACGTATCTCTTGGACGGCGACAACGTGCGCCACGGTCTCAATCGGGACCTGGGCTTCACGGAAGCCGACCGTGTGGAGAACATCCGCCGGGTGGCCGAGGTGGCGCGCCTCATGGTCGACGCGGGGCTGATCGTGATCGTGTCCATGATCAGCCCCTTTCGGTCCGAACGCGACTTCGCCCGAAGCCTGTTTGGACCGGACGACTTCAAGGAGATCTTCGTGGACGCGTCCATCGAGGCCTGCGCCGCGCGCGACCCGAAGGGTCTCTACGCCAAGGCAATGCGGGGCGAAATCAGGAACTTTACCGGTCTCGACAGCCCCTACGAGCCACCCGAAAGCCCGGATCTGCACCTGGACACGGAACAGCTCTCGCCTGGTCGGTGCGCCGAAGTGGTGGCCCGGACGCTGTTCTAGAGACACTCCTTCAGTGTGATACGAGGAGCCGCCCGCCGCCGCGGCAAATCGGCGTCCGCACGGTGCCCGAACTGATCCGGCGCTCGGGCGGCAAGGCGTTGGTGGACCATAGCAACGGGTCCGCCCCCCAAGGTTCGCGGGGATCCCATGGCTGATTCCGCCTCGCCACAACACTCGGGGCCCACGCGGGCAAGAGCAACAAATACAGAGATTTCGGTGTCCCCGGCAATACAGGCCGCAAGAGCCCCTAGCGTCCCCCCTGTTCCTTGAGTCACCCCCCTCACGAGGAGCGGCCCGCTTGGTCCTCTGCGGAGCGAAGTGGCACAATCACAACCCGGGGAACGTCGAATTCATCTCGTCGCTTCACCAACACCGTTTCTCCTTGCGCGTCAAGCAATTCGTCGCCGACATCCATGCTCACCGTGAAGAGAAACCGCTCCCGTTCAATGTCCCACACGCGCCACAGTACGCTGTCCTGGTCAGGAAACCGATAATCCCGCACCCAAAGTCTCGATTCAAAGTCCGTTTGCATCCGATCAAGCGCGGGCGCCACTTCATTCGCTGGCAAATCCGGCGGCATGTCGGGCAGGTCATTCACCGCGTCCGAATTCGGTAGCGCGAAATCCAACAACAGCTCTTGTTGCGTCTCCCACTCCGCCGCCCTGCGCTCTCTTGCCATTCGCACTTGATCGTGAGATGGCCTAACACCTGCCGACATTGGAATGCTACCCACCCGGCGACCACTCCAATCATATACCGTGATTGTCTGTAGGCCGGTCTCGGCGACAATGAGGTGCTCTTCCGTGGCGGCTTCCCATGTGTCGTGTCCAAACAAAACCGGATCGTTCACCCTCCTGCCGGCCCATCCTTCGCTCCCCTGGGCTTCCGCCACGGTTTCAAGACTGCCATTGGGAGCCGCCGCGACATACCGTTCCCTCACAGAATCGGCCCCTGGCACCCCGCTCTCTCGTGGAGCCGTTCCCGTCACGAAACACCGGGTGGCTGTCTGGACGAACCGCTACCGGCCTTAGGCTGAACATTTTTCGTCTGAGTGGTACGTCGAAAAAACTCTGGGAGTAGCCAAACTCGCCGTCGGCCGCGACAAACACCACACGACTCCTGAGCACGTCCCATACACCCACACCCTCCGATGTGCGAAACGCATCCGTTATCCGGCTGAATTCCTCCGGCCCTTCGCCCTTGCGGCCAACCACGCGATTTGCTCCAGACACGACATCGACAAGGTGGAGCTCCGTGGGATCGACGAGAATGAGGGCGTTGTCCGGTTGAAGGAAGCCCCCGACGACTAACACCAACCGCTCCGCCAATTCCGGGTGCTCGGACGAATCAAAGAGATGTTCGCTCGAGAGCAGACGCGGAGCGGGGTCATCCCCTATTGCGCCCTGCTCGTGCCCCCCGCACCCTCCGATGATCCAGCTTCCGACCAGGAGAAACCCAAGAAGCTGGAAGGCGCGGTTTCCGCAGGGGAGGATTCTGTTCATCGGATTTCTCCATGACTGGACACAACAAGCGAGCCTAGGCCGGAACTCACGATGTACAGTGGCCCGCGGTTGCTTGGATACATCGGAACATTTCATGACCGGTATCCGGTGACCCCGCCGAGCTGAAACTGGAAGTGCGCTCACGGGTAAAGGAACCTTGGCGTCCATGTCGAGGTGCTGGCACGGGCCGCTTGACGGCTCCCCGGGGTTGGGCAGTCACTCCATGATGCCGATGCCGTCCGTCTCCGGCCGTAAGAACTGGAAACAGTACGTCTTGGACACCGCATCCCGAGGCAGTTATCGACCCCGCCCAAATCTGTAGTTTCCCGGAAAACATGGCTGGGGCGGGTCGAGCCTCTCCGCCCAGGTTTCGGATCTTGGATGTGGCCGGAGGGCGTGTCCTCGGGGCGCTGAAGGACGATATGGATGTGCAGAATCTCCCGGTGTATAAGTTGGTTGCTCAGCAGTAGTAGAGGGTTCGGCATCGCCGATTTGCGGCGACCGCAGACCTTAGCCGCAACCGCGTCCTACTCGGCCACTGCCGAGTGCGCGCCCTCCTGCTCGAAGGCTTTGGATACCAGCTTCACCATCACGGCAGGGTCCCTGGGGGTTGCTTCGCTGGCAGCCGGCAGGAAGCGGCTTCGTTACTCACCTGAGTACTCCGTGTAACCGTCAATCCCGCGAAGGAATTGGTCGTTTGTCGCGCGAATGGCCTGGGCCAAGGAAGTGGCCGCACCTTGTTGTGCTCCGGCGTCTGGCGTTCGACACTGGGAGAATAGTTACTCAGCGGCTACCTGTGCAGGTCGTGGGTCCGGTCCGCTTCCACGGGTCCCGCCGGGGCATCGGCGGGAGACAGGGCCCCACGGTGTTCAGCATCGGCCACGATCCCTCGCCGGAATTTGTCGATGCCGTCGCGAGGTTCCGCACCCGGTCCAGCGCCTAGGACCGAGCGTCCATCACCTCGTCCAGGCTCGCCGCCGTCAACACCGCCGCCGCCCAGGCTTCCAGCTTGGATGGCGACGCATTGCGCACCTGCTCGCCCACCGCATCAGGCACAACCCCGAAGCGCAACTCCATAAGGTGTAGAACGATCCCGGCCTGGCCTTCGGCTCGGCCCTCAGCTCGGCCTTCAGCTCGGCCCTCAGCTCGGCCCTCAGCTCGGCCCTCAGCTCGGCCCTCAACCTTTCCCTGTTCGATCCAGGTCTCGGCCACCGTGTCCATAAGTACCTCCCAGCGGTCTGGCTTCGTCCGGTGCAACGATTCCTCGAGCATCTCAGGCGTCAGGCGCATGCGCTCGACGATATAGCGCAAAAGATGACGCTCAAACGCGCTCTCGGCAACCGTCCCGCCGGTCATGATGTCGAGAAGATCCGGCGAGATCTCCCTGGCATAGACCACCTTGAGCGCCAACAGGCAGGCCCTGACATCCGGCGCCCGCGACAGTAGCTCAGGCTCAATCGCGCCCAGGTCGTGCAGCACGTAGGCGAACTCCTTGGCGAAAGATTCCAGTCCTTCGGGCGCATCGATCATGCCCGACACCGAACGGGGTGCGGTCCACTGGCCCTGGCCGTGGTAGAACACGAGCGGCACGATCACCGGTAGCTTGTCTCCGGCGCCGCCGTCAATCTCGCGGAGCCAGATGTTGACAAGGTATTTCAGGATCTGGAGTGGAGTGGCGGGGTCAACGTGGCTCTTGTGTTCGAGCAGCGCATAGATGCGTGCATCCTCTCCGGTTTTTAGCCTGACCCTGAAGAGGGCGTCGCACTGGGAGTGTGCGGCATCCTCGTCGACGAAGCTGCCCTCGACCGCCTCGGGTGGCGTGTCGGGGTCGAGCAGATTGGCGACCTGCGGCGGCAGGTATTCTGCCAGGAGTGTGCCAGCGCGGGCCGGGTTGGAGACCAGTGTCCGGAACAACGCGTCGTGCGGTTTGGCGGGAAGGCTCACGGAGGGGGCGTCCGACTTGTGCGAGGATGCATGCCTGCTCCCTGGTTCTGGTCCATGGGTTGCGTCCTGCCGATGTCCATTTGTGGCGAAGAGATCACACGGGCATCCTCATTGAATGTCATTAACTGATCAAGTGGAACATCTCATGGCCGGGTGGTGCGGGTCACCCTCGCGGGGGCTGAAACTGGAAGTGGCTCATCAGTAAAGGAAGCTTGGCGTCCATGTCAAGGTGCTGGCACGGGCCGCTTGACGGTTCCTTGGGGTTGGGCAGTCACTCCATGATGCCGACGCCGTCCGTCGCCGGCCGTAAGAATTGGAAACAGTTGGTCTTGGACACCGCATCCCGAGGCCGTTATCAACCCCGCCCAAATCTGTAGTTTCCCAGAAACAAAACGCACTGTGTCTCAAGCCGACACGTCAAACTGTGGTAGCCCCCCAACCGGCGCTTTAACCCGGCCTGACCGCGCGCGCCCCACACTTCAGGGCCCCCAAAGTCGATCACCCAAACACGAGTCGCTGGCAGCGGCATCACCGACCACCTCCTGGGCGCCGATAGCGCACCGGCGGAGGAGGTTCATCCTCGAAGGTGACCTTGCCGGTCTCGAGAAGCCGGAGAGCCTCTTGCACAGCTGCCTCCAGCTGCGGGTCGCGGCCGGCGATCACCGGAGCGGGATCGTTGCGCACCTCAATGTCGGGGGCGACCCCTTCAGCCTCGACGGCCCATCGCCCGTTGACGTCGAAGAAGCCTCCGCGCGGGGCAACGAAGCGGCCGCCGTCGATGAGGGGCGGGGTGTCCCATGTCCCCACAAGCCCTCCCCATGTCTTGGTGCCGATCAAAGGTCCCACGCCCCGGAACCGAAACAGATAGGGCAACAAGTCGCCGCCCGAGCCCGCGCGCTCGTTAATCACCATGACCTTGGGCCCGAACAGCCCGGCCATCGGTTGCGTCCACGGCCGACGGTCGCCCGCGCGCGAGTTGAAGTAGCCGGTCAGCTCACGGTCGAGCATGTCCACGATGTAGTCGGCCGCCGAGCCTCCACCGTTGTTGCGCTCGTCGATCACCGCCCCCTGGCGGTCCTGCTGAGCGTAGTACATCCGGTTGAAGTACTGATACCCGCCCTGCCCCGTGTTCGGAAGCCACACATACGCCAAGCGTCCACCGCTCATCTCGTCAACCCGCGCCTGGTTGGCATCGACCCACGCCCACCGGCGCAGAACGCTTTCGTTGGCAACCGGCTCGACGGTGACGTCGCGGGCATCGTCCATGGCAGGAGATGGCCCCACGGTCAGGGTGATGGCGCGCCCGGCTGTGCCCTCCAGCAACTCGTAGGGATTGACGGGCGCGCGCAGATCCACCCCGTCCACCGCAAACAGGTAGTCACCCTCCTCCACATCAATGCCGGGAATGGAGAGCGGCCCGGCGAGGCCCGGCGTCCAGTCGCCGCCGTCGTAAATGCGTGTAACACGGTAAAGCCCCCCTTCCTCCTCCAGATCCGCACCCAGCAACCCGGTGCGGGGGTTATCGAGCTCAGGGTAGTCCCCCCCGCGCACATAGGAGTGCCCGACCGCGATCTCGCCGGAGAGCATGTCGAGCAACTGGTTGAAGTCCGAGCGGTGGCGCACATCCGGGAGCCAGGCCGAGTACCAACTCCACACATCGTCCCAGGGGGCCCCGTGCTGGTTGTCGACGTAGAGAAAGTCGCGCATAAAGCGCCATCCGTCGCGAAGCATCTGTGCGTACTCGGCTGTGGGCTCCACGCGAACCCTCACGCCATCAAGGTCAAGCCCGCCATCGGTTCCGCCGGGAACACGGTCCGTCCCGACCACGCGCCACTCGGGTCCGGCTCGAAAGAGCAGGTGCTCGCGGTCGTGGGACACGGCCAGCGCGGCTACCCGATTCGCGAAATCCTCGGCTTTGCGGTCGGCCACCGAATATCTGAGTAGCTTTCCGCCGCCCCCAATCACGAAAAGGGTCCCCTGGGGCCCGGGTGCAAGTCCGACGTAGTCCTCCGGGGCAAGCCCGGGCGCGTCGATGATGCGGCCGTCAATGCCGCCGAAATCGATTTCCACAGCGCTGGTGGAGTCCTGGCCAGCTCCGCCGTCGTCCCCGTCGCGACCACCCTCTTCGTCGCTTCGGGGCAGGAAGGGTGAGGGCTCGCCCGCCCCAAGCAACGCCAGGTAGAGGGCGCGCGTGACGGGCCGGTCGTAAGAGGTCATGTCGAGCCAGCCCGTGTTCAATCCGTAGTCGGTCGACGCCAGAAAGTAGAGGTACTTGCCGGACGCATCCCACACCGGAGCGATCGCGTCCGACATGCCGTCGGTAAGCTGGTGCGTCACGCCCGCCTCCGTGTCATGCACAAAAATGGCACGCAGCTGGTTGTCGAGCCGGCGCGCATACGCGAGCCAGCGCGAATCGGGGGACCACACAGGGTTCATCGTGCGCTCTGGATGGGCGAAGCGGTCAGTGTCGACGTGTTCGGCGTCGCCGGACTCCACATCCAGCACCAGCACGCGGTAGTGGGTGTCGGTGAAGGCCAGCTTGCGCCCATCCGGCGACCATTCGGGTCTGAAGTAGAAGGAGGGCTCCGTGATTTCGATACGGCGAGGGTTCGCCCCGTGCTGATCCGCGATCACAAGCCCGTATTCCCCTGCCGCGTCGTTGAACCAGGCGATTTGCATGCCGTCTGGCGACCATACAGGATGCCTGTCCGCCACTCCCGGGGTACGGGTGATATTGCGCCACGAGCCCTCTTCGGCGGGCACGCTGAAGATCTCGCCCCGCCATTCGAAGAGAGCCCGCTTGCCGGTCGGGGAGAGACGGGCGTCGCGCAGCTGGGCGGGTGGAACCTGCTCCCAACGTGCCCGGGACCAGTTCATGTCGCCTGCGACATGAATCTCGAGCTGGCGCGTGCGCCCCGACGCGGGATCCAACTCGTGCAGGTAGCCCGCCTGCTCGTAAACCACCACGCCAGCCCCGGCCCCGAGCGACTTCACGTCAAAGTCGGCATGCCGCGTGAGCTGGCGCTCGGCGGCCGTGCGGGGGTCAAACGACCACACATTGCTGGCCCAGTCGCGCTCCGACATGTAGTAGACCACGCCGTCCATCCACACCGGGTCCATGTGCCGTTCCCCCTCCCACGAGGGCGTGATGCGCTCCCAGTCCGTGGTGGACACAACGCTGATCGGTTGCGCTTGGCCGCCCCGGTAGTTGCGCCACTCCGGGTCCCAGTAACCGATCTCCTGGTAGGCGACGTGCTGTCCGTCCTCCGACATGCCACCCAGGTACGCCTGCGGCAACGCAAGCGGCACGGGCAACCCGCCCGTGGACGCCACCGTGTAGAACCTCCAGAGTCGGGTGGGCACTCCCTCCCGGCCGGACTGGAAGAGAATCTTGCCGTCCGGCGTCCACCCTTGCACGACATCATCGGCGGGATGCCAGGTGAGGCGCTGGGGCTGGCCACCCGAAGCCGGCATCAAGTAAACATCGGTATTGCCCCCGTACTGCCCGGAAAAGGCGATCCACCGGCCGTCGTCGCTGAAGGCCGGATCGGTCTCCGCGCCCTCGGCGCTGGTCAGCCGCACGGCGTCGCCGCCGCTTCGTCCCACGAGCCAAATGTCGTTCGCGTGCACGAACACGATGTGCGTCTCGCTCACATCGGGCTGGCGCAGGAACCGGGCACCCTGGGCGGCTCCCTCTTGAGGCACGACCACGGCGGCCACCAGCAGGACAAGGGAAGGGCCGCTGAAGAGACGGGACCCAAGCGCGCGCGAGCAAGCGCGCTTCAGGTATTCGTTCATGGGATGATGGTCAGCGGCTGGACGACGAGGCATGGAACCGGCTCCAAGTGACGGTGGGCGCAGGACAGGGATGTCTGACAACCAAGCTGGCATGAGGGACACGGGGCGCAAGGTTGCACGGGGCGCGGGGCCGCGCAATCGCCTCCCCCGCCATCCGGGCCTTGACATGGAGGTCGATCAAATCGAAGATGGCTTCATGGTCTTGCCTTCCCAAGACGCAATCCCGTTTGCCCTGGCTTGGGGGCCTGTATCTTGAGCGCCACCGTCCGTCCTCACATCGCTCGCCGCTGGTGGGTGACCCGCCTCGCCTGCGCGGCTTGGTTGGGACTCCCCACCGCCCACATGGCCGCGCAATCGCTGGAAGACGCAAAGACCGCCTATGCCGAGGGTCGCTTTCTGGAAGCCGCGGAGATCGCCTCCGCGCTGGGCACCGCGCAGGGATACACGGTGGCAGCGAAATCTCTCGCCATTCATATCCACTTTGAGGCCTCCGAGGAAGAGTGGGCTGAGCGCGCCCAGCAAGCGATCGAGATGGGCGAGTCCGCAACCCGTGCGGATTCAACGAGTGCCCAAGCGCACCTTCAGGCCGCCCGCGTGCTCGGCCGCTACGCCCAGGGTATCGGATGGACGAAGAATCTGAGGGAGGGGATTCCCGAACGCATTCGCGCACTGCTGGACCGCGCAATTCAGCTGGACCCCTATCTGGCCGACGCCCGCATGGCACTGGGGGGCTGGCACGCTGACATCGCGGCGGCTGGATTCGTGGCGCGTCAGATGTACGGTGGAAACCGCGAGGCGGCAATCGTTCTCTTCGAGCAGGCGCTGGAGCTGGCCCCGGACTCCCGTAGCGTCCTCTACGAGTATGGAAAGCGGTTGCCCGACTTGGACGAGAGCACCGGCGAGCAGAGAGCCAGGGAGATGCTTGACAAGGCCGCCCAGCTGCCCGTCACCGATGCTTTCGACGGGATCATCCAAGGTCTGGTGCTGGAAGAGCTAGCGAAACTCAACGAGAATTAGAGGAATTCCGCCCCGGGCCGGGCGAGCGCCGTTGCGTGACCACCGCCACCGGGCACCGGAAACGCCGGACCAATGCAACACGGCCGTAGCCCGGTTGCACTGCATCCCTCCACACTGCCAGATCAGGCCACCCGCGCTCCAATCCGGAAGCCCCGGATCGGCCACTTCGCCTCTCGTCCGAGGCAAAAGTCGGCCATGATGCGACCAATCACGCTGCAGAATTTGTACCCGTGGCCCGAGAAGCCCGCAGCGATGAACACACCATCCTCACAGGGGTGTCGGTCCAGCACAAAGTGCCCGTCGTCGCTGTTGGTGAACATGCAGGCCACCATTCGGCGCGTGGGGCCGTTCGCGCCCGGGAAGTAGCGCACAATGCCTTCGCGCAGGGTGGCTTCGTCCGCGCTCGAACATGTGCGATCCAGGCAATCGGGGTTCGGCACCTGCTCGCTCCGGTGATGAAACTTGCCGATCTTGAAGCCGTCGTTTTGATCGTTGGGCACGCCGTAGAAGGGCCCCTCCCCGGCATGCAAAATGAAGACCGGAAATCGGTGCGGTTCGTATGAAGCCGCATCCGGGGGCTCGGTCCAGAGCATCACCTGCCGCTCCGGCCGGCACAGGGATGCGATTTCGGGCACGAGCTGGGCAGTCCAAGCGCCCGCCGTGATCACCAGCTGCCGAGCCCTGCAGGTGCCGCTGTCGGTCTCCACCCGAAACCCCTGCTGGTCGTGCGCCCATGTGCGCACCGGGGCACCGGTCTGGATATCGGCGCCCAGGGCGCGGGCGGCCGCAACATGGGCCCTGATTGCCACTTGGGAGCGCACAAAGCCCGCGTCGGCCTGATAGATCGCCCTTGCCGATGCGGGGACACGGTATCCGGGAAAACGTCGATTGACCTCAGCGCCGTCAAGCTCCGCAAAGGCGATTCCGTGCTCCAGGCAGGAGCGCCGCGATCCCTCGACGATACCGCTGTCCGGGGGACCGATGTCCAGACCTCCGGTCACCACGAGAATGGACTCGCCCGAGACCGCCTCCAGTTCTCTCCAGTATCGATACGCGGCCCGGAGCAACGGGACGTACCGGGAGCCTTCCGAATACGCCAGGCGGATGATCCGCGTGGACCCGTGCGAGGAGCCGAAGGCGTGCGGCACGGGAAAGCGGTCCAGCCCCAGGACCCTGCAGCCGCTTCGGGCCAGCTGGTACACCGTGGCGCTGCCCATCCCGCCCACGCCCACGACGATGACGTCATACACGGCCAGGGTCCCCGATGCCACAATGGCCCTCCCCGACCACGGCCAAAACGAAACTCGCCCGGGCGGGGGTCAACGAACCACGCGGGCTCCCGTCAGCTGGGCGACAGCCGCCAGCGTGGTCTGCGCCGCATTGAGACCCAGCCGGAAGTCATCGTCCGTGTAGGTTGTCCACACATCGGTGGGCTGGTGCCAGTGCGGATTCCAGCCGGCGCCCACCTGCGCCCCGCGCTCGTTCTCTCGCAGGCTGATCGACGCGATGAGGTGCATGAACGGCGTGGAGTCCGTGTTGGTCATGTGCGGACCCACTGCGGCCGGATAATCCGTGGCGTACCGCTCATTGGCGGCCTTGAAGAAGAACGCCAACTCCATCGACTGCGACGCCATCTCCGAATTCGCCTGAAACTCGACGTTGACATCCGCCTCCTGGCGTTGATCCCTGCTCACCCGCCCATCCGGGCCGGGAGCGCCGTGGTCCCAGAGAATCATGTCGTGCTGAATCATGCCCAGCCACCGAGGCTCGGGAAACCGGCCGGAGCCCGGAGGATCCTCGATTCCCTGCAAATCACGGCGCTGCTCCACATAGGCCCGGGCCCCGTTGAGCCCCGTCTCCTCGTTGTTCCAGAGCACGAAGCGGATGGAGCGCTCGGTCTTGATGTCCGGCGCGCTCATGATCCGCGCCAGCTCCATCACCAGAGCGGAGCCCGACGCATTGTCGTCCACCGCCTCGTTCACGCCGTGACCGTCCATGTGCGCCCCCACGATATACATCTCGTCCGGGCGCGTGGCCCCGACCTTGGTGCAGTATACCTGCGACCTCTCCTCACCGGAGGGTTCCTCCCGGTTCAGCTCCCGAATGCGCTCGTCCGGCTGCGCAGTGATATCCCGGTTGACCCCCGTCGGGCCCCGGTAACCGAAGATCGTGCTTCCCCCGGCGCTCCTGCCGCGCCGACCCACCCGGCCGCCCGTCGATGTTCCGGTGTCGTCATTCAGGCCGGGCGAGGGTCCGCCCGCGCGTCTGGCTCCAGGGCGCCGGGGCGGAGGCGGGGAATAGGAATACAGAAGCCGTTCAACGTGGGCGCAGCCAAAGTCCGTCAGGCGCGACTCGATCCAATCGACCGCCGTGCTGTTGCGCCGGGTCCCCTGCCGCCGATCCCCGAAGCGGGCAAGACCCTGGATGGCCGCCTTGAACTCATCCAGCGTCAGGCGGTCCACGAGGGTCTGGACGGGATCGTCCTCCACCTGGGCGGCGGCCGGCAACACGGGTAGCGACAGAAGCGCCGAAAGGGCGACGGCAGCGCACGGCCACGCGGCCGTGCGGGAAGACCGAGTCATGAAACAACCTCCGTTGGGCGGGCAGCCCACAAGCTTGCACTGCTCAGCGCGCGCGGGGCAACCCCGGTCCCGTGATCATCAGGTCAACTCAAGTACCGAACACCGTAGGACTGGACCGAAGCCCGGGGCAAGTACCCCGACCCCGCCCTCCGGCCGCGCATCCTCGCTCTCAAGCAAGGTGCGGGAGATTATCTTTGTTGGGATCGTGCGGGAGTGGATTCGCGCACCATCGCAGGGTCCCGGCCGCGCCACCACTACCTGAAGAGAGCCAGGTCAACCCCATGACGGTTTTTCCCAGACTCAGTGAACACAACTACGAGAAGGCGGTCTACTGCAACGACAACGATTCGGGCCTCCGGGCGATCATTGCCGTCCATGACACAACGCTGGGCCCGGCTCTGGGCGGGGTCCGCATGCTGCCGTACAAGACCGAGGAAGAGGCCCTGGTGGATGTCCTGCGCCTGGCCCGAGGAATGACCTACAAGGCCGCGATTGCGGGCGTCGACCTGGGAGGCGCCAAATCGGTGATCATCGCGGACTCCCGAACCGACAAGAACCCCGCCCTCATACGTGCCATGGGCCGATTCATTGACACGATGGCCGGAGAGTACATCGCGGGACAGGATATCGGTACCAACTCCCACGACATGGCTGTGATGAGGAGCGTGACCAAGCACGTCTCCTGCGTGAATGAATCGGCGGGCGGAGCGGGAGACCCGTCCAGAACCACCGCCTACGGGGTCACTTGCGGCATCCGCGCCGTGCTCAAGGCGACGACGGGAAGCGATACCTTGGCAGGTCGCCACATCGCCGTCCAAGGACTGGGCAACGTGGGGTACGCGGTGGCGCAGTTCTGCCACGAGGCGGGCGCTGCGCTCACGGTGACCGACATTTTCCAGCCCCTCACCATCAAGGCCGAGCAGGAGATGGGTGCATCTGTCGTAGCCCCCGACGACATCTATGATGTCGAGTGCGATCTCTTTTCACCCAACTCCATCGGGGGAGTGATCAACGACGACACAATCCCGCGCCTTCGTTGCGCCGGAGTCGCCGGCGGGGCCAACAACATCTTGGCCGAGGCGCGTCACGGCGCTGAACTCCAGGCGATCGGTATCACCTACGGTCCCGACTACCTCGTCAACTCCGGCGGCCTGATTCGCTGCCAGGAAGAGGTGTCTGGCCGACCCACCGAGGACTTTACGATCTACGCAAAGGTCACGCAGATCTACGATCAAACGCTGCATGTCATCGAGAGGGCCAGGGAGTTGGGGATCAGCACGTCAGCGGCAGCCGACTGGATCGCCGAAGAGCGAATCGCTGCCGCTCGGTAAATTGCCGTGCGGAACGCCTGGCGCCCCTTGCCGGCTTTCGGCCCTCTGCCGATGATCGTGGGCCACGGGGCGCGCTTGACCCTTGGGCGGGCACACGGGCAACGTTGTTGCCATCATCGGCTTTCGCTGTGGCCGGGACGGGGCGGCGTCCGAGGCGCCCAATGAACCATCGCCGGTGGCCGGCGGGCAACCTTGGTCGACGCCCGATGCGACGGGACCCTGGACGACGCAGGCGCCGTGGCCAGGGCGGGGCTGTCGTGCGCCAAGCGCGCTGGACGGACGATGAGCCCACGGCTCCCCGGGCGCCCTGGTTAACACAGGAACGGACCCCTTTTGCCCACGAATGGAGGTTGCAAGATGATGACCGTGCGACAAGTCGCCATTTTTCGCGTTCTAGCTGTGTCTCTGGCCGTGATGGCCCACGTGGCTCCCACCGCCGCGCAACAGGGCCCGGCATCCTCGGACAACCTGAGGCTCGCGCCTTCGGTCAACTACATCAACCCGGCGCGGATTTCAGTGACGATCCCGGGGATGGCGGCGTCCCGGGAGTCACCCCGGTTGCCCGGCTCCGCCATCGACGCGGACGCTCTCTTCCTGCCCCAGACCTCGGGGCGGCATTGGCGGAGGGGATTCCTGTGGGGATTTGCGATCGGGGGAATCGTCGGGGGGGTTGCCGCGTACTCGTTCAGCCCCATCGTTTGCGATTTGGCCGAGGACGACAGCTGCAGGGCGGTGAGCGTCATGCTGGGTGTAGGGCTGTATGGAACCGGCGGCGGCCTACTGGGCATGCTGATCGGCGGAATGGTCAGAAAGCAGGCCCAAACCGGGTTTTCGGTTGCGGGAGCCGAATTCGGGATGAGTCCCCGGGTCGGTCCTCGGGCACCGGGACTGCCTTGGGAGCTGGGCCTTCACATGAACCTGCCCAAGCCCTGAGTCCCCGGCTGCCGCCACCGGGCGCACCGTGACGGTTCTTGACCCCGAGAGAAGCGGCCCTGCAGGCACCGCTACGGGGTCGGGGGATTCGGGCATGTCGGAGCACACATGAGGACCCGCACCCGCGCCCAACTCTGGGGGCAACCGACCGGATCAGAGCGGTGCGTCCCGATTACCCTGACTCCGGTGAGCGAACGCACCGCCCTTAGGAGCGGCCAGCCGCCGCCCGCCCGAGCGACACGGCGGCCAGATCGCTGACGATGAACACCGAAAACCCCTGGGAAATCCGCTCCTCGATGTCCTCCACACCGGCCGTGATCCCGCACGCCACTCCGTGCAACTTGCACGCCGCCAAGACCGCCTGGATCGCGTCTTCCACGGCCGCCATGTCTCCGCCGTAGGCGCGGCGCAGATCGCCGGGACCGGGAAACACTACGCTGACCCCGGGCGTGGCGACAATCTCGTCGACGCGCTCGACGCCAATCTTGTCCTCGACGATCAGTATGTTGAACCGCGCACCCCCGGGATCACCCGGCCAGGTGCCCGGGCCCATGGCCTCGACTGCAACTGTGGCGTCCAGGGCCGATTCCACATGCGGGAATACGATACCGGCCAGTCCCAGCTCCAGCGCCCGCCCCACGCGAGCACGCGTCTCATCGGTTCCATCTCGGACCGGAGGCACGCGCAGCACGACAGGATGGGCCGCTTGGGGCGCCGCGCCCTCCGAGATTCCCGCCATGTATTCCTGGAGCGTTGCTAGATCGAAGGGTCCGGATTCGAGCGAGTAGAAAACGAAATCCAGCTCATGGTTGCGCCCCATCACTGCTCCCTGCCCCGGTGTCGTGGGGCCGGAGAAGGCGCCAAACAGGACCTCGCCCTCCTGGAGCAACCCAAACAGGGGCACCGCCACTCCGGCCCGGGAATCGACATCCGCACCCTGGGACCCCTCGCCACCGCCGGCGGGCCCGCATGCCACCACCAAGCCCAGCGCCAGCACAGACACACCCGCAACGGACCGGACGCGGAGAAAGCACCGGACCATTCGCTCGATTGATGCCCATGCCGTTGGTCTCGTGCCCGGGCACGTTGCGGCGACAGCGCGAGTGCCTGAAGCGGCAGCAAGAAGAAGCCGGGGCCGACGGCCCGACCTGTGCAACACTCCACCCTCTGCCCATGCACGACGGGCGCCATGTGGACGATCCATGATTTCGCTAATCTCCCCTACGGTCGGTGGCGCGTTGCCCGCTGTCGATCATGCTCCCCCCAAGGAGCTCGACACAAGGGCGCCGGCCCCGAGCTCTTCATCGCCCCCGTACGCCGCCATGGTCTCGGGGGCGAGCGTGACGGCGGCCACCGTCGTCTGTTCACACCGGCTGCCACACCCTATATTCGTGGATCAATCACGGTCAATGCTGCGGTGACCCCCTGCGGAGGTCTTTGGTTCGCCCATTCAGCCCTCCAAGGGGCCCGTTATCCGACAACGAGGATCAGAACGAACAATGACACACGGCACATCCCTGACGACGGCGGCACTCGCTGCGCTTCTCTTCCTCGGTGCGGGTACGCTTACCGCCCAGGGCACCGCTCACCGGCATATCGGCCATGTGGGGGACATGTTCAACGGTACGCCCGATAACATGGGGCTGCTGCCGGTAGCCCAAGCCGAGGCCGAGGTCGCCCAGCAGCACGCCGGCCTCGCTTCGGGCGCGGAAGACCTGGCCGGCATCCAGATGCATATCCGGCATGTGCTTCACGCCATTGACCCCACCACATCCGAGCGGGGGCCTGGCAAGGGATACGGCCTCATCCATGCCAGCACCGGTTGTGCCGACCACATTCGCATGGCCGGTGACGCGGATGATGCATCGGGCGCCGTCACCACGCACGCCTCGCATGTGGAAGCCAGTTGCCGCAACGTGGCCATGTGGGCTGACGAGATCGCCGAGAAGGCGGCAGCGGTGGCGGCCGCCAGCGAGATGGACGAAGCCAAGCAGTACGCCGAGGAGATCGCCTCAATGGTCCAAGCCATTCTGGCGGGGATAGACAGTAATGGCGACGGCCGCATCTCCTGGGGCGAGGGCGAGGGAGGCTTGGCACAGGCGGCCACGCACCTCCGCCTGATGAAGGAAGCGGAGGGCTTGGGGTGACTCCTGTGCATTGCTCGGTTGCATCCAGGGGGACTGGGGGATCATGAGTCGATACAGCCGCCGTACGAATCACCAACTGCTCGTGGCCACCGGTTCGGTCGGAGCGGTGCTGGTCAGCATCGCGGCCCTCGGTGACGCCGGGGCCTTGGGGGCAGGCCAGAATGTTGTCCCCGGGGGCACGGTCGGGGGTGACGCCGGCCTCGCCGCAGACACGTTGAGTTTTTCCCAAGGCATTCTCCCGATCTTCATCGAATACTGCGGGGAGTGTCATGGCGGGACGAACGAGGCGGGCGAGGTGGTGACGGAAGTCAGCTTGAACCTGTTGGAGTACGACAGGGTGATGGCCGGATCAGAGTTCGGAACGGTTGTGGAGCCTGGTGACCCCGACGGAAGCTTCCTGATCGACCAGATCGAGTCTGGGGACATGCCCCAGGAGCGCCCGAAGCTCTCGGATGAGAACATCGCCCTGATTCGGGCGTGGATTCAGGCGGGAGCGCTGAACAACTAAGCGCCTGGAGCAGCCCGCATGGACGGGCCCGGAGCGACTGGGACGGGGCGTGCCTCATGATCACGGACCCTCTGGATGTCCATGTGTGTGCAATAATTCCTTGTGGCCATCGTCACGGTGGAACGCTCGCCGGCCCCAATGCTGGCCAAGCACGCGCCACTCTCGGACATGGTTCCGGCGCCGGTGATGGCGCATGTGGGCAGTACTCATTCCGATCATGTGATTTCCCCGCTCTGCCGATTGATCTCCTCAGTCCCGGTACCGGTCCCCCCTGAGCACTCCCTCCATGAATAGATCGAGCTCGGCAGGGCTGAACACGCCCAGTTCACGGTTCTCCTGATGCGCCTCAATCCGGCCACAGAGCGCGTGAAGCGTCGCCGGGCGCCTCGCCCCCGAGGCGGGGCTGGATTGAGCCAGGGCCCGGATCCAGGACGATCTCACGTGGCGCGAGGCCAGAGGCGAAGCGTGCCGCACCACATTGTCGATGAGCTTCTCCCAATACGCCTTGCTGATCGAGAGCAGATCCCGGATCCCGCGCTCTTGGACAGGATCGCCCGTCCCTGACTCCTCCACAAAGAGCTCGCGCCACCAACCCCTGGAAAACGGACAGTCCACGTACACCGACCGTTTGCCCCTGGCCTCGGGAAGTCCGCCCAAGCGGCGCAGCGCCGCTCGCACACAGTCGTCCATACCCTTCGGGTCTCCCTCGCCCAGGGCCCGTTGAATGCGCCGAGCACCACTCCCGCCTCCAGGCGAATGCGGTGCCGCCAGATAGGACGGCTCGATCCGACCGGCCCGAATGTGCTCCAGGGTCAGGTGCGCCCAAAACGAACTCCGTGCGGCGGCTCGCTGCCCCACTCCCTTCCATATGCCATACCGTAGCCGCTGCGCTTCTGGCGGCGCATCGATGAAGTCCCGTTCCCCGAGCCGATGGGGGACCAGCGCGGCGGCGTCCACGCCACGCGTGGGGACTCGGGAGAAAAACTCCAGAACGCTGGCCCGGTCGGCCAGGGACGCCAGGAACTCGCGCTGTGGCCGACTCCCCCTCTCACGAATGAGTTTCCGACGCAGGGTCCGGTACGCCTCTGGACCCAGCTCTCGAACAACGGGCGCCGACGGGGAACCCCAGTGCTCGAACACCCGCTCCCAAGCAAGGCGCGACCCCAAATAGAAGGTGACCAGCTGGCGGTCCCACGCGTCCGCCACTCCGTCACGCGTTGCATCGAGCAGGATGTCCAGTTGTCGCAGACCCAGAATCATCGGCGCAAGCCGGACCGGCGCCTCCACCTCATCAGGCTTCCAGCAGACCTCGTGACGCGGCGTCACCGAGAGATGGAGCTCACGGTGCGTGGACGCCCTTGACGACACGAGACATGCATAGCGGGCTCGCCGAGTGTCCAGAAGACGACGAATCAGGGGCGCGTCACGAACCTGATGCCTGAACTGGCAGGACCAGCGGTTGGGGCCGGGACGAGCATCGATCGCATAGGAACCCGACGGAAACGAAACCGCGCCGCCCTGGTGGACCGAAGAAAGCGTCGGGTGACGAAGGTCCCTGCGACCCCACTTGGGCACCGTTGGCAACGCCGTCAGCGAGGCGGGCGCGCCTCCCGGCGCGAGATCACGTCCAGCACACACGCCTCAAACCCGCTGTGAAGGGACAAGGAACAACGTAGCTCGGTTCCACCAAGAAACCGGCACAAGTCTTCCGGTCATGACGGTCGCATCGCCGGGCCAGGTCTTGTGTGATGCCGTCACGATCGCTCAAGCCCCTATTCGACTGGCGGCATGACTCGTTCGAGATCCGTCCAAGGTGTCATGGTGATGGATCTTCCCAAAGCCAGGCGCGCCACCGCCACGGCCGCCGTGGAAACATGAGTCTTGCGGACGGGACGGCCACCGCGCAAGACCCTCTGCAGGTAGCAGACCAGTTGCGCCCGCGCCCGCGCGTCGTTGATGACGGTCAGGCGGCGCAACGAGAGCATGATGAGTTGTTCCCAGGCCGGCCGGTTCACATGCAGGGCGCGGTGGGCGCTCCTGCGTGACAGCGGCGACCCCGCCCGAGCGGTGACGGCGGCGACCTGCCGGGCAATCTCGTAGCGCCACCATGCTCGGGCCACAGTGCAGTCCGAGTACACGCTGACGTTTCCGCGACCGGCGAAGAGCCCCCCGGCCCGCCGCAGAAAGTTCCGCGTGCGTCGCTCCGAGCTGTCCTCCCCGTGGCCGGCCATGAGCGCCTCATGCAATCCGAAGCCGTCCGTGCCCAGCTGCTCCTGTTCAATCCAGGCAATGTGGCACAGGGTCCAAAACACCGGCCGAGATGCCGTGTTCGGATGCAACAACCCGTCCCACGCCCGCCCGATCTCCTCCTCCAGCTCCAGGGGCGGGTCCCGGTATTCCGCCGATGTCAACCGCAGCCTGGGAAGCGCCGGGGCCTGAATCTCCACCCCCCGGCCCAGGTTGATCGCTTCACGCAGGTACAAACCCAGGGTCCGGGGCCCTCCCCGGAGCGCCTGATCCAGGTCTTTCTGCCGCTTGACGATGCCGGCCGGAATCGTCCCGACCCCCGCTTCGCCCCCGCCGACGTGATCACGCTTCCTGAGAATGAGCCCCAGTTGCCAGCGCGTGAACGGGGCTCCCAGATCGTCGATCAATGCCCGGTCGGTGACGCTAACAGGCACCGTCACCCCCTATGGCCAAGGGCGTGTGCGTGTCCGCACATCCTGGTGGAACGGCAAGGACAGGGACATGGCTCCGGCCATGTCGCCGGGCTCTTGCCCCGGGGAACCGGCAACCGCGAGGATGGTCTCACTCGCTCACCGCCGGCTGGGCACGACTCCGTCCATGGTCTCCCAGCGAGCCAGGGCAAGCGAGTGGTTGACGCCCAGGCGCGCGATACGACGGGCCAACTCCTTCACATCGCTTACGGTGACCTTCTCCTTTCGCCGCATTTCCTCCTGAAGACCCCGCACCATGTGCGCCCTCGCCCTGGGCTCGTTCATCACCGTCAGTCGCCTGATGCACAAAAGCACAAATTCCTCCCACACCGGCCCGCTCCGGTGAAGAACGCTGTGGGCATCGGCGCGCGAAACCGGCATATCGGAGTTCATGCTTGCGGCAGCAACCTGACGCGCCAGCCGGTCCCGCCACCACGCGCGAGCGACGGTGCAATCCGAGAGCGCCGTCACGTTGCCCCGGACATAGATGCCGCCCGTGCGCCTGAGGAAGTTGCGCGTGTAGTTCTCATCAGTCTTCTTGCCGCCATACCACAACGCTTCCTTGAGAGTCGGTCCGTCCCGACCCAGAGATCCGTCCTCAATCCATCGTATATGGCACAACAGCCAGTACGGGGGTTTCGATGCCTCGTTGGGCGTCACCATGTTCTCCCACGCCCGGCCGATGCTCTCTTCCAAGTCGATCGACGGATTCCGGTAGGCGCCGGGGGGTAACGGTGCCCCGGGAAGCGGTGGTGCCTTGATGACAGCGTTGGGCGCAAGACCCAAGGTTTCTCTCAGGTGCGCCCCCAACGACGCGGGTCCGCCAGCGATCGCCTGCTCAAGGGCGAGCTGTCGGTCACGCACGCCACCCACGAATGCCCGGGTTTCGGCGACCTTCGAGTCATCCAGCTTCTTTTCTTCTACAATCCGCTGGCGTTGCCAATCCGTGAACTTCGCCTGTGCCCTGTCGAGCAACGCACTGTCGATCACGACCCGACCTAGCCGGCCTCGGGGCCGTGAGGGTCGTGTGGAGGGAGCTGAATGCAACCGTCGTGGTCATCTTCAGTGCCGCTCTTTCCCAACGGACTGAAGGGGGCCAACACCGTGGCCGCCAGCGCCGGTTCGTATTGACCGTCCTCGTCGTCCCACATCGAGAGCGTCTCCTCGGCCTCAAAGCGCTCCCGAAGCTCATCCATCAACGTCTCATCTTGCGGGTCACCCTCCCTCAGATGCTCCGGCAACTGGCTGCAGGCCGACACCAGCGCCGCGATCTGGAGCGACAGGTCCCTTTCCGCTGTCGCGTAGATGTCCGATGCCACCTCCACGATGAAGCGAAGTCGCCCGCGGACCCGATCCGGGACCACCCGCATCCGCCCATCGGTCAGGGTGTCATCCTCCCGCATCCGGAGCAGCGATCCCACCAAGGTGTCAACCTTCGACTCCCGCCCACGGATCAACCAGGAACCGACAGGCACGGTGATCTGCTCCCCCCGCCAGAGTTCGCTCAGGCCCGTGTCGGTCAACGTGCAACGCTTGACCGCCACCAGGCCGGGAATGACATAAACCATGCCGCCCACATCCCTGGCGTCCCAGTAAACCTCCTGTCGATCCAGGGGCGACCGCTGGGTCTGCGAAAACAGCGTATTCGGACACCGCACCTCGGTCGCCCATTCGGCGCACCCGGTAGCGATCAGCTCCCTGAGCTGGTCCGCTCCCTCCAGGCAGTGGTCAACCCTGGCTCGTCCCACCGTAACGGAAATCTCGGTCTCGTAGCGCGCCTCCTCCCAATCGAGGCTCAAGCCGTCTTCGGTTAGAACCGGAATTTTCGTCACACCCATCATTGCCCGACGCCCTCCTTCTTCGGCTCGGAGCGTTTTCGGGCGACCGCATCAATGGCCACCACATTGATGTCGGCGACCGGCTCCCTGAGCACGACATCAAAGCTGGCCTTCTCAGGGAATGGCGCCTCCCAACCGTCACCACCCACCCTGATGCACTCATATCCCTTGGACGCCTTTGGGTCCGGGACCCGGATCTCCTTGATTTTGGCCCACTCCGCCGGCATGGGATTCTCGCACGTCTGGTCGGCGCCTGAGGGTACCTTGACGCGAAAGTGCAGCTGACCCTGCACGGTTGCCTTCGGGGCCCTCCACACGACCCTCAGGGTCTCAGTGTCCCTCATCCGCACCGATGTCCGAACATCAATGCTCCGCCCGCCGGGTGGTCGCCGCCCCTTGCCCCCCTTTCCCGACTTGGACTTCTTCTTCTTCTCCGTCTTCGATAGTTCCCCACTCTGGCCGGTGCTACTGCCGCGACGGGGAATCTTTTCTGCGGTACGCCACGTCCCGGCCCCGGCACGGCCCACACCAAACACGGCGATGTTGGGCTCAAACTCCTTGGCCGAAACAACCTTGCCCGCAATTTCGGACAGTTCGTGGGCCAGCCGCTTCATGTAGTCCAAGAGCTCTTGGCTCTCGTCCTCGTCAAGCCGTTTGGTCCGATCCAGTCCACGGTGTTCCGGTCCCTCGGCGCCCCGTACCAACTCCGCAAATCGGCCCTCATCGGCCATGACCACGGCGTCAAACGGATGCACGCTGGCGAAGTTCCCGGGATTCATGCGGTCCGGCACGTTGGTAATCCACATGCCGCTGCGGAAAAGCTGGACTCGACTCTTGCGACCCCGCTCCTCCTTCGGGATGGCCCGAAAGGCTACGCTCACCAAGCCGTCGACCAAGCGGTACTCCTTTCCATCCCTCAGCGCCCGATACGCCCAGCACGCCTGCTGGCCCGGCAGCCAGCCCTTTCCCATGGCAGACTTCCGCGCGGCCTGGGGCTCAAGGACCCGCTCCAGCGAATCGCGGTCGACCGAGATCTCCCTGTCTCTGATCTCGTCGACCACGGTGACCCTCATGCCATCCCTCCATATCGCGACAAGAAAATTCTTGGCCGCGACCTGGGCGATGGCTTCCACCGGGTCCTCCCGTTCGCTGCGAAAATTGTTGAATCCCAGCGCACAGACGATCACGCCGCTGTCACCGAGCCGGGCCCGCTCGGGCTCAAGGAACGGCGGAATCTCGTCGGGATAATCGGGCGAAAAGAGATTCGGTTGTTCGCTGCTCAGCCACCAGCCGTCGCCACCGCGGGCATCAACGTCATCGGTGCGATATGACGCCAGGATGGTATGGCCACTCGATATCTCTTCCCTCGGTCCTTTGTTGCCGGAGCTCGTGCGACCCGCATAGAACACATAGCGCATGTCAGAGGCCGCAAACGCCGTCAGGTGACCCAAGCCGTAGGAGCCGGCCTGACCCTTCGTCTTGTCGGTGTTGCCCTCCGACAGAAGACCCTTCATGGTCTCAGGCGAAAGGCCGATCCCGTTGTCCTCGCAACAGAGAATCTGGACGGTGTCCTGATCCAGGACAGCCTTAATCCGCCTGATCGTGCGCTTCTCCGCGTCCCCTTGGGTTCCGTTCTCGCGCTCCACAACCGCCCGCCCGAAGTGCTCTTCGTAGGCCTTGATGCCGGGAACATCGAATCTGGGCACCTCACGAATCGTGAAGCGCACTGCCGCCGCTCGCCCCGCAGCCACAGCGGCGTCCAAACAGTTCTGAAGCAACTCCCTGACGATCGGCTCGGGATTCCCGTCCCACTGCTGGGTTGCCAGCCTCGAAAAGCCCTGCGGATAGGGGACCTTGGGAAACTTGAGATCCGCCCCATTGGTTGCCGTTCTTCTGCTCATGCCTTGGTCCGGCGCTTGCGCGCGTCTAATCCGTGCAGTCACACGCGGGATCGCCCTTGGCGTAGCGGCCAGAACCCGCGGCGTCCGCGTTGCTTGCGATGTCCATGAACGTCGGGCCCCGCACACCCAGAAAACCAAATCGGGATTGACCGGAACCGTCACGGGCGGGCAACTCGCGCCGATAGTTCTGCTCCATCCGAACCCACCACTTGATGTCTGAGGGCGCTCCCGCGACCCGCTCGGCGTCAGGCGCACTTGCGGCCTCGGCAATGGTCCTGGTTCCCTTCATGAAGCAGAAGACGCAGTTCCCGGCACCCTCCGGCAGTCCGTCCAGATCGAAGTCGCGGCCCTTCCAGTAGCGGCGGACTTCCGGGTCGCCCATCTCCCAATCGACCAAGGGAAAGCACGGATGCTCCGTGGGGGGCTGCGTGTGAACGCGACACTTGGCCGTGCCGGCCCCCTCGGCCATCATGGATCGCGACATCACGCGGTCGACACGCCGTGGCTCATCGTGGCGAAGGCCCAAGACGGTGACATGGTGTGCGTCCTGCGAGGTCCACAGACACACCGGCGCGCTTCCCGCCACCGAATCGGGCACCGGGGCGTCGGTAAAGTCCCGCCAACGCTGCTCCTTTCGGTGCGGCGGGCGTGAGGTCATGTAGCGGGCGCGCCGCAAGTACGATTCCTTGGGAATCCCGCCGCCGTTGGCGACATGCCGATCAAACGCGGTCTCGGGCGCAACGTAGCACTTGTCCGAGTAGTGGCCGGCGTGGCGCGGACCCTCGGTCCAACCCAGCCATTCCGAGAGCAACGCGTGCGACGGATAGAGCTTTAGCTTGGTTGTGCAGGTGCGCTGATGCGGGTTCGGGAGCATGCCCTGCCAAGACAGCATCTCCTCGAACACCTCGCCACGGGAGCGGTACCCGTACTCGGGGTCCTCCTCAACCGGTACGGCGCGGACCAAGCGATAGCTGGGGCGCCGGCTGTACCCGCTCCGGGTGACATCCTCGACGGTTGCAAACTCAAACCAGAGGCAAGGGATTCCGTAGTCGCGCTCCAGTCTGTGCTTGCACTCGGCTGCGAACCGATAGGTCGCCGGATGCTCGGCAGACGTGTTTCCGAAGAGGACGACATCGCCCCTTTCGGGCCGAAGGAGCCCAGCCTCCGCAAGAAGAAACGTTAGAGCAGCAGAGGACCGCCCACCGGAAAACTTGACAACGTGAGGAAGTTGTTCGTGCTCATCGGCCCGGGTTGAAATGGGCCCAAGAGATAATTTGCCCCCCCCCCCGAACATAAACCGAAGATTTTTCGGCTTTGCGGGTGGTCACAGGCAACACCCCTGATGCCTGGCATGAAGCTGGGCCGACCGGAGGTGCGATCATGTGACAAATCTCCAGAACATGCAACAAACCGATCCCAACCGACGCCCAATCGCCGGTCGGGCCACCAATCCCGGCCACGAATCGCCAATACCGTAGCAAATGAAACCGGAATGGTCAACTACGGCGCCACAGCCCATTGCCTCTGCCGCCGCCAGCTGGATGCCTCCTCGCACGGCATCTCGCTGGTCCGTATGCAACGCCGTTGTGATCAATAGGGCCACGGGCTCAATCTACTGATCCATAACCCACCATGTCCGCGAATGCTGCCGGTGGGCTCTCAGTCCCGGATCAGGATGTGGTGTTACCGCCGGCGGTGAAATCAACCCACATCGTCCCTCGCCAGATTCCCGGTGAACCGACAATTCGACCTTGTCCGCCGGCGGTCGCTCCCCTTTCGCCACTCAGGTCAAACACGACCAAGTCACCGCTTTTCAACACCCCGGAAATCCTGTCTCACGACGGCTCAGTCATTCACCCGGTCCCGGAGCAAGACATCCAGACGTTCAATCCAGCAACCACCCGAACGGGCCCCCGGACCCTTGCCGCCACCTTGAAGGCGGGAATCAGGCTATCGGACGCCACCGCATCATCTCTGTATCTTGACCATGACCAGGCCACAGGGTGCATCATTGCGAAGCCAGTCACACCGCCGACGGCGTGATCACGTCCCTCATCACGTCGTCCAGCTCGGATTCGCGAAGGATGCTCAGCTCTCGCGTTCCCTGCTGGACGGTGGTACGCCGGGTCAACCGCTGCAGTTCCCGGGGAACCAGCAGGCTGGCGTTCGATGTCTCTCGGACATGAACGGCAAGCATCCGCAAGAAGGCACCACGAATCGTATTCGATCCGAACGTGGAGTTCCTGAATACGACTCGGTCGATCAGCTTCTCCCAGTACGTTTGGCTGGTCCGTAGGACCGTGCGCACCAAGGACGCCGTACCCGTATCGTCACCCGCCGCCTGATTCACAAAGCGCTCACGCCACCACGCCCGAGCCAATGGGCAATCGACATACACGGAGCGATTCCCGCGGACTTCGCGCAGTCCGCCAAGGCGCCTAAGGACCGTGCGCACACACGAATCAATCTTCTTAGGGTCCAGGCCTTGCGCCCGGCTCAGCACCATGTCAATGCGCTCGGCACCGCCCGGCAGGTTGCCCCCGTTGGCGGCGAGGTAGGCGGACTGGATCCGCCCAGCACGAATGTGCTCAATCGTGAGCTGGGCCCAGAAGGTGGAGCGACAGGCGACTGCGGGCGTAAGCCCCTTCCAAGCGGTGTAGAGCGCCTGCTCCGTATCCACCGGAGGATCCTTGTACTCGCTCTCGGTCATTGGCTCTGGAACGAGTGCGGCGGCCACCGTGCCGGCCGTCTCGATGGACGACACGTGATCCAAAAAGGCAGCCGTGTCCCGGACTTTCCGCAGGAAATCCCGCTGATGACCGCTCCCCTTTTCGCGCAACAGTGCCTTGCGAAACCTGGCGTAGGCCGTGTCGCTCAATTCCCTGTCCGGGACCGGGGCGTCCACGCTCATCCGCCTCGTCCCGGCTCCAGGGCGGCAGTGGACAACCTGTGAGGATAGAGAGAGGTCGCGACTTCCTCTGGAAAAAATTCGGGGTCGCTCCAGTGCGTCAATCCCTTATGGTCGAGAAGCTCGGCCAGGGATCTGAGATTGTCGAAGGACCGCCAGCCCGCTTCTCCATCGTCATCCCCATAATCCCGCTGCAGCCGCGCAAGGCAGGCCGTCACGATGTGGGTCAGGATATGAGCGCGAATGGGCGGACCCGGGACGCTAAGGAACCGGTGTAGCTCTTCGCCCATCCTGACGTGGAAGCAAAAAGGCTCCTCCTTTACCTCAACCACAAACCGCCCCTCGTCCAGGCGCTCGTCCTTGCGGAGCGAAAGCAACTGCTGAATGGAGGACTTGAGTCGAATCACGCTACCCAATGCGAGACGCGAACCCCTCCGAAGCTGGACCCGTTGCTGGTGCCAGAGCTTGTGGAGGCCGTCCCGAGTCGCGTCGACGGTGAAGTTAGTCGGCTCCGTGCATAGAATCATCGGCGTAAACAACGGGGAATCGCCCAGGTCGGCGCGGTCCCAAACGATCTCTTGCCTGGCATCCTCCGAGACATGCGTGCGACGGTACGCGGATATCGGGGACGAGACGACACAGGCGTACTGAGCACTCCCCTTTTCAAGCAGGCGCTCGATCAGTGCCGCGCCCTCAATCCGGTGTTCGATAACGCACGAGGATCGGTCCGTCCCGTCGCTGAAGCCCAGTACATAACGTCCCTTGGGGAACGACAGATTCCCGAATTCCAGCATGGGGTGATCATGCGAGCGGACCGCGTTGGACGGGCGCGCAGCGGCCACCTCGACGGTACGCGCCTCACTCACAGGCCCGCTCCTCCCCTTCCTCACTCCCGTTGGCACCCGGAGCCGCTTCCTTGATGCTCTTGGCACTGAAGACCTGAACCTGTAACCCCGTATCCTTCAGACCGCTGAAGTCTCCATCCAGGTCGTAGTCGGTCTCAACCTCGACCGAATCGCCCTCGGCAAGATCGCCCAGCCGCACACCGATCACCCGGTTCTCCCATCGGACAAGATCCGCGTCCGTGGCGGGCTCCGACCGGAGTGTCACTTTGCTGAGGGTTGCGGGCGCGTAGGGATCCTGCCCCGGACGCTCACACGTCGCGTCCAGCGCCTCATCGGCGACGAGGCGCATCTGCGCGTCACGACAGCTCTTCACGCACTCGATCCAAATGTGGCGGCGGCGCTTGCACACGGGCCGCACGGTGACACTGAAGGTGGCCGGCAACCAGGGCCGCGCCCGATGGCGGCCAGAGCCCGACCCACCGCCTCCGCCCGAGCCCCCGTTGCCGCCCTCCAGGTCATCCAGACCACCGGGAATCCGAAACCGCTCACGCGCGGGGCTTCTACGAATTGCCGTCGGCACGCCCAGGAACGCGCCGCCAGGGTTACCGAAATCAAGCGCCAGGAAGTCGTCGACCAGGTACGCCGCACCGGCCTCTACGGCTCGCGTGTGTTTCACGAGCCAGTCTCGGATCTGACGGAGCGCAGCCCTGCACGCTCTGAGTTCCGGTTTGGGCAGGCGGTGGACAGCAATCGAATCGTGCAGTGGTCCCTCGGCGTCACGAATGTACCTGTGCAGGTCACCACCGCGTTCGGCATCAAGCGACAGAACAGCGTGGAACGGCATCTGATCCGCCAAGTTACCTGTGACAGAGGGAATCTTGTCGGTGATCCACATGCCGTTGCGACACAGGTCGACGCGGGTAATGCCGTCGGCTTTTTCCCGGAGCCGGACCTTGATTGCGCCGGCAGCGGTCTGGATGACCCTCTTGTGACCGCTCCGGTACACATCGTGGGCCTCGTAGGCCCTCCGCCCGTTGAGAAACGCCTTGGTCCTCTGCATGTCCCTGTGATCGGCCAAGACCGTTCCCAGATTCGAATCGTCCAGCGTGGACGGACCCGAGGAGTCCCGCCGATTATCCTCCACGGAAACCACCAGGGAACCTTCCTCGATCGCGATGAAGAAGTTGGCCGACGCGGCTTGCAAGACCACATCCCGCAGGTCCCGTGCCTTCAGAAAGTGGTTGAAGTACGGGATGATCACGGCAGTTCCGCACGGCGCTCGCCCCTCAGGCACATCCCGCTCGATTCGGTCGATTGCCCGAGAGATTAGGTCGGGTATGTCCTCACCGGTCGCGTAGTCATAGGGCCTGTCGGGGCTGGCTCGAAAATCCCGGATATAGAGGCCGTCACCGGAGCGCCGGTGCCGCTCCCCCTCTTCGTAGTGCGAAGCGATGACGGCGTGACCGGCCCCGAGCCGGTCCCCGCCCTGGGTGATTCCGCCGTAAAGGATGTAGCGGAGATCCGACGCAGGGATCGCGGTGGAGTGGCCGTTGCCGTAGGTCCCTGTAGACGCTGTGGTGCCCTTGACGCTCACGCCATCACTCAGCAGCGCGGTCATGCGCCGTGCGTCGAGACCGATCCCGTTGTCCAGCACCTCGAGCACATCCATTTCATCCTGCGCAAGGGCATCGCGGATCCTCTGCACTACGATGCCGGCCGGTCCAGTGACCGGGGCGTTTGCCATCTTTTCCTGGGTCTGAAGCGCCTTGTCGAACGCGGTCCTGTAGCTCTGGATGCCGGGGACCTTGTTGCGGGGCGCCCGGAAAAGCCGAAACCGCACCACGGCAGGATTGACCCCTGCGCTCCTTGCGGCATCCAGGGCGTTCTGAATCAATTCGCGCACGACCGCAGGAGGACGCAGATCGTCAAAGGCCGCGACCCCGGCCGGGGTGAATCCGGCGTCTGGTCCGGGACCAAAGCGCAGGTCGGGGATTGCCCCTGGTGTCATGCCAACACTCCTTCAGTGCAATGAGCGGGGGAGGCGAGGCTGGCGAGCGCCGTGATCGCGCGGTCCACCTCCGCCCCCGTCGTGAAACGACCCAGGCTGATGCGTACCCCGGAGGCCGCCGCCTCGGGCCCGAGCCCCAGAGCCAACAACACGCGGGACGGCTCCAGGGCAGTAGAGGAGCACGCGGCACCGCTTGAGACCGCGATCTCGTCAGAGACACTGCGGATCACCTCGTCGGCCGACAGCCCGGGAAAACCGACACTGAGACTTCCCGGAAGTCGGGCCAGCGGGTGTCCAAAGAGGCGCATGCCGGGGTGCACATCAAGAAGAGACCTGTGCAGGCGGCGAGTAAGCGCCTCCAGCTTTGCCCGATCGCCTTCCCGCCGTTCGGCGGCGATCTCGCAGGCGACGCCAAATCCCGCAATGAGCGCCGGGGACAGGGTCCCGCCCCGCAGTCCTCGCTCCTGCCGTCCCCCGGTGATCACCGGCTTCAGCTTCACGCCGGAGCGCACATACAGGGCGCCGACGCCCTTGGGACCATATGCCTTGTGACTGGAGAAGCTGAGAAGGTCGACATCCCATGCCTCCACATCGACAGGAATCCGCCCCACCGCCTGGGTCGCGTCCGTGTGAAAAAGAACCCCGAATCGGCGACAGAGGGCGGCAATGTCGGAAATCGGCTGAAGCACGCCGATCTCGTTGTTCGCGGCCATGACCGAGAGGACCAAGGTCCGCTCGTCGAGCACGCCGCGTAGGACATCAAGGTCCACGAGCCCGTCCCCGTCGACCGGCACCACGACGGCCCTGTATCCCCATCGCTCGAGATCCATGACGGTCTCAAGCACGGCCGGATGCTCGGTGGCTAGCGTCACGATCCGGTCACGCCCCCGGTCCTGCTCTGGGTTCGCGACCCCCCGGAGTGCCAAGTTGCACGACTCCGTGGCCCCCGACGTGAACACGACTTCGTCGTCGTCCGCATTGATCAGGGACGCCACCCCGCTCCGTGCCTCCCTGATCGCTTGCGCCGCCTCCCATCCGAAGCGGTGGCCGCCGGAGTGCGGATTGCCGAACATGTCCCCCAGAAACGGCTGCATCGCCGCCCGCGCCTTGGGATCAATCGGCGTGGTCGCTTGATAGTCGAGGTAGACCGGCCGGGCCCTCATATGCACTCGCACGGCATCGCCTCTCTCCCCCCGACCGGGGGTCGCCCGGCAGCCAGGGCGTCGTAGTCGAACGGGTGATTTCCGAAGAACCCGATGTGTTTTGAGCTGGTCCTGGGTTTGCGGTTCTCGGCGCGAAGATCCCGCCGATATCGCGCCTCAATTCTCCTCCACCAACCAAGATCCGCCGGCGTGCCCGCAAGCTTCCCGAACCCCTCCACCTCCGCATCCGGACCCGTCTTTTCGCTCGCGTGGATCGCGCCGAGATTGGCCGCACCCTTCAGGAAGCAGTAGACACAGTTCGACAACCTCGTGTCCTTGGGCAGCTCCAGATTCCAGCTCTGGCTTTCCCAGAACTCGTCGATGTCACGCCGCGACACCGCCATGTCGTGGAGCGGCATGTAGATGTGCTCGCCCTGGTACCCTGCCCCCGCTTCACCCCGCGCCTCGACGCGCTGGATCCGGTGCGGCTCATCGCTCCTCAGCCCGATAAGGGCCACATACTCAACACCCCCGACCCCCTCACCGAAACACGCTTGATCGCCGAAGATGCCGCTCTCGATAAGCGTGCGCCTGAAGGGCCCCCAACTCGGGCAGAAGTCCCTGTAGTACTGCTGGGGACGCGCATGGGGGCGCGTCCACGCGTACTCACGCTTCTTCAGAAATATCTCTTCGGGAACGCTGCCCTGGTTCTTCCGGTGCCGACGGTATGCGACATCGCGATTGATCCTCGGACCGTTGCCGTAGTGGCCCAGTCGCGGAATGGCCTCCTTGGCCGCAAACCAATCCCTGAGAAAGTTGCGGGTTACCTCAAGCTTGAGATGCTTGGTGCAAATGCGGGAGAACTGGTTCGGCACATACCCCTTCCACGAGAGCATCTCCTCGAAGACCTCACCGCGCCAGTGAAACCCATCTTCGTTGCCTTCGGACCACGGTCGGTCGTTGACAAGGCGATAGGTGGGCAACCGCGTCCACTCCCCCTTCCGCGCGTCCTCGTAGGTTTGGAACTCGACATGGAAGAACGGGATCCCGTAGCGGCGCGTCGCGCGCATGCAGTCACGGACAAACCGGTATGTGTACGGGTGCTCCGCCGAGGTGTTGTTGAAGACGACCACATCACCGCGCGCCCGATCAAGCAGCCCGTTTTCCAACAGGATGAAGAGCAGCATCGCGCTGGAGCGGCCTCCGGAGAACTTGACCACATGGGGCAACTCAATGTGCCTCTTGGCGCGATATCGGATTGTGTGCCGACGCTTGGGGTCGTAGGTGGCGGACCGAGGGGACCGACTACCCTTGCTTGTCAGTTCAAGGCGGGGAACGCCATTGACGGAAACGGGCGCATCGGCGCACGCGGAATCAGGCTCACCGGCCACGCCGGGCGCACGCCCGCGCTCATGAGAACGTCCCGTTGAGGCGGGATCCGTGATGATCGGCAAGACCCCCACCATCGCTACCTCTGACCCCTGCGGAGGCGAGCGGAATCACCCCTCCTGCAGATCGGGAGCGACCAACGAAACCGGACTTGAGCCCAAGGCCCGTGGCTCCTGAGGGCGCCCTCGCCCAGCACCGCCAGCGGGCGACCAAGCCCGGGAATTGCGGGTGCCCGCGAGCGGCGGGCAGAGGATCGACTACGAAGGAGTCGGGTTAGGTTCCGTGACCCAAGGTGCCCCCGCCAAGACTCAAGATTCGTCCCCCCCCCCCCCCCCCCCAAATAAATACCGAAAGCAGGTGCCGGGGAGGTCCTCGCCCAAGGCCGTTGGGCTACCGCCAGCGGGCGAAGCGCCGTCAGATCACGGAAGAATGCGCTCATCACGCCTTAAGACTAGCCGGCGCCCGGGCTCAACGTCAATGGCACCTTGGGGACACGGTCGGTGCCGGCTGTTCGCGCGCTTGAGCCAACCCACCCCCTTTACCTGCGGGGTTATGCGTCGCCGAAGGCGTTATGCGTCGTCCGCGGCGACGTCTCCGGCATCGGCTCCTGCGTCCGCCTGGCCCGCGTCGTCCTCCATGCAGCAATGGGACGATCCATGACCGCCATGATCCGCCTTGCGGCGCGAACACGCGGACCTGCAACTCCAGATCCAGCAGCAACAGCAACCGCCGTCCGACTCACCGCACTTCTTGCGCCGAAGCCAGCAGATGATCAGCACCAACAGCAGGATCTGCGGCAAGCCGATCCGCAGGACAGTACTCCAAAAATCGCCTGCCGAGGCGATGTACCAGCCAAACAACTCTCCGAGCATCTTTCGCATCCTTGACTTGAGACAATGGAGTTGGGACGACTCATCCTATGCCCTGACATTACGCATCGCCGCCCCGATTGGTTTCAGTCCGACAAGCCCGCGCGATCCACCCGAACCATATCCGGGCGCAGACCCCACCCCGGGGGCTACACCAAGGCAGTGATGCCCGGAGCAGAGACGCGGGAAATGACGCCCCCGCCACCGCCCAAGCGCACGTCAGCCCAGGACCAGAGCAATGCTCAGGCCGTCTGGGCTCACGGCAATGCGGGAAATGTCCCCAGTCCATTCTCCCTCCGAAAGCGCCACCTCCATCCATCCCTGACCACCGGACCACGAGTAGAGCGAGCGGCCGTCCCCCATCAGAATCTGGCCCTGCGGGGTCCACGCATGATCCTCTCGACCCGGCAGCGTCCGCGCGATTCGGACCGACTCCCCCGAGCGGGGGTCCAATCTCTCGATCCACCACTCATCGTCGCTCACCTTGCGCACAAACGACACATCGGAGGTCCCCGGGATGCGGTGAATCGACCTGCCGGGATTCTGCGCGACTGTCCGCACCTCGCCCGAGCCCACATCCCCGACCCTGAGCGTGGGCGGTGTGCCCAGAACAAACATGACGGCCGTGTGGCCGTCGGCCCACGCGTGGTAGCCCACGGGCTCGACGGTGGCGAAGATCGGCCCCAACGGCTCCCCGTCCAAGTTGTAGCGCCAAAGGTATTGGCGACCCCGCACCTCGCGCACGGCCGAAAACGCGTCCTGGCCCGGGATCTGGGTGGGCGAGAACTCGCTCGCATCAAGCGTGCGCGTCACCTGTTCCGTACGACCCGTGCCCACATCAATCCGGAACGTCTCCGTCTGGACCGAGTCCACGGCGGATGTGTAGTAAAGGGTGGCACCCCGGGAATCGAAGAATGGCTGGTTGTCGTACCCGGCGCGGCTCGTGACATCGCGCAGTCCTGTCACCCTCATGACGTCTCCGTCCTCACGCTCCAGGCGACCCAGCCAGATGTCCGTGACCGGCGCCGACGCCGCGGTCGGTCGGTATCCGTCCGGAGCAGGTCCAATGTCCGGGAGAGGTCCATCCGCCGGAGCCCCGGCAAAGGGATCCAGCACCAAGGCCTCATCCGAGGCCCCGTCGGAGCCGGCCGGGCCACAGGCCAACAGCGCCCCCGCCAACAACACGACAACACCCACACCCGCCCCCCCTGGCGCCGACTGCCCCGGGGTGTCTTCGTCTTCCTCGTCCCCCGGCTCCCGCATCGCCCGGTCGAGCGCATCGTCGCTCATTCCCCACGCGTGCAGGCGTTCGCGCAGCTCGGCTGGGCCCGCCGCCAGAACCCCCTGAAGGAGGTGGATGCCGCTGGTCGCCTGTCCCGACCGGGAAGCGGCGTCCACCGCCGCCGCGAGAACATCATGAGAATCCGCCGTGAAGGGCAGGTGCCCGTGATAAGTCTCGGGAAGTGTACGCACCGACTCCGGCAACGCCTCGGCGTCAAGCTCCATGCGCTCCAGGAGACGCGCCAGGGCGGGATCATTCTGCGAAATGACCCCGGCGAAGATGTGCCGGGGCTCAATGGCATCGCTCTGGTCCCGTGCCGCGCCGGCGGCTGCTCGGTTAAGCGCGTGCGTGGCGTCGTCCGCTAGGTTGATGGTCATGGCCTCTTTTTCTCGACGTCAGCGATCATGCGGGTCGCAAGAGCAACATGGCACACAATGTTCGGCAAGGCCGGCGCCGCATTCAACCCTGTCCGCACTTTGCCTCGCCGGTTCCCTCGCCTTGGCGCTGGCGCTCTCAGCCTGCTCCGACGAGCCGCCCCAAGACCTGGACCGGTTGGTGGTCCAGGACAGCACCTATCTGGACCCGGGGACCCTGAAGCCCTTTTCTGGACCCGTGATCCGCCACTTCCGGGGAGACGGCCCGCCGCAACTGGAAGCCACGATGCATGATGGAACCTGGGAGGGCGAGATGACCATCTACCACGAGACCGGCAAGGTTCGCTATCAGGGCCCCATGTCCCGGGGTGCCCGATGCGGCGCGTGGACGGAAAACGAAGAGCCCCACGAGCCTGAAGACCTGTACGCGGCGATCAAGGAGGACCTGGAGTCCCTGGTGCTGTATCCCGAGTGTCCCTGAGGCGCTCTCGCCGCTCCAGTCTTGTGCGTACGCCGCCTACCGGCCCACCGGTCAGCGGCGACTCAGGCCGGGCTTGGGGTCGGGATCTCTATCCGTTCTTGTCTGGGTCCTCCAGGCCGTACTGCTCCCGCGCTTGCTCTCGGCTGACGTATCCGTCCGCAACATCCTCACGCACGCGCTCGGGATCCCGCGTGAGCGGATCCCCCAAACCTCCTCCGCCCGGCGTCTCGAGCACGATGCGGTGCCCGGGCGGAACCACCTCGCGCCCCTTGACCCTCAGCTCTCCCATCCCGGGCACATGGACCCGCCCACGGGCCCCCGCACCCCCACCTTCACGCCCGCGGGCCGCGTTGCGCACCCGTTCGAACATCTTCGATACGGCAAACGCCGCCCCGTCCCGATGCCCGATCTCCATGACTTGGCCCAGGCCGCCCCGCCACCTGCCTGCGCCACCCGAATCGCTTCGGTACTCCTTTCTCCAGAACACCAGGGGAGCCACCGTTTCCGTGATCTCGATCGGGGTGCTGCGGACGCCTGACGGAAACGATGTGGCCGACAGGCCGTCCTTGCCCGGCCTCGCACCCGTGCCGCCCGTGTGGAACGGGTTCACCACAAACGCCTCGTCGCTGTCGTACGGATGGGACCCGGTCAGGCCCTGGCCGCCCATGATGACGGGATTCCACAGACACGACGATCCCTCCGCGGGCACGGATCCCGGCGGCATGGCCTGGCCCAGCGCCCCCAGAACCACATCGGGTAGCATCTGGCCGATGGCGTGGCGCGCCGACACGGCCGCCGGCGGAGGCGCATTGAGGAGTGAGCCAACGGGGGCCGTCACGGTGATCGCGCTGAGCGAGCCCGCGTTGTTCGGCACATCGGACCCCACCACACAACGCACCCCAAAGGAGGCGTACGCGCGCGTGTAGGTCTCAGGCACGTTGATGCCATACGGAGACGCCAAGGAGGTGCCGTCGAAATCAATGTGGATGCCGTCGTCGGAGATGGTCAGCGCACATTCCAAGTCCAGATCCCGGTCATATCCGTCGATGGTCATGCGATGGCGGAAGGTGCCCGGCGCCAGCTCCGCGATCCGCTCCAACATGGCCCTCCGCGAAACCGAGACGATCATCTCCGCCAGGTTGTCGAGCGTGTCCAGACCAAACTCCGTCATCATCGCCGCCAGTCGCTCGCAACCGGCCCGGTTGCAGGCCGCGAGAGAATAGAGGTCGCCCTGCGCCACATCCGGATCGCGAACGTTGGCCCTTACCATCCGCATCAGCGTTTCATCCACCACGCCGCCACGGACCATGTGACTGATCGGGATGCGAATTCCCTCCTCAAACACCTGGTTCGCATCGGCCCCGAACCCGCGCCCGCCGACATCGGCGATGTGGCTCGTGGCCGCAAACAGGGCCACCAGACGGCCCTCCAGAAACGCGGGCGTGACCAAGGTGAAATCGTTGAGGTGCCCCGTGCCCTCCCATGGATCGTTGGTCACCAGCACGTCTCCCTCCCGGAGCGTGTGGACCGGGTGATCGCGGAGGAAAAAGCCCACGGAAGCGGCCATGGCGTTGACGTGTCCCGGCGTCCCGGTCACCGCCTGCGCCAGCATGCGCCCCCGGAGGTCGAAGACGCCCGCGGACAAGTCGCCGGCCTCGCGAACAGGCGTCGAAAACGCGGTTCGCACCAGCGTGCGCGCCTGCTCCTCGACCACGCTCAGGAGCCGATTCCACATGATCTGGTCTTGGAGCGCGGCCAGCTTCCCGGATCGGACCGGCGACGCAGAGCGCCGGGCGAGGATGTGACCCCCGGACAGCACGGTCGCCTCCCAGCCACCGGGCAGCACCGTTGTCGTCTGGCTCTCGGTGATCAGGGCGGGACCGATCACGCGGGCCCCGGCGTCCAGCGCACCTCGACAATGCACGGCGGCCTCGACCGCGCCCGCCTCCGCATCCTGATACAACCTGGCCACCCCCTCAGAGGGGGCCTGAGCGTCTTGGACCGTCCCACCCGAGACGCCCTCTTCCCCATCCATTGAAGCCCCGCCCGACGGGGCGGAAGTCACCAGCGTCCAACTCAGCACCTCCACATCCAGCCCCGGGATCGTGCGCCCGTACACGCCGTCGTAGGCACGGTCAAATGCCGCGCGCAGGCTGGCCGCCGCGCTGCGGGCTCCCTCGGGGAGGGCGGAATCGCCTCCCCGCCGGGAGTCGACCACGGTGGCCGGCAACTCGACACCAATCTCGTGACCCTGGCCCACATACCGCATGTACGCATAGGCACGCTCATCGGTCGCTGCCCCGGGCGCTCCCTGAGCGACCACGCGCTCCGCCTCGCCCCGCATCTCGTCCAGCACGCCCGCCACAAGCTCGGGATCAAAGGCAGAGAGCCGCATGTACCTGCTCCGCACCACTTCGTAGGCGATGGGTGCCAGGAGGAAGCCCACCGCGGAGCCCACGCCGGCGTTGCCCGGTACCAGGAAGCGGTCCAGCTCCAGCTTTTCCGCCAAGCGGGCCGCGTGAATCGGAGCCGACCCGCCAAAGGCGACGACGGTGCGTCCGGCAAGCCCTTTTCCCCACTCGATGGCGTGCGTACGGGCGGCGTTGGCCATGTTCTCATCGACCATCTCGCTGACGCCCAGGGCCGCAACGGAAGTGTCGACGCCCAGCTTCGCCGCAACGGCCTCCTCGATTGCGGCCGCCGACCGCTCGGGCCAAAGCGTGATCGCGCCCCCGGCGAACCGGCCCGGATCAATGCGGCCCAGCACCAGATCCGCATCGGTCACGGTCGGACGCTCCCCACCCCGCCCATACGACGCCGGTCCCGGCTCCGATCCGGCGCTCTGCGGCCCGACGTGGATCCGGCCCATGCCGTCGACTCCGGCGATGGAGCCGCCGCCGGCGCCAATCTCGACCATTTCGATGACGGGGATGCGGACCGGAAGTCCGCTTCCCGGCATGAAGCGGTAACTTCGGGCCACCTCGAATGTCCTCGAGTGCAGGGGCTCGCCGCCGTCGATCACACACAGCTTGGCTGTTGTCCCCCCCATGTCGAAGGACAACACATTGCCCAGCTTCAGCCCCTTGGCCAACTCGCTCGCCAGGATGGCTCCCCCGGCGGGCCCCGATTCCACGAGCCGTATCGGAGCAACCACCGCCGTGTCGAGCGTGGTCAGCCCGCCGCCGGAGGTCATGAGCAGGAACGGGCAGGCGATGCCCGAGTCCCGGAGCGAGGCCGCAAGTCCCCTGAGGTAGCGCGCCATCAGCGGTCGCACATATGCGTTGGCGCAGGCCGTGGACACTCGCTCGTACTCACGCACCTCGGGGCACACATCGGACGCCAGCGTCACGGAAAGGTCGGGCCTTGTCTGCGCCAACATCTCCCCGATCCGCTCCTCGTGCGAAGGGTTGGCGTAGGCGTGAATCAGGCCCACCGCCACCGATTCCACGCCGTGTTCGTCTAGGGCCGGCAAGATGTCCCTGACCGTCCCCTCGTCCAGCGCCACCAGAACCCGCCCTCGCCGATCCACGCGCTCCCTGACACCGAACCGGCGGCGGCGGGGCACCAGCGGGCGGGGCCTATCCACGCCGATGTCGTACTGCTCGAAGCGGTTCTCGTGGGCCATCTCCAGCGCGTCGCGATGCCCTTCGGTGGTAATCAGGGCCGTGGGGGCACCCTTTCGCTCAATGATCGCGTTGGTCGCCAGCGTCGTGCCGTGAATCACCAGCTTTACCGCCGAGCGGGGCACCTTGGCCGCGGCAAGAACCCTCTCCACGCCCTTGAGGACCCCGTCTTCCGGGCGGGCGGGCGTGGTGAGCACCTTGATCGTCACCAAGCGCCCGGCCGACTCCAGGGCCACGTCCGTAAAGGTGCCGCCTATGTCGATGGCCAACCTGGCCCGGCGGGCCGGCTCATTCACGCGATTCAGGGCCCGGGGCGTCGAAATCTCCGCCCTGCCTGACAGAAACCGTGTAGTTGAGCGCCAGACGGCCCCCATCCGGATACACGGTGTCCCCCGTCACATACGACGCGTAGTCGGACGCGAGAAAGACCGCCACGCGCGCCACCTCATCGGCGTCACCGATGCGTCCGAGCGGCGTGCGCGACAAAATCTTGTTGAGCGTCGCTTCATCACCGGCAACGGCGCCCAGCATATCCGTCATGATGGACCCGGGACCGATGGCGTTCACCCGGATGCCGTGCGGAGCCAGTGCCAGTGCCATGGCCTTCGTGAGCTGTTGGACCCCGCCCTTGGAGGCGGCGTAGGCCAACTGGTCGGGGATGGCCACAACGGCATTGGTCGAGGACATGTTGACGATCGCACCCCTGATGCGCCTGCGAACCATGTGCCGGGCCACCCGTTGGCTCATGAGAAAGGTGCCGCGCAGATTCACGGCCAAGACCCGGTCAAAGTCCGCCGCGCTGATGTCCAGGATGGAGCCTGCCCTGATGATCCCGGCATTGTTGACGAGAATGTCGCAGCGCCCGAAGCGCTCGTCGCACGCCGCCATGACGGCGGCGCAGTCCTCCTCATCGCTCACGTCGGCCCACAGCGCAAGGGTTTCCCGGCCCGTCTCCTCCATAATCCGGCGCGCCGTCGCCCGGCATTCTTCCTCCAGGATGTCCGTGAGAACCACGGTCGCCCCGTGCAAAGCCATGCCCCGGCCACAGGCCGCCCCGATCCCCCTGGCCCCACCCGTCACAATCGCCGTCTTGCCCTTGAGGGAAATCAATGCGCGCCCACCTCCGTCAATCGTCTGCAACGAATCCCGGTCACTGTCCGGTCACCGGCGAGACCCGGCGCCCGGCGGGGAAGTCATGCGTAGGGCATCGGCGGCTCCCGGTCCAAGAGCCTCGCATAGACCGCCAGCGCGCCACGGTGGTGCGCCGTGTGGTCCATGATTGAGCCGACGATGGCCAACCGGGGAGCACCGGCCATGATGCGAGTATCGGGAATCGGGGCCAACAGCTCCTCCGCGGATGCAAGACGCACCGCCTTGGCCGCCGCCCGGTAGGCGTCAACCAGCCATTCGTTCGCGCGGGCGAGCGATCCGACCTCCTTGGCCGCCTTGATCATTGCGTCAAAATCCATGTTCCAGCCATCTCCAAACGCCCCCGCAACGAACCAATCGACCGAATCGGCCGCGTGGGCGATGTGCCCGGCCACGGTGTACAGGCCATCCTTGGGCGCATAGCCGAAATCCTCCTCTCCGAATATCGAGGCGGTCGCCTGCATGTGCTTGAGCGACGCCTCGAGCTGACCGGCCATCCCCTGAATCCAATCCCCCTTCGACGTCACCTTACATCCTCCCGTCCCAAGCCGTCCTCGACCGGACGCCTTGCGCACCGGTCCGCCACGATTTGTGCCCGCAAGCTACTTGCATCATCCGACAACGGGAACCCCATGCGCCGGGGGATGGCCGCACCGGCCCCTGCACCTGCTCTGAAGTTGCCGCAAGGCCCGTAGCGGGGCGCTCTCGGTATCGGTTACTTCGTGGGCTCGCGCCCTTGAAACCGCCCCGGCACGGCCCCCAACAACACAACCCATTGGTTGAACGTCTCTCCGACACACTGTAGGGCCCGGGCAGTTCCAACATCCGGGACCTGCAACCCACGCATGTCTGCTCACGCCAGCGTCCCGTCGAACAAGCCTATCCATCTGAATCCAGATCTCCCCCTCAGAAATCTGACGTCTCGGGTTCTTCAAATTCCCTGCACCATTCAGGAGAGCTTTTCAGAGCACTTCTAGCATGGCGGGGGATGAAACGCAAGGGCACCGAAGAACGCACGACGCAACGTAGCACCAGCGGGCATGGGCCGCTTTTGCATGGACACCACGGCGGCAACGTGCGCCACGGCCTCGCGGCAACTTCTTGGCACCGGGGCCCGTGCAGAGAGCGTAGCGACCGGAACGGGCCCCAGTGCCAAGATCTCAACGGTGCCCGCCACCAGGTCGACCATGCCCGCCACCAGGGTGTGCCAATAGCACCCGCCAACACTTATCATCACCACCAGTTCCGCGAGACGGGCGTCAGGCCGGGAGCAACCCATCGCCCCCTGTGCCAACGAGCAACCTGGGGGGGGACCCGTGCCCCGGCCTGATGCCGCGATGGATGCCCAGTGGGGAGTCCGCGCCACGAGCGCCAGTACAGGGACCGACAAGCATCGCGGCGGCCCAACGCACCGTCTCACACACTCTCACCCCGAACGCTTTCGCGTTCACCTCCGATAAGGAGAGATGTACCCATGAATGAATCGCCACACCGATTCTACGTCGATGTCGACTGGGGATCCAGCGACCACCACGTCTGCCTGATCAACAGCGACGGCAAGCACTTGGGCGAATGGTCCTTCCCTCACAGCGGCAGTGGCCTCGTCGCTATGAGAACATGGATCCAGGAGCAGACCGACGCCGGCGGTGAAGAGATCGCCGTCGCCATCGAGGTCCCGCACGGCCCCGTCGTCGATAGCCTCATCGACCACGGGTGCGCCGTCCACGCCATCAACCCCAAGCAGTTGGACCGCTTCCGCGACCGCTACTCACCCGCAGGCGCCAAGGACGACTCCAGGGATGCACTGGTCCTCGCCAGCGCGCTCAGAACCGATCCGCATTGTCTGCGCAAGATCAACATTGATGACCCCCTGGTCATCAGGCTCCGCACCGCAACCAGGCAACTCCGCACGCTCAAACAGGAGCGCACCCGCATCGCCGCACAAGTCCGCGAGCAACTGTGGCGGTACTACCCCGCCATCCTGTCGATCTGCAAAACCATGTGGGAGCCATTCTTCATCGACCTGTGGAGGCGCGTACCCACCCCAGCCAAGGCAAAGCGCGTCCACTTGAGCACGCTGCGCTCCATCCTCAACCGCCACCGCATCAGACGCCTGAGCGCCCAACAGGTCAAACAGGCACTGGGCGTGGAGCCGGTTCACATCGTGTCTGGCGTCACCGAGACCGCCACATCCTACATCGGTTTGGATCTGGCCAAACTCGAGTTCACACAACAGCAGATCCAGTGGGTCGAAACAGACATCGCCACCATCACAGACCAACTGATCGCGGCCGAAGCAACCGATGAGGATGACGACGGCGAGGAGGGCGGCGGCCAGCGCGACGCAACAATCCTCTCCTCCATCCCGGGAGTAGGACAGATCGTCCTCGCCACGCTGATCGCCGAGGCACCCCACCTCATCAAGACACGCGACTATCAAGCGCTACGATGCCTCTGCGGCGTCGCTCCCGTCACCAAGCGATCAGGGAAGTCCTTGCGGGTCTCCCGCAGGCTCGCAGCACATCCGCATCTCCAGGAAGCAATCTACCACTTGGCACGGGTCGCCGCACAGCGCGACCCGACATCCAAGGCCAAGTACCAAGCGCTGCGGGCTCGCGGACATACGCATGGACGCGCTCTGCGGACCGTCGGCGACCGACTCCTGGCCGTCGCATGCGCCATGCTCCGGGACCAGACCCTCTACAAACCCGCGCAGAAGACTCCCATACCGGCCGCCGCCACAACCTCCGGAGAACGCGATCAGCCAGGCGCTGCTGTACGTGGCCAGGCCGAGAAGGGGCAACTGAACACCGCCGATCAAGCGCGTCGAACCGGCCCGCAGAACCGCCGCGCCGCATGATCCTGCCCGCTCCCGCACTTGTGCTCAGCACCGACCTCGACCAAGCCCGGGGTTGGTCTTGGGTGTTGGGGTTCCGGGTGGGGTGCCACCGATGCGGACCAAAGCGACCGACCAGGCAATCAGGGGCAGCCAACCACCGACACCCACACCGAAGGGGGGCGACAGGGGAGCATTCCGATGGGGGTGTTTGGATCTGGACAAGGCAGCGATGTCCTCCCGTGGCACGGGCCTGGTGCTCTTCCATTCGGGTTCGGCAGGGGCACGAGGGCGCCCACGGGCGCCAGCCGCATGGCTCGTATGGGGTGGCACCGTTGCGGGAATGGCCCGTCAGCGACGGACCCTGGGCAGTCGCCTAAGCCGTGTCCGGCCAACGCGTGTATCACGGATGTGTGCGAGGCAGTGAGCACGCGGCAAAACGGCCGGGGAGAGCGCGGGTTCGCCGGGCGTCTGGTCAAGCCGAGAAGGGTCACCGCAACTCCAGTGTCCTTCAAGTCGAACCAGACCGCAGAGCCGCCGCGCCGCATGATCTTGCCCGCTCCCGCACTTGTACCCAGCACCGACCTCGACCAAGGCCGGGGTTGGTCTTGGGTGTTGGGGTTCGGGGTGGGGTGCCACCGATGCGGACCAAAGCGACCGATCAGGCAATCAGGGGCAGCCAACCACCGACACCCACACCGAAGGGGGGCGACAGGAGGGCATTCCGATGGGGGTGTTTGGATCTGGACAAGGCAGCAATGTCCTCCCGTGGCACGGGCCTGGTGCTCTTCCGTTCGGGTTCGGCAGGGGGACGAGGGTGTGCCCACGGGCCCGTGCAAGGCATCGACAGAGAGGCACGACGACACACTGGAGCCCGAAGTCCAGGACCACGATGGCCGCCAACGACTTCGATATCCTCAACCTGATGGTCGACGCCTCGGTCAGCGGCAAGACCGTCATGACCGACATGGGCGGCGGCAACCCGCTCGCCGGCTGGATGATCTCCGTGACCATGGGCGGCAAGGCGGTCACCGGAGCACCCGCCAAGTTCGACAACATGGGCATGGCAATGCTCGACATGGAGGTCAAGCCCGCCGACCTGCCCGCGAAATACACCGTCATGCTGGATACCGTGCAGAGCGACGCCCTGGACGGCGGTGAGAAGTTCAGCGCCACCTCCGTCATGCACGAACACACGGGCCTCAAGCTCATGCAGGAGATGGACGCCGGGACGATTGAGGCGACCTACTCGACGCAGACGCTCAAGGTCTACGTGCATCACGAGCGTGACCAGGTGATGGGCTACACGGGCAATGTGCTGGGCGGCGACACGCGCATGTCCGGCAAGATCGATGTCGACGTGCGCTACATCGACGCCACCGGTCGCTCCCGCATGTTCACCGCGCAAGAGTGGAACACGAAGAACAAGTCGGAGAAGGATGGCGTCATCACCTTCAAGCACCTGCCGGCCGACGCACAAGTCATGGTCCAGGCCAAGGAGAAGGCGGACGCGGGCGACATCGAGCTGTTGGACCCGATGGAGCTCTTCGCGTTCAAGGACAAGGACGCCAACGGCATCATGAAGGGCGCGTTCGGTGATATGGGCGGCTTCAGCCCCATGGTCGAGCTCTGCCCGCTCATGGCCACCAACCCAACGGGCCAGGACTTCGGCGAATGCAGCACCTTCGCCTATGTCATGACCTACAGCGTCAGCGGCAACGTCTCCCGCAAGATGGTCAAGAAGCACGCCACGAACGAGGACTTCAGCGCCGTGTCGACCGAGATGGTCGGCGGCGTGAAGGTTGACCTGGCGCCGGTGACGGGCAAGAACCTGGCCGGCATGGCGCAAAGCAAGACGACCGCCAGCGCGGGCACCACCAAGGGCACGTTCGCCTTCGGCAAGATCGCCGCCGGCGCCTACACGTTGGCCGTGCCGGCGGGCTGGCGCGTCAGGTTGGGCCAGGTGGGCTCGACCACGATGGTCGGCAATGCACTGAACCCGCTGGACACGGCCGTCATGCTTGATGTCACGCCCACCACGAGCACCGTCTACGGCATCGTGACGGGGGCGGACGGCTTCCGCGTCGACAGTGTCATGATCGACGTCAACGGCATGACGACCATGACCGACGCCGTGGGCCGCTACATCGTGACCGGCATCGCGCCGGCAACCGTCAACAGGGTGGGCAACAGGATACACGTGAAGGCGAGCCGGCACCTGGGGTCGGCGGCCAAGGTGGTCGCGTTCCAGGCGAATATGCCGGCGCGCGTTGACCTCACGCTCAACACAACCAAGACGCCGGTGTTCTACAGCGGCACGGTGGTCGCCTCGGGCTCGAACGCGCCGCTCGCGGGCGTCTCGATCACGATCGACAACAAGGCGCCAACGAACGCGGCAACGGCCGGCCCCAACAAGGGCAAGCTGGTCACGGGCGCCGACGGCACCTTCCGCGCGCAGATCGGGAACAAGGGTGCCGGCACGAACGCCACGATCAGGGCATCGATGGCCGGGATGAGCTTCGCGCCCGAATCGCTCACGCTGCCGGCCGCCCCGGGCACCAACCTGTCGGGCGTCAACTTCACCGGGTTCAAGCACGGCACCGTCTCGGGCCGAGTAATCGCCACAAAGTCGGTTTCTCTTTCCGGGATAAACGGTCCGGTTTCCGGCATCCTGGTCAAAGCGACCAGGGTCAGCGATTCCACTCTTGTTGATTCCATGACCACCCAGGCCTCGGGCACGTACACGCTGAGCGTGCCGTTCGGTGCCTACAAGATCGAGGCGTCAAGGAGGCACTTCGGCTTCGAGTACCCGAGCAGCGGCCAGACCGTCAACACGGCACCGGGGCAGAGCATCAGCTACGGTGACATCAAGGTCCGCACCTTTATCGTGTTGGGCGATCAACCTGGGAAGAGAACCGGGACCGCGACCGGGGTGCGCTTGCAGAAGAGGCGCACGCTCACCGGGGGGGTGAGGCTCGACTTGGTCGAAGCTGGGGCCATCATCATTCGCATGGATCAAAACCTGATCAAAGATCAGAACAAGGACCGAGGACATCCATCAGACAAAAACGGCAGCAATCCCGTACAGATTCGCCCCCACATTTTCGAGAACAACTCTTGGTCCCTGATTGATCTCGACTTCCTGCACAAGGACGACACAACCAGCAGTGATACGTTCGCCAACTGGACCGGAAGGGGGTATGTGATTCAGCGTAACAGCGGGCGCTCACCAAGCTTGCCCGATGACACGTTTACAATCAGGCTTCAGAGCACGGCGCTGAAGAACAATGCCGTTGTGGCGAATGGCGTTGACACCAGCTATGTGAAGATTCCGGCGGTCGATCCCAGGGCTACGTCAGTCAAGGCGAGGCGCGGGACCGCGGGGACCAGCGACTCGCTCATTGTCGACTGGACCGCCATATCGGACTCGAGGTCGAACTACCGGGTTGCGTTCACGTTCCCGTCGATCGCCGACCTGGACGGGTCGAGCGCGACGGTGTTCGCCTACATCGCATCAAGCACCACGCTCAATTGGGACAGCAGGCGAATTTGGTGGGTTTTTGCCAGCGATAGCGACTGGGTGGATTTCCGAACGGTGAACAGTGCTTCCGTGAGGGTTACCAGGAAGGAGATGATGGGGGCGATGGAGATCAGGGTCGACTCCAGGCAGGGCAGCTCCGGGACATGGATGAGGGGCGCGAAGACCAGCCTCAAGGCCAAGCCGTAGCCTCGTTAGCGAGTGTCGGGACAGCGGTGACCCCGTCAGTCGGCGGTACATCCGACTGACGGGGCCCGCGGGCCCCCTTGTCAAACCGCCAGCCCTCCGTCCGAAACCATCCGGGCGGGGGGCCGGCGTATTTCTTTTTCCCGATATGGCGTGGACCTGTATGGGCGAGGGAGGCCACAAAGCCAATCCCGAGTGACCCAACGTCACATTCGATCAAGGAGAAACCGCCCCTTTTCCCCACATTGCCTTGAGGGGAATGCGCGTCCGATCGCGCGGCCAAGAACAGGTTCGGACGGGGCTCCCGCGATCAAGCGTTGTACCGACTGAGGTGCTGAAAGGGCGCACCGCTCCCAAACACGGTAACCCCAGACTTCAGGCGCCTACAAACTAGAACTGTTGATCGGGCATCGGAGCGGATTGCGGCTGCGCCGCGACTACAGTCATTTCGACCTTGGCCGATGCATTCCTGACCACCACGAACCAAATCGGCAAGCTCCGCACCACCATGGGCGGCGTTCCCGAATCAACGGGAGAACCCGCGCAAGCAACCCGGCCGAAGACCATACCGGGGCAAGCAGGGGATCATTGCTGTAGATTCGGAGCCCATCGGGCGATGCGATTGCCGTACCCGCCGCCGCGTATCGCCGAGCACCCCTTCTCCGGGGATCTCGCCGACAGACAGGACTGCAAAGCTGCCGCGCGCCTGGCCAGACACCGGTCAATGGGCGCCCAATAGACGGTATCAGGAACGGTTGGGCTCGGATGTTGCCACAAAACGTGCGTTCTGAAAGAAATGGCGGCGTCTTCTACCTGCACGGCGAAGACGAATACCGCAGGAACATCGCCGCCAGGGAGCTCGTGGATCTCTATGTGGACCCCGCCACCGAATCCTTCAACCTTGATCGACTGGATGCGTCCAGTATCTCGACCGACCAACTGGCTTCGCTCATCGACACGCCGCCCATGATGGCAGAGTGGCGGGTCCTACAGCTCGCCAATGTCGAGCGGATCGCCGGAAACGCCTCCATGCGCAAGATCCTCCTGAGCACAGCGCGCAAGCCCCCGTCAGGGCTCGCGTTGATCCTGACCGCCACGGTACCGCCCAAGTCCCGCGCGGCCTTCTACCGCGACATGAACCGGCACGCGAAGAGCCTGGAGTTTCGCCTGATACCGGAGGACGCGGTCCCGGCCTGGATCGTCACATGGGCACGTGAGCAACTGAACGTGACCGTAGAGTTCAGAGCCGCTCGAGCCCTTACCGGCTCGGCGGGGACGGACCTGGGCATTCTGACCCAAGAGGTGCGAAAGCTGGCCGACATGGTCGAGGACGGGGCGCCGGTGGACGTGGCAGCCGTGGAGCGGGGCGGCCTGCGCCTGCCCCGCCAGAACCGGTGGGAGTGGTTCGACCTCGTGGGGCGGCGTCAAATTCGCGACGCGGTGCGCGGATTGCCCATTCTGCTGGAACAGGGAGAGACGGCCATCGGCCTGGTGATCGGCCTGTCCACGCAGTTGTTGCGCATCGGCGTGGCGGTCGAAGGCGGAATCTCGGCCCTGAGCGAGTCGTTGCCGCCGTACCAGAGGTTTCTTGCGCAGCGCATTGCGGGACAGGCCCGAGGCTGGAGCTCCACCGAGATCGCCGGGGCGGTCCATGCGCTCGGAACGCTTGATTGGCGTCTCAAGACGGGATCCCTCCCGCACGATGTGGCGTTGGAGACTTGGCTGTGGGGGCTTGAAGCGGGGGGACCTCACGCGGGCAAGTTCGCATGAGCGATGTGGCCGTCGGCGCCGGGAGAGAGACCGTGGCCCTCAAGCTCACCATCCGCGGAATGCACTGCGCCGGGTGCGTGGCGTCGGTCGAACGCGCCCTGGCCGGGGTCAATGGCGTGGCCCGGGCAAGCGTCGATTTGGTCAGCGAGACCGCCCGGGTCGAATTCGTCACCCAGAGTGTCCCGGCCGATGCCCTCTTGAACGCGGTCCGGGAGGCCGGGTACGAAGCCCATCCGCTTCACGGAGCCGCAGAGACGGTGGACGAGACACTTGCGGCCGACCGGGACCGCGAGGAGCGCCACACGGCGCTCATGTCGCGCTTTTGGGCCGGAGTTGTCCTGGGCTCACCCGTGGTGGTCATCGGACATTGGGAGATGTTGCCCGGCGCCACAGCGCTCATGTCCGGGCATGTCCCGTGGGCGTGGTGGACATCAAGCCTTCTGACCCTGCCAATCCTGTGGTATGTGTGCGGCGGCTTCTTTGTCGGCGCTTGGACCGCGGCGCGGAGCCGAGCCGCGACCATGGATACCCTGATCGCACTGGGTGCCGGCGCGGCGTGGCTCTATTCGACCTTGGCCGCCACCGTTCCATCCCTCTTTCCCGAAGGCACCAGGCACGCGTTCTTCGGTGCCGTCGCCGTCATCCCGACGCTCGTGGTTCTGGGGCAGGCCATCGAGTTGCGGGCCAAGGGACGCACCGCCCGATCATTGCGGGCACTCTTCGACTTGACCCCGGACAGCGCGGCGCGCCTGCGCAGCGACGGGACAACGGAGAGCGTCTTGGTGGCCGACGTGCGGCAAGGGGACATCCTGCTGGTACGTCCCGGAGACCGGATTCCCTTGGACGGCAGGGTTCTCAGGGGCGCAAGCGATGTCAATGAGTCGATGCTCACCGGTGAGAGCGCGCCCGTCGGCAAGTCCCCCGGAGACGCCGTGTACGGAGGAACGATCAACGGCACCGGGTCGCTCGAGATGGAGACCCTGCATGTGGGGCGCGACACGGTGCTGGCACGCATCGTCGACATGGTCGCTCAAGCCCAAGCGAGCAAGCCGCCGATCCAGCGGACCGTGGACGCGGTAGCAAGCCGCTTTGTACCGGCCGTCATCGCCGTGGCGCTCATCACCTTTGCGGGCTGGCTCCTGCTGGGGCCGGAACCCCGGCTCAACTACGCAATGGTCACGTCCGTTTCCGTGCTGGTCATCGCCTGCCCATGCGCCCTGGGCCTCGCCACCCCAATTTCATTGGTGATTGCCCTGGGCCACGCGGCGCGCATGGGCGTCCTCATCCGCGATGGAACATCTCTACAAACGGCGCGCAAAGTGGATGTGGTGGTGTTGGACAAGACGGGGACGCTGACCGCGGGATGTCCCGTGGTGGTCGGCAGGACGGCAACCAACGGTTTTGCCGTAGAGGAGCTGGTGTCCGCCGCGGTGGCCGTCGAAGCGGCCTCCGAGCACCCCGCCGCCCGCGCCATTGTCCGGCACGCGGAGGAGGCGGGCATCCATCCGGGCGAAGCCCACCATTTCTCCGCCCACCCCGGCATGGGGGCGTCCGCCTTGGTGGACCGGCGCCGCGTCCTGGTCGGCTCGGTCCGCTTTCTGGCATCCACCGGCGTCGACGCGACCCCGGTCGCACGGGAGCTCCAAGCGATGGCAGACGAGGGTAGCACATCCGTGGCGGTGGCGATCGATGGCCGGCTCGCTGGTCTGTTCGCGCTCGCCGACGAGGTGCGCCCCGAGGCGAGGAGCGCGGTGGCTGATCTACAGTCCCGAGGCGTCTGCGTGATGATGTTCACGGGCGACCACACGGGACCGGCCAAGAGAGTGGCCGCGGATGTGGGAATTACACATGTGCGCGCGCAACTCTCCCCTGCGGAGAAGGCCCAACAGGTCCAGGCACTTCGGGACGAGGGCCGCGTGGTGGCCATGGTGGGCGACGGGATCAACGATTCGCCCGCCCTGGCCGCCGCCGACATCGGCCTCGCCATGGGGGGAGGCACGGACATAGCCCTGGACACGAGCGATGTGGCGCTCTTGGGCGATTCCCTGACGGGTGTGGCGACCCTGCTGGACATCTCCCGCAAGACCAGCCGCAACGTTGCTCAGAACCTCGTGGGCGCCTTCGCGTACAACGTGATCGGCATTCCCGTGGCGGCCGGTGCATTGCACCCGGCGACGGGGATGTTGCTGTCACCGATGATCGCGGGAGCCGCAATGGCGTTCAGCTCCGTGACGGTGGTGGGCAATGCCCGCCGCCTGCAACGCCTCCTTCGGTAGCCCCGCAAGGCCATGTGTCCAGGGCTGGGCCCCCGGGGCGCCCGGGACCCGTGCCGGCGCAAAGCCCCCCGGCTGGCCCCAGAGGCCGAGGCAGGGTGCACGATAGCCCGATGTCGGTAAGTGTCCTCGTGATCGCGGCCTACGCCGGCGCCCTGGCCCTGCTCCTGCCCTTGGCTCTGCACCGCGTCCACCTCTTGGTCATGTCCTTCCAACGGCCACCCTGCCCGTCGCCGCAGCGTCTCTCGTCCCCGCCCCGGGTCACGGTGCAGATCCCGGCGTTCAACGAGGAGCACGTCATTGAGCGCGTGATTAATGCGGCATGCCGCTTGGACTATCCTCGCGGACTCCTGGAGATCCAGGTTCTGGACGATTCCACCGATCGCACAACCGGGGTGGCAAGGGAGCGGGCGTGCTCTTGGCGCCGGCGTGGCGTCGACATCTCGGTGCATCACCGGCGTCATCGCGAGGGGTTCAAGGCAGGGGCCCTGGCCGCCGGCCTCGCGCGTGCAAGCGGGGACTTCATTCTCATCCTGGACGCCGATTTCGTTCCCCGGCGATCGCTGTTGCAGGACCTGCTCGTCGATATGGCAGACCCCGAGATCGGCATGGTGCAGGCCCGCTGGGATCACCTGAACGAGGAGGAGTCCTGGCTGACCTGCGCCCAAGCGCTGCTTCTGGACGGACACTTCCTCGTGGAGCAAAGGGGCCGAGCCCGGGGTCGGCTCTTCTTCAACTTCAACGGCACGGCCGGACTCTGGCGCCGCGAGGCGCTGGAGGAAGCGGGCGGCTGGAGCGCCGATACCCTCACCGAGGACCTAGACATCAGCTATCGGGCACAGATGGCGGGCTGGCGCTTCCACATGCGCGACGACCTGGGCGTCGCGGCGGAACTTCCCTCCTCGCCGGGCGCGCTGTTGGTGCAGCAGCGGCGATGGGCCGAGGGCGGGACACAGACCGCCCGCAAGCTGCTCCCGCGGCTGCTGGCGGGTCCGTTTCCCACAAGGGTCAAGGTGGAGGCATGCGCGCACCTGGGCGGCCACCTCGCCCATCCCCTGACCGCGGCCCTGGCCCAGCTTGTCGTGCCGTCGGCCTTGGCCAGACAGGCACTGGCGCTGGATCACCTCTGGTGGCTGGACGCGGTGGTGGTCCTGGGCGCGACAGCCCCCTTTCTCGCATTCTACGCTGTTGCCGCCTCAAGGCGTGGCCGCGGGGCGGGCCCATCGCTCTGGAGCGCCGTGCGGAGCATGACGCTGGGCGCCGGCCTGTCTCTGCCGCTGGCGCCCGCCGCGCTCCGGGGCCTGGTGCGGCGCGGAGGTTCATTCGAGCGAACACCCAAGACCGGGGGTTCGCCGTCGGCGGGGGCGGGACGCGCTGCACCGGGGCGGGCCCTCTTGTGGTCGGGTGCTGCAGCGATGCTGTCGTGGGGAGTCGCGGCATGCGTCGCGGGAGCGTGGGCATCACTTCCCCTGGTCGCCCTCTTCGCCTGCGGATACCTCTCGCTGGGACTCCGCATGTCCCGCCGACCCCCGCGGGGCGTTCATCACCCGCGGACGGCGCCAGAGTTCGGCAGCCAACAGCAACCAAACAGGACCCCAGATGGCCACCCTGGCCCAGACGGGTTGCGGCCAGAATCCGGTGGCTCCGTACCGTAGGTCGCAACGCCCCAGTAACCCAAGAAAACGAGGCCGCTTAGGCACAGAAACGGCGCATTGGTGCGCAGCGCCGCCGCCGGCAACACCCACAGGACGTACCAGGGATGCAGGGTGGGCGACAGGAGCAGCCCCGCGCCAAGGATCCACAGCAGCGCGCGCTCCATGGACCATTTGCGCCACGTCGCCCACGCGACAACCGTCAGCACTGCGGCCGACGCAACGACGCGGGCATGCACCGGGTGCCCTACCAGCGCCGAGATGAGGGCGAACGCTCCCTCATTGGCGGACCAGTGGCGGGCATAGGTGACAAGCCCCTCAAAGAGGGGCTGGACGCCGGGGCGCACGAACGGAAGGTAGAAGAGCGCCCCAAGCCCCAGGAATGCGGGCAGGACCCGCATGCCGTAGCGACGGACCGCAACGGGCAGCATCGCCGCCGGAGCGAACTTGACCAGCGCGGCCAGGCCCAGCAGCCCACCCACCCAGACCTCCCGGCGACGACGTGACGGGCGGGCGGACGTCCAGAGTAGCGCCGTGATGACGAACAGGCCCGCGGCATCGAAGTGCGCGCTCCAGGCTGTCTCCACAATGAACAGAGGGGACCAGAGGTAGGCGATCAGGACCCGTGACCCATTGCGGTTGGTCAGTACCGCAATGCGGGCCAGGAGCAATCCCGTCCCCAGATCGAAGACCAACCACAGAACCTTCGCCGTCACCGCTCCCCCGCCGACCACGGCAACAAAAAGGAACAAGACCTGCGCCAGCGGCGGATAGATGGTTCGGATGTCGGGATGGTTGATCCGGTCGTGCCACGGCGTGCGCAGCGCCGCCAGCTCGGCGTCGTCCGGCGCGTGCGCGTAGGGGTTGAGGCCGGAGGCGAAGACATGGCCGTCCCACAGGTAGCGGTAGAGGTCATCGGAGAGCTCGGGCGTCAGTGGCAACAGAGCCAGCCGTCCCAAGACGGCGATCATCCAGATCGACGACCCGGATACCCGCATTCTCCCGGCGCTCCAGAGCGCCGCTCCATAGCAAGCCAGGGCACCCGCGGGCAACAACAGGCGCGGCAGCGGCAGCGCCAAGCTCTCCAGCCAACCGAACGCCCCCAGCGCGCTGATTTCAATGGCGCCCAAAATCCAAATGACGCCTGCCACGCCATGTCCGGCGGGCGCGGACGTTTGCCCAGCCCCCGGCGGGCTCTCGAGGGCGCCCCCTATGCGCCCACGGCACTCGCCCAATACGCGCTCCCGGTCGCGGGACGCGCCTCTCCGGGTCATCTTCTGTTCAAGGGTCCTTCACCGGGGGCAACGTTTCTGGCCACAGGCGTGGTGGAACAATCGGGGGCGGCGCACATGCCCGAAACCATGACGGGGGCTGCACAGGGTCCGCGGGACGGGGCCACGATGCCCGACTCCGCCGTCATCATCCCCGCGCTCAATGAGGAAGGCGCGCTGCGCGTCCTGCTGCAGGCGCTGCCGATCAAGCGGCTGCACAGCGTCGTTGTCGTCGACAACGGATCGACGGATGCGACGGCCCGGATTGCTCAAAACGCGGGAGCCACCGTGGTTGCGGAGCCCAAGACCGGCTACGGTGCCGCGTGCCTCAAGGGACTCGCGCACCTCTCAGCGCTGGACGTCCCGCCGCGATCGGTGGTCTTCATGGACGCGGACCATGCCGAATGCGCCAACAAGATTCCCGTGCTACTCGGGGCGCTGGAGAGCGGCGCCGACCTGGCGCTCGGCGTCCGCATACGTCCAAGTGGCTTGACCGGAAACCGGCGGCTCCACGCGCGCTGGGGAAACCGGCTGATTCTCTTCGGGGTCGCCCTGCTCTTTGGCAGGCGCTTCCGGGACCTGCCGCCCTTTCGCGCCATTCGCGCCGGCGCGTTGGCCAGTCTTGCGATGGATGACAGAAACTGGGGGTGGACGCTCCAGATGCAGGTCCGCGCGGCGCTCCTGCGCCTGACGATACACGAGGTGCCGATCCCCCATCACCCCCGGCGCCATGGCCACTCCAAGATCTCCGGCCGCTTGGGTCCATCGCTTCGGGTCGGCGCCACGATGGTCCGTACGCTCCTCCGCGAGCGCTTCGGCAGCATCACGGCCTCTGGAGCGAAACGATGGCCGCCCCCCGGTCCTCCATCTCGGCCGCCATCGCCGGGTGACAGGTGAAAAAGAATACCTGACGGCGCCGGGCAATGTGCTCCAGAAGCTCAAAGGCGCGGTCACGGCGCCAGGCATCCCAGTTCACCAACACTTCGTCCATGAAGAGGGGCAACCGCTCGCCGTCCGCATCCAGGTGATCGATGATCGCAAGGCGAAGGGCCAGGTAGACTTGCTCCTTCGTCCCCTGGGAGAGGGGTTCGGCGACCTTCATGACCCTGTCCCCGGACGCCGCCCCGAGGTACAGCGACTCATCCCCCACATCTCCCACCTCGATTCGGTTGTAGCGCCCGGAGGTGATGTGGTCGAGATGGGAGGCCGCCCCGCGCAACAAATCCGGTTGATGCTCGTCCCGGAAACGACGGTCGGCGGTGCGTAGCAGCCGGGCCAGGACAAAGGCCCGGTCACGACGCTCCATCGCATCGGCCACCCGCCTCTCAAGCACGCCGATGCGGCCCTCGACACGAGCCGGCGAGTCGCCGTCGCAGAGATGGCGGATGTCAACATCCAGCCGCCCGGCCCGGTCCACCAGCTCCTCAATCCTTCTGTTGCGCGCCAGGCGGCGCGCCTCGGCCCCTTCGAGCCCCGTCTCAAGGTCCTGCCAGGTTTCGCCGTCGCGCTCTGCATCCCGGATGAGCCGCGCCATGACCTCCAGCTCCGGCTCGGAACGAGCAAGCTCCTCCTCCATTCGGCCCGCCCGCTCCGAAGCCTCGATCCGTGCCGCTGCGACGCGCACCCCGTCCTCCACACTCCCGTCGCCCAGTTGAGTCAACCGCCCCTCTAGGGCTCGCAACTCTTCAAGCCCGCGATCCAGTTCGGCGGCCAGCCGGTTGCGCTCCGCCTCGAACTCGTCAAGATCACGGCGGGCGGCCTCGGCTTGGTCCCGTCGCGTGAGCGCGGCCTCGAGCGCGGCCAGCGCATCGTCGGCACTGCCGCGTCGGTCCGGGTCCTCCGTGGGCACCGCCAACAACCGCTCAAGCCACTGGATCTCTTCGTGGGCCCGTGCGAGCGCTCCGTACCGCTCCTCGACAATCCGGCGACGCTCCTCCAGGCGCGCCAAGAGATCGCGCATGCGCCGAATGCCGGATTGAAGGGCCACGCCTGGAGTGTCCAGCAGACTCCCCCGTATGGGCAGTTCCCCCAACTGCTCCGCCAGCCGGGCGCGCAGCGCGTCCCGCTTGTCCTGAAGATCCGCAACGCGGCGGCGCCTGCGGGTGCGGGCTCCCCGGGCTGACCGGGCATAGAGCGACGCCCGGCGGCGCCCATCCGCCCACAGCAACAGCAGACAGAAGCCGCCAATGGCGGCCACCCAGGCGCCGAGCTCCACCGCGATGCCGACCGGGAGCTCGACGCCGGCATTCGCCAAGAGCACCACGGTGATCCCCGCAAGCAGGAGAACCAACCCGAGCGCGGCTCGCGCTCCCGAAGGCCTGAGCGAAGCCGCCAGTGTCTCCTGTTCGTCATCGCCAAGGCTCTGTTCGGCGACGCTGACCTGTTGCCTGCACGCCTCGTACTCCTCCAGCACCAACTCCAGTTCGGACTCGGAGATGGCGTCCAAGCGGCCGGAATCGATCTCCGTCCACGGCGCCGAGAAGAGGTCTTCGCCCGCACTGGCGCACTCCTCCTCCAGGTGAACCACCGCACCCTCGGCCGTGGCAATCTCGCCCTTGATGTCACTGAGCGCGCCCAGGATCCCTGCCGCTTCGCGCACGCGTTCGCGGGCATCGACCACCGAGCAATGCCAAGGCGAATAGTCATCGATGACGCCGCGGCTCGCTTCCGCCCGCGACTCCAGGGCCCGGATCCTGTCCTCCAGCTCGGCGCATCGACGCGAGAGCTCCCGGTGCCGGGCGCCCGGGTCGGGCAGGAGAGACTCCAAGTCAGCCGAAGAACCGGCGAGCTCTCTCAGCTCTTCAATGCGGGCCAGGGCGCGACGCACGGGCAAGAGTCGGTTCAGGCGAACCTCCAACTCGTCTCGTCGGGCGCGTTCGTCCACGCGCTGTGCCCGGAGGCGAACGAGCTCCTCCTCCTCCCGGGCTCTCTCGGCCACGCGCTCGCGGAGCTCGCGCTCCCTCGCCAACGCATCCCTGCGCTCGGTCCTCAACTCCCCGATCTCGTCTCCCAGCACCCGAGCCAACGGCCTGCCCCGGCGATCTGGACGCCACAAGCCGCCCGCTTCATCCTCCAGCTCGGTGGCAACCTCCCGGGCGGAGCGCAGGTCCGGCGTGGCCAACGCGCCCAAGAGCCGGTCCTGGACCAGCGCCCAGCTCTCACGCTCAAGACTCGCCAGCTGACCCAGCGTCAGCGCATACACCTGCCTGTACACGGCTCGGCTGACGTGGTCGACCCAGGGAACGGGGTGATTGCGAAGATCCTGGGTGCGGTCCCCCGTGAACAACTTACCCCACGGGGTCGACCGGAGGCGCCGGTGGACCTGGTGGGTCTCACCGGAACCCAGCCGAATCCGTGCCCTCGCCTCGGCGTCTCCGCCGGTCCAGGGGACATAGGGGTGGCGGTCCCTGCCTGCCGGGCGAAATCCGTAGAGCAGTGTGCATGCCAGGTCAAAAAACGTTGACTTTCCGCTCTCGTTCGGGCCCAGAACCACCACAATGGGCGCAAGGGCGTCATCGCCCGTGGCACGGTCAACCAGGCATCCGTAGCGGATGACGTCGATGGACTCAAAGGTCACGCGTCGCCCTTCCGTTCCCCGTTCACGGGCCGGGCCGCGCCCTGGACGGAGCCACCCTCAACGGGCAACACCATGCGTGCGACCAACTCCTCCGCCCCACCGTCCAACAGCCGCGCCAGGTATGCACTGACGGACCCGTCTCTGCCGGCAGCAAAGCCCGCAAGATCGCTCTCTTGAAGGCCCAACGCCTCCGATCCGTCGATCATGTCTTGGACAAGCGCGAGCGACGCACCCAGTATATCGCGGCGCGCCCGGTGCTGATCCAGGCGCACGGCAGGGTGCGCGCGGGTCGCGTCAACTTCGACCGCGACGACGCCCAAGCGGTCGCAGAGCTCCTCCTCCAGAGCCTCCACGTCTCCCGCACCCCGCAACTTGTGCCAGAGGGGCGACGGACCGGCAAGCGTCACGACCACCACGAATTCGGTGCCCTCGTCGGCATTCAGTCCCGCCCGTGCCTCCGCCCACTCCGACGCCACGATTGCCGCCAACGGCTCCAGGGCATGCGCACTGGCCAAGCCCTCCACGACCAACCTCTCCCAGCGCACCGTCGCAAATTCCATGAACTCCACGCATGGAACGCCGGGGTCGCTGAGGTCGACCAGCAATCCTCCCTTCGGCCCCATCTCCCTAGAGCCGCGGCCCTGGATGTTGCCCGCGTAGTGTATGGCAGGGGAAGTGGCAAGCGCCTGGCGACGATGCACATGACCTAGGGCCCAATAATGAAAGCCGGTACGCTTCAGAGCGTCCAGGTTGGACGGCGCATAGGGCGTGTGGTGGCCGGCCTTGCCCGCTCCGCCCACCAGTGTGTGCAACAGTCCGACCTGCGGAAGCGGCGTATCCTCACGAGGAAGCAGCCGGGCACTCAGGTCTTCGGTCTCGTGGGAGGTGGCGTGGCCTATGGCCGCCACATGGCCCCTGACCGAGCCTTCGTTGTCGACGATCTCGACGGTCTCGGGCTGGGGTCCCGAGGCGACCGTCACGTTGTCCGGCCAAGGGAGCGTGCCGGAGTGAATCTCGCGACCCGGATCGTGATTGCCGGTCGCATAGATGACATGGACTCCCGCGTCGGCCAAGGCGCGAAACCCCTCCAGCAGAAGACGCTCCGTCGCCAGCGAGACTTGGGGACGATCCAAGAGATCGCCCGCAATGAGGACGGCATCGATATTCTCGCGAATCGCCACATCCACGCATCGGGAGAAAGACTCCGCCGAAGCTCTCTGCAACCTGGTGCGAAGCCGTTCCGAGCGGGTGGCGTAGGCCGAGTCCAAGTGGACATCTGCGATATGGATGAAGCGCAACGTCTGCCCTGATGCTATCCGAATTACGCGTTGAGTGTAACGGCCCCACCCAAGACCCCTGTCCACCGACGACCGCCGGTGGACCGTGGATCAATAAGGTAACCCCGGCCGGGTTCACCCGGGGACGTTGGACGGGTCCTTGCGAGCGCACGTGGCCCGGCCCCGGGGGTCATTCTCCAATAAGACTTGGACGCACCTGCCAGGATATGCGGCTGCCACCGCAAGCGATTCGTGGGACGTGCGACCGCTCTCCAGATAGCGACCTCGGGCGTTGCCGTTTCAACGGTCGACCCGATGCATACGCGCCTCAACGGTTGCGGTGTTCTCAGGCGTCACACATTGCCGATCCGTCGCTGGTCCAACCCCGTCCGCGTCGTTCCACAAGCGCGGGTCAAGGTCCATGTCGAGCAAGGTGATCGGAGGGGTCCTCGACCGCGCCCCCAAGGCTAGCCCAAGTCAAGTGGTTCAATCACATATCAGCCCAGATGTACCCGCAGCTGCCCAACATCTGGAGCGGCAACCCGTCCATCGCCGGCACACATAGCGCCGCGACGAGCCTTGCTGTCTCAATCCGGGCGTCTTCCCCCCTCAGAAATCTGACGTCTCGGCTTCTTCAAATTCCGCCCCCCCCCCCCCCCCCCCCCCGACACCGTAAAACATTGCAATAAATAGTGTTATAGCGCTTCACTTTGTCGCGGCACTGATCTTGCATTGCTATGCGACCATGTCGGCTTATCCCAGCACACATCGCCCAGGGTAGTCGACAATCCGAGCCCCGCTTTTGACTGGCCGCCTCCGCACCAAAGGTAGCCGGTAGAGCGGGTCATGGATGACGCGAATGCAACGCGTCGGGGCCACGGAAGCCAAGGGCCCCAAGGGCAACACCCCTACACACCCTTTAGGGAGCTCCAAGATGAACAGATTCCAGAAACTCATGGCAGGGGCACTCATGCTGCTGCCGATCATGATGGCGGCCTGCGGAGAGGATGTCGCACCCCCGCCCCCGACCGGCTCCATCGCCGGCCAGGTCATGATCGAGAGCCAGGGCGCCGACGGCGTCTCCGTCACACTCAGCAGCGGGGCCACCGCAACCACCGCCGGAGGCGGCTCCTACCGCTTCGACAACATCGAACCCGGCACCTACACCGTCTCCATCGCCGGCTTCCCCGCCGAAGCAAGCTTTGACGCCACCTCCATGTCCGTCACCGTCGGGACCACCGGAGGCACAGCCACCGCCAACTTCTCAGGCACCTACATCCGCACCGCCAGCGTCCGGGGCTCCGTCACCGTCGAAGGCAACGGTCTCGCTGGCGTCACCGTCAGCCTGAGCGGCATGGCCGACAACCAGACCACCACCAGCGCCACCGGCGAGTACAGCTTCACCGGACTCCGTGCGGGGCGCTACTCGGTCCAGATCTCGGGCTTCGATGCCGACGAGGTCGCGTTCTCCAGCATCTCGGGCACCGCCGAAGTCGGCGTGGGCGACACCAAGATCGTCAGCTTTGACGGAACGTATCTGCGCACCGCCGGCATCACCGGCCGCGTCAGCGTCGAGGGCACCGGCCTGGAAGGCGTCACCGTCAGCCTCTCCGGCGGCGAAGACGACCAGAGCACACAGACCGATGCCGGGGGCCAGTTCTCCTTCACTCGGCTCAGAGCCGGCGACTACTCCGTCGCCATCTCAGGCTACGACACCGATGAGGTCGGCTTTGACGCCACCTCCCGCAGCGTCACCGTCGCACTGGGCGAGACCGCCAATGTCCAGTTCGACGGCAACTATTTGCGCACCGCCGGCATCACCGGCCGCGTCAGCGTCGAGGGCATGGGGCTGGCAGGCGTCACCGTCACGCTCGAGTCCGACAATATGGACGACATGATGGACACGACCGACGCCAGCGGCATGTACGCCTTCGGCGCACTGGCCGCAGGCGACTACACCGTCTCCATCATGGTCACGGGCGACGCCTACGTCTTCGACATGACCAGCATGGACATCACGCTGGCCGACGACGCCCTGGAAACCGTCAACTTCATGGGCGCCCACGCCACCACCGCCAGCATCTCCGGCATGCTCTTCATTGACGAGGCCACCAAGAACGACATGCACGACGAGGGCGAGGACGCGCTCGAGATCCAGGGCATCCCGGTCGTGCTCGTGGGCCCAGGGGTCACCGACCGCACGACGGCCACCACCGACGACAAGGGCATGTTCCAGTTCAGCGACCTCAAGGCCGGCTCCTATGTCCTGGCCGTCGTCACCAACCCCGACGTCACCAAGCTGCTGGGCGACCACGCCTACGGCGGCTCCGCAACGGGCTACGACTTGACCGTCGCAGTCGGAGAACACAAGAAGCAGCACCTGCCCTACGACATCACCCACCAGACGGTCCACTACTCCGTCACGCTGCGGCGCGGCGCCAACACCGGTGACGCGCTCGAGGGCGCTTCCGTCATGCTCTACGCCGATGCGGCAGGTAGCTCCATGGTCGCCAAGGGCACCACGGACAAGGACGGCATGGCCATGATCCGGTTTGCCCGCTCGATGGCCACCGGCGGCAGCATGGTTCACGCCAAGGTCATGAGCGACGACTACCATGTCGAGGACAAGATGCAGGCCGTGCGCTGGAGCCCGAAGTCCAGGACCACGATGGCCGCCAACGACTTCAATATCCTCAACCTGATGGTCGACGCCTCGGTCAGCGGCAAGACCGTCATGACCGACATGGGCGGCGGCAACCCGCTCGCCGGCTGGATGATCTCCGTGACCATGGGTGGCAAGGCGGTCACCGGAGCACCCACCAAGTTTGATAACATGGGCATGGCCATGCTCGACATGGAGGTCAAGCCCGCCGACCTGCCCGCCACCTACACCGTCATGCTGGACACCGTGCAGAGCGACGCCCTGGATGGCGGCGAGAAGTTCAGCGCCACCTCCGTCATGCACGAGCACACGGGCCTGAAACTCATGCAGGAGATGGACGCCGGGACCATTGAGGCGACCTACTCGACCCAGACGCTCAAGGTCTACGTGCATCACGAGCGTGACCAGGTGATGGGCTACACGGGCAACGTGCTGGGCGGCGACACGCGCATGTCCGGCAAGATCGATGTCGACGTGCGCTACATCGACACCACCGGCCGCTCCCGCATGTTCACGGCCCAACAGTGGAACACGAAGAACAAGTCGGAGAAGGATGGCGTCATCACCTTCAAGCACCTGCCGGCCGACGCACAAGTCATGGTCCAGGCCAAGGAGAAGGCGGGTGCGGGCGACATCGAGCTGTTGGACCCGATGGAGCTCTTCGCGTTCAAGGACAAGGACGCCAACGGCATCATGAAGGGCGCGTTCGGTGATATGGGCGGCTTCAGCCCCATGGTCGAGCTCTGCCCGCTCATGGCCACCAACCCCACGGGCCAGGACTTCGGCGAGTGCAGCACCTTCGCCTATGTCATGACCTACAGCGTCAGCGGCAACGTCTCCCGCAAGATGGTCAAGAAGCACGCCACGAACGAGGACTTCAGCGCCGTGTCGACCGAGATGGTCGGCGGCGTGAAGGTTGACCTGGCGCCGGTGACGGGCAAGAACCTGGCCGGCATGGCGCAAAGCAAGACAACCGCCAGCGCGGGCACCACCAAGGGCACGTTCGCCTTTGGCAAGATCGCCGCCGGCGCCTACACGTTGGCCGTGCCGGCGGGCTGGCGCGTCAGGTTGGGCCAGGTGGGCTCGACCACGATGGTCGGCAATGCACTGAACCCGCTGGACACGGCCGTCATGCTTGATGTCACGCCCACCACGAGCACCGTGTACGGCATCGTGACGGGGGCGGACGGCTTCCGCGTCGACAGTGTCATGATTGATGTCAACGGCATGACGACGATGACCGACGCCGTGGGCCGCTACATCGTGACCGGCATCGCGCCGGCAATCGTCAACAGGGTGGGCAACAGGATACAGGTGAAGGCGAGCCGGCACCTGGGGTCGGCGGCCAAGGTGGTCGCGTTCCAGGCAAACATGCCGGCGCGCGTTGACCTCACGCTCAACACAACCAAGACGCCGGTGTTCTACAGCGGCACGGTGGTCGCCTCGGGCTCGAACGCGCCGCTTGCGGGCGTCTCGATCACGATCGACAACAAGGCGCCAACGAACGCGGCCACGGCCGGCCCCAACAAGGGCAAGCTGGTCACGGGCGCCGACGGCACCTTCCGCGCGCAGATCGGGAACAAGGGCGCCGGCACGAACGCCACGATCAGGGCATCAATGGCCGGGATGAGCTTCGCGCCCGAGTCGCTCACGCTGCCGGCCGCCCCAGGCACCAACCTGTCGGGCGTCAACTTCACCGGGTTCAAGCACGGCACCATCTCGGGCCGCGTAATCGCCGCCAAGTCGGTTTCTGTTTCTGGGCTAAACGGTCCGGTGTCCGGCATCCTGGTCAAAGCGACGAGGGTCAGCGATTCCAAGCTCCTTGATTCCATGACTACCCAGGCATCGGGCACGTACACACTGAGTGTGCCGTTCGGCGCCTACAAGATCGAGGCGTCAAGAAAGTTCTTCGGCTTCGAATACCCGAGCACCGGCCAGAACGTCAACACGGCACCGGGGCAGAGCATCAGCTACGGTGACATCAAGGTCCGCACCTTTGTCGTGTTGGGCGATCAACCTGGGAAGAGAATCGGGACCGCGACCGGGGCGCGCTTGCGGAAGAGACGCACCCTCACCGGCGGGGTGAGACTCGACCTGGGTGACACTACGGCCATCATCATTCGCATGGACCAAAACCTGATCAAAGATCAGAACAAGGACCGAGGACATCCATCAGACAAAAACGGCAGCAATCCCGTACAGATTCGCCCCGACCGTTTGGTCAACGGCACTTGGACGCAGATTGATCTCGACTTCCTGCACAAGGACGACACGACCTTCAGCGATACCTTCGCCAGCTGGACGGGGCGTGCCTACGCGATCAGGCATCATTCCGGCTTGCCTGACGACACGTTTTCGATCAGGCTCCGGAGTACGGCGCTGAAGAACAATGCCGTTGTGGCGAATGGCGTTGACACCAGTTATGTGAAGATTCCGGCGGTGGATCCCAGGGCTACGTCGGTCAAAGCGAGGCGGTCGACCAACGGCGATACGATCACGGTCGACTGGACAGCGTGGACAAACGCAAGATCGCAGCAGAGAGTGGCCGTGACCTTCCCGTCGATCGCCGACCTGGACGGATCAAGCGCGACGGTGTTTGTTCTCCCCGCAAACACGGACACGTCCCACGCGACACACTCCTTTAACTCTGCCAAGACCGCTGCTTGGCAAGCCAGGCAGTTCAAGATCAGTGACCTTCTCAACGTTGACTGGACGGGTTTTCGAACCGACAACAATGCTGTCGTAAGGGTCACCGGGGCGGAGTTGGCGGGAGCGATGGAGTTCAGGATCGACTCCAGGCAGGGAAGCTCCGGGCCCTGGATGAGAGGGGCGAAGGTCAGTCTCAAGGCGAAGCCGTAGACTCACAGCGAGGGGTTGCGACAAGCGGTGACCCCGTCGGTCAGAATCCATCCGACTGACGGGGCCCGCAGGACCCCTCCCAACCGCCAGCTCCCGTTTGGAAGGCATCCAGGCGGGGGCTGGCGCCGAGGTTGACCGGTCCTTGCAGGTAGCCACCTGATCGGTTGTATCGCAACCCGAAGCACAACGTTCATCGTTTCCCGCACGAAGGCCGCGCTCATGGCCTCACGCTCCCAACCCCAAGGAGCGCAATGCTCACGCCCAGCATAGGCGACCTTCGGCCCCTGGCCCTTCCCCCTCCTCCGCGACCGCTGGGAATACGCCACCTGCCTACCGCAAGGAAGTCGCGTGGGCGGTGTGGCCTCATAAGCCCGCCGGCATCATTCCACAAGACGCTGCCGTAGGTTTTTGTAACTTGCGTAGACATTCCTGATCGGCGCGACGCCCTCGCTGGTGGCGGGCCCGGCATTTCCGGCGACACCAGATCCCCTCCCCGCCCGCGTCCGTCGCAGATTAGGCCATCGCCGTCGTCGGTAGAGCGTGGGGCCCTGCGGAGGCCACCCAAAAACCCGACCTGCACAAGAGCCAAGGCCATGACTCCATCCCGATCTCCGCTGCACTCGCAAGCCGTCAAGGCGGTCACCCAGGCGCTCCGCGATGTGGCGGACAAGGATCGCTATCCGTTGGTCGCGCGCTTCGCGCCGTTTTTCCTGGACATGGCGTCCCAAGAGCTTCTGGCCGAGCGAAGCGCGAGCGCCCTGGCCGGCATGTGCTGGGGTACGTTCCAGTTTCTGGATCGAAGCCGGCCCGACCGCGTAGATGTCGAAGTCGTCACCTCCGACGGGGACCACCCGCCTGGCAAGCCACCCGTCATGATCGTGCACACGAACATTTCCGAGCGGCCGTTCATCGTCGACACGATTCGCGAGTACCTCTCGTCGCTGGACCTCGCCACCTCCCATCTGCTGTACCCGCTCATAACGGTGGAGCGGGACGCCAAGGGCCGGATCGTGGGCATTCAGGCACCGGGAAAGCGAGCCCGAACCGAGTCCGTCGTATACGCAGAGGTCTCGGAGGTCCCCGACCCTGAGACCCGTGAAGTGATCCGTAAGGAGACGGCTCGCCGCCTTGCCGATGTCGTGCGAGCCACAGACGACTTCGGTCTCATGGTGGACAAGGTCGGCGATGTCGTCTCGGAGCTGGGCTTTCGGTTGCGGCACGTGCCCGACCGGCGAGAGGAGTTTCGCGAGATCCAGGCGTTCCTTCGCTGGCTGCGCGATGGCGGGTTTGTCTTTCTGGGATACAGGGCCTATACCCTGGAGCCGTCGGAACCGGGCGGCGAGCTTGCCGTCTCGGTGGATCCGGGGTCCGGCCTGGGCATCCTGCAGGACGAGAGCGGGTCCACCTTCCATCGCCCGGTTCCCCTGGCGCAACTGTCCGCCGCGATGCGGGACCGCGCCCTCTCCGGTCCGCTTCTCATCATCAGCAAGGCGAACGCGGAGTCCACTGTGCATCGACGCGCGCGCATGGACTATATCGGGGTCAAGAAGCTGCGCTCCGACGGCTCCGTTGCCGGAGAACACCGCTTTTTGGGCCTGTTTACGTCGCGCGCATATTCGGAGGCGGCACAGGACATCCCGATCCTGCGCCACAAGCTCGCATCGATTCTGGAGATGTCCGGCGCGGCCGAGGGGTCACACGACTACAAGGAGATCATCACGATCTTCGACTCCCTCCCCAAGGAGGAGTTGTTTCTGGCCTCGGTGGAGGAGATCGCAAAGGACATTCGCACCATCCTTGTCCGGTACAACACGTCCGATGTGTTCGTGTCCGTGCGACGTGACGCCCTGGACCGGGGCGTCTCGGTCATGGTGGTGCTCCCGCGCAACCGATTTTCCGGTTCATTTCGCCGGGAATTCGAGACGGCGTTGATCGACCGCTACAACATCGAGCTTCTCAACTATCACCTGGCGATGAGCGCCGGCAATCAGGCACGACTCCACTTCTATCTGGGCGGGGCGGCGGAGCGGCTGGCCGAGATCAAGGCATCCGACATCACACGGACCGTGACGAGCCTGACGCGGTCGTGGATGGACGGGGTTCGCGACCTGTTGGCCCATACGCGCTCGGCGGACGAGGCCCGGCGGCTGGCCCGGCACTATGCCAGGGCGTTTGCCCCCAAGTACCGGGCGGCGACGGAGACCGAGGCCGCCGTCAGGGACATTGAGGAACTGGAGTCCATGAGGGAGATGGGGAGCACGGAGTCCGTACGCTTCTACCAACGGCCCGACTCGGGTAGCGAACTCAAAGTGTACATGCGGCACCAGAAGATCGTCCTGTCCGACTTCATGCCCGTGCTGGAGAACTGCGGACTGCGCGTGATCGCCGTGTCACCCTTCGAATTGAGCGAGGACGAGAGGGGCGATTCCGCCATCTACAGCTTCGATGTGCAGACATCGGACGGCTCCCCGGTCGACGTCGAGAAGCGGGCGAGCGCGCTCGCGGACGCGATTCTTGCCGTGCGCGTCGGAGACGCGACCAACGACGGCTTCAACCGCCTGGTTCAGCGCACCGGGATGGCCTGGCGGGAGGTCGAGGTCCTGAGAGCGTATGCGCACTATGCATTCCAGGTTGGGTCGGTGCCGACCAGACAGGTGCTCCGAATCGCGCTTGACCATCATTCCCATGTGGGGCTGCTGCTCTTTCGGCTCTTCGAGGCCCGATTCGCTCCGGCCGCGACCCAGGACCGCACGGCGTCCGAAGCCCGGGCCCGGGAGCTTCGGCGGCAAATCGGCGATGAGCTTGTCGGGGTGAGCTCGCTCGCCTTCGACCGGGCGCTACGCGCACTGCAGACCGCCATCGACGCCACCGTACGCACCAACTACTACAGGGTTGGAGGCTGTCTGCCGACGAGGCGTTCGGGTGGCGTGCCATACATTTCCCTCAAGTTCGACTGCGCGCGACTGCGCGGCGGGGCCAAGAGCCGCCTCAAGTACGAGATCTGGGTGCGGTCATCGCGGATGGAGGGCCTCCACCTGCGGGGCGCGCTCATCGCCCGCGGCGGAATCCGTCATTCGGATCGCCCCGACGACTTTCGCACCGAGGTGATGGGCCTCGCCCTGACCCAGGTCGTCAAGAACGCCGTCATCGTTCCCGGTGGATCGAAGGGGGGGTTTGTGTGCCTGCGCTCCCTTGCCGGCCTGGAGGACGCCGGGCATGAAGCTCTGGAGCAGTACCGCACCCTGATCCGGGGGCTCCTGGACATCACGGACAACCTCTCTGGCGAAGAGGAAGGGCCCGAGGGGGTTGTCCGCTATGACGGTTTTGATCCCTACCTGGTCGTGGCGGCGGACAAGGGCACGGCCCCCTTCTCCGATGCCGCCAATGCGGTCGCAAAGGAGTACGACTTCTGGCTGGACGACGCGTTCGCCTCCGGCGGATCGAACGGGTACGACCACAAGAAGGTCGCGATCACCGCGCGGGGCGCCTGGGAGTCGGCCAAGCGGCACTTCCGCGAGATGGGCCGCGACATCAAGACCGAGCCCTTCACCGCGGTCGGGATCGGAGACATGAGCGGGGATGTGTTCGGCAACGGCATGCTGCTCTCGCGTCACATCAGGCTCATTGCGGCCTTCGACCACCGGCATGTGTTCATTGATCCCGATCCCGACCGTGACGCGTCGTTCGCCGAGCGGAAGCGCCTCTTTGACATGGACCGATCCTCTTGGGAGGATTACGACGTCAACGCCCTGTCGACGGGCGGCATGATCGTGCCCAGGGGCGCCAAGCTGGTCAAACTCACCCCCGAGGCGAGCCGCGCGCTGGGCCTGGGTCCCGATGCCACCCAACTGGACGGCGAGCACCTGATTCGAGCGGTGCTCGCCGCTCCGGTGGACCTCCTCTGGAACGGAGGGATCGGGACCTACGTCAAGGCGGGCGCGGAGAGTCACGCGGAGGTGGGCGATGCGTCCAATGATCCCGTACGGATCGACGTGAGCGACTTGCACGCAAAGGTGGTGGTTGAGGGCGGTAACCTGGGATTCACGCGGGCGGCGCGGGTCGAGTACGCGCTCTCCGGTGGCCGGATCAACACCGACGCCCTGGACAACTCCGGCGGGGTCAACCTCTCCGACCGGGAGGTCAACCTCAAGATTCTGCTCACGGACGCCCTGGCTCGGGGGCTGGTGACGAGAGAGGAGCGCAACCGGTTGCTCGACAAATTCACGGACACCGTGGCCCAAGCCGTGCTCGCGGACAACGAGTCAGGGTGCAGGGCGGTGTCGCTGGACGAATACATGTCGCGCCGCAGCATGCGCCCCTACTGGTCCCTGATGACCGACCTGTCCCGCTCGGGGCTGCTGGACCGGGACGCCGAGGGGCTACCCTCCTGGGACGACTTGACGATGCGCAAGGAGTCCAACCAGTCACTGACCAGGCCGGAGCTGGCCGTGCTGTTGTCCTACGCGAAGCTTCACCTGAAATCCGAGCTGTTGGCCTCGAACCTCCCCGACGATCCGGCGGCGGTAGAGTATTTTCACAACTACTTTCCGGCCGAGGCCATCGACCTTGTTGGCCGCGAGCGGGCGCTGAGGCACCGGTTGCGCCGCGAGATTGTGGCGTGTCAGCTGACCAACGATCTCCTCGACCTTATGGGGTCGACCTTCATCAACCGGTTGGTCCGCGACACGGGTCACGATCCGGCCCAAGTCGCGAGGGGATGGCTGGTGGCCGCCAAACTGACCGGGCACAAGACCCTGCTGGCGCAGATCCGCAAACGCACGAGGAGTGTGTCCACCGCCGTATCGTACCGCTGGACCATGAAGCTCACGAGCGCCTTGGAGCGGACCACCCGCTGGGTTCTCAACAACTCCTCTCCCGACGACTCGACCGAAGACCTGATCCACGCGAGCATGGACGGCTTGGAGGAGCTGCGCGGGCGATTCCACGACATCGTCGCCGGCCAGGACCGCGACCACTATCTGTCGCTGACGCAATCGGCTGCGCCCAGGGCGGAAGACGAGGGTTTGGTGCGCGACCTCGCGGTCCTTCGTTTTCTGGATCACCTCCTGGAGATCCTTCGCGTGGCCCGGGCGACCGGGACGGACCCGGTGGGCGCCGCCAAGGTTTACTACTCCGTCACCGAGGAGTTGCGCATTCCACACATGGTGACCCGGATCCGCCAAGCGGCCGGATCGGACCGCTGGCGACAGCGCTGGGCGTTGGGATTGCTTCAGGACCTGGGTGCCATCCGCCGCCACCTCACTGCGCGCGTCCTGACGGACAAGTCGAGCGTCGCCCAGGTGCTGGACGCCCCCGACCACCGGGGACACATCGCCCGGTTTCGCGAGGTGTTGGATGAACTGGAGGCGGACCAGCCGGTCGGCCTCGCGGGCCTCTCGGTTGCGATTCAGCCGATTCGACATCTGGCCACCTGACAAGCCGTGGGCCGGAGACCTCGTCCGGCGGCCGGGCATCGCGGGTTCCGAGAGCCGACTTGGGGTGTCGGGACCCATGGAGCCGACGGCGCGGGCCCGGTGCCCAGGGCTGCCGGACAGCCCTACGATAAGCGCCAGGGCGCCTGTCTACGCCCTTCCTGGCGCACCGGATTCGCGACGGGCCGCCAGTTCCAGCAACAATCCCTCCTGGACCCCGACACCCGGAACGATGACCTCCGTGGCACCCACCAGCTTCAGGATGTGCCCGTAGACCGTTGCCGCCGGGAGAATGACGTCAACGCGGTCCTGGCGAAGGCCCAGGTCTCCCATTGTCCCCGTCGCGATTTTCTGGCGAAACAGATCAATGACGGCGAAGAGGCGACTGGCCGACAACACTCCGGGGCGAGTCCTGGTTGGACCGCACCGCGCCAGCATCGCGATGGCCTCAATGTTGCCACCCGTGGCGGCAAGAGCGAGCGGCCCGGTCGGGGCATGGCCGGGCGGAATGGCCAATGACCGCAATTGACGGCGCACCCACGCCAGGAGGGCGTCGTGGCAACCCTGCTCGGCACCCAGGGTCTCCAGCAGGCGCACCGTACCGATCGGAAACGACCGGCTCCACAAGATCCCGGTCTCATCGACCAACGCGATCTCGACGCTGCCTCCACCCAAGTCCGCCAGAACGCTGCGCTCGCGCGAGAAATCAACGCGGGATTGTACGGCAAGATGCACCAGGCGCGCTTCTTCCTGCCCACTGATCGGCTCCAGCACAATGCCTGCCTCGCGGCGCACAAGCCCCAGAAACAGCTCCTTGTTGCGGGCTTCCCGCGTGGCGCTGGTCGCCACTGCGCGGTAGTCGACAACCCCGAGCGCGTCCATGTCCCTGCGAAAGGACCGCATCGCGCCGACCGCCCGGTCCATAGTGCGGCGATCCAGACTGCCATGGGTGAAGACGCGGTGTCCCAGACGGATCGGCTCGCGCCGGTTGTGCAAGACGGTGTGGGACTGGGGCGCCCGCACATCGGCCACGACAAACCGCACGGCATTGGACCCTGCATCAATGGCGGCAACGGGGTGCGGACCGTCCGCTTGGGCGATCCCGGAGGAGCCAGCGCCCCGGCCCCCCGATCCGGTGTCAGGAATCGCCATGCCTCCCGCGCGGCAGGCTACCGGCTCCCCGGCGGACGGCAACACGGCGCCGCTGGCTTGGAGCACACTGGTGACTTGGGGGCCTCGCCCGGATCTGAAATCCGGCCCGATAGCCGGGCCGCTTGGCGGGACCGCCCCCTCACTGTGCGGGCCCGGGTCGCCTGAGCCCTCATCGGGCCCGTCGGGGACCGTGAGGGACCCCCCAATCAGGGTTCATTGCCACGGAGCATGTGGGACTTGGGACCGGCCACAAGACCCGTCGCCGGAAGGAGCCCCGAGAAGACACCCGCGTCAGGGAGAAGGTCGCTTCAGCGAGGCCCGGAATCTCCAACTTCCCCAAGTCTGGAGGAGCGGCTTACCCGAGGCCCCGGCCCCGGCTGTCCACACTCCGCGCCCCGCCTGCCGTCACCCGCACCCCCTGATTCGGTGGTCGCACGTACCATCGCGGCGCTCCGCAGGAGTGCGCGTGCCTTGTTCAGCGTTTCGTCGAACTCGGCCGACGGATCCGAGTCCGCAACGATGCCCGCACCGGCCTGGACAACGGCACGCCCCTCGCGCACAACCATCGTGCGAATGGCGATCGCCGTGTCCATCTGCATCGCGCCCCATCCGACATAGCCGACCGCACCCGCGTACAGGCCTCGGGCCGTGGGCTCCAGCTCGTCGATGATCTCCATGGCTCGGACCTTCGGCGCCCCCGATACCGTCCCGGCCGGAAAACAGGCGCGCAGGACGTCAAGCGCAGACAGGTCTCCCGCGACCTGGCCCTCCACCTGGCTACACAAGTGCATCACATGCGAATAGCGCTCAACCTCCATCAGTTCGGGCACCGTCACGGTCCCGTACTCGGACACGCGGCCCACATCATTTCTGCCCAAGTCCACGAGCATGCGGTGCTCCGCGAGCTCCTTCTCGTCACACGCCAACTCGGCCGCCAGCGCTCGATCTTCCCCGGGAGTGCCTCCCCGGCGCCGCGTGCCCGCAATGGGGCGCACGGTCACCACACTGTCCTCCAGCCGGACCAGCACCTCGGGAGAGGAACCCACGATACTGAATCCGTCCAACTCGAGATGATACAGGTACGGCGACGGGTTCAGGGTGCGCAGCGCCCGATACAAGTCGAACGGATCCTCGCCGAAGGGCGTGGCCAATCGTTGGCTCAGGACAACCTGATAGGCGTCACCGGCAACGATGTACTCCTTGATCCGCTCCACGGCCCGAAGGAAGTCGGCGTGCTCGAAGTTGCTCTCGTATTCCAGGTCCGCGACATCGGAACCGAAGAGCAGGCCCAGGGCATCGGGCTCGGCTCCCCGTGCCAGACGCTTGACGGTGTCCCGCAGTCGATCCACGGATCTCTCATAGAGACGCGCCAAGGTGCCCCGGTCCTCCAGGCCGCCCGTCTCGACCGTCGTGATGACCTTGGCGCGCCCGTGAAGATTGTCAACAGCCACCACGACATCGGTGAACAGCACCATCGCGGTGGGCAGATCCTCCGTCGCCTCGGGTCCAGGGCCCAGGGCCTCGAAGCGCCGAACCAGGTCGTAGCCAAAGTACCCCACCGCACCTCCCCAGAACCGGGGAAGCTCGGGATCGGGGCAAGGCCGCGAGGAGGTCAGTCGGGCCTCCAGATCCGCCAGCGGATCCTCAGTCGCGTACGTCCGCCACCCCGCGCCTGAATTCCAAAGGGACACGGTGCTACCTTGAAGCAACCAGACCGCATTGGGCCGACTGCCCAAGAAGCTGTAGCGGGCCCACTGCTCTCCCCCGACCACGGACTCCAACAGGAATCCAAATCCCCCGTCGTGTAGCTTGTGATATGCCGCAACGGCCGTGTCCGCGTCGAAGAGCAACTCGCACCAGACCGGAATGCGTTGCCCGGGCCGCGCGGACTTGAGGAAAGCGTCGAGGGAGGGCGTGACGTCCAAGGGAATTGAATGTCGCGTGAGGGCAAAAGACCACATGGAGATGCGCTGATGCGCCAAGAAATACCCGCCATCCAAGATACACCCGATTCCCCGCCGCCGTACGGTTGGGCCGCGCTCGCAGCAGCAGCCGTCGGCCTGCTCTACGCCATCACGCTCTCGCCCAGCACCGCCTTCTGGGATACAAGCGAATACATCGCAACCGCCCACATTCTGGGCATCCCCCACCCCCCGGGGAATCCACTCTTCGTCGTGCTGGCCCGCACCTGGGAAATCCTCCTCACGCCCCTGGGCCTCTCTGTCGCAGCCCGCATCAACCTGTTCTCGGCCCTCATGGGCGCGCTTTCGCACGGACTCTGGTTCCTGGTCGCGCACCACGTCCTGAAGAGCTTCTCGCCGGCGCCCCACTTTCGCATCGCCGGCGCATTCTGCGCCGTGATCGTCAGCGCCACCGCCTTCACCGTCTGGAACCAATCCAACGTGAACGAGAAGGTCTACACCGTCTCGCTCTTGACCATCGCACTCCTCTCCTGGCTCGCCTTCCGCTGGCAGGAACGCATTCACGAGGACGGCGACGACAACCTGCTCCTGTTGATGATCTTCGTCCTCGCACTCTCCGTCGGAAACCACCTGATGGCGTTCCTGGCGGCCCCCGCCCTGCTGATCTTCGTGGCCACCGTGCGGCCCCGTCGACTCCTCAACGCCCGACTGTACCTCTTCGCCATCCCCGCCGTGATCCTCGGGCTCTCCATACACCTCTACCTCCCCATACGATCCGAGCTGGGACCAATCATCAACGAGGCAGCACCCTCCTGCGAGAGCATCGGCGGAGCTCTGGCCAGCGTCGTCACCTACGGCAACGCCGGGTGCGACGACCTGTCCAACGCCCTGCAGCGCAACCAGTACGACAAGCCGCCCCTGAGGAATCGCCAGGCCAGCCTGCGGTCCCAGTACGAGAACTGGCTGCAGTACTTCGACTGGCAGTGGGCGAGGTCACTGTCACCCGAGGATGTGCATTTCGGGTCAGGCAGGCGATTCATCACCGCCCTCTTCATCGCCCTGGGGCTCCTCGGGCTCTTCGAGACCTACCGCCGGGACCGGATCAGTTGGCTCTACCTGGGCTCCCTCTTCGGGATCCTGTCCGTCGGACTGGTCTTCTACCTGAACTTCAGGTACGGATATTCCATCCCCGAGCCCGGCGGTGAGCAGGAGGTCCGTGAACGCGACTACTTCTTCATCGTCGGGTTCTCGCTGTGGGGCCTCCTTTCAGGCTTGGGGATCGCGTCCCTTTGGCAACGAACGGCGCGCGCCATGGGACGCCCTCTGGCTTTTGGGACACCCGTCCTGGCCCTCGCCTTCATTCCCCTGGCGCTCAACTTCAACTGGGCCAGCCGGGCCGATGACTACTCCGCCCGGGACTGGGCCTACAACCTGCTGATGAGCATCGAGCCGTACGGGCTGGTGTTCACCAACGGAGACAACGACACCTTTCCGCTCTGGTATTTGCAGGAGGTCGAGGGCATTCGCCGAGACGTCACCGTTGCGGTCACGTCCTATCTGAACACCGACTGGTACGTCAAGCAGCTACGGGATCTGACGCGCCCCTGCGAGCCCGGCGAGGACCCGGACGCCGACCCCACGCTCATCCTGTGCCAGCGCCCCTACACCGCCGAGAACACGCCAGCGATGTATACGCACGACGCCCAAGAGGCCGAGGCGGCGGGCAAGGTCGCGATCTTGCTGCCCCGGCCCGTGCGTGTGCCCGAGCGATCAATCTTTCCCCCAAGCCTGGCCGACGACGCCGAGGTGGAGCGGGTGGCCACCACGTTAGTCGGGACGCTGCAGGAGGAGCGTTCCCTTGACTTGGGAGCTGTGACCGTGACGATGGCCGCGGGGCAAGACGTGCTGCCCAGGCACCAGTTCACGCTTGCCGCCATCCTCAATTCCATGGGTGACCGGCCGGTGTATTTTGCGGGCACCGGTGGCGCGCCGCTGGAATTCGGGCTGCACCCCCACCTCGTCCGCGAGGGGTTGGCCCATCGGCTCACCGGAGATCCGGGCTCGCTGCTGCACGAGGGCGTGCGACCCCACATGCCCACCAACTCGGGTTTGGACCATGTGATCGGGGACTGGGTCAACGCCGATCGGACCGCGACCCTGGTCGACCACGTGTTCATCCACCGGGGTGGCATTCCCGACGATTGGGAGTACTGGCCGGATTTCTCCACGATCGGGATCCCGAACTATTACGCACGGGTCTATTTTGCCCTGTACTACCAAGCGCTTACGCGAGACGACACCGAGGCCCAAGAGTCGCGGGGGAAACGCGCGGAAGCCTGGTCAAGACTGGGTACGGTCCCGGGCACAGGCTAGCGCCAGCCCCCGGTTCAGCACCTTCCCCCGAGTGACAAAAGGACCCGCCACCCAAGGGGCGTCCATGAGGGCTCGGTCAAGATCCGGGCCGTCGGATCAACAGCCTGACGCCTTGGGCGCACAGCTTTGGAGGTCCGGCTCAGGGAGCCGCCCGGATCGTGTTGCTTGGGGGCGAGCGGGATGATGAACACGGCGACTTCGGAGTCCATGGGGGGTGGCCCCTGGGAACGTGAGCCCTACAAAGGCGGCGCTTCGCCGAGGAGGGGGGACCCAAGGGGACCGTCACGAGCGCCAGCCGGGCGTAATTTTGGTGGGCACGCGTCTCAAGGCGCCGGCGAAGTTGGGGAGAAGGATGGATCGGATGACCATCCCGGCGCCTCCTCACGAACGCCACGCACCGGTCATGCCGGACCATCCGCCACCACGGTCGTTGGGGCCCAGCCCAACTTTGTCCGGCGGGTGTGAGACCCCTGTAACTTTAGGCGTCACATGGGCGGACGGCTCAAGCTGAGCAAGGACCCAAAGCGTGCCGAGATGCTCTGTCATGTGGCGGGGCCGTACCTGGTTGGGCCGGAGAGAGCGGTGGTGTGCTTGAGGTGGGCTACGGCAGGGGGAGAGTGGTTCTCAAGCCCTCGATTCGGGAGTTGTCCAGGCCTTCCCCGTGCCGGACCGTAGCCAGGATCCGGGCGTCCATACGCTCAATACGCCCGCCCATAGGGTCGATCGGGTCGCCGATCCCGGACTCCATGGCGGCCGCGTTTTCCTGCCGCTCGCGTTCCATTTCGGTCGCGCTCTCCCGTAGCCTAGCCTCGATGGCCTCCCGGTCAGCGCGTGCGGGCCTCGACCAACCCTCGCTCAATTTGAATCCCGACGATGGGGCAATCGGTCCTCACGATGGCGGACGCTACGGTCCGTCAGCCGACGATACAGCAAAGCGGTGCCTTCGCGAATCTCGTTGCGAAACCACGGGCGGAAAAAGACCCGTCCCAGCACCCACGCCAAGCCCGCGAGACTTGCCGCGCAACCCATGATCAGCACCAACCAGCGCAAAACATCGGGCCAAGTCATCGGAGATCGAACCAACCGGTGCCTTGGCGCAGCGCGCCCGCGGCGATCAACACGACCGTCCTCAATTCCGACTTGATTTGCGGGATGAGATTCGGCGTTGCCATTTGCTGTTCGCCTGAGGCTCGAGGCACCCTGCTTTAGGTATCAAAGGCAATGAAATTATAGCGACCGGCAGCAAAAAATCCAAGCAGGTCCGCGTAAAACAAGGCCACCGCCGGGCACTCGGGTGACGCAGGAACGCACGCGGCAGAAAAAAGCTGAGGACGCAAGGCGAACCTGCAAGATGGGGGGATCGCCCGGCGGATGCGCCCGGAGAACGGGATTTGGTGTGCCCGACGGCCAAACGTAGCGGTTAACTGGTCCTTAGGCGGCGGGAGAGGCCGACTTCTCGGGTCCAGGGGCTTGTAGGCGCCGAATTGGGGTTGTCCAACTGCCGAAGAGTCGTGGTTGCTTGCAAGGCTTCTTCTGCAAGGCAACCCTCTTGGATCCGCGCTTCCGATGCACGTGGATCACCGCGGACAGGCATGCCCACGAGGGTGTGACTCTCTACCGAATACCGAGAGCACATGGGGCCAGTCGAGCCTTTTCGCCATTCGCCGCAGCCTCAGAACCCCGAACGGTGACTTCAACCAGCGGGGCAAACCAGAAATCTCGAATCAACCGGGCAACAGCGCCGGCACCAAAAACGAGCCCCCGCGACGGAGTGCCCAATGCCGGAGCGCTTCGCTACTTTGCCGACCATAGCCGCCAGCGACAATGCTGACCAGCGTATCGCGTGACAGCGCAAGATGACTCAGCGGCACCGGCAGTAACTCCGAGTCCAGGTCTTGGCCAGTGGCCGACTCAAAGTGGTCAATGTTCCAACCTTTGCGCACGACACGGCGTGGCCTCGCACCCCGACATCGCGCGCCACTGTTTCACGACTCTCTTCGCGATAACCCACCTGAAATCCGTCACGACTGCCTCCCAGGACCTCGTTACGACCTCAGACTCAGGCTCCCGCGCTTGGCGCCGTAGTGTTCTTAAGGTGGACTACGGCAGGGGGAGAAAGGTTCTCAAGTCCCGGATTCGGTTTTGTCCGGGTGTTCCAGGTGCCGGACCGCGGCCAAGATCCGGGCCTCCATACCCTCCATACGCCCACCCATACGGTCAATGCGCCCACCCATTAGGTCAATGCGGTCGCCGATTCTGGACTCCATGACGGCCGCGCTCTCCCGCAGCCTGGTTTCCATGGCTTCCCGGTCGGCGCGAGCCTCCGCCAACCCTCGATCAATTCGGTCCTCGACATGCTGGAAATCATTGTTCTTCAGCCGAGCGTACAGCATGTCGATGCCCTCACGAACCTCGTTGCGCATCCACGGGCGAAGGAGCCGTCCTAGCGTCCATGCCAAGCCCGCGAGAGACGCCGCGCTACCCACGATTAGCGCCAGCCACCGAAGAACATCGGGCCAAGTCATCGGAGATCCGGCCGGCAGGAGCCGTGGTACGACGTGCGCGCGGCGGGAAACACGACCGCCTTCATTTCCGACGGAATGAGATTCGGCGTTGCCATTGGCTGTTCGTCTGAGGCTCGAGGCACCCTACTTAGGTATCAAAGACAATGAAATTATAGCGACCGGTAGCGAGAAAACCAAGCAGGCCCGCGCAACAAAGGCTCACTTCGAGTGATCCGGTGACCTCGGTCTGCGCTCCGGCGCATATGGGCCACCGCGAACAGGCATGGACGCCCGAGGGTGGCGCTCTCTACCGAATACCGGGAAAACCTGGACCAATCGAACCAGTCGTCGTTCGCCGCCGCATACGGAATTCCCAACGCCGGAGCGCTACGCTACTTGACAACCACGGCCACCAGCGCTTCTACATGGCTCCAGCGAAATCACTTGCGGGTCCATCCCGCCAGCCACGATGCCGACCGGCGTATCGCCTGACACCACAAGGTGACTTAGCGGCACCGGCAGTAACTCCCAGTCCAGGTCTTGGCCGGTGGCCGACTCAAAGTGGTCAATGTTCCAACCTTTGCGCACGAAACGGCGTGGCCTCGCACCCCGACATCGCGCGCCACTGTCTCACGACTCTCTTCGCGATAACCCACCTGAAATCCGTCGCGACCGCCTCCCAGGACCTCGTTACGACCTCGGGCTCAAGCTCCCGCGCTTGGCGCCGTGGTGTTCTTGAGGTGGACTACGGCAGGGGGAGAAAGGTTCTCAAGTCCCGGATTCGGTTTTGTCCGGGTGTTCCAGGTGCCGGACCGCGGCCAAGATCCGGGCCTCCATACGCTCCATACGCCCACCCATTAGGTCAATGCGGTCGCCGATTCTGGACTCCATGACGGCCGCATTCTCCCGTAGCCCAGCCTCCATCGCAGCCGCGCTCTCTCGTATCCTGGTTTCCATAGCGGCCGCGCTCTCCCGCAACCTGGTTTCCATAGCGGCCGCGCTCTCCCGCAGCCTAGTTTCCATGGCTTCCCGGTCGGCGCGAGCCTCCGCCAACCCTCGATCAATTCGGTCCTCGACATGCTGGAAGTCATTGTTCTTCAGCCGAGCGTACAGCATGTCGATGCCCTCACGAACCTCGTTGCGCATCCACGGGCGAATGAGCCGTCCCAGCGTCCATGCCAAGCCCGCGAGAGACGCCGAGCTACCCACGATTAGCGCCAGCCACCGAAGAACATCGGGCCAAGTCATCGGAGATCGGACCGGCAGGAGCCGTGGTACGACGCGCGCACGGCGAGAAACACGACCGCCTTCATTTTCGACGGAATGAGATTCGGCGTTGCCATTGGCTGTTCGTCTGAGGCTCAAGGCACCCTACTCTAGGTATCAAAGACAATGAATTCTAGCAACATGTAGGGAAAAAACCAAGCAGGTTCGCGCAACAATGGCTCCCGCCGAGTGATCCGGTGCCCTCGGTCCGCGCTCCGGTGCATATGGCCCGCCGCCGACAGGCACGGGCGCCCGAGGGTGGCGCTCTCTACCGAATACCGGGAAGACCTGGACCAATCGAACCAGCCGTCGTTCGGCGCCGCAACGAAATTCCCAACGCCGGAGCGCTACGCCACTTGCCGACCACGGCCGCCAGCGCCTCTACTTGGCTCCCAGCGCAATCACTTGCGGGTACATCCCGCCAGCCACGATGCCGACCAGCGCATCGCGTGACAGCGCGAAGTGATATAGCGGCACGGGCAGTAAAACCGAGCCCAGGTATTGGCCGGTGCCAGACTCGTAGCGGTCAATTCCCCAAGCATTGCCCGCTAGCACAAAAACGGTGTCGCCTCGCATCGCCACATCACGCGCCACTGTTTCACGAGTACTTTCGCGATAACTGATTTGAAATCCATCCCGACCGCCTCCCAAGCCACTCGTTACGACCTCGGGGAAGCTCGTATGGCGCACATAGGGATACGGTTCTGCCACACTGTTGTTGAACACAAAGAACCCGTTCCCTAAACCAAACCCAAATACCCATCGTGGACCACCCGCCGCTGACGACCGGGCACCCGCAATAGACCCGACTGTTTGGAGAACCGACATGGAGCGAAAACCATCCCAAGGAAACGGCACAAGCCCCTCCATTTCCCCTATTGCCGACATCCGCATCCACCGGTTGGTTGTGGGACCTGGGGAAGCTGACTCGGAGGTCGCGATGGCCGAAGAGTACATCATCAACGACAGAATGTACCGGTCGTCCACCAAGGAAGCCACATCGTCCACATCGATTGTCCCGTCCGGCAACCGAGCATCACGGAGCCACGCTCCGTCCCCTGACAACCAGTGCAACCTGCCATTGCCGGAATCTGCCAGCACCACTTCTCCTTGAGGGTTCACATCCAAGGCCCTCACACGATCAATCTCTTCAGGCCCTTTTCCTCTTGCTCCCCACGACCACACGACACCGTCGCCGCCCACCCTGTGAACCCTCTGGCCCAAGATATCCAGGACCGCAACATCGCCCCCGGGAAACGCAGCCACCCGGTCGGCGTTCAGCATGATCGTGTCGCGTGCCCCTCCGTAGATCCACAACGTGTCCAAGTCCCTCCGCGCCGTAAACACCAGAGCCGCTGCCTGATCGAAGAGATTGACCGGCCGAGATGACATTGCGTCCCCACCGCACCCGATGACCGCCAATAACATGATGCAAGGAACCGTGCGGGCAGTCAACGATCCGCCTCTATGCTGGAGACCAGGCGCCTCGCGAGCCCCTCAGCACCAACAAGACCCTCCAGCCCATATCGCTCAGCGGCCCCGACGCGACCTGAGGAGCCAATGGCCATTGCCACCGGAGTTCCGATGCGGCCGAACAAGGATCCAACGCCGCCGAAAACGGCGAAATGCGGAAAGTGGTCGCTGCCCGCCGCAATCAACTCTTCCATTCGACCCAAGCCATTTGGAAGCACCAGCGCCCTAATCCGAATCCCAGCATTCGCAAGAATCTCTGCGACAGCTTCGGACACGGGAGCCACGGCCGCGCAGTCCGCCTCAGACACCACCAACAGTACGCCACCCCCCGAGGCGGCCAAATCACGAATGTGTCCGTCCAGTTCCCGCCCCGCTACCCATTGATGAAGTGCGGCAACCGTGAAAAGCGAGCAGGCGGCAAAGCACGTGACAAGCTTCCAGTGTCGCAGCAGCGGCAACCAACGCATGAGCATAGACTGACAACTTGAAGGGTCTAATGCTCTATCACCTGACACAGGTGACATCGCACTGCATCATCATGTCGTCTGCAGTCATCTTGTACGTACTGGTGCATTCGTATTCTTCGCACCAAAAACACCACCACGCCGACTCTTTGCACGAGACGCGACACACCCGACCACTGTAGGACGAGCTACATGGCAACGCTATCTCCTGCGTCGTAGCCGTCGAAGCCCGAAACTGAAGAAGGCTGATCGCGAGAAATCCAAGTACAACGACTGACGGCAGCACCCGCTTCGTCGCACACATCAGCTTTGATTGAACCAGTTAGCGGAAAATAAGCCAGGATTCCATGGGAACTTCCTGTGTTGGCGGGGCTTGCCTGGGGCGATCCCAAGCCTTTGCCGGCTCCACATGAGCATCATGTGAAGGATCCCGGATAAAGTCAAATGGGGTGGAGTCTGGGGGAGCCGCTTCCATGATTCCGGGTAGCCGTACCAGTTTGTCTTTACACCTCTTATCTGCGTGTGTCGGCGAGACCCCACACTTCGCCCGTCTTTCGGTGCCACCCCCGGAACGGGAAAAAAGACGACGGTGGCGTCGCGCTGACCGCTGCCATCGCACCGTGGCGCCCGGCTGATTTACCCACTCCAGTGATTGAGTACACCCTGTCGCTGACAAAGCTGTCGAGCATCCGCATCACCAGCCGGGCGGGAATTGGGATTTCGTACCAGTCTGGACCATGGCACGAGACACATGAGCCCGGGCTATATCTCGATTGTCGCCAAGACCGCATTTTGATTGTCATCCTATAGGCAACCGCCCCGACTCGGCCCAATTGCACCCCAAGGCGTCGCCTTGGAGGCGTCCAGACCGCCCGACAAAACTCATGTATACACGCTGGGGTCCGCGCCCGGCAACCGGTGCACCCCGTGCAATTCGCGCGGCAACCTCCAGAACGGCCACCTCCTCCAGCCCATCAGATAAGCGTGTTCCTGGGGAGGGCCTGTTAAGTTAATGCAGAACAGCTTATCTTTATTGTACTTATACCGCGAGGTCAAAGCGTCATCCCTCCAGCGACGAGGACTTTCGGGTGAATACCATCAGCCACCACCAAACCCGCCGTAACTGCGCCGCCCACCGGCGTTGCCTGCGTGCCAGACACGCCCAAGCAGGGCGTTGGAAGCAACAAAGTAAACCGATGCTCGTCTCGATGGACGGTCGGGGGCGGTATCTGGACAACATCTTTATCGAGAGGCTGTGGAGGTCACTGAAGTACGAGGCGATCTACCTGCGGGAGTTGAGGGACGGGCTGGAGGGGCGTCGGATCATCGGATGCTGGATGGAGTTCTACAACGAGGTGCGGCCGCACTCGGCGCTGGATGGGCAGACGCCGGCTGATGCATACCGGTCGGGGGCGGGACTGAAGTGGAATTGAGTGACCTGGGGCTTCGTCGAGGAAACCGGCGAAATGACGGCGCGGCCTTGGCGCGTTGTTGCGCGCCGGTTGCCTCCATTTTTCCCATCGGGGAAACCCCGCCGGGAAAAACGGAGGTTAGATTTAGCCCCAGTTGGGGAGAGCGGGCCCTGCGAGTCGGCCTGCGGGGGCGGGTCTTCCCGCGACACAGCTCGACTCCCGCGACGCGGCTTGAGAGCGGTTTTGCGGAGGGCGGAAGTACACCTTATTTTCGCCCAAAATCTGTCCAACAAAGTGGGACCACCTCAGTCCCCCTGTCACCTCTCCCTCGCTCCCCGCCTGATAGAGCATGGAGCAGGCGGGGACCAGGCGCGGTCAGCGCAGCCACCCTGAATTCCACAGGGACACTGTACTACCTTGAAGCAACCAAACCGCACTGGGCCAACTACCCAAGAAGCTGTAGCCGGCCCACCGCTCTTTCCCGGACGCGGACTTCGAGGAAAGCGCCGAGGGAGGGCGTGACGTCCAAGGGAATTGAATGTCGTGTGAGGGCAAGAGACCACATGGAGATGCGCTGATGCGCCAAGAAATACCCGCCATCCAAGATACACCCGATTCCCCGCCGCCGTACCGTTGGGCCGCGCTCGCAGCAGCAGCCGTCGGCCTGCTCTACGCCATCACACTCTCGCCCAGCACCGCCTTCTGGGATACAAGCGAATACATCGCAACCGCCCACATTCTGGGCATCCCCCACCCCCCGGGGAATCCACTCTTCGTCGTGCTGGCCCGCACCTGGGAAATCCTCCTCACGCCCCTGGGGCTCTCTGTCGCAGCCCGCATCAACCTGTTCTCGGCCCTTATGGGCGCGCTTTCGCACGGACTCTGGTTCCTCGTCGCGCACCACGTCCTGAAGAGCTTCTCGCCGGCGCCCCACTTTCGCATCGCCGGCGCATTCTGCGCCGTGATCGTCAGCGCCACCGCCTTCACCGTCTGGAACCAATCCAACGTGAACGAGAAGGTCTACACCGTCTCGCTCTTGACCATCGCACTCCTCTCCTGGCTCGCCTTCCGCTGGCAGGAACGCATTCACGAGGACGGCGACGACAACCTGCTCCTGTTGATGATCTTCGTCCTCGCACTCTCCGTCGGAAACCACCTGATGGCGTTCCTGGCGGCCCCCGCCCTGCTGATCTTCGTGGCCACCGTGCGGCCCCGTCGACTCCTCAACGCCCGACTGTACCTCTTCGCCATCCCCGCCGTGATCCTCGGGCTCTCCATACACCTCTACCTCCCCATACGATCCGAGCTGGGACCAATCATCAACGAGGCAGCACCCTCCTGCGAGAGCATCGGCGGAGCTCTGGCCAGCGTCGTCACCTACGGCAACGCCGGGTGCGACGACCTGTCCAACGCCCTGCAGCGCAACCAGTACGACAAGCCGCCCCTGAGGAATCGCCAGGCCAGCCTGCGGTCCCAGTACGAGAACTGGCTGCAGTACTTCGACTGGCAGTGGGCGAGGTCACTGTCACCCGAGGATGTGCATTTCGGGTCAGGCAGGCGATTCATCACCGCCCTCTTCATCGCCCTGGGGCTCCTCGGGCTCTTCGAGACCTACCGCCGGGACCGGATCAGTTGGCTCTACCTGGGCTCCCTCTTCGGGATCCTGTCCGTCGGACTGGTCTTCTACCTGAACTTCAGGTACGGATATTCCATCCCCGAGCCCGGCGGTGAGCAGGAGGTCCGTGAACGCGACTACTTCTTCATCGTCGGGTTCTCGCTGTGGGGCCTCCTTTCAGGCTTGGGGATCGCGTCCCTTTGGCAACGAACGGCGCGCGCCATGGGACGCCCTCTGGTTTTTGGGACACCCGTCCTGGCCCTCGCCTTCATTCCCCTGGCGCTCAACTTCAACTGGGCCAGCCGGGCCGATGACTACTCCGCCCGGGACTGGGCCTACAACCTGCTGATGAGCATTGAGCCGTACGGGCTGGTGTTCACCAACGGAGACAACGACACCTTTCCGCTCTGGTATTTGCAGGAGGTCGAGGGCATTCGCCGAGACGTCACCGTTGCGGTCACGTCCTATCTGAACACCGACTGGTACGTCAAGCAGCTACGGGATCTGACGCGCCCCTGCGAGCCTGGCGAGGACCCGGACGCCGACCCCACGCTCATCCTGTGCCAGCGCCCCTACACCGCCGAGAACACGCCAGCGATGTATACGCACGACGCCCAAGAGGCCGAGGCGGCGGGCAAGGTCGCGATCTTGCTGCCCCGGCCCGTGCGTGTGCCCGAGCGATCAATCTTTCCCCCAAGCCTGGCCGACGACGCCGAGGTGGAGCGGGTGGCCACCACGTTAGTCGGGACGCTGCAGGAGGAGCGTTCCCTTGACTTGGGAGCTGTGACCGTGACGATGGCCGCGGGGCAAGACGTGCTGCCCAGGCACCAATTCGCCCTTGCCGCCATCGCCCACTCCTTGGGTGACCGGCCCGTGTATTTCTCGGGCACTCAGGGCGCGGCACTGGAATTCGGGCTGCGCCCTCACCTCGTCCGCCAGGGGTTGGTTCATCGGCTCGCCCCCGGCGATCCGGCCTCCCTGCTGCACGAAGGGGTTGAGCGCCATGTGTTCACCAACTCGGGCCTGGACCAGGCGATCGGGGACTGGGTCAACGCCGATCGGACCGCGACGCTGGTCGACCACGTGTACATCCACCGGGGTGGCATTCCCGACGAGTGGGAGTACTGGCCGGACTATTCCACAATCGGTACCCCAAACTTCTACGCGTTGGTCTATTACGCCTTATACTTCCAGGCACTTCTGCGCGGCGACGCCGAGGTTCAGGAGTCGCGGCTGGAGCGCGCGCAAGAGTGGGCGAGATTGGGCTTCAGCCCGGTTCTGGCCGACGCCGGCGGCTAGCCCCCCGTCGCCAGAGCGCCCCATCGCAGCACCGCGCCTCACGCGCCTCGGGCCGCCGCCATGCACCGCCCCCGACGGGTCCCATGGGGCCCGCGACGCGCGCCACCCGTGCGATTCAGAGCGTCAGGCGCAACCGCCCCATGCCCAGGTGCCCCCGTCGGATTCGCGCCTTGGATCCCGATTGCCCGTCAAGGCGGAAGAACATGCGGAACTGCTCGGGCCCGGCCGCCACAACCTCCGGGCTCGCCCTGACCAGGATGTGGGCGCAGGTGGAGGCCAGCCGACCCAACTCGGCCACTGCGCGCCGCATGTCGTCGCCCCGGAGGCGGTCCAGGCCGCTCGGCAGGACCAGCGTGCCCGGGGTGAGGCCGCGCCGCTGCGCCAGCTCGGCCAAGGTAATGCGGACGGCAAGCTCCAGAACGGCCACATCCTCCCCACCCCTCCTCTCTCCCTCGCTCCACTCCCGATACAGGGTGGGGAAGGCGGAGATCAAGCGGCCGCCGGTCAGCGCGACGACCCCGGCGTGAACCCGGAGCCGCACCCGCTCCCGCGCTTCAGACGCGGCCCGTGCCAGATCCTCGTGCTCATCCACCGCCCCGGGGTCGGCCTCGCCACCGGGCGCCAGGAGGGGACCGGCGTCCATGAGTCGCCCCAGGTACGCCTTGGCCTGGAACCGCTCCCGCTCGCGACACCGTCTCTCGAGGAGCGCCTCCTCCAACTCCTCCACCTCCGAGGCAAGGGCCCGACCCCGGGACTCCAGGTGTTGTAGCTCCGCGGGCTTGTCCTTCAGCTGATCACTTCGCCTACGCCACCACCGCCCGTCCTGCACCACGGACTCCCAGTCCTCCCGGTGCGTCTCCTGGACCCTGGAGAGCGCATCTCCCAGCGGGCGGGCGCAGGCAGAGCACTCCCGGTCGGACTCCGCTTCGCCCATGTCATCCATCCGCTGGCGCAGCTCCCTGCTGCGCTCCCGATGCAGCGCCAGGCGCGTCCGGGCTTCCTGTTGCTCGCGCTCCCACACGCGACGCCTCTCAGTGACCCTCCTCGCCGCAGCCTCCTCCTCCTGCCGCGCCTCTCCCAGGCGGACCTCGATCCTTTGGACCTGGTCCTCGGCTCCGGCGAGGCGCTCAATATCATCCCTGGCGGCGCGTAGCAGACCCTGCCAGGCGATGACCGCATCTCCTGACATCTTGGTCTCCCTGCCCAACTCACGAAGCTCGCGCACCGGCCCCGGGGGCTCCATGAGCGCCCACGCGGCCGACAGCCAGGTGGCGGGCGGGCCGGCACCAAACCACAGCGCCGCGTATTCGTCGCGGTGAAGGGACCGGGACTTGAGCACCTCCGCCAGCCGGGCCTCGAACGCGCCGGTGCCTACGCGCACAAGCCCTCCCGCAGCTTGTGCCACCGGACCGGGATGCGTGAAACGACCCCGGCTGCCGTACGCATCAGCCAGCGTCGCCGTCAGCTGATCCCAGAGCGGCTCGCCGTCGGTCACGACGGCGACCAGGCCTTCCGCATCGTCCAGAGCCAGTGCCGGCGCGCGCGATCCCGCCCGGAGGATGGATATCCTCATGGGCGCCTCCGGCGTCCGCCGGCACCGCCGTGGGACGCACCCTCCCCCGCAAGAGCGTCGACGCGGAGCAGCTGAACCCGTCGCCGCACACCCGCCAGCACCTCCCGGTCCAACACGGCCAGATCCTCAGGCGACAGCCCCCGCACCGGAATGCGAAGCAGCACGCCGTCGATGCCACCCGGGACTCCGGCCAGCGCCTCGCCCAAGCGCCTTGCCACCGTCGCCATGCCGCCGCCCGTGGCCTCGACGGGTGCCAGGCTGACGGCCGCGCGCGCGGGCACCGGGCAGTGCGTGACCACACCCGACGCCAGGTCGGCCACGATGAACCCCTTTTCGGTCGCGGCCTCCTCCCAGGGATCCGCGCCGACCCGCTCCAGCGAGCCCGAGTAGTGGACTCGGGGCGAGATCTCGCGCCGGGCGTGACTGGACCCCAGCGCAACATAGTCCCAGCCCGCCACCTGGATTTCGTGCGCATCCGCCCCGACCGTACCGCCTTTCCCGGAATCGGGTCCATCCACCGCGGCATAGGCCACGAGCACGTTCCACTTGGCGCCCCGGTCCGGGACCACCGCCAGGGGCGAGGAGGCCACGACGGCCGCATGGGGAACCAGCGTGACGCTCAGAGCTCCGTCCAGGAACGACAGGCGTCGCACGTTGCGGGCCGCGACCTCGACCGGACCCTTCGCGTCAATCACCGCCAAAGGTCCGTGCCGACGGGGATCCAACGGCGTGTCCCTGGCGCCGGCGACCACAGCCACGGCGACCCCCGGCAGCGCGCGGGCCAGCCTGGACACCGATTCGGAGAAGGACGCCATGGGGGTGGCCGTGACGTTGGGATGGTCAAAGACATCTCCCGCGATCACCACAAGGCCGACCCCGATCTCGGCGACGGAGTTCAGCGCCGCATCGAAGGCGCCCTGCACATCGGCGGTCCGCCCCCCTCCGCCCCCGTACCCAAGGTGCAGATCGGAGAGGTGGGCAATCTTCATCGCCTGCACCCGTCCGGGAGCCCGTCCTCGCCCCAGGGCAGCGGCAACACATCCACCCCAGAAAGACCCGGGAAGCCCCTACGCTCCAATGCGCGCACCAATGCTCCGTCCAGAAGCGCGTCGGGGCGCTGCATGCAGACGACTTCGTCGATGCGGGGCTCCAGGCGGGGCGGTCCCCTCCGACCCCCGGCGCGAAAGCGGAAGCGGGACTCAATCCATCCCAGACGCCGCCACGGCGCCGCCAACGTTGCGGAAAAGCCACTCTCGGGAGCCCGGATCCAGACCCGCTGGGCACTCGAGAGGGCCAAGCGGGTCATGGGATCGTCCTCGTCTGCACCAGAATCCCCCCAAGACGGCCCCTCCCCGGCGCCCGGGTCGTCTTGGGCGCCCTCCCGGGCCCAGGCGTCCCTGAGCGCACGCCAGTCGGCGACCACCGTCACACCCGGAAGCTCCTCGCTCCGGCGAGGCTCTGGAAGCCATGTGGCGGCCCACACGCCGTCGTCCCACTGAAAGGCCTTGGCCGCCAAGGCACGCACCGGCCCCCGGGGTTCATGCAACGTCCACGGACCGTCGCTCTCCCGGGCGAACCAGCTGGCCACTCCGACAAACAGCACCGGAGCATCGGCCGCCACCGTAGCCCCGACCCACATCCGCCACTCCCCGTCGACGGGCGGATCAACCAGCCACTGTTGCTGACCCGGGGCCGGGTCGGGAACCTCCAGCACCCGCACGACCCGCCGGGACACATGGGTGCGCCACTCGGCGAACCGGAGATTCCGATCACCGGAATCCACAAGCACGCGCTCAGCGACCGGCGTGCGGTCCACGACCCATCCCAAGATGCGCGCGCCGGCCGATGCCAGCACCACGGTGCCCAGCATCGCGGTCACCGCGAGGACCGACCTGCCCAAAACCACCGACGCCAGCGCCGAGCCCGCCCCCAGGCCCAGCAGTGCCCCCACCACAACCTGCCGCACACGGGCGGACGGCCCCAGGCGTCCTGCAAAAACCCCGAGGCGCCGCCAGACGGCACCCGTGTAGTACGCGGGCAGCGCGATCGTCAGCGCGAGCCCCAGGCCCTGGCCGGCAGCGCTCGCGCGCACTCCCGAGCCGGACTCCCACAGCAGGGCAAAGCCCACGGCCAGCGCCAGGGCCACCAGCAACCCCGCCCACCCCCTGATCAGCGAGAAGGGCTTGTCACCATCTTCATCGTCACCCCGGATCCACAGGCCGAGCCCGAGCGCAACGCCCCAGGTCGCCAAGAGAGCGCCCGAGGCCCGGGCAAGCCCGCCCAGATCGGAGCCGAGCACGGCCGCCAGATCCCGGGGCCTTACCTCAACAAGGGCCTGGCGCATGGTCCAGAGTACGCCGGTGTCATCGTAGAGCAGGAGTCCCGCACCAGTCAGCGCCGCCAGCGCTGAAGCCATCCCGACCAGGAGTGACGAGAGCCAGACGGTGCGCGTCGCCATCTCTATCCGGCCCGCGCGCACGGCCCAAAGAGCGGCCCTGCCACCGATTCTCCCGCACCTGTCTTCACCCGGACCACGCCCCTACGCCCCCAAAACCCCCATCCAGCAGACCACGCCGATGTCCTCCTCCGTGATCTCGCTGCGCTCCTCCTCATCCGGCACCTTCCGCAACCCGTGCAGCTCGACCACGCGGACGATCTCGGTGGCCGCATCCGCCCTTAGCATCGCGCCCGACTCCACGGCCCGTTTCAGCTCTCCCAGGGCGCGGCGCACGGTCTGGTTGCGGCCAGCCCCGAGCGCCTCATAGGCATGCTCGGCGCCCCGAACGCCGATCGACGGGTCGATCAGCACGTCCCGTGCCCACTGCTGAACCGGACCCAGCGACTGTCCCGCACCTCCCCGGACCTCATCGTTGTTCTCCTTCACGATGGATTCCGCGGCCTTCTGCCACGCGGCCTCCAGATCGAGCGTCGGCTCGTCTGCGGCAGGCGCCTCGCCGCAGGCGATGCGGCGCAGGATCTCCGCCGGCTCCACAATCACCTCGGCGTCGTCGACGTAGCGCCAATACCGCCGGTCCTGGACTCGGCAGGCGAAGAAGAAGCCGGGTGGACCGACGGAGGGCACCCCGGGGCCCTGCCGGAACGCCGCCCCGACCCCCCAGGGCAGGCGGCTAAGTTCGTCGCCCCTGCCCTCCTCCAACTCCCGACGCAGGATCGCCCGCAGCGTCTCGGAAGAGACCTCGCCGCTGCCGGAATCGTCCTCGTCGTCCAAGAGCGTCGGGTCACCGTCGACCAGGCGCTTTGCGTAGATCCTGGCCTCGTCGCTGTACCTGGCGACCACGTCGACTTCCATTCCGTAGGGTCCGGCCGCCAGAATCTTGCGCCGGATGGTCACCTCCAGCCCCAAGATCTGCTCCAACTCTCCCTCCTTGGGCAACATCGTGGTGAGGTGGACCCTTTCGTGGGGGCTCTTGAGACGGATGACCCGGCCGTAGCGCTGTACCATGCGCTGGGGGTTCCAAGGCATGTCGTAGCTGATGACGGCGGCGGCCTGTTGCAGGTTCTGCCCCTCGGACAGCACATCGTTGCTGAGCAGCAGGTCGACCTCGCCCTTCGGGGGCCGGTACTCGGGGCCGACCACCGTGGCCGGGCAAAAGCGGGACAGCATCTGCGTGCGCTGATCGGGCGTGGTCTCGGCTCCGATGACCATGATGCGCTCCCGGTCGGCCACCCAGGCGGGCAGGTTGTCATCCAGGTACCTCACCGTATCCGCAAAGGCGCTGAAGACAGCGACTTTTTGGGCACGGGACCGCTCCAGCAACTGACAAAGCAGGGACAGCTTCGGATCGTTACGGTCGCTCAGTCCGCCCAGGCGCTTGTGCAGCCGCTCCAGCCGGTGGGAATCGGCTTCGACATCCTCCCGGAACTCTGGGTCGTAGTCTTCTGTCGGCTCCCAGTCCTGGTCGTCATCCTCCAGCAACTCCTCCAGTCCCCGACTCGCCACCGACTCGTCCAGCTCCATTCTGGCCGCATCTCTCAGTGCCTTGGAGCCCAGCACCCGGCCCCGCTCCCACGCCTCCAGGAACACGCGATGCGCGGCCAGGATCCGCCCCACGGTCAGCGCGCAGGCGTGCCAGCACGACTCGAAGCGCTTGAGGATCCCCGACTGGAGCAGCGCGCTCAGCGTCGCTTCCCGGGCCTGACCCGTGTCGTCCTTCCGGTATTGGCTGGGTCGGTAGCGCGCCATCGTGAGCCCCCCGATGAGCGCCGTGATCTCGCTCACCAACCCGGGGTAGGCCCGGTCGATGTCATACCGCGCCGTATCCAGGGCGGGCGTCGGAAACGAAACGGGCGTGCCGTCGGGGAACGTGACGCCCGGGTAGCGGGACTGGATGAAGCGGCGGTCCCTTCGCACGCTGACCAGGTCGGCCAGGGGGAACAGGACATCCGGGTTCAGGTTCTCCGGGTCGCGGCTGTTCGCGCCCGCGTTCTTGAACAGCTCCCTGAGCGACGGGATGCCGTTCCCCGCAAACGCCCGGTCATGCCGCGCAAACGTCATGACCATGTGGTACAGGTCCCAGAGTCCATTGTTAATCGGCGTGGCCGTGAGCAGGACCACATCCTTCTTCACACCCCCCAAGAGGCGGGTCATGGCCTGATACCACCGGGTATCCGGGTTTCGGAGCGCATGCGCCTCATCGACCAGAATCAGCCGATAGGAGTCCTTGTTGTTGGCAAGAATTCGCTTGGCTCTGCTCCCGTTCGGGCCTGCCAGCTGCTCCTCGGCGGCCAGGTCGTGGTAGCTGATGATCTCGGCCGGAAGCCGGGTCTGGTCCAGGCGCTGCCGCCAGTGTTTGCGCAGCTGGGCCGGCACGACGATGAGCACATGCCTGCCTTGGCGCACCCCGTAGTTCTCCACCATGGCCAGGCCGATTTCCGTCTTTCCTGTCCCAACACCATCGGCGAAGACCACGCCTCCGTGAGCTTTTACGATCGCCCTCGCCCGCTGGAGACCGTGCTCCTGGAAGGATGCCAGTTGCACCGCTGCGGGCGCGTCGCCCCCGTCCTCGTCCTTCATGTCGCCGAAGAGCTCCAGCAGCGCCCGCAGATAGACCGTTCGGGGATCCAGGAGGCCTACATCGGGGAAGAGCAGCTCCCGGAGCTCGTCCTTGTAGTCGGCCGCCTGATCCCAAAGCCCGTCAAACCAGGAGACCGTCTGGCCGGCCACGACCGGACTGTAATGCACCAGGCCCAGCTCGAGATTGTGCCGCATTCCTGCGGCGGTGAGGTTGGCCGAGGTCACGAGCGCGGCACGGGCGTCGACCGAGTTGCCGAACAGATACGCCTTGCCGTGGAGGAATTTGGCCACATAGCGGCGAACCTGGACGTCGTCGCGCTCCAGCCACTCGCCGATCCCCGTCAGCTTCTGGAGTGCCCGACTCTCCGGGAATCGCGACAGGTCCCGATCTTCGGACAACTTCACCACGGTGCGCTCGAAAAGGGTGGCCGGAAATTCGCTCCCGAGGGCGGCGCTGGGCGCAGCACCCAGAAGGAGCCGGGTGGGCCGGTCGCGGCTGACCGAGACGGCTAGGTGGTGCAGGCCTTCCAGGTTGACGTAGCCGGTCGCGACCGACAGGGGATGCCGGACGTCAAGGTCCCGGGCCAGAAAGTCCAGCCCGGCCGCGTGGTTCCGGTCCGCACCCTGGTTGTCCAGCATCGACGGGCGGGCGGATGTGCTCACCGCAACTCCTCCAGGCGACGCATGAGGCCCTGCCTGTACTCGGGCGGGACTGCCTCGTGCGTGAAGTCCCGGCAGATAATCTCAAGGTCGTCCGCCGTGAGACCCCAAGAGCGTGCGACTCGAGCGTCGATCTCCAAGCGAAGCGCCCGCCGGTGGTCCGGTTCCACCAGGCCCGGCTCGACCCCGACCTCCCTGGCAAAGTCGGCGTAGCGGTCGTCCACGGCCGACAGACGAGCGGAGGCTCGCGCCACGGCAAGGAAGTCCTCATCGGCCAGGTCCGGGAGGTGGAGCCCCTCCAGGAGGAAGAAGCTGACGTGGAGTTCGACAAAGCGCCTGGCCTGCCAATCGAAGGGCAGACTGTTCATGATGCCCAAGCATGCGGCCCGGGCTCGTGCGTCGCCCTCCGTGAACGCCAAGTAGGGCGCCGCGTCAGTCAACAGCACGCCCGGCGGAATCAGGGACGCAATGACGGTGCGGGTGTTGGTCCGGTTGGTGATGTCGCGAAATGCAATGCGAGCGCGCGTGAGCTCTCGCTCCACTGCCTGACGGCGCTCGGCCAAGGGAACTTCCCGGGCAATCAGTGATCCTCTGCCTGGCATTGGTTTCTTCACTTTCTTCCACAAAGCGTCGGTCGATGGACACGAGCGCCCATCCGCTCCGTGCGGGTCGTACTGGCCAAAGCTCGCGCCCTTCCAGAGCGGCAAGCCCTCCCTATGCCCCAGCCAGAAGCAGCGATCATGGGCTTCGTGGAGTTCACGCACCGGAAAACACGACCACCGAGCCCCGGCGCCACGGGGAAACCGATTCCTACGCCGTAGCTTCGCCAACAGATCCGCTTCGTCCTGGGAATTCAGGATCGGGGTCTCAAGGCCCGGGCCGAACGCTGTCGGCGGCAGTCTGATGCCGGGACGCGACGCCTGGCGACGCCATTCCTCGGGCATCGTGGCGGGACCCGAGATCTCGACCGCGTGTCCAGACTCGGGCCGGGCACAGCGGGCCGTGACCAAGGCCACGGAGTACTGCGGGTGGATGTCAAAGATCCAACGCCTGCGATTCAGCAGGAAATCAACCCGGCGGGTCGCCATCTCCTCGTACAACCAGCGCCGGAACCCCTTCGATCCTTTGGCGTTGAAGGCCGTGCGGGGCAACACCACGCCCAGGACACCTGAGTCCCGCAGCAGGTGCCTGTAGCGCCGACAAAAAAACTTGTAGAGATCGGCATCGCCGGCCATGGACCCGTAGCCGGCTGCGGCCAATGCGGACCTCGCCCGGTCGGATCGCTTCCGCTCCTCTTGGAGCCGGCTGTTCAACTCCGGTCGCTCCCGCAGAAGTTGGTTGATGGCGGCGCTACGATCCGCATCCCCCAGGCTCTGCAAACCCGGGATCCACCTTCCGTAAAAGGACAATCCCTCAACCTTCACCTCTTCCCAAGGAGGATTCCCCACAACAGCGTCAAAGCCGCCGCGGGAGGGCGCAAATACATGCGGAAACGCCAGCGGCCAGTGCAGGAACCGGTACCGGTCAGAAAGCGCAGCCGACCGAACCAGATAGTCCCTCGTATCTTGCCCATCGAGAGCCCTCTCTACCTGCGTCGCCGCATAGTTCCGGGCGCCCTTGAGCCCGAACTGCTCCGCCGTCCAGAGGTCAAGGACGCGCTTCAGCCCCGCAGTCGCACGGGTCGCTTCCAGGTCCGCCTTGCGGCTGGCTTGGACCTCGTCGGGCGTTCTGTCCTGGCCCTCCGATACCTGTCGAACCAGCTCCGTCGCCCGCCTGAGCCGACCCTCGACCACATCTTCAAACGCCGTCGCTTCCCGAAGCACGTCTGCGGCGTCTGACACGCCGATCAGCGAGTCGCCCACCACGACATTCCTTCCCAGGTACGACAGCGACAATCCCGGCACAAAGGACGCCAGCCACAGCGAGAGCGTCGCCACCTCGACACCCATCGCGCTGACGTCCACGCCGAACACACACTGCTTGACCAACAGGCGCCTGAGTAGCGCGAGGTCATCGACCCGATCACCAAAGCGCGCCTCGGCGCGCAGCCGATCCATCGCGTTCACCACATCGGGCAGCGGGTGCTCCGCCAGGAACCGCGCCGTCCGCTCCGCCAGCGTCTCGGCCACCTGCACAAGGAAGTGCGCGCTTCCGCACGCCGGGTCCACCACCGCGAACGAGAACAGGTCCCGAGCCGCACCCTCCGGGTCCGTCTCGAGCTTCCCCGCAACCCGCTCCAGATGCCGCTCAAAGGCCGGAAGCACCGACCCCTCAACCAGGAATCGGACAAGCTCGACCGGCGTGTAGTAAACGCCACCCGCCTTACGGCCGCCCTGCGATGTCTGCCAGAGTAGCGAACCCTCCTGAAGAACCTCGGCATCGCCCGCCGTGGCACCCACATACCGATCCCGCTTAGCATCGTAGCGGACCGGCCGCTGAGCCAACGACAACTTGAGACTCAACAGCGATTCGTATGCGTGGCCGATATGGCCAATCTCGAGGGTCGAGAAGTCCGCGCCACGGCCCCGGTCGTCCTCCGGGCCCTGCCCGATCGCCAGCAGCATCCGGGCTACCTCGGGGTCCCTGAGCCGCATGCGCTCCAGCATCTCCGCCCCGTCAAAACCCGTCTCCGCAAAGAGCGACCCGTTGTAGGCCGGCATGTCCCACGCCGGGTTCCCGTCCCTCATCGCACGAAACAGGCGCTCGAGTCCGGCCCACAGCGCAGTCGATCTGTCGCTTAGCGTGCTTCTGGTCTCCCACGCCTCCCGGACCAGGGACGACAGCGACACCTTCCGGTATCTGGGGTTGAGCATCGGCAAGTGGCCTGCGCTCTCACAGAACAGAATGAACACCACCCGAAACACCAGCGTGAGCGCGGCGCGCTCCAACTCTTCGCGCTCCCCGTCGCCGGTGATGTCGACGCCGGCCTCCCCGGCCCAGCGCTGCATCCCGGTCGCCAGGGCAGGCAAAGCCTCTTGGCGAATCGTGCGGTCCAAGCGCCGATGCAGTCGGGCGCCAAAGTCCCGGGCCTCGGCCTTGAGAGCCGAAAACCCTCCTTGGGCCAGAAAGGGCGGCGCCAGCAGTCCCAAGAGCGCCAGCCGGTCTCCTTCCAACAGTGCTGCGTCCAACTCCAGCCAGCGGCTGGCCGCCGACGGGCTTCCGGCATCGAACAATCGGAGCCACCCTCGGTGGGCGAGGATGCCGAAGGGCGCGCGCTGGGCACAGCAGTCCCCGACCAGTAGCCCCTCCGGTGGGCGACCCTCCCCGTCCACCCGGGTCATGTCCTGGTCCGACTTCTTGGGATGCACGACCGCGACGACCACGCCGTCGTGCGTCGTCAGGTACCCACGCGTGGGCAACTGCCTCAGCGTGTAGCCCAGCTTGGAGAGTACCACGCGCCAGTCGTCCCCGGGGCGGATGTCGCGGGCGTGCCGGGCGGCCTCGTCCCAGCGGTCGGCATCCGCCCGAAGCCGGTGCTCCAGCGTGTGGCGGGTCAGGAGTCCGTTGACCACGAGGCCGTCGCCGCCCAGGCGTATCAGCGCGCCGGCGATCCGACGGATCGCATCGAAGGCGCTCAGCCCGGCCGCCTCGCCCAGCATGTCCGCCAAGCGAGAGGGGCTCACCGAGTGGATCACACCGTCGTCCTGCACGGGGCCCAGAACGCGCACCCGCCCGGGACACTCCGGGTCGTCAGCGATCAGGACGCCGGGCGCGTTCGTACGAGCGGACCGCTTCCTCCAACGGGCGCGCATGAAGGCGTCCGTCCCCCGCTCCAGCTCTGCGACCTCGACCGGGCCGACGGCCACCATCCGCCGGGAGTCGGACCGAGGGGGCAAGGGGCGGGCGCCCCGTTGCGCCAAGACATCAAGGAGATCGGTTGCGTTCAACGGACGACGGGCGCCTGGGTCAACGGGAACAGGGACATGGTGTGGGCCGAAGGAGGGCGCGAACCGTCCCGGAACTCGGGATTCCCGCTGCCTTGGGGGCTACTCATGCGGTGGGCGCCATGCTACGGCAACTCCCGAAAGATCGCCTCGTAGCTCTCGTAGCGCCCCCGCTGAACATGCCCCCGACCCACCGCCTCATGCACGCAGCAGCCGGGTTCCTCCAGGTGCCGGCAGTCGCTGAAGCGACACCGGCCCAGGAATGGTCGAAACTCGGGAAAGCACCGGTCCAGCGTGGCGGACTCCACATCGCCCAGACCCACATCGGAGAACCCGGGCGTGTCGGCCACATGCCCGCCACCGGCCAGCGCGATGAGCCGACTGGACACGGTGGTGTGCTTCCCCGACCGGGAGCGCCTCCCCACCCGGCGCGTGCGCAGCGCCAGCAAGGGCTCGACGGCGTTCAGCAGCGACGATTTCCCGACGCCCGATGGTCCGGCAAGGGCCGATGAGCCCCCCCGGAGGAGCCGGCGCAGGTCCTCGATTCCCCGCCCGCTGACCGCCGATGTCATCAACACCGGATAGCCCGCGCGGCGGTATCGGGGCGCCATCTGCCGCGCCACCCCGTCAGCGCCGTGAAGGTCCATCTTGTTGAGAACGACCCGACCCTCCATGCCCCCGGATTCGCCCATCACAAGCATGCGGTCGATCGCGTGCGCAGACGGGGGCGGATCGGCAACGGAGGCCACGACCAGCAGGCGATCCAGATTGGCGGCCACGACCTTGGCAACCCGCCCTCCCAGGGCGCGGCGCACCAGCCGAGTTGCGCGGGGACCCACGCGCTGGATCACCCAGGCATGATCTGCGCGGGTGGCCGGGGCCGCCAAGACATCGACGCGGTCCCCGATCACGACTTTGCCGCGCGCACCACGGACATGCTTGACGCGCCCCCGGAGCGACGCCTCGACCACGCCATCCGCTGTGCGCACCCGATACACGCCGCCGACGGTCTCGATGACCTGGCCCGCGACCGGCACCTTCCGTGCAGACGATCGCGTGCCCCCGGTCACCGAGCCTGTGGACGGCGCCAGGACCCTACACCGCCACGGGCCGGTGCGGCTAGGCCGCGAACGACTTGAGCGCCTTGCCGGTTTCTCCCTCGCTCAGACGCCGCAGCGCCCGGTCCCTGAGCTGCCGGATCCGCTCGCGCGTGACTCCCAAATCGTTGCCGATCTCCTCCAGCGTGTGCTCGCGCTCATCCTCCAACCCGAAGTACAGCCGTAGCACATGGGCGTCACGGGGCTCCAACGTACCCAGCGCATTCGTGACGGTCTCCATCAGGAGGCGCTTTTCGACCTCGGCCTCCGGCTCTGCCGCCTCCTCCGTGATGAAGCGCTCCACAAGCTGCGAATCCTCGCTGTCGCCGATCGGCGCGTCCAGGCGGATCTCCGCCGCGTTCAGCGTCTGCAGCGACTCGACCAGTTGCGGCGTCAGGAACGCCGCCTTCCCGAGCTCCTCGCTCGTGGGATCACGGCCCAGCTCCTGCTTCAGTCGCTCCTTCTCGCGGAAGATCCGGGCCAGATCCGAGGCACGGTTGAGAGGGACTCGAACCGGGCGCCCATGGTTGGCAAGCGACGCCAGAATTGCTTGGCGAATCCACCACACCGCGTAGGAAATGAACTTCACGCCCTGCTCGGGATCGAACTTCCGGGCGGCCGTCACCAACCCGACATTGCCCTCCTGGATCAGGTCGGTCAGCGACACGCCCCGGTTCTGGTACTTCTTCGCCACGCTGATGACGAAGCGCAGGTTGGCCCGTGCCAGCGCCTGGATCGCCTCCTCGTCCCCCCGCTGGGCCTTGGCGCCCAGAATCTTCTCCATCTCGGGGGTGATGAGCTCATGGCGGCTCACATCGCGAAGATACTGGTCCAGCGCGGTCTTCTCATCCAGGCTGGCGTCGAATCCGGTCAGCGGATTCTTCTTCTTCTTCCTTCTGCCCCCCCGAGCCCGTCGAGTCTTGGTGGTCGCCATCATCAACCATTCATCTCCATGTCTAATTGCACCGGACCGGTCAGGTCCAGATTCCAAGGGCCTTGCTGTATAGCCCTTGATGTTAATACCGCGTCAAGGTTCGCGTCAACACTTTTGTGCCGATCCGGGCCGCCCGTCCCGCCCGGACGGCGTCAGTCGTCCAGGCGCTCGGCCACGAACACCGGACGTGCGGTTGGAGTCCGACCAGATCCGGGTGAACCGGCAACCCCCGTCCACAAGCAACGGTTGCGCCCGCAATCCCGGACCCCTGTGCCCCCGCCCCCCGGTGGCCGTCCATGAGCGAGCAATGGACCCTGTGAGATACGTCTGCTCCCTCCAATGGTTGCCCGACGGCGCGGTACAACGCCTTAAGCCCCCAGGCGCTCCAGAAGCCACTCGGGCTCCACGCTGCGGGGCTCGAAGGTAAAGAGGCGAAGCACCCGCGCAGTCCGGTACAGCTCCTGGGCCAATCGGGGGAGGTCGATGAGGCCGGGTACGCCACCGGGACCCAGGCGCTCCACACCGTGGGATCGCTCGACCAGCATGTCCAGCTGGAACATGGCCTTCTTCACGGGGAAATCCAGAATCACCTCGCCTGGCGCCAGCCCCAACTCGGCGGCCGCCTCGTCCTCCCAGCGGCGCTTCTCGCCGGAATCGCCGCTGACCCACAGGGGCAGGTCCCGACCCTCCAGTTGCCAGGCGGGCACCTCGGTCGCGCGCTTCGGCAGCCGGCGCTCCCGAAGCGCCGGCAACCAGCGCCGGACCAGGCGTGCCGACGCGGGATCGTCGCTGTCCCGTGCGCGCAGCCTGATTTCGTGGAGGAGTTCCTCGTCGGTGGGGCCCACAAGGTCGCCGGGAGCCAGAAGCTCCGCCTGGACGGCCGTCTCGACGATGCGCTTGTACAACCCCGTGGCCGCCCGCACCGCGTGGTGCCAGTACACCGTGCGAAACATCTGGTACTTTGAAAAAAGCAGGGACTCCAAGCTGGTCAGCGCCTTTTGCCGTACGCCGACCTCCCACTGGCCCGTGGCGGGATCCGGCAACAGGACCAGCCCCTGGAGGAGCCTCTCGACGTCCACCTCGCCGTACGGCACGCCGCAGAAGCGCGCATCACGGCGCAGGTACTCCATCTTGTCCAGGTCCAGGCTCCCTGACACCAGGCCCGCCAGCGCCACGCCCCCCTGGCCCTTGATCATGCCGTAGATCGACGCGGCCGCGCCCACGCCCAGAGGGGCCAGAGCGCTCCTGAGCTCGTCGGACTCGAAGAACCTGAGGCTCATCTCTTCGTGATCACCGGGGATCCGATTCGGCTCCAGCTCCTCCAGCGCGTGCGAAAACGCGTAGTGCCCGATGTCGTGAAGGAGCGCGGCGTAGGGGACGAGACGGGCTTGGGACCAGGCGGCCTCTGCCGCGCCGGCGTCCGCGCGCAGGATCTCCAGCGCCCGCACCGAGAGGTGATAGACCCCCAGGGCGTGATCGAAGCGCGTGTGCGTTGCCCCGGGATACACCAGGTGCGCGACCCCCAGCTGCCGGATGTAGCGGAGGCGTTGGAAGGCCGCCGTATCGATGATCGTGGCGGCGATCGGGTCCACCCGGATCGTGTTCCACACCGGATCGCGGATGATGATGGAGTTGAGGTGTCGGGGCATGGGAGCCGTCACGATAGCCAGGGCGGGCACTCGGGGGCAAGGGATCCCCCACCGCATCTTGGGGTGCGCGCCGTCACCCCGCTTGACCCATCCCGAAAACAATCCGAACATTGGTGGCATGACTGCCCAGGGAGTCCGAGACCATGTGCGCGCCCGGGCCCAGGACCGGCCCGGGGTCTATCGCTGGCTGGGCGCCGGCGGCAGGGTGCTCTATGTCGGCAAGTCAATCAGGCTGCGCACGCGCCTCTTGTCGTACTTCCGCCGGCCGCAGGGCAAGGTGGCCCGGATGATGGCGCGCGTGGAGGCGGTTGCCTGGGACCACTGGCCGACCGAGTTTGCCGCACTGCTGGAAGAGATGCGCCAGATCCGCGCCTGGCAACCCGAATACAACGTGCAGCACAAGCGGGTGGGACGCCACGCCTTCATCAAGATCACCCTTGAGCCCGCTCCCCGGCTCGTGCCGGTCACCGAACCCGGCACCGATGGCGCCCGCTACTTTGGTCCCCTGGGCCGGCCCGGCTGGCTCGCCGGAGCGGTCCGGGACCTTTCGCTGGCACTGGGCCTCAGAGACTGCCCGTCCAACACGCAGATCCACTTCGACCCCTCGCCAAAGACCCGCACCTGCCCGGCAGAGACCAAGGTACAGGCGCCGGTCCGGGCACGCGGACGGGCATCCCTCTGCATGCGACTGGACACGGGCTCCTGCCTCGCTCCCTGTGCCGGACGCTGCACGGTCGCCTCGTACGGGGAGCGACTCGCCATGGCCCAGCGCTTTCTCGAGGCCCGCGACCGCTCCCTGCTGGATGACCTGGCCGCCAAGCAGTCAGCCGCCGCCCGGCGCCTGGATTTCGAGTACGCCGCCGAGATCCGCGATCGCATCCAGAGGCTGGAGTGCCTGTGGAGGCGACTGTCGGATGTTCGGGGGCATGTGCGGCGCCTGAATCTCGTCTACCCCGTGCCCGGCTTCCGAGGCAACGACCGCGTGTACCTCATCCGGCAGGGCCGGGTCGCGGCGGACCTCGCCCGCCCCAGGTCCGCCCGCGACCACCGGCGCGTCCGAACGAGAATCGGCGACGTCTTTGGGTCCCCGCTCACTGCCGGCACCCACCCGGGACTGAGCCCGGACGCGGCCGCGGAGACCCTGTTGATCACCGCTTGGTTCAACCGCCGTCCCGGGGAGCGGGCACGCGCCGTGGCGCCCCGGGCGTCGAACGGATCGTAGGCGTGCTGCCTCAGAATCCGTAGGCCAGCACCAGGTTCATGATCGGCCAGAAGCTCCTGAACACCCCGATATCGTTCTTGGTGTCCAGCCGCTCGGCCTCAAGATCGGTCTTGAACGCCGCTGAGCCGACCACATCGCCGGTCGCCGTCATGGTCACGTCCGCGCCCCTCAAGAGGGCAGCCCCGATGTCGACATCGAAGTTGAATCCCTTGGACCGACCGGACCCGAAGGTGAGCGTCAGGTACGGAGCGGTGGACTTGGACTCCACGGTGGTCTCGATCGTTCGGACCTGGGGCTGGGTGTACGGATTGCCGCCGATGTCGATGGCTGCCCCCTGCCCGTACGTGATCGTGTGAACCGGATTGCCGGACTTGACCAGCAGTCCGGCCCCAAGGCGCATGAATCCGAGCGATGCCTCGCCTCCCAGCGTGTACAGCCCGTCGACCAACGCCAACTCGGCGGTTCGGTTATCCGCCAGCCCGAAACGACCGGTCACGTCCAAGGTCCAACCCATGAAGCCCGCGCCACCCCGCACAGCGAATGTCTCGGTGACCGAGACCACGGCGTCCACCCCCAGCCCCAGCGTGCCCAAGCGCGCGCCGATCACGAGTGTCTCTTGGAAGTGACGACTGTCCTGGATGGGTGCCGGCGGCGGGCTGTTGGGCGGCTGCGCTCTGGCAGCGGGCGCCCGGAGCCCCAGCGGCAGCGCGGCGAGGGTGAGGAGCAGGGGGACGGACGCTGCGGGAACGCGAGGGTTTTTCATGACAATCCACCTTTGGGCCGTGCCCTTCCTGAGAGCGTTGTCCGGCCCTGAAACTGAAGGTTATGTGTTGGTGTCCGCTGCGGGACCGGGGGACCCCATGTCATCGGCTGGGAACCGCCACGCGACCGCTAATGCCTTGCAATTAATGTGCCAAGTCCGGGCCCGCACCCCGGGCGGCACCGGACCGGCGCCCGCGCCCCTTGGGGGGCCGCTCAATTGGGGCGCCCGCCCGGAGGCTCGAGCCAATCCCGGCCCACCGCCACAGACTCGACCCGCTCGCGGGAATAGAAGACCGGGAAAAAGCGGTCGTTCGCCCAGAGATCGAACAGGTTGTCGTAGAACGGCGAGTCGGGATCGCCCGACTGGCCCGGCGCGTTGCTCCCCACGGTCCGGTCCCAGTCGCCGGTGTCGACGATGATCCGAAAGGAGGCCCCGGATGTCTGGTTGTCCCCGTTACCGGTGTTGTTGAGCGTATAGCCGTTGCCGCCCCGGGGGGCCGGGCCCACGTTGAGGCGGTCCGCCAGCTCAGGGGACACGGCCCCCGCCAGCGGATGGCGGATGATGGCGTGCTTGTACGCCTCCTGTCCGTAGCGCCAGTCGGCCATCTCCGGGCCCAGGCGCGCCTCAAGGTCCTCGACGGCGATCTCCAGGCTCTCCAGTAGCACGGCGTCCCGTCCCGCGATCGGATCCCGTCCGAACTCACCACCGGGCGCGCCCAGGTGCCGAACCACATCCACCATCGCAAGCGAGCTCAGCCGACGGTGGGCATGCTCCGGCACGACGAGGGCATGCACCGCGCGACGCAGACGGCGTTCAAACGCCACATAGATGCCCGCGGCCACCGACTCCGGCGCGAGATCGAAGTCCCAGCGGGCGAGGTGGTCCATGGCCCGTCGGGCACCGTCATCGCCCGGCGACAGGTGTCTGAGCATGGGCACCAGGACGCGGGCCGGAATCGACACCCGGTCGGTCTGCAGGGCCATCATGTCGACCACCGAGTGCCGTCGCCCGGATCCCAACACCTCGGACGCGCGCGCCCATCGGTAGGGGTCGGCCCATTCCCAGCCGATGGCGTCCCTGTGGGGATAGTCGGGCGGGGTGACGTGATTGTTGGCCGTGACAAAGAACCCTTCTTCGGGGTTCAACACGCTGGGCTTGGCCCTGATGGGCAGATAGCCGTCCCACTCATAGCGGCCATCGCCCGGCACCGGAACGAGCCCGGACCAGTTGCGTCGCACCGGAGCGATCCCCACGGCCTGCCAACCGATGGTTCCGTCCCGATCCGCCCAGACCATGTTCTCGCCCGGAATGTTCGAGTAGGTGCAGGCCTCCACGAACTCCTCCCACGTCGTCGCCTGATCCATCCGCAGGCTGGCCAGGTACGGCGCTCCCCCGGGCTCCAGCCAACCTGCCCGAACAGCGTAGGCAACCCGCTCTCGGGGGTTCTCGTGGACCACCGGCCCGTGCCTCGTGTACTTGAGCACGGCCACATGGGGAGCCCTGCCCCGCACGGGGATCTCCTCCCTCACCACCGTCATCTCCTCCCAGGTGTCCCGGTAGCGGTAGCGGTTGGGGTCGTCCGGGTGTGTCTCGTACACATACAGGTCTTCCGCGTCGGTGCGAAACACCGTCAAGCCCCAGGCGCCGTGTCCGTTGTGACCGATGCTCACACCGGGTATCTCCGGCTCACCCCCGCCGATCACGTTCCATCCCGGCCCCACCAGGTGAACCCAGTAGCGAAGCGACGGGGCAGACTGCGCGCGGTGCGGATCGTTGGCCATGAGGGGATGCCCGCTGGCGCTCAGGCGGCCGCTCACCACCCAGTTGTTCGAGCCGATCCCCAGGTCGTCAAGAAACGCCGCCGGGGCGGCCCCCTCCGCCAGCCCGGCGGCGGCATCCAGCAAACTCAGCGCGGCAGGGTTGCCGTCCATCCCTGCGGCTGCCATGTGCTCGGGGCCAAAGCGGATCGGGCGGCGAAACGCATTGTACAGGCGCAGGATATCGTCGTCCAGCAGCTCCCCGTCGATCGCCGGATCCAGAGCCAGGTCGGGCTCGCCGGGGTGGAAATTGGTGGCCCGCCGCACCACATCCTCGCCCAAGGCCCAAACCGCGCGGCCGTAGTTCAACTCAGCACCGATGTTGCCCAGCAACCCCTGGTGCCTGGAGATCACAACCTCGGGGGTCCACCTCTTGGGCGTGATTCCCAGCAACCGGAATTCCATGGGAAGGAGCGACGGGTCCGCCTCCGTCTGGGCGATGTAGGCGTTGACCCCATCGACGTACGCCGGGATGATCTCGGCGCCCCGGTCGTGGTAGTGGTTCATCTCGCGCACCATGTCGCCCCGATACCGAAACAACCGAAATCCGACGTCGCGCTCGAGCTCCGACTCGCCCAGCATTTCGGCTACCGTACCGGTTGCCTGCGCACGCCAGACCTCGAACTGGAACAGGCGATCCCGCGCGGCGGCGTACCCCTGCGCAAAGAAGAGATCGTACTCCGTCTGCGCGTAGATGTGGTTGATCCCCCAAGGGTCGCGAATGATCTCCACGGCGTCTTGCAACCCGGGCACCACCCTCACTTCAGCCTCCGGCAGAGGATCCCGGGGCCCGGCCCCCGGGGCCATGTCCTGCTGCCTACCCGCAGCGGATGCCGGGGCGAGTGCTCCTGCCCACAGGACCAGCGCCGGCAGGGCCGCCAGGGCGGTGCGCCATAGGACCCCCGGCCGTGCGCCGGCGCCACAAGGAACACCGGAGAGGGCGTGGCGGCTTGGTGCGTCGTGGTGTTGCCGGCTGTCGATTCTCTCCCGCATGGCCATTACCTGAGGTGTTTTGGGGTCAAGTGCTGCCGACGGACCAAGATGCCACGGGGTGGCCCCAAGGGTCCCTGGCCGGCACCGCTGGGCGCCCCAAGCCCTCAAGCGCCCGCCCGCACATGCTACGCCCCGGAGCCGCCCCCGACAACCGGGCGGACGTCAGGCGCCGCCCGCTCCCCCGCCTCGCCCCATGGCGACGATGCGCCGATATTCGGCCTCCGTCACCGGTTGCACGGAGAGCCGGCTGCGCCGGACCAGCACCATCTGGTCCAGCTCAGGCGTGGCCCTGATCAGGGGGAGCCCCACGACCCCCGGGAACTTCTCCACGAAGCGGATATCGACCATGAACCAGCGGGGCGCCTCGGGTAGCGCCTTGGGGTCATGATATCGGCTGGACGGATCGAACTGGGTGTGATCGGGGTACGATTCCCGCACCACCTCGGCCAGTCCGGCCACCCCAGGCGGCCGCGTGTTGGAGTGGTAGAACAGGACCCGGTCGCCAGAGCGCATCTTGTCGCGCATCAGGTTGCGGGCCGCATAATTGCGCACCCCGTCCCAGTGGGTGGTGCCATCGCGCTCAAGGTCGCTGATCGAGTAGTCCCCGGGCTCGCTCTTCATGAGCCAGTACTGGGTCTTCATTTCTGTCTTGGCGTACTCACGCGTTGGGGTGATCTGGACAGCGGCAGGCGAGGAGGTGCGGGCAGGGTGACCCGTTGGCGTTCGGGGCGCCGCGCACGCGCCACGCCCTCCCAAACGCCCCTCCCGGGGGTCACATGCGCCACCTGCATCACGTCAAGGGGCTCCCGGCAGGTCGTCGACGTCGATCGCCACCGTGGCCCCCACGGTTGAGCCAGCCGCGACGAATCCGGTCGCGCCCTCTAGGGTCCGCACCCGAAACCAGGCCCCCGTCGCACCCAAGACTTGAATCGGGGTGCCGGCCGTCACCTCAGAGACGACCGGGTCCTCGCCGCGCAGCGAGCCCCGCAGACGCATGTCGCGGCGGGCTTCGATCCACGCGCCCAAGAGATCGGCATCGGCAGTCTGGGTCGGAAGTGCGCGCCCGGGCGGGTCCAGGAACGGATACGGATCCAATGCCCCCCCGCTGTACAACCCAAAGTGGAGGTGAGGAGGAGTGGTGCGGGCATTGCCGGTGTTGCCGACAAAACCGACGGTGTCGCCCTGCTCCACCCAGTCGCCGTCACGCACATACTGGCTGTCCAAGTGCGCGTAGTAGGTGCGGGCGTCCCTGGAGCCCTCGCCGGGGGGCTGGCCCGCCTCGCCGTGCCGAAGCCATACCACCTTGCCGCCCAAGTTCGTGTCCCGCACCCCGCGCACACGGCCCGCGCGCGCGGCCAACACCGGCGTCCCGCGCGGGGCAAAGATGTCGACTCCGCGATGCTCCCGGCGGCCTCCGTCCCGGGGCGCCCCAAACACGCTGAGGATGGCTTGCATGCCACGCCCCTCAACCGGAAAGCCCAGCATGGGCTCAGCCTCCACCGTCACCCGATAGCGCCCGCCCCGGAGCAACTCCGGTTGCACGCGCAACAGAAACTCGCCGCCGCGCCACGCCGGTTCATAGACAAACGTTCGAGACACGGAATCGGATGAGAAGACCGGCCGGGGCGGGGCGGCCTCGTCGCCGGCCAGGCGAAAGAGATCGATGAAGAGGCGGGTGCCCTCGGCGCTCTCCAGATCCACGCGGAAGGTGAGGCGGCGGCCTCGCGGGATCGTGATTCGATACGCCACGGCCATCGGCGCATCCGGCGGTATGTGACCATCCTCCGCAAAGGGGACGGAGACGGGAACGGAGTGGCGCAGCGCATCGCGCCCCGCTCCGATCCAACCCCGGCCCAACGCCGTCTGGTGCAGGCCGGCCAACTCGAGCGATTCCTGGTAGGCCTCGTGCGGCGTCAGATCCCGAAAACGATCCCGAAGCTGCTCCGCGGGCTCGCACGACGCGCCGAAGAGCAGCGACAAGGCCGGCAGGGCGACGCGAAGCGTCAGTGCCCAGCACTTCTTCATGGGGTCGGGCAAGGGAACACTCACGATCCTGACGCCAGAACGAAGTCCCCTTTTCCCCTGCCTCGGCGACCGCCTTGCCCGTTCACCGATGCCGACCAAGACCTAACCCGGCCCCGCATCCCTCACGCCACCGGCGACCCGTCCCGCAAAGGCCTGGAAGTTCCGTCGGAACATCCCCGCCAACTCGGCGGCGGCGGCATCGTATGCGCCACCGTCAGCCCATGTCGAGCGCGGCGTCAGGACCTCGTCCGGAACCCCGGGAACCCGCACCGGAATATGCAGCCCAAAGACCGGATCCACTTGGCGCCCGATGTCGTCCAGCTCTCCGTTCAGCGCTGCCGCCACCATGGCTCGCGTGTAGGGCAGCTTCATGCGGGAGCCAACCCCGTGGCGCCCGCCGGTCCAGCCCGTGTTGACCAACCAGACCCTTGCCCCGTGCTTGGCGATCTTCTCGCCCAGCAGGTCCGCATATACACTTGGCCGCTGTGGCAGGAACGGCGCTCCGAAGCAGGCGCTAAACGCCGCCCGCGGCTCCGTGACCCCACGCTCCGTGCCCGCGACCTTCGCCGTGTAGCCGGAGAGAAAGTGGTACATCGCCTGCTCGGTCGTCAGGGCGGAGATCGGTGGCAGGACCCCAAAGGCATCCGCGGTCAGGAAGACGAGGCTCCTGGGATGGCCACCCCGCCCGGAGAGCACGGCGCCAGAGATGAAGTCGATCGGGTACGAGGCGCGCGTGTTCTCTGTCACGGTCGCGTCATCGTAGTCGATCCTGCGCGTACACTCGTCCAAAACCACATTCTCCAGGATGGTGCCGAAGCGACGGGTCGCCCGGTAAATCTCCGGCTCGGTCGCCTCGCTGAGCCGAATGGCCTTCGCGTAGCATCCGCCCTCGAAGTTGAAGACGCCCTGGTCGCTCCAGCCATGCTCGTCGTCACCGACGAGGCTGCGGTCAGCGCTCGCGCTGAGCGTCGTTTTGCCCGTGCCGGAGAGGCCGAAAAACAACGCCGCGTCACCCCCCGGGCCGATGTTGGCCGAGCAGTGCATCGGCAGAACTCCCTGGTCGGGAAGCATGAAGTTCAGCGCGGAGAAGATGGACTTCTTGATCTCCCCGGCGTACGCCGTGCCACCCACCAGAACCACGCGCTCGCTGAAGTTGACGACGATGAACGCGCCCGAGTTCGTACCGTGCCTCTCGGGATCGGCCTTCAGCGACGGTGCGTGGCAGACGGTGAAGTCCGGGCGAAAGCCCTCCGCATCCCCCGGCTCCAACCTCAGGAACATGTTGTGCGCAAACAGGTCGTGCCAAGGACTCTCGGAGACCACGCGCACCCCGATGCTGTACCGGGGATCCGCACCCGCGCGGGCATCTCGAACATAGAGATCCCGGTCGTTCAACCACGCCACCACATCGGACTTGAGCGCCAGGTAGTGCTCCTCGGAGATCGGTACGTTGACCTCACCCCAATCGACTTTGTCGCGGCTTTGCACCTCATCGACCACGAAGCGGTCGTTGGGCGAGCGCCCGGTGTGGGGCGATGTGGCGGTGACCAGCGCGCCACCCTCGGCCATTCTCCCAAGCCCCAGCCGAAGCGTCTCCTCGTACAGCTCCGGCGGACTCAGGTTGTGGCGCACGCGGCGCCCGGGGTTTAGTCCCTGCTCGGAAAGGTCCACGCTGTGAATTCTCCGCTATGTTCGGTTGAAATGAGTACGCTGTCGGGTCGGCCTGGCTTTTTCTGTTGGTCCGCCTCCCGGGTCCCCGGCGCGCCCCCGTGACGCAGGCGGCCGGCTTGCCAAAGGTGGTGCGGAGTGGGGCTTGGGGGGCATGCGCCGGCAGAGAGGTGCCCTCAGTCCGACATCCGCCGAAGCCAAGATCCTCTACGCGACCGCTCCCATGCCCGACCGCCGGCGCTCACGCCTCGCCTCCGGCTTCGCAGCATCATCTTGGGGCAACTGGGTAATTTGATGCAGTTTGGACATTCCGTCCACTGGCTTGGGGGAGAGGGTTGCGCCCAAAGCCCCGGCCCAAGTGCGGCACGGGTTACCGGGGGCACCGGTGCCTAAGCGGGGGCGCCGAACCGGGTGCCTGGGTGCCTTTGGTTGATCCGGCACGGGTCGATGGCCGTGAACCAGGGGTCTTGGGAGAGAGGCTCTTCGCGCGGACAACATCTGCGGAATCGACGATCCATGATGTATGTCAAGATCTTGTGAAATTATGAGTGGAACCCATCCTTCAAGAGGCGTGGATTGGGCGGTCTGCGAAGCGCGCGCCAGCCGTCACTCGTCAATGCGTCGTTCACCCAACCACCGCGCAGGAGCCGGTCCGCCGATCCTTGAGACAAAAGCCCGTGGCCTCGTGGCCGCTCGCCCCACCCTTCGCCACCCCGGTTGCATGACGCGCGCGGGCCATGGTGCGCCGGATCGACGGTCAAGCTAGGGAGGCGCCCCCGGCGCCGGCCACCGTGAGCTCCAGGAGCCGCTGCATCCGTGGCGGCAGGCTCGTGTCAGGCGCCATTCTCGCTCTCGTGGCCTGCGTGGGCCCGCTTTCGGCCCAAGAGAAGCCGCCGAGGCAAGACGCCGAGGACGTACCCACCCGCGCCTGTCCGGGAGCGGTCGTCGGGGAGATCAGCGTGGACAACCAGGGCGTCTTCTCGCAGGACGGCGACACTTTGGAGCACCAGGGGGTCGCGCGCGTCGCCCAGCTGCTGCGGGCCGTGGGCAAGCGGGTCCATCGCCGCACGCGGGCGAGCTTCATCCTGGATGAACTCCTGTTTCGGGAGGGGGACTGCTACGACGAGGTGCTTGTCCGGGAGTCGGGCCGTCTGCTCCGGGACTTCCCCTTCCTGGACCACGCCGGCATCGCGGTGGATTCCGTCTCAGCCGACCGGATCAATGTGCGGGTCACGACCCGGGACGCGTGGTCGCTCCGGGTGGACGCCCGCCCGGAGTTCGACAACGGCCTCAAGCTCTCCTATGTCGGCCTGGGCGAGGCCAACCTGTGGGGCACCGGTACCCTGGTCAGGGCGTACCTGCGGGAGCGCGACGAGCACCGTGACCTGGGGGTGGAGATCGGCAGGCCTCGCCTTGTCGGGACACGCATGAACGGGGCGGTCGCCGGCGGGCGCACGCGCACGGGCGTCTTTTTCCACGAATCGCTCTCCTACCCCTTCGTCGGAGAGGTGGGGCGGTGGGCCTTTGTGGAGTCCTACGCGATGCGCGAAGACCTCTTCCGCTACAGCGCACCCAGAAACGCGGGATTTACCCACGTCAACCTGCCGATCCAGACCCGCCGCGCGGCTGTTGCCCTGGGTCTGCGCCTAGGCCGCCCCGGAGACCTGACGGTCATCGCGGCCGGAGCGAGTAGGGAGGATGTGCGCTATGAGGGTTTCCCGGGCGACATCACCGTGGTGCGCGGTTTCGACTTCTCGAACCCGGATACGGTGGATGCGACAACGGTGGCCCTCCTGCGACCCCAGGTCGAGCCCGCCCGGGCAACGCGCCTGAGCCTCACCGTGGGCAAGCGCAACATTGGCTATGTAGAGCGGGCAGGACTGGATTTCATTCGGGCGCGCCAAGATATCAGGGTCGGCACCCAAGCGCTGATTAACGTGGCCACGACGGTGGGCGGGCCACCCACTTGGCCCGGCGGGGCATCGCACGAGATCAGCGGCGGCGTCACCCTGTTCGGAGGAGCCGCGGGACGGCGCTGGGTCTTGAATTCGGAGCTCAGCGTGGAGGCGTCCCGGATCCTCGACCCTCCTCCCTCCGGCAGCCCGTATCGAAACATCTTGGGGCGGGCGGGCGCGTACCTATACTGGCAGCCCACGCGCTCCGAGTCGGTTGTACCCGGGGGCGACGGCGGTGCCGGGAGCCACACGCTGGTCATGGGGCTGACGGCCGCGGGCGGCTGGAACAGCTCCTTTCCCTTTCAGCTCACCCTGGGAGGCCCCCACGGAATCCGGGGATATGATCGCGAGGACTTTCCGGTCGGCCAGCGGGTGCTCCTGCACCTGGAGGACCGCATCAAGCTGGGCTGGCCGCTGCGTGATGTCGTGGACTTGGGGTTCACGCTCTTCGCCGACGCCGGCGTGGGTTGGCACGGGCAGGTGCCGTTCGGACGGGACACGGGGCTCAGGGGGGCGGCGGGGTTCGGGCTGCGGGTGGGCTTTCCGGCGGAAACCCGGATGATCGTGCGCGTCGACCTCGCGGCCCCCCTGCGGGCGGGGGGGCTTCGCAGCATGCAACTCCGCATCGGATATGACGCGGTCAACCTGTTGGATGGATTCAACGACTGGCAGCTCCGGCGCGCCCGGGGAACGCGCGCAGGGATGAGCCTGCTGGACCGGTGACGTCGGCGCTGCGGCCCGCATCGGGCACCCCGGCGCCGGGCCACAGGGCGGGCGGCACTGCGCCGCCCCTAGACCCGGCCAAGAACCACAATGGTTGACATTGGCCCTGAGCGGCGATAGGCTTCAGCTTACACGTTCACCTGGCAGGAGGATGCTGTGTTCGCAGCTTCGCGCGGTCTCGATTCCTTTGATCAGTATCTCCAAGATGTGGAACGCTACCCCCTTATTTCCGACCCGGAGGAGGAGCGCGCGCTGGCCAGGCGAGCCAGGGCGGGCGACAGGGAAGCGGCCGAGCGCCTGGTGACCGCCAACCTGCGATTCGTCATTTCGTATGTGAAGAAGTACCAGGGCCGCGGACTCGGGTTGGCGGAGCTCGTGTGCATCGGCAACGAGGGGTTGCTCAAGGCGGTCAAGAAGTTCGACCCCGAGAAGGGCGTAAAGTTTATCTCCTACGCGGTCTGGTGGGTTCGCCAAACCGTGCTTCAGGCCTTGGCCGAGCAGACGCGCTCCGTTCGCATTCCGCTCAACCAGAATTCCAATTTGGCCCGGCTGGCACGCACCAACACGGTGTTGACCCAGAAGCTGGGGCGCACCCCGACCGATCGGGAGCTCGCCCACGAGATGAAGGCACCGATCGATACGGTCCGCGCGCTCAGGCGTGTGGCCGCCACCGAGCTCAGCCTGGACGCCCCCATGGACCTGGGCGACCGGGACAGCGCGAACTACGGAGAGCGCTTTTCGGGAGGCGACGCGGTGGAGATCGAGGAGGGTGTCGAGGCCATGGCTCGTCGCCACTACCTGGAGACGATGTTCGACAGCTACCTCACCGAGAGGGAGCGCAAGATCCTCTACCTCTACTACGGCTTGGACGACGGCGAGGAGCGCACCCTGGAGGAGATTGGCTCCCTGTTGGGGGTGACGAGGGAACGAATTCGCCAGATTCGCAATCGGGCCTTTGAGAAGTTGCGCGAAAGCCCCCAGGGTGAGTCCCTGTCCGCGTTCTGGACCTCGTCTGCCTGAATCCCGCCCGGGCGGGCGGATCGAGAGGCGGGCTGCGTCTTTGCGCTGCGGCGCGGCCTGAACATCCACTCACAACTGCACCGCAACATCTTCCCGCATCGGTTGCGGTGTCCCGGACCTCGCGGGAATCGTCTCCCCATTGTGGGTGGGACGTGTCCGCCGGGGCCGCCCATGTGTGGCGAAGTGCCTTTGATTCGGGCACCCTCGGCGCACCGTGACCGGCCAACTGCCCGACCGCGTTGTTGCGACCCACTCCTCGGCGGTCTTCACGCAGGACACGCTCCCGGTGGCGCTCCGCCGGGATCACGCGCTCGCGCCGAGCCACTGGGGGGTGCTCACGGTGTTGGAGGGCGGCCTGCAGTTTGTGGACCTTGAGGCCGGAGTGGCCAGAACGGTCTCCGCACCTGAGCGCATCACGATCCACCCCCAAGCGCGCCACAAGGTGGCCGTCGTCGGACCCGTGCGGTGCAGGATCGATTTCTTCCGGGAACCACCGCGTGCACAGGCCTTGTCGCAAAGGCCCAGAACGGCCGGCCCTACTCCTCCGAATCGTCCTCAATCACCGTGAGCCCGCGCGGATTCCGGAGGTGCCATCGCTGCCCCTTGCGGACAAGATCTCCTTCCAGCGAAACGCTCAGGCGCTCGGCGTGCGCTCGAACAAGGGCACTGTAGTGTGTCTCGTCGAATACCGCTTGAACAGACACGATCTTGTCATCGACAAATGCCCTGATCGTCTCCGTGCCGCTGGGTTCCGTTGCTTCAAGCGCAAGCCGAGAAACATATCCCTGAATCTCCTCATCAATCCGCTCCTGGCGCTCGGCCAGCACGCGGGCAGCTTTGTGAAGGACTTCGGCGTCGGGCGGCGTAAAGGTGACCGCCGCCAACTCCTCCGGTGGTCCAGGCCTGGCCATCGACCAGCTGACGGACACCTGGAGGCCATGGCCCGCCTTGGTAAGCCGTGCGACCGCTCGGCATAGGTTCGCACTGATGCCATCCGTCAAGCGATCCTCAAACTCGTCAATACCCGCGAAATCGCGGTTGACTCGATCCGTCACCTGCCTCGACGCACCCAATCCAGAGATGAGTTTCCGAACAACCTTGCGCTCGAACGGATCCACAAACGGCAACATGTCCTGTGCTCCAAGTGAGGGAGCCACAGGCGAAAGCAGGTTGATCACATCACTGCCCGGCTCGGTGTGTCCCAGGCGCACCTTTTTCAGGTATTCACTGGCGTTGCGGTTTCGGGCGCCAGGATACATCCGCTGAGGGCGATCTGCCGAGCAGGCGGCCGCCAAGAGCATGTTCTTCGCCTCGTCAAGAACCATCGCGCCGTCCGTGAGTCTGACCGTGTTGTCCGAGCGGACCCCCGGAACGCGCAATCGCACCAGATCCGACTCGGCTAGCGAGATATCGGTGAGCACGGCGAGCCTGGTTCGTCCCTCGACCCGTGCGACGTGCCCCGCAACTTGGTAGATGCGGAGTCCGTAGTCAGCATATTGGTCCGACGCGGGCACAATGGCGGCATCCCGGTCATCCTCCGGCCAAAGGTAAAAGTCGGCCGAGTCCCTCCGAGCGTCTCGATCACGCACCCATCCGCGGTTCACCAGATAGGTATGCACGGCGCGGACGCCGATACCCCTAGCCAGCGAGACTTCGGTCCCCGGTGCATTCATGACGGCATCTCCGTTGTATGGGCGAAGAGGGGCGCAAGACCCCAGTCTTCAATGCGCTGACTTGAAGGTATGACCACCGTACGGGATTCCGCGTTCAGCGGCTCCCGGCCGGCAAGCGACAGCCACCACCCGCATTTGCGCATCACCAACCGCTCAGCGGTGCATCAACCCACTCATCCTCATCGACCGGGAGTTGGGCGACAACCAAGAAAATGGGCGCGGCTATACTCCTCGGCAAATCATTGTAGTTCTTGCGTTTAAGCCGGAAAAAAAGTCATCCACTCCCCTCCGCAATTCGTTTCGCGGTCGCTTTGAGTTGGATGTCGATTACGTCCCGTCGGGGAGAACCGCGCCGGATCGTCGCATCAACGCTGTCCGTGTCGGGATCTGGACCTCGCTGCAGGGTGTATCCGCCCTGCGCAGCCAAGGCCGCAAGAAACGCGTGCGAGACCGCCGCATTGCGCTCGTTGTCAGTAAGGATGGGATTGGCCAACGTGAGTCTACAGAACGGTGCAACCGAGAAACTCAATAATATAGTGGCTAAGCCGACCTCGTCGGCCAAGCGTTCGCACCAACCCGCCACACCTAATGCCCGGGACCGCACCACTTGACGCGCCCATGACATGCCGCTTGACCCTGCGCGGCCACGCGCTAGTCTCCATGTGTTTCGGTTGCCCGGAGTAACCTGCCCCTCGAATGACACTTCCGGGCTCCCCGCTACAGGGGAGGGCATCTTGCAACGCGCGCAGTGAGGCTCATGTGATCGCCACCGCTCTTGGCCCCGGGCCCACCCATAAGGGTCGCGACAACCGCCGGCGCGCCGTTGCCTCGCCTGTTCAGGCCGTTCGCTGGCCAAGCTTCGAAGCATGAGCGATCCTTGCCCCATTCGGGCCGAGATCGCAAGGTCCCGGCGCGATGTCCTGGATCTCACCCTGCGCAATCCGCTACTGAACTTCCGCACCTCAAAGCGGCGCGGAATCGAGGTGGTGGACGAGCGATCGCGCGAGCTGTTCCGGATCCTCGTGGGCGGATTTACAGCCGGTTCATCGTCCTCCGCGGCTCCAAAGGCCATGCGTTTCATTCCTGCGCTTGAGGGCGATGCGGATCCCGGGAGCGGACAGCTTGACTTGGGCGACGACGCCCCTGCCGAACTTGTCGCCATGATGAGCGAAAACGACGAACCCGACGACGCGACCACCCGACACACGGACACCAAGCTGCAGACCGCGCTCACCCGCGCCCAGTTGGGCCTGCGCCTGCGCGAGACATTCCGCCACGCCCGACTGTCCATTGAGGAGCAGGGCGTGAACATCCTCTACCTCGCCCTGGGGATGCTGGTCTGGCACGAATCCGAGAGCAGCGACATTGAGCGTCGCGCCCCGCTGATCCTTATCCCGGTCCGGCTCGAGGAGATGGGCGCGAACCGGACATTTCGGCTCAAGTGGACCGGTGACGAAGTCGAGGCCAACCTCTCTCTCGAGAGGAAGATCCGGCAGGATTTCGGGATCCGACTGCCGGAGATGCCGACCGACGAGGACCTTGATGTGGACAGCTACCTCGCCAAGGTCGAAGAGGCGGTGGCGCCCAAGGACCGCTGGACCGTCGCCCCCGACGAGGTCCACCTGAGCTTCTTTTCCTTCAGCAAGCTGCTCATCTACAAGGACCTGGACCCCGAAGCGTGGCCGGAGGAGAAGTCTCCTGACCAACACACCCTGGTGAGAAAGCTCTTTGGCAGTGAAGGGTTTGCCGGGGAGGCGCCCGACACCGGCGCCGGACACCATATCGACACGGACGAGGGCGTGGCGGCCCTTCATCCCGTGGTGGATGCCGACAGCTCGCAGACGCTTGCGGTCCTGGACGCGATTCGGGGCCGCAACCTGGTCATCCAGGGCCCTCCCGGCACGGGAAAGTCGCAGACCATCACAAACCTGATCGCCGAGGCGCTGGCATGCGGGCGCACGGTCCTCTTTGTGGCAGAAAAGATGGCCGCCCTGGAGGTGGTCAAGCGCCGCCTGGACACCCTGCACCTGGGCGGCGCCTGCCTGGAGCTCCACAGCCACAAGTCCAACAAGCGCGACGTGTTGAATGAGCTGCGGCGCACCCTGGGAATGGGGCGACCGAAAGTCCCCTATGCCGATGAGGACAAGACGCTTCTTGAGGACGCAAGGGAGCAGCTCAACGACTACGCGCGCGCCGTCAACTCTCCCGTCGGCGACAGCGGCCTCACGCCGCACAACCTGGTCGGTCGCATGGCAAGGATACGGGACGACGGCCTGTCCGTGGATGGGCCAATCCTGCCTCTCCCGGACTCCGCCTCCTGGAACCGGGAGGAATTTGTCCGCCGCCGCGAGATCGCTCGCGCCTTCCAGGCCCTGGTGGGCAAAATGGGGGTTCCGTGCCGGCAGGTATGGTGGCCGTACGGCCGTGTCCACATCCTCCCCAGCGAGGAACAGCACATGCGTGAAGGCGTGCGGGCGGCGCGGGACGCTTTGGATGTCCTCAGGCGCTGCACGGACGAGCTCATCGCGCGGATCGGCTCAGACGAGACATTCGGGCAACGTACTCCTGAGGGGGCCCGGCGGATCATTCGCACGACCCGCAGGGCGCTTGAGGCCCCCGACCTCGCGGGTGCAGATCATCGCCGCCCGGAGTGGACCACCCGCTCCGAACGCATCACGGAGCTGGCCTCGACCTCCCGCTCCTTTGCCGCACTCCGGCGTCGTCACGAAGACGTGTTGATCCCGGAGGCCTGGGACGCGGATGTCTTGGCCGAGCGCCAGGCACTGCGCGCCCACGGCCACAAGTGGTGGCGCTTTCTCTCGGGAGCGTATCGGGCGGCCCGAAGCACACTCGTCGGACTTTGCCGGGGCGATGTCCCCGGCACCGCAGGCGAACAACTGGAACTTCTGGACGCCATCCTCGAGTCCAAGCGCCTCTTGAGAAAGAGCCAGGACGGAAGAGACCTGACGTCACGTCTCTTTCCGGCGCTGGAGTTGGGCGACCAGCCGGGGAGGCACCAGAGCTTTGCGCGGGCGGCCGAGTGGCTGGTCGAATTGCGGCAATCCGAGGCGCAAGGACAGGTAAGCGGCGAGGTGCATGACCTGTTGGACCGCTTGCAAGAAAACGACAGAGAATCCGCCGCCCCACCCAACGACCGGACCAGCCTCGTGGACGGCGCCCAGGCCTTGGAAGACGCGTTGAATGCGCTGACCAAGTCACTGGATGCCTTGGAGCTACGCACCGACCGGATGCCGCCGGGGGATGAGCTGGGGGTGCGGCCGTACGGCGCGCTGGCCGCCTGGCTGCAAGACGCGCTCGCGAACATCCCATCCATCCAGGGTATGGTGCGCTTCAACCAGCTGGAGCAGGACGCCGCCCGCATGGGCATCCCCAGTGTGGCCGTGGCGGCGGCATCGCAGCCCGATGCGAACCACCGGCTGGCCGCGCTCTTCGAGTATGCCTGCTACTCCGCTTGGCTGGAGAAGGCCTTTCGGGAGCAGGAGGCGCTGGCGCGATTCGAGGGCGCCACACACGGAAGCGTCATCGACCGCTTTTGTGAGCTGGACATGGCGCAGTTCCATCACAACCAAGCGCTGATCGCCGAGCGTCACTGGAGGGGACTGCCGTCCCAGCACGGCGGCGGTCAGATGGGGGTGCTCCTGCGGGAATTTCAGAAGAAGCGCCGCCACATGCCCGTGCGCCGCCTGTTGCAGGAGGCGGGGCACGCGATCCAGGCCATCAAGCCCGTGTTCATGATGAGCCCTTTGTCCATCGCCAAGTACCTTCCCCCCGGGTCAGTGACCTTCGACATGGTCGTGTTTGACGAGGCCAGCCAGGTCCGCCCCGTCGATGCCCTTGGGGCCATCTTGCGGGGCAATCAAGCCATTGTGGTCGGAGACAGCAAGCAGCTGCCGCCAACGAGCTTCTTCGACCGCATGGGCGACGATGAAACGGAGGAGGCCAGCCACACATCCGACCTGGAGAGCATCCTGGGCCTGTTCTGCTCCCGGGGAGCCCCCGAGAGAATGCTGCGATGGCACTACCGGAGCCGCCACGAGTCGTTGATCACGGTGTCAAATCACGAGTTCTACGACGACCGCCTGGTCGTTTTCCCCAGCCCGGACGCCGGCAAGACCGACACCGGCCTCATCTTCAATCACCTCCCCGACGCGATATATCAGCGCCGGGGCATCAACACCGATGAAGCACAGGCCGTCGCGGAGGCCGTGCTGGCACACGCGGGCGAGGCTCCCGGACGGACGCTCGGGGTGGCCGCGTTCAGCAGCGTTCAGGCCCGCCGAATCGAGGACGAGGTCGAAATCCTGCGCCGGCGCAACCCCGTGCACGAGGCGTTCTTCACCGATCACCCGGCGGAGCCGTTCTTTGTCAAGAACCTGGAGAACGTGCAGGGCGACGAGCGCGACGTGATTTTCATCAGCATCGGCTATGGCAAACTCGACGGCGGGTATCTGCCGATGAACTTTGGGCCGCTCAACCGGGATGGCGGCGAGCGGCGCCTGAATGTTCTCATCACCCGCGCCCGGCGGCGGTGCATCGTGTATTGCAACTTTGTGGGGGCCGATCTCGACCTGCGGCGCTCAAAGGCCAGGGGCGTCCAGGCGCTCAGAACCTTCCTGGAGTACGCGGAGCGCGGCGTGATCGATATTCCGACGCCCACCGGCAAGGCCGCCGATTCTCCCTTTGAAGAGGCGGTCGCGGCCAGATTGCGGGGCCTGGGATACGATGTTCACCACCAGGTGGGCTCCGCTGGGTTCTTCGTCGACTTGGCCGTCGTGGACCCGGACGCCCCCGGACGCTATCTCTTGGGTATCGAGTGCGATGGCGCTGCGTATCACAGCTCTCGCTCCGCCCGCGACCGGGACCGCCTCAGGCAGCAAGTGCTGGAGGGCTTGGGCTGGCGGATTCACCGCGTCTGGAGCACCGACTGGTTTCGTGATCCGGCAGGCGAGGTCGACCGCATGGAGCAAGCCCTGGGCTCCGCCAAACTCGGCCAGGCGACCCGGAGCACCCCCAAGCCGGCACCCAAGCCCTTGGAGAGGGCGGCTCCCCGGCCCCGCATATCCCCCTCAGCCCCTCCCTATGCAATCGCCCGCCCCGATCTCGGAAACCTGCACACTCCGCTCCACGAGGTCCCCCCGGTTCGCATTGCGGAGTGGATGGCCCAGGTGGTGGAGGTGGAGAGCCCAGTCCACTTGGACGACGTCATGGATCGCATTCGCGGCGCGACGGACGTGCGCCGATTCGGGTCCCGCATTCAGCAACAGATGCGCGCGGGCGCCCGCGTTGGACAGACTCGGGGGCTCTTCAGAATGGATGACGCGCGCATTCTCTGGCGAACAGACCAGGAGTCCATCCAGGTTCGCCACAGGGGCGACGGCGCACCGCGCGACGCAAATCGCATCGCCTCAGAGGAGATCTCGGAGGCCCTGATCCAGACCATCCGTGCGAGCTATGGCATTGCGCCAGCCGACGCGCGAACGCGAGCAATACGCCTATTGGGGTTCAAGAAGTCGGGCCCGAAAATCCAGGCTCGCTTTCAGAACATCCTGGAAGAGATGGTGGAGGCGGGCACGATCCTGGCTGAGGGATCGTTGCTGCGGGTCCCAGCCCCTCCAGAGCCTGGCCTTGCTTCTTAGGCCAAGATTTCTCGCACGTCGTCTCGATACTTCACGGCCCCTGTGAGAACGTCCCGTGATGATCGCCTCCGGTCAGTCCTGTTCTCCTTTTGATGCCACCACCGCATTCAGAATCAGCGCTTCAATAAGATCTTATTCTTGACATGCCCGACACCAGTGGCGATATTTAGCAATACTGAGGATTGGTCCGTGATCGTGTCGCAATGGCTAACGCGGAACGCGGATTTGATTGTAGGGGTGGCCGCGCTTGAGGGGCGTACTGCGTGAGTTTTGTGATTTTGCGGTTTTCTGATGACGGCCAGTTTGCGCGCGTTCTTGAGGAGAATAATAGGTAGTGAAACGGACTCGTGACCCACGAGTGGGTTTGTATGTGTCGACCCTGTTAGATGAACGGGCCCGGCGTTGTGAACGGTTTGACAAGGTAGCTTTGGAGGTCTGAGTGGCGTTCACGATGTTCGGTCTACACCGGGATGCCGCACTGACGGAACGTAACACAGGATGGAAGGACCACCCGCTGGTCCCTCCGTGGGTCAACCTGGAGGAAGTCGGCTTCGACGCGTTTTTCACTCGGCCCGTGGTCGCCCGAACCTGCTACACATCTCGTCTTTCCTGGATGCAGGACGATGGGGCAGATCCCGGAATTTATCAGTTTGTAGAGCCTAGCGCGGGCACGGGGGCATTCTACACCTTGTTGCCGGAAAAACGCCGACCCGGAATCGATCTGATTCCTTACCGGACTGATTATCAGATGGCGGATTTTCTGACGTGGAGTGTCCCGCAGAACGGTATTCGGTCCGCTGTCGTTGGCAACCCGCCGTTTGGGCACCGGAGTTGGCTAGCCTTGGCATTCGTCAACCACGCGGCCACCTTCGCCGACTACCTGGGCATGATACTACCCATGTCCTTTCAGTGCGACGGCAAAGGTAGCCGGAAACACCGCGTTCGGGGCTTACGATTGCTTCACAGCGAACCCCTTCCACAGGAGTCATTCACCAATGTCTACGGGGTGCCGGTGAAGATCAACGCTCTTTGGCAGGTTTGGCACAGGGGCGTGAACAACTCAAGGCGACGCTCGCCGTGCAGCACCTATATCGATGTCTTTGCCGTTGATGCTCGTAGCCATCGGCTTTGCGGTCACAAACGGTTGGGAGAGGCGGAGTACTTCTTGGAGCGCACCTTTTACGGCTCCAGCCCTTCACTTGTTGAGGATTTCGAAGAGGTGCGACATTGCGGTTACGGGCTGGCCATCAAGCGCGACCGGGAGCGGGTTGTCTCCATCCTCCAAGAAACCGATTGGCGGTTGTACAGCAATCTCGCGGCCCATAACTGTCGCCACATCTCAATGCAGCACATCACGGCGGCTGTAGCGGACGCAGGTCTGGTGGATGAGTAGCACCAGGAATACGGCTCACGCCATCCTGAAGGAAATGTTGGATTCCTTCCCGGTGCCGGACCGTTGGGCGGATGAACCTTATCAGGCGCATTCAGGCTGCTTCACGGGGGCAAGTAGGCCAACAGTTTGTGGCGCGCCTTTGCGAGAAACTAAGACTGGAGGGTGAGGAAGGCGAGACGCAAAGTCCGTGGGACATTCGAATCAAGGTGCGAACCTTCGAAATGAAGACCGCGACTGAGGGCAGCAGCGGGACATTTCCATTCAACCGCATTCGCTACCATCGGGCCTACGAATTCCTGTTGTGCGTGGGAATCACCCCAGAAAAATCGTCTTCGGCGCGTGGTCGAAGGCGGATGTCGTCACCGGCAAGGCCGGGCATCTAGTGACAATAGAAAAGGGGGCGAATGCCTCCTACAAACTGACGAAGCGAACTAATCAACTGAAGCCAATTGCCGGGTTTCGCGACCACATCCAGGAGTTGTGCGAGATTCGATGATGACGGCGGGCAACTACATTGACGTATTCACGCCGCATGGGGCATCCTCGCCCCTATTCCCCCTTCACCGCAGGTCTTGTTGGGAACCCGGGCTACGTTCGCCGGCTTGTCGACTCTGAGACGGATACTCGAAGGAACCTCCCCGAGGCACGGGCACCCCCCGGTTCTTACCCCTTGCACTCGTACCAAGTCTTGCCCACGCCCACATCGATCTTGAGCGGAACGCGCAACTCCATGGCGCCCTCCATCTCCTCAATGACGGTCCGCCGCACTTCGGGCACCTGGCCCCGATCCACCTCAAAGACCAGCTCGTCGTGGACCTGTAGCAGCATAGCCACGCCCTCAAGGGGTTTCAGTACCTGACCCAAGCGGATCATGGCCACCTTGATCAGATCCGCCGCCGTACCCTGAATCGGCGTGTTCTGTGCGATCCGCTCCCCGAACTTGCGCATGTTCCACACCTTTGAGCGAAGCTCCGGGACGCTTCGGCGCCGGCCCATGAGGGTGCTGACATATCCCTGTTTCTTGGCGCTCTCGACCTGCGCGTCCAGGAAGCTGCGCACCTGGGCAAAGCGTTCGAAGTACTCGGTGATAAACCCCTTGGCCTCCTTCACGGATATCCGCAGCTGGCGCGCCAAACTGAAGGGCCCCTGGCCGTAGAGGGTCGCGAAGTTGACGGTCTTGGCCCGGTCGCGCATGGTGGCGTCGACCTCGGCCACAGGCACATCGAAGATCACGGAGGCGGTCTCGCGGTGGACATCCTTGTCCTCTCGAAAGGCCCGCACGAAGACGTCATCCCCGGAGAAATGCGCCAGCACCCTGAGCTCGATCTGGGAATAGTCGGCCGTGAGAAGCACCCGGCCCGGCCCCGCCACGAATCCGTGCCGGATCTCCCGGCCAAGGTTCGTGCGAATGGGAATGTTCTGCAGGTTCGGCTCCGACGAAGACAGGCGGCCCGTGGACGCCACCGTCTGGTTGAAGGTCGTGTGGATCCGTCCCGTATCAGGGTTTACCAGCGCGGGAAGCGCGTCCACGTACGTGCCCCGGAGCTTTTCCAGCTGTCTGTACTCCAGAATCAGCCGCGGCAGCGGATGGTCCACCTTCACGGCCAACTCCTCCAGCACGGACGAGTCGGTGGACGCTCCGGTCTTGGTGCGCTTGAGCACCGGCAAGCCCAGACGTTCGAACAGGATGCCACCAAGCTGCTGAGGAGAATTGACGTTGAAGTCCTCGCCGGCAACGTCAACGATGCTTGTGCGCAACACCGAGCATTCCTGCCTCAGGCGCTCGCTCATACGCTTGAAAAACCCGGCGTCGATCGCGACGCCGGCCAATTCCATGTCGGCCAGTACCGGGATCAAGGGCGTCTCAAGGCGTTCAAAGACTTCCTCCAGGCCGTGCACGTCCGTCGTGGCGGCGCCGGGCCTGACCGCCACCGGCCCTGTGTCGGCGCCCTCCGAAACATCCGATCGCGTCCCGTCGCCATCCGCCGACGCCAACCGATCCTTGAAGAGCGTCCACAGAGCCAGCGGCAATTCGACCTGTTGGCACGCAAAACCCACCGCCTCGGTGGGCGCGAGGTCCGCAAGCGGCCGGCGGCTCTTGCCCTTACCCAAGAGCTGCCTCGTGGTCAGGGCGCGCACGCCCAGGAAATCGGCTCCCAGAGCGCGCAGATTCTGGCGGCGACGCGTGGAATCCAAAACATAGGACGCCACCATGACATCCCGGTGCGGGGGACTCAGTCCAACGCCGCTCCGACTGAGCGCAACTAGGGTCCGCTTGAGGTCATGACCCACCTTGATGACCCCGGGGTCGGCCAACACCTCGATGACGGAGTTCATTTCGGGGCTGTCCAGCATCGGCAGGTTCCCGCCGGCGCGTCCATGCGTACCCTCGCCCTCGACAAGACCCAGGGTGCCTTCGTGCGCCAGGGGCAGGTAGTACGCCACCTCGGGTCCGGGGGCGATCGCAATTCCCACCAGCCGGCTCCAGGCGGTCTCGGGCTTGTTCGTCAACGCCGACACCGCCATGACGCCTGAGTCCCGACACGCCTGCGCAATCGACGGGAGCGAATCCGGATCCGTGACCAGCACATGCCGTGCGGGTGCCAGCGCCGCCACGGGTTCCTGCTCGGCCCCGTCCTCGGGGCCGCTACCGCAAATTCGATCCATAAGGGACCGAAACTCCAGCTCAACAAACAGCTTGTGCAACCGGTCCCGATCCGGAGTTCCGGCGCGCAGCTCATCCAGATCGAGGGCCACCGGCACATCCGTCCGGATGGTCACGAGTTCCTTGGAGAGGCGGATCTGATCCCCGTTCGCCAACAGGGATTCTCGGGCCCGCTTGCCCTTCACCTCCCCGGCCCGCGCCAGCAATTCGTCCAGGGATCCGTATTGATGCAGGAGCTTGCAGGCCGTCTTGCCGCCGATGCCGGGTGCGCCGGGGACATTGTCCGACGTATCGCCCACCAGGGCCAGATAGTCCACAAACTGCCCGGGCTCCACGCTCCACTCCCGGATTACGACTTCACGGTCCGACCACTGCGACGGGGTGCCGCTACGCCCTCTCCGGCCCGGGTTGAGTACGCGCACGCCGTCTCCCACCAGCTGCATGAAATCCTTGTCGGGCGAGACGATTACGGCCTCCAGCCCCTGTCTTGACGCCTTCGCCGCCAGGGTGCCGATCACGTCATCGGCCTCAAAGCCATCCACGGAGATCACCGCGTCACCGAACGCCTCGACCAACTCGACGATCCTGGGCAAGCTCTCCCGCAACTCCTCGGGCATCTTGGAGCGGGTGGCCTTGTAGGCGGGAAAGAGCTCCTCACGGTGGCTGCGGCCCGCGTCAAAGACCACGGCCAGGTAGTCCGGCTTCTCGTCGTCGCGAAGCCCGAAGAGAAAATGCGCGAACCCGAACGGGGCCGATGTGTTCTCCCCCTTCTGGTTGGTGAGCGGGTTGCGCAGGAACGCAAAATAGGAGCGATAGATCAGCGCGTAGGCGTCAATCAGAAATACGCGTGCGGGAGCGTGATCCGTACTGCTCATCGGGCCGAGTGAGACCGATCCCAGGCGGGAAACAGGGGGGTCTTCGTCGGGAACGGGACGCTCACATTACTATCAACGGGTGGCGGGGAGGCGACAGATGCGGGATGTAAGGAATCTGGACAGGCACAAAGGCCCCGACGCGTGGACGCCCGAATCGCGATCCCGTGCGCACATGGACCAACGCGGAGCCACGGAGGTATCATGCCACAATGTCGGTGAACGCCAATATAGCGCGTTGCCGGCCACATCCGGGCTGACCGGGCCAGAGCACTTGGGAATCCTGTTGTGCGGAAACGGGAGTGACATCAAGCGATGGACAGACGCACACGGACCGGGCTTGGGGGTCGTCGGCGCAGGGCCCCGAGCACGTGCGGGCCAAAGGTCCGGGCGCTCATCCTCGACAACGACTGGACCCCGCGTGCCACCATGCCGGGGTTTGCCGGCCTGCCGATGCGGCTTGCACTGGCCGCGGTGTGGTGGGCAGCGGCGGGCTGTGGAGGGGCTACGCAGGGCGGATCCGCAACCGTTCCGTTTGAGGTCGATCAGCCGATCTTTGCGGCTGCCCCCGACCCGGCGGCGAACAACCAAGTCGCGGTCACGGACCCGGCGTTGCCGCAAGGTCAGGAGCCGGGCGATGCACCGGACACCCTGACAGCCATTCTCTCCGGCATTCTGGAGGAACTGGACCGCATCGGCCGGCGCCTGGATTCCATGGACGCCCGGACGGACGGAGGTGGGCCGGGCTCGGTCGGGCCACCCGCGCCGGCTCCAGACACCGCGGAGACCGGGCCGGCGGGCATTGACCTGGAGGGCGCGCGCGACGAGGTCCGCAGCCTGGGTGTCGGGATCTTCTGGTCGCTCGTCGTGATCGTGGTGTTCCACTTCGCCATCAGGCTCCTGATCTGGGTCCTGGAGACGCTTGCCGAACGCAGCGCGACCCGCCGCCTGACCTTCAAGTGGCTGATCCCGATTACGCGCATGTTGCTCTGGGCAGTCGCCGCCTACTTTATCGTGCGTGCCATCTTCCAGATTGATGCCCAGGGACTTCTTGCCGCCGGCGCCGCCTTGGGCGTGGCGCTGGGATTCGCCGCCCAGGACTTGCTGAAGAATGTCTTTGGCGGTCTCATCGTGGTGTTCGACCAACCCTTTCAGGTCGGGGACAAGATTTCGGTCGGAGGCACTTACGGTGAGGTCGTGTCGATCGGACTGCGCTCAACGCGCATCGTCACGGCCGACGACAACCTGGTGACCGTGCCCAACTCGCAGGTCGTGCAGGAACAGGTGGCCAACGCCAACGCGGGGGAGTTGAACTGCCAAGTGCTGACGAATCTTCACCTTCCCGGCCAAGTCGATGAGCACCTGGCCAAGAAGATCGCCTTCGACGCGGCTGTCACCTCGCCCTATGTCTTTCTCGGAAAACCCATCGGCGTCCTGATCGAGGACGAGTTTCGTACCACATTCGTGACCCGCATCAAGGTTCGCGCATATGTACTGGACCCTCGCTTCGAGTTTCGCTTCCAGAGCGACATCACCGAGAGAGCGCGCGACGGCTACCGGCGGGCGAAGCTGACGGCCACGCACGATTGGGCGCCGCGGCCATATCCGGTCGACGCGCCGTCGGCATGAGGATGACGGGAGAGCGGCCCGTGCCGATCGCTTCAACACCGGAGAGACGTCCAGAGTCCGCACCACCGCCCGATACCGGCGCCCCGCCACCGGCCACCTCGCGGTTGGTCGATGACGACCACATTGTCGCGCACATTTCGGCCGCGGTTCATGATCCGTTCCTTGAGCCGTGGCGGCAACACCGCCGTCAGAGGTGGGGTGCCGTCGAAGCGGTGCTGACCCGGGCCATCGAAGTCCACCATGATGCGCTGCGGACGCTGCGCGCGGAGCTTGGGGAAAGTGGGCGCGCGGAGCGGGGCGCGCTCGCTCATCACCGGCCAGAAACGGGCCCGATTTCCCGATACCGCAGCGCGGTGGCACAGGGCGCATTGGGCCCGCTCTGGACCGCGCTGGACACGGGCCATTGGGGCATTTCGCTGGAGGGCGCCATCGAGGCCGCTGCCACGCGGGCACGCACACTCGGATCCGCGCTGCCCACGAAGGTGCGCACTCCCGTCACTCCCACCGCTCTGCGACGCTACCCTGGACGGGTTGCATTCGCGTCCATCAAGCGGTTGATCGCGCTGGCCGTCCCCTGGATCGTTTGGCGACGGACAAGCCATGATGTGCCCGTCGCCCGGATCGCCCGTCGGCACCTGGAGCGCCATGTGCGCCGCCACCACCACAGGGCGCTGGTGATCAGCCAGCGCCGGCGAGCCGCCTGGTTGTCCCGGATGGTCCGATCATGGGAGCGTTGGACGCGGGCCGCCTTGGGCCAAGGCGATGCACACGCCGGAACTGCGGCCGCGGGCGAGGAGCTCCTCCTTGCCGCACAGCTGCTCGACACCGATCTGCGGGCGCTGTTGTCCGATGCGGCGTCTGCATCCGCCTCTGAGCTCGGCCAGGACACGTCCGAACTGGATGCGGTTCTGATCGGCGCCGTCGCCGTGGCCGGCACGTTTGTGGCGTCACCCGACTCTGCAAGTACTCCAACCTACTCCGACCCGGCAACGGCGCGCGCGTGGGACGACTGGGCAAGGCGGGTGGCGCGCAGGCTTCATGTGCAGAAGCTCCTTCTGGACGCTGGCAGAAGTGCGAACCAAACCACCGACGACCTCGTTCGTGGTTGGGCCAACACCATGGCTGACATCCGCGCCCTGCTGAGTCAGGTGGCCGATGCTGTGGAAAACGGCGCTTCAAGGGCCCACGAGCTGGGAAGCCGTGATGCGGGTCTGTCGCCGTCGTCCGTCGAGAAAGAGGGGGACCGCCTCGCCGGTGAGATCGCCGGCTCGCTCAGACTCATGGGCGAGGAGTCGACCTTTGTCGCCGCGCTGACATCAGAGGCAGACCGGGCGATCCTAGAGTTGGGATCCCTCTGCGACTCTCTGCCCGAGCGCCTGGTGATTCAGGATGTCCCGGAGCGGGATGCGCGAGCGCGCACCCCGCCCGGTGAGCGCAGGGACGTGCGTGTGCGCGAGGCCGCCGTTCAGGCCTTTGACGCGATGCGCATGGAAAGAATTCGGGGGGCGATCCTGCCCTTGGCCAACGCGATGGACCAGGCACGCCGAGAGGCGGGCGAGCTGAGCGAGGTCGTGGCCTACGGCTACGAGGCAACGCTGGGAGAGCTCACGAGCCAGGGAGCGAAGGATGCAGACCAGGCAGACCATGCGCTCCACCTCCTCATCGGCTCGCTGTCGCGGGCCACCGACAAGCTGGATGTGGCAAGAGACGCACTGCACACAGGGTTGCAACACGCTTCCCGGGTCGTTGCGGCCGAGGTCGACAGCGGAAGTTCCCAATTGTTCGCTCGAGTCAGCGCCGACCGCCTCGTCGCACAATATCTGAATCTGCGAGCGCTCCTGGCTCGCCGCGTCTCCCGGGGAGGGCGCCGATGGCGCGACGCCGCCGCCCTCCTGGGACGCGGCGCGCGCCTTGGCGTTCGCGCGGGGCTTAGACACCTTGGCCGCCTGGCCACACTGCTGGGTCTTCGCCCACCGGTACGGGACGCCGAAGAGTTGATCGACCACACCCTGGCCGACGCCGCCAAGTGCATCCGTGCCCATCCGGTTGTCTACCAGCGCCTCTTCTCCTTCACCTCTCTGACCGACGACCGTCTTCTGGCAGGGCGCGAAGACGAACTGAGCGCAATCCAGGCGTCCTGGGCGCGGTGGCAAGACGGCGGCCCGGGCGCCACGGTCGTCGTAGCACCACCCGGCGCTGGCATCACCAGTTTCATGAACGCACTACATGGGAGGCTGACCGACGACGGCGCCCGCAGTGTCCGCCGCACCCTGCGCGACCGAATTGTGGACGAGGCAACGCTCGCGCCGCTTCTGGCCGATTGGCTGGGGCTCGATGGCGCCTCCGACTTGGACGATGTTGCCCGTCTTGTCGCCGACTGGCCAGAACGCGCGCCCGTCAACACGGTGATTCTTGAGGCCGCCGAACACTTGCATCTTCGCGCCCCTGGAGGCGACGCCCTTATCGCCCGTATCGGCACCCTCGTGACGCAAACCGAGGGCAAGATCTTCTGGGTCATCTCCGTCACATCGTCGGCATGGCAGCTAATCAAAGTGCGAACGGGTAGCAGTGTCGCCGACCTCAGGGAGCTCGTCCTGCAGCCTCTCACAGCAAAGAGCCTGCAGGACGCAATCATGGCCCGACACCTCCGCAGCGGCCTGCCGCTACAATTCGCGCAACCCGGTCGCGGGCGAAGTGCGCTCCGAAGCGGCGCCGGGTCGCTGACTCATCTTTGGCGAAGAGACCGAAGGGACCATGTCATCGCAAGGACTTATTTCGAGCGCCTGGCCCGGGCATCCCAAGGGTCGATTCGCCTCGCACTCTTTCATTGGCTGCGGTCGGCCGACTTCCACACGATCGAAGGCCACCTCCTCGTACAACCGCTGGAACCGGTCAGTCCGCCTCTGGATGTGCTCAGCACCACCCACAGTTTTGCCCTAAAGGCCATTCTGGACCACGGTTCCCTGACGGTTGACGAATACGCGCAGGTCATCCGTACTCCCGTAGCCGAATGCCTGCACATGTTTCGTTCCCTGCTGGGCCACCACCTCGTCGAACCCAGCCGGGTGGCGGAAGAGAACGGCCCGGACATCTCGCCAGAGAGCACCGAGCCCGATGCCCCGGAGCGGTCCGTCCGCTACCGCATCCCGCCGCTCATGATTGGAGCCATCACATCCCACCTCCGGTCTCGAAACATCTTGCATTAGGCTCGAGTCAAATCAGGGGCGGTGTTCGGTTCCTCGCTGTTTTATGTGGGTAGCTGGAATTCGAGCTTCCCGCAAACCAGGTACGCCATCGTGATGAAGTTCTCCGCTGTCCGATAGCCCCGGGCACGGACTTTGGCCGCCTGAATCAGTGAGTTCATGGCCTCAAGGAGGCCATTCGTCAGCCGCGAATGTTGCCAACGCAGAATGCCCGTTCTGTGCCGCCTGATCGTCTTGGCCACCGCAACCATCGGCTGTAGCCCGCTCTCCTCCGCCCTCACGCACCAACGATCCAAGTGACGCCCTGCCGCCACCGGCGGCAGAGCCCATAACTCCTGGAAGTCCAGCTTCAGCTCGTACGCCTTCGCCGTCTCCAGCGTGTCCGTGGCCAAGTCAAGCAACTCATCCAGCCGAGCCATCTCCGAGGCGGTAAGGCGCCGCTGGTTCTTCAGCCACAGCCATCGTGTCCGCTTGAGGTCTGGACGGTCCTTCTGTTCCGCCCGACGCGCCCGAAATTCTCCAACTGCCTGAACGTCGGTTGCTTTTTGCCGTCGGTCCATAGCGGCAGCTGCGGTATTCGCCCTGAAACATCTCGGACACTGTAGCCCGCGCGGCCGCACGCCCAATGTAACATTTTGGGGGATACCGGAGTACGAGTCATTGCTACCCAGTGGTACGATTTCTATATGTACGAGATGTAGGGCAAACCATTAGAAAAACAAGAAAGCGATTGCCGTTATCAGTCGAGACATCCGCACTTGCCTCCGACCGGTCGTGCGGTGCGATGAGTTCCCCGCGCCTAAGGAATGTTCGGGGCTGATGGGAGCCGGGACAAAGACGCGACGCTTGTAGCCGAATACCGCCGGCCACGCATGGTCCGTGCCGTTTTGTCCTCGGGTAGGATCAGCGCAAATGCGTGGTCCGGCTTGACGGGCCTGCGAAGGATCGGCGAGTGCCCGCCTGTCGGCACCCCGGCGCGCTCGGTCGGGGACGTAGTCGCCGTGTTTGCGCTCACGCCGTGCAACCAATGTGGGCTGCTCGACGACCCGTTGCGCCTTAACTGTCGCGTCCACCCGGGATTGCGACGCGTTCCATCCGTGCTGTCGGGGGGCACTGCGCACCGTTCTTGTTCGTGGATATCGCAGGCGCGCCGATCAATGTCTACTTCGTATCTGGATCGAATTCCAGCACTTGCAAATTCTCGGGAGGACCCGCCAGCACCGGAAAAGAGCAAAACAACCTGGTGTGCCGGCCTCACGTCGATACCCCCGATACTGCACTGCAACCGCCTCGTTGTCCTAATGGGCGACCATGTTCAGGAATGAAGTCCGTCAGCTTCATCGTCGCAAAGGGGTCAGGCCTTAGGATGTGGCGACCCCGGACTGGCGTTACGAAAAACGGTGATGGCGACTACTTCCCGACATGGGCGCGAACACTCACCGGGTCAACCCAAACCTTGCACCGCATCGCCGTAAAGCCATCTGTACAACGCCCGATTTCGCGTGACGATCTTCACATACTCACGCGTCTCCGCAAAGGGGATTCGCTCCGTGAACCGCAGTGGATCCTCTGCCTCCACGAAGTTGCGCCAACGGTTCGCCCGGGTAGGGCCCGCGTTATAGGCCGCAAGCACCAATGTCAACTCGCGATCGTAGCGCTCGACCAGGTCTGCCAAAAAGCGCGTCCCCAGATGAAGGTTCACTTCCGCCCGTTCCAGAAATGCGTTCTGGAATGGCCCGAGACCAATGCGCCTCGCCAGCTGCCGCCCGGTCGCGGGCATCACCTGCATCAATCCCACGGCACCCGCGGGCGAGACGATGGTGGGCGAGAATGCGCTTTCCTGACGCATGATCCCCGCCAGAAGGAAGGGGTCCAGCCCCAGCTCCCGGGCCCGAGCCAAAACCATGTCCCTGTACGGGAACGGGTACACAATCGCTAGCAATGTTCGGTCCCACGGACGGCCCATCCGGCGCAGGGCCAGCCCCAGGCGAATCGCGTCCAGCGTCCGCCCGGCTCCGTCCAGAGCCATCGCCAGATGTAGCACATCGCCCTCGGAATCGCCCGCCATCTCTCGCATTCTGGACACCTGCGCATCGACGGCATCGACCAGACCGGCCTGCTCAAGGAGCCCCAGCAACGCGACCGCACCCGACAGCCACTCGGGCCGGGGCGGCATCTCGCCACCAGCGGGCAGCCGGAGCTGGAAATCCGCGCCGGCGCGATGGGCGGCCAGGACAGCGTAGTACGACGTGGGGCTCTGCCGCCGAATTCGGTCACGCCACCTCTCCGCTACCGACGTGTCACCGATCAGTTGGGCGGCATGCGCCCCCCAATAACTGGCCTCCTCCCAGCGTCGACCGTCTGGAAAGGCATCCAGATACCCGGCGAACACCGCGGCGGCGGCGGCCGGATCGTCCTGGGTCAGCCGGATCTGCCCCCAACGCATCCTGGCCAATCCCGACCGGCTTGCACCCTCCGACATCGACACAACCTGCTGATAATGCTCCACGGCTTCCTGTAAGCGGCCCTGGTCCTGATGGTCGTCGCCCCGGAAGAACACGATGTCGAGCGCTTCAGAACTCTCCGGGTAGCGCTCGACCAACCGGTCACGCAGGATGGCCGCGTCACCATGGCGACCCTGGCGCGTCCGCACTTCCGCCCAGGAACGCAGCGCCGGGGCCGCAACACCGGGGTCCGCATCCGGCCCCGCCAAGGCGCGGTATTCCTGCACCGCCCGTTCCAACTCACCACTGCCACGATACGCCCGAGCCAAGGCGAGGCGTTGCCAGGGCTCAAGCACGCCCCCTCGCTCCTCGGCCAACCGCCAGGCCCGCGACGCAAGGCCATAGTCATGACCCCGCCCCAGCGCAGTGGCCACCCGGATGAGCACGTCCGGCGCGGACCCGCTCGCGACCGTCCAGTGAGCCCGAGCCGCATCCAGCGCCGGCCCCCCACCCGTGCCAAGGGCAAGCACCTCTTCCATGGCACGAACCGCGCCCGCGGAATCGCCCAGCGCCAGCCGGAATCTCCACTCCAATGCCAGCCACTCTACCGTCGCCCGCGTGCCCCGGGCACTCGCACTCTCCTCCGACCCTGCAAGCGCCGCCAATGCGAGCGCCGTGTCCCCGGCCCCGGCCCACGCATCCGCCTCCAGGCGCCAACCCCGCGCCCGGACCGATGAGTCGGCCACAAGGGCCAGCACCCGCCTCGATCCGTCCGCGTCTCCCAGCTCCGACAGGGTCCTCGCCGTCTCGAGAGCGGCCCAGTCTCCCAGGGGCCCCGATCCCGTCGACACCTCGAGAAGGGCGTCCCGCGCATCATCCACGCGCCCTGCCGCCGCCAATACAACCGCCAATCGGGCCCGCGCGGAAAGCGAGATCGGGGATCCCGGCAACACGCCATCAATGAAGCGGGCCAGAGACGCTGCCGCCCCCGTGGCGTCGCCCATCGCCTGACGCGCCGTGCCGAGCTGGTGCCAGAAGCGGGCCGGGGCGCCCAGCGTGTCCCGACCACCCGCCAGCAACGCGTGGGCGGCAGCGGCGTGGTTACCCCATCCGGCCTCGGCTTCGGCCAGGACCATCCTGTCCTCCAGGCTGGCCGAGGCCAAGGGCGCAAGATCGGCTCGCAACGCCCGGCTCACACTCCAGAAGCGTCCCTGCGACAAGTCTCGCCGGACGGCATCGGCGACCTGGGGCAGAGCGGAGAGGGCATCGGCGGCCAAGGCGCACCTGGGGGGCGACAACCACGAGGCCAAGGCGCACACCGCGACATGGAATACGCTGGCGGCCCGAGGCAAAGTCCCCCGCATCATGTGCGCGAGAACCCCGTCTCGGGCCGCCGGTGGATCGATTTAATCGGGTTCGGACTCGAGAGTTCTTCGTCCGAACTCGCGCCCAAATCGCTTACGAGCTGGCCGCCTTACCCGGCCCCATGGAGAACAGCGCGTCAATCATCTTCTGCGCGGACTCCTCCATGTCCACCACCAGGTGATCAATTCTGGACACGAAGTAGTTGTGGGCGATACTCACCGGAATCGCGATCGCCAAGCCTGCCGCCGTGGTGGTCAGTGCGACCTTGATCCCGCCCGCCACCGTCGTTGCGTCAACCTCGCCGGCCAACTCGATCGCCTGGAACGCTTGGATCATTCCCAACACGGTGCCCAGGAAGCCCAGCAGGGGGGCCACATTGGTGAGCGTCGCCAACACCACAAGCCAGCTCTCCAATTTCGAGAGCTCAATCAGGCCCTGGTTCTCAATGGCCTTCATGACGCGCTCGGTGCCCTCCTCCTTCCGTTGCAGACCCGCATGCAGGATGTTCGCCGCCGGCGAATCGGATTCGCGCGTCAACTCGAGGGCATCCTTGATCTGATGCTGGGCGAGCATCTCATCCACCTCGCGCAGGATCTTGTGCGTCGACCCGCTCTTTCGGAGGAGATCGATCAACTTCCACAGAATCACCACAGCGCCGATCGCCACACAGGCCCCCAAGGGCCAAGCCATCCCCCCAGCGTCCTGCCAGGACTGAGCGATGAACTCGGTGAATGTCTGATCTGGGGCCTCCAGCCCAGGGATCTGAGGTAGTGCGCTGTACATGTTCATCAAGCTGACCAAGTGAACCTCCCGCTTTCGGTTCGAAGCTGACGGTTGATGTTGGATGCGCCTCGTTGCGCAGCCACGGTGAGACTACAAAATGACAACTGAACCTACAAACTCACAACTGGGATATTTGTGCGCCGCAAGCCCATGGCGCAAGGTGGCGCGCACGGCCCGCTCATGATGGGCCTGGGCCACGGTCGCGGTCAACCCGGGGTCCCCAAGCCTCAATCGTCCCGCGCCGCCTCGGGCGGGCATCAGCGCCGCCATGTCCATTGCCGCGAACCATAGTGCCCCTCCAGGCCCCGGGCCAAGGCCAGCGCCTCGTCCGTCATCGCGCCCGCCTTCCAGCTCCCCCCAAGGACACGGGAAAAACCCACTCCGATTCCCTCGACCAACCGCTCCCGTGTGGGCAGCTCCCCCATAACCTCCAGAAGCGTGACGGGGCGCAGCGCCCTGGGCCGGGCACGCGGGTCGTCCGCGCAGTCCGCGAGGGGCTCCGAGCCCACCAACAGGGCACTCTGGTCCGCCACCAGGAGAAGCGAACCGTGCTGAAGCACGCCGGGACCGATCCGGGCCTGCGCGCTACCAACCAGTTTCCTGCCCTCCACCACCACTTCCCCCTCCACCGGGCCCATGAAACAGGGACCCCCGACCAGCCGGTAGGGCCCTCCATTGGCCTGGACCGCGTCCACGCCCAGAGTTCGCAACCCCTCCACGAGAGCCCGGTTAATGGTCCGGTAGGACTCCTTGACGCCCCCGAGGGCACCTCTGGGAATCACGACCGAGTATGTCAGTTCGCGGTCGTGGATCACGGCCCGCCCACCGGTGGGTCGCCGCACGACATCAAGCTCGCTCCGGTTGCGCAACAACTCGCGGTATCCAATCGTCACCGGCTCGTTGCGACCGAAGGAGAGCGTCGGCGCCTCCCAGCCGTAAAAGCGCACCGTACCCCGGCCCGGAGCCGCCAGGGTCGTCAACGCGTGATCGCGGGCCATGTTGGCCGCCCCGGAGAGCACAGGGTCATCAACGACCGTCCACGCCAAGGCGGCTGGGCCGGTGCCCTCCCTGGCGGCCTCCCGCGCCGGGGCGGCTCCGCCCGCCTCAGGGATCAAACGTGTCTCCCGGCTCCATGACGCGAACCTCGGCATTCTCGCCCACCAGATCCCGAAAGCGCTCCGGGTCCTGGGCAATCAGCGGCCATGTGTTGTAATGCATGGGGATCACGATGTCCGGCTGGATGAACTTGACGGCGCGGGCCGCATCCTCGGGGCCCATGGTGAAGTTGTCGCCAATGGGCAAGATCGCCACATCGACCTGGCCTCGTAGCAGCTGCATGTCCATGAGCAATGCCGTGTCACCGGCGTGGTAGATCCGCTTGCCGTCCAGGTGGAGCAGAAAGCCGCCGGGCACCGTCGAGAACTGCCCCGTCTCGTCGCCGTGGACCTGTCCGCCGTGCAGGGCCGGGGTCATCTTGACCCGCCCGAATTCGAAGTCCCAGCCACCCCCAATGTGCATGGGATGTCCCGACACTCCCCGGGTCTCGGCGAAGGACACGATCTCGAAGGTGGAGACCAGCGTAGCCCCGGTATCTTGGGCCAGCGGCACGGCGTCGGCAAAGTGGTCAAAGTGGCCGTGGGTGCAGAGAATGAAGTCCAAGTCGCCAACCTCTGCTCTCGGGATGTCCGAAACCGGACTCTCGTCAAAGAAGGGGTCGATCACCAGTCGCTTCCCGTCCCCCGTGCGGACGCTGAAGGTCGACTGGCCATGAAACGTCAGCTTGGCCAAAACTCCACTCCGTTTCTTTATTCCTCGTAGGCGTCGATGGGCGGGCAGGAGCAGATCAGGTTTCGGTCCCCGTAGGCGTTGTCCACCCGCCCCGTATGGGGCCAGAACTTGTGCTCCCGAAGCCAGGGCGCCGCCCAGGCCGCTTCCCTGCGCGTGTACCGGTGCTCCCATTGGTCGCTTGTCACCGCCGCCGCCGTGTGCGGGGCGTTCTTGAGCGGGTTGTCCAGTGGATCCCACGCTCCCCGCTCAATGTGGGCGATCTCGCTCCGTATGGAAATAAGCGCGTCGCAGAAGCGGTCCAGCTCGGCCTTAGACTCACTCTCGGTGGGCTCGATCATGATGGTTCCGGGCACCGGGAACGCCATCGTTGGAGCGTGGAATCCATAGTCGATGAGCCGCTTGGCCACATCTTCCTCCGTGACCCCGGTCGCCTTGCGAAGCGGACGCAAATCCACGATGAACTCGTGCGCCACGCGGCCCAACGCGCTCCCCCACCAGTAGAGGATCTCGAAGTGGTCCTCCAGGCGCATGGCCATGTAGTTGGCGTTGAGGATCGCCGTCTTCGTGGCCTGGGTGACGCCGTCACGCCCCAGCAGCGCGATGTAGGCCCACGAGATCAGCAGGATGCTGGCGCTTCCCCAGGGCGCGCTGGCCACCGCCCCGATCCCGTCGTTGCCGCCGACGGGCACGACCGGATGGCCGGGCAGATACGGGCGCAACTCCTCGGTCGCGCAAATCGGTCCCATCCCGGGGCCACCCCCGCCATGCGGTATCGCAAAGGTCTTGTGGAGGTTGATATGGATGACGTCGGCTCCGTAGTCGCCGGGCCGACAGAGTCCCACCTGCGCGTTCAGGTTGGCGCCGTCCAGATACACATATCCGCCGTGGCGATGCACCGTCTCGCAAACCGTGCGGATCTCGGCCTCAAAGACACCGTGCGTCGAGGGGTAGGTCACCATCACCGCGCCCAGGCGATCCCGATGTTTCTCGGCCTTGGCCGCAAGGTCGTCCACATCCACGTTGCCGCGCTGATCGCAGGCGACCACGACCACCTTCATGCCCGCCAGGGCCGCGCTCGCCGGGTTGGTGCCGTGGGCGGAGGACGGAATGAGGCACACATCGCGGTGTCCCTGGCCCAAGGCGCGCTGGCGGGCCCGGATCACGAGCAAGCCGGTGTACTCCCCCTGGGCGCCCGAGTTGGGTTGCAGCGACACCGCCGGCAACCCGCTGATCTCGCCCAGCCAAGCCTCAAGGTCGGCCACGACCCGCCGGTACCCCTGCGCCTGTTCCTCGGGCGCAAAGGGGTGCAGGTTCGCAAACTCCGGCCAGCTGACGGGCACCATTTGGGTCGTTGCGTTGAGCTTCATGGTGCATGAACCCAAGGGGATCATGCTGGTGGTCAGCGAGAGGTCACGCGCCTGCAAGCGGTGGATATAACGGAGCATCTCCGTCTCGGAGTGGTACGAATTGAAGACAGGGTGTTCCAGGTACGGACTCTGGCGCGCGAGCGCTTCGGGGTAGGCGTCCGCGTCGGGAGAACCCGCCCACCTGTCCATCGGTCCGGGCGCGCCGAACACGCCCAGCAGGTCGTCCAAGTCGCGCTCGGTCACCGTCTCGTCCAGCGCCACTCCTACGGTGCCGTCGCCGAAGTCCCGCAGATTGATCCTCGCCTCGGCCGCCGCCGCCAGGACGGCCGCCGCACTTCGGCGCGGACGCACGCGCAACACATCGAATACGTCCCCGTGCACGCACTCGGATCCTTGCGCCTCTAGCCCACGCGCCAACGCCCTGGTTTGGCGTAGCACGCGCTCGGCAATGGCCCGGATTCCGTCGGGACCGTGATAGACCGCGTACATCCCGGCCATCACCGCCAAGAGCACCTGGGCCGTGCAAATGTTCGAGGTGGCCCGCTCGCGCCGGATGTGCTGCTCACGGGTCTGAAGCGCCATCCGCAGGGCGCGATTCCCGTGACGGTCTGTCGACACGCCGATGATGCGGCCGGGCAGTCGCCGCTTGAAGGCCGACCGACAGGCGATGTAGGCGGCGTGCGGCCCGCCGTACCCCATCGGCACACCAAAGCGCTGCGAGTTGCCCACGGCCACGTCGGCCCCGAACTCCCCCGGTGGCGTCAGCAGGGCCAGGCTCAACAGGTCGGCCGCGACCACCACATGGCCCCCCGCATCGTGGACAGCGCGGCACAGCTCCCGGTAGTCCCCGATGCGCCCGTCGGTGGCCGGATACTGTACCAACGCCCCAAAGACGGAGTCGTCGGGCCGGAAGTCCCCGCCGGGACCCTCGCGAACCTCGATACCCAAGGGCTCCGCCCGCGTGTGGACCACCGCCAGTGTTTGGGGATGACAGTCGTCGGCGACCAGAAACACGCGCTTGCGCCGGCGCTTGCCCACACCGTGCAGCATGACCATCGCCTCTGCGGCGGCCGTGCCCTCATCCAGCAGCGACGCGTTCGCGATCTCCAGTCCGGTGAGGTCAATGACGGCGGTCTGGAAGTTGAGCAGCGCCTCCAGCCTGCCCTGCGCTATTTCTGCCTGATAGGGAGTGTACTGCGTGTACCAGCCGGGATTCTCCAGGATGTTCCTCTGGATCACCGCCGGCGTCAGCGTCCCGGAGTACCCCATTCCCAAATAACTGCGCCACACATCATTTCGGGAAGCAATCTGGCGGAGCTCCGCCAGGAGTCGATGCTCGCCCACGGCGTCCGGGAGCTCCAGGGGGCGGCGGAGGCGAATCGACTCTGGAACCGCCTCATCAATCAGCTGGTCCACCGCGCTGCAGCCGACAACCTCCAGCATGTCGCGCACATCACCTGGACCAGGGCCCAGGTGGCGCGCGAGAAAATCGGGTGGGTGACGGATGGACGGGGTCATGAAGGCGGCAACGCGGAAAAAAGGGCGGGCGCGCTAGTCCTCAATGTGGGCCCTGTAGCCGTCGGCATCCATCAAACCGTCAACCTCGTCCGGATCGGCCAGGCGAAGCCGAATCATCCATCCATCGCCATAGGGGTCGGTGTTGACCAGCGCCGGATCGTCGTCCAGCGCCTCGTTGATTTGCACGACCTCGCCCTCCAGCGGACAGTACAGGTCGCTGACGGCCTTCACCGCCTCCACGGTCCCGAATGTCTCCATGGGATCAAACGACGCCCCCGGCTCCGGCAACTCGACATAAACAACATCGCCCAGCTCACCCTGCGCATAGTCGGTGATCCCGACGGTGTAGATTTCGGGATCATCGGTCTCCCGCAGGTATTCGTGCTCGGTCGTATACCAGAGACCATCGGGTATGTTGGGCATCGCTGTCTCCGCTGAGGACGCTCCGTGAACGTGGCACATGGGCACAGAGCCTGTCGCCATGATGCCTGAGGCGCCACAAGGTCGGCGCCACAATAGAAGCATGCATTAACAAGGCGTCAAGACCCATACAGGTGGAGGCACGGACCCGGAGCCCCAGGCGATGCCAAGGACCGTAACCCGTGTGTCCCGGACTCTGACGATCCTTGGAAGGGCGGATGCGCACGGGGCCGGCCCCGGTGGTGTCCGCGGGCACCGACGCCTCCACAGGGTTCTCATGCCCCGGCAGAGGCCGCCGCAAACCCACCTGCGGGACTCCCCCCAAGCGGTCCCGAAGCCCCGGCCGGCGAGCATGGGGGACATACCCACCGCGGGGGCGTTTACATTAGTATGCACTGATCGTTCGAGGATTGACCCCAACAGGATCCAACCGCAGAGCCTGCCACCGGGCGGCGGCCGCTTTGCACCGGCCAGGGGGAGCGGTGGGGGGTCCCTGGCGGCGGGGATGCAAGCCGACAGTGCCGTCGCCACGCGCACATACTTGTCCGCTGACGCCCACGTGTAGCGCGTTGCAACCCGCCCCATGCGGGCCCGCGTGCGGACCAGGAGCACGGTATGGACACGCTGGCCAATGCACCGGCGCTGACAACGCTCACAAGCGATGAGGCCACGATTCGCGAGGCCGTCCGCCAGGTGGCCCGGGAGGAGGTGGCCCCCCGGGCGGCCCGCATGGACGCCGCCCGGCAGATCGACGCTGACCTGATCGCGCTGCTGTTTGAATTGGGATTCATGGGGATCGAGATCCCCGAGCGCTTCGGCGGGATAGGCAGCTCCTTTTTCTGTGCCACCCTCGTGGTCGAGGAGTTGTCGCGGGCCGACCCCTCCGTGGGCGTCTTGGTCGATGTCCAGAACACGCTTGTGAACAATGCGCTGCTACGGTGGGGAACGCCGGACCAGCAAGAGCGTTATCTGCCGCGGCTCGCTGCCGGCACGGTCGGGGCCTATGCGCTCTCTGAGGCCGGCAGCGGGTCGGACGCCTTCGCGCTCGCGCTCCGGGGGACCCCAGTTGGGGGCGACTGGCTCCTCAACGGACGCAAGCTGTGGATCACGAATGGCGGCGAAGCGGGCCTGTTCATTGTCTTTGCCAACGTGCGCCCGGAGGCGGGACACAAGGGAATCACGGCGTTTCTGGTCGAGGCCGAGACGCCCGGCTTTGCAATCGGCAAGAAGGAGGACAAGCTGGGTATACGCGCGTCCTCAACCACGGAGTTGATCCTGGACGACGTGCGCGTGAGCGATGCCCAGATCCTGGGTGACCTGGGCAAGGGATACAAGGTCGCCATCGAGACACTCAATGAGGGGCGCATCGGCATCGGCGCGCAAATGGTGGGACTCGCCCAGGGCGCATTCGACCACACGTTGCGGTATGTGCAGGAGCGAGAACAATTCGGCCGGCCGGTCTCCCAGTTCCAAGGGGTTCAGTTCCAGCTGGCCCGGATGGCCACCAACATCGAGGCGGCGCGGCTGATGGTCTACAACGCGGCCAGGCTCAAGGACGGCGGGGAGTCGTTCATGCGCCAGGCGGCAATGGCAAAGCTCTTCGCATCACGGACGGCACAAGACGTATCTTCCCTTTGCATCGACCTTCACGGAGGGTACGGCTTTACCCGGGAGTACCCGGTCGAGAAGTATTACCGGGACGCCAAAATCGGCACCATCTATGAGGGCACAGACAACATGCAGCTTCAGACCATCGCCAAGGACCTGCTCCGCGGCTAGGCCGCGACGGGGCGACACGGGGACCAAGCCATTGCCTTCGCTCGGTATCAAGGACATTCTCGTCATTCTGGGAATCGTGCTGCTGTTTTTCGGAGCCAAGCACATTCCGGGCATCGCGCGCGGACTGGGATCCGGGATCCGCAATTTCAAGGGAGCCCTGCGATCTGGAAGCCAGGACGATTCCGGCAGCCCCGACGACAGCTGAGACCGGCAGCGGCACCGGCCGCTTGGGCATCCTCTTCCTTGCGGTGCTGGTCGATCTCATCGGTTTCGGGATCGTCTTGCCGATCCTCCCCTTCTATGCCCAGGGCTTTGGGGCCAGCGGACTTGAAATCGGGATGCTGGTCTCGGTGTACTCGGCCGTGCAGCTTGTCATGGCACCGCTCTGGGGACGGCTCTCGGATCGGATCGGCCGCCGCCCGGTGCTCATCGTCGGACTTCTGGGCAGCGCCTTCGCCTATGTGATCTTCGCGCGCGCCGATTCGCTGGGCGTCCTGTTCCTGTCGCGCATTGTTGGCGGCATCGGCGGGTCCACCATTCCGGTCGCGCAGGCCTACATCGCCGATGTCTCACCCCCTCGACGCAGGGCCGGAGGAATGGGGTTGATCGGGGCCGCGTTTGGATTGGGGTTCGTCATCGGGCCGGCGCTTGGGGGGTTCCTGGCAGACTGGTCACCCGCGAGCCCGCGCGCGCCAGGGTACGCGGCCGCGGCCCTCTGCTTGGCCAATGCGACGATTGCGCTCGCCCTATTGCCGGAGAGCCGCCGCTCGCGTTCGCGTGGGGGAAGATCGCGCTTCAACGTTCGCGCCGCCTTGGCGCAGGTAGGCGCCTCCAGGCAGATTCGCGTCACGCTTCTAGCCTACCTGCTCATCACCATGGCGTTCTCGACCCTGCAGCCGACCCTATCGCCGCTGGCCAACGAACGCTTCGCGATGGAGGCTCGGCAGGCGGGATACCTATTCGCGCTGCTGGGCATCGTCTCCGCCATCGTCCAGGGTGGGATCATCCGGGCGCTCGCCCCACGGGTGGGCGAGCGTTTCCTGCTCCGCATCAGCGCCGTGCCCTTTGCGTTGGGTCTTGCGGTCATCGGCCCGGGATCCACAGTCCCAGCCTTGCTTCTGGGATTGGTCCTGGTCGGCATCGGCTACGGATGCGCCGTGCCCAGCGCGCTGGGACTCCTCTCCAGGGCCGCCCGCCCTGACTACCAGGGCGCCGTTCTGGGCATCGGGCAGAGCGTGGGCTCACTCGCTCGGGTGCTGGGTCCGAGCATGGCCGGAGCGCTCCTCGATGCGCGCCTGTCGCTCCCGTACTTTGCCGGCGCAATCCTGATTCTGGGCGCGGCCGCCTTCTCTGGAATTCTGCGGCAGCCCGAGGGCGCACGAAGTATTCCCGCAAGCACCGAGGGCGCCTCCCTGCCCCAGGAGCGGTAGGCTCACATGGACAACATCACCATCGTCCTGCATCAGCCCCAGAATCTCTTCAACGTCGCGGCCGCCGTGCGCGCGATGGCAAACATGGGCCTGAGGCACCTCACGGTCGTGGACCCCGCCGAATTCGACCCGTGGCGCATCACGGGGATCGCCCACCGGGCCGACGCGCTGATCCAAGGGACACGCCACGCCCAATCGCTGGATGAGGCGCTGACGGACATCGGCTATGTGGTCGGGACATCGGCGCGCCCGCGCACCGCGCAGCGCAACTATCGCCGGCCCCGGGAGGCCGCGACGGAAATCTTGGAGAGGGCGCGGCATGGAGGTGCCGCCATTGTATTCGGCAGGGAGGATCGCGGCCTTTCCAATGACGCACTGGACCGTTGTCACGAGATCATGGTCATCCCGACGGCTCCCGGGCATTCGTCCCTCAACCTTGCCCAAGCGGTGATGTTGATCGGCTATGAGCTCTTCCTCGCCGAAGCGCTGGCACCCCCGTTACCCACGGGCAAGCGCTCGTTGGGGCCCGCGAAGGCCTCTGAACTGGAGGAGATGTACCGCGCAGTCGAGGCCGGCTTGGACGACATTGAGTTCTTCCGGGCCCGGCGGGCCAAGAGCGTCATGCGCACACTGCGCACGATCTTTGGCCGCACGGCGCTGGACGGGCACGAAGCGCGTCTCGTCGCCTCGATCGGGTACCGAATGCAGGGCTGGGTGCGCCGGGCGCGCACCGTGGAGAAAGCGACATCTCCAGAAGACGAGAACGACTGAACTCGAGGAGGCGCTGGGGATCCGCTTCGAGGGCGAGCGCGGGGATCAAACTGGCCAACTCAGCCGCCAGGGGTTTAGACCTCGCCGCCCTGCTCGATTCGGGCACTGCCGTGACCGGCGTCACCCGAGCACCGCTAAAGCCTGAGATCGCGGCCATCGCCGTGGCCTCAACCCGGCGGGGCCGCAACATGCTGGGGAATGACTTTGCAGTGACTGCCGGCTGGGGACACAACGGGTCTGGACATGCGGTCATGTCGGGCCGGGGCCGCGCAGTTGAGCGAGCCTATGCAGCGGACGAGTTGCGGGCCATGTCGGATGCGGCACCCACGCTGGGTCGGGCCACACTGGATGTGCATCTCAACAGGAGGCGTTCTGGCGCAATGTGCCCGCCGATGTCTGGAACTACCGGCTCGGGGGCTATCAGGTACTCAAGAAGTGGCTGTCGTACCGGGAGCGCGCGGTCCTGGGCCGCAATCTTCAGGCCGACGAGGTGTAGCACCTTGCCGACACGGCACGACGTATAGCCCAGTTGCTCCTGGGATCATCCTCCGATCATTCTTCGTGAGGAGGGGCTTCCTCCTTCCGCGAAACTCCCCGAATAATCCTCTGGCGATATTCGAGTTCCGTGCCGACAATGGCGACTGGCGGGCATTCACGAGTCTCCTGTCGCAGCGCGGGCAAGGCGCTTATTTTTTTTCCGGGAAACTACAGATTTGGGCGGGGTCGATAACGGCCTCGGGATGCGGTGTCCAAGACCAACTGTTTCCGGTTTTTACGGCCGGAGACGAACGGCATCGGCATCATGGAGTGACTGCCCAACCCCAAGGAGCCGTCAAGCGGCCCGTGCCAGCACCTTGACATGGACGCCAAGCTTCCTTTACTGATGAGCCACTTCCAGTTTCAGCCCCCGCGAGGGTGACCCGCACCACCCGGCCATGAGATGTTCCACTTGATCAGTTAATGACATTCAATGAGGATGCCCGTGTGATCTCTTCGCCACAGATGGACATCGGCAGGACGCAACCCATGGACCAGAACCAGGGAGCAGGCATGCATCCTCGCACAAGTCGGACGCCCCCTCCGTGAGCCTTCCCGCCAAACCGCACGACGCGTTGTTCCGGGCACTGGTCTCCAACCCGGCCCGCGCTGGCACACTCCTGGCAGAATACCTGCCGCCGCAGGTCGCCGATCTGCTCGACCCCGACACGCCACCCGAGGCGGTCGAGGGCAGCTTCGTCGACGAGGACGCCGCACACTCCCAGTGCGACGCCCTCTTCAGGGTCAGGCTAAAAACCGGAGAGGATGCACGCATCTATACGCTGCTCGAACACAAGAGCCACGTTGACCCCGCCACTCCACTCCAGATCCTGAAATACCTTGTCAACATCTGGCTCCGCGAGATTGACGGCGGCGCCAGAGACAGGCTACCGGTGATCGTGCCGCTCGTGTTCTACCACGGCCAGGGCCAGTGGACCGCACCCCGTTCGGTGTCGGGCATGATCGATGCGCCCGAAGGACTGGAATCTTTCGCCAAGGAGTTCGCCTACGTGCTGCACGACCTGGGCGCGATTGAGCCTGAGCTACTGTCGCGGGCGCCGGATGTCAGGGCCTGCCTGTTGGCGCTCAAGGTGGTCTATGCCAGGGAGATCTCGCCGGATCTTCTCGATATCATGACCGGCGGGACGGTTGCCGAGAGCGCGTTTGAGCGTCATCTTTTGCGCTATATCGTCGAGCGCATGCGCCTGACGCCTGAGATGCTCGAGGAATCGTTGCACCGGACGAAGCCAGACCGCTGGGAGGTACTTATGGACACGGTGGCCGAAACCTGGGTCGAACAGGGAAAGGCTGTGGGCCGAGCTGAAGGCCGAGCTGTGGGCCGAGCTGAGGGTCGAGCTGAGGGCCGAGCTGAAGGCCGAGCTGTGGGTCGAGCTGAGGGTCGAGCTGAGGGCCGAGCTGAAGGCCGAGCTGAAGGCCGAGCCGAAGGCCAGGCCGGGATCGTTCTACACCTTATGGAGTTGCGTTTCGGGGTTGTGCCTGATGCGGTGGGCGAGCAGGTGCGCAATGCTTCGCCATCCAAGCTGGAAGCCTGGGCGGCGGCGGTGTTGACGGCGGCGAGCCTGGACGAGGTGATGGACGCTCGGTCCTAGGCGCTGGACCGGGTGCGGAACCTCGCGATGGCATCGACAAATCCCGGCGAGGGATCGTGACCGATGCTGAACACCGTGGGGCCCTGTCTCCCGCCGATGCCCCGGCGGGACCCGTGGAAGCGGACCGGACCCACGACCTGCACAGGCAGCCGCTGAGTAACTATTCTCCCAGTGTCGAACGCCAGACGCCGGAGCACAACAAGGTGCGGCCACTTCCTTGGCCCAGGCCATTCGCGCGACAAACAACCAATTCTATCGCGGGATTGACGGTTACACGGAGTACTCAGGTGAGTAACGAAGCCGCTTCCTACCGGCTGCCAGCGAAGCAGCCCCCAGGGACCCTGCCGTGATGGTGAAGCTGGTATCCAAAGCCTTCGAGCAGGAGGGGGCGCGCTCGGCAGTGGCCGAGTAGGATGCGGTTGCGGCTAAGATCTGCGGTCGCCGCAAATCGGCGATGCCGAACCCTCTACTACTGCTGCGCAACCAACTTATTCACCGGGAGACTCTGCACATCCATATCGTCCTTCAGCACCCCGAGGACACGCCCTCCGGGCACATCCAAGATCCGAAACCTGGGCGGAGAGGCTCGACCCGCCCCAGCCATGTTTTCCGGGAAACTACAGATTTGGGCGGGGTCGATAACTGCCTCGGGATGCGGTGTTCAAGACCAACTGTTTCCGCATCCGACTACTTCGACCCGGCCTTGACGCACAGGGAGATTGCGCGGCGGTATCCCCGGGTGATGAAGGGGACGGCTCGCTATGACGCGCGTGCGGTGCGGGATCATTTGCTGAAGCGGGGTAGACCGGACGAGTCTGGGTTTATTCGCTTTGCGTACCGGCCGTTTGATGTCCGCTGGCTCTACTGGGAGGCGGAAACAGAGCTGCTTGACCGCAAGCGCGCCGACTACAGAACGCATGAATTTGAGGGGAACGTGTGGCTGTCCGCCGCCCAGCATGTACGCAGGGGGGGCCGGTGAACCGCAGGCCTGTTGGACTCAGCACATGGGCTCCTACCACCTGATTGAGCGGGGTGCGCTGATGTTTCCGGCCTGGCTGCGGGAAGACAGTCTGGCGGTATCCAACGGAATTGAGCGCCGCCCCAACCTCACTTCCCAGGCTGACCGTTATCTCGCGGCCCTGCAAGTGAGCGTCGAGGAGCTGTCTTACCATGTCCTGGCCATGCCAAACATGCCGAAGCAATGGCCAACTCGGCCGCCAAGGGTCGTGGCCTCGCCGCCCTGCTCGACTCGGGCACTGCCGTGACCGGCGCCACCAGAGCACCGCTAAAGCCTGAGATCGCGGCCATCGCCGTGCCCTCAACCCGGCGGGGCCGCAACATGCTGGGGAAATGACTTTGCAGTGACTGCCGGCTGGGGACACAACGGTTCTGGACATGCGGTCATGTCGGGCCGAGGGCGCGCAGTCGAGCGAGCCTATGCGGCGGACGAGTTGCGGGCCATGTCGGATGCGGCGTCCGCGCTTGGTCGGGCCACCCTGGATGTGCATCTCAACGAGGAGGCGTTCTGGCGCAATGTGCCCGCCTCGGTCTGGAACTACCTGCTCGGAGGTTATCAGGTGCTCAAGAAGTGGCTGTCGTATCGGGAGCGCGCAATCCTGGGCCGTAATCTTCAGGCCGACGAGGTGCAGAACTTTGCCGACACGGCACGGCGTATCGCACAGTTGCTCCTGGCCTCGTGTATTGCCTCGTGAGGCAATCCCGGTTGGCTCCTGCCTCCTACGAACCCACGCCAAGACATCGGACCTGACCCGGTCAACTCTCCCGTGACCCGAAAGGGCAACAAGGCTCCCGCCAGGCCGGACGCCAGAATGAGCGAACCTGTCTACGATCCTCCAGGCCGGGACTTCCGGTTTCGCCGCATGTCTTGGGTGGGGATTCGGTCTCCGGGGACCGACCCCGAAGCCCAAACACAGGCGCCACAACGCCCCGGGACTTAGCTCTCGGCCTCCAATGGCTCCGGATCCACCGGGGGTTGCCACAGCTGGACCGCCGGGAAGGAATCCAGAAACCACCGCACGGAACCCAGAAACAGGCCCATGAAGAACAGTCCGATCAGTGGCGTGGCAACCGAAAAAACCGGATCCCCCTCGTGATGCAGGGACGGAAAGATCAGCATGTAGTGCCAGAGCCACAGCCCCGAGAGCACGACCACGCTGAACCCCCGCAACAACAACGGCGACTTCTTCGGTGCGGCACCGAGGAGACCGGCGAAGGGAACCACGAAGCACAAGACCAGCACCAGCGCGGACAAGCCCCCCCAGGGCGCGCCCGCGCGGGTGTTAATCCAAGCCTGCTCCCATTCCAACTTGCCATACCAGATGACGATGTACTGTGACCAGAACAGGTACGTCCAAAAGACCGTAAACGCGAAGGTGAGCTTGCCCACATCCCACAGTGCCGCCTTCCCTATGTACCCGTCCAGCACCGGATCCTTGCCCTTCAGATGGATGGCTGCCACCGCCGTGGCCGCAAACCCGGACCAAAACGCCCCCATGAAAAACCATCCGCCAAACAGGGTCGAGAACCAGTGCGGCTCCAGCGACATGATCCAGTCGAACGCGAACATGGTCATCACCACCACAAAGACCAGAACCAGCAGCGGCGCCATACGGGTCATGCGTCGGTAGCTCCGCGCCTCTTCCTCGGCTTGGCCCGCCCATCCGCGCGTCAGCTGCTCCCGCCACCAGGCCCGGCCACGAGCCGCGCCTCGCCTCGGCTCGTCCCTGTCGCCGCTGTGGCCCAGATCGGGCCGCACGGCCAGGTAGACGAAGAAGCACGCCATCAGGAAGAGGGCCGCCACCCCGACCAGATTGCGACTGACCAGGAATGGAATGTTCAGGTACGCGGCCTTTTTCTGGACGATGACGTCGTCGGCCATCATCTCCATCCACGGAAAGTAGTCTTCCCGCAGGTTGAGCAGCATCGGAAGAAACAGAACCAGTGCAATCGGGAGATACGCGGCAAAGGAATGGTGAATGCGCCGCAGCGGCCAATTCCACCTGGCCTTCACGATCGAGGTCACGGCGGAAACGATGACGCCGCCCAAGGCCACGGACGCGAAGTAGTTCCAGTTCACCACATAGGACTTCCATGCCAGTACGGGGTCCATCCACAGCATGGCGATGAACGAGACCAAGCCGACCGCAACCATGAGCCGGATGACCGAGGTGGCGATGCCCCCCCGGGGCACATACCGGACGGGAATCCGCTCCGGGACGGCATGATTGGACAGCACCTTAGTTCACCTGGTCCTGGGGTTCGGCCGAGCCGCCACCGGCGCCCTGCAGCTGGCGGACATAGTTGACCACATGCCAGCGATCGTAGTGCCCGATCTGGTGCCCGTACGAGGGCATGAGTCCCCGCCCGACCCTGATCATCCCGTAGAGATAGCCGTCGCTCCTGCCCATGGCCGCCTCACCGTCCAGCGGATAGGCCGCCATCGCCGGATGAACCTCAAAGATGTACCCGGTGGTTCCCTTGCCGTCCGGTCCGTGGCACACGACGCACACCCGCTCATAGAGCTCCTCGCCCCGGGCCAGCGACCGGGGCGTCGGAGGCACGGGATTGGTCAGGCTGTCGACCACCTCGGGGCGACTCGTCATGTCAAGCTGCGTGAACGCCGGGGGCACATCGGAGGCGCCCTCCGGTTGACCCACGTTGACCTGGTAGGGGCCGGCGGCCGAGTTGCCCGACGACATCGGGACGGACCCCTCCGGCGGCAAGAGCGTGTTCTCGTAGGGATCAAAGGAGCGCTGATCCCGCATGCTGCGGCCGAAAACACTGCCCATGAAGTCGTCCAAGGGGACGCAGGCTCCGCCGCCGACCACCAGGAGGGAGGCGGCGGCCACCACCAAACGCAAGCCGACCACGCCCAGCCCGGAGCCCGCAAGGGCCGGCTGGCGCCTTGGCCTTCCCGTCGACCCGAGGCAGCGGCCGAGCGTGCGCTCCCTACACATCAAAACCCTCCGGATCGACGCACACGTCCCGAGGTCCAAAGCGATCCAGAATCTCCCGGACCTCTTCCGCCTTGGCCGGCGGCGCGGTCACATAGATCCCGAATGAGCCGTTCGAGCACTCGGGGTGATACGCGACCATGGGCCGCAGATTCGGAAGACCCGCGTTGAGGAACAGACCGATCACCGTCGACAGCGCACCAAACAGAATCGCACACTCAAAGGCGATGACCACATAGGCCGGGATCGACAAGATGGGCTTGCCCCCCGTCACGAGCGGCCAGTCCATCGACGTCCACGAGGTGAACGCAAACCCGGTTGCCGCCCCCGTGAGCGCGCCCGCCAGCGTGAAGACCCGGACCGGGCTGTGCTTGTACGCCAGCCCCTCTTCCAAGAGATGGTGCTCGGGCAGGGGCGCGTAACACCGAAAGCCCTTGTATCCCCCCATCCGCAACGCCTTGCACGCACTGATGGTGGAGTCCAGGTGCTCAAAGAGCGCAAAGAACCCTTGGTGTCCTCGCCGCCGCTTCGGACCGATCACGAACTCGCCTCCTTGGGCCCCCGCATCGGCGGCGGCACCACCTCCTTCATCTCCGCAATCGCCACCGGAGGCAGAAGACGCGTGAAGAGAAGGAACCAGAACCCGAACCATGCGAAGCTGCCCACCATAATGCCCATCTCGACCCAGGAGGGTCGGTAGACGCCCCACGCCCACGGCTGGTACTCATGCGACAGAGAGGTGACGATGATCACAAAGCGTTCGAACCACATCCCGATGTTGATGAAGATCGAGATGGCGAACAGGGCCGAGATGGAGGTTCGCACCCGCTTGAACCACAGCATCAGCGGAATGAGGCCGTTGCAGGTCAGCATGATCCAGTTGGCCCACCAATAGTGTCCGAACACGCGGTTCCAGAACACCCCCCTCTCCGGCGGCTCTCCTGAGTACCACGCCAGGAAATACTCTGCCAGATAGGCGTAAAGAACGATGCCGCTCGTCAGCATGCACAACTTGGCCATGGCCTCGAAGTGCTTGACCGTCAGGTATTTCTCAAGCCCGAAGAACTTCCTGATTGGCACCGCCAAAGTGATGACCAGCCCGACGCCCGAGAAGATGGCGCCCGCAACGAAATACGGGGCAAAGATCGTCGTGTGCCACCCCGGGACAATGGCCATCGCGAAATCCCAGCTCACGACCGAGTGCACCGACAGCACCAAGGGCGTGGCCAGCGCGGCCAGGTAGATGTAGGCCTTGGAGAAGTGATGCCACTCCCGGTCCGTGCCCCGCCAGCCCACGGAGACAAACTGGTAGAACTTCCGCCTCAGTCCCCGGGCCTGATCCCGCGCCGCCGCCAGGTCGGGAATCGTTCCCAGGTAGAAGAAGACGGCAGAGACGGTGAAGTAGGTCGTGATGGCAAAGACATCCCACACGAGCGGAGAGCGAAAGTTCGGCCACAGAAACCGGGAGTTCGGGTACGGAATGAGCCAGTACGCGTGCCACACCCGACCGACATGGATCAGCGGAAACAGGCCGGCCGTCATGACGGCAAAGACCGTCATGGCCTCCGCGGCTCGATAAATCGCCTGACGCCAAGGCGCGCGGAAGAGGAAGAGGATCGCCGAAATCAGGGTTCCCGAGTGTGCAATTCCCACCCAAAAGACGAATGTGGTGATGTACACGCCCCACCCCACGGGCGCGTTCAGCCCCGACACGCCCAGGCCCACCCCGATCTGGTAGAACCAGCAGGCCAGGAACAGTCCCACGCCGGCCGCGGCCAAGGAGAAAAGGAACCACCACCCCTTGCCGGGGCGGGACAGCACCTTCAGGATGTCGCGGTTGACATCCTCGTAGGTCTCCACATCGGGGTTCGGAAGCGAGCCTCGCACCCTCAATTCGGCCGTCGTCATCTCGGCCGTGGCCATCGCCATCAGTGTCCGCCCTCTTCGACGTCGTGGTGGGTGACCTTCTTGAGGTAGTGAACCGCCGGCTGCGTGTTGATCAGCTCGTCCAGGACCCGGTAGACGCGTTCGTCATGGGCCACTTGGGCGACCTCGGACGATGAGTCCTTGATGTCGCCGAAGGTGATCACCCCGGCAGGACACACGCTCTGGCACGCTGTGCGCACCTCGCCGTCGGCGATGGCGCGCTCCTCCAAGGCCGCCCGGTTGCCGGCGTCCCGGATTCGCTGCACGCAGAACGTGCACTTCTCCATGACGCCGTTGTCACGAACCGTCACGTCCGGATTGAACTGCCAGTTCATCGGCTCAGGGATATCCTGCGAATAACGATACCAATTGAAGACCCGAACCTTGTAGGGGCAGTTGTTGGCGCAGTAGCGCGTCCCCACGCATCGGTTGTAGGCCTGCGCGTTCAGTCCGTCGGGCGTGTGATAGGCCGCAAACACCGGGCACACCGGCTCGCAGGGAGCGTTGTTGCAGTGCTGGCACAACATCGGAAGGAACCGGATGTCCAGAGGGCCCGAGTGCGTCGCATCAACGGTCTCGTAGTAGCGCTCCAGCCTGAGCCAGTGCATCTCCCTGCCGTTGAGCGCCTCGTTCTCCCCTACCCAAGGGATGTTGTTCTCCGCCTGGCAGGCCGTTACGCAGGCTCCGCATCCGGTGCATTGATCCAGGTCAATCGCCATCGCCCAGCGCGGATGGTCCTCGGCGTACTCCCCGAAATCGGAGCCGGGCAGGGGAAAGTCCGCCGCGGCCCCTTCGGTCTCCACCGGCCGAAATCCACCGCCCTCCTGAAGCTCACGGAGAGGGTAGTCACCGTGTCCGCCGGCGTCGTCCGGGGCGTCGTGGCCCAGAGCGGACAGCGCGATGGCGGGCGTCACGTTGCGATCATCCTGGTCGCTGGAGCCCTCGGTTTGCGCCAGGCGCTTCCAGGCCCCGGTCGCAACCACCTCAACCCGGATGGACACCAGCGCCGGCCCTGCCCCGGAGAACCCGGCGCCCAGCAACCCCACCGGGTTGACGCCCTGGTCATTGGCAAAGCGACCGTAGTCGGTGTGCCCGCCCCCCATGGCGATCGCCACCGCGTCTTCCCGTATGCCTGGATACAACCAAACGGGTAGCTCCACCGTCCCGTGGGGCGAGCGTACGCTCACCACATCACCAGAGCGAAGCCCCAGTCGCGCGCCCGCGTGGGGGTTCATCTCCACGACGGACTGCCACATCACCTTCGACACCGGGTCTGGCAGCTCCTGCAGCCATGGCCGGTTCGCGTGCTCGCCGGCCCCGAAGCGGGGCGACGGGTAGACCATCAGGGCAAAGTCACCGTCCCCATCAAACTGCGGCACATCAAAGTCCACAGCCGTCACCGTAGGCTGGAGCGCCGTGACTTGGGGCGTTGCATCTGCGTGGGTCACGAAGCCCGTCCGCAGCAGCTCCCGCCACCGGGCTGCCGCATCATCCGGGGCGGCGGCGCCCTCCCCGGCTCCCGTCTCGCCCAACCCGCCGGCGTGGCGCAGACGCAAGTACTCGTGCATCGTGGCCGCGCCAAAGTCATGGCCAACCCGGCGCGCCACGTCCAGGATGATGTCCCCCAGCGGGCGCGAGTCGATGCCCGGCAGGGGACGCATCACCGGCTGGCGAACCGCGTACACGCCGGGCGCCGGGCGGGCGTCTCCCCAGGATTCCAGCGGGTGCGCGTCGGGCAAGACCAGGTCGGCCAGCGCCGCGGTCTCATCGGCTGCGGAGCCGATCACGACCCTGAGCCCAACGGAGGAAAAGGCTTCCCGGAACCCGGCGGCCGGCGGCAGCGTGTAGGCCGGATTCGTTCCCGACACCACCGCCACGCCGTAGCTGCCGGCGCCCATCTCGGTGATCGCCTCTGCCAGGCTCCCGCGCGAGCTCGCCTCCGGGTCGTCCACCGCGTCGATGTGTAGCGCCTGACCCAGGCTCCCCGCCGCGGCGTTCAGAATGAGGACTGCAAGGTTGGCGTCCACCGCCCGTTCGTGCGCTCCGGCCAACCCGGGGCCCAGCGCCAGGGCGGACCCCTCTTCCAGCCGGTCGGCCAGCCCAAGGAGTGCCCCCACCTCGATGCCCGCACGATCCGCCGCCGACTCCAGGCGCCGCCCCTCCACCAGGCCGTTGTACGGTCCGGCATCGCCTCCGCGCCGCACCAACTCGCCGGCCAGCGCCAGGGCTATGTCGCTCTCCGAACCGGCGTGGGCCGGGATCCACTCATCGGCGTTCTGTCCGGTCAGCGAGAGCCGGGGGCCCACGAAGACAAAGCGCCCCTTGCGCCCCTCACGCACCCCGTGCATGCGCGCAAACTCGGCCTGGAACTGAACGGGCGACAACCACGTCTCCAGAAAATCGGCCCCGAAGGAGATGAGCAGGTCGGTCTGGGCGATCTCGTAGCGCGGAAGCGTGGAGACGCCAAAGGCCACGCGCACGGACTCGCGCAGAGCGGCGTCGTCCAGCGGATCGTACACCACCCGCCGACCGCCAACCGCCGCGGCCAGGCGACCCAGCAACTCGCCCTCGCCCGGCCCCTTGCGACCCGTCAGGAAGAGGGATCCGGCGGAGTCGCGCAGACCACCCGCCAAAAGGTCAAGCGCCTCACCCCAGGAGATCGGCTCCAGCGTGCCGTCCGCGGCGCGGCGAAGCGGAGACGGTGTGCGGTCCGGGTTGTAGAGCCCCTGCAGGGCAGAGACCCCGCGCGAGCACACGCCTCCCCGGGATGTCGGGTGGTCCGTGTTGCCCTCGATCATCACCGCCCGACCCTCTCGCGTTCGCACCCGCACCCCGCAGGCGCTCGCGCACTCGCCGCAGGTCGTCGCGTACCAGGTCGCCACGCCGGGCGTGATTTCCTCCGGCGGGACCACATACGGAACCAGGCGCTCAACCCGGTCCGAAGAACAACCCGCCACGGCCGCCCCTGCACTGCCCACGCCCACAACTTTCAGAAAGTCGCGCCGCTCGAGTCCGCTACTCATGAGCCCACTCCGCGAGACGGCGCGACCAAGCCCGCCCCAGGCAGCCGGCAGTCAGGCGTGCATGCCAGAACCTCCCGCCGACCAAGGGGCCCGGCCGTCGCTAGTAGTGACATACCGTACAATCGCGGGACGCTCCCCGCTCCACATGGCACGAAACGCACCACCCCATCCTGAGGTCTCCCGCCTCGGGCGCCACGGTCTCCAGAACGCCCATCTCCTGGACCTCTCCGTGACAGGTCTGACACGAGATCTCGGCCGCGATGTGGCGCATGTGGGGGAAGCGCACATGATCGGCCACCTTGTAGATCCGCTTCCAGGGAATGGGGGTGCCGGTGTCGTAGTACTCGCGAACCTTGGCCACCTCTTCGGGCATGTTGCGCCCCGCAACGATCCCCTCCCGGTGACAGCCGATGCACGTCTCCACCGGCGGGATGCCCGCGTCCACACTGCGCTCCGCCGAAAAATGACAGTACTGGCACGACATGAGGAACTGTCCGGCGTGCGTGTCGTGCGGGAACTGGATGGGTTGGCCGAGAGCGGCGTCCTCCGTCTCGACCTCCGACGGGGGATCCTGCCAGCCGCCGATCAACAAAACAACGGCGATCAGGGGGATCGCTCCCACCCTGATCGCCAGCCAGAACCTATTCATTCAAGCGGTAGGCATCGCGGACCCTTGGAAGAAACCGGGTCGGTCGTAGAGTGAACGTGTTGGAGATACTCGTGGCCTGCGCATTTGTGATGAGCGAAGATAGAAACGCCTTCAACCCGTGTCAACGAAAAGTGCCGGGATGCGCCATCCCAGGTCCCGCTCCAAAGCAAACAGTATCCGCCCAACCGCGCTTCCCTCTGGAGCAGGCACACCGCCTGCGCGTCCTGTCGCCACCTCCGACGCATACAACTCGTGCCGAGCGGGCGGGCATCCCCGATCGAGATCCGGTTTGTACGGTGCCCCCACAGCGCCGGCACCCTCGCCCTTGGGGGTTGTTGAGCGGATCCCCTTAGGCGCGAGCGGAGGACACCGGAGGGCACGCCTCAGCGAGCGGGCGCCACCGCCACCGATTCTCCCCCACATCTACCCGAATGGCGTTCGAGGGCGCTAATTTGACTGATTATGGCTTCTATGCGAGCACCCGAACCCGGGGCCACTCCCCCCGACGGCGAGGATTCGTCCAACGCCCTGGGCATGCATCTCACCACATTTACCCACGAGGGACGGTTCTGGGACGTGCATCTCGAGTTCGTTGCGGACCCCAGGATCCCTGACTCTTGCCGGGCCCGGCTCTGCTATGCCCCGTCCGACCGCGTCGGCCTGGAGGAAGCGGTGCGCACGGCGGTGATCATCATCGAGCCCACCTTTGAGGATGCAGAGCGGGTCGCGCGGGGGCTTGACCGACATCACCACGCCGCCATGTTGCGCTCGATCATCTGATCCGCTTTGGTGTCCCGCCACGCGCCACTCCAGGCCCTGCTGCTCCAGGTTCGCGACCCGGACGATCCCATGGGACCCCACGAGGTGGAGGCCTTTCGGTCGACCCTGGCACCCAGACCCGTCCGCGTGCGCGTCTTTGACCTCTTGGGCAGGCCTCTGGGCGAGCACGACCTGGAGGGTGTGGATTTCGTGCTCATGGGCGGTAGCGGTCGATACTCGGCAGCGCTCGGGGGGCCGTGGCTGAACACTGCGCTGGCGTCGCTCCGGCTTGTGCATGCCCTCTGCGTGCCCGCCTTCGCCTCCTGCTGGGGCTTCCAGGCCATGGCCGCCGCGATGGGGGGCACCGTCGTGCAGGACCGCGCTCGCGCGGAGGTCGGAACACACCGCGTCCGCCTGACGCCTGCCGGGCTGGCCGACCCCCTGTTCGGACCGCTGGGGTCCTCGTTTTACGCGCACATGGGACACGAGGACCTGGTCGAGGTTCTCCCCCCTGGCGCAACCCCGCTGGCCTCATCGGAGACCGTGCCCAACCAGGCCTACCGCTTTGAGGACGCGCCGATCTACTGCACGCAGTTTCACCCCGAGCTGGACGCGCGCGGGCTCTTTGCCCGCCTGTCGGCGTATCCCCGCTACGTCGAGGAGGTCGCGGGCGTGACGCTGGACCACCTCGTGGCGACCAGCCGGGAGACCGCGGAGGCCAACAAACTCCTGGGGCGCTTTGTGGATCGGTTCGCCGCCCGTCCCGGCGCGCGGGATCAACGGGATCAGCTATAGGAACCCTCCAAGCACGGGGCCCCCTCACCACGATCGAGTACCGTCAGGCTTCCCTGACCCAGCGCACGAGCTCGCGCAGCGTCGGCCGTTTGCCCTGCATGAGAATCCCCACGCGGTAGATGCGGCCGGCCACCCAGGCGGTCGCCACCACCGCGAGCGCCATCAGCGCCAGCGACAGCGCCACCATCCACCACGGCACCGATCCGGCCACCGCGCGCGGGAACATCATGATCGGGGAGAAGAACGGAAACACGGCAGCCCAGTCCATCCAGGGCGGGCTGCGACCCTCGATCCCGCTCATCTGCAACAGGAAGGGCACGACGATCAGGATCATCAGGGGAAGCTGCGCCGACTGCGCCTCCTCCTCGCTGCTGCACATGGCGCCGACAGCCGCAAACAGGGAGGAGTAGAGAAAGTAGCCAAGCACGAAAAACGCGAGCAGAAGCCCCAGCAAGCCGAACCCCGGCAGGGACTCCGTGATCGCCTCCAGCGGCGCGGCGGGTACATTGGCCACGATCAGGGGAACGCCCAGGAGGACAAGCAGCGCCGCCGAGCCCAGCCAAATCGACACCTGCGTCAACCCCATGGAGCCGACGCCCAGCACCTTGCCCAGCATGAGGCGCCAGGGACTCACCGATGAAATCACGACCTCGACGACCCGGCTGCGCTTCTCCTCAATCACGGAGCGTAGCACATAGGCACCGTAGAACAACAGCGTGAAGTAGAGCAGCAGCGAGCCCGTGAACCCTGCGACAATTCCCGACACCCGCCTGGCCTCGGCCTGCCCGTCGCCGATGACTTCGAACGCCATATCGGCGCCTCTCAGCAACGCCGCCAACTCGGCCTCATCGCCCGATCCCTGGAGGCGAAGGTCCACCACCACGCCCCCCACGACCGACTCCAGCAGCGCCGAGCGAACCCGTCCGGGCGAGGTCTCGCCCCGGTACGCGAACGACCCGTCCGCCCGAGTGACTTCGTCCAGAACCACATAGCCCTCGATCTCGCCCTCGATCACCCGCGCATCCAGCGCCTCGGTGCCGACGTCGGCCGCAATCACGTCGATGTCGTACCCCAGCTCTGCCATCCCCGCCGTCACCGGTTCCGCCAGGTCGCCCGTGAGGTCCACCAAGGCCATGTTCGGCCCCGATCGCTCCGCCTGCACCCCGATGAACACGCTCAGTCCCATCAGGCCCACCATGAGCACCGGGATGGCCACGGTGGACAGGATGAACCCCTTCGTCTTGACCCGCTCCAAATACTCTCGGCGGAGCACAATCCACACCTGTCTCATCACCGGCCCCCCATGGGCTCAAACTCCGACGCCTGGACAGAGTCCTCGCCGGCGTGCCGCACGAAGATCTCCCGCAAGCTGGGCTCCAGCCGCTCGAAGCGCCTGACCTCGACGCGCTCGCGCACGACCGCCGCCAGCAAGTCCTCGGCCGTGACCGCTCCGGTGATATCGATGTGGTGGGCGCCGTCGACCATGGTCCTGGACGCGGGCCCCAAGCGATTCAGCCACTCCGAATCGCCCTCGAACTCAAGGGCAACCACGCCTGATCGCTCGCTCCGCTTGATGGCCTTCAGGTTGCCCTCAAGGACCTTGACCGATTTCGAGATCAGGCAGACACCCTCGCAGAGCCGCTCGGCCTGCTCCATGAGATGCGTGGAGAAGATGATCGTGCGCCCCTGCGCCCGCTGCTCCAACACGATTGCCTCCAGGACATCCTGATTGATCGGATCAAGACCGCTGAAGGGTTCATCCAGGATGAGGAGCTCGGGCTCGTGAAGCACCGTGCCGATGAACTGCACCTTCTGCTGCATCCCCTTCGACAGCTCCTGGATCTTCTTGCCCGCCCAATCCGCCAGCGACAGTCGCTCCAACCACTCCATCGCCCGGGCCCGGGCCTGCTTGCGGGCCACGCCCCGGAGCTCTCCCAGGAACACGAGTTGCTCGATCACTTTCATCTTCTCGTACACGCCCCGCTCCTCGGGCAGGTAACCCACCCGGCTCCGGCGCTCGAGATCGGGATGTCCGCCCAGAAGCTCCACCGATCCCTGGTCGGGAAGCAGAATCGCCATGACCATGCGAATGGTCGTCGTCTTGCCCGAGCCATTGGGGCCCAGCAGCCCCAGAATCGTGCCCCGCGGAATCTGCAGATCCAAGCCGGATACGGCGATATGCGCACCAAAGCGCTTCGTCACCCCCTCCAGCCGCACTGCCCACTCTGACATTGGCGCCTCCCCCCTGCTCCCAATCCCCGTGTCCCTTGGATGCCCGCGGGCCAGGCCGCCCGGCAAACCCCTGACTCTCGCGCCCCTTGAGGCAGAGGCATTCTCACACGTACACGCGCCGGCCAGAGCCAGTCAGGGAGCCGTGGGAGCCCGAGCCATGACGGCTCCGCCGACAACCCCCGCGGGCGCCTGATCATAACACGACGCGACAAGAACGACGGATTCATGCTATGTTGGAGAGGCGTCTCCACGTGCGCACACGTCCCGCAAGGGCCCGCGCCGACGGTCATTTCTCACGGCGGGCGGGTTTGCGGGGGCAGCCCCCAAGGCGAGTGAAAGACCCTGACCCGTTCGGGATCGGCATTACCCTCAAGGAGTCTCTTCGTGGCCATCTTTCGAACCATCTTTTACGGCGACGTCACGGTGGGAACCGGCGGTCGCATGACGATTCCGATCGCCATGAGGGATCGGTGCGGAATTCGGGAGGGCGACACCATGGCGGTGCGGGTCGAGAAGGGACCCGATGGAGCTTGCCAACTTGTCATGAGGCCAGTGAAGGAGAAGCCGCGCCCTTAGGAGCCTGGGGGCCGCCGTCCGGGACGTGGGCCCTGAAACCAGCCGGCCAAACGCGGGTTCCCCAAGGGCTCTTGCGTCGCCCCCCTCGGGGGCTCTTGTTCATCCCGTGCGGGGGGTGTGGTGTACAGGGTGATGCCCGGCGCACCCCCAAGCGAGCACTACCGAAGCTCCGCCCATTGAATGAGTTCCCGAAGCGGGCGCCGGCCGTCATGAATCCAGTCCGATGCCGGAAACGCGATGTCATCCAGGCTCACGATCCGGGTCGCCCCGATCCCCGCCAGGCTCAAGGCCACCGAGCGCCGAAGGGGCCCCGCGCCCGCCAGGCCCACCGTTTGCAGGAGGCGCGACAGGGGGCGTAGCACCGTGATCGCGTGGGAGAAGTGGTCGACCGGGACGACCCAAGCCGTGCGGCTCCCGACGGGGCGGAAGTGTCGGGCCGCCGACAGCACCACGCGCCAGGGCGCGCCCTCGCTTGTCCACTGATCAATCGCCTCGCCCGACGCCTCTTGGATCGCCAGGGCGCCCCTGACCTGGTGGCCCGCCGACAGTTCCGCAGCCGACCTGGGCCCCGCCGGCCACTCGGCCTGCGCGGCGCCCAAGCACTCGGCCAAGCGGGCGCACCAGCTCCTGGCCGTTGCCTTGTCTCCCGTCAGCAGGACCAGGTGCGTACTCACGCAGCCCCGTTGGTCAAAGAGCGCAATCGCCCGGGCTGCCGCCTCCGCCCCGGTGCCGGCGCCCGGCTGGCCGGGAGCGATGACGGCCACTCCGACGCGATTGCGGTGCTCGATGAGCCTGGTCCCCGCGGGGGCGCGCCTCCGAAGCGATTCGATGGTCGGATCGCTCCCGTACACCACCACCTGGTCGGCCGAGGTCAGCAGGGCGTTCTCCCACGCCGCCCAACGGTCTTGCCCCCCCGGCCAGTACTGCACGGCAAGCGCGGGAGCGAGCGCGGGAGCCATGCCGTGAAGCGCCCGCACAAAGCGCCCGGTCAGCGCCACATCGCCGGCCCCGGGCTTGACCAGCATCGGTGAGCGGACCAGCATCGCCCTCACGATGGATCCGACCGTGGCACCCGGGACCGAGCCCGACCCGAAGTGGACCGTGACGCCGGTGGAGGCGTGCACGGCGCGCGCGCCCTCGTCAATGAAGCGACGCAGCACCCGAGGGTCGGAAAACTCCGACCACAGCAGCCGCTCGAGCGCCCGCTTGGACCAAGTCGCCATCATCGGCGGCAAGACCTCGCGGATCATGGCCGGCGACATCGCCGCATTCTGGGCGATCTCGGCCACCGCCACCTCATCCAGTTCGCGCTCCACGGCGGCCCCGGCGGCGGCCAAGGACGAAATCAGTGTGTTCGTGGGTGTGCTCTTGAGCGCGCCCGCTGCCTGGCGCAGGGCATCCACGACCTGGGCCGCCCGGTGATGCCTTGGGCCCGGGTAGCGCAGCGTGACCCCGTTCGCCCGCCCGCGCTCCAGGTGCTGTCCCCTGGGCTCGGCGAGCGCGCCCTTGGCGTACACCCACCCGTCGATCAACACCTCGGCTCCCGCCGCCCCCGAATCGGCACCCACGGCGGACTTCACAGACGCGCCGCCTGCGCGACGCGGTCGGGAAGGGTCACCACCCTTCATCAAGAATGTCGTGTTCATCGAAGCGGTCGGGGCCGGCGATCCGCAAGAACTCCTCAGCCGCCAAGGAGCAGCCGCGCATCTCGGCTCCCGGAGCGCGGCCCAAGAGGCGCACACCGCCGTCGGGCGTTGTCGCGCCCCAGTCCTCGGTCAGGACGTAGCATACAGAGCCGACATTGGCCAAGTCGAAGTGCGCCAACAGGCCCTCGCGTCCGCTCGCGAGCGGGAGGAGCGTGTCCGCATCCAGCGCCCGGGTCCGGACCCACGGGGGGAAGCGGTGCACATCGTCGGGCGAGACGCGCCCCGCAATCCCGCGGTACGCCTGCGACAAGAGCTCCGTCATCCCGTATTCATTGACCACATGCGACGGCGGCACTCCCAGTCGGGCCTCGACGCGACGCGCCTGCTCGGCCGGGCTCACCTCCACCTCGCGACCCTTGTAGCCGCCGGTCTCCATCAGCCTGGACCCCGCGGGCAATCGCGCCACATCGTCTCCCAGGGCCTCCAGGAGCGCATTCAACGCCAGGCTGGTGGCCACCAGCAGCACCGGTCTCCTCACCGTCGCGGCCTCTCGCACCGCATTCGCAAGAATGCCCCGCTCCGGATGGTGCGCCCAGGTCACGCGGACGACCTCGGGCTCCTCGGCGATGAAGCCGACCATGGCGGAGAGCGATGAGTCCGGCGCGTGAGCCGGCTTGGGCACCAGGGACACCAGATCCAACTCGCCGGCGCCCGCAAAGAGGTGTCGTCGATACCCGTAGCGGGCGGCCGCCCGGTACAGCTTCACGCTGCACACCAAGTGCGTACCCCGGCGCCCTGCACCCTGCGAGGTCCCGCTGGTCCGGTATACCGCCTCAGGCGCCTTGTGCGCGATCGGCACATCCCGAAAGGCCGCCACCGGTACGGGAGGAATCGACTCCCAGTGATCGACCTTGCCCTTTGCCGTGCGGTACCAGTAATCGGAAAGCGTCCCGCTCGAGGAATGCTGCGCGCGATAGACCTGAAGGGCCCCGATGTTGAAGATCCGCTCATCGCGGGCATCGGGAACCCCGGCGGACCCTCCCGGCCCCTGGCCCAGGATCAGCCTCCCAATCTGGTCGATGGTCTTTTCGACCGGACAGCGGTGCCGGCGCGACCCAAGCCACATCAGCCTGATGCGACGCCCCTGACCGCCCTCCCGCCCCTCAGTCCCGACTGCTCGGCGTCACGAATGGTGTGGACGCCCGAGACGACCACATGGGCAATTCCGGACGGATATTGATGGGGCTCGGTGAAGGTGGCACCGTCGCCCACCCGGTCCGGGTCGAAGACGACCACATCGCCAACCGCCCCCGGCTCCAACACGCCCCGGTCGCCCAAACCCAACTTGGCGGCAGGCATGCCGGTCATCTTGTGCACAGCCGCCTCAAGCGTCATCGCGCGCTGCTCTCGAACATAGCGCCCCAACACCCTGGGGAAGCTCCCGTAGCCGCGCGGATGCGGCGACGACTCCGACAGTGGGCCATAGGGGGCGTAGGCGCCTCCATCGGAGCACACCATTCCCAGCGGGTGGGACAGGATCGCCGCCGTGTTCTCCTCCGACATGCCGTAGCCGATCATTCCGACGCCTCCCCCGGACTCCCGCAGGAGCCTGACGGTCAGCGCGTACGGCTCCTCACCCAGCTCTCGGGCAAGCGCCCCCAGCCTGCGCCCCCGGGCATGCGCGTGCGATCCTGAGATCCCGGTGATCTGGACGGCATCCCAAGAGCCCAGCAGCGCAACCTTCTCCCGACAGGCGCGTTCCCATTCGCCACCCCTCCCGGGATCCGCGAGGCGGTCCAGAAACGCCCCCGTCCCCCCGGCGCGCGCCCGTGCGGGAAAGAGGTTGGCAAGCCCGGTCGCGTAGGCCACATAGGGGTAGCGGTCAAAGTGAACATCCAGGCCCGCGGCACCGGCGGCCTCGATCATCTCCAGCGCCGCTCGGGCCTTCCAGTGGTTGCGCTGCCCCTGCGCCTTCAGGTGCGAGACCTGAAGCGCCACGCCGGCCATGCGGGCCACGTGCAGCGCCTCCTCGAGGGCACCCAACAGGCGGTCATCCTCGTTGCGCATGTGGGTGGCCCAGGGATAGCGGGTGCCGCTCAGCACCCCGGCCACCTCGATCAGCTCGCGGGCCGTCGCAAAGCTGCCCGGCGTATACTCCAGGCCGGTCGATAACCCCACCGCGCCTGCGTGCAGCGCATCCGCCACAAGGGACCGCATGCGCCGAAGCTCGGCCTCGGACGGGGTACGGTCGGCCAGGCCCATCACGAACCCGCGCACGGTGCCGTGCCCCACCATGGATGCGACCGACACGGCCGGACGCTCGCGATCGATCCGGTCAAGAAACCCTCCCACATCGCGAAAATCGATCTCGACCCCGTATCGGCGGCGATAGCGATCCCTGGTTGACTCGAACTCGCCATCACTCCACGGTCCGACGGAGCTGCCGTCCTGCCCCACCACCTCCAGCGTGACGCCCTGCCGCACCCGACTCTCCGCCGCCGGACCCACGAGGAGCGACAGGTCAGCGTGGGAGTGGATGTCGATGAACCCCGGCGAGACGACGAGGCCTCTCGCGTCAATTTCGTGCTGACCGCCTTCCGAGACGGTGCCGACGGCGACAATCCGATCTCCCGCGATGGCGACATCGCCGGGCCGAAGCGGCCCCCCGGTACCGTCGGCGAGAACGCCACCCCGAATCACCAGGTCGTGGCTCGGGCGGCGGGCCCCCGAGCGACGCCCCGGCGCCGTTCCCCCGACGGGAGATGCCAGCGCGGGTCCGGCGGCCAGAGCGCCCAGCGCCACCAGGAACGCGCTCCTCTTCATGGGCCCGGGCGCTCCGGTCCTCCACGGGCACCCAGGCGGATGCCCCCGGCGCGCAGGATCTTGGCCCGCTGGCGCGCCTGCTCCCGGCCAACCAACTCCCGAAGCGCATCCAGGTGCCGCTCCATCTCAGCGTATTCGTCGCCGGGAAACCCCTCCGCTTCGGACACCTCCAGGCGGACGGCCAAGCCGTGGATTTCCCGGCCGGCCTTGTCCAGGGCCCGCCCCAGCCGTGCCAATCCCCGGCGCACTTCACCCTCACTCGTCTTCATGATGCACCAACGATGTACCGGACCAGAGGTCCGGGGCAACCCGGGCATGTCCCTGGGGTGCAACCCGCCTGCCGCCGGGTCCTGGTGGCGCTGCTCCGGGTGCCCTCAAACGCGATTGATGCACCCCGCATTCCCGATTGCCGACCCTGACCTTGATGCGCACCTCCCCCCGACCGTAGTCTTGACTCATGGGTGTCCTCACCCAAGGGGTACCCTCCCAAGGCCGCCGATGCACAGGGGCGACGGCCGGCACCATGCGCCCGGACTCAGGGACTCTACGGCACGGCCCGACCCCCTTCGAGAATCCACGCACAGGGGAGCAAACACACATGACATCAGCCCGCTTTGACGGCTCCGGGCTTCGACGCGCGCTCCCGGCCCCCGCGCTCTTGACCGCCACGCTCTTGACCCTGGCGCCGGGGCCCGACCCTTCCCCCGCCCGGGCGCAGACCCACGACATCGTGCTCCTGGGCGGGCGGGTCATGGACCCGGAAAGCGGCTTGGACGCGGTGCGCAACGTGGCCATCCTGGGTTCCGAGATCGTCCTCGTGACCGAGGATCCGGTCACGGGGCGCGTCGAAATCGATGCCTCGGGCCTGGTCGTCGCGCCCGGCTTTATCGACCTGCACGCCCATGGACAGTCGAATCGGGCCAACGAGTTTCAGGCTCGTGACGGAGTGACCACGGCGCTTGAGACGGAGAGCGGCGTGGCTGATGTCAAGGCCTACCTGGAGGCCAGGGGTGAAGGCGCCCGCCTCAACTTCGGGGCCACCGTGTCGCACATGTCCAACCGGGTGTGGGCCATGCCCCAACGCGCCCAAGCGCTGGGCCAGGGGGGCAGTGTCTCCGGGCAAGACCCGGCTGCCGCGGTGCGCCGACTCGAGTCCGCCGCCTCCTCCGCCCGGTACGATTCCGTCGAGGTCGCGCGCTACCCCGCACTTCTGGACGCACTGGCACGCGGGCTGCACCAGGGTGCCCTGGGGATCGGCATGGCGCATCAGTACTACCCCGGGGCGACGCTTCGCGAGATCCTGGAGGTCTTTCGCTTCGCCGCCGATCACGAGACCACGATCTACACCCACGTGCGCGACATGTCGATGGACGCCATGCAGGAGGTGATCGCCAACGCGGCCGTCACCGGCGCCTCCCTGCACATCGTGCATGTCAACAGCTCCAGTCTGTGGCAGATCCGTTCGGTTCTGGACCTCATCGGCGGGATCCGGGCTCGGGGATTCGATGTGACGACCGAGACGTACCCCTACACAGCGGCGTCCACATCCATCCAATCGACCATCTTCGATCACGGATGGCGCCAGCGTCTGCGCATCGACTACAGGCTCCTCCAGTGGCAGGACGGGGGCGAGCGACTGAGCGAGGAGACCTTCCAGGAATACCGCGCCCAGGGGGGGACCGTCATCATACACATGATGGAAGATGAATGGGTCCGCGAGGCGCTGACGCGCGACTTCGTGATGGTCGCTTCCGATGGCATGCCCTATGCTCCGGGCGCGCATCCCAGGAGCGCGGGCACCTTTTCCCGCTTTTTGGGGAGATACGCCAGGGATCAGGAGCTGATGGGGCTGATGGAGGCGCTCTCCCGCATTACGATCATGCCGGCACAACGCCTGGAGACGGTCACCCCCCAGGCCCGGCGCATGGGCCGCCTGCAACCCGGCATGGCCGCCGACATCACGGTATTCGATCCCGAGCGCATCCTGGACACGGCTACCTTTGAGGACGACCTCTCCCATTCCGTGGGCGTCGTCCATGTGCTGGTCAACGGCCAGTTCGTGGTGCGCGGGGAGGAGATCGTCGAGGATGTCCTGCCCGGCAGGGCGATTGTGGGCGGGGGCGGCGCTCCCGACCCCGGGGCCGGCGGCGGGAACGCGCCCGGGGACCCCCCGCAGACCGCAACCCCGGACCTCACGCAAGGAGTCGGCTCAGGGTGACGACACATCGATTTTGGCGCCGCACGGCGAGGCCGGGGATTGGGGCGACGTGGGCCCTCTGCGCCTGGTGCATCACCCAGGCAACGCCGCCGGCTTCGGCAGGCCAGGAGTTCGACGTGCTGATCCGGGGCGGCCGCATTCTGGACGGCACGGGCAACGATTGGTTCCACGCCGATATCGGCATCCTGGGCGACCGCATCGTCCGCTTGGCCCGCATCTCCCAGGCGTCCGCCCGCCGGGTCGTCGACGCCACCGGCCTGTATGTCGCGCCCGGGTTCATCGACCTCCATTCGCACGCCGACGCAGCCATGATGTCAGGCTACCCGGAGGCGCGCCGCGCCAAGAGCCTCAACAGCCAGGGGCTGACCACCGTCGTCGGCGGGCCCGACGGCCGCAACGCGCTGTGGCCGCTGACGCGGGAGATCGAAGAACTGGGAAGCCAGGGTCACGCCATGAACTTCGTCCCCATGGTCGGGCACAGCACGGTGCGCGGGATCGTGATGGGGGAGGACCACGAGCGCCCGGCCACGGACGCCGAAATTCGGGAAATGCAGGAGCTTGTGCGCCAGGGGATGGCCGCGGGCGCGTGGGGCCTGGGCGCAGGTCTCGAGTACCGGCCGGCGCGATTCAGCACGACCGAGGAGGTCGTCCAGCTTGCCCGTGCCGTGGCGCCCTACAACGGCTTCTATGTGGCCCATCAGCGCAGCGAGGCGTTGATGCCGATGTGGCAGCTACCGAGCCAGGTGGACGATTGGCCCATCGACGGCCTGCAAGCGCTGGAGGAGACCATCGACATTGCGCGGCGGTCAGGCATTCGGGTGGTCGCGAGCCACCACAAGGCGCGCGGCCGCTCCAGCTTTGGCCGCTCCGCCCAGGACACGCTGCTTGTGGCCGCCGCGCGCGCCGAGGGGCTGGAGGTCTACCTGGATGTCTATCCCTACGAGACCTTCGGCGGCGGCGCGCGCCCGATGATCCCCCGGTGGAGCCTGGTCTCCGACTCGATCGATGTCCGGGGCGGACGCGACAGTCCCGTGTACAGAAGGGCCGGCGTCTTTGACCAGGCGCGCGCCCACCTGAACCGGCGCTGGCAAGAGCCTCGCACCAGGGCCACGATCGCCCGCGACATCCAGTGGATCGTGGACCACAACGGCGGCGCCGACCGGGTCGTCGTCGTGGATTACCCGGACCCGTCCTTCATTGGCAAGACGCTCCGGGAGCTGGCCCGGGAGATGGACATGGCGCCTGAAGACGTGGTCGTGCACATGGCGCTCAACGGGTACGAGGATGTGGTCGGAGGGGCGAGGATCAGGGGCTACGGGATGCACGACATGGATGTGATCAACTACTACCGGCAGGAGTACACGGCCACCGCATCCGACGCCTCCGTCAGCGCCGTCGACGGCGTGCCCGCCTTCGCATCCATGCCGGGTGCGCACCCGCGCCACTTCGGTGCCTTTACCCGCAAGATTGCCCGCTACGTCAAGGAGCTCGATGTCATTTCGCTGCCCTTTGCCGTGCGGTCGATGACCAGCCTGCCGGCCCACATCGTGGGAATGAGTGATCGGGGCCTGCTGCGCGAGGGATACAAGGCGGACATCGTGATCTTCGACCTGGAGCGCCTCGAGGATCGCGCCACCGTGCTGGAGCCCGCCCGCTACAGCGAGGGCGTCGACTACGTCATGGTCAACGGGGTGTTTACGGTGGACGGGGGGTCGTTTACCGACGCATTGCCCGGGCAAGTTGTGCTGCGCACCGGACCCCCGATCAGCTGAAGCACCGATGGGGATGGACATGGTGGTGGTGGGGGCCGGACCCTGTGGCCTGGCCGCGGCGGTGGCCGCCGGGGAACAGGGTCTCCGCTCCGTCGTCTTCGACCGGGGATGCGTCGCCCGTTCGCTGACGCGCTACCCGTACTACATGTCCTTCTTCTCCACCGCGGAGCGGCTGGAGATCGGCGGCGTGCCGTTCACCACCGTGCGGAGGAGACCAACGCGCCAAGAGGCACTGGCCTATTACCGCCGGGTTGTGGCCTACCATGGACTGCGGGTGCGCCAGTACCAGGAGGTCACCGGGGTGGTCCCCGCCCCCCGGGGCGACGCGGGAGCCGGAGCGGAGTCTCTTGGTCCCGGCACACGGTTCTCGGTTCACACGCGGGATCACCTTGGGTGCCGGCGGACCATCGAGACATCAGCGGTCGTCATCGCCACCGGGGGCCTGGGCACCCCGAATCGACTGGAGCTGGAGGATGGGCCCGCGCCGGAGCGGGTGGTGCATGAATACAGGGAGCCCCATCCCTACTTTGACCAGGATGTCGTGGTTGTCGGCGGCGGCAACTCGGCCGTGGAGACCGCGCTTGACCTGTACCGGGGGGGCGTGCGGGTACGCATGGTGCATTTTGCGGCCGGGTTCGACCGGGGCGTCAAGCCATGGGTCCGCCCGGACATCGACAATCGCATCGCGGGCGGCGAGATCGTCATGCACTGGCGAAGCAGGGTGGTGTCCATGGGGTCCGGCACGGCGAGGATTGTGGACGGGGACACAGGCGCCGAGAGGGATGTGCCCGCCGATTGGATCATGGCGATGACCGGGTGGCGCCCCGACTCCACCCTGCTCCGAACCCTGGATGTCACCATCGATCCAGACACGGGAATACCCGACCACGACGCCGGCACCATGGAGACCAACACGCCGGGCGTCTACATCGCTGGCGTGATCGCGGCGGGATACGACGCCAACAAGATCTTCATCGAGAACGGCCGAGCCCACGGCGCGCTGATCGCCCGCCATGTCGGCCGGCGCCGTGTACCGGCCGCCTCGGCGTCGTGACCCCCCGGTGACCGATGGCTCGACGCTTCATGAGGACGCTCAGGCTCGCGTGCCTCATCCCGCTGGCCACCTTGGCGCTCAGCGGATGTGGGGCCCGTACGGCCGTGCCGGACCGGGAATCCGTGGTGCTTGTCCATGGCTTGGGGCGCTCCGGGGCCTCCATGATGGTGCTGTCCCAGCGGCTTCAGTGGGCCGGGTACCACGTCGCGGTGGTCAGCTACGACTCGCGCGGAGCCACGCTGAGCGAGCAGGCGGCCCGGATCGGGACCGTGGTCGACGATTGCTGCCGGGCGGCGGCCAGCATTCACTTCGTGGGCCACTCGTTGGGCGGCCTCCTCATCCGCCGCCACCTGGCCGACGACCCGCCCGAGAAGTTGGGTCGCGTGGTCCTGCTGGCACCGCCCAACCAGGGAAGCCACTTCGTGGATTGGCTGAGCGATGTGCCGCTGGCGACGGAGGTTCTGGGGCCGGTGGGCCGCACGCTGGGGACCGACAGCACCGACCTTCCCCTCACCCTGCCAGAGCCTTTCTACGATATGGGCATCGTTGCCGGCACGCGCAGTATCCAGCCGATCGGACCCGCTGCCATTCCGGGACCCGACGACGGGATCGTCAGCGTCGAGCAGACGCGCATCGCAGGCGTCCCCATGGTGGTCATTCCGCGTTCACACGCCTTCATCATGAGTAGCCGCCACGCCGCGGACGCGGTGATGCGATTCCTGCGAACGGGCACATTTGGGGACGAGGACACCGGGTCCCACCCCGACACGCCTGACGACACCGGGCCGTGAGGGGCAAGGCGGAGGGCCGGCCCGCACCGGAGCGTAACGGGACCCCCCGGGGATGCCCGGGCGCCGACCAAAACGCCCGATCCGGTTGGACGGAGGGGGCCACGAGGGAGCTTCAGCAGGAGTTGGGGCTACGCTCGAATTAGGTGCCGCTTGAATTGGTGGAGCACAGGACCGTCACGCCAGCGCCAGCCACGGTACACATCCCCGCCGCCAATGTCTTGATGCCGGTTTTCACGGATGGCGACATCGGATTCCTTGGAATCGAACAGCCGCGGGTGCCAGCCGGAGTTCGGGCGTTCACGTAGTTGACAACCCGCCCGATCGTTGCCAAGCGCGCAGAGAGCGCCGCCGTCACAGAGACGGCCGGGCGTTCACGGTGCAGGAAAGCACGCCCCGGAGGCTTCAGGCCAGCTTCTACTACACCCGCGAGGGGGCCGCCCGGTTCGCCGGAATGGACCCCGCCCTGCGTCAGGCCTTGAGCATGGGATGGAGCGAGGGGCTACGCCAAGCCGTTGTGGCCGCCATCCAAGCGTCAGGCGAAATCAGCGACACGGCCATGGGCAGCGCCAGAGTTGCATGGAGCGACATTGTCGATGGCTTCCATGGGATGGTCGATGGCAGGTACGCCAACGACACCACCGCGCTTCGCTTCATTATGGGTGCCCCGACCTACATCAGGTTCGCCTGTACCGCACGAACAGCAATTCGACCGACCGCGACTTGGTACAGCACCCCGCCAACCTTGGGATCAGTTCGAAAGTCAGCCCCCACATCAGCGCCGTTGCCAGCAAGAAGCACGACTTTATCGCCCGGAGAAACCTACACGGCGGATATGTGGTGCCGATCTGGGAGGGCGTCACCTTGATTCACGATGAGGTCACGAGAGCCGCCAACGGACAGATCCAGATTACGGCGGTGATGCTGGCCGCGTAGAACAAGCTGAGAGCGGACGAGTGGACCCGCTTCACCCCGCAGGTCGCCGCCTGATGTCGCGCCTAGCCCATGCAGGAACCGAAACAGGTTCCCAGCAAAAACACGGGGAGCAGCAGGATATGCGCAATCGCCCAAAACACGCACCCGTCACCGGGTTCGTGATTCGTCAGCCGCTCTTTAGTTTCTGTCCATAAATGGCTTTTTCGGAGATGTCCGATACCGGCTTGCCATCAATTTCCGGGTGGGTCGGTCGCTTTTCCATAGCCGTTAGAGGCAAATCGACCACATCTCCCAGGTATGCGCGGTGATGGCAGAAATGCACTTGTGCAACGCGGCACGCTTCGGGGGCGCGTGGGGATCGACGCGCGCGAAGTTCTGTGCGGCACGGGAGTCGGCCAACTGGTGTTCGAGCTCTCGGTAGCTCAGACTCGAACGTTGCTTCAAGATCCCGGCCCGCAAGACGCCTTCGCAGGTCAAGCCTTCACGACCGTGGGATGCTGGATCCGTCCCGTCGAGGTCATCGGCGATCCATGTCAGGAACTCGGAGAACTGGTCAAGGATTTGGTCCATGACGCTGAGCTCTTGGCTGGTCTTGGTTTCGGGGGAGGCGGCGCTGAAGAGGCTCCGTTCGAGGGTCCGTTTTTTCCGCATTGGCGACCTTGGGTGGGGGGATGGTTTGGTGGCAACTCGTTTACATGACTGAAGATAACCGATTCGGCCAATGAAAGCTAACCACACCGGATTCCAAAATCCACCCCCTTGTCGTCCTCTCCGTCAACGACATAACGCCAACAGGTGCTACCACTTGCAGATTAATGGACGGGAACTCTTTAACCTTCGCGCGGCAGTCTTCGCAAATCGCATCCTGCACATCACACTGCAGGCAGGCCGCATCACACCGCGGGCACGGTGGACCCAGGATCACGGATCAGATCCGATGTTACCCGCCAGGCACCCGGACAAGCTGCACGGAATCCTTCGCCGCGCCCCAGCCGGCCCGCCCAACTGTCACCAAGAGCTCGTCACGCATCTCGTTCGCACGCCCGACAACATCAAACGACAACGTGTCGCCGGTAGTGTCGGGGCTCACAACCATGCGGAAGCGCACCTCGCGGGGTGCGCCGGGTCTGTCGATGAGCGGAGTCCAAAGCCCTTCTTCAATGCGCACACCGTAGGTCCCCCCCCCCCCCCCCCCGGCGTTGCCCGTTCCCGTCAGGACCTGCCCGGTCTGAACCAAGTCAAGCGTGAACCACCACAGCTCGTTGCGGCCACTCCATTCAACAGGTTCCTCGGTAGTCCAGCGCCCCGTAAGGCCAACCGGAGCCACCCCAATAAAACCACCCGTAACCCAACACCCTGCCAAAAACACCATCAGCGCCAACAACAAGTGTTTCATGACCATACCCATTGAAGTTCGGATGCGTTCCGCCAGGTTGTCCGTGGCGGCGGAGGTTCGTCCCAAGGTAACAGACGAAGGCAAGCGTACCATCCATGCCACGTTCCCATGGATGCGGGAGGCCGAGGTCTACATCGGGCGGAACAAGGCCGCGAGAGTGTCGCGCCCGGAGCATTCCACCACGCGGGAGAGAGCGGAGGGCCGCACAACACCCACCTACTACTCGGCCACAGCTTCGAGAAGCCGCTTGCCGACGTACGGGCCGGAACGCTTGCCATCCGCCGCAACCACGACCAGATCGAGCTTGAAGCGACCCTGCCCGATATCGGGCCGTCATGGATGGAAGATGCCGTAGCCGCCCTGAAGGTCGGAGTCATCCGCGGGCTGTCGCCCGGATTCGTTGTGCCAGTCGGAGGGGCATCACCCGCGACAACCGCGGCGCCATCACCCATGCCGCCGTCCATGAGTACAGCCTAGCCGCCAACCGAGCGTACAAGGAAACGGCCGCCGAGGCCCGCTCGTTCTCAGAGCTCTTCGATGAGGCGCTGGAAGAGCTGCTATGGCTGTAGACATCACCACCGCAGCCGTAGCCAAGGCTATCCGTATCGGCACATCCACCGAGGAGGTTGAGGAGGTCACCCGCCTACGCACCGTCGCCGTAAGGCCGCAGAAGACTTCGCGCCCGACGCCCCGACCATCCTGCAGAACGATGTCGTCGTTCGGATGTGCGGCTACATGTACGATGCCGGACCGGGCCGAGGCTCGAATGTGTTCCGGTTATCGGGAGCTGCGGCACTGCTCAGTCCATATCGAAGCGCTGTACGCGCCCGTGGGGCCGAAACTGGCACCGGTCAAGGGAGGTAGCCCCAGTACGGGTGGAGGGCTGGATACAGATGCTGTAGACCGCCGAATTGCCGCCCAAGTGGCCGCTTGGGCGCTTCAGGGCGACACAACGAAGGTCCAGGACGCCAAGTTGCCCGCCACATCAGGCGGAGCAGAGATCACCGATTGCAACCATCGGATTGTAGCCAAAAGAAACTCTGCGGCCGACTCCGCTCCGTTCAGCGGGCCGGGCCGGCTGCGCCGAACCCGGGGCGATACCTTGTCCCGGCCGGCGCCAAGCCCCACAGTATCACCCATGTCCTTGGGGACCGGGCGCCAGCCGCCGGAGCGTCCGCCAGACCTGTTCCCGCACCATCACTGACCTGCGCTTCGCATCCCCCGCAGCACAACACCGGAGAAGGCAAGTTCGTGCATCCATTCAAAGCGCCCTTCAAGTCGCGGAACGCTCCATACCGCCACGGCTCCAAGCTCCGCCCCGCCGCCCTGGCCACGCTTGGCGCCACGGCATTGGCGCTTGTTGCCGCTCCCCGGCACGGGGGAGCCGCGCACGCACAGGAGAGCCAATCCGACGCGATGGCCCGGGCCACGCGCGCGCTCACCTTTCGCACCATCGGCCCGACCATCATGGGGGGACGCGTCGCCGACCTGGCCGTCGTGGAGAGCGACCCCAGGATCTACTATGTGGGTGCTGCAACCGGGGGCGTGTGGAAGACGGAAAACGCGGGCATCACCTTTCACCATGTCTTCAGGGACGAGTCCACGGCCTCGGTGGGCGACGTCACGGTCGCCCCGTCAAACCCCAACGTTGTATGGGTCGGGACCGGGGAGCCCCAGAATCGGCAGAGCTCACCCTGGGGCAACGGCGTCTACCGATCGACCGACGCCGGGCGCACCTGGACGCACCTGGGCCTGTCGAACACGCACCACATCGCGCGCATCCAGGTACATCCCCGAGACCCCGATGTAGCGTATGTGGCCGCAGTCGGCCAGCTCTGGGGACCGAACCCCGAACGCGGCGTCTACCGGACCGTCGATGGGGGCGCCACCTGGGAGCGGGTGCTCTTCGTGGACGACGACACGGGCGCGATCGATTTGGTGATGGATCCGGCCGACCCCCGCACCCTGTTCGCGGCCATGTACCAGCGCCGGCGGCGGGCATGGGGCTTCAACGGCGGCGGGCCCGGAAGCGGCATTTACCGCACCACCAACGGCGGTCGGGACTGGGTCGAACTGACCGAGGGGCTGCCCCCGGGCGACAAGGGGCGCATCGGGCTTCACATCTACCGGGGCGACGGCAACCTGGTCTTCGCACTGGTGGAGGCGGACGCCCGGGGCCCGGAGGGGGCCGATTCCGGGGAGAACGGCGTGTACCGCTCCACGGACCGGGGCGAGAGCTGGGAACACCTCTCCCCCACCAACAACCGCCCGATGTACTACAGCCAGATCTGGGTCGATCCCAACGATCCCGAACGAATCTACCTGGGCGGTGCCAACCTCTACCGCTCGCTGGACGGGGGTCACACCTTCACGAATGATGCGGCGGCGGGCGTGCATCTGGACCACCACGCGCTCTGGATCAACCCGGCCGACTCGGACCACCTGATCCTTGCCGGCGACGGCGGCGTCTCGGTCAGCCAGGACCGCTCCGACAACTGGATCCAGCTCAGGACCCTGCCGCTGGCGCAGTTCTACGAGATCGGGGTCGACATGAGGGATCCCTATCACGTCTGCGGAGGCCTTCAGGACAACGGATCTTGGTGCGGGCCGTCGGACACCTGGTCCAACCAGGGCATTCGACCGCGGGACTGGTACAACGTGGGGAGCGGCGACGGCTTCTTCACGGTTTTCAATGCCGGCATGCCCGGTGTCATGTTTGCCGAATCACAGGGCGGCAACCTGATCCGGGTCGACCTTGGCACCAGGGAGCGGACCCGCATCCGTCCCGTGGCCAGACCCCTGGCGGACGACGAAGAACGGACCCTGCGCTGGAACTGGAACACGCCCATACTCTGGTCCGCCCACGACGCGCGGGTCGTCTACACGGGGGCCAATGTGGTCTTTCGCTCCCGGAACCTGGGGCAAAGCTGGGAGGAGATCAGCCCCGACCTGACGCACCAAGTGGATCGCGACACCATGACCCTGATGGGCGTTGCCGGCAGCGAGCCGCAGATGTCGCGCAATGACGGACAGGCCAGCTACGGCAACCTGACGGCGCTTGCCGAATCACCCCTGGACGCGAGCGTCCTCTACGCGGGAAGCGACGACGGACGAGTGCATGTCACGCGTGACGGGGGAGGCACCTGGACGAACGTGACCGCCAACGTGCCCCGGCTGCCGCCCTACACCTATGTAACCCGCCTGGTGGCTTCCCACGGCGCCCCCGGCGGGGTGTTCGCCGTCTTCGACGGGCACCGGAGCGCGGATTTCAGCGCCTACATCTACGCGAGCGACGACTTCGGGCAGAGCTGGCGCGCGATCACCCGGGGGTTGCCCGCCATCTCGATGAACGCGCTCGTCCAGCACCCGACCGCACCCGGGCTTCTCTTTGCGGGGAGCGAGGTTGGCGTGCATTTCACCATCGACGGTGGTCACCAATGGTGGCGACTGGACGGCAACCTGCCCACCGTGCCGGTGGACGACATCGTCATCCACCCCCGAGACAACGACCTGGTCGTCGGCACGCACGGGCTGGGCATTTGGATCATGGACGACATCGCTCCCCTGCAGCACCTCAGCGAGCAGACCATCGTCGCGCCTGCCCACCTGTATCCGGTCCGGCGGGCGACCTCCCTCAACGAGTATCGGCCCCAAGGGTGGACGCCGGGAACCTACGAGGCCCCTAATCCGCCCGCGGGCGCCCGCATACGCTACCACCTGGCCGACTCCGTGGACAGCGTGACGGTCACCGTCTGGAGCGCGGGCGAACAGGTGAGGCAGCTCACCGGGAGTGGCCACCGGGGCCTCAACGAGGTCATCTGGGACCTGCAGTTGACGCTGGATCACCAGGACGGCACGCCCATGGATCCCGGCCCCAGGGTGCCGGCGGGCAGCTATGTCGTGTCGCTGGCGGCCGCCGACACCGTCCTGGAATCAAGCGTGGCCGTGCGCCTGGATCCGCGGGTCTCGACGACGCCGGCGGACCTTGCGGCGCGCCGAGGCGCGATGATGGACTCCTATCGGCTGTCCGGGGTCGCACAAATCGCACGGGACCGGTTGGACGAAATGACCGGACAACTGGAGCAGCTCGGTGAACAGATCAAGGGCGCCCGAGAGGTCTCCCAAGAGCGAGGGGACGAGGTCCAGGGCATTCTGGACGCGATCGGGGAGGTCGACGAGCAGTTGGACGATACCCGGGGCGGCACCAACGCCTGGCGCATGATCCAGGGGTCCAGCACCGCGCCCACCTCGGATCAGTTGTGGCTGATTGACCAAGCCTGGGACGATATGCCCGGTATCGTGGACGCGCTCAATGAACTTCTCACGGACCGCATCCCGGCGCTCTACGAACAGGTGTACACGGATGACATCAGGCCTGCCGTGGGCCAGCCGGTACCGCTCCCGGATCGGACGCGGTGAGAGGTGCACTGCACACAGGCGACGGCGACGCTTGCGCGGTGACCGGGATTCTCACGGTTTCACGGACGGGTCATGTGGTTGCGGGGTCGCGGCGGCGTGGCCGTGTTGGCCCCAAGTTGCCCGTCCCCACTTGCCCGCGCCGGGGGACAGGCGTGGTTCGCAACCTCCGTCCGCGCGTCTGAGCGCCACGACGAGGGACAAGGGGCGAGGAGCGTCACCTGTGCTCGCCCAAGAGTTGACGACCCTCGTGGATGGGCCGGACAGTCCAAGCCGGAGTTACCCTGGCCCCGTTTCGTTGCCGGCCCGGGCTCACGGCAACAGAGTGTCCTCAGGCGCCCGCTCCGGATTCGCCAGCTCAACGAACACGTCCATCACGCCCCCGCACACCGCCGGACTCCAAGTGGTAAAATCGTCGGTAAGCTCAATGCGCACGGTTCTTGGCGCCCCCGGCGGGTCACCACCCAAGAGAGACTGCGCGGCCTCGATCACCATTCCCTCTCCGCATCCCCCACCGATCGTGCCGACAACGACACCATCCTCGTCAACCAACATCCGAGCTCCCACCTTTCGGGGTGTCGATCCCTTGGTGGAGATAACGGTGGCCAGCACGGTCGGGCGCCGGGCCGTAGCCAGGAAGGTCAACAACTCGCTCTCATCCATGTCCGTGCTCCTTAAGTCACGCTCACCCGCAACGGTCCAGCCCATCCACGCACATCCGGTTTCTGGGCTGCCATCACCCGCGCGGTGCGTGGCGGCCAAACCGGGAGTGCCGAGCATCCAAGTCCCGAGAAGAAGTCCTTGGCACAGGCGCCCGTTGAGACAGCTTGCCTTGGCGGACCACTCTGGTCGGGCGATCGTCCCGGCTTCCCGACACTTCGGGGCGTCAACCCCAACTCCAGGAACCGAGTGCCCTCGGGGTTTCCCGCGCAAGCGTCCACAATCGACAAGATACACACCTGTGGAGCGAGCCCGCTCTCGCAAACCCCGCGCCAGGGAACACCCCCCGCACGTTCGTGTGGCCAAGGGCCACCTCACGTCCATCGGATTGACCGGGCCGGACTGAGAGCGGCCCCGGCCCGTTTGTCCACAGCACCGTTGGCATTCTTGCGCCCAAGGCGTCAAGATGCGTTATGCCAACAGGCTAGGCGAGAGCCCATGAACGCCGGACCCCGAAGTCGTGTCCCATCGCCCGCGTTGGAGAAGTAGCCCGTGCGCAACCACCCGTCCAGAGATCCGCACATGACCCCACCGTGTCGCCGGGGCACAGCGTTCCGGTCGGCAGCCACCTGGACGGCGACCGTAACCACCTTGCTTGCCTGTTCGCCGGTCGCCCCCCTCGGGGCACAGCTCGCGGCGCCGGGACGGGGCGCCGAGCTCCTGGACGCGGCGGGGCGGGACATCTACGCTGCGTCCTGCGCAAACTGCCATGGGCCCGACGGCACCGGCTTGGATCGATCGCTGCTCGCATTCGAGGAGGAGCTGCCCGATTTCACCGACTGCGACTTCGCAGCCCGCGAACCCGACGCCGACTGGATCGCGGTGGCACACGAAGGCGGCCCCGTGCGCGGCTTCAGCGAGATGATGCCCGCCTTCCGGGGGGCGCTCACCGTCGACCAGCTTCGCCGCGTGATGGCCTACATCCGCACCCTTTGCACCGACACCAACTGGCCGCGCGGCGAGCTTAACCTGCCGCGCCCGCTCCTCACCGAGAAGGCCTATCCCGAAGACGAGTGGGTCCTTGAGGGCAACGGTGACATCCAGGAGGGATCGGAGGCGGGCAGTGCGCTCGTATACGAATACCGTGTCGGGTCGCGCAGCCAGGTCGAGGTGGTGGTGCCCTATGGGTGGCGGCGCCCGGCGGACGGATCGGACAGGTCCGCGGGCACACTTCCCGGGGGACCTGGTGGGCACACGTCGCTCCGGGGCTCCGGGGGGCAGGCCCCCGATCACTCCGATGGCGAGCGCGGGCGGGGCTGGAGCCACGGGGTCGGGGATATAGCCGTGGCGCTCAAGCACGCGCTGTTTCACAGCATTGATGCGGGGACCATTTTCTCGGTGGGCGGGGAGGTCATCCTTCCCACGGGAGGGGCCCAGGCGGGACACGGGGCGCCGGGCACCGAGCTGGAGCCATTTGTCTCCTTCGGCCAGATTCTGCCCCGAGATGCCTTTGTGCAGGGGCAGGCAGGGACCAAGATTCCGCTCTACGACGGCGGCGATGCGGAGGGATTCGGGCGCTTTGTGGTGGGGACAACCCTCACCCGCGGCCCCTGGGGACGCGCCTGGTCCCCGATGATCGAAGTGCAAGCGACACGAACGCTCACGTCCGGGGTTGCGACCGTGGTGGACCTCGTGCCCCAGGTACAGGTTTCGCTGAATACGCGCCAACACGTCCTCGCCAATGTGGGAGTTCTGGTTCCCGTCGGCGATGTGTCGGATACCAAGCGCCCGATACGCCTTTTGGCTTATGTGCTGCTGGACTGGTTCGACGGCGGCTTCCTGGAGGGATGGTGACAGTGCCGTACGGGAGAATCTCGGTGGCGGGATTCTTGGGGGGCGCCCTGGTGCTGGCAAACGGGCAGGCGAACAAGCCGGATCCGATTTCGACACTTGGATTGCGGGCTTGGAACATTGCCGCTCATGAGGGCATTCATCCGGTCGCGGGCGAGACCGACCCGATGTCCGGGCCCGAGGACCTGTTTCGGACCTCGGACCGTTGCATCGCCTGCCACAAGGACGTGTCGACTCCCGAGGGGGAGGATGTCTCGATCGGCTTTGACTGGCGCGCCTCGATGATGGCCAACGCCGCGCGCGACCCGTACTTTCAGGCTACGGTGCGCAGGGAGATCATGGATTATCCCGAGGCGGCGGTCGAGATCGAGGGCGAGTGTGCCCGCTGTCACATGCCGATGGCAACCGTGGCCGCGATGCAGGATGGACGCCCCGGAGAGGTGTTCGCCAACCTTCCCATAGGCAACGCCGGTGGACGCTTTGCCGACCTTGCGACCGATGGCGTCTCTTGCGCGCTCTGCCACCAGATCCAGCCCGACGGCCTGGGCGCTGAGGAGACCTTCACGGCGCGCTTCCACATCACACCGGAGACACCTGCCGAGGGACGCACGGTCTTCGGGCCCTTTGTTCCAGACGAAGGCGGTGCCGGGATCATGCATTCGGCAACCGGCTTTCGACCCGGCGAGGGGTCACACATGACCTCCTCCGGGCTGTGCGCTTCCTGCCACACCGTCCTGACCCGCCCGGTGAGCGCGGGCGACGGGGAGAGGCCGCTCTTCACCGAACAGGCGCCGTATCTCGAGTGGCAGGCAAGCAGCTACGCCGACGAGGCCGGGGGCGGGCAGAGTTGCCAAGACTGTCACATGCCCGAGGTGGCCGTTGACGTTCCGGTCACCGGCGTACTGGGCCGCGCACGCCCCGAGGTGTCCAGGCACGTCTTTCGCGGCGGCAACTTTTTCGTGTTGCGCATGCTCAACCGCTACCGCGACGAGCTGGGCGTGGTGGCGCTCCCGCACGAATTGGAGTTGGCCGCCCAACGGACGGCCCGCCATCTGCGCGAGGCGACCGCCACGGTCGAGGTCGGGCGTCCCGTGATGAACGTCGACCGGCTGGAGGCGCGGGTGACCGTGCATAACCATGCCGGCCACAAATTCCCGACCGCCTACCCCTCTCGCCGGGCGTGGCTGCGCGTGACCGTCGCCGACGCACACGGACAACTCGTCTTCGAGTCCGGGGCACTTGCCCCCGACGGCCGCGTGATCGGTGACGACCACGATGCCGACGCGTCCAGCTACGAGACCCACCGCGACACCATCGACTCTCCCGACCAGGTCCAAGTCTATCAGGCCGTCATGGTCGACGGCGGCGGTGCCGTCACCACGGGCCTGATGTCGGCCGAGCGATGGGGCAAGGATAACCGCATCCTTCCCGACGGCTTCGACCCGGCAACCGCGGACCAACGAGTGTTGCCGACCGGAGCAGTGACCCTTGATTCCAACTTCAGGGCGGGCAGTGACCGGGTGCATTACTCCGTGAAGGTTGACCCGGCCGCCGGTCCCTTCACCCTGACAGCCGAGCTCTGGTTTCAGCCCATCGGTTACAGGTGGGCCGAGAATCTCGCCGCCTATGACGCCCCGGAGACTCGCCGCTTCGTCGAATACTACCGCGCGATGGCCCACTCCTCCGCGCTCCTCCTGGCAGAGGACCGAGCCGTCACGGGCTCATGAAGCGCGCCAGCGCGCCCAGCGGTTGGTCTTCACGCGTCCACTGGCGCCAACTGGCTCTGGGGTTGCTGATGTTCGGGCAGGTGGGCACTCTCATTGAGCTCTGCCTTCTGGGACATTACGAAGACCCCTGGCAATGGTCGCCACTGGTTCTGATCTCGGTCGGACTTCTTGGCTGCGCGTGGATCTTGTGGCGTCCCGGCCCGCTTTCGCTCAGGATCTTCGGGTGGCTGGCGGCAACGAATCTCGCCGCGGGTGCCATCGGCCTCTTCCTCCACATTCGGGCCAACCTTGAATTCGAGTTGGAGCTTGATCCTGATCGCGCGGGATGGACGCTGATTCAAGAGACACTTACCGGGGCCTTCCCCGCGCTTGCGCCCGGTATCATGTTCCACTTTGGGCTCCTGGCTATGTTGATTCTGTGGCAGCATCCGGATCGACACGCAAAGACGCATAACGGGGTCCGTTGATCCTCGGGCGGGATCGCGGCTTCGACTTCGCGTGACCTACCTTCCGCCCGCAAGGAGTGATGGAAGATGACAACGCAAATGGGGCGCTGGACGGCTATCGGAGTGGCGGTCTCGGCCTTGGTTGTGAACGCGTGTGCCCCAGAGGAGACCGGTGACGAGGCGGTCGACTCGGGTGTCGACACGCCGGTCGGAACCGCGGACTCGGTCCTGCTTGATGCCAACGACGCCACGACCGAGCAGCTGGCATCAATCGTGGGCCAAGACGCCACCGACGCCATCATGGCCGCCCGGCCCTTTGCCCGCGTGGCCGACCTGCATGCGGTCGTGACGATGCATGTGGCGGAGGACGGTCTGGACGAGGTCTACCGCGCCCTCTGGGTACCGATTGATCTCAACACCGCATCCGCCGAAGAGATTCTGCTGATTCCCGGAGTCGGAGACCGGATGCTGCACGAATTCGAGGAGTACCGGCCCTACGCCTCAATGGCGCAGTTCCGACTTGAAATCGGCAAGTATGTGGACGACGAAGAACTCGAGCGGCTCGCACGGTATGTCGAGGTACGCTGACACCGGCCCACGGGCACCCACAATCCTGTCGCGCGGCGGCATTGTATCCTCAAGATAAGGGCGGCGGATTTTCGCTTGGACTATTGGTCCCCCGACTCCATTCGTTACACGGATACCGTCCGCCAAATTCCCGAGAATCTCCGCAACGGCCCCGGTGCAAGGGCCATTCCGTTCGCCCGGGGGTCCGGTGTCCCGGACATTCGTTGCCGTGGAACGAGAGGATGGAACGCGCCACCGATACGCTCCGTTCCCCCGTGAGCGTCGTGAGCGCTACATCAGTTTGGTGAGCGGGTCGGCTCCTGTCTCACGCCCGGCATCCGCGCGCCAACTCCGCAGACTCCGTCACAAGCCGCCCACAAGATCGGGCAACACTCGTCGATCACTGCCGGCCCAACCGAACCCGTGGCAGCTCAACATCCGGGAGCAGCAACGGCTCCATCGGGGACGTACCGCATCGCCGCCATTGCGGAACCATTCCCGTCTCGATCAGGGCGTCTCTCCGTCAGAAATCTGAGGTTTCGGGTTCTTCAAATTTCGCCCCCCCCCCCCCGACACTATAACTTTTTGTAGTTATTGATTTTATACTGATTTTTTTCGTCACGGCACCGATCTTGCGTTGCTCTGCGACCATGTCGGCTTATCCCATCACGCATCGCCCAAGACAGTCGACAATACCGAGCCCCGTTTCGGCTGGCCGCCTCCGTACCAAAGGTGGCCGGTAAAGCAGGTCACGGATGACGCGAATGCAACGCGTCGGGGCTCTGGAGGCACGGGCTCCAAGGCAAACGCTCCAACACATTTGAAGGAAGGCAACGCCCAAGATGAACAGATTGCAAAAACTCATGGCAGGCGCGCTCATGCTGCTGCCGATCATGATGGCGGCCTGCGGAGAAGACATCGCACCCCCGCCCCCGACCGGCTCCATCGCCGGCCAGGTCATGATCGAGAGCCAGGGCGCCGACGGCGTCTCCGTCACCTTGAGTAGCGGTGCCGCCGCAACCACCGCCGGAGGCGGCTCCTACCGCTTCGACAACATCGAACCCGGCACCTACACCGTCTCCATCGCCGGCTTCCCCGCCGAAGCAAGCTTTGACGCCACATCCATGTCCGTCACCGTCGGCACCACCGGAGGCACAGCCACCGCCAACTTCTCAGGCACCTACATCCGCACCGCCAGCGTGCGGGGCTCCGTCACCGTCGAAGGCAACGGTCTCGCTGGCGTCACCGTCAGCCTGAGCGGCATGGCCGACAACCAGACCACCACCAGCGCCACCGGCGAGTACAGCTTCACCGGACTCCGTGCCGGGCGCTACTCGGTCCAGATCTCGGGCTTCGATGCCGACGAGGTCGCGTTCTCCAGCATCTCGGGCACCGCCGAAGTCGGCGTGGGCGACACCAAGATCGTCAGCTTTGACGGAACGTATCTGCGCACCGCCGGCATCACCGGCCGCGTCAGCGTCGAGGGCACCGGCCTGGAAGGCGTCACCGTCAGCCTCTCCGGCGGCGAAGACGACCAGAGCACACAGACCGATGCCGGGGGCCAGTTCTCCTTCACTCGGCTCAGAGCCGGCGACTACTCCGTCGCCATCTCAGGCTACGACACCGATGAGGTCGGCTTTGACGCCACCTCCCGCAGCGTCACCGTCGCACTGGGCGAGACCGCCAATGTCCAGTTCGACGGCAACTATTTGCGCACCGCCGGCATCACCGGCCGCGTCAGCGTCGAGGGCATGGGGCTGGCAGGGGTCGCCGTGACGCTCAAGTCCGACGACACCGACGACATGATGGACACGACCGACGCCAGCGGCATGTATGCCTTCGGCGCACTGGCCGCAGGCGACTACACCGTCTCCATCATGGTCACGGGCGAGGCTTACGTGTTCGACATGACCAGCATGGACATCACGCTGGCCGACGACGCCCTGGAGACCGTCAACTTCATGGGCGCCCACGCCACCACCGCCAGCATCTCCGGCATGCTCTTCGTTGACGAGGCCACCAAGAACGACATGCACGACGAGGGCGAGGACGCGCTCGAGATCAAGAACATTCCGGTCGTGCTCGTGGGTCCAGGGGTCACCGACCGCACGACGGCCACCACCGACGACAAGGGCATGTTCCAGTTCAGCGACCTCAAGGCCGGCTCCTATGTCCTGGCCGTGGTCACCAGCCCCGACGTCACCAAGATGCTGGGCGACCACGCCTACGGCGGCTCCGCAACGGGCTACGACTTGACCGTCGCAGTCGGAGAACACAAGAAGCAGCACCTGCCCTACGACATCACCCACCAGACGGTCCACTACTCCGTCACGCTGCGGCACGGCGACAACACCGGTGACGCACTCGAGGGCGCTTCCGTCATGCTGTACGCCGATGCGGCAGGTAGCTCCATGGTCGCCAAGGGCACCACGGACAAGGACGGCATGACCATGATCCGGTTCGCGCGCTCGATGGCCACCGGCGGAGCCATGGTTCACGCCAAGGTCATGAGCGACGACTACCATGTCGAGGACAAGATGCAGGCCGTGCGCTGGAGCCCGAAGTCCAGGACCACGATGGCCGCCAACGACTTCGATATCCTCAACCTGATGGTCGACGCCTCGGTCAGCGGCAAGACCGTCATGACCGACATGGGCGGCGGCAACCCGCTCGCCGGCTGGATGATCTCCGTGACCATGGGCGGCAAGGCCGTCACCGGAGCACCCACCAAGTTTGATAACATGGGCATGGCCATGCTCGACCTCGAGGTCAAGCCCGCCGACCTGCCCGCCACCTACACCGTCATGCTGGACACCGTGCAGAGCGACGCCCTGGATGGCGGCGAGAAGTTCAGCGCCACCTCCGTCATGCACGAACACACGGGCCTGAAACTCATGCAGGAGATGGACGCCGGAACGATTGAGGCGACCTACTCGACGCAGACGCTCAAGGTCTACGTGCATCACGAGCGTGACCAGGTGATGGGCTACACGGGCAACGTGCTGGGCGGCGACACGCGCATGTCCGGCAAGATCGATGTCGACGTGCGCTACATCGACACCACCGGCCGCTCCCGCATGTTCACGGCCCAACAGTGGAACACGAAGAACAAGTCGGAGAAGGATGGCGTCATCACCTTCAAGCACCTGCCGGCCGACGCACAAGTCATGGTCCAGGCCAAGGAGAAGGCGGGTGCGGGCGACATCGAGCTGTTGGACCCGATGGAGCTCTTCGCGTTCAAGGACAAGGACGCCAACGGCATCATGAAGGGCGCGTTCGGTGACATGGGCGGCTTCAGCCCCATGGTCGAGCTCTGCCCGCTCATGGCCACCAACCCCACGGGCCAGGACTTCGGTGAGTGCAGCACCTTCGCCTATGTCATGACCTACAGCGTCAGCGGCAACGTCTCCCGCAAGATGGTCAAGAAGCACGCCACGAACGAGGACTTTGACACCACCGGCATCACAACGCCTGAGATGGTCGGCGGCGTGAAGGTTGACCTGGCGCCGGTGACGGGCAAGAACCTGGCCGGCATGGCGCATAGCAAGACAACCGCCAGCGCGGGCACCTCCAAGGGCACGTTCACTTTCGGCAAGATCGCCGCCGGCGCCTACACGTTGGCCGTGCCGGCGGGCTGGCGCGTCAGGTTGGGCCAGGTGGGCTCGACCACGATGGTCGGCAATGCACTGAACCCGCTGGACACGGCCGTCATGCTTGATGTCACGCCCACCACGAGCACCGTCTACGGCATCGTGACGGGGGCGGACGGCTTCCGCGTCGACAGTGTCATGATTGATGTCAACGGCATGACGACGATGACCGACGCCGTGGGCCGCTACATCGTGACCGGCATCGCGCCGGCAACCGTCAACAGGGTGGGCAACAGGATACACGTGAAGGCGAGCCGGCACCTGGGGTCGGCGGCCAAGGTGGTCGCGTTCCAGGCGAACATGCCGGTGCGCGTTGACCTCACGCTCAACACAACCAAGACGCCGGTGTTCTACAGCGGCAAGGTGGTCGCCTCGGGCTCGAACGCGCCGCTTGCGGGCGTCTCGATCACGATCGACAACAAGGCGCCAACGAACGCGGCAACGGCCGGCCCCAACAAGGGCAAGCTGGTCACGGGCGCCGACGGCACCTTCCGCGCGCAGATCGGGAACAAGGGCGCCGGCACGAACGCCACGATCAAGGCCTCGATGGCCGGGATGAGCTTCGCGCCCGAATCGCTCACGCTGCCGGCCGCCCCGGGCACCAACCTGTCGGGCGTCAACTTCACCGGGTTCAAGCACGCGACGGTCACCGGTCGCGTAATCGCTCCACTCGGTGGATCGCAGGATGGCGTCTGGATCAAGGCAACGCGAATCAGCGACAGTACCGTTGTCGATTCGATGATGACCATGGCATCGGGCACATTCACATTGAGCGTGCCGTTCGGCACCTACACCATCGCGGCGTCGAAAGACAGCAAACACGGTTTCGACTACCCGAACGGCAACCAGCAGGTGTCGGCGGCCCCGGGTCAGAGCATGAACTACGGCGACATCCAAGCCAATACCTGGAAGATCCTGAATCTGAGGGCGGTACGGGGCACCACTGCGGTAACGGGCTCCACTGGTGGGGACAGCATCTTCGACAAGGGACAACCCAACCAGGTGGTGGCCCATGGGTACAGGGATTATGTCCGACTGGATTACGCCCATCTCCAAAAGGTATCCGGCCACGAACGCATTAGAACGGAGACCCCCGACACCCGTTCGACCCGCAACCATGGCATGCCCGTCGACCCCGCGGTGGACACCGTGGTTCATCAATGGTATTACTGGAAATACTGGTCGCCGGACAGTAGCAAGTGGCTCGCAGCGGCAGCTGATCTCACCTCGTACGCAGCCGCCAATGACACCACTTTGAATTTCTTTGCTTGCAGCAGTACCAATGGCAGACCAACGTCGACCTGCCGGGGCGTTGAATTCCCCGACGACACGTTCACAATCCGGTGGATAACGGACCCGAAACCCGCAGATGGCTCCATCCCTGCCGATTGCGTAGCCCTCTGCGACACCGCTTATGTAAAGGTGCCGCCGATCGACTCCAGAGCGACCTCGATCAAGGCGAGGCGCGCGAGTACGACGACTGGCGACTCGATCTTTGTCGACTGGAAAGCCAGATCGAACTCCAGAACAAGCTACAGGGTTGCGTTTACCTTCCCGTCGATCGCCGACTTGGACGGCTCGAGCGCAACGGTATTCGCCTACATCGGGACCAGCAGCACGTTTAATCAGTACGCCAGGCAGATTTGGATGTGGGTTCTCAATTCGTCGGACTACAGGGAATTCCGAACGTTGAACGAGTCCATCGTGAGAGTTACCCGGAAGGAGCTCTTGGGGGCGATGGAGATCAGAGTAGACTCCAGACAGGGCGACTCCGGGACGTGGATGAGGGGACCGAAGACCAGCCTCAAGGCCAAGCCGTAGCCTTGGTAGCGAGTGTTCACCCAGCAGTGACCCCGTCAGTCGGCGGTACATTTGATTGATGGGGCCCGGAGCCCCTCGCAACCGTCAGCCCCCGTCCGGGATCTCTTCCGGGCGGGGGTTGATCCCGTTTGGGACCCCTGTGACGCCCACGCCTGGATAACCGCGTTTGCCCCCGTCCGGGACTTACCGGCTCTTCCACTGGCATCGGGCCTTCCCGACAGCCGCCGAACATACCCCCAACGAGCCAGCTCGTTGGGAGCGTCTTCGGCGCACATGAAATCGACCCCAGTCTCAACATCCGAGACTGAACCCATCCGCCGTCCGCTCACGACAGCGTCGCCACCACAGGCTTCCCTTCTCAGTCAGGCATCTCGCCCCTCAGAAATCTGAGGTTGCGGGGTCTTCAAATTTCGCCCCCCCCCCCCCCCCCCCCCCCCTGACACTGTAAATCGTTGTATTTCCTAAAGTTATAGCGTTTCCTTTTGTCGCGGCATCGATCTTGCATGTCTGTGCAACCATGCCGGCTGATCTGAGCACACATCGCCCGAGGCAGTCGACAACCTAAGTTCCGTTTTGACAGCCGCCTCAGCACGAAAGGTGGCCGGCAGAGCGGGTCATGGATGACGCGAACAGTCGCGTCAGGTTTCCCACCCGGACAGACGGACTTCGGGGGTCAGCAGGGGGTCCAAAGGAAGGCCCATGACGGAAACACTCCCACTCAAATGAAGGAGGGCAACACCCAAGATGAACAGACTGCAAAAACTCATGGCAGGGGCACTCATGCTACTACCGATCATGATGGCGGCCTGCGGAGAAGACATCGCACCCCCACCCCCGACCGGCTCCATCGCCGGCCAGGTCATGATCGAGAACCAGGGCGCCGACGGCGTCTCCGTCACACTCAGCAGCGGGGCCACCGCAACCACCGCAGGAGGCGGCTCCTACCGCTTCGACAACATCGAACCCGGCACCTACACCGTCTCCATCGCCGGCTTCCCCGCCGAAGCAAGCTTTGACGCCACCTCCATGTCCGTCACCGTCGGCACCACCGGAGGCACAGCCACCGCCAACTTCTCAGGCACCTACATCCGCACCGCCAGCGTGCGGGGCTCCGTCACCGTCGAAGGCGCCGGTCTCGCTGGCGTCACCGTCAGCCTGAGCGGCATGGCGGACAACCAAGCCACCACCAGCGCCACCGGCGAGTACAGCTTCACCGGACTCCGTGCGGGGCGCTACTCGGTCCAGATCTCGGGCTTCGATGCCGACGAAATCGCGTTCTCCAGCGTCTCGGGCACCGCCGAAGTCGGCGTGGGCGACACCAAGGTCGTCAGCTTTGACGGAACGTATCTGCGCACCGCCGGCATCACCGGCCGCGTCAGCGTCGAGGGCACCGGCCTGGCAGGCGTCACCGTCAGCCTCTCAGGCGGCGAAGACGACCAGAGCACACAGACCGATGCCGGAGGCCAGTTCTCCTTCACCCGGCTCAGAGCCGGCGACTACTCCGTCGCCATCTCAGGCTACGACACCGACGAGGTCGGCTTTGACGCCACCTCACGCAGCGTCACCGTCGCCCTGGGCGAGACCGCCAATGTCCAGTTCGACGGCAACTATTTGCGCACCGCCGGCATCACCGGCCGCGTCAGCGTCGAGGGCATGGGGCTGGCAGGCGTCACCGTGACGCTCGAGTCCGACAATATGGACGATATGATGGACACCACCGACGCCAGCGGCATGTATGCCTTCGGCGCACTGGCCGCAGGCGACTACACCGTCTCCATCATGGTCACGGGTGACGCCTATGTCTTCGACATGACCAGCATGGACATCACGCTGGCCGAAGACGCCCTGGAAACCGTCAACTTCATGGGTGCCCACGCCACCACCGCCAGCATCTCCGGCATGCTCTTCGTTGATGAAGCCACCAAGAACGACATGCACGACGAGGGCGAGGACGCGCTCGAGATCCAGGGCATCCCGGTCGTGCTCGTGGGCCCAGGGGTCACCGACCGCACGACGGCCACCACCGACGACAAGGGCATGTTCCAGTTCAGCGAACTCAAGGCCGGCTCCTATGTCCTGGCCGTGGTCACCAGCCCCGACGTCACCAAGATGCTGGGCGACCACGCCTACGGCGGCTCCGCAACGGGCTACGACTTGACCGTCGCAGTCGGAGAACACAAGAAGCAGCACCTGCCCTACGACATCACCCACCAGACGGTCCACTACTCCGTCACGCTGCGGCACGGCGACAACACCGGTGACGCGCTCCAGGGCGCTTCCGTCATGCTGTACGCCGATGCGGCAGGTAGCTCCATGGTCGCCAAGGGCACCACGGACAAAGACGGCATGACCATGATCCGGTTTGCCCGCTCAATGGCCACCGGCGGAGCCATGGTTCACGCCAAGGTCATGAGCGACGACTACCATGTCGAGGACATGATGCAGGCCGTGCGCTGGAGCCCGAAGTCCAGGACCACGATGGCCGCCAACGACTTCGATATTCTCAACCTGATGGTCGACGCCTCGGTCAGCGGCAAGACCGTCATGACCGACATCGGCGGTGGCAACCCGCTCGCCGGCTGGATGATCTCTGTAACAATGGGCGGCAAGGCGGTCACCGGAGCACCCACCAAGTTCGACAACATGGGCATGGCCATGCTCGACATGGAGGTCAAGCCCGCCGACCTGCCCGCCACCTACACCGTCATGCTGGACACCGTGCAGAGCGACGCCCTGGACGGCGGCGAGAAGTTCAGCGCCACCTCCGTCATGCACGAACACACGGGCCTGAAACTCATGCAGGAGATGGACGCGGGAACGATTGAGGCGACCTACTCGACCCAGACACTCAAGGTCTACGTGCATCACGAGCGTGACCAGGTGATGGGCTACACCGGCAACGTGCTGGGCGGCGACATGCGCATGTCCGGCAAGATCGATGTCGATGTGCGCTACATCGACGCCAACGGTCGCTCACGCATGTTCACCGCGCAAGAGTGGAACACGAAGAACAAGTCGGAGAAGGATGGCGTCATCACCTTCAAGCACCTGCCGGCCGACGCACAGGTCATGGTCCAGGCCAAGGAGAAGGCGGGTGCGGGCGACATCGAGCTGTTGGACCCGATGGAGCTCTTCGCGTTCAAGGACAAGGACGCCAACGGCATCATGAAGGGCGCGTTCGGTGATATGGGCGGCTTCAGCCCCATGGTCGAGCTCTGCCCGCTCATGGCCACCGACCCCACGGGCCAGGACTTCGGCGAGTGCAGCACCTTCGCCTATGTCATGACCTACAGCGTCAGCGGCAATGTCTCCCGCAAGGGGGTCAAGAAGCACGCCACGAACGAGGACTTTGACACCACCGGCATCACAACGCCTGAGATGGTCGGCGGCGTGAAGGTTGACCTGGCGCCGGTGACGGGCAAGAACCTGGCCGGCATGGCGCAAAGCAAGACAACCGCCAGCGCGGGCACCACCAAGGGCACGTTCGCCTTCGGCAAGATCGCCGCCGGCGCCTACACGTTGGCCGTGCCGGCGGGCTGGCGCGTCAGGTTGGGCCAGGTGGGCTCGACCACGATGGTCGGCAATGCACTGAACCCGCTGGACACGGCCGTCATGCTTGATGTCACGCCCACCACGAGCACCGTCTACGGCATCGTGACGGGGGCGGACGGATTCCGCGTCGACAGTGTCATGATCGACGTCAACGGCATGACGACGATGACCGACGCCGTGGGCCGCTACATCGTGACCGGCATCGCGCCGGCAACCGTCAACAGGGTGGGCAACAGGATACACGTGAAGGCGAGCCGGCACCTGGGGTCGGCGGCCAAGGTGGTCGCGTTCCAGGCAAACATGCCGGCGCGCGTTGACCTCACGCTCAACACAACCAAGACGCCGGTGTTCTACAGCGGCACGGTGGTCGCCTCGGGCTCGAACGCGCCGCTTGCGGGCGTCTCGATCACGATCGACAACAAGGCGCCAACGAACGCGGCAACGGCCGGCCCCAACAAGGGCAAGCTGGTCACGGGCGCCGACGGCACCTTCCGGGCTCAGATCGGGAACAAGGGTGCCGGCACGAACGCCACGATCAGGGCATCAATGGCCGGGATGACCTTTGTTCCTGATTCGCTCGTGCTGCCAGCCGGGCCGGGCACCAACCTGTCGGGCGTCAACTTCACCGGATTCACGCATGCAGTCATCACCGGCCGCGTGGTGGGCACCACGGGAATTTCTTGGGCTTCGCCCAACGGGCCGGTATCCGGTGTCCTGATCAAGGCAACCAGGGTCAGCGATTCCACTCTTGTTGATTCCATGACGACTGGTCCATCGGGCACATACACACTGAGTGTGCCGTTCGGTCCCTACAAGATCGAGGCGTCAAAGAAGCACCACGGTTTCGAGTACCCGAGTAGCGGCCAGACCGTCAACGCGGCACCGGGTCAAGGCATCAGCTACGGCGACATCAAGGCGCGGACCTTCGCTCTCTTGGGCGCGACCGGAGCCCGGATAACCAAGGTGAGCACGCTCACCGGCGGAGTGAGGCTCCACAGGTCTGATTCAACGGGCGTCACCGTTACCGTTGCTAACGACATACGGAATGCAGGCAAAGACCGCGGACATCCTGACGGTTCTGGTCCCCTAAACGTCCAGTTTGACATTTTCACAGGTGGTGAATGGAAAACGCTTTATCATAGATACCAGCAGGCCGACGGTAGCTACGGAGGTCCTGGCGGGTGGACAGGAAGGGGTTTCAGGATTCATAGCGCTATCACTCCCAAACCTGACACCATCCAAACTGTTTTTGACACAACAGGGCACGTTACATTCCCAGATGACACGTTTTCGATCAGAGTTCGGTCTCGCGCAGTAGCAAGTGGCGTCGGACGCGTCCCATTCAACGTAAAGGGTGCTGACACCACTTACGCAAAGATTCCGGCTATTGATCCCAAGGCTACGTCAGTCAAGGCGAGGCGCGCGACCGCGGGGACCAGCGACTCGCTCATTGTCGACTGGACCGCCATATCGAACAGCAGGTCGAACTACCGGGTTGCGTTCACGTTCCCGTCGATCGCTGACCTGGACGGGTCGAGCGCGACGGTGTTCGCCTACATCGGATCAACGACCACGTTCGCTTGGGACACCAGGCGGATTTGGTGGGTTTTTGCCAGCGATAGAGACTGGGTGGATTTCCGAACGGTGAACAGTGCTTCCGTGAGGGTTACCCGCAAGGAGATGATGGGGGCGATGGAGATCAGGATCGACTCCAGGCAAGGAAGCTCTGGAGCCTGGATGAGGGGGGCGAAAACCAGCCTCAAGGCCAAGCCGTAGCCTACCAGCAAGTGTTGTTGGGTCGGCGGTGACCCCGTCGGTCGGCGGTACATCCGACTGACGGGGCCCGCGGGCCCCCCTTTTGCGGACAGCCCTCCGTCCGGGAACTCACCCGGGCAGGGGGCTGGCGCGTTTTTTGCCCACCCATACGGAAAGTACGATTCGCCGAGACTCAAAACCCGACACCCGGCGGGACTCTTAGGGCACCAGTTGACCCCGCAGGAAGCGGCGCATCACCAACTGGATGCCTTGGCGTACGGAGGCGGAACAGGGGGGCAAGCGCCAATGCCGCCGATCGACCAAGGCATCAATATCGGGAGATCACCGGGGCAGGACACGCGTTGCATCTCAATTCTCATCTGACCGCCGATCTCAATTGGCCTTGCATGAGCCCACCCGTGAGACAGCCGCGATACGTCGGCGTCCAACGTTTTCACACAGCGGACAACCTCATCAAGGTGGCACATGCCGGAACGACGAGATCCTGCTGGCCGCATGAGACAACGAGGAACCCATTGTTTCGGGTCCCCGCGAGAACGGTAACACCCTTCAGAGACTCATTTCCGGCCACCAAAATACCGTTCGGCGACTCTCTCCTTTGCCACCAGCGGCTTCCCCGTTCCTCCGCTCCGCAACATGACGATCTCGGCGGCCACCGACACGGCAATCTCCGCCGGCGACTGTCCTCCCAGGTCCAAGCCGACCGGCGCCCTAACCCGCGCCATGTCCTCTGCACCAAAGCCCTCCCCGGCCAGTTGCGCGTGCGTCGCCCGGACGCGGCGACGACTCCCGATCATGCCGATATAGCCCGGCGGATCCCGCATGCGCAGCAACCGCACCAAGCACTCGTAGTCAAAGCTGTGGCCGCGCGTCACCAAAACCACATGGTCGGGGACTGCCAAGGGCGTATCGGCAAAGGGATCCCGGAAATCGATGACCCGCACCACATCCGCCCGCGGAAATCTCTCCGCGCGCGCAAAACGCTCCCTGTCATCCAACACCTCCACGCGCAAGCCCAGCAGCGCGCCCACACGGCTCAAGGGCACGGCAATGTGCCCCGCACCCACGATCACCATCCGGGCCGCGGGACCGTGCAATTCCGCGTACACCTGGACAATCCGGCCCGAAGCGATCTCCAGGCTGAGGCTGGCCGCTCCCCGCGACAGCGACGGCGCAAAGGATGTCTTGACCGCTTTGGCCACGGCCTCGTCCCGACCCCTTGCGCCCAGTGAGCCACCCCCGTCCGTCTCGGCCCACCACAAGCGCCGACCGGTGAGCGATCGGCCCGGATCGTCAGTAATCACAGCTGTGTACACGCGCTCGCCACGCGCCACCGCCTTTAGGACGCAGGCCGCCACTTCGGCCGCCGAAGGATTCACGCGTCCTCGCTGTGGGACCACCCTGGTCGATACCGGGCCTCGTATTCCCTCCTGGTATCCAGGTCCTCGATCACCGCCGGGTCCCGGACCTCAACCTCCAGCACCCGCTCCGGATCCGCCCGGATCACGGTGCGCGCGCCCTCCCGGAGACCGGATCCAAAGAATTCGTCGCTCAAGGACATGTCGACCAGCGCCGGGTGACCCCGGCGGCGGCCAAAGCGGGGAACAACGACCAACTGGGCGGCGTGGCGCCAAGCAGAGATAAGCTCCCGCACCGTGGACGCGCTGACGGTGGGGTTGTCAACCGGCGTGAACATCACCGCTGCCGGTGGCGGCGCCAGGGCCCGCAAGCTCCTCAGAGCGCAGCGCAGCGATCCAATTTGACCACCACGCCCATCCTCATTGACGACGATGCGCCCCCCGGCGCGCGACACCTCGACCGACAGCGCACCCCCGGGTGCCGCGGCGACCACCGTGACGGGATTGCAGCCCCCACGGCGCAGGGTGCCGACCAGCCGGGCCACAAAGGTTGATCCGTCCACGTCCAACAGGGGCTTGAACGCCCCCATGCGCACAGACCGGCCCGCGGCCAGCACGACGCCGGCCACCGCAAGGTGCTCCGAACCCGGGCGCGACACCCTGCCCTCAACCCCCGGCCGCCCTCGGAAAAGCCGCGTGGAACGTCGATCCCGCCCGAGCGAGCTCGACCAGCACCCCGCTCGGCTCGAAGCGCCCGCCCAGCCGTTCCCGAAATTCGGCGAGTCGCTCCATGATCTCGGCCAGCCCCCGGTCGTCGGCGTACTTGAGCAGGCCACCCCGAAAGGGAGGAAACCCGGTGCCCATCACCATGCCCAAGTCCACATCGGCGGCCGCCGCCACCACGTTCTCCTCCAGAACGCGCGCGGCCTCATTGACCATCACCAGGACAAGCCGGTCAAGCACCTCGTCCGGGCGCGGGCGCGTTCGCGCGGCGGGCAAGCCCATGGCCGGGTACACGGACAGGTCGAACCGACGCTCCCTGCCCTCGTCGTAGAGATAGAACCCCTTGCCGCCCTTTCGCCCCAGGCGCCCTGATCGCCCCAGCGCAACCAGCGCCCCGGCGGGCGCCATACGCGCCCCAAAGCGCTCCGCCAGCACGGCTCCGGCGTGGCCCACCACATCGATTCCAACCTCGTCAATCAGCCGGCACGGGCCCATCGGCATCCCGAACCCGGTCCAGATCCGGTCCACAGCCCGGGCATCGAAGCGTTCGTCCAACAGGTGTCCCGCCTCGTTGAGGCACGGACCCAGAATGCGATTGACCAGAAAGCCGGGCGCGTCCCGGGTCACGACCGGAACCTTGCCCATGCGGACGGCCGCCGCCGCCACGGTCTCAACCGCGTCGTCGCTTGTCTCCCTGCCCTGCACCACCTCCACCAAGGGCATCCGGTGGACCGGGTTGAAGAAATGCATCCCGGCGAAGCGCCCCGGGTGGCGAAGGCCGGCGGCCATCTCGTCAATCGACAACGTGGAGGTATTGCTGACGATGACGGCCTCCGGGGCCACCACCCCCTCCAGCTGGGCCAACACCGCCTTCTTGACCTCCAGGCGTTCCACCACGGCCTCCACCACCAACGAGGCCCGGGCCATCCCGCTGTCATCAAGCGCCCCGGAGATCAGCCCCATCTTCCGCTCCGCGTCCCTGCGCCGCAGCGTGCGGCGTCGCACCGCGCCGTCGAATACGGAGCGCGCATGCGCCAGTCCGCCGGATACGGCCTCATGGTTGATGTCCTTCATCCGCACCGGGATGTCATTGTAGGCGGCCAGCTGCGCGATGCCGCCCCCCATGGGTCCCGCCCCCACCACGCCCATGCGAGTGATTGCGCTGGCGCGGCCCGATGTGGTCCAGGGGCCCTTGCGGGCGGCTTCCCGAAGCCCGAACAGAAACAACAGGTTCCCGCAGACCCCCGATCCCACCAGATCACCGAGCGCCCGTGCCTCCAGCTCCAGGCTGGCGGCGACGGAGCGCCCCGCCCCGTTCCGCAGAACCTCCAAGACCTTGAGCGGAGCCGGGTAATGACCCCCGGTCCGCCGCATGACCTGCCTTCGCGCCAGCCCGAGGACCAACCGACGCCCCAGCCATGTGCCGCCCACCAGCCGCTCAAGTGGACCCGCACGCCTCCCGCGTCGGACTCGACCGTCCGCCACCGCCAGTGCAAACGCACCGCAGCGGGCATCGAATTGCGAGGCGGGAACCACCCTGTCCAGGAGACCGATGCGGCGCGCCTTTGAGACATCCAACGCCCTGCCGGTCAGGATGACCCCCAGCGCCGCTCGCAATCCCACGATCCGGGGCAGACGCGTCACGCCTCCCCACGCGGGAAGGATTCCGAGCTGAACCTCGGGCAACCCCATGCGGGTGCCGGCCCCGTCACTCCCGACGCGGTAATCGCAGGCCAGCGCCAGCTCGGTGCCCCCGCCCAGGCAGACTCCCCGCACCGCCGCGACGGTGGGTATGGGCAGCGCCACGAGGCGCCCGAAGATGGCCTGGCCCCGGCGCGACGCCTCCATCGCCCGCTCCCGATCTCCTGAACGGGCGATGGACTCGAGGGCACCCACGTCGGCGCCCGCAACAAACGATGCCGGCTTGTCCGACATCACCAGGAGCACCCTGAGCGAGCCGCGCCGCAGGGCAGCCTCGGCTTCGGAGAGCCGGTCGTTTAATCCCCGAAGCACCTCGCGGGTGAGCACATTGTGCGGCCGCTCAGGGTCGCCAAACACCAAGCGGCCCACACCCCGCCCATCAATATCCAGCCGGGGATTCATGGGGCCGGACCTGTCCCGGGCACTGCGCGGATGTTCCCCGCCGGACATGCCCGGAGGAGCCGAACAGTCACGCTAATAGACCGGTCTCACCTCGGCGTTGGAGCGGCTGAGACGAATCTGGAGCGGTTCGCCCCGAACGGCGACGATCGGCACGTTCCAGTAGAGCTCGTCGTAGGGTAGCTCGTGGCGCGCATGCACCCAATACTCGCCCGGGCGGACCTCAAAGTTGGCCACGCCACCTTCGTTGGTCGTGTCGGCCACCGTCTCAAGGCCGGTCGCCTCAAGCTTCATGGCGATCACGAGCGGCACATCCTCAAAGGCCTCATCCTCCCAGTCCGCCCTGACAATCCTCATCGAGTCCATGCGGCCGATGGCCGCCTCTTGCAACGACGTAAACCGCTCGAAGAGACCGCTGTTCTGCCGCTCCAGCTGAGCGTACTCGGCCTCCACATCCTGCCAACGCCGATAGACGGTCCGATACTCCGTCATGCCGCGGTTGAGGCCCTCCAATTGCTCGTTCAGGGACTGTAGCTCGGCGCGGAGGTCGTTCCAGCGAGTTTCCGTATCCCGCCATTCCTGTTGCGCACGCGCGATCTCCTCTTGGGCCGCCAGCAAATCGGCGGGCATCTGGGGTTCCGGTCTGGACGCGGCCTGTGCCAGGGAGTCGAACACCTGGTCCCGGTCGTAGGGGATCAGCTGCACCTCGAAATCGGACAGTGTGACCACCGCCGCCCCACCGTCCCCCTCAAGCTCCGCAACAATCACAACTTGCGCGGGCCCGCACGCCGCCAAGCCCATCAATGCGGCGACGGCCGCCACCGGGCCCAGCCCCGCTCTGCTACCCCTCATGACTCAAGCTCCCCCTGTCAGAAAAACACTCACAACCCGCCACCCGTCACCCTCGCTAACCGATGTCCGATCCACCAACGTACACAGGAACCTCACGGCGTGTCGAAGTCCAACACGTACCTCATGGGGTCCCGGTGTCGCCCATGCACCCGTACCTCATAATGCACATGCGGGGCCGTGCAGACACCCGTGCATCCGATCTGGGCGATCACTTCATGGCGCCGCACCCGCTTGCCGCGGTAGACAAGTAGCTTCGAGGCATGGGCATACACGGTCTTGATGCCGTTGCCATGATCGATCTCAACGCTGCGGCCGAAGCCCTCGTTCCAGCCCGCAAAGGTCACGGTGCCGTCGCCGGTCGCAACAATGGGCGTCCCCGTGACGTTGTACACGTCGATGCCCAGGTGCGGCAGATAGACTTGGTGAATGGGGTGCAAGCGGCGCCAGGTAAAGGGGCTGGTGAGCGCACCCCGGGCCGGCAGGATGGCGGGCATGGAGCGGCCCAGCCGCCGATTCTCCTCAAGCTTGAGCGTCGTCTCGGTGAGGCTCTCGTCCAAGAGGCGCGCCTTGCGCTCCAGCACCGAAAGATCAAACCGGGTGGCGTAGGCCAGCGTTGACGCCACCGAGTCCAAGGGCCAGAGCGGGCCGGCCTCGGGAGAGGCCAGCCCCGGCCCGCCCACGCCAACCTCGAAGACCTCTGCATCAATGCCCGAGCGACCGGCGACAAGGCGCGCCAGTCGCTCCCTCTCGGCCAAGTCGTCCATCTGCTCCTCAAAGTCGGCCAGTCGGGCCCGCACATCGCGCAGCTCCGACTCCAGGATCCGGTTCTCCCGGGCAAGCCAGTGGGCGCGCACGCTCTCAACGCCCCCGTGAACCAAAAACACGGCCACCGCAAAGGCCACGGCTCCGAAGAGCGCGAAGCCGAGTATCGTGCGCCTTGGTGATGCCCGGGGACCGCGCTCACGGCGCACCCGGCCCACGACGGGGCGTTTTCTGCTCCGACGCTTCGAGCCTGGCCGCTCCGACTGGGCTTTGCCCTTCACCGATTCGTCACCGGCACAAGCACCGGACCCGCCCCGGACCGCCCCCAATCATCGCAAGCATCCATGGATCGCAACTCCCCTGCCCCACAACTTTAGATGTTTCGCCTCACCCGGATCGTGGCGCAACGCTGTCCGACATACGAACAGTGCATACTATTCAAACTCCACCTGGGGGAACAGGGGGCCAGTGACCACCACGGAACGCCCGCCCATCTCCAAGCCCGGCAGTTCGCCAAAGAGCGGCACGCCATCCAAGCCCAGGCGGCGCGCCAACTCAAGGGACCTCGAGGGCATGACCGGCTCGAACATGGCGGCCAGGGTGGCCAGCGTACGCACAAGCGTCGCCAGGACGCACTCCAGCTCCCCGGCGCGGGCCGGATCCCGGGCCAGCGACCAGGGTCGGTGCTCCTCAATGAACCCGTTGGCGGCTCGTGCCAGCTCCATGGCGGCGGCAAACCCCTCGTGCAACTGGTAGGCCCCCGTCCCCTCATGATAGGCGTCCAGGGCGCGGCGCGACCGGGCGGCCAGCCCGTCACCGGCCGCCCGGGGGACCACGCCGCCGCAGTACCGGGCCACCATCGACAGCGTGCGGTGGACCAGGTTGCCCAGCGTGTTGCGCAACTCGTCGTAGCGCACCAAAAAGCGCTCGGGCGTATAGGACGCGTCGGCGCCCGTCGGCATCTCACGGACCAGATACCAGCGCACGGCATCGGTGCCGAAACGCTCCCGGAGGCCCAGGGGGTCCACCACATTGCCCAGCGACTTGGACATCTTGGTCTCACCCACAACCCACCACCCGTGAGCAAGGATTTTTCTGGGCAGGGGCAGATCCGCCGCCATCAAGAGCGTGGGCCAATACACCGCATGCGTTGTGACGATATCCTTGCCGATGAGATGCACGTCCGCCGGCCAGCGCGAGGGCAGAAGTTGACCGAACCCGCGTCGCTCTGGATCGGCCCCGGGGCGGATGGCTCCCGACGCGGTGACGTAGTTGGTCAGGGCGTCCACCCACACATAGGTGACTTGGGCTTCGTCCCACGGCAGCGGGATCCCCCAGTGGATCCTGGAGCGCGGCCTTGAGATCGACAGGTCCTCCAGGGGTTGGGCCAAGAACCCCAGCACCTCGTTGCGCCGAGATGCGGGCACAATCCACTCCGGGCTGTCACGGATGTGGGTGATGAGCCGTTCCTGAAAATGACTCATGCGGAAGAAGTAGTTCTTCTCCCGCACCCGTTGGACCGGCCCGCCCGTAATCGGATCGACCCTGTCGGGCCCGATCTCCTTCTCCGTTAAGTAGCGCTCCTGCCCAACCGAATACCAGCCTGCATATTCGGCCTCGTACACGAAGCCCCGCTCCCACAGACGCTTCAGCAACGCGCGGACGACGGCAATGTGCTCGGCCTCGGTGGTCCGGATGAACCGGTCGTGCGAGATATCCAGATCCGCCCAGGCAGCCTTGAAGCGGCCCGACATGGCATCGCAGAGCTCCAGGGGGGCCACGCCCCGTTCAGCGGCGACCTCCTGGATCTTCTGGCCGTGGTCGTCCGTGCCGGTCAGAAACAGGACATCGTCGCCCATGCGGCGCCGATATCGGGCCAGGACATCGGCCAGGATGGTGGTGTAGGCATGCCCCAGGTGCGGCTCGCCGGAGGCGTAGTAGATCGGCGTGGTGAGAAAAAATCCCGACACCGGTTTTCAGGCCCGGCGGGGAGCGACGCCTTCCCTGGCGGTCGCCTGGGCGATGGCGCGCGCATACCAGCACAGCGTGTCGGAAAATGCCGCAAAGGACTTTTCGTAGCGCGCCTCAAGAAGCTCGCCATCGGCGCCAAACGAGCGCCCCACATGCGAGACCGCCATGCCGGCGACCGGCAGGGCCTTCAGCCGCAAGAAGAGAAGCTGAAGATGATTGTGTACCTGGACGCCGCCGAATGCCCCGGAGGAGACGGTGACGATGCCCACGGGTTTGCGATGCCACTCCCCCAGCAGATAGTCCATGGCGTTCTTGAGCGCGCCGGGGATTGATCCATTGTACTCGGGGCTCACGACCACGACCGCGTCTGCGGACTCAATCGATCGCGAAAGACGGAGCGCGCCGGCGGGGGCGTCGTCGCGCATGTGTACCCGCTCCTCCATCACGGGCAGATCCAGTGCCGCCAGATCCAACAGGGGAGCGCGGGACCCCGCCCGCTCCAGTCGGTCGCAAGCGAAGCGCGCCACCCCGATCGACTTGCGACCCCGGCGCACCGACCCCACCAGCACCGGCACGCGCAGGACGCCCTGCGTCGGGTCGCTCACCGGAGCCACGCCCGTGGCCGGCGAGCGCACCGGGCCAGAATACACATACCAAAGTCCGTCATGTCGTGCCGGTCTTCCCCCTTGCTCACTTCTCAGGCGCCCTGCCGGATGGCTGGGGCGTGCCCGCTTTAGGACGCAAAGGCGAGTTGCCCCAAAAAAGACACCCCCTGCCGCCTGAAATGTACCACTCCCCGGCAACGGCCACGGTGGATGCGCCGGTGGCATGGCCGATGGAGCGCACCTTGTGGACACTCCGATCTCCACGACGCTTCGTCCGCGTACGTTCTGCGCGCGCCCGCTGTCCCATGGCGTTCGACGCCGGGTGATTGATGTGGGACACCAGGGACGGCGCCGGCGGCCGGGGCGACGACCATCAACGGACCCCAAGGTGAGACGGGAGCGCATCGCATTTGCCAAAATGCGATTACCTTATCCCAGATGATCTTGCGCGCCCCAAGTTGTTCTTGTGGCGGCCCCCGGGGACTCGACAGAGGCCTGCGGGGCCCCCAAGGATTGATGACATTCGGGTATAGGGTGGAGATGCGTCTAGCGACATCGTATTCGGGAGGCGCGCCCTCCAGAAACATCCGGACAGAAGAATATGACAACAGACACGTTGCAGGGTCCCGCGGTGAAGAGGGTTGGTCGGGCGGCTGGACCAAGCGGCCGGGCGTCTGCGGGATCCGGGTGCCTGGAGGCCTTGAGCGCCCCGTCGGTCGCGACGGCTGTGGGCGCACGACGGACGAGGCCGGCACTTGAACCCGGGGGGTGCCCGTGATGACGGGTGAACGCGGCAGCTTGCGGGGCCGCATCGCGGTGGTCACGGGCGGTGGCCGGGGAATTGGTGCCGCGGTCGCAAGGGCGATGGCCAGGGAGGAGGCCACGGTCGTTGTGGCGGCGCGCAGCTCCAAGGAGGTCGACGCGGTGGCCAAGGAGCTTCGCGAGCTGGGGTCCAAGGCGCAGCCGGTAACCGTCGATGTGACCGATCCGGGGGCCATCAACGTGCTCGCATACCGGGTGCGGAAGCTGGTGGGACCGGTCGACATCTTGGTCAACAGCGCCGGAAGGGCAACATCCGCGCCCTTCCATGAGGTCACGCTGAGCGACTGGGAAGCCCTGCAACGCGTCAACGCGACCGCTCCCTTTCTGGTCACGCAGGCGTTCCTTCCCGAGATGTTGGAGAGGGGATGGGGACGCATCGTCAACATCGCCTCCGTTGCCAGCCACAGCGGGGCACCCTACATCACCGCATACGCCGCCTCCAAACACGCGCTGCTGGGCATGACCCGTTGCCTGGCCGCCGAGCTGGCGGGCACGGGCGTAACCGCCAACGCGGTGTGTCCGAGCTATGTGGATACGGCGATGACGGACAGCAACATTGGACACATTGCCCGCAAGACGGGCCGATCCACCGCCGAGGTGCGCGCACAATTGGAAGAGAAACTGCCGGGCGGGCGCTTCATTACTCCGGATGAGGTGGCCCACGCCGTGATGATGTTCCTGCCCGACCCTGGTGGAGCTCTTCAGGGCGCATCGGTGGTGATCCGTGGCGGAGGACGCCCGTGACGTGACGCCCCGCCGGGGATGGTCCAGGCTGGAGGATTGATCCCGGCATCTGAGGCAAGGGCAGGGTACGGAGCAGCAACCCGGTAGCGCCAGCGGCCCTTTGTCAGAGCGAGCTTGGCAGAGGCTGGCGGTGGGCGGGCGCGTCACCGGGATGGGGCCGGAGGGATGGCGCAGCCCGACACACACGACCTGTACATTCGGATCAGGGACGGCACATGACCACACTCAAGTCTCCGAACCTTGAGAGACCAGAGACGTTTCTGCTGGACTGCGACGCCGGGACGGGCGTGGCCGTGGTCACGCTCAGCCCGCCGGCCGGGGGCAAAGCGCTCACGCCCGACATCTACCGGGAGCTTGGACGCACCATGCGGGCGCTGGACACGGAGCCCGAGGTTCGCTCCATCGTGATCACCGGCCAGGGGCGCGGCTTCTGTGGCGGCGGGGACATGGCGGATATCGTCCAGGCCCTCGCGGGGGCGAGCTTCGAGGAGCTCCATCGGTTCACCCGCATGACCTGCGATCTGGTTCTGGCGATCCGACATGCCCGCCAACCGGTGATCGGAGCCCTGAACGGGACGGTGACGGGCGCCGGCGCGGTCATCGCCGCCGCTTGCGATGTTCGCATCGCGGCCCGGTCAGCCCGCATTGCGTATCCATTCACCCGCTTGGGACTGTCAGGAGCCGACATGGGGGCGGCTTGGCTGCTGCCCAGAATCGTCGGGATGGGACGGGCAAGCGAGCTCCTCCTGACCGGTGCCTTCATTGACTCCGGGGAAGCCCACCGTATCGGACTCTACAACCGCGTTGTCCCGGACGAGACCGTGGTTTCCGAGTCGGTCGACTTGGCGCGCGACCTGGCCCAGGGGCCCTCCTTCGCCCTGGGCATGACCAAGGACGCGCTCAACCGGGAGGCGACGGCGGGGCTGGAGGAGGCGCTGGACATGGAGGCGCGGGCGCAGGCCACCTGCATGATGAATCCGAACTTCAGGGAGGCGTATCGGGCCCTCGTCGAGGAGCGGCAACCACGCTTTGACTGACCCCGCGGGAGGGCCATGGCCGGCCGCGTCCCTCAACGACGGGAACCACATGTTGCTCGAGCCACGGTCCCTGGCCGCCCCCAAGGTTCGCCCACACCGAGGCCCACCCCGATTTCTTTTCCCCCGGATATCTCCGGGGCTTGCAGGTCAAGGGGGAGTCCGCGGAATGTCCACGAAGCCAAGGCGCCAGCGACATCAGGGGGACCCGCCAACCTCCGGCCGTGACGGCGCGTGATGACCGACAGATGATCGCCTGATTCGGTCACCCGTGCCCTGCAGCGCCCGCCGATAACCTCAGCAGCCGAATGTTCACCATTCGCTGCGGGTCCGTATGGCTTGTTCCACGATGGCCGACAGGCGTTTTCGTATCCAGCCGTAGCGCTCCTGGCTGTGGATTCCCGGCGGATTAACGCAAGCGACGACATTGGAAAGCCGGCGCACATGGCCGTTCCGATCCGTGACGGTGAAGTGGGCGAAGGGATTTCGTCCCCAGCTGGTCAATCGACCGGCCTGGTCCTGAAGGCCGTGAATGTGGATACCGGCAAGTCCCATGCCCTCGCTCCAGGACTTCTTGATCTCATAGTCGATCCAACGCCGGCCAGCCGTGTGGGAACCCACCAACACGAGCGTGCAGGAGCGGTGCTTCATTTGTTCGTCGATCCATCTCTCGATGGCCTGGTCCCCACCCATCTTCACCTTTTCCCACTCGTTGTCCGTTGCCGGGCGGTTGCCCTCGACAGCGCCGATGTTGCGAACTGTCGCGGCGCGCCAGAAGTCGTTTTCGTAATGGAAGCTGTAAAACACCCTCCGCTTGATCATCACCCGCTCGCCATAAAGTCAACGATTGCCACAGCCAGGACGGTCAGCACGAACACCCCGTAGAAGAGACATAGCGTGAGCGACCGGATTGCGGACCACCAATCGCCTGACCAGAATCTTCCGGGGCGCTCCAGCCCTGCAACATCCATGGAGAAGTCCGTTTCCCTGCCCTGATCGACCCGCACCCGGTCATAGAGCTTCTGGAAGAGACGCTCCCGAGAAAGGAAGTAGCCGTCGAGCGCCCAGAAGGCCAGGACCGGGATCAGGGAAACGAGACTCGGCCAAAACGAGCCGATTTGGATACCAAATACCAAGAACGCCGAGACGATGACAACGCTCCACCCCTTCATCTGAAAGGAGGCGGATGCGAGGCGCGTGATCACTCCTTGAATGAATTCGAGGTGCTTCAACTTCGCGTCCAGCTCCTTCCCCGCGCTCACTGAACCGGCCTCACACCGCCCCTTCGGCCAAGCCCATAGCCAACCCGGAAGACATCCGGGACATCGACCCTTCCGTCATCGAGGCGCCGAAACACCCCCAATGATTCCAGGTCTTGGCGAATGCCGGGTGCTCCCCGATCCACATTGCGCGGGGCAAGTCTCACGTCACCCTGTTCAATCCGGCCAGAAAGGCGATCAAGAACGCCAGCCTCACCCCAGGTCTCCTCAATGTCCCCGAATTCGCAGGGGACGACCTTCCCCGAGAGCGGGCCGAGCACGCCCTGCACCCAAGGGTAGTCCTCCCGAAGCTCACCGACTCGAACCTTGGAGGCTTCCTGGACGCCCCGTTTCACGCTCTCGTAGTGGAGCGCATGGTCGTGGTCCCCGTAACGCTGGGCCGTGTCATGGGCGGCGGTGCGCAGGGCCGTGATAAAGGACCTCGGGCTAACCGCCCCCGACGCGTCACCTAGGTGGTTGGGGATCCACGTGTACGGGAACCCGCGCTTGTGACCTCTCCCCATCCAAGGACCCGTGATCAGGTGGAACCGCTCTCGCTGGAGCTCTTCGTCAAACGCGAGAGACAGGGGGACCCTGAAGATCGCTCGCCCCCTGACATGCTCGATCGGCCAATCACCTCGCTCGAGCATCAAGCGCAGCAAACCGCCCTGATGGCCGTTCCCCAAGTATTGCCAGAGCATGCCGTAGAGGTCCCGCCGCCGCCATGCCAAGCTCACGGTGGACGAGAATACCTTGGACGAGTCGGGAAAATCGGCGACTCGTTCCTCCTCAGCTTGATCGGACCTCAGAAAAACTTTCACCCGCAACCGCCGGCTGGAGCGCATGTCCAGGGCGTGTCGCAACAACCCCCGAACCAGCTTGAACATGTCCGACCACACGTCGGCACTGTGATCCAATCCGTCACAGAGCATCAGGGAGTACGTTCCCCGACGGTCCAACGCCTCGTCGCGGTCGTGAAGCAGTCGTGCGATTTCCTCGGGGTTGTTTGTCACATAATGGACACGCTCCATCCACGAGCCGAGAGATGCCAGTGGATGGCCGGCATGCGCCAGGTGCAGGGCATGCACGGATCGCCAGATGATTCGAGGGTCCACCCGGCTGGCTAGCATCGCGCGCAGCTCGTCGCGGCCCGGATAGCGGTCGGGCGCTTGCGTGGCGCCGAATCCGACGCATATCTCGGATCCAGCCATCGGGGTCAACTCCGGGCCCAGCCCCGCCAGCATCTCCCGAATGTCCAGGTTCTGAAGCGCCAGCCACCAGAACGTCTTGCCCGCGCCCCGCATTCCGGTGACCAAGGAGACATCGGGATGGATGGCTTTCCTGTGGGAGGGCGGAACGTACATGTCCTTCGGCTCGACTGCCATCGCCGGGCCATAGCTCGTTCCCTCTGGAAGGCGGCCCAATGCGAGCCGCAACTCCCCGGTGTGCAGCTTTCCTGACTCGGCCGCGCCACCAGGCACCCCAATGTTGACCTGTCCCGCAACACGGGCGTCATGTAGACGGTCGAACCGCCGAAGAAAGCGCGAGTAGGCAAGTTCGACGACGGTGTCCTCTGGACACCGAAGCGAAGCGCCAGCGGCAAAGCCACGATTCCAGTGGACAACCAGCGGGTTGTGGGGCGCGTCATCGGACCGGAGAGCGTACGAAACCGCGTCGAATGCATCGTCGGCACCTTCCAGTGGATCGTAAAGCCGATCGCGAAAGAGATTCCACGCATGCTCCCGGAATCGACCCAAATACTGTTTGGTGTCGACTTCTGGAGTCAGAGCCGACACGAGCGAAAGCCGGTCGCGAATCCGAGGCGCGAGACCCTGCGCTCTCCAGTGGTCAAAGAGGATCCCGTACCCGGTCCAGGCACTCGCCGAATCAACGGCAAAAAGCACTACTTCGGCCCCAATACCGGCGACCGTGGCAGCGGCAACGTCATGGAGGCCGCTGCGACTCTCCACCAAGACAACAGTCGGCTTCAGAGAATCTTCCAAGGCACGTAGCAATCTCTCAAGGCGCCCGAGCCACGGATCCGCTGCGGTGTCCATGTAAACCCGACCCAGCTTGGAAAGGTACTCGCCGGGATCGCGTCCGTGCGCAGGCGCAATCCACACGGTGCCGACCAGATCGTGGACCCATCGGGGAGTCGAGACGATGTCTCGAAGAACGGCGTCGCCCTGACCGGTCAACTCTTCGACAAACCAGTCCGCCACTCCAAATTTGGAGTGGGTATCTTCCTCCAAGACCGCCGAAGCCAATCCGGGAGACTCCAGGTCCAGGTCGATGGCCAGCACGCGCTCTCCTCTGCGAGCGAGATGCCAGGCAAGAACGGTCACCGTGGTGCTGCGGCCCATCCCGCCCTTGACCGAATGGAACGCGTATCGGACCGGTCCGCCGTCCCTTCGTTCCTCGCCGACCGTAAACCAACCATCGCCCACCAGAAGCCGGTCGACCCAATAGATCCCGGGACGAATCTCGCTGGCCGTGTCCCGCATTTCGTCCAGCAAATCCGGTTCCAGCCACAGCACGGCCCGCTCCGCCGGCCGACCGTGCGCACCCAGAGACTTTTGCAATGCCTCTGCCAAGCGTTCCAACGCGTGGCGCAGAGCTTCTGAGCCAGCATCCTCCGACACCGAGAGGCCAACCTTTCCGAATATGTCGCGGACGATGTAGACCGACGCCTCACATTCGGGCACATCGACTGCATCGAGCGCCACGTTAACAAGATCCCTTACCTCATCGAATACGACGGCACCTTGGCTCATAGCACCCCAAGTCCCTGCGCACGCACGACCATTCTTCGGACTCCAAGCGCACCGGTCCGGTGTTGGCAAACGGCACTTTTTCGGACGTGCCCAGACGGCGCGTATCGCTCGTGGTGCGACCAATCGGCGAAGGGGCTGCCACTTGGGATGTGACGCAACAGGACCGCGCTCCGTCGTTCCTTAATTAATCTCTTAAACACCGGCCAAAATTCCGCAACATGCTTGCGCGCGACACGGTGCCCGAACGCCTCCAGAATCGCCTTCAGACCACATTCGGCGCTAAAGCCATAGAGCTGGCCGGCATTCGCGATGCGATCCCTGTTGAAAAGGACCTCGGCATCCTTCCAGTGGCGAACATGCGCGTGCAAGAAGTCGACCGGCGTCGCCATCCCCGCTTCCCTCCCTCACGAGTGCGCTTCCACGGCACGCAACAGTACCATCATTCACAAGGGCAGCCGAAGCGTCCGATTAGGATAACACTCCCTATGTCGAGATGGCTTGCGCCCCGGCGGCATTCCCGAGTTGACCGCGCCTGCAAACCCCCTTGAGCACCCGGCACCCTGATGCCGGCGCCGGTGTACCCACCCAACGAGTTCGGCAACAATAGAGGGGCCTGTTGCAGACACACCAACACCTTCCCCTGGACACAAGAGAGATATGTCCGACCCCTGCGACCTGATGACGTACCGCCGCTACCTGATGATCCCCGAGCTGCTGTCCCTGCAGCACCCGCGCTCCCAGCCCGAGGAACACGACGAGATGTTGTTCATCGTCATCCACCAGGTGTACGAACTCTGGTTCAAGGTGGCGCTGCAGGAGCTGGACCATGCCGGGCGGCTGCTTCTGCAGGGAGAGGGCGCCCGGGCCGCCGCGACGCTGAAGCGGCTGCTCACCATCCTGAAGGTGCTCGTCGGACAACTGGATATCCTTGAGACAATGACGCCCGTCGAGTTCGCCTCCTTTCGCGACCGACTGGAGACGGCAAGCGGCTTCCAGTCCGCCCAGTTCCGGGAGCTGGAGTTCGCGCTGGGACACAAGCGCGAGGCAATCCTCAGGGCATTCCCGGACCCGGAGGAGAGCGAGAGACTGAGGCGCCGCTTGGAGGGGCCGGCGCTCTGGGACCACTTCCTCCACCACCTGGCCGGCGCGGGCTGCCCGATACCGGCCCGCGCGCTCCGGCGCGACACGAGGGAGGCGGTGACCCCGGACCCCGAGATCCAGCGGGTTCTGGTCGACGTGTATCGCACCGATCCGGCGCTCATGAACCTCTGCGAGCGCCTGGTGGACCTGGACGAGGGATTTCAGGAGTGGCGATACCGGCACCTCAAGATGGTCGAGCGCACGATCGGCAGCAAACCCGGTACCGGGGAGAGCGCGGGCGCCGCCTATCTGGCCACCACGGTGACGCGGCCGATGTTCCCGGACCTGTGGGACATCCGCGCCGTGCTGTAGCCGGCGACGGGGCGAAGCGGCGCTCACGTGCGGCCTCGGAACCACCCATGCGGCCTTGCCGGCGCACGCCCCCTGCGCCATTGTTGCTGAATGTGCGCCCAGGCACACGCCCTCTCCGCTCGCCTCGCCGGGCACTACAGCCGTTTCCGGGTGGCCGAGCGCATTCTGCTCACGGGACACTCACACCAGGCGTGGCCCGATGTCTCCCGGGCGGCACAGGACCGGGCATGGTTAGACGCGGCCCGGTTCGTGGACGACAAGTGGAGCCGGGCATTTGAGGTGGCCGATCAGGTCCGCCGCGGATTCCGCGCGCTGCTGGACGACCCGGACGGCCACATTGCCTTAGGCCCCAACACCCACGAGCTGGTCACCCGCTTTCTGTCGGCGTTGCCGCTGCGAGAGCGCCCGCGACTGCTCACCACCGACGGGGAGTTCCACACGATTCGCCGCCAGCTCAAGCGGCTGGAGGAGGAGGGTGTCCAGGTCGCGCGGGTCACCGTCGACGACGCTGCCGGCAAGATTGCCGCGACCGGCTCGGTTGCGGAGCGTCTTGCCGATGCCCTGGACGATCGCACCGCCGCCGTCCTGGTCTCGTCCGTCATGTTCCGCGACGCGCGCATTGTCCGGGACCTGGACCATGTGGCGCGGGCCTGCGCCCATGTGGGCGCCCACCTGCTGGTCGACGCCTACCACTCCCTCAACGTGATACCGTTTTCGGTGCGCGCCATGGGACTGGGCGACGCCTTCGTGGTGGGGGGCGGCTACAAATACTGCCAACTGGGGGAGGGAAACTGCTTTCTTCGCATCCCGCCCGACTGCGATTTGCGGCCCGTGTTCACCGGGTGGTTCACGGAGTTCGGAACACTTGCGCACTCGCCTGCCCACGGGGTGCCCTACGGAGCCGGGCACCACCGCTTTGCGGGATCGACGTACGATCCGGCCAGCCACTACCGCGCCGCAGCCGTGTTCGACTTCTTTCGCGAGCAACAGATGTCGGCTCAGCTCCTGCGCGAGGTCAGCCAGGCGCAGATCAGACAGCTGGCCCAAGGAATCGATGACCTGGACGCCGACCCGGAGCTGCTCGGCTGGGACCGCGCCCTGCCCCTCGCAGCGCGCGGCGGCTTCCTCGCCCTGGAATCGCCGGCGGCCGCACGGGTGTGCCGGGCAATGCGGTCCCGGCGCATTCATGCCGACCACCGCGGACGCTTCCTGCGCTTAGGCCCCGCGCCCTATGTGACACCGTCGCAGCTCGACCAGGCGGTAGCCGCACTGGGCGAGATTCTGCCAAGCATTGCCGCGGGCGGGGGCGGCTGAGGAGCCCGATTGAGCCGGCCCCGTATGGAGCGGGTCCCGGTCGGGGACTGCATGCGGATGACCTTATAACCATGAAAATCGCGATCTACGGGGCGGGAGGGGTCGGCGGCTACTTCGGAGGGGTGCTGCAGCGAAGCGGCCAGGATGTGTTCCTGCTGGCCCGGGGCCCGCACCTGGACGCCATCCGGGCAAACGGCCTTCGCGTGCTCTCGCCTCGGGGCGACTTTTGCGTCCGCCCCAGAGGCGCAACCGATAGCCCTGCGGACATCGGACCGGTCGATGTCGTGATTGTGGCGGTCAAAACCATCCACCTGGACGCCGTGGCCGCCGGCATCGCACCCCCGCTGGGGCCCGACACGCTGGTTGTCCCCCTGCTGAACGGCGTCGAGGCGCACCACACGCTCCGCTCCGCCGTCGGTCGGGCGCGGACGGCCAAGGGCCTGGCCCGCATCATCAGCGAGGTGGCATCACCCGGCGTGATCCGCCATGTGGGCGTGGACCCATATGTGGCGCTGGCCGAGTGGGACGGCAGCGAATCAACGCGGACGGGCGCGCTCTTGGCCGCGCTGCAGGCCGCGGGCGTGACGGCCGAGGTACCGCCCGACATCGACCAAGCGTTGTGGCTGAAGTTTGTGTTTGTGTGCTCGGTGGGAGGGGTGTGCGCGGCGTGCCGCATGCCGATCGGACCGGTACGCTCGCTGGCGCCGACCCGGGAGTTGCTCCGGCGGGCGATGGCGGAGATCGTCGAGATCGGCCGGGCGCGGGGGATCAAGCTCGCCCGCGACACGGTGCAACAATCCATGGCCATCGCCGATTCCTTCCCCGCTCAGGGCACATCGTCGCTTCAGTGAGATCTGGAGCGGGGCGCGCCCTCCGAACTGGAGGCCTGGAGCGGGGCCGCCGTGAGGTTGGCCGACCGGACCCATGTGCCCGCTCCCGTGCATTCCTTCCTCTACGCCGTGTTGCTGCCCAGCGACGGGGCACGCCGCGCAGGAGCGGTGGAGCCGGCAAGGGAGCCAAGCACAATTACATTGTAGGGCCCGGACAGGACCGGGAAGGATACACGATGCAGGAGAACGCCCCAAGCTCCTGGACGAGGGAGCCCGAAAGAGGAGGACCGCGATGAGGGGAGAGCGGCGGTGTTGATGACGCCCTGGGTGCAGCGCCTGCTGATCGCCAATGTCGTCGCGTTCCTCCTGACCACGGCCAATCTGGTCTCGGTCGAGGCCTTCGGGCTGATCCCTCGCCAGGTGATCGGGCGGCCGTGGACGCCCATCACCTACATGTTTTTGCATGGGGGATTCGCCCATATCCTCTTCAACATGCTCATGCTGTTTTTCTTCGGACCCAGGCTGGAAGAGCGGCTGGGCAGCCGCACCTTCATCACGTTCTATCTGTGCTCTGGTGTCGGCGGAGCGCTCCTCTCGTTCTTCACCCGAGACGCCCTGGTGATCGGGGCCTCCGGCGCCATCTTCGGCGTCGTCCTGGGGTTTGCGCGCTACTGGCCTCGCGAGCGGATCTACATTTGGGGGATACTGCCCATCCAGGCCCGGACGCTGGCGTTCTTCATGATCGGCTCCAGCCTCCTGGCCGGCGTGATGGGCGCCCAGGACGGCATCGCGCACTTCGCCCACCTGGGCGGGCTCGTGGCCGGATGGGTGTTCCTCAAGCGGTGGGAGCAACAACGCGAGAGACGCATCAGGAATCGCCCCACGACATCGTCATCCGGTCGTGGCGCCCCGGCCCGTGCCGGCGCATCGCTCAAGAAGTGGGAGGCGATCCCCACGAACCAGCTTCACGAGATCAACCGCGACGAAGTGAACCATCTTCTCAAGAAGGCGAAGAGGCACGGACCCCAGGCCCTGACACGAGAGGAGCGGGAATTCCTGGACCGGATCGCCGAGACTTTCTCCGCCGCCCCGTAGTCCCGGCCCCCGCGCTGGGCACCCGCCCGGTCATCGTTGGCTGTCTTGGGGCTTGGGGGGCGCGCCGGGCTGTCCAGGGTACGCACGGAGCCCATAGCACGTGGCCGGCAGGGCCGCCCACCTGCTTGTTCAGTTGCCGTCGCCCAAGAGCAGTTGCGCCGCCTCCTCCAGGCTCACCACCCGCCAGTCGGGCCTGGCCGCCGACGGCGGCGTTGCGCCATGGCCGCTCCCCAAAGTCGGGCGCTCCACATGCACCGTGCGGTATCCCAAGGCGCGGGCCGGAGCGATGTCGTGGAAGAGGCTCTGCGCAATGTGGAGCGTGCGCTTGCGGGGCACTCCTGAGCGGCGCTCCATCTCCGTGAAGTGCGCCGGATCGGGCTTGTAGCTGCCAACCTGCTCGGCCGTGACCACCCAATCGAAATCGGTGCCCAGGTGCATGGCGGTCTCGCCGAAGAGGTCGTCGTCAACGTTGGAGACGATTCCAAGCCGATAGCGCCGTCCCAAGCGGGCCAGCGCCCCTGACGTGTCGGCGAAGGGGGGCCAGTCGCCCACCGAGGCCGCGAACGCCTCGCACTCGGCGGCGGTGGGCACAAATCCCAGGGACGCCGCCATGCGACCCAGGGTTAGCGCCAGCACGCTGCGGTAGGAGCGAAACTCCCGAGACTGCAGCCGATGCTCGGCCTCCGCAAAGCCCCCGAGCAGAGCTGCGTCCGAAGCGACCACGCCATGGTTGGCACACGCGGACCGGGCCGCCCGCAAGATCCCGGCCTCCCAATCGATCAGGGTGCCGTAGCAGTCAAAGGTCAGCAGATCGAAGGCGCGTCCGTCCAGGCGGCCCGGCTGCGTGCGCGGACCCGCCTCGGCGCCCTCCGCCACACGGGAGCGCTCGAGGTTCGCATCCCTGGAGCCGCCCCGCACCGCTTACATCTCTGGGTGGTCGGCCGTGGGCCCAAAGACCTGCGGCACCGGTCGGTCCAGGAGGCGCAGGTACACGCCCAATTGCGCCCGATGGTGGATCATGTGGTCCAGGATGAAGGTCCGAATCACGGCCCGCTTGGGCAACGTGAAGCGAGGCTCCCCCGCCACGAGCAGCGTCCACGGCTCGCCCAGGTCCCGCTCCGAGCAACCCTCCATGAAGGATCGGGCTCCAGCCGCGCTCTCATCCAGGGCATCCAGCAACTCGGCCACCGTGCCCAACGGTTCCAGGCGGGACGGGGCGTCACGTCCTTGCACGTCGAACTCGGACTGGTTCAGCGTGGCGGCCGCCCAATTGGGAAGGTTGGCCAGGTGTGTGGCAAGCTCACCCAGGGTCCACGACTTTTGGTGTGGACGCCAGTCCATCGTTCCCTCCGGCAGGGCTTCCAACATCGCCCTGGTTCCAGCCACAACCTGATCAAACGCCTGCACCCGAATCGCATCCGCCATGTCCAAATCTCCTCCCCTGATGTTCCTGCCCCACGAAATCCTCTAGAGTTGCCCCCGGTCCACCCCGCCGGAACCCCAAGTCAGCTCCGGAGCCTTTGGTCCTCGCGCTGGTGCGCCCACCGGCTCTGCCCGCCCGAGCCTGTCCCGGGGGGTGCCCCTCCCTCCAGTGTCGCCCCCCGACACCAAAGGCGGCAAGCGGGGGCGTGACGATCGGACAGGGGGCTCAACGCCCGATGTCACGGAACAGGCGATCCGCAAGCACCGAGGCTGCCGGCGCTCCCACGGTGAGCAGCGCAATGCCCAGGCCGCGGGAACCGGAAAACCCGCTCTCCTCGTCGGTCAGCGCCAGAACGAGGCCCGGGACACCGACCATGCCAGCGGCCAGTGCGCTCCTCCAAGGATTGCCCCGGGACACGTCAGTGGCGCCCGCCCAGCGGGTCACATATCCCACCGCCACCTGGGGCGCCGCGTACACAGCCGCCCGGGACGCGGCGTTCAGGACAAACCCGCAGTCGGCTCCGTAGAGATGGGCTCCCAAGTTCTCGTAGCTGAGGCACCGTTGGGAGAGCGCGTGACCCAGAGCAAGCGCGGCGGCGTTGGCGCCGGCGGCGGCCGCAAACGCTCTGAGCCACGGATACGGCCGAGATTCCAGGGACCAACTGTACGCACCGGCCGCCACCTCGACGGCGCCTCCAACCATATCCCGGCCCGAGATCGTCTCGATCAGGATCGCGCCCGCGTTCGCATTGGCTCCGTAACGCACGCCGGCCTCACCGGGACCCAGCGCCTCGACGCTCTGGATGTCGCTGATCGGTATGGTGTTGAGCGTGACGAGCCCGTTGGCTTGGCGGACATGGTCCACCACGACGATGGGCGCCAGGCAACCGGGCCCGCTCAAGCTCGCCAACCCCCGAAACTCCACGCACAAGAGCTCCCCGACCTGGCTACGTCCACTCCTGGTGCGGACACCGGGGACCAGCTGCGCCAGCGCCACCGGCAACGGGGTGCCGGTTCTCTTGGCCGGCGCCAAATCTTCCGACGTGACGCGGTTTCGTCTTGATCCCCCGCTCGCCCGCCCGAGAGCCCGGGCCCGGCGCGCGCCCATCACCACAACGGGCTCAAGCTCAATGGCGGCAACGGACATCGTCACGCGCAACGTCACCTCGTCACCGGGGCGCAGCGTCAGCAACTCCCGCGACACGCCGTAGGAACTGTGCGCGGCGGTCAGTTCGTAGGCTCCCGGCTCAATCCACTCCAGCAGGAATAGTCCCCGCGAGTCGCTCTCGGTCTCGGCGCGCTTGCCGGCTGGTCCCGAACCCTGTAGCGGAGCGAGGACGATCATCGCACCCGCAACGCCCTCGTCCGTTGCCAGGTCCATGATCCGGCCGTTCAGGCGGGCGTGTCCACTCCCGGACTCCTGCGCCTCCGTGGTCCCGGCCAAGGCCGCCAGCACCCAAGCCAACAGCGTGACCCAGACCCCGGGCATCCCACACCCGAGCGACCAACTGCGCCGACATCCGGACTCCTGCGCCGCAGGTGACCGACCAAAGGCGCCCGAATCTCGCATGTGCCGGAGGCCGGACAGAGACTTGGCTCCACGCTTCATACGAGCTTTGTGCATGTTTTGGTTGATCCGGCAGGTATAGGCAACCGCTTGCCGCACCTCGCAACCGGGCAGGCAGAAAAACGCAGGGAACGGTCGGGCCCAGCGACCGGAACGCAAGCCACGCGCATCCTCATTTCCGGGCCCGACCAGCGCTGACACCGCTCGCAATGAGATGAGTATCAGCTGCCGTTGTCGTCTCGCGAAACCCCCGGGTGCACAACGCAACGGCGTCCGGGAGTTCCGCAAGACAACGGCCGAGAGAGCCACTAAGCCCTAATCAGATGCCGACAACCTTGGGTCCGGGAACCGAAATCGTGTAACCCCGCCGATGGTGTCGACCTTGAAGATGCCCTTCTCGCCACCCCACTGACCGGGATGTGCGGTGTCGACGCACAGTTGGCCAAGCATCCCGGCAGGCTACGGCTTTCTGCGGACACCCCGTTCACCACGGGCCTGCCCTTGGCCGCCCGGAAGGTCAGGCGCAGGATGTGGCATGTACACCGCTCTCGGAAGTCGATGACTTCGCACGCGTAGCGACTACAGGTCTCCAGGGGGACCCAGGGGCACTCCCGGGGGCCAGTGGACAATCTGGTCGTCACCGTCGTCACCGTCATCCCCGATCGCCTCCGCCAGGACATTCTTCGCAAGATACGCGGCCCGCTCCATGGAGAAGTGCATCGCGAGCCTGCCCGCGAACGCCATGCCGGCAATCCAGCAAGTGCCGTATTCGGTGTTCTTCAACCGCTCGCAAGCCCCGGGCGCGACCGTGAACACCCATTGCTCGCCAGAGCGTGTTGCGCGCGCCTCAATGATGCCGCCGCCGGGAAGGCCGTTGAACATCCTGCACACCAAAGTGTCTTCATCGGGCCGCGCCAAACCGACTACGAACTCCGGTTCGAACGGAAGATTAACCTCCACGCCAACCGCCATCCTATCCGATCCAAGCTTCATCGTCCCACATCCCGGTTCAATCACCATCCCCAATCTCGTCGTAGCGAACTGCGTGATCGCCACGCATGATCACGAAGATCGCTTGACGGATCGTCCACAGCCCCCAAACGGACAAACACCGGGACGCGAGCTCGCGCGGCGCGTCAACCGGTTGCCCTCCGGTGCCCCCAACAGCAACTGCTCCATTTTTCCCGCAGAATACCTCATGACCGGTGCCCGGTCACCCCGCCGACTGAAACTGGATGTGCGCTCACGGTAAAGGAAGCTTGAGTGTTGTCCAATGGGAGATGAGCCAGTAGCATGGGGTGACTGCTTGGCAAATGTGGCCGGGCAGCGGAATATTGGTCTGCCGCACGGTCAACGCACAGCGATTGAATGGCGTTTGGGTGGCAGGTGGGGCCGACTTCCAGGGTCCCCGCGCTTGTGGGCCCCGAATCCCGGTGGTCCGACTGCCGAGAATTCGTGCTTGTGCGCAGTGTTTTTTCTGCCGCGCAAGCTCCCGCTCGCTTAGGCGATGCACGCACTATTCGCCCGGCTCCGGCGCCCAATGCTCGACGAGCGCGGACCGACCCGCAATCTCGACAACGCTCACAAGGCGAACCACACCGTCCGGGTCGGTCAGCCGGAGCACCTCGCCGGGCACAAAGTGAACGGGCTGGGGCCGACCTCGATCGATCGCGATGCCCGAGGCCCACAAATAGGTGCGATCCTGAGTATCGCGAATGGGGTTCAAGCGCCCCTTCAATCCCGGCAGGTTGCCCGTAGACTCGGGGAAAATGACGCTTCCTCCCCGCGGTAGCGGGGACACGTCAAGTGCCAGCGCACCGGCAGAGGGGAGCCATTCCCTCACCAGGCAGGCCGCGTGTCCGGGCGCGGCACCGAAAACGGTCATCGGCAAATCGGTCGTGTGCAGATTGATGGTTGCCTCGCCGCTGTCGTCCGCGACCGCCCGCTTCCAGCTTCGATCCAGAAACAGGACCAACACGTCCGCTCCGGGCAAGGGCCGCCCATCGGACCTCACGGTGACGACCACTTGGGCGGGGTTGACACAGTGCGGCGCGGCAAGAATCCGCAGCACGACTTCCGCACCGTCGATCAGCCGGTACTCCGGCAGCCGCCCCGAAAGCTCTCGGGTCTCGCGGAAGATTGTGGGCACGCCATCCCCGCGCCGCTCCATGAAGTAGCGCCGGTGCCCGGAGCCGTGGATATCGCTTACCCCTGTGCGGCCCATTGCCGAAGCGATCACCTCGTTTCGCGTCGCCTGCCGCTGCGCCATGCTCTCCAGGGTCAAGCTGTTGGGAAGCGCGCCAGGCGACTGGATTTCCAATCGGTTGGCAAACATCGATACGCGGATTCTGCTGCACCGGACCGAGTAGTCGCGATGCACCACGGCGTTGACGATGGCCTCGAACACAGCCTTGTCGCTGTACTGTGGCATGTTGATTCGCGCAGGCGTCTTGCTGGCGGCGACCCTCATATTCCGAGTCACGAACGCCACCGCATCCCTGATTTGCAGTTGGAGCGGACCGGTGATTTCCTGTGCGTCCACTTGACCGGTGGTCCGGTCCGTTCCGCGATAGTGCGTCGCGGTGATGACCGCGCCAGGCAACCATTGCTCGGGGTGTCGGGTGCACAGCAGTACGCCGGCAACCGTCGCACACTGTACTCCAGAGTCACCTGGCCCGAGCAGGGCGAGCTTCGCCAGTGCGATCTCCGGCTCGACGGCACCCTGGGCGCTGAGCATCGGCCTCCAGAGCTCGCGGTCCAGCGTGTCAAAACCGGTACCCGCCACCGGGTGTTGGTCGAACCACAGGCGCCGTCCCTGCGCCCGCCGCTGGGCCAATCGCATCGGCTCGTCCCCCGTCAACCGGCGCTCGCTGGCTCCGACCCTGATCCAGCTTCGGCCACCGAGCTCGTACAACGAGTCGCCCCGGGGCACCTCGACCATGACGAAGGCCTTGCCGTCCAGTTCCCGGTTATGGATTTCGATACGGAGGGCTGGCCTGACGGCGTCCGTGCTCAACTCGGCCAACAGGTCGCCGAGCGCCACCATCTGTTCGCGGGACATGCCCTGAATCTGCCCGTCGTCCGTCACGCCCATCAGCAGATGGCCGCCGTTGGAGTTGGCGAACGCAATCATCTCTTGGGCGAGATCGTCCCGGCTCGGGCCCGCGAGGCGGTTGCCGGCGAAATCCGTCTGCTTGAACTCCCACCTGCTGTCCTCGCCCAGTGTCAACCGCTGCCGGATGGCCGCGTCGTGTAGAATCACCCGTTTCTCACCTGCGAAGCCCAGATCCCAGTGGTCTTCAAAGACGACCCAATCGGGCCCGGTGCCCCGGTCGCCCTTTCGCGAATTTCCGCGGGCCAGCCCCACCATCCTGTCCCTGGGGGGATCCACATCCTCTTCCCGCAACTTCGTGCCAACGTGCCGGCCCGACATCGACACATCGCCGGACGTGTCCACCTCCTCCCATGTGGCGGTCATGCAGAAGCCCGCCACACCCCCATGACTGTCCCCACCCGCCCTTAAGGCAAGATACGTCCCGGTGACCCATACGACAGCCTCTCTTGGGGTCAACTCCGGTCCCTGCCATCCACCATCCGGCAACATTGCGTACACCCACGAACAGCGGATGCCCAAACCGCGCCGATGAAATCCGGATCGGTCGGTCCGACAGAGCCGCCGCGCAACCCCACGATCCGTCTCGGGCCAGATTATTCAGAATCTCTCCCACACCCGATTGGGATGGCAAACTCTTGTGGTTGGCCGACACGAGACCCAGCCGCACCCATGGGTGCGAAACGGGGAATCCTGTCCTGCGCCGTCTTGAACTCGGCAGTGCGCTTGGGGGCCGGGTTCCATGGCGCCGACGCTTGGTCGTCACTCCACCGTTCACCACCCCGGCAGGACACGTATCGATGGGACACTGGCGAACACGAAATCTTGCCTGGGGTTCGGGGTAGCCCGTTGGCACTGCCTTGGCGACACCGCTCGGGCTGTCGTGCAGATCACTTCGATGCACTGAACATTGAGTGGCACGGTGTCCGAGCCCGCAACCGACCGCAACCGGCAATGAGGCCCACACGAGCACCAGATCCCGCTCCCACGGAGACCTCACGGAACAACGGCAGGGCAATGCACGTGGGGGCGTGGTTCTCTGTGAGCCCCGCGGCGTCTTGCCCCGTCCAGCTGGTCCGGTCACCTTGACCGCAACTCCCAAACCCGGGATTGCACCAGGCAAGGAACCCCCAAACCACAGTAACTTCAACCCGTTGCCCCTTCGTTCCGAAACGAAACGACGGGCGATCTCCGTAGTGGATACCAACGTCGGTGGCCCCAAGTGCCGGAAGTTGGAGGTTCGGATGAGCGATCAGGGTCCGATTGGCGGTCGGGGGCGGCAACCGGTTCAAGGTTCACCCCAGCCGCCACTTCGGTTGGCGGCGCCAGAGAGGCGAGCCGTTCGCCACGCTCGCTCCCTTCTCCGCATCCTCGCACCCCTGTTGGTGCTGGTGGCCCTGCTCGTTGCCACGGGCAGCCTGGCACGAGTCCTGGGACCGCCGATCCGGCGGGCCGCCGTGATCGCGCATGAGACGACGCCCGCCGGATCTGTCGTGGCGTTCGACGATGCGACACCGCAGGCGGGGGCGTTTCTTGCTGCCCGGGACACCGTGGTGGTCGTTGTCCCCTGGACCATGCGAGCCCGGGACCTCGTGCGCCTGTACCACCTGGACGACGGTCCGTCGCTCCGCCGGGCGCTGGCCACCCAGCTGTCCGTCCACGATCTGGATGACATCCTGGAGGCCGGCTCACGGGTCTCCCTTACTCTCACTCCGCCCCGGCGCTCGCCATGACCCTGGACAACGACTCGCACGAACCCGCTCTGGGCGCTCGGAACCCCGAGGATGGAAGCCACGACGATGACACCGCCATCGACCGGGAACGAAGGCTCACCGGCATGTACCGGGACGCCCTTGATGCCTGCCGGGAAGATGTGGCCGACGCGCGCCGCTCTTTGGAGAAGGATTACGGAGAGGCCTTGGACCGGATTCGCGACGACATTCACGCGGAACTCCAGACCACCAGGGATCGGCTCATGCGCCTCATTGAGGAGCAGGCCCAGGCCCGGCCCGAGGGGGATGTCCCGGCGGCGGACGGGCGGACACCGGAGTTGCTGTGGCACAGCGCCCTCTTGGCGTCGGTCATGGTGCTGTGTCTTCTGGGAGCGGGCTGGGGCGTCGCTCGCCTCTTGCCCGATGATTCGGTCGGCAGAGCCGCCCAGGCCGATGCCGAACCCGGTGCGCCCACTCGACCCCAAGCGACCGAAGAGGTCCCCGCGGGACCAACCACGGTAGCCTCGCGCTACGCATCGGTCTTCGCCGCTCGCCACGAGGGCCTGGCGGCGCTCGCGCGCCGTGCGGGAAGCGACGCGCTGGCGTCCCGGATCGAAGCGTGGACCCTGGGCGAGACCGCCGACGACGCCCTCATCCACAATGTGCTCGTGCAGGTCGCGCTCCGGGAGACCGTCGACTCCACCATCGCCGTGGACGGCGCGATCATCAGGCAACCGGTTTGTCGCGGGGAGACCTGTCGGGCCCTCCTGGACCACTGGCGCAACCACTGGACCGCCCCGGGCTATCCCTCGCTGGGCCAGCGGCCCGCGGCCGACAGCGCCGCGCTGGCTCAGGTCGAGCGCATGCTTGTTCTCCGGCATGGAGGCGTTCTGTGAGTGAGGCCGCCCCCGCAATCACGTTGGATCGCCACCTCTTCGCCTCCAACGCTTCCGTCTACGACACCGCATGGCGATCCTTCGGTTGGACACCCGGGTTGGACCATGCGCGGGCCGGACGCCTGGAAGAGCGGGTGCCCTGGGCTACCGATCTGGCCGACTGGGGCAACCCGCCCACGCTGCTGAACGACGCACCGTGCACGGCAACCGGCGATCCCTCTGGAAACACCGGTGCCCGCGACTGGGGAATCGGCACTCTCCCGGAGGCATTCCTGCCCCTGGACCAAAGGCTGGGGTTTTCGCTTTGCGGCATCATTCGTAGCCAGAGCAAGACCGGCCGCCCTCGGGGGCGCCCCCGGATCGCGACACACACCCTGCTCTTCGACGCTCAGCAGTTTGAGGCCATGGACGGCTATCCCCAGGGAATCCATCGGGCGGAGCCGCCGGCCGCGAGCGATGTCTCAGGCGACGGGCCCTCGCAGGGTTGGGCGTCAGCCGCCCTGGACCGGCCCGCTCCCTGGTTCGTGCGAATGCGGGCGCGCGTACCGATAGTCCCCGAGCCACTGCGTCCGGTACAGCTGGTGCCCGACCGGGAGAGCCTGAGAACCATGCGTCTGGCCGAGGTGCGGCGCTCGGTCGCCTTTGCAGCCGGCGAGCTTGGGATCAACGAGGCCCGACTATGGATGCTCCGCGCCTTCCAGCACATCGGCATGGCCCTGGCAGGCAACGGGGAAGAAACCGGGCGCGCGCATTTGGTGGCCACGTGCGAGCCAGGCCTGGAAGCCGTGGCGACGGCGCTGGTCCGGGCTGTCTGGCTGGGGTTGCCGCTCGCAGACCGACAGCGCGTCCATTACGCAACCCCGCCGCTGGGCAACCGCCTTCGTGCAAGCGGCCGCCAGCTCGTGCGAATGGCTGTCGGGGACCGGCGGCCCGAAATGCGGGATTCAGAGCCGCCCACGGAGCTGGATGGTCGGCGGATGGATCGTCTGGACCGTGAGCGACTGACCCGATGGGTCGAGATTGTGACCGAAGAAGCGGCGGAGCACACCGCCACAGTGCGGCTGCTTGATGTTCGGGCCATGTCGCTGTTCACCCCCCGGAGCGGCCCCTATGTCCTGTACCGGGGCCGGTCGCTCAACCGGGCCGGGGAGCTGGAGCAACGATTGGCCGTTGAGGAAGCCGGCAAGCCCAGGTGGCGGGCGCTGGGGTATCGGGCCGGCCGGGCCATTGCCGATACCGCCGGGCACCCCGCCGCCCGGTCGCTGGAACAGGGCTGGGACGCCCTGTTTCGCACCTCACCCATCCTTGACGGCAACGGCGCCTTCTTCGACGGCGTCGTGCGGGGTCTGCGCGGCCACAGCGGCTCGCCCTCTTCCGGGTGCCCGGCGGTCACCGCCGGTCTGCGCTGCCAGAGCCGCACCCATGGACTGGAGCTCATCCTCGACACCCTCAGCCACCAGGTACCCAACGCCCTGCCTGCGACTCACATCACGGAGATCCTCGACCAAGTCGAACAACGGGACGGGGCCGCCAAGCGAGCGCAGATGCTACGCATCGCGGCGGTTTTGCTTGGGCACGCGGGCCGGTGGACGGACATTCCCCTGGTCATCCGGGAGCGCGAAAGCTGGGCGATTCAGGACCCGTCCCTGGCGGCCGATCTGGTCGATGCGGCGGTCGAGTGGCTTTCGGCGCCGGCCACGGGCGCCCCGGCGGGTGGCGACTCGCTGCTCCGGCTTGCGTGGCGAGCCGCCGCGCGGGCCCCGGAGGCCGCCGCTGTGGACGATCTGCAGCGACTGGCCTGGCTGGAGCAACGAAGAACCGGCCAGCTCACCCTGTCCACCCTGTTGGCCCGACAACGCGGGGAGCCCGAACGAGAGCTGACCGCGCTCGCAGAGCGACTGATGGACCGTAACCCCGATCCCCCGCTCACGGTCTTCCTGGCCCTCCGACAACCGCTGACGTGCAGCGTCCAGAACCACCACGACGCAACCACCCCGCGGGCGACCCGACCGATGGACCCGGTATCGTGACCCGGCGTCGATCCGAACAGGAGGCGGCGGCCAAGCTGAAGAAGCTGCGGCGGGAGATTTTGGGTGGCCCCGCGCCGGCACCGGGACCGGATACCCGTGATAGGCCCGGGGAAACGAACCGGACCACCGAGGCGGCCGCCGACGGGAGCGCGCGCACTCGCGGCGACGACAGAAAGCACCGTCTGCGGGAGGTCGCACAACCCGCACCGGCCGCGATCCGCCCGGATCCACACCGTGGGGGCAGGCAGAAAAACCTCAGCAGCCGGTCCCTTCGGGTAGCCGACACCGACAACGTTCACAAGACGATCCAAGAGTTGCTGGAGCATCGGCGCCGGCGCCGGGGCAAGGTGGTCGGCATTGCCGGGCAGCCCCGCCACGGCAAGACGACGCTTGCCGACCGTCTCCGGGAGCGAGCCGCCGAGCGCCCGGGCGTGGACCTGCGCTACAGCAAGACCGTCCGGGGCGATGTCAATGTGTATTACATCCCCGGACGACGGGCCCACCCCGCACTCATCGACCTGGCCGGGGAGGATTACACCGCGCTGGGAAACTACGACCAGGCACTTCCCAAGGTCATGGAGAAGTTCCTCTGGCCCGTACTACAGAGGCTGGACGGGCTGATCCTGCTCTTGGCGCTGCCCATCGTGTGGGCGGGCTGGAACGACGAAGGGGAGGACCGGCGCAGCGCCTCGCGCCAAGAGAAATCCGAGATGGAAGCCATGGTGGGAAGGATGCTCAATGCCCACCGCATGTTGATCAAGTACGCGATTGTGGCCCGCAACTTGGGGCGACTCGGGCGCAAGGGCCTCAAGCTGGGGGACTCCACGCCGCCAACCAGAAACCAAGTCGATGACGCCTGTCGCCACGCTCACGCCGGCGACGTAGGCGTCAACTCCACGCCGCCAACCAGAAACCAAGTCGATGACGCCTTCAGGCGCTCGCGTCCGTACGATCGTCCGGTCAGCCTTGTGTTCTCCAAGGCGGACCTGTATGTGGGCCCGCGCCGGAGCTGCCTGCATTCTCCCAGCCTTCCCGGGCTGGAGCACCTCGTGCCCGAGGGCGTGCATCCCCTCGAGAGCGATCCCCTGCTCGTGGCCGCGGGTCACTTTCCCGAATTCCAGTCTTTTCTGGAGCGCCATGTCCGCCATTTCAAATGGTCCTTCTGCCAGGCGCTCCAGGACAAGAGCCCCAATCCCGATCCCAATGAGGCCGGCGACCAGGCGGCGGGAATCTCGTCGTTGCTCGGGGGTGAGGGCGTGATGGATTTTGTGACCAGCCATCCCTGGCGTGTCCCGGGGCTGTCGACGGCCCGCTACATTCGGCTGGACCGGGCGCTGCGCAGGGACGCGTGGGGCGCCGCGCTCTCGGGATCGACGCCGGGCCGGAGCCCCAAGAGGGACGGTTCGTGAGAACGCTCCTTGGCATCGGTGCCAGATGGGCTCGCCCTGGGCGCAAGCAGCAAGTGCTCTACCTGGTCGGATCCCTGGCCATCGTCCTCGGTGCATGGTGGGCGGGCGACGCACTTCTGGGCAGCCCGTCACGCGGCGAAACGCTGGGGCTGGCCTATCGCCGCCTGGATGCGCCGCTTCGGCTTGACCTGGCCGCCGACCAAGCCTGGCAGCTGGCCACCCGGGAAGGCACGCTCAGCGACCGTCACACACAGGCTCTCGTGGACCTGCCCTTGCCTCCCCCGCTCTGTGCCGACCCCCGCTCCCGGGCCGTCGGCTCGCCCGCATCAATGTTGAATCGCCTCATCCGCACCTCGCAGAGCGCCCTGGAACAAGGCGAACTCGCGTTGGTGGCGGAGGCGATCGACTCGCTTCGGATCCGGCGGGCATCGCTCGACCCGACCGGGGCGGCGGTGGCGTCCTACGCGATCGCCCGCCTCCAGGCCGGGGGCCAAGAGTTGGGATCAGCCGCGCGCTCGCTGCAAGGACTGGACATCGCCTCCAGCGATGGCGGGCCGGTTCCAATCGTCCCTCGGGCGCGGGCGGAGGCCGCGGTGCGGACGGGCCTGGGCCCCTCAGGCGACGAGATCGCGCTGGCCTATCACGCGCGCCATCTCGCCGGCGTCGTCGCGCGAAGGCGCGGGCGGGACATCGAGGCGATCGGCCATTTCCGGCGGGCGATCAACGCGGTCAACCACTACCGGGCGCATCGGGGCTTAGGCGGTGCCGGGGGGCACTACGAGCGTGTGGACATCGAGGCGGGCCCGCTTCGTTGTGGCATGGGGACCAGTGCGGGAGTGCTGACCTCAATGGACGCCTACGCCGGGCTTGTCACGGCCTATCTCGGGGCGACCGAGTTTCGGGACGCGGGGCTCGACGAGGAGGTCGCAAGAAGAAGTTCGGAGATGGACCCCGATGATCCCCTGAGACCGGTGCTCAATCTGGCCCCGAGCGAGGGCGCCCGCCCCATTCCCGAACACATTCTCTGGGCCGCATCCAACCTGCAACGGGTTCACCACCACAACCGGATGCGACCGGACGCCCGGATCGCCGGCGTCCGCGCCGTTCTGGTTCTGAGTCTCATGGACGACGAGGCGAACGAGGGACTGGAGTGGCCGCCGCGGTGTTCCGTGCTCAGCCGGTTGGCCGCCGGAATGGGCATTGAGGCACTCCAGGAGCGAGAGCGAAGGCTCGGTCCGGCCCCGGTGGCCGACAGCGCCTGGGGCGCCGTGGCAGTCCATGTCCAAGCGCGCATGGAACAAGCCTGTTCCGGGGAGCCGGACCAAGGGGGCACCGTCGATGCCGACCGGCGAGAGTGGCTTCTCGAGCTCGCCGGCGGGTACCTGCATTCATCGTTGGTCTCGCGCTACGAGGGGCGGCGGCTCCAGCTCGAGACCGGGCCGGCGGGCGGCGCGGGCACCGAAGCGGTCGCAGAGGCCGAGAACGATCTCGGGGTCTTCCGAAGGGGCCGCGTGCCACCCGACATGAGCGCGGGACTTGATCCCGACCTGGGCGCCTCCTTCGTATCGGCGTGGCTGGAGGCGGTGTTCATGGAACTCGCCATCGGACTGGCCCGCCCCCTGCATCCCGACGGGTCGCTCCGTGAGATTCGGGCCCGGGACGTGGGTCCGTACCTGCATGTGCTCAACGCCGCCATTGCCCATGCCGGCGAGGTGCCCAGCGACATCTACACCCTCCGATCGCTAGAGATCCTCACCCGCTCGCAGGGCAGGGGCGCCGCGCTCCTGCACCATGCGCGCTATCACGCCCGGAGCCGGCCGTGGGCGGCCGCAGCCGCGCTTGCGGTGGCCGCCGCGCTCTGTCTGGGGACCTGGACGCTGATCTTCGTCAGCTGGTGGCGTTTCACTCTCCTGACGCGCACCAGATTCTATGTTGACGAGGCCAAGCAGCGGGGAAAGCCGTGACGCCCCTGCTCCTCGCCCTTCTGACGCTCGCGGGTGTGCGCTGGATGCGCGCTCCTGCGGGGACTCGGCCCCGGCCGGGCCTGCGTGCCGCCGCCGTGGTGGTGGCGATGGGCGCGCTCACGGTGGGCCAGCTGTGGTGGGCGCGCGACCGGATGGCGTCCTACCAGGTGCGTCTGCTGGGCACGCGCTTCTCGGCGGCGGGCCCGCAGTCCGGGGACCGGCCGCCCCGCATTATCTCCGGGGATCGGGCCACGGCCGACATCCATGTCGCGGGAATCGGCACCCGCCCGGTTGCCGATATCCGCATGCGCGCGGGCGACAACGGCGGCCCGCCCGTCGCCACACTCCAGCGACGCCAGGAAGGCATGCTTGGCGTGGTCGCCGTGCGGGTTGAGGACGACGGGTGGGGCGGGCCCCGGTGGACGCTACTGGGCTCCGTTGCACTTGCCGCCGGCGATGAAATCAGGGTGGGTGCGCCGGGGCCCGCAGGTGCGGGCGGAGTCAGGCTGACCCTTCAGCGCGACCGGGGCGGGGATCGCTTGGTCGTGCATGTGCCCGGTGGCGATGTCGGGCGTAGCACGTCCATCCCCTACCCGGAGGGATCCTGGGTGGGGACGCGGATGGCGGAGCTGTTCAAGCGACGGCCCAGCGTGTTTCAACGCACATACCCGCTGACGGAGCTGATCCAGGCGGCACACGCGGGTGACACTGCGAACAGCGCCCGCCCAGGCTTTCTGGCCACGCCACATGGGCGCGGTCTTCGCTCCTTCCTGTATTATGACCAGGACGCGCCCCGGTTGATGGCGCTGGACCAGGGAATCGTCGTGCGAACGCGTGACGGAGCGGAGCGCACGCCGGTAGCCCGGCATCCCATCGGCCGGTCGCCCGACCCCCAGGAAGAACGGCCATCGGAGCCGCCGGACACCCGCTTTGGTCAGATGATCGTGGCCGCGCTTCCATACAGGGACTTCCCCGAGCCCCAACTGGCTCTCGGGGAGCGCTACGGCATCCGAGTCCAGCAGCGCATGCGACTCCGCGTCGATCCCGATTGGCTGACCGTCCAGCCGCGCACCGAAGTGCACGCGGTCCCGGTGGCCACATTGCCCGACAACGGGATTCCGGGGGCCAACGGAGACCCGGACCGGGACCGCTGGGATCTTCGCGCGCTCCACCTCTCGGCGGGCGACGGTGCTGACCAGCGCGGGGAACTCCTGTTCTCCTCTCCGGGCAACCGCTTTGCCGGCGCCGCGCAAGCCGTCCTGCACCTGCCCGCCAAACCGACGGTCGGCTGGTTTGAGATCCTGGCGCCGTCCGGGCTGGCGACCTGGGAGACGGGCAAGCCCTTTACGCTCCAGGACGGGGATCGGGGCCTGTTAGTCCGCGTGGACGGGCTTGGCGTCTCGGCCGCGCTCACAGCGCTCCTGGTGGCCCTGTTTCTTCTCGCCGCTGCCCCGCTCGCGCTTCCAGGGATTGCGACAGCGACGCGGATCGTCGCGCTCGCGGGCATCGCGCTGGCCTCCCTTCGCCTTCTTCTCTCCGTCTCCGCCATGGTCCGGGACCCGTTCTTGGACGAGGGATACCGCATCTCGCTCTGGTTGATCCCCGCGGTGCCGTGGCTTCTTCTGGTCGCGGAGCGCCTGGCCCTGGGCCGGCGCCCCTCCCTGAACACTCCGGCGCCCCAAACCCCAACTGCCGGAAACCCCGACACCGGCCGCTTCATGGGCCAGGTCGCGCGCGGAGAGCGGCGGATGCTTGCCCGCCTGTGGCCAGCGCACCGCACCACGGTGGAAGCAACTGTTGCAGGCGGAGCGGCGATGACGCTGGCGTTCCTGGCGCTGGTCCTCTTTCCCGACAGCTTGCCTAAGGCAATCGCCCTTGCCGGCTTTGCCGTCGTGGCCACGGCCCTGGCGCTCGCCCTGCCGCGGGCGCTTGGCTGGGCCACATCGTTGCCTTCGGGGACGGTGGGCGCGCGCGTACGCGATCGATGGGACGGCTTTTGGGCGACATGCGGCAAGGTACACCTACCCGGCCTCATCTTCGGTTTGGCGCTGTTTTTGGCGCGCGTCGTGCTTGACGCCTTAGGCCTCAGGGAGCAGTGGTCCCTGGGCGGGACCCGCGTCGGCCTGTCGGTGTTCTACACGCCCCTGGCGCTGTCTGGCTTCGCGTTGCTGCTCGCTCACCACGACCGCCGGATCGCGCGGGAGGGCAGCACGGGGCGGCGGCGCCTCACGGCGATGGCGCTGGTCGACATGGGACTGTATCTGGGGTTTGCCCATGCCCTGACCAGCGTCTGGATCTCCGATTATGGCATCGCGTTCACCACGCTGCCCGGCCCCCTGTTAGCGCTCGCCTGGGTCGGGTGGAGGTGGGCCCGTGCCTCGGGACCCGCGCCGGCCCTTCTGGGTGCCCTTCCCCTCGTGCTGTTCATCGCCCTGCAAGTCGCGCCGGACCTGGCCCGACCCCGTCCCGCGAGAGAGGTCGACATGGCCACCCGCCTGGACGACTGGAGCCGCAACGAGTTGCTGCTGCTGGAGCGGGGGGACCCCGACGCCCTGAGGCTCATTGGCGAGAGCCGCAGCGAGGCGCTGGGCGTGATGCGGGAAACCATGCGCTCCTACACGCGAGGCAATTGGGCGGGCCAGGGCTTCCTCGCCGGCAGGGTCTCGCCCCAAATCCGCACCACCGCGGCCCGCGAGCATGTGGTCACCGGCCTGCTGGCCAGCCAGTGGGGTCTCCTGGGCACCCTGGGCCTAGTTGCCCTCCTTGCCACGGTCGCGAGTGTTGGCTGGCCGTCGGGCGGGGCGGCTGAGGGTGCAGCGAGGCTGAGTGCGCCGGGCGTGCCTCGAGTGACCGCCGGGGCGGGGGCAGCCCTCGTGATCGCCCTCGTCCTACCCTCGCCGGCCAACTCCGTCGTGCTGGGGATCCTCGTCATTGCCGGGCTGGCCGTGGTGCTCATGCCGGCCCTGGTGCCCCGGCTCGAGTTGTTTCCGCCCCGTTGGAGCGAATGGTGCTGGGCGTCCGCCGCGCCTGCGGCGAGCGTTTCCGATCCCGTTTCAACGCCACGAGCCCTGGCCTTCACCGCGCTGGCGACATTTGCCGGTGCCGGCATCTACATGGTTCTGGCCAACTACGGGCTGGTTCTGTTCACGGGCAAGAACGTCTACTTCCTGGGCCTGGACTCGCTCAGTGACACGGCCGAGGCACTCGCCCTGGTCGGCCTCGGCGTCTGGGCCACCGCACGGTCCCGGATCACGGGTAGCGGTCACGACCCGAGGCAACCGGGGGCAGGCAAGACAGGCAGCCCGGAACTACCCGGATCAGGGACTGCGCCCGCCCTGATTCCGGCAAAGACGGGAGCCCCGGGGGCATCGCTCGCGCCCCGATACGGGACTCGGGCACCCCCCGACGAGCGGATGAAGCGATGAACACGCGCCCCCGATTGACGCCCCGCCCACTGCTCTGGACCGCGCTGGCCACAGCAATAATGATCGCCGTCTCGACGATGGGAGCTCCACCCGGCGGGTACTGGGCGCCCCGGGGGTTCGTGGAGCGGGCCAACCTCATGATCTCCCAGGATGGACTGCGCCTGGAGTGCGGCGAGAGCGGCGACTCCATTGTCGTCGACCTGGCGCCGGGATCCAGCGACGAGCGCTTCTTTCGCTCCAGCTACCTGCGCACCGATGTACGCCGCTTCAACGCCGATCCTACGGCATCGCGCTCGCCCTTTATTGTCGACAGGTGCGTGCTTAAGGGAGTGGACCCGTTCTATCACCGGGTGGATCTGCCGTACAACAGGGTTCCGCGCTGGACGGGCACCCTCCGGTTTTCTGAGGCGGACCGCGCGGCATCCCTTCAGGGGGGGCGAGACCAGCGCTTGGAGATCATGCATCCGCTGGAGGGAGTCGGGGTCACGGCCAGCGAGCGGGTGGACCCCTCCCGGCGCAACGCTTCGGTGCGTACGGAGTTCCTGAGGATCGAAGCTCCAGGCACCCGCGAGATCGCGGCCGACGCCTTTTTTGTGGGCGGCCACCCGGTCCTCACGGACCGCAGTGATGTCGGGTCGACCACAGTGCTGCGCTTAGGGGGCGTGATGTTGCCGCCCGGCCGGAAGGTCAGGCTTCAGACCAGCGACTGGGTGCAGCTGGAGTCCTCCGGTCAGCTCTTCACCTACGTTGTCCAAGGGTCGGATCGTGCCGAAATCATCTCCGCCCGCACGCGCGCGGACGGATCCCGGCGGCGCTACCTGGTCCCGCACCTGAAGCCCTTCGCCCGCTCCCTCGCCCAGGCGTTCGAGGCGGGATTGCAATCCACACCCGCCGCCCGGGACGATGGGCCAATCTCGCACACCGACATCCGGTTGACGACGAACCGGGCGCTCGACATTGCGACCCAGGATGTGGTCAGCGACTGGTGCAACACCCTTCGCCTCGGGTCTCGTCCGCGCGCAGTCTCGGCCTTGGTCATGGATGCGTTTTCCGGGCATGTGCTCGCCATGCCCACCTGCCCTGGCGAGGTGGTGGTCGACGAATACCGCCAGCTCTCCATGCGGATGCGCTCCCGATACCTGCAAAACCAGAATTTGGTTCGGCACCCCGTCGGCTCGGCACTCAAACCGTTTTGGGCCGCGGCCATCGCCACCGCGTTTCCGGCCATGCTGGACTTGGAGCTACCGGCCCACGGCAACGATGATGTCCCCGGTGTTTTGGGTTGTCCGCTTCCGATCCCGTACCGGTCCATCGGCCACAGGGAATGGGAGGGGCTGGAGACCTTCATCCAGACGTCATGCAACCGCTACATGGTCGAGATGGCCACGCTGGCGCTCATGGCCGGCGCAGGGCACGACTCCTGCGAGGGGGAGGATGCGGACTTATCGCGTTGCATCGCCGGCGCCGGCGAGACGGAGGGCCGGCCGGTGCGCTTCTGCGACCGGGTCATCCGCCTGGCGCTCACCGACTCGCTGCACATCACGGGACAGGGCTGCAGCGACCTGCGCCTGGTCGGCACCACCTTTCGGCCGGCCCACGCCCTGGAAAGAATCACGGGCGCCTTGGCGTACCGTGAACCCGCCCCGCCCAACTCCGACGCGCCCCCGATTCCCGACATCTACCGCGCCGGGCGCTATCGCCTGGATCTCTGGCGTGGACTGATTGAACACCTTCGGACTCACGGCGACACGGCGGACCACACGCGCACGGCCCTGAGGTTTGCCTCGGTTTCGCCAGAGATCACCAATTTGGCGCTGAACACCGTGGAGGATCTCCGCGCGGACTGGGTGAACCTGTTGCTGGGCGGCGAGAATTCTCGCTGGAGCAACCTGCAGTTGGCCGAGGCAATGGCCCGGCTCATGACGGGCAGGGATGTGGACGCGCAGCTGCTGGCGGAACCGGGATCGGATCACTCACGGGGGGTTGGCGAGCCCAGGGGGATGCCGGCCATGCTGGACGCCGATATGCTGCATCCCGGTGCCAGACGAAGGGTCCTGCATGCGATGGAGCTGGTGACCGGGCCCGGTGGCACCGCGTCCCGCCTGGGGCCCCTTGTGCGGGCACTCGAAGCCGAGGTGCGAGAGGTTTCCGGGGCCGAAAACTACGAGGTGCGCGCCTTTGCCAAGACGGGTACCCCGGCCGTCGCCGTGCCGTTGGCGCCGGGACTCACTGATCGCCAAGGGTCGGTGCTGATTCTGGGATTGCTGGTGTTGCCTGAGGAGGCGGGACGACGAGCCTCGATGCGGCATGCGGAGTGGTTCTCTGCATGTCCCGTCTCGCCCGGGCTCCGTGACGCCGTGTTAGGCGTTCCGCCCCCTGGGCTATTGCAACTCAACGGGCTCGCCACCCCCGGGGCTTTGGCGATCAGCGTGGCCGTGTACGTCGACGACCTTGACCCGCTGGCGCGGGACGCTTCAGCCTCCATCGTTGCCGCGGACCTGATGGAGCCGATCTCGGCACACCTGACGCAACTCGTGACGCAGCAAGTGAGGCGAATGGGTGGCTGACTGCCCCCACGACAAACCGCCGGCGCACCGCCATGGAGCCGGATTCCAGCGCTGCGGACTCCAGAACCACAAAGTCCGCATCCAGAAAGACCGGCTACTCAGCCTTCTTCAGGTTCGACAGGGACATCACGGTCCTTCCGAGAGATCACCGATCCACCGTCGCGCATGCCGACTGTCTCGTAATCCATGCCAGCCCTCCGGCCGACCTGCCAACAACATTGCCCAATCGATGTAGGCACATCAGGTTCCCATACGTTCAAAGCTAATCGCCGCCCCCGTGCCACGTCATTCGCGCTTAACCAAGTTCCTCCCCCGCACCCACAATCCTCTCGTCCTTCAAGAGACCCAAGAGTGGCTCCCCGCTGTTTTGTGTGGGTAAATCGGTTTCGCGAGGCAAGCTCGCGAGGTTCATTTCTTGTGGACTCGCCACTTCAAGCCGCCCGGCTTACCCTTTGACCTCGGTTGCCAGGCAACCTTCGGCTTGGCCGTGCCGACGAAACAGTGTCATGTCGGTCACGTTGCTCAGAGCACAATGTCGGCGCGAGCGATCTGGGATACCGGCGTTTGCTCGTCGATGTGGTCATGCTCCCTGTGTTCGATGACATTGGTCGGGTCCGGTGGTCGCATCAGACACCCATGCCGAGCGGCAACCGCCGTCTTCGCGGACAACGTACCGTACCTTCCCCCCTCGGCATCGGTCGCTTATGCACGGGGCCCGACACGGGAGAGTGGACGGATGTCTTGGCTGAACGCGAGCAACAGGGTCTTCGAGCAGTCGTTGGGAATCACGTCACCATGGTATGTCGAGAAGGTCGCCTTTGATGCCCAGGCCAAGCGCTTGGACGTGTTCCTGGCGTTTTCCGCCGGCGCAACCTTCACCTGCGGCAACTGCGGCAAAGACGGTTGCAAGGCCCACGATATGTCCGGGCGTTCGTGGCGGCACCTGGACTTCTTCCAGTATCAGGCGCACCTGCACGCCAACGTTCCGCGAGTTCGCTGTGCTGAGTGCGGGGTACGGCAGGCGAAGCTTGATTGGGCCAGGCCCAGGAGCAGCGCGACTCTGTTGTTCGAGCGGCTGGTGCTGACGCTTTGCAGCGCCATGCCGGTGGCCGTGGCCGCTCGGATCGTGGGTGAGCACGACACGAAGCTGTGGCCTATCCTGCGCTTCTATGTGGACGTGGCGCGCAAGGACGCGGATCACTCGGGGGTCGAGGCCGTCGGTGTTGACGAGAAGTCCGCACGCCGTGGCCATGACTACATCACGCTGTTCGCTGACCTGAAGGAGCGTCGGCTGCTGTATGCGACGAAGGGCCGCAAGGCGGAGGTGTTCGAGGAGTATCGCGATGACCTGGAGGCTCACGGCGGGGATCCCGACCGGATCGGCGAGATCTGCATGGACATGTCGAAGGCGTACATCAAGGGCGCGGCGGATGTCTTCCCTGACGCCGAGGTGACGTTTGACCGGTTCCATGTCGTCAAGCTGCTCAACGAGGGGATCGAGCGGGTGCGTCGGGCGGAACAGAAGGACCGTCCGGACCTCAAGCGGACACGCTGGCTGTGGCTGAAGAACCAGCGGCGTCTTACAGTCTCGGAGATGGTTCGGCTGGACGAGTTGCTTGACTTGGCCACGGACACGTTGGAGACGGCGAAGGCGTACGAGCTGAAGCTGGACTTCCAGGAGTTATGGGCTCTGCCGCCGGTGGCGGCAGGGCGTCACTTGGATCGTTGGTGCGTGAGGGCGGAGGAGAGCGGGCTGCAGCCGATGGTTGGGGTGGCCAAGACGATCAGGCGGCACAGAACGGGCATTCTACGCTGGCAACATTCGCGGCTGACGAATGGCCTCCTTGAGGCCATGAACTCACTGATTCAGGCGGCCAAAGTCCGTGCTCGGGGCTATCGGACAGCGGAGAACTTCATCACGATGGCGTATCTGGTTTGCGGGAAGCTCGAATTCCGGCTACCCACATAAAACAGCGAGGAACCCCAAGAGTTCGTCCTTTGCCACCCGACCGGCATACTTCCCAACCACCTGCAACTCCACCCGTCGGCCACCGCCATCCAAGACATGTCATACTCGCTTACCCAACCGACCAGGCCGCCCCGGGGTCGTCAGCAAATCCGCTCTGCCCGAGGGTCAGCGAAGCAAACCTTCCCGAAGTTCGCGCCGAGCCCGCTCAAGGGTGCCCGGGCGATACCGAAAACTCCCGCAATGCGCGTTGTACCTGCCTACCGCCGTATTAAACGCGTCCACTTCGCTTGCCGACCCCGGACGCAATGTACGCCGCCTCGCTTCAATTGTTTGATCCTCGCGTACGCACCACCGTACCTCAGGCAAAGAGAACACCGAATTGGTCCCCGCCGGAGGCATCTCTATTCGAATTTCCGTGTCTTCGTCAAATTTTCCAGTCAGCCAAGCCCATACCAACACTACAACAAATAAAATAAACATGGCCGCGCCAAGACGTTCGCGCCACATCTCCACCCTGGGAGACAACTTGCTGCGCAAGTGTTGTTTTGCCCGCCCAACATTTTGCACTAAGTGCGCGTGGCATTCATCATCAACCACGACCCTCCCCTCCTTCGGCCTAGACGCATTCGTGAACCTCTTGCCAATGCGAACGATCAACTTCGCGGCATGCCATCGATCAATGTCATTCGCCCGATTCGCCACCGCCACTGCGTGCGCAACAAGAATTCTACACACAGCCGAAGCCAGCTGCACCGCACCCTCATTCCGACGGAAGTCCTGCCCAAACACGCGTGTGCCCGAAACAAGAAATGATTCAAGCATCACAAGCACCGCACCCACCCGTGGTGCCACACCGGAAGACGTTTGCGTCAACGCCTTTTGCACAAGTTCAATCTGCCGCTCAGATGCTGTCTCGTCTTCCAGCATCTTGCTGGCCCGAACCATCCAGGCGCTCACGTCACTCGCAATCCGCTCCACTTCGTAACGCTTCCGGTCGCTCGCCTTGTTCTCCTCCAACGTCGCCAAATCTCGTTCCGCTCTTTTTCGAAGAGCGAGAGCGCATGCGATATCCAGTGCGCACCGTACCAGCCCCAGAGACTCCTCCGTCACGCGTGCCTTGACAGACGCATCCCCATTTACGTTATGGTTGTAATGAGCCACGGCAGCGTCCAGCAGACCATCGGCAACACGGTCCGCCAGCGACGTGTACATCGCATCGTTGCCGCCAACCATCGATTTCATTTTGGTCAGCTCCTTTACCGCGACCCCCATCAGCGCCGTCCCGGCCTGACCTGCCTTCGCCTGGTCGCCAGCCACGACCAACGCGCATTTCTTTAGCTCATTCTCAACCACATGGGTCGCCGCTTTCTCATACCTGGCCCGAAGTACCGCCGTTCTTGCGCCTCCGCCCTCAAGGACCTGAATGAAAGTCCTGTTGGTGATCGGAACACCGTACCGGCGAATCTCATGCGCCAAACCCTCCAGCCCTCGACCGAACCCCCTTACAATGCGATCCACGCCACGGGCTGCGCTACCAGCGCTGAATGTGTTGCAATATGCGCCCAAGTCACGGTCCGATAGAACATCATCAAAAATCCTGACCTTCGCACGAAGGCCCCTCTGGATCATGTTCATCCGATCCGATTCATCGGCGACCCAGGCCGATCGCGGCGTTGTTCCAAGAAGTAGACAAAGAGTGCCGAAATTGTTGAGACTGGATACATACTTCGGGGTGGCGGTTCTATTTTCTGCCTGCGCCCACGTTCCAAACGCCTTCTTCATGGCTTGCCGGCGCAGGTGCGACAACGCTACACCGTCGAAAATCCCGCTCCTCGTAAACCAAAACAGACCGTAGAGTAAGCGATCATCTTCGCTGTCAAGAGCGCCAATAGCTCGTTCCACTGTGATTGCGTTTCGCCTGCACCCGGGAAAACACAGATCGTCGACCCCAAATGCAACACGCTGCCCGTTGTGGAGCATCCTTTTTGCAAGACTGGTCCTTCCCGACCTTTCCTTCACTGTGCAATCTGCCGGGAGGCCAAGTATGTGAAACGGATTGTCCAAGATCACTTTGCCGTGTCCCCCACCGTAACCAGGGAGTCCCGAATAACATCCGAAACCCCAGTACTACCTGCTACCAACACCTATGTCACCCTAACCAGACAGGGACGCCACTCGATATGCCTCGGCATTCGCCGACCTCGTTATCTGAAAGCGAATCAACCACTCAGGCACAGTCTCCGTACCTCTGGGAACCGTAACGGAGCTTCTCTAGGAATCGGTAGACCCCATGGACCACCGTCTCCAGCCACCACCCTCCAAATCCAGTTCAAATGGTCATACCGTTCCGGGCATGATCGATTAGTTCTCAACGCAGTGTATCCGCTTCCTACCCTCGTTGCGCCAAATGCAGTGCCTTCCATTCTATTGCACCGACATTTGATCGCGCTCATTCAGTGTGCCCCGGTGACCAATCGCAATGTATCAGCTCGAAACCTTGTCCCAATCGTAGCCGTCAGCAAACCGATAAAACTCCCGCATCCTCTCCCTGAGAATCCCCATCCATTTCGCCTGGGAATCTTCGTCAGACACCTCCTCGGCCTCAAACACTTTTTGGGCCGCCTCAAAAATCCCGTCGTCATGCCTTTCGAGCTGCACCATATCGGCGTAATCACTTGTACGAAGACGGGCAAACACTTTTTGTGCCTTCTCAACCTCGTCGCGCACCCATGTCGTATCGTTTTCCGCTTTATGTTTATACCAGGTCAATGGAAAGTCCCCATAGCCATCACGGAAAGAGGTCGTACCTTCCATTGGCGTTACGCTTGACTTGGCTGTCACCACCTCCAAATTCAATGCCGAGCCCTCGGGAATAACACGATTTACGTCGGCACCCGTTATTTCAAATCTGCCCACACATGAAGACCATACCGTCCGACGGGATCGAATACTATGGTTATCGTTGCCATTCGACACAGTACTGCTACCGTCTCGATCAATTTCAAAAATCTCGATCGCGAATCTATCTTTCTCGTTACCTGGTCTCCGCTCGCAATGCGTCAGAAGTGTCTTGCGGTTACGCCCAGTCGCCGGCAATCTGCGGTCCCTCTCTGCACCTATAAGGGGCACAACCACCGGTACCTCCTCTCCCGGAGACGTCCGTTCCATGACCGAAATCCCCAAAGTGTGTGCGAGCACCGCCCCGGCCACCTTGATTCCGTGCTCAATAGTGATCTCAGAAGGGCTTGTCTTAACCCGATTTCCGCTCTCTCCAGTCACCACCAAATCAAAGTTGTTGGCCTTGCCTCGCTCCAAATGCACCTCTACCAAGGTGCTTTCGACCAACTCCTGTTTACCGCTTGTCCAGCGTCCTCCTACAATCTCAATTTCAAGTCGTCCGTATCTGGCTAAAGTACCCGAATCAGCAAGCTTAATCGACACATACTCCATCTCATTAATTGTAGTAGATTCGTACGCCACATCCAAAGTCAAAACGCCATCGTTAGCTGGCCGGCGACCTCCGGTCGATTGACCTTCTTCCTTCCATTCCAGCCTGGACGCATACATGGCAGCACCATTAGCCACACATGTCATGGGGTCGATGGCCTGGTTCGGGTCCTCGATCACCTTGGGCGTACGAAGCTGGGCCGTAACCATCTCCCGAAGAATGGGCGAGTGCGTGGGGCCACCTACCAGAATCAGTTCGTCGAGGTCCCGTCCCTGTAGACCGTGTCGGGACAGCAGCACCTTGGCCTTGTCGATCGCCCGCTGAAAGACCGGCTCGACAAAGGGACGCAGCTCGTCTCGTGTGACTTCAATCTCCAGGTCGACTTCCGATCCATCAGGTAACACGATCTCATCCAACTGAGTCTCCACCCACGCCGTGGTGCTCCGGCTGAGCTCAATAATGGCATGCTCCGCCCATTTCGATAGGACCCGTCGAAGAAGTTGCCGATGATCCTGGTCCGGGATCAGAGCACCGATATCCATATTCTCCGCCACATGGGGGAAAAGTAGGCCGTCCACTACAGCCTCGTTGAGATCTTTTCCACCCAAGTGGCTATCGCCTTGGGTACCCCGGACGGACATCTCGCCCTCAGACAGCACAACCAGCGCCGCGTCAAAAGTGTTTCCACCAAGATCGAAAACGAGCCACTTGGCGCTGGCCCCGGTTTCGTCTATTTTGAGACCATTGGCGATTGCGGCCGCAAGGGGCTCCTGAAGAAGATGGCACTCCTCAAAGCCAGCCATGCGCGCCGCGCGAAGGGTCGCGTCCTGCTGCGGAACCGTAAACGCCGCCGGAATCGTCACCACCGCCGCTGTCGGGGGTTCCCCCTCGACGGACAGCCGCAACTCCTTCAACACTTCGGCCGAGAGCTCTTCCGGGCTCACCCGGCGGCCTTTCAACGCACTCGGCTCGTACAGGTGGTCCGTGCCCATCAACCTCTGAAATTCCACGAAGTAATTTGCGCGAACACCACCGGTTTTCAGTGCGCGAAGCTGTTCATAGTACCACCCATTGAGCGCGTTGAGGCCAACCAATGTACTGCCACTTTTTCGAAAGCCCACTGCACTCGGTGTTGTGTCATTTTGCAGACGATTCTTGATGACCTTGACTCTACCCCGTTTGTAAACGGAAATGACGGACTTGGTCAAACCAAGCTCGATGCCGAAATTTATACGGAGTGATTTACCAGTACGTACGGCCCCCGAAGACCGTCGCCGACGCAGGCGACGCACATAGGGTGTCTTTCGGCTCACCTCCACCGGAACGCCGTGAGCCACGGCCTCAGCCGAAAACGCCGCCAGCCCGCGAACAAAAGCCCTATGAACCAGTTCTCGGTCACGCGTCGCAATGTCATCACCAAACGTCGCACAGTATGACAGGAGATCGCTATCAGAAAGATGATCGAATAGCCTTACCTTGGCACGAATGCCCCGGCGAATCAGTGTTCTGCGATCCGAATTGCCGGTGGGCCAGTCTGGTCGCAACTCCGCGGGCCACCCCTGGCGCGCTCGGATACCAATCAGAAGACAAAGAGTTCCAAAATTATTTAGGCTAGATACATACCTCGGCGTAGGTGCCCGCGCCTCGATCCGCTCCCAAATCTGAAATGCCCCCTTAATGTCCTGACGTCGTAGCAACGATATACCCACATCGTCCATGATTCCACTTCTCGTAAACCAGAACATGCCGTAAAGAAGGCGGTCTTCAGCACTATGAAGCGCCTGGATTGCACCATGAACGTGGTTGCGTTCTCGCCAACATCCGTCAAAGCGTAGATCGTCGGCACCAAAATCGAAGCTGCCCCCGCCGTGCATCGTCGCTCGTGCAAGACCGATCCGTCCCAACCTCTCCTTTGGGGTGCAATCTGCCGGAAGACCGAGAATATGAAACGGATTGTCCAGAATCACTTCCGGTGCCTACCCTTCGGGGCCCACGCCGTCGTCCATGGCCTTCAGAAACGCCCCTGCAAGTGACGCGCGCCCTGATGTACCATCATGGAAACCTCTCCGAAGATATTCTCGCCACTCAGGATGCTCCCGAGCCAGCCTGGAGCGGTCAAGGGCGAGATCCACAACTGCGTTGCGCACATACTGGCTCTCGCTGACCCGAATATCGCCATCCGCCTCGACAAGCTGAACAAGCATATCCAGCAGAATCACCCCATCCGCGTAGGACATTTTTCCATCGCACAGGGCCCGCTTGGATTCGTCGACCATCGCCACGGGATCCCTGCTAAACTCCCCCCGGATCGTCGCGAGTTCGGCATCAATCTTGGCCACGGGCTGATTCATCTGTACCGCGATTGAGCGTAGACAAGCGATCTCTGATTCACCGATATCCCCGTCGCACGCCATGCACCCATAGGCCACGCGAAAGAACTGTGCCAGAAACGGATGGGTGTCCATGCGCCTCATCCGTCCTTTTTCACCGTGGCGCCAAAACCGATTGGGCGCGTGGTTAACCCCCCGCTACCCCGTTCTGCTTCAAACTCACGGCGCATTGCCTCATATCGGGCAATCTGGGTCTTGCCGACCGACGGTTCCGTGCGCGCAATTACCTCGGTCAGGTGCCTCATCGTAATGCAATCGGAATCTGTGTCGAGGGCCGCTCTAGCGGCTTCGTCCACAAGAAATTTGATGTCGCTACCCACCCACCCAGAGGTGACCGTGGCAAGTTTGTCCAAATCGATCACTCCATCCGTCGGCCGATACCCCAAGTGTATCTCAAACATTGCTTTGCGAGCCTCGAGGTCCGGCGGGCCAACATAGAACACCCTATCGAAACGACCACGCCTTAGCACAGCTGGATCCAAGAGGCAAGGTTGGTTTGTCGCAGCAACGAGAAACACGCCGTGCGCTCCGCAATCGTTCATCTGGGAGAGCCACTCGTTGACCTCGTTCGCATAGCTGTGATGAAGACCTTGGTCACGCGCCGGCATCATCGCGTCGACCTCGTCCAAGAACAGGACGCACGGCGCCTCTCGCTTTGCAGATTCAAACAATCGGCCGACTTTCTCCTGCGTGCCGTGAACGTAGATGCTGGCCAGGCTGGATGGGCTTACCTTGCGAAACGAAAAGCCGATTTCTTCGCCGAAACGCTCAGCAAGATACGTCTTGCCACAACCCGGAGGCCCGTACAGCAGGACTCCGCTCGGAATGTCCAAACCAAATTCCCGATACCTCTCTGGATCCTTCAAGAGATTCAACACATCGTTGGTGAGCGCACCCTTCACTTCAGCCATCCCGGCCACCGCCGTAAACCCGCCCACCGACGCCCCCACCGGTGCGGAGGCCGATGAACTTGATGTCCACCGGGTATCCGCCCCGTCTGCCTCTTCGTCCAGCGCCTCGAGAAACGACGCCGCATCGCAAAAACGGTGGTCCGGCATAGGACTCAGCGCCTTTTTCATGGCCACCAATAGCGACGGTTCCACATCACCCCCATGCGACCGTTGCGCCACCCGGGGAGGCCTGCGTCGTGCCCGCAGAAGCCTTTCGGTCAGATCCCCCCGATCCATGCCCCCCACCGACTGGGCCCATGGCGCCATCCCATAAAGTGCCCGAAAACAGATCGCGCCCAAGGCAAAAACATCGCCCGCAGCCGACCCGCGATCCCCCTCAAATGATTCACTGGGAAGATAATAGGGGTCCACCTCCAACGGTGGTCTGCCCGGACCGTCGCTTGCTCGTCTCGCGTGACCAAAATCGATGAGGGTCGCGCAGTCTTCCCGTCCGTCACGAATCCCCATGAGCACATTGGATGGCGTCAATTCGTTGTGAAATACTGGATTATCGAGCGTGTGGATATGAGCCACGATACCCAGCAAGTCACGCATTACCACCGACACTTGCGCCGAAGTCAGGACCACTTCACGAGCCAATCGATCCGCCAAGGTCTCACCCGGCACCAGATCCGTAAGAAGATAGGGCCTTTTCCCGGCGCCAATCGTGCCCGTTGACCGAACCGTCGGAACCCCCGGATGACCAATCAGCTGCATGATCACGGTCTCCAAAAGTTCACCGTCCTGACCTCGCCGATCTTCCGGTACTCGATCGGTATCAAACACCTTCAAGAAGCCAAATCGTCCCGACGGACCCGCAACCCGATATGTCTCGGCATTCGCTGAACTCTTTATATGAGAGCGAATGACCCACCCAGACACCACCTCCGTGCCTCTGGGAATCGTCACAGGGCTTCTTCAGGAATCGGCGGGCCCTTCGGACCACTGTTGCGAGCCGCCACCTTCCAAATTCGGATCGCATGGTCATACAGCTCAGCACACGGTCGATTGGTTGTCAACGCAGCGTATCCGCTCCTCACCTCTCGTTGCGCCAAGTGCGGGTCCTTCCACCTTATTGTGCCTATATTTGTTCTCGCCCACTCAATGTACCCTCGTGACCAATCGCAACGAATCAGGTCGAAATGCTCCCGTTTGATATCGCGCAACAGCTCGTAACCTAGAGTTGGATCCTGCCGTCTTTGAACTTCGTCCATCCGAGCGGCGATTTCTCGTATCTCATCGCGCAATTCGTCGAACCCCTTATCCACGTTGACGCGCTTCAGGTCAGCCCATGCCGACCTCAGTTGAACCTCTACTTCGTCCCAATCGTAGCCGTCGGCAAACCGATAAAACTCCCGCATCCTCTCCCTGAGAATCCCCGTCCATTTCGCCTGGGAATCTTCGTCAGACACCTCCTCGGCCTCAAACACTTTTTGGGCCGCCTCAAAAATCCCGTCGTCATGCCTTTCGAGTTGCACCATATCGGCGTAATCACTTGTACGAAGACGGGCAAAAAGTTTTTGTGCCTTCTCAACCTCGTCGCGCACCCATGTCGTATCGTTTTCCGCTTTATGTTTATACCAGGTCAATGGAAAGTCCCCATAGCCATCACGGAAAGAGATCGTACCTTCCATTGGCATTACGCTTGACTTGGCTGTCACCACCTCCAAATTCAATGCCGAGCCCTCGGGAATAACACGATTTACGTCCATACCCGTCAATTCAAATCTGCCCACATATGAAGACCATGCCGTCCGACGGGATCGAATACTTTGGTTATCATTGCCATTCGACGCGGCACTGCTGTCGTCTCGATCTATTTCGTAAATCTCGATGGCCAATCTGTCTTTCTCCTCGCCTGGTCGTAGCTCGCCCCGCGTCAGAAGTGTCTTGCGGTTACGGCCTGTCGCCGGCAATCTCCGGTCCCTCTTTGCACCTATAAGGGGCACAACCACCGGTACCTCCTCTCCCGGAGGTGTGCGTTCCATGACCGAAATCCCCAGAGTGTGTGCGAGCACCGCCCCGGCCACCTTGATTCCGTGCTCAATAGTGATCTCAGAAGGGCTTGTCTTAACCCGATTTCCGCTCTCTCCAGTCACCACCAGATCAAGGTTGTTGGCCTTGCCTCGCTCCAAATGCACCTCTACCAAGGTGCTTTCGACCAACTCCTGTTTACCGCTTGTCCGGCGTTCTCCTACAATCTCAATTTCAAGTCGTCCGTATCCGGCTAAAGTACCCGAATCAGCAAGCTTAATCGACACATACTCTATCTCATTGATTGTAGTAGATTCATAACTGACATCCAAAATCAAAGCATCATCGTTAGCTGGCCTGCGGTCTCCGGTCGACTGACCAGCCTTCTTCCGGTCCAGCGTGGACGCATACATGGCAGCACCATTAGCCACACATGTCATGGGGTCGATGGCCTGGTTCGGGTCCTCGATCACCTTGGGCGTACGAAGCTGGGCCGTAACCATCTCCCGAAGAATGGGCGAGTGGGTGGGACCACCTACCAGAATCAGTTCGTCGAGGTCCCGTCCCTGTAGACCGTGTCGGGACAGCAGCACCTTGGCCTTGTCGATCGCCCGCTGAAAGACCGGCTCGACGAAGGGACGCAGCTCGTCTCGTGTGACTTCAATCTCCAGGTCGACTTCCGATCCATCAGGTAACACGATCTCATCCAACTGAGTCTCCACCCACGCCGTGGTGCTCCGGCTGAGCTCAATAATGGCATGCTCCGCCCATTTCGATAGGACCCGTCGAAGAAGTTGCCGATGATCCTGGTCCGGGATCAGAGCACCGATATCCATATTCTCCGCCACATGGGGGACAAGTATACCGTCTACCACAGCCCCGTTGAGATCTTTTCCACCCAGGTGGTTATCGCCTTGGGTACCCCGGACGGACATCTCGCCCTCAGACAGCACAACCAGCGCCGCGTCAAAAGTGCCGCCACCAAGATCGAAAACGAGCCACTTGGCGCTGGCCCCGGTTTCGTCTATTTTGAGACCATTGGCGATTGCGGCCGCAAGGGGCTCCTGAAGAAGATGGCACTCCTCAAAGCCAGCCATGCGCGCCGCGCGAAGGGTCGCGTCCTGTTGCGGAACCGTAAACGCCGCCGGAATTGTCACCACCGCCGCTGTCGGGGGTTCCCCCTCGACGGACAGCCGCAACTCCTTCAAGACTTCCGCCGAGAGCTCTTCGGGGCTGACCTGGCGGCCTTTTAGCGCACTTGGCTCGTACAGGCGGTCCATGCCCATCGAACGCTTGACATCCACGAAGTAATTTGCGCAAACACCACCGGTTTTCAGTGCGCGAAGCTGTTCATAGTACCATCCATTGAGCGCGTTGAGGCCAACCAATGTACTGCCACTTTTTCGAAAGCCCACTGCACTCGGTGTTGTGTCATTTTGCAGACGGTTCTTGATGACCTTGACTCTACCCCGTTTGTAAACGGAAATGACGGAATTGGTTGTGCCAAGGTCAATACCATAATTAATACGGTGTGAACTATTAGAATTCATTGGTGAAATGACAGGTCAAGGTTGAGGTCCGACTGACACGACGACCGCGGCATCTTGAATCGTCTTTCCACGGTATCGAACCTGAGGTCGATTTACTCTTGCGATAACCTTTTTTCCCGGCTCCAGAGTTTCGTCATCGCGAAACTCGCACTCCATGATTAATGCACTGGAATACAAAGAGCCTAATAGTTCCACCATCTCATATTCAGAAACCTGGAGACTATCTTTGACCCGACGAACACTCCCCATCAGCTTACTGCGGCCCCTAGTCGACGGTCCCATGGCCCGAAGATTGTTCTCGATTAGATTGATTTCATTGCACACCTTAATCGGAAGATCGTGGCTCGGCGAGGAATCCAAGGTGGCAAAAGCAGCGCTGATTTCCTCAAGGGCCTTGAGGTGTTGCTGCACCTGTTCTTTTCGCGCACCCTCCAAAGCAGAATGCTTGTCCTGCCTTTCTCGGACTTCTCCAACCTTCCGGTTGCCACGCCACCAAACTCCACCAAGTGCAAGCAACAGAACCCCTACCATACCGCTCGCGATCCGCAAAATCCGCTGATCGCCAGATTCCCGCAGTCGCTGTGCATCAAACACGCGCTCGGTGGATAACGCCAAGCTGTCGTCGACCGACCGCGCCCTTGAATCGACCCGAGCGGACAGCCTCTCCAGACTCCGCGCAACCCCCTCCGATCTGGCTCGCAGCGAGTCCCGACTCTGATCTGCCGCTTGAAGGCCCTCACGGAGATCGATTGCCGCACCAACAGAAACGGCAGTGCCGACCGAGTCAAGAAGGGCGCGCATCGCCTTTTCAAGATCGACCAAGGCATCCGCGCGATCATCACTCTCCCGCAGAATCGCATCGGCCAAAGCACGCTCGAGGTCAGCCATGGCAGCCAGTGCCGAATCACCTCGAGCCTCAAGCACCGCTATGCGCCGAAGCAGAGTGGCAAGAGTATCTGGAGCGTCTGGGATTTGCTGGTGTACTCCCGGATCCTGTGCGGCAGATCGCCCACCTCCAGGATGCCACCGCGGGGCCGGCTGCATGCCCGCGTCGCCGACTCGCATACCGCAACACCTGTCGCCGTCATGCGATCCTGCAGCGGCCGCAGGAACCCCAAACAGAGCGCCTGCGAGCCAAAGTCCGGGCACCAATAGTCGCGATGAAGGCACGATCATAGGCCGATGGAGGGCGGGGAAGAGCGAGGTCCAATCAAATCAAGTATAGCACGACCGCCGCAACACCGGCAACGCGGTCAGTTGGCCATTGACAGCAGACCCGGCGTCGCAATTTCATTTCGTCTGTCCGGGGCCCATGCCGAGATGCGCCCGAGACACCATCATCATCCCGATCCAGAACGGCGGGCGGCCACACCTCAAACCGGCGCCGAAAGCCCCGCCCCTACAGCTCCCCCCGCCTGGACGCCCCCACTGCATAGTGGCTCGCCCGAGCAGCCAACGCCATGTAAGTCAACGATGGATTCTGGCAACCGGAAGAAGTCATGGCCGCCCCGTCAATCACAAACAGATTGCGCACGTCCCAAGACTGGTTGTGCGCGTTCAACACCGAGGTCGCCGGATCCCTGCCCATACGGGCTGTACCCATCTCATGAATCGTCAGGCCCGGCGGGCTCAGATCCTGGTCCACGGTAATGTCGCGTCCACCCGCCGCCGCCAACATCTCGGCCGCCTGCTCGGCAGCGTCCCGCATCATCCGCCGCTCATTGTCGCCCCAGGCGCAGCTGATTCGTAGCGCGGGTATGCCCCACTTGTCCACCTGCTCGCCATCCAGCGCCACATGGTTCTCCTCACGGGGAAGACACTCGCCATACCCCTCGATCCCAAACTCCCAAGGACCCGGGCGCATCAGCTCGTGCTTGAACTCCGCCCCGAATCCGGGCATCGACAACCCCCGGTCCCAGCCCTGGCGCCGTGCCGAGCCCTGATAGCCGTAGCCGCGCAAAAACTCGGTCGCGGGTTCGGTCGCGTTTCGGAAACGGGCGATGTAGATCCCATTGGGCCGCCGACCGCTCGTCGTCCTGTCTTCCCACCCCTCAAACCGTGCCCTGGCGCCCACCTCCATCGTGTGATCCATCAGGTACTTGCCCAAGACCCCGCTGGAGTTGGCCAGTCCAAAGGGAAAGTCCAGAGACTTGGAGTTGAGGAGGACGCGAGTAGACTCCAGCGCCGACGCCCCCAAAAACACTGCGCGGCCCCGGAACTCCATCTCCTCGTGCGACTCGGCGTCTATGACCCGCACCCCGGACACCCGTCCCGCCCGTGGATCCCAGACGACCTCCGAGACCACGCTGTTCGGGCGAAGCGTCATGCGCCCCGTGGCCTGTGCTGCGGGCAGGGTTGCGGTGAGCGAGCTGAAATAGCTACGGGTCCTGCACCCCCGGTGGCATGGCCCGCAGTAGTGACAGGCGCTTCGGCCCCGGTGATCCTCCGTAAGGACCGCGGTCCGGCCGATGGTCATCCGCCGGCGCCCGCCAAAGGAGCGATCAATGGCGTCACGCACATGCTCTTCGACGCACGACATCTGCATCGGCGGCAGAAAGACGCCGTCCGGCAGATGGTCGATACCCTCAGCGCGGCCGCTGATCCCCACAAACGCCTCGACGTGATCATACCACGGGGCCAAGTCCGCATACCGAATGGGCCAGTCGACACCGTACCCGTCCCGAGCGTTGGCTTCCAGGTCAAGATCGCTCAGGCGATAACACTGACGGGCCCACATGATGGAGCGGCCCCCAACCTGCCGGCCCCGGATCCACAGAAAGGGCTTCCCATCCTCCGTGGTGTACGGGTTCTCGATGTCGTTGACGAAGAACCGGCGCCCGATCTCGTCACACGCGTAGCACTCCCGTTGAATCGGCTGATCACGGCGCAGGGCCTGGCGATCATTCCAACCCCGAAAAGGCATTTCGTGGGTGGAAATGTGCTCCCCGTAGTCGCGTTCGGGCACAACCATGGGACCAGCCTCCAGGACCAGCACATTGGCGCCCAGCTCGGTGAGCTCCTTCGCCGCCCATCCGCCCGACATTCCGCTACCCACGACGATGACATCGTACTCCTGCCTTCTGGCTCGAATGTTCACCCGGGGCCTCCGATGGGCTCAACCGGCACACAGCCCCGGAAGGAACGAAACGAGATTCGGTGGCCCAGGGCACCAAGCCCCGCCTCCGAAGTGAAGTACGCGGTCAGGGAGAACCGCTTGATGTCATGAAAAAAGTGCTCCTGAGCATCGCGAGAAGGATCATCACGCCAGGCCCCAAGTTCCTCATCCAGTTCACCGACGAGATCCACCTGCGCCTGAGCATCGCACTCGGCAAACGGAGCACCGAAGCGCTGCCGGGCGGAGCCGTCCACCGCGTCCAACCCACCCAGAAACCGTTCGATCTCCTCTGGATCCAGCCACCCGTCGACCAGCGCCGTCACAAATTCCGTGACCTGGGCGTCCCCTGCTCCCGGCGTGTCGGTCTCGGGAATGATCGTCTGGGCGATGGCCTCCATCGTCCTAGCCTGGGCGTCAGTGAGTGCGTTGTACTCCCCGTCTCGCTCTCGTTGACCGTTCAGCGATGCGCGAACGCGCCAGCCCCACTGCATCCACTCGGTCAACGGGCCCTCAGGCGTGGCCAGGTGGGCACCCAACACCGAACCCAAGGCTCCGATAGCACGACGGCGCTTCAACGGCTAATGTCCCCGCATTCGATTGCAATACTCATCGTGACCGATTCCGCCAGCAGGCAGGTGGCCGCCCGGCTACGTTGACGCGCACCCGTGGCCAGTCGCCTGATCACAACACTCATCCATCAAGAGTCGTCCATGTCGCACAAAAGGAACATTACCCGTCGCCAAGCACTCCTGACAACCGGCGTGTCGCTCGGCCTGCTCGCCTGCGGGCCCGCCCGTGCCTCGCTGGTAGCGAGCGTCACGGGGACCCGGGGGCGAGGCAGTCGCCGGCAGGAGGGACAGATCACGCAGTCGGTCGCCCGTTGGTGTTTTTCAGATATCCCCTTGGAGCCGTTTTGTGCGAGAATAGCCGAAATCGGCCTGACCGCGGTCGACCTGCTCGAGATCGACGATTGGGCCACGGCGCACGACCACGGACTCGTCGTCTCCTGCGGCGATGTCCAGGCCGGGACCATCGAAGACGGGCTGAACGAGCCCGCCAATCACCCCACGATCATCGAGGCCTTCGAGCGTCACATACCACGGGCCGCCCAAGAGGGCGTCCCCAATGTCATCTGCTTCTTTGGCAATCGGCGTGGGATGGACCTCGGGCTGGCCACCGAGAACTCCATCCGTTGCCTGGAAGAATGCGCCCCCATTGCCGAGGCCGAGGACGTCACGATCCTGGTCGAGGCACTGAACTCCAAGCCCGGCGGGCATGTGGACTACATCGGGGACCATATGGATTATGCTCTCAACATCATCCGCGCGGTCGACTCCCCGCGTGTCCGCATTCTTTACGACATCTACCACATGCAGATTATGGAGGGCGACATCATCCGCACGCTCACCGACGCCAGCCCCTGGATCGGCCACTATCACACCGGCGGCGTCCCCGGGAGGGCCGAGATCGACGGCACCCAAGAGCTCTACTATCCGGCGATCGTGCGGGCGATCCGGGACACCGGGTTCAGCGGCTTTATGGCACATGAATTCATACCGCGCCGACAAGATCCGATCGTCTCTCTCGCCGAAGCCGTCGCCATGTGCGAGCGGGCGATGCGGGAGGATGGGTGACGATGCAACAGGAAGCCCGCACCAAGACCTACCGCTTGCGCGCCAAATCCTGGTGGCGCGTCGTTTGTCAAGCCCTTGGATTCGTACCGCCCGTTGTTGTCCTGCTGTTGATGCTGACACTGGTGCGGGCCGAGGAAGAGTGGGACGCCATTGCCGTAGTCCTTCAGATCTTCATGGTCATACTGGTCGTGGGCTACGGCTGGACGTCATTCCGGTTTTTCCTACCAAGGATCACGGGGATACGCACCGTCGACGCGGCACGACAACGTCTGGGCGCAACGGTACAGGACGATGTCAAGGGAATAACGTATACCCAAATTATCCGTCGCAATACGAGCCTACAGCGTGCCTGGAAGCAGTTCTTGGTAGCACAAAACACACCCCGCTCCGACCTATTGGGAATCCCGGCCCCCATCGCATCCACGGCACTTCCCGACGAGTACATCACTCTGGATGTTGTGTTGGGCAAACATCACGGCAGGCTTCCCCACGCGCTCCCGTCGGTGTTTGCAGCGATCGGGCTCTTGGGGACATTCGTGGGGATCGCCTTCGGACTGGGCGGAATCAATCTCGAAAGTACCGGTCGCATGTCCTCCATCAACCGGCTCATGGATGGCATGTCAACCGCATTCTTGACATCGATAGTAGGAATCTCGATGTCGATCTGGTGGCGCCTCTTCATCCACTGGTATGATCGAGATTTGACCACAACTTTGGAAGCGTTCCTGGCGTCCGTCCGCCAGCGCTTTCCAGCGACGACGCCCGAGGCGATTCTGAGCCGGATCGCTGATGACACGGACATGTTGGACGAGAGTGCCGACCGGATCCTTGATGGCATCAATGCACTGGGCACGACACTCGGCGAAGCCTTCGAGACCCACCTACAGACCCACGTCGCCGCTCCCTTGCAAAGGTTCAACACCGACCTGGGGACAAGCCAGCAGGAAGCGCTAAAGGAAGCGCTGAAAGAGATGGTCGAACTCTTCCAGGAGTCCCTGATTGCGTCCGTCGGCGAGAAGATGAGCGCCTTCGGCAAGGCGTTGCAGAACGCGAGCGACCATCAGGTTCGCGCGGCCCGGAAACTGAGCCGCTTCTTTGATCGCTTGGATGAGGTTTCCGAGACCCAGTCCAGACTGTTGCAGAGAACCAGCAAGGTCGCTCAGGTCTTTGATTCGGGACTGGAGCAGTTGATGGCGGCTCAGGAGGCAATCCGGGCGGGCGGCGATGCGGCGAGGGCGACCATGGAGGCCGCGCAACGCGTCACCGAGGAAAGCCGCCGCCACCTGGAGGCCCAGGAGAAGTCGGCCGAAGCCGCCAGGGAGGCATGGAAGGAGCAAGTAGAGGCGACACGACAGCTGCAACAAAGACTGGAGGACCTGACCACAGACCTCGCCAAGAAGGTCGAGGAGTTTCGTAGCCTCTCGTCCCAGAAGATCACGGAAGTCTTCCACCTCTTTGATTCCGAGATGGCCAAGGTTACTGACCACTTGGGCGGCACGATGGCAGAGCTCCGTGACGCAGCCACCGCGCTGACGCCGCCCATTCGCACTCTGCCCCCGGCGGTCGAGGCCTTGAGCGAGGCAACGGCGGAGATTGCCGAGGCGGGACGCTCCCAACACGAATCCATATCGGAACGGATCCAGGCGTTCGACAAGACGACCACGGAGCTCATCGGGCACATGGAAGGAAGCCTCGAAAGGGTCGAGGATGCGCTGGGACCCGTTCTGCCTCTCGCCCAGCAGATGCGAGAGGGAAACCAGGCGTTGATCACTGCCACACGAGCGCTCGGAGATCGCCTCAAGGCGTTGGACGAGACGACCCAAGCAACGAACGAAACGTTGCTGGCCGACCTGCGGGCCTACGCCACCTCGACAAGCCGGGCCAGTTCCCAAATCAGCGAGACGACCGGGTCAATGGCCGAGGTGACCGGGCGCCTCGACAATGCCGTGCGCAAGCTGGTCGACAGCCTGGCCGATCTCGACAAGGCGGGTCGGGCCCGACACGAGTCCGTTTCAAAGCAAATCCAATCCTTCAAAGACCTTAATGCCCGTCTCATCGACGGAGTGATAGAGGGCCTGAAGAGTATCAAAGCGGCTCTGGGGCGACTCCCGACGGCGGCCGATCAGATGCACCAGGACAAAGAGGCCCTCGCCGAGGCGGCCACGTCGCTGGTGGTGCAGCTCCAGGAGTTGGACCAGACTGCCCGGACATCCGGTACTTCATTGCAGACAGCTCTGACGACGCTTGCGGAATCGGCAGGGCCACAGGGTGTTGACTGGGGCGAGCGGCTTGATGCAACCGCAAACAAGGCGCTTGCTGCGGCGGAGCGCTGCGCCGATCTCCTGGAGAGGCTATCCGCTGGGCCAAGCGTCCCGCGACCCGATCCCATACCGAGCACCGCACCGGGGACCGACGGCAATTCCGGTCGCCACCGACAACAGCGACCGACCGGACCCCGCACGGGCACGGACACCCGATTTGCACAGGAGCCAACCAACCAACAAGGACCTGAAGCGGGAGCGCCGCGTGACGGCGCATCTTCATCGCCAAAGAATACACGCCAGCCAACCAGGGAGGCCACGCCTGATCCACCGGATATGAGTGAGACCGATTCGGGGAAGCGTTCTTGGTGGCGGCAGTTGGTGGGAAGACGGGATAAGACCCCAAGATCATGACACGCAATATTTTCGGACGGCCAAGGGACGCCCCGGACGGGGACCGAGAGCCGGAGTATTGGCTGAGCTACAGCGACCTCATGGCCGGCCTGCTCATGGCCTTTGCTTTGGTGTTGATGGTGGCCCTGGGACAGAGAGACGGATGCCCCAACCTCAGCAAGGAAAAGGCTGAAGCACTTGAGAAGATCTTGGATACCCGACGGCGCGTCATAGACTCTTTGAGAATTCAACTCGCCGACAGCGGGACAATTGCAGTCGATACTGCGGGAACCGTGAGATTTCGGGGGAGTCTGCTGTTCGACCAGGCCAGTGCCGAGCTGTCCCGCGAGGGGGAGACGGTGTTGACCACTTTCGCGCGAAATTACTTTCCTGTCCTTCTGAACGACCCGGAGTTTCGGGGCGTTCTCAAGCGCATTGTGGTCGAGGGCCACACAAACGACGACGGCGGCTACGAACTCAACCTGAAGCTCTCGCACCAGCGCTCCCTGGCCGTCATGCTGGTACTGCTGCAGGCCGCGGACGACTACCGGGATGACCTGGAAGCCCTGGGCACCGCAAACGGGCGCTCCTACGCCGACTTGATCCGTAAGCCGAGCGGCGAGGTCGACAAGGTCCGCTCGCGGCGCATCGAGATCCGCTTTCAGATGGACGACGAGGCCCTCGCCGCCCGGGCCATGGAGCTGGGCAGGCTCCTCACGGGCCCGAATGTCGGTTGCGAAACGTGAAGTCGCTTGCCGACAGTTTGCGATTTCGCCCCGCATTGCTACCCCAGGCGCGCCAATCCTTGGTACGTCTTCATCCTGACACGCGCACACAGACGCGCACCCTGAGCCCGCCTGAAATCCAAGCCCTCCGGGCCAAGGTCATGGACGCCGCACAGGCACCCGACCCCGACACCGCGCTTCGAGCTTTGGCCTACGCGTTGAGTCGAAGCGAAGTCCTGGCCGCCATCGCCTCCATGGGATCCTGGCAAGATTTACGCCATGGCATCTCCGTGATGGCAAGGGCCCGACCCCTCAGAGAATCTCCAGCGCTTCTTTGGAGCGCCTGGCAGCGCTACCCAACGGAGCCGCTGATCCTGGAATTGTTGCGAGAGACGGGGGACGCCTTCGGGGCGGAGGGGGTCGTCCAGGAGCGGTTCCGCCGCGACTGGTTGGGATGGATCAAGGCAGGGGATCCGGTGACCCGGATCGTGCGCTGGAGCGATGACTTTGGGATCCCATGGCGAGACCTGCCCACCCTGGAGGAATCGCCCCTGGCTGCCGACACGCCGCTCGTGAGGTTGGTGTTTCACCGGACCCTGCAGGTCGGATCCACAGAGCAACTTGACGAAATGGACACACCGGAGATCCTGGCCGGCTGGCACCAGATGTCGGGGAGGCGACACATGGCCGCGTGCGCAAACTTCCTGGAGCGCATCGAACCCGCGTCCTGGCCCGAAGATCTGCTGGAGGAAATCAGGGATAACTATGGACTGCCCGGGGGCCTGGAGGCCAACCAAACGTTTTGGGAGAGCGTCTCCGAAGACCCACGCCAAGCCTTTCGGCTCCACTTCATTACCCGCGAGTTGGAGATTGCCTTTGAGGGCGACTCCACGCCTGACCGAAGGGATTTCTGGATGTCACAGCGGCGCGACATCGTGTCGGTCTGCCACGGACAGGCTGGCAGCGCGAATTGGTCCAGAATTGATTTTCAGGGCTTCTCCGTCATCGAGTTCTTCGAAGTGGGCAACGCCGCGTACTTCTACCAGAAGGGTGATCCCATACTTACGCGGATTCGCCCCGGCGCCGTGTTCTGGAGCCCAAGCAGACTGAAGCGCATTGATCCGGGTGTCGGCGGTTCGGGCAATCGATTGCTTCACCACGACCGGTGGGAAACTACAGCTCAAGGCATGTTGGAGGAATGGAACGCGCACCATTCTCAGCCGCGATCAGACAGATCGGATTCCGTGTGACGAGACCCAATTCCTCAGCCCCTCGGTGCGCACCAGCGTACCGTGGGAGAGGTAGAACGCGAGTCGCCCAATCCTCGGCGCGCTTTGTCTGGCCGTCGATCACCCGCCCGCGCCGAGAAGAGGCCCACTGGCACCTTGGCTGAGGAGACGGTTGCGCCCGGCCAGCCCCAAGGTGCGGCGGCGTTCACCCAAGATGCTTGCGTCCCCGAGCAGTTCAATGCGACCTTCCGATCCTCGCGTCTCCATTTGACGACCCACCTGATCCGCCGGTCCACCTGACCACAACCACGCCATGCATGCCCAATCAATTGCGTTTCTCAAGCTACTGAACGGGGATATCCAGTACGTCGTGCCGCTCTGGCAACGACGCTACTGTTGGAAACACACGGACATTGAGCGACTCATCGATGATCTTCTGGCGGTCGCCGACGCTGGCCCGCAGCGCTCGCACTACGCCGGCAACCTCCTGACCTACCCGGCTAGGGACACGCCCCCCGGTGTGACCGAGACCTTTTTTGTCGTCGACGGTCAACAACGGCTCACGACGGTAAGCATCCTGCTCGCGTGCATTGCCAACAAGCTTGACCGTGAAGGCCCCTGCGGCGAATGGACACCGAAGATCATCCGGGATAACCGCCTCACCAACCCCCACATGGGATCCGAAAAGCTCTACAAGCTACGCCTTCAGGGGGGAGACAACGAGGAATTCCAGCAGGGCTTTAACGGCAAGCCCAACGGGGCCGGCCCGGTGGGCCAAGCATGGCGCATCACGGAACGCCTGATCCGAAACGAGGAGACGTCGCGTCTGCTCCGTGGCCTCCAGCGCCTCCGGGTGGTGAGCATCGGTTTGGGGATCAATGACGACCCGCAACAGATCTTTGAGAGCCTCAACGCCACGGGCCGGCCGCTTTCCCCAAGCGACAAGATCAAGAACTGGCTCCTGATTGGTCTTCCAGAGTCACTTCAGCGGGACCTGCATCGGGAGTGTTGGGAAGAGATCGAGCGTGCGCTCGGTGCAGAGCACGACACCCGCTCCATCGATGTCTTTTTCCGTGACGTCATGCGCTGGTGGACCGGCGAGGTGCCGGGCATCAAGCACACATACGAAGAGCTTCGGCGCTGGGCACTGGGGACAGAACGGGACGAGGACCGTCCATCACTTTGCAGAGACTTGGCCAAACTCGCGCCACTGTACGGCATGCTGACTGGTACGGCCCCTGACCATCCCGACCGGCGTGTGGCAAAGGAGCTCCGCCACCTGCGGGCGATGAGGTCGGATGTCCACCGTCCGTTGATGTTGCGCTTGCTGTCCGACTGGACGAATGGCCGCATCTCGGACCATGACTTGGCGCAGGCAGCAGCGGGGATCGGGGCGTGGGTCACCCGCCGCTGGTTGGCTGATCGGGAGACCGCGGGAATGAACAGAGCAATCGCCGAGCTTGCCCACAGAGGTGGACCAACCGGCGAAGAGCAGGATGCCCGACACTGGCTCGACCAGATACGCAAACTTCGGTATCAACGGGTGGCCGTGCCGACCGACGAGGAGGTGCGGGAGGGCATCCGCACGAGAAAGGCATACGGCGGACCTGCCACAGGCTCGACGTTTGCGATCCTTTGTGAGCTGATGGAGGAGGAGCATCCCGGCGAAGCGCCGGAACGCGGCCGGCTCACGGTTGAGCACGTCATGCCGCAGAAGTTGACGGATGAGTGGCGCGCGTATCTGGGGGAGGATGCGGAAGAGCTGCACGGGCGCTACCAAGACCGCCTTGCCAACCTCACACTGAGTGGAGATGTCATCAACTCCCGCATGGGGGCAGGGCCATTCGCCGAGAAATGCAAGGACTACTCCCGGAGCTCGATCGGCATGACACGCAGGATCGCCAAAGAGCGCGTATGGAACGAAGAGGCGATGCTACGCCGCGCAGAGGATCTCGCCCACCGTGCGCTCGTCCGCTGGCCTTGGTCGGACCATGAGGCCGCGGCCCCCCGGCCGCTGACCGAGGACATTTCGATGGCGGACTTCTGGACCTTCCTGAATGACACGGGCGGCGTGCCCGGACAGGAGGAGACTTGGGTCGGGGAGGGCAACACCATGTGGCTGGACCCGGACGAGAATGGCGACTTCATCGGCATCTCCGTCGGATCCAATCACATTCGCATGTACATCCGAACCAGACACAACCGGCCGGAAAGCGTAGCCAGAATTCGGCGCTTCTCGCAGGATGTCCGCGAGCTTCTGGTTGACCAGGAGCTTGGCAATGATCGCCAGCCCCAGAAGACCGACTATGTGGAATACGCTTGGATGTGGGACAACGAAGAGGAATGGCCCGACGCGTGCCGGTGGATCCGGGATCAATGCCGTCGCCTGCGCGAGATCATGGGGAGCTCCGAATTGGTGGACGGATAATCAGAATCGAGAAGTGACTCCAGCGCCTGGCCCACGTGCGCCGGAATCATCCACATCCGTCCCGGCAGGGCCAGGATCCGACATTCTCATGACCGGGTTCTGTCGCAGTGGCGCCACGCCCGGGGATCAGCACCTGCGCGCCTCCCCCCGGGCGATTCCCAAGCCTACCCCTTCGGTTGCTCCACCTGCAGCTCCGTGATATCGACATCCCACTGGTCATCACCCAGCAGGTGCCGAACGAAGTACTCCGCTCTCAGCCAGTACCAGTAGTCGCTCATGTTGCCGAAGCCATGGCGCTGGCCGGGGAAGATGAAAAAGTCGAATCTCTTGTTGGCGCGGATCAGCGCCTCGGCCATCCGAAACGTCCCCGCGTGATGCACGTTGTTGTCGACATCTCCGGTCGTGAGCAACAGGTGTCCCTTCAGGTTGGCCGCCAGGTCCGAGTTCCTGTCGATGTCATACTCGAATCCCGTCACCGCCCCGGTGGAGTCCTTCACCTCCTTGATGCCGTCGTGCTTCTCTGACCAGTTCGCGTTGTAAACGTCGTTGTTGTGATTGCCCGCCGACGACACCGCCACCTTGAAGAAGTCCGGGTACACCAGCATGGCCGCCGTCGACATGAACCCGCCGCCGGAGTGGCCGTAGATGCCGACCCGGTCGATGTCGACGAAGTCGTGCCGGTCCGCCAGCTGCTCGATCGCCGCCTTCTTGTCCGCCAGGCCGTAGTCCCTGAGGTTGCCGTAGCCGTAGTTGTGGTACCACTTGGAGCGGTCCGGGTGGCCGCCCCTGTTGCCGACCGTCACGACCACCATCCCGAACTGCGCCAGCCCCTGCTCATACGGGTTCAGCGAAAACGCCTTGGCGACTGATTCGGTCTGGGGCCCGGGATAGACGTAGGCCACGATCGGGTACTTCTTGGTCGCATCGAAGTCGTACGGCTTGTACATCACGCCGTACAGGTCGGTCACGCCATCGTCCGCCTTGACCGTGTACGGCTCCGGAAATTGGTATCCGGCCGCCTCCAGGTTCGATAGATCCGCCTCCTCAAGGTCCATCAGTTTGGTGCCGGACGCATTGTGCAGCGAGGCCTGGGGTACCGTGTTCACACGGGAGAAGTTGTTCACGAAGTAGCGCGCGGACTCCGACACCGAGGCGCCGTGATCGTAGTTGCCGGGGTTCAGCAGCGTGAGCCGGGACCCGTCCAGACCCACCCGGTAGAGGTGTCGGTAGTACGGATCCTCGCCGTCCTCGCGGGCGTTTCCGTTGAAGAGCACGTACCCCTGCTCCTCGTTGACGCCCGCCACGCCGTCGACGTGCCACGGCCCCTCGGTCAGCCGGCGGCGCACGGTTCCGTCCGGCGAGTAGCGGTAGAGGTGGGCCCAGCCGTCGCGCTCCGACCACCAGATCAGATCACCGCCCTCCAGGCGGCGCGGCGTCTGGTGCTCCACATAGGTGTTGAGACGCTCCTCGATCACTACGGAGACCTCGCCGGTCGCGGGGTCGGCCCGAAGCACATCGACGCGATGCTGATTGCGGCTGCGCCGCCAGAAGTACAGCTCGTCCGTCTGGTCGGAGAGCCATTTCGTGATGTTGGGATCCTCGCGCACCGCACCGCCGCCGCCAAAGAAAAAGCCGCTACCCCCGGCCGACGGCGCGTTGAAGATGCCCATGCGCTGATCCTTCCAGGGATCGTCGTCGATCTGCTTGATCTCCCGGGACTCCATGTGGAAGACCCACAGCGAGGTCTGGGTGACATTCTCCTCACCCGGCATCTCGTAGCGGTAGCTCTCCAGCTTCGGCCTCTTGTGCCCCACCGCATGCACGACCCAGAGCTCGTCGACCTCGCGGCGATCCTGGCGCGTGAGCGCAAAGTGCCTGGAGTCGTGGGACCAGCTGATCTGGGGCCACTGGCGCTTCTTGAACTCCTTTTCCGTCTCCTCGTCGTGCTGCCCCCGACCCTGCGATCCGTAGCTGAAATCCTTCTCCCCGTCCGTGGTCAGCTGGACCTCCTCGACCTCGACATCCTCCTCGGCCTCATCAGCCTCGTCACCCGACTTCCCGCGGCGGGCATCAAGGATCTGCTCGTACTCCTCGTAGCTCATCATCCACAGGTTGAACTCCCGACTGAAGACCACCCACGCCGTGTCGGGCGACACGCTTGCCCAGCCCGGATGGTTGTCGGGAGCCTCGTAGTCCTCCAGCTCACGCAGCACCCTGGTCGTGACGTCATACTCGAAGTGGTGGACCTTCTTCTTGGGCGGCGGCGGGCGCTCCCGCTCCTCGTCCTGCTCCTGCTCCTCCTCGTCGACATCCTCCCCGTCCTCTTCTTCGTCGGCCTCCTCGTCCTGCGACGACCGCACATCGAACTGGATGGTGTTGGGGCCGACGAAGCGGATGGTCGTGATCGGAAGGTTCTGCCCGTCCCACGGATCGCGGGTGATGCGCGTCAACTCCGCGGCGATGCGGTCATTGTCAAAGATCTCCGTGCGCGTACCCCGGCCTGGGTCGACCAGATAGTAGTGCTTGCCCCGGGAGCTCTCCCATTCGTACCAAAACCGGTCGGTATCCTCGATCCACCGAGGCGAGACACGAATCGAATGCACCAGGTCGCGGATCTTGTACGGCGCAAACCGGGCCGCCTGCTCGTAGTTGGCGGAGCCGGGACCGTGGACCGGGTTCACGCCCTCCTCCTGCCCCCACGCACGGGGCTGGGGGGTGAACAATTGCAGGGGTGCGAGCAGGACCAGGAAGGCCAAGAGAGTCAGGCGTCGGTTCATGGAGGTACTCCCAAGGGGAATCGGTGAATCCGCAGGCACGGTCAAGGGGCGAGTCGCGCCCACCGGGCCAACGTTTGTGGAACGAAAATCATACGCCATGACCCGCAGAGCGGGAAAGGCCTGTGCGCACCCCGGGCAACCGTTCGCATCACCCGGACGACATCTTGGGGACTGACCGATCAGCGAAGTCGGTAGACCAGGGAGAGCTTGATGCGCCGGCCCTTGGCGCTGTGCGTGAAGCCGTCAAAGGACTGCTCCCACTTCACAAAGGGCGGTGCCGCATCGGTCAGGTTCAGCAGCGACAGCGAGGCCCCCACGCCACTCGCCGGACGCCAGAGCGCGGTCACATCCAGGGTGACGAGCGCCTCGATATCCTCGTACTCGCTGTCCGCCTCGTCCGCGTCAACATAGGAGGAGATGTAGTTGGCGTAGCCGACCACGCTGTAGTCCGACCAACCGTAGCTACCGAAGAGCCGCCCCTTGAGCCGGGGCAGCGGCGGCGCGATCGGGTTGTACTTGTTGAGACGACCGGCCGCCTCGGCCGCGGGCGCGATCTCCACGCCTTGAAGCGAGAGCGCCTCAATCGAGAAGTTGCGGGTGTAGGTCGCCTGCAGGCCGGTGTTCAGGATCCCGACTCCCGCCCGGGCGCGCATGTCGAGCTGGAGGTCGACACCTGAGGTCGCCACTCCTGGCCAGTTGATGAGATCGACATGGATGCGCTCGATGCCGGTCACCGAGCAGGTGCCCGTCCCCCGGCCGTCCGAACAGGTGACAAGCTCCTTCACCGCGTCCCGGGAGCGCCCGCCCTGGTGGTACAAGGCGGTGATCGCGCTGTGGGGGACGACGGCGATCACGTCCCGGAAGTCATAGCTCCAGTAATCCGCCTGGAGCTGCACCGGAACGAAACCGGTCTCGTCGGGCAGCGACAGCACGACGCCGGCGTTGTAGGTAAACGCCTGCTCGGGCTTGAGGTCCCGGGCGCCGTACGTGTCCACCGCCTTGTAGATGCCCGCCTCGTTGACATACAGCAGCGATGTGGTGCGGTCTTCGTTCAGGTCGTCCACCGAGGGTGCGCGAAAGGTCGTCTGCACCGACCCCCTGAGCGTGATTCGATCCGAGATATCGAAGCGCAGCGCCACCTTCGGGTTGAAGCTGCCCGCCACGCTGTAGGACTCGTAGTTGGCGGCAAGTTGGGCGCGCAGGCGCCCGTCCCAAAGATGCAGCGGAACCTCACCGAAGACCCGATGCACGGTTTGATTCGCGGCGTAGGGGTAGCTCCCCGTGGTGAAGGTGAAGGAGCCGGCCCTCTCCAGGCAGTCCCGGCTGCCCAGAACCGCGCACGGATTCAGGTCCAGGTTGCCGGCGTCGTTGACGCTTGCCGAGACATCAAGGCGGCGAAACTGGTATCCCAAAGAGTAGTTCCGGGCCAATTCCGCGCTTCCCGAGATGCGGGCGTCCGCCACCCATAGGCCGGCCACGCTCAGGACATCGACCTCCTCGTTGATCCAGTCCAGCAACGAGGGGTCATTGGCCAAGGCGGGCACGAAGCCCGGATTGGGCTGGTTGAAGAAGCGCGACCCCGGTTGCCTGGACACGTCAAGCCCGTTGCTGAAGGGGTTGTAGTACATGCAAGCACCCTGCCCGGGGCGCTTCCCACCCACCTCCCCGAGCGCCATGCCCGACGGCGATGACCCGTCCGCCACAACCCCGACCCCACAGTCCGGTCCACCATATCCCCGGTACGCCAGGAATTTGCGGTAGGCGTACTCGGCGGGCTGGTTCACGTTGCCGGACGAGCGCGAATGGTCCAGCGCCAGGTTCAACCGGTTCTCATGACCCCGTACGATGTTCAGACCCACATCCATGGAGGCCGACAGGCGCTGCGTCCCGGACTCACGGCGCAGTCTGCGGCCCGGCCCCGAGTTCCCCACCAACCTGCCAAAGAAGAACCAGTCGTCCTCCAGGCACAGCGCGCTGGTCGCAAAACCCGCGCTCGCCGCCTGCCGGTTGCAGAACTCCTGGCGTCCCGGATGTTCCGGCGCAACCAGCTGGAGGCCGTCATAGGGCTTGATGGGCGGGAAGGACGGTGTGGTGACCCATTCGGGGGTCTCCGCCTCGGCCCACAGGCCCTCAATGTGGTAGCGCGTGTCATCGCCCAGCTCACCGTTGACCTCGGCGAAGGCGCGGACGTGGGTCGAGCGCTCCAGCAAGTTGTCCCAGGGCTGATAGCGAAACCGGCAGGTGAAGGGCTCGCGGTGCCCGCCAAAGTCGGTGCAGCCCGGGTCGACGAAGACGCCACCGTCGGAGAAGTGCGCCTGGGAAAGCTTGGCGACAAACTCCTGGTTGCTCTCCCCGCCCGTCAGCGTCGGCATGAGGAACGCTCCCGGATTGCCCGTCCACGACCACGCACCGGCTCCCGGGATGTAGGGATGCAGCGCCCAGTCTCGCTCCACGGACGGCAGCTCCTGGCGATGCACCCACTCCACGGAGAGGACGCCGTGCGCCCGCCCACCGAAGGATCGCCCGACGATGGCGGCGATCTCGCTGTCGCCTGCGCCCGCAAAGTGCTCGTGCGTGGCGGTCACCTCCGTACCGCTGAAATCCCCGCGGGTCCGGAAATTGGCCACCCCCGCCACGGCGTCGGAGCCGTAGATGGCGCTCGCGCCCTCCTTGAGCACCTCGATTCGGTCCAACGCAATCGACGGGAAGGCGTTCAGGTCCACATAGCGGCCACCGATCAACCGGGCAGGCAGGTATACCTGGCGGCGGCCATTGAGCAAAACGAGCGTGCGCGAGGCTCCCAGCCCGCGCAGGTTAACATTGGCCACCGTCTCCGGCACCGCCGCGGCTTCCTGGGCATTGAACCAGCTCTGCCGCTCGCCCACCACCCCGTGACTGACCCCCAGCGCCTTGAACAACTCCACCGCCATGGGAGATCCCTGCTCCGCGAGATTTCGGCGCGACGCCACGGACACCGCATAGGGCAGGTCGCGGGCGGCTGTCTCCGCGCTGGTGCCGGTTACGACCAATTCCTCCAGGTCCAGCGCCGTGAAGCGGAGCCCCAGGTCCAAGACGGCCACCTCCCCGGCGATGACCACGACCTCCCTGCCAGCCGCCAGGTAACCGAGCATGCCGGTGGTCACCCGGTGCCGCCCGGCGGGGACACCCTGGATCGCGTAGCGCCCGGCCGCATCGGTGACCGCGTCCAAGTCAAGCGCCTCAATGAGCACCTGGGCGCCCGCCAGCGGACGGCCGCCCGCGATGTCCGTCACCACCCCGCTGATCGAGCCGGTGGACTGGGCCTGTAGCGGCCCCGCGCCGACGTAGCCAAGGAGCACCGGGACAAGCAACGCCCGCCTGAGCCGCGCCAATGCCGCCCTTCCGGCCGTGGGCCAGGCCAACGGCACGCGAGTCAGCCCACGCGCCCGACAACCGGAGTCGATGCGTGCCTCCGGGGCTCGCTTTCGGCCCACCCGGGCCTCAACCCCGGTACGCACGACATGGGCGGATGTGCTTCGCATATCGGCCTGGGTACCAAGGGTCCCGCCAGACAGAGACTCGTCGATGACCGGCCCGAAACCGAACCCCTCCGCCACAGCGCCTTCCGGCAGCCACGCGTTTATCCCGGCCGGGATGCCAATCAAGGGAGCGGTTCCCCCTTGGCGGAGACCTCGCGGTGCCGCGCCCGGCACTCACTGAGCGACGCACCGGCAACTCCGGGGAAGCGCTTGGCCGCGAATACCCGCCGACGCTCGAATTTCTCTTCACGCAACCAACGGCGGCTGACATCCAAATCGCCGGGCGGCGTGCAATGGTCCATCAGACATCCTTGGATTGACTTGATCGAATGGTCCTCCCGCCGGATTCGAGGCAGAACACCACTTATGCCTGGGTCGTTGTTGCGCCCCAACGTACCGTCCGTCAGGACCTCTAAGGATAATATCTGAGGTCTCGTGCATCGAACAAATTCGTGTTTCTCTGGACGCCGCGCGCCGCGGTCGGCCGAATATGCGTGGGAGTCGAAATCGGGCCAGAGAGCAACGTGTTGCCTCGCCCGGTTTCGCTCGCGCCCCGCGCGCGAGCGGGCATACCGAAATACAATCTGTCGCAAAGTGAAGCGGGACCACATTCCCTCGTCCCGCATGGCATTCGACACGTCAACAAGCCAAATGCGTTTATAATTGGGCCAGCATGCTGCCCCCGATCTACGACTCACAAAGAGCCCTCGGTCTGCTGAGGATCGGCACCGGGATTCCAGACGCCACCTTTCGGCCTGGTCAAGAGGAGGCAATCCGCCATGTGGTCGAACGACGCGGCCGGCTTGCCGTGGTCCAGAAGACGGGTTGGGGCAAGAGCTTTGTCTACTTCATCGCGACTCGCCTCCTACGGGAAGCCGGGACAGGCCCCGGCCTGCTGGTGTCGCCGTTGCTCGCGCTGATGCGGAACCAGATTGATGCCGCCGTGCGCATGGGCATCCATGCCAAGAGTATCACCTCGGACAACGTGGACCAATGGTCCAAGGTGGAGGCGATGCTGGACCGCGACGAAGTGGATATCCTGCTCATCGCCCCGGAACGGCTGGCCAACGAGCGCTTTCGAACCAATGTCTTGGCCGGATTTGCCGAGCGTATCTCCCTGCTCGTGGTCGACGAATGCCACTGCATCTCCGACTGGGGGCACGACTTCCGGCCCACCTACCGACTGATCGGGCGCATGGCACGGACCCTTCCACGGAACATGAGGCTCCTGGCAACAACCGCGACGGCCAACAACCGGGTGATGGACGACCTGCGCCAAGTTCTCGGACCTGGCTTGAGGGTCCAGCGGGGGCCTTTGGCGCGCACCTCGCTCGCTCTGCAAACCATGTGCCTGCCCCATCAGTCGCAGCGCTTGGCTTGGCTCGCGCAGACGGTCCCGCAGCTCCCCGGACACGGCATCATCTACACGCTGACCGTGCGTGATGCCCAGCTTGTGGCGAATTGGCTGCGTTCTCGGGGGATTGACGTCAGGGCCTACACGGGGCAGATGGGGCCGAATGAGCGCAAAGAGCTGGAGAGGGCACTGCTGGAAAACCGGGTGAAAGCGTTGGTGGCCACGATCGCGTTGGGAATGGGCTTCGACAAGCCGGATGTGGGCTTCGTCATCCACTATCAGACCCCCGGATCGGTCGTGGCCTACTATCAGCAGGTGGGTCGTGCCGGGCGGGCCCTGGATGCCGCGCGCGGCATCCTGCTGAGCGGCGAAGAGGAGACCGACATCACCGACCACTTCATCAACACGGCGTTCCCCACTCCGGGGGAGGTGCGGCAGGTGACCGAGGCGCTGCAAAAGGCGCCGAATGGTCTTTCGCGTTACGAGCTCCTGCAGCGGGTCAACCTCACCCTCGGGCGCATCGAACGTACGATCCAGCTGCTGTCACTCGAGTCACCCGCACCGGTTGTGAAGAGTGGAGCGAAGTGGCAACTCACCGCCGCCACCTTGCGCCACTCTTTCTGGGAGCGAGCGAAGCGCCTGACCGATCTGCGGCGTCAGGAGCAACGTCAAATGCAGGAGTACGTGGGATTGAAGAGCGGACACATGGAATTTCTGATCCGCGCCCTCGACGGTGATCCAGAAGGGGTTGAGTCGCCGAGGCTACCGCCGCTCTCCGCAGATATCTCCCCCCGGCTGGAACTTGAGACGCTGGCCTTCCTGCGCCGATTGGATCTCCGTGTCAAGCCACGGAAGCAGTGGCCGCCTCTGGGCGGGTTGCGGCGCTACGGCGTCAATGGCACGATAGCCCAGGAATACCGGGCCAACGTGGGAAGGGCTCTTTGCCTGTGGGGCGACGAGGGATGGGGTCGGATGGTGCGTTCCGGAAAGCAGGAGGACGGGCGTTTCAGCGACGATCTGGTCGAGGCATGCGCATCGCTGGTCGGTCGTTGGGGGCCGGACCCGGAACCTGGCTGGGTGACCTGTATTCCTTCCCTTCGGCACCCGCGCCTCGTGCCGGACCTTTCCCGACGGCTGGCGGCTACCCTCGGGCTGCCCTTTCTGCCGATTCTTGAGCAGACAATACCTCGCCCCCGGCAGAAGTCCATGGCCAACAGTATGCAACAGGCGCGAAATTTGGACGGCTCGCTCGCGATCTCCCGCAGCGCGCCTCCTCTGGCGGATCCGGTGTTGCTCGTGGACGATGTCGTGGGTTCGGGGTGGACGTTCACGGTGGCGGCGTGGCTGCTACGAAGGCACGGCAGCGGGGAGGTCTGGCCGCTGGCGCTGTCGTCGTTGGGACGAGGCTGATGGACGCCGAGCTCAGCCCCGACGCCAAGGCGATCCTGCTCCTCACTGCCCCACTCTTGGCGGGAAAAACCAAGCCTTCGGCGAGTCCCCTGTCCCTGGGCGAATACTGCGGCCTGGCGCGGCATCTGCGCGAAGTGGGGAGTCAACCGGCGGACCTGCTTGACCCTGGGGCGCTCAAGGAATTGAGCGAGTCCTGGCCCAAGGTGGACATCGACCGCTTCGACAGGCTCCTCGCGCGGGGGTTTCTTCTTGCCCAGGCCGTGGAGCGCTGGCGGGCGCGCGCAATCTGGGTTGTGACGAGGGCGGACCCCGGCTATCCGCGACGGTTGAAGAGGCGGATGCGGGAGAAAGCGCCGCCGGTGCTATACGGCTGCGGAGACCTCGGCGCAATCGACAGCGGAGGGCTGGCGGTGGTCGGTTCCCGGCGTATCGACGAGGACCTTGTCCATTATACGGAGCGGACTGGACACCTGGCGGCCGAGGCGAATCTGCGCATCGTGTCGGGCTTCGCCCGCGGCGTTGATCAGGCCGCGATGCGGGGAGCCGTGCATGCCGGCGGCGGAGCCCTGGGCGTGCTCGCCAACGGTCTTGAGCGAGCGGCGCTCAACCGGGATAACCGCGCGCCGCTGATGGAGGGGCGGCTCGTTCTGGTTTGCCCCTACGATCCCGCGGTCCGGTTCTGGGCCAGCCATGCGATGCAGCGCAACAAGCTCATTTACGCGCTCGCGGACGCGGCGCTGGTCGTGAATTCCGATCATGGGCACGGAGGCACCTGGGCGGGCGCGACCGAGCAGCTGGACAAGCTCCGTTTCGTGCCGGTGTATGCCAGGCGCAGCGGCAAGCCTTGCGCGGGGCTTGATGCACTGGTGGCGCGGGGCGCGGAGCCCTGGCCCGATCCGCAGACTCCGGCCGAGCTTCGCGACATTGTTACGGATGCCGCTTCGTGGGGAGCGGAGCCTGCTGGGGCGGTTCAGGGTGAGCTCTTCCGGCCGGGGGCGGTGGCAGGCCCTTAAGGGCGATGGTGGCTACGAGCGCGCGACAACGGCCAAGATGCCCGTAGCCGACTTCGGCCAACCGCTCCGGTTTGCCCAGCACGGACCCATGGATGTCGCCCGAAACCGTGGGGGCGGTCCCATCAATAGAGCAGTTTACTCGACTGTACGCGACGGCTTGGGCTCCGTGGACGGCCCCGATGGACACCATGAGTCAAGAGGGCAACCGCCAAAAGCCTCACGCCGGCGGTGTTCGTGCCTCTTCTCTCCGCGGGGTGGTCCCAGTTTGTTGGACGGAACACCTCATGACCGGCGGGCCGGACACCCTCACAAAACTGGGACCTGGGTATCGGCGGCCGGATTGGGAGCTTCAGGGCATCTCTAACGATATCCCAAGACCAACCGCTACGCTGACGTCGCGGAAAGAGGCATCCACTACCCGACGGCCGCGGCGCCGGCGCAGATTTCGAATATCAACCGACGATCTGAAGAGATTTTCACGGCTATTTGGACGAAAATAAGGGCCCCCCACCGTTTCGTGTGGGCAAGTCGGTTTCGCAAGGCAAGCTCGAGACGTTGGTTTCTTGTAGCCCCGCCCCTTTATGCCGTCTGGTCTACCCTTTGACCCCGGTCGCTCGAGGATTTCTCGGCTGGTGGCCGCCCCTGCATCTGATGACAATCTTTCGTCTCGGGATTCGATTCGGAGCGGTTTATTGAAGCTAAATGTCGTTGCCATGGCTTCACCCTGGGTTGGCGGCCGGAAAACGCTGGTGGATCTTGGTAACCCATTGACAATATACCACGTGCCCCCACAAATCCAGCCCGCTCAAGCCGCCGTCATGAATAACCCGGGATGAAATGCGTTGGCGTCCACAATGACCCTCACGGACATGCCCGAGCCCTTACGGGGACAGTCCAAGCAAACGGGAAGTCTCGATCGAAAAAAAAGTGCGAAAGCTGCGCGGCTGTCCAGAAAAGTTGGCGCTCCGATCAAGGGAGATTTGATGAAGGCGGGTTACCGGGTCATCGCCGGGAAGACGCTCGAAGTAGATGATTGCCACGTCCGAAGGTGCCAATTCTCCCTCCCTGACGAGAATTCTGACCCAGTCGATCACATGGTCACTGTGTGTTTCGACAACAAAGGCATGGGCGCTATTGGTCATCATCTTGACAAGGTTGGCTTGTGCCGATGGATGAATATGCACCTCCGGTTGCTGAAGCAGAAACATGAAGCTCGAATTTGTATTCCCAAGCGAGGTTGCGGCCGCAACCTTATTGAGAAGCGGGAGAAGGCTTGCGACGCCATAGCCGACATCTTGGAGGTTTCGAAATCCGCCAGAGACATTTACAATAACTTCGAATGCGTCGCGATCCATGGACCGGACGTCGATGTCGTCAAACAAATCAACCCACCTTATTCATGAGTGACAATTGAAACTGTCATCAAGGCCAGTGAAAGGGTTCTCGGCGTTCCGACATCGGCCAGCCCCCCAATTTTGCCGGCCGACCACCGCCTCGTGCACATCATACCCCCCAAATACCCATTTTATGGACGCACTTCCGCCACTTCCCTTGTAACCGCCCTTGCGCCCAGACCCGCCGTTGAGTATCAGACAACCTCGGCGGACAAGATTCGGACATCAGGAAGCTCTCGCACTCCGGCAACCAGCATCTGCCAATGCACCGACACTGCGCTTGTGATCATCGTGATCCGTCGCCCAGACACGATGTATCGTGCCGCCGTGCGCAACACTCGCTCCAACAGGCGCCGCAAACTCCAGCCAACACCGGTCCGCCGCGCCAACAGAACACGTTGGACATGCATCACCTGGTACGCCAGGATCGACAACAGTAGCCGTACCCGGTTGCGGGCAAAGGCATCCAGAAGCTCTGGATCCTCCACCACCTCCTCTTCGCCGTTCTCGTCGCCACTCACCTCTTCCTCCGTATCGGCCACCGCAACCTTTTGGTTCCGGTAGTGGCTCTTGGGACGCGACGTCGAAGACAACGACGGATTCACCACACTCATCAACTCGCCAATGTGGCCCTCAGCCTTCCCGCGCTGCCTGTACAGCTCCAACACCTCCTCAGGCGTCATCTCATCGGCAGACACCGATGTGGCCAACCAAAACGACCTCGTGAACAGCTCGCCCGGCTTAGCCACCATCACATGCACCATGCGGCATTCAACAGGCCAGCTCCCCGCCTTGTACCGCTCCGCTTCCCGAACTCGCGTCGTGGTCTCACGCGGGCGTTCTTTCTCTTTGTCCTCTTTGTCCTTTTTGTCCATGTCAGCACGGAACTCATCGATCGCAGGTTCGGCACGATCAGCCAGCACCTTGTTGTTCGCCACACGGACCACAAAGTCGATACCCTCCTCCTCGAGCGCATGCATCAGAACCCCGCTCGGGAACCCGGCGTCCATACGAAAAATGACCCTCTTGCTGATCTTCCCCTTCGCACGCTTCGCCACGTTCTTGATGAAGCCCACCACGCGGTTCGCCGTATGAACCTTGCCCCTCCGAAGCTCAACATCCAGGATGTCTCCCGTCTCCGCCGCCAACGCCACCAACGGATGGAAAACCCTGGCGCGATAGTGCCCGTTATAGTCGCTACCGGCCTGCTGTCCATGCACCTTCACCGGTAAGCTGTCCACATCAATGACCAACGTATCGTGCAGGCGACCGCCGTTTGTGGCGAGCACCTTCCACGAGGTGAAGTCCATGATCACGTCGCGACAGGCCTCGGTGTTCTCCTCGTTGCTGAGCGCCGCGATCAAGCGCGACAAGGTAGGCTGCGACGCCAGCGCATGGTCGACCGGTTTCGTTCCCTTCCGGTCGGATACCGCGAGGCCAAAGGACACGTCGTTGCGGAAGACATTCGCATCGTTATGGTCCCGGCGATTCTGGACGAGGAGCAAGAGCGCGGTGCGTAGCAACTCCGCCATGGAGTGCTTGATCTTGACGGGGTCGCGCTCGTCCTTGATCCGTTTGGTTGCGGCGTTGATGATACCGCTACGCTCGAGGATTTCTCGGCTGGTGGCCGCCCCTGCGTCTGATGACAATCTTTCGTCTCGGGACTCGATTCGGAGCGATTTGTTGAAGCTAAATGTCGTTGCCATGACTTCACCCTGGGTTGGTGGCCGGAAAACGCTGGTGGATCTTGGTAACACATTGAAGATATATCACTTGCCCCCACAAATCCAGCCCCCTCAAGCCGCCGTCATGAATAACCCGGGGTCAAGCTGGCGGCCGAACGTGCCCAACGCGTCGAGATACCTGTTTGGTATCTCCATGGGATTTTTCTCGTACACGCGCTGCGGTTTCAGTTCCCTCGGATCAACTGATACGATCTGGAGTTGTTTCTTTTTGGGGAACCGAAAGTCGCTGAAAAAGTTTTTGAATTTGATGAACGCCGCAATTTCCTCATCGCTGGTCCGGCCAGCACGTACCCGTTGGAATTCAACCCAGTTACCAGAGAAGGGGAGCGCACCGCGACGCGCTGCTTGCGACAACCATGTAGTGAACTGCATGTATGAAATGCCGGATGGGTCTAGACGGAATCGGAATTCCGGTCCGTCGAACCACCAAGGCCCGAAGCGACTCTTGGGGGTCTCGCGAACGATGGCCAACGTTGGAGCTGCTCCTGGTGGAATGCCGGACCTGTGCAACTCCAACGCGGTCTCATGAGGAGCCGGGCCGTCGCCTTCCCCGAACCGAATGGCGAGTTTGTTCACGGCATCGCCGGCGAATTCGGCGGAAATGTGGAACGAGGTCGCTCCTTGTCGGGCGATGTTGCGGAACGGTCCCATGAAAAACGGCTTCTTATCGAACCAGTTGACGCCATCCTCAAGGTCGTGGAGTCCGGCCAATTGTCCGAGTGCGTTGAGACAACCAAGGAACGTCGTCTTGCCTGCACTGTTCTCGCCGACCAGCAAGGTGATCTTCGCCAGTCGCACACTCTGTTCACCGGAGAAGCAACGGACATCGCTGAGCGACAAACCGGTAATTCGCGCGCTCATGTTCGTTTTCCAATCATGCTACGGATACCGGACAGCCAGCGGAGGATGGCAGTTGTCCCACCGGGATTCGGAGGCCTGCAAGCCCCCCGGATCGGAGAATTCGGCCTCTCCCGTCGCCAAGGTGTCCGTCAACCGCTACATCTTGCCGTCTGGCACAACAAGTTTCCCTCCCCGGACCCATCGGCCAGACGGTCACCCGATGGTACACGGCCACCTTGCCTTCTCAGCTTTTCTGCCGCGCGCTCTCTTGAGCTTCCCGGCCCCCGCACCTTCGGTCCCGGAGCACGCACAGCGGGTGGACGTCCTCCCCATGTCCGCCTCAGCGCGCCCTCGTCCAGACATCCCCGCATCCCCCGGTCATCACAAGGCGCCGTCGCCGTCCCGCGGCTCGAACTCGTCCTCCGACAACCGAAAGGTGTCGATCAGCTCCGCATCGTCCTCGGTGCCCAAGATCCTGCCAGACAGATATTCGCCGATGACCGGTCCGAACTTGAACCCTTCCGCCGACCCGCCGCCCGCCAGCCACACGTTGTCCAGATCGGGGTGCAGATCAAAGAAAAAATTTCCCGTCACGGAGATCTCGTAGTGACACGCACGGGTCTCGCTGATCGGCGCATCGACCAGCCCGGGGAAGCGCTCGGCCACAAACGCCCTCGGACGCTCGAATTCCTCTTCCTTGAGCCAACGGCGGCTGGTGTCCGGGTCGTGGGGCGGCTGGCCACCGGTCCGCACCCGAAAGCCCCGGTTGTCCGGCCCCAGGGCCGGCCAGCCCGTCACGCCCGGAAAGTTGTAGCTCGGAAGGTTCGGATAGCTGTAGCGGTTGTCACCGGGAGGCGTGCGCAGATAGAGTACATGACCCATCGGGATCCGAAGGCGCTGCCCCATCAGTTGCGGAAAAACCTTGGGATACCAAGGTCCCAGCGCAAAGACGTATGTGCCTGCGGAGAGAGCCTCGCCCGGATTCACCCGCAGGGATTCCAGCGTCCGGCCCGTCCCGGGCCCCGGGGCGGCGCGACCGACCCGGACTTCGCCCCCCTCGTGCTCGAAGACCCGAACCACCGACTCGATCGCGCGCCTGGCCCGCACCACACCGGCATCCCTCTCCCAAAGCGCCGTCGTCATGCCGGCGACATCAATCACCGGCCACCGGCGCTTGACCTCGTCAGCATCCAGCACCTCGTAGCGCACGCCCTCTCTGTCCCAGTTGACGCGCACATCCTCCATGAATTCGGTCCACTCGTCCCGAATGATCAGGTCCGAGGTGGTGAAGAACACCCTGGGAAGCAACATCTCCTGCCAGCGTGCGTCCCACTCGTTCCACATCGTGATCGCGCGCTTCGCCCAACGCACCCAGAGCCCATGATGGGGTCGCCCCCCGTAGCCGGCGCGCACGCCTCGGGTCTCTCCCCCGGAAGTAGCCCTGGAATTGGCGGGCCCGTACTGGTCGAGTAGCGTAACCTGCGCCCCGGACTGGGCCAGGTTCAGGGCGGTCCACGCTCCGAAGGTGCCCGCCCCGATGACCGCAACATCAGGATTCTGGCGGAGATGGAGCGCTGGTGCGGCCGACCCCGAGGCCACCCGCTTGCGTCCCAGGGCGGCGCCTACGCCCAAGCCCGCGGCGGCCTTGACGAAGCCGCGGCGATCCACCCCATCCCTCTTCGGCCGAGAAGTCACCGCTTCACTGCCGCCGGATTCATGCGAACATCCCGCACGCGAGAGTCGCCTGCCGGAAAGGCGCGCCCACCCGCCAAGATCGAAACGGACACCGCGGCAGGGCGGACCACGAGCAAACGAGACAGTAGCATTGGGGAGGCTTCCTCCCGGTCGATGGCGTATCCTGGTATCCAAGGCGGCGTGCAACGGCGGCAACGCTCGATCCCGATAGAATATAGGGAATCGCACCGACGCGCGAACGAAGATGTGCACGGTCGTGACGGCCAGCCACGAGCCGTGGGGCGCGGTAGCTCCCGGGTGGTTCTAAGGGTCCGCCCCGGCGTGCTCGTCGCCTTCACCTCGATGCCACAGATCTGGGCAGCGCACGTGACCACCAGATCGACCTCATGCCTGTCCCGATCGCGGAAGTGCCAGAAGCGCAATTGGGGATCGGTCCAGCCAACCAGAGTCACAAGCTGTTGGACCACAACGGATTTCAGAAGATGGCCCATTCGCGTGCGTTGGGAGATCCAGTCGTTGGCGGCCAGACCCGCCAGCGTGGCGGCCAAACCACAGTCGACAAGATGGACCTTGGGGCTCTTGGCCAGGTGTTTCCCGACGTTTCTGGCCCACGGGCGCAACCGGCGCACGAGAAAGAGGCGTTCGAGGACGGCGATGTGCTCCCGCGGACCGTTTCTCGATGAATGCCAAGCTCGCGCGAAAGCCTGCTGGTGTTCAGAAGCTCGCTATTTCGGGCGGCCAAGATACTCAGCAGACGCGCAACCGCGGCGGCACCGCGAACCCTTGCGATATCGAACACATTCCTGTCAAGAATCGCTCGCACATACTGCAAGCTACCACTGCCGGGCACGATCGGGGCCGCGGGACAGGGGCTCCGGGTAGCCACCTGCGACCAAGCAGCGCTTGCCAAGGTCTTCCGGGGAGGGCAGCTGGCGTCCTGAGGCGGATGCGGGCTGGATTGTTCCCTCCAGCCGGTCACATAGGAAGCGACCGGGCCTGCGCTCCGACTCCGCAAGGGGCATCAAATGGAGCGTCTCCATGCGGCCCGCGAGAGGTTCGGTGACCGTGGGCAACGACAGCAAATTGGCCGACCCGGTAAGCACGAAGCGTCCCGGCAGGCGATCCATATCCACAGCCATCTTGATCGCCAACAACAATTCCGGATCTCGCTGAATCTCATCAATGGTGACCTTCCTGGGCAATGAGGCCACGACACCGGAGGGGTCGACTTTCGCCGCATCCAGAAACGGAGCATGATCCAGACTGAAGTACGGACGCTCGGGCATCATGGCGCGGACAAGCGTCGTCTTTCCGGTTTGGCAAGCTCCGGCCAGACAGACCGCCGGCGTGTCCGCCATGGCGCGCTTAATGGCTGGGGCCAACGAACGCGGGTACAGGGGTGGCGACGAATGCATGGCCGAATATCACCGGGGAATATTGTCGGTCAGTGCAACGGCCGATTGTCGGTCTAAATGAGGGCAGATTGTCGGTTTGCTACGCTGCAACCGTCATTGGTTCGCCCCGGGCGCCACCGAATTGTGACGGCGTCCGCACAACGGTATGGACGGCACCAACACCCGCAACAATCGACCAGCTTGGGGTCAACCTGTGCCGCAACCTGAGACGGCTCCCGCCGGATCCGTTGCTCAGCGACACCCAGAACACGTGACCCCCGGGGCCGAGGCGCCAAGCACGCCGTCCGGGTTCCTCAACAAAGATCTCCTGCGCCTCTGTTGCCATGGCACACAGTGTCCCGGGCACCTCAAGCCCATCCGTAGCACTGATTCTTCGGCGACAACCAAGGTGAGCATGCCCGACGACCTCAGCTTCCCTGGCTGACACCGTGGGTGCCGGAAGAGATCAACCCCCGGGCGCGCGCTTCACGAAGAACACGCCCTCCCCAATCGACGTGACCACGATGACTCCACTCGCAAAAAACGGATAGTTGCTCCAGGAGCCGTGGCTGGTCCCCGTGCCATCCTGCTCCGGTGTCGTGTCCAGGTACGCGACCTCCACCGGGTTCATGCGATCCGATATGTCCAAAATTCGCAACCCCGCAGTGTAGTTGCTTTGGTACATCATGTCACCCACAACGTAGAGATTGTGGTCGGTCGCCCTCGTTTCGGACATGACCTCCCTGACCATGACGGGGTCGTCGAGGTCCTTGACGTCCCACACCAGCGTGCGGGTCGTGGGCTGGGTGTTCATCTCGTCCATTTCGTCGTTCATGTAGAAATACTCATGCGCGGCGTCGATCCATCCCTGGTGGGCGTACCCCACATTGGGATACGTTGCGTACGAAAGCGCAACGGGTGCCGACTTGTCGGTCACGTCGGCGATTTGGAGCGCCGTCTCGTTGGATCCAAAGCACACCTCCCTGCCTTGATGCTCCTCATCGGGGCCCCGGTAGACGATGCACATCGCGTCATGGGTGTAACCGCCCCCCATCATGCCGGTTCGGGTGTCACGAAAACAGCCCGCAAAGCTGGGACTGGCGGGCTCGCGAATGTCGATCATGTGCAGGGCGCCGCCACATGTCTCGCCATCCTTTCCGTTGCTGCCCACGGAGTACGCGAAGCCGGTCTCCTCGTTGATCGCAAGGTTGTGGGCACCCCCGATGTTCGTGTACAACGTCGTCGCATCGAAGGTCATCGGTGGATCGGCCGCATCACGCAGACGCGAAAGATCAAACACCTGCATGCGGTGATCTCCCGCCCCATCGGCGACGATGTAGGCGTACCCCCGGTACACCTTGATGTCGCGCCAGATGGAACGGTCCGTACCCGGAGTCAGGGGCAGGATGCCCGCGTATACGGGATTCCCTGGATCCTTGAGGTTGATAAAGGACGTGCCGTCCGCATGACCCACGAGGGCCCACTCGGTGTTGGTCACGAAATCCGTCCAACCCCACACGTCATTGACAAATGTCGCCCCAAAATCCGCCGCGTTGAGCATCGAGAGCACAACGACCCCCTTGCACGACATGTCGGAGACCCCGCCCGCAGCACAGAGCTCACCGTCGGCCTGATCGGGATCGCGCGCCGGGTCACTCGGAAGAGGATCTTGACAGCCTACGAGAACCAGCGCGGTTACGACTGCCCGCCACGCAACTATCCACCCCCTGCACTCAACGTCTCCCATGATGGTCACGCCTCCCCCCAAGAAGGTCCGCCTGCCACCCGAAGCGGCCAATGTCGTCCATGTTCCCGGTGGCGATTGACAACACATGCAAGTTTCGTGCCGCGCTTTGGGGATCTCGCTTCCGCACGTACCACACGCGAACACCCGGGATCCAAAACGGGTTGGCGGACCCCCCGAAGTTCTCTTGTGGGTCCGCTGCTGACTCTTTGGCAACCCTGCGCGTGTGCATACGGCTGAACCGGCAAGCCACGGGGCAACCGCGCCTCCGGGTGGTGGCCCGAGATCAACCACAAAAGCGGGGTTGAACCGGCATGTCGACTATTCCGACATGGGGAGCGACCTCGGGGCCAACCCCATTCGCCACTCGACGGCCCCGCCCTTCTCTTCGCAGAGCCCCCCTGTCGTCAGCGGCGCCCCCGCTCCCGCGTTACGTACGGGGCCGGGGACCGAACCCATCTCCCCGGTCCTTCGCGCACGAGGCTGCACGCGGAGGAATCGCCAACACGGGCGCTCATGATGACTGCACCCCCCAAGATGCTCCCGATCCGCGCGGTTTTTTTTCGCGTCAACACGCATCACATCGTCGCACCCGGGTGGCGGTACGGAGGCGCCCGTAGCCCGCGCACGCCCCTATTTTGGCACCGCACAAGGCGACCCCCGAATGGGCGGGGCCACAATGGTTTTTTTTAGCGTGACCGGGCGCCGGCCCCGGCCGGGTTCATCGCAGTCCACGCCCCAGGGGTCCCCCAAGCGGCTATCGGCAATACCCAAGAGTCCGGCCGGCGCGGAGCGCAGGGAGCCCCCGCCACGGCGACCCGGCCAAGGGTAGCGGCCCTCACGAATCCGCGCCCGTCCTCGCTTATCCGGGCGCGCTTGTTCCCCGCACCCGTCAACGCCCCTCTCCCTCGACGGCGATGCGCACCTCACGCATCGGAGAATCCGCCACCATCTCCCTGGCCCCCGGCTCGTGCCCGTTGAGTCGCAGGATGTAGGAGGTCACGTCCAGGTACGCCTGCTCCGCCAGCCCGCCCGGATTGTCGTCCGGCATCGTCGAGCGCACCGTCCGAAACAGCGAATACACGGTGCGGCGGCCCCAGCTGTTCTGGAATGTGCGGCCACGAAACTCGCCGGTCGTGTGGCAGTCGGCGCACGACTCCTCAAACGCCACGCGTCCCCGCTCCGCTTGGGCTCGCGTGAAAATTCCGACCTCTGCCGGGGGTGCCGCCGGGGGCTGCGGCTGTACATTGTCCCCCTGGGCGGCATCAGCGGTCGGCGCCGGCAGGGGGAGACCGGGCGGGTCGGTTGCCGGGGTGGCGCAACCGGCCGCCAGCAGAAGCAAGGAGAGCAGGAGCAGGTGGCCCGCACTGACGTGACACGAGGGCATGAGGGGCTTCCTGTGCGTTGGTGGCATATCTTGGCCGGGACGGCCCGCACCGGCGGTGCCGATCAATATACGGGGATGGACGTGATGCGCGAACGAATGTGGGGCCGGTTGGCTGGCGGCTGGGCGCCTTGGGCCATTTTGTGGGGGCTGGCGGGTTGCGACAGCCAGCCTTTGGCCATGGGGGACGTGAACAGCATTGTCGTGACGGCCAGCGAGGAGCTCTGGAGCGGCGTGGAGGCCCGGGTCGTCCCCGCGCTGGAGCGGACCGTGTTCACCGTTCGCGACGAGAAGACCTTCAAGGTCACCCACCACGCTCCGTACGACGGCGCCTGGTATCGCCTGAACCTCCTGAAACAGCAGCTGGTGGTCGGGCGGGAATCGGATCCGTGGATCAGCGAGGTGCTCGCCCACCGGGTTGAACCGGTCGAGCCCCCCGCCGTGGTGCAGGTCAAGGATGTTTGGGCCCGCAGCCAGCTTGTGACCGCCGCGGTGTTGGACGATGCGGGGGATGCGTCCGGCCAGTTGGAGGAGCTCCTTCCCGCCCTGACCGATCTCTTTGACCGGCAGTACCGCCAGTGGGCCGTCGCCCGCATGACCGCCACCGGCTCGGACACGGCGCTGGCCCGGAGGCTGGGCGAGGAAGAGGGGTTCACGCTGCTGGTGCCCAACGTCTACGACCACCGGGACCTGGGCGATGCGCATCTCTTCCGCAACGACAACCCGGATCCCTCCGAGCTGATCCGCCAGTTCACCGTGACGTGGCGCAGCCTGGGCGACCCGGCGCTTGAGCACGCCTTCGGACCGGACGAGCTGCTGGCTTGGCGCGCCCGCGTGGTGGAGGAACGGTACGACTTTCCCCAGGTCGTCAACCGCGGCCGGGAAATTGTCCGGGACGTCACGAGCAGGGGCGAGCCGGGACTCTCGGTCCAAGCCGTCTGGGAAAACCCCCCGGACGCCTTTCCCGCCGCGGGGCCCCTGATCGCGCAGTCGCTGATCTGCCCGGGCCAGGCGCGCCGGTACCTGATTGACGCTTGGCTCTACGCACCGGGGCGAGAGAAGTACGAGTATATGATCCAACTGGACGAGATTCTCTCCTCCTTTGCCTGCGTCGGCGCCTGAGGCGCTCGGCCCGCTTGGTTCCCGCCGTCGCCGCTCAAGGACAACCGGCCAAGACCCCCCAAGGCCCGCGAACCGATGAGACCATGACCCGCATTCCGACCTTTGCAGCTTCCGCGGCGGCGTGCCTGATCCTGGCCGCCTCCTGCACGTCCGCCCCAGAGGCGCCCGCCGCGGGGCCCTTCGGATCCGAGGGCGTCGGGTACGCGGCCTCGGGCCACGAGGACCACCTTGGCGCCATCGACGACTTCATGATGGCACCGATTCGTGCAGGGCTCATCGCGGGGGGCTCCGTCGCCGTGGTGATGGGCGGCGAGCCGATCGTGATCAGGGGCTACGGCTGGGGCAATGTGGCGCTGAGGGCGCCCACGCCGGTGGACGCCATCTACGAGATCGGCTCCATCACCAAGCAGTTCACGGCGGCCGCCCTGCTCCAGCTACAGGAGCGGGGGATGGTCGACCTGGACGCCCGGATCGGAACCTACCTGCCCGACTTCCCCGTCCAGGGAAACCGCATCACCGTGCGCGAGCTCCTGGACCACACCTCCGGCATTCGCGGCTACACCGAGATGAGCGAGGCGGCGCAGTACCTCGTGCGTCGGGTCCCCAGGGACAGCCTGGTCACGGTCATCGGCAACCATCCGTTCGACTTTCCGACCGGCGAGCACCAGATCTACAACAATTCTGCGTACTTCCTGGCCGGCGTCATCGTGGAGGAGGTGTCCGGGATGACGTATGAGCGGTATGTCGAGGAGAACTTCTTCGCCGCTCTAAGGATGGAGCGATCCCACTACTGCAGCGAGACGGAGATCCACGAGGGCAAGGTCGATGGGTACGACATGGGCCCCGACGGTTTGCTGCACAAGGGCTTCATCGTGCACAGCGTCCCCTTCGCGGCAGGATCCCTGTGCTCCAGCGCGGGTGACGTGGCCACATGGATGGGCGCCCTGCACGGCGGCCGCGTGCTCAGCCCCGAGAGCTACGCCCAGATGGTGGCGCCCGGCGACCTGGACGACGGCACGCGACTCCGCTACGGCCTGGGGCTGTCCACGGCGGATGTCCTGGGGCACCGCGCGCTCAGCCACGGCGGCGGCATCTTCGGCTTTCTGTCGGAGTCGGTGTACCTGCCGGAGAGCGACCTGGCGGTGGTCGTCCTTCTGAACACGGCGGGTCCGACCAACCCCAGGGAGATCGCCGAGGAGATCGTGGCGCTGTTGGTCGGGGACGCCTCACCCGCGCGGATGGCCTTTGCCGGTGACCTCACGCGCTTTGAGGGCGTCTACCGAGGTCCTGCCCGGGGCGGCGAGGCAGCCATCAGGATCCAGGTCGCCGGCGACGCGCTGACCTCCACAATGGTCACCAGCGGGGGCCGGGCGATCCCTGAAGACGCGCTCAGCACCGACACCCTGGCCTATCGGGGCCAAGCGACATTCAGCAACGGGGGCGCGCTGCTGACCTTTGAGGGCGAGGGAGAGTTCGCCGATGTCCTGCACTGGGATGTCTCAATGGGTCACACCGTCATGCGGCGCCGCTAGAGGAGCTCGGCCGGACGTGTCTTTCGTTCACCTCCACACCCACTCGGAGTATTCCCTTCTGGACGGGGCCAGCCGCTTGGGCGACCTCGTTCGCAAGGCCAAGGAGTTCGAGATGCCGGCCCTGGGGCTCACCGACCACGGCTGCATGTACGGCGCCTGGGCCTTTCAGAAGCTGGCCCGCAGCGAGGGCATCAAGCCCATCGTGGGCATGGAGGCCTATGTGGCCCCGGGAGACCGCCGGAATCGCACCCGGAGGGGCCCGTCGCCGTACCACCTGGTCCTCCTTGCTCGCGACGCCGTCGGCTACCGGAACCTGGTCAAGCTCTCGTCGCTGGCGTACACCGAGGGCTTTTACTACCGCCCGCGGGTGGACCGCGAGTCCCTGGCCCGGCACAGCGAGGGGCTGATCGTCACATCGGCCTGCATGGCGGGCGAGGTGGCCCGACACCTGACCGCAGGCGATGAGGAGCGTGCGGTCGAGGCCGCGAGCTGGTACGCCAACGCCTTCCCGGACCGCTACTACCTGGAGGTCCAGGCGCACGGCACTCCGGGGCAGGACACGCTCAACGAACAGGTCTTCTCCTTGGCCGCCCGCCTGGGCTTGCCCGTCGTGGCCACCAACGACGCACACTTTCTGGAGCACGGGCACCACAAGGCCCACGACATCCTCGTCTGCATCGGCACGGCCAAGAACACCGACGACCCCGACCGGCTGGTCTACGACGACGGGCTATACCTCAAGAACGCCCAAGAGATCCTGGACGCGTTTCCCGACCGACCCGAAGTCTTGGACAACACGCTCAAGATCGCCGATGAGGTCTCGCTTGAGTTCAAGAAGACCTATCACCTCCCCAGCTTCCCGCTGCCCGACCGCTTCTCCGATGACAACGACTACCTCGTCCACCTGGCGACCACGGGCGCCAAGAAGCGCTACGGAGCCCCCCTTCCCGAGGAGGTCAAGAAGCGACTGGACGACGAGCTGGCCGTCATTCTCAAGACCGGATACGCCGGCTATTTCCTGATCACCTGGGATTTCATTCGCTGGGCCCGGGACCAGGGCATCCCCGTCGGACCGGGCAGGGGATCGGCCGCCGGATCGCTGATCTCCTACGCGCTTCGCATCACGGACCTGGATCCGATCCACTACGACCTTCTCTTCGAGCGCTTCCTCAACCCGGAGCGCATCTCAATGCCCGACATCGACATCGATTTCTGCTACGAGCGCCGGGGCGAGGTCATCGAGTATGTGCGCGAGAAGTACGGTCGCCGGGCGGTGGGCCAGATCGTGACCTTCGGCACCATGAAGAGCCGGGCCGTCATCCGCGATGTCGGCCGCGTTCTGGGCTTCGACATCGGCGAGACAGACCGCATCGCCAAGATGATTCCGAACCAGCCGGGCAAGAGCTACACGGTCGCCGAGGCCATCAGCGGAATCCAGGACGTCGCCGCGCTGTACGCATCGGATGAGCGCCACAAGCAGCTCTTTGACTACTCCACCACGCTGGAGGGGCTGTCCCGCCACGCGTCCGTGCATGCCGCCGGGGTAGTGATCGCACCCGGACCCCTGGACGACTACGTCCCGATCTGCACGCCCAGCAAGGGCGTCAGAAACGGCGCGCAGCGCGCCCCGCGGGACGGGGATGCGCCCGACATCGTCACCCAATACGACATGAACGCGCTCGAGGACGCCGGGATGCTCAAGATGGACTTCCTGGGCCTCAAGACGCTGACGGTGATCCACGACGCGGTGGCCGCGATCCGGGCGCGCGCCGGAGGGCTGCGACACCCGAAGACGGGCGCCGTCTACGAATCCCCGTCGATGGACGATGTGCCGCTGGACGACGCCCAGGTATACGAGATGCTGGCGGGCGGCGGCACCTCGGGCGTGTTCCAGTTCGAGTCGCAACTGGCGATGGACAAGCTGCGCGCGATGCGCTGCGACCGCTTCGACGATCTCGTCGCGACCAACGCGCTCATCCGACCCGGACCGCTGGATTCGGGGATGACGGACCAGTACATCGCCCGCAAGTTGGGGCACAGGAAGGTCGTCTACCCGGCGCCCGGGCTGGAGCACATCCTTGAGCCCACCTACGGCATCATCGTGTACCAGGAGCAGGTGATGCGGATCGCGAGCGACCTGGCCGGCTACTCCTTGGGCGAGGCCGATGTGCTGCGCAAGGCAATGGGGAAGAAGGACGCAGCCCTCATTGAGAGCGAACTCGGTCGCTTCCAGGAGCGCCTGACGGGCGAAAAGGGCCTGTCCAAGAGGGCCGCTCGCAGGCTGGCCAAGCAGATCGAGACCTTCGGACGCTACGGCTTCAACAAGTCGCACTCGGCCGCCTACTCGCTTCTCTCCTACAAGACCGCGTGGCTCAAGCGACACTACCCGGCGGAGTTCATGGCCGCGCTCCTGTCCTCGGTCCTGGAGAAGACCGACGATGTGGTCAAGTACATCGGCGAATGCCGGGAGCTGGGACGCTATCACCCGGAGCTTGCGGACGGCCTCAAGGTCCTGCCGCCGGACGTCAATGAGAGCGGGTGGAAGTTCACGGCCGTCGACCCGCACACGATTCGCTTCGGGCTGGGGGCCGTGCGGGGGCTCGGGAGCGGGGCGTTTGAGTCGATCCTCGAAGCCCGCAACCAGGGGGGCGCGTTTACCGGCTACTTCGAATTCGTGAATCGGGTCGACCCCAGAGCGATCAACAAGCGGGCCTGCCAGGCGTTGATTCACTCGGGCGCGCTGGATTCCTTCGGCCATCGGGCGCAACTGGAGGAGGGCCTGGATCTCATACACGGGGAGGCGTCGGCGCGCGTCGAGGAATCGGAGCGGGGCCAGCAGTCCCTCTTCGGGGGCGAGGGCGTTGAGCGGCCGGATCCTGAGCTCCCCGATGTGGAGCGTTGGCGAGGCAGCGTACAGCTCGCCCATGAAAAGAACGCGCTGGGGTTCTTCATCTCGGGGCATCCGCTTGATCCCTACCGGGATATCGTGGGCGTCTTTGACCAGCTGGATCCCGCATCCCTTAAGGAGCGCATGGGTCAGACGGTCGAGACCGCCTGCGTCGTCACCGCCGTCGCCAGGCAGGTGTCGCGCAAGGACGGGTCCGAGTGGGCGAAGCTGACGGTGGAGGGCTTCCAGGGCACGGTCACGGTCCTGGCCTTCAGGGAGGTCTGGCAATCCCACAAGGAGCTTCTGCAACCCGACGCCCTGGTGCTGCTCTCCGGCAAGGTGAGCAACAGGGAGCGCGACGAGGAGGCACCGCCGGTCTTCCTGGACGCTGCCGAAGCGCTGGGCGATGTCGCCGACAGCGGTCGCGTCGCGCTGCAGATCCGGCTGGACGCCAACGGGGCGCTTCCGGGCGGCGCGCCGGGCGACATCAAGTCCGTCGTCCAAGAGCATGCGGGCGGCGCACCCCTGGAGTTCCTGCTGTCTGACGCCAACGGGACTCCGGCGCGGCGCCTGCGCTCGCGCACGCTGACGGTGTCGGTCAGGAGCGATGTCGTGGGGGCGCTGGATGAGGTGGTGGGCAAGGGGGCCGCCCGGCTCGTGCGGGTGTGAGGCAAGGGGTCGGGGGCGGGCCACTGCGTCTTGCGGGGGAGGTGCGCCGCCTCCCCGCGCTTGCGACAAAGTGTTTCTTATTGGAAGGGGGCTGAGCATGATGCGCATCGCTGTGGTGTCCGCCGCCGTGGCGGCGGCCGTGTCCTTGCCGGCTGCGGGCGGGGGCCAGGCGCCCGAACCGGAGGGTTTTGCGGGACAGTGGATCGGCACCCTGGATGTGGGGGCGGGGCAACTCAGGTTGCGCCTGGAGATTACCCACGGGGATGACGGGCTGGGCGCCACGATGTACTCCATTGATCAGGGCAACGCCCGTATCCCGGTGCCCACCATCACCGCCGATGGAGCGAGGCTGACTCTCTCAATCCCCACCATTGGCGCCTCCTTCGAGGGCGAGTTGGCGCTGGCGGGGGATCGGATCGATGGAACCTTCACCCAGATGGGCAACGCTTTGCCACTCAGCCTGGAGCGAGTCACCGACGCCCAAGCGGCGCTTCCGAGACCGCAAAATCCTGAGGATCCCTTGCCCTACAGGGTGGAGGAAGTCCGCTACCCGAACCCCGAGGGTGGACACACCTTGGCGGGAACCCTCACCCTCCCGCAGTCCGGCGGTCCGTTTCCGGCCGTCATCCTCATCTCGGGGTCCGGCCCCCAAGATCGGGACGAGGCCCTCATGGGCCACCGGCCCTTCCTGGTGCTATCCGATCACCTCACCCGCAAGGAAATCGCGGTGCTGCGCTTTGACGACCGGGGCATCGGCGAGTCCACGGGAGACTTCCTGCCGGCCACATCCAGGGATTTCGCCTCCGATGCGCTCGCAGGCGTTGAGTACCTGAAGTCCCGAGCCGAGATCGATCACGCGGCCATCGGTCTGGCGGGCCACTCGGAGGGCGGTCTGGTGGCGCCCATCGCGGCCGTCGAATCCGACGACGTGAGCTACATCGTCCTGATGGCGGGGCCCGGTGTCAGGGGCGAGGAGATTCTGTACGCACAAGCGAAGCTCATCGCTCGTGCCGGCGGGGCCACGGAGGACATGATTGCCCGCACCGAAAGCACCCAGCGAGCCATCTTTGACGTGCTCAAGTCCGAGGACGATGTCGAGCGGGCGGGCAGCGAAATTGCCGTGATCGTCCGCGCTGCCCTGGAGGAGGGGACCGAGGCGGAGCGCACCCAGGCCGGCATCACCGATGACGCATCATGGGACAGCGTCATTGATGCGCAGGTGCGCGGGGTTAACACCGCTTGGTTCCGGTACTTTCTCATGCACGATCCCGCCACGACGCTGGAGCAGGTGACCGTTCCGGTCCTGGCGATCAATGGCGAGAAGGACCTTCAGGTCCCCTTTGAGGAAAACCTGCGCGGGATTGAGGCCGCGCTCGTACGGGGCGGTAACACCCGCTATGAAATCCACGCGCTCCCCGACCTCAACCACCTGTTTCAACGAGCGCAGACCGGATCGCCCGACGAGTACGCGGCCATTGAGGAGACATGGTCGGTCGACGCGATGGAACTGATCGCGAACTGGATCCTGGCGGTGACAGGGCGGGCCGGGCGGTAGGCGCATCTCCCGTACATCACCGCACGACTCCGGTTCTCCTTGGGCACGAGGCCGGCGCAGGACTCGGGGGTGGCCCCACCCGCGGCAGGAGCAGCGCACCGGAGTCCCGTGACGGCAGTGGCATTACCTTAGGAATCACCGTCAACGCGGCACAAGCAACACCGTTCGCTTGAACACGATCCGCATCACCGCAAGGTCGCCGAATGCACCACGAGGGGCCACGAAGCCCCGGTACTCTCTTTGAGCCACGCCTTCCGCAGACCGGAGACAGCCGAGAGCTCGGTGCCGGCGACGCACTCTTCTACCTATTTCCTCGATTTTGTGACCTGGATCGCTACCGACCTCGACCGCGGCGATCCAAGATTCCACGGGTGCTCGGGCTTGACCTGCGATACCGTTTGGCGCGCCAGGCCCTTGAAGCGACAACGTCGAGTGTGCCACCGAGAGCTTGAACACCTCTTGGCCTACCCCCACGCCGCGCAGACCTTCACTCGCATTGATCCCTTCGCGCTCCCGAGCGGGCTGTGTGTAACTCTACCGTGTCTCCGTGGGCTTGGAAGCGGACCAAGAACCGCCTGCTCTCCAACAGCGACGAATCCGGGGCCCCGGGACACGGTCGCTTTAGTCCCCCGCTTGGACTGCCCGCAGCCGCCACGCCGCCGGCCCGGTTATTCGCCAGCGCCGGTCCCTCCTTCGATATCCCCTCAACGATTGATCTGGGCAACGACCCCGGCGGGCTCGAACGCCCGCCACACAGCCAGCGTCATGTCCCCTTCGCGCTTGGGCTACCGCGTTAGCGGACCAGCGCCGAGAAACAGACAGGCGCTTGGAGGCCAGGCGGCGTGGCTTCAGAGGAGTACAGCACCAAAGTTCTGGCGTTGCCTGGCCGCAAAGGTGAGGTTGCCATCTCAAGCGTCGCCTCGGTGTGGCTCCGTATCTTCACGCACCGGATCGCTGACATGAACGATGCGACAGAATCCGGCAGCGGCATGCCGCCCCGTGGAGGGCCGGGTGTCTCACGCAAAGAGGGGCTGGACCGCAGTTGTCATCCCTTCACGCAGGCCCCGTCGATCAGTCCATGAACCCAACTGTTCATATCCTTCGACCACCTATGGCAGGGCTGTGGAGAGGATGCCCAGGGGTGTCCGGTGAGTAACGCCACCGAGGTCGCCTATAATCTCGCCCTTGCCCGGCTCCTCCGTCACGAGGGACTGAACGCGCAGGGAGAGCAGCGCCGCACATTCGGTCCATCACGCGGACAGGCCGATGTGCTACTCGACTTCGACGACTACGCCGTGGTGATCGAAGCGGAGTTCGGCGCCCCCGCCAAGGCGGACGCCGACAAGCGCTTCCCTCCAGATCAGCCCGCGGTTGTGGGTGGGCTGCCACTGCGGCTTGCGGTAGCCGTGGGATACCCTGAGCGGCTGGCCAACCTGCCCGAAAGCGACACCGACACCACCTTGGTAGCCGCTACGGACCTGACCTTCTCCTATCGCTACTACGGTGAGGAGTGGGGGGACAATACGGTCGGCACGGTTGGGCTACTTGCCGAGCAACTGCGCAACTATTGGGTACAGAGCGACAACGGTGCCCGCATCGAGGAGATCGTCCAAAAGGCTTCGGCCGCAATCGACCAAGTCTGCGAGGTGCTGGCTCGACAGGACCGGATCCGGGGCCGCAAGCCGGAGTCTCCCGGCACCAAAGCGCTTATATGGCTCAACGCTTTTGTCTTCCAGGAGCTGTTGGCCAAGCATCTGGACATGTCGCTCCTGCCGTCGGAGCACAGAGGGAAGACGATCAGCCGTCCCGATCCCGACCTGTTCACCGCAGACATTGAGCGGCAGTGGGGAGAAATCCTGGAGATCAACTGGTGGCCCATCTTCCATGTCGCCCGCGAGACGCTTCGGGCCACACCGGGATCGCCCGGAATCCGTTTGACCATGAAGTCGCTGATTGGCGCTGCGCGCGAGATCGTCGAGTCAGGCATGATCCGCCGCCACGATGTCGCCGGACGCGTGTTCCATCGCTTGCTGGACTCTCGCAAGTTTCTTGCCACGAACTACACGACCATTCCGGCGGCAATCATGCTTGCGGGGCTAGCCTTCGACGAACACGGTCCCTACTCCGAGATCGATTTCTCTGCAGCCGAATCCATCGCCGGGCTGCGGATCATGGATCCGGCCTGCGGCAGCGGCACCCTGCTCATGGCCGCCGCGCAGGAGGTCCTGAAGCGGGCGCGACGTGCCGGAGCACCCGCCGAGGAGACCCCGGCCATCATGCGGACCATCTTGGAGGAGACGCTTCACGGCTTCGATGTGGTCCCGGCAGCAATTCACTTGGCTGCTTCGACACTATGCATGGCCGAAGCGGGTCAGATCGTCAAGGATATGAAACTCTGGCGCGTCCGGCACGACGTGACAGACGGTGTCGCGCGCCTTGGGAGCCTGGACTTTCTGTCCACATCGCCCAGCCGCGGGAATGCGGCTTGGCTAGGCATCCTCGACGAAAAGGCGTCGAGCCACCGTGTCACCGGCGCAGGTGAGGTGGAAGACAGCCAGGTTCGCATGCCGTCCAAGTGCCACCTCGTGATCGCCAACCCTCCGTACACCCGCGCGGGCGGACCCGGAGACGAGGCGAACACGGTGTGGAATCCGATCTTCGGGTCGCTTTTGGACAAGCGCGACGCGAAGAGTATGAAACAGGCGTTGCAGAAAGCCCTAAAGGGTACGGCAGCGAGCCTCTATGCGGGGCTGGGATCGGCCTTCGTGGTGCTCGCAGACGAGGCGCTTGAGGACGCCGGGGGCCGCCTGGCGTTTGTGCTTCCGGCCACGATCCTAACCGGCAGCCGCTGGGCACCAATCCGGCGTCTTCTGCTGTCCAGGTACGCGATCGAATGGGTGGTCGTGAGTCACGATTCTCGGCACCGGAGCGCGAGGAAGGACTACCCCGGACGACTCTGGGTGTCGTTCTCCGAGTCCACACGCATGGCCGAAGTACTGATCGTAGCGACCCGCCGGCAACAGGGTGAACGGAAGGACAGCCGAGCATGTTTCGTCAACTTGCTGCGGAATCCAGACGAGCCGATTGAGGCCCTGGGGCTGACCCGGAAGCTCCTGGCTCTGCGCGAGGGTCTCGCACCACTGGAACCCACAACAATCGACATAGGGAAATCTGCGTGGGGGAATGTCGCCCTGGTTCCGCAGGTGGACCTGCCGTTGGACGGCGGCCCGTGGTCACTCGCGACATTCGTGCAACCGGGGCTCGCCTTGACCGCGCAGCATATCGCGCTGGGTAAACATGCACGGCTCTCTACGGTCCCGATCGCGGAGATCGGATCGTTTGCGGACTTGGGCCCCTACCACATGCAGGTCAAGAATCCCAAGCAGGGACTGTTCACAGTACACGAGCGGCCAGCATCAACCGGCATTTCGGAATGGAGTCTGCGATCAGGCATACCTGCTCTCTGGCACCACCAGGGTGAACGAAACACATGCTTGATCGCGTCAGCCAACGCGCTTTTGCAACGACGTTCGGACCGGGATCGGGCAGACCAAGACCGAATGCTCGCAAGAGGCAGTGCTCTACACTTGGCGGCGGATCTTCGGATGGCCTCCCAGCGGGTGGCTGCGGTGATGACCCAAGACCCGATGCTCGGGTTTAGCTCTTGGATTTCAGTGGTCGTCCGCAACGTTCGACCGGGAAAGGATGAAGCCCTGTGTTTGTGGCTCAACTCCACGATCGGACTCCTCCTGAGAGTCATGCACGGCAACCGGCCCTATTTGGGCCGCTCGCGCCTCGGTCACGAACTTGCCCTTACGATGCCCGTGCTTGATGTGGAACGTCTCTCGGACAAACAACGTACGGCCGCTGCCGCCGTCTACGCCGACCTCAAGCACTTCGAGCTTCAGGGTTTTGGCGCACTTGCTGAAGATCCCGTCCGACGCCAGATCAACGAGCGCCTATTCAATGAGGTGCTCGGTGTCGATTCCGCAGTTGTGGCCGACATAACCCGCCGATTAGCTCTCGAACCAACACTAAATGCCCGCTCCTGAGAGCCGGATGATCACAAGTCACGGCAAACCCGGGTTTCGCATGGCGTGAACGCCCACCTTGTGTTCGCCCGATACCTGTCCAACACAGCGGGGCCGCCTCCGTCATGAGTACAGCCGGCAATCCGCTTGCGCCTCAGGACCGGGCGCGAGCGAGTTCGCGCGCCCGACTCTCTAACCCGTGGAGTCCCAAGGCAGCCGCCACTTCGGTGAAGCTCGTCCCCGCCCCCGTCCACTCCAGCTCGCCCACATCCGCAAAGAGCGCTCCGACATCCCGAAGCGTGGCCAGATCCCGGAACAGCCTGGCGCTCTCCCTGTTTTCGTCCAACGCCCGCGCAAGCCTGGCCTTACCCCGCACCGCCACGTCCCAGTCATGTCCGCTCACCGGAATGCGCTCCAGGTGCCGGTATCGGGCCAGGACGGCGGCCGTGGACTTCGCACCCCAGCCCGGAATCCCCGGAAATCCATCGGCGCTGTCGCCCACCAGCGCCAGGTAGTCGGGGATGCTCGACGGCGGCACGCCGAATTTGGCCACCACGCCGGCTGCATCCCGAACCTCGCCCTTGCGGCGATCAAGCTGCACGACCCGATCGCCCACCACACACTGAGCAAGATCCTTGTCAGGCGAACAGATGTAGACGCGCCCCACGCGAGGGTCCCTGGCCGCCTGCCTGGCGCCCGAAGCCAGGGCGTCATCCGCCTCCCACTCGACCATGGGCCAGACCGGAAGCCCCATGGCGTCAAGTGCCTCCTCCAGCAACGGAAACTGGCTCCGCAACTCTGGATCAATGCCCTCGCCGGTCTTGTACCGGGGCCACAGGTCGTTGCGGAACGACTCAATGACGTGATCCGTCGCCACCGCCACATGGGTCGCGCCCCGCTCCAGCAAGCCCAGGAGGGATCCCAACACGCCCCGGACGGCCCCGACCTGGCGGCCCCGGCGGTCCAACGCGGAGGGCGCGCCATAGTGATGCCGAAACAACTCGTAGGTGCCGTCAACCAGGTGGATGTCCACCGCTGACTCTCGCATCAGGACCCCGGCGCCAATACCTTGCACGCAACATGTAACGCCCACCAGCACACCGCTTCCGGGGGAGATCCACCGCCGATGACCCACACGCTCGCACTCCGCAGCACCGCTGTCCCCGCATTGCTCGCCCTCGCCTTCTGGATCCTCGTCCCGCTGCCGACCCGCGCGCAGGAATCCACATCCTCAGGGGGGCTCACCGTTGAACGTTACCTGGATTTCGAGCGCGTGGGCGACCCCCAAGTCTCGCCCGACGGAGCACAGATCGTCTACACCCGCTCTTGGGTGGATCAGATGAAGGACCGATTCCAGTCGTCAATCTGGATCATGGCATCCGACGGCACACGCAAGCGAGTCCTGATCGAGGAGGGATCCAGCCCCCGCTGGTCACCCGACGGGGGCCGGATGGCCTACCTGGCCCAGGACGCCCAGGGGCAGCAACAGGTCTTCGTGCGCTGGATGGACGCGGAGGGAGCCACAACGCAGATCACGCGGGAATCCCACGCACCGAGCAATCTCAAGTGGTCGCCCGACGGTCGGAGCGTCTTCTTCCAGCGTCTGGTTCCCACATCGAACCCCTGGCCCATCGACCTCCCGACTCCACCCGAGGGCGCCGAGTGGACTCCTGCGCCCAGGATCATCGACCGCATCCACTACCGCTTCGACAGGATCGGGTTCCTGGACGAGGGGTTCACCCACCTCTTCCAGGTCCCGAGCGACGGGGGCACGGCCCGTCAACTCACCCAAGGCGAATGGAACGCGGGCGCCTCCTTCGTCCCCGGCGTCGGCAATGTCGGTTACGACCTCACGCCCGACGGCAGCACGCTGATCTTCGACGGGTTGATGGACGACGCCGACGGGCTGTATCGGGAATCGCACATCTACGCACTCGAATTGGCGTCCGGCAACATCACGCAACTCACGACGGAGCGGGGGCCCTGGGCACGCCCGGCGGTCTCGCCCGATGGGCAGCGCATCGCCTACACCGGATATCCGTGGACGTCGCAGAGCTACAAGACGACCGAGCTCTACGTCATGGGCATCGACGGATCCAACCCGCGCCTGATCTCGGGTGACCTTGACAGGGACATCGCCGCCATGTACTGGGACCAGGACTCCCGGAGCGTGTTGTTCACGGCGCAGGACCGGGGCTCAATGCATCTCCATCGCGCCACCGGGGACGGTGGCACGAGCGCGCTGACCCAGGGCAGCTTCGTGTTCTCGCTGAGTTCGATGACGGAGGACGGGCTGGCGGTGGGCACGCTCACATCACCGCACCAGCCCGGCGACGTCGTCGCGCTGCGGGTGGACCGACCCGACCAGATCCGTCAGCTCACGGATGTGAACGCCGATGCATTGCACGGGATTCAGTTGGGCGATGTGGAGGAGATCTGGTACGAGTCGACCGGAGGCACCCGGGTGCAAGGCTGGATCGTCAAGCCGCCCGACTTTGACCCCCGCACCCGCTACCCCCTGATCCTGCACATTCACGGCGGCCCCCATGCGATGTACAGTGTCGCCTTCAGCTATCCCTACCAGAACTTTGCGGCCAACGGCTACGTCACGCTCTACACCAACCCCAGGGGCAGCACCGGCTACGGCACCCAGTTCGGCAACGCCATCGACAACGGGTATCCGTCGGTTGACTACGACGACCTCATGGCCGGTGTGGACGCGCTTCTTGGGAGGGGATACATCAACGAGGACAAGATGTACGTCACCGGGTGCAGCGGGGGCGGGGTGCTGTCAAGCTGGGTGATCGGGCACACGACCCGCTTCGCTGCCGCCGGGGTCCGCTGCCCCGTGATCAACTGGATGAGTTTCGCCGGCACCGCCGACATCACGGTTTGGGGGTATTACCGCTACCACGGCTACCCCTGGGACAACCCGGACAAGTATCTGGAGCATTCACCCCTGATGTACGTCGAGAATGTGAAGACGCCGACGATCCTGATGACCGGTGAGCTGGACCTTCGCACTCCCATGGCACAGACCGAGGAGTACTATCAGGCGCTGAAGCAACTGGGTGTGCCGACGAAGATGGTCCGCTTCCACGGCGAGTATCACGGGACCAGCTCCAGGCCGTCGAACTTCATGCGCACCCAGCTCTACCTGATGAAGTGGTTCGAGGAGCACGGGGGAGCGCCGGCCACCTAACGGCGCCGACAAGACGTGCGCAACACCCTGTTTGTAGCGTATAGGCTGCGGTGGTGAGGGTGGAGGACGCCGCCACGCCCTCCCGGAGCCCGCCCCCAAGTTCGCGCTTGTTTTGGAGGGAATCAGCCGGGCCCGGGCCGCATAACCCCTTGGGGTTGGGCTGGCGGTTTAGGCCAACCCACGCTGGCGACGCTTTGTCCCAAGGGGGTTTGGCAGCCATCGCCGGTTGGCTACCAACCCCCAGTGGATATATTCATGAGGCGGGCACGGGTTCGGATCACAGCCGAGTTGCGGCGGGCGCCCCGGGTGAGGAGTTGTTGCGGATGTTGCCCGGATGAGAGCTTCGCGCTTTGCCGCCCTCGCCCACGGTGTTGCCTCCGCCGAGGGGACAGGGTTGTGCCGGGGGGTGCGTTGGGTAGACGCCACAACCCGATGCCTCCCAACAACCAGGCAGAACGGACAACTATTGCTGACTGGGACACGTTGCGCGAACTCATCTCGCCTGACAAACGAGTCATGGGGTTTGTCGGGGATAACGTCCCTGACGGCCAACGGTGGGCAGGGCAGAACGTTCCGCCCCGTCCCGTGCAAAAGGCGGCAGGATTGTCAAAGCTGGGCATGAACACCTTGGCCACGGAAGGCGACCAGGGCCACACGTTCGAGGAGATCGCGGACATCGTTGGGGCAGACGCCGAGGACACATGACGGAACTGCGACAGAAGTGGATCGACGCGTTGCGTTCGGGCCGATACAGGCAGACGCGAGAGCTGTTTTGCGAAGATACCCCCAAGGGCAAGGTGTACTGCGCTGTCGGGGTGCTGTTTGAGGAGTTGCCAACGTGTGACGCGCGCTATGACATCATGAACAAGGCCGGGCTTGACGGTGAAGGGCTCTCCTGGGTCTTCAAGATGAATGATGTTGAACGCAAGACGTTCAACCAGATCGCGGACGCGCTGGAGGGGGCGGGCCCTTTCGGGGGGCCACCCATACGCAAGTACGGGAAATGAAGCGGGCCAAGGACAAGACCGGGGTGAGACGCCAGTGGGAAGCGGGATGACCGACGATTTGGTGCCCGGGGTGGCGGTGTATCCGATGTCGAAGTTCTGGCCGTTGTCGCAGTATGTGGGGGCCCTGGTCGCCCTGGCCGTATGGCTTTGGCTTAGGCATGAGGGATAAGCACGAAGGTGACACCAGGGATGAATCACGTCGCGTCGATCACACCTGACCTCAGTCGGTCGGTCGCGGGGGCAACCTCGACCGCGCGGCGCGAATCTTGGCGAAAACAGAGGAGGGGCACCATGGGGTATCCGTGGCACCGATGCCCGCCGGACACGATCGCAGGGCTTCGATCGCGGCTGATGAAGGTGTATGCACCGGGCACAGGGAACGCCCTCCCGAGGAGAACAGGCGGGGACGCGGGACCACGAATGCCCATAACGACGGTAGCCGGATATGGAAGCCGATCATGCTGGTCCGACATTCCACGGTGCTTGAGCGGCAACATCCCGTACCGGTCCCCCGGCACTTGCGCGCCGGCGCGAACGGCTTTGCCCTTGACCGTCGGATGCGCAGCCGCCGAGCCCTTTCCGTGGCGCGGTGTGACGCCCAACGATCCCGCCCGGGCCGACCGATGCTCCGACATCGGCGCACACCCATAGCCGGCGATTCGCATGGTCCAACTTACGAACGTCACCAAGCGCTACGGACGCAGGCAGGTTCTGGGCCCGATCTCGCTCGAGATCGACCGGGGCGACACCGTCGGCGTCCTGGGCCTCAACGGCGTCGGAAAGACCACGCTCCTCAAGATCCTTGCCTGCGGCCTGCGGCCCTCCTCCGGATCGGTCGTGATTGACGGCTACGATGTCCTGGAAAACCCCCACGATGTGCGCAAAAGAGTTGGATATCTGCCCGAGTCACCACCCGTGTATGGCGACATGACGGTCGGCGACTACCTCAGCTTCGCCGGACGAATCAGGGGGATGGCGCCCGACCGGGTTGCCGCCAGGATCCCCGCCGTCCAGGAGCGCACCCACATCCGGGACATGCATGACGTACCCACCCGGCACCTTTCCCAGGGATATCGGCAGCGGGTGGGCGTCGCCCAGGCGATCATACACGATCCCGACCTCCTCATTCTGGATGAACCCACCCACGACCTCGACCCCGTCCAGATCATGGAGATGCGCTCCATGATCCAGGGACTGAAGGAGTCGCACACGATCCTGATCTCCAGTCACATTCTTCCCGAGATCAGCCAGACCTGCGACCGGCTCCTCATCCTCAACGACGGCAGGATCGTCGCTTCGGGAACCGAGGCCGAGCTGGGCGGAACCCTGTTACAGTCCCGCAGCATGAGCGTGTCAGTGCGTCTGCCTTGGGAGTCGGAGGCGGCGCCGGGAGCCCTCGAGGTCATCCAGGGCGTGGACGGCGTCGCGCATGTCCAGGAGTCGCCGCCCTCCTCACAGGAGACGGCCAGCGAGAACGTTCAGTCCTTCCAGGTCGAGGGACAAAGGGACCTGCGGGCCGACGTGTGCCGCGCCTTGGTCGAGAACGGTCATGATGTGGTGGCCCTCTCCAGGGCCGACCGGGCACTAGAAAGGCTGTTCGTGGAACTCGTGGGAGCGGATCCCAAGTGACGCGGGGCCTCAGGATGGGCGCGACGGGCGTCATCATGCAACGGGAACTCGGCGCCTACCTGCGCTCCCCCATGGGGTACATCGTCGCAGCCGCCGTGCTGCTGCTCAACGGCCTCCTCTTCTACGCCCAGGCCTTGGGGCCCGACGCCGGCCAACGCCTGTCCGGGCAGGTCCTGGAGGCATTCCTGTACAACGCCAGCGGACTGACGGCGATCGCCGCGGTCGCGCTCTCCATTCGCCTGATCGCGGAGGAGCGCCAGCGGGGCACCCAGCTACTGCTGGACACGTCGCCGGTGCGGGACCGCGAAATCGTGTTGGGCAAATTTCTGTCCGCACTGGTATTTCTGTCCGCGATCAACGCCGCAACCATCTACATGCCGCTGCTGATCCTGGTCAACGGCCGCATCGCGCTGGGCCACATCCTGGTCGGCTACCTGGGGCTGACCCTGATCGGCGCGGCCGTGCTCTCGATCGGGGTGTTCGCCACCGCCATGACGCGTCATCAGCTGGTCGCCCTGGCCATCGCCTCGGTCATTTCCGGGATCCTCTTCATGCTGTGGCAGCTCTCCCAAATCGTCGGGGCACCCCTGTCGCGCGTCTTTGCCGCGCTCGCCATTCACGGTCGCCACTGGGCGGGCTTCCAGGCGGGTCTGCTACACCTGCGCGACATCGTCTACTATGTCGCGCTGACCTATTTCTTTCTGTATGCCGCGACCAAGGTCATGGAGGCGAAGAGGTGGGAGTAGAAAAGCAGGGGACGCGGTCCTGGGCGACCTGGACGCTCGTCGCCGGCCTGGTCGCCGTCTTTTCAGGCGCGCGCGTGTTCGAGAGCGTGACACTCTTGCACCTGCCGCTCATCGCCGGGGGGAGCTTGGCCGTGCTGGGCGTGGCCACGTTGCGGGTGGCGTGGTGGCGACGCGCCCGGGGCAGCCCCCGCGCCATCGAGTCCGCGTTTGCACTGGGAGCACTTGCCGTCCTGGCGGGGCTGGCGCTGTTTGGCCCCGCAACGGATGCGGGGGTCGAGTGGCTGGGCCTTGACTTCAACGGCATCCGCGACGAGGTGCGCTTCAAGCGCTTCTTCCGGGTGGCCGCACCGATTCTCTTGTCCTCCGGTCTGCTGCCGACGCTGGCCGCCCAGTGGGCCGTCGCCAAGACGGGAGGTGCCAAGGCGGGCGGCGTCGACGCCATGCGGACCCTGGAGCTGGCCACGAGCGCGCTGAGCGTCGTGCTGGGGGGCACGGCCGTGGTGCTCTTGGGCTATGTGGCATCGGCACTCAACCGGACCGCCGACTTCAGCTATTTCAAGACCTCCAGCCCCGGCGAAGCGGTTCGCGAAATCGTGCGCAACATGGACGGCACGCTGCAGGCGGCACTCTTCTTCCCGGAGATCAATCCGGTCAAGGAGGAGGTCCTCAACTACCTGCGCGAGCTGGAGCGGGCCACCGGCAACGTGGTCATCCACGAGTATGACCGCTACGCCGATCCAGAGGCCGCGGCCGACTACAATGTCCGAAGCGACGGCGAACTCTTCCTCAGGCTGGACAACAGGACCGAGGAAATCGGGTTCCAGCTGGAGCTGGACAACGCCCGGGGACGCCTGATGGTCATGGACCGCCATGTCCAGCAAGCGCTTCTGATGCTGAACAGGGAGCGACGCGTCGCGTACATGACCACGGGCCACGGGGAGCTGAACGACCCGCTGGCCGACGACGAGCCGGACACGGACCCGGATGCGCGCGAGCCGTGGCGTCCCCCCACGGCGCCCTCGGAGCCGGGCGACGGCGGGCGGCTGGACGCGCTCAGACAGATGCTGGGGTTCCTGAACTACGAGGTCTTGGACATCGGCATTCAGCGGGGACTGGGCGACCGGATCCCCGAGGACGCCGCGATGGTCATGGTCTTGGGTCCGCAGCGCCCCTTCCTCGCCGCCGAGGTCGGGGCGATCAATGACTACCTGGACCTAGGCGGATCCCTGCTGATCGCCCTGGAGCCGGACTCCGACTTTCGCCTGTCCGATTTTGGCGACCGGCTGGGTGTGGAATTCGACCGCGCCATGACCATTGACGAGAACCGCCACCTGCGGATGGCCAACACGGTGGCCGACCGCCGCCTGATCGTGACCAACCGATTCTCCACCCACCCCTCCGTCACGACGGCAAGTCGCCAGGGCGTGAACCAGGGGATCGCCATGATCGGGCCCGGGGGCATCCGGGTCACCCAAGAGGACGAGGGGCTCCGAGCGAACGCCATCGTTCGGGCACTCTCCAGCAGCTTCCTGGACTGGAACGGCAACCTGCGGTTCGATCAGGGCAGCGAGACCAGGGAGGGCCACGCCCTTGCGGTGGCCGTGGAGCGACCCTTGCCGGACACAGCCGACCCCGCTGCCGCCACAGATGTGGCTGAGCCCGGCCAAGCTCCCCCGCAGGGAGGCATGCGCGCGCTCATTTACGGCGACGCCGAGATCTACTCCAATGCTCTGCTGACCAGCACACAACTCCAGGCGGCGCTGGTCGCGGACGGGATCCGCTGGCTGGGTCGCGAGGAGGCCTTTTCGGGCACGGTCACCTCGGAGGAAGACATCCCCGTGACACACACCCGCGCCCAGGATGTCGCCTGGTTCTACGGCATTATCTTTGGCGCCCCGGCCCTCGTCCTGGCCCTGGGACTGGGCGTGCTGTACATGCGTCGACCCGGATCGCCGGAGGCGACCTTGCGATGACGTCTATGAAGTCCATGCAGCCGTCACTGTTTCGCGCCCTTCGGTTTCACGCCGCGCTCTTTGTGGTGGCCGTCGTGGCGGCGATTCTGACCTGGAATCGCGATATCGTGCCCGCGGACGAGCGCGCCCGGCCCCTGGCCTGGCAACGCGACACCACCGAGGTCGTTTCGGTGCGACTCGTCCATCCAGAGATCGACATGGAGATCCAGCGCCGCGTGGACGATCGGGGCGACTTTCTGTGGGGGACCCAAGTGACGGGCGCGACCCTGGCGGACACGCTGGAGTTTCCGGCCGGTGCCCCCGCCCACACACTGGTCGGGCGGCTGGCCGGGCTTCGCGTGATTCGGGAGCTGGGCCCGCTGTCGCCCGTGATGCAGACCGAGTTCGGGCTGGATGAGCCGTGGGGGACGCTGACCGTCAACTTTGGGGACGAGGAACGCACGCTCCTGCTGGGCGACTCGACCTTTGCGAGCACGGATCGATACGCCGCCGACCAGGCCACATGGTCCGGCTATGTGGTGCCGGGAGATGTCGTCAGCCCGCTCAGGATCGGACAAGGTGCACTCCGAGAAAGATGGCTTCACCGCTTTCAATCCGACGAGGTCTCGCGCGTGCGCCTGAGCGGGCGTGCCGGGGAGCGCCTGATGACACTGGGCGAGAGCGGTGCTTGGTCGCCTGGGTCGGGCGGCGACGTCGATGAGGCGTTCGCCAACTTCATGCAGCGCGTCGACCAACTGGCCATTGCTGGCTACGGTGACACGCCCTTGCCGGACATGCTGAGCTCCATCATGATGCTGGAGTACCTGGACGCCGACGGCAACAATCTGGGGTTTGTCGAGCTCCTGAGGGAAACCGATCCCGGGGACCAGCCCTACTTCATTCGTAGCGAGACGACCAGGGTTGTCGCGCGGGCCGTCCGAACCCTGGCCGAGCGCGTGGAGCAGGGCCTGGAAGCACTGTTTTAGGGTGCCCCGCGATCCGGGCCACAGACCGTGCCGCCGCCCTTGCAACCGCCAACGCCAAGGGATGCCGATGGCATCATTCGCGCTGACCCGACCGGCCCGCCGGGTCTTGGCACCCGTGGCGTGACCCAATCCGGCCCGCACGCGCAACCATCCGTGTCGGACGCCTTGCAGCGTCTTGGTGACCGGGTGGTCGGGTGCCGGCGATGTCCCCGCTTGGTCCGATGGCGTGAACAGGTCGCCCGGGACAAGCGCGCATCGCACAGGGATGAGTCCTACTGGGGACGCCCGGTCCCCGGCTTTGGCGATCCCAGGGCGTCGGTGCTCGTTGTCGGGCTGGCCCCGGCCGCCCACGGGGCCAACCGGACCGGGCGTATGTTCACGGGCGACCGAAGCGGAGACTGGCTGTACCGGGCCATGAACAGGGCCGGATTCGCCAACCAGGCGACCAGCGTGGCGCGGGGTGACGGACTCAGCCTCACGGGCGCCTACGTCACGGCCGGCGTGCGCTGCGCCCCGCCCGGAAATCGGCCAACGGTCGCCGAGCGGGATCGATGCGCCCCGTTCCTGGAGCGGGAGATGGATCTCATGTGGGAGCGGCTCAGCACCATCGTGGCCTTGGGTGGATTCGCGTACTCGGTGGTCCTGCGAGCCCTGGCCCGGCGCGGGGTATCGCTGCCCAGGCCCAGACCTCCCTTCGGCCACGGTGTCGAGGTGTCGGCGGGCGCTCTGGCGGTCCTGGCCTCCTATCATCCCAGCCAGCAAAACACCTTCACCGGCACCCTGACGGAAGCCATGTTCGATGCCGTCTGGGCACGCGCGGCCCAGCGCCGCGAGAGACCATGCCCCTGACGGCGCCCCGGGTCGCGCACCCCGCCGGAGCGGCCCCCGGCCGAGCACCCTCTTGACCCAGCCGGGACACCAGCGCCGCCGGGGCAAGCACCAGGGCGGGGGGGCGGTGGCCCCGCCGGCAAACAACTGTTTTGTCTGCGGCCCTGACAACTCCGCCGGCCTGCACCTCGTGTTCCGCCTGGTGGCCGGGGAGTGCGTGGCCCGCTTCACGCCCGGCGACCAACACGTCGGCTATCCCGGCGTTGTCCATGGGGGATTGATCTACAGCGCCCTGGACGACGTGATGGCCAACTGGCTGTATCTGCAGGGCGGAAGAGCGTACACCGCCCGCTGCCATGTGCGCTACCACAGAACCGTGGCGCCCGGTGAAACCCTGCGTCTCGTTGGGCGGCCCACCTCCCGGGGGCGCAAGCTGATCAAGATGCAGGGCACCGCAATTCGTGAGTCCGACAACGAGGTCGTGGCCTCGACCAGGGCCACCTTCGTTATTCTCGACGCGGGGGAGGTGCGGGCCGAGTGACGCTGAAAGGCGGCGGGAGTCGGGCGGAACAGCCCGGCGCGCCCCCTGCCCGCGCGGTATTGGCCCCGGGTACATTGTATTATCTTTTCCTGTCCATGGATGGTCGTCCGAAGTCAGGGAGTCGCTGGCAACTGCGCCGGCGCGCTCATAACCACGCGCCAAGCGGGAGGAGTTCGCCGCTGGTTTCCCCGGACAAACATGTTGTCAGCGGCGCCCGCATCAAACCGCCCTTCCCCGACGGGTCCGAGCGGGCGTTCTTTGCAATGGGCTGTTTCTGGGGCGCCGAACGACTCTATTGGGAGCTTGCCGGGGTGATCTCCACGGCCGTGGGATACCAGGGCGGCACAACCCCGAATCCCACCTACAGGGAAGTCTGCACCGGACGGACGGGGCACGCCGAGACCGTCCAGGTGGTGTTCGATCCGGCCACCATCGACTATTCGTCGCTTCTGGTCCGCTTTTGGGAGGGCCACGACCCCACTCAAGGGATGAGGCAGGGCGCCGATGTCGGCACCCAGTACCGATCGGCCATCTTTGCCGCTGACGACCGACAAATGGAGGTGGCGCTCTCCTCGCGCGACCGGTTCCAAGTGGCCCTTTCGCGCTCGGGACTTGGGGCCATCACGACGGACATTGCCCGCGCGCCCGAGTTCTACTACGCCGAGGAGGCGCATCAGCAATACCTGGCAAAAAACCCACAAGGGTACTGCGGCCTGGGAGGCACCGGCGTGGCGTGCCCCGTGGGCCCGACCACCGCCCGGGACGAATGAGCCGTCGCACGCGGGCCGCGCTCGGTTCCCCGTGGCGCCGCCAACTCCACCACATCCTGTTCGAGACCAACGACCGGACATCCACGGCCTTCGATGTGGGGCTCATCGTTGCGATCCTGGCCAGCGTCACCGTGGTGCTTCTCGACTCGGTGGAGTCGGTCGTCGAGCGCCACGGCTTTCTCCTCCACGCCCTCGAATGGGTGTTCACGATTCTGTTCACCATCGAGTACGCGGCTCGCTTGGCGGTCGTCAGGTCCAAGCGGCGCTACGCGCTCAGCTTCTTCGGCGTCATCGACCTCTTGTCGATCATCCCCACCTACCTGAGCCTCATCCTGCCGGACAGCCGATTCCTGACCATCATCCGGGTGGTGAGGGTTCTCCGGGTCTTCCATGTCCTCAAACTGAGGCGCTACCTGGGCGAGGCGCGCACTCTGGGTCGCGCACTCGCTGCCAGCCGCTACCGCATCACGGTATTTCTCTTTGCCGTCATGACGCTGGTCGTCATCCTTGGTTCTTTCATGTATCTCATTGAGGGCTCGGATGCGGGATTCACCTCCATCCCCGTCTCGGTCTATTGGGCGGTGGTCACGATGACCACGGTGGGATTCGGAGACATCACGCCCGCAACAACGCTCGGGCGCTTCGTCGCTTCGTTGATCATGCTCCTGGGCTACGGGATGATCGCCGTTCCCACGGGAATCGTGAGCGTCGGGATCGCCCGCGCGGCGCACGATGCGCAGGAGCCCGTACAATCGCTCCGGGGCCACAGCGCGCGCGCCTGTTCCGAATGCCAGAGCCTGGAGCACGATCATGACGCCCGCTATTGCAAGGTGTGCGCGGGCACGGTCATCGAGGTGAGGACCAGCATGGAATGAAGCCTCCAGGCAAGCCGACCCGGTCGGTCGCGGGCCCGCGAGACCGGCCACCAACGCCTGGGCGGCTCTCGCCTGCGCGGGACGAGGCAATCGCGGTACTCAGCGAGTGCTTTGCCCAGGACCGCATGACGCTGGAGGATTTCGAGAGGCGCGTGGCCCTTGTACAAGAGGCGCGCTCAACGGCTGACTTGAGGGCCGCGCTGGACGGGCTGCACGCGGCCCGCGGCGCAATCAAGGCCCCGGCCCAAGCCCCCGCACCCGTGGCGGGCTACGGGAGGCGCCCCGCACGCATCGCAGAGAGCGATCGCGCGATCGCGGTCTTTGGCGAAGCAACGCGAATGGGCGCCTGGACGCCCGCACTGGAAACGCGCGCCATCGCGGTGATGGGATCGGTCGTGATCGACCTGAGGGATGCCCGGCTGGCCAGCGAGGATGTGTTCTTCACCGCGGTCACCTTCATGGGATCCGTCGAGTTCATTGTTCCGCCGGGATTGGCGGTCGAATGCTCCGGCTCGGCAATCGTCGGCAGCTTCGAGTCCGACAGCCTGGCCGAGGCGGCCGGCCCGGGCCCTCCCACTGTCCACATCGGTGGATTCGCGACCCTGGGGTCCATCGAGATCGAGGTCCGCCATCCCGGCGAATCGAAGCGCGATGCCCGGAAGCGACGTAGGATCGAGGCGAGAAGGCTCCGACTGGCACGCAGGGAATCCCCGCGTCGGGAGTAGCCTCGTCACAGTCCCAAGAGACAGCCCGGTCCTTGCGGGAACGGAGCGGGGCGCCTACACTGGCCCCCAAGCGAGCAGGAGGGGCGAGTGACGCCCGCGCCATCGACGCCTGGTGGTTGGCCATGCCGACCACGTCACCCGAGGAGACCGAGCCATGATTGACGCTGCACCCAGCACCTTTAGGGAATTCACGCACAACGCCCTGCGGATCGTCGCGGGGTTCCTGTTCACCCTGCACGGCGTCCAGAAGATCTTTGGCGAACTCGGCGGCAACCAGGTTGAGACCCTGGTGAGCATGATCGGGGCGGCCGGCATCCTGGAGTTGGTCGGCGGGATCATGATCATGGTGGGCGTCTTCACCCGTCCGGTCGCGTTCATTTTGTCCGGCCAGATGGCCGTCGCCTACTTCATGGCCCATGCGCCCCAGGGCTTCTGGCCCATCATGAACAGGGGCGAACTGGCCGCGCTGTACAGCTTTTTGTGGCTGTATTACTGCGCCACAGGTGCCGGCAAATTCTCCTTTGATGGCTTCATGGCGGCCAAAAAGCGGAGATCCGGCGACCACGCGCACATGGCGTGACGGCAGCGGGCCCAGCGGCGCCCCGTAAACCCTACCACGCGCGGTGGCGGCGTGCAGCCCGGACGCGCCCCTGTATCGCGCGGATGCATAGCCGCCTCACCGCCAATCCACCTAACCCAACAGCACGATGTCCCCATTGCTGCTGACCTTGGTTTATCTCGCGAGCTTGGGTTCGTGGCTGCGCCTGCCCGAGAGCGATGATTTCGACTACACTCTCGCCTCACGGATTCACAATAGTGGTTGCGTTCTATGTTTGGCGAACCGATACGGCACGATGTCGTGAGCCTTTACTTCGCAGATCATTTGATCACGACCAGCGTTGGAGAATGTGCATTGCTCGCCTTGGAATTCCATTGCTGGGGATCGATGGCTCGCTTTGGACGACCACCGGCTAGCCCTAAAATAAGCGCGTTTGGCATTTTGACGGGTCGGGTGCTATAAATAACGAGCGACCTCGGTCACCTGACCGAGAAATACTCGGCCCACATTCGGTTTTCGTCGGCATTTTCCCTCCGTTACCTGCCACCGTCTGGCCTCCTCGACCAGGCCCGTGCCGTACAGACGCACTGGTCCCAGAAAATCGCACCCCAATAAAAAAATCCGACCAGTCGCTGACAATCAGCGACTAACGTTACCCATATTCGGTTCGTTCGATCGTGCACCACGCCCTGTACAGCAGGTCCACGCTCGGTTGCCATCCAATCACCCGCAATGTCGTCTGGCGCGCCTTGCGGATCACCTGGCACGGAATCAACACCATCTCCCGAACAAACCGCTTGAACTCCATCTTCACATAGCGCCGACGCTGCGACTTGTAGTGCATCTGCATCGCCATCCAACTCTTCAGATTCCACGCCAACGCCGCAATCACCATGTACGCCCAGTTGCTGACCAAATCGTACATCGGCACCCGGAGCGCACCCATCCCGCTCTTCAACTGACTGATCAGATTCTCTTGGTCGCAACGCTGATTCGCCAACCGAACCACCTCAGCCCTGCTCTTGCCCCGTAGCGTCGTGATGTAGAAGAGGTACTTCACCTCATCACCCAGATCCAACTCGCCCCTCATCACACGCAGGTTCTTGCGCACCACCACCATCCGATACGCCTTGCGACACGCCCTCGGCCGATACTCAAACTCCGCCACATGCTCGCCTTTGAGCTTGACATCCTTGAACTCGCTCTCGCGCACAATCCGCGCCTTCTCGTTCGGACGCCGCTGCCGTGTCTCGCCCGTCTCCGACACCCAGCGTGGCCGTCGCTTCAACTGCTGCCACCGATCCTCCTCGAGCGCCTCCGCCCGTGCGACCAGCGACCGATGCGCCGTATATCCGAACACGAAATCCGCCCGACCACTCCAACGGTCAAAGTTGGTCGTCAACGAAAACGCCGTATCGCCGCGCAGGCACAGCCGCTCTGCATGGGGGCCCACCAGGTCAATCGACTTGTCAATCCACTTCGCCGCACCGCTGTGGCTGGCCGCGTTGCCCGGTCGATTGTCGATGTACAGGACCTCGCCCGTGTTGGCGAGCGTAACGATCAACGGCTGATACCCCCAGACCTTCTTGTACGACAGCCCCAAGCCCTCCTTCTTCTCTCCGTCCGTCGGCACGATCGTCCCGTCCACATCGATGTACGTCACCGGACCCAGCAGGTCGCGCCCGCGTCCGCTCCACAGCTGCGGCCGCACCTCGTTGATCCCGTCCATCAAGGTCTCGATATCTCCCTCGGAGTGGCGCCGCAAGTAGTCGCCCACTGCAGTCGGACTCGGGATCAACCGGGCTCCCAAGGCGTCCATAACCGACACATCCTGGCGTAGTCTCTCGATATCGCCGAGCCGGGTGCCGCCACAGTACACACTGTACGCGAGGGTCAACACATGGTCGGAGTCGAAGTACGGCAGGTTGCGCTTCAGCACACCTGATCTGTTGATCTGCTCCGGTAGGCCGATCTTGGTGATCAACCGGTGGGCGGCGCCGATGCCACCGTAGAGTGTGGCATTCACGCGCCGGCTGACCTCGTAACGAATCTTGCCGGCCCCGAGCATCGGTTTACTTTGTTGCTTCCAACGCCCTGCTTGGGCGTGTCTGGCACGGAGGCGACGCCGGTGGGCGGCGCAGTTACGGCGGGTTTGGTGGTGGCTGATGGTACTCACCCGAAAGTCCTCGTCGCTGGAGGGATGACGCTTTGACCTCGCGGTATAAGTACAATAAAGATAAGCTGTTCTGCATTAAATTAACAGGCCCTCCCCCGGAACACGCTTATCTGAGGGCTAGCTACGAACACCGTCATCCCACACGCACTGCTAGCGCGAAGCCACGACTTCGACACTTTCTTCTGGCGTCCTGATGCGATTCCATGCGGACGGTCCCGCGATTCCCGACCAATTGTTGGATGACAGGGACGTTGGCAGTGTCGTCTTTATGTGCGGCGCCGGGGTGTCCATTGAGGCTGGACTGCCCAGTTTTCAAGATCTCGCGCGGAATGTGGCCAAGGAACTTCATGTGCCCCCGGCTTCCGAAGTCGGGCAAGTGCTTCAGACCTATGCTTGCGACGACACTCAACGGGACGGGTGGCGTAGACCTTTCCTTGACGAAGTCTTCCAGATGCTGTATCAGCAATACGGTCGTGAGCAAGTCAAGCAGGTCGTTTGGGAGAAACTGAAGGAGCCCCCAAAGAAAGAGCCGAAACACGGTATCATCGCGCGACTATCGGCAAGCGATGATCGCAATCCACGGATCGTCACGACGAACTTCGATAGACTCTTTGAGGTTGCTATCAACAATCCCGATACGAAGGTTTACGAGCCGCGGGCGCTTCCCGATTTGGGGAATGACCTTCTTCCGCCCGGAATCGTTTATCTGCACGGCCGGCTTTCCGACAAGAAATCCGACTCCCACAACTACTGCCTCGGCAGTGCGGAACTGGGCCAGGCATACCTCGCCGAAGGATGGGCAACTAGGTTCGTGCGAGACCTCATCCGGCGACACACCGTGGTGTTCTTGGGCTATCAAGCGGACGACCCTCCGCTACGGTACTTGCTGGAGGGCCTGAGCAGACGCGATCGGCTACGTTCGGACCGTTTGTTTGCGTTTGACTGGCGCCAGCATGAAGGCACTTGTGACAAATGGAAGCGGCTCGGCGTGCGAGCGATTTTCTATGGCGGACGCGAACACAAGGCGCTGTGGGATACGCTGGTATCTTGGGCCGAGCGTGCGGATGACCCAGAACTGTGGCGGAAAAAGATCGTACGGTTGAGTTGGAATGCCCCTCGAACACTGGCGCCCCACGAGCGAGGGATGGTCGCCCACTTGGTCAAGAGCAACCTTGGCGCCAAGCTGTTCGCTGGTGGTGATCCCGCCCCGCCAGCAGAATGGCTGTGTGTGTTCGATGCATCCTACCGATGCGCCAGGCCCGTAGGGACCGGCATTTCTGGCGTCCGACAACAGTTCGATCCTCTACAGGAATACGGTCTTGACGACGACTCGCCACCAACGCCAGGAAGCGGAGGGACCTATGTTCCCTACAACGAGGACTTGATTACATGGCGGCCAGGAGACGATCGTGTGAATCGTTGGCAGGGCTTGTCCCGCCACCGAAGGCTCCAGCACTTTCCGCTGTCGCCACGGCTGTCGCACCTTGCGCAATGGCTGGCGAATTGGGTGCACGACCCTGTCCTTGCATGGTGGGTTGCCCGCCAACCTGCACTGCATCCATGCCTGCATCAGGTGCTGTCAAACGCTGTGGACTGCTCCCCGGGTCTTACGGATGTCGCAAGATTGGGTTGGATGGTGCTTCTCGAAGCCTTCGAGAGCCGAACACGCCACCGCGATGATTCGGACTTGCACAATCTCATCATGCGAATCCAAAGGCACGGGTGGCAACCCGGTCTCGTTCGCGAGTTTGAATTTCTGACGGAGCCGGTCTTCGAAGCCGGACCGCCGCGCACCCTTCGGGATCCAGAACCGCCGTCCGGCGACTGGTCGGTTGTCACTTGGCAGACAGTGGCCGATATCGGTATAAGCTTTCCCCCATTTTGCATAGATTGGCCAGCCATTCCAGACGACAATCTGCTGTCGGTCTACACGGCCCTTGAAAGGAATCTGCTTCGGTCCTGCGCGCGGACTAGAGAGGCCAGCAGGATCGGGTGGAAGGATTCTGACATGCGTCCCGACAAACGCAACCGGGACGCCTATGTGTGTTTGTTTGAAGACACTCGGGATCGCCTAGCCCTAAAATAAGCGCGTTTGGCATTTTGACGGGTCGGGTGCTATAAATAACGAGCGACCTCGGTCACCTGACCGAGAAATATTCGGCCCACATTCGGTTTTCGTCGGCCTTTTCCCTCCGTTAGCTGCCTCCGTCTGGCCTCCTCGACCAGGCCCGTACCGTACAGACGCACTGGTCCCAGAAAATCGCACCCCAATCAAAAAATCCGACCAGTCGCTGACAATCAGCGACTAACGTTACCCATATTCGGTCCGCTCGATCGTGCACCACGCCCTGTACAGCAGGTCCACGCTCGGTTGCCACCCAATCACCCGCAATGTCGTCTGGCGCGCCTTGCGGATCACCTGGCACGGAATCAACACCATCTCCCGAACAAACCGCTTGAACTCCATCTTCACATAGCGCCGACGCTGCGACTTGTAGTGCATCTGCATCGCCATCCAGCTCTTCAGATTCCACGCCAACGCCGCAATCACCATGTACGCCCAGTTGCTGACCAAATCGTACATCGGCACCCGGAGCGCACCCATCCCGCTCTTCAACTGACTGATCAGATTCTCTTGGTCGCAACGCTGATTCGCCAACCGAACCACCTCAGCCCTGCTCTTGCCCCGTAGCGTCGTGATGTAGAAGAGGTACTTCACCTCATCACCCAGATCCAACTCGCCCCTCATCACACGCAGGTTCTTGCGCACCACCACCATCCGATACGCCTTGCGACACGCCCTCGGCCGATACTCAAACTCCGCCACATGCTCGCCCTTGAGCTTGACATCCTTGAACTCGCTCTCGCGCACAATCCGCGCCTTCTCGTTCGGACGCCGCTGCCGTGTCTCGCCCGTCTCCGACACCCAGCGTGGCCGTCGCTTCAACTGCTGCCACCGATCCTCCTCGAGCGCCTCCGCCCGTGCGACCAGCGACCGATGCGCCGTATACCCGAACACGAAATCCGCCCGACCACTCCAACGGTCAAAGTTGGTCGTCAACGAAAACGCCGTATCGCCGCGCAGGCACAGCCGCTCTGCATGGGGGCCCACCAGGTCAATCGACTTGTCAATCCACTTCGCCGCACCGCTGTGGCTGGCCGCGTTGCCCGGTCGATTGTCGATGTACAGGACCTCGCCCGTGTTGGCGAGCGTAACGATCAACGGCTGATACCCCCAGACCTTCTTGTACGACAGCCCCAAGCCCTCCTTCTTCTCTCCGTCCGTCGGCACGATCGTCCCGTCCACATCGATGTACGTCACCGGACCCAGCAGGTCGCGCCCGCGTCCGTTCCACAGCTGCGGCCGCACCTCGTTGATCCCGTCCATCAAGGTCTCGATATCTCCCTCGGAGTGGCGCCGCAAGTAGTCGCCCACTGCAGTCGGACTCGGGATCAACCGGGCTCCCAAGGCGTCCATAACCGACACATCCTGGCGTAGTCTCTCGATATCGCCGAGCCGGGTGCCGCCACAGTACACACTGTACGCGAGGGTCAACACATGGTCGGAGTCGAAGTACGGCAGGTTACGCTTCAGCACACCTGATCTGTTGATCTGCTCCGGTAGGCCGATCTTGGTGATCAACCGGTGGGCGGCGCCGATGCCACCGTAGAGTGTGGCATTCACGCGCCGGCTAACCTCGTAACGAATCTTGCCGGCCCCGAGCATCGGTTTACTTTGTTGCTTCCAACGCCCTGCTTGGGCGTGTCTGGCACGGAGGCGACGCCGGTGGGCGGCGCAGTTACGGCGGGTTTGGTGGTGGCTGATGGTACTCACCCGAAAGTCCTCGTCGCTGGAGGGATGACGCTTTGACCTCGCGGTATAAGTACAATAAAGATAAGCTGTTCTGCATTAAATTAACAGGCCCTCCCCCGGAACACGCTTATCTGAGGCCTAGCGAGGCACGAGCCGGACAGCGTGAAACCCCACCCTGCTCTCTGCCACATACTCAGACGCGATGGGGATCGGGCGGTGTCTAAACCGGTGGCTCTCGGGATAGGGGACGCGAAGACTAACGAAGACCCGTCTGTGTTCGACGGCATTGCGGACGAGGATATCGTGCGAGTGGCATTGGAACATTCTGGGCAGATCTCTCCGCATGTCGTGAATCGGCCCTTTACGGGACTGGTCAAGAAGAATCCAGACAGGGCGATTTGCGCCCTCTGCGGAGCTTCCCGGCGGGGCGACTTCCCCGCCATTCTGTGGGATTCGGCTCTACGCCACTGGCCCGATACCGCACCGCAGCAGGCAAACAAAGCGTTCTACGGACAATTGAGGCGGCTTCCGTCCGAGACGATTATGGGCATGGCCTATGCGGTCGGGGAATGGTTTGATAAGGACTTTCCGGGTTTAGCGTCGGAGGACTGGCACTGCACGACCGTAGTATTCGATCACTTTGTCCAAGCACTCTTGGACGATCGAGGGACCGCGGGTGCGGTGCAGACACCGCGGCCAACTTTCACGCGTGCCATCAATGCACCGATTGGCAAGGCGGTCAAAGGCCTGATGGAAGTGCTCTGCCGGAGCAAGCCCGAGCGGAGCTCTGGACTTCCACAGGGTTTGAAGATCCGGTTCAAGAGACTCGTGAGTGGATCCGGGGAAGGAGCCGATGATGCGGTCTGTGTTCTGAGCAGCCGAATTGCGTGGCTGAAATGGATCGACTTAGCCTGGGTAGACGCGAACATGATTCCGTGCTTTCAGCCAGGTCACAAACACGCTGAAGCTGCTTGGAACGGCCTTTTGTCGGCGAGCGACAATCTGCTGTCGATCCAGACCGACTTTGACAAGGTGAAGGACGGCTTTCTTGCCCTGCCAAACACGATGGGTGGATGGGCCTGCCAAGAAGTAGGCCGAAATTACAGCGCGGCAATCGTTAATTTGGCTATATCCCCGCGGGTTGACAAACCAGGCCTGTCCTTCGCGGAAACTCGCGAGTGTCTGCGACGGATCGACTCAACGGACCGACAGAATGTGATCTGCCATCTGGAACGGGTGGGAAAAAAGTGCGACGAACGATGGCGGCAGATTGTCGTGCCGTTCATTCAGAACGCTTGGCCCAAAGAACGCGAATACAATACGAGCGAAACGAGTGAAATGTGGCTTTGGCTCCTGCGCCAAGCCGGCGATACGTTTCCGGATGTACTTGAAGCCGTTCGATTCAAACTCGTCGTTGTTAGCTGGCGTGACGCCTTTTGGCCCGATTGGGAGAAGCCGGCGGAGAAGTTTCCGAAACAGACACTCGACCTTTTGGATCGCATCACGCCCGATGGTTTGAGCGAGACACCCTACGGCCTGATGCGGGTGCTTGATCTGTTGGCCGCGGCGGCACCCCAATTGCAAGGCGACGCGCGGTATCGGAGGCTTCTTGAATTGGCAACCCGGGAGTAGGGGAGCCTTCCGCTGCCGCGTAGGGGGCAGGAGTGTACCTCTTGCCTCTTGCTTGCTGGGCATCCGTACACGTCGCGGCTCGGCGAATTCGCCCGACTCACTTCCTTCCCTCATCCTCCGTTTTACCCGCCGTGGCCCCGCCCGATCCCTCCGCCTTCACGACCTCCCAGAGCGCATCCAAATTCTCCGGCGACATATCCGCCATGCGCGTCCCTCGTGCAAGGGCAAGCTCCTCCATCCGCCGGAACCGGGCCTCCACCTTGGCATTGGCGCGAGCGAGCGCGTTGTCGGAATGCACGCCGGCGAGCCGCGCGAGATTCACCGCCGAGAAGAGAAGATCTCCGGCTTCCTCCATCACACCTCCTGAATCTCCGCGCTCCAGAGCCGCCCGCATCTCCTCCAGCTCCTCGGCCACCTTGAGACGGGCGCCTTCGGCGCTCTCCCAATCGAATCCCACCCCGCTCATCCTCTCTTGCACACGGTGGGCGCGCAGAAGCGGATCCAAGCCGGCGGGAAGCCCGGACAGGACGCTTGTCCCCTCCGGCCGCTCCTTCGCCTTGAGCGCCTCCCAGCTCTCCCGCTCTCGGTCGCCGAAGAGATGAGGGTGCCGGCGTCTCACTTTGGCTCGCAGGCGCTCGACCACCGATTCGCGGTCAAAGGCGCGCGCTTCCTCGGCCAGCACGATCTGAAACGCCACGTTGAGCAACAGGTCCCCGAGCTCCTCCTCGAGCGCGCGTACATTCCCGGCGCGAATCGCATCGACCACCTCTTGGCTTTCCTCCACGAGGTGAGGGATGAGCGATTCGGCGGTCTGGGCGCGGTCCCAGGGACAACGCGCCCGCAGAAACTCCACGATGGCGAGCGCGCGGTCGAGTACGCCCTCCGATGGGGCGCTCCGGTCGCCGAAGCCGGGACTGGCCACATCGGCCGCGACATCGTGGGTTCGCGTCATTACCGTGTCCCCCAACGACCGCGGGCGATCTGGAGAGGACGGGGGATAAAGACGGCCCTGCCCGCCCGCTTGACGGCATCGGGCACCCCCGCAGGACGGGACAAGTGCATCCAAACCAGAAGTATCCCTGGTTCCGGAACGGTTGTCCAGGTTTCCGCGCCGTGCCCCGGACCTGCAGAGCCCATGAACTCTCGGCTCCCGTGACCGCGCTCTCGTTCAACAGGCCGGATCTCTGCGACACGGATCCTAGAGGCCCCCGCCAGGGCCGAGCTCGACAGATCCCCGCCGCCGCCGTACCATGTCGCTACGCGTGGCCGGGACCATCCGGCTCCCGGCGCCGCCATCCTTACCGGAGAAGTGGCATGACCATTCGATCCGTGCCGCCACTCGGCGCAGTCGTCCTTTGGGCCCTCGCCGGCCCCACCGCGATCACGGCCCAGGATCCCTCCGGTAACCTTTCTGACGACGGAATGTTCACCATGGCGCTTACCGGAGACGCCATCATCACCCGGCGACTCTCTCCGTACAAGGAGCCCCGCTATCTCGACATGATCGAGCCCGTGCGGAGCGCCGACGCCTCGTTCGTCAACCTGGAGGTCCTTTTTCACGACTACGAGCCCTATCCGGCCGCGTCCAGCGGCAGCACCTACATGCGTGCGGATCCAAGCTTGGCGAGAGAGCTCGCCTGGGCTGGATTCGACATGGTGTCGATGGCCAACAATCACACGGGCGACTATTCCACGGACGGACACCGGCTCACCCGGCGTTACGCAGAGGCGGCTGGGCTCCTCACCGCCGGGACCGGCGAAAACCTTGCCGAGGCCCGGGAGGCCCGCTTTCTGGAAACGCACGACGGCCGCGTTGCACTGATCTCCGTGTCGTCAACATTCACCGAACATTCGGTGGCCGGCCCCGCCAGGGGCGCGGTGCGCGGGCGCCCCGGCCTCAACCCTTTGCGGGTGGTCACCACGCGCCACATTGAGCGCGGTCGCCTGGAGGGGCTGCGGCAGACGCTCCGCGAGCTGGGACTGGAGCGACTCGCCCGGCGACGTGAGCTGGGCCAGCCCGGCGATCCGCTGACCCTGCTCGGCACGACGCTTCATCCAGGCGAGGAGTCCGGCATCGACAGCGATCCCCACCCCGACGACATGGCAGAGATCGCGGCAGTCGTGAACAATGCTTCCCGGCTGGCCGAGTACGTTGTCGTCACAATCCATGCGCACAGCCAGGGTCCCTACCTGAAGAAGTTCGCGCACGCGATGATCGACGCCGGGGCGGACGTGTTCGTGGGACATGGGCCCCATTACCTCACGGGCATCGATATCCACAGGGGCAAGCCCATCCTCTACTCGCTGGGAGACTTCATCTTCCAAAACGAGACGCTCCTTCGCTTGCCCCATGACAACTACGCCGGCCAGGGACTGGCGAACGAGCCCGATGCCGGGGTCGCGGACTTCAACCGGCAGCGCTACCGGAACGAAACCGTGGGCTTTCCCGCCCGCGCCGAGATCTGGGAGTCGGTCGTCGCCATGCCCACGTTTCTGGGCGAGAAGCTGGTGAGCCTGGAGCTACATCCCATCTCGCTGGGGTTCGGGGAGCCGGCGGCCGTGCGCGGGCGCCCGATGTTCGCCGACCGCGAGCTGAGCAAGAAGATCATCCAAGACCTCATTGATGCCTCCCGACCGCACGGCACCGCGGTCGAGTGGACGACGCGCGAGGCATCGGCACCGTGCGTCTCCCGACCACCACGGACGGCGGCCCTTTCGGTGGGGAGGGGTGAGCCCGCCTCCGCCGGCTTGGGCTCCCCCCGGGGTCCGGGCAACCAAGCGCACCTGGCATTTGACCATGTGAAGGACCCGGCGCCAATTCGATTGACCCGCGGGCTTGCTCCCATGGGACGGGCCGGGTAACCCTCGCCGGCCCCGCTCTCCCGTAGATATCATGAAGTGCATGGCACCGCACATGCCCCGACTTCGGCTCCCCATCCTACAAGAGGTCCTGTAAGGCGACAATCTGAATAGGTCATTGCCGTCAATCAGAATGGGCCATCTGGAGGTTCGCGCGGTTCGGTGAGAACTTGATGCATTTCCCGAGGAGAGGGGGGTGCCAAGTGCCGGGCCGACATATCACCGATCGCCAGATGGAGTTGTACATGACCTACCGGAAGAAGGACCGGCCTGCAGTGGCGGCTGCCAAGGCGGGGTTCAGCAAGTCGACGGCGCACCGGATCGAGGCTGATCCACGGTTGCCGTCGGAGAAGCGTAAGCCGCGGGGGCGGAGGCGCCCGGATCCGCTGGCGGGGATCTTCGATGAGGAGATCGTCCCGATTTTGGAGCGGACACCGCAGGTGCGGGCGGTGGTGTTGTACGAGGAGATGATGCGTCGGCATCCAGAGTTGAACCCTGGTGTACGGCGCACCCTCGAGCGGAGGGTGCGGGCGTGGAAGGCGAAGTACGGGCCCGACCAGGAGATCATTTTCCGGCAGAAGCACGAGCCGGGTCGGCGTGGGTTGTCGGATTTCACTGAGGCCAGTGGTTTGGGGGTGACGGTGGCCGGCAAGGCGCTGGATCACAGGCTGTATCACTTTCGCATGGAGTACTCTGGGTTTTCCCATGCGGCGGTGGTGCTGGGCGGCGAGAGCTATGTTGCGCTGGCCCAAGGGTTACAGGATGCGTTGTGGGCATTGGGTGGGGTGCCGAAGGAGCACCGGACGGACAGTTTGTCTGCTGCGTTTCGGAACTTGAAGCGTGATGCGCGGGATGATTTGACGGAGCGCTACGAGGCGTTGATGGCCCACTACGGGATGAAGGCGAGCCGGAACAACCGTGGTCGTGGCCATGAGAACGGTTCAATCGAGGGTCCACACGGACACCTGAAGCGTGCGCTGGCGGATGCGCTGTTGCTGCGGGGGTCGCGGGATTTCGAGACGGTCGAGGCGTACAGGGTCTTTGTGAGCCGTGTGGTGAGTCGGCGCAACGCGCGCAACCGGGAAGCGATTGACGCTGAGCGAGCTGTGCTTGGGTCGTTGCCGAAGCGGCGCACCGACAGTTTCGAGGAGACGCTGGTGCGGGTGACCAACACGGGCGGTTTTTCGTTGGGGCGGGTGTTCTACACGGTGCCTTCTCGGCTGGTGGGGCATCGGGTGCGGGTACGGATGTACGATGAGCGTTTGGTGATTTTCGTGGGTGTCGAGGAGGTTCTGGTTCTGCCTCGTGGCTACCCGGGTCCAGGGCGAGCTCGGGGTCGGGTGATTGATTATCGGCATGTGTTGCCGTCACTTCGTCGCAAGCCGATGGCGCTCATGAACTGGGTTCACCGTGATGGCTTGTTTCCGCGCGATGCCTACCGTCTGGCGTTCGAGGCGTTGTGCGAAGGGCTTGATGATCGCCAAGCGTGCCACAGGATGGTCGGGTTGCTTGCTCTGGCGCATGATCAATGTTGCGAGGCGTGGCTGGCCGACGAGATCAGTGCGCAGCTTGAAGCCGGGCAGTTGCCTGATGCCGAAGTGCTTCGTGAACGGCTACCGGAGCCGGGTGCGTTGCCCGAGATCGACACGACGCTTCCGTCGTTGGAGGTGTACAATGTTGCCTGCTTGAGCGCAGCGTGTCGATAACGGGGTCATTTGTTGTGGACCCGGTGGTCCTGGACCGTTTGCTCAAGCAACTGCGTCTGCCCAGTATGCGGGCGCTGTGGCGGCCGCTCACCGAGCGTGCGGACCGCGAAGCTTGGTCTTCGGCGCGACTGCTTGCCGCGTTGGCTGACCAAGAGGTCAGCGACCGAGAGCGGCGGCGCTTCGAGCGGCACCGGGCGGAGGCGAAGTTGCCGCGCGGCAAGACGCTCGAGAACTTTGACTTCACGCTGGTACCCGCGGTATCGAAGGCGCGGGTGGATGTGCTGTCGAGCGGTAAGATATGGCTTGAGGAGGGGGCCAATGTACTGTTTTTTGGTCCTCCTGGCACGGGAAAGAGTCATCTTGCTGCGGGGATCGGGCTCAAGCTTGTCGAGAGCGGATTCCGCGTGCTTTATCAGCGGACGGCGGTGCTGGTGCAACGGCTCGAGGCGGCACATCGTGAGCTCAATCTCGAGGCGGCGATTGCCAAGCTCTACAAGTATCACCTGCTGATTCTCGATGATTTTTCCTACGTCACGACGGGTGGCGACGAGAGCAATGTCCTCTTCGAGTTGATCGGCGCGCGTTACGAGAACCGCTCACTTCTCTTGATCGCGAACGAGCCGTTCACCGCTTGGGAGAAGATCTTCGGGGGCAAGGCCAAGACACTGGCGGCGGTGGACCGGCTTGTTCACCACTCGCATGTGTTCGAGATGAACGTGGAGAGCTACCGCCGCCGTGCCGCCGTAAAGGCTCGGCAAGCCGGCGAGCGGGATTTGTCCACCGGGAGCCCGGAGATCATGACGGCGGGCAGCTGATCCCGCGGGGGCTCAGGCGGCGGGGCTGCGTCCCGCGCTCAGTTCCCCCGCTTTGGCGGTGATTGCGGCGGCATTGCGGGGTTGCAGCCGGGACGGGAGCCCGAGGATCGCCTCTGATGGCTGATCAGGGGCCGCCCCAGGGTAGGAATACCCTTGAGAACCCGGTGTCCCGCGGAACTCATGGGGGACGGGCGATGCGATACGAGGGCTCAGCGGAACCCCTGGACGGATCGGATCGAGGGGACCGAAGTCGTGGGAGTGACCGCGAGTGGGAGAACCGGCGGGCCACGACCAACCCCCCTGGGGGGCCAAAGAGTGTGCGTCACACTCGAGACCCTCAGTGAGACCTCGGTGACAGACAACAGGCCTTGCCGTCGCCAAGGCCATCCGGGATGCACGCGCCCACGCTCCGCCGCATCATCGGTCAAGCGATCAAGGCGACCGCATGACCTGCTGACGTAGTAGCGCAAGTGCCCCCTGTCGCCCCTCCTCCGGTGTTGGCATCCTTGGCTGGCGGCGCCTGATCGCCAGACCGGTCTCTCTGACCCGTATCGGTAATGTCTCAATCCTGCATATCCCACGCCATAGCGGCCGCGCTGGGTTCGTAAACAAAACGTGGCCATGAATGTGGCCGATCAGGTGGCGTAGCACGGAAGAGCATACTGGATGACCTGATGTAATCAGCCGTTCTTTCAACCTTGGGTGGGTTGTTCGTTTACCGCAACGAGGAGGGAAGGCGGTGCCAAGGAAGAGGTTGTCCATGAGGAAGATTCGAGAGTTTTTGCGGCTGAGAGCGCTTGGCCGCAGCCAGCGGGAGATCGCGGCGAGCCTGGGTATTGGGCGCGCCACGGTGTCCAGGTATGTCCGGCGGGCCGAGAGCGCGGGCCTGTCCTGGCCGTTGCCGGATGATTTTGATGACGACCGGCTGGAGGCGGCGTTGTACCCCTCCGGAGTGGTGTCCAACGCGGTGCGTCCGGTGCCCGACTGAGTCGAGGTCCACAGGGAGATGGGGCGCCACAAGGGTATGACGCTACAGCGCCTGTGGATCAAGTACCGCGAGGCGCACCCGGACGGGTACGAGTACAGTTGGTTCTGCGAGCACTACAAGGAGTGGACCCACGCGCATTGATGTCGTGATGCGGCAGGTCTACAAGGCCGGAGACCGGGTGTTTGTGGACTACGCGGGCCCTACGGTCCCGTTGACGGATCGCAAGACGGGCGAGGTCAGGGGCCGGGTGGTGTTCGTATGCACGCTGGCGGCATCGGACCACACGTTTGTGGATCTGACGCTGTCCAGGTCGCTATCGGACTGGACGGGCTCGCATGTGCGGATGTTCGAGTTCTGGGGTGGTGTGCCCAATACGGTGGTGCCCGACAATGAGCGTGTCAGCCGTGCACCGGGCGTGTCGATACGATCCGAAGCTGAACCGGAGCTACGGGGATCTGGGGCAGCACTGCGGGGTCGCGGTGGTGCCTGCGCGACCGGGCAAGTCACAGGACAAGGCCAAGATCGAGGCGACCGTCCAGCATGTCGAGCGCCAAGTGTTGGCTCTCCGCTGCGCAACCATCGCTTCTTCTCGCTGTCGGAGGCCAGGGACGCGATCAAGCCTTGGGTACAAGCGCTCAACGAGCAGCCGTTTCAGAAGATCAAGGGGAGTCGCCAGAGCTTCATTGAAGAGCTGGGCCGGCCGGGGCTGTGCGACGGCAAGAGGCGCGGCTGGGTGTCCGGTCCGAAGACGATTGCGCGGTGCCGATTATGCTTCCCCTGCGGGGGCGGCGGGGTGATGATGCCATCCTGTGCATGGCGGGCATGGTCACGCGCGCAATCATGTCTCTTAGCCCGCCGTCGGGCTTGAGCCAGTCGATGCGCCGGCAGGACTCCTTCGACAGCGCGTGTCAGTTGAGCGCAGGCGGTCCGGCGATCAGCCGACGCAACAACACCATCTCCCCCTCGGTGCAGTCGCACTCCTGGTAGCGGCACTCGATGCGGTTGTAGCTCACGAAGGCATCGCCAGCTCTTTCTTGTGTCGGGCGTCCATGGACCACAGCAACCCGGGCAAGGGGGCGTCGGTCGGACCGCCGCCGCTCCCGCATGCCGTCAGCCATTCGTGGAATCACCACCGCACATTGATGGCGTTCGTCATCAGGGTGCCGATCACCGAGCACATGCGTGCGGTGAACTGGGCGTAGGCATAGCTGTCGGGGCCGAACAACAGCCGCCGCCCGATTCAGCGAGGTGGTTGTTCAGCGGCACGCGCGGCCGGTCTCGAACGACGCTCAGTCCCTCGCGGCGGTCAAGGAGCGAGCGCAGCGGCTTGGCCGCACTGACGTAACCCCGGCGCCTGCCGATCCAGGCCGGGGGCGTGGCTTCCCAGCCGCGCCTTGCGTGGGCGATCTATCCCAAGCGATCCGGTCAATCCACTTCCGGGACCCTCGCGGCAGGGCCGGCATACCCGCCCGCGCACGGGAGGAAGTCGCGGCGCACATGCGCCCAGCAGAACGAGAGATCCACCCCGCCGTTTCGCAGGCGGGCCCCTACGGGCCAGCCTCTTGTAGGCGCTGTAGCGGTCGCAGACCAGGACATCGGACCATCGTCGGGTCGAACGTCCTCTCGGTTGCGCAGGCGCTTTGTACGCACTCGCGACGCAACAGGCGGCGGCACATGGCTTGGGCGACTACCGAGAGTCCGTTGCTGACGGGCCATTCCCGCAGCTCTCCCGCGCCACACCAGGCCATGCCGCCGGCGCCCGTCGTCGCCCTTGTCCCCCGGCCCAACCCGAATGGAAGAGCACCAGGCCCACGCCTTCGACGGGCATTTCCGCCCTGTCCTGATCCAAACACCGCTATCGGAATACCCCCTGTCGCCCCCCTCCGGTGCGGGTGGCTCGTGGGCCCTGATCGCCGCACCGGTCGCTCCGGCCCGCATCGGTGACATCCCAACCCCGAACCCCAACACCCAAGACCAAACCGCGGGCACGGTCGAAGTGTTTGTTGGACATAAGTGCAGTAGCGGGCAAGATCATGCCGGCACGGCGGTTCTGCGGGCCGGCCCGACTTGGATAGCCGCCAATTTGGATTGACCCTTATCAGACCAGGCCCGGCGCATGCCGACCACCTTTCTCTCCACGGAGGAGTACTTGGCACACCTCCGCAGAGAGAACTGATCCCGAAACATGGCCGCAGGGGAAGGAAAAAAGTCGGTTGCCGTTGGCCTGGAGAACGCGTCTACGCGTCTGCCCCCCAAGCACTCAGGGGTTGGCACTCGGTGTTCACAGGTCACACTGCACTGGGCGGCTACCCGAGATGGAGATGAAAGAGATGACAGCACGGATGTGCCACTCAGGGGATCAGGTTCCAGGCCCCATTCGGAGATGAACCCCCGCGACGGTTACCCCAAGTGGCTCCAGTCAACATGATGTTCCGTCAACCGACACCAACCTCGGCGCTCAAGAGAACCCGATCAACGCCCGCCTCTCATAACTCCACCCTTGATATCGAACCACCTGTGCATTACGGTTTACGTACTTGTTCGCAGCGACCCTCAGATCCCATGTTGGTTGTCGGCAAGCTCCTATTTTGATTGTCGCTTCACAAGGTCCACATGCGCACCCCTTTCTTTGTTTCCGTCACCGTTTTCGCCGTAGCACTTGTATCTCCTCTGGCCGCGCAGCAGCGGCCCCTCACCTTCATGGATGTCCAGGAGATGCGGCGCGCCGGATCATGGGCACCCAGTCTGGACGGGACCCGGATGCTGTACACCGTCACGACCCCCGACTGGGATGCGGCCAAGTCCCAGACCGATATTCACTTGGTCTCGTTGATAGACGGCATTTCCTCGCAGCGGCAGCTCACCTTCACGGAGGATAGCGACGAGACCCGACCGGCTTGGGCCCCGGACGGTACATTTTTCGTTTTTTCCTCCGACCGCGGTGGCAACGACAATCAGCTCTACATGATGCGCCATGATGGCGGCGAGGCGCGCCAAGTCACCGATGCCGGGGAGGGCGTGTCGAGCTTCGCCTTCAGCCCGGACGGGCGTTGGCTGGTCTATCGGTCTGGCGAAAGCGGGCGGGAGCAGCTGTACCGAATGCCGGCCAATGACCTTGTGGGAGGCGATGCCCAGAAACTCACCGCCGGCGACGCGGGCGTCGATCAGTGGGACTTCGCCCCGGACGGAGACCGCATCTACTTCACCCGTCCCGATTCCTTTGACGTGGCCGAGGTGGAGCGGCGCGAGAAGGAATTCACGGTGGATGTGCGCAACGCTGTCACCCCCCTGTCGAGCCTGTGGAGCGTGGCCGTCGCTTCTGCGGACGAGAGGCGCGAGACCCACGACTCATCCTACAGCGTCGACGGCTTCACGATTTCCGGGGACGGTCGCTGGATCGGAATCACCGGCGGTTCCCCGGAGCGCTATGAGCGCAACATCACCGCGTCCCGGCTCTACGCCGACCTGTACCTGAAGGATGTCGCCAGCGGCGAGATCGAGCGACTCACCAACAACTTCGAGGTCGGCGAGGGCGGGCTCAGCTTCTCCCCCGATGGACGCTGGATCACCTTCTCGGCGCCGGACAACATGGAGCGCTACTCAATGACGGAAAACCGCGTCTACATCCGTGATGTCGAGGACCGAGGAGGCGCGTTCCGCAAGCTGGGAGCGGACTTCGACCAGAGCGCGAGCGTGGGGTTTTGGTCGGATGATTCCAAGACGATCTACTTCAACGCAGGCGTGACGGTGACCACGCAGCTGCACGCGCTGGATGTCGAGACGGGAGAGGTGCACCAACTCACGGAAGAGCGCGCCGCGCTGTCCGTCTTCCGGGACGAGGACACCGGCATCATCCTGATTGGCTACAGCGACCCGAAGACCCCGCCCACCCTGTTCACCGTGGCGGGGGTGGACGATATCCCCACGCGCTCGACTTGGACCCGCCTTGTGGACCCGAACCCGCAAATGGATGAGATCACCTTCGGCGAGGAGGTCGAGGTAAACTGGCGGTCGTCGGACGGGAACATGGTGGGCGGTGTACTGGTCTATCCCGTAGGCTACGATGAAGGTACCCGCTATCCTCTCATCGTTGCCATTCACGGGGGACCGGCATCGGCGGATATCCTCCGCTTCAATGGCGGGTACAACGCGCAGGTATACGCGGGCGATGGCTACGCCGTGCTCAAGCCCAATTACCGAGGCTCGCGCAACTACGGGAACGCACACCGCACAGACATCGTCGGCGACTACTTCACGCTGGGCTACGAGGACATCATGACCGGTGTGGACCACCTCATCGCGGAGGGCATCGTGGACGGCGACCGCATGGGGGCACTGGGCTGGAGCGCGGGCGGCCACTGGTCCAACTGGATCCTCACCCAGACGACCGCTTCAAGGCGATCAGCTCAGGAGCGGGGACCATGAATTGGATCAGCATGTACGCGCAGAGCGATGTGCAGCGGAACCGCCAGTATTACGTCGGCGATGGCTTTCTCTACGAGGACTTCGACACCTACTTCGACCAATCACCCCTCAAGTACGTCGCAAACGCGGTCACGCCCACCATGATCCATGTGGTCGAGGGGGACCCCCGGGTCCCGAGCCCCCAGTCGGTCGAGCTACACATGGCGCTCAAGAAGCTGGGCGTCCCCACGGAGCTCTTCATGTATCCTGGACGCAGCCACGGCATCCCCGACCCCCGCAACCGCCTGGTCAAGGCGGTCAGCGAGAAGGCCTGGATGGATCACTATGTGCGCGGCATCGGCGATAAGTTCGAATGGCGGCAGGTGTTGGAGACGCTGGAGGGCGGGGAGGAGCCGGGAAGGGTTTCGGATCCGTTGCGCAGACGCGCGCAGCCGGATCACTTGTGCGGTACGTTCACTCCCAGGAAGTTGGTATTGATCCGGGCGGGCCCGGGGGCAACGGGATGGAGACCAACCGGAAGCGGGACATTTGCGCAAGGTTTCTACAAGACAAGGTGCTCGGCGATCCCTCGGGCGATCCCACTACCGCGTGGATGTCCCGCGCAAAAGATAAAATCAAAGAGCGGGGAGCCCTTCGAGTTGGTCAGTCGACGAGAGCTCGGCAGCAACCGCTTCCCGAACTCTGAGCCGAGGCGTTCCTTGTAGATGCTTAGCAGACCTTCCACTCCCGGGTCTCTTTCTGTTCCGGGTGACCCGAAAAGGTCGACCTGCGGGGGCTCGTGGTAGAGCCGCCGCCAACTCTCGTCACCGTAGACACGAGTAAGGGTATCGCCCAAGGATGCGCTGATTTCGCTCGGATCGCGTGAATGTGGCAACATCCTCGCCACCACGCCCACGGGGAAGAGAAGCCAAGTATCCAGTCGTTCCAAGCGCGCATATGGGCAATCGTGCTCCAGTCCACCTGAGTGCCGAATGGATCCAGGAAAAGCACGCCTCGCCAGTTGGCACCGTACTCGCCCTGGGAGAGGCCGCGAAGGTGATCATTGGCATCAGCCTCGACGATCCTGATGGAACGTGTCGGATGCTCGGCCTTGAGACATTCTAGCCCTAAAATAAGCGCGTTTGGCATTTTGACGGGTCGGGTGCTATAAATAACGAGCGACCTCGGTCACCTGACCGAGAAATATTCGGCCCACATTCGGTTTTCGTCGGCATTTTCCCTCCGTTAGCTGCCTCCGTCTGGCCTCCTCGACCAGGCCCGTGCCGTACAGACGCACTGGTCCCAGAAAATCGCACCCCAATCAGAAAATCCGACCAGTCGCTGACAATCAGCGACTAACGTTACCCATATTCGGTCCGCTCGATCGTGCACCACGCCCTGTACAGCAGGTCCACGCTCGGTTGCCACCCAATCACCCGCAATGTCGTCTGGCGCGCCTTGCGGATCACCTGGCACGGAATCAACACCATCTCCCGAACAAACCGCTTGAACTCCATCTTCACATAGCGCCGACGCTGCGACTTGTAGTGCATCTGCATCGCCATCCAGCTCTTCAGATTCCACGCCAACGCCGCAATCACCATGTACGCCCAGTTGCTGACCAAATCGTACATCGGCACCCGGAGCGCACCCATCCCGCTCTTCAACTGACTGATCAGATTCTCTTGGTCGCAACGCTGATTCGCCAACCGAACCACCTCAGCCCTGCTCTTGCCCCGTAGCGTCGTGATGTAGAAGAGGTACTTCACCTCATCACCCAGATCCAACTCGCCCCTCATCACACGCAGGTTCTTGCGCACCACCACCATCCGATACGCCTTGCGACACGCCCTCGGCCGATACTCAAACTCCGCCACATGCTCGCCCTTGAGCTTGACATCCTTGAACTCGCTCTCGCGCACAATCCGCGCCTTCTCGTTCGGACGCCGCTGCCGTGTCTCGCCCGTCTCCGACACCCAGCGTGGCCGTCGCTTCAACTGCTGCCACCGATCCTCCTCGAGCGCCTCCGCCCGTGCGACCAGCGACCGATGCGCCGTATACCCGAACACGAAATCCGCCCGACCACTCCAACGGTCAAAGTTGGTCGTCAACGAAAACGCCGTATCGCCGCGCAGGCACAGCCGCTCTGCATGGGGGCCCACCAGGTCAATCGACTTGTCAATCCACTTCGCCGCACCGCTGTGGCTGGCCGCGTTGCCCGGTCGATTGTCGATGTACAGGACCTCGCCCGTGTTGGCGAGCGTAACGATCAACGGCTGATACCCCCAGACCTTCTTGTACGACAGCCCCAAGCCCTCCTTCTTCTCTCCGTCCGTCGGCACGATCGTCCCGTCCACATCGATGTACGTCACCGGACCCAGCAGGTCGCGCCCGCGTCCGTTCCACAGCTGCGGCCGCACCTCGTTGATCCCGTCCATCAAGGTCTCGATATCTCCCTCGGAGTGGCGCCGCAAGTAGTCGCCCACTGCAGTCGGACTCGGGATCAACCGGGCTCCCAAGGCGTCCATAACCGACACATCCTGGCGCAGTCTCTCGATATCGCCGAGCCGGGTGCCGCCACAGTACACACTGTACGCGAGGGTCAACACATGGTCGGAGTCGAAGTACGGCAGGTTACGCTTCAGCACACCTGATCTGTTGATCTGCTCCGGTAGGCCGATCTTGGTGATCAACCGGTGGGCGGCGCCGATGCCACCGTAGAGTGTGGCATTCACGCGCCGGCTAACCTCGTAACGAATCTTGCCGGCCCCGAGCATCGGTTTACTTTGTTGCTTCCAACGCCCTGCTTGGGCGTGTCTGGCACGGAGGCGACGCCGGTGGGCGGCGCAGTTACGGCGGGTTTGGTGGTGGCTGATGGTACTCACCCGAAAGTCCTCGTCGCTGGAGGGATGACGCTTTGACCTCGCGGTATAAGTACAATAAAGATAAGCTGTTCTGCATTAAATTAACAGGCCCTCCCCCGGAACACGCTTATCTGAGGTCTAGCTTTGCGGATTTGTCGGCATCCGCTTCCACAAAGACCAGGTGATCGAAGTGCCGATCACGTACATTCAGTGCTCTCGCCACCGACCCCTCAATCAATCTTTTCCGGTCTGCTCCCGAGACGGTATCAAACTCCCAACCCAGATCGATCGCACCTGTTCCGGCAAAGGCATCAATATAAACGAGGTCGAAGGGTTGATTCTTCAGCGCAGTGGTATAGGCGTTCAGATATCTCTCCAAAATGTCGAGCTTCTGAACGGTCCACTCTCCTCCAAAACCGACACTCGCACTACCCGTCATTCCCTCCCCCCGCCTCTGGTCTCACCAAGTCCGTATCCCCTTGGCATTTGGCTCCACTCCCGACCCTCCAGTGTGCGCCCGCCGGATTTCGGTGTGCGTCCACCCCATTGCTTGAAGAAGAACGGCACACCCAGGGTCAAGCACTCGTCCCTTAGATTCGTCGCCCAGAGAGGCCGCATCCGTCTATGGACAGGTCCACTTTCACCCCCGGCGATCAACCAGTGAATGTCACCCGACCTCAGCTCGCTTCTCAGGCTCACGGGGCCAATCAACGGCTCGCAACTCACAAACCGCACCGCGGCGGGGATGCCCTTCAGGTGCCGAACCCGGTAGGCGTGCTTCTGGTTCTCAACTGACGTACCAATCCAGATGTGCCTTGGGAGGCCATCCAGACCAAGCCGGCCCATCTCGTCACGGAAAAACTTGGATGCCCGCGCAGGGCGCTTGGTCAGGATCTGATAGGTGTGCCGGTCCACATCCAGCATCACCTTGAAGACCTCCCGAACGAAGGCCGCCGGTACGTCGACGTGAAACAGGTCGGACATGGAGTTGACGAAGATCAACCGCTTGCCCCTCCACCGGGAGGGCTGGGACAGTCGTTCAGGCCACAACCGCACGGCGAAGGGATCCTCCCTGTTTGTCGCGGTATCCACGACCGGCGGCTTCCCGGTGTAAATGTTCTTCAGTAGCCGTCTCGAAAGTTCATCGGCGTAACAGTGGTCGCAGCCCTCTGACACCCGTGTGCATCCCGTTGTGGGATTCCAGGTGACATCGGTCCATTCGATCGGGGTGGATTGACCCATTCTGACCCCCGTGTTGCGAGATCAAGCCGACTCGCCTGGGTTGGGACGGCTGTCGGTGCTGACGAAAGATACCGAACAAACACCGAATTTTCAACGCACATGATCCCGGCGATGAAGAATACCAAGATGACCATGGTCGCCGATCCGCCAACGACTGGTCGAATAAGGCATGGCACTACCCCGCCGACATGTGCGCCGGGGGTACGATGTAAAAACCATCCACTGACGGTGTTCGCCAAGACTGTGCGAAATACCGCCACAGCAGCAATTTCAGCGCGCTCCAACGCCCGGCCGGCACCAAGGTTCCATCCGGCCGGTCATCAGTCCGATAGAGGGCCGGGGGCGCCCAAGCCATCTGTTTGGAAAACCGCTTAAGGATGACGACGCCATAAGGGCATGAACGGCTCCGCACGACCTCCGCTCAACCCAGCAAGCCCCCCTGATCGCTACGCCGCGCAGTGCTCTTTGAGCGCTCCCTGAAGGTCGGCAGCGATGGCCGGTGCAGAGCGGCCCTCGATCTGGTATCGCTCCAGCATGAAGACAACATCGCCGTCCTTGAGCAACGCAATCGAGGGAGAGGACGGTGGGTAGCCCACCAAGTGGATGCGCACGGCGGCAGTCGCGTCCAGATCCTGACCAGCAAAAACCGTCACCTTGTGGTCCGGCTGGTCATCGCCCTCCAGCGCCATCATGACGGCCGGACGAAAGATCCCGGCGGCGCAGCCGCAGACCGAATTGACGGCGACCAGGACGGTGCCGTCCATGGCGTCCATTGCCTGGCCCACCTGCTCGGCGTCCCGGAGCTCCTGAAATCCGATGCGGGTCAATTCCTGTCTCATGGGTGCAACCATCATCTCTGAATAGGGCATCGCTCGTCATCACTCCTGGGCTCAGGTCGGGGACCGTCGGAACATTCGGGGCCTCATAGAACCATGGAGTCTATCGATGGGCCGTCAGCGGGACAACAGACGGCGGCGGTACGAGGGCGACGACGTCCCCGCTCCGGCAACCGGAAAAGGCTGATGCCCGGCCCAAGCGACCCTTGTCGCCAGCGGTGCGAAAACGCGATGTTGCAGACAGAAGGGACAGGAGGGTCAGCAAATGCAGACGATTCGATTGCGGGTCAACGGCGACGAGCGCGCGTGCGCCATTCCGGCCTCCGCCACCCTTCTGGAAACACTGCGGTACGGTCTGGGATTGACCGGGTCAAAGCAGGGGTGCGACAAGGGAGATTGCGGCGCCTGCACGGTGACGCTGGAGGGCAGACCGGTCCTTTCCTGCATCACCCCGGCATGGGAGGCGGAGGGAAAAGAGTTGCGCACCGTTGAGGGGCTTGCAAACGGAAGCGCCCTGCACCCCCTGCAGGACGAGTTTGACCTGAACGGCGCGGCGCAGTGCGGCTTTTGCACGCCCGGCATCCTGATGAGCGCGGCCGCACTCCTGGAGGCCAATCCCTCGCCGGACCGCGACCAGATCCGCGCCGCGCTGTCGGGCAACCTGTGTCGCTGCACCGGATACGAGAAGATCTACGACGCCGTTGCGGCCGCGGCCGCCAGGCTCACGCCCTCATCCCCCAGCGACCCATGAAGTCCAATGGCGGCGCGCCGGCACCGGAGCAACACTCCACGATCGGAAAACCGATGCGCAAGGTCGACGGCGTGGCCAAGGCGACGGGGAGGGCCCGCTACACGGACGACATCGCGCTCGCCGGAATGCTCCACGGCAAGATCCTGCGCAGCCCTCACCCCCACGCGCGCATCCTCGAGATCGACGCGTCACGAGCCCGCGCCCTCAAGGGCGTGCATGCCGTGGTGACGGGCAGGGACATGTCCACCCCCTACGGGATCATCCCCTGGACGCCGGACGAGTATCCCCTCTGTGTGGACCGCGTTCGGTACATCGGCGACGGCGTAGCCGCCGTGGCGGCGGTGGACGAGAGCGTGGCTTTGGAGGCGCTTGAGCTCATCGAAGTACGCTACGAGCCCCTGCCCGCCATCATGGACCCGCACAAGGCCATCGGCGCGACCCAAGGCCCCTACATTCACGAGCCCCGCAAGCCCGGCCACAACGGCAACATCACCAAGATCGTCGAGCTGGAGTTCGGGGATGTCGAGGCCGCCATGGACGACGCCGATGTGGTGGTCGAGGGCGACTATTTCTTCGAGGGCACGACGCACACACCCATCGAGCCCCACTGTGCCATTGGCCTGGCCGAGGGCCGCGAACGCCTGACGGTCTGGTCAGCCACCCAAGTCCCGCACTACCTCCACCGGGAGCTTGCCCGGGTTCTCGGCCTGAACCCCGCCATGGTCCGGGTGATCCAGCCTCCCGTCGGCGGCGCATTCGGCGGAAAATCCGAGCCCTTCGACCTGGAATTCTGCGTCGCCAAGCTGTCCCTGATGACGGGACGACCGGTCAAGATCCTGTACACGCGCGAGGAGGTCTTCTACGCCCACCGGGGACGCCACCCCTTCCACATGCGCTACCGCACCGGTGCGACCAGGGACGGAACACTGACCGCCACGGATGCCCGGACCGTCCTGGACGGCGGTGCCTATGCGTCCTTCGGGCTCGTCACAACCTACTATTCCGGGCAGCTGCTGACGGCCCCGTACCGGATGGGCGCGTACCGTTTCCACTCCACGCGCGCCTACACCAACAAGCCCGCCTGCGGCCCCAAGCGGGGTCACGGGTCCGTGCAGCCGCGCTTCGCCCTGGAAGTCCAGCTCGACCGTATCGCGGAGCGTCTTGAGATCGACCCCATCGAGCTGCGGCGGCGCAACTTCATCGGCGCCCACACACGCACCGTCAACGACCTGCGCGTAACCTCCAACGGATTCCTGGAGTGCCTGGACCAGGTCGAGAGCGCCAGCGACTGGACGCGCAAGTTCCGCAAGCTGCCGCGCGGAAGGGGAGTGGGTGTTGCGGGGTCCACCTACATCACGGGCACGAACTACCCGATCTATCCCAACGACATGCCCCAGTCCGCCATCCAGCTTCAGGTCGATCGCAGTGGCCGGGTCGCGGTGTTTTCCGGCGCGTCCGAGATCGGCCAGGGCGTCGATTCCATGGTGACCTACATCGTCGCCGAGGAGCTGGGCGTGCCGGTGAACCATGTCCGCGTGCTCGCCGGCGACACGGATTTCACGCCGGTCGATCTGGGCGCGTACTCCTCCAGGGTCACCTTCATGCTGGGCAATGCCTGCATCGACGCAGCCCGCAAGATCAAGTCATTGGTGCAGCGCGCGGTCGCCGCCGAATGGGGGATCGCTCCCCGCGAGGTCAAGCTCGCGGGCGGGCTTGCGGTGCGCTACGGCGACACCGGCACCCAAATGTCGATCCGGGAGGCGTTCAACCTGGCCGAGGCCGCCTTCGGGGCCCTGGGATCCACGGGATCGTACAACACGCCCAAGGATGTGCATGGCACCTATCGGGGCGCCACCATCGGCGCCTCTCCGGCCTATTCGTTCACGGCGCACGTCGCCCAAGTGACGGTGGATGAGGAGACCGGCTTCGTGGATGTCGAGAAAATCTGGATCGCGCACGATTGCGGACGGGCGCTCAATCCGGTGCTGGTGGCGGGACAGATGGAGGGGTCGGCATACATGGGGTTTGCCGAGGCCCTGATGGAGGAGCAGACCTTCAAGTCGCCCCTGGAGGGCCGCGAGGGCCTGCACCACGCACCCTCGCTTCTGGACTACAAGATCCCCACCAGCATGGACACCCCGTCGCTTGAGTCGCTGATCGTCGAGTCCATCGATCCCGAGGGGCCCTATGGTGCCAAGGAAGCCGGCGAGGGCCCGCTTCATCCCTCCATCCCCGCCATCGCCAACGCGATTTACGACGCGGTGGGCGTCAGGATGAACGCGCTTCCGTTCTCTCCCCCCAACGTGTGGCGGGCGCTCCAGGAATCGAAGCGCCCAGCGGGCACGGTTGCTGTCGGTGCGGCCCGGTGACTCCCCCGAGTCGCGTAATTTGTTCCCTTCGCCGGCACCCGCTCCCGGCGCTTGTCCCGGCCTTGGTCCTTGGCGTGGCTGGCCACGCGCCGCCATCCCTGGCGCAAGCACCCCGACCGGAGGCGAACGCCGATCTGCTGGCCAGCCAAGAGCGTCCGTCCCTGGGGACATCCCGCGATTGGGAGATCGCCCGGGAGCACTACCGCTGGGGCACGGCCCAGGAACCGGAGTCCTTTCCCCACTTCGGCCAGTTCGTGGTGCGTCTTGCCGAGCGCTTTGTCGGCACGCCCTACCAGCCGCACACCCTGGAGCTCCCTGGACCCGAGCGGCTGGTCGTCAACCTGGAGACCCTGGACTGCGTCACATTGGTCGAGAATGTCCTGGTCCTAGCTCGCCTGTCCTGGGGCGGGAATCAAGACCTGGCCGACGATCTGGAGCGCTTCCAGGGCGCATTTCTGGCCGAACTGCTGCGCATCCGCTACCGACAGGGCGTCCTGGACGGATACGCCAGCCGCCTTCACTACTTCAGCGAGTGGATTGCTGACAACGCGGCCCTGGGCATTCTTGAGGATCGGGGAAGCGCCCTGGGCGGCGTGACCGATCGATCAGCCGTCAACTTCATGTCCACGCACCCGGACGCCTACCGCCAGCTCGCCGACCCCGCAGTTCATGGACAGATCAAGGAGGTCGAGCGGCGTCTGGGCGCGACCCCTCGCCACTACCTCCCCGCAGAGCAGTTGGAGGCGGCCGCCTCCGGCATCCGGGACGGCGACATCATCGCGGCCACCAGCACAGTGCCGGGGCTGGACATCGCCCACACCGGATTCGCGCTTTGGCAGGGCGGGACCCTGCATCTTCTCCACGCCCCGCTGGTCGGCTCGCATGTGCAGATCACACAGGGGTCGCTGGCCCAGCGAATCGCGCGGCTTGGGGGCCAGGACGGAATCATGGTGGCGCGACCCCTTGATCCCGGGGCGCGCGGGCCGGCGGGGCGGTAGGGCCGTGCTGCGCCTGCCGGATTTTTGCTATCACCGCCCCGACACCGTCTCCCAAGCCGTAGAGATACTCGCCGCCCATCCGGGCGACGCGATGCCCGTCTCTGGAGGCACCGATCTGGTGCCCAACATGAAGCATCGGCTTTGGACACCCGCGCATGTGGTGTCGCTGACCCGCATCGACGCCATGAGGGGCATCGGGGTCGACGGATCCAGCGAGACGTTGCGCATCGGGGCGCTCACCACGCTGGCGGAGGTGGCCTCACACCCGGGTGTCCGGCGGCACTGTCGGGGCCTCGCCCAGGCCGCCGGCCTGGTGGCCGGGCCCCAGATCCGGAACCGGGCCACGATCGGCGGCAACATTTGCCTTGACACCCGCTGTACATACTACAACCAGAGCGCCTTCTGGCGGGGCGCGCTGGGGTATTGTCTCAAGAAGGACGGCACGGTGTGCCATGTGACACGGGTGGGCCAGAAGTGCGTGGCGGCGCACTCGGCCGACACTCCCGGCAATCTCATCGCCCTGGGAGCGACGCTGGTGCTTCGGGGTAGTGGCGGTGCCCGCGAGATCGGCGCCCGCGATTTTTTTGTCGCCGACGGCATCCACAATACGCGCCGGCTGGCGGACGAGATCTTGACCGACATCGTCATCCCCATCGGTACCCCGCGGCGGCGCAGCGCCTACCGCAAGCTGCGCCAACGACAGTCCATCGACTTTCCGCTTCTCTCGGTCGCGGTCGCCGGGGATTTTGCCCGTGATGAGACCATCGCCCGGCTCACCGGCGTCGTCTCGGCGCTGGGCGCACGGCCGCGGGTGCTCTCGCAGTGGAACCGCATGGCGGTCGGGAAGCCGCTGAGTGATGGCCTGATTGATGCTCTCGCCCAGCGGGCATGGGCCCAGTGTCGGCCACTGGAAAACAGTGTTGTGGATGTGGCTTGGAGGAGGGCAATGGTCCCCGTTTACGTCGCCAGAGCCCTGCGCGACCTCGGCTGACAGGGGCGCACCGGCACGCACATGACCACCCTTGTGGGTGTTCGGGCCGGCATGAGGTGCGGGGCCGCGGAGCCACATGCGCGGCCAGGGTCGGGCCGCCGGGATCCAGCGCGTCACCAACACCGCCCGTCGCACCGACCAACCGGTTCTGGCAACGGCTTGGACTTCCCGGTCGTGAGCTGAGGTTGCGCATGCCTCTGAGGACATTGATCGCCTATCCCAAGCGTACTGTATACGATATCCACCGGCGAAGGCGGGACTCGGTGCCGGCGACTTGCGGCCTGCTGGGGGCACGCGATGTGCTCCCAGCCTGGATCACGGTTGACGTTGACGTGATGCCACGACCCGTAGCCCCGGGATCGCCTGCGCGCCGACGTTCCACATCTCTCCCAACCGAACCACAGCCGTTGACTCCCGGGATTGATTCCCTCGCTCCCGCCTAAGGAATGAATGGACACCATGCCGACACATCTCTCACGCACCCCCTTCAAGACCGCCGCACTGGCCCTGGCCCTTCTTATTCCCCTCGGATGCGACTCCACGGAACCGACCACCTTTACGCCGGGACCGCTCGGGGCCGTCCAGCTCGGACCCGGTGACCCCATCCAGTTCCGGGCCCTTCTGTCCACATCGGGCGCTCCCGGGCTGGCACTGCCCATTAGGCGGGGAATGGACCTCGCTGTCGAGGACCTGGATTCCGTGCGGGGACGCGCCATCCGACTCGGCGCGACAGTGGATGAGGGATGCTCCACCGATGTCGGGGAACGGGGCGCCCGCACAATCACCGCCGACAAGCAAGTGGTCGGCATCGTCGGCACCGTTTGCTCGGGAGCAGCCGTCGGGGCCGCGCCCGTCGTGAGCGAGGCAGGCTTCCTGATGATCTCCCCGGCGAACACCTCGCCCCAGCTGACAAGCAACCTGGAGGGCGCACCGCAACCCCATCGCCATGAAGGCTACTACCGGATATCCAACAACGGCATCCACAACGGGATCGCGGGATCGGAGTTCGCATACCGTGAGCTGGAGCTCCGCCGAGTCGTCACCGTGGACGACGGCGACGCCTACACCACCGGGGTCGCCCGGGCGTTCAAGGACGCGTTTGAGGAATTGGGCGGCACCGTGCCGGCAACGCTGACCGTCGACAAGGATCCGGACGACATGACCGCCACGCTGGCAGAGATCGTGGCGGGCGAGGCGGACGGTGTTTTTTTCCCGCTGTTCCTGGACGCGGGATCCGCACTGACCCAAGCGGTCCGCGCGTCGGAATCCATGGATGACCTCACCCTGATTTCCGACGCGGCGCTTCTGGTCGCGGGTTTTCTGGCGATGCCCCAGTCCGAGGGCGTGTACTTCGTGGGACCCCAGTCGGATTTCGGAGACAATCGCAATCCGGTCACCGGGCAGACCGCATCAAGCGTGCTCAATCGCTTTGTCGCGGCGCACGGAAACCACCCGGGATCGCAGTATTGGGCCCACGCATACGACGCCGTCACGCTGCTGGCACGAGCGGTTGAAACGGTGGCCGAGGACATCGACGGCACGCTCTACATCGATCGCGCCGAGCTACGCAAAACCCTCACCGACACCAATACCAGCGGCCTGATCGGGGACATTGAGTGCGACGACTTCGGAGACTGCGGCACGGGTCGCCTGGACATCGTTCACCACACCGATCACAACGTGACCGATATCGCGCGACTTGCCGTTGTGTATCGCTACACTCCCGCATCCCCCGCAAGCGCGCCAATCCCCGCCCGCAGGGGACGCTGACCCCCCAGACTGACACACGTCGGTCGTTGGCCGCGCCTCTCGGTCGCGAGCAACTCGCGGGAGGGGCGCGGCCACCGTGCAGGTCGCCAAGAACCCCGAAATCCACGGACCAAGGCGATGCCGGCTTGGGGCTCTCTACGCGCGCTCCAGCACCATCGCAAACCCCAGCCCGCCCGCCGCGCACACGGTTAACAAGCCGAACTGACCACCCCGGCGTCGAAGTTCGTTGAGCAGCGTGATCGTCAGCCGCCCTCCCGTGGCGCCGAAGGGATGGCCGATGGCAATGGAGCCGCCCATGACATTGATGGCGTCCAGATCGGGGTGACCGACACGCCCCGCTCGGTTGAGTTCGCCCGTGCAGAACGCATGCGAGTCCCAGGCCTGGAGATTGCTGAGCACCTGGGCGGCAAATGCCTCGTGCATCTCCATGAGGTCGATGTCAGCCATGGTAAGGCCAGCCCGGTCCAGGGCGATCGGGGCAGCGTAGGCGGGGCCCTGAAGGAGCTGGCCACGGGGGTCGAGCGCGGTGTACGCATAGCTGCGGATGTACCCGATCGGCTGGACACCCAAATCACGCGCACGGGCGGGTGATGCGAGAAGCACGGCCGAGGCGCCGTCGGTCAGTGGCGAAGAGTTGCCCGCCGTGACGGATCCGTATCGGCGGTCGAAGACCGGCGGAAGCGACGCCAGCGCCTCCAGCGATGTCGCTTCACGAACACCGTTGTCCCGGTCCAGGAATTCCTGGAACTTGGGCCCCACATAGACCGGGGCGATCTCCTCCAGGAGTCGCCCATCCTCGGTGCCCGACCGGGCGTTGACGTGTGACGTCAGCGCCCACTTGTCTTGGTCCTCGCGGGGGATGCCATTCTCCTTGGCCATGCGCTCGGCCGCCTGCCCCATCGTTTCGCCGGTCGAGACCTCGGCGATCGCGGGCGCCACCGGAACAAGATCACGGGGTCGGATTCGGGAAAAGGCACGCAGACGGGCCATCAATGTCTTGGCCCTGGACGCCGTGACAAGCGTTCTCGCCAGGCGATCCGAGGCCAGGATCGGGATCTTGGACAAGCACTCTGCACCCCCGGCGATGACAACCTGGGCTGCGCCGCCCTCGATCAGGTTGACGCCGTCGGAGATCGCCTGGTTGGCGGAGGCACAGGCCCTGGAAACGGTGACGGCCGGCACCTTGGCCGGCAGCGTCGCCAAGCCCACCTCCCGGGCCATATTGGGTGCCTGCGGGTCATGCACGACCGTTCCGTAGACGAGATGGTCCACGCATGCGGGATCAATCTCTGCGCGCGCGATCAACTCGCGCACGGCATGGCGACCAAGATCCATTGCCGTCAGCCCGGCAAACGCTGTGCCCGACTTGGCAAACGGGGTCCGACAACCGGCAATGACGGCGGTTTTCATGGACGCGACCTCAACGAAATGGGCACGACCTCAGGGGCCCAAGCCCGACAACATCCTTCAAAACAGATGTAGCCCAGGGAATCCGGCGCATCTTCCCCGACGCCCCCGACCACGTCACTTTACCACATTGCGTCGCCCGCCGCACCACGGCATCTCGTCTGTCGGGCGACCCCCAAACGGACCACCGGACAGACAGGCACGCCTTGGTGAACGCCGTCGAGTTCAACGTAACCGTCCCCGGATACCTCTTGGCCAAGTGCCTGGGAAGACTCAGTAGCTCGTTTGTTTTTGGGCGACTGTCCAGATTGGCTCTCGTGACACAGGCGTCGCCGGCGTTGCCCGGCGAGGATTGGGTGCGCATCAATGTCTTGTTGTGCGGGATCTGTGGCAGCGACTTAGGGAATATCGCCTACGCGTCGAGCCCCGCGATGGAACCACTGGGGTCCTTTCCCGCAATCTTGGGACACGAGGTGCTGGGCCGAGTCGTCGAGGTCGGCTCCCGCGTTCGGGACCTGTCGTTGGGGCAGCGCGTGGCCGTGGACCCCATGCTCCACTGCGACGTCCGCGGATATCCGCGTGACGAGTGGTGCGCCAGTTGCGGGTATGACAACCATGCAACATGCGAGCATGCGGGCGAGGATGGACCGCTCTCCCTGGGAGCCAGGAAGTTGTCACGAGGGCTTACGATCGGTTATCACCGTGACCTGCCGGGCGGCTGGGGCGAGCAAATGATCGCCCACCGTCGCCAAGTCTTTGCTGTCCCGGACGCCATCCCCGATCGTATCGCGGTGCTTGCCGAGCCATTCTCGATCGGCATGCACGGCGTGCTGCGGAGCGGCGCACACAGGTCGGAGGATCCCATCCTTGTGATCGGAAGCGGAGCGATTGCGCTCGGGACGATCTGGGCGCTCCGGGCGCTGGGTTTTCAAGGCGTCGTCATGGCCCAGGTAAAGCGGCCGCATGAGGCGGCGCTCGCGCGATCCTTGGGCGCAAGCGACACCTTTTCGCCCGGGGCCGAAGCGCGCCAGGCCCTCATTGACACCGGCGCCCGGGCCTACATGCCCGTCGTCGGAGACGAGGTGTACGTCGGAGGCGGCTACGGGACCGTGTTTGACTGTGTGGGGAGCAGGTCAAGCGTGATGCAGTCGTTCAAAATGGCCCGGGCCCGGGGGCGCATCGTGCTGTTGGGCTGCGCCGGCCGAATGCGCAACCTCGACCTGACATTCCTCTGGGCCAAGGAACTTGATGTCCAAGGATACGTTGGGTACGGGGCGGAGCGGGTGGAGGGCCGGGAGGCGCACACCTTTGACATCACGCTGGGGAGCATGGTGGACTCCCAGGAGCGCCATGGCGGGGATGATCCGCTGGCCGGCCTGGTGACCCATGTATATCCACTCACCCAGTACCGGGACGCCCTGGCGGCAGCGTACAATCATCGTCGCAGCGGCGCCATCAAGGTCGTGCTACAGCCGTAAAGGGGCGCGGGGCTCGCCAGCCAGACTGATCGGGCACAAGCCTTTGTCCGGGAGGGGGCGCAGCTGTACCCATTGACCGTACCCGGACAACCAGTGTAGCCGGGTTCGCATCGGCCGGGTCGATGGCGCGGGGCTCGCCAGCAGGGGCACGTGGGAATGAGGACGGGGCCGCGCGGTGGCCTGGTCAGTGATGGAGGGGTGTGGCCCGCCCCGCAAGACACTGAACACTTAGAACCCACGCAAGCGTAGCGCCACCTGCACGTCATCGGAACGCATGTCGGGCGCGTGGTCCTGTTCGGCCATGCCCACGGGCCGGGAACTGCCTCTCGGGCGCTACGGGACACAACCGGACCAGGTCGATGCCCACCGGCGCCGGGGGCGCAGACTCAGACGACACCGAGACGGGGAAACCCTTGGCTGCCGATGTCCTCCTTCCGACGCCGCACCGCCTGAGATTCGGCGTTCGGCGACGGCTCCGGCCCCCGGCGCTGGGCGCTGGACTACAAGGCACGGCAATCCACGTTGCGGGACTCCACCGTCGCCACGTAAATTTCAATGAACTTGCGAGCTTGCCACGGAGTGCGTGAAATTTGGCGTCGGGTACGGGCGTCTGCCGGCGCCCGGTCACTGCCGCTTCGTTGCCTGCCGACCGGGAGGGTTCATGCGCCGACGCTCTGACAAGGAGATTCGAATGACCGGTGACCGCCGACCGAATTCAATGACCCCCGCGCCCGCGCCGCACCGGCTACGTCAGCGGAGGGGTTCACGACCACCAACGCCGACGCGAGTCTGTCCATGTGCGGAAATGAGTCGAGACCACCGGCGTCTCAGCCGTGGGAAGCAGCGTGGGCGTCAGGGCTGGCGGTGGTCGACGGAACAACATGATCACTGGATCTTGGGGGCGCATCGGGCGGCGTGCGAATCCGAGTGGTGTTGAAGCTCCTGATCATGCTCCGGCGATCACGGCCCCCCGGTTCAGGCTCAGGTCCCGCCGGAAACCGCACCTGCGCTCAGGCTCATTCGCCGGTGGACAGGACCTGGCAAACTCCGCATACCGGCACGACAGGGCGGTTTCTTCTACTTGCTCTGCTCTCGTTGACAGCATCCGGGTGCTCCGGGATACCGCCGCAACCGCTTCACTTGATCTGGTTTGCCGCCTCCACGGGCCTTGCCGCAGTGATTGTCGGCGGCCTTCGCTGGTATGTATGGTACAAGTCTTTCAAGAAGTGGGAGCACCCGACCACACCCAGACCGACAAAGAAGTGGTGGTTGATGGGTTGGACCCCGTTTTTGGCGGTGGCTTTAGTCTTCATTTGGTTTTTCTTGAGTAATTGGTTGGATCCTGACATGCCGCCTGAGCAACGAGATTTGAACGTGGGCGCCTGGCTCGTCGGCTCATTGATCGGCTCTATGGTCGGGCTGGGAGGCAAGATTGCTGCCCGGCGGCATTTCAACAGGGAATACCCTGGACAATCAAGGTGAACTGAACGATTCGAATGGAGTGTACATGGCGGGCACGCTGATTGGTTGCGGAGGTACAGGTGCGCATGTGGCGTTGGCGTTTATGCGCCTCCACGCCCTCGGCACACCCTTGGGCTTTTTCAGGAACGGTAACGACGCGTTGGAATTGCCATCGTTGTACTTGGTAGATCAGGACAGCGGCGATGGACTCAGCCCGGACCGACCAACGGCTTGGCAAGCACTCCGTCGAGTGCGCGAGTTGCACCCTGCCCGCCCTCGTCGGGACGAATCGCCGGAGCTTCAGGTTGTCACCCCCTTGCCGGTAGGAGCCCGGGAGGATTTTCTGGCCGACGGCATGACCAGCCTTGCGCGGCACTACCCCCATTCCGATTACCTGGATTGCATTCTCTCGCCCAACCAGCGGGACATTGATTTCTCGCGTGGCATGATGGGATCTCCGGCCGTGGGAGCCCTGCTCTTTGAGCTCAAGAGCCACGACACGAGGCCTGGACACCCCGATATCAACCATGACAAGGTCTACCATCGTTTGCTCGGTGTGAAGGGCCGCGTCGCGATCGCGGGATCGGGTGTCGGAGGTACCGGAGCCGCGATCGGTCCCACGCTTGCCGAGGAACTTTCTGGCGCTGACGAGCGACATGTGATGGCGGTGATGCTCCTCAATTGGTTCGAGTTTAGCGAGCTTGACCCAAACCTCGGCGAACGGTTGCTCAAGGCGCAACACCGCAACCGCGTTCTGCGGGAGAACGCCCACACGGGCCTTCGCTATTACGGCAATCGTCTTGCTCAGCATGCGGCCACTGTCCCAGTCGGGATTCCGAGGGCCGCAATGGTGCCGCGCAATTTCTCTGGGGACAACCACCAGCCGATGCTCGAGGCGTACCCACATGCGGTCGCCGCTATTTGCTGTCTGGGACAGTTCCTAAGCGCCGATGCCTACAGCAACGGGTTATACCACCTCGGCGCTGAGGATCCGTCCCGCCTCACCTTGGGAACCGGACTACCCGGCGGCGGCACGATCAGGGACTTGGTCCTGCGGTCCAAGATTCTCGTGGACACGTTGGGCGTCTATAGGAGGGTGCTCGGCTCTCCGCCTTCTGAAGGTGGATTGGAATCAAACCTCTGTACCCTTCTCGGGGACCACCGACGCAAGGCCGCAGGTGAGATCGGCAGAATTCTGGAAGGCTACTCAGAAAACCTCCATTGGCTGGGCGAGATGCTCGGCCATGAGAAGCCCGAACCGATCCGCGGGTCCTCTGATTTTTTGAAGGAAGCATCGATACGAAGGCAACTCGAGCGCCATCCGCTGAAGACCGCCCGCCTCGACTATTCAGACCAGGCAGCATTCGAGGTTTTTGAGTGGCTCGCGGCATGGATTCGCGAGAAGATTCCAACTTCGACTCCGGCGAGTTCAAACGGAGTCTACTGGCCGGAGATGTACGGAGACCAAGGCCTCGCGCCCGCGGCTAAGGAGTCGGGGGCGCTGCAAAAGGTTCCAAAGGCCAACGTAGAAGCCACGCTCGACAGCTTTGTCGACCGAGCGCTGTTGGCGCAAAACGGTTGGCCTCACCCACTTGCCGCAGCCGACTATTTTCGGGAGGCGATTGCCACCGGCCATCCGAAGGCCCTCCGCCAGCTTGAGTTGCTGTTCCTCGGCCTCATTAGGGGTGAACTCGAACTGCGCAACAACGAACCGAAGGACAACCGACCGGTCTCGCTGGACAATCTCGTCGAGGGTCACCGAAATGGAGACGGCAGCGAACTTGCTCGCTACGCCCTTATCGACCAGAAGGGAATGGCCATGGGGTTTACGGCGCCCAAGACACTTTTCTGCCCGGCGCCCGGGTTGCCCGACGAAAGCTGGGCCAACCTGTGGGCCACGCTGACCGGCGAAAAGTCCGCCAAGTGGTGCCATTCCGGTCATACTTGGGGCCATGGAACGTCCTCCGCCGGACGGATCCGTGCATGGATCGACGCGTGTGAACGACGATATTCACATGCGCCCCCGCCGCCGTGGACCAGGATCTTTGAAGACGTGCCGGCTCGGGACGGCTATGGGGGTGGTGCAACCCTCAAAGTCCTCTGGAGCGATAACGCGCTGATCGATGTCTTTCTTCCTACAAGACATGAGAATGAGAGCCGCCTTCCCCCCGACCTGCCGACCATTGACCCGGAGGATTTTCTGAGCACGCACGCAGAGATCACCGAGGATGGCGAACGCAAGTACTGGCGGGTCGAGTTTGAGATCGCCGACGAAGGGAAGGTACACGGTATCTGGCATGAACACTTGCGGCATCTGCAGAAAACGGGCAACATCGCTTTTTTCTGCGACGACGCAACCAGCAAGCAAGTGTTTTTGGTCATTTGGTCGGTCGAAAACGGGCACCGGCTCGTGACGCTTTCGAATACTATGGTACTTCGACATGGCGACATTGGCATTCGGAGATGCGCGCCAATGGAGCAGGAACTCGTGCCCACCAGCGATGTGTCTCGTGATGTCCTGTACCCGCACTACCCGGTGCATTGGCGCTACTTCGACCTCCTCATGCCCCACGCCCTTTCGGGCGATGACTCCGTGCTGGATACGCTGAAACAAAGGAATGTCACAGTGCACTTGCCGCCCCAGCCCCAGGTCTCGGAAGACCAGAAAACGGCGACCTGGAGCCTTCGCTTGCGTGGGCGCAGCGACATCGTTCCCTTGGCCGTCAGCCTTGAGTCGACGCCGCTGCACAAGGCGCATTGGATGGTTTGGCCCAGATTTCGCGCCACGGACTGGAGGGCCTACTACGTCTATCAGCACTGTACGCACAGACGCATTCAAATCAGTGCCCTTTGGTTGAACAATCGGGATTCTGGTGTTTCGTTGTCCCGGACCGTGGCGAAGGACCGGTTGAGCTACCCGGTCCGCTTTCTCAAGGGCGATGCGCGTCATGACGGAGGGCCACCGGTCGCCCTCTCCGCCGCGGACGGTGATGATCAGATCGGCCTGTATCTGGTCCCGCTTGACCGTGTTCCGCGTGCTGCCCTACGGATGCAAGTCGGAATTGATTTCGGTACGTCGCACTCTACCGCATCCATCAAACTGGGCGACCGCTCCCCTCAGTCTGTTGAGCTGAGCCCCGAGCTTGCTCCAGATAGCCCGAACAGGCTTTCTCTTCATGTCAGCGAGAACATGGAGCACGTGGAAGCCGACGACAAGAACGACGGTCTCTTGAGTAAGGGCAAGTGGTTTCCACGCTATGTGAAACATGTCCGGGAAGACTTGAAGGGCCTGTGGCCATCGGATCTCCTCACCATTAAACAGGTCGATACGCTGAAGACGCAGAGCAATATCTCGCATTGGGAGCCGCTGCGTGACTATGTGATCCCACCTGTGGCGTTGTTGCGACACGATCTCGAGCACCATGTGATTGCAAACTTCAAATGGAACACTTCTAGAGATTTTCAAGGCAAGGAATCGCAACTTCGCAAGATCTATCTCGACCGTATCGTCGAGCAGGTCATGGCGGAGGCGTTCATCCGGCATGGGCGACCCGCCGGCACTGACGTCCGATTTACGTTTACATATCCGCTCCGAACACCGCCAAGCGATGTCGGCGAATATCAGCGGACACTGAAGAGCGTGCTTGATGACGGAACCAGAAGTCTCGGATGCGAGCTTGTACTGCACAACCAGATTGGGTTGTTCGATGAGTCGCACGCGGTCAAGGTAGGAACCGATCAGTCGGGCGATGTGAATGTGGTCGGAGACTTGGGTGGGGGCACACTTGATCTGATCATCTCCGCCGTGGGAGCAAGGTTCGAGGACACGGCCGACAGCGTGCGGCTGGGGGGCAATGTATTACTTGGATTGATCGCGGATACGAGACGGAAGCTCTTGCCTGGATGGATCGGTGATCGCGATGCGAGGCTGACAAAGTTGGCAGCTTTGGCCCGGACGAAGAGTGGCTTGGCCGCGCTATCCACTTTGGATGCGGACATCGGGGAAGGCTTCAGTAAACTTGGCGTGCCTGATGATCGGAACCTGGAAATCCAAAATATCGCCCGTCGGTATTTTTTCCTCGTTGGAGAATTCATGGGGCGCAGTTTGGCAGCGTATTTGGCTGGGCACTGGTTGCCCAACGTGACGGACCGGGAGCGGGAACGTTTGCGGATCCGGGTCTATTTGCGCGGCAACGGGTGGAAGCTCTGGCCCGAGCCAAAAAGCTACAACGGCATCGGCCGAGTCGTCCAGAGACGGATGACGGATACACTTGGTCGCCTGTGGCCCACCCTTGGCGACAACGCTCCCACATTGCCTGCGGAGAGCATGTGGAAGACCGACCACCAAGAAACCGATCAAGCCGCCCTGGCAAAAGCGGGCGTGGTCAAGAATGTCGCCGGCAGATCGGAGGATCCAGATAACATTAGGGACCATTGGTTTTCCCACACACTGGCTGAACTCACGAGCGTGGACAGGGAGGGAAACCGAAAAACGGTCGAATGGTTCGAAAGAGTTCCTTTTCGCACCGGAGGGGAGGGAATGCGGATCGAATTTGAGGAGATCCGTCCAGGGTTGCCACTGGCCAGCCCGCACGCGATACGCCCGGAAGTGGTCACCACGCTGCCGGTGGATTTGACGCAGCGGATCAACGAAAACCTTCGAGACCAGGGGGAATGGAGGGGCGACGACGGACTGGACTATCAGGCTCCCTCCGCCGCGTGGATATGGGAAGCGGTCGCTAAGCGAAACGTAGCCCATCCCGCTGACAAATGACTTGTGCAGACTGGAGAGCGGTGGCTGGCTTTGCGCTGCTCGCCGTCGGCGCCGTCACCGGTGCTCTTTGGGTGTACACCGCTCACTTGCCCATTGGACCCGGCCCCTGGCTTCGGGCCCCCATTTGGGTTCCGATTGTCACCGCGCTGTCCCTTGTGGTCGGAATCGGCTTTGTTTTTTTTTCGCGCCTGTTTCGTCCAGCGTCGTACGCGTCAATCCTTCGGCACGCGTCGCGCGACATCTTAGCGGCAATGGAAAACCACAGCAACGCGCTGGAACGCATAGTCTCGAAACCAGATGACCGCGCGACCTCGTTGGCGCGCATCGGCGACGGAGTAGAAGACGTCGCCCGAACACTTCACCGCCGCTGTGATCGCATCGAAGATCTTGTTGTCATGGCATCCACCGCCACCAGCTCGCCACGAGAGGTTGACTCTGCCGGGCCCGAGCCGGATTTCGGAGAAATTCCCGCGACGGCAGAGGACCTTGAGTACGAGTTGAAGGCGGCATGGAAGCGCTACCGAGATCGGGGCGACGGTCATTTCCGCGCCCACGGACTTCGGGATGAACTAGCTAGTGCCGCGGTTGATGTGGTTGTGCGTGGACTTGATGGGCCAGCCGGAGTTGGCGTCCTAGTCGTTGAAAATCCGGACGCCACTGAATCCGGTTTTTTCGTTGTTCCAGACTTCAGCAAACCGGCAAAATCGGTTGATTATTGGTTCGAAAACAAGGGCAGCCGCGCGCTAGGAGCCCTGATTGACGAGGTGATTGTCGTCGCGCAGGGAAGATTTTCGGAGAGTGGTGTGGAGGTTGTAAAGAGGGGAAGCGTAGCATGATCAGGTCACAGTCAACCAATCTTGAAGCCGCTGTTCGCGCTTTCGCTTGGATTCCCGGCTTGGTCCGGACCGTTGTGAGATTGATGGTCGTCGTACTAAGTAGCGGCGCAGCGGTCTGCAACGGTTCGGATCTAAATGAGGGTTCGGAGCGAATTGTGGTGCAGACGTTCACCGTGCCTGCCTTCGTCGAACCGGTATGGCCGGATATGCCTCCTCTTGAGGAGGTTGGTGATGCCGTGGACCGACCGTTGCATATACCCATTTTCATGGATGTGTCCATCCCGATGTCGGGCTTTGTACCAATCCCTTGGGCGGAAAGGGACACGCTGGGAGTGCTTGGTGGTGAACTTCAACTCGTTTCTCAGCTGGTTTCAGACCACCTGACACGAACGTACCCAGGATTACCCGTTCAGTGGTACACTGTGGCCGAAAGGGTCAGAGCATTGCAGAATACGCCATTCGTGCGGAGAGAACTCTTTACCGGAACAGAATCTCGACTCGACCTCGCCGTTACATCAATCATCGAAGATCTTCGTGCTGGCCGAGCTGAAAGCGGAGCAATCATCACAGACCTCCTTGGAACCGGCGAAGGTACTGGAGCGTTGGCAGTGGCTCAGTACTTGATTCCATGGATATCTTCGGCCGAGCGTCGAGGAGCGGACCTTCATGTCGGCCTGCTTGGTGTGCGAGGGACCTATTGGGGAGCCTTTGACCGGACACGCTGTCCGCCCCTCAAAGAGGCCTACGGCTGCTGGTTCAGTGAGCGCGCGAATAAATGGATGCCGAGGATTGATGCTCCGCCGAGGATAGGTGTTCCGGGGTTTAAGCCACCAATAGATGTGCCGTTTTACGTATTGCTTTTTGGCCGCGGCACAGACGCCTTGAATGAGATTGCCATATCGGTCCAGCGGGATCTTGGATACCAGGAAGGCACTAAGCCTGACTCCAATTGGGAGCTCCTTACATCGGTTGACAGTCTTGCTACGGTCGACTTCAGTGTATTTCCTGATCCTCAGTACGTTTTTGAGCGTGACAGCGCTACTGGTACGTACCGATGCCGGAATGTTATTAGTGAAAACAGTGTCTATCTGAGTGGTAGCATAATTTCCAAACGCTATCGCCTTACCCGCGTCACACTCGCCCCAAAGTCGCAGGACCTCACACAAAGTCCCTTTGACGTGAAATTACGCGACCCCCTTACCGATACCACCACCGAATCGGACATATCAGTATTAGTCCGGTGTGGAGCCATACGGGACATCCCTGGCAATCGAGACTCTTCCCGCAATCCCCCTCTACGGCTGAAGATTGAGGGCGAAACCGAGCCCCCGGGCACTTGGGAGGGATGGCACACACCCCACGACCTTGGTCCACAACACCCGCGAGCCACATTAATGCTCAGGTATTTCTTGGAGAGTACCCGTGTGGCGAATATCACGGTTGATTTGCACATACTTTCAGCCGGACAGCCGTGACCGTGTCTGTGACCGGCTCTATAGTTGCTGCCGTCACTCTGTTGGTTCTTCTTTACTTCTCTCATTGTGTGCGTCTAATTCGCACGAACGATCCAGACCGACGACTTGCCCAGGTACGCCGCTGGCTCCAAAGAGATATCGCCGAACGATCAGTCAGTGGCCGGAACTTCGACTGGGCCTATTGGATAGATGAAGCTGAGCGAAAACACGAAAATCTCAGGGAACACCTCCGCAATTACGGCACCATTTCGCTTGCCACCGGGGTCGGCGGCACCATGGGGGCGCTCGCGCTCTACCTGATGACGTTAAACCCCCAAGAAGCCGGACCGAATGCCGACGTCGTGGATTCCCTGCTTACAGAGATGGGGCTGGCGCTCGTCGCCAGTGGAGCGGGCGTGATTGGTAATCTGGCTATCCTTTGGGGGCTGTTGCCCTGGGCGAATCGCCGCTTCAATCCGGCACTCGACAGCTTTACAAAAGACCTGCGCAAGGGCATAGGGGACGGTGGCACTGTATCAACGCCACCCGTGATATCGACCCAGAGTGTGGGAGCGTTGGACGGTGGTCCAATCAGCGACAAACTGAAACAAGCGTTGACTTGGGCGCCCGAAGCGCTTGAGACACTCGGCGAGACGGCCGGTGCATTGTCAGAGGCCTCCAGCAAGCTTCACCAAGGCGTGGCCCAGATGACGCCCTTGGGAGTCGCGTTGACTGACGCAATCTCAGAATTGAGAAGCCTATCAGCAGATCTGGGCACTGTATGGAGCACGGCCATCCAGAGTCTCTCCAAAGAGGCTCATGCTGCCCGCAGTGACCTGCGGACATGGAAAGCCCAGCAGGGAACTGTGATTGCTGAGGCAAATTCCGCCCTGGCAGACGCAATGGAACGGGCTGCCGCTCTTCACAGCGAGGCATCTGTCGACTTTGGGAAGGCGGTACGGATGGTTGAGGCATCGCTCAAGTCCTTGCCTGAACTGGTGGCTGTTGCCATCGAGGGTAGCGGTGAAGCGATTCGTCGCAAGATCGGTGATGAGCTTGAAATTCATTTTGCTGATCTTCGGAACGGGGTTGCAGACGGCCTTAATGAGGTCAGCCAATGGCAGGGAACAATAGCCGAACAGCTGAGCGAGGCCCGTAGGCAGCACCAACATATCACTGGCGCCTTGGTGGACATAAACTCGGACATTGTAGCACGAGTGCAGGATCTTCCCACCCGGATGGCTGAAGCGATTGATAAGATATCCGACGGTTTGGGAACCGAGTTCGGTCATCAGGCCCAACAGCATGTAGCGGCACTTCGAAGCGCCATGCGCGAAGATGCCAGAGAACTTACGCGCAACCTTCAGGACCACGAGAACAGCCTTCTCAATACGACAGTGCGTGATCTCCGTGCGGTCAGTCAACAGCTCGTGGACGAGACAACACATGAACTGAAGGGCGTCAGTGAGAAGCTCGCGCAGGTTTTGCATGGCTTTCCCGAACATATCGTTGCGGTCAACACCCGGCTAGCCAACGCCGAAAACGAGTTGCTAGAACTGGTGGCGCGATCGGAGAGCGCTTATTCGACTCTTCAGCTTTCGCACGACAGGGCCGCTGATATGGTCGCGGGATTGGACAGCTCGACGGAGGGACTTGGGAAGATGGTTCGCCTCTTTGCAGAAGTTCATGCGCAGGCGATTGGCGAACTTGCGGCGGCAATTGACATGCGGCGGCGGAAACCCTGGTGGCAAAGACTTCGACGGCGGAAGGAAGGGCACGCACCCGGCGATGGCGCGCGCCCAACTGACCAGCATGCGGCATGAGGAGATTCCGTACACGGACCACCGCCTGGCCCGCGGTTGCCGATCTCATGACGGTTTTGGCGGTGGTAGGATTAGTATGTGCGGTTTTCTTGGTTCAGGAGGTCAACAGGCTGACTGCAATCATTACCACGGACCCAATTCCAAGAGAACCTGGTAAGGATCCAAGGATCGATACCCTGAAGAAGAGGAGTGATAGCCTGCAGGTGGAGGTCGATAGCTTAAATGCGAGAGTTGAGCACCGGGAGGCGGTAATCGATAGCCTGCAGGCAACAGCCGACAGCCTGGAGAAGAAGCTCGCTACTAGGAGAGCTGGGTTCGAAGCGTGCTGGCCATCAAGGGACACGCCAAGAGGATTTTTGTTCACGTACAATGTACAGATACAGGACGGTAAATTTAGCTTTGCCATGCATAAAGACTGGGCGCCTAACACAGAATTTCGCAGGACCATTCCCCCCGCGTTTGTACAAGTGTTGGAGGAAATGCCTCAGTACATCGATGGTACAGCGGTAAGAAGCTTCGGAGATCGTATCAATGCCGCAAAAGAGCAATGGAAAAACTATCCACCAGAATGTAAATTTGCCGTGACCATTAACAGCAGCGCTAACGGCGATTCGGCTGGCATTCTTACGGCCGCCGTGTTTTATCCGATTTGGCGGTGACGGGGAGGTCTTCTTTTCCCGTGGTTACGGTGGCACTTGGCCGTATGCCCGTGAGGGAGTCCACGGGTGACGATGCGGGTTGTTTACCCAAGGAGCAGATAGTAGGGTGATCATTGGGCCACCGTGACGGGATCGGGATTTGGATTCTGAAGGCTTGGCGACTCGATGCCGGGGCGTCACCTGGGTTATTGGCGGGTAAAGGACGAGGAGTAGGCTGAAGGCAGTGGATGGAGTCGCCTAGACGATCAACGGCTTAGAACGCATATTTGGCATTTGGCGGGGACTACATTCGCAACTAGGAAATGGGCTGTTCGGGGCCATCAACTCGCCGATTCAGGCGGTCAGAGTCCGTGCCCGCGACTAACAGACAGAAGATAACGTCATCAACATGACGTACCTGGTTTGCGGGAAAGATCGCATTCCGGTTACTTACATGAAGCATCGAGGCACCAACAATGTGTGGCAACTCTTGGTTCTGCGGCAATAGATGACAGTCATGTACTCGGACCAGGAGCTCGAGACCATGATGGCCGATATCGAGTCTGAACTAGTAGAGCTGAAGGAGTCACTCGGCTCCGTCAAGAAGATCGAACAGGCCATATGCGCGTTCGCCAACGACCTTCCAAGCCACCGTCGGCCGGGAGTCGTGCTTGTAGGCGTGCGTGACGATGGAGCGCCGTCTGGAATCGAAGTCACTGATAGACTCCTGCAGCAGCTCGCGGGCATCAAGACGGACGGCAATATCGTTCCGCCACCCACGATGTCCGTCACCAAACGCGTCCTTGCTGGGGTCTCGGTCGCAGTGATCACGGTGCAGCCGACGGACGCTCCGCCGGTGCGGGCGCGCGGGCAGATCTGGATACGCGTCGGGTCGCGCAGAGCAGTCGCCGCGCCCCAAGACGAGCGAATTCTGAACGAGAAGCGTCGGCACCTAGACGTGCCATTTGACGTTCAACCCGTGCTCCGGGCGTCATTGTCCGACCTGGACCTTCGCCGCTTCGAGGAGGAATATCTTCCCGGCGCCGTAGATCGAGACATACTCGCTCTGAATGACAGGACCCTTGAAGAGCGCTTGGCGGCAGCCAAGATGATCGCTTCAGTGGACGATCCGGTCCCCACGGTTGTCGGTCTGCTGGCTCTTTGCCCCAGGCCACAGGACTTTATTCCGGGCGCATACATTCAATTCTTGCGCATCGCGGGCACGGAATTGGCAGATGAAATCATTGATGAGGAACGATGCACTGGTCCAATTGCCCGGCAAGTCGCCCGCCTTGATGACAAGCTCGAGGCTTACACCCGGACCGCCGTTGACTTGACGTCAGGCAGGCGGGAAAAGCGCCGCCCGACCTATCCGATGGCCTCTCTACGACAGATCGCATACAACGCGGTCATGCACCGCACCTATGAAGCAACCAATGCGCCAGTGCGCGTCAGCTGGTTTGACGATCGCGTGGAGATCATGAGTCCGGGTGGCCCCTACGGCACGGTAACGGCAGAGACTTTCGGTGAGCCAGGCGTCGTCGATTACAGAAATCCAAGCCTTGCCGAGGCAATGCGCGTACTTGGCATAGTCCAGCGATTCGGGGTGGGAATCGCTGTCGCACGGAGCAAACTCCTCGCCAATGGGCAGCCTGAGCCCGATTTTGACATCGGTGCCAATTGGGTCCTCTGCAGGCTTCGGGCCCAGCCATGAGGGGCTCCACGCTGGTGTTCTTCAGCAACACGCGGGGAGTGGGAACCACCTCGCTCGTCTACCACATCGCATGGATGTTGTCCAGTCTGGACCAGACTGTGCTCGTAGTCGATCTCGACCCCCAAGCCAAGCTCACGGCCGCTTTCCTTGACGAGGATAACCTGGTCCAACTCTGGACGGGATTGCCAGTCGCGCCCGCGACTATCCATCGCTGCGTGGTTCCCCTGATTACGGGCCGTAATGTCCGGGAGCCGATTCTGCGTCAGAAGTCGGCAAACATCTATCTCCTTCCGGGTGACCCTGCACTTTCTGGAGTCGAGGAATTCCTCGCCCGGGAGTGGCCAAACTGTCTGGGAGACTGCCCCGACCACGCCTTCCGTGCGACCACCGCGTTCTGGCGCGTGATCCAGATGGGCATTCAGAAATCCAGGGCGGACCTAGCCCTCGTGGATGTGGGACCCGGCTTGGGAGCCATCAACCGCGCTGCGCTGATCGCCGCGGACTTCGTAGTCGCACCACTTGGCGCCGATCTGTTGTCTCTGATCAGTCTGCAGACCATGGGGCCGGCGCTTGAGCGGTGGCGACACCAGTGGACCGAGATGCGCAACCGATTGGCCCCGCCCGCATTCGAGCTCCCCGGCGACGGGATGCGGCCCATCGGCTACCTGTTGGCTGAGCATGGCTGGCGTCTCACCCGGCCGCTTCGGCCTGACGACCGCTGGTTTCGACGCATGCCCGGAGAATATGCCAAGAGCGTGCTGAATCGGCGGCCTGCGCCGGATCTCTCTCCTGAGACCGACCCCAACCTTGTTGCGGTCGTCAAGCATTTCCGCAACTTGAGCCCGCTCTCACGCGATGCCCGCAAACCGATCTTCTACCTAACTCCTGCCGATGGAGCGGTCGGCTCCCACGCCGTGGCCGTCAACGCCGCATACACCGAATTCAGGAATATTGCCAAAGAGTTGTTGCGGCGCATGGGGTCGATCGCCGATCACAGATGGGCTCCTGTTGTCACCTATCCCGTCCATCCCGGGCACCGCCGTCGCGGGTGACCGGGCGGTGACCCAATACGTTTCAATCGTCCGACTTGCCATTGGGGTTTGCGTGGCCAGGGAGCGTGGGTTCGGGATCTGGGTAAGACGGCCCGAAGTCGTTTTCGGTGTCGTTGCAACAGTTTTTTTTGACTGGGAGAACCAACTGTACCCCTATGGATTTACTTCCCGGTACTTCCGCCATGCCTGAAGTCCCAACCCGCCCGCGCGCATATTCCACGCCAAAGGGGCCGCGGATTCCATTCCATCGTGGACGCGCAGGGGGTTGGTGAACAAAACGTGGGGCCATGAACGTGACCGATCAGGTGGCGAAGCACGGAGGAGCATAACTGGATGACCTGATGTATCCAGCCGTTCTTTCAACCTCGGGTGGGTTGTTCGTTTACCGCAACCAGAAGGGAAGACGTTGCCAAGGAAGAGGTTGTCCGTGAGGAAGATTCGAGCTCTTGTCCAACAACCCTTGGCGGCACGCCCGACGCCATTGATACAGGTGCGACGAGTACAACCCGTCACGTTGCAGCAGGTCTCCGATATCGCCCGACTCCTTGCTTGCATTGGCCCTCTCGACCACACTACGCTTGTACGCCTTACTTAACCTCCACCGAGTCAGCTTCTCCAGCACTTCCGTCGTTGGCAGAGAAACCACGCCTCGATGATGCCCGTTACCCGTCAGAGATGCCCCAACCACCACCTAGCTGACCACCCATCCTCCCAAGCCTCGCGATCGCTCTACAGTGTTCATTTTTCCTCTCCGGGCTTCACCGTCATGGGCGCCTGTCCGCCCCGGGTCTGCAGGAAGCTCAATTCCTGATTTCCCACATACGATAGCGAGGACCTTCGTTGGCTATGCGTGAATTCAACACGGCCGGTCCCGTGCGCCCCGAGGACCACTACTGCATACCCCCGCTCCACCGGGTGAACCTGGACGAGATCCTGTCGCTGGTGCGCGGGAAACACTATTTCGTACTGCATGCGCCTCGGCAGACGGGCAAGACCTCGGCCTTGCTTGCTCTGCGCGACCTGCTGAATGGCGGTGCAGCGAACGAGTATCGTTGCGCCTACATCAACGTCGAGCCTGCGCAGACTGCGCGGGAAGATGTGGGGCGGGCCATGGGAACAATCGCGTCGCACATCGCCCGGGAAGCAAGATACACGCTTGGCGACACGGCCACGGCAGAAGTTGCGGAGACACTCGACACCACTCGGCGCCCAGATGACGCGCTGGGCACTCTTCTGCAAACGTGGACAAGAGCCAGTCCCAAGCCACTAGTCCTCCTGATCGACGAAATCGACGCTTTGGTAGGGGACACGCTGGTGTCAGTGCTCCGACAGCTGCGGGCAGGCTACGTCAACCGTCCGAATGATTTTCCGCAGAGCGTGGTGCTTTGCGGGGTGCGGGATGTGCGTGACTACCGCATCCACGCACATTCCGAGAAGGAGGTCATCACGGGGGGAAGCGCCTTTAACATCAAGACGGAATCACTCCGGTTGGAAGACTTTACACGTGCCGAGGTCGACGATCTTTTGGGGCAACACACGGAAGCGAGCGGCCAGGAGTTTGCGGCGCGGGCGCTGAAGGCAGTGTGGGAGCACACTCGGGGACAGCCTTGGCTCGTCAACGCGCTTGCGCGGGACATCTGTTTTTCAGCCAGGGTGCCAAAGCAACCCGGACGCCCCTTCTCAGAGGGCGATGTGCTGGAGGCACGTGAGGCACTCATTCTGCGCCGGGACACCCATCTGGACCAGCTGGTTGACAAACTCCTGGAGCCTCGTGTTCGTCGGGTGATCGAGCCGCTCTTGGGCGGTGGCGTTGCCCAGTACAGTGGCCGCGACTTCGAGTACGTTCGCGATCTCGGGCTGGTAGCCCCGGATTTACCGCTACGGGTGGCCAACCCCATTTACTCCGAAGTGCTTCCGCGGGAGCTGACGTGGGTCCTTCAGCACGAAATTGAGCTGCCGGAGACCGCTTGGTATGCGCGCCCCGACGGCGGGCTTGACATGGATGCCCTGCTCGTCGCGTTTCAGGAATTTTTCCGGCAAAATTCCGAGCACTGGATTCGGCGGGCACAGTATACCGAAGCCGGGCCTCAGCTGGTGCTGCAGGCATTTTTGCATCGTGTGGTGAACGCCAAGGGTCGCATTGAGCGCGAATATGCGCTGGGGAGCGGCCGCGTGGACCTGTTGGTCGTGTGGCCGCGCGCCAACAGGGGCGAGCACCGGATCGTGGTCGAGTGCAAGCTTGTGAAACAGGGACGCTCACTCTCGCAGACGATCCAAACGGGACTCGAACAAACCAAGCGGTACATGGACATCAGCGGCACGGATGCCGGGCATTTGGTCGTGTTTGACCTGCGCCGGGGGAGAAGCTGGCGAGATCGACTGTACCGAACACAGCGCGAATGGAATGACTCCCGCATCACCGTTTGGGGTGCATGACAGCGATCTTGCCCGCGTCTGGAAGGGGCTGATCGCGAGTAGCGGGGCCGCATTTTCGGCATCCATCTCCATCTGCAACGATGCCCAGGCCGACCGAGGCATTTTGTCGGACCATTGCCCGAGTCACTTCGGGGAAGACCCAAGGAACCCGGTTTGTCCCATCGGCTCCAATGCGAGATCGGCGATCGGTAGTTTGAAATGTGAACCTCCGGTGTTCATATTTCCGACATGTTGATTCGACGCCCCCACCACTTGGCCACCGTGGAACACAAGCTGCGCGACAATCCGGTCGTCACGCTCCTGGGTGCGCGCCAGGTCGGAAAAACCACGCTGGCGCTGCAGATCGCGGCCTCCCGACAGCGGGTCACCCGCTTCGACATGGAGGATCCCAGGGACCTCGCTCGACTGGCCGAGCCCATGCTCTCACTCGAACCACTCCGTGGCTTGGTCATCATCGACGAGATCCAAACTCGCTCAGACCTGTTTCCGGTTCTTCGCGTGCTGGCAGATCGCAAGCCGATGCCGGCCCGGTTCCTGGTGCTGGGCAGCGCATCTCCCGACTTGTTGCGGCAGGGTGCGGAGTCGCTCGCGGGACGCATCGGATATCACGATCTGCCGGGCTTTGACCTGGCGGAAATCGGCCCCCTGCACTGGCCGGAACTCTGGCTACGGGGGAGCTTTCCCAGGGCGTGGCTTGCCGAGGATGATGCCAGCAGCGAGCAGTGGCGCAGGGACTTCATCCGATCCCTCGCCGGCCGTGACCTGCCTGGCCTCGGCATTTCGTTGTCTCCGGTCCGCCTACAGGAATTCTGGAGCATGCTGGCCCATTACCACGGCCAGACCTGGAACGCAGCCGAGCTGGCACGCGCCTTCGGGCTTTCCCGCACCACAGTGCGACGCTACCTGGACAGGATGACCGGGGCCTACTTGGTGCGCCAGCTTCGTCCCTGGAAGGCGAATGTCGGCAAGCGGATCGTCAAGTCCCCCAAGATCTACATCGCCGACAGCGGGTTGCTCCATGTGCTGCTCGACATCATCGACGCCCGCGACCTGGCCAGGCATCCCAAAGTCGGAGCCAGCTGGGAGGGCTTCGCCATGGAGCAGGTCGTGCGCCGCATCGGAGCGCGGTGGGACGAGTGCCACTTCTGGTCGGTTCACGGCGGACCCGAGCTTGATCTCCTGGTGGTCCGGGGGAGGCAGCGGCGCGGCTTCGAGTTCAAGCGAACAGATTCTCCCAAGGCAACCCGATCAATGCGGGAAGCTCGAGAGGTCCTCGGCCTGGACCGGATTGATGTGGTCCATGTCGGCGCCCACACCTTTCCGCTGGCGGACGGTATTCGAGCCGTCAGCGGCGCCGACATCTTGACCGCCATCGCCCCCCTGTAGCACCCCTGAAGATCCACCGCAGTCGCTCCTGCACCCCCTCGCCCACGGTCGCCCCGGTCAGTCGCTGGCGCCGCACTGAGCCCGCCCGCAGGAACCAGGGCCTCCCCCAAGTCCGCGCTCAGCGGCCGTGAGCCAGCAAACGCCGTCCCAGAAAGAAGCGCCCTTACATGACCGGGCGGGTGACCCCCGGAAGAGTCAACCCCCGCTCTTACGCTTCACAAAGAAGACGCCCTCCCCCATGGACGTGACCACAATGATCCCGCTGTCAAAAAACGGATAGTTGCTCCAGGAACCCTCGCTGGTCCCGGAGTACCCGTAGTTGGGGGCCGTGTCCAGATACCCGACCTCGACCGGGTTCATGCGGTCCGATATGTCCAGGATTCGCAACCCGGCGGCGTAGTTGCTCTGGTACATCACATCGCCCTTGATGTACAGGTTGTGGTCCGTCGCATCCGTTGAGGCAAGATGCTGCTTCACCACGACCGGATCGTCCAGGTCCTTCACGTCCCAGACCAGCGTGCGCGTCTTCGACGAGCCCTTGGCATTCATCTCGTCCGTTTCGTCGTTCATGTAGAAGTACTCATGCCTCTCGTCGATCCAGCCCTGGTGGGCGTAGCCCACATCCGGATACGCGGCGTACGACAACGCCACGGGCGCCGACTTGTCGGTTACATCCGCAATGCTGAGCGCCGTCTCGTTCGATCCGAAACAGATTTCCCTGCCTTGGTGGTCCCGATCGGGACCACGATAGACGATGCACATCGCGTCATGGGTGTAGCCCCTTCCTCCGTTATCCGTCCGCGTGTCCTGAAAACAACCCGCGAACTGCGGGTTGGCGGGATTTTGCAGGTTGATCATATGCAGGCCGCCCCCGCAGGATTCGCCGCCCCCACTTCCGCCTACAGAGTACGCATAGCCCGTCTCCTCGTTGATGACGATATTGTGGGCCATGGCGATCTTCGTGTACAGTGCCGTCGGGTCAAATTTCACCGGGGGGCCGGTTACATCGCGCAGCTGCGAGAGATCGAACACCTGCATGCCGGACTCCCCGGCCCCGTCGGCAACGATGTAGGCGTGTCCCTTGTACACCTTGATGTCGCGCCAAATTTGACGGTGCGTCCCGGGCGTCAGCGGCAACATGCCCACATACGCCGGATTCTCTGGATCCTTCAAGCTGACGAACGATGTGCCGTCGGCATGGCCGACAAGCGCCCACTCGGTGTCCGTCTCGGGGTCCGTCCATCCCCACACGTCGTTGACGAACGTCGCCTCGAAGTCTCCCGCGCTGAGCATCGACACCAACTCCACGCCCTTGCACGGCATCGCAGCCGCACCGGTGCCGCAGGATTCAGCGGCCCCCGTCCCCGGATCGAACGGATCGGGATTCGAGTTGCTCGGAAGCGGGTCTTCACATCCACCGGCTACCAGTGCAACCACCGCGGCCCACCACACCCCGGACCGCCCGCCACGCCCAATGCTGTTCATCGTCACTACTCCTCTGCTGAAAGCCCCGCCGACGCGCGATCCCTCCCTACGCGCCCCTCTCGTTTGCCGCCCGGGAACACGCAACCCGGCCCAGCCGGTGCATGCACCTGCGGTCAGCCACAAGTACATGCAATAACCGTGCCAAGTGGGGGGGGCCGGTCCATCGTTCCCGAGACAAGCCGGGTCCACAGGACCGTCAAATCCAATGCAATGGAAGGCGTGTGCTGGCGGTTCGGCTTGATCCCGCCACGGTGGCTTGCCCGGCCGCCACTGCACGCCGGCCCGGACAGGTGGGCTTATCCACCCTCCGTATGCCGAATGTCGACCACCAGTCGAGGCTCGCCTCGCATCTCGATGATTCGGTGCTCAGCATCTTCGGCCAGCCCCAACAACCATTCCACCCGCCCGTCGCCGCCACAGGCGGCCTCAATGCCAAGCAGGACAGGGGCCCCCGCCGCCGCTTCGTCGGATGGGCTCGTCGGCGTCGGATCCACTCCCGCCCCTGCAACCCGCGCATGCTCGAAGCTGACGGCCAGCAAGACCGGTGAGTCGGCCACCGCATCAGAGATGTCACAATCCGCAGGAAGCGTATCCACACGGGCCACCCGGTATCCGGCCAGTGACGAAGAAAGCGAGAATATGACCCGATCAAATGCCGCGCCCCTCCAAATCCTCACGCCGGCCAGGACGGTCGGGTCGCCCCCCGGAGGGGGGTCCTTGGACACGTTACCCTGTCCCCAGGGAAGGTCAAGCCCAAATTCGCTCGCGTCCAGATCCCCGAAGTCGGCCTCCGCCAGGCCAGGGCGCTCCTCTCCGACCGACGCAGCGGTGTTGGCGCCGGAGTCAGGTTCCTCGTCCTTGTCGACCCCGCACGCCACGCTTGTCAGAACAACCGCAACGGATATCACCAAGCCCGAACGCGGGGTGGCAGCAAGCACCGCCGATACACGCTTCATCGCCATCCTCAATGGTTGACTCCCCAGGGGATCACGCCCGCAAGATGTCCGCCGCGCGCGCCACGCTTGCCGCCAAGCGTTCAATCTCTTCGATGGTGTTGTACAGGTAGAAGGATGCCCGCGCCGTGGCAGACACCTGGAAGCGGTCCACCACCAGCTGTGCGCAGTGGTGGCCCGCTCTCACCGCGATCCCCTCGGCGTCCAGCATGGTCGCCACATCCTGGGCCGATGTCCCCGCAATCACGAACGGGATCACCCCGGTGCGCTCCTCCACCAGCCTTGGCCCCAGAACGCGCAGGCCGTCGATATCCTCCAGCAACGAGAGCGCTCGCGCGGTCAACTGGGACTCGTGCCGGTGGATCGCCCCCAGCCCCACGCCGTCCAGGTAGTCGACCGCTGCCGCCATCCCCACCGAGCCCGCGATGTGGGGTGTGCCCGCCTCAAACTTGTGCGGGGGGTCAGCCCATGTGCTGGTCTCCCTGGACACATGCTCGATCATCTCACCGCCACCCTGGTACGGAGGGATTTCCTCAAGCAGCTTCCCTCGGCCCCAGAGCACCCCTGTTCCCGTGGGGCCGCACATCTTGTGCCCGGAAAACGCGTAGAAGTCGCAGCCGAGCGCCTGCACATCCACAGGCATGTGCGGCGCTCCCTGGGCGCCATCCAGGACAAACACCGCATCCGAGCGCGCGCGGATCAACTCGCCCACTTCGCGTACCGGATTGATCGTCCCCAGCGCATTGGACACATGCGAGAGGGCCACAACCCTTGTGCGCGCACCCAGTAGGCTTGCCAGGTGGTCCAAGTCGAGGTGCCCGTCATCGGTCAGGCGCACCAGCCGCAAGGTCGCCCCGCTGCGCCGGGCAAGCATCTGCCAGGGCACAAGGTTCGAGTGGTGCTCCATCTCGGACGCCACGATCTCATCTTGCGACCCAACGCGCGCCTGCCCGACCGAAAAGGCAACCAGATTGATGGCCTCGCTCGTCCCCCGCGTCCAGACGATTTCCTCCGCGCCCCGGGCTCCGATCCACTCCGCAACCCTCCTCCTGGCGCCCTCGTAGGCCTCGGTCGCGCGGCGCGCCAGCTCGTGGACGCCGCGGTGAACATTCGCGTGGTCCCGCTTGTAGTACGTCGAGATCGCCTTGATGACCTGTCTTGGCCGCTGCGACGATGCGGCGTTGTCCAGGTACACCAAGGGCTTGCCATCAACACGCTGGTCCAGCACGGGAAAGTCCCGCCGCACCGCGCCCACATCCAGTCCGCTCACGGAACCGGACGGTCCAGGGCTCGCGCTTCAGTCAAGCCGCACGAATACCGAGCCGCCACGGACCTCGACCGGGAACGACCGGACCGGCGCAACCGCGGGCAACCCGGTGGCCCGCCCCGTTCGCGCGTCAAATCGGGCGCCGTGGAAGGGGCACTCAAGCTGGCCGTCCTCCAGCGTGCCGGCCGACAGGGGGTAGTCCTGGTGCGAGCATCGATCCTCCAACGCATAGATGTCTCCATCCACGTTGGCCAGCACAATGCCGACCCGCCGGGTGGCGACCGCCTTCAGCTCCCCCGGCGGCACGTCCACAACGGAGGCCACCGATGTCCAACCCGAGGGACCGGCAACAGCGCCCCCGTCGCTAGGCATGCCGCAGCTTTGACTCGATCGCGCGCGTGACCTTGTCGGCCACCCCTCCCATCGGAAGCCTGGACAGCACCTCGCCCAGGAAGCCGATCACGACCAGTCGCTCCGCCTGCCCCCTGCTCAATCCCCGACTCATGAGGTAGAAGAGCGACTCCATGTCGAGCTGCCCTACTGTGGCACCGTGCGAGCACCGCACGTCGTCAGCCTCGATCTCCAGGTTCGGAAGCGACGTCGCAACCGCGCTGTCCGAAAGAATAAGGTTCCTGTTGGTCTGGTACGCGTCCGTGCGCTGCGCCCCTTCATGGACGCGAATCACGCCCCGAAAGATGCCGCGCGCGCTCCCGTCGAGCGCCCCCTTGTACAGAAGGTCGCTGTGGGCGTTCGGCGCGATGTGGTCTTGGCTGGTATTGAAGTCGAAGTGCTGGTCCCCGTCGCCGAAATAAAGACCCAGCATGTCACTCTCTGCACCCGGCCCCAGAAGCCGCGCGTTGAGGTCCACGCGGCCCAATGTGGCGCCCAGGGCAACATTCAGCGTGTCCAGGGTGGCGTCGCGCTGGGCCAGCGAGCGCTGGTTGGCCAGATAGGCGCCGCCCCTCCCCATGCGTTGCAGTGAGACGTACTGAACCTTGGCCGCATCCCGGGAGAAAAGCTCGACCACGGTGTGGGCGAGCGAGGTGGCACCGAGATCGGGCGACAGGATCTCGTCCACGAACGACACCTGGCTGCCCTCCTCCGCCACGAGCAACACGCGGCTAAAGGTCGCCAATCCAGGCGCCGACACCCACCGGCTCAGCCGGATGGGGCGCTCCAGGCACACGCCCCTGGGGACATGCAACAGGACGCCATCGCTCCACAGTGCGGCGTTGAGCGCGGGAAACTTCCCGTCCGACGCCGGCACGGCCTCCTTGGCCAACAGCGCCTGCACCACCGGGTGTCCACCCCGGGCCGCCTGTCTCAGGGATCCCAGCGTGACCCCGGCGCGGCGCGCCGACTCGTCCAACTCCGACGACACCACGCGACCGTCCACATCCACGACCTGGCCCAGAGAGTCACGGTCCTCATCCATTGCGCCGCGCAACATCTCGGGCACAGGGCCCGGGGGGCCATTCTCGCCCGCGAGAACCAATTCATCCAGGCGGAGCTTGCTCGCGATGTCCGTGTAGCGCCACTCCTCGGAGCGCGTCGACGGCATGGGCGTCGCCTCCCATCTCTCCCACGCGCTGATACGCTGGGCCCGCAGCCAAACCGGATCCTCTAGGCTCCGATCGACAACGGCGTCCCTGTCCATGGCGCGCCCGGCACCGCGCTCCATCGTCGCCACCCGACTCACCCGACGCTCCCCTCCATCTCCAGCTCGATCAGGCGATTGAGCTCGACGGCGTATTCGAGCGGCAACTCCTTGGCGATCGGTTCAATGAACCCCCTCACGATCAGCGCCATCGCCTCGGCCTCGTCCATCCCCCGGCTCATCAGGTAGAACAGCTGCTCATCGCCGACCTTCGATACCGTGGCTTCGTGACCCACCGTGGCTGTCTGTTCGTCGATCTCGATGTACGGAAAGGTGTCCGTGCGCGATGTCTCGTTGATCAGCAACGCATCGCACTCCACGTTCGACCTCGCGTTCGATGCGCCGTCGTAGACCTTGCACAGCCCGCGGTACGACGACCGACCCGTGCCCTTGGAGATCGACTTGGACACAATGCTCGACGACGTGTTCGGCGCCGCATGCACGACCTTGCCGCCCGTGTCCTGGTGCTGGCCGTCGCCCGCGTACGCGATCGACAGGATCTCGCCGTGCGCACCCTCGCCCAAGAGGAAGCACGACGGATACTTCATCGTGAGCTTGGAGCCCAGATTGCCGTCGAGCCACTCCATGTGCCCGCCCCGATGCACGAGGGCGCGCTGGGTGACGAGGTTGTACATGTTGTTCGACCAATTCTGGATCGTCGTGTACCGGAAGCGCGCTCCCGGGTTGACGACGATCTCGATGACGCCCGAGTGAAACGAGTCGGTCGAGTACACGGGCGCGGTGCATCCCTCGATGTAGTGCGCGTGCGAGCCCTCGTCCGCGATGATCAGCGTGCGCTCGAACTGCCCCAGGCGCTCCTGGTTGACCCGGAAATAGGCCTGCAACGGTGTCTCCAGCTCCACCCCGGCGGGGATGTAGACGAATGACCCGCCGGACCACACCGCCGAGTTGAGGGCCGCGAACTTGTTGTCGGCCGCCGGAATCACGGTACCGAAGTACTTGCGAAACAGCTCCGGGTGGTTCTTGAGCCCATCCTCGATGGAATCGAAGATGACCCCCTTTGCCTCCCACTCCTCCTTCAGGGAGTGATAGACCATTTCGGAGTCGTACTGTGCCCCGACGCCAGCCAGGACCTTGCGCTCGGCCTCCGGAATCCCCAGCCGCTCGAAGGTCTCCTTGATCGAGTCCGGCACATCGTCCCAGGAACGCTCCATCTGCTCCTGCGGCTTCGCATAGAAGTACGTGTCCCGCAGCGTCGCCTCGAGCTCGGACAGATCCCCGCCCCACCCGGGCATGGGTTTCGATTCATAGATGGACAGCGCCTTCAGGCGCCGCTCGAGCATCCACTCCGGCTCCTCCTTGTGAGCCGAAATCTGACGCACGATCTCGGCGTCCAGGCCCGGACGAACCCGAAAAACGGGCTCGGAGTCGGTGACAAACCCGAACTTGTAGTCGTCCAGCCCAAGGCCCTGAACCAATTCGTTACTTGGCATCAATTCTCCCCGGCAGCCCGCAGGGGCCGCCCTTCAACCGCCACATCCGCGCGGTCGGCAGTCGGTTCTCGTTGGCTAGCGGTCACGCCGCATGCGCTCTGCGGTACTCCTCGTACCCCCTGGCCTCCAGCTCGACCGCCACCTCCGGCCCGCCCGACTCCACGATTCTCCCATTGACCATCACATGGACCTGGTCGGGCACGACATAGTTCAGGATCCGCTGGTAGTGCGTGATCAGCAGGACCGCCATGGACGGATCCTCCCTCTTCAGGGTGTTGACCCCGCCCGAGACCACCTTCAGGGCATCGATGTCCAGCCCGGAGTCCGTCTCGTCCATCACGGCCAGGGACGGCCTGAGGACCGCCATCTGCAGGATTTCGTTGCGCTTCTTCTCCCCGCCGCTGAATCCGTCGTTGACCGGGCGCTGCGCAAACGCCGGATCCATCTCCAAGAGCTCCATGCGCTCCGTCAGCACATCCTGGAACTCGAAGAGGTCCAAATCCTCGCCATCCTCCAAGCGCGCCTGCAGGGCGGTGCGCATGAAGTTGGCGATCGAGACCCCCGGGATCTCCACCGGGTATTGAAAGGCCATGAAGACCCCTGCCTGCGCCCGCTCATCGGGCTCCATCTCCAACAGGTCTTCGCCGCGAAAGCCGATGGACCCACCCGTCACTTCATACGAGGGATGACCGGCCACAACCTTGGCCAGCGTGCTCTTCCCGGACCCGTTGGGACCCATGATCGCGTGAATTTCACCGGGGCGAATCGAGAGATCCACGCCCTTGAGTATGTCCAGCTCCTCATCGGCGACCTTCGCCCTGAGGCCGGTCACGGAGAGGATGAGCGAGTCGTCCATTCAGGGCTCCAAAAACACAAAAAAATACACGTCGGATGTTTCGAAAAGGTCCAAGAAGCTACCGGCCCCGCACCGATCGGTCAAGGCGTCTCGGACCCCTACGCCAAGGCGGCGCCCGGCGTGGACGGAAACCGTCCCGGGCCCCGGGCAGACGGCGGGTGCCTGGCCCTTGTACGGTGCTCGGGGGCGCGAGCGACTCCCCGGTCAGAACACCGGTCGCGTAATCCAGGTGTCCGATCTGGCCCACGCCTGCTCGAACTGACGCGCCGTGGCGTCCGCCTCCGCTTCACGGCCCATGTTGCGAAGCGCGGTCTCCAGGCCCAGGAGCGACCAGCCGTTCATCGGGTGGTCCTCCAGCGCCGCCCGTAGCACGGCTTCCGCGTCCTCGTTCTTCCCCGCATCAAGAAGCAGGTCACCCAGCCAGTGTCGGGCGGAGAAGACCAGCGGCTCCGGCTCATCGTAGCGAAGTCCATCTTCCACCCTGACCGCGGCCTCCAGCACGCGCCGAGCCCTGTCGATGTCGCCCTCGTGGCGAAGGATCTCCCCCTCAAGGATTCCCGCGACAACGCCCAGCAGATTAGCGGCAGCGTGGCCCCGAAATACCTCGTTGCCTGGCATCCGGGCCGCGCGCTGGACCCTCTCCAAGTAGGCTTCGGCGCGGGCGGGCTCGTCACGGTGCAGGTACGCGTACCCACGGGCAAAATCCCAGAACCCCCTCTGAATGCGACCACTGGGGGGATCGTCCAACATGAGTATCTCGTCGAAGCGTCCGAAACGAACCAGCGTCATCGCCTCGTAGAAATTGCCGTCGGGCACGATCTTGCCGTAGTCCCTGCCGGCCTGGACGGCGATGGCGCCCTGGCCATCCATCGAGGCGGCGAAGAGCAGCATGTGGAGGTTGTGCGACGGATAGATGGCCCACGCGAGCCCCGCCTCGGCCCGTTGGTCCGAATGCCACGCGGCAAGGTTCGCGCGCACCGCATCGCCCCAGCGGCCAATGCGGTTATAGGTGTGCGAAGGCATGTGCTGAATGTGGCTCGCGCCCGGAATCGCCTCACCCAGGTGGTCGGCGCACGCCTCAGCCTTCCGGGGCTTAACCGTCGGCTCGGTCGCGTGTATGTAGAGGTGGCACGCCCCGGGGTGCGTGATCTCCAGTGCCAGAACGGATTCCAGGACGCCGTGGATCTTCCTGACCGCGGGCTTGTCGATGTCCCAGCGACCACGCCTGGGCTCAAGCAACATGAGTGACTCACCGTACAGCGTGCCCACATCCAGGTCGCCGGGATGCGCCCGGTACACGTCCGCCATCGCCCGGGCATACGCCGAGTCCAGCGCCTTGCGGCCCCTCTCGGGGTCGTGGGTCGGGACGTAGCGGGTCGCCATCGCGTCAATCAGGGCTCTCTCCACATCGCTGGCGGCTTGGCGCGCGAGCTCCCTGGCCTTCATGATCTTCTCGTGGGCCCGGGGGGCATCGTCGGGACCCATCGGCCCGTTCAGGTAGGGACCCCACGCCCAGGCCTCGCCCCAGAAGCACATGGCGCAGCCGGGATCCTCCCGCTGCGCCTGCCGAAAGGACCGGGCCGCTCTGAGCGGCGTGAATGCGTACATCATCTGCACGCCCTGGTCGAAGAAGGCTTGGGCCGACGACGAGGACGTCGTCACCGGCCTGCTGAACGGCCCCAGGGCCTCACTGTAGTAGGTGGCCTCCTCGTCAAACCCCGCCGGATACTCGACATCTTGGGCCGCCATCCGGGGCGGCGATGTGACGCCCGCTGAGAAAAGCAACAGCAACAGGCCCGAACATCTGTGCAGGCCGTCGGGCAGTCCCTGTACCGTGGTCCGGCCAGCCAACAAAGGCTGAGGCATGTGCGATTCACCTCCATAGATGTCAAGAATGATCCCAAAGGGGTCGTCCTGTCCCATATCCCCCGGGGGCTCGCTGGCGGGATCGGGGGGCAGGACTTGGAGCCGACGGAGCTCGGGGCCCGGCCCGGATCCAAGCTACACGCGGCTGACGTGAATGGGGGCACCCGCGCCGCAAACAACCGGTGGTCCCAAGCCATCCCGGTCGGCGAAGCCCCGCACGGGTATCCATGCGACCCGATCCCTTGGAAGCCACTTGTTTCGCGTTAACTTGCCCCCATGTTCTCTTGTCCCGCAAGCGCCAGGTCGGGGAGGGCAGGGCCTTCGTGGCTTCGGGCCGCCGTCAAGGACGGGTCTGGCACAGAGACCGTGTCAAAGCCCCGGCAGCACCGATGTCCCGGGATCCGTGGCCTTGTCGGTCGCCCCATTCCCCGATCGGGGCACCGCCTGGGCGCGGTGCCCGCAAACGGCGGGCGTACTGCTTTTCGACCCGTCCGGCTGGCCCGTGCGTCGTGGCTGGCATCCCTGTCCGCATTGACCTCGGCGGCCTGTGGACTGGTGGGATCCAATTCGCCTCCCGAAGCCCTCATTCCACTGCCAGGCCTGGAGATGAGCGTGGGGGACTCAGCCTCGTTTCGGCTGGCCCTGCTCTTCAGGGACCCGGACGGGGACCCCCTTGCCTTTTCCGCCTATGCAGTGGATCCGGGGGTGCTGTCGGTGCACACCGGCGACAGCATGCTCTTTGTGCGGGCCGAGCGTGCGGGAGAGACCGCGCTGATCGTGACGGCAACCGACCCCTCAAGGGGCGAGGACCGGATCAGCACGACGGCACGTGTGCGATGGCCCCCGGCCACCGGCTTCTGGCATGGCACGTCCACCCAACTCGCCCAACCCGTCTCATGGACACTCCACCTGGAACAGGTTGGCCCCCACAACCTCATCGGACGCGTCTCACTCTGGGAGCGTGGACGCTTGCTGTCGGGTTGGCTGGGCTCGGGGACCATCGACCATCCCAGGGTGCATATGTCTGGCTGGGGAGCCGATAACGAGCGGGAGATCGTGTTTCACATTGATGCCCTCGTGGACCGAGCCATCGGCGAGATGGTGGGTCGTGTCACCGTGACTTCCGGCATTTCGGGGCAGTCTGCGTTAACGTTGCGGCGGATTGTGCCGCCCGGGAGCGCAGCCCAGCGCTCCCGGCGGCGGCCGGGCGCTGCAGTGGCGGGCCAAGGCCACGCCCAAGGTGCTTGGATGCACCTTTCTGCCTTCCAGGCGCACGTCCCAAGATCCCGGAGCGCGGGGCTTGGGCACCGCACGACCGACCGGCCGGATCCGACAACAGGCGCCACCGCAGATGCGCTTGGGGAGCGCTGGCTCCGCGGATACGCCCGCGGCGGCTCAAGCCGCTGTGGCACCTTGGGGCCCAGTCCCGGTGCGCGCTGCCGTCGTCTTTGGGTGACGCCGAAGGTCCAGTGATCGGCGGGAGCGGCACGCGGGGAGGGCAGGGAGTCCAGGGTCTGTGCCCCCGATGCCGCTGGGTGCAGCGTGTCTCCAACCGACGGGGATCCCGGTTTTTGCTGTGCAGGCGTCATCGCCTGGACCCCGCCTATGCGAAGTATCCGGCGTTACCGGTGCTTTCCTGCCCCGGGTTTGAGCCCGACAGCGCATCGGATTGAACGGGGACCTTGATCCCCAAGGCTGCCAGTTGGGGGGAACTTGGCTGTCCTGAGCCAATCGCGCTCAGCCACCGGGAATGACGGCAGATCCTGATCGGTACGCGCTCGAAGCACCGATCAGGGAACCGGCACAACCGGGTCGGAGCCCATGGTCTTTGGGGGGACGAAAGCTGGTCCGGGTGCAGACCTGACTGACGCCCGTCATTCTTGCGATATGGGCGTTTCACCCCCCTCAGAATTTTGACGTTTACGAGCTTTCGAAAATTCGGTCCCCCCCCCCCTACGCTATAAGTAGTTGTATTTACTTATGTTATGACACGTTTTTCCGCCTAGGCACTAATCTTGCATTGCTATGCGACGGCGTCGGCTCTTCCGGGCACCACATTGTCCCATGGTAGTCGAAGATCCGACCCCAGTTTTTGGTGTCCGCATTGGGACACCGAGCCAGAGCCGGTGGAACGGGCCATGGGGAACACGAACGGTTGCGGTCGTTTCCCTGCCCGGTCCGCCGCGCATAGAGAGACCGCTTGGGGGCCCGGATGTGGGCCCCCGAGACGGAAACTTCAACGACCCCCGTAGAGCAAAAAGACATATTCGATGAACAGACTGCAAAAACTCATGGCAGGGGCGCTCACGCTGCTGCCGATCCTGACGGCGGCCTGCGGAGAGGATGTCGCACCCCCACCCCCCACCGGCTCCATCGCCGGGCAGGTCATGATCGAGGGACAGGGCGCCGACGGCGTCTCTGTCACACTCAGCAGCGGTGCCGCCGCAACCACTGCAGGCGGCGGCTCCTACCGCTTCGACAACATCGAACCCGGCACCTACACCGTCTCCATCGCCGGCTTCCCCGCCGAAGCAAGCTTTGACGCCACCTCCATGTCCGTCACCGTCGGCACCACCGGAGGCACAGCCACCGCCAACTTCTCAGGCACCTACATCCGCACCGCCAGCGTTCGGGGCTCCGTCACCGTCGAAGGCACCGGTCTCGCTGGCGTCACCGTCAGCCTGAGCGGCATGGCGGACAACCAGGCCACCACCAGCGCTACCGGTGAGTACAGCTTCACCGGACTCCGTGCAGGACGCTACTCGGTCCAGATCTCGGGCTTCGATGCCGACGAAGTCGCGTTCTCCAGCGTCTCAGCGACCGCCGAGGTGGGCGTGGGCGACACCAAGGTCGTCAGCTTTGACGGAACGTATCTGCGCACCGCCGGCATCACCGGCCGCGTCAGCGTCGAAGGCACCGGTCTCGAGGGCGTCACCGTCAGCCTCTCAGGTGGCGAAGACGACCAGAGCACACAGACCGATGCCGGGGGCCAGTTCTCCTTCACCCGGCTCAGGGCCGGCGACTACTCCGTCGCCATCTCAGGCTACGACACCGACGAGGTCGGCTTTGACGCCACCTCACGCAGCGTCACCGTCGCCCTGGGTGAGACCGCCAATGTCCAGTTCGACGGCAACTATCTGCGCACCGCCGGCATCACCGGCCGCATCAGCGTCGAAGGCATGGGGCTGGCAGGCGTCACCGTGACGCTCGAGTCCGACAATATGGACGATATGATGGACACGACCGACGCCAGCGGCATGTATGCCTTCGGCGCACTGGCCGCAGGCGACTACACCGTCTCCATCATGGTCACGGGTGACGCCTACGTGTTCGACATGACCAGCATGGATGTCACGCTGGCCGACGACGCCCTGGAAACCGTCAACTTCATGGGCGACCACGCCACCACCGCCAGCATCTCCGGCATGCTGTTCATTGACGAAGCCACCAAGAACGACATGCACGACGAAGGCGAAGACGCGCTCGAGATCCAGGGCATTCCGGTCGTGCTCGTGGGCCCAGGGGTCACCGACCGCACAACGGCCACCACCGACGACAAGGGCATGTTCCAGTTCAGCGAACTCAAGGCCGGCTCCTATGTCCTGGCCGTCGTCACCAACCCCGACGTCACCAAGATCCTGGGCGACCACGCCTACGGCGGCTCCGCAACGGGCTACGACTTGACCGTCGCAGTCGGAGAACACAAGAAGCAGCACCTGCCCTACGACATCACCCACCAGACCGTCCACTACTCGGTCACACTACGCCACGGCGACAACACCGGTGACGCACTCCAGGGCGCTTCCGTCATGCTGTACGCCGATGCGGCAGGTAGCTCCATGGTCGCCAAGGGCACCACGGACAAGGACGGCATGACCATGATCCGGTTTGCCCGCTCGATGGCCACCGGCGGCAGCATGGTTCACGCCAAGGTCATGAGCGACGACTACCATGTCGAGGACATGATGCAGGCCGTGCGCTGGAGCCCCAAATCCAGGACCACAATGGCCGCCAACGACTTCGATATCCTCAACCTGATGGTCGACGCCTCGGTCAGCGGCAAGACTGTCATGACCGACATGGGCGGCGGCAACCCGCTCGCCGGCTGGATGATCTCCGTGACAATGGGCGGCAAGGCCGTCACCGGAGCGCCGACCAAGTTCGGTACCTTGGGCATGGCCATGCTGGACCTCGAGGTCAAGCCCGCCGACCTGCCCGCCACTTACACCGTCATGCTGGACACCGTGCAGAGCGACGCCCTGGACGGCGGCGAGAAGTTCAGCGCCACATCCGTCATGCACGAGCACACGGGCCTGAAACTCATGCAGGAGATGGACGCCGGAACGATTGAGGCGACCTACTCGACGCAGACGCTCAAGGTCTACGTGCATCACGAGCGTGACCAGGTGATGGGCTACACGGGCAACGTGCTGGGCGGCGACATGCGCATGTCCGGCAAGATTGATGTCGATGTGCGCTACATCGACTCCACCGGTCGCTCCCGCATGTTCACGGCGCAAGAGTGGAACACGAGGAACAAGTCCGAGAAGGACGGGGTCATCACCTTCAAGCACCTACCGGCCGACGCACAGGTCATGGTCCAGGCCAAGGAGAAGGCGGGTGCGGGCGACATCGAGCTCTTGGACCCGATGGAGCTCTTCGCGTTCAAGGACAAGGACGCCAACGGCATCATGAAGGGCGCGTTCGGTGACATGGGCGGCTTCAGCCCCATGGTCGAGCTCTGCCCGCTCATGGCCACCGACCCCACGGGCCAGGACTTCGGCGAGTGCAGCACCTTCGCCTATGTCATGACCTACAGCGTCAGCGGCAATGTCTCCCGCAAGATGGTCAAGAAGCACGCCACGAACGAGGACTTCAGCGCCGTGACCGATGGGAACGCCGCGGGCGTCATGGTCTCCTTGGCGCCGGTCGCGGGCAAGAACCTCACGGGTATGGAGCACAGCCAGACAACGGCCACGGCAAACAGCCGGACCACCACCTGGGACGACCGCAACGCATTCAACTTCGGCAAGATCGCCGCGGGCGCCTACACGCTGAAGGTCTCCGATGGCTGGCGGGCCAGGCTGGGCGCCCGGGGCGCAACGGCAATGGTCGGCAATGCGCTGAATCCGCTGGACACGGCAGTCATGCTTGATGTCACGCCCACCACGAGCACCGTGTACGGCATCGTGACGGGGGCGGACGGCTTCCGCGTCGACAGCGTCATGATCGACGTCAACGGCAAGACGGCAATGACCGACGCCGTGGGCCGCTACATCGTGACCGGGATCACGCCGGCAACCGTCAGCAGGGTGGGCAACAGGATACACGTGAAGGCGAGCCGGCACCTGGGGTCGGCGGCCAAGGTGGTCGCGTTCCAGGCGAACATGCCGGTGCGCGTTGACCTCAAGCTCAACACAACCAAGACGCCGGTGTTCTACAGCGGCAAGGTGGTCGCCTCGGGCTCGAACGCGCCGCTCGCGGGCGTGTCGATCACGATTGACAACAAGGCGCCGACAAACGCGGCCACGGCCGGTCCCAACAAGGGCAAGCTGGTCACGGGCGCCGACGGCACCTTCCGCGCGCAGATCGGGAACAAGGGCGCCGGCACGAACGCCACGATCAGGGCCTCGATGGCCGGGATGAGCTTCGCGCCCGAATCGTTCACGCTGCCGGCCGCACCGGGCACCAACCTGTCGGGCGTCAACTTCACCGGATTTCGCAACGCAGTCATCACCGGCCGGGTGCATGCAGGGCCGACAGTGGCGCGCACCAAGGGCCCGGTGTCCGGCGTGGTGGTCAAGGCGATGATGGGCACGACCACGATCGCGACCGACACAACGGGCCCGGCGGGCACATACACGCTGAGCGTCAAGTACGGCCAGGTGAAAATCGAGGCGTCCAAGAAACACCACGGCTTCAGCTACCCAAACGGCAGCCAAGACGTAACCGCCGCCCCGGGGCAGAACATCACATACGGGAGCATCCAGGCGAACACCTGGACGATTTCGGCCCTGACCGCAAAACGGGGCTTGGGTACGGACACGACGCTCGCTGCCGGGCTTAAGGCCCAAAGGTACAATGGCAGGAATGTCCGTCTGTTTTTCTTGAACTTCACCCAGGAATCCGGTGTGGACTACGGTTTGCCCGCCGGAAACCAGGGAGCCGTACTGCACCGCGTCCACTACTGGTCGGCGGACAGCAGCCGATGGAATAACACCTCTCTCGACACCGACGGTGACACCCTCAGAGTGGCCTGGGGTCGCGCCGAGGCCGAGGGCGCGGCAGGGAGCACGAGCGTTGACTTCCCCGACGACACGTTCACCATCAGGTGGATGGCGTATTCGACCAACGATGGTGCTGGTGTCAACAGCATTACTACCGCCAAGACGTTGGCTGTCGACACCTCGTTCGCAAAGGTCCCAGCGGTCGATTCCCGGGCCAAATCGGTCAAGGCGAGGCGCGGGACCGCGGGGACCACCGACTCGATCACGGTCGACTGGACCGCCAGATCGAACTCGAGAACACGCTACAGGGTTGCGTTTACCTTCCCGTCGATCGCCGACCTGGACGGGTCGAGCGCGACGGTGTTCGCCTACGTCGGATCGACAACCACGTTTGGTTGGCTCACCAGGAGGATTTGGTTCACTCTCACCAGCGATAGGGACTGGGTGGATTTCCGGACGGCGAACAGTGCTTCCGTGAGGGTTACCCGCAAGGAGATGATGGGGGCGATGGAGATCAGGATCGACTCCAGGCAGGGCACCGCCGGGACATGGATGAGGGGCCTGAAAACCAGCCTCAAGGCCAAGCCGTAGACCGGCAACGAGGTCTTGGCCCAACGGTGACCCCGCCAGTCGGCGCTACATCCGACGGACGGGGCCCGCGGGACCCCTTTTTCAACCGTCAGCCCTCCGTCCGCGAGCTCATTCGGGCGGGGGGCTGACACTCTCTTTGCCTCGCGCGGCGTCCATGTCACGATGCCGGATGACCGAATTTGTGCCCTCTCCGGCTCATCCTCCGGCACCGTACCGACGCGCTCAGGCCTCGTTTTCGTGGGCGAGGCTGGCGCTGAACGCCAAGACCCGCCTTTTCATGACACCCGACGGCGACATCCGGGCAGAATATTGATTGAGCGACTGCGGAAGTCGCCAGTATTCTTCGTGCTCACCGCACCCCCCGGGCCCGCCAATCGCGACCTCCCGTACACGTGCGTTGACTTCGAATCTGCCCCCGCGAGTCCAGAATCGTCCTTGTACACACATGGCGCCACAACCCCCCATGGCGTTTCATCGGTTCCATGGGAGTCCCCTGCTTGTCAGAACCCTGACACCCCCCGCATCAAGCAGCAAGCGCGACGCCGAAGAGGCCTGGGCCACCCCAGGGGCCACCGCATCGCCGCTCTCCTGGCCTGCGGCCACCGGCCACCCGAGGTCCGCAAGGTCGGAACCCTCCAAGAATCCTCTGATTTGGCCCGTGGCAGACTCCAAGAGAATCGCCATCGGGCGGTCAAATGAGCGGTCCATGACAACCTCGCGCCGCCCCGGACCCGTCAGGGTCAGGCGCGCCAGCTGATCGGCCCACAACGGGTCAACCGGAAGCGAGAACGCAAACCCTCCCCCCCGATAACCGTCCGTCAATGCGACCGCCATCTCAAACCCGAGCTCGAACAACACCGCGCCATCGTCCCCCACTCCCCAGAGCCGCCAGGGACCATCCTTGACCGGAAGCAGGGGTGGCAGGTCCGCGGCAAACGCCGGATTGAGAACAGGCGCCCCATCCTGGTCGATGCCACCCCAAAGCAGAAGGGCCGACTCCCGACTACCCAAGACATTGCGCGTGCTCGTCTTTTCTTTCGAGAGTCGATGGCGCAGGGCGTTTCCGAAGTGGTAGTCGCTTACCCAGGCGGGCTCACAGTAGCTCATGAAGTCTGGACGAAACGGTGGCACGAGCTCCTTCCCCTTCCAATCGTACCCCCAAGCCCCGCTCCGGCCCGCGTTGTCCGGAAAGGACGGGTCGACGCCCTGCGGCAGTCCGCAGGGCGCATGGGCCAGGCCAAGGTTGTGGCCCAACTCGTGGGCGACTATCCGAGCCCGGGGCCTGGAAAAGCTGACCTGGCCCCAGAGGTAGGCCACGCCCCCGATGCCACCGGCCACGGGCCCCGCGATCATTCCCTTGTAGTACCTGTCGCCTCCCTCCATCGCCCAAAGCGCGTGGGTCCGGTGGAGCAGTTCAACGCCGTTGTTCGTGGAGGTCAAGACGGGCTTGTGGGCCACCACATCCAGCGTCTTGACGGGCAAGAGATCGCGCGCATCGGCCAACATTTCATGCCGGTGCGGGTCCTTGGCCATCCCGCCGGCGATGGCGAGAATTGTCGAATCCGGGTCATCCGTCCACAGAAAAGGCACCACCGTCAGATCGAAGTCCGGCACGGTGCGGATGTCAAGCTTGAGGCGGCCGCGATCGGGAATCCGGGTCGGAATCCCCAGCGCGGGATCCAGATTGCCGTCGGGATCAATGTCGATCACGACCTCGGTGCCCGGCTGAAGAACGCGCCCGGGAACGGAAATGTTGACCGAGGCCTCCAGCAAATCCTCACGGAGCACGGACCCCAAGGGGTATTGCCGCTCTTTCATCTCTGCCCTGTGCGTCACGGCTTGGCCGTTGTAGAAGGTGGCCCGCACCGCAGGCATGGTCTCCGATGTCCCGGCACGAGTGGCCAGGAACACCCTGAGCAGCGCCTCCCGCCCAGCCACCAAGGGCACCGGATGATCACGACCCTGAACCGCTTGAACCAGGTACGCGTCCGCCCGCAGGTTCGCCTTATCGGCGCAACGGCGGATGTGTTGCGCAATGATCTTGTCGAGCCACGCCTGGAACTGGGCGTCGGCCGGCGCGCACAGGTCGGTGCCCGAGGCGTTCAACGAGAAGATGTGCTTCAGCGAGGTGAGGGCACCGGGCAGCGGACCGGTCAGCCCGGGGTTGTCATCCACGAAGATGTACCGAAGGTGGCCCAGGTTGGACAACTCACCGGGGATCGGGCCGGACAACTTGTTACGGGAAAGGGACAGCACACCGAGGAATTCGACACGACCAATCTGCCCCGGAATCGCGCCCGACAGCTGATTCGAGGAGAGGTCAAGGGCCCCGAGCTGACGAAGGTTACCCAACGTGCCGGGCAGTTCGCCCTGTAGCTTGTTGTGCGCCAGGTGCAGATCCCGAAGTCCGCTCAAGCCCCCCAGGGAGGCCGGGATGGGACCCGACAGGCTGTTGTGGCTGAGGTCGACCCGGGCGACACTCTTGAGGCTCCCCAACTCGGGTGGGATGGGACCCGACAGGGCGTTGTTGGACAGGTTGAGATCCGACAGTTCCTCCAGTTGGCCCAGTCGGGGGGGAACCCGGCCCGAGAGCCTGTTGTGGCTTGCCACCAGCTGGCGGAGTTCCTTGAGCTCGCCCAGCTCGCCCGGAATGGGTCCGCTGAGATCGTTGCCCGACACGTCCAGATAGTACAGCGTCTCCAGACCTTCCAGCTCCCTGGGCAGGCCTCCGGCCAGTCGGTTGTTTTGGAGGCCGAGCGTTTCCAGCTTTGCCAATCTTCCCAGTTCCTCCGGAATCGAGCCGCTAAGCCGGTTATGCTCAAGGTTGAGGCTTTCCAACCTGGCCAGGTTCCCCAGTTCTTCCGGAATCGGGCCGCTGAGAGAGTTGCTCGCCAGCGACAGCGTCTCCAGCCGGGCCAGGCGCCCCAGCTCCGCAGGTATCGGGCCCGACAGTTCATTGCCAGAGAGAACCAGCGACTCCAGCACCGTGAGCCGGGCGAGCTCCGGGGGCAGAGGTCCCACCAACCCGGAGAACGCAACATCCAAATACTCTAGGGCCGCAAGATCACCCAACTCCTTCGGGAGGGGACCCGCCAGGTCATTGCCGGACAGCGACAGGTTCTCGAGCGAGGTCAAGCCACCCAGCTCGGGCGGCACTTGTCCGCTGAGTTCATTGTAGGAGAGCTCCAGCGCGGTGACTCTGCCGGTTGTCCCGTCCACGGTGACGCCGTGCCACTGACCCAACGGATTCCGGGTCAACCATTGGTCGCTCTTCAGCCAGGACTTGCCACCGGTCGCCTCGTACAGCGTGACCAGAATGTCCCTGTCCGTCAGGGGCGGACACCGGATATCGGCTCCGCTGCTGGTCTCCACGGTGGCGAGCCAGCTCGCGAATGTGTCCAGGCTCGGCGCGCACAGGCGGGTTCCGTCCAGATTGAGGGTGTTCAACGCCACCTGCGTCAGCGTGGTTGGAATCGGGCCGGTCAAGGCGTTTCGGGAGAGGTCCAGGTGCCTCAGCGCGGCCAGCCCGGCCAGGCGCCGATCCAGCCGGCCCACCACGTTGTTGTTGGCCAGCTTGAGTGCCGTGACCCGCCCCGTGGCGCTGTCGGTCGTGACGCCGTGCCACTCTCCCAAGGGCTTCTCGGAGTCCCAGTTGTCCTGTCGGGTCCACGACGCGCCGCCGGTCGAGCCGTGCAGCGCGACAAGCACGGCTCGGTCGCCCCGGCATTGTGGTGCGTTGGCTTCGCCGATGGAGTGCAGCCAACGGGTGAACCTTGGCGTATGCGGCACGCAGACGCCGCCGTTGTCTCCCAGGTCCAGCTTCTTCAACGCCGGCAGGGTGGTCAGCTCAAGGGGAACGGGTCCAACCAGGGAATTCAGGGAGAGGTCTAGGACCTCAAGCTTCGCCATCCGGCCCAGATCGTCGGGCAGGTTGCCCCGCAGGCTGTTCCCCCGCATGTCCAAGCGGACGAGGGCGGAGAGATTGCCCATGTCGGGGGGAATCGCGCCCGACAGCGAATTCCACCGAAGCGACAGGAAGGACAGAGCGCTCAGCTTGCCCAGTTCCCGGGGGATCGCGCCGCCAAGGGCGTTTCCACCGAGGTCCAGATGCTCCAATTGGGCCAACTCACCCAGTTCCTTGGGAATGCGGCCACCAAGGGCGTTGCGCCCCAGGTCCAGCCGGATCAGCTCTTCCAGTGTTCCCAGCACCTTGGGTATGGACCCCGCCAAGTGGTTGGAGCCCAGATCCAGAATCCGGAGCCCGCTCATCTTGCCGATTCCGGTCGGCACGGGGCCGGCGAGGGCATTGTTCCTGGCGCGGAGCGTCTTCAGCCCGACCAGCGAGCCGATTTCGGCGGATATCTCGCCCCGCAGGTGGTTGTCGGACAGGTCGAAGTGTTCCAGTCGCTCCAGCCTTCGGATCCAATCCGGCACGGAACCGGTCAGCTGGTTGCCCGACAGGTCCAGTCGCTCCAGGGCCGTCAAGCGCTCCAGCCACCGAGGTATCGGGCTTGGGGCTCCGGCGAGGTCGGTAACGGAGAGTTCGCGCAGGCGTCCCAGTCGGGACAGCTCCGTCGGCATCGGGCCCGCGAGCGAGTTACCGTCCAGCCTGAGCACCTCAAGGTGGGTCAACGCGCCCAGCTCGCGCGGGATGGGCCCGGCCAAGCCGTTGTTGGACAGATGCAGCGCCGTCACGCGACCGGCGGTGTCCACCGTGACGCCATACCAGTCGCCCAGATCATTGCCGATCAGCCAGTTGTCCTTGCGCACCCAAGCAGATCCACCGGTCGCACGGAAGAGCGCGCGCAGGGCGCCCTCATCGTCCGCCGCCTTCCACCCCTGAACCACTGCCGGGGGTGCCTGCGGCGCGTTGACCGGAGGTTCGTCGCAGGCGCCAACAACGACGGCGGCGGTGACGGCGACCGCAGCCAGCGACATCCGAGAGACGGGTCCGTGGCGCCGCGGCGGGTTGTGTCGTCGCAGCTTGTTCATGTGATCTACCTTCCTGCCCTGGCCACCGGTGGCATCCGGGGCACTGTGTTCAAATCGCGTTCTTGTTGCCGGCCCGGATACAGGCAAGATCCGGGCCATCGACTGGACCTGGTCCTTGGGAGGAGGCCCGCAAAGGTCGGCAGAGCGAGGCCCTTTAAGGCAACCGGTGTGACCCCAAGGGAGTCGCAAATGTCACACCGGCTCTTCCCGAGCCGCCACACGAGACTGGACACACGGGCCGGGGCACCCAAGGCCCGGGCGGGAGCGCCTGCGGGCCTACCGCAGAGCAACCCGCCGGCCCCCGGGATGAGCGCGAATGGAGCCAGCCCCTTGATTTGGTCGGCAATGCCCCGTTGGGGACAGCCCCAAATCGCGGACGTCACGGCGGACTGCTTGCATCGATTCCCGTTCAAGGTACCGTCGAACAAGCTGGGGTGTTCCCGACATTCCCGCCCACCTGTTTCATGTTTCATTGATCCCCCAACCACACTTCTGATCAAAGGGAGAAGCCATGACCACCCTGTTCCCCAGATCCATGTTGCCACACTCGGTGCAGTTCACGGCCCTGGCGGCGCTCGCGGGCGGATGCGGAGGGCCGGATCCGACAAGCGGGCCGAACACGGACGAGTCGGACATCCCACTCGCGGCAATCACCCAGGAGGTCTTCACCCTCGGGGGCGCGGCAGCGGCGGGATGGCAGCAGTTCGGGGAGCTCGTCGAGGTCCACTTCGACGGCGCGGGAAATCTCGTCGTGGTCGACAGGTTGCAGCCCCGCGTTGCGGTGGCCGGTCCAGATGGAGCGCTGCGCCACTTCGTGTCCCGCGCCGGTGAAGGTCCCGGAGAGTTTCGCCTTATCGGACAAGTCGGGGTGCTCCGGGACAACCGCTTGGTCGTGAGCGACCTGGGACACAACGCTTTTCTCCTCTTCGACGCCGACGGGGCGTTCATGAAGCAAATCGCGCTCGGAGAGCGGCCAGCCCCCGCCTCGCTCGGGCCCGGCACAACGATGGTCACGACGCCCAACATCGTCGGAACGCTCCCCGATGCCCGCCTGCTGACGGTAAGCCATGCCTCGCGCACCTTGGCGATCCATACCCTGGGCGAGGACAGAAGCGAACTGTACCGGGCATACAGGCCACCTGTCCGCACCACGGGGGCTGGCGTCTCCACACGCATACAGGGCTTGGAGGTGGCGCTGGGCCCTCTGCCCGTATCAAACCCCTTCGCGGCGCCATTTCAGGCCGCGGTGCTCACCGACGGGAGAGTGGCCGTTGCCGATTCCGTGGGGTATCAGGTGAAGATCATGGGGGACGACGGCGTCGTTGACGCCGTGCTGGGGCGACCGATCAACCCGGCTCCCGTCACCGAAGCGATGCGCGACGCCGCGAGGGAGCGCGACGCCGCCGGCCAGGGCACCCGCATCATGGTGACCGGCCCGAATATGTCGCGGTCCGACGCCGATGCGCTCTCCGCCAACCTGCTGGCGGCCATGGCATCCCAGGTGGATGTCGACGCCACCGACGTGCCCGTGATCAAGGAACTTGCGGTGGATTCCGAAGACCGCCTCTGGATCACGCGGACGGCTGCCGACGGCCTCTCCAATGGCCCGGTCGATGTGATCACCGCCGATGGCACCTACCTGGGAACCCTGGACGCCGATGAAATGCGGGTCCCGGACGCCTTCGGTCCCGGGGGCCTGATGGCCTACATCGAGCCGGACGAGCTGGATGTGGTCACGATCAGGGTGGTTCGGCTCGTCAGCCTGCAGCCTGGCGCTTGAGGGGCGCAGAGCACCAACGGCTTCTGATGCCCCGGGGCCCCGGGGTGCGCTTCCCGAAGTCCCCCTTTGGAAGCACCCGCGCGCTGAAGTCCGTCAGTGGAACGTGCGTCAAGGGGCAGCCCCCCAAGGTGACACGGTGGGCCGGCGAACCCCAAGACTCGGTTACTGCATCCCGTCGGAGACCTGTCGGGCCTCCTTCGCCTGCCTCACCATCTCTCGAACATCGGCGAGAAGACGCTGCGCATCGTACACGATCCCGTCCTTGATGGTGTACTTGATGCCGCCAATGCGCTCCACCTCACCCGTGTCGTCGTTGAGCTTGACGGCCCCGTTGCCGTACAGGACCTTGAGGTTCTCCAGCGGATTCTCGTCCACGACGACCAGGTCCGCCTTGAGCCCGGGGCGGATGATGCCGAAGTCGATGGCCGTGCCCTTCGGCCCATGAAGCTCCTCGGCCCCGTACAGCGTTGCCGAGCGAATGACCTCGACGGGATGAAATCCCGCCTCCCTCAACAGCTCAAACTCCCGGATGTAGTCAAAGCCGTAGAGCTTGTAGATGAAGCCGGAGTCGGAGCCCGTCGTGACGCGTCCGCCGGCGTTCTTGTAGTCGTTGAGAAACTGCATCCACTTGTGGAAGAATTTCCTCCAGTGATACTCGTCCTCGCTCGTCCAGTAGAACCAGTAGGATCCGTGGGCGCGGCGTGAAGGCTGGAAAAAGTCCCACTGGCTGGGCAGCGTGTACTCCTCGTGGAAATCCGCTTCGCGCGCGCGCATCACGTCCCGGCTCGCCTCGTAGATCGACATCGTGGGGTCCAACCCGAAATCCAACTCCAGGAAGCGCTCAATCAGCGCATTCCACTGGTCGGACCCCCGCTCCGCGGCCTGATACCAAAGGCGACCGACACCGCCGAAGCGATGCTGCTCATCCTGGTAGTTGTAGTCCAGGCGCCAATCGGGAATCGAGTAGTCGGTCAGCATCGACTCCATGAGCCCGTAGTAGTGGGTCATCATGTCCAGACCCGCCTCGGCCGCATCCAGGGCGGTCATCCTCGCCACTCCGGTCTGCGCCAGATGCGCCACGGTGCCCAGGCCGTGGCGCTTCGCTTCGTCAATCACCGCCTCCATCAGGTCCGGATCCATGGCGGTCAACTTGAGGCCGTCGATCCGGGCGCCGTCGACATCAACGTCGGCCGCCCACCGCACCCATTCACGGGCCTGCTCGGCAGAGCGGACGGGCCCCCGGTCCCACGCCTCACCGGGGCGCGCGTAGGTGAACATCCGGGGTGCGACGATTTCGTTGCGCTCCGCGCGCGCCTTCTCGCCCAAGGCCCACATCATGGGGCCGTGGCCCACGCCCCGGCTTGTCGTGATTCCATGCGCCATCCACAACTTGTAGGTGTACTCGGGCTGGGGCGCCTTTCCGGCGCCTCCCGTGTGGGCGTGCATGTCCACAAAACCGGGCATGATGTACATCCCCGACATGTCCATCTCGCGCGTTGCATCCCCAGGCCGGCGGTCTTCGTTGATCGGCACACCGGGATACCCCACGGTCTGCACCTGCACGATGCGGTCCCCCTCGATCACGATGTCCACGGGGCCGGCGGGCGGCGCCCCCGTGCCGTCGATGACGGTGGCGCCCCGCAGGATCAGGCGCTGATGGGGACCGTCGCCCTCATCGTCGGCCCTGGCCGTGGTCTCCTCCATCTGGGCGCCGGCGGTGGCCACCACCGGCGGCATGGCAACAAGGGCTAGCGGGAGAGCGAATGAAACGACACGAGATTGGATGCTCCACGACCCCATCGGGGACCTCCTCGGCGCAAGAAAGGGGGCAAGTGCGGCCGGGATCGCCCCCGAAACCTGCGGGGAAAACGCCCGGCCCGACGATGAACCTGTCACCTAAATGTACCATGGAGGGGTGATCGGGGGACACACCGGACGCCAAGAAGCTCATCCCCGGCCCGAGGCGCGGGCCACGCCGCCGGCCGCCGCCAAACGGGGGCGCGCACTCCTCCGGGCCCGGGCCGGCGGCTTGCCTCAGGTGTTACAATCCCCGTCCCATGAGCACCCCTACGCCATTGGACGAGGGCCCCGACTTGGGCGCCAAGGACGCGCTGGAGGAGGTCCGGCATCTCAGGACCGAGATCGAGCGGCACAACCGGCTCTACTATGTGGAGGCCCAGCCCGAGCTCTCCGACCACGCCTACGATCAGCTGGTCCAGCGCCTAAAGGCACTGGAGGCCGCCCACCCCGAACTCCTGACACCGCACTCGCCCACGCAACGCGTTGGTGCCGAACCCAGGTTCTCGCTTCCCAACATCGAGCATGTGGCGCCCATGCTCTCCCTGGATTCCGTGCAGGACATCGCCTCGGTTGCCCGCTTCGATGAGCGATTGCGCACCGCGCTGGAGAGCGAAGAACCCGTTCGATATGTCTTGGAGCCCAAACTCGACGGAGCCTCCCTCGAATTGGTGTATGTGGAGGGGGTCCTGGAGAGGGCGGTCACACGGGGCAACGGGACCGTCGGCGAGGGGGTGACCGAGAACGTGCGCACCATCCCGTCGGTGCCGCTTCGCCTCTCAAGCGAGGTGCGCCCACCCCCTGCGCTTCTTTCGCTCCGGGGCGAGGCCCTGATGTACCTGAGTCAGTTCGAGGCGCTGAACCAGAGGCGCATCGAGGCTGGGAAGACACCGTACCAGAATCCCCGCAACGCCACGTCCGGCGCGCTGCGCCAGCTCGATTCTCGGATCACGGCCAGGCGTCCGCTGACGGTGCTCATCTACGACATCTTGAGCGTCCAAGGCGCCTCGTTCCACACCGACTCCGACGCGCTGTCGGCGTTAAGGGATTGGGGCCTGCCGCTGCCCGAGCGCGTTGAGTTCGTGGACACCGTCGACGAGATCCAGTCCTATCACATGGCCTTCGAGAGGGACAGGGACACCCTGGACTACGAGATCGACGGCGTGGTGATCAAGCTGGACGCCTGGGCGCCCCGGCAGGTTCTGGGACACACCACACACCATCCCCGCTGGGCTCTGGCCTTCAAGTTCGAGCCCCGCAAGGAGGTCACCCGCATCGACCGGATCTTTGTCTCGGTGGGTCGCACGGGCGCCATGACGCCGGTCGCACTGCTGCGTCCCGTAGACGTCGGCGGCGTCACCGTATCCCGGGCCTCGCTGCACAATCGCGAGGAGTTGCAGCGCAAGGACGTGCGCGAGGGAGACCAGGTCCGCATCCAGCGGGCGGGCGACGTGATCCCGCAGGTGGTCGAGCGCATCCCGGTCGACGGGGAAGAGCGTCGCGAACCCTTTCTCATGCCCGACACCTGCCCCTCGTGCGGTGCTGCGGTCGTTGAGAGAGGACCGATTTCGACATGCCCCAATCACTTTGGCTGCCCGGCCCAGCTGACGGCCAGGATCGCGCACTTCGGCTCCAGAAACGCGTTGGACATCGAGGGACTGGGCGATGAGACGGCGTCGCTACTCGTCCGGGAGGGCCTGGTCAAGGAACTCGCCGACCTGTTCGGGATCCGAGCCCGGGACCTCGTTTCGTTGGAGGGATTCGCCGAGATCTCGGCAGGAAAACTGGTGCGGGCGATCCAGAAGCGCAGGCGCGTGGAGTTGCTTCGCTTTCTTGTGGGGTTGGGCGTCCCCGGCGTGGGTGTGACGGTCGCAAGCAACCTGGCCGTACATTTTCGCGGCATCGACGCCATTCGCTCGGCATCGCCGGAGTGTCTCCGCGAGGTGCATGGCGTGGGACCCAAGTTGTCGGAGTCAATCACCGCGTTTCTGGGCCACACAATCGTCAGCGAGGCCCTGGATCGCCTGCTTTCACAGGGGTTTGAGCTTGAGGTCCCGGACGCCTTGGGGGAGGTGGGTGGGGATCTCCTGGGCAAGACCCTGGTGCTCACCGGATCAATGACTTCCGGCTCCCGCAGCGTGTTGCGAAAGAGGCTGGAGCGGTCGGGGGCCCGAGTTACGGGCTCGGTAAGCTCCAGGACGGACTATCTCGTCATCGGCACCAGCCCCGGCTCCAAGCTCGCAAGGGCGCGGGAACTGAAGGTTTCCGTGCTAACCGAAGACGAGTTCTGGGAGCGCTTCGGGGCGGCGGTGGGCAGAGAGCCGGAGTCGGGGGCCCGCGGCGGGGATGCTGGCTCCTCCGACCAAACTGAACGCCCGTAGATCGAAGCGACGCCCCAGATTCGGGGAGGCGCTCCGGGCTTGGTCTCCGCGCTGAATCCAAGGGAGGGTCCTTTTATCCGCATTTCCTCGCGACTCAAGAGCGCATCAATACCCGTCGGCAGGGTGGCGCTCGGGCACCGGGCCGGGTGCCGAAGTCGTGTCGGGAAGCCCGTTGTGCAGGGACGCTTGCTGGGCAAAGGGCCGGACAAGCGTGATGCACGGCACTGAGCCCCTTGAGCCTCTGGCCGGGCACAGGGTCATCGACACAGGCCCGGAGAACGCCTCCGGGAGTGCGGCCCCATGTGGGCCGATCGCGGACAGACTTATCCCCATGGACATGGTGGCATGCAGGACCCCCTCCCATCAGACTCCATTTCTGATGGATTCACTGGCATTCACGGCTCTTCCGGGCCGCCGGCTACCCTTGGCCCCGGAACCCCCGGATCCGCAACCCGATACCACAACCGTGCGGCTCCCGCCAGCACTGCGGCCGATTTCCTGAGACAACTGTCCCTGGCCATCTGGAATTGCACACTCTTGGCCATTTGGAGGATCCGCAGTGGGTCGGGCCGCCGTGGCCAAGAAGGCGGGCACGAACGAGACCGTTGTTCGCCGCCGGGAGGACGGCACACTCCAACCCATGGTGCGGCAGTTGAGATTACTGAGCAACGCCGCCAAGCGCCCCTTGGCGGTGTTCTATCTTGCCGAGCCGAAATTTCACCGTCTCGCGCGACGTCCGGCGACTGCCCTGCACCCCGGCCGGCGAGCAGACGCCCGCACTGCGCTTGGCGGTTCGGATGGCGCACGAGCGGCGGCCCAGCTTATGTTCTGCCGAGCACATCCCTGATACGGTATCAAAGGTCCTAGTGGAGCGCATAAGGTGTGTATCCGCAAATACTTAGACTGCGTCACAATAGGCCGTGACAGACCCCGTCCCTCTGACCTAAACGTCCAGGGTGTTCTATTCTGACACACCAGTTCGGGGAGTCTGGATTGTTTTACCCAACAGCAGGACGATCGGACCGGACGAAGTTGCGAAAAACCGCCGCGGGAACGCCCTCGCGGCGAGTCCCTCACGGACGCAACTCCCTTCATCCAAGGAGTAAGGCAATGATGAACACCTCAAAAGCAACATATAACTGGCTCGCGGTTGTCGTAGCCCCCGTTCTGTTACTCGCGGGATGCGGAGACGACAACATCACCGCCAATTCGGCCTCGGAGTTTCACTCCGACCGCATTTTCGCCGTGATCCGCAACATGACAAACGACGATGTGGTTCACGTGGGCCGAGGCACGAGACCCGTCTTCAGCACGGAAACCGACACGAAGGAGATCCTACAGGCTGCTTTTGCCAACAAGGGTAGGACCGTCTCGCTAGGGGGCGAGCATTTCGCCCATATGTGGCGTCCCGACTTTGTGGAGGCGTGGGCCCTAATCGAAGCAATCGGCCTCTCCGATCCCGACCCCGATTGCGAGGGGAGCGGCATCAGCTTTGTTCGGTGCGTGAAGAAACAGCTGGACGCTGGGAAGGATTGCACACTCAGCAAGGAAGGCAATACCTACCATGCTCATTGCGAAGAACCCGAGTGATTGCGGATTTTCTTGAATTCTCTTGGTATCTTCGGATGATGTTCGGCGTCTGCTCCAGCGTCGCGGCCGGCGGGCATGAGCCCGGGTTATTCATGACGGCGGCTTGAGGGGAGTCTTTTCCAATGCGGGGATCAGCCTGACCTTCGAGAGCTTGGTGTGTAGGGAAGAGCCTGAGCGCCGAGGCTGGTGGCGGTTGACGGAACATCATGATCACTGGAGCCGGTGGGCGCAACCGGCGGGGTCCGCTCCAGTCGGAGCCCGGAATCTGATGCCCAGAGTGGCACCGCCGTGTTCGCGCTCTCCAGACCACCGGCAGTCGCGTCTTCTCCTTCCCGTGCGGCCTGCTTCGGGAGCAGGCCCTCCACAGGACTGGGCCAAGTACTCTTTCTTGTACAGCACGACACCGCGACTTGAGGAGAACCCGTGGTCAGGGCACCGGGCCAGGTCCAAGAAGGTCACCCCGACACCGGCGGCGATCCAAGTCAAGACGGCCCGTCGCACCGCCGCGCCGCATGATCCCGCCTGCTCCCGCACGATTGCCCAGCACCGACCTCGACCAAGCCCGGGGGCGGTGTTGGGGTTCGGGGTTGGGGCATCAACGATGCCGGTCGGGGAGACCGGTTTCGTCGGTCAGGGGTCACCAGCCAACGGCACCGTCTCCGGGGGAGGGGCGACACGGGAGCATTCCGATGGGGGTGTTTGGATCAGGACAAGGCAGGAGCGCCAGTTCTTGATGTGGGCCCGACCAACGCCGGCCCCGTGCATAAGCGACCGATGCCGAGGGGGCCAGGTACGGTACGTCGTCCGCGAAGACGGCGGTTGCCGCTCGACATGGGTGTCCGATGTGACCACCGGACCCGGCCAATGTCATCGAACACCGGGGGGCACGACCACCTCGACGAGCAAACGCCGGCATCCCAGATGGCCCACGCCGACATTGTGCTCTAAGCAACGTGACGGACACGACATTGTTTCGGCGGCACGGCCAAGCCGAAGGTTGCCTGGCAACCGAGGTCAAAGGGTAAGCCGGGCTGCTTGAAGCGGCGAGTCCACAAGAAATGAACCTCGCGAGCTTGCATCGCAAAACCGATTTGCCCACACAAAACAGCGGGGAACCAGAAGAGATCACATCCGGGGATGTATCGGAGCACTTGGGGATCAGGCTCAAACACATGGCCAAAGTGGAGAGGAGCGTCAATGGGGGCCAACATCACGTTCCGGTGACCGGCCGATGAGATTCAGAATCGACACCAGCGCCATCCTTGATGGATGAACCCGTCACGATCCTCGTGGCGAGTTTCCGGGCTTGTGGCGGCGCTTGGAAGCGCTCATCCGGTCGGGCGACCCGAGGACATCCGAAAGAGGTGACGCACGAGCGGGCGAAGAAGGACGACAAGGTCCTGGCCTGGGCATTGGAACAAGAACGTTTTTTTGTGGGTATCTTTTGGCGCTGTTCAGGATGCCGCGTCCGCTGTCCTTGCGTGACCATCCCCGATTGATCGACACCACGCGAGGGCGCTCCCGTGCCGATCCATGTGTAATCGCGCTCGCCTTTTTGCATGGCTGCTCGGTCGTCGCGGGAGATACACCCAGCAGCCTCCTCGATCGCCCCAAGATTCCCGATGTTTGTCCAGCGATAGGAGACAAGAGCATGAGATTACTCGACCGGATTTGCGACGAGAACTGGGGTTTTCCGGTGAGGCGACCTGGCCCCTTCGACGCCCGGCGCACTCGACGGACGCAGCAAATCTGAAGATTGACGGGGACCCGCCGCCAACCCCACCGGAATCGCTTGGGCGGCCACGACCCACCAAGGGGCGAGCACGAGCTTTCAGGTCCGTGTCATCCGGTGGGAGGGCGCGACAGCATTCGCGGAGACATCCTCCACCAATCTTCTTGCCGCTGATCTCGACCATATTGTATATGATCTTGGCGTGATCAACCCCCCGCGTCGCACGCCCGCATTGGACTCCGACGCAATCCTGCGACTCCCTGCCTCTCGCCACTCATGGATCCGTAACCCTGAACCTCGACCTCTCTCACCGACCATCGACCCCCGGACACGGGGTTTCATGACGGGGGGCATGCGCCGCCCTGGGCGAGCCAGGTCACGATCCGTCTCCGCAATGCGTTTGTCGCCCGAGCCGCGGGCGATCCGAGGTTTTGCCCCGAGGGACGGCGCGTAGACATGCTCGCCCACATCCTGTTGCTCGCCGGCGGGTTCGGGGCGCTGTACTTCGGGGCGGAATGGCTCGTGCGGGGTTCTGCCCAGATCGCCTCCGATTTGGGCATCAGCCCGGTGGTCGTGGGCCTAACGGTCGTCTCCCTCGGCACATCCGCTCCCGAAATGGTGGTCGGCGTCATCGCCACCCTCGAATCCCAGGGCGGCCTCCTGATGGGCAACGTACTGGGATCGAACCTGGCCAACATCGGCCTGATTCTGGGAGCCACCGCTCTGATCAATCCCCTTCCGGTCGCCGATCGGGTCACCAGCCGCGATGTCCCCGTCATGATCATGGTCGTCGTGCTGGCCTTTCCCCTGGTGCTCGACATGGAGGTCGACCGGGGCGACGGAATCATTCTCGCGGCCCTGCTGGTCGTCTATATCGCCTTCACCTTTCGCACCGCTGACGAGGACGCCGACCGGATTCACGAGGATGTCGGCGTTCCCCGGGAGGGCAGCCAGGACACCGCCGGCACGAACTCGATGCTCGCCAACATCGGTCTTGTGGTCGCGGGAGCCACCGGACTCGCGCTGGGCGGGCAGGCGACCGTGGGCGGGGCGACGTTCGTGGCCGGGGCGCTGGGCGCGAGTCCGGCGCTGATCGGCCTGACGGTCATCGCCATCGGAACATCGCTGCCGGAACTGGTCACGTCGATCGTCGCGGCCACCCGCAAGCAGACCGACATCGCGGTCGGGAACATCGTGGGGTCAAACATCTTCAATGTGACGGCGGTGATGGCGGTCGCCGCGCTGGTCAGAGGGTACCCCATCACCCAGGAGACGCTCCGGGTGCAGTTGCCGGCCGTGCTTGTTTTCTCGCTTCTTGTGTGGCCGATCACGGCCACCGGCAGCAAGGTTCGCCGCCGGGAGGGCCTCTTCCTTCTCCTGTGCTACGCCGGCTTCATGTCGTGGATCACCATTCTTGACTGAAGGAGACGTGAGCGGGGAATTCGAACAGCCATGGGCCCTGCGACTGGGTCGGGTGGAGGCCCCGGGTGTCACGAGCCTGGAGCTGCCGCCGCCATTTTGGACCCACGCTGAGGGCGTGCGCGTCCGCGACGCGTCGGGCCGCGACTACCTAGACCTTGTCGGCGCCTTTGGCGTGGCACTCGCGGGACACCGGCATCCGCACATCGTGAGGCGCATCAAGAGGCAGGCGGACCAGCTGCTGCACGGCATGGGCGATGTCCATCCACCTCTCGTCAAGCTCGAATTGCTGGAGGCGCTTGCCGCCCGGATGCCCTGGCCCGAGACGCGCACAATGTTGGGAACAAGCGGTTCGGATGCTGTGGAGGCGGCGCTGAAGACCGCGCAGCTCCACACGGGGCGCGTCGGGATCATTGCCCTTGAGGGCAGTTATCACGGGCTCACCCTGGGCGCGCTCGCCACCACCCATCGCGACCACTTTCGCAAACCGTTCTCCCAGCGCCTCACCGACCACGTTCACTTCGCGCCCTTCCCGACCACGCCAAGGGGCGAAGAGCGCACCCTCGCCATCATCGGCGATCTCTTGGCCCCCGGCTCAGGTGCCGGCATCGGGGCCGTGATCGTGGAGCCGATCCAGGGACGGGCGGGCGTTCGCGTGCCTCCTCGAACCTTTCTGCCCCGCCTTGTCGCCGCTTGCCAAGAGGGCCGGGCGCTCCTGATCGCCGATGAAATCTTCACCGGCATGGGACGCACGGGTAGCTTTCTGGCCTTCCAGCACGACGGCGTGACTCCCGACCTGGTCTGCCTGGGCAAGGCGCTGGGCGGGGGCATGCCGCTGTCGGCATGTTCAGGGCCGGCACATGTCATGGGCGCGTGGCCGGCGTCCAGCGGGGAGGCGATACACACCGGCACGTTCATGGGGCACCCCGTCTGCTGCGCCGCCGGGCTGGGGGCGTTGGAGACCATGACCGCCCAAGACCTGCCCGGCCGATCCCGGCGACTTGGCGCGCGGGCGCTCGCCTACCTGGAAGCCGCGTTTGCACAATGCCCTCTGGTCGCCCAAGTGCGCGGACGCGGCCTGATGCTGGGCGTGGAGCTGTGCGAAATGGGCGAGGGGGCAGGTGTCCGGGTGGCCCGCCTCGCGCTTGCCGGCGGGGTCATTGTCCTTCCCTCCGGCCCGGCGGGCAACGTCATCTCCATCACCCCGCCTGCGACCATTCGGTGGCGGGAGCTGCAGGAGGGCCTGGACATCCTGGTCTCCGCCGTCACGGCCCCCCAAGGCGCGTGACGTATTCGGGGTCCGCCAAGGCCGCCCCCTCCTGAGCAGCCATCACCGCCCACGGCCCCCCAAGACAGGCTGACCGCCGCGGATGCTCGCGTGGGCCATCAATTCATCGGCACCGCCCAACTCTTCAGGATCATTTCCGGGAGCACCAGCAACGGGGTGTGGGGGCGAGAGACAGCCCCAGGTTTGCGGCGGCCACCCTGGGTCGTCCTTTGGAGGCGCAGGTCAGGCACCCCGGGGCGGGATCCAAGGCAGGGTCGGTGGACGTTGAGGTGAGACCCACAGGGTGTGTCCGGGGAAGGGCGATCCGCGGGACCAGGCAGTACGGGATGCGGAGATGCCCGAGCCACTTGAGCCCGGCCCCCCGAGCGTTGGGCGTTGGGAAGCGGGCCGGGGCCTAGCCTGTCGGGGCGAGCTCCCGCGCCGCCGACCGAAGCATGGCCACGGCGGCGTATAGAACGACCGCCACCACCAGCCAGCGCATCACGTCGAGCGGCAGCGAACGGACGATGAGCGCCGCGATGAGCACGGCCGGGATGCCTCCGAGCGTCAGGCCCAGCGCGGCCCTGAGGCTGTAGCGGCCCGCGCGCGCAAAGCGAATTCCCGCAACCGCCATCAGAAAAGCGGCGGACCCCATCATGATGGGGAAGGCCGTCGTGGGAGTCATACCCATCATGCTCACCAGGATCATGGTGGGCGCGTACATGCCGATGCCGATGGTCATGAGCGCACCCAGGGCGCACACGCCGACGGCCGCGACCAGTAGGTCAGACCCGGTGAGGCCGGTCGCCAGCCCACCTTGGGGGTCGGTACCGAAGATGGAGCGCAGGAAGGTGCCGGCCGCGATCAACAGCGCAATGCCCATGCCGATCTGTATGTAGTGTCGCGGCAGGCGGGTCACCACGCCGGCGCCCAGCCAAGCCCCGAACACCGCCGCGGCGATCAGCGTGAAGAGGGTGGCCGGATCCACATTGATGATGGCCATGAAGATAAAGGCCTGGATGATGACGGGCGCGGTGTGGCCGGTCATCATCGTCCCCGGGATCTCCTCGTCTGGAACCGTCCCTGCCAGCTTAAAGAGCGATGTGGTGGGCGCAAAGGAGCCGATTCCCAGCGTGTCGAAGAAGTTGGTTCCGAAGCCGACCGCGAGCTCGAACGGGCCAGGCCTTGCCCTGACCCCGCCCCCGCCCGAGTCGTCGCCGGCCCCCGCGCGAGCCGAGCGGATCCAGTAATAAAGGAACAGGACGGCAACGATGGCCAAGGCCGCAAACAGGTACAGGCGCGGGTCGCGGATGTCGAGCACGTGCCTTGGGGCTCCGCTGGGGAAATCTGGACGCCGGCGACGCGAGGCCGGAGCTACTCGGTCTGATCTATTGGCGGCGATGGACCGCTAAAGGGTATCCAAGCCGTTCGCTGTGTGCTAGAGAGGGAAGGACGGGAATTGAGCGACGCATCCGCCCACAGGGAGCGCGACAGGAGCCGCTTGGGGACTCCGGCTCTTCCCGATCACGGGGGTGGCCTCGGCCTGCAAAGATCTGTACAGCGGCGGTGGCGGCCCGTTAAGGGGGCGCGCCCGCCAGAATCCGCGCAGCGCCAACCCTGCCGAGAAGACCGACCACTTCCTGCCCTGCACTTCCGGTCCTGTGCCCTGGGGTGGGTCCTTATCGACGGCGACCCCCTGCTGCCGGGCCACCCGAACGCTGCCGGACAACGGAATGCGTGACATCCCCAAGGGCTGTGCAACCGGGTCGATTGCGGCCGTCAGCCGGTGCGCCGCTGGATTTTCTGGCGCAGATCTTCACGCGATGCAAGCGAGGAGACCATGTCTCCCCCCACATCCGAGAGTCTGGCCAAGTCCATTCGAGGGATCTCGGCCTGTTCTCTGAAAACCAGGATCGATTCGAAGTCCAGCTGGTGTCGGTGGAAGTGGGAGAGAGCAATTGTGGCGAGGCGAGCTTTATCCCGATTCGGGATTCCGTACAGGAAGACGTGGCCGCCACGCCTACCCTCCAATCGAAAGTCGATCAGATAAGCCGCCGCATTGGGAATGCCGGACAGTTGGTGGTCGCGTTGGATCCGCGTCTCGTCAGCTGTCTCAAAAATCAGATCCGCGAGGTCTTCATAAAACGTCGACCCCGTTGGCGAGCGCGAATGGAGGGTCAGGTCGTAGACCCGGGCCAAAGCGCGGCCGTACCGAAAGAGCGAGGCGGAAAGACGATCGATGGGCGCATCAACATAGAACGCTCCGCCGTCTTGGCTCACCCGCTCCTCGGCCAAGATACGCTCAATCAACAGACCTCGGCTACCGGTAAGGAAGGCATCAATGTCATGATCGTAGCTGATCCGCATCAACGTTTCACCCCGATCGGAAAGGCGTATGCCACCAAGGGTCTCGGACAGGTAAATCGGATAGCGGTCTCCGTCGGGGAATTCGAAGTCGGCGTCGAGCATCAGCGTCCCGTCGGGACGCTGTTCCACTCGTACCGTTGTGCAAAGCTGTTCACAGAGTTGCCGCTGGAGGGCGTCAGAATGAATGGCCATCAAACACGCTTGGTTCATCATGTTTGGCGTTACTCCCAGAAAGCCTGAAATCTTCACTCAGGCAAGCGAGCGCCCCCTCAAGGGACCTGTACCTTTCTGTCACCTCAGCCTCGCACTCCGGCCTTCTGCCATCGTGAATGGCCTCCGCGGTAGCTTGATGGATGTGAGGTTTGTAGCGGATACTGCCATGTCGGTGGCTCGACCCGTTGTACCGAGCGAGCGTCAACTTTGGCCCACCTTGTGGCACGTAGACGATCCCGCACGAGAAGTTGTGCTCATCGCAAAGGCTCTGTCGCAAGAGAGTCGCTGACTGAGCCTACGACCACATCTGCACCAAGACCCTCACCCGCTTCCTCCTCGCAGAACATGCGGGCGCGGGCAAAGACCACGCCAGTGCGTATGGGGCGCTCACTCGTCGTCCCTACCGCAGGGCTTGTGGGCAATCGGGAGCGCACGCTTTCTCGGTCTGGTCGACGCGCAATCAATCCGCCGGTTCGCTCCGCCGCTGGCCCAGTTCCGTATCGAGGAGCAGAAGCGCTGAGGTGTTTTCTCCCGCGAGGCGCAGTCGATCAACGATGTCGGATGCGACCTTCTCCTCCTCCACCTGCTCGTTGACGAACCACTGCAGCATCACCTGCGTGGGGTAGTCGCCTTCCTCGACGGCGACGCGGTAGAGGGCGCCGATGAGCGCGGTTACCTTGCGTTCGTGGGCCAGTGCCGCCTTGAATACGTCCAGAGGCGAGCCGAACTCAACGGGAGGAGCGTCGATCCGGCCGAGCGAGACCCGGCCTTCGCGGTCATTCACGAATTCGAAGATGCGCAGCGCGTGCTCCCGCTCCTCATCCGCCTGCGCGCGCATCCAGCGTGCGAAGCCGGGATATCCTGTCCGTTCGAAGTGTGCGCTCATGGATAGGTAGTAGTGGCTCGCGTACAACTCATGCACGATCTGCTCGTTCAGCGCCGCCTGCACTTGATCACCAATCATCTGATGTCTCCTCCGCATGTATTGGGGCCCGCACCCGCGGATAACGACTCTGTCCAGGTGCCATCCCTCCGGGGCCATCGCGGCAAAGACCCGTTGTCTTGCCCTGTCCCGCACAACGTGGGCGCTGTGGCTCGGGGGCGACGGGGTTGATCCGAAGCTTGCTCACTCTGAACAGACATACTGAATACGAGGCGGGTTCGTTTCGGGGGTCGGTCCTCCTCGTCCGGGCGAGTGGTCGCGCCTGCACATCGGGCTGATCGCGTCAAGTGGCCGCTTGAGCATTGTTGACCTAATGGCCCAACAGGTCGACCGACGCGATGTACGCCTTTGCCCCTCTTCGGTGAAGATCCAGGCACCGAGACGCCGCAAGACGACTCGGGGCCTTTGGGCCACTCCCGATACACATCGGTCCGGCCTTCACCCCCCGACACCGGTGCGCGTCGCGGCACCTGCCGCCCGAGCGGGGCACGCACGGACCTGTGACCGGCCGGGCCGCGTTCTCCCTGGCAGGGTTGGGAATGGCCGAGAAATCATTCGCGTCGGCCTACGATGTAGCGGCCCTGCGCGGATAGGTTCCGCCCACTACTGATGTTGGGAGCGCGTGACAGAACCACTCGTCCCGCCCCGTCTGTATCACGGGCCATCTGTAATCGTCCGCGCCGGTGTGGGCGACGGCACGGGGCTGGACGGAGATCTTGGGCGCAGGGAATCCCCAGCACCTCGCTCAGTGCCCGCGCCCACATGATCGCGAACATGTGAATGGCTACACGCGGACTGCAACGATGGCTGACCAAAACTCGGAAACACCTTCTTTTTGGAAACCCTGCTCATCACCGGCTCATTGCTCATCACTGCACGACCGTTGCTGGGGATCTTTGTCGTCCAGCCGATTGGCTGGATTCCCGACGGCGTGACGGTCGTTTACCGACAAGCGGACTTGACCTGCCGTCCCGTCGCCTCCGCTGATGGCTCGGGCACTGAAGGCAACAGGAGGCGTACGCGTACTGACTCGGGGCATTCTCTTGGGGACGAATTTCAGAGACCGTCACCGACCGTAGGCTCACGAACCCGCCGTACTCGAGATGGCTGCATCTTCGTTCAACCGAAGGGCGTACGTTCGGGAAATGAACTTGTCCGGCCTGCTGCCTGGGTATCGGTCCCGACGGATGGCTATCGAAGGCAGCCTCTATCGCCTGACTGCCGTCTGTATTGATGCCCCAATGCGATTCCGGGCGCGGGCGACCCGATTGTTGCCCCCCTTACGCCATGACCTGGTGCCCCGTGGCGCCGTGCCGAAGCAACGGGCCAATCATTCGCCACTACCTTCATGGCCCTCTACATCAAACGGGTGCCCGGCCGGTCGATCGGTCACCGCGCAGAGGTGGCGACATCAATCCGCTCGGCCAGCCCCAGGTCACGCTCCGTCACGCCGCCGGCATCGTGCGAGCTCAGCCGCAGGTCGACCTTCGTGTAGCGAACGGCGATGTCGGGGTGGTGATTCAGCTCATCGGCGATCGTCGCCACGCGGTTCACGAACACGATCGCGCTGCGAAAGGACGAAAACGAGTACGTTCGCGTGATCGCGTCGCCCTGCGCCGACCATCGGTCATGGTTCTTCAGCCAACTGTTCAACGCCCTGGTTGTCAGTTTCTTCCGCATCGCCTCCCCCAACATTAGACATCGGCCCTCTTTACCGGCCTCCCTCTCAGCCCCGCCCACCACTGCCGTTGGGAAGATAACGCCTGATCCCAACAACGCCGCAGCGACAAAGAAACCCGGACGCCCGCCGGACCGGAGAGGATTCGCGCCAAGGGCCTCACCGGCCGGGTCCGTTGCCCATTGGGCAACCGGGCGGGATATTGTCGGGCATCATGCCCACGCTTCAAGAGCTTCTGCTTCGCTCCAGCCGAACCTTCGGGGTGGGAATCACGGCGCTTCCCCGTCCCGTTCGCGACGAACTCACGATCGCCTATCTCCTCCTGCGCGTCTCCGACCACCTGGAGGACTCTCCAGAGCTGGACGACAATCACAAGGTCACCCTGCTCAACCGGTGGCACCGGGTTTTGGGCCGCCTGGACGACCCGGGGGGCCTTCTGCGGGAACTGTCCTGCGCTCCCGACGACACGCCCGATGCACTGGTGGCCCGCAACGCCGCGACCGTGCTGGACGGCCTCACCCGCCTGGCCCCGCTTTCGCGCGGGCTGGTCGTGCATCGGGTCCGGCAGACCACGGCCGGGATGGCCCGATGGGTCCGGCGGGGGCCCGACTTTGGCACGGAAGCGGATCTGGACGACTACATGCACGAGGTCGCCGGGCGGGTGGGCTACCTGATCACCGAGCTCTTCGCGCTCCACGTCCCGGCGATCCGACAAAAACGGGACCCGATGATGGCCTTGGGCAGGGAATTCGGCTTGGCCCTGCAGACCGTCAATGTCATCAGGGGCCTGCACGAGGACCATCGGCGCGGATGGCTGTATGTGCCCCGGTCCTATCTGCCGCGCCCGGACATGGAGGCGGCCGACATCCTGCGCGCCGCGAACCACGAGGCGGGCATGAGGGTGCTCAGGCGCTTGGTCGACAAGGCGGGACGCCACTTGCGTTCGGCGTCCGGATATGTCCACCAGATCCCCCGACGCCACCACGGGCTGCGCGTCTTCTGTATCCTGCCGCTTCTCTTTGCCGTGCGCACACTGGCCCTCAGTCGCCAAAATGCCGGCGTCTGGCGCCGGGAGGTCAAGATGACCCGCCCGGAGGTGCGCGCGATCACCCGCTGGACGATGACCTTCGGCTACTCGAACCAATGGATGGACTGGTATCGCCGCCGGCTGGGTGCCGGGGCAGCGGCGCCGTGACGGAGGGGGACATCCCCCCAAACTGCCCACCGCAGTTGACCCCAAGCCTGAGACACCCTAACTTGATTCTCTTGACCATTGCGGGGTGGAGCAGTCTGGTAGCTCGTCGGGCTCATAACCCGAAGGTCGCGGGTTCGAATCCCGCCCCCGCTATGAACGCGACGGTGGTGGGCTCCCCCCATCGGGTCCACCCTCGCGGCCAATGGCATCGGATTCGGTCTTGACCAGAGGTGCCGCCTTCGCGCGGCGCTTCTGCGCAGAGCGGCGGGTCTCTGGCGACCAAGGGCAGCGGTGCCGTTTTTGCGTTAAGAGACCTTGACGGAGGATGCGGCCATGCCTGGAGTCAGTCGACGATGTGTCCAATGAGCGACACAGGGGCTCACTAGAGGGGCCAGGTAGCTCAGTTGGTAGAGCACGCGACTGAAAATCGCGGTGTCGGCGGTTCGATTCCGCCCCTGGCCACTTCAGTTTTTTAGGTCCGTAGCTCAATTTGGTAGAGCACCGGTCTCCAAAACCGGCGGTTGTGGGTTCGAGTCCCTCCGGGCCTGTCGGAACCAACTGAAGAGACGTTGCCCTCATCGTCTAACGGTTAGGACACCACTCTTTCAAGGTGGAGATCGGGGTTCGATTCCCCGTGAGGGTATATTGGTGATTGCGGCGTTTTTTTGGTTCGCGCATCGGGGATCGGATGCACCAGGGGGCTGTAGCTCAGTTTGGTTAGAGTGCCGGTCTGTCACACCGGAGGCCGCGGGTTCGAGTCCCGTCAGCCCCGCTGACAAGTGACGTTGATTGACAATTCGGGTGGTTGAAACGAGCGGTTGGGCGGATCGTCCCGCGCGTCTTGGGGGGTGCCACTGCAACCGTCGGGGCCGTAGCTCAGTTGGGAGAGCGCCTGAATGGCATTCAGGAGGTCAGGGGTTCGAATCCCCTCGGCTCCATGGTAGCGGTGCCAAAGAGACCCATTGGTGACGCTCGGGTGGCGGAATTGGTAGACGCGCAGGATTCAGGATCCTGTGGGGGTTAACCCCGTGAGGGTTCGAGTCCCTCCCCGAGCATGCAGCGAGAGTGAGGAGATGAGCGCGGTCCACTCCGGCCGCCCACCACACTCGGGAAGGGCCCACGTGCTGGAATTGGTAGACAGGCTGGTTTGAGGGACCAGTGTTCGAAAGGACGTACAGGTTCGAGTCCTGTCGTGGGCATGGCCCTCGCGGCTCATGCCGGGAGCGCGCCCGTAGCTCAATTGGATAGAGTACCTGACTACGGATCAGGGGGTTGGGGGTTCGAGTCCTCCCGGGCGCATCAAGGTGGGCGGCTCATCTGCGGGAGCGGCGCGCCGCTGAGAGCGGACAGGCCGTTGGCACAGTACAGATTGGGGCGCGTAGCTCAGTTGGTTAGAGTGCCGCGTTGACATCGCGGAGGTCACAGGTTCGAATCCTGTCGCGCCCATTAGCCGGACATCCGGTTGCCGGACATCCGGTTGCCGGACGCCGGGGCCTTCGGTCAGCGGCCGACATCTTCGCCGGGGCCGTAGCTCAGTTGGGAGAGCGCAGCATTCGCATTGCTGAGGTCAGGGGTTCGAATCCCCTCGGCTCCATGGGCTTTGCCATTGCCGGGGGGTGCCTCGTTCTTCCCGACCGTGGCCTTGGAAGCCCCGCCGCCACCGTAGCTCAGCTGGTAGAGCACGTCACTCGTAATGACGGGGTCGTCGGTTCGAGTCCGACCGGTGGCTCTGCTCCCGCCCGGGTGCCATTGCCGGGCGCGTTGGGGGGGGGGAGTGGATTGAGCCCCGTGGTGTAATTGGCAACACGTCTGACTCTGGATCAGAAGAGTCCTGGTTCGAACCCAGGCGGGGCTATTTGGAGGGATGGCTGAGCGGCTAAAAGCGGCGCCCTGCTAAGGCGTTGGTCCTTGCGACCACGTGGGTTCGAATCCCACTCCCTCCGTTGGAAGCGTGTCTGCCGGGAGGCAGGGGGTTTTGGGCGATGCCCGCCTCCGTGCCCGCCCGGGCACTCGCTCAAACAGGTCAGGAGGCGTAGTCCTAATTGGTAAGGCACCGCACTCGAAATGCGGCGTGCGTTGAGCACTTGGGGGTTCGAGTCCCTCCGCCTCCGCTTGTAGCAGGACGGATTGGGACGACCCGGGCCTTGGGGGCCGGGCGGCATCGCGGGTGCACGGTGTGCTTGGTCACGCCGGGTGCGGAGCCGGTGGAGCACGATCCCAAGCCTCCAGACGGGGCGTGGCTCAGTCCGGTAGAGCGCTGCGTTCGGGTCGCAGAGGTCCCCGGTTCAAATCCGGGCGCCCCGATTTCGGTGGAGGTTCGTCGAGAAGGGATCCTGGGGACGGGTGGCCGAGTGGCTTAAGGCGCACGACTGGAAATCGTGTGGGCATCTGCCCGCGTGGGTTCGAATCCCACCCCGTCCGTATTCGACTGCGCCAACCCCCGTGTGGACGCCCCCCCTTGCCAAGGCGCCCGCATGTCAGAGGCTGGACGCACCGGATGTCTTTGCAGACGCCGGGGCCAAAGCGCCGCCGGAGCCATGCCCCGCCCCTCAACCTTCGGCAACCAATCGGGCAACCTGACCCATCCATGAGTATTGCGTACTCCCCCATTCGTAGCACCGGGCACCCGGGCCGATGTCGGGCGCCCAGTGGCAGGTTGGTCGGGGGATCGCGCATACAGGGGGGCCCCGAATCGCTGAGGGGGGTGCCCAGGTGCCAAAGCCGTTCGCTTCAGAATCGGCTTGGAAGAGCGAGCCCGTTCGGGGTCACCACGGCGCGCATCTTCTGAGCACATCCATGTTCAACCTTCAACCAGGTGTGGCATGAACCGCGACATCGAAATCATTCAGGCGAGGATCCGGGAGACCAGCGGCTTTGTGGACCGGCTCCTGACCCAGGTGGGCCGCGTCATCGTGGGCCAGGAGACCATGGTGGAGCGGCTTCTCATCGGGCTGCTCACCGGCGGCCATGTGCTCATGGAGGGGGTGCCCGGACTGGCCAAGACACTCACCGTGCGAACGCTGGCCGATGCGATCCGCATCTCGTTTCAACGCATCCAGTTCACGCCCGACCTTCTCCCGGCGGACCTCGTCGGAACGATGATCTACGATCCCAAGGACACGGAGTTCAAGACCAAGAAGGGGCCGATCTTCGCCAACGTCATCCTGGCCGACGAAATCAACCGCTCGCCGGCCAAGGTTCAGGCGGCCCTTCTGGAGGCCATGCAGGAACAGACGGTCACCATCGGCGAGAACACCTTTGCCCTGCCCGACCCGTTTCTGGTTCTGGCAACCCAGAACCCCATCGACCAGGAGGGCACCTATCCGCTGCCCGAGGCCCAGGTCGATCGCTTCATGCTCAAGTTGAGTGTGCGGTATCCGGACAAGGATGAGGAGCTGGCCATCCTGAGACGCATGGGCGGCGGCCCCGAGCCCAGGGCGGAGGCGGTGGTGTCACCGGAGGAGATCCTGGCGGCGCGCAACGCGGCCGAGACCGTGTACATGGACCCGCAGGTCGAGCGCTACATCGTCGACCTGGTCTTGGCCACCCGCGATCCGGGCAGGTTCGGCCTGGAGGGGCTTGAGCCCCTGATCGCCTTCGGCGGATCCCCCAGGGCAACGATTTGCCTGGCCAAGACCGCCCGGGCGCACGCGTTCCTGCGCCACAGAGGCTACGTCACGCCGGAGGATGTGCGCACCATGGCCCCGGATGTCCTGCGCCACAGGGTGATTTTGACCTACGAGGCGGAGGCGGAGGAGAAGACGAGCGACGACATCGTCGCGCGAATCCTTGACACGGTGGAGGTTCCCTAAGGGGGCCGGGTGGCGGCGGTGGTTCGCGCACGGGGTCCAGAGGAGGGCTCCTCGTCGATTCCGCGCGAGATCCTCGCCCAAGTGCGACGGATTGAGATTACGACCCGCGGGCTTGTCAACAATGTCTTCTCAGGCGAATACCAGTCGGTCTTCAAGGGACGGGGCATGAGCTTCGCCGAGGTCCGCGAGTACCAGTACGGGGACGACATCCGTGGCATCGATTGGAACGTCACCGCGCGCACCGGGTTGCCGCACGTCAAGGTGTTCGAGGAGGAGCGCGACCTCACGCTGATGCTGGTGGTCGACGTCAGCGCGTCGACGGAGTTCGGCACGCGCCGCCGCATGAAATCCGACCTCGCCGCCGAGCTCTGCGGCGTCCTGGCGTTCAGCGCGATCAAGAACAACGACAAGGTCGGCCTGATCCTCTTCTCCGATCACATCGAGGTCTTCGTGCCGCCCCGCAAGGGCCGCCGCCACGCGCTGCGGGTCCTGCGGGAGATCCTCTTTCATCCCAGGCAGGGGGTCGGAACCGACATCGCGGGCGCGCTGGAGTACCTCGCCCGCATCGCAAGGCGCCGGGCCGTCGTGTTCCTGGTCTCTGATTTCATGGCGGCCGGATTCGATCAGGCCCTCTCGGTGGCCGCCCGCAGGCATGACCTCATCGCGGTGCGCATGGGCGACCGATGCGAGGACGAGGTGCCGCCCCTGGGGTTGGTTGACTTCGAGGACCCCGAGACCGGCGAGCGCGGCGTCGTGAACACTTCCGCCAGCGCGTTTCGCCGCCGCTTCCCCGCCCGGAGGAGGCGCGCGAGGGAGCGCATCGACGCCCTTCTTCGCGCCTGCCGGATCGACGCCATCGACATCGCGACGGACAGCTCCTACGACCAAGCGCTGCGCCGCTTCTTCGAGACGCGGGCCAGGAGGCTCAGGTGACCCGGAGACCGCAACCGGCGACAGCGGACGGGGCAGCGGCGGCCCGGGCGACGCCCGGTCCCGCGTGCGCGCGTGCCGGACGGCTCCCCGTGCGCGCCTCCTCCGGCCCGTGTATCATCGGCTTGGCGGCGCTCTTGACCATGGGGCCCGCGGCCCGCGCGCAGGACGTCAGCATCCGCATGGAGGTGGGCGCCACCGAGATCCATCTGGGCGACCCGGTGGCGTTGCTCCTGACGGTGGCCCACCCCGAGGGCTGGACCGTCATGTGGCCCGATTCTCTGGAGATCGCTCCCTTCGAGGTCCTGCAATACCAACCGGGAGCGCCGGGCAGTGACGGGGGCGGGGAGAACGGCCGCAGCATGTCGGCCGCCACCGCGACCATGACGGCCTTTGAGATGGGCGAGCTTGAGATTGCTTCCATTGCGGTGACCGCAACTTCGCCTGAGGGGCGGTCTCTGACCGTGCGCACGGACCCGTTCGTGGTGAGCGTCGTCACGATAGGCCTGGACGAAGGCGGCGATATCCGAGACGTCAAGGGCCCCCTTTCAATCGCCCGCAACTGGTGGTGGCTGCTCGCCCTGATCGCCCTTTCCCTGGCCGTCGGCGCAGGCGCCGCCCACGCCATCCGCCGCTTGCGACGGGGCGTCGTCCCGGCGCGTGGCCCCACGGAGGCCCGCGGGCCCGCAAAGCCCGTCCATCTCCTGGCCCTGGAGGCTCTGGATGCGTTGGAGGCGTCATCCCTGCCGGAGCGCGGGCGGATCAAGGAGTACCATGTGCGCATATCGGAAATCATGCGCAACTACATTGAGGGACAACTTCAGGTCCCGGCTCTCGAGCTCGCCACCGGGGAAGTCGTGCAGGGACTTGGGGCCGCTTCCCTGAGTCCGCCTCTCACCTCCGCCTTCGGCTCCTTCCTGGACGCGTGCGACCTGGTCAAGTTCGCCAAGGCGCATCCCGCGCTCCCGGACTGCCGGGAGCTCATGCGCCAGGCCCGGGAGCTCATCCACGCCACCAGCACCGGCCAGCCCACGACGCCACCGGACAGGGACACCGCCCAGGCCCGGGGCGAAGCGACCGGCGACGCTTCGGGCACCGTCGCACCCGCGCCGGACCCCGGAGACCGGGCGGGATCCGCCGACGGCCAAGCCGCGCTGGAGAATTCGATTCCCGGGGTCGCCACCGAGGCAACGCGCCCGGAGCCGGTCCGTCCCGCCATCCCACGGGAGGCGAGCAGTGATTCATCGCTTTGACGACCCGCTGTACCTCATTCTTCTTGCCGCGCTGCCGCTTCTGGTCTGGTGGACTTGGGCCCGGCGACGGGCCATGCGGGGATCGCTTCTGCATCCGAGCACATCCGACCTCGCCCAGGCCCAGGGCGGCGGCGGTCGCTGGCTTCAACGCGCGCCCTTGTATCTGCGCGTTCTGGCGCTGGCCGGACTCGTGCTGGCCCTGGCTCGCCCCCAGACGGGCGTAACAGGCGAGAACGTGATCACGGAGGGAATCGACATCATCCTCGCCCTTGACATCTCAAGCTCCATGCTGGCCGAGGACCACCAGCCCAACCGACTGGAGGCCGCCAAGGCCGTGGCCGCCGATTTTGCGGCCGGACGCACGAGCGACCGCGTGGGACTCGTCATCTTTGCGGGCCGGGCGTTCACGCAGACCCCCCTGACGCTGGACCGCTCCGTTCTCGCCTCAATGCTGGCGGACTTGGAGGTCGGATTGATTGAGGACGGCACCGCCGTCGGGATGGGCCTTGCCACGGCAGTGAAGCGATTGAGCGCGAGCGACGCCGAGAGCAAGGTCGTGGTGCTCCTGACCGACGGACGCAACAACCGGGGCGAGATTGACCCCATCACGGCAGCCCAGGCCGCGGCCGCGCTGGGGGTGCGCGTGTACACGATCGGGGCGGGCTCCAGGGGGACGGCCCGCGTCCCGGTCCCCGGCCGCTTCGGGGGTGTGCGTTACGTCACGGTTCAGGTGGACATCGACGAGGCCTCGCTTCGGGAGACCGCCCAGACCACGGGAGGCCGATACTTCCGGGCCACGGATCGCAACAGCCTGGCGGCGATCTACGACGAGATCGATCGGTTGGAGACGACCGAGATCGAGGTAGAGAACTTTACTCGCTATGGGGAGCGATTTTACCTGCCGCTTGCAGCCGCGCTTGCCCTGCTGCTCGTCGATGTCGTGCTGCGCCACACCTGGCTTCGCACCCTTCCCTGACGCCCATGTTTCGCTTCGCCGCTCCCACCGTGCTATGGGGCCTGCTTCTTGTTCCCGCGCTCGGGCTCTTGTACCTGCACGCCGGTCGGCGGCGCGCCGTCGCGCTTGAGCGCTTCGGCGAGCACCGGCTCGTCAGGGCGCTCATGGAGTCTGTCAACGTTGGTGCCCGGCGCTGGAAGTCCGGCATCACCCTGGCGGCGGTCGCGGTGCTGATGGTGGCGCTCGCCAGGCCCCAGTTCGGCAGCCGCACCGAGACGGTGCAGCGTCAGGGCCAGGACGTGGTCGTCGCGCTTGATCTTTCCCACTCGATGTACGCCCAAGACCTGCTGCCCCACCGGCTGGAGCGGGCCAAGATCGAGGTGGGTCGGATCATTCAGCGCCTGGCCGGCGATCGGATCGCGCTGGTGGGATTCGCGGGAGACGCGTTCATTCAAACCCCGCTGACCACGGACTACGGGGCCGCAATGATGTTTCTGAGCGCCATGGATCCCAGCTCGATGTCGATGCAGGGCACGGACCTGGCCCGAGCCTTGGTCGTATCCTTGGAGGCCCTTGAAGAGACGCCGAGCGAACACCGCATCGTCATCGTGGTCACCGACGGTGAGGACCACGAAGGGGGGCTGGGCGAGGCCATTCAGGCAACAACCGAGGCCGGCGCCCGGGTCTACGCCATTGGGGCCGGATCGCCCGGCGGTGCGCCGCTGCCCGTCGTCCAGGACGGTCGGCCACAGGGCAGGTTCCGTGTGGATGAAGAGGGCGCGGTGATCACGACCCGGCTCGGCGAGACCGTTCTGCAGGACCTGGCCCTGCAGACGGGCGGCGCATACCACCGGATCGGCTCTTCAGGGGGACTGGATCGGCTTCTGGAGGCCATCGACGACGGGGGGCGGGATCTTGAGAGCCGACAGGTCACGCAGTTTGAGGAACAGTATCAGATGTTTCTGGCGGCGGCGTTGCTCCTGCTCGTGATTGAATCCATGATTCCGGGACGCCGAAGAGCGACGCCCCAGCAGACAGGGAGGCATCAATGACGAGCGTGTGGACAAGGGGAAGCGCCGTTGGCGCAGTTGTATTCGTCCTGGGGGCCTCGGCGATTCCGGCCCATCCCGCCGGCGCGCAAGAAGGGCGTCGGGAAATTGATGCGGGGAACCGCCTCTACGAGGAGGGGCGCTACCAGGAGGCGCACGCCCGATACTTGGAGGCCCTCGCCAAGGTGCCCGGGTTGCCGCTTGCCCGCTACAACGAGGGCAACGCCCTGTACCGGAGCGGGGAGTTTCAACGCGCCATGGAGGCGTTCCGGGAGGCCGCGGAAGCCGCCGATCCCGAGTGGCGGTCACAGGCGTGGTACAATCTGGGCAACGCATTCATGCGCCAGCAACAGCTGGATGCGGCGGCGCAGGCCTACAAGGAGGGGCTGCGCCTGGATCCGGGCGATCTGGACGCCAAGCACAACCTTGAGTTGGCCCTGAGGCGAATGGAGCAACCACAGGAGCCCCAGGGCGGAGGCGGAGAGGGTGACAACGACCAGGACCAAGAGCAGAATCAGGACCAAAGCCAGAGCCAGGACCAAGAGCAGAACCAAGACCAGGATCAGAGCCAAGACCAAGGCGAGAACCAGGATCAGAATGGGCAGGATGGGGAGCGGCAGGACTCTCCCGACGAGGGCGGCGGGGAGGACCAGCAACCGCCGCCCGACGGGCGAGGCGGCGAGGGCGGGCAGGAGGAAGAGGACGATTCGGGCGAGAACCCGCGGGGGAGCGGCGCTCCCGCCCCGGGCTCCATGACGGAGGAGCAGGCTGAGCGTCTGTTGCAGGGCGTGACCGAGGATCCTCGGGAGCTTGATCGCAAAGAGGCCCAGCCCTGGGAGCGGCGGCCGAGGAAAGACTGGTGACCACCACCAGGCCTGGCGCCCTCCGCTGCCTGGGAGCATTGTTGCCGCTGCTGTGCCTACCGCCGGGCGGCCCCATGTATGCCGCCGAGAGCCAGGTGGGCCAGGATGTGGAGATCCGTTCCACTGTCAGGCCATCCACCGTCGCGGTGGGCGGGAGCTTCGAGGTCATGATCACTGTCTCGGGCACCCAACAGGTTGATGCCGAGCCCGATGTACCCGACGCCGGGGACTTTGCCCACTATTTTGGCTCTGGAATGTCCACCTCCATGACGACGGTCAACGGCAGGATGAGCGTGGAGGTGGACTACCAGTACAGATTCCAGGCCCACACCGAAGGCACGTTCACCATCCAGGGCGTCGTTGTGCGTGTAGACGGGCGCACCTACCGAGCCAACTCCGTCACCGTGACGGTCGGTAACGCAGTAGGGGGCGGGGGGACACAGGGATCGACGACCGGGGACGGGGTCACCTCGGAGGACCTCTTCATCGAAACCACGGTGTCCCGTGGCCGCCCCTTCGAGAACGAACCGGTGATCGTGGAATACCGGCTGTTCACCCGCCTGGCCGTGGAGGCGTTCACCACTCTCGCCCTGCCGCAGGCCACCGGGTTCTGGGTTGAGGAACTCGAGCAGTCAGCCGAGCCCAACGAGAACATCGTCCGCAATGGCGTGGAGTATGTAACAGCCGTCATGCACCGTGCGGTGTTGTTCCCAACGGGCGCAGGCGAAAGAATCATTGATCCCATGCGCATTGAGGCACAGGTGCGAATGCCGAACCGCCGGTCGCGGGACCCGTTTGGAATCCTGGGCAGTAGCTTCTTTGATCGCCGGGTCCCTGTGACGATCGCATCGCCTTCCGAGTCCATCGATGTGGTCCCATTACCCAACACGGGCCGCCCCGACTCGTTCACCGGACATGTCGGTGCGCTCAGCATCACGGCCAGTGTGGATCGATCCCGGGTCGAAGTGCATGACGCCATCACACTTCTCGTGGAGCTGGAGGGCGAGGGCAATCTGCGCGCTCTGGCACCGCCCGCCATCGACTTCCCCCCTGAATTCGAGGTGTTCCCACCCGAGATCACCGAACACATCACACCCGGCGGCGGCAGCATCCAGGGCGTACGTTCCTTCAAGTATGTTCTCCTTCCCCGGTCTGCGGGCAGCCTCACGATCCCCTCGATTGAGGTCGCATACTTTGACCCGGACTGGGAGGCATACAGGACCACCCGATCAAGACCCCTGGCAATCTCCGTGGCCAGGGGTGCCGGCGACCCGGCCTCGGGATCCGCCGGCGGGCCGTCCGCCGTCACAGCGATACGGGAAGAGATCCGGTTCATCCACACGGGCAACCCGGACCTGCGGCCAATCGGAGTGCCCTTGTATCGCACGGCACTGTTTTGGATCGTGCTTCTGGCCCCTGTGGGGGGGATACTCGGGGCGGCCACGCTACGCCGTCACCTGGACCGGATCAAGGGAGACCAGGCGTATGCCCGCCTGCGGCGCGCACCGCGCATGGCCAGAAAAAGACTTGCCCGGGCCCGCACACTGCGATCCGGCGATCCCAAGGATTTCTACGGCGAAGTGGCCGGCGCTTTGCAGGGCTTCCTGGCGGACCGGCTGAACGTGTCCGAGGCCGGCTTGGTGCGGGGGAGCGTGGAGCCGTTGGCGCGCGCGAGGGGCGTGTCGCCAGCGACGCTGCATGCCGTGTTTGCCCTGCTGGACGACTGCGACCGCCAACGCTACGCGCCACCCGACAACGAGCAGGGCAGCGCTGACGAGATCCTCCAACGAGCTGCCCGCTTGATGGAGGATGTAGCTCGGGAGTTGTCGCAGTGACAGTCCGTTGCGCCGTATCGCGAGCCTGGCGGCTGGGGTCGGTGGCAGCGGCTGGTACGTGCATCGCCCTCCTGTGCGTCACCACTCTGTGGGCCCAGGACCACCACTTTGCCCGGGGCAACCAGTTGTACCTGGAGGGCGATTTCGAGGGCGCAATCGAGAGCTACAAAGCCGTCCTTGACGAGGGTTACGCATCGGCCGAGCTGTACTATAATCTGGGCAACGCCCAGTACCGGGCCGGCAGGATCGCGCCCGCCATCGTCGCCTACGAACGGGCCGCTCGCATTGATCCATCACACTCCGATGTCCAGGCTAACCTGGCGCTGGTGCGCCAGGGTCTGCAGGACCGCATTGAGCCCCTTCCACGCTTCTGGCTTCTCGTTGCCCTGGAGCGATGGATGGCCCTGATTCCCCGCAGCGCATTGGGTGTCCTGACCACCTTGTCATATCTGTGCTTGGGTGTGGCGGTCACGATGGTGACGCTAACCAAACCGCGGGGGTGGCAAGGCACACTTCGGAAATTGGCGTATCTCTCGGCGGTCGCGACCATCGTGTTCGGGGCCACGCTCATGGGCCATGAGGCCCCGCTGGGTCAAGCCGACATCGCGATCGTGGTCGCTTCCCGGGTGCCCGCTCTCAGCTCTCCCTCAAGGGAGCGGGGGCTGACCGTCTTTACCCTGCACGAAGGCACCAAGGTCCGCATTGATGACCGCGAGGGCCAGTGGGCGGAAGTCGTTCTGGCCGACGGGAAGGTCGGATGGCTGCCTCTGGACGCGCTGGAGATCGTGTAGTAACGTTCACCGCCGGTACGCTGATTGCGTCTGGTTGGTCTTGCGCAATGGCGCCAGCACCCACCATCAATCGATCATGCATCAGAGGACTAACAAATCAAGAACGCATTGCCTTGGACAAGGGTGTTTACGGAAGCGTTCACAGCGGTGGGGACCTGTCGAAAGAGAATGCCACTGTCTCGCAACCGATTGATTTCTGCGGTTGGCCGAGTGGTTGGGTTGCCCACACAATCGCGTCATCATCAGGGCCGTCATGAACTGACGGTGCAGAGTTCTACACAATCTGTGCATGCATCGCTTGGCCGAGTGATGAATGCCGGTGTGGTCCTTGAAGCCCGCTGACCCCGCCCTTGCCCGGGACAGCCTGGAGTTCCGGCGCCTCTTCCGAACTGCGTTCGGCCAAAGCACTCTTCAGCCCTTTGCCTGGCAACTTGTTCTCGCCGAAGGAGCGTGGCCGGAGGTCCTGATCGCCCCCACCGGGTCGGGCAAGACGGCAGGTGTGACCCTGGCCTGGGCGCACCACAGACTCCAGCGGCCCAACTCCACACCCATCAGACTCGTCTGGTGCCTCCCGATGCGGTCGCTTGTCGACCAGACAGTCCTCGAAGTCCGGCGGTGGGTCCAGCGATTAGGGGAAGCCGGAGTAGATCCCGGCGAGCTGCTGCCGCGTCCCGACGATGTCTATGTCCTCATGGGGGGCGTCGATTCCAGCGGATGGCTTGAGACCCCCGAGCGACCTTCCGTCGTCGTGGGAACCCAGGACATGCTGCTGAGCCGGGCCCTCATGCGAGGCTACGCGTCGTCGCGTGCCCTGTGGCCGATGGAATTCGCCGTCCTCCACCACGATGCGCAGTGGGTCTTCGACGAGGTGCAGTTGATGGGCGCCGGTCGAGCAACATCCGCTCAACTCGAGGCCTTTCGGCGGCACGAGCTTGCGAGGCTCAAGCGTGACGGGCGACCGGCGGGACGTCCCAGCCGCAGCTTGTGGATATCCGCCACACTCGAGCCGGAGTGGGTCGAAACGGTTGACCACAGCGCTCCAACAGAGATCCTTCGCGTCAATCCAAAGACCGAGACCGATGCCAGGCTGCGCGACCTCACCCAGGCTCCCAAGCATCTGTTTCGAAGTGAAATTGCCCCCGAGTCCTCTTCACGCACGCACGAGAGAGACTACGTGTTCGGACTCGCACGCGCTGTCGTGCGCGCTCACCGAACGGGCTTCATGACCCTTGTGATCGTCAACCGGGTCAAGCGGGCACAACAGCTTTACCAGCGAATTGGCAACCTCCTGTACGCGCGCAAGGGCGCAACTCCGGCGCTCGCCTTGCTCCACTCGCGGCTTCGCCCGGTGGACCGAGAGCGCGAGATGGCCAAGGTCCGCGGCCCTGACGCGCCGTCCGACAAGATCGTAATTGCGACCCAAGCCGTAGAGGCGGGCGTCGATATATCCGCCGCTGTGATGTTCACAGAACTCGCCCCATGGGCCTCGATGGTTCAGCGTTTTGGCCGAGCCAACCGGCGGGCCGAGGTCGGGGACGGAGCCAAGGTGTATTGGATCGATCTTCTGGGCGGACTTGTGGGCGACGACAATAGAGTCGCGAAACAGGCCGACATCGTCGCGCAGCCGTACAACGCTGACGATCTTCGGGAGGCCCGGGACACACTGCACACACTGACCGATGTGGCGCCGATATCCCTGCCGCGGACCGGTTCCATCGAATTCCCGCGCCGGGTTGTTCGCCGCAAGGACCTTGACGACCTCTTCGACACCGACTCGGACCTCACCGGCTTCGATGTCGATGTCTCCCCCTACATTCGTGACGCCGATGACACCGACATCCGAGTCTTCTGGCGCCAACTGCCGATTCGGGGGGACGAACCACTGAAGCCCATCGCGCAGGAGCTCTGCGCGGCGCCGATCGGACAGGCGCGGCGATGGATCCGGTCCGCCCAGCTGGCATCCGGCAACGTGTTCTTCATGCGCGATCCGCAATGGAGACGCGTCCAGGGCATGGCAACATCCAGTCCGCCCGGCTGGGTGCCGTTCCGTGACGTACCCTGGCCCGGAATGACGCTCCTGGCAGATGTGACAGCCGGAGGATACCGGGAGGATCTCGGATTCACAGGTGATCGGAAGCATGTTCCGTGTCCGGTTCCCCCACTGGAGTCCGAACCGATGGCGACCCCCGGCCCTGCCGGAGAATCGGACGGACACGACGAAGATCCGCAAAGCCAGGCCGGCCATCCCGTATCGCTGACAGAGCACCTGCGACACGTGACGCGCGAAATGTCGGGCTTGTGCGCAGCTCTCGGACTGGACGAAGCGACCCGTTCGGTGCTCATTCGGGCCGCCCGCTGGCACGATCTGGGCAAATCGCACGATGCCTTCCAGGACACGATGCGGAGAGGTTTGGACGGGCATTCAACGTCCGAAGGCGTCCTTCTGGCCAAGACCGTGAAAGGAAATCTGCGACATGAGCAGCGCGCCTATTTCCGGCACGAACTGGCCTCCGCCCTGGCCTTCCTCGCACACGAGGATTGGTCTCGCCGCGCCGATCTGGTCGCGTTTCTCATCGCCGCACATCACGGCAAGGTCCGCATGAACCTGCGGGCGCTCCCAAAGGAAAAGCCCCCGGCGGAACCCGAAGGTGCTTTAACCCGATTCGCAAGAGGAGTCTGGGAGGGCGATTCACTGCCGCCGCTTGATCTGGGAGCGGGTGAACGATGGCCGGGAGGGCGTCTGACACTCTCGGTCATGGAGTTGGGATGGGACCACACAACCAAGGAGAGCTGGACCGAGCGCACCAGAGAGCTCCTCGCACGATTTGGGCCGTTCGAATTGGCGTGGCTGGAGACCCTGCTGCGCATCGCGGATTGGCGGGCGTCCACGAAGGAGGCGTTGGGAGGGCAGGAAGGATGAATGAGCGACTTACGCTTCAAGGGTGTTCGCCGACGCCCCTGTCTTCCTACCTGAAAGCGCTTGGCATTCTTAGGCTGCTGTCGTCCGGGGAGAACAACGTGACGGGCGCGCCCGTTGATCCGGGAGTGCGGGGATGGTGGGAAGAAGAGCGGTTTCATCTTCGAACTTCGTTGGAGCCAGAAGAGGTGGCGGAGTTCTTCCTGCATCACTTCGCGCCCAGCCCGATTATCGCGCCATGGAATGGGGGGAGCGGTTTTTTTTCGAAGGACAACAAGAAAGGATTCGACCCCTTGACCTGCGGCAGGGTCGCGGAGCGTTTCCAGCCGCTTGCGGAGGCGATCAGGAGCGCCAAGGAGACCCTGTTGCTTCTCCAAGTCGACGCAGCGCCCTCTGGTGCCAAGGACAAGAGCGTAAAGGCTGAACTGGTGGCGATGTTGCGCTCTCGGCTACCGGCTTCCGCGCTTCCGTGGCTCGACGCCGCGCTGGTGCTATCCGGTGGAGACCTGCGATATCCGGAGCTGCTCGGAACCGGCGGCAACGACGGGCGACTCGACTTCACCAACAATCTGATGCAGCGTTTGTTTTCGCATTCCAAGCCCCGGGGCATCTTTGACGCATCCACCGGGGAGCCGTCGGCGGAGGGAGTCCGCACGCTCGACAATGCGCTCTTCGCCGCCCCGGTGCATCAACTGACGGGAGTGAAGATTGGGCAGTATTCACCCGGTGGGGCCGGGGGTCCGAACGCCTCGACAGGATACTCGGGAGACCCGACCGTCAATCCCTGGGACTACGTTCTGATGCTCGCCGGGGCAACGACGTTCGCGTCCGCGGCGACGCGACGGCATCAGAGCAATACGATGAGGGGTGCGAGTTTTCCCTTTACGGTCAACACATCCGGCGCGGGATGGGGAGGGGTCGAGGCGGCCGACGAGACCGACGCCCGAGCGGAGTTCTGGGCTCCACTGTGGAACCGCCCGGCCCAGTATCGGGAGGTGGAAGCCCTTTTCAGCGAGGGGCGGGCGGTCACGAATGGCCGAACAGCCCGCGACGGGCTCCAATTCACCCATTCGCTCGCCACCCTCGGTGTGAGCCGGGGGTTTTCGGAATTCCAGCGCTACGGATTCTTCAGGCGCGCAGGGAACGCCCACTATGCCGCCGCGATCGGGCGAAGGAGCGCCACTCCATCTCCGGGCGCGGAACTCGTCGCGGATCTGCACAGGGGGGGCTGGCTTGCCAGAGTCCGGCGGATAGGTCGGGAAGCGACCCATCCCATGTCGGTTCGAAGGGCTGTCAAGCGGCTCGAAGACTCCTTGTTCGCCATGCTCTCGCCGCACCCCTCATCCGGGTCTGTCGGCACCGTGTTGATGTCCTTGGGCCGGGTGTGCGACTGGCTGGGCCACAGCCCCAAGGCGCGAGCGGCGGTACCACCTCCGCCCCTCCTGTCCAGGCGGTGGCTGATACGGGCCGATGACGGCAGTCCCGAAATCCGCGTGGCCGCCGCGCTCGCCGGGCTGGGCATCCGGTCTCCAACGCAGCGAGGTACAGGCCACGCCGCCCCTTTGGGACCGTCTCATGACGCCCCGATGGCCGCGCACCTCGCCCCGCTGACGAATGGATCCGGTGAACGCTTTGAACAAGCAACCTTTTTTGGGGGGCCGAATCGTGCCTGGGCAAGCAACGACTGTCCACCAACCATGGTCTGGGGTCGCGGAAATCTGGTCGCGAACATCATTGCCGTGCTCGAGCGGCGCCTCGTTGAGACACCCGTTCGCGGTCTTGCGGACAAGCCGTTCGGCAGCGCGAATTTTGCGCGATTGCGCGATGTGATGGCGTTTCTCACCGGCACCTTTGACGATTTGCGTTGCTCCGAGCTGCTTTCGGGCCTGGTGTGGGCGCAACCCGCATGGCTGAGTAGCGATACAGGCTCCTCGACCGCCCGAAGCGTCGTGCCGTTCGCGTACGCCGCACTCAAGCCGGTGTTCTCGACCAATAAGCAACTCCGGTGCCTGGGCGCGATTCCCCAGGAGGCGTCGTTGCCGATTCCGCCTGGACTAGTTCGCCAGCTACGCACGGCTGGCCGGAGTCGAGACGGTCGTGCGGTCGACCAAGCGATTCACGCTGCGTTCTCCAGAACTCGCTCTTCCGGCATATCTTCGCCCTACGATCCGATACGATCTGGTGGCGGCGTCACCAATTTGCGCGGCGGCCGCATGGGCGTCGGGATCGAGGCTGAGCGCTTGGCCGCCGCCCTGCTGATACCAATTTCGGACCTAGGGCTGGCCAGCTTGCTTCAACGTGCCTACCCGGACCTCACTCACAGGGCAACCATCCATCCACAGAAGGAATCTTCGAATGTCGATTGACCTCACCCCTCTCGCCACGGAACCCAGACTGCTTCTGAAGGCTCGCCTGTGGCCGCTTCAGGGAGCTCGGTTCCAGCCCACAGGCTTTCCCAATCTCGGTCACGCGGTCTACGCGTCTCCCGGCGGCAGTGGCCAGACGGTCTTGGTTGAAAGCGCACAGTCCATGGCAAACCGTTTGGAAGCGGTCTGCTGGGACGCAGTGGCGGACGACTGGGTCGAGCCACTGCGAGGCCTTCCGGTGGTGCAGGTCCAGGACGAGGAGGGAAAGCACATCACCAACTCCCTCATAGAGGCCCATCGCCTGAATTCGCCGTATATCCTGGAAAGCAAGGACAAGTCGTTCTTTAACACGCTCAAGGATCGGCTTGCGCAATTCGAGCAGGGACGGGTCAACCTAAGGGAACTCGCCAAGGTGCTCTTGGAGTTCGACGCGAATGCCCTGTTGCACGGTGTGTTTCTGGCAAAAAAAGAGCTGGCTGGAGGGCGATTGCGGTTGCCCCGTGCGCTGTCTGCATTCGTCGAGGCCGACGGTGCGCGGCGCGCCGTCAGCGGGGGCGTCAAGAACGATGCGTACGACCCGAAGGGAGATACCGGAAGGGGCTTCGGCAATGTTCCGTTCGCGCGCGACGAGTGGACCGCGGATCAAATCACCGCGTACTTCAATCTCGACCTGCGCCAGATCCGTGCGTACGGACTGGGAGACGCTGTGGAGCGGCTGATGATCCTCCTGTCCTTCTTCAAGATCCAGAAGGTTCTGGCTGAAGGGCTGCGTTTTCGGACGGCGTGTGATCTTGATTTGCTGGGCATGGATGTCACGCGTCCGTCGGCGTTCAAGTTGCCGCCGCTCGCCACCGTCGAGGAGGAAATTCCCCACCTGATCGACGGCATCGGCGCGTCGGGCGGGTTCGGCGATGCGAGAGTCCTGACGGTCACCTACAAGAAGTAGGCTCCGTGTTCGGACTTGCATTTCAGTTTCCTGCTGGACGATATCACGCCACACCGTGGGGCCGGAACGTCAACGAGGCGGATGTCGCCTGGCCGCCGGAGCCGTGGCGGATACTGCGGGCACTCATCGCCTGCTACTGGCGCCAGGGAGACCCGGATCGCTGGAGCGAAGACGATCTGGCGCGCCTGATTGAGGTACTGGCTGCGGATCTTCCCGTGTTCCGCCTGCCTGCGGGGGCGATTCATGCCCACAGCAGGCATTACATGCCCATATCGAAGGGAAGATCCGAATCAAGAACCCTGATCTTCGACGCCTTCCTTCACCTTCCCAACAAAGCGGAGCTTCAGATCACTTGGCCGGGCGTGACGCTTGGCGGCGACCTGCAGGGGCTTGCGCAGGATCTTGCTGCTGCGATGGGTTATCTGGGCCGGGCCGAGAGCTGGACCGAATGTCGTGTGATGTCGGACGTTGACGGCGCACCGAACTGCGGCCCGGCGGCGAATGGGTTTGCAGGTGAGTCGTTCCGGTTGTTGGTTCCCCGATCGGCCCACTCGTACAGAGTGGTGCGCGAGAAATTGATCCGAGAGGAGAGGGATCGAATCCGGGCCACAGCGAAGAAACCGTTCTCCGAAGCCGTGCTTCGCGCCAGAGTGATGAGTTCATTTCAGGCCGGGTCAGGAGTGGACACCCTGCCGGTCCGCCTTGCGGACGCGCTCGCTGTGGACACTGTCGACCTCCAACATCGCAAGTGGAACCGCCCCCCCGCGGCCTACGAGGCCCTGTACGCGTGCGACCCCGCGACCATACCCGGCGTCGTGCCTCGATCAGGGGCTGGGCGGAAAACCAGGAGCGCACGCAGTATGCAGGACAAACCGACCGTTGCCCGCTACCTGCTTGCAGGCCGGCCGCGCCCCAGAATCGAGGATGCAGTGAAAATCGGGGAGGTCATGAGGGCGGCGGCGATGTCCAAATTCGGCTGGGACGAGGACGTTGCGACCGGCAAGCGGGTGCCCCTTGCACCGTGGCAGGTCTCTGGACGAGACAAGCACGGGCGGCCTCTTCTGCACCCGCGTCATCATCACGCCTTCTGGTTTCCTGAGGATGCCGATGACGACGGCCTAATTGATCATGTCACGGTATTCGTCAGCAGCGGAATGGACGGCCGTATCCGGGACGGCTTCGACCGGATCACGAGGCTTTGGCTGACCCCTAGGGGAAGTGGCGACACTCGTGACAAGCCGAAGACGGAAGAGTGGCGACTGGCGTTGGAGGGGTTCGGACAGCCAAAGGACTTCATCGGCGCTTCGCGATTGCTGGCGTCGTCACGCCACTGGCAGAGCATCACCCCCCTATTGGCGTCGGGGCACTTGAAAAATGCCGGGTACCCGGGCGAGGTCCTCAGGCTACTGCTGCGGCGCGGGCTGCCAACCGAGGGCGTCACTGTCGGGGAATTAGGTGAAATCAATGTCGGCGGTGCTTCAAGACGTGCGCTGAATTTTCACCGGTTTCGCTCTCATCGGCGGGAGCTGCAGCCCGACTCTAGGGGAGCCCTGCTAGCGATCACATTCCCGGAAGCGATCCAGGGACCATTGGCGCTGGGCTACGCCAGCCACTTCGGCTTGGGAATGTTCGGGGCCCAAGCGGGGGACCCTGGTTGAGCCGTCAGGTCCCGCCAAGGGCTCGTATTTGTACATCACCCTCGGCGCCGTGATAGGAGAATCCCGTTACGAGAGGTGCAGGGCGGTTGATTTCTGCCATCCAATCGATTACTGATAAACGTACGGCAAAACCGTCGTGAAGGATTGAAGCGACGGCCTCCTTGAAGCTCAGTAATCGACTGGAGGAGTGGTGATGCAGGAGATGGACCCCGGAGCTTCGGCTCCGGCCTCATTGCGCAGTACCGGGAAGGGAATGGATTTTGCAGCCTTCTTCGAAGCCTGTTGGGGCGTGCCGCCATTCGCATGGCAGACAGCGCTGGCGCACCGCGTGACAGGCCGGAACTCCGGTGCGACAGGATCCAAGCCGGAAACGGATCGTGCCGAGCAAGAAGTCACGGGATGGCCGGAAGCCATCGCGCTGCCCACCGCCGCCGGCAAGACGGCCTGTGTCGATATTGCCGTGTTTGCCCTGGCGGCTCAAGCGGACCGGGCGGCAACTGTTCGGCGCATTACCGCACCCCGCCGCGTTTTCTTCGTTGTGGACCGGCGAATCATTGTAGATGAGGCACATCAGCGCGCACAGCGGTTGGCGCGAAAACTGGAGCATGCCGGTGACGGAATCGTCCGGAGAGTGGCAGACAATCTTAGGTCCGTCGCCCACGGATCCAAGTCAGACTTCGAGGGCAAGACACCGTTGGCCGTTCACCTGTTGCGTGGAGGAATGTACCGGTCAGAAGCTTGGGCACGGAATCCGCTGCAGCCCATGGTGGTCGCATCAACCGTCGACCAGGTCGGTTCCCGCCTCCTTTTTCGGGCATACGGACGAGGTCCAAGCACATGGCCGATATACGCTGGACTCGTGGCCAACGACAGCATTGTCTTCCTGGACGAGGCGCACTGTGCTCAGCCTTTTTGGCAGACGCTGCGCGCCGTGGGCCGGTTCCGCGGAGAAGCGTGGGCCCAGACGCCTCTCGGGGGCCGCTTTCACCCGGTGGTTATGTCGGCGACCCCGCCGCCAGGTATCAAGGACATATTCCATGATCCGTCAGAAGAGGGGCGTGATCCGCACCATACGCTGGGACAGCGACAGCTTGCAAGGAAACCCGCCTCACTTCGGTCCGTGGACGTTGCTCGACACAGGAAAGGCGAAGAACCATGGCCCAAGCGCTTGGCCGACGAGGCGTTGGGTCTATTGGGAGACGGGCGCCAGGCGATCGTCGTCTTCGTCAACAGGGTCTCGACTGCACGTGCCGTCCACCGGAATCTGAGCAGCAGCCCAGGAATCACCAGGCTTCTGCTCACGGGCCGGATGCGGCCAGTGGACAAGGAACGCGTGTGGCGCCGCATGCGCAGTCTACAACTCAGCTCGACCCACGCAGGCCATCGGACATTGGACCAACCCGTAGTCGTCGTGGCAACGCAGACGCTTGAAGTGGGTGCCGACTTGGACTTCGACGGCTTGGTGACCACATGCGCTAGCCTGGACGCGCTGAGACAACGGTTCGGGCGACTCAATCGGACGGGACGGAATGTCAAGGCGCGTGGCAGCATCCTCATTCGAGCGAGCCAGACGGCACCGGGAGGGGGCGCGTATGATGATCCGATCTACGGGACCGCCTTGACGAAGACTTGGCAGTGGTTGGATGGGCACAAGGATGACAACGGACAAATCGACTTCGGTATCAGGAGCATGGACAAGCTACTGAGCGGCGTCGACTCCGTGGCCAAGCTGGCGGCCCCTTCCATCGACGCCCCCGTGTTGCTACCGGCGCACATCGACTGTTTGGCGCAGACTAGTCCCCAGCCGGAGCCCACTCCTGACGTGAGCCTGTTTCTCCGGGGGCCGCGGGCGGGCGCACCGGATGTGTTGGTCTGCTGGCGAGCGGATATTGACTTGGGATCGGAAGAAAAACAGCGGCAGGCTATGGAGTCACTCAGATTGTGCCCACCCAGCAGCAGCGAATCCTTACCGGTGCCTGTTGGTGTCTTTCGACGATGGCTCGTAGGCAGGAATCCTCAAGACAACTCGGGCGATGTCGAGGCAACTTGCGCAGACGAAGGGGACCATTGTCTCGGTTCCCCAGGTTCTCCCGACCGGCGGATTGTGCGATGGAGAGGCACGGAAACCAGGATCGAGGAGCACGTCACCAAGGACCCGAGCAGCATTCGCCCAAGCGATATCCTGGTAATCCCAACGACACATCCGGGTCAATGGAGCGAACTTGGCGACATTCCGCCCGAAGCTGCGCCGACGCTCGCCGAATTGGATGTGGGGGATCCGGGGCACCGGATGGCACGGGCCAAGCCGATTCTCCGGTTGCATCCAGCTCTCGTGGAAGCGTGGCCACAGTCGCTGACGGCGAAGGCGACGATCCAGAACATTCTTGGCGGATTGGAACATCGGCACGACGAAGACCCGGAGGGGCTGGCCCTGGAGGTGCGAAATGTCCTGGTTGACATCGCAAACACGGATGCCGAATTGCCGGATCGGTGGTCCTTGCTGCCTGAAACTGCACGCGAGCTCATTGCCGAATTTTCGCCCGCCCGCTTTCGTCAAGCGTGTCACATTGTGGGACCAGGGATTATTGTGGCCGGCCGCCAGCTTCTCCCGCAGCTGGCACCCGGGGCTGACATGTTCAGCGACGAGGACGACGCGTTGGCCTCGGGCACATCACGCCGCTACGGCAAGGCTGTTCAGCTCACGGAACACCTGCGAGGCGTCGAAGACCTGGCCCGCCGGCACGCTGCGGCCAGCGGGCTCGGCGACGACCTGATCAATGCCTTGGGATTGGCCGGCCTCCTTCACGATTCGGGCAAAGCCGACCCTCGGTTCCAAGCCATGTTGCGAGGCGGCACCCGGTGGCATTCAGGCTCAATGCTGGCCAAATCCGCCACGATGCCTCAAACCCGATGGGCACGTCGCAGGGCTCGCGAAGAGGCCGGATACCCGGCGGGACGGCCGCATCCGCTGCTCTCGGCGCACCTCGCCGAGCGACACCCCAAGTTGCGCAGTGTCCGTGCCGACATCCGGGACCTAGTGGTTCATCTGGTGGCCAGTCACCACGGCCAGTGTCGGCCTTTTGCACCCGTGATCGCCGATGATGACCCTGTGAACGTCTTGTTCCACCTGAACGGCACGATGACGCATTGCACCTCGGCAACCGAATTCCTACGCCTGGATTCCGGTGTGGCCGACCGCTATTGGCAACTAACGCGGCGGTATGGGTGGTGGGGTTTGGCTTGGCTGGAAGCCCTACTGCGACTTGCCGACTGGAGGCGGAGCGCATTCGAGGAGGTAGACCATGTGTGACACAGCTGATCGCGGTTTTCTGCTTCGCGGATGCAATGGGGCCAACCTTCTTGGATTCCTGGCGGCGGTCGGCGCCCTGAGAACACTCGCGCTCGCCGAGCCCAGCGCCAACTGGTCCTAAAATAAGCGCGTTTGGCATTTTGACGGGTCGGGTGCTATAAATAACGAGCGACCTCGGTCACCTGACCGAGAAATATTCGGCCCACATTCGGTTTTCGTCGGCATTTTCCCTCCGTTAGCTGCCTCCGTCTGGCCTCCTCGACCAGGCCCGTGCCGTACAGACGCACTGGTCCCAGAAAATCGCACCCCAATCAAAAAATCCGACCAGTCGCTGACAATCAGCGACTAACGTTACCCATATTCGGTCCGCTCGATCGTGCACCACGCCCTGTACAGCAGGTCCACGCTCGGTTGCCACCCAATCACCCGCAATGTCGTCTGGCGCGCCTTGCGGATCACCTGGCACGGAATCAACACCATCTCCCGAACAAACCGCTTGAACTCCATCTTCACATAGCGCCGACGCTGCGACTTGTAGTGCATCTGCATCGCCATCCAGCTCTTCAGATTCCACGCCAACGCCGCAATCACCATGTACGCCCAGTTGCTGACCAAATCGTACATCGGCACCCGGAGCGCACCCATCCCGCTCTTCAACTGACTGATCAGATTCTCTTGGTCGCAACGCTGATTCGCCAACCGAACCACCTCAGCCCTGCTCTTGCCCCGTAGCGTCGTGATGTAGAAGAGGTACTTCACCTCATCACCCAGATCCAACTCGCCCCTCATCACACGCAGGTTCTTGCGCACCACCACCATCCGATACGCCTTGCGACACGCCCTCGGCCGATACTCAAACTCCGCCACATGCTCGCCCTTGAGCTTGACATCCTTGAACTCGCTCTCGCGCACAATCCGCGCCTTCTCGTTCGGACGCCGCTGCCGTGTCTCGCCCGTCTCCGACACCCAGCGTGGCCGTCGCTTCAACTGCTGCCACCGATCCTCCTCGAGCGCCTCCGCCCGTGCGACCAGCGACCGATGCGCCGTATACCCGAACACGAAATCCGCCCGACCACTCCAACGGTCAAAGTTGGTCGTCAACGAAAACGCCGTATCGCCGCGCAGGCACAGCCGCTCTGCATGGGGGCCCACCAGGTCAATCGACTTGTCAATCCACTTCGCCGCACCGCTGTGGCTGGCCGCGTTGCCCGGTCGATTGTCGATGTACAGGACCTCGCCCGTGTTGGCGAGCGTAACGATCAACGGCTGATACCCCCAGACCTTCTTGTACGACAGCCCCAAGCCCTCCTTCTTCTCTCCGTCCGTCGGCACGATCGTCCCGTCCACATCGATGTACGTCACCGGACCCAGCAGGTCGCGCCCGCGTCCGTTCCACAGCTGCGGCCGCACCTCGTTGATCCCGTCCATCAAGGTCTCGATATCTCCCTCGGAGTGGCGCCGCAAGTAGTCGCCCACTGCAGTCGGACTCGGGATCAACCGGGCTCCCAAGGCGTCCATAACCGACACATCCTGGCGCAGTCTCTCGATATCGCCGAGCCGGGTGCCGCCACAGTACACACTGTACGCGAGGGTCAACACATGGTCGGAGTCGAAGTACGGCAGGTTACGCTTCAGCACACCTGATCTGTTGATCTGCTCCGGTAGGCCGATCTTGGTGATCAACCGGTGGGCGGCGCCGATGCCACCGTAGAGTGTGGCATTCACGCGCCGGCTAACCTCGTAACGAATCTTGCCGGCCCCGAGCATCGGTTTACTTTGTTGCTTCCAACGCCCTGCTTGGGCGTGTCTGGCACGGAGGCGACGCCGGTGGGCGGCGCAGTTACGGCGGGTTTGGTGGTGGCTGATGGTACTCACCCGAAAGTCCTCGTCGCTGGAGGGATGACGCTTTGACCTCGCGGTATAAGTACAATAAAGATAAGCTGTTCTGCATTAAATTGACAGGCCCTCCCCCGGAACACGCTTATCTGAGGACTGGTGCCTTCACTGGACATTCTGCAACGGACAATGGACTCCCAGCCTGTCCAGTGCGACGCAACTGTCCAAAGACCAACTTATCACGCTTCTCCAAACCGAACTGACGCGTCCAGACCACCCAGTGGCGCGCTTCCCCTCGAAAAACCTGAACAACCAACCGGGTGTTTTCCGACAGGTGGCTCTCGAAGCGCAACAATGCGCGACGGTCCACGACCGGCGGCTCGCCGACTTCGTTGTCGCTCTCGGAACCGACGCTCTTGTGAATGAAAAGGGAGCAATGCAGCACACCGCTCTTCGTGCCTTGGGGGCTGGCCAAACGAATTTTCTCGGTACGATGAAAAAGTTGACCAACGAGAGGCATCCTTCAGCGGACCAGCTGCGAAGATCCCTGTTGGATTCTTGGAATTACACCGATCGGAGCCTTGGGATGCGTTGGGATCCTGAAGAGGAGCGTCGCTACGCTCTCCAGCGGGGAAATCCAAGCGGCGGCAAAGGCCCACGAACAGTGCATGGCGCAAATCGTCTCGCCATAGAGGGGCTCCCAATGCTACCGACAGCACCTGGACCAAACCAGCTACGCACCACCGGCGTCGCACATCGCCAAGGGTGCATTTGGTTCACATGGGCAATTTGGGAAGACCCTTTGAGCATGGATGTCGTGCGATCCATCCTGGCGCTACGAGAGCTTACGAAGCGAACGCCGGACCGTAGATCACTTCGCGCCCGCGGCATAGTGGAGGTATTTCGCTGTCAGCGCATCAAGAACGGGCGTTACTACAATTTTTGCCACGCCGTGCCGGCCTAACTACATTCACCGGAGAAAATGCAATGAATGAACTTACCTTGGAGAAATTGAGATCGGCCGTGGCCGGAACGGCGGCTGCCTTCAGGTGCGTGACCAACTACCAGCCAGCGGGCGGGCCCGGCGACAAAGTGTTTCCTCCCACATACTCTGACGGGAAATCAGCGAGGTATGCCACCGAAGACCGTGTCGATCCAGAGACCGGCGACACATCGCACTGCGTGCTTCTCGATTCCGTTCAGTCGCAGGCCAACCGCATGGAGTTGGTGCTCCTTGAGGCGCACCGAGCCGGCAGGGTGAAACTGCCGCTGATGGTGGTCCGATTCGACGACGACCGACTACTTCAGAAGTTCGCAGTAACAAGCCTCGAGGCGCCGCACCGTGCTGCGGATGCGCTCTTCAGAGACAGCTTGCTGGACGGAGTGATCTTCCGCCAGTCACGTAAGGGCCGCGTCCTCGACTCGGCTGCGATCGGCAACGCTAGGGGGCTGTTCGGGCTCTGTCCTACCGGACTTGTATTCGGCCTCTGGGATTCGACTGGACCCCGTGGCGGTCTAGGCGCCAAGTTCCAGCGTGCGCTGGTTTCGGAGATCGTTGGGTATGACGCGGTGCCCGGAGTGACCACGGCGAGCCGAATTGACCCTGCCGGGATCCAACGGAATGCCGCCACGATCTATCGACGAAAGAACACACGCCGAGACGAACCGCATTGGACGCTGGACATAGACAAGGGAAGCGAAAAACTGGGCAAGGCACCGAATAAAGGCAGACCATCTCAAGCGAATCATGGCAATGTGCCTCCCATCGTCGTGACAAATCAGGCAGGGAAACTCGGGGGATTCACGATCTCCAAGGCCATACAGACTACCGTACTGTCGCTTAATGTTCTGCGGCGTCTCCGTTTTCCCGCGCCTGGAACTTCGGTCTCCGACCACCACATCGATGTTGCGGCTCGCACGGTGCTCGCGGCATTGGGACTCTCGGCTGGGACCATGGCGCGCAGCGACACGGATCTTCGTTCCCGCTGCCAGTTGTTCGCGGAAGAAGGGTCGGTTTGGCAATTGTTGGATCACCCAGGGAAGCCGCCTAAGGAGTTTGACATCAATCCTGATATCGCCATCAAGGTGCTCCAAGAAGCAATTGCCAACGCCCAGGAGGTAGGGCTTCCGTGGGATGGAGAGATCGAATTTGTTCCGTCTTCCGACTTGCTTGAGCTCGTTTTGCGCAGTCAGAAGTTGGCCATCAATACGATGGACGGCAGTTGATGTTCGCGCTCGCCATACACTACCTGAACGGGTGGTCAATGGCGGCCGCCGACGGAGCGGCGAAGAAAAAAGCGGAGTGGCCACCCCATCCCGACCGGGTGTTCATGGCGTTGGCGGCAGCGTGGTTCGAGACGGGTGAACATGCCGAAGAGGGCGAGGCTCTACGGTGGCTGGAGGGCCTGGCACCGCCGTCAATTGCCGCGTCCGAGTACAGCCAGCGTACTGCGGTTACACATTTCGTCCCAGTGAACGACAGCGGTGGTGGATGGAAGGGGAAAACCCCCAGTGCCAAGCGGGACCAAGATCCATTCCGCTACGAGTTGCAGAAACTCAAGGCAGGGCACCTGCCAGCCTTGCCCCTCAAGAGCTATCTGGCGGCCATGCCCGAACATCGCTCGCGCCAGCCGCGCTCATTTCCCGTCGCCATTCCTCATGACGCCATGGTGCGTATGATATGGGATGACAAAGATATCGCAACCCATGGCGACGCCCTAGGACGTTTGGCCGCCAAAGTCACCAATGTCGGACACTCCGCATCCTTCGTGCAAATGTGGGTAGAGCCTGGCGCCGTAGCCGAATCCACATGGGTACCGACGGATGCCACCGCCGGCCTCCAGATGCGTGTTCTCTGGCCTGGCAGACTGGATAGCCTGGCAGAGGCGGCTAATCGTAGATTGTGGATTGCCTACCAGAATCTTGAAGGCAAGATTGACCGAGCCAAGGCTCATCTAGAGGCTATGATACAGCCTCCTCGGGTTCCATGGAACGGGTTTCCCGATGTGGTGTTGCTATCTGAAGAGCGGGATATCAAGCGTCATCCGAGCTACAGCGACGCGAAATCGGGCGGCGGGGCCGCCGCAACGAGACTTGTCGACACGTTGCTCGACGACGATGGTCTAGATGCTGTGCGCGCCTTGATCAAAGCGGCGAGCGCGACCGGGAGCCGCACCTCCCCCGCACTCGTCGGTGTGCATGCCTGCGAGCGTGCCGGTGTGAACGCCATTCCGATCGCGTTGGCGCAGGCCCTGAGCGAGGCGCTCGGGCTTCCCTACGACGACGCATTGGTCCAAACCAATGTGGTCGCACACACCGGCGCAGACGGCTTCAGCAGGCTCGCCAGACAGGCCGCCTTCAAGGGACCAGTGCGTAGGGGCACCAATTATGTTATGGTGGATGACTTCGTCGGTCAAGGGGGTACCTTTGCAAATCTCCGCGGCTGGATCACCAAGCGGGGCGGGAATGTAATCGGAGCGGTCGCGCTCGCCGGCAGATGGTATTCTGCTAAACTCACACCATCGAAGGACCAGCTCGATGAGCTCGAACGGAAACATGGACGCCGACTCGAAAGGTGGTGGAAGGAGCACTTCGGTCACACCTTCGACTGCCTTACTCAATCGGAGGCTCGTTATCTCGCCCGGTCCCAGGATGTTGACACCATTCGAGATCGAATTGCTGCAGTCAAGCAAGCGGGAAATTTCCCAAGAAGTGCGCGAAGCCCTCGCAAGCAGAAAAGGTACATCCGCAACCTGACGGCGTGCAAACGAGAACGTTTTCCAACCGCTCCGGACCCGCCAAGACGACCGTTGCCGGGCCGGTGGCAGGGTTATGCCCGTCCGCCGAAAGAGAGGCCCCCGGTTGTGCAGACCTCGGTGTTCGACCCACATATGATCGTTCTCGCGGTCGAAGGACAACGGTTTCCGCTGCCGGCCACGCTCAAGGCCACTGCTGCGCTACGCGGGCTCTTGATGCGGGAATGTCCCGAGCCGCCACCCGAGTGGCTCAGCGGGCAGAGCCCGAGCGGCGGTCCCTCCACAATCCCACACGTGGCGGTCGTTCCGCTTCCGTTCGTTGGTTCACGGTACGCAGACGGATCTGTGTTGGGGTTTGGCGTGATCCTGCCAAAGGAGATTGACCCGCATGAAGTAAGGACCTGCCTACACCCTTTCCTGCAGCATCGGGATACCGGCTTGCCAAGCAGACACCGGTTGTTCGACGGACAATGGCTCGAGTGCCGGATCCAACTCGCGACCGCGGAGCACGCCCCGAAGAACCTCCACCCCGACACCTGGACCGGGGGCCGGACCGGATCACGAGTCTGGGAGACGATAACACCCGTGGTGCTCGACCGGCATTTCAAGGGTGAGGACAAATGGAGCCGGGCGGCCCAAAGCGTCAAGAGCGCCTTCACAAATGCAGGGCTACCCCGCCCCAAAGAGGTATGGCTACGCCCTGTTTCCTCGGTTGAAGGGGTGCCCCACGCATTGGCATTTCCTCGAAACGCTCGAAAGACTGACGGCGGACTACAAAGCCATAGCCATGCGAGATTCATCTTCGATCAACCCGTCCGAGGTCCAGTATTGGTTGGTGCTGGCCGCTTTCGTGGGTACGGCCTTTGCCGCCCAGTGGACGAAGAACGATGAATCCGTTAATTTCTCCTTGAAACTCTATTGATGTTTGGATCATGTTTCAGAATTTGCCGGCAAGCCAGCGTTTGACCTTGATGTGCCTGGAGATGCTCTGCCTCGCATTGGGCAATGACCTGGCCGATGGCCACCTTCACGGCGGCGACCATGTTGGTGGTGCCGTGCCGGATGTTAGTCGTGCGTGACGCCTTCGATTTATTTGAGTACCAAAGGCAGAAACGGCCGCATTCGCGCCAGTTTTTGCGCTTGGTTCGTCATCGTCGACCCGGAGCACCATCGCTTTGTCACGCGGGTCAAGGTACAGGTCGACAATGTCGCGGACCTTTTCCGCGGAAACGCTTTCGAATTCGGCATGGCTGAGGGGGGTGATGCGCATACCTGGCTCCGATCAACCGCTTCCTAATCATCCGACCCCCGTAGCCGACGGCGGCGCTCTGGTTCCCGCACGCATGGTCAACGCATGGGTCTACTGCCCTCGATTGGCCTACCTCCAATGGGTGGAGGGAGAATGGGCCGACAACGCCGACACAATCGACGGTAAACGCGTGCATCGTCGTATAGACAACGGTGGGGGCAAGCTGCCCTCGCCGAACGATATGGACGAAGTAATGACGCAGGTCCGCTCGGTCACGATGTCGTCGGAACGAATCGGTGTCATTGCCAAGATGGATGTCGTCGACATTCGCGACGGTGTTGTCATGCCCGTAGACACCAAGCGGGGCAAGCGCCCGCATGTCGCCAAGGGCGCATACGAGCCCGAGCGGGTTCAGATTTGCCTCCAGGCGATGATCTTGGAGGAAAACGGATACGAAGTGGAGCAAGGAGCCATCTGGTACGCTGGTTCACGAGAACGCGTCCCGGTAAAGCTGGACGATGAGCTTCGTACCCGTACGCTGGCAGCTGTGGATCAGTTGCGCACGGCCGCAGACACACGAACTCGCCCCCCACCGCTGGAGGATAGTCCCAAGTGCCCGCGATGTTCTTTGGCCGGCATATGCCTTCCCGATGAGACCAACCTGTTCACGACTGGCACCCCTCCACGCCCCCTCAACCCGTCCGACGATTCTGCGGTGCCGCTCTACATACAAGACCCTCGTGCGTACCTCCGAAAAAGAGGCGACCGATTGCTTGTAGAGGCCGACGATAATACGATAGAGGTGCCACTCATTGATGTCTCGCAGGTAGCGTTGTTCGGGCCTGCCCGTGTAACCACACAGGCTCTTCACGCGCTCATGCGTGCGGAGATTCCGGTCTCTTGGCACTCGACTGGGGGTTGGTTCCTTGGACATACTATCGGAACAGGCAATGGAAATGTCGGCGTTCGAGAGGCCCAGTACAAGGCCACGTTCAATTCGCGCCGTTGTTTGGCATTTGCACGTGAACTGGTGAATGCAAAAGTGCGGAATTCGCGCACAATGCTCCGACGCAACTGGCGCCCCGACACCACTTCTCAGGAAAAACACGATGCGCTTACAGGACTAAAGCGTGTTGCCCGCCATGCACTGCACGCTGACGACACTCAGCAACTTCTTGGATTTGAAGGACAGGCCGCCGCGATTTACTTTTCGCATTTTGCGTACATGCTTGCCTCCGATACCCCACGGAGCACTGGCAAGTTTGACTTTACCACACGCAACCGACGCCCTCCCACCGATCCAGTGAACGCAATGCTATCATTTTCCTATGCACTGCTTGTGCGACTTCTTACGACTACCATTGCGGCGACCGGACTCGATCCATACATGGGTCTTTATCACCGTCCACGTCATGGCCGACCCGCCTTGGCACTTGATTTGATGGAACCGTTTCGTTCCATCATTTCCGATTCCAGCGTTATTCAAATCGTCAACAATGGCGAAATCAGGAATAGCGACTTCGTCTGGAACGGACCAGCGTGCGCGCTTAAACCAAGGGGCCGAAAGGTACTGATCGCAGCATTTGAGCGTCGCTTGGAGCACATCACGACACACCCACTGTTTGGTTATCGGGTGTCGATCAGACGAATGCTGGAGGTACAGGCTAGGTTGCTTGCTCGCCATTTGCAAGGTGAAATTGTGCAATACCCTCACTATCTTCCGAGATAACCAAATTGTGGCAAGGGAACATCTCTACGTTGTCGTATATGATATTTCAAACAACAAACGCTGGCGACTAATATACAACCTAATGAAAGCCTACGGACACTGGTTGCAGCTGTCGGTATTCCAGTGCAGATTAACGGCACGTCGTCGCGCCGAACTGGCTAGGCACCTCGAGGCAATGATGAAGCCGTCGGAAGATCATATATTGATTTTGGACATGGGGCCTGCGGACCGTGTCACCCCTAAAGTGCAGAGCATGGGCAGACCCTACGAAGCCCCCTCTCGGCAGGCCATCATCGTGTGATATGATGTGCCAAGTTGTTATGCGAGCTCTCCAGTGGTCCAATAGGTATGGTGAGCGGTTGAAGTGCTGTTATTTCGCTACCCATCATGGACTTACGTTGTTTGACAACACCGGTCTTGCGCGTCCGACGCAAGATTTTGGACAGCATTTGTTATACCACTCGAATTTTGTGTGGCAACCCAAATGCTGGCAGCATTTTAGCACAAATGGTCTTTCCGGGGCGGCGACGCCCCGGCCTCATTGAAGCAGTTCGATGTGTTCGGCGGTAGCGTACTACGCCCGGCCTTTCCGGGGCGGCGACGCCCCGGCCTCATTGAAGCCGTCTCGCGCGGCGTGTCCGCGATCGGGTGCTCCGTCCTTTCCGGGGCGGCGACGCCCCGGCCTCATTGAAGCACGATCACCAGGAGCTGACGCAAGCGTTGGACATTAAACTTTCCGGGGCGGCGACGCCCCGGCCTCATTGAAGCTACTTGATTTGCTCTATCGTTGCGCTGGCTGGCGCGCTTTCCGGGGCGGCGACGCCCCGGCCTCATTGAAGCTCGAGCGACAGGATATGGTCAAGACGCTAGAACGGCACCTTTCCGGGGCGGCGACGCCCCGGCCTCATTGAAGCACAAAGGGGTTGCATATCGCCCCGGATTGTGCGACCTTCTTTCCGGGGCGGCGACGCCCCGGCCTCATTGAAGCGAAGGGGCGCACGATCTCACGCGCTATCGGATCGTCGGTCTTTCCGGGGCGGCGACGCCCCGGCCTCATTGAAGCGAAGGGGCGCACGATCTCACGCGCTATCGGATCGTCGGTCTTTCCGGGGCGGCGACGCCCCGGCCTCATTGAAGCTAAATGGTTAGGCGTTTTCCGCCAGGGGTACGGAGAGCTTTCCGGGGCGGCGACGCCCCGGCCTCATTGAAGCACGCGGGGCGTCCATGCATGTTAACTTGTTACCGTGCTTTCCGGGGCGGCGACGCCCCGGCCTCATTGAAGCACAAGGGTGAGCTGCGGCGGCTAAAATCGAGGGACGTGGCTTTCCGGGGCGGCGACGCCCCGGCCTCATTGAAGCTACATCGGTATCATACAGCGCGCATGTATGCCCGGATCTTTCCGGGGCGGCGACGCCCCGGCCTCATTGAAGCATCCCCCCGAGACAAGGACGGCGAGATGGCGACGGTAGCCTTTCCGGGGCGGCGACGCCCCGGCCTCATTGAAGCCGGGGGAGGTTTGGATGAGCAGGGCCAAGAAGCTGGTCTTTCCGGGGCGGCGACGCCCCGGCCTCATTGAAGCTCGCTGCGTTCGCGCGTGTGGAATCCTGCTCTGAATACTTTCCGGGGCGGCGACGCCCCGGCCTCATTGAAGCAATTTCGCGATCGAGATCGATGCCCTGGATGGCCGGACTTTCCGGGGCGGCGACGCCCCGGCCTCATTGAAGCAATTTCGCGATCGAGATCGATGCCCTGGATGGCCGGACTTTCCGGGGCGGCGACGCCCCGGCCTCATTGAAGCAATTTCGCGATCGAGATCGATGCCCTGGATGGCCGGACTTTCCGGGGCGGCGACGCCCCGGCCTCATTGAAGCAAGTGAGCAGGCAGACGCACCAGACGGCGTGGGTCGTGCTTTCCGGGGCGGCGACGCCCCGGCCTCATTGAAGCGACCGCTTGACGGTGCGGTTGTCGGTGCGTGAGGAGCCTTTCCGGGGCGGCGACGCCCCGGCCTCATTGAAGCAAGCCCCCGTGGCCACCAGATTGAACGTCCTACGATTCTTTCCGGGGCGGCGACGCCCCGGCCTCATTGAAGCATCGACCGCCCCCGCGATGGCTGCGGATCCCATGACCCTTTCCGGGGCGGCGACGCCCCGGCCTCATTGAAGCAATCGTGTTCTCCAGTGTGGAGACAGGATGGTCCAGAGCTTTCCGGGGCGGCGACGCCCCGGCCTCATTGAAGCGCCATCGCCTTCGTGATGACATTCTCGACTGCACGTTCTTTCCGGGGCGGCGACGCCCCGGCCTCATTGAAGCGGAAACGCCTTGGTTTGCAGGAACAGTGGCTCGTTGTTCCTTTCCGGGGCGGCGACGCCCCGGCCTCATTGAAGCTCCAAGGTCAGAGATTGTGTGGACTGGGCGCTTGAGCTTTCCGGGGCGGCGACGCCCCGGCCTCATTGAAGCGGTGGCAAGCTGATCGAGGCAGTGGTCCACAACAAGGCCTTTCCGGGGCGGCGACGCCCCGGCCTCATTGAAGCATCAGCGTCACGATGTCATGGTCGGCAGGCACGATGACTTTCCGGGGCGGCGACGCCCCGGCCTCATTGAAGCTCGAGATTGCCGAGTTGGCCGGTTTGCGGAAGGCTGATCTTTCCGGGGCGGCGACGCCCCGGCCTCATTGAAGCGGATAATACAGCGCCCAGCGCGCCGCCACACCACACCCTTTCCGGGGCGGCGACGCCCCGGCCTCATTGAAGCGGCAAGCCAATCGGCTGCACGAAGACGCGTCGTCGCGGCTTTCCGGGGCGGCGACGCCCCGGCCTCATTGAAGCCATTGTCCCACTGGATTCGCCATACTGTCTATGCGGGCTTTCCGGGGCGGCGACGCCCCGGCCTCATTGAAGCGTCGCCGCTACCGGCAACTCCACCTGCAGCTTCTTACTCTTTCCGGGGCGGCGACGCCCCGGCCTCATTGAAGCCGGTCCGTGCCATTTACTTGGCCCTCTTCTTCATGCCCGCTTTCCGGGGCGGCGACGCCCCGGCCTCATTGAAGCAAGCCGGGACCGCCAACAGGTCCAGGCGTGATGGTAGCTTTCCGGGGCGGCGACGCCCCGGCCTCATTGAAGCTTTTCCTTCGCTGCCGTCTTGAGCGCTGACCGGCGCTCTTTCCGGGGCGGCGACGCCCCGGCCTCATTGAAGCTTTTCGGGCGTTCCGGCTCCGTCGCGTGGTGCGAGCCCTTTCCGGGGCGGCGACGCCCCGGCCTCATTGAAGCATGTTGCGGTTGGCGCCGGACTGTGGATCGACGAATCCTTTCCGGGGCGGCGACGCCCCGGCCTCATTGAAGCGGGCCGGGCCCAACCAGCCCTCGGCCCGGCCCGGCCCGCTTTCCGGGGCGGCGACGCCCCGGCCTCATTGAAGCACCACGGCCGGGATGTGTATCGTGGTCGCATTGCGTGGTCTTTCCGGGGCGGCGACGCCCCGGCCTCATTGAAGCGGCATTCGCGACACGCTGCTCGCCAAACAGGTCGAGCAACTTTCCGGGGCGGCGACGCCCCGGCCTCATTGAAGCCCCCCTGGAGCGAGATTGCGGCAGGGGTGTCGCGAATCTTTCCGGGGCGGCGACGCCCCGGCCTCATTGAAGCGCGAGATCCAAGAGCGGCGGCCGTACCGGCGTGTCCTGCTTTCCGGGGCGGCGACGCCCCGGCCTCATTGAAGCTATATGGCTAGCGCCCGATGCCACCCGCGCGCTGATCCTTTCCGGGGCGGCGACGCCCCGGCCTCATTGAAGCGTTGGGAATGTGAGATGTGGTGAGGACGATTTTCCCCACTTTCCGGGGCGGCGACGCCCCGGCCTCATTGAAGCCGGTGGGACGGCACGGAGGAACGTTTCACCCGTGCGACCCTTTCCGGGGCGGCGACGCCCCGGCCTCATTGAAGCGGCTACGTCTGGCGGCCCGATTTAGATGCGGCGTCACCTTTCCGGGGCGGCGACGCCCCGGCCTCATTGAAGCGTGGGCGTTGGTGCGGTGTGGATCAGCGACTTGGGCCACTTTCCGGGGCGGCGACGCCCCGGCCTCATTGAAGCCCTCAAAGGACGCGCGAAGCTGGTCCGCTTGATCCGGGACTTTCCGGGGCGGCGACGCCCCGGCCTCATTGAAGCCTGATGCGGCACTACAGCGACAAGCTGGTCCGTGCCCACTTTCCGGGGCGGCGACGCCCCGGCCTCATTGAAGCAAGGGCTATCCTGCGCCCCTTGGCGAAGACGGTGACTTCTTTCCGGGGCGGCGACGCCCCGGCCTCATTGAAGCAGCTTCAGCGCCTCGCCTAGCCCGCGTTGGATCGCGCTTTCCGGGGCGGCGACGCCCCGGCCTCATTGAAGCCCACGCTCCCGGCGCCGCCACACACCATTACCGGAGCTTTCCGGGGCGGCGACGCCCCGGCCTCATTGAAGCGATCATGTACGGGTGACGCTCCTTCCAGGGATCCTGCATCTTTCCGGGGCGGCGACGCCCCGGCCTCATTGAAGCGTCGTGCGACTTGCCGGAGTAGCCCAGGGCTTGGGCGCTTTCCGGGGCGGCGACGCCCCGGCCTCATTGAAGCGTATTTCCCGACCCCAGGGATGCGTCCCGGCCTCGGTCTTTCCGGGGCGGCGACGCCCCGGCCTCATTGAAGCTTGCCGATGCCGTGTCTCGCGGATTTTGTGTGGCTGGCAGACTTTCCGGGGCGGCGACGCCCCGGCCTCATTGAAGCCACTTGGAGCTGCAGCCGTTGTGCCTGGTCCTGTCGGCCTTTCCGGGGCGGCGACGCCCCGGCCTCATTGAAGCGGTGACCCACTGGCGGGCGGCGTCCAGTGCGTCCGTCTCCTTTCCGGGGCGGCGACGCCCCGGCCTCATTGAAGCCAGGGGTCGGGCGCCCAGGCAGTGACGCTAACACATGGCCTTTCCGGGGCGGCGACGCCCCGGCCTCATTGAAGCCCGTGATGAGGGCCGACCCCACCGTGACGGTCGGTGTCCTTTCCGGGGCGGCGACGCCCCGGCCTCATTGAAGCATGCTGGTCGCGCCGCTCACCGCCGCGCCATCGATCCAGCTTTCCGGGGCGGCGACGCCCCGGCCTCATTGAAGCAGCCGCCAGTCGAGCACGCACCTGCGCATCCGGACCACTTTCCGGGGCGGCGACGCCCCGGCCTCATTGAAGCCTATTCCCATTGGGAGAGACTCGTCGCCGTCAACCCCGACTTTCCGGGGCGGCGACGCCCCGGCCTCATTGAAGCCTGTCCCGCAGCCGCAACGTCGTCTCGCAGACCTCATCTTTCCGGGGCGGCGACGCCCCGGCCTCATTGAAGCGATGAAATCTGCGATCTCGGGGAACGACAGGCGCCTGCTTTCCGGGGCGGCGACGCCCCGGCCTCATTGAAGCGCGGATAATCCCGATGCCCACCGTCTTCGCCTGCTCTTGGGCTTTCCGGGGCGGCGACGCCCCGGCCTCATTGAAGCACATTAGGAGGTGGCCAGTAGGAGGGCATCGCTGGGTCTTTCCGGGGCGCCGACGCCCCGGCCTCATTGAAGCCCGCAAGGACACTGGACCTGGGATACCAACTCGTGGGACTTTCCGGGGCGGCGACGCCCCGGCCTCATTGAAGCGCATTGTCTGCTGCAACACTGGCACACAATGCAGTAACTTTCCGGGGCGGCGACGCCCCGGCCTCATTGAAGCGCGGTCAACACCTGGATGCTCTTCTTCCTGAAGGAGCGCTTTCCGGGGCGGCGACGCCCCGGCCTCATTGAAGCCCCGTGATCCCGCCGGGGATGATGGACGCATTCCGGCTAGACTTTCCGGGGCGGCGACGCCCCGGCCTCATTGAAGCCAACGCGATCATTTCCGGGACACCTCGGACACGCTTTCCTTTCCGGGGCGGCGACGCCCCGGCCTCATTGAAGCAGCAACCGGTCAGCCGGTGCCACCGAAAGCTGGTTGGCTTTCCGGGGCGGCGACGCCCCGGCCTCATTGAAGCCTGGCTGTCTGGCATCTGTTAGCTCCTTATCGGTTTGCTTTCCGGGGCGGCGACGCCCCGGCCTCATTGAAGCCAGCGATCCGCGGGCATCCCGCCGGCAGAATTGCCGCTTTCCGGGGCGGCGACGCCCCGGCCTCATTGAAGCACGGGCAAGCCGACACGGGCTGGACGAAGGGCACGTTCCTTTCCGGGGCGGCGACGCCCCGGCCTCATTGAAGCCCGGAGGTCCAGCAACGCTCGTTGAAGGACACCAACCCCTTTCCGGGGCGGCGACGCCCCGGCCTCATTGAAGCCCGAAAACGTCACCGTCGCCGTCGTGCTGCCGCCGCGACTTTCCGGGGCGGCGACGCCCCGGCCTCATTGAAGCGAGGACGACACCGGGCTGGCGTTCACCGCCACACTGGACGCTTTCCGGGGCGGCGACGCCCCGGCCTCATTGAAGCATAGGCGTTCCAGATCGGGTCGGAGCCGTTCGGGATCTTTCCGGGGCGGCGACGCCCCGGCCTCATTGAAGCGGCGATCCCGGTCACCCCCAGTTCTACTTGCACATGGACTTTCCGGGGCGGCGACGCCCCGGCCTCATTGAAGCTCCTTGGGGGTCGGTGCAGCCGCATCCCGCGCGCCGCACCCTTTCCGGGGCGGCGACGCCCCGGCCTCATTGAAGCGCAGACCGATATGTTCTACCAAGTTCAAGCCGACCTACTTTCCGGGGCGGCGACGCCCCGGCCTCATTGAAGCAAGGAACGGCTCTCCGTTCCGTGCCGCTGTCTCGTAGTCTTTCCGGGGCGGCGACGCCCCGGCCTCATTGAAGCGCTCACCGTCATCGCCGGCCGACATGACGCCCATCAGCTTTCCGGGGCGGCGACGCCCCGGCCTCATTGAAGCGAAGCCATTGCGCCCCGCATGAGACCAGTCTACACAACTTTCCGGGGCGGCGACGCCCCGGCCTCATTGAAGCCCGCGCGCTCCGATTGAATGCCGGAGTCTCCGAGACCTTTCCGGGGCGGCGACGCCCCGGCCTCATTGAAGCATTTGGTTCCAGATAGTATCGGAGGACCACTCTCCTCCTTTCCGGGGCGGCGACGCCCCGGCCTCATTGAAGCCTGACGGGCTGGCACGCGACACGGAGGTGGCAACCGCCACTTTCCGGGGCGGCGACGCCCCGGCCTCATTGAAGCGGCAAAGCTGGTCGCATCGTCCGGATCGGTCGCACGCCTTTCCGGGGCGGCGACGCCCCGGCCTCATTGAAGCCGGAACTCGTCCCAGCCGTGGAAATCGCTGTACTTGATCTTTCCGGGGCGGCGACGCCCCGGCCTCATTGAAGCGGCATCAGTCACCGCAGAAACACGAGACGCCGCCGGCACTTTCCGGGGCGGCGACGCCCCGGCCTCATTGAAGCGATTTCAGTGCGCACGAATGGACCAAGCACAGGACCAACTTTCCGGGGCGGCGACGCCCCGGCCTCATTGAAGCCACACGCATGAGTCGCTCACGCAAGTGGTAGTTCTCTCTGCTTTCCGGGGCGGCGACGCCCCGGCCTCATTGAAGCCTGGACGCCACGACGCCACGACGCCACTGGACTTTCCGGGGCGGCGACGCCCCGGCCTCATTGAAGCCGCAACATCTTGAACATGGTTCCTTCCTTTCTTGGAACTTTCCGGGGCGGCGACGCCCCGGCCTCATTGAAGCGAGGCGGTGTATCGCGAACGGGTAAGGCTCGCGAACTCCTTTCCGGGGCGGCGACGCCCCGGCCTCATTGAAGCATGGTCAAGCCCTTCTGCGTCCCATGTAGCTCGCAGTTCTTTCCGGGGCGGCGACGCCCCGGCCTCATTGAAGCCGGCACCATTGATCCATCTGTTCGTGCGGTGTCCTCATCTTTCCGGGGCGGCGACGCCCCGGCCTCATTGAAGCTCCAGGCAGGGCAAGGTGTGGTGTGGGGACGCAGCAGCTTTCCGGGGCGGCGACGCCCCGGCCTCATTGAAGCCCGGCAGTCCGAGGGCGGTGCGATCGACACCGGCATGCTTTCCGGGGCGGCGACGCCCCGGCCTCATTGAAGCGTGACCATCGAGTCGCGCGAACGGTGGTCCGCTCGGTCTTTCCGGGGCGGCGACGCCCCGGCCTCATTGAAGCTGCTGTCGCTTGCTGAAGCGGTGACGTCGTTCCGGCACTTTCCGGGGCGGCGACGCCCCGGCCTCATTGAAGCCTGGCGGACCCGACAATCCCCGCGAGTAAGGAGTCAGCGAGCTTTCCGGGGCGGCGACGCCCCGGCCTCATTGAAGCCGCTCAAGCACACGCTCGACGTGGTTGAGATCCACCCTCTTTCCGGGGCGGCGACGCCCCGGCCTCATTGAAGCTTCGTCTCGGTGACCGATGCCGACACGCCGGCAGCACTTTCCGGGGCGGCGACGCCCCGGCCTCATTGAAGCGGGGGTCCTTCTATTGGCGCTGGCGGCACCTCCAATTCCTTTCCGGGGCGGCGACGCCCCGGCCTCATTGAAGCGCGGCGGCGACGGAGGTCACTGCACCGACTATCTCTGTGCTTTCCGGGGCGGCGACGCCCCGGCCTCATTGAAGCGCGGATGCGGAGAGCTTCGATTTGGCGCGGTTCTGCGCTTTCCGGGGCGGCGACGCCCCGGCCTCATTGAAGCATGGTCGTACTGCTGTTGGCTGGATCAGCCAGTGGTCTTTCCGGGGCGGCGACGCCCCGGCCTCATTGAAGCCAGGCGATACCGAACACCGCCGCCATGATGGTTGCACCCCTTTCCGGGGCGGCGACGCCCCGGCCTCATTGAAGCCTCTCGAGTGTGCGTCGGCATGCGTGTCCGTCGCAATGCTTTCCGGGGCGGCGACGCCCCGGCCTCATTGAAGCCGGTCACCGGGCCGGGCTTGCCGGACAGCCTCCAGTTGCTTTCCGGGGCGGCGACGCCCCGGCCTCATTGAAGCCAGTACCGGTCTCGATCCTTACGCGTGCGCTCAAGCACCTTTCCGGGGCGGCGACGCCCCGGCCTCATTGAAGCTGGTCCGGCGACCGAGTGAACCGCACCACGGGCGCACTTTCCGGGGCGGCGACGCCCCGGCCTCATTGAAGCAGGCTTCGGCTTTCGCGGTGTCGGTGCCGTGCTGGTCGGCTTTCCGGGGCGGCGACGCCCCGGCCTCATTGAAGCCGCATCGACTACGAGGCGGGGCGCGTGTTGCCGCTCCAGCTTTCCGGGGCGGCGACGCCCCGGCCTCATTGAAGCGCTCAACGAGTGGATGACCCGTGGGACGCGTGCCGGCCGCTTTCCGGGGCGGCGACGCCCCGGCCTCATTGAAGCTGAACGAAAACGGTGACGAGATGTCCGTTCCGCCAGCTTTCCGGGGCGGCGACGCCCCGGCCTCATTGAAGCAACAGCCGTTCGTTTCTCTGCGCCTCCAGATTCTGGCCTTTCCGGGGCGGCGACGCCCCGGCCTCATTGAAGCCAGCGATTCCAGGCGCTTCGCCACGTCTTCGCTCATCTTTCCGGGGCGGCGACGCCCCGGCCTCATTGAAGCGAGACGGCCGTTGCTGCATCTCGGCACTACGTCGGTACCTTTCCGGGGCGGCGACGCCCCGGCCTCATTGAAGCGGCAAGCAGTGGGGCCGGTGGTCCAACAATCCGCTGCTTTCCGGGGCGGCGACGCCCCGGCCTCATTGAAGCCACAATCGCCCCCTCATGGATCACTGCAATCTCGCACCTTTCCGGGGCGGCGACGCCCCGGCCTCATTGAAGCATGTACGCAAGCTGCCGAGTCACCGTCGCCAACTCCCGCTTTCCGGGGCGGCGACGCCCCGGCCTCATTGAAGCGGCACGATCAACGGTCTGGTCGGCATCGGACGTGCACTTTCCGGGGCGGCGACGCCCCGGCCTCATTGAAGCCGTAGGCTCGCGCCACTAGGGCACCGACTACAGCTCTACCTTTCCGGGGCGGCGACGCCCCGGCCTCATTGAAGCGATCGGCCGGCGGCGGCTCTCGCGGCGGCTCTCCCGCTTTCCGGGGCGGCGACGCCCCGGCCTCATTGAAGCATGCTGGCCGGGCGACTGGTTCGAGGAGGTGGTCTCGGGCTTTCCGGGGCGGCGACGCCCCGGCCTCATTGAAGCATCGCATGGGGTGACGCCGACGACCTAAAGGTGACGCTCTTTCCGGGGCGGCGACGCCCCGGCCTCATTGAAGCCATGAGGATTGGGCCGCATGGAACGAGGAATACGGGCTTTCCGGGGCGGCGACGCCCCGGCCTCATTGAAGCACGATCCGATTCCGCTGGTATGTCACGTCATTCCATCCTTTCCGGGGCGGCGACGCCCCGGCCTCATTGAAGCATTCTCCGTTGCGGGGATCGGCATACACCACGCCATCAACTTTCCGGGGCGGCGACGCCCCGGCCTCATTGAAGCCGCACGGAGGCGATAGCGATAGGTGGTGCGCAGATTCTTTCCGGGGCGGCGACGCCCCGGCCTCATTGAAACGTGGGTGGTGCGGGCTCTCTCTGTCCCGCACATATAAGCTTTCCGGGGCGGCGACGCCCCGGCCTCATTGAAGCGACAGCTCCTCCCCCTGCAGAAACGAGACATCCATCCCCTTTCCGGGGCGGCGACGCCCCGGCCTCATTGAAACGTGGGTGGTGCGGGCTCTCTCTGTCCCGCACATATAAGCTTTCCGGGGCGGCGACGCCCCGGCCTCATTGAAGCCCCGCCGTGAAGTCGGCTGCCGTCACGACCGGTCGGCTCCTTTCCGGGGCGGCGACGCCCCGGCCTCATTGAAGCGTGTCGTTGTCCCGCGCCCACGCATGCACCGCCGCCGCTTTCCGGGGCGGCGACGCCCCGGCCTCATTGAAGCGAGGCGATGGGGGTCTTCCGCACCATGGCGATCAAACTTTCCGGGGCGGCGACGCCCCGGCCTCATTGAAGCTGGACCAGGTGCCGCCGCGGGGGTATGACACGATGGTGCTTTCCGGGGCGGCGACGCCCCGGCCTCATTGAAGCACCCGCCCGCACCTGCGCCGCATCGACTGCTAGCCGGTCTTTCCGGGGCGGCGACGCCCCGGCCTCATTGAAGCCGCGGCTTCGGGACCCCCCATTCCTCTTCCGACCTCATCTTTCCGGGGCGGCGACGCCCCGGCCTCATTGAAGCGACGACACTGAGTGTGGGCCGGAGGATCCCTGCAACCTTTCCGGGGCGGCGACGCCCCGGCCTCATTGAAGCTTGCGTATTCCTTCTTCGGTTTGGGCGCCCCCCGCGGGGCTTTCCGGGGCGGCGACGCCCCGGCCTCATTGAAGCACCAACAGCCCAAGGCCGCCGGAACCCGCGACCAGCCCCTTTCCGGGGCGGCGACGCCCCGGCCTCATTGAAGCATGCGCCAGGGCGCTTGGACAGGCAGGAGTTCGGAGACTTTCCGGGGCGGCGACGCCCCGGCCTCATTGAAGCGCGGAAGGTGCGGTCCAGCGACTCCGTGACGCGTTGCCGCTTTCCGGGGCGGCGACGCCCCCCGGCCTCATTGAAGCACCTGGCCCGACGTCTTTGCCCCGCACCACCTGCATCTTTCCGGGGCGGCGACGCCCCGGCCTCATTGAAGCGTCACCGCCACCGGCAACTCCACCTGCACCTGCTTACTCATCTTTCCGGGGCGGCGACGCCCCGGCCTCATTGAAGCATCTGCCCGTGCCAGTGCCGGGACAAGCTCCCGGAACACTTTCCGGGGCGGCGACGCCCCGGCCTCATTGAAGCTCGTCATCCTCCCGTTGCAGGCGTAAGTGCGCAGCTCCTTTCCGGGGCGGCGACGCCCCGGCCTCATTGAAGCGCGTTCGTTGCGGAGGTCCGGGACCGCAACATCCCCCACTTTCCGGGGCGGCGACGCCCCGGCCTCATTGAAGCACCGAAGCCGCAGACGAGACGCCCGACCCGCCGGCGGCCTTTCCGGGGCGGCGACGCCCCGGCCTCATTGAAGCACCGAAGCCGCAGACGAGACGCCCGACCCGCCGGCGGCCTTTCCGGGGCGGCGACGCCCCGGCCTCATTGAAGCCAGCGCCATCAGTTGTCCTTCTCCTTTGGGTGATGGGTGTAAAGCGACAATCTGATTGAGCCATTGCCGTCAATCAGAATGAGCCATCTGGAGGTTCGCGCGGTTCGGTGAGAACTTGATGCGTCTCACACGGAGAGAAGGCGGCCGGGCTCTTCGGGTTCATCTTTGCGCCTCACTCAAGACCTCCCGCACCAATCGAGCCCGCTGCTTTAGTTTTTTCACTCCTACGTTGGTATGGGTCTTGATTTTGCCTTTTCTCCAGTACTCTGGAAACCCAGTGGTCCAAACGGCATCAGCAAAGGCACGGCGCTCTCGGCCGTCTCTGATGGGCTGCTTCTCCAAATTGACGCGAACCTCTTCCAGCAATTGCGTTTCCGTCAATCCCTTAAGCTTGATCCGCCAACGACCTTCTGGACTGCTCATTGCCTCCTCAACTTCCCGCTTCTCCCTTTCTTTGCGCTCCTCCTCTTCTAGCCGATGCAACAAAACATCTGTCTGTTGATCATCTTGGGAAAACCGACCGTAGCCGCTTGCCGTCTTCGCCCCCACGCCCGAGTACTCTAAGGCCGCTTTCAGCCACCCGAACGCCACTTCCACATCTTCTCCTGTGCCGCCCGAGCGACATACCAAACCAAATAGGATTGGTGTCTTTGGAGCCATGGCCAAAAAATGGATAGGCGTCGGGGAAGACCAATCACCAGGAGGCTTCTCCACGGTCCAGTTGGCAAAATGAGGAGTCATGACATCCACCTCTAGTTTCACCCTACCGATTGGAATCGCATCTAGAAAACACACACGGCCAGCGCTACGCCGCGAATCCGACATACCGTCGTGGCCACAAACACGCTCCAACATTTCCTGTCGCAACCTGGTGTCCGTTCGAGCCCACGACCGCACAACCCCCTTTACAGAGCTGCCTGGCAGATAAGGCGTACCCAAAGCAGGATGCCAAGCGAAGCCGTTCCCGACAGGGTGACTGCGCCCCAACCCGGTAAGAAAACGGGAATCAGCCCTAAACACAGCAACCAAACCACCACGCGCACGGACCAGCCGCGCCACCCGGAGTGAGTACTCCTCAATTTGTTCCTCAGGCCCCACATGTGTTCCGTTTGCAATAGTCTGGATCCACCCGAGCTTGGGATTGCCGCCGCCATTCCCGGCTAATCCCCAACCATTATCGGACCAGCGGTCAAAAAACTTGTCAAACCACAACCCTGTGTGCCCACTCACGGGACGAACAGACGGCTCAGAGGCGCCCCTGTATAGAGGTCGTTGACGACTCACATCGTGCCTCCGTGACTCGCCATGAGATAAGCTCGGCAGAACTTCTTGTGCCATTCCAACCACGCCAGCGCCTCAGCCTGTGCGTAAAGGTAAGACGCTTCGTCGTTGCTCACTATCACGTCCAACAGGTCTCCCCCATTATAGACGCCTCCCTCACCACAGAGCCACCGATTCAAGTTTCTATACAACTCGTGGTGCGCGTGCTGCTGATCGTTGGTCGCTATAGTTCCCGCGCCGGCACGCTCGGTTGCAAGTGCCTGACCGAGTCCGTTCATAACAATGGCCGGACCCAACCGGTCCACATACGAACGGTATTTCTCCTTAAATTTGTCTGACCTGTCAGCTATGTCCTTGACCCGTTTTAGTGCGTCTTTCGCCCGGCGGCGACCGAGGTTCACTTATCACTCCTTTCGCTTCCGCGCATGGTTGCCGCAAACCAACCGTGGCCCACAGTCTCATTTCCACCCACTTGCAGGTAGGGATCGGTCAGTAACATCTCGGAAAACACATCCAACAAGCCATCTTTCCGTCCCGCGATTAGTGCATACATTACGGTATCTGGTGGCAGACTCTCTTCATACCATAAGTTCATGCTACGCTTGGTTTCGTCTTCGAGAACATTGCGCGCCTGTATGGGAAGACCATATCGGGCGAACCAAGCGAAGTCGTCGTCGTTAAGAACGGCAAGACGAGATTCCATTCGGGCTCCCGTGTCATTGTGCAGAATCAGCGGCCTGATGGCATCCACAAGGCTCTGCGGCGGCTGGCCGGTAACCTTGAATTGCCTCTCCTCGAGGAACATCGAGTCCCTAGCAAGTGTACCAATGTTCCTGGTATCCCCAGTTGGACCCGGCTCGTGAACCGTGGCGAGGACCTCTTGGGGCTTCACGGTAAGCTGGTCGGGGCGTGGTCCCACCCCGGCCCGTGTAAGATCCCTCCCGAAGCGTTCAATAAGGTGCGGGCATGTGGCCCAACGGTAGGATGAAGTCAGGCTACGCACGGGAAGCAATAGGAGTCGGGCGTCCGCAATCATCAGGCCACCTGCCCTGTCTGGACTTCCGAACAGGCTTGTCGAAGCTACGCGAACTCATCCTCGTTGGCGCTTTCGGCCCGCAGCCCGGTTTCAAACTTGTCGCGCAAGGCCCCCTTCAGGCTCGATCCAACAAGTACCGGATAGTCCGTGGCCGCTTCGCGTGCCACCGGGAGATCCACGACCCCAACACCACGCCCCGATCCGGGGTGGATCGGGCTTTCTGCCAAGAGTCCAAGGATGGCTGTCCTCATCGGTTCATCTCCTTATGCCGTGGCCACACGCCGATTGCCGCGAGGCCGAATCCCCATTTCCTTCGCCGTCCAATCTTTAGGAGACCCCCGCTCGCCTTGACGAGACCAACGAAATCCCGTAGCCCCTCCCCCTCACAGAAGAGGACACTCCCGGCCGGCAACACGGGTTTCAGTGCCATTGGTTGGCGAACGAGCGAATTCCAGCCACCAACGAGACCTGCGCGATCCAAGCACGCGCTCACGACTCGGAGACCGCTCACGGAGTCCAGCGGCGCGGCGCCCTGAGCGACAGCCCCGTCGAGATCAAGCGGCGTGAGAGCCACGATCATCACCTTTCTGGCGGCCTCAATTTCACCGACGGGCAAATGAAGCATCAAATTCGCGGGATTCCATTGACGGCACTCGGCGATCCGGCTTTCGCCCCCCAGTGGGACGAGGCGGCCTTGGGGCTTACTCCAAATCCTAGGAATCCCCTCAATGCGTACACCCATCGACACGCGTTGCGCAACTCGGATATGGCGGGTGCTGTACAGCCCGCCTTCCCGGACGGTACCGGTGTTGCCGTCAATCTGGACACCAACGCGCGCCTCTTCAGTCCAGAGTTCGTGACCCAGTACGATTTCGCGCCTTGGAGGGAGGCCCCCACGCAACACTGCTTCCAAGCCAGTCCTCGTGAGCCACTGGCCAGTTGTGGCCTTGAGTTCTCTCCGATTTCTTGGGAATTCGGGGAGCCGAACGGAAGCGCCCAGATCGCACATGACCATTGCGCCAGGACGCAAGCAGTCAACTATGCGCCGATTGCCGGATCCTACCTCACCCAACAAATGGCGGGGAGCCGGGAAAAGCGGTCTTCCCCCTCGCAGAATGATCGGACCATCAAAGGTCAGTGAGCCGAGATCGTCCGGGCCGTCGCCAAGAACATCGTTGAGCCGTTCGGGCCACCGACCCCGTCCGTTCCAACCGTTGCATCTCGCCAGCACCGCACGAAATGCACCCACTATCGTGGGAGGATGTGGCGGAAAGAGGCTCCCTACATCCGCCTGTGGAGCACCACCGGCCGTAAAGGGCGTACCGTCGCGCAGGAAGAGCGTGTCCACCGGCTCGAACTGGACGCCAACGGTCATGGTTCATCTACCCCCGTCAACAGAGTCGGCCAGAAACCGCGCCAGCATCAATCCGTCAACACCCACGGCCGCAGGGGTCGCACCTTCGTCTGCTCTGGCACGCGGCAGGATCTGTTGCACGAGCCTGGTCCACTTCATTGCCTGTCCCTGCGCTCGCTCCCCTGCCCGGTTGCCGAGGCTACGGAGGATTTCGGCGTGAAGAAAGGCGCCGATCTCAAGGTCCTGGGGAAGGTCACCCCACGCGCCGGGTTCCCAGCGAGTCTGGTCACACAAGAAGGACAGCATCTCACGGATTCGGTATACAAGAGAGGACGAAAGGCCCGGGTCGTCCACACGGCGTAGCATCTGTACCAAATATCCGACCGACTGAACCGCGGAAACACCGTCCCTGCGCGTCCATGTCGTGGCCCACTCGCAGTGAAGGCCACCGGGCTTGAGGACTCCGACCGCAAGTGAATCTCGTCCATTGCCATCTTTCGCAACCGTATCCAGAAGCCGGCGCACCTCGGCGAGCACCGAACCTAGCGGAGAGCGGACATGCGCAAACAAGACAGATGCGGACAACGTCGCACGATTGCCTTGACGGAATGCGGACCGATAACACCGACCGAGTTCCTCGGCGCAGGCGAGCGCCCCGGGAACAGGGACCATCGCCAGGACATCGTCGCCACCCGCGTAGACCGTCCGGCCTCCGTGCCTCTCCACAATCGCGGGAACCTCACGCGTGAATCGGGCCAGCGCCTTTCCGACATGCTCCGGCCCCAAGATGCTCACCAGCCTGCCAAGTCGGTCGCCGTCGGCCTTAACCAGTGCGAAAAACGACGACGGCCTCCCCAACGGGCGACCCATGTCATCGGGGGCTCGATAAACCGCCATGAGATGGCGGACCAGATCATCGCGCACACCGGCCATGGAGCCAGGTATCAAGGGGCACCGTTGCTTATCGCGCACGAAGTCAAGGTGATAGCAGTTCGGGTCAAGCCACCTGAACGAGTCCCCGGTCCCACTGGCACCACCCACAAGTGCCTGGGAGCACGTAGCAACGACCGCCTCGGCGTATCGCTTAACCTCCCGCGGCGCCGCGGAACGAACACGCCGGATCCACGGAAACGCACCCAGAAATACGGTCGAGGGCCAATATTTGCTGGCGTTTGGAATCGACCAGTCCAAGGCTCCGGGAACCAAAGGAAACAAACGCTTGACAAGGGCAATGGAGCACAGCCTCTCATCTTCGCGCAGGTTGAGCGGGCCAACAATGTCGTGGGCTCGTATCCGCCCCCAAAACTCCTCTTGCTGCATTCTGGCGTCCCGGCCCACGGCGCGAACATGCCCGGAGAGTTCCTGACGGTCGTGCATCACGGTGCACTTGTCGCCCGGCTCGCCAGACGGACGGTGGCTGCGCCACTGCTTGCGACATGCAAGAAAGCTCCCGGCGTCGGCCGGCCCGGTTCCGGCCGTCCACATGATCTCCCAGAAGTTCTCGGTCTGCCGCTTCCAGATGGCCTCGGTTTCGTACCCGGAATCATGAGATCCCTTTACCACGCACTCCCACACAGCATCACACACCTGCCGCCACGCGTCCCTGAACGCACGCTCCGCAGCGTGTGCAACCGCCACCGGCTCTTTCGTCTCGATCGCAAAATGGTTGGGCACGGATCCGATCCGGGGGGCGTCCACATCTCGGACACCAGACACCCACCGGTACAGCGGATCGCCTTCCACGACCGGCATGATAATTTTGCCCCCGCTGCCCGCAGCCTGCGCGGCTCCGCGCAAACCGTAGGCGGAGAGAACCGACAGCAAATACGAGCTTCCCCACAGATCACGAGTGCGGCGCGACTGGCCCACAAAGCCCTGAACGGGGCCTATGGAAACATCAAGGCGCACCATCACGGGCCCACCTCCGTCGCCCTGATCTCCTCCCTACGCTTCGTGGGATCAAGCAGTCGATCAAGAAATTCATGGATCGGGCCATAGAGCGTTTTCTCAGGCCGCTGCGGTACCGTTCGCTTCTGGACCTGGATCATTCTACGGCCCTTCGGCAGAAACAGCGCGGGCAGGAACGACAAGACGGCCACAGGTTTATCGCCGCATTCGTGAATATGCATGAACAACGGGCTGGCTCGTCGGTCGAGATCCCGGTCTGCAGGCACCACCTGGTTCTTCCACCCCTTGCCGTAGTTGTGCGGCAATCCGAACGCGATGCGTCGGGGGTGCCCTCTACGGTTGGGCCCGACCCCCTTCATCAGGTCGTGATCATCACAGAAGCGTTTTTCCGAGTCTTCGGCCTCCAAGATCTTTCCCTTTCGGCCCCAACTCCGATACCTGACTAGTTCACGGCCGATCTGGTCAAGCAACTCCAGGGGTCGACTCGAAGAACTCGACACCAAGACATGCCGCGCATCGTTCGAAAATGCCGTATACTCCGGTAACCTCCCGTCCCCGCCTCCCCGGCGTAGCCGCCGAATACAGACCTTGAGTTCACTCTCAGATCCGGGAGCATCCCACCATCTATCTCCATTCAATTTCAGCGAACGCAGGACCAGAGACCCGTACCCCTTTCGGCTCTTGGCGCCCATACCGCCAACAACACCCACGGCAATGAGAGCGTCTTGGAGGAGTTCTAGTCCTAAAATAAGCGCGTTTGGCATTTTGACGGGTCGGGTGCTATAAATAACGAGCGACCTCGGTCACCTGACCGAGAAATACTCGGCCCACATTCGGTTTTCGTCGGCATTTTCCCTCCGTTACCTGCCACCGTCTGGCCTCCTCGACCAGGCCCGTGCCGTACAGACGCACTGGTCCCAGAAAATCGCACCCCAATAAAAAAATCCGACCAGTCGCTGACAATCAGCGACTAACGTTACCCATATTCGGTTCGTTCGATCGTGCACCACGCCCTGTACAGCAGGTCCACGCTCGGTTGCCATCCAATCACCCGCAATGTCGTCTGGCGCGCCTTGCGGATCACCTGGCACGGAATCAACACCATCTCCCGAACAAACCGCTTGAACTCCATCTTCACATAGCGCCGACGCTGCGACTTGTAGTGCATCTGCATCGCCATCCAGCTCTTCAGATTCCACGCCAACGCCGCAATCACCATGTACGCCCAGTTGCTGACCAAATCGTACATCGGCACCCGGAGCGCACCCATCCCGCTCTTCAACTGACTGATCAGATTCTCTTGGTCGCAACGCTGATTCGCCAACCGAACCACCTCAGCCCTGCTCTTGCCCCGTAGCGTCGTGATGTAGAAGAGGTACTTCACCTCATCACCCAGATCCAACTCGCCCCTCATCACACGCAGGTTCTTGCGCACCACCACCATCCGATACGCCTTGCGACACGCCCTCGGCCGATACTCAAACTCCGCCACATGCTCGCCTTTGAGCTTGACATCCTTGAACTCGCTCTCGCGCACAATCCGCGCCTTCTCGTTCGGACGCCGCTGCCGTGTCTCGCCCGTCTCCGACACCCAGCGTGGCCGTCGCTTCAACTGCTGCCACCGATCCTCCTCGAGCGCCTCCGCCCGTGCGACCAGCGACCGATGCGCCGTATATCCGAACACGAAATCCGCCCGACCACTCCAACGGTCAAAGTTGGTCGTCAACGAAAACGCCGTATCGCCGCGCAGGCACAGCCGCTCTGCATGGGGGCCCACCAGGTCAATCGACTTGTCAATCCACTTCGCCGCACCGCTGTGGCTGGCCGCGTTGCCCGGTCGATTGTCGATGTACAGGACCTCGCCCGTGTTGGCGAGCGTAACGATCAACGGCTGATACCCCCAGACCTTCTTGTACGACAGCCCCAAGCCCTCCTTCTTCTCTCCGTCCGTCGGCACGATCGTCCCGTCCACATCGATGTACGTCACCGGACCCAGCAGGTCGCGCCCGCGTCCGCTCCACAGCTGCGGCCGCACCTCGTTGATCCCGTCCATCAAGGTCTCGATATCTCCCTCGGAGTGGCGCCGCAAGTAGTCGCCCACTGCAGTCGGACTCGGGATCAACCGGGCTCCCAAGGCGTCCATAACCGACACATCCTGGCGTAGTCTCTCGATATCGCCGAGCCGGGTGCCGCCACAGTACACACTGTACGCGAGGGTCAACACATGGTCGGAGTCGAAGTACGGCAGGTTGCGCTTCAGCACACCTGATCTGTTGATCTGCTCCGGTAGGCCGATCTTGGTGATCAACCGGTGGGCGGCGCCGATGCCACCGTAGAGTGTGGCATTCACGCGCCGGCTGACCTCGTAACGAATCTTGCCGGCCCCGAGCATCGGTTTACTTTGTTGCTTCCAACGCCCTGCTTGGGCGTGTCTGGCACGGAGGCGACGCCGGTGGGCGGCGCAGTTACGGCGGGTTTGGTGGTGGCTGATGGTACTCACCCGAAAGTCCTCGTCGCTGGAGGGATGACGCTTTGACCTCGCGGTATAAGTACAATAAAGATAAGCTGTTCTGCATTAAATTAACAGGCCCTCCCCCGGAACACGCTTATCTGAGGTCTAGTTTCACATCCTTTCCGGTTCCCGCCGATTCCCGTACGCGCATCCGAACCTCGAACTCGAAGGGTGCGCAAAGACATCCGCGCGATAGCTTGCCCCGGTGGTCCATGACCCCGTACCCAAGATACCGGGCTCCTGGTCCAACAAATCCTCCGGTGTACGGATTTTGCCCATGCCCGGTCTTGCCGCCAACCATGAGACTTGCGCCCTTTTTCTCTGTCTCCAAGTCGTCTTCGACCGTTCCTGTCAACCGCATCGTCACCAGGGACTGCCCCACTCCGGTGCTGCCGAACAGTGCATCCTCGTGCTCTCGAATCAACGCTAGCTTCCCGCTGTACTCCACCCACGCCAAGGCCCGCCACCAGTAGCGCAGAACCCCCTTGAAACTCGACAGCCGGAACTCTGCGCGCCCTGGATCCGCTCCGCCGCAAAACATCGGCGTTGTCACCTTGTAGGTTGCGTCAATCTCCGTTGACATCGGCATCCTGCTCTCCGTCGAGCCAGATCGGATCACCTACCCGATACGGATCGGCATCCTGCTCGGCAGACGGCTTCCGATCAATCAGACCAAAACGGCGTACAGGACACGCGAAGTGCTTCGCCTCCGTGGCGAGCGCCTCGGCAGCAAGCCCCATCACCGTGGTGCCGCCAGTGACGTTCACCCACACCTGATCCGCCCCAACGATGTGTCTCCTCCCGGCCCTCACCGCTTCTCGTATGTCCTGTCTGTTGCCATACGGGTTGATTCGGATCCGCTCAATCCTCCCGTCAAAGCCAGCTTGTCTGGCTACGTCCTCGATCAATGCCTCCGTATCCTGCGAGCAAATCACGAGGCAAACCGACGGCGCGGATTCGCTCCCAGCCCCACGGCACACCTCCAGCGCGCTAAACAACACACCTGGACGCATTCCGATAGGACTCAGCAATACCCGCCCACCGGAGCCACTCAACGTAACTCCCCAATCGGGGAAGCGGCGAAGCACTTTCCACACCTCTGTGACTTCCGCGATTCGGTATCGCACACCTTCATCCAGCATGCTCTCCCTGCGCATCCCATTGTGGGCGTACGCGTTGCGAAGTGTGGAAAGATGGTCCCAGAACTCCCCTAGCTTTTTCTGGTCTCGGCTCAGGGTGGCCTTCAATTCGGGATCCCTGCGGAGCTCTCGGATAGCTCCGAGGAGGTTGCCGGCCCTGCGCCGTGCTTTGTGGAAATCAAGCCAGTCAGCCTGCCGGTTCGACCGCCATACCGCCCACGATATGGTCCACTCGCTCATCAGACGGAAACCCGTAGCAATGCTGCCGCGGCGGAGAAGATCGTCAACAACGCTTGCCTGCCGTTCCAGCTCCCCCTTGGACAGCGGCACTCTGGCCTTCCATCCCTGTCCCCAGCCTTTCCGCTTGGAAGGAGGCGACACGAAAACAACGGGTCGCAATCCGTCCTTGATCTGATTTATGAGCTCATCTGCCAGCGGCAGCCGCTGCTCACCCACCAGAAACCTTCGCAGTGGCTTCATCGTCATGCTGTCAAGGATATCACTAGCGCATCGGCCCAGTTCGAGCGGCAATCCCGACAGGTAGGCTTCCGATAGATCCCTCAAGCGTCCTTTGACCTGCTGAATGTCGGTTCGTTCGCCAAGCGCATCCGCCATGGGCATGGCACTACCCGTGTCATGAAAAACCCGCACGGCGTAGATCCACTGCGGCAGTGCCAAGAGCGGCCGCAAATCCAAGAACGGACTGATTTCCTTCGGCCCGCCAAGCAAGCCGTAGTAAGCGCCGCGCACCCTGGCGATGCCTAGAGCTTCCAAGTAAAGAACTGCAGTATAGGTTAGAATCGAAAAATGCCGGAACCCATGTGTGATATCCACGGTGATATCGACCGACTCTCTCTTGGACATCTCCGCCGCAAGCGCCAAGAGGTAATTTCGCACATCTTCCTCCGTGTGCCCGGCGGGAACGATGCTGCACTCCACCGGGCATTCGGCACCCAGACTCTCTTGGAGGTGCGGCCAAGTTTTCCGCCTCGCCTCACTTGTGCAAAGCGCCAGCACCCGGTCGGGCCGGTCTCCCGCGGGCAGCAGGTTGTATAGGGCCACGGGTGCGAGGCGCGAATCCACCTGATGCTCGCCCAAGACGTAGGATGCCTGTCTCTGGCCCGTGCCAAGCAGGGTTACCAGGACATGCTCGCAGTGTGGTTTCACCGAACTTTCATTCCGTCTGCTGCCAACCTTGATCATCTTGTCCCGTCAGGTCCGTCTATCGTGCCCTGCGCTGTCTGTTGCATACGGCACCGCATCACCCGTTGCGGAGCGACAATCGAGGTGCTGACTTGCCGACAATCACGATAAAACCTGAGAATCGTTACGAACAAGTACGGAAACCATAGTGCGCAGGTGATTCGATATCAAGGGTGGGGCTGTGAGAGGCCGGCGTTGATCGGATTCTCTCGAGCGCCGAGGTTTGGTGGCGGTTGACGCAACATCATGATGACTGGAGCCAGTTGGAGTAACCGTCGCGGTTGTTCATCTCCAGAATGGATCCCGGAATCTGATGCCCGGAGTGGCACCGCCGTGTTGTCAGCTCCCCATCTCCATCCCGGGCAGCCGCCCAGTGCGGTTTGAGCTGTGAACACCGAGTGCCAACGCCTGCGTGCTTGGGGGTAGGCGCATAGACGCCTTTTCCAGGCCAACGGTAACCGACTCTTCACCTTCCCCTACGGCCCCTTTTTGGGGATCAGTCCTCTCTGCGGCGGTGCGCCAGGCACTCCTCTGCCCTGGAACACCTCATGACCGGTGTCCGGTCACCCCGCCGAGCTGAAACTGAAAGTGCGATCACGGTGGCGCGGTGTGTCCGTGACCCCGTGACGGGGGTTGCGCAACGACTGCGACCGGGCTTCCCATTCAAGCAGGGGGCAGAGGTCGGTTGCTTATTTGGTGCGAGCGAGCCCGGACTGGAACATGACCCACGGCGCTTTGAGGCAGCCCGCAGTGTTGAGACGCCAGCAGCCCGGCGTCATCACGGACGGAAAAATCGATGAACCCAAGCGCCCGCCCCCGGACACGGACACCTTACCCGGACGAACGGAGGCGATGACCATGAAGGTAGTCAACGAGAGGTGCGCGGGCCTTGACGTGCACAAGAAGAGGGTCACGGTGTGTGTGCGTACGCCGGAGAAGAACGGCGTAAGGGGACGGCACGGGGTGGTGCGTACTTTTCTCACCACGCTGTCGGCCCTGGGTGAGATGAGGGACTGGATGGCGTCTCTCGGAGTAACCCATGTGGCCATGGAGTCCACGGGGATGTACTGGTGCTCGGTGTGGTCGGTGCTCGAGGGTCACTTCGAGCTGTTGCTCGTGAATCCGAGGCACTTCAAGCAGGTGCCCGGCCGCAAGACGGATGTCAAAGACTCCGAGTGGCTCGCACAACTGCTCGAGGCGGGACTGTTGCGGGGCAGCTTCGTGCCGGACCGGGCGGTCCGGGAATTGCGGGATCTGACGCGAACGCGCAAGAAGGTCACCCAAGAGCGTGCTCGGCACGTCAACCGCGTGGCGAAGCTTCTCGAGCAGGCGAACGTGAAGCTGGGCTCGGTTGTGACGGACATCATGGGCAAGACCGGGCGGGCGATCCTGGAGGCCATGGTGGCGGGTGAGACGGATCCGAAGCAGCTGGCTGAGCTTGCTCGCGGAAGATTGCGGGGCAAGCGGCACTTGCTCGTGCAGGTGGTGCCGGGCCTGATGAACGATCATCGCCGGTTCCTGATCGAGCTGGAGCTCCGGATGATGGACCATTTGGATCAGGTGCTGAGGTGCTTGGACACCCAGATCGCGGAGGCCGCACGCCCTTTGGAGAAGGCGGTCCATTTGCTGGAGAGTGTACCGGGCGTGGGAAAGCTGTCGGCCAAGGCGATCGTCGCGGAGATTGGCGATGACATGTCGAAGTTTCCGACAGCCGGTCACTTGGCGTCGTGGGCCCGGGTGTGTCCCGGGAATCGTGAGAGTGCGGGCAAACGCAAGCCGGCAGGGACGGGCAAGGGCAACGCGTGGTTGCGGGAGGCTTTGTCGCAGGCCTCATGGGCTGCGGTGCGTTCGCGCTCCAGCTACTACCGGGCGCTCTACTACCGCCACAAGATGCGCGGTGGCCCCAAGCGGGCCATTGTCGTGGTGCAACACGCGATGCTGGTCGCGATCTGGCATATGCTCAAAAACGAAACGTCCCACATCAACCTCGGTCCGGACCATTTTCGTACTGGCAACAAGGAGCGTGCGGTGCGGCGGCACCTGAGTCACCTGAAGAAGCTTGGCGTCCATGTCGAGGTGCTTCAGGATGCGGCTTGATGGTCCCGCGGGGTTGGGCAGTCACTCCATGATGCCGATGCGGTCTGTCGCGAGCCGTAAGATATAGAAACCAGCTGGCCTTAGACACCGCATCCCGAGGCCGTTGTCGACCCCGCCCAACTATGTAGTTTCACGGAAATAAGCGCCGTTATTTACATGGGTACAAAATGCAGCACTTTGATTCGTACAAATCTATACGATATAATGGCTTACAGAGAAAAAACGGCCATTTTTCGCGCAAACTTCGGCCTAAGCCATGTTCTGCCAACAGTTGCGTCACGAGTGCGTGCAAAGCATCGACGAAGAGGCACGACGACACGGTCCGGCTACGGAGAACACGGGTCCGCCGACGCTTGGTCAAGCCGAGAACGGCCAACCGAAGACCGGCGACCACCCAAGTCAAAATAGCCTGCAGAACCGTCGCGCCGGCATGATCCCGTCCACTGTTGGACTCTTGTCCATCCGGCATCTCGGCAAACCGGGCTCGGAGCATGGGCTTCTCCCGGCTGACGCCCAAATGACACAGGACCCACCGGCCAAACACCAGCGGGTGATTCCCGTCAAGCCTTCGGCAGAATGCTTGCCCGCGCCTTTTTCTCACTCCGATGTGGCAGAACAATCGGAAGCCGAGCGGGTCAGCGCATTTCACCCGCAGGCATCACACCATGAGCCGGCTCAACCGTCACGTCCAGCGCGACAATGCTGTTGTCAATCCATGCGAGATACCTGCCATCGACCCCCGTCACCGTGATAAACTCAAAGGAGCCGCGGAATCGGGTTTTCGCCAATATGTCTCCACTCGGCGAAACGACCACCCACAGACCCTGTCGGGAGCCTCCACGTGGCTGATAGTAGCGAATCACCGTCAGGAAATTACCATCGCGCATGTGGCCAATAAAGACTGGTCGGCTCCATTGAGACCCACGGTTCCCGTTCGGCAAGAGCGCTCTTCCCAGCTCATTCCGCGGGATGATGGTCTCGTCCTCAAAAGCGACCATCGAGCTGTCGCCCCGGCCGCCAGGATAGCGAATGATCCGAAAAGGGGGACTCTTTTCGGCCAAGACGAGGTCTCCCTCCGGCGTCACCGTGACCGGACCTCCGGTCATCTCAGTCACAACCGTCCACTCGTCTGCCACAAAGGCGGGATGCCAACTCTTCACATGGCCATCGAGCGAGTAGAGGTGCAGCGAGAACGCCACATGTGGGTCATCTGGATACTGGCCGTAGCTCAGCACATACTGGTCGTGCTGAAGAGCCGCGATGCCGGGCACGCTATGCCGGTGTATCTCCGAATACCGACCCGACGCCCCGTCCCTGCTTGGAAAGAACGTGGTGCCGTTCCTGCTCACGAGCACGACGCTGCGCCGGTCGGGCATGGCAAACAATGCGAGGGCGTAACCTCTGCCCGTGGCCGCAGGCGGTTCCGGAATCACTCGCAGGAATTCGCCCTGCGGTCCCATCTCCCAGATCCTCTCCGTCGTACCAATCCAGATGGTTCCATCCTCCCAAACCGCCATTCCTCCGCGGGCGTCAACCTCCTCACCCAACTGCCGGCGCCACACTTCGTGTATCGTGACAGACATCGGACCGTCGTCTTCCAATGGATCGACTCGCCGACCGCCAGCGTCAGAAAACTGGCTCTCCGATCCACAACCAGACGGGATGTTTGCCAGAATGAGCACACCTGCCCTCAGTGTCCGACACCGTACTGAACCCGTCACGGCGTAGCCTCGCCAAACTGCGGGATTCTTGATCCGCCCTCGACCCACTGCCGGATTCCAGAAAGCCCGTGCCGACGGACCAACAATCGCTCGTCCTGCACATCCGGGTGTCCCGCCTCCACGACGACGCTTCGAACAAACACAAGCACCTGTGGCGTGGCGGCAGGTCCGGTTCGCTCACCATGCAGGAATTTCATCAGGCCGACGTTTCGCCATCCCATTCCCGTTACGATCTGATCGAACCCTCCAAACCGGGCCAAGTGGTCAAGCCCTCTCTCCGGTATGACATCGCTGGTGAGACCGATTGCGGCAAATCCCATGGACGCCTCTCGAGCCCGAGCCATCACTGCTGTCCGGGCTTGACTGACAAGGGACGGCAGCTGCGGGTCGTTCGACCAACGGCAACGCGACGAACCAATGAAGACAAACACCAGCTCATCACCGGAGTCTTGTCGCGCCATCGGTACATAGGGATTTTCCGCAAGCAGCGGGATACTCCAACGCACCTCCACTGGTCTCGGAAAAACGCCCAACAACCCGGCCATTGCACCACCCACCAACGCCAGCCATGCCCATCGCGCGCGCACGCGCTTCATGACTGTACTCTCCCTTCATGTATGGAGGACGCGAACCTGCGAACTTCCACTCTTGGAATCCCCGTGACCCGATACCCCAAAATGTGGGTTTCGGTGACATCCAACACAAATGGCAGGCTGGTTGAAATCAACGCGCCATTGCCACTCGTTGCGTCTACCAAGTAGCTGCGGATCTTAATCTCGTCTGGAGCCGCTTTTTCGCCACGGCTGGTTTGGTAAAGGACATGCTTTTCCCCTACCCCCTGCACTGCGATGGCAATGTCCTTGATGCCCGACATGTACGCTATGGAGCCCGTGGCGCGGTTCTCGACGATCTCCCCTTGCAGGTAATCTGTCACTACAGCCGTCCACAACTCGACTCCGCTGTCGGCGCTGTAAGACCTCAGCACGGGCAACTGACCGAACGCGAAGACGATCTGTGCTGGATCTCCGAGACAGCCAATGGGCCCCTCATTCAGCAGGTACTGCACTAGGTCATAGCGAGCTCCGTAGCCCTTTCCGAACGATCTCGAAACACGCCCTGGCCGCATTGGGATCTCATGGATCAACTCGTTCTCGGACGCCCTAACGGACACAAAGAAGCGATGGCCAATCTGGCACGCGCCCTCACGTATGGACACACCGGAAGGTATCGGCAGGCGGCCAGCATAAATGTATTCGCCACCCTCTCTTGCAAAGGTATTCAGGTGGCCACCGAGATCGGAAACGACGATGCGCCCATCAGACAATATTTCGAGTCCCCATGCGTCGCGAAACTCTCCGGGCCCCTCACCGCTGCCTCCGAACTTGGTCGAGAATCTGCCGGCGGCATCAAAGACTCGGACGTTCTGCGCCATAAGGTCCAGCACAAAAATGTTCCCCTCCGCGTCGAACTCGGCGTCTACAACCCATCCGAAGACCTCTTCGAGGTCATCGCCGATCTCACCCGACTTACCGATTGTGAGTACCACTTCGGATCGACGGAGTTGGTCGCGCACCCGGAGCCAATCATCCAGTGCCACCGCCGCAAGTCCAGTCGGGACATCTGACGCGCCGATCACGGAACCGTCTACAGGAATATTGTCCGGCGTCGGGTGGCTGATCTCCTTCGGCTCCGCCCCGCAGCCCGCCATCCCAAAACACGCCACACTGTACGCCAGGACAACCTTCCGATGACGACGAGCGTTTGCGGCCGATCGCCGGGGGCTCCGAGGCTGGAAGGGCGGGCACTGCCCGTCCTCCCAGCCGCCGTTATTGGCTCCGACGGCAGAGCGCGGGGATCCGGCAGTCGCGCAAAGAGCGGCCGGCTTCGCCGTCATCTTCCTGGTCGTGCCCATTACCGAGACCATCCGTCAGTGTCCGCAAGGAGTGGTCTGACAGTCCGCGTGCGGGGCATCGTGGTTGCAGTATGTGGCGACGGCGCCGCGGCCGTCGCACCAATCGATCCACAAGAACTTCCGGCATGTGTCATACGGGCAGGGATGCGAAAGGGCCTTCGCCCGGACGGCGGTGCTACTTGCCGCCGTCCCAACGACGAACCCGGCCACGACGAAGATCATCGTCAGCCACAGCAACTTCTTCATCTTGTCCATTGAGCTCTCCTTGGTCTTGGAGTGCCGGTCGCGACCCCCGGTCAACTCCGTTGCTCGCACGACCCCTTGAATCGTGCCCTCACCCCTTGGTCACTGCGAACGAGGAAAAACGTTTCACCGGCCCCGGAGCCCCGATTCGGCGGATTGTTCGGCATTGTGTCGTCCCGTCACGCCGGACGCGCAATTCGGTCCATCTCCAGAACGCATTCCTGGGGATTTTCCCGGGAGATTCGGGAATCTGGTGGCGCCCACTCTTGGGAGAGCGTGCGGTCGGCGTCCTCGACCCATTGTATCGACAGGAGCCAAGCGGGGGACCCACGACGGAAGTTCCGGCACCAATGGCGACGGGCGGCATCGGTACAACGGCTCGCCGCCACGGGTGAAACCGCGTGTCCAACCTGCCAACACAAGTTCGCGCACGCGCCACACCACCGGGGCCGCCGACTACGATCGCTCGGAGCCGGTCCCGGCCGCCCTGCCTGCGAGTTAGGCCTGCGCCGGACTTCGCCTCATGCGCACCGTCCGCGCTGCTTGCGGGCGCCAAGGACCGCGGAGCGCACGATCACCGGATCGGACCACCCGGAGAGGCACAGCGGAACACCTTATGACCGGTGCCCGGTCACCCCCCTCGAGCTGAACCCGGAAGTTCGATCACGGTAGGGCTGTGTGTCCGCGACAGGGTTTCTGCAATGACCGAGGTTGGGCCTTCTGCCGGGGGGGCAGAGATTGAATGTATGTCTTGAAAGCTCTATCCCGAGGCCTTCTTCAACCCAACCCAAACCCGTTTTTTCACAAGAGTGCACCACCCGCCTTTCCCAACAACCCGCCAAACCAAACGCGGCTCGCCCCACATTTCGCCAATGCCGCCTACCCCAACTTACCGGACGTTGAACTGGATCCGAACCGTCCGGCCCGGCTGAGGCAGTCCGCACTGGTCCAGGACGGTCGTATTGGTGAGATTGCCCACGCTGATCGAGCCATCGACACTGCGACCGAATCTTCCCCCGCTCAGCGCAAACCCCCGCCTCGCCTCCAGATCCACGGTGACGCTGGAGTTCATTCCGTCCAGACCCGACACCTCCACATTCTCACAGTACTGAGTGCCGCGGAACCGCATGAACCCGCTCACCGCGACCGCGCGCGGCCCAACAACGCCCAGATTCAGCGTCCCCGACACGGCCGGCGTGTACTCGGCCAGCAGGTCCACGCCCCGGTTCTTGTCTTGGACCCGCACCCTCTGGAGCGTCAGCCAGCCGCCGACGTTGAAGCGGCCCCGGTTCGCCGCGGCCAACACCTCCAGGCCCCCCGATGTGACCAGATCCCTGTTTTGGCGCACAAAACGGACCCCCTGGGTTGTGGTCGTCCGGCTGCGCACGATGCCGTCACCCAGGCGATTGTAGAAACCGACGGTCTGAAGTTGGATGCCCCCATGATTGTAGGTGACCCCGGCCTCGCCCCCCAGAAGATTCTCGGAGCGGAGACCCGGATTGGGCTGAAAGCGACCCAGCGCGCCGGAATACAACTCCCGTAGCGACGGGAAGCGCGTGCGCCGGCTGACACCCAAATGATACAGGACCCGCCCGCCAAGCCCCGAGCGGGTGATTCCCGTCCTCGCACCAACTTCCCACATCGTCCCCAGCGGATCCTTGTCTCCCGAACGGGGGGTGCTGGACCCGTCGACCGAGGCTCCCAGCGTCCAGTTGAGCACATCCGCCCCGCTGCCACCACCGATCTGGATCTCCGCCTCGGTCCCCAGACTCCAGAGCAGCTGCTGGTACTCGAAGGTGAGACCGGATTCAAAGCGCTCCGTATGCCGCACATTCGACACCGTGGCCGCACTCCAGATTGTCGGCCCGTCGTCAAACACGTGTTCTCCCAGGAGCCGGCCCGTCAGCGTCGTCGTGCGACCGGTCTCGCCATCGATTTTGTTGGCGAAGGAATGCGAGGAAAACTGATCGATGGCGATGGATGTCCGGTCCAACCCGAAACTGGCCTCCAGCTCCCCGTCGCCCCGACGGGTCGAGCGCCGGCCCGTGCCGCCGGACAGCGCCACGAACAGCCTCGAATTGTCGCGGTAGCGCCACAGTCTGGGGTCCTTCACATGCGCCTCCGGCGGCACCCCCCGATCCGTGTTCGAGGCGGTCGCCAGGGCTGAAGCCCACGCGCCGCCCCCGGTGTGCATGCGCGCCGACAGAAAGCCGTCGACAAGCTGTCGGTCAGAGTTGAGGCGCCGCCCTTGGGCGTCGGCCAGGAGGTCCGCATTCAGGCGCGCGTCCGACTTGGCACCTTCGGGCAACGACACACCGGGTCGCGCCCGATAACCGGATCCCCCCCGGATCGTCCAATCGACACCGCCCGACTCGATCATGGTCCCTACGGTGGCCGTCACGCTCCGTCCACCCTCCTGGTCGACCGATACCGCGCCCAGGAAGGACGGCGGCGCGGACAGAATGGAGGATCCCCGCCCCACATTGAATTCAATGGCGCCGCCCAGGACGTTCGGCCCGTGGAGCATCGACGACAGGCCCCTGAGCAATCGCATGTTGCGAAACGCCGTCAGCGGAATGACCGACAGGTCCGTTCGGTGATCCCACCCCACCGTGAGCGGGATGCCGTCCAGGAGGACCGCGATTTGGCGATCCTCGGCACCCCGCAGGTCGGGTTGTGCCTCGCCCCTGGAGTTGGCCCGTATCTGGAGGGTGGGAACGCGCCGCAGGAACTCCTCCATCGTGGGGGCGGCAACCACTCCTGCGGAGTCCAGCGACACCTCGACGGCGCTCGTGCCGCCGGTCGTGGTCACCGGCCTGGGCACCTCCACATGCAGACCGCGCACCTGAAAGACCATCGTGTCAGGAACCGCCTTGGTGGTGTCCTGCGCTGCCGCCTCCGCTGGCGCCCCCCCGACCAGGACCAAGCTCTGAACCAAGGCGGCGCCCAGCGCCCGTGGCCGCCAGCCCCGGCGCCGAAGCCCAGCTCCATCCGTCATTGTTGCCCGTACCTTTCCATACCGTTCGCTTCCGATACCCCAACCTGCCGCCGGACCGCGTCGGAGACCGCACGGGCCGTGACCCCGTAGCGTCTGTAGATCTCCTCGTACGGGGCGGAGGCGCCGAAGTGGTCGATTCCGATCGTCACACCGCCCTGCCCCACCCACCGTCTCCAGCCCATCGTGCTGGCCGCCTCGACCGACACCACGGGTACACCGGGCGGGAGAACGTGTTCCCGATGCTCCTTGGGCTGTGCCTCGAAGAGGCGCCAGCTGGGCAGGCTGACCACCCGCGCGCGGATCCCGTCCCGGGCCAGGCGGCCCTGGGCGTCCAGCGCCAGGCTCACTTCGGATCCCGAGGCGATGATGACGGCGTCGGGCACTCCCCCCTCCGCGTCCCGAAGGACGTACCCTCCCCGATGCAGTCCGTCCGCCGGCGCGCATGTGTCCCCTCGATCGATCGCGGGAACGCCCTGGCGCGTCAGCGCCAGAAACGACGGCCCCGTCCTGTGGCGGAGCGCGGCCACCCACGCCTGGGCGGTCTCGGGACCGTCGGCCGGCCTGAGGTCCAGCAGGCCGGGGATGGCCCTGAGGGATGCGAGCTGCTCGATCGGCTGATGGGTGGGGCCGTCCTCGCCCAGGCCGATGCTGTCGTGCGTGAAGACATAGACGACGGGCAGGCCCATGAGCGCGGCCAGGCGGATGGCGGGCCGCATGTAGTCGGAGAAGATCAGGAATGTGCCCCCAAAGGGATGGACGCCGCCGTGTAGCGCCATGCCGTTCATGATCCCTCCCATCGCGTGTTCGCGAACGCCAAAGTGCATGATCCGGCCGCCCGGATTGTCGTGGAGCAGGTCACCGCCGCCGACGATATCCGTCTTGTTGGATCCGCCCAGATCGGCCGATCCCCCCACCAGTGTGGGCACGGCCCGGGCCAGCCCCTGCAACACCCGGCCAGAGTGATTGCGCGTCGCCGTCGGAGCCGCATTGGCCAGCTCCGGCACGACACCGTCCCAGCCGGCGGGCAATTCTCCCCGTGCGCCGGCCACCAGATCCCGGGCAAGCTCGGGGCAGTCGGCCCGGTAGCCCCCGAAACGCCCCTCCCACTCGGCTTGCGCCGCCCGGCCGGCCACCGCGACACCGCGCCAGTGCTCCAACACCTGCGCATCCACATGGAAGGGCTCCAGCGACGGATACCCCAGGTTGCGCTTGGTGGCCTCGATCTCCGCCTCGCCCAGAGGTGCTCCGTGGCTGGCTGCGGTACCGGCCATATTCGGGCTCCCGTCCGCGATCGTGGTGCGCAGCACGATGAGCGAGGGGCGCCCCTTCTCGTCCCTCGCCTCGCTGAGCGCGCGGTCAATCGCCTCCACATCGCTGCCGTCTGGCACCGTGACGACGTGCCACCCGTAGGCGGCGAAGCGGCGGACCTGATCGGTGGCCGTGGCCAGATCGGTCGACCCCTCGATCGTGATCCGGTTGTCGTCAAAGATCCACGTCAGCTTGTCTAGGCGCTGATGGCCGGCGATCTCGGCGGCTTCGTGCGAGAGACCCTCCATGAGGTCACCGTCAGAGCACAGGGCATAGGTCCGGTGGTTGACGATGTCGTGCCCGGGGCGGTTGTAACGATCGGCCAACCAGCGCTCCGCCAGCGCCATGCCGACCGAGTTCGCGGCCCCCTGGCCCAACGGCCCCGTCGTCGTTTCCACGCCGGGCGCGTGGCCGACCTCCGGGTGGCCGGCGGTCTTGCTTCCCCACTGGCGAAAGTCACGGATGTCGTCCAGCGACACGTCGTAGCCCGTCAGGTACAACAGGCTGTAGAGAAGCATCGACGCGTGACCGGCCGACAGCACGAAGCGGTCGCGGTCCATCCAGTCGGGGTCGGCGGGATTGTGCTTGAGATGCCGCGTCCAGAGCACATAGCCGACCGGGGCCAGCGCCATCGGCGTGCCCGGGTGGCCGGAGGCGGCCGCCTGCACGGCGTCCATGGCCAGGACCTTGACCGCGTCAATGGCCCTCCGTTCGATGGACACCCTGGGCTTCACGTCACTCGCGTTGCGCGCGTCGGTGCCGGGCGATGGGGGCATGGGGGATTCCTTATGGGCGTGGCGTGAGTGGCAGAGTGGCTCGGGAAAAGTGGCATCCCGTCAGGCAGAGGGCCTGGACCGGGCGGCCTCCCGCGCGACCACGAAGTTGACCAGACGGTCCGGGACGTGGACCACGCGGCGCACCGTCATTCCGTCCAAGTGCCGGGCCACGTTCTCCTCCTCGCGGGCGCGCCGTGTCACGGTATCCCGATCGATGCCGGCCGGCACCGAGACCGTGCCCCGAACGCGGCCATTGACCTGCACGGCGATCACGCGTCGCCCCCGGGCGGCCTTGTCGGCGTCGAAGCGGGGCCAGCGCGCACCGTCAAACACGCTGGCCGGGTGCCCCAAGCGCTCCCACAATTCTTCGGCCATGTGGGGGGCGAAGGGGGCGATCATGGGAACCAGGGGCTCAACCTCCGCCCGGCACGGGATCCTGCCCCCGGCGCGGGCCGCGTTGAGATACTCCATCAGGGCCGCAATCGCCGTGTTGTACCGGAGGTCGGCGATCTGCTCGGTCACCTGCCGAATCGTGCGATGGAGCTTGCGCTCAAGCGCCGGGTCGGGGTCCCGCTCGGGCAGCGTCCCCTCGCCGGGAACCACCGACTCCCACAGCCGATGCAAGAAGCCGTGCGGGCCCGCAATGCCCCGGTCCTGGTAGTCGCCGCCGGCCGAGAATGGACCCAAAAACATCAGATAGACGCGAAACGTGTCCGCCCCGTAGCGCTCGATGATCGGGTCCGGCACGATCACGTTGCCCTTGCTCTTGGACATCTTGGCGCCCTCCCGGATAATCAGGCCGTGGGCGCGAAACATGTCATAGGGTTCCTCGAACTCCAGCAGCCCCATGTCGTGGAGCGCCATGATGACGAAGCGCGAGTAGAGCAGGTGGAGCACGGCGTGCTCGTTGCCCCCGATGTAGGCGTCCACCGGAAGCCAGCGACGCGTGATGTCGGGGTCGAAGGCCCGGTCGTCAAAGTCGGTCGAGGGGTAGCGCAGGAAGTACCAGGCGCTGTCCAGGAAGGTGTCCGACACATCCGTCTCCCGGGCCGCCGGGGCGGCGCAGGAGGGGCAGGGGACCTCGAACCAGTCGCGAACCCTGGACAGGGGGCTCTTGCCCGTCGCCTCCGGGCGGAAGTCCTCCACCCGGGGCAGGACGACCGGCAGGTCCTCTTCCGGTACGGGGACGGCCCCGCAGTCATCGCAGTGTATGATCGGGATCGGGGGGCCCCAGTACCGCTGCCTGGAGATGCACCAGTCGTGCAAGCGATAGTTCACGGTGGCCTTCCCCAAGCCCCGGCGGGCCAGGTCGCGCACGATGCGGTCCGTCGCCTCCTCGGGCGTCAGGCCGTCGTAGGCGCCCGAGTGGACCAGCCTGCCCCGGGGAAACTCGTAGGCCATGGTCACGGGCGCCTCGATGTCCTCCCCCTCTCGCGCCACAACCCGCACGACGGGCAGGCCGTGGGCGGTGGCAAAGTCAAAGTCCCGCTCATCATGGGCCGGCACCGCCATGACCGCTCCGGTCCCGTACCCCATGAGCACATAGTCGGCGATCCAGATCGGAATCGCCTCGCCCGTGGCGGGGTTGAGGCACGCCCCTCCGGTAAACACCCCCGTCTTGTCCTTCTCCACCTTCTGGCGGGCCACGAGATCCTTGGCGGCGGTCCGGGCCTGATACCTCTTCACGTCGTCCCGTTGCAGGGGGCTGGTCACCGCGTCAACCAACGGGTGCTCTGGAGCCAGGACCATGTAGGTCGCTCCGCAAACCGTGTCGGGACGGGTGGTGAACACGGCGACATGGTCCCGCCCCCGCTCGGGCTTGCCGCCCGACCGACCCTCTGGAGCCACCAGCGGAAACCGGATCTCGGCGCCCCGCGAGCGGCGAATCCAGGCGCGCTGCGCCTTGACCGTCGACTCCGACCAATCGAGCTCGTCCAGGTTGTCCAACAGACGCCCCGCATAGCGCGTGATCTTCAGGAACCACTGTCGAATTCTCCGCTGCTCGACGGGCGTTGCGCAGCGCTCGCAGGCCCCCACCACGACCTGCTCGTTCGCCAGGACGGTCATGCAGGAGGTGCACCAGTTGACCGGCGCCTTCTTCTGCTCGACGAGTCCGTGCTCGAACAGCTTGAGGAAAACCCACTGGGTCCACGCGTAGTACCTCGGGTCCGTGGTATCCAGGCTGTGGTCCCAGTCGAACATGCCCCCGATGCGCCGAAGCTGGCGCGTGAAGTTGGCCACGTTGGCCGGGATGAGATCCATCGGATGCACACCGGCTCCGAGGGCGAAGTTCTCCGAGTGAATCCCGAACGCGTCAAAGCCGATCGGCTCGAAGACATCGAAGCCCTGCAGGCGCTTGAAGCGCCCATGCACATCGGCGCCCGTGAATGCGTAGATGTTGCCCACATGCAGCCCCTCGGCGGAGGGGTAGGGGAACATCATCAGGTTGTAGAAGGGCCGCCGGGCGGTGCGCAGCTCATCCAGCGTGAAGGAATTCGTGCGGTCACGCTCCCAGCGATCCTGCCACTTGCGCTCGATGGCGACGGGATCGTACACCCTATCCGTCTTCGTGGACATGGGGCCGGTCGGGGTTCAGGGGTCTCCGGGGCGTCCCGGGCGCATGGAGCGGTCCCGACGCGCGGTGCATGAGCAGGGGCATCGGGAACATAAATCTAAGGGTTGCGGGCCATGTAGCCCGGCTGCGACGCTCGCGGGCGCGCCTCAAGCGCCGATCGGTCGGTGTCCGGGGACAGAAGCTCAAAGGGGTCGTCCACGGTATCGATCCCCGACCGCAGGGCTTCAATGGCTTGGGCCAGCGTGCCGGAGCGGGCTTGGTGGCGCCCGAAGTCCCGAAGGCGGTGGTAGTAGCGCATCCTGCTCAGCAGGGTGGCGTTGTTCCACTCCATGGACAGGAAGCCCCGAAAGGTCAGGCTGCCCAGGCTGGGGCGGACATCGTCCAGGAACCGCTGCCGATGCCGTTCAAAGATCGTCGAGCGGCGCGCGACCTTCTCTTCGGTCGTCGCCGCCGTGTCTCCGTAGACCACCTCCAGCTCGCCCACCATACCATCCAGGAAGCCGGAGAAGGCTTGCACATCGTGCCAGCGGTCCCTGGCCCGATTGCACCACACGGTGTCCCCGCCCCCGCCGGCCCGGCCGCAGAAGAACCGGGCCGCCCCGGCCCGGCCGACCCATGTCGCATAGCTCTCATTGAAGCGCACCCGTCCCGGCACGAAGAGATGATTGTGCGAGAGCTCGTGCAGGATCGTGCTCACGAGCTCGACCTCGTCGTAGCGCACAACCGTTGAGAGCAGCGGATCGGAGAACCACCCCAACGTGCTGAAGGCGGCGGTCGGACGCAGGTAGGTGTCCCATCCTTCCTCCTCAAGCGCCCGTTGCTCGGCCGCCGCGTTCTCCAGATCGAAAAAGCCCCGATAGGGGACATGGCCCACGACCGGAAACCACCATGTCTTGGACGCCAGCCGGTCCGGGTAGGCCGCCGAGAGCACCAGGGCGAGGGTGTCCCTCTCCAGGCGCACGTACGTCGTGTAGCTGTCGCCCGCATCCAGCCGCAGGGAATCGATCGCAAAGCGGCGCGCTTCGCGCGCCAGCGTGAGCTTCCCGCGCGTGCGCTCATCGGTGTCCGGGGCGAGGATCACTTCCGCAATCGGCTGGCGCGCCCTCAGGATCTTCGCCTCCTCCCACCCGGCCCTGAGAACATATGTGGGCGAGCACGCGGTGCCCTGGGCCCAGACCGCGGCGATCACGGCCACCACCCCGCCCCCGACAAGGAGCCTCCTCGTCACCGCGCCGCGAATGCCCGATCGCTTCGCGGGACTCTTGCTACCGGCCACCGGTCCAGAGAGGGCCTACCGGCTACCGGCCCGCCCCCCCCCCCCCTAGATTCCTGATCAGCGGAATGCCCCCTTCCGTCGGAACGTACACCAGCGATCCCTCGGGCATCTCTGCCAGCTGCTGGATGTAGAAGAAGGTCAGGTACTCCTGCGTGAGACCCTGGGCGATGATCCTCTGGGCCTCGGCGATCCCCTTCGCCTCCTCGGCCTGTTGCCGGGCCCGCTCCTGGATGATCTGGGTCTGGAACTCTTCCGCCGCCACCTGCTGCTCGCGCTCCAGCTTCTGCTCGATCGCCTCGCGCACGCGAGCAGGCGCCTGGATGTCGCGGACAAAGACGTCCACCACATCGATCCTCTGTCCCGCCTTCGCCTGGATCTCCTCCTTCATCGACACGGCCAAGTCGCGGCGGTCCGGCGAAAAGATCTCGTTGATCGACTTGGTGGCCACGGCGTCGCGCACGCCATTGCGCACCGCGTTAAGCACGATGCTGCGCTTGATCTGATCCTCACCGCCGATGCCCGAGAAGAGATCCGGGGCGTTGGCCCCGTTGATCTCGAAGAGAAGCGAGACCTCCAGCGCGACATTCAGCTGCTCCGATGTCTGGGCCTCGATCTGCTCGATGCCCCCCTGCGCGGGGAACGACTGCTCGCGGATCGACATCCGCTCCACCCTCGCCAAGGGGTTGATGACATGGACCCCCTCGGTCAGGGGCGTGGGCTCGACACGTCCCAGGAAGTGCTGGACCCCAACCTCCCCGACAGGGATGATGACGACCGTGTTCAGCAGCCCCGCGCCCAGGCCGGCGGCCATCAGCAGATACCCGACCAGCTTGTTGGGCACCTGCGAAGACCCGGCGGGCAGCGAGCGGACCACCCCTCCCAGGATGACGAGCACGACGGCAACGGCAAAAAAGGTCATGGTTTTCTCCTCCCACATGAATTCGCGTTCACCCGAGTCCCGCAGCGGCCCCGGTGCGACCGCCGCACTACGAATATGGTCCCTTTTCCGGCGCGCCGCCGGCTCAGGCGGGCGCGCTCGCGAACTGAAGCTCGTGCAACCGATGGTACATGCCGCCCTCGCGCAACAGCTCCTCGTGACCGCCCTGCTCAACCAAGCGGCCCCGGTGCATCACCAGGATGCGGTCCGCGCCCCGCACCGTGGACAGGCGATGCGCGATGACCAGGCTGGTCCGACCCCGCAGCAGGCGGTCGGTGGCCTCCTCGATGCGCGCCTCGATTTCGCTGTCCACCGAGCTCGTCGCCTCGTCCAAGACCAGGATGGCGGGATCATAGGCCAGGGCGCGCGCAAACGACAGCAGCTGGCGCTCGCCCACCGACAGGCGGGCTCCCCGCTCGCCCAGGTCTTGCCCGGTGCCCGAGGCCAGGCGCTTGACGAAGGGGGTGGCCCCGACCGCGTCCAGCGCATCGGTCACCTGCCGGGGCCCCATGGACGGCGATCCCAGGCGCACGTTGTAGTCGACCGACTGGCTGAACAGGAACACATCCTGCAGCACCAGGCCGACCCGGGAGCGCAGTTCCCGGACGGAGAGCCGGTCGACCGGGACCCCGTCGACCAAAATTCTCCCCCTCTGTGCTTCATAGAAGCGCATGAGAAGGTTGATCACCGTCGTCTTGCCCGCGCCTGTGTGCCCCACGATGGCCAGTTTCTCGCCGGGCGCGACGGTGAACGACAGGTCCCGGATAACCCAGTCTGGCTCGGCCTCGCCAAGCCCGTCGTCTCGGCCATATGCGAACCAGACGCCCTCGAAGCGGATGGAACCCCCCGCGCCCGGAGGCAGCGGAACCGGATGCCGCGGGTCCCGGATCTCGGGCTGGGTGTCCAAGAGAGAAAAGATGCGCTCGGACGACGCCATCGCGCCCTGCAGCAGGTTGTACTTCTCCGACAGGTCCTGGATGGGGCGGAAGAAGCGGCGCGCGTAGTCCAGGAACGCCGCCAGCACGCCGATGGTGAGGGCCCCCTGAATCATGGCCCCGCCCCCGTACCAGATGATGAGCGCCAGGGCGATGGAGGTGAGCAGCTGAATGATCGGGAAGAAGAGCGCGTAGTGGGTGATGGAGCGCAGGTGCGCGCCCAGGTAGTCGTCGTTCAGGCCGCGGAACCGCTCCAGGTCGGCGTCCTCCCGGTTGAAGAGCTGGACCACGCGCATGCCGGTGAAGCGCTCCTGCAGGAAGGCGTTCATGCGCGCCAGACGCACGCGGATGTCACGGTAGGCAGACCGGATACGGGACCGGAAGACAAAGGCCGCGTACGCCACAAAGGGCAGCACGCTGAAGGTGACCAGCGCCAGCTCCGGGTCCATGCGCAGCATCGCCGCGACTATGAAGAAGAGCATGAACAGGTCGCCGAACACGGTGACGAGCCCGGAGCTGAAGAGCTCGTTGAGGGTCTCGACATCCGATGTGATGCGCGTCATCAGCCGGCCCACGGGATTGCGGTCGTAGAACCTGAGGTCCAGCTCCTGCAGCTTGCCGAAGATCTCGGTCCGCAGGTCGTACATCACCCGTTGGCCCAGCCAGGTCGTGACCAGCGCCTGTATGTACTGAAACGCGAAGGTGGCCACCGTGACCGCGACGTACACCCCCGCCAAGAGCGCCAGGAGGCGGCCGTCGCCGGCCGGGATGGCCTCGTCCAGCGCGATCATGGTCAGGTAGGGACCGACCACGGCGGACAAGGACGCCAGCATGAGAAGCAAGACCGCACCCGCAACGCGCCCCCGATAGGGTCGCAGATAGCGCACCAGCCTGGCCATCAGGCGCGAGTCGTACGCCCTGCCCAGGACCTCTTCCTCGTAGACCGAACTCACGGGACGACCAAGCGGCGGCGCTCAGGCCGGCCGGAGCACAAGCCTTCACCGTGGCGGCCCGGCCCGGTCAACAGCGTGTGCGCGGGCGTCTCACGGGAAACCAGCGCGTTGGTCCGCCGTGGCACGGGGCGGTGCGGGAGGCCGGTGATACGCAGCATTCATTGATCATAGCGGCGATTGCGCGCCACGGGGCAGAAAAAGGACCCGACGATCCAACCCGGCCGAGGGTGCCGCTATCGGCAGGGCATGCAGACCGCCTGGTCAGCCGAAACCGGGCGACGTTTGGGCAACCGCCCGTGTAAGGATTGACCGGCGCCGTCACCACGACGCCGCTGCTTCACGCGCCCGTCGCGTCTACCCTGTCCAGCGCATCCAGCAACCGCTCCATCAGCGGCCACGGCCCCACCGTCGCCCTGAGGCCCGACCCCCTGGCCGTCGCCCCCAGAAAGGGCCGCGTGCGCACGCCTAGGCTCTCCAGGCCCACGGCGATGCGCTCCACCTCCTCCCGCGGGCGCCTGATGAACACGAAGTTGGCGCTCGATTCGGGCACATCGTACCCCCGCTGCCTCAGGCAATCGGTCAGGCGATCCCGGACCCGGCGTGTTTGGGCCACCGCGTCGCCCAGCCACGGCGCGTCGCTGCACAGGGCGGCGGCAGCGGCGGCGCTCGAGGCGGCAGATACCGCGAAGGGACCGCGCGCCTTGTCCACCTCCAGCACCACGGAGGCGCTCCCGACTCCATACCCGGCCCTGAGGCCCGCCAAGCCGTAGGCCTTCGACATCGTCCTGACGCAGAGGGAGCGCTCGCCGGCCAAGGCCAGCTCCACGGCGGCCCGGTCCCGGGGATCGCGGTGATACTCGCCGTACGCCTCGTCCAGAATGAGCACGCTGCCCACCGACTCCGCCTGTGTCCACACGGCCCTGATCCAGTCGTCCGGGACGGCCTCACCCGTCGGGTTGCCGGGATTGGCGACGAAGACCAGGCACGGACGCGTGCCCGCAAACTTGATCGGGTCCTCAAGCGCCCGTGTCCACTCCACGGGCACGGGCGCGTGACCGTTCATGCGCGCCAGCATCTCGGCGGCCGGCCAACCGGGATCCAGGTATCGCATCGATGTGGGGGCCGTCGCGCGCATCAGGGCGTCCAGAACCCCGGTCGCACCCGCTCCTGTGCATATCTGGCAGGGCAGGGCACCCACCACCCGGGCTGCCGCCTCCGCCATGCCCTCGGCGTAGCTGTCCGGATACCGGGACGCCCCGTCCGATCCCACGCGGGCGAGCACGTCAAGGGCCGCCGGATGCGCTCCCCACAGGTTGCGGTTGTCACCCAAGTCGGCCGCGACAGGCGAGCAGTCGGGTCGGTATCGTCCGAGTTCGCCGTAGCCGGGTCGCGGGAATATCGCCAAAGATCATCCCTCCCCGAGTTCGGTAGGTTTTCTTGCCGGGGGTCGTCCAGCGCTGCCGGCCGGCGCCCGGGGCGCGCGCATCCTTCAGAAGGCGACGAGCCGGGAGCTCTTGTGGACCAACCGATACGCATTCGGGGCGCACGTCAACACAACCTTAAAAATGTAGACATGGATCTGCCCCGGGGCGCCCTGACGGTGATCACCGGGCCGTCCGGGTCCGGCAAGTCATCGCTGGCACTCGACACGCTGTTCGCCGCCGGGCAGAGGCGCTACGTCGAGTCGCTGTCGACCTACGCCAAGCAGTTCCTGGACCGTATGGAGAAACCCGATGTCGATCGGATCGAGGGGCTTTCTCCGGCCGTCGCCATCGAGCAGCGCAACCCGACCACCACCAGCCGGTCCACGGTCGGGACCGCCACGGAAATCTACGACTACCTGCGCCTCCTCTTTGCCCGGGCGGGCAGAACGGTGTGCCCCGAATGCGGCGCCCATGTTCGCGCCGACTCGGTGGGCGCCGCCGTGGACCGGGTCTCGGCCCTGCCGCCGGGGATCCGCCTGCTGGTCTCCTTTCCGCTGGCCCGCAGCAAGCGGGTCTCGCATCGGCTGATCGCTGCCAACCTTCGCGCGCTTGGGTACTCCCGGGTCCTCGTGGACGGGACGCTGGCCGAGTTGGGCGACCTGCTGGAACCCGGATCCGAGCCATGGGGCGCAAACGGCGAAGGCCAGGGTCACATTCCATGCGACCTGGCGAGCGCCCGCGATGTTCACGTCGTCGTGGATCGCCTGAGAACAACGGCAACACCCGGGAAGCACTGGCGCGACCGCCTGGCAGACTCCCTGGCCACCTGTTTCAGGGAGGGCGAGGGAGACGCTTGGGTCAGCCCGCATCCGCCCGGAGCGGCCAAAGGCGGCGCGGCGGCCGAAATGCGCTTCTCGGAGCACGCCCGCTGCACCCGCCACCCGGAGATCGGTTTTCTTGATCCCTCGCCCAGGCTCTTCTCCTTCAACGACCCTTTCGGCAGCTGTCCCGCCTGCACGGGCTTCGGCGCCACGCTGGAATACGATCCCGACCTCATTGTGCCCGACCCCCGGCGCTCTCTGGACGACGGCGCCGTGGATCCCTGGGCCAAGCCCCGCTACCACGAGGAGCGGCGCCGGCTGGCCGCGTTCGCAGAGCGGGAGGGTGTCTCGACGCGCGTGCCGTGGCGCGAGCTGCCCCGGACGTTTCGCGACTCCGTGCTTCAGGGCAAGGGATCGTTTCAGGGCGTCCTGCAGTTCCTCGCGTCAAAGGAGCCCAAGAGGTACAAGCAGTACATCCGCATATTCCTGCGGCAGTATCAGCGCCCCAGGGTGTGTGCACGTTGCCGCGGGGCCCGCCTGCGGCCGGAAGCACTCTGCGTCACGGTCGGGGACGTGCATATCGGTACGGTCGCGGCGCGTCCCGTCCAGGAGTTGGTCGGGTGGCTGGACTCACTTGATCTACGGCCCATGGAGGCCACGATCGCGCGCCCGATCCTGCGGGAACTGAGAGCTCGCTCGAACGTGCTGATGGATGTCGGTCTCGGATACCTGACGCTGGAGCGCCAGATGCGGACCGTCTCGGGCGGCGAAGCCCAGCGGATCTCTCTGGCCAACTCCCTGGGCTCACGCCTGGTCGACACGCTGTATGTCCTGGATGAGCCCTCGATCGGACTGCATCCGCGGGACATGAATGCCGTGATGGGGTTGCTCAAGCGCCTGCGAGACGGCGGCAACACCGTCGTTGTCGTGGAACACGCGAGGGACGCGATCATGGCCGCCGACCACATCGTGGAGCTGGGGCCCCACTCCGGGGACCTGGGCGGCGACATCGTGTTTCAGGGGGATCCGGGCGCCCTGGCCTCGGCCAACACCGCGACCGGGCGCTACATCTCGGGTTCGGCGCCGACGCCGGGGGGTCTTGAGGGAGCACGGCGCCGACGGCGGCCCGTGGACGGCGCCCGCCTTCGCCTTGAGGGAGCCACGCTGCACAATGTTACGGGGGTACGGGCAGAGTTTCCGATCGGGGCCATGACCGCGGTCACGGGAGTGTCGGGCTCCGGCAAGTCGACGCTGGTTCACGATATCCTCTACCGCGCCCTGGAGCGCGAGCTGCGGGGCGGCCCCACCTCTGCCCGCCGACACCTGGGAGAGGCGGTCGGCGCCTACCGATCCCTCGACGGTCTGGAGCACATCAAGGATGTGGTCCTGATCGACCAGAGTCCGATCGGGCGCACCCCCCGATCAAACCCCGTCACCTACATCCAGGCCTGGTCGGAGATCCGGCGGATCTTCGCCGAGCAGCCGGCCGCGCGGCGGGCCGGCATGAGCGCGCGGAGCTTTTCCTTCAACGTCACGGGCGGGCGTTGCGAGGAGTGCCGGGGGGCCGGGCATGTGCGCGTCGAGATGGTCTTCATGGCCGACATCCATGTGCCCTGCGAGATCTGCCTGGGCAAGCGATACCGCAGGGATGTTCTCGGGGTGGAGGTCCGCGGCCTGAGTGTCCACGATGTGCTGCAGCTCACCGTTGAGCGGGCCATGCGGTTTTTCTTGCGCGAACACCGGCTGGGCCAGGCACTCTGGCACCTACAGCAGGTTGGCTTGGGGTATCTGCGACTGGGCCAGGCCGCCACCACACTCTCCGGCGGGGAAGCGCAGAGGCTGAAGATCGCCCGCGAGCTCCTGAGCGCGGCCCGGCGGGGTGGCAAGGGCAAGCTCTACATCCTTGACGAGCCAACCACCGGTCTCTCGGGCAACGATGTCGCGCAGCTCAACGACGTGCTCTCCCGCCTGGTCGACAGCGGTCACACGCTCATCGTCGTCGAGCACGACCTGGATGTGATCGCCCGGGCGGACTGGGTGGTCGACATGGGACCCGGAGCGGGTGCGGACGGCGGACGGGTCGTGGCGATGGGCCGCCCGGAGGAGGTCGCCGCCGTGCCCGAGAGCGTCACCGGCCGCTATCTGGGCGGCTGACCCTTGGGGGTCCGTGTGACGCGCCCAGAGAACCCCGCGCGCCCCGGGCCTGCGACGGGGAACAAGCCTCCTTGAGCTGTTCGCTCGTGTCGGTGGTACTCCCGGTGCGCGACGGGGCGGCGACCATCCGGGACGCCCTGGAATCGCTTTGGCGGCAGACATGGCGTTGCCTCGAGATCATTGTCGTCGACGACGGGTCAACCGACGGGACGACCCGAATCGTGGGCGATTGGCAGGAGACCGACCCCCGCGTTCGCCTTGTGAGACAGCCCGCCTTGGGCCTCGTGGCCGCACTGCAGCGAGGCCTCCGGGAGGCCGATGGCGCCTACATCGCCCGCATGGACGCCGACGACCGTTGCCATCCCGAGCGCCTGGAGGCACAGCTCGACTTCCTGCGCGGCCACCGTGAGCTGGCCGGGTGCGGCGCGGGGGTTCGCTATGTCTCCCAGGCGACCGTCTCTGACCGGGCCGCCCGATACGCATCCTGGCTGAACGGCATGACTCGATGGGAGACCGTATCGCGTGACCTCTTTGTGGAGTGCCCGCTTGCCCACCCGACATTCCTGTTCCACGCCCAAGCCCTGGACACCGTGGGCGGATACCGTGACCGCGGCTGGCCGGAAGACTACGACCTCCTGCTACGGCTATGGCGGGCCGGCCACCGCTTTGCCTGCGTTCCCCGCGTGCTGCTCGACTGGCGCGATGGGCCGTCCAGGCTGAGTCGCACGCACCCGGCCTACTCGCTCGACGCCTTTCGGCGGTGCCGCGTCCATCACCTGCGCCGCAGCCTGCTCGTGGGTCGCCCCGGCGTCATCATCTGGGGCGCAGGCCCCACGGGGAAGAAGTTGGCCCTGGAGTTTCTGCGCCAAGGCGTGCGCGTCGTGGCCTTTGTGGAGGTTGATCATCGCAAGGTTGGTCACGTCATCCACGGAGCGCCGGTGTGGGATGTCGATTCCGTGGAGGACCGCGCAGGGGCACTACACATCGGGGCTGTCGCACGAGCGCAGGGACGCGCTTCCGTGCGGGCAGCGGCCGGCAACCTTGATTTGGTGGCCATGGCCTGAGCGCCCGCGCCGCCGACCGGCAACGCCAATACGGTCGCCAGAAGGAAAAGCGCGCGGGCCAGCGTGGGTTGCCTTTCCCTCCGACGGGAGTGATTCTAACCCACTCAAATGACGCCTCATCCGGCTCTTGCCCCACGCCAGGTAGCGGGAGAGTCGACAAAAAGCCCACACACCACCCGGATCCCGGCAGACGACGATGCAACCACCACAGATCATCCAGGGACAAAACGCATTTCTCCAGGGCAAGCAGTACATCGTGCCCAGCTATCAGCGCAATTACGTGTGGACCCGCAAGGACCACTGGGAGCCGCTGTGGTGGGACATCCAGGGGCTTGCGGAGCAGATCCAAGACCCTGAGCGCAAGGTCACGCCCCACTTCCTGGGGACGATCATCACCAAGCGAATCGGCCATAAGGGCCTCATGGAGCAATGGTGGGTGGTCGATGGACAGCAACGCCTGACCACGCTGCAGATCCTCCTGGCGGCAAGCCGGACCGCGTTTGCCGCCGAGGGCCTCAACCAGTTTGCCAACCGGCTGTCCGATCTGCTCGCCAACGACTCGACCGTGATGAACGAGTCCGGTGACAAGTACAAGATGGAACACAAGAGCCGTGACTACGCGAGCTTTTGCGGTGTGATCGACCGCGCGCTCGAGTCCGGCGACAACGATGCGGGCGACTCGGACCTGGAAACATGCTACGCCTACTATCTGGACACCGTGCTGGGCTGGCTGAACGCTCCGGGCGAGGAGGCCAAGGAAGACCGCGCCAAGTGGCTCACCCAGGCAATGCTGCTCCACCTGCAACTGGTCGACATCCAGCTGGACGACCGGGAGAACAGTCACGCGATCTTTGAGGCACTCAACGCGCGTGGCGCCAGGCTGACCGAGTGGGACAAGACCAAGAACTACCTGTTGTCCCTGGCCGTCCGGGTGCGCCCCTACGATCCCGATGGCGATGTCACCTACACGGAGTATCTCAAGCCGTTCGACGCGGAGCCGTACTGGAACCACGAGGTGAGGATTGCACGGCTCAAGGGCAAGCGGATCGAGCAGTTTCTCTTCTACTTCGCCCAGCTGGAGTTGCCCGGACGAAAGGGGAACGCGGCCAAGACGAAGCCCATCTCCAAGGACCACCTCTATCGCGAGTTCCGTGACGCGGGCGAGGATATCCACCACGGGCGCGGCTGGAAGGACTTGCAGCCGTTTCTGGAGCGATTTCAGCGCTACGCGAGCATCTACCGGCGCATCCAGGACAAGAGGTCGTTCTCGGCTGCGGCGCAGGAGGTGTTGCGGCATCGCCAGGTCATGAAGATCGGCTCCTTGTTTCCGCTGATCATGGAACTGGTCGCCAAGCTTGGCGACGGCCTGGAGTTCGACGACGCCATGGCCATCCTGGACAGCTACCTCATGCGGCGCCTGGCCCGCAAGATTCGGTATTCCGGATTCGACGACATCGCCTTCTACTACATGCGGGTCCTGCGGGCCACGGCTCCGGCCGACATCCACAAGGCGATGCTGAACCTCTTCGACGAGGGAACCACCGATGTCCGGTGGCCGTCTGACGAGGAGATTCTCATCAGCGTACCCTCGACCACACTCTTTGGCCGCATCGCGAAGATTCGCCTGCAGATTCTGCTGGGAGCGGTCGCGGAGCGCATGCACAGGGACTCCTATGGTGACACCTACGCGCTTACGGGAGCGGCCAAGGTGGGCCAGGTTGCGCCCCCCGACTGGGAGCGTCACTGGCACAAGGACATGAGATTCGGGTACAGCGAGGAGGATCGCATCAGACTGGATCGCATGACCAGCCGCATGGGGAACCTGACACTCCTGGGCAACCCCAACGACAAGAGCCTTTCTGACCAGTCGTGGCCCCAGCGGGCAGAGCAGCTGGAGCAGGACGACCTGGAGATGAACCGTCGGATCGTGGCTGACATGGAGGAGCCAACGTGGGGCGAGGACTCCATCACCCGCAGGGGCCGCCAAATCGCGGAGATCATGACCCGGCTGTGGCCGCATGCCGATGTGTTCCGGGAGCGGCTGGGTATTGAACGCTGACCGCGTGCTCCCAATGTCCGCATCCCGGGGACGCGCCGACCGGAGAGGCACAGAATCGTGCCTGGGCTTGTGCCCCGGGTCGGTGTGCCCGTGGCCATGACCCAAGCATTTTGCAGCCGCCGGCATGTTGAGGATCCGGTGCTGTTCGGCTCCGTCTTGCGGGGTGCCTTTGGAGCTGATAGCGACAGCCACGTGTTGATCCGGTTCAAGCCGGACCGCGCACCGAGTCTGTCTGGCTTGGACAACATGCACCGAGATCCGGCTCCGATGTCGCACCGCCCGGTCGATCTTGTGACCCGGTCCGCCATTGATTCCGGCCGTAGCTGGATTCGCCGCAGAACGATCCCGGAGTCCTCGCGGGTGGTGTGTGCCCGTAACGACAGCGGTTGGGGAAATCGACTCCGGTCCCCCAAGTCCGACTCAACAAAGACGTCCAGAATTCGCGAAGCGCCAACGAAAGGGGGGCACCCGACCCCCTTGCGCTCGTCAGCCTCGCCCCCGCTGAGATTGTCTTGACCCTATCCGGCCGGCAAACCCGCCAGTCGGGAGAGGTGGATCTACGGAACTCCCGGAGAGTCCGTGGACGTCGCGGCCATCACACCTGCTCCCCCCGCGCGTAGCCCATACGCCCGAGGAAGACCGGATGCGGCCATCGGGGCCAACGATGTGCAGGGGCCAAGACGGCGACTCACCCTGTCCCCTCACGCCCAGCAAAATCGTGCGCCGATTGTCGGCCACGCCGACCACAAGCGCAACCACCACCGGCCACCGGTACGGCGCGCCGCCGGGGATCGTCGTGTCGAGGGGCGGGCCGCTCTTCGACAAGTCGCCGTCAAGCTGTTCCTTGGGAGACCGCCACCGTTATCGCCGGGAACGATCCCGCGGCCACCGTGTGCCCATGCAGATTCAGGGCGAAATGACGAGGATCGGCGGGGCCCGCCCGCGGCGCCGCGGCAAAGGGCGCAACCTGAGTGCTGATGGACTCGCTCTGCCTGACAACCAGAAAGCCCGGCGCAGGCACCTCGAGCACGGAATCAGCCGGGGTGGCACACGGCGAGGTACTGCGACCGACCCTCGCTCGTCATCCAGAATTCGCCCGACGGGTATCCGTCGGCGAGCATCGGCACCGCTTGGGTGGCGGCCAAACCGTAATACTCCGGCCCGAAGATGGTGATGCTGCCCAGCTCGGGAGTCGTAGACCAACTACGAAATCGCCGGGAAGCACCCGCGGCCGGCCGGACTGAAACTCTCCCGGGCCCTCACCCTCCCGTCCCACCACCTGTAAGAATACTCAGCTCCGGTGACAACACCAGGATCCGCTCTCGGCTGTCGTCGACCACGAGCATCCGGCCCCTTGAGTCCATCTCAATTTGTCGCACACGAAAAAGTTCAAGGGCCGCCGACCACTGCGTTTGACACAAGGTCCACCCGTGGCACGCCAGGAACGGAAACGCCACCACCGGAATCGGCCACGCCGCAACCAAGGGACGACGGCGAAGACGGAGACACGGCCCGCGCGAGCTCCGCCTTGGGGGCACGTGCGGACAGGGTCCTCCGAAATTGCGAACGCTCCGAATGTCCTTCGCACATCGGGCCCCACGCAGCCGGTGACGCACGCCCGGGTCATGCTGGAGCGCCTCATGTCGAGACTTGGAACACGACGTCTATCCCGTGGAGCGATCGGGAACCCGCCGAGGGTGCGCACACCCCCAAAGACCACGCGCAAAGACCCACGGACGCCCGGCTTCCGTACACCGTCCAGGCCTGTATCAAGTCCAACCCGTGACATTCAGGCCCGCGCGACCACCCCTTCGCACCCGCCCCAAGTCTCTCTGGGCTTTCATTCGCGCGACCGCGCGACATGTATGTACGCGAACGGTGGCGACGGAGATCCCCATCTTCCGGGCCACGGCACGATTGTTCATTCCCTCCAACAACTTGTAGCGCACCACCCTTCGCTGCGACGGCGGCAGCTGTTCCGCCCAGGCCACAACGCGTTCAACCAACTCGCAATGGGCCTCATCGCGGTATTGATCATGCACGGGATCACCATGATCGAGCCAGCCGGGCGGGTCCCGCACCAGTCCCGCGGCAAGGGTTCGGCGGCGCCGTGACTTGGTATAGACACGAAGCCCGACCAGCCGCGTGATGCTGACAAGCCAGGCCCGGGGATTGCGGATTTCCGGCGCCAAATCGCGTTTGCGCCACGCCACCAGCCCCGCTTCTTGCACGATATCCTGCGCCCCCGTCGCGCCATTCGCAAACGACCGCCCGGCCCGCAACATGGAATTCCGGTACGCGCCCAGCCACTCTCTGACCAGTACCCCGCCCGGGCGAGCCCCCGATGCACCAGAACCGCCCTGCGGTTGGCCTTGGACATCACTCATGGGATCGAAACCTCCTCTTGGAGACGCTCTTGGGGACCATTGGGCTGCCGGCCCCCGGGCGTCAAGCAGGGTACCCGACAGGCACGTGGTACACCCTGTCCGCAAAAAGGTTCCAAAGTACTTGCCCGCCGCCGCTTCCCCGATGACCTGCGGGCGGGCGCTCAAGCCCTTGGTACAGCGCATTTTTGCCATGACTCCGCGACGGAAATGACCCCGGGGGCGGGGCTTGAGCCGACACAATCGGGGCGTTATGTTCAGTGCTGCACGAGAGCACCTCGCTGCCCGGGGCCAGTCTCCCGGGAGGGCACCCGGCCGCAGATGTACATGCCCTCGATCCCAATCCCACCTGAGCCCGGCAGGACATGGCGGAACATGAACTAGGCGGCCCGGGCGAGCGGGTCTTGGAGCGTATTCTCGAGCAGGAGATGCGCGAGTCGTTCATCGACTATTCGATGAGCGTCAATGTGCAGCGCGCCCTCCCCGATGTGCGTGACGGACTCAAGCCCGTGCATAGGCGCATCCTGTACGCAATGTCGGGGCTCGGGCTCTCGCCGGGGCGTCCGTACAAGAAGTGCGCGACCGTCGTCGGCGACGTGCTGGGCAAGTACCACCCCCACGGCGACTCGGCCGTCTACGACGCGCTCGTGCGCATGGTTCAGGACTTTTCGCTCCGCTATCCGCTGGTTGACGGCCAGGGGAATTTCGGGTCCATCGACGGGGACGCCGCAGCCGCGTACCGATATACGGAGGCCAAGCTCCAACGCCTCTCCATGGAGTTGCTGGCGGATATCGACAAGGAAACCGTTCGCTTTGACGACAACTTCGATGGACGCCTCAAGGAGCCGTCGGTTCTCCCGTGCAGGGCCCCCAACCTGCTCATCAACGGGTCGTCGGGGATTGCCGTGGGGATGGCCACCAACATTCCACCGCACAATCTGCGAGAGGTGGTGGCCGGCCTCCTCGCCCTCATCGACAACCCCGACCTGGCGCAGGACGAGCTCGAGGCGCTGATCACGGGGCCCGACTTCCCCACGGGCGGCCACATCTGCGGCACCGATGGGATCCAGGAGGCCTACCGCACCGGGCGCGGGCGCGTCCTGATGCGGGCGGTCGCCGATGTTGAGGACCCCTATGGGCAGCCGCCCAGGATCACGGTCACCGAGATCCCGTTCATGGTCAACAAGTCCCGACTGCTGGAGCAGATCGCGGATCTGGTGCGAGAGAAGAAGATCACGTCGATACGCGATCTCCGCGACGAGTCCGATCGCGACGGCATGCGCATCGTGATTGAGCTCAAGCGAGACGCGGTGCCGTATGTGGTGCTCAACAAGCTCTACAAGCACACGCCCATGCAGTCCACCTTCGGGGTGATCCTGCTGGCCCTGGTCGATGGCATCCCGCAGGTCATGACCCTGCGCAACATGTTGCAGCACTTCATCCGGCACCGCCACACGGTCGTGGTGAGGCGAAGCGAGTTCGACCTGGCCGCCGCCCGCGAGCGCGAACACATCCTGGAGGGATTGAGGATCGCGGTCGACGAGATCGACGAGACGGTGCGGATCATCCGGGCGTCCCGGGACACCGCCGAGGCGGCGATTGGCCTCAAGACGGCGTTTTCGCTGTCCGACGCCCAGGCACGCGCGATCCTGGACATGCGGCTGGCCCGCCTGACCGGTCTGGAGATGGAGAAGCTGGACGAGGAGTTGGATGTGGTGCGCCGGCGCATCATGGAGCTGCAACGGATTCTGGGTGACCGGCAGGTCCGCATGGACATCATCAAGAGCGAGCTCCGTGAGCTCGCCCGCCGCTACGGGGACGAGCGCAGAACCAGGATCGTCGGGGCCATCTCGTCCTTCGACCCGGAGGATCTCATCGCCGATGAAGAGGTTGTCGTGACGATGTCCCGCCAGGGTTATGTCAAGCGCATCGGCCTTGACGCCTACCGCGCCCAGAAGCGGGGAGGGAGGGGGCGCCAGGGAATGGGGACCAAGTCCGAAGACTGGGTCGAGCAGCTCTTCGTGGCCTCGACCCACGACCACCTCTTGGCGTTCACCAACCACGGACGATGCCATCGGGTCAAGGTCTGGCGCATCCCCGAGGGCACCCACCAAGCCAAGGGCAAGCCGATCGTGAACTTCCTGGATCTCGCGCCGGGCGAAGAGGTCGCCTCCGTGGTGCCGGTCCGGGAGTTCAGCGGCAATCGCTTCGTGCTCTTCTGCACACGCGACGGCATCGTCAAGAAGACGCCGCTCTCGGCGTTCAAGAATGTCCGCTCCAGGGGGATCTGGGCCATCCGGTTCCGGGAGGGCGATCAACTCATCGACGTTCGCCTGACGAACGGCGACGACGAGGTCGTGCTGGCGACCAGGTTGGCCAAGGCCATCCGATTCCGGGAATCCGATGTGCGCCCCATGGGTCGCATGGCCGGCGGTGTCATCGGGATTCGGCTGGGCGGGGGCGACAACGTGGTGGGGATGGTCGTCGTGCGCAGACCCGAGGACACCCTGCTGTGCGTCACCGAGCGGGGGATGGGCAAGCGGAGCGAGATCTGCGACTACCGGCTCCAGACAAGGGGCGGCATCGGGGTGAACAACTTGCGGGCGTCGGAGAAGACGGGGCCCGTGGTGGCGGTCAAGGCGGTGAGTGACTCCGACCATTTGATGTTCGTCACCCGCAACGGCGTCGTGAACCGCCAGCGGGCGTCCGAGCTGCGCGTGATCGGGCGCGTGACGCAGGGTGTGCGACTGGTCAACCTGGACGAGGGGGACTCGCTGATGGATGTGGCGCTCCTGGTGGGCGGAGATGACGACCAATAAACACCGACTCGTCTCGTTCGCCGACATTGAGGCGGCCGCGCGCCGGATTCGGGGGGATGTGCTACGCACGCCCCTTCTGCCCGATGCCGACCTCTCTGAATCTGTCCGGGGCGAGGTGCGGCTGAAGTGTGAGTCGTTACAAAAAGCCGGCGCGTTCAAGGCCCGCGGGGCCGTCAATTTCCTGGCACAGCTGACCGGCGAGGAGTTGGCGCGGGGTGTGGTCACCTACTCCTCGGGCAACCACGCTCAGGCCGTCGCGTACGCTGCCCGGCTCAGTGGCTCATCGTCTGTGGTGGTGATGCCGACCACGGCACCCCGGGTCAAGCGGGAGGGCGCCCGACGCCTTGGAGCTCGCGTGGAGCTGGCCGGGACCACATCGGAGCACCGCCGCGAGAGGGCCCAGGAGGTCGCAAGAGCCGAAGGGCGGGTCATGGTGCCTCCGTACGACCACCCTTGGATCATCGCCGGCCAGGGGACTGTCGCACTGGAGGTCGCCCAGGATTGGCCCGACATCGAGATCCTGCTGGTGCCCATTGGAGGCGGGGGACAGATGGCGGGCTGCGCCGCGGCGCTGCGGCACCTGAAGCCGGACGCCACCGTGATCGGGGTGGAACCCGTGGGCGCCCCCACGATGAGGAGCGCCCTGGACGCGGGCGGGCCCACGACGCTGGACGGCATCGACACGATCGCCGACGGCCTGGCGCCGACGCGGGCGGGCGACCTTACCTACGCGCACGCCGCCGCCCTCCTGGACGACGTGGTCCTGGTGGACGACGATGCGATTCGCCAGGCGGCCGCCCATCTGCTGACCAAGCGAAAACTCGTGGTCGAGTACTCTGGGGCGGCCACTGTCGCGGCACTTCTCTCCGGCCGGATTGCCGCCCGCGGGCGGCGCGTCTCCGCCGTGGTGTCAGGCGGCAACCTGGACGCCCAGTTTGTCGCCGAAATCCTGGAGGTGGCCTGAGGTCGCACCATGCTCGTGCTCTTCGACATCGACGGCACCCTCGTCACGGGCGGTCCCGCGAAGCTCGCCTTTCGTGCGGCGCTTGAGCACACGTTCGCCACTGCGGGCCCCATTGACGGACACGATTTTGCGGGAAAGACGGATCCGCGGATCATGCACGAATTAATGACTGCGGCCGGCATCCCGCCTCAGGGCATCCGGGCGGGCGCGGCGCGTTTCTGGGGGCGCTACCGAGAGGAGCTCGAGCGACGCATCGTCCAGGAACCGATGACGCTTCTGCCCGGCGTTGGTCGACTCCTCCGCGCCCTGACAAGCCAGGGCGGCGTCTTCCTGGGCCTCGTCACCGGAAACGTGAGGTACGGCGCCCGACTCAAGCTCCGCTCCGTCAACCTGTGGAAGCACTTCCCCATCGGCGGCTTCGGGTCCGACCACGAGATCCGGAACAGGTTGGGGAGCCTGGCCATCCAGCGAGCCGGGGTCCACTGGAGCCGGCGGTTCGAGGGTTCGGACGCCGTGATCGTGGGCGACACGCCCCGCGACATCGCATGCGGCAGGGCCGCCGGCGCGGCAACGGTGGCGGTGGCGACAGGTGGCTTCTCGGTCGGCCGTCTGCGCCAGGCGGGGGCCGATCGGGTTCTGTCAGATTTTTGCGACACCCGCGACGCGGTGGCCGCCCTCACCGGAATTGACGTCCGCGAGACCACCCCGTGAGCGAAGCGCGCCGACCACCTGGGTCCTTGTACATTGGGTGCGGGTCGGGTCGCGGGACGCCGCCTCTCCTTATTCGCTCGCCCACTTGCCCACTCTGGCGCCGGCGATTTGCCCCGGCAAGGCCACGGCTGGGACGACGTGTCCCGCTCCGCACACGCACACCCCCCAAGGGGGGTTGCGGCCTGACATGCGCCTTCGAGGGATCGCCCCCAAGAGCGATCAACCGTCGCATGACGAATCACCCTACCGCGTGAGGATTTCCTATCATGAAGAATTTCTACGCCGCCCTCGCCGTGGTCGCCCTCGTGGGCATCGCCGCGGTCGCATACCTGATGCGAGGAGGGAACGCCGCCAGCGAGCCTGTGGATCTTGGCGACATCGAGGACCAGGAGTTGGTCGCCATGGCACAGGGGGTGGTTTACGGGGATGAGGATGCCCCGATCAACATCGTCGAGTTCGGGAATTATCAGTGCCCGGCCTGCATGACGTTTGCGCTGCAGGTCAAGCCGCAGGTGGACCTGGCCTACATCGGGAGCGGGCAGGCGAAGCTAACCTACTTCGACTTTCCCACTCCGGGGCTTCCGCACTCGTTTCTTGCGGCGCGAGCCGCCCGCTGCGCGGGCGACCAGGACCTCTACTGGGCGTATCATGACCAGATGTACCGCACCCAGAGGGCCTGGTCCATACAGAGCGACCCGGGAGGACATTTCAAGGACCTGGCGGAGGACGCGGGGCTGGACGCCAATCTCTTTCGGGAGTGCCTGGACAGCGACCGCCACGCCGATGTCGTGACCGCCAACCAGATGCTGGCCCAGAGGATGGGCATCGCCGGGACGCCCACGATCCTCATCCACCAGGAGGGCTCGCCTTCCCAGCGCCTGGGCGGCTTTCAGTTCCTGGACATTCAGCGAGCCGTGGAATCCCGGTTGGATCCTTGACCCCGCAAGGGACATTCCCGGCGGCGGGAGGGGAAGTCCCGGCACCGCCCAGAAACAGGATGGCGGTGGCGTTGTGCTCGTTGGCGGGGGCGTTCCTGGCGTTCTATCTGCTGGCGGAGAACCTGGGGTGGACGCCCCCGGTCCCGTGCGGGACCGGAAGCTGCGCCGTCGTGCAATCATCCCCGTACGCCTGGGTGGGACCTGTGCCGGTCTCAGGAATCGGACTTGCGGGCTACACGACGCTGTTCGCACTGGCCTTGCTTGGCCTGCAAACCCGCTTTGCAGCCAGCCGGGCCCTCGCCCTGCTCCTGTTTTCCGGGGCCCTGGCCGGTTTTCTTTTCAGCCTCTACCTGACCTATCTGGAGGCCGTGGTGATCCAGGCCTGGTGCCGCTACTGCGTGGCATCGGCGATCGCCATGACCACCGTGTTCCTGGCGACGCTCCCCGAGCTGAGGCGCTTGAGGGCGCCCGCCGCCCCTGCCGCGTCGTCATCGCAAGGAGACGCCGATGAAGCGTGACCGCATTGATGTGAGAGTTCTCTTTGTTGACCGGGGCGTCTACCACTCCGAGGTCATTTCAGTCCCGGGCGCCGGACGGCCGGATCATGAGCGTCTCATTGATTTCCTGGTCGAGGACGCGGCGGTTGCGGCCGAGTGCTACATCGACTCCAAGCGCCTGTGCTCCGCGCAGATCGTGTCGTCCGGCGGCCCGGACTCCGGGTCGAAGGAGCATCCCCCGCAAGGGCAGGACACCGCCGACCGATAGCCCGACGGCCTCGCGGGCCCCCCGGACCGCCCGTCAGGAAACCCAGCCACGCATCCCGACCCCGCCCGACGGGTTCAGCGCATGCACGACGCGCTCGTCGCCTCCCTCCGCAAGGTCGCCAAGATCCACCTTCGGCCCCGTCAGCGTGATCGGGTCATCCACGAAGAGCGGAGACACCGCCCGATAGCGAAAGCGCTTCACGGGCGTTGAACGATGTCGCTGGGCGGCATCCAGCAGAACCAAAGCGGTGAGCGGTCCATGCACCAGCAGATCCGGGTGGCCCGCCTCCCTCGTAACATATCGGTGGTCGTAGTGGATGCGGTGGCTGTTGTATGTGAGTGCCGAAAACTGAAACAGCGTGACGGCCGTCGGAAGGAAGATCTCGGTCCAGTCGATTTGCGTCGGCGGATTCCGCCCGACCTCACCGTGGGGCCCGGCCGTGACCCCCGCTCGGTCGGACAAGCGTGGCGGCGCCTGGGAGCCGGCGTGGCCCGGCACGGTCACATGGCCGGGCGCGCGGTAGACGATGACCCGCTTCTCCTCCACGCACAGCCGGCCCTCCTGGGTTACGGAGCGGACCGATGTCGCAAACACCAGGCGGCCGCTCCTGCCGCGCTTCTCGCGGAGTTGGAGGAAATCTACGCAGTTCCGCCGGCACCCCGAGGGTGATGGGGCGATGGGACCGCAACGATCCCCCGGCCCACATTCGCTGCATTCCATCCGCATCGGGGACAGGCATCCCGTGCTTCTCGTGCCCGTCACGCGCCAGGCGGGAGGCGCGAATCGGTCGCCTGAAGTAAAGCAGGTGCCACCCCAGGGGCAACGGGTCTCCCCGGCAAATCTCGCTTGCGTCCCGGTCAAGCAGGCCAAGCATGGCCCGGGAGGGCCACGACCTCATCGGGTCAGTCCGCAACCGGATATCCAAGCCCCGGCTCCGTCGGCGCCTTCACCGATACGCCGGAATGCCCGCCGCGGGAGAGCCCGCCGGCCTAGAAACCGCCACTGCAAAAAGCGGCAACCCGACGGGGGCGGCCAACAAGGCTTGCCATATACTCGCTCCCTCAGACCACCAACGGACACCGCCCAGAGTGGTGCCGCCGACCACGTTAGGCCATGCTCACACCCCCCGCACCAGACTTCCCCGCCTGGGCGAAGTCTCCCTATTCACCGCTTCAATCACAATTCCACTTCGGAAACAACTTGCCCTCTCGCGACAAGATAACGATTCGGTTGCGCCAATGTGCCAATCACGTGCATGTCCTCGTCATACGTCGTGATTCCCAGGATCTCGCCCCCGGGGGACACTGCTACAAATCTGGTCCTCGGCTCTTCCCGGCGCGGCGGAAAGACATGCACCGCATTGAGCACGACGCCATCGGCCAACTCATCCACGAAGACCGACCGATCCCAAAAAAACGTCCGTGTTCCCGACCTCGGCATCGCCTTTGCGAACACGCTCTCGGACAGGATACTTGTGTCCTCCACAAACAACTGGCCGTCCCCCAACCCCCGGTTGGAGTATTTCGTGATGCGCAGCGGCGCCAACTCCGAAACCAAGAGGCCGCCATCGGCCGTCAATGCGATGGGCCGGCCCGAGAAATTAAGAACCATGCGCCAGTCCTCATTCTCGTGGGCCGGATGCCAGCTCGAGACATGCGCGCCGCCGGCGTCGTACTCATGAATCGCGTTGGCAACCAGCGGATCGTCAGGATACCTGCCCCCGCTGACGACAAAGCCACCGTCGGGAAGACCGACGATCCCGCGAGCATACCCGTAAACCGAGTAGAACATGGTCAGATGTCTCCCTCGGTCGGCGGGGGCGCCGAAGGCCCTGACACCGTTCCGGCCCAGGGCCACAAGACCCGCGCCGGGGATGCGCGACATCCCGAAGGGGGTGCCCATACCATCCTCTCCCATGGGCCACCACTCCAGCAAACTCCTCAATCTCGCGCGATCAAGATTCAACTCCCATATGGCCGCAGGATTAAACGTGCTCACCCAGAATACGCCATCTCCCCACGAGGCGAGGCCCGTCACCAAATTCACGCCCGACCCCAGCTCCCGCGCCCATAACTCGCTCACGGCCACAACCACATCCCCGGTGCTCTCCATCGGACTGTAGATCCGGGGTTCGATTTCCGTGACCGAAAGATCTCCAAGATCTCGATCTCGCTGACAGGAGAGTTGCATCACGATCCAGCCGATGGCGCATGTCCTAGAGAATACCCGCGCCCATCTCATTGTCCACTTCTCCCGTAACGGGCAACGGGGAACCCCCGATCCACCCAGCGCTGAATGCTCGACAGACCCACATGGCGCACCAAGACCTTGGCGTCGTCAACACCCCACCACTCGCCATCACCAACAAGCGTCCGCTCCACGACCAACAGTTGCGGCGTCTTGGCGGGCCCCGGAAACTCACCGTACACATAGTCCATGAACCCGGCATTGCGCCATCCCCGTCCGGTGGCGATCTCGTCAAACGGGCCAAGCCACTCGAGGTGCTCAACCCCCCGCGCCACAACGTTGTCTTGCGCAACACCCAGCGTCGCAAACCCAATCCCGCCCTCTTGACTCACCGACTGCACATGCGCTCGTGCAGACCGGACGGCATCACGAAAGGACGCGTGGTTGGACCAGCCACAACCCGACGACCCGACGACAACCAACACGAGCTCGCGCCCCGCATCGACCCTGGCCACAGGCACATAGTCGTCCTGGAGTAGCGGAATCCTCCACTGAACGTTGACATCGGGCACCGGCATCACCCCGAGTGCGCCCGCGAGCACCCCAAGCGCCAACACACCCCCGACAATCACAGCATACCTCAATCGCACGGCCTTCTCCCCGTTATCGCCCCGCACCATTCCAGTCTACCGAGCGCACCTCCAGCCTGGGATAGGGAAGGAGCCACCCGAGCGCGATGCGCTCGGGTCCGAGCGCCATCACCAACGGGAGATCCTCGGTCACCAGGGCGCCCTGGCCGCTCTGCCCATCCACGAGATAGCTGCGAACCCGGAACGACTCCCCGGACTCATGAAAGCGCACAGATTGAAAGAGCACAAAGTCATCCGGCAACACCGCCATGTCCCAAACAGTATCGGAAGCACCGTAGGCCCTTGCCATAGACGGCTGCTCCCCACCCACATGTTGCTCTGTGATGGAGGCTTGCAACCATCCTGCAACACCCGCGGTCCAGATCCTCTCACCATCGTCCACGCCGTATGACTCCAAGACAGGGAAGTCCGCGAACGCGAAGATGACGCGCCGGGGATTCTCGAGACAGGCGACAGATCCGTTGGAGAGATTGCCGCGAACCAGCCAGTAATCCGACCGATAGCCCCGCCCGAAGCTCCCCGAACGACTCTGGTCCGTGATCCCCACTTCATGGATCAAGGTCTGTGACTCCTCATTCCACGACGAAATCCACATCCGCCCCCCGGTCACGCACGCGTCGTCGGCTACCCGGCCGATCACCTGCGTCCCCGCATGGACATACCCGGTATCAGAGAAAGCAAAGAACTCGATTCCGGCACCATCCAGTACGGCCAGACGACCGTCCGACAACCTCTCGATGCCGCCGGGAGACCCGAACTCGCCCGGCCCGGGCCCGGCGCGCCCAAAACCACCCACCGGGGACCCGTCGCGATCAAAGATCTTGACGGCGTGGTTCCATTCATCAAGAACGAACAGCATGCCCGTGCCGTGGTCCATGGCAGCGCTGACCTCCGCTCCGAAGATATCCAGGGATGTATCGCCCATGGCGCCCTCGCGGCCAAGCGACGCGAGCACCTCACTTGAGACCGCCTCCAGGACAGCCGCCCTCATCACGGACCACTGATCCAGACGCGCATCGGAGAGGCCCTCGGGCAGGCCCGATTCTCGAAGCACGGGACTTCCCCGGGGCGCCAGGTTTTCCCCGGTCGGATGCAAAACCTTGGTTGGCTGGGCATCACAGCCCCAAGCGAGCGCGAGGATGACCACCACGACTGCCGCCCACGCCACGGCTCTCGCGGCAGCAGTCCACGCGGGCCCCAACATGCACACCGGCTTCACGTTCATGGTTCACCCCTCCCGAAATACTCCGATTCCGTTGAATGTTCCCTGCCTTGGCGCCGCGGGGGCCCCAAGCGTGCGGAGACGGGGCTGCGCAAACCGTTTCCGAACCTCCGCCAAGCCTAGACCCGACGCCTACCGGTGCCCGCAAGCAGCCGTGACGCACTCCTTGCCGGTACCCTGGCAGTGTGTCAACTGTCCGGTGTTGGCCTCACAGTCCCGGAAGATCCACCAGCCCTCGCACTCCGCCTCCTGGCAGGGGTGGGCGGCCTCCACAGACCCCGGCCCAAGCAAGGTGGCTCCCAGCACGCCACCGACCACAAACACCGCCAACAGCGCGGCGGCTCGCATTAGCACCCTCAAGCGCTGATCGGTCCACATCATCGTCTCACCTCCTTATGGCGCCTTATGGTGTCGGTTCTCCATGGAGGCGAGCGAGTTCTCGGCCTCCATGTACCTATAGGTCACCGCCAAGACCGAAATCGTTTCACCCACTGCATCGGGGGCCGGCGCCGGCTTGTCGGACGCACAGTCGCCCCAAGGCTGTTGGCCCCGCCAATGCAGCGTGTCGCTCCGTGCTCGCGCGGCCCGGCCAAAGCGTGTGGGATGTCCCCGACATTTCCCATGCTCTTGTCCCGTCCCACCCACAGATGACACAGACCACTGCGCCACAGTCACGGTCATGGCATGCCCGCGCCATATCCCCAGCGCGGCGTGTCCGCTTACGTTTCCCGTCGATGGAATGACCTTCAACCTCCGACGGCTTGCGTCCGGGTTGCCCTCTCCAACCCGTCGCTCTCGAGCTCCCGGACCGGCACAGACCAAGGTGGCCTTGAAAGACATGACGCCGACCAAGCGCCCGGACCCCGCAGACCCCGGTGGTTACCGCCCCACCCCGGACTCAGCCATGCGCCACGCTCGGGAGCGCCAGCCGGCCGGCGCCCGCAGGCGACGGATGCTTCATCTGGCGCGGGTGGCGCGGGTGACGCTGGCGGCGACGATCTGGGCGGGCACTTCCATGGAGCACTCCCGGGCGCTTGCACCGCAGCCTCCAGAGTCCATGTCCCGTTGTTCCATCAGGGATGCGTCCGCCTCGCAGCCCGCCGCCACGGCCACAGCGTCGGCGTCCGCCGACCTGTTCTGCCTGGGTCTCCACGCCACCGCGGCCGGGGGCAGTGCACGGGGCGTGGTGGAGTTGGGCCGCGTACCCGGCCCCTTCGGAGTGACGGTGACACCCGAGGGCCGCCACGTTCACAACCTGACGGCTTGGATCAGCGGACTCCCAGATCTGGAACAGCTCGGTCCCTTCAACGCGTTCGTGGCTTGGGCCACGACACCAACCCTGGACCCCGTGATCCCGCTGGGACCCGTCGGCAACGGACGCAACCCCTTAGGCCGGATCTCATTCAACAAATTCCTGATCCTCGTCACCGCTGAGACCTCCGCGGACGCCAAGGTGCGCCAGGGGCGCCTGGTGCTTCGGGGCCGCTCCCCCAGCATGCTGATGGAGGCCCACGACTTGCTGGCCCAGGCACCCGCGGCGCTGCGGGCGCCCAAGGCTGGACCGGTCCGCGCATTAGGCGACCCGGCCGACCCCGCCTGGAGGCCACCTCCCGCGTATCCAGGCCTGCCCATGCTTGCCGGAATCATGGCGCTTCGCCCGCGCGTTCGCGCCTATCTGCCCCATCCCCCGGACCCGGAGGACCTTCCGCCCGTCGAACCCCGACAACTGGTTCGGCTGGGGGACGGCGGCACGCTGGACCTCGAATCCGGCTTTGTCCGCCGCAACATCGGCGAGCGCTCCGTCGTCATGTTCGCGTTCAACCGACAACAGCCGGGTCCGCTCATCCAGGTCCCCGAAAACGCGACGATCTTTGTCAACTTCGTCAACCGGACCCCCTTGCCGACGGCCATCCACTGGCACGGAGTCCGCCTCGACAACCGCTTCGACGGCGTGCCCGGCGTCACCCAGGATCCGGTCGCGCCCGGAGAATCGTTTCGCTACCGGATTCACTTCCCGGACGCCGGCATCTATTGGTATCACCCCCACCACCGCGAGGATATCCAGCAGGAGATGGGCCTCTCCGGCAACATCCTGGTCGACGCCGAACACGCCGACTACTACGGGCCTGTCAACCGGCAACAGGTCCTCATGCTGGACGACCTCCTGCTGGGCGACGAGGGAATCGTGCCCTTCGGCGACAACCTCAGCAACTACGCGCTGATGGGCCGCTTCGGCAACATCCTGCTCATCAACGGCGCACCCGACTACGAATTGTCGGTCGACCAGGGCGACGTGGTACGGTTTTTCCTGACCAACGCGTCCAACACGCGGACGTTCAACCTGTCCTTCAGCCGCAGAGATCAGGTGTCGGCCACGCTGAGTCGGTTCGGTGGGCCCGGCCAAGAATCCGGCGCCTCCGCCAGCCACGCCGCCGTCACGTTGCCCGTCAAGGTGGTTGCGGCCGACGTGAGCAAGTTCGAGAGGGAGACGATGGTTCAGAGCATCGTCATCGCCCCGGCGGAACGGTACGTCGTGGAGGTGCGCTTCCCAGAGGCCGGAGAATTCGTGCTCGCCAACATGGTACAGGCGATCAGTCACCGGGAGGGAGCGTTTTTTTCGGAGACGCGCGTGATGGGCAGAGTGATGGTCGACCGAAACCCCGCCGCGCTCGACCATGGCCATCACTTTGAGACGCTGCGCGACCATGTGGATGTTGAGCGCGACATCGACGCATACCGCGCGCACTTTGACCGCCCCGTCGATCACGAGCTCGACCTGGCCCTGGAAACCGTGGACCTGCCGACCCCCGTGCGGCAGTCGATGCTCTACGACTGGGTGTACTTCAACCCGGTGGAGTGGAGCGGGACCATGCCGATGATGAACTGGGCAACCGACGCCTCTCAGGCCCGCTGGATCCTGCGCGAGCCCGAGAGCGGTCGCGAGAACATGGACATCCGCTGGCGCTTCCGTGTGGGCGACGTGGTCAAGATCCGACTCCACAACGACCGGAATGCCTTCCACGCCATGCAGCACCCGCTCCACATCCACGGGCAGCGCTTCCTGGTGCTGGAGCAGGACGGTGTGTCCAATGACAACCTTGCCTGGAAGGACACCGTGCTCCTGCCGACGGGATCCACCACCGACATCCTGCTCGAACTCTCAAATCCCGGGCGCTGGATGGTTCATTGCCACATCGCCGAACACTTGGAGGCGGGGATGAAGTTCGTCTTCCAGGTGGACCCCTGATTCCCCTCCTCCCAAGCCGACAAACGGCCCCCGACCTTATGATCTCCCATTGCGCACCCGTCCCCCAACACGCCTCTTGATCGCTGGCCCGCCACATCACGCAGGAGACAAAGAGCCCATGAGAGACGCCACGCGTCCGTCCACCCGACCCGTTCACGCGCGAGCGATCTTACTCTTGGGGGCGCTGACGCTTGCCTGCGAGCCCGGCCCCTATGAACAACCCGAGACGCCTATGTCGGTGCCGGAGGCCCCGGCGGCAACCGACGCCGCCCAACGTTTCGCCGAGTTGGTTGCGGTGGACGCCAATCCCGTCGCACTCACCGGGACGATGCTCATCGACGGCACCGGCGCGCCCGGGCGGGCCGACCACACGGTCGTGATCACCGACGGCGCCATCACGGCGGTCGGCCCCGATGGATCGGTCGATATTCCCGATGGCGCACAGGTGCTCGACCTTTCGGGACACACCGTGATGCCCGGGCTGATCGGACTGCACAACCACAGCTACTACACGGCGTCCGGCGGGCGGGCCGCGCAACTCTCGTTCAGCGCGCCCAGACTCTACCTGGCATCGGGAGTGACCACCATTCGGACCACAGGGGCCCGCGCGCCGTACGAGGAGATCAATCTCCGCGACGAGATCCGTGCCGGTCTGGCCGTGGGGCCGACCATCTACGTCACCGGACCCTATCTGACGGGTCAGAGGGGAAGTCGTACGATGACCCAGCTGGACGGACCCGAGTCGGCCCGCCGGGTGGTTCGCTACTGGTCGGAGGAGGGGGTCAGCTGGTTCAAGGCCTACACCTGGATCAGCCGGGCAGAGCTGGGGGCCGCGATCGAGGAGGCCCACGCCCAGGGGATCCGCGTCACCGCTCACCTGTGCTCCGTCGGCTATCGCGAAGCCGTGGCGCTGGGGATCGACAACCTGGAGCACGGGCTCTTCGCCAACAGCGAATACGACCCCTCCAAGCAGCCCGACGAGTGCCCGCCCGGATTCCGCTCCGGGTACGACACCCTGGATGTCCAGGGCCCCGAGGTCCAACAGACCTTCCGCGAGATGATTGACAACCAGGTAGCCATGACCTCAACGCTGGCGGTCTACGAGATCTCGGTCCCGGGGCGAGGCCCCCTGGATCCCCGGACCTGGGACGTGCTGGCGCCCGAGATCTCCACCGCCGTTCGGGAGCAATTTGATCGCATCCGCGCCGCCGACCCCGACTCCGAGTCAGGCATTTCCCCCGGGCTCCTGCGGGTGGCGATGGACTATGAATATGCATTCGTGCAGGCCGGGGGACTGCTGGCCGCAGGCGTCGACCCGACGGGCTACGGGGCCGCGCCGCCGGGCTTGGGCGACCAGCGCAACTTCGAGTTGCTGTTGGAGGCCGGCTTTACCGTTCCCGAGACCGTGGAGATCATGAGTGCAAACGGTGCCCGCGTGCTCGAGATCTTCGACGCCGTGGGCACCGTGGAGCCCGGCAAGCGCGCCGACCTCGTGGTCGTGGAGGGCGATGTCGAGGCTGACCGTCACATCCGCAACACGCGTATTGTGTTCCGCCACGGTGTGGGTTGGGACAGCGCCGCGCTGACCGAATCCGTTCGCGGGTTGGTGGGCATCCGCTAGGAACGCCGGGGGCCCGCGTTGCGCGGGATGTTCACGTGAGCGGGCAACGTGGACGCGTCGCCCACCCAAGCTCCCGGCGGGACCCTGTGCATCGGACAAGGTCACCCCGGGGTCCGACTCATTCCGGGGGAGAGATCCCCGCACGCACCAAGACCCGCCGCGCCCAGCGCGCCAGCGGGCGATCCACCATCTGGCCTCCCGCCAAGACCGCGCCTCCCCCTGACGCGCGGTCTGTCTGCAAGATCCGGCGTGCGCGCTCAATGTCGCCTTTGGACGGCCCAAGGGCCTCATGGATGACCGGGACTTGGCGGGGATGAATGGCCAGCTTTCCCGTGAATCCCAAGCGAGCCGCCCGCACGGCCTCCTCCCAGAGGGCCGCCTCATCGCCAATATCGATCACCGGCATATCAATGACGTCGATCCCGCCGGTGGCCGCCGCGTGGACCACCCGGGACCGAGCATAGAGGAGCGCCTCCCAATACGGGAGGACGCCCAGGGCCGCAGCAAAGTCGATTCCGCCGAAGACCAGTGCTGGCCTGACCCAGTCCTCCTTGGCCGCCCCGGTCGCGGCCCGCGCGACCTCGGCGGCTCTCTCGAGCCCCAGGGGGGTCTCGATGATCGGGAACACCGGAACGTGCTTGCCCAGGGCTGCTCGCGCGCGAATCAGCCCCACCGCACCGGCGACCTTGGGGATCATGAAGGCATCGGGCCCACGGCGCGCCTCGAGCGTCTCCAGGGCGCGGATATCGGCTCGCCCCTCCCGGCGCTCTGGATCGTTGATGCGCACGATCACCCATGGCCCGGGCCGGAACCCCAGCCCGGCTTCGGCCCCCGAGCCAGAGGAGCACGGTCTCTTCCGCTCCCCTTGGGCCAGGAAGTCCAAGACCGACACCCGCGCCGCTTCCTTGGCCGCGGGCCCCACGGAGTCCTCCAGGTCGATGCAGATCGCATCCGGCCGTGCCGCCAGCGCCTTGTCGTACCACTCCGGCCTGTCTCCGGGCACAAAGAGTATGGTGCGGAGAGGGCGAGGGCCCTGGGGCGGCGTTACGGACACGGCATCGGCGTCGGCCGCACGGGCACGCTTGGCCAAGGTCAAAAGGAGCGGGGCATGCCCAGCATATGCGTGGCCACATGACTGAGCACCAGATTGTTGGCCACCGGAGCGACCAGGTGCAGCCTGGCTTCCCGGAACTTCCGCTCGATCCCGTACTCGGTGGCCATTCCCCAGCCTCCAAAGGTGTCCATCGCGACATTGGCTGCCTGCCAGGCCGCCCGCGACGCCAGGTATTTCGCCATGTTCGGCCCATCGCCCCTGCTTTGGCCCCCTGACTGCGCATCAAGATCCCGCGCGGCCTTGTCACGGATCGCGGCCGCCGCCCGCACATTCATGTAGGCGTCGGCAATCGGAAACTGTACACCCTGGTTCGCGCCGATCGGACGCCCGAAGACACTTCGGGCGCTGGCGTAGTCGCTCGCACGATCAATGAAGTAGTACCCGTCTCCGACGGATTCCGACGCGAGAAGAACGCGCTCGACATTCATCCCCGACAGGATGATGCGAAACCCGTCCCCCTCGTCACCGATACGGTTTTCCACGGGGACCTCCAGATCATCAATGAACACCTCATGGCTCTCGTGGTTGATCATCGTCTCAATCGGGTTGATTCTGAGCGCCCCCGCGGCGAGGTGAAGGTCCACCAGAAACACGGTCAACCCCGCCGTCCGTTTCCCGACCTCGCTGCGGGGCGTCGTGCGGGCCAGAAGAATCATCAGGTCCGACTCGAGGACCCTGGAGATGAACACCTTCTGTCCCGAGACAACGTATCGGGCACCTTCGCGCCGGGCAAAGGTGCGGGTGCGCGTCGTGTCGGAGCCCGCGTCGGGCTCGGTCACGGCGAACGCCTGCAACCGCACGTCACCGGCGGCGATTCCGGGGAGGTGGCGCCGCTTCTGCTCCCCGGTGCCGTGGTTGAGCAACGTCCCCATGGTGTACATCTGCGCGTGGCACGCCGCCGCGTTGGCCCCTGACCGATTGATCTCCTCCAGGATGGCGCAGGCATGCGCGACCCCCAGCCCCATGCCCCCGTACCGCTGCGGGATGAGGCAGGCCAAGTGTCCCGCTTCCGTCAGCGCCTCAACGAACTCGCGCGGGTAGGCTCGCTGACGGTCCGCCCTCTGCCAGTAGTCGCCGCCAAAATCAGCGCACAGCGCCCGCACCGACCTCCTCAGATCATCAATGCCGACGCCACTCACGGATCTCGCGGGCACCCGCCACCGCCGGCGTCACCACAGGAGACGGTTACCCCCGCCTGAGACACGCGCCCGCCGCCCGGAAGCGCCACCTCTTGCAACGGCACCCCCAATTCGGCCCGCGGATATCCACCCACTCAACCGGCGCTCAACGCCTACCCGCCGGAGGCCTTGGGATCCAGCGCACGGTCGATGCGGGCGATCACATCCTGCACATGCAAGTGCGTGGCCCGATGGGACATGTCGCCGGCAGCGACGAGCTCCCCCCGCAAGGCCACGAGTTGCCCCCGGACAAAGGGGGCCACATCGGATCGCATCGCCTCCTCATCGTCCATCAGCGCCTTCAACTGGTCGACATACGCGCGTTGCAGGTTGCGGCGGTACGCATCCGTGGGCCGGCCCGACGCGACCTCCGACCACACACCTGAGCGCAGATCGTCCAGCATCTCGCCCAGCGTGTACGCGTCATCACCCTCCAGCGCCTCCTGCTCCACCAGACGTTTCATGCGAGCCACGTTCAGCACCTGTCCCAGCCCCTGCGCCTGGCGGTTGCGCACCAGATCGACCACACCGCTTCCCTGGAACCGGGCCAGGATGTCCTGATCCAACAACCACTCCGGCGTCTGGAACACCTGTCGGTTCAGATACTCCATGGCACGCTCCTGGCGATTCCGGGAAACCGTCTCGAACTGCCCGCCATCCTGGCCCTGGCGCTTTCTCGTGTGGACCACGCCACCGATGTTGGCGGCCACATGGCCGGTGTACCGGCCCCACTGCGCCACGATGTTGTTGTACAGCTCCTCCAGGTCGCCGTAGTCCTCGCCCTCCCGGTAGGTCCATTCGGTCAGGTTGTCGACAATGCGCTTGAGGTTCTCCACCCCGTAGTCGGACGCCCGCATCGCGTCATCGCCAATCGCTTCGGTCAACGCCGTGGGGTCGGAGCCCGTGGGGCTGGAAAAACGATACACGGGATCGTCCTGCATCTGGACAATCATGGACCGTAGGTCCTCCTTCTCGCCCTCGCGGTCCTTGCCCGGAAACGGCCTGTAGCCCCACTCCACGGAGAACTTGTCGTACGGCCCGACGACGGGCATCAGGCAGGTGTCGTCACCCGGCTGGGCCACATAATTGAAACGCGCGTAATCCATGATCGACGGAGCCACACCCATCTCGCACACGAACCTCGTGCGCAGCCGCTCAACGGGATACGCTGACGACGCCTGCATGTTGTGAGGCAAACCGATCGTGTGGCCCACCTCATGCGCGGACACGAACCGAATCAGCTCGCCCATCACTTCGTCGGAAAACTTGATGCCCCGGGCGTCTTCATTCACCGCGGCCGTCTGAACGAAGAACCAGTTCCTGAGAAGGTTCATGACGTTGTGATACCACTGGATGTCGCTCTCGAGGATCTCGCCGGTGCGGGGATCATGCACATGGGGGCCCGAGGCGTTCTGAACCGGGGACGCCAGGTAGCGGATCACGGAGTAACGGGCGTCCTCGGGGCTCCAATCCGGGTCGTCGGGAGCATCACGGGCTACGATGGCGTTGCTGAAGCCCGCCCGCTCAAACGCCACCTGCCAGTCCTCGACGCCCTGCTTCAGGTACGGCACCCATTTGGGAGGGGTGGCCGGGTCGATGTAGTAGACGATGGGCTTGACGGGGTCCACCAGCTCCCCGCGGGCGAACGCTTCCCAGTCGGACGGCTCCAGCCGCCACCGCGTGATGAAACACCGTGTCGTCGCGCGTTGCTCGTCCAATCCGTAATCGATCTGGCTGGTGCTGAAATACCCCACGCGCTCATCGCACAACCGGGGCTCCATGGGGTCCTCGGGAAGGGCAAGCATCGAGTGGTGCATCTCCATCGACAGCGTGTTGCTGGCCCCGTTCGAGGGGGCCTCCGTCGCGTCGTAGGTGAGTACGCGCCGGACCTCCACGTTCAGCGGGTATGCGTTGGCACGGAGAATGTAGGTCCGGTCGGAATCCACCCGTCTCACGCTGAACTGGTCACGGCGAAACTTCTGCAACCCGATCAGCGCCACATCCTCGGTGAAGAGGTCGGTCACATCCACCACCGCGGCGGTTGAGTCCTCGGACATGACCTCGACATCAAACGCCATGATGATCGGCTCGAAGTTCGAGTTTCTCACGGCGCCCGCGATCGCCGTGGTGTCGTCGGCAAAGTTCTGGTAGCTGACCAGGCGCAGGAGCACGCGGTCACCCTCCATCTCCCATCGCACGGTCGATGTGTTGGCCTTCGAGCCTCCGTAGCCGGCACCTGCAGGGGTCCGCGCAATGCGGGTCAGCAGTAGCATCTCGCCCCCCAGCAATTCCAGCGGTATCTCGTAGAACAGGTCCCCGTCGATCATGTGCGTGTCGAAGAGGCCCTCGCTTGTGATCGCGTCCTCCGTGATCACGTCGCTGTACGACCTGACGTCTTCGTCATCACCCTCGTCGGAGCCCTCCTGCTCTTCCTGGAACGGAATGCCCGGGGCGGCGACGCTGGCGCCGAGCGGAGGAGTCAAGGCAATGGTGAAAAGGAGAACCAGAGGCGAGACCAAGCGGCCGAAATCGCGCATCGTCATCATCTATCCTCAAGGAAAGACACCGGAACCAACCAGAAGCCTTCAAGTAGCGCTGGAAGCGACCACTGAAGGTAGCGCGACCACGGCACGCGCGCACTCATGCGAAGGCGGCTGGACCGACCCTCCGGGCCCAAGCGATGTAGGGGATTCCGGCGCGTGGACCAACGCATTGCGGCCTCAACGCGGCCGCCAGCGGCACTGTACAGGTGGCCGTACCTGAGTCCGGCTGCCACAAAGCGGCCCTCCAGAACGGGCTCCGGCTACGCAATGTCGCCCATCGGATCGGAATCTCGGCACCTCACCCTGGTTGGCCGATTGCGATCAAGACGCACGCGCCCGGGCGGCACGCTGGGCGACGACCACACCCCTGTCTGGGCCCATCGCAAGCGTCGCTTTGGGAGGCACGTACGCAACGAACCCAGCCGGCGATTGGCGCCGACACCTGAGGGACGCCCCACCGGAGGGGGTTCATGCGCGGACGCCGCGCCACAGGGGGGTGCGCGTGTTCGCGTGGGTATTCGATGCGGGCCGTCACTCTCGTCAGATGAATCTGGGGACCGCAAAAGCCCGGTGTTCGCGTTTGATCGACCAATGTTGGCCTCACGCTCCCCGCCACACGAGATCCCGCCGTGCATCTCCTGCCCAATCTGGGAGGCAACCCTACCTTTTGCGACCAAAAACAGGCCGGTTCGCGGCCAGTTTGACAAAGCGATGTCTGCCCATGTTCAAACTCCCTCCATCATTCACTCGCCGCACTGTATCGTAACGCCGCCACATGAGTAAAATACCCACGAGTGTATGTCACAAAAAACACATCTCCATGCACAGCCAGTTCCTGGGCAAACATGCCCTCGGGGAGCTCCACGGAATACAGATACCGGCCGTCGCGGATTCCGTACTTGTCAACAAGCCGAGCCCGCCGCGTTTGGGCGTGTGATTGGGCCAGCACAAACAAGGTGTCTTGCCTCGTATCAAGAGCGTACGCGGCGACATCGGGCCGATCGACGACATTTGTGACCGTGATTGTCGTGCCCGCAGTGTGATCGTTCGTGCTGTTGGATTTCACCCCGGGGAAGTCAACATGTTCGACGTACGGAAACGTACCGTTGTGTTGCGTGTGACTCCAGGTCATCCACCCATTTCCCACAACAAAGCCGAATATCCAGCCACCATGGCCACCCCATGCAGAAATCACACCGTGCGTCTGGAGAAACGACATGCTGGCGAATCCAGACCATGGCACCTCGGGGTACCTGACGCTGTCTTGGTGCAGTGACACGATGATCCATGGCTGCGGCCCGTTGGTGGCCAAGAGAAATCGATCGCCCGACAAGGCCGCGATTCCCTCGATTGTCGAGTAGTCGCATGCAAGGCGCTTCTCCTGCACCAGGCTTCCTTCTTTCGACACCACAAACAGGCGGCAATTCTTGACGTCAGCCAACACTACGCCGCCGGTGGGAAGCGCATCAATGTCGCGCACAGACCCAAGCTCTCCGGGACCCTCGCCGGGTGATCCCCACGACCAATCCACGTTGCCGTGTGCGGAGAGCCGTGACACCCGGTGGGCCTGCATATCGTACACATACAGCGCTCCATCCGGCGCGGCGGCGATCACATTCATATCGGCGAAAACAGTGTCGTCGGGACCGCCATATTCCCACAAGGTGTCGAAACTGGCTGGCCGGACAACTCGAGCTCCTGACCCGTGGTCAAAGAGGTTCGAGGGCGCCGGCGCCGCGGGGCCACAGGCCGCCACAACAGTCACATACAATCCAACGCATATCCTCTTGGTCATCTTCCCTCCACGGTTACCAGAGCTGAAGCCCGAAGGAGATCGCGGTCACCGCCTCACAGCGAAATGGGGCGCAGGGGTTCGCTTACCGTGACAAATGGTGCAAGATTGGTGCCGGCCAGGTCACTGAGGCGTCGATTCGTGGGTCTGGTGGCGACCCTCTAGAGCCATAACGCGCGTCAGCATAACAAGTTAGAAATGGCGGGCGACCAGATCATGCCGGTCTGGTGGGGAATGCTTCCGTGATCGCTATTGTCTTGGCGCTGTGTTTAGTGGGTGACACGCTGTCCTTGATCGGGGACGGCTGCCCAGCGGTGGCCGCGCTCTGGCAGCTACCCACAGCATCGGGAAAGGCCTGACGCGATGCTCCTTCACCACCTCCTCGCTGGCCCCGATCCGGGGTCCGCAAACATGAGGTGTCACAGCACGCCGCCAGAATCGCCACAAGCAGCGCCAGCACTACTTTGGAGAGGACCGAATTGCCGCGCTGAGGAGTTGTTCGAGGTCCTGAATTCGGTTGCATTGTCTTCCTCCTCGGATGTGTGCGGTCACTCGGCCAACGACATGGGCGCGCGAACCGAAACTGGACCGCGTTCACAACGAACGGGGACAAACACACGGTTCAGGAGCCAGCGCCCGCAAGCCGCATGCCCCAGCATCCGGCAACGCCGTCGGCGGCGCCCCGCCCCAATGTCTCCCGGATCCAGTACATCTTGGGCGAAGAACCCATCGTTGTAGCCGGGCCAGCCATGGCGCGGGATTCCACCTATGTTGCAAGAGATGAGGCCTGTTTTGCCCCACACGTTTGTCGTCCAGGAGTTCTCGCCATGGCTTGTCGCGATTCTCGTCACTCCGTTGCGGCAGCACATGGCGCCCTCGCGCTGACCGTGGTTCTCTTGGCCTGCGGACAAGACGGGGAGCCCGCGGTCTTGGAGCCGGATCCCGGTGACCGCGCTCCGGCCGCCCTTGCCATTCACGGGGGCGACGGGCAGAGCGCCGTCACCGGAACTCCTGTCCCCCTCCCCGTCCGCGTTCTTGTTACCGGGCACACGGGAGATGCCCTGGCCGATGTGGCGGTCGCGTTCTTGGTCACGTCGGGCGGCGGATCCGTCGACTCGGCCACTGCGCGCACGCGCTCCGACGGCACCGCATCGCCCGGGCTCTGGCGCATGGGACGGCCGGGCCCGCAACAGATGCGCGCCGATGTTGCCGGGCTGGCGCCTGTGAGTTTTCAGGCGACCTCGGTACCGGCACCTGCGGCGATCTCGGTCGTGGCGGGCCAAGACCAAACGGGCCAAGTCGGGCTCCCCGTTCCCGTGGCGCCGGAGGTCCTGGTCAGCGCCGACGACGGGAGTCCGGTGCCGGGCATCAAGGTCAGCTTCACCACCAGCGGGGACGCCCGCTTGACTCATACGTTGTCGCCCACCGACGCCCAAGGCAGGGCCTCGTCCGGAGAGTGGACGTTGGGCACGCGCGCCGGGGCCTACCACATCGAGGCTGCCGTGCCGGATGCCCCTGCGATCGACGGCGCCCCGGCCTTCGTTCGGGCCCGCGCCACCGCCGGACCCGCGCGGGCGCTCACCGTCGTGGCCGGAGACGACCAGGAGACCGAAACCACCTTGCCCGTACCGCGGACACCGTCCGTCCTGGTCCAGGACCGCTACGGCAATGCGGTGTCAGGCGCGCCGGTTTCCTTTGACGCCCAGGGGGGGAGCATGGCCATTCCCGCCCAGGCCCTATCGGATTCCGCCGGCATCGCCTCCGTGTGGCGGTGGGTCTTGGGACCCCGTCCGCACGCCATCTATCGGCTCGCTGCGTCGATCAGCGACGGCGACAGCGTGGTGTCCCAGGTGGTCTTCACGGCTCGGGCCACCCAGCCCGTCTATCGCATTGAGATCGTATATGCGAACCCCTCGTCGCTCTCGGCATCAATGCGGAGTTCCTTTGACCGGGCCCGGCAGTATTGGGAGAGCGCCATCGGCGGGAACCTGCCTTGGAGCACCGTGCGGAAGAGCGCGCTGGAGCGTTGTCTCTCGGACAACGATGTGCGTTACCCGGTGACAGAGGACAGGATCGTCGACGACCTTCTCATCTTCGTCGACATCCGAGACACGGGTCCCGGGATTCTGGGCGGCGCTGGGCCCTGCCAGATTCGGGCGGACTCCGGGCTGCCGCTGGTCGGGATCATGTTCTTTCCCGACCGAATCAGCGACGCCACCATCCTTCACGAAATGGCCCACGTCATCGGGTTCGGGGCGTTATGGCAGTACCTGGGGATCCTGGAGGACCCGGCCGGCAGGGCGGGTGCCGACCCCCACTTTGTGGGCGCCCAGGCCATGAGGGTATTTGCGGAACTCAAGGGGGATACGGGCGCGGCGGGCCGGCGGGTACCGGTGGAGAATCTGGGCGGCGAAGGGATCTGGAACGGCCATTGGCGCGAGAGCGTGTTTGGCCCGGAGCTCATGACCGGCATGGCCGATGGCGGCGTGAACCCCCTGAGCGCCCTCACCCTGGCCTCGCTCCTGGACCTGGGGTACGACCAGGTCGATCTCTCCCTGGCCGACGACTACGCGTTGCCCGCCGCGCCGGATCGGGTGATCAACCCCCTCCCGGGCGACGCACGGCCCCCGCTCCTCGCCAAGCACCGGGATCACCTCTTGGCGTCCCCAATGGCCGTGGTCCGCCAAGACGGCACGGTGGTTCGGTATCAGTCGGCGATCGAGACCAGCCGCTAAGAAGGCGCCTTGCCGGAACCCTGACACTGTGCGGGCGGGACGCACCGAGAGATGGCGAGGAGGCACTTGGGGCATGTGCCCCCACAGGCGCACCTGGGGAGCCCGCGTGTTCGGCCTTGGGCTTTGGCCCCCGTTTCAGGACTCCTTGGAGACGTACAGCCTGCTCCCCCCGCGCCGAAACTCGCGCGCCTTGGCCTCCATGCCCTCCGCGACGGCCGATCCCGGACCCAGTCCCCGCTCCCGGGCGTAGCGCCGCACATCATCGCTGATCTTCATGGAACAGAACTTGGGGCCGCACATGGAGCAGAAGTGCGCCACCTTGGCACCCTCGGCCGGCAGGGTCTCGTCGTGGAACTCCTGCGCCGTCACCGGATCCAGGGACAGGTTGAACTGGTCGCGCCAGCGGAACTCAAAGCGCGCCTTGGAGATCGCGTCATCCCAACGCTGGGCCGTGGGATGGCCGCGGGCCAAATCTGCGGCGTGGGCGGCAATCTTGTACGCGATCACCCCGTCCTTGACGTCGTCGCGATTCGGCAGCCCAAGGTGCTCCTTGGGCGTCACATAGCACAGCATCGCCGTCCCGTGCCAGCCGATCATCGCTGCCCCGATCGCGCTGGTGATGTGGTCGTATCCGGGGGCGATGTCGGTCGTCAGCGGACCCAGCGTATAGAATGGCGCCCCGTCACACCACTCCTGTTGCTTGTCCATGTTTTCCCTGATCAGGTGCATGGGGATGTGCCCCGGGCCCTCGTTCATGACCTGGACATCGTACTCCCACGCGATCCGGTTGAGCTCGCCCTGCGTTCTGAGCTCCGCGAACTGGGCTTGATCGTTGGCGTCGGCGATGGATCCCGGACGGAGGCCGTCTCCCAAGGAGAACGACACATCGTAGCTCTGCATGATCTCGCAGAGCTCCCGGAAGTGCGTGTACAGGAAGTTCTCCCTGTGGTGGGCCATGCACCACTTGGCCAAAATCGAGCCGCCCCTGCTCACGATGCCGGTGACACGGTTGGCGGTCATCGGCACAAAGCGCAGCAACACGGCCGCGTGCACGGTGAAATAGTCGACACCCTGCTCGCACTGCTCAATGATCGTGTCCCGGTAGATGTCCCAGGTCAGCTCCTCCGGCACGCCACCCACCCGTTCCAGCGCCTGATAGATGGGCACGGTGCCGATCGGGACGGGGGAGTTGCGGATGATCCACTCCCGGGTCTCATGGATGTTCTTTCCCGTGGAGAGATCCATGACCGTGTCGGCGCCCCAGAGCGTGGCCCAGCGTAGCTTCTCGACCTCTTCGTCGATGGATGACGCCACGACCGAATTGCCGATATTCGCGTTGATCTTCACCTTGAAGGCTCGGCCGATGACCATCGGCTCCAACTCGGGGTGGTTGATATTGGCGGGGATGATCGCCCTACCGGAGGCCACCTCGTCGCGCACCAATGCGGGATCCAGGCCCTCCCGCAGCGCCACAAACTCCATCTCGGGCGTCACCACTCCCCGCCGGGCGTAGTGCATCTGCGTAACCGCGCCCTGACCGCGCCGGGTGGTGCGGTGGAGGGTCCCGGGGATCTCCGGCGCCAAGGCCGTCTTCGTGCCGGCCGCGCCGTTGACCGTGCGTCCCGTGGTCCGCACGTCACGCCGGGTGATCCAAGCTTCCCGCAGTAGCGGCAAGCCCTTGCGCACGTCCACCCGCTCCGGGCCGCTGGTGTCGTACACCCGCAACGGCTCCTCTCCCCCGGAGAGCGAGATTTCCCGCATCGGCACGCGCATGCCGTGCGGTCCCGAGACATGCACCTTGGCCGAGTTCGGAAACGCGCCCCGGTAGGGCCGCGCCGTCTCGTTCGACGCTCTGTCTTCTTCCCGCGGGATATTCGACTGGATCATGGCGACTGCTCCATCCCGTCCGGCCCACCGGGTCGTCGCCGGGCAGGCAGCGCCAGCACCCCACAGGCTCACCCCTCCACCTGCGGGAGCCGCACTCCCTCCGCCGGTATCAGCCGGATCAGGTTCCTGGGGTGTCCTCTCAATCCCGGCCGCAGACTCAACGGCGGGATGCCCCCGGCGACTCAGTGCTTGAACGGGACAGTATAGGGCAAGCGCCGCCGGTCGGCAAAGGGCGGCTCCGCCCAGGCAGCGGGGCTCTGCGGACTAAGCCGGGGGGGCGGGCGCCCCAATACCGGAGTGGGGCCCTGCTCCGGCCGTGTCCTCAAGTGACCACGAGCTTGAGCCCTTCCTGTATAAAGACCCACTGAAGGTGCATCCCGGGTTATTCATGACGGCGGCTTGAGGGGGCTGGATTTGTGGGGGCAAGTGATATATCTTCAATGGGTTACCAAGATCCACCAGCGTTTTCCGGCCACCAACCCAGGGTGAAGTCATGGCAACGACATTTAGCTTCAACAAATCGCTCCGAATCGAGTCCCGAGACGAAAGATTGTCATCAGACGCAGGGGCGGCCACCAGCCGAGAAATCCTCGAGCGCAGCGGTATCATCAACGCCGCAACCAAACGGATCAAGGACGAGCGCGACCCCGTCAAGATCAAGCACTCCATGGCGGAGTTGCTACGCACCGCGCTCTTGCTCCTCGTCCAGAATCGCCGGGACCATAACGATGCGAATGTCTTCCGCAACGACGTGTCCTTTGGCCTCGCGGTATCCGACCGGAAGGGAACGAAACCGGTCGACCATGCGCTGGCGTCGCAGCCTACCTTGTCGCGCTTGATCGCGGCGCTCAGCAACGAGGAGAACACCGAGGCCTGTCGCGACGTGATCATGGACTTCACCTCGTGGAAGGTGCTCGCCACAAACGGCGGTCGCCTGCACGATACGTTGGTCATTGATGTGGACAGCTTACCGGTGAAGGTACATGGAAAACAGGCCGGCAGCGACTATAACGGGCACTATCGCGCCAGGGTTTTCCATCCGTTGGTGGCGTTGGCGGCGGAGACGGGAGACATCCTGGATGTTGAGCTTCGGAGGGGCAAGGTTCATACGGCGAACCGCGTGGTGGGCTTCATCAAGAACGTGGCGAAGCGTGCGAAGGGGAAGATCAGCAAGAGGGTCATTTTTCGTATGGACGCCGGGTTCCCGAGCGGGGTTCTGATGCATGCGCTCGAGGAGGAGGGTATCGACTTTGTGGTCCGTGTGGCGAACAACAAGGTGCTGGCTGATCGTGCCGAACCTGCGGTCGATGAGTTCCGTGCTGACATGGACAAAAAGGACAAAGAGGACAAAGAGAAAGAACGCCCGCGTGAGACCACGACGCGAGTTCGGGAAGCGGAGCGGTACAAGGCGGGGAGCTGGCCTGTTGAATGCCGCATGGTGCATGTGATGGTGGCTAAGCCGGGCGAGCTGTTCACGAGGTCGTTTTGGTTGGCCACATCGGTGTCTGCCGATGAGATGACGCCTGAGGAGGTGTTGGAGCTGTACAGGAAGCGCGGGAAGGCTGAGGGCCACATTGGCGAGTTGATGAGTGTGGTGAATCCGTCGTTGTCTTCGACGTCGCGTCCCAAGAGCCACTACCGGAACCAAAAGGTTGCGGTGGCCGATACGGAGGAAGAGGTGAGTGGCGACGAGAACGGCGAAGAGGAGGTGGTGGAGGATCCAGAGCGTCTGGATGCCTTTGCCCGCAACCGGGTACGGCTACTGTTGTCGATCCTGGCGTACCAGGTGATGCATGTCCAACGTGTTCTGTTGGCGCGGCGGACCGGTGTTGGCTGGAGTTTGCGGCGCCTGTTGGAGCGAGTGTTGCGCACGGCGGCACGATACATCGTGTCTGGGCGACGGATCACGATGATCACAAGCGCAGTGTCGGTGCATTGGCAGATGCTGGTTGCCGGTGTGCGAGAGCTTCCTGATGTCCGAATCTTGTCCGCCGAGGTTGTCTGATACTCAACGGCGGGTCTGGGCGCAAGGGCGGTTACAAGGGAAGTGGCGGAAGTGCGTCCATAAAATGGGTATTTGGGGGGTATGATGTGCACGAGGCGGTGGTCGGCCGGCAAAATTGGGGGGCTGGCCGATGTCGGAACGCCGAGAACCCTTTCACTGGCCTTGATGACAGTTTCAATTGTCACTCATGAATAAGGTGGGGTGCATCTGGTCCACGACCGGCATCGGCCGCAGTCCGGCCCGCCCAGCCTCGGCCCGCACCTGCGGGGCCACATCCCGGTCCAGGGGGGCTCCCATGGCGGCAGCGAGCAGGAGGCGGCCCTCCCAGTCGGCGATGCGCTCCCGCCAGCGGACAAGCGCCGGATCGGGCGGGCCCAGCACCACTCCTACGCCCGGGGTAAGAAAAAGCGGCATCTCCGTGACCAGCGTGAGGGGATCACCTCCGAGAGAGCGGATCGCCTCCATGGAGCTCGGCCTAAACCGCGCGGCCGTCTCTGGATCGCCGCGCTCCAGGAAGTACTGTCTCATGGCACCCGAGTCGGGCCGGCTGCAAAACCCTTGGCCCAGGCGGTGGAAGCCCTTCTCGCCGTTGCGCTGGACATCGTGCAGCGCGTAGCCCATGCGACCCGCCTTCTTGCCCAAAGCGTGGACCATCCCCGCCAAGCGGGGCCACCACGTTCGCTCAACCAGAAAATACGGACCGGCCGCCACGCTCATTCCGTGCAGGCTGACATGCAGATCGAAGGGCGCGCTTTCGCACCAAAACGTCCACGCGGCCTGGTTTTCCGGGCGAGCGCCTTCGTCGGTCAAAGCGTGCGGGAACCCAAACTCAATGTCGTCTCCGGGGAGTTCCCGTTTTCGGTGAACCAGGTATGATGCGATGTCATAGCGGGCCGCACCCGGCGTCTGCCAAACCAGGTTTGCATGGGCCCCGTCGGGATTGATGTGGGGAATCACGGTCCAGGTCGCGGCATCCCGTAGAGCGGCCCCGTCGGCGCTGTGCAGGAACCTGAGCAGCCGATCCAGGAGCGCGGGCCCCACCGGTTCGTCGGCATGGCACCCGGCCACGAGATTCACGCGCGCCGGACCCCGGCCCACCCGGTAGGCGAGCACCGGTCGCCCCCCGCGCGAGTAGCCGATCCGTCGCCCGGGGGGCAGTGGCCCCGGGCTGGCGAGAATCGCGTCGGCTGGCAAGGCGCACATCGGCATCGCCCTCGGTTTAAGCAACACTTGGGGCCGCGGCGGGGGCGCATTGACCCTCATCGCCGGGGTTGGGCTTGACGACCAACGGAGGCCGGCGGCACCCCCCGCAGTCCCGCCCTGCGCGTTACCGGCGCCCGGGATGACCGCGGACCGCTTCAGGTATTCTATTGGTTGGGTGGTGCCGGACAACCTGGACCACCACCCACGGGACTCCGCGATTGAGGGCGAGTCGCGCGCGGGGCTCCGGTCGCCATCACCACCCTGGGAATGCCGGGGCCACGACTCCCGCGAGCGAGGGGCGGGGGACTTTCCGGCGCCACGCTCCCGTTGACCATGGGCATGAGCACACTTGGTGCTTGGCTGCCGGAGCTGACCCGGAGCCGAAAACGCTGGCAGATGGAAGCCTGGCGGGTTGCACATTGACACCACCGTTCTCGGGGGCGCCGCATACGCTCGCTTGAGCAAACGGTCGGGGTTATCGCGCTACACGAGGAAGGCGACGACATCATGTACGACATCGACCGCTACGCGCGTGTCAGTGGGATCAAGCTTGCGCTTGAGACGGCCCCCATGGCACAGCCTCCCGGCCTCGGGCTCACGCGCGCGTCAAGACCTGGACCCCGGGCCGGCGGATGTTCGTTGTCGGCGACGCCGGCCGACGCGTGAACGCGCCCGTGCTCTCGGAGCAAGACCGTGCGGCGTTGGAGGGAGGCGCCGGCCCCGCCGTGCAGCTCGCCTTGCGCATTGTGGTGCGGATGGCCGAAATCCTGGGGGCGCCGGGCCTGGTCCCGATCACATCGGCCCACATCGACGGATGCCTCTACCACGGTGATGGAGGCGTAGAGTTCGCGGAGCGACTGGTCAACCTGGGAGGCAAGTGCAGAGTCCCCGCCACTCTCAACGTCGGCGCGCTTGACCTCCTCAGACCCGAGCGGGTGAGAACCCGGGGACACCAACGGGCCATGGCTCGGCGCCTGATGGACGCGTACCGGGCATTGGGTTGCAGCCCGACATGGACCTGCGCCCCCTACCAGTCCGGGCACCGCCCCAAGGCCGGAGAGCATGTGGCGTGGGGTGAGAGCAACGCGGTCTGTTTTGCAAATTCGGTGCTGGGCGCCCGCACAAACCGGTACGGGGACTTCATTGACATCTGCTGCGCCATCAGTGGACGGGCGCCCCGCAGCGGTCTGCACCTGGACCGCCATCGGCTCGCCACCGTTCTTGTGAACACGGACGCCATCGGGGCGGAGCTCAAGCGGCGAGATGTCTTTTATCCGGTGCTCGGCACCTGGCTGGGCAAGACCGTCCAGGACCAGGTTGCGGTGCTGGACGGCCTTCCGCGAACCGTGAGCGAGGACCAACTCAAGTCGATGGGCGCCGCAGCGGCATCCTCAGGCGCTGTCGGACTGTTCCATGTCTCGGGCGTCACGCCCGAGGCCCCTGATACCCGGACCGCACTTGGCGGCCGGGCACCCGTCACCACTTTCGTCCCCCGACCCCAGGAGCTGGCCCGCGTACGGGACGCGCTGAGCACCTCGGACAAGGGGCCCATTGATGCGGTCGCGGTGGGTAGTCCGCACTTCTCCATGGACGAATTCGCCCGTCTGGAGGAGCTGTTGCCTCGCACGCCCTTCTCCGTCCCCTTCTACGTCTGCACGGGACGAGATCAGTACCGGTCCCTCGAGAACAGGGGCCGCCTGCCTCGCTTTGCGAGCGCCGGCGTGCAGATCATCGTGGACACCTGCGTGGTGGTGACCCCCATCCTCCCTCCCAAGGGAGGCGTACTCATGACCAACTCCGGCAAGTTCGCCCACTACACGCCAGCCAATACCGGCTACGGCGTCGTCTACGGGAGCCTAGAGGACTGCGTTCGCTCCGCGCGTCTCGCTCGCGTCGCCCGCGACAATGTCCTGTGGAGTTGACCGGTACCCCGCTGTGGCAGGGAACCGGCAGCGGACCCCTGTTGATTCTTCAGAAACCGGTGAGCTTTTGGGGCGGCGTCGACCCTCGCACCGGTGTGCTTTCGGACCCCCGCCACCCCCAACATGGCGAGCCCCTCGCGGGCAGAATTCTGGTCATGGACCGAACAATCGGGTCCAGCTCCTCCAGCGCGGTGATGCTGGAACTCCTGCGGGGCGGAATCGCGCCCGCCGGACTGGTGATCTCGCACAGCGACGCCATCCTCATCGTCGGCATTCTTGTCGCCCAGGAGCTGGGATATCCCACGATCCCCGTCCTTCTCTTGGACGAGGCTGCGACTGCACGGTTGGCAGATACCGACGGCATGCCCGCTACCATGTCTCCCCCCACGCTCTCGTTGCATGCGCGCGGCCTGATCCGGTGACTCGCCACCCGTCCCTTTGGCGGGGCCCCGTCACAAAGCACTTCGGGGGTCAGTGCCTGTTCGGGGACATATCGTCTTCGAGATCAGCGACCTCATATTCCGCTTTTCCGCCTCGTCACGGTCGATCCTCCTGCCATGTCTCCCATGACGGCCACCCGCAAGACGCGCTGCGAAGAACTTGCTCTTCGCAGATCATGCACGCGCGGTCAGCAAGGGCATCGGCCATACCACCGAGGAATGCGCAGGTTCAAGTAACAAGACGCTGGAAGCGCATTCTCAACAGCTGAACATCAACCCGCTACCGATTCCGCCTACCAAGGCCCTCGTCACCGATTGGCCGAACGTTTACCGCGCCGCTTGCGGATGTTGTAGATGTGGCCGTTGGAGATGTTGGCGAGGCGCTCGAAGCGCTTGTCTCCGTAGACGTGGAACATGCGCCGGAGCAACACCTTGGTGGCGGGCCCGGATAGCTGGCCGCAAGCCTCGTCAACCTCGGCGAGCAGGGCAATATCGTGGCCGTTGTAGCGGCGCTCGAAGGCGTTGGCGGGGGGTCTGCCACGGTGGTCGCGGATGTGGCCAGTCTTGCGGTGTTGGGAGATGAGGCGGGTGATTTGGGCGCGCGACAAACCGGTGACCTTCTGGATGTACCGCTTGATGAGGCCCTTTTCGGGCTTGCAGAGCCGGTGGTGGTACTCGAACTCGACCAGCGTTCGCCTGATGAAGTCGTAGGCGGCGGTGCGCTGGGAGATTTCGATATCGGTTTTGTCAGTGCCGTCGAGGTGGTCCTGGACCTGCTGGAGGGTGCGAATCCGGGTGGTTCTGAGTGTCACGATCATGCTCCTATGATCGCAGCGTCTCAGCTCAGGCTCAATTCCCGTTGAAACCCGGGCCCCCGTTCAGGCTCATCTCCCATTGGACAACACTGTTTGAGCGTCATCTTTTGCGCTATATCGTCTAGCGCATGCGCCTGACGCCTGAGATGCTCGAGGAATCGTTGCACCGGACGAAGCCAGACCGCTGGGAGGTGCTTATGGACACGGTGGCCGAAACCTGGGTCGAACAGGGAAAGGCTGAGGGCCGAGCCGAAGGCCGAGCTGAGGGCCGAACCGAAGGCCAGGCCGGGATCGTTCTACACCTTATGGAGTTGCGCTTCGGGGTTGTGCCTGATGCGGTGGGCGAGCAGGTGCGCAATGCGTCGCCATCCAAGCTGGAAGCCTGGGCGGCGGCGGTGTTGACGGCGGCGAGCCTGGACGAGGTGATGGACGCTCGGTCCTAGGCGCTGGACCGGGTGCGGAACCTCGCGACGGCATCGACAAATCCCGGCGAGGGATCGTGGCCGATGCTGAACACCGTGGGACCCTGTCTCCCGCCGATGTCTCGGCGGGATCCGTGGAAGCGGACCGGACCTACGACCTGCACAGGCACCCGCTGAGCAACTACTCTCCCAGTGTCGAACGCCAGACGCCGGAGCACAATAAGGTGCGGCCACTTCCTTGGCCCAGGCCATGCGCGCGACAAACGATCAGTTCTATCGCGGGATTGACGGTTACACGGAGTACTCAGGTGAGTGACGAAGCCGCTTCCTACCGGTTGCCAGCGAAGCAGCCCCCAGGGACCCTGCCGTGATGGTGAAGCTGGTATCCAAAGCCTTCGAGCAGGAGGGGGCGCGCTCGGCAGTGGCCGAGTAGGATGCGGTTGCGGCTAAGATCTGCGGTCGCCGCAAATCGGCGATGCCGAACCCTCTACTACTGCTGAGCAACCAACTTATACACCGGGAGACTCTGCACATTCCGGGAAACTACAGATTTGGGCGGGGTCGATAACGGCCTCGGGATGCGGTGTCCAAGACCAACTGTTTCCGGTTTTTACGGCCGGAAACGAACGGCATCGGCATCATGGAGTGACTGCCCAACCCCAAGGAGCCGTCAAGCGGCCCGTGCCAGCACCTTGACATGGACGCCAAGCTTCCTTTACTGGTGAGCCACTTCCAGTTTCAGCCCCCGCGAGGGTGACCCGCACCACCCGGCCATGAGATGTTCCACTTGATCAGCTTAATGACATTCAATGAGGATGCCCGTGTGATCTCTTCGCCACAAATGGACATCGGCAGGACGCAACCCATGGACCAGAACCAGGGAGCAGGCATGCATCCTCGCACAAGTCGGACGCCCCCTCCGTGAGCCTTCCCGCCAAACCGCACGACGCGTTGTTCCGGGCACTGGTCTCCAACCCGGCCCGCGCTGGCACACTCCTGGCAGAATACCTGCCGCCGCAGGTCGCCGATCTGCTCGACCCCGACACGCCACCCGAGGCGGTCGAGGGCAGCTTCGTCGACGAGGATGCCGCACACTCCCAGTGCGACGCCCTCTTCAGGGTCAGGCTAAAAACCGGAGAAGATGCACGCATCTATACGCTGCTCGAACACAAGAGCCACGTCGACCCCGCCACTCCACTCCAGATCCTGAAATACCTTGTCAACATCTGGCTCCGCGAGATTGACGGCGGCGCCGGAGACAAGCTACCGGTGATCGTGCCGCTCGTGTTCTACCACGGCCAGGGCCAGTGGACCGCACCCCGTTCGGTGTCGGGCATGATCGATGCGCCCGAAGGACTGGAATCTTTCGCCAAGGAGTTCGCCTACGTGCTGCACGACCTGGGCGCGATTGAGCCTGAGCTACTGTCGCGGGCGCCGGATGTCAGGGCCTGCCTGTTGGCGCTCAAGGTGGTCTATGCCAGGGAGATCTCGCCGGATCTTCTCGACATCATGACCGGCGGGACGGTTGCCGAGAGCGCGTTTGAGCGTCATCTTTTGCGCTATATCGTCGAGCGCATGCGCCTGACGCCTGAGATGCTCGAGGAATCGTTGCACCGGACGAAGCCAGACCGCTGGGAGGTACTTATGGACACGGTGGCCGAAACCTGGGTCGAACAGGGAAAGGCTGAGGGCCGAGCTGAGGGCCGAGCCGAAGGCCGAGCCGAGGGCCGAGCCGAGGGCCGAGCCGAAGGCCGAGCTGAAGGCCGAGCTGAAGGCCGAGTCGAGGGCCGAGCCGAGGGCCAGGCCGGGATCGTTCTACACCTTATGGAGTTGCGTTTCGGGGTTGTGCCTGATGCGGTGGGCGAGCAGGTGCGCAATGCGTCGCCATCCAAGCTGGAAGCCTGGGCGGCGGCGGTGTTGACGGCGGCGAGCCTGGACGAGGTGATGGACGCTCGGTCCTAGAAGCTTGCGCGGCAGAAAAAGGCATTGCTCACAACCGAGAATTCTCGGCAGTCGGACCACCGGGATTCGGGGCCCGCAGGCCCCGGGACCCTGGAAATCGGTCCCTCCAGCAACCAAAACGCCATTCATTCGCTGTGTTTTGACCATTTGGCACGCCAAATTCCGCTGCGCGGCCACATTTGCCAGGCGGTCACCCCATGCCACAGGCTCACCGTGCGTTTTTGACTTTTCTGCCGCGCACGATCCTAGGACCATCTGTTTCCAGTTCTTACGGACGGCGACGGACGGCATCGGCATCATCAAGTGACTGCCCAACCCCGCGGGGCCATCAAGCCGCACGTTGAAGCTTCCTCGTTGTTTTATGTGGGTAGCCGGAATTCGAGCTTCCCGCAAACCAGGTACGCCATCGTGATGAAGTTCTCCGCTGTCCGATAGCCCCGAGCACGGACTTTAGCCCCCTGAATCAGTGAGTTCATGGCCTCAAGGAGGCCATTCGTCAGCCGAAAATGTTGCCAGCGCAGAATGCCCGCTCTGTGCCGCCTGATCGTCTTGGCCACCCCAACCATCGGAATCCAACCCCAGAGGGCGCATCCAGCGGACCAGATCAGCGCCAAGCGGCGACCCCAAGAGATTCGAGCCCAGCTTCAAGGCATGCCGTGCCGCTCCAGGTACTGCAGGCCGTACTCGTCCATGCGCACCACATACGCATGTGCGGTTCCGAAGCCCACGACACGTCTCCCGTCACCCAAGGCCACGACCAGAACCACCGTGCCATCAGGCCCGAAGACATCATACCGTGGCGCCTGGCCTGCGGGTTGATGGCGGCGCACCCACGCCCTGCCCTGGGCGTCGACAGGTATCGGGCCATCGAAAAACGCCGGCATCACCTCGGGCCACTCGTAGCTCTCCAGGTCTTCCTCCTCCGAAGCTCCACCCCTTGACGCCGTCATCGTCATCACATCGTTCACATTCATAACGGAGATCCCGAGCCCACCCCCACCCTCGGATCGCCGTTGCCGCCAGGCCTCCATTTCCGCGCGACCGATTGTCACGGGCTCGTAGGAGTTCTCGGGCCCGCTTGTCACCGACCCGTCAGACTGAATCCACTCCACCCGGTAGCCGCCTGACCGGACGACCACCATGCGCCCGTCGGGCGCAACCCCCCACGAATCCACCGGCGACAACGGGATCGGAGAAATCCGCGTGTTGGTGTTGAAGGCTCCGCCCGTGGTGGCTTCGGTCCTGTCGCTCAACTTGACCCTGGCCACCGTGTCGACCACCTCGCTCTCAAGGTCCAACCGCAACACATTGCCCGAATCCGCCCGCATGCCCCGGCCTACCCAGCCCAGCCCCCGGAAGTACAGCCGACCCCGGGCATCCACGGCCTGGGGAATCGCAATCACGAGATCGCGCCCGGGACCCAACTCGCCAACCGCAAAGGGTCGCGTGTCCCCGAACACCAGGTCGGAACCCAGCTCGGTCAGCCTGCCATTGCCCAGATCGACCAGGAGCGTCCGCCCGCCCGGCATGGGCCATACGGCATCCGGCTGGCGATACTCGCCCGGGCCGTCACCGACCCGACCCAGGGTATCCGCCACGCCGCCGTCCAAGTCGATATGCAACAGAACCTGGTCCAAGGGATCTGCGACCAACACGCGTCCATCCGGCAACTCACGCACGGTCGACACAGCCGACAAGGGGGCCCCATACACGGCGTCGGGCTCAAGCAACGACACCTGTGCAACCCCGTCGTTGCCCGCCCCCTCATCGACCCCACCACCGCACCCGACCAGTGGCCCCGCTGCAACCGCCACCCAACCGAGCCCCGCAAGCCCTCTCATCACATGGACCTCCCTTGTCCGTCACATGGGCAACACATGAAATCTCTACGCCACCACCGAAAAGCGGGATGGATCACTGGACATCGGGCTCAAGCAACATCATCTGCACACCTTGCATCCACGCCCGCCCCTGACTGGCGCATCCGCCGCACCAGGCAATCCGGGATACCGCCGAGGCGCACCCTCATCAAGGTGGCCACCCGCGTGTCCCGCAACCGCCCTTGAAGGATGACGCCGGTCCAGAACTGGACCCCCGGGGCGCTTCGGTCACGATCTCCGGCGCGCAGAGGCCCCAGTGTCAACGCACGAAGATCATATCCCTGTAGGACGGCAGCGGCCACAGGTCGTCGGGAACCAGGCCCTCCAGGCGATCCGCCGCCGCGCGAACCGCATTCATCGCCGGGCTGACACGATCGGCGATGTGGTTCAGGTGGGCCACCGTGTCGTCATCCCCCTCGTGGGCGAGCTGGGCGTCCAGGGCATTCGCCGCTGACATCAACTCGTCAACCAGGTCACCCACCTCGGCGGCGACCTTGCCCAGACCCCGGCTCTCGGGACATGCGGCGCGGGCCGCTCCGATCTCGCCCAGATACCGAACGGCGGCCGGGAGAACGAGGGTCCTGGCCACCTGGGCCGTGGTAAGCGCCTCGGTTGTAATCCGGGTGACGTACTGCTCGGCCCGGACCTCGAAGCGCGCCCGCGTCTCCCTTTTGCTCATGACATCGTACTTTTCAAAGAGCGCCAGGTTTTTCTCCGCGACAATCGCCGGCAGCTGCAGTGCACCGTTGCGGTTGTTCACAAGACCCCGCCGGGCGGCCTCTTCAACCCACTCCGGGGCGTAGTTGTCGCCGCTGAACATGATGTGGCGGAAGCTCGCGATCTCCGGCGCGATCACGCCGCCCAGAACCTCCCTGACGCTTGACCCGTCGGCCAATCGCGCCTCAAGGGCATCGGTGAGCTCATCAATCGACTCGGCCACGATGGTGTTCAGGACCGTGGCCGGAAACGAGATGCTCATCGAGGCACCCGGGGAGCGGAACTCGAACTTGTTTCCGGTAAACGCGAAGGGGGATGTGCGGTTACGATCGCTGGCATCCCGGGGCGTGTCGGGAACCGTTGCAACACCGGTGCGCAACAGACCTAGGTCGACGGGACTGGTCGCCTGGCCCGCATCCGCAATCTGCTCGAACATGCCCTGCACCTCATCGCCCAGATAGACCGAAATGATCGAGGGCGGCGCCTCGTTCGCCCCCAGGCGGTGATCGTTCCCCGCGCTGGCGACAGAGGCCAGAAGGAGGTCCTGATGGCGCTCGACGGCGCGCATCACGGCCGTGCAGAAGAAGAGGAAGATGTGGTTCTCGTGCGCCGCGTCACCCGGGTCGAGCAGGTTGCGGGACTTGGTGCCGAAGGACCAGTTGATGTGCTTGCCGCTGCCGTTGATTCCGGCGTAGGGCTTCTCGTGCAACAGGCACACCAGTCCGAACCTCGGCGCGTTGCGCTCCATCACGCGCATCGTGAGCTGCTGATGGTCGGCAGCCACGTTGGCGTCTTCGTACACGGGCGCAAACTCGAACTGCTGCGGCGCAACCTCGTTGTGGCGGGTTTGCATCGGGACACCCAGCCGGTACAAATCCGACTCCACCGACTGCTTGAAGGCGAGCACGCGATCATGCGTCGACCCGAAGTAGTGATCGTCCAGCTCCTGACCCTTCGGTGGCTTGGCCCCGAAGAGAGTCCGCCCCGAATTGACCAGATCGGGCCGCCGGTAGAAGAACTCGCGATCAACGAGAAAATACTCCTGCTCCGGCCCCAGGTTGGCCATCACGCGCTCATCCGTATCGACGAAGTGGGCAAGCGCCCTGCGGGCGGCCCGGTCCAGCGCTTGGATCGAGCGTAGCAGGGGAACCTTCTTGTCCAGGCTCTCTCCCGTCCAGCTGACAAAGATCGAGGGGATGCAGAGGAACGTTGCGGACTCCCCCTCCATGATGAAGGCCGGCGACGTGGGATCCCAAACGGTGTACCCCCGAGCCTGATGCGTGAAGCGGAGGCCTCCAGAGGGGAAGGAGGAGGCATCGGGTTCGCCCTGCACGAGCTGCTTGCCCGTGAACTTCGTCAACGCTTCGCCGTGGTGCGCGACATCAATGAACGAATCGTGCTTCTCGGCGGTGCGCCCGGTCAGGGGATGGAAGACGTGTGTATAGTGCGTCGCGCCCTGGGAAAGGGCCCAATCCTTCATCGCGGACGCCACAACGTCGGCCACCCTCGGGGCAGGCTTCTCGCCCGCCCCAACCGCCGCCATCAAGGCGCCATACGTCTTCTCCGGCAACCAACTCCGCATCTTGGCGGGACCAAAGGCCCTCTCTCCGAAGACCTCGGCCGGGTTGTAGCCATTCTTGGGTGAGGCGGTCCAGGTGCTGACCGCGCGAACGGGGTCAAAGAGCTTTGAGGTGGGGGACATCAAGATCTCCCGAATTGAGGTGTCCATGAGGGTGGATGACCAGCGGTCGCCGCCAGAAACGCTGCACACAATCCCCGTGATCGTCATGGGGACCAGGGACAACGGCAACATCGCCCGGTGATCAAACGGTGCGCACGATTCGACATCGCCTGAATGACCACTTCCGGCCTGACCGGCAACAAACAACTCCCGCGGCAGGACTCGAACCTGCGACCCGACGGTTAACAGCCGTCTGCTCTACCAGCTGAGCTACGCGGGAATGGGACGACCACCCTCAAAGGGGCGTTGAGCCAAGATCGCAAGTGTGGAGGCGGGATCGCTGACCCGGTCAATTCCAAGAGAGAATGATGAACATCCTTCGACAAGGCGTCAACGGCCACTGCTTGGGACGCCATGCACGGGGCGGGGCCCGAAGCGCGGGCGCCCGCCGATACGGTGCCGGACATTATATGCAGTTGTTGCCACGGACTTCCGTATCGGACAGCCCGCGGCCCCAGGCCGGCGCACGGGGAATCGGGTCCCTGTTCCAGGCTCACGGGAGGCAGACCAGGACTCCCCGGTCTGCCAAGGCTGGTCCGCATGACCCGCATTGCCACCCCCAAGAACTGTGGACATGCGGCGACATCCGAAGGCCGGCCGGCCGCGGTACCCGCGGCCCCGGGGCTGCGCTTTTGGAAACCGGAACAACCGGCTCCAGGCGACCCGTGCGTGGCGACTCATCCAGGCCCCCGGCACCCGCACCTGCCTGGTCGGATTCACCCGGCCCGGGTGACCTGGGCCGGCCTTGCGAAGATCGACCGCATCAAGGCCGGACCCCGTCGCGACACTTGACCGCTGGAATCCATGCGCGAAATTAGCGACCGTTAGATGACACTCTCCAAGACACACCCAAACCCCGAACCCGAGACGCGCTCGCTAGCGCGAGGACAATGAAGCCGCACCAGCCGCGCGACATCATCTTCGGCCGTTCGGTACCCCGCTTCAGCGTGGCCGTGGCGATCATCTTGGCCGCCGCGTCGAGCTGCGCGCCCGAGAGCGACATCGCCCGCGGAGAAGAGCTCTACGAAGCCTGTGCGCCCTGCCACGGAGACGACGGTAGCGGTAACGAGCTGCTGGGCGCTCCCGCAATCGCCGGCGCCTCCGGCTGGTATATCGCCAACCAGCTGGAGAAGTTCCGCTCGGGCCAGCGGGGATACCACCATGCCGACGCGGAAGGGCTGAGAATGCGCCCGATGTCGCGGATTCTCCTGCCGGAGGGGGACCTGAACGGTGAGGATGATCTGGATGCGGTCGTGGCGTATGTCGAGAGCCTGCCGATTCCAGATCCCGCCCCAACGCTGGAGGCGGGGGACGCCGAGACCGGCGAGAGCGAGTACCTGTTGCTGTGCGCCAACTGCCACGGCCGGGACGGCAGGGGCGTCGACACGGGCGTGGAGGCGCTGAACGCTCCCTCCCTTCTCCACCTGAACGACTGGTACATCGCGTCCTCGCTGCGGAAGTATCGGGCCGCGGTCCGGGGCGGTGAGCTGGGTGATGCCGGCGGCGCCACGATGCGGGCATCGGTGACGGGGTTTTCGGATGAGCAGGTCGACGATGTCACGGCCTATGTGATGACCCTGCAGCGCTTGCCCCGCAAGACAGCCTCGCCGCCACCTCCCCCCCTGCCCCCCGTGACCATTGATCCATCCGCGCTACCAGAGGGCGTCACGGTCGCGATGGCGGCGGAGGGCCAGGAGATCTTCAACGGGACAACAGGCGTCTGCTTCACCTGTCACCTGCGCGAGGGCGGCGGAGGCCCCCTTGCCCCGAACCTCTCCGACGACGTTTGGCTGAATATCGATGGCCAGTACGAGTCGATCGTGAACCTGATCATCACCGGCGTGGCCGAGCCGCTGGAGTATCCGGGCGTCATGCAGCCTCGCGCGGGGATGCCGCTCACGGACGAACAGGTGCGGGCCGTGGCCGCCTACGTCTATTCCCTGAGTCGATCATAGGCCCATGGCGACGAACCCCCTGCGGGACCAGCCCACGCACGCGGAACTCGCCTCGCGCATCCCTGATGCGCCGCCCGACGAGACCAACGATGCCATCGTCTTCGCCAAGAAGACCTTTCGCTGGACAACCATCCTGACGGCCCTCTTCGTGGGGGCGGCCGTGGTCTACACCTTTCTCATGCAGTGAACGAAGGGGCCATGAACGAACAGAGCTTCCTGGAGCGCCTGGGCCATGTGTTCAGCGACATGGGCCTGATTCAGACCGCGTCCTCCTATGCAGCCCAGATCGACTTCCTGATCCTGCTGGTCCTCGTGATCGTCGGCGTGTGGTTCATCGCGGCCGAACTCATCTTCCTCTACTTCATCCTGCGATTCAGGGCCAAGGAGGGACAGCGGGGCAGTACATCTCGGGCAAGAAGAAGTACCACAAGAGATGGATCCAGATCCCCCACCTCTGCGTCCTGGCCTTCGATGTGCTGATCGTCATCGTCTCCTTCCAGGTGTGGCATCGGGTCAAGCTGACGCTTCCCGACAACCCCGATGCCGTGATCCGCATCACGGGACAACAGTGGGCCTGGACCTTTCAACACCCCGGCCCGGACGGTGAGCTGGACAGCCGCGACGACATCTACACCATCGACGAACTCCATGTGGAGGTCGACAAGGTGTATCACTTCCAGCTGGAGTCGACGGACGTGCTGCACAGCTTTTCCGTGCCGGTCTGGCGCATCAAGCAGGACGCCATCCCGGGACGCCGCATCACCGGCTGGTTCCAGCCCACGGTGGCGGGCGAGTTCGATGTCCAATGCACCGAAATATGCGGGTTCGGACACGGAGTGATGAGCGCCAAGGTGCGGGTGCAGGGCGCGGGCGAACACGCGGCCTGGTTGACGTCGAACACACCGTCCGGGCAAGTGGCGGCCCAAGGCGAATGAGGACCAAGGGAGAGGCAACGCATGAGTGAGCCCGCGCTCGATCTGACACACGACGCCCCCCACGACGACCACGTGCATCACGGTCCTCAAGGGTGGCTCAAGTACGTCTGGTCGACCGACCACAAGATCATCGCCTTTCAGTACATGTTCACGGGCATGTTCATGGCCCTGATCGGCGGCTTCATGGCCTATGTGTTCCGCATGCAGCTGGCGTTCCCGGGCTTGGATGTCCCGGGGTTCGGCATCGTCTCGCCCGGCGAGTACAACTCGCTCGTCACCAATCACGGCACCATCATGATCTTTTGGGTGGCCATGCCCGTGCTCTTGGCCGCCTTCGGCAACTACCTGATCCCGCTCATGGTCGGGGCGGACGACATGGTGTTTCCGAAGATCAACCGCCTCTCCTTCCAGATCTTCTTCGTCAGCACCATCGTCATCCTGGCGTCCCTGTTCGTGGAGGGCGGGGGCTTCGCCGGCGCCTGGACTGCCTATCCGCCGCTGTCTGCCGACAGTACCTACAATCTCACCCCGCTGGGCAGTACGCTCTGGCTCATCGGGGTGGGGCTGGAGTTCATCGCCTTCCTCCTTGGAGGCATCAACTTCATCACCACGCTGATGAACTCCCGGGCGCCGGGCATGCGGGCATTCGACGTGCCGATCGTGGTCTGGATGATCGTGGTGGCGAGCATCCTGTTCATGCTTTCGGTCGGCCCGCTCCTCGCAGGGGCCGTCATGCTCCTCTTTGACCAGACCCTGGGCACGGGGTTCTTCAACCCCGCCACCGGCGACCCGCTCCTCTGGCAGCACCTGTTCTGGTTCTTCGGCCACCCCGAGGTGTATGTGGTCCTGCTCCCGGCCCTGGGCGTCGTCGTGGAGATCGTCACCACATTTGCCCGCAAGAAGCTCTTCGCCTACCGGACCGTCATCTTCACCGTGGTCGCCACCGGCGTCTTGAGCTTCTTCGTGTGGGCGCACCACCAGTTCATCGCCGGCATTGATCCCAGGATGGCGAACATCTTCACGATCACCACCCTGCTGATCTCGGTGCCGATCGCGGAGCTCTGTTTCGTCTTGATCGCCACGCTCTACGGCGGATCGATCCGGCTGACAACGCCCATGCTCTGGGCGCTCGCGTTCATCGCCGAATTCCTGATCGGGGGCGTCACGGGCATCTTCCTGGGGGCGGCCGGCGCGGACATCTATTTCCACGACACATACTTCGTGCTGGCACACTTCCACTACACGTTCTTCCCGATCGCGATCATCGGCACCTTCGCGGCATTCACCTACTGGTTCCCGAAGATGTTCGGGAAGATGATGAGTGATCGCCTGGGCAAGATCCACTTCTGGGGGACCATCATTCCCTTCAACCTCATCTTCATCCCGCTCTTCGTTCTGGGAATGGGCGGGCAGCACCGCAGGATCTACAACTACCAGCATTTCAGCGAGCTGGCCGGCATGGGATTTCAGAGCATGAGGATCCTCGCGACCGTCTCGCTGCTCGTCATGCTGGCATTCCAGCTGGTGTTCTTTTACAACTGCTACAAGAGCTGGCGCTCCGGCCAAAAGGCCCCCCGGAATCCGTGGAAGGCCAACTCCCTGGAGTGGACCACGGAGTCCCCCCCTCCCCACGGCAACTGGCACCCGGACCATATGCCGGTCGTCTACCGTGGACCGTACGAATACAGCGTTCCAGACCGTGACGACGACTACTGGCCCCAGAACTCGCCGGCCTGAGCCCTGGAGATACTGATCACATGAGGCCGATCGCAACCACGCGCGCCGCCACGGGGATCGCCACGGGCAAACTGGCGGTGTGGTGGATCCTCGCCTCCGAGGTCGTCATCTTCGGGGGCCTTCTGGCCTCCTACATCATTCACCGGCTGGGGCACCCGGAGTGGGCCGACGCCGCTGCGCACACCGATGTCCGCATTGGCGCCTTCAACACCTTCGTGCTGTTGACATCAAGCCTGACGGCGGTGCTTGCCCACCAAGCTGCCGAGCGGCGCGACGGGCGGATGGCCGCGCGGTGGCTCTATGCAACGGTCGGGGGCGCCGCGATTTTCGTCGGGGTCAAGTCCTACGAATGGTGGGTGGAAATCACTCACGGCTACACCATCACCGCCAACACCTTCTGGTCCTTCTACTACTCGGCGGCGGGCCTTCATGCCTTTCATGTAATCGCCGGCGCGGTGATCATGCTGTTCGTCGCCAAGGATGCCAAGAAGAACCTTGAGCTCCACCGCGTGGAGTTGATCGGGATCTACTGGCACTTTGTCGACATCGTCTGGATTTTCCTTTTCCCGCTTCTCTACATCGCCAAGTAGGGACCTCGAGGGGTACATGGCATCTCAACACGATCACTCACACGCTTCCCAGGGTGGCCTCAAGGGCTGGCTCTCCAACCACTATTTTCGCATCTATCTGCTTCTCGTGGGACTCCTGGTCGTCAGCATTATCGGACCGGAAGTGAGCGGACTCATCGACAGGCCCCTGAACGTGTTCGGGCTGGATATCAGCTTGGGCTTGGTCGTCACGCTGGTCACGGCCTTCGGCATTGCCGTCTGGAAGGCGTCATTGGTGATCAAGCACTTTATGCACCTGTCCGTAGAGCGGCCGATCGCCAAATGGTTTCTGGCGGCCTCCGTCTTGCTCTTGGCGCTGTTTTGGGGAGGGGTCGCCCCTGATGTGCAGCTCCACGAGGGTCGCAACTGGGAGAACCTGGCCGCGGCTGAGGCCGTGGCGCGCGGGCTCCCCGAGTCCGACGCATATTACGACGACGCTCACGCCGAACCGGAAACCCCTGCAAGAAGCCTCGTCCCGACGGAGAAGTCGGCGGACAACCTGCTCCCGGGCGGGTACAACTTCGCTCACATAGCGTTCTGGTCCGTGGTTGTCTTGGTCGCGATCGGGACCAACGCCGTGGCGATCATTCTGTCCATCGGCGTGTTGATCCTGGTGTACGAGACCCTGAGCCACATCCCCCTTGCAGCTCGTATTCTGGGCCCCGTGGTCGAGGTCGCGATGCGGCTACCCGGCGTGCGCCGTGCCTGGACCTGGCTTGCGGAGGATCGCCGGACCGCATGACGAGCACATCAGCAACCGTATCCGGCACCGAGACGGTTCTCCCGCTTCGTCCCAGACAAGAACCCCCTTCGAGAAGCTTGTCCAACGGGGTCTTGGGCATGATCCTCGTCGTGTTCGTGGAGGTCATGCTGTTCGCGGGCTTCACGTCCGCCTTCGTCATCATCAAGAGTGGCGCAGTGGGATCCGTGTGGCCCCCACCCAATCAACCCAGACTCCCCCTGGAGCGCACGGCGCTGAACACCGCGGCCCTGATCCTGAGCGGCGTCGTACTGCTCCTGGCCCACCGGGCCCACCTTCGAGGCAAGGCGCGGGTTGGGCGGGCCCTGTGGGTCGCCACCATCCTGGGAGCCCTGTTCGTGGCGCTGCAGGGTGTGGAGTGGGCCGCCCTCCTGCAGGAGGGCCTGACGTTGACATCGTCTACGTATGGGAGCCTCTTTTACACCATTATCGGTGCCCACGCGGCACACGCCGTGATCGCCATCGGGATGCTCATTTGGGCGGGAGTGCGCCTGCGGCGGGGCACCCTGACCTCAGACGCGATGTCTTCGGTCGCGATTTTCTGGTACTTTGTCGTGTGCGTGTGGCCGTTTCTGTACGCTCAGGTTTACTTCTAGGGAGGCAGAGTGATGCGGCGATCGGCTCTTGGTCCGCGCAGTGGGCGGACAAAGGGCATGACCAGGCTCTACCGCGCCCTTGTGCTGGTGTTTCTGCTGGCCTCCGTCTCTGCCGGCACAGCGCTCGCGTGCCCGGTGTGCTTCGACCGTGACGACGAAAGCCGCGTGGCCTTTCTGGCGACCACCGGGCTACTGACGCTGTTACCCCTGGGGATGGTCGCGGGCGCGGGGACATGGTTTTGGAGACGCTTTCGATCACGTGGTCCCGCGGGCCGAAAAGGGGCCGGGCCTGACGGCCCGGATTTGCAGGAGCATAACCTTCCCGGACGCTGAAGCACATCCGCAACCCGCGACCGGTTTTGCGTGACCTGCAAGGGGGTGATCTGTTCGACCGCCAAGGAGCACCTGCGGTTCAACGCGCGCGGCACCATCTCCCGGACCTCATTACGGAGGCCCTGACAACCAGGACCGGATACACTTGGTACGCTTGGGTTCGTCGTTCTGGAATCACGGTGCGTTGGAGGGTGTCAGCGTACCGCGCAAAGTGGTGACCGCCGTATACTTAAGGCATCCCGTTCAGCGCCGTCGTCATAGGTAGCCAAGAATTGATTCGCTGGCTTTGACCAACACCTCCCTCTGCAAGGCCGATCATCATGCAACCATGGGAGCAAGAGCAAGATAACCGGAGCCCGGACGCGACCCGCCAGAACGACTCCGGGCCTCATTTGAGGTTGGCCGAGGACAAGCTGGGCCCGGTAGCGGTCTTGCCGCCGGACAAGGTTGGCGGCCCTCTCGAGAATCCTGTGTACGATGCCCGTGAGGAAGGTGCCGTTCGTGGCCACGGAATCGAGAAGGAGGGGGTGGAGGCCGAGTCGGCCCCGTTTGCCATAGACGAGCCGTTCGACCCGGCGCAGATAAAGATCTCAACGAGGCGGCCGACCGTGTCTCTGGTCATTGAAAGGATATCCCGCGAAGAGATAATCCTGCAGCCGGACTTTCAGCGTGAGCCCGACATATGGCCGAAACCGGCGCAAAGCCGTCTGGTCGAATCGCTCTTGCTGCGAATCCCCTTGCCGGTCTTCTATGTGGCGGCGGATTCCGAGGACAATTGGACCGTTGTAGATGGCCTGCAGAGGCTGAGCGCGTTGCGAGGATTCGTTTTGGAAAAAGAGCTACGCCTTCGGGGACTTGAGTACCTAAGTCAACCCGGGTTATTCATGACGGCGGCTTGAGGGGGCTGGATTTGTGGGGGCAAGTGATATATCTTCAATGTGTTACCAAGATCCACCAGCGTTTTCCGGCCACCAACCCAGGGTGAAGTCATGGCAACGACATTTAGCTTCAACAAATCGCTCCGAATCGAGTCCCGAGACGAAAGATTGTCATCAGACGCAGGGGCGGCCACCAGCCGAGAAATCCTCGAGCGTAGCGGTATCATCAACGCCGCAACCAAACGGATCAAGGACGAGCGCGACCCCGTCAAGATCAAGCACTCCATGGCGGAGTTGCTACGCACCGCGCTCTTGCTCCTCGTCCAGAATCGCCGGGACCATAACGATGCGAATGTCTTCCGCAACGACGTGTCCTTTGGCCTCGCGGTATCCGACCGGAAGGGAACGAAACCGGTCGACCATGCGCTGGCGTCGCAGCCTACCTTGTCGCGCTTGATCGCGGCGCTCAGCAACGAGGAGAACACCGAGGCCTGTCGCGACGTGATCATGGACTTCACCTCGTGGAAGGTGCTCGCCACAAACGGCGGTCGCCTGCACGATACGTTGGTCATTGATGTGGACAGCTTACCGGTGAAGGTGCATGGACAGCAGGCCGGTAGCGACTATAACGGGCACTATCGCGCCAGGGTTTTCCATCCGTTGGTGGCGTTGGCGGCGGAGACGGGAGACATCCTGGATGTTGAGCTTCGGAGGGGCAAGGTTCATACGGCGAACCGCGTGGTGGGCTTCATCAAGAACGTGGCGAAGCGTGCGAAGGGGAAGATCAGCAAGAGGGTCATTTTTCGTATGGACGCCGGGTTCCCGAGCGGGGTTCTGATGCATGCGCTCGAGGAGGAGGGTATCGACTTTGTGGTCCGTGTGGCGAACAACAAGGTGCTGGCTGATCGTGCCGAACCTGCGATCGATGAGTTCCGTGCTGACATGGACAAAAAGGACAAAGAGGACAAAGAGAAAGAACGCCCGCGTGAGACCACGACGCGAGTTCGGGAAGCGGAGCGGTACAAGGCGGGGAGCTGGCCTGTTGAATGCCGCATGGTGCATGTGATGGTGGCTAAGCCGGGCGAGCTGTTCACGAGGTCGTTTTGGTTGGCCACATCGGTGTCTGCCGATGAGATGACGCCTGAGGAGGTGTTGGAGCTGTACAGGAAGCGCGGGAAGGCTGAGGGCCACATTGGCGAGTTGATGAGTGTGGTGAATCCGTCGTTGTCTTCGACGTCGCGTCCCAAGAGCCACTACCGGAACCAAAAGGTTGCGGTGGCCGATACGGAGGAAGAGGTGAGTGGCGACGAGAACGGCGAAGAGGAGGTGGTGGAGGATCCAGAGCTTCTGGATGCCTTTGCCCGCAACCGGGTACGGCTACTGTTGTCGATCCTGGCGTACCAGGTGATGCATGTCCAACGTGTTCTGTTGGCGCGGCGGACCGGTGTTGGCTGGAGTTTGCGGCGCCTGTTGGAGCGAGTGTTGCGCACGGCGGCACGATACATCGTGTCTGGGCGACGGATCACGATGATCACAAGCGCAGTGTCGGTGCATTGGCAGATGCTGGTTGCCGGAGTGCGAGAGCTTCCTGATGTCCGAATCTTGTCCGCCGAGGTTGTCTGATACTCAACGGCGGGTCTGGGCGCAAGGGCGGTTACAAGGGAAGTGGCGGAAGTGCGTCCATAAAATGGGTATTTGGGGGGTATGATGTGCACGAGGCGGTGGTCGGCCGGCAAAATTGGGGGGCTGGCCGATGTCGGAACGCCGAGAACCCTTTCACTGGCCTTGATGACAGTTTCAATTGTCACTCATGAATAAGGTGGGGTCAATTCGATGGCTGTTCCTTCGACGACCTTCCTCGCCCCATGCAGCGGAGAATCGTGGAAACCGAGCTGTTGTGCCATGTGATCGAACCGGGCACGCCGGACGACGTGATGTACAACATCTTCAAGCGTATCAACACCGAGGGGAAGCCTCTGGCGGGACAGGAAATCCGGCATGCGCTGAACCCGGGTCCTGTCGGCGGTCTCCTGAAGGACTTGGCCGCGTCGGACGAATTCCTCACAGCGACCGATCGCTCGATCAATCCTATGCGTATGGCGGACCGGGAATGCGTCCTGCGATTCCTGGCCTTTCGATCTATTGGCGTGGAGAAGTACGGAGGCAAACTGGACGGCTTCCTCATGAGTGCCATGAAGCTCCTGAACGAAGGCGCGGAAAACCACGGAGCATTGAGGAACGAGTTTCGCCGTGCAATGCGGCTGGCTGCGAATATATTTGGACGGGAGGCATTCAGAAAGCCGAGTCAACCGGAACGTGCGCGATGGCCCGTGAATAAGGCCCTTTTCGAGAGCCTTTCGGTTGCCCTGGCGGAACTCCCGGAAGAACGTGAGGCGGAGCTGGAGGCTCGCAAGACGGAAATTGTCGACCATCTTGCACAACTGATGCAGGATCCAGAGTTGCTTGACAGCATCTCCGTGGGCACCCATACGACCAAGAAGGTCATCTTTCGCTTCGAGCGAATGCGGAAAATGCTGCAGGAGGTTCTGCCTTGATCAATCACGTCCGCCTCAAGAACTTCAAGTGCTTCCGGGATCAATCCGTTCGCTTCGGTGGGCTGACCGTCCTCTCCGGCCTGATGAATCCACAGTCTTGGATGCGATGCGGGAACGGATCACCGAGAAGCTCCGCGGCTTCTGGGACGCGGGCATCCGCGGGCCCGGCCTTGCATGGTCGGCCACCGACCCCGCGCTCGAGGCGTTCAACCGCCATCCGGTCGTCAAGCGCGGCGCCGGCGGGCGCCCCATGCATGTCAGCGAGTTCCTGGCAAGCGTCGAATCGCCGTCGGCTTCGTTGTCGGCCGGCTACTCTCGCAGAACGAGGGAGCGGTGGAAGACCTCGATGAGCTTATTACCTGCTACATCCTTCACCGGCATGACTTCGGCATGGAGGCGGCGCCGCTTGGCGCGGTCATCCTCTACGCGATGTCCTGCAGCCTCTGGGACGCCGACCTGTCGGGGCGCCACGACCTGCTCGCGCGCGGCAAGGCGAGACAGAACGCCGAGGCCGACGGATCAGTAGGTTCGGACGGCGGATTCCGGCTGAAGCACTGGAACCAGCGCAAGGTGGCCGACAGGGTGCGGCGCGCCCGCGCTCATGGACAGTCCACATGAGGTGATGCGCCTCTGGAGGGAGGGGGATATCCGGCCCGGGTCGACGACTTCGTAGGCGCGCACGGACGTGGCGCAAGCCGTGCTGGAGGTGGCCGCTCCCGGATCAGAGGAGAGGTCGACGCTCGAAAAGCTTCCGAACCACCTCGGCCGAAGCTTGCCCGGCGCCCCCGTGCGCGAGGAGACGCTGTGGGAGCAACCGGATTGAGCGAACCCGACCCCAGCGGAGGAGGTTACCTTGGCCGGGCACCATTCGGACAAGACGTGGGGGCGACCGCGAATCGGCAGGGAGCGGAGGAGATGGAGGCCAAGGAAGCTGTGCAAGCGGCAAAGAACTACATCCTGAGTCTCTACGAGGACGAAGAGATCGTTGATGTCGGACTCGAGGAACTGGAATTCGTCGCCGACGCATCGCCCGATTCCTGGAAAGTCACGATCGGTTTCCGGCGGCAGTGGCGAGGCCGACCATCCCCTCCCCCGCTCGCTCCAAAGAGTGAACGCACCTACAAGACGGTGCGCATTCGCGACGACGACGGCAGGTTGATCGCGCTGAAGCACCGCGATGTATCCGCCCCAACCTGACAGAAATCCCCCGCGCGGCGTCTTCGTGGACGCCAAGAACCCCAAGATCACACCTCGACACAGGCGGCTGAGAGGAATTCGACCAAGAAGACTTCTGGCGTCTGCGCGAACTGATTGCCGGTTGTGGACAGGTCTTGGTAACGCCCAAAACGCTCACCGCGGCGTCCAATCTTCTGGGGCACCACGGGGAGCCGGAGAAGTCCCGGCTACTCGCCACGCTCGCGGTCTTCATCCACGAACGCCACGAGATCGTGGTCGCCGGCACCGAAGCGGCCGATCACTCCGCCTTCACCCGGTTGGGCTTGACGGATGCCGGACTGCTTCGACCCGCATCACGGGACGCGCCCCCTCGTCCCTGTCGACCTCGACCGTAACCGTACTGTCAGGCGTGTGCGAATCGGGGTGATGCTGGGTGTCACAATCATGTTCCCAGTGGTCGCACCGGCTCGGTTCAAGCGCAATTCCCGTTGGAAACCGGACGCAAGTCCAGGCTCATGTGCCTTTGGACAAGACTCTCACCGGCACGTCTGGGCGCAAGGGTGGTTACTGGGGAAGTGGCGGGCTGGCCGCCGTCCGAACACCGATATCCCTTATCACGGGCCTTGATGACCGTGTCCATTGTCACTCATGAACACGGCGGGATGAAATGGAGTTTCATGGAGCTCCGGCGGACACGCCAAGAACGGAGCGCCCCCAACACTTGGGGCCACGCCTTACATCACCTCCAGGGCCATCACGAGCCCCTCCTCGAAGGTGGGATCACCTTCCGTAATCTGGCCGATCCAGCTGAATACAACGAGCCCTCGCGGTCAACCAGCACCGAGGTGGGCAGACCTCGGGCCCGAAATGCCTCCGTCGACCGGGAGTCGGGATCCAACGCCACATCGTATGCCACCCCCAAGTCCGCCACGATCTCGACCACACGGTCCTTGTCCGCCGGCAGATCAACCGAAACGCCCAGAATCCGCAGCCCCCGATCACTGTACTTCTCGTACATCTTCTGCAGGTACGGCATCTCCAACAGACAGGGATGGCACCACGTTGCCCAGAGGTTCACGAGCAACACATGTCCCCGGTAGTCAGAGACGGCCACGGGCTCATCGCTCGCCAAATCAGTCGCGGTGAAGGCCGGGGCAGGGTCGCCCATCTCCAGCGTCGGGCTTCCCACAACACCGCAGGACGCCAACACAACAGCGGCGAGGAAACCCGGCACCGTGCCACCCGCCGCACGGGTGGCCGGCCAGGGCCCGCTGTCGTGACGCTCACGCTTGCCGCGCCTCACCATGACGTCCCGGGCGCGGACAATTCAACAAACTGCGTCGTAAGGGGCCCGACGCCATGGACCTGGACCACGGTCTCCCCCTCTGCCCACATGTACGCCGCCGCCCCGGCCGCAATGGCCACATAGCTTCCGGGCCCGAACCCGCGCGCCGAGCGCCGATCGAAGATGTCGCCCAAGCCAACAAAAAGTCGGCCGCTCAGGATCGTCAGGTGCTCCGTCACCGGATGCGTGTGCGGGCCAAGCTCAAAGCCGTCCTGAACCTCAAGACGGAACGCGAACACCTCTCCCTCTGCTTCGAGATCGCCGTACAGGGGCAAGAACCGCGTGCCGTTCTGCGGTGGGCCCCAAGTCACATTCTCGCCCGCCAGAAAAACGCTGCCCGACGAATCCTGGGCGCTCGCGGCCCCAGTAGACCCCGCCCCGACAGAGAACAGCAGTCCAAGCGCACAGAGCGCCGGCCCAAGAGAAACACCGCCCACGAGCCGGCCTGTGGTCGGGGCGCATGTTACATTCGTGTGCATTGCCTTGAACCTCCCTCCAGTGCCTCGCCGATCCTAGGAGAATCTTGTGCTCCGATCCTTGCAACTCAAGGCCCGCTCCCTGGGAGCAACGCGAGGGGGATTCCGAAACAACGAAACCCCAAACGCGCCCGGCGCTCCGGGTCCGGCGCGCGGCACGGCCCGCCTCGGGGCGCGCCCGGCTCTTGAGCACTGGGCACTGTTGGCGCCACTCGGTCTCTGGCTGCTGGCCGCATGCACTCCCTCAACAACAAGCGGGCCCGACCAGGTCGTCGGGGACCCTACGCCCGCGTGGCCTCCCCCGATCGCCATTCCACCGCTGGGCACGGACGCCACCCTTGACGTGGTCACATGGAACCTCCTTCACTTTGGGTCTACAGGTCTGGGACCCACAAACGAGATTCTCCAACTCGCCCGCATCCGGGACGTGATCCTGGGCACGGACGCGGATCTCTGGGCCGTCCAGGAGGTGACCCGCGCAGAGGCGTTTCGGCAGCTGCTGGGGCTGTTGCCGGGCTACCAGGGCATCTTGGCCAGCGATTCCGTCGTGGCCAGCGGGTCGGACTATTACCACGCCAGCGAGCTCAAGGTGGGACTCATCTACAAATCGTCGGTGGTGAGCGTCACCGACGCCAGACTGATCGCCACCGAGCTGGACCGCGAGTTCGCGGGGCGCCCGCCACTCGAGGTTCGCACGCGCCTGCGCTTGGGCGGCGCCGATATCCCGGCCGTCGTCATCGTGCTCCACGCCAAGGCGACATCCGCCGTCGAGTCATGGGAGCGCCGCATGGCCGCCTCGGCCGGTCTCTTGCGCTACCTGGAGGACCAAAGGGAGAGCGATTTCGTGTTGATTCCGGGCGACTTCAATGACGATATCGATGAGTCCATCACCGAGGGACGGGACACCCCGTATCGGAACTTTCTCGACGCCCGGCCACACTGGACCTTTGCGACCGAAGCGCTCACCCAAGCCCAGGTGACATCCATCCTGGGATACGACAACGTGATCGACCACATCCTGGTGTCGGACGAGGCGATGGCCCGGTACGAGGAGGGATCGGCCCAGGTCTACTGCGTAGACGATCACATTGCGGATTACGAGAACACAACAAGCGACCACCTCCCGGTCCTGGTCCGATTCACGCCGCCGGGACCGTAACTGCCAGCCGGTTTCAGGGATCCCCTTCCCACCCGCTCGGTGCCAAGACCGCCCACGTCAGGCCCGGCGCCGGGGGCGCTTGCTCGCACGCGGGACCTCAGCGTCTGCCTTCGGGCACCCAGAGAAGCAACAGGACCGCCGCCAAGGCGGCGGTTCCGGCCCCGAAGAAAAACGGCGCCGCCGGACCAAATCCCTTCCAGGAAAAGACACCCTCCCACAGCAACCCGGCGATGAGCGAGGCCGGCAACGAGACAAGTCCGGTCACCGCGGCGTAGCCTCCGTATGCTGTTGCCCTGCGCTCCCCGGGCACAAGATCGGCCACCAACGCCTTGGCCACACCGGCCACGAGACCGTGATAGACGCCGTACATCAGGTACAAAACCGTCACATGCATTGAGGTGTCGGCCACCGCGAATCCCAGGTACACGAGCGCGTACATTCCCCACCCGGCCGCCACCAGCTTCTTCCTGGACATGCGGTCCGCCAACGATCCCGCGGGCGTCGAGACCACCGCATAGACGACATTGAATCCCAGGAGCAACCAGAGCACGCCCACAACCGAGAGGCCCCGCTCCTGGGCTCGCAGCACCAGAAACGCATCGGCGGAGTTCCCGAGCTCAAATAACGCCGAACACGCCACATAGGCGCCGAAGCCCTTGCCCATGCCCTTCAGGCGCAAGGCCGGGCGGGCTTGCCCCTCACCGCGGCCCAGGCGTCGAGCCGGCTTGGGCCGCGCAACATCTCGGGACCCAAGCGCCAACACGATCACCCCGAGAAAGGCCGGAATCAGGCTCCACGATACCAGCGCACGAAAGGTGGCCGCCTCCAGCAGGCCACCACGACCCTGCACCGCCAGCACTACGGCGATCGCAATGCCGATTCCGACAACGGCACCCGCCGTGTCGGCCGAGCGGTGCAGCCCGAACGCGAAGCCTCGACGGTCCGCCGGCGTCGAGTCGGCCAAGAGCGCATCCCGAGGGGCAGTGCGCACTCCCTTGCCCACTCGATCTCCCCACCGGATCGCCACGATCCAGCCCCACGTCGACGCCACATAGTAGAATGGCTTGCTGAGCGCGGAGATACCGTAGCCAAGCACTGCCAGCCACTTGCGAGCGCCCAGCCGGTCCGACAACCAACCGGAGTACAGCTTGAGAACGCTGCCGGTGGCCTCGGCGACGCCCTCAACCACGCCGATGGCCCAGACGCGCACGCCCAGCACGTTGGAAAGGAACATGGGCAGGACATTGAGGAGCATCTCACTGGATACATCCGTGAGAAAGCTCGTGCCGCTGGTGGCCCATACATTGCGGTGAAGGCGAGGGCGTGAGCGCATCATGACCGCCCCTCGCCCGGAGAGCGCCCACGGGTACGCCGACATAGGCGAGGCCGCCCGCTCCCCCGATCTGCTCCCGTGCTCACCGCTCCACGACACCGGGAGGCCACGGGCCCAACGCCGGGCCTCTCAATGGGCGGCCCCGTCTCCGGATGTGCCGCTCGGTTGCCGCCAACACAGGCATCCCCCAAGAAGTGAGCCGACCTCTTTCGCCCAGGCGCCCGCCTCCCCCTCCACTCCGTAGCCGGCGTCCTCGAGCCGGTGCTCGAGGCGGCGCGCTTTGCACCCGCCGGGCAACGAGATAGCATTTCATGGATGACGGCGGCAAACACTGTGCGTACCGGGCCCACGGGGGGCACGCACCGGATCACGATGAGATCGGGGGAGCCGGGGATTCGATCCCATTGCCTGAGGGATGCCGAACAGCACATCGGGGCGCACTGTGCGTACGCAACACGGATTGTCATGGCAACGGGGAGGGTCTTCGGGGGATTCTTGGCAAGACCGATAAGGCTCCATGAGCGACACAACGGACGAAGGGCTATGTTTCGTGGTGTTCATATCGGTCCGTGGAGTCCCGAGACGACCCCCAACATTTGATGGTGATCGGAGGAGACAAGTGAGACGAAGCAAGCATTTTGCGCTCTTGGCTGCCCTGGGCATTGGTGCCAGCGGCGCGTGCGCGGCGGACAACGCCACCGAAGGCGGGGGTCCCGTGACGACGGACAGCGGGCTTGAGTACGAAGTGCTCCGCGCCGGAGACGGGCCAACGCCCACCGCCGACGACCAAGTCGTCGTCCACTACCGAGGTACGCTGACCGACGGCACCGAATTCGACTCCTCCTATGGGCGGGGAACGCCCGCCACGTTCGATGTGTCTGGACTGATTTCCGGGTTCAGCGAGGCCCTGCAGCTGATGGCCGTTGGAAGCCACTACCGGGTCACGATCCCATCGGAGTTGGCCTACGGCGCGGAAGGCACGGGACCCATCGGTCCGGACGAAACCCTGATCTTCGAGATCGAGCTGTTGGAGATCGTGGAGCCCTGATCGACCACCCTGGCGGCTTTCTTGCGGGGATGTGGCCATCGGCCCATTTCCCCGAAGGAGATCACATCAACGCCCGACCTGAGGATGCCATCGGGCGGTGCCGGGCCCATGCGCTATCCGCGCAGGGAAAACAGGGGCTAACCGGGGGGATCCCCCTCCAAAACAGCCACGCACCGCTTCGGCCCATGCACGCCCGTCACCACGGTGCGTGCGATGTCCGCCGACTTGCTGGGCCCGGAGTGCAGGGCCACGCTTGCGGGTAGCCCGTCGCCCCGCTTTGGTCGTCCGTACACCAGGGCGAGCGCGTCGTCCAGCGTCCGCACCACGCAGTCCTGGGGCAACCAAACCACATGCATGGCCGGAAGCAGCTGTACGGCCCGAGGACCGGTCGCGGCGAGAACCAGGCTGCCCGTTTCCGCGACCGCGGAGAGGGCCATGGAGATACCGACATCCGCGGCACCTGGGGCCGCTTCGGCTATGCGCGGCCTCAGCGCCCGAGGCACCTCGGAGCCCACGGCAACCGAGCTCACCGGGGGGTTGACCCTGCCCAGGAATTCCGTGAGCCACCCCGCCGCGGTGCGGTCATAAGGCCGCCGCAATACTTCGCCGCCGTTGGCCACGAAGCGCCGCGAGAACCGCAACACGGCGCTGCCCGCCCCGGCCGCCACACCTAAGGCCCCGGGGTGGTAAATCCGCTCCCGCCCACCCAGGGCGGCAGCAATCCGCTCCAGGATGCGATCCCTGGAACCCGGGGACGCTGCAGGCTCTGGTCGATCCCTCACGAGATCCCATCCTCCCAAAGTTCCCGAAATGTCCGGCGACCGGGCTGGGGACTCTCGCGCCCGCTTCGCCACCCCCGCACCACGGGCAGTACCCCGGCCGCCCGGGTCCCGCCCAACCTTGAGACCAGCTTGCCAGCCCGGGTGTACAACCCGGGCCGCCCGGCGATCTTGCCCCACAGGGACAGAGCGGCCCGCTCCACACCGGAGGTCAACCTCCTCTCCTGCGCCTCCCGCCTCCAACGAAGCAACAGCTCCGGGATGGGGATGCGCACCGGACACGCGTCTTCGCAGGCGCCGCATAGCGTGGAGGCAAAGGGCAGGGGCGTTGCCGAGCGAAGGCCCAGCAACCCGGGGTCCAGGACCGACCCGATCGGACCCGAATAGACATGGCCGTACGCGTGTCCGCCGGTTTGTCGGTACACCGGGCATGCGTTCAGGCACGCCCCGCACCGGACGCACCGGAGCGCTTCCCATGCGTGTTCGTGCGCCAGCACGTCGGTGCGCCCGCCGTCAAGGAGGACCACATGCATCTCGCCGGGCCCATCGTCGGTCTTGTCCGACGCCGGCCCCTGAATCAGCGAAACAAAGCAACCGATCGGCTGCCCCGTCGCGGCCCGGGCGGTAAGCTGAAGGAACCCGGCAAGATCCGCCATCGTAGGAAGGACCTTTTCGATGCCGACCACGGCCACATGGACGCGAGGGAGCGATGTGGACAGGCGAATGTTGCCCTCGTTCTCGATCAGCGCCAACGTACCGGTCTCCGCCACCAAGAAGTTACCGCCCGTGATGCCCATGTCGGCGCCCATGAACACATCGCGCAACACGGAGCGCGCGGCCTGCGCCAGCTGTTCGGGGCTTGAATCTCGGGGCGCCCCCAGCCGGTGGGCAAAAAGCTCCTGCACCTGACGGAGGTTCTTGTGTATGGCGGGCCCCAAGATATGGCTGGGGGATTCGCCCAAGAGCTGCAAGATGTACTCTCCCAGGTCGGTCTCGAAGACATCAATTCCCGCAGCAGACAGAGCGTCCCCAAGGGCGATCTCCTCGCTCACCATGCTCTTGCCCTTGACTACGGTCTTTGCGTCGTGCCGCTCGGCCACACCCAGCACAATGTCGCGAGTCTCGTGCGCATTCTGGGCCCAGTGCACATGGACTCCGTTGGCCTGCAACCGGGTCTCCGCCTGCGCCAGGTAGCGGTCCAGGTGCGTGAGCACATGACTCTTCACCCCCTCGGCCCAGCGCCGCCACGCATCGGCATCAATCCGGGCAAACGCTTCACGGCGCTTGGCGTCAAAGTCCAGTGTGGCGCCGGTGACCGACTCCCGGACTTCCGGTGTCTCGCGAATGATCCGTGCCGCTCGCTTTGCGTAATCCCGGATGTTTGCCGACACGGACTTCAGCCGATCTCCGACGGCCGATCCCGGACTCCCCGGCCCGCCCCCCTCCAGAGCGCGGTGGCCAAATGGACAAACTCCACCCCTCGACCCAGTGCCCGACCACGCCCATCCAGTTGCAGCAGGCAGCCGCCATCCCCGGAGATCACCCAGTCCACCTGGGGCAAAGTATCCAGCTTGCGGTCCGCCATCGCGCCGGACACCTCAGGCATCTTGACCGAAAACAGCCCCCCGAAACCGCAACATTCGTCGCTTGCCTCCCATGGCACGACGCGGGCCCCGCAGCCCTCCAAGAGGGTCCGGGGCTCCTCGGCCAGCCCCAGCTCCCGCAGCGCGTGGCATCCCTGGTGGAGCGCGACCCTGCGGCCGGCAAGGCCATCACCCAGCCGCGTGACACCAAGCCTCCGCACGATGAACTCGGACAGCTCCCATGTGCGCGTGGCCATCGACGACAACGAGAAGGTGCCCAGCGGCGATGTCCGCCCGCGCGCGTCTCTCTCCAAGTGCGGATAGTGTTTCTTGACCATGGCGGCGCACGACCCGCTGGGCACCACCACGGCATCCGCATGCCGGAACACCTGTGCAGACCTGCGGGCCATGCGGGCGGCCTCTCGCTTCGCTCCCGCGTTGTGGGCCGGTTGCCCGCAACAACTCTGCTGGGGCAGGAAACCAACGTCGCAACCCAGCCGGCGAGGCAGGCGCACCGCATCTGCTGCTGCGGCGGCAAAATAGTGGTCGACCAGACAGGTCACGAAGAACTCCACCTTCACGGCGTGGGCCCCTCCGGTTCACCCCGCGCCACCGACAGGGAGACGAAGGCGACGGCGCCGGGCGACAGGCCCAACAACACGCTTGGGCGCCTCACCGCAGGATCCAAACTACAGCGGCCAGGCCGATCAGGGAGACGCCCAGCGGTCGGGTCACTCGCCGCCCGTGACGCCAGCCCGTCTCAACCACCATCACCACCATCAACAACGCCATCCACCAGAGGTGGACCATGCCGACCACCAGGGCAAGGAGCATCAGCGCCCAGCAACAACCCAAGCAGTACACCCCATGGGCGAGTCCCATGCGCGTTCGCCCCAGCAACCCGTCGCGCCAGTGCGTGAGGAGATATCCGGCCGGAGACCGACAGTGCACAAGGCACGCATCCTTCAGCCGGGTGAGCTGAAACACGCCTGCCAAGAGGAGGGCTGTGGCCGACGCGACCGGCGCCTCCAAGCCAAATGGAACGGGGACGCCAGCACCCAGGAGAATCCGATGAAGCGTAGCGGCGACGGCGCTGAAGGCGACCCACGCTACAGCGTAGCCGGCCGCAAAGGGGACGACCTGCCATGTTCCGGTGCTGCCGCACGGGGACTCCACCTGGATCCCGACGGCCAAGAGCGCGCGCAGCCAGGGGAACACCACGGGCGCCATCATCACCCCGGTCATGGCGAGCCACATCAAGAACGTGGGCAAGAACGCCGGGACCGCCCCCACGCAAGGTCACCTCGCCACGGTACGCGAGCCTGGGCCGGCCTGTCGGGGCGTCTTCATCAGGGCACCGCTGTCCAAGCCGGGCCGCGCCGCCCACAAACAGGCCCGGCCCTTCGGCCGTGCGCCACCGCGTGCCGCGACAAACGGCGCGGTCAAGGAACTGTCCAGCGAAATCGGGACCATAGCCCGTGCGTCCCCTCATGGTCCAGCACGATGTCACCATCGTCGTATCGCGTCGATCCGCGGGCGATCACCTGCTTGGGGTCGTGGATCTTGTTGTAAATGTTGTCAAAGGTGACCGGGCGCGTGCGGTCACGCCCGACAATCGCCTCTACGGCGCCCCGAAGTACGCCCTTGATGGAGACCGACTTCACCGAGGCGTCATCCTCAATCCGCACCGGGGCCGTGCGGGTCGGCAGGGCCGTGGCAACAAACCGCGAGAGGACTGTCCACGGCCCTCCCAGCGCCCCGGACACGATGGCATCAACGGCCCATCGTTGGCCGGGCGCGGCCTTGTCGGACACCACAATGACCTGCTTCCACCCGCCATCGACCATCACCTGGGGCGACTCGTAAATCACCACGGCATCCACGCCGGCCAGCTCCACCGCTCGCCCACGATGCGCCCGTGCATCTACCACGCCACCAGAGAAACGGATGGCCCAGAACCCCCGGCAGACCTCATGCGTACACGGTTGGCTGAAGTGAATGTGACCCGGGCACACGGCCGTGCAGTTGCAGTTCTCGAAGAGCAGGCCCTCGGCCCACCAGGTTGTCTTGCGTTTCGTCACGTGTCAGACCCTTTCCCACCGCCAAGATCAGTTCCGCCCCGCAGGCCAGAAGTGGGCGGCGCCACTGTCTACGGACGCACAGCACCGCGAGCGGCGAGCTTGGGAACTCCCCGCCACCCGCCAAGGCAACGGTGGCCGACGCGCCCTCCGCTCTGCACGCGATGGTTCCATGGGTGCCACATGGCTTCTGCGCCCGCACCTTGACGGGGGACGATTTCATCGCGGCCCGCCATCAGCGGTAGAGCCCTCGACAGCCCGCGGGACCGGCGTTTGCGGGCGGTGTCCCGCGCGTCCGGCGGGAGGCCGAACGTTCCAGGTTCCGACCCCGAAACCGCCCGCCCTGTCCCGCTGAAGACCACCCGCCAACCGCGATGTCCACAGGTGCATGCGGCCCCGGCAGGGGCGGCGGACTCGTCCTCTGCTACTCCAGGCCCCGCTCAGTACTCGTCGCCGGTGAAGTCATCAACGATTTCCTCAAAGCCGCCATCCCGTTCCGCGATTTCTTGAAGCACTGTCAGGATCTCGGACAATAACTCTCGGATATCGGAGAGCTCCACGTTGCTCTGGCCGACTTCCTTGACCAGCTCCTGCATCAAGTCCTGCATCCTCCCGTCTTTCGATTTCGGCATTGAGCGCCCTGCCTCCCGTTCGTGTGAACCGCCTTTTGGACTGGCACCGGCGCCAGCACCCCAGAAACACTGTCATGCCGCATGCGGATGAGCGAGCCCTCCCGGGTTCGTAGTGTCCGCAACAGTCTCCCGCATCATTAAATCAGGAAGCTCTCGATGCCGCAAGAAGTCGGCGGGCACCCTGGTCACCTCCATGCTCCGTGCGGCCAAAGCCGCGATCCCCGGAATCTCGCGCCGACTCCCACGACTCACCACCGGGGCGCGGGCTCAACGGAGCGTACCCCTCAACACTGAGGAGGTTTCCGGCGGGGGTCGGGCCCAAGACGTGGTAGCGATACGATCAAAGGGGCACAATCCTGACGAGCCGCTTCGACCAGGTGCGCAACGTTCTCGACGGAGACCTGGCGACCGAATTCTCCCCGTCCCGACTCACGCACCGTAGTGCCCTACGCCACCGGGACAGGCGCGACGCGGCCGTTGCCGCCAGAGCGGATAATGCCCGCAAAAAGATCTCCAGACCCGCTACCACGGTCGTCGTCTTTGGGACGCATGCTCCACGTCTGCGGCGGCCGGCACCACCAGAGGCTCCCCTCCCGTAGCTCCTGCCGCATCACCTTCCTCGGCACCCGCGCAGCTCCTAGAATTCCTCAACCCACGGGCCGAACAGAGAGTGTCTAGCCCGACGGAGAAGTGGAAGCTATTCTTGGATCTGCGGCACGCAAGAAATCGTACACAGGACCTGACCCGCAACCCATTATGGATACCAACAACCGTCCAGCCTTGCTCGCCTCCAGCTCCAGAAACTGTCCGATGGGCTGAATCACACTCAAACCGCACCTCCCCCGTCCGCTGTTGACGCGAGACGGACTGCCACACCGCATCGTCCACCGTTGCGGGGCGCCCAAGACGGTTCCCACGGGAGACTCAGACCACACCCTGAAGAGAATATCGGCATGATTTCCCGCGTCCGGCTCGGCAGCTTCAAACGCTTCCGCGATCAATCTTTTGAGCTCAACGATTCGGTCGTGCTCGCCGGGCCCAACAACGCAGGGAAATCGACGCTGCTCCAAGCGATCGCGACTTGGAAATTCGGCCTAGACCACTGGCTCACGCACCGCCAAGCCGGGAGCAAAGGGGTCAAGCGGACGGGTGTGGCGCTTACCAGGAGGGACTTCACGGCGGTGCCAATACGCGAGATGAACCTGTTGTGGAACGACCGTGTCGTGTCGGGTGGCGCAGGGCCGGGCGCCTCGCGTCTCGTGGAAATTGTGGTCGAGGGGACATCAAACGGTCACGACTGGGCGTGTGGACTGGAATTCCAATATGCCAACCGCGAGATGGTGTATGTGCGGCCACTGGGCGCGAAGACCCTGGCCGCAGACGCCATCAAGGCGTTTCCCCCGCAGGCGGCCAAGGATCTACGGGTGGTCCATGTGCCCGCCTTGTTCGGGATTCAGCGCGACGAGCCGAGGCACGAACACGGCATGCAGGACTTGCTCATCGGCCAAGGACGAAGCGGCGATATCTTGCGAAACCTGCTCTTGGAGGTCGGCGACACGAGTGAGATAGGCCCGGGTGCCCCTGCCGGTGAGTCAGCTTGGAAATCGCTGGCCGGTCATGTGCGCGACCTCTTCGGTATTGACCTCATGCGGCCGTCCTACAGCCCGGGCCAACCGTACATCACGTGCCAGTACCGTGATTTGTCGGGGAGGTCATCTTCAGGCCGCGGGCCGCCCCGCCCCTTGGACCTCGCCAGCGTGGGAAGCGGCACACTACAGGTGCTTCTGTTGCTGGGTTTCCTATATGCCAGGCCGAGTACGGTCATGCTCTTGGACGAACCCGACGCCCACCAACACATCATCCTGCAACGGGATTTGTACGCTCTTCTGCGAAACATCACCCGCGAGCGCGAGCGGCAAGTGATCATAGCAACCCATTCGCCAACCATATTGGACGCCACTGAGCCGAAACGGGTCCTCTCGTTTGCCGGGGGGGCGCCTCGTCCGCTTCGGACTGACACCCAACGAGATCAGACCATCGAGGCGTTAAAGCAACTCAACACCACCGACCTGCTTCTGGGCCAAGACGTAGGGGCGGTTCTGTATGTGGAGGACCAGACCGACGAGCGGATTCTGCGGGCCTGGACCAAGGTTCTCGATCATCCCCTGCAAGAGTTCTTTTCCCACGCGTATATTCACTGGTTGGGGGGACGGCGGCTGGCGGACGCGAAGGCGCATCACTTTGCGCTTCAGAACGCCTTTCCAAGAATCCCCGCCGTTTGCCTGCTTGACGGCGACAACCGGGATGCACCCGAGCGTGAACACACCAGACACGGAATGGAGGTGTTGCGCTGGAAACGCTACGAAATCGAGAACTACCTTTTTCATCCTGGTCCGATTGGTCGCATTTCCCGGTTTCCTTTGGTCATCGAGAGCTTCCAAAACATGGTTCCCCCAAACACGGACATTCTTGGAGACTCGGTTGTGCTCCTCCGCTCAAAAGGGAGTACGGAGCTTCTGATGCCTTTGCTGAACACGATCGGCCACCCGATCAACAAGAGCGACTTGCACCTGATCGCCGAGGCAATGAATCCAGATGAGATTCACCCCGAGGTACAGCAAAAACTCGACCGCATGGCAGAAGTACTGAACAGGAGCAACCGGGGCGCACCAACCTCTTGATGCTTACATCGTTACCGACGAAGTCGTCCCCGTACTCCGCGACTTGCCTTGTATCGGGAGACTGTTTGCGATGGACAAGACAATCAGGTGTCCAAGAGCGGGCATTTTGCTTGGGACACCATTCGCGGCCAATGAGCGGCCTCCTTTCGCGTACCGCCGCACCGGGGGCACCACTCCAATGTCTCCGCAACGGCCACATCTGGCCGTACAGTAACCCGGTGATGCGGATCAGGCCCCACGCCCGGTTTGCCCCATGGTACAACACCGCGACTGTAACCGGCAACTAGCGATGCCACTTGATCTTGCGGAATACGACAGAAAGGCTCGTGAAGCAGTGAGGGCGTTCTGGAGGAGCCGGAAGGGGGCCCGGGGGAAGAAGGCCCGCACGGTCCTGCCGGACCAGGGCGGGCGAGCGAGCGTGACCGGAGGCAAGAACATGGACGGTTTCATCGACCTCATGGCGGATCTGGTGAACGCCAACGGACTCTGGCATGCCGAGATTCATCGGAGAGCCTCCCTTTTGACCATTCCCGGCTACTTCCGGCCAACCAAGCGGTGGGATGTACTCGTGCTCAAGGAAGACCGGTTGATCGCAGCCATTGAGCTAAAGAGTCACGTTGGTCCTTCGTTCGGAAACAATTTCAACAACCGGGCGGAAGAAGCTGTCGGGAGCGCCACCGACTTGTGGACGGCATACAGGGAAGGTGCTTATGGAGACCGGGTTCGGCCGTTCGTGGGCTGGCTGATTTTGGTGGAAGACGCACCCGCCTCTCGGCGTGCTGTCCGATGCCTGTCGCCGCATTTTCCCGTGCTCCCCGCTTTCGAAGACGCCTCCTGTCTGCGGCGGTACGACTTGCTTTGCCGCCGGCTGGTGAGAGAGAGGCTCTATACCGCGGCTACGGTGATCTCGTCTCCCAGATCAGCCGCCGTGACGGGAGAGTACGCAAACCAGTCGCAGGTGACAGGGCTTCGAGCGTTCGTGGGATCTCTGGCCGGTCACATCGCCGCAGTGGCGGCAACGGAGCAGGCGTGATGGGCGTTGCGGTTGCGGACCGAAGGCGCGTGGTTCTAACCCGAAGTTCGCGCGAAAAATGGCCATTTTTTCTCTGTAAGTCGTTACATGATATAGGTTTATAAGATTTAGAGCGCTGCATTTTGTACCCATGTAAATAACGGCACCTGTGTTGACATGGCTCGCTTTCATCACTACCTTCATAGCCATGTATATCGAACGCGTGCCCAACCGGAACTCCCCGCCCGCCGTCCTGCTCCGTGAGTCCTACCGCCACGACGGCAAGGTCAAGAAACGCACCCTCGCCAACCTCTCCAAGTGGCCCGATCACATCGTCAACGGTCTGCGCATCCTCCTCAAGGGCGGCGTCGCCCTTCCCTCCATGGGCGACGCCTTCGCCATCCTCCGCTCACGACCCCACGGTCACGTCGCCGCCGTCCTGGGATCCGCCCGCCGCCTGCGGCTCGAACAACTCATCGACCGCAAACCATCGCGCCAAAGAGCCCTCGTCACCGCCATGGTGCTCGATCGCATCCTGGACCCCCGCTCCAAACTCGCCACCGCACGATCCCTGAACAGCGAGACACTCACCCATACACTGGGCGAAGAGCTCGGGATCGGCGACGCTGACGAACGGGAGCTCTATCAAGCCATGGACTGGCTGCTCAGGCGCCAGGACCGCATCCAGAGGCACTTGGCCGCCAAGCACCTGGAAGAGGGCGCGCTGGTGCTCTGCGATGTCACCTCGGTCTACTTCGAGGGCTCGACGTGTCCGCTCGCAAAGCGCGGCTACTCCCGCGACGGCAAGCGTGGCAAGCTTCAGATCGTCTTTGCCTTGCTTTGTGACCGGGACGGCCGCCCCGTGGCCGTGGACGTGTTCCAGGGCGACACTGCCGATCCCCGCACGGTGGGTGCCCAGATCCAGACATTGCGCGAGCGGTTCGCGCTCTCGCGCGTGGTCTTGGTCGGGGACCGGGGCTTGTTGACCGACGCGCGCATCCGAGACGAGGTCAAGCCCGCTGGCCTGGACTGGATCACCGCGCTCAGGGCACCCGCGATCCGTGCCCTGGTCAACAACGGCGATGTCCAGCCCTCGCTCTTTGACGAGCGGGATCTGGCCGAGATCACGTCGCCTGAGTTGTTCGGCGACGAGCGGCTGGTGGTGTGTCGCAACCCGCTCTTGGCAGCCAGGCGAGCGCACAAACGCCGTGAGTTGTTGGCCGCCACTGAGGTCGAGTTGGAGAAGGTGGTGGCGGCCACACGCCGGGACCGGCGGCCGCTACGGGGCAAGGACAAGATTGCAGTGCGGGCCGACCGGGCACTGCGTCGCTACAAGGTGGGCAAGCACTTCATTGTCCAGTGCAACGAAGACGGCCTTTCCTGGGAGCGCAACGAGGGGCGCATCGGAACGGGCCAACGCCCCTGAAGCAGTGACACACTTTTTTTAGTGGGGGCGGGCAACCTCCACGCTACCTACATTATCGTCAATCGCCAGTGCCGGCAATACCCTGTTGATCTCAACCTTCGTCGGCAACGCTTTCGTCTGCGGCCGACCACCCACGAACCGCTCCGGGTGCTCCGCATACGCCGCATCCATCACCGCCTGTCGCCTCTCGATCATCTCAGGACCCTTGCCCGAGTGAACCATCTGTGGCGTCAGCATGCGGATCCCCTGATGACGATGCTCCTCGTTGTACCGCTGAAAGAACTTGCGGCAAAACATGATCGCATCATTGACATCACCAAACCGGCCCGGATAGTCCGGGCTGTACTTCAACGTCTTGAACAACGCCTCCGAATACGGGTTGTCGTTCGAGACCCGAGGCCTGCTGAACGAACCCGTCACCCCCAACTCTTCCAACAACTCCTTCGTGCAACCAGCCTTCATGGGCGCCCCTCGATCAGAGTGCAACGTGAGCTGACCGGCGGCCACCTTCTGCTTCTCGCAGGTCTCCCGGATCAGGTGCATCGCCGAAGCCGCATTCTCCGTCTCAGCCACCATCCATCCCACCACATAGCGGCTAAACAGGTCCATCATCACATACAGGTAGTACGTCGACTTGTTCTCCCCCCGCAGATGCGTGATGTCCCACGACCACGACTGATTGGGCCGACTGGCCTCAATATGCGGCCTCTCCCGCTTCGGATGACTACGCTGCGCCCTGCGCTCCCGCACCGCCTTCCTCTCCCCAAGGATCCGATACATCGTCCGCGCGCTGCACAGGTACTTGCCCTCATCAAGCAGCGTAGCCACAACCTGCCTGGGCGACTTGTCAATGAACCGATCCGAACACAGGACATCGAACACCTCTTGGCGCTCTGCCTCCGACAGCGCCCGCTTCGGCGTTGGCCGCTTCTTCGGCTCGGGCTTCGGCTTGCCGCGACGGTACAGCGTAGAGCGCGACACCCCCATCTTCGCACACGCCTGCGTCACGCCAATCTTCTTCGCCAACCGCTCCGCCCCCTCAAGCAATATCTCGCGCGGCGGCTCAAGTCCGGCATCCTGACACGTCTTCCTCTGCACCTCGACGGTCGTCACAGCCGCATCGATTTCGCTCATCAGGTGAACCCTCTCACGCTCGAGCACCCGGACCCGCTTGACCGCCTCCGGTTCTGCTGACGGCTTGCGCCCGCGCTTGCGGCCCAACGCCGCCATCATCCCCTCGCGCGCCACCTTGCGCCATTCGGAGAGATGGGAGTAATGGAGACCCTCGCGCCTCAGCAGCCGACCGATATCGCCAGGCCGTCTGCACGCGTTCGCTTCCTCTATGATCCTTACCTTGTACTCGGCGGTAAACGTGCGTCTCGTCTGCTTACTCATCACAACCGCCTTGACCACCCACTCCGGAAAACGATCCGTTCATCTGCATCACTCCTTGATCACTCGGTTCGCTGATACCGCCGATCGCGGTCAGCCCAACACACATCATCCTCGGTCCACCCCCTCGTCGTCACCCTGGCAAACGTCCGTTTCCATCGGATCAGGACCATACCACTCGTCCATCAGACCCTCCGGCCACGACAGCTCATCAGGGTCTACAGCGCGATCTCCCAGTACTCTTCGGTGCTCCTCAAGGACCATCCTGCACTCCCACAGCTTCTTGCGCATACGCTTGCCGCTGCGCTCCAACTGCTCAATCCGCTTCGCCTCGGCCGACGTCATCAATGGCTTGCGCCCGCGCTTGCGGCCCAATGCGTCCACCATGCCCTGCCGCGCTGCCCGACGCCACGCAGAGAGTTGCGATGAATGGAGACCCTCGCGCTTCAGCAAACGACCGATATCACCAGGCCGTCTGCACGCGTTCGCCTCCTCGACCATCCGCAACTTGTACTCCGCCGTAAAGCGGCGCCTTGGCCTCTTGGCGCCATCAACCCGCGCTAAAGCCCGATCCCGCTTACCCATGCGCACCCGCTCCCCCTTGATGACGGTCCGCCTGTCGGACAACATCACCACGCTCATCACCCGACGTACCCGACGACGATCCCCAATGACAACATGGACCCCACAACATCTCGCATGCACGATCAACACCATGGGCCACCCCACCCACCAAGGGGGGCGGCATCGGACCCGATGGCCGATCCGGTCCCCGTTTCGGTCGCTCCGCTCCCTGCACGGGGACCGGATCCGCAGTGTGAAAGGCCCGGACTCGAAGTTTCAATATGGTCGCGGTGCCCCTGTAGCCGGCGTGCCATCTCAACCGTCGGCTGATCGTGCATGGAATGCTTGCCTCCGCCCGTGTCGGATTCGTCCGAGCACAACAACGCTGCGAACAGAGCCGCTTCGCCGCCTGCTGATATCGGATGTGGTGACGGTCCCATCATCCAACGACTGATCCTTACCGCCGGGCGGGTTCGCTGGATCAGCGACACAGAGGCCTGACACCACCGGCCTGTACGGAGCATCACGCAACCCTCGGTCCCCGAAGGCTCCCGCACACAAACGAACTGGCTGGCCAAGCGGGCTGGCGGGGAGCTGATCAGGGGGAGGGCATGAGGCACGACCTGATCGCGGATCCACACACGGGCATTGATGGGCCCCATGGATGTGACGGCTCGCGCGGGGTCATAATCGCCGGATCCGGGGTGGGGGAGGATGGCCGAGCAGTGGGTGGGCCCCCCGTTCTGGTCGCTCCGCTCCCGCCACGGGGGCCCCACCCACTGCGGATCCTCCAAATGGCCAAGAGTGTGCAATTCCAGATGGCCGAAAGTGTGCGATTCTTGATGGCCAGTGACACCCACACGGTGGACGGTGCCGGCTCCCCTTGCGCTCGCGTCACGAGAGCCTGCACCGTCCCATGCCCGGGTGCCCCAAGTCAGCAACACGGGGGCGTCGGTCACTCGCGTTCGCCGGAGGTGGCGCCCAATCCCGCCAACTCAGCAACCTTGGCTTGGATGTCCACCATCAACCGGAGCCCCTGAACCTCCTTGCGCAGGCGTTCGCACTCCTGTTCAAGCCGCCGTTGCCGATTGCGTCCGGCCGATGCTCTGGACCCACGCTTGGTGCCCTTGGTCAGAGATCCTTCGCGCATCGCCTTGCGCCATTGCGACAGTTGCGACGAATACAATCCCTCGCGCCGCAACAGCGCGCCCAACTCGCCTGGCTTCGTACAAGCATGGGCCTTCTCGACAATGCTACGCTTGTAGGCTGCCGAGAACCGGCGCTTTGTCGGCTTCGCCAAGACCTCTGGGTCCGGCATGGGCGTCGGACGCTGGTTGCCCCTTTCTTCGGCAAGGGGAGTGCCGTTTTTCTGCCCCTCTCGGTGCCTCTCCATACTGTGGAAACCTCGACATCGCCCTTCAGTGATAAAAACGCCTCAAGCAGCATCAAGGCCATTGGCCCGTAGGGCATTGCCCAAGAGGCCGCGCTGGACGGGATCTATGTCGTTCGCACCAGCGTGCCTGCGGAACAGCTCTCGAGCGGCGACGCGGTGCGGTCCTACAAGAGCCTGAGCAAGGTGGAGCGGGCGTTCCGGAGCTACAAGACCGTGGATCTCAAGGTGCGTCCAGTGCATCACCGGCTCGAGGGTCGTGTGCGGGCGCACGTCTTCTTGTGCATGCTGGCCTACTACGTCGAGTGGCATATGCGTCGCTCGCTTGCGCCGTTGCTGTTCGATGACGAGGAGCGGTGGGCGGTGGACAGTCGCTCATCACCTGTCGAGCCTGCGCAATCGTCGCAGGGGGCTCGTGCGAAGGCCGGACACAAGCGCACGGGGGATGGTTTGGTGGTACACAGCTTTCGGACATTGCTGGGCGACCTTGCCACACTGACCCGCAACCGGGTTCAGCCGGCTGCGGAGGGCGCGGAAGCGGCCGATGTGCTCAGTAGCCCGACAGCACTTCAGGCCGAGGTGTTCCGCTTACTGGACGTTCGGGCGTGATTTGTACCCAGTAGGGAACACCTCGCGATTTTAGTTATGATGCATAGCTACAAAGCGTTAGCCAAATTTTGGGTCGCGAACTTCAGTCTAACTGCAGGCTATGGACAGAGGTCTGCCGTTATACTGATGTCAGCGAAGGCCGGCTGGAGACATGATCCACGGTGCTCCGGGGTTGCAACCGCCGGTCGCCGACCAGCACCATTCGCGGCAGGGACGGGTGCGTCGAGCCGGACGCCCACATGCCGGAATTGCACCTTTGGATCAGTTGCGCTTATACCCGGGGATTTTGGCGAGGTTCGGCATGCAACTACCTCGGCTTACGTCAAGACGTTGACAGCCTTATCTCACCAGCCTGTACGTCAACCGTACGCAAGAGGCTTACAGCCTCACCAAGCATCCTCTCAACCGCCTTCCCGTGGTACACCGGATCGACTTCGATTCCGATACTGTTGCGGCCACAGGCGGCGGCGGCGACTTGGGTTGAGGCCGTGCCGGCGAAGGGGTCCAACACTGTATCTCCCACGAAGCTGAACATCCGTATGAGGCGATCGGCGAGCCCAACCGGATACGGGGCGGGGTGGTCTCGGGTCGATGCTCCCGGGATGTCGGTCCAGATCTGGCGGAAGTGTGTCTTGAAGCTGGCCTCCGGCAACAGGCTGAGTGTTCGGGCAGCCCTGGTCGGTTTCCGGTAGCCGCCCGGCTTCCTCTGCATCAGGATGAACTCAATGTCGTTCTTGATCACGGCGTTGGGTTCATAGGGCTTGCCCAAGAATCCGGCGGAGTCCCGCTGGACTTCATGCACGACATTCGCAATCTTGTGCCAGATTATCGGTGCCAGGTTATCGAACCCGATCCTCCGGCAACGATCCTGAATGGACGCGTGCAGAGGAACCACGGTATGCCGGCCACCGTTTTTTCGCCGTGACAGACAGACGTCACCCACTACGCAAACAAGCCGTCCCCCGGGCACCAGCGCCTCATGGCAGATGCGCCACACGGCATCTAGCTCGTCAAGGAATTCCTCGTAGTCGGCAATCCAACCAAGTTGCCCTGCGGTCCGATGGTACTTCTTCAGCGTCCAGTACGGCGGGGACGTAACCACGAGGTGAACCGACCCTGGGGGCAACACCGCCTGCCGCGCGTCCCCCAACAAGACCTCGTGGCGCGACGGCACCTGCTCGACCGCGGCTGCAATCAGCGCCATGGCAGACGGGTCTTTTGCAATCCGCGGAAGATCGCGGGCCAAATCGCTCAGAGCCCGCAACCGTTCGGGAACCAACGTGTCGAGCGACGGCGTCACGTCCAGCGGCTTCGGAATCTCTGGAATCACCTTCATCTTCATCTTTGAAGGCTACCTGGACAGGGACGTTCTGTCGATAGCCTCGGCGCTGGAAGCGTTCCGGTGATTGGAAGGGGCATCACTTTGACGACTAAAACCTTGCCACCCCAAGCAACTGGAACAGCACAGCCAAGTCTTGGGCGGCATCTTTTCCCCTCCCCGTACCCTCAGGCTTCGGGCTCACCCCGCATTCGGTTAAGGACTCGTTCCGCTCATGACAACCTCGTGCGGTTGGTCTCTTGCCTTCCGAACTCCACGCGCACCCAAACGGCTTTCTGGTATCAGTGTAGCGAAACGGGGACCGTTAAGCCCCCTCGGTATCCGGGAGGAGAAGTTTCCTATTGCGAGGTGGGGGCTCCGCAAGGGTGCCCCCGTTTGACACCAGGACGCAGCGATGTCTATCCTGTCACCCAGGCACCAGACGGTTTAGGGCACCTGCGGCCTCTGGGGTGTCACTCTGCGCGAGGGCCTTTCGGGTCTTGAGGGAGGGGTGCCCACTTGATCCAGCACCGCCCCGGTCGCTTGGGTTCATGCCCCGTGTCACCATGCGGCCTCAGAACTCGCATGCGTGCGCCTGCGGGAGCGATGACCCCTAAGGACCAAGCGCCGTGTCCGCCAGCTCCCCACTCAATGCACAGGAGGCTCGCCCCGACGCCGATGACGAGCACACACCCTCTTTCTTCTTCCCTTGGCCGGCTCCGCCTCTTGGCCGCCACCTCGCTCCTTCTTCTGCTGGCATGCGCCGAGCGGCCCTACGATCTGGTGGTACTGAACGGGCGCGTCATGGACCCGGAAACGGAGTTGGACGCCGCGCGCCACATCGCCATCCACGGGGGCATGATCGCCGCCGTCACGCCAGAGGACATCCGGGGACTGGACACGCTGGACGCAACCGGCTTGGTGGTTGCTCCCGGCTTCATCGACCTGCATGCGCACGGCCAGGATTCAGTCAGCCAAGAGCTCCAGGCTATGGACGGCGTGACCACGGCGCTTGAGATGGAAGTCGGCGTCTATCCCGTGGCTCCGTGGTACGCTTCGCGCGAGGGCCGGAACCTGATTCACTACGGCGCCACGGTCAGTCATCCCAACGCTCGTGCCAAGTTGTTGCTTGACATTGATGTGGGTCATCAGCCGACGCTGCCACCCGGTGACAACCAGGCGATGGGATCAAGCGTAATCTACGAGACTCTGACCGATGAGCAGGTCGCCCAGCTGTCAACTCTCATGCAGCAGGGGCTGGAGGAGGGTGGTTTAGGATATGGTTTTGGCATCACATACACTCCCGGTGCCAGTCGTGGCGAGATCCTTGCGCTTTTTCAGTCGGCGGCGGCCATGGATGTTCCTGCCTATGTCCACATGAGGGCAGCCCAAACGGGCGCCAGCCTGGGACCGTTCCAGGAAGTGATCGCAAACGCCGCCTCCACGGGCGCCCCGCTCCATATCGTGCACCTAAACTCCAGCGCGGGCGAGGACGCCGCCGAGGCACTCTCCATGATCCGGGGCGCCCGTGAGCACGGCATCGATGTCACGACCGAGGCGTACCCCTACACTGCCTCGTCAACCTTTATCGAATCGGCGCTGTTTGATTCCTGGGACGGGCTTGACGACACCCAGTACCAGCGCCTGCAGTGGCCGGGCCAGGCCGCCCGGCTCACCCGGCGCACCTATGAGCAATTTCGAGAACGGGGCGGCTGGGTCGTCATCCATGGACGCAACGAGGAGACCAACGCCTGGATCGTCTCACAGCCCGACGTGATCGCGGCCAGTGATGGCATCCCGTTCCTCCACCAGGCCGTGCATCCCCGGGGGGCGGGCACGTTTGCCCGCATCCTGGGCCGCTATAGCCGTGACCAGGGGACGATTTCCCTCATGGCCGCCCTGAGAAAGATGACGCTGCTGCCGGCCAGGCGCGTGGAAGGCGCCGCGCCCGCCATGGCTCGCAAGGGGCGCGTGCAGGTCGGGGCCGATGCGGACCTCGCCATCTTTGATGCCGCAACAGTCCTGGACCGGGCCAGCTACGATGAGCCCGACCGACCGTCCGAGGGCTTCAGGCATGTGCTCGTCGGCGGCACACCGGTGGTCCGGGACGGCACCCTGGTGGCCGGCATTTTTCCCGGAAGGCCCATCCGACGGCCGGCGGACGATCCGGCGTGATGGCCCCAGAGAAGGCATAAGGAGCCCTGATGGCCAGGGAGACCTGGATCCGCATGACCCCTCCAGCCAACGCCACCCGGACTCCAGCGCCAGCTTGCCAAAAATCGGCGTCGCACCCCTTTGTTGGCCAGGAACTGGAACACCTCCTATGCACGGAGCAGAAGAAATGACCACGAAACGCCTGACACCCCATTTGGCAGCCGCGCCTGCTCTTGTGGCTCTGCTGGGCATCGCCCTGGCTGCGTCGGCCACGCCCGCATCGGCGCAGGAGCGGCTCTTACTGGAACGCTACATGGACATGGAGAGCGTCAGCAATCCCGAGATCTCCCCCGACGGGACCCGGATACTCTACACCCGGGGGTGGGTCGACCAGGTCAACGACCGGCGGGAGTCCTCGCTGTTTATCATGCGCTCCGACGGAACCCGCAACCGTCACCTGCTGGAGGGCGGCGGCGCCCGATGGTCGCCCGACGGGACCCGCATTCTGTTTACGGCTCCGGGCGAGCCCGGCGGCTCGCAACTCTTCGTGCGATGGATGGACGCCGAAGGGGCGACGAGCCAGGTCACCCGGCTGGAGCACGCACCCACAGGAGCGCGTTGGTCCCCTGACGGCCATTGGATCCTGTTCCTCAGCCGGGTCCCGGCAAAATCCGGCTTCGCCGGAGTCGACCTCCCTTCCAGACCAAAGGGGGCCCAGTGGACTCCTGCGCCCAAGGTGGTCGAGCGGGCGAGCTACAAGCGGGATCGCCAAGGCTACATCGATACCGACTGGACGCATGTGTTCATCGTACCGGCCCAGGGAGGCACGTCTCGACAGCTAACCGACGGGGCGTGGGACCATTTCTCGGCCCGCTGGAGCCCAGACGGACAGGAGATCTACTTCACCTCGTTCCGCCAGGACGACTGGGACCGCCCCGAGCACTGGCAGGAATCGGAGATCTACAGCGTGAGCCTGGCCACCGGCGACATCCGGCAGTTGACACACAGGGCGGGTCCAGACGCCCAACCCACGCCATCGCCCGACGGCGCCCTGATCGCCTACACGGGCATCGACGCCCACAGGGACACCTACCGGAACGTCCAGATCCATGTCATGGACCGCAATGGACAGGAATCACGGGTCATATCGGGGGACCACGACCGACAGGTGGGCTCGATGATGTGGGCGCCCGACGGCAGCGGACTCTACTTCAACGTGCGCCGTGACGGCTACGAACAATTGCACTACGTCTCCGTGCGAGGCGGTGTTCGGCAACTCACGTCCGGAAAGCACATGTTTTCCCTGTCATCGTTCTCGGAGGACGGCACCGCCGTCGGGGTGATCGGAAACGCCCACGATCCCGGGGACATCCACCGCTTTCAACTGGACAATCCGGCCGCCACGCATCGACTGACGAACGTGCATGAGGATGTGCTGGGCGACGTGCAACTGGGGGAGGTGGAGGAGATCTGGTACGAATCATCCGACGGATTCCGCATCCAGGGATGGATCGTCAAGCCGCCCGACTTTGACCCCGGCCGACGGTACCCGCTGATGTTGGCCATCCACGGCGGCCCGCACGCCATGTACCACGGCGGGTTCAACTTCGCGTTCCAGGAGCACGCGGCCAACGGATATGTGGTGCTGTACACCAATCCCAGGGGGTCGACCGGCTACGGCACCCGCTTCGCCAACGCGATCAACCACGACTATCCCGGCGCGGATGTCCCCGACCTGATGGCCGGGGTCGATGAGGTGTTGCGTCGGGGCTATGTGGACGAGGAGAACCTGTTTGTCTACGGTTGCTCGGGCGGCGGCATCTTGACCAGCTACATCGTCGGCAACACCGACCGTTTCCGGGCGGCGTCCGCCAACTGCCCAATCGTCAATTGGATCTCCGCCATGGGGACCTCGGATGCCATCAGCTACCTGCGGACCTTTGAGCGTCCCTTCTGGGACGACCCGACCGAGTGGATCGACCGCTCGTCAATCTTCTATGTCGGAAATGTCACAACGCCCACGATGTTCCTGACCGGCGAGAGGGACCTGCGCACCCCGATGGGCCAAACAGAGGAATTCTACCAGGCGTTGAAATATCTCGGGGTGCCCACCGTGATGATCCGCTTCCCCGATGAATGGCACGGCACATCGTCGAGGCCGTCAAACTTCATGCGAACACAGCTCTACCTGCGCAAGTGGTTCGAGAAGTGGGGCACCCACAAGGACTCCTGAGTCGCTCGGGGTTTTCGGGGGAGGTTGTTCAGGATGGCACTTTTGCACCCCAAGACAACCCGTATGACCGACGGAGCATCGCATGCCGCCGAGATCGGTGCGCAGCTTGATGCCGGACCGTTTTGGTGCCGAAGTGGTTCGTGTGAACGGCTACCGGAGCCGAGTGCATTGCGAGAGCTCGGGGCACGCCGCCTGCGTCGTTGATCGCATACGACGATGCCTGCTTGAGGACGCGCATTCGATGACGTGGTCATTGATTGGGGGCCCGGGGGCCTTGGGATCGGTTGCTCAAACAACTGCGTTTGCCCAGCATGCGGGCACTGTAGCGGATTCACCATGGGTGCGGACCGCAAGGATTTGTCTTCTGCGCGGCTACTGGCCGTGTCGGCTGACCGATAGGTCAGGGACTGGGAGATCCGACGCAACTTGATCCTGGACAACCCGTTTCACGTTCTCGGTCTTCACGCTGATTGCACACCAAAAGAAAAAACCGGGCGGACAAGTCTCGCCAAGGCACTGCTTCAAACTGAACGTCCCCTTGAGTTCGGTGACAGCGATCTTGTCTTTGGAGGTTGCCGCAGGAATCAGGCAACCCTTGAGCGTGCGATCCGCGATCTGCACCATGCTGGCGACCGTATCAGGTTCGGCCTCTTTTGGTTCACGCGTGGCGGACTGTTGGACAACGTTGCGTATTCATCGCTCCGCCTCAGGAGCGTCGCGGGGATCGAACGCGCCCTTCAGATCTGGAAGGCGGTTGAAGATCGCATGCCGACGCCAAACTATGCGTCCAGTTTCAACAACTTTGGCACTCTTTGCCTTCTGATCGGCGTTGGCGCCCAGCCTGGTCTCCCTCCCGGAAATCCATCCGGCTCTCTTGGATACAACCTTGGCCGGTCAGACCGAGTGAGACTCATACGCCGGGGGATTCGTGCAAAAGCCAAGGTCATCGAGAGCCTGAGCGACCGAGACCTGGCAAACTTTTGCGCCACATTCAGCGACGATCTGTCGACTCGCAAGATCGACAATATCGTAACGGCGTTTTCCCATGGGCTGCGCAATTTTGCCGAGGAGGCCGCCCGACACAACGTACCACTCGACACCGGGGTGATCATCGAGCTGTTCGACGAAGGGGCCAGCAGGCCTTTCCCCATTCGGGCGTGGGTTGAAGCTGCTGTACACCGCGCCGTAGAAAAGGCCCTGCGTCAATGTGCAAACGCCATCAAGCGTGACAAATCAAACGCCGGCGAGGCGGGTATCGTCCTTATGGATGTCGCGAAGACTCAGGTGAACTTGTTGGGCGCCACCATTGGCACACAGGATCCGAAGTACATGGCTTTAGCAGACCGCGTCGCGGAGGCGCTGTTGAGCGCGTCGCGCGCACATTGGAACCATCATTATCAGTACGAGGACTCGATGGGGACGGTGACATTGGCACGTGAATGCGCGCAGATGGAACGATTTGCCCGGGACATCGCGTGTCTGGTTGCGATCCGCAAGCATGCGGACAGAGAGGTTGAAGCAATGATGGAAATCCTGGCTGAGTATGGCCGAGTACACAAGAAGCGCTTGAATGACGCCTGCACACGGGCGTTTATCCCGCTCGCCGAGAGAGTCTTCGCACGCGAGCCATCGCCAACGCAGGGGCGCAAGATGCTGGCTCGCGTACGGAATTCTGGCTTGCGTGGTCGGCAACTGTATGTTGTCGCAGACATCGTCTGCGCACGCCAGGTTGACGCGGCCGATACACCGGCGGAAGCCGAGTTGATCAAGGCCGACGCCCGCAAGGTGCGGGCCATCGCGCCCGACGCATACGGCGCCGCAAAGGCCGCCGCGATGTGATCGCAGCGTGGAATTTGGCTCCTGCGCCGTTTTTCCGCGCTGAAGGGCCCATACCTAAACCACGGTAAAGCCATGTCGGAGGAGACACGCTGCTTGATGATCAAGGTCAACGCTCGCCAGACCTGTGCGGATGGATCTGTTTCGTGCGTGCGGGAACGCTCGGGCGGCCCAATCCGACGCACCGCGGCTGGCATGGACCCTCAGCCCCGGAATGCGGCACCATGCGCCTGAACGAAAGGGACCGAGTCATTGATGTCCTGCATCAGGGAGTGCCGGGCATGATCGGCGCGACGCTGTTGCGGCTGGACTCAGGCATTGCGGTCATTGACCCCGGGCCCGAAGCGTGCATGGACACCCTGGTCCAGGGGATCGAGGATCTGGGGCACTCGCTGGCGGATCTTCGCGCGATCCTGCTCACGCACATTCACTTGGATCATGCGGCTGCAACAGGCGCGCTCGTTCGCGAGGCACCCCGGGCCCGCGTCCATGTGCATCCCGCGGGCGCCACCCATATGGCCGATCCACATCGGCTGCTGGCCTCCGCAGAGCGCATCTACGGGGCCAAAATGGACGCGCTTTGGGGCCGTTTTCTTGCCGTCCCGGAGTTGTCGCTCGTGACGGTCACGCAAGGGGATGTGGTAACGCTCGGCAACCGGCACTTCCAGGTCGCCGATGTGCCGGGCCATGCCAAGCACCACGTGGCGTTCTACGAAGCCGCCACCGGCACGGCTTGGGTGGGCGATGTGGGGGGCATCCGCATCGGGGGCGGCCCACCACTGCCCGTCACGCCGCCGCCCGACATCGACGTAGAGCTCTGGAAGCACAGCATGGACCGCGTCATGGCGTGGGAACCGAGGCGGATCGTGCCGACGCACTTCGGCGCCTACGACGATGTCGACGACCACTTCGGCGAACTCGCGCGGCAACTGGACCGGTGGTCCCGGTGGGTGCGGGACTCCCTCTCGCCCCTGGCCGCGTGGCCTTTCTTGCGGGATCCCGCGGGACCGGCCGACGACCAAGCTCAGGCTCGGGAGTTTTGCGCGTGGGTGTGGGACCGACTGTGTGACGAGCTCGGCCATGAGGTCGCAAAACAGTACGCCTTCGCCTCGGGCCTCCAGGACTCATGGCACGGCTTGGCCCGGTATTGGCGGCAACGCGAACTCCGCCGTTCAGACAACGGCGGCTGATGACGCCTCGCGGGGGCGCTCCCGAGGCGTCGCCCGCAGACACGGAAGGTCTCAGCCCAGCTCCGGCCGCCTCAGGTGCCAGTCGGTGCTCAGCTGAAACGCATGCGCCACGCTCAGGAGCTTGTCGTCGCTGAACAGTTGGCCTATCAACGTTGTGGTGAGCGGCATCTCGGTCGGGACCTCCGCATCCGGGTTCCTCGTCCCGTAGTCGTAAGGGACGACGACCGCCGGGTGGCCCGTCTGGTTGGTCAATCCCACCAACCCAGAACCGCTGACGAACAGATCCACGTCCTCCATCGCCTTGTCCATCTCCTTCATCAGGAGCAACCGGCGGCGCTGCGACTGGACAAAATCCAGGGCCAACGTTTCGCGCCCGCCCCGAAACCGGCCCAATCGACGGCGCTCTGCCTGGCTCGCGTCCTGCGGAATCGGCGGCGGCTCCTCGCCGTCGGGCGCCACGCGATAGTCAAAGGCGGCCGCAGACTCCACGCTGAGGGCGTTGGAGCGCCCGTCGGGAATCTCCGGCATCTGGACGGGCCGCGCCCCCATGTCGCGCAGCTGATCCAGGAAGGACGCCGGGGCGTCCTCCGTGTAGCCGATCCGCACAGACCCCAGATCAATCTCTGGGTCAAAGCGAAACGGGGCGGTCAATGTCGCCGGATCCTTCTCGTCGGCTCCGTGAATCGCGTTGAACACCAGGGCGCAGTCCAGCGCACTCCTGCACATCGGACCCACCTTGTCCATGCTCCAGGCCAGCACCATCCCGCCGTGGCGACTGACGCGCCCGAACGTTGGTCGCAACGCCGTCAACCCACACCTCCGTGACGGCGACACGATGGACCCCTGCGTCTCCGTTCCGATGCTGAACGCCACGCAGGCCGCCGCCGTGGCGCTCCCTGGGCCGGCGGACGAGCCGCTGGACCCCTCCTCCGGGTTCCACGGATTGCGGGTTCGCCCCCGATACCACTGGTCACCGCGCGCAAACTCTCCCGTAGCCAACTTGGCCACCAGAACGGCGCCCGCCTCCCGAAGACGCACCACCACCTCGGAGTCCTCGTGCGTGAGCCGGCCACGATAGTCTGCCGCACCCCATGTCGTGCGCGTCCCGCTGGCAACGAACAGATCCTTGAGCCCGTAGGGAATCCCGTGAAGGGGGCCGCGCCACCGGCCCGCAAGAATGTCGCGGTCGGCCTGGCGCGCCTCCTCGCGGGCCCGCCCCGCGAGCACCGTCACGGCGCAGAGCAAAACGGGGTCCAGGCGCAGTAGTCGCTCTAGCGCGATCTCCGTCAGCTCCTGGGACGTAATCTCTCCCGCCCTCAACAACGCGGCCTGCCGATGCACCGGCAGAAAAGCGATGTCCTCCTCGCGGCCGGGACGCGCTCCCGACCACGGCTCAATCTCGATTTCGGTGCGCTCAAACAGGTTGCCGCCGGACTCATGCCAGAGCTTTTCCATCAGGGCCCCCGTCCCGCCGGGGTAGGCCTGAAAGTGCATGGCGGGCGCATCCGCGTTTCCCAAGGGAGCCACAGGGATGTCCTCTTGGGAGGCCCTCAACTGTGGGCCCGGCCCTGCGGCAGACTGGGGCGGGACGTCGGCCGCCGCGGCCAGCGATGGACGCCGTGACCCGGACATGGCCGCGCTTACCGCTGTGCCCGCCGTAGCGACAAGGAAGCGACGGCGCAAAATCGGGCGGGGTCCCTTCGCGAGGACAGGGGGCGGCGACGAATCCGTGGGGGTGGCGTTGTTGCTCATTGTGACTCCTTTGTCGTAATTTGTTTACTGTGCTACCGTTGGCGCGGGGCATCCACCCACGCCCAGGGACCACGGACACTGTGGTGGCAGGTACAGCGACGACCCAAGCGGCACCAATCGCGGCAACCCGACCATTTGCAAGATACTCCGAAACAAGAAACCATCCGGTTGCCAAGCTACCATATTGGGCAGTGGGTTGTGTATCGCGCGAACATCGGCGATGCGACACCGTTGCACGCACGGGACGGGCACCCGGCACCCGAAACCCTTAGAACGTCTAGCACTACTGGTTGGGCCCGGATACCCTCGGAGGGTAGCAACACAGACTATATGGCACAGGTGCGACACACCCCGGCGGCCTAGATTCATGATTTGTCTCCGTCGCGTGACCCTACGGGCCAATGGCCTTGATGCTGCTTGAGGCGTTTTTATCACTGAAGGGCGATGTCGAGGTTTCCACAGTATGGAGAGGCACCGAGAGGGGCAGAAAAACGGCACTCCCCTTGCCGAAGAAAGGGGCAACCAGCGTCCGACGCCCATGCCGGACCCAGAGGTCTTGGCGAAGCCGACAAAGCGCCGGTTCTCGGCAGCCTACAAGCGTAGCATTGTCGAGAAGGCCCATGCTTGTACGAAGCCAGGCGAGTTGGGCGCGCTGTTGCGGCGCGAGGGATTGTATTCGTCGCAACTGTCGCAATGGCGCAAGGCGATGCGCGAAGGATCTCTGACCAAGGGCACCAAGCGTGGGTCCAGAGCATCGGCCGGACGCAATCGGCAACGGCGGCTTGAACAGGAGTGCGAACGCCTGCGCAAGGAGGTTCAGGGGCTCCGGTTGATGGTGGACATCCAAGCCAAGGTTGCTGAGTTGGCGGGATTGGGCGCCACCTCCGGCGAACGCGAGTGACCGACGCCCCCGTGTTGCTGACTTGGGGCACCCGGGCATGGGACGGTGCAGGCTCTCGTGACGCGAGCGCAAGGGGAGCCGGCACCGTCCACCGTGTGGGTGTCACTGGCCATCAAGAATCGCACACTTTCGGCCATCTGAAATTGCACACTCTTGGCCATTTGGAGGATCCGCAGTGGGTGGGGCCCCCGTGGCGGGAGCGGAGCGACCAGAACGGGGGGCCCACCCACTGCTCGGCCATCCTCCCCCACCCCGGATCCGGCGATTATGACCCCGCGCGAGCCGTCACATCCATGGGGCCCATCAATGCCCGTGTGTGGATCCGCGAACAGGTCGTGCCTCATGCCCTCCCCCTGATCAGCTCCCCGCCAGCCCGCTTGGCCAGCCAGTTCGTTTGTGTGCGGGAGCCTTCGGGGACCGAGGGTTGCGTGATGCTCCGTACAGGCCGGTGGTGTCAGGCCTCTGTGTCGCTGATCCAGCGAACCCGCCCGGCGGTAAGGATCAGTCGTTGGATGATGGGACCGTCACCACATCCGATATCAGCAGGCGGCGAAGCGGCTCTGTTCGCAGCGTTGTTGTGCTCGGACGAATCCGACACGGGCGGAGGCAAGCATTCCATGCACGATCAGCCGACGGTTGAGATGGCACGCCGGCTACAGGGGCACCGCGACCATATTGAAACTTCGAGTCCGGGCCTTTCACACTGCGGATCCGGTCCCCGTGCAGGGAGCGGAGCGACCGAAACGGGGACCGGATCGGCCATCGGGTCCGATGCCGCCCCCCTTGGTGGGTGGGGTGGCCCATGGTGTTGATCGTGCATGCGAGATGTTGTGGGGTCCATGTTGTCATTGGGGATCGTCGTCGGGTACGTCGGGTGATGAGCGTGGTGATGTTGTCCGACAGGCCGACCGTCATCAAGGGGGAGCGGGTGCGCATGGGTAAGCGGGATCGGGCTTTAGCGCGGGTTGATGGCGCCAAGAGGCCAAGGCGCCGCTTTACGGCGGAGTACAAGTTGCGGATGGTCGAGGAGGCGAACGCGTGCAGACGGCCTGGTGATATCGGTCGTTTGCTGAAGCGCGAGGGTCTCCATTCATCGCAACTCTCTGCGTGGCGTCGGGCAGCGCGGCAGGGCATGGTGGACGCATTGGGCCGCAAGCGCGGGCGCAAGCCATTGATGACGTCGGCCGAGGCGAAGCGGATTGAGCAGTTGGAGCGCAGCGGCAAGCGTATGCGCAAGAAGCTGTGGGAGTGCAGGATGGTCCTTGAGGAGCACCGAAGAGTACTGGGAGATCGCGCTGTAGACCCTGATGAGCTGTCGTGGCCGGAGGGTCTGATGGACGAGTGGTATGGTCCTGATCCGATGGAAACGGACGTTTGCCAGGGTGACGACGAGGGGGTGGACCGAGGATGATGTGTGTTGGGCTGACCGCGATCGGCGGTATCAGCGAACCGAGTGATCAAGGAGTGATGCAGATGAACGGATCGTTTTCCGGAGTGGGTGGTCAAGGCGGTTGTGATGAGTAAGCAGACGAGACGCACGTTTACCGCCGAGTACAAGGTAAGGATCATAGAGGAAGCGAACGCGTGCAGACGGCCTGGCGATATCGGTCGGCTGCTGAGGCGCGAGGGTCTCCATTACTCCCATCTCTCCGAATGGCGCAAGGTGGCGCGCGAGGGGATGATGGCGGCGTTGGGCCGCAAGCGCGGGCGCAAGCCGTCAGCAGAACCGGAGGCGGTCAAGCGGGTCCGGGTGCTCGAGCGTGAGAGGGTTCACCTGATGAGCGAAATCGATGCGGCTGTGACGACCGTCGAGGTGCAGAGGAAGACGTGTCAGGATGCCGGACTTGAGCCGCCGCGCGAGATATTGCTTGAGGGGGCGGAGCGGTTGGCGAAGAAGATTGGCGTGACGCAGGCGTGTGCGAAGATGGGGGTGTCGCGCTCTACGCTGTACCGTCGCGGCAAGCCGAAGCCCGAGCCGAAGAAGCGGCCAACGCCGAAGCGGGCGCTGTCGGAGGCAGAGCGCCAAGAGGTGTTCGATGTCCTGTGTTCGGATCGGTTCATTGACAAGTCGCCCAGGCAGGTTGTGGCTACGCTGCTTGATGAGGGCAAGTACCTGTGCAGCGCGCGGACGATGTATCGGATCCTTGGGGAGAGGAAGGCGGTGCGGGAGCGCAGGGCGCAGCGTAGTCATCCGAAGCGGGAGAGGCCGCATATTGAGGCCAGCCGGCCCAATCAGTCGTGGTCGTGGGACATCACGCATCTGCGGGGGGAGAACAAGTCGACGTACTACCTGTATGTGATGATGGACCTGTTTAGCCGCTATGTGGTGGGATGGATGGTGGCTGAGACGGAGAATGCGGCTTCGGCGATGCACCTGATCCGCGAGACCTGCGAGAAGCAGAAGGTGGCCGCCGGTCAGCTCACGTTGCACTCTGATCGAGGGGCGCCCATGAAGGCTGGTTGCACGAAGGATTTGTTGGAAGAGTTGGGGGTGACGCGTTCGTTCAGCAGGCCTCGGGTCTCGAACGACAACCCGTATTCGGAGGCGTTGTTCAAGACGTTGAAGTACAGCCCGGACTATCCGGGCCGGTTTGGTGATGTCAATGATGCGATCATGTTTTGCCGCAAGTTCTTTCAGCGGTACAACGAGGAGCATCGTCATCAGGGGATCCGCATGCTGACGCCACAGATGGTTCACTCGGGCAAGGGTCCTGAGATGATCGAGAGGCGACAGGCGGTGATGGATGCGGCGTATGCGGAGCACCCGGAGCGGTTCGTGGGTGGTCGGCCGCAGACGAAAGCGTTGCCGACGAAGGTTGAGATCAACAGGGTATTGCCGGCACTGGCGATTGACGATAATGTAGGTAGCGTGGAGGTTGTCCGCCCCCACTAAAAAAAGTGTGTCACTGCTTCAGGGGCGTTGGCCCGTTCCGGGCACCTGGTCACCGCCACCCGCTTCCGTGCGCCGCCCAAGCCGCGCGAGGGTCGCAACGACATGTTCTTGTCATCATCTTCGCCATACCCACTCGCCCCCCAAGGCCCGAGATTCCCTCCCTTGTCTGCCCCATCGCCGTTGGCGCTCCACCCCACAGACAGGGCCGCTTCCCCACCGTCACGGGCAACGCGGGATCACCTGGGCACTGGGGAAGCGTCGTCGCGGAATGTGTCGCCCATGCAGCGTTCCAAGGTGCGAGAAACAACGATGCCCGTGCCGGAATCCGGGTTCGCCCAAGGATAAATCCCCTCCGGTCTCCGCTCACCCCCGATGGCATGTACCTCCCTGCCTCCACCGCGTCTTGGCCGCGCGCTCCCTTCAGGTCGACAGTGATCCCGCTTCTTCCCGGAGCCGCCGGCGAAACCGCTCAACCCTGCGCCTGTTTACGCCAAAATCATAGATGCCGACTCGCGACTCCGAACGAACATGAATCACTCGTTGAGAAGCACACAGCCGACACTCGAGGTCGTCGACAAAGCCGAGCCGGGTGCGGCAAACCGCGTGGATGTATGTATCCGTCTCCGCGACGACCTGGGTGCGCTCCGTCGCGGCCAGCAGGGTCCTCAGGCAACGGAAGGCCCCGGCGGGATCTTCCGGCACGGATATCGGATCAACACGGTGAAGGAAGGATGCGTCGCTCCGGCTGGAGACGCAGGAAAGCCTGGACGGACAGGGGGGGAGCGGATCGACCATCGCTGAGATTATCGGGAGTGATCGAGCGGGCGGCAACTCCCGGTCTGGATCAAACCTCACCCCCGGGTTTTGTGGATTTGGCCATTGGGGTGTGTTGGCAAGGGGGTTTGCTACGGTGGCTCACGGATGTGGCCGGTATTGCGGTGCCGGGAGATGAGGGGCGTGATCTGAGCGCGCGACAAGACCGGTGACCTTCGTGGGTGTGCCGCCTGATCAAGCCCTTGCCGGGCTTGGAGAGGCGGTGGTGGTACTCGAAACTCGACCCGTGTTCGCGTGGATGAAATCGTAGGCAGCGGTGCGCTGGAAGAAATCCGCTCAAGGGTTCAAATCCGGGCGGCGCTGAATGTCACGATCATGCTCCCATGATCGCAAGCACCTCAGATCAAGCTCAATTCCTGTTGGAAACCGCGCCCGTGTTCAGGCTCATGTGCCATTGGACAAGATTCGCACTTGTGCCCAACAGACACATCGACAAGCCCGGGGTTGGTCTTGGTTTGGGGTTCGTTCGAGGTTGGCGTGTCACCGATGCGGGCCAAAGCGACCGGTCCGGCAATCAGGGGCAGCCAGCCACCGACACCGGAGAGGCGCGACAGGGGACATTCCGATGGTGTTGGATCGGGACAAGGCGGGAATGTCCGCCCGTGGCACGGGATTGGTGTTCTTCCATCAGCGTCACCGGAAGCGTCTCTCAATCCGACATCTTCCCTCAGAAATCTGACGTCTCGGGTTCTTCAAATTCCCCCCCCCCCCCCCCCCGACACTGTAACACATTATAACCATTAATGTTATAGCATTTCACCTTGTCGCGGCACCGCTCTTGCATTGCTCTGCGACCATGTCGGCTTATCCCATCACACATCGCCCACGGCAGTCGACAATCCGAGACTCGTTTTGACCGACCGCCTCCCCAACGAGCGAGGCATCAAGCGGGCCACGGATGACGCGGACGGTTCGCGTCGGGGCCTCGAAAGCAAGGCCCCCAAGGGCAACACCCCTACACACCCTTCAAGGGAGGGCAAAGCTCCAAGATGAACAGATTCCAGAAACTCATGGCAGGGGCGCTCATGCTGCTGCCGATCATGATGGCGGCCTGCGGAGAAGACATCGCACCCCCGCCCCCGACCGGCTCCATCGCCGGCCAGGTCATGATCGAGAGCCAGGGCGCCGACGGCGTCTCCGTCACACTCAGCAGCGGGGCCACCGCAACCACCGCAGGAGGCGGCTCCTACCGCTTCGACAACATCGAACCCGGCACCTACACCGTCTCTATCGCCGGCTTCCCCGCCGAAGCAAGCTTTGACGCCACCTCCATGTCCGTCACCGTCGGCACCACCGGAGGCACAGCCACCGCCAACTTCTCAGGCACCTACATCCGCACCGCCAGCGTGCGGGGATCCGTGACCGTCGAAGGCACCGGTCTCGCTGGCGTCACCGTCAGCCTGAGCGGCATGGCCGACAACCAGGCCACCACCAGTGCCACCGGCGAATACAGCTTCACCGGACTCCGTGCGGGGCGCTACTCGGTCCAGATCTCGGGCTTCGATGCCGACGAGGTCGCGTTCTCCAGCATCTCGGGCACCGCCGAAGTCGGCGTGGGCGACACCAAGGTCGTCAGCTTTGACGGAACGTATCTGCGCACCGCCGGCATCACCGGCCGCGTCAGCGTCGAAGGCACCGGCCTGGAAGGCGTCACCGTCAGCCTCTCAGGCGGTGAGAGCAACCAGAGCACACAGACCGATGCCGGGGGCCTGTTCTCCTTCACCCGGCTCAGAGCCGGCGACTACTCCGTCGCCATCTCGGGCTACGACACCGATGAGGTCGGCTTTGACGCCACCTCCCGCAGCGTCACCGTCGCCCTGGGCGAGACCGCCAATGTCCAGTTCGACGGCAACTATCTGCGCACCGCCGGTATCACCGGCCGCGTCAGCGTCGAGGGCATGGGGCTGGCAGGCGTCACCGTGACGCTCGAGTCCGACGACACCGACGATATGATGGACACGACCGACGCCAGCGGCATGTACGCCTTCGGCGCTCTGGCCGCAGGCGACTACACCGTCTCCATCATGGTCACGGGCGACGCCTACGTCTTCGACATGACCAGCATGGACATCACGCTGGCCGACGACGCCCTGGAGACCGTCAACTTCATGGGCGCCCACGCCACCACCGCCAGCATCTCCGGCATGCTGTTCGTGGATGAAGCCACCAAGAACGACATGCACGACGAGGGCGAGGACGCGCTCGAGATCCAGGGCATCCCGGTCGTGCTCGTGGGCCCAGGGGTCACCGACCGCACGACGGCCACCACCGACGACAAGGGCATGTTCCAGTTCAGCGACCTCAAGGCCGGCTCCTATGTCCTGGCCGTCGTCACCAGTCCCGACGTCACCAAGATGCTGGGCGACCACGCCTACGGCGGCTCCGCAACGGGCTACGACTTGACCGTCGCAGTCGGAGAACACAAGAAGCAGCACCTGCCCTACGACATCACCCACCAGACCGTCCACTACTCCGTCACGCTGCGGCACGGCGACAACACCGGTGACGCGCTCCAGGGCGCTTCCGTCATGCTGTACGCCGATGCGGCAGGTAGCTCCATGGTCGCCAAGGGCACCACGGACAAAGACGGCATGGCCATGATCCGGTTTGCCCGCTCAATGGCCACCGGCGGCGCGATGGTTCACGCCAAGGTCATGAGCGACGACTACCATGTCGAGGACAAGATGCAGGCCGTGCGCTGGAGCCCGAAGTCCAGGACCACGATGGCCGCCAACGACTTCGATATTCTCAACCTGATGGTCGACGCCTCGGTCAGCGGCAAGACCGTCATGACCGACATGGGCGGCGGCAACCCGCTCGCCGGCTGGATGATCTCTGTAACAATGGGCGGCAAGGCGGTCACCGGAGCACCCACCAAGTTCGACAACATGGGCATGGCCATGCTGGACCTCGAGGTCAAGCCCGCCGACCTGCCCGCCACCTACACCGTCATGCTGGACACCGTGCAGAGCGACGCCCTGGACGGCGGCGAGAAGTTCAGCGCCACCTCCGTCATGCACGAACACACGGGCCTGAAACTCATGCAGGAGATGGACGCCGGGACCATTGAGGCGACCTACTCGACCCAGACACTCAAGGTCTACGTGCATCACGAGCGTGACCAGGTGATGGGCTACACCGGCAACGTGCTGGGCGGCGACATGCGCATGTCCGGCAAGATCGATGTCGATGTGCGCTACATCGACGCCACCGGTCGCTCCCGCATGTTCACGGCGCAAGAGTGGAACACGAAGAACAAGTCGGAGAAGGATGGCGTCATCACCTTCAAGCACCTGCCGGCCGACGCACAGGTCATGGTCCAGGCCAAGGAGAAGGCGGGTGCGGGCGACATCGAGCTGTTGGACCCGATGGAGCTCTTCGCGTTCAAGGACAAGGACGCCAACGGCATCATGAAGGGCGCGTTCGGTGCCATGGGCGGCTTCAGCCCCATGGTCGAGCTCTGCCCGCTCATGGCCACCGACCCCACCGGCCAGGACTTCGGCGAGTGCAGCACCTTCGCCTATGTCATGACCTACAGCGTCAGCGGCAACGTCTCCCGCAAGATGGTCAAGAAGCACGCCACGAACGAGGACTTTGACACCACCGGCATCACAACGCCTGAGATGGTCGGCGGCGTGAAGGTTGACCTGGCGCCGGTGACGGGCAAGAACCTGGCCGGCATGGCGCAAAGCAAGACGACCGCCAGCGCGGGCACCACCAAGGGCACCTTCGACTTCGGCAAGATCGCCGCCGGCGCCTACACCTTCACCGTGCCGGCCGGCTGGCGCGTCAGGTTGGGCCAGGTGGGCTCGACCGCGATGGTCGGCAATGCACTGAACCCGCTGGACACGGCCGTCATGCTTGATGTCACGCCCACCACGAGCACCGTGTACGGCATCGTGACGGGGGCGGACGGCTTCCGCGTCGACAGTGTCATGATCGACGTCAACGGCATGACGACGATGACCGACGCCGTGGGCCGCTACATCGTGAACGGCATCGCGCCGGCAACCGTCAACAGGGTGGGCAACAGGATACACGTGAAGGCGAGCCGGCACCTGGGGTCGGCGGCCAAGGTGGTCGCGTTCCAGGCGAACATGCCGGCGCGCGTTGACCTCACGCTCAACACAACCAAGACGCCGGTGTTCTACAGCGGCACGGTGGTCGCCTCGGGCTCGAACGCGCCGCTTGCGGGCGTCTCGATCACGATCGACAACAAGGCGCCAACGAACGCGGCCACGGCCGGCCCCAACAAGGGCAAGCTGGTCACGGGCGCCGACGGCACCTTCCGGGCGCAGATCGGGAACAAGGGTGCCGGCACGAACGCCACGATCAGGGCATCAATGGCCGGGATGAGCTTCGCGCCCGAATCGCTCACGCTGCCCGCCGCCCCGGGCACCAACCTGTCGGGCGTCAACTTCACCGGATTCAAGCACGGCGTCATCTCGGGCCGCACGGTGGGTACCAGGTCAATCTCTTGGGCTTCGCCCAACGGGCCGGTGTCGGGCGTCCTCATCAAGGCGACGAGGGTCAGCGATTCCAAGCTCGTCGATTCCATGACGACTGGTCCATCGGGCACATACACACTGAGTGTGCCGTTCGGTGCCTACAAGATCGAGGCGTCAAAGAGGCTTCACGGCTTCGAGTATCCGAGCAGCGGCCAGAACGTAACCGCGGCCCCGGGTCAGAGCATCAGCTACGGCGACATCAAGGTGAGGACTTTTATCGTCTTGGGCGCAACCGGGGAGAGGTTGAAGAAGATGCGCACGCTCACCGGCGGGGTGAAGCTCGACTTGGTTGACGACACGGTCGTCATCGTTCGCCTCGCCAACGACCTGCGAAGGGACACTGGCAAAGACCGCGGACATCCTTCAGGCGTTAATGGTGGCGTGCAGATTTTCCCCGACATTTTCTCAAATGGTGCTTGGCACCAGATGAATCTCCGCTTCCTGTTCGCCGACGACACAACCTACGCCGGTAGTAGTGGTTTCTCCAAGTGGACCGGGAGGGGATACGTGCTTTGGCATCCCACCATTGCTACCCCTGATGACACCTTTACAGTCAGGATCCGGAGTACGGCGGTAAGGAGCGCCAACAATCCAGTGGCGAATGGCACTGACACCAGCTACGTGAAGATTCCGGCGGTCGATCCCAAGGCTACATCGGTCAAGGCTAGGCGCGCGACCGCAGGGACCAGCGACTCGATCATTGTCGACTGGACCGCCATATCGAACTCGAAGTCGAACTACCGGATGGCGTTCACCTTCCCGTCGATCGCCGACCTGGACGGGTCGAGCGCGACGGTGTTCGCCTACATCGGATCAAGCACCACGCTCAATTGGGACAGCAGGCGGTCGTGGTGGGTTTTTGCCAGCGATAGAGACTGGGTGGATTTCCGAACGGTGAACAGTGCTTCCGTGAGGGTTACCAGGAAGGAGATGATGGGGGCGATGGAGATCAGGATCGACTCCAGGCAGGGCAGCTCCGGGACGTGGATGAGGGGCGCGAAGACCAGCCTCAAGGCCAAGCCGTAGCCCTGCAACGAGGTGTTGGCCCGGCGGTGACCCCGTCAGTCAGCGGTGCATCCGACTGACGAGGCCCGCAGGACCCCTTGTCAACCGTCAGCCCTCCGTCCGAGACCTGCTCCGGGCGGGGGGCTGGCGCATTCGTTTTTCCCGGTATGGTGTGGCCCCGTATCAGCGATGGAGGCTACAATTCGCAATAACTGGGGTAATCCCCGATACTGAGAAAACACACGACTTGCCCAGCCGCACCGAAGCGAAGCCCTCGCCGCCCGAATTCCCCCTTCAACGCGTGGCCTGGCGGAGTAGCTTTTCGTAATATTTCAACTTGATCTCAAACCACATGCTCCCGCGTGTCCAGGCTACGATGGGCCTACCCCTGCTTGCTCACTTATCGGTAGTATCCCTTCCAGTTTTCAAACCCACGGCCACCACGCGCGCTCTTTCGAGTTGGGCTCACACCGCATCCTCGCTCCCACATGTGCTCCGATTTCGTCTCTCTACCCATCAAACCGAACGTGCGGTTCTTCCGCATCCGGCCCTCGGACAAAGTCACGCCTTCGCCCTTGCAAGGCACCTGTTCCGTCGCGTCAGATGAAATGACCACACCACTCATTCAGCCCTTCATCTGAAAAAACGCTCGTATCTCCTAGACCTCACCCGTGTGCTCCGCACAGAGCCACTGACATAGCCGCCCGCCCACGGGTGCGTTGACCATTCTATCGGCAGGACTGCCTTACCCCAAAGATCAAGTATGAAGCCCACCGTATACCGCACAGCTAATCCGCACCACCACCTCCTCCACCGGTCATCCGGTGTACCTCCCGCGCCGCCAGCCCGCTGACCTTACGGCATTTGCCTTGGACGCTCGCTTTGCCCGGACAGGTCCCAGTGTACCCAGCCCAGCCGCGCACAGATTGCGCCAACTCGGTGATGCGTGTCGTAGGCGGCGGTGCGCTGGGAGATCTCGATATCGGTCTTAGTCGGGCCGTCCAAGAAGTGCTGGGCCTTCCCCAAGGGTGCGTATCCGGGTGACGCTGAGTGTCACGATCATGCTCCTGCGATCGTAAGCGCCTCAGCTCAAGCTCAATTCCCGTTAGAAACCGAGCCCGCGTTCAGGCTCATCTGCCGTAGGGCAACACTCGACTTGAATGTTCGGTTTTTGTTTGGTATCTTCCCGGTCCATGTCCCTGATGTCGAAGAAGCAGACCGAGCGACAGCGCGCCCTGGACGCACTGCGCGCCTCAGTGCAACGCATTGAGGTCGCAAGTCCGGCCGGCCGGCCGAGTTTGCCGCTGGGCATCCCCGAGATCGATCGCGTCCTGCCCGGTGGCGGCCTGCGTCTGGGGCGCATTCATGAGATCGGGGGCGATGAGGCCGCCACGGGATTCTGTGCGGCCCTGCTGGCCCGGGCCGCTGGGGGAGAAGGCCATGGGGCCGGCGACGGAGACGCACTGCTTTGGCTGGCCCAAGGAAATGACCTGTACCCGCCGGGCTTGGTGCGTTACGGGATCAGGGCGGGGCAACTACGCGTTGTGTCCGGGCTGCACAGGGCGACCGACATGCTGTGGGCCTTGGAGGAAGCGCTCCGCTGCCGGGCCCTGAACGGGGTGGTGGCCGAGCTCGACAGGTTGGGATTGACGGCGGGACGCCGGCTGATGCTGGCCGCCGCAGAAACGACAACGCTGGCATTGGCACTCATCCGCACAGGCAGGGGCGGGAGGCGGCGATCCGGGGACGGGGCGGCGTTTGCGGCCAGCCGCTGGCGAGTCACGGGCTATCGGGACCCAAGCCGGAACGCGCGGGAGCGCGGGGTTGGCGAGGGGGCGGTGAGGACGGCCTGGCGCGTCCAGGTTCTGCACTGCCGGGGCGGGAGAAAGGTCACCCGGATCGTGGACTGGGAGGGCCGTGCGTGGAGTGCGCGCCCACTCGCCCCCCAATGTCCAGACAACGCCAGCCCCGAAACGGCAAACACCCCGCCTAGGCGCATTCCGTAGCCACCATGCCTCCCTGCAACCCCCCTCCCGCCACAAATCCATCCCGTTTAACAAGCCCTCGATTCCACGCATCAGCGTCCGTATCTGCACGGAAGGGGCGGCGCATCATGCCCCGCAGATCCCAGCGGCCCAAGATCCCCCGCCGGGTCCTTGCCGCCTGGCTGCCTTGGTGGGCCACGGAGCGTCGCATCCGCGACCGCCCCGACGTGCTCTCCCAACCCCTCGTCATCATTCGCGAGGACCGCAGGGGACTGGCCATCACCGCGCTGAACCCGCAGGCCCTCTCTGTCGGCCTGGATTCGGGCATGCCCCTGGCGGACGCCCGGGCCATTGTGCCCGACCTGTTGGCCCTCCCCGCCGATCCGGCCGGGGATGCCCGGGCCTTGGAGCGCCTGGCCCGGTGGGCAAATCGCTTTGCACCACACATCATGACGGCCGGACGGGACACCATTGTTTTGAGCATCGGCGGCTCTGCCCATCTCTTCGGCGGCGAGGGCGCCCTGGCCACATCGCTGAAGCGTGCGCTGGGCGGCTTCGGACTCACCGTCCGACTGGCACTGGCCGACACGGTGGGCGCGGCCTGGGCGCTGGCCCGACACGGCCCTGAAGAGATCCCTTCCGCACCGCCCGGCGCCACCGCGGCGGAGTTGCGAGAGACCCTGGGCGCGCTACCCGTGGCCGCACTCCGACTGCGCCACGACGTGGTTTGCGACCTCTCCTCCTTCGGGATCAACCACATCCACTCCCTGGCCCGCTTGGAACCGGCCCAAGTCATCGAGCGCTTCGGCTGGTCGCCGATCCGGCGGCTGGAGCAGGCCCTGGGCCTTCGGGAAGAGCCGATCACGCCGTTGCGAGAGCTCCCCGGGCGTGATGTCCGCCGCGCCTTCGCCGATCCGGTCTGCGCGCTCGAGGGCATCCGCAAGACGGTGGACAATCTTCTGGACGACCTCTGCCGAGAGCTCGGGCGGGCGGGCGAGGGCACCCGGGCGCTCCGACTCACATGCAAGCGCGCGGATGGCAAAGAACAGACCCTCACCGTCGGAACCTGCCGTCCCCTGCGTAACAAGAAGGCGCTGGTCAACCTCGTCTCAGAGAAGCTGGGCCAACTCGAAGTCGGCTTTGGCGTCGACGAGATCGTGCTGACAAGCGACACATCCCAGGCCATGGACGATGTGCAGGCCGATTGCCTCGCCCCCGCAGACGCGCGGCCTCCGGGCAGCGGCGCATCAGGCGCCGACTTGGGCACACTGTTAGACCGTCTGGGAAACCGCTTTGGATTCGACCGTGTCAGCCGTCCCGTTCCACGCGCCAGCTGGCTGCCCGAGCGCGCGGTCCGGCACTGCGAACCATGGGGGCCCCGCCCGGCGGCGTCCCTTGCCGGGGACGAACCCGCATGGCCTCCAGGCCGCGCCCGACCACTTCGGTTGCTGTCTCCCCCGGAGGCGATCAAGGTCACCGACCGGTACGACGAAGCTGGCCGCACATGGCCCGCCCACTTCCGTCGCCGGGGACGGCTACACCGGGTGCTCGCCGCCCGGGGGCCCGAGCGACTGGCGTGCGAGTGGTGGCGCCAAGACGCCCCGACTCGGGACTACTACCTGATCGAGGACGACTCGGGACAACGCTATTGGCTCTTTTGCCTTATCCCCAAAATTTCCCGAACATCCGCGCCCTGGTTCCTGCACGGGATCTTCGCGTGACCTACGCCGAACTTCAGGTCACCAGCAACTTCTCCTTTCTGCGCGGGGCGTCGCACCCGGAAGAGCTGGTCATGCGCGCACGCGACCTGGGCTACCGGGCACTGGCGCTGACCGACCGCAATACGCTGGGGGGCGTCGTGAGGGCTCATGAAGCCGCCCGGGAGGCGGGACTGCGCTTCATTGCCGGGGCCCGACTGGACCTTTGCGACGCCCCCAGCCTTCTCTGCCTACCCACCCTGCGGCGGGGATACGCGGCGCTCGCCCGCCTGATCACCACGGGGCGGCGGCGAGCGCCAAAGGGCGCATGCATGCTCGGGCGATCCGATGTGGTCAGGGCGGCTCGCCGGGGCGGCCTGATCTTCATCGCGGTCCCGCCCCACCTGCCGGAACCCGAATTCGCCCGGCACCTCGCCTGGTATCGCAAGCAGATCGACTGTCCCCTCTACCTTGCCGCCGCACACTACCACAACGGCACCGACGAGCACCGCCTGGCCACCCTCGCCCAGCTGGCCGACACCACAGGCACATCTCTCGTGGCCACGGGCGACATCCTTCACCACGACCCCCGAAGGCGCAGGCTCCACGATGTGCTGACCTGCATCCGCAGGCGTTGCACGATCACCCAGGCGGGCCTCCGCCTTGATGCCAACGCGGAGCGCCACCTCAGGAGCACGGATGACATCGCCCAGCTGTTCCGGCGCCATCCCGACGCCGTCGCCAACACCATCCGCATCTCCCAACGCTGCGCCTTCTCGCTGGATGAGCTTCGCTACGAATACCCGGACGAGGTCGCAGAAGATGGTCGCCCGCCCCAGGAAACGCTTGAGAAGCTAACCTGGAAGGGGGCGTCCCGGCGCTACCCCAAGGGTGTGCCGCCCAAGGTGCGCGCCACGATCAAGCGCGAGCTGGCACTGATCGATCAGCTGGACTACGCGCCATACTTCCTCACCGTCGCGGACATCGTGCGCACCGCCCGCGACATGCAGATCCTCTGCCAGGGACGGGGCTCGGCCGCCAATTCCGCCGTGTGCTACTGCCTGGAGATCACCTCTGTCGATCCCACTGAAATCGACCTGCTCTTCGAGCGCTTCATCTCGGCCGAGCGCGGCGAGGTACCCGACATTGATGTCGACTTTGAGCACGACCGCCGCGAGGAGATCATCCAGTACATCTACCGCAAATACGGACGCGAACGGGCCGGGTTGACCGCCACGGTCATCACCTACCGAGCCAAGAGCGCACTGCGCGATACCGGCAAGGCCATGGGGCTGAGCGAGGACATGATCGGGCGCCTGCTGTCGGGCGTCTCCGGGTGGTCCTCCCCCATTGATCAGGCCCGGGCCCGGGAGGAGGGCCTGGACCCATCAGACAGGCGCCTGGCGCTCACCCTGGAGCTGGCTCGAGAGCTGATCGGCTTTCCCCGGCATCTGTCGCAACACACCGGCGGCTTCGTCATCTCGCGAGACGCGCTGTGCGAGATCGTGCCGATCGAGAACGCGGCCATGAAGGACCGCACGGTGATCGAGTGGAACAAGGACGATCTCGCGACCCTGGGACTCATCAAGGTCGATGTCCTTGGGCTGGGCATGCTCAGTTGCATTCGCCGGGCGTTCGGATTGATCGAACAACATCACGGACTTCGCTACACGCTGGGGAGCGTGCCCAGGGAAGACGCCGCCGTGTACAAGATGATCCAGCGCGCCGACACCGTCGGCGTCTTCCAGATCGAGAGTCGGGCCCAGATGGCGATGCTACCCCGCCTGAAGCCGGCGACATTCTACGATTTGGTCATTGAGGTGGCAATCGTTCGTCCAGGACCGATCCAGGGCGAGATGGTGCATCCCTACCTACGGCGTCGCCAGGGGCGGGAACCGGTCGAATACCCGTCTAGGGAGTTGCGCCGGGTACTGCAAGGAACCCTGGGGATCCCGCTCTTCCAAGAACAGGTGATGCGGATCGCCATCGTGGCCGCGGGCTTCACCCCGGCGGCGGCCGATCAGCTGCGCCGTGCCATGGCCAGCTTCCGCAATCCGGGCACAATCCACCGCTTCCGGGACCAATTCGTTCAGGGCATGATCCGGCGGGGATACGAAGACGATTTCGCCGAGCGCTGCTTTCGCCAGATCGAGGGGTTCGGCGAATACGGTTTTCCCGAGAGCCATGCAGCCAGCTTCGCCCACCTGGCCTACGTCTCCTCTTGGCTCAAGTGCCACTACCCGGCCGCGTTCGCCTGCGCACTTCTCAATAGCCAACCGATGGGATTTTACGCCCCGGCCCAGATCGTCGGTGATGCGCGCGACCACGGGGTCGAAGTGCGTCCAGTGGACGTGAACCATTCCGACTGGGACTGCACGCTGGCACGCATTGGCGAAGGCGCCAAAACGCGGAGCAAGCACCTTGCCCTGCGACTGGGGCTGCGCCAGGTGCGGGGACTCAGGGAGAGTGACGCGGACCGTGTAACCACATTCCGGGAAGGGGGATACCGCTCTCCCCAAGACATAAGAGATCGGGCCGGACTCTCGCCGCGCACACTGTCCCGCCTTGCCAGGGCGGACGCCTTCAGATCAATGGGCCTGGATCGCCGCCAGGCCGGCTGGATCGTGCGGGCGATGTCCGAGATCGGACCCCTCCCCCTCCTTGATAGCTCAAGTGGTTGCCCGTCAGCTCAAGCCCAGCTCGCCCTGCCGATCATGTCCGAGGGAGAGCAGGTCGCCACGGACTACCAGACCACGGGCCTGTCCCTCAAGCGCCATCCCGTCGCCCTGTTGCGCGCCCGATTGAAAAAGCTGGGAGCCTTGCCCGCAAAGGGGCTTGCAACCCTGATGGACGGGGACCCGGTCTCCGTGGCGGGACTCGTCCTGACCCGACAGCGCCCCGGAAAAGGGATCGTCATGTTCATCACCTTGGAGGATGAAACCGGTGTCGCCAACCTGGTCGTGTTCCCGTCCGTGTACGAGCCTCAACGACGGGACGCCCTTACGGCCCGCCTGATGCTCTGCCATGGACTGACGCAGAAGGTAGACGGCGTAATCCATGTGATCGCACGGCAGGTTCGCGCCCTGAACGACTGGCTGGATGAGCTGGCTCCAGACCCAACACCGGGGGGCGAATCGTCGTTCGTGGACCGGGGGCGCCTTTTCCGCTGAACCCGTGGCAAAGCCGCCGTAACCGCCCCTTCCAGCGGTGCCACATCCGCTCCAGACACCCCCAGACAAGGCATCGGAAGCGACAAACCTAAGACCTCGGGGCTGGAAGTCGCTCGTCGTGTTTCTGTCGCGTTACCATCGTGGCGCAGAACAGCGTTTCACGAAAGGGTGCCTCTGACCGGGCTCTCGCAGGCTCCCTGGTGCTCGGGCCCACGCATCCGACGACCCGGGTTTCCACGAAGGGGCACCCGGAGGTCTCCTGCTTGGGGTGGACGACCTCGTCACCGTGCGGAGAGTATCGGAGGTCGGCATGTGCTCGAGGCGTTTGGGGAGGACCTCATGCCGGGTGGCGCCGATACCGTGCGGCTACATTGGCGGTCGCCGCTTGAGAACAGGAGGTGGTCTTTGCCGTAGATCAGACAACGCGGTGCTCGATGTTCCCTCGATTCGCCAAGGGTCATCGAATCTTCGGCCACGCACCCTCTTGGAGGCCTGCGCGGCAGACACCACTCCCCGCAGGTAGCCCTGTCAGCTATCCAGCGGGGGGATTAACGAAAACTTTTTCTCTAACAGTTGCTTAAAGTAAGCGAAGGCCTTGAAGTTTTATTTCTCGCCCTCGCCCGTGGACATCCACGGGACAAAAGGCGGATCAACCCCTGCGTGTCCCTAACCCCAAATTGCCCGAGAGCCCCATGCGACGGAAGGCTACAGGACACTACTACACCATCGCCACCGGCCAGGAGACCGTGCGGGCCTTCGTCCCCCACGCTCTCCCTCCCGTGCCGGGGCTCGATTTCGGAGAAGGCCTCCAACGCCCCCTGGAAACCGCCACGATTGCACTGGGGAGACTTGACTCGGTCACCGAGATTCTGCCGGATCCCGCAGTCTTCGTGTACGGCTATGTGCGGAAAGAGGCCATCCTGTCCGCCCAAATTGAGGGCACGCAATCCTCGCTCGCCGACCTGATGCTTCATGAGGCAGGTGGGGTGACGGTCGCCCACCGCGATGGGGCGCTGGAGGCATCAAATGTCGTGGCGGCACTGGATCACGGCATCAGCCGGTTGCGAGGGGGCTTTCCGATCTCGAATCGCCTCATGCGGGAGATGCATGCCAAGCTGTTGGCGAGCGGGCGCGGCAAAACCATGACGCCGGGGGAGTTTCGTCGCTCGCAAAACTGGATCGGCGGTTCACGTCCGGGAAATGCGGCCTTTGTGCCGCCTCCATCTCATCATGTCCAAGACTGCATGGCCGACCTTGAGCGGTTCATTCACGCCGGCAACGACGGACTTCCCCTCCTGATCAAGGCCGGGCTCGCGCATGTGCAATTTGAGACCATCCACCCGTTCCTCGACGGAAACGGGCGGCTGGGGCGCTTGCTGATCTCCCTCATGCTGTCTGACGCGGGCCTGCTTCGAGAACCGCTTCTTTACATCAGCCTGTACCTCAAGCGCAACCGGAGCACCTACTACAGGCTTCTGGACGACACCCGCCGCACCGGAGACTGGGAGGCGTGGATCAGGTTTTTCCTGGCCGGCGTACGCGAGGTGGCCCTGGCGGCCGTCGCCACTGCCAGGTCCATCCGAGAAATGATCCGGAATGACCGGGAGAGAATCGGCCGCGTGGGTGGGCGCGCGGACTCAACCCTCCGTGTGCACCAGTCCCTGGTCGAGATGCCCGTAGGCAGCGTCACCGGCCTCGCCCGGCGCACAAGTTTGTCCGCACCGACCGTGGCCAAAGCACTCGGTATACTCGAAGGGCTCGGTATCACGCACGAGATCACCGGTCGGCGGCGGGGCCGAGTCTTCAGCTACAGGCGCTACATGGAGACTCTGCGGGAAGGAACGGATCATCCCCCCGGGTAGCCCGCGGCCATATCGGTCGGGATAAAGTCCGTCGTCCGTACCCATCACGCCCCCCGCCCTTGCCCCCGCGTGATCCCGATCGCGCGATCTTGACGCCGTCCCATCCCGTCACGATTCTGCCCCATGCGAGACCATGGAAACCCCGACCGCGGCATGGCGATCACAGTGGCGTCCGCAACATCAACGCAACCCCCGCATCCTGAGAACATCCCGCCCCTTGATCCGGCCAAGACACGGTACAGCCCAACCGTGCTCGCCACCGAGGACGGCGCGACCATCCAACACGACATCCGGGGCGCGGGGTCTCTTCGCAAGCTAATCCACGCGGACGCCGCCCGATGGGCAGCGGAGATGCGTTGCCCGCGGACGCTGTTCTCATCCACCCAGACATCAGCCTCCGACAGACAGAGAGTGATGTGGCATGGGCGGGAATGGCTGGGCGCCATGGAGATCACTCCGGGCCTTGTCGCCACCCGACGTTGCACCCTGTCGGGCAAGGGGCTGAGGAGGGGGTCGCGGAGGGATGGGGACATCGCGGTTCCCGCCGGTCTGTGGCTGATTCGGGGCGGCACCTCCCAAGTTGAGACACTTGTCGAATCGTTGCTCCGCGTGGTCCGGGACGCCACGCTGGCGGAGGGGCGCATGCGGGTTCGTCCCCGCCGACGCAACGGACAACTCCGGTTTGAGGTGCGGGTGGCCCCCGACATCCATCGCTCGGCCATCGACGGGCGCCCCATTCAGACCGTCGCGCTCGTCAGCGTATGCAGTCAGCTGCCCCGGTGCCTTGACGAGAGCCTGCCGCAAGACCGGGCACTCAAGAAGCGGATCGTGGCGCGGCTCACGCAGGCCGGTGTTCCTTTGTGGGACAGCCTTGGCGGCGGCTACGAGCCGGCATGGGCAGCGAGCGCTCTACAGCCGCTCTTTGCGCTTCCCCGACCAAGACCCGGCGTCGCGTGGCAGGTCGGGCGGGGCGGAGTCGGCGTGGACCAGGCGCTCCTGGACCAGGTGCAGGATGCCTACATCCGCTGGCAGCGTGGCATCATCGTGGAGCAAAAACGCCTTCGGAAAATGGGCCCGGCACAGGCCAAACGGGCGCGGGAACGCATTCGCCGGAGACAGCGTGAGCTCAGGCGGGCGGTGGACGCGGGCGCAGCTGATCTGGGTAGCTACCTGCGCTCCGCATTGGGATTGGGTCACGACCTGACGTTCAGGGTGCTCCCGCTGCCTGGCGGCGTCACTGCGGCACAGTACCGGTATCCATCCCTGGCCCTGGAGGAGGAAGTCGGCAGGCTGTGGCGGGACAGGGTGCATGCCAATCTGGCCTGCAGGCCGGTGTTCTGGATGCTCTGCCATATCCAGTGGATTGAGGAGGGCTGTCTTGGGTGGGGCGGTCCCGAACTGGCCAGGGCTTTGTGCGAGGGGAGGCCGGCCACCCTTGAGGGGCACACCCGTAATTTCCTGCGCCGCACGGGCGGCATTTTCGTTCGAGGCAATGTCTCCGTGTACTCCGACTGCACGATGGCCAGGGCCTGGTGGCGCGACCGCTTCGCCGGCCGCGTGGCGCGGGCCACTGCCGGATCCGCTGAGGCACTGTCATGCCGGGAGGCGCACATCGCGCTCCATCACGACCGGTCCGCGTGGGAGGAGTTGGTGTTGGCGTCGCTGCGCAGACACACGGTCATCAATCAGGAGCGAGCCAGAGCCCAAGTCGTCCGCTATCTGCATCGGCTCCTGCAGCAGGGCGAGCGGATCAACTCCAGCCATGTCAAGGAAGCCGTAGCCCGGCTGGCGCACCACGGAAAGCAACGCTCACTTCAACTCACCCCATGGGAGGAGCTGGCCCGAATCATGCCATGAGGGGAAACCCTTCGGCCCACCCTGGGTCGTTCCCGATCTCTCCAGGACCCGAAGCCAGGGACATCCAGGCCGGGCGGCTGTCTCCTGAGCCTTCGCGCTCAGAACCGATCCGCCCTGAACTCCTCCAGCCCGATCTCCGAGTGCCCGTCGGCAATCAGGTCGGCAAGCGCGCGTCCCGAGCTGGGCGCCAGCGTCACACCCAACATCTGATGCCCCGTGTTCACATATGCGTTCCCGCAGCTCGGCAGCGCCCCGATCACCGGCAGACTGTCGGGCACGATAGGACGCATGCCCACCCACGCCCGGCCTCCGCCCGCGGCCTCCGGAATATCGACATGGCGACCCACCACCCGGCGCAGCGCACGAATCCGCCTCCGGCTCATGCGCTCGTTGATCCCCGAGAACTCCATGGTTCCGGCAAAGCGGAGCGCGCCCAGAAACGGCGTCAGCACAACCTTGGTGCCCGCCAGGTAGAGGGGCTGGCGCAGCTGGTTGCGAGGACGCTCGACGGTCACCGAATACCCCTTTCCCGCGGTCAACGGGATCGGCCATCCCAGCATCCGGGTCAGCTGACCGGTGTGCGCGCCCGCCGCCAGGACCACGCCGTCTACCTCGATATCACCGGCATGAGTGACCATCGCCGTCACCGCGCCACGCTCTCTCCGAAAGCCGGTCACCGGGGTTTCCTCAAGCACCTCGGCCCCACCCTGGCGGAGCAGCGTCGCCAGGCCGGCCGTCAATGTCTCGGGGCGGACATGGCGCTCCCCGCCCAGAAAGAGCCCAAACCCAAACCCCGGCCGCAACATGGGCTCCCGCTCATAGAGTTCGCGGCCGTCCAACTCAAGGCACCCGACCGTGCCCCCGGCGGCGGTCCGCCTCGCGCACTCCCGATCGCCTCGCGCACTCCTCGAATCGCGAAACGCCATCAGCAACCCCGATCTTGAACATTCGACCTCGACACCATCAGCCAAGAGTTCGTCGTAGCACTCCATTGTTCGCTCGCCCAAGCGCCGCAGCGCACCAAGGGCCTGGCGCTGACCGGCCTCGTTGCAGCGACCGTGGAATGCCGCCAGCCAGCGGACCAGCCCGGGCAGCGCCGTAAGCCGGATGTGGAGCGGGCCATCGGGGCGAAGCATGCAGAGCATCGACCACAGGGTCACGTCGGGCCCCGGCAGCGGACTTGATATCGAGGGACATACCCACCCCCCGTTGCCCAGGGAGCAGCCGCCGCCCAGGGCGTCGGAATCCACGACAACCGGAGCCAGGCCCCGCTTCATCAGGTAGTGGGCTGTTGCCAGCCCGGCGACTCCGGCGCCCACAACGCCAATGCGCGTCATTCGCCGTCGCGCGATCGCCTTGATATCACATACCGGCCCCAGTCGTCGCCCACCAGAAATCCGGTGATCACCCACGAGTCGTCCAAGGCGCTCGTCAGTGCTCGGCGGGTCGCGCGGCGCCACCGCAAGGCGTCCTCAAAGGACAGCGCCCGAATCGCGTCAATGTCGCGCGGAATCTGCACGCAGACCCGGTCCCGGCCGGGAGGCGGCCCGGCAGGGCCTTCGCCGGGGATGCCGATCACGGGACAGTCGTGGAAGTCCTGGCCAGGGACTGCACCCCCTCCGGCGCCACGATCCCGGCCCTCGATGCCACACAGATTCCATCGCGCAACGAGGCGGTCCGTCTCAATCCTGGCCAGCATGCTATCCGAGACACCGTACATGTTGGGGACGTACTCGTCGATCGCGGCCCCCAGCTTGTTGATGTTCAGGTGCGCGTTGCGGGCAACGAGCGGGTCGAATGTCCAGTACATCGTCTGTACGCCCAGGCGGAGCGATGCATCCCGCTGGGCCACCTTGAGCCCCCTTCCGATGCCTTTGCCCCGGGCCTCAGGGCGTACGGCGAGCATGTGCGACCAGTGCGCCAGGCGGCCCTTGTAGACCCCGGTGATGCCAAACACGAAGCCCTGGATGTTGTCCCGGGCATCGAAAGCGCCCAGACAAATCCCGCCCATCTTGACCGCGATCTGCATGGCGGAGATGGGCACGACCTCGGAGAATTCCTCTCCCCAGGTGCAACGCTGGAGCTCCACACAGGCCTCGTATTCCCGTCGCGTCTCCACGCTGCGGATTTTGGTGCCCCGCACCCTCAAGGCCACCCTCCCCTTCCCGATTGGGATTCCATGTGCTCTTCGCCGGCCTTCGATTTCGCATGTCCAGCCCCAACGACGGTCATGGAGACCGACATGCGGAGCGTATCGGGCGTCCCCGTGCCCCAAGCACCCGACCCTGGGCCGGGTCCTTGGGACTCCGCAAAAAGGCATCCACGATGAATCCGGCCGGCCGCCCTCAAGTCAGACGCAGGCATTGATCAGAGACGGGCGCGAGCCCATTGTACGGGGCTGATCGTACCGTGCCGATTGGATGCAACTAAGGTTCCATTGGGCAGCGACGGGCAGGATCGCCATCTCCACGAATTTCCCTCTGGCCCCTGGGAACGGAGGACACGACACAACAATCAGATCATGGCTCGGTTCCCGTTGCCCAAGGCCCCCCGCTTCATCGCTACCCGGTTGGCTCATGGGGTCCCAGAAAGCGCTCACCGTCAAAATGGATGAGAGGGCTGGGGGCATCGGCACACCACACTTCCGTTTCCCAAGAGATCTCGCTCAGGTGGCGTCCCATCACAATCCTGTCGGGAAATGCCGTCACATATATCGGGTCCAGCGCGCGCAGCACCGAATAGCTGGGCCAGTTCATTGTGGTGCTTCGCTTCCACCGGCCCATGGCTTGTAACCGCCTCGACAAGGAGAGGCCAGTTTCTTTCGCGGAAATACAGCACGACATCCGGCATTTTCCCGTGCTTGTCGACGATGACGCCCAAGGCCTCTAACCGCTCCTGCTCGAAAATCCCACCCCCGGGATCGCCCACATAGATGACCTCGGCGCCGGGTGCGAAGCGAGGAGCGAACGAAGCCAAGATGTCTCCGATGAGCTTGCTGTGGGGGCCAGGCGTGAGCGCCACAGCCCCGTCTTTGGCCACACCATGTACATTACTCGATTTCGCGCCCACTTCGCCGCGAGCGGAGTTCGTACCTTGAGCCAGTTTTCAACCGCGTCTTCCCACCGGGGGGTGCCGAAAGCCGCATGACCCGCAAGGCCTCCTCGCCGACCTGATCGCAGGTCGTAGGGCTGTTGACGGGACGCGCGGGATCGTCGGGGTTGTACAAGGCGATGCCGACTTCCACGAACTGATGCATCGTCTGCCTTCGATAAGGTCTCACGGATGTTCGGAGCGTGGTCGCGTCCGTAGTGCTCGCGGGTGTACTCCATGATCGGCGTGATCCCCATGAGCGGTGCTACCATCGGTGGAACCATGGGTCATGTGTCGCCCTCCGTCCATCTCCAGATCGGCGCAGGGCGAGCGCAACCGCGTGCGCCACAATGAGCGACCGGCCCGCAACCTCCGGCCACGCGTTGTCGCGGCAGGCCCTTGCGAGCCGTGGTTCCTGGATTCATTGGCGCTCCCCTCCATGGGCCGGATCCACACCTCGGTGACCTGCGGGCTCTTGGACCGGGTCCGCGCTCCATGAGACCCGGCCACGGCGACTGCGCGTGGCCATGGCCTGACGGTAACACACCATGGGCGATGCTGCCTGATCATTTTGAACACCCCCCAACCCGGGGACATGGCGGACCGCCCCAAACCCCATCGGCCCGACACCCAACAGGGGCCCGACACCTGACCTCGTCGCCTCACTCGACGGAACCTTCAGTGGCACACCGGGGTAGGAATCTGCAGGCGGAGCTTGCGGCGCGGGCCCCATTCATGCAGTCGCATGCAAAGTGGGCATCCCACGCGCCCTGACAGGGAGCCTCGTCTCATTGTCACGCCCAACGACCGGTAAAGGGAATCCGAGGGGGACGCGATGCGATCCACCGCAAGGCAGACCGGCGACCGAGCGAACGGTCACTCTCTTGACCAAGGCACCCAAGCCTACAAACGACTTCGACAACTGATCGTGCGAGGCATGCTGGCTCCGGGCTCAAGGTTGATCGAGGCCGAGGTGTCCCAGCGGCTGGGCATCAGCCGGACCCCCGTGCGCAGTGCATTTCAGCGACTGATCCAGGAAGGATACGTCACCGACCCCGGAACGGGCCGCCAGTGCCGCCCCTTCGTGGCGCCGCTCACTCAGGATGACGCACTGGAGCTATTTTGCATCGTGGGCGAGATTGAGGGCCTGGCGGCGTGGGGGGCGGCCAAGCGCAAGGACCGAGAGGAGCTGGTCGCCAATCTCAATCTCATCAACGAAAAGATGCGCGCCGAGACCGAGGGCGCATCCCCCTCAAGCGACAGGATCTTTCAGTTGGACAACCGGTTTCACCGCTGCTATGTGCAGGCCGGCGGCGGCCCCAGGCTCATTGCTCTACACGATGCCATCAAGCCACAGACCGAACGCTACACCAGGCTTTACGTCAGCGCCTTGGTGAATCGCATGGACATCTCCCGACAAGAGCATCAGAAAACGGTGGACGCCATCGACAGCGGGGATGCCGACCTGGCTCAGGAGTCAGTGCGCACCAACTGGCGAAATGCCGCGCGCCGCCTCTGCGATGTCATCGAGTTGGCCGGGGAGATCGGAAGCTGGTAAGACGGGAGTAGGCCCCCATTGACGGTTGAAAACCAAGCCTTGCAGCCCACCGAATGTCCGGCCGCCGATGTGTGCCCGGGGAATCGCGCACAAGCCCTGATGCTCGCGACCTCACCGGAGCGCGGTACATGACCATGGCGGGGGCGGGCAAGGGACTCCTTCATGTGGCCGATGCCGTGGTTATCGGGGCCGGCATCGTCGGGGCGAGCGCTGCACACCATCTGGCGAGGCGGGGGGTGTCGGTGACGGTCCTGGAGCGGGAGTCGGCCTTTGCCCTGGGATCTACGGGCAAAAGCGCTGCAGGGGTGCGCGTCCAATTCACCACCGAGGCCAATATCCGGCTGTCGATGCACTCGCTACCCGTCTATCGGGAGTTCAGGGAGCGCCACGGCTTCGACATAGGGTATCGCGACATCGGCTACCTCCTCTTGGTGCCCCCCGAGCGATGGGCGCCGCACTTGAAGTCGGTCGCCCTGCAGCACCGCTTGGGCGCTCCGGTCGAGCTCCTGGCTCCCGGCGACATCCTTCGACATGTGCCCGCGGAGGTACACGACCTCGCCGGCGCGACATACGGCCCGTGGGACGGCGTGATCGACCCCCACATGGCCACCGGCGCCTGGGTCTCCATGGGCAGGCGGGCAGGCGTTCGCTACCGATTCGGTCGCCCGGTCACCGCCATTGAGCGCACCCGGCACGGCTGGCGCGTTGAGGCGGGTGGGGAACGTCTCGCCTGCGATTTTGTCGTCAACGCCGCAGGCGCCTGGTCCGGACAGGTGGGGCGGCTTGCGGGCCTGGAGGTGCCGGTGCGACCCAAGCGCATCCAGATTTTTTTGAGCGGGCGGATCCCCGACACCCGCACCTACCCGCTCACCATCGACCTGGGAACCGGCATCTACATGCGGAGCGAAGGGGATCGCATCCTGTTCGGCCTGGACACCCACGCCGATGACGGCTTTACCGAGGGGATGGACTGGGGATGGCTGGAGCGGGTGCTTCTCACGGGCGTGGACCGCTATCCGTGGTGGGAGACCCTGGGCGTCGACCGCGCGGGAAGCTGGTGGGGATACTACGGCGTGACTCCCGACAACAGCCCTGTGCTGGGGATTCATCCCGACGGCCCCGGATGGGTGGACGCCTGCGGCTTCTCGGGCCATGGCATTATGCACGCACCCGCAACCGGCCTTATCGTCTCGGAGCTCGTCGCCGACGGCCGGTCCCGTACGTTGGATGTGACCGCGTTTCGGCACGCCCGCTTCCAGGAGACTAGCCCTAAAATAAGCGCGTTTGGCATTTTGACGGGTCGGGTGCTATAAATAACGAGCGACCTCGGTCACCTGACCGAGAAATACTCGGCCCACATTCGGTTTTCGTCGGCATTTTCCCTCCGTTACCTGCCACCGTCTGGCCTCCTCGACCAGGCCCGTGCCGTACAGACGCACTGGTCCCAGAAAATCGCACCCCAATAAAAAAATCCGACCAGTCGCTGACAATCAGCGACTAACGTTACCCATATTCGGTTCGTTCGATCGTGCACCACGCCCTGTACAGCAGGTCCACGCTCGGTTGCCATCCAATCACCCGCAATGTCGTCTGGCGCGCCTTGCGGATCACCTGGCACGGAATCAACACCATCTCCCGAACAAACCGCTTGAACTCCATCTTCACATAGCGCCGACGCTGCGACTTGTAGTGCATCTGCATCGCCATCCAACTCTTCAGATTCCACGCCAACGCCGCAATCACCATGTACGCCCAGTTGCTGACCAAATCGTACATCGGCACCCGGAGCGCACCCATCCCGCTCTTCAACTGACTGATCAGATTCTCTTGGTCGCAACGCTGATTCGCCAACCGAACCACCTCAGCCCTGCTCTTGCCCCGTAGCGTCGTGATGTAGAAGAGGTACTTCACCTCATCACCCAGATCCAACTCGCCCCTCATCACACGCAGGTTCTTGCGCACCACCACCATCCGATACGCCTTGCGACACGCCCTCGGCCGATACTCAAACTCCGCCACATGCTCGCCTTTGAGCTTGACATCCTTGAACTCGCTCTCGCGCACAATCCGCGCCTTCTCGTTCGGACGCCGCTGCCGTGTCTCGCCCGTCTCCGACACCCAGCGTGGCCGTCGCTTCAACTGCTGCCACCGATCCTCCTCGAGCGCCTCCGCCCGTGCGACCAGCGACCGATGCGCCGTATATCCGAACACGAAATCCGCCCGACCACTCCAACGGTCAAAGTTGGTCGTCAACGAAAACGCCGTATCGCCGCGCAGGCACAGCCGCTCTGCATGGGGGCCCACCAGGTCAATCGACTTGTCAATCCACTTCGCCGCACCGCTGTGGCTGGCCGCGTTGCCCGGTCGATTGTCGATGTACAGGACCTCGCCCGTGTTGGCGAGCGTAACGATCAACGGCTGATACCCCCAGACCTTCTTGTACGACAGCCCCAAGCCCTCCTTCTTCTCTCCGTCCGTCGGCACGATCGTCCCGTCCACATCGATGTACGTCACCGGACCCAGCAGGTCGCGCCCGCGTCCGCTCCACAGCTGCGGCCGCACCTCGTTGATCCCGTCCATCAAGGTCTCGATATCTCCCTCGGAGTGGCGCCGCAAGTAGTCGCCCACTGCAGTCGGACTCGGGATCAACCGGGCTCCCAAGGCGTCCATAACCGACACATCCTGGCGTAGTCTCTCGATATCGCCGAGCCGGGTGCCGCCACAGTACACACTGTACGCGAGGGTCAACACATGGTCGGAGTCGAAGTACGGCAGGTTGCGCTTCAGCACACCTGATCTGTTGATCTGCTCCGGTAGGCCGATCTTGGTGATCAACCGGTGGGCGGCGCCGATGCCACCGTAGAGTGTGGCATTCACGCGCCGGCTGACCTCGTAACGAATCTTGCCGGCCCCGAGCATCGGTTTACTTTGTTGCTTCCAACGCCCTGCTTGGGCGTGTCTGGCACGGAGGCGACGCCGGTGGGCGGCGCAGTTACGGCGGGTTTGGTGGTGGCTGATGGTACTCACCCGAAAGTCCTCGTCGCTGGAGGGATGACGCTTTGACCTCGCGGTATAAGTACAATAAAGATAAGCTGTTCTGCATTAAATTAACAGGCCCTCCCCCGGAACACGCTTATCTGAGGACTAGCGATGGGGAGGAGGCCCGGGAGTGCCGGGTGGAGACCCACATCTTTTAGCGGCGCTTCGGGGTGGTTGCCCTTGACCGGGTCCGGCGGCCACCTTGTGTCGCACGGCAATCTTGGACACAGGACTTTTTGGAGACCACATGGGGCTTGAGGAATCGCGATGAGATTTTCCGAAGAAGTCATGCTGCTGCTCTTGGACGACGAGGAGGGACGCTTCATCCGGGTGCCGGAATGGTCGATCCGCTACGCCCTGGCGGGCGGAGTGTTGATGGACCTGGCTCTGGAAGACCGCATCGACACGGACCTGGAGAAACTCGTCCTCGTGGACGCCAAACCGATTGGAGACCCCATTCTCGACCCTGTTCTTTCACTCATCGCAACCCACGACGGCACGCACGACGCACGCTTCTGGGTCGAGCGCGTGGCCAACGTAGCGGACGGGATCCGCGAGGCCTCCATCAACCGCCTCGTGGACCGCGGGGTGCTGGAACGTCGGGAGGACCGCGTTCTGTGGGTCTTCCGGTCCCGGCGCTATCCGATGATCGATGGCAAGGCAGAGCGAGAGGTGAAGCTGCGCATCATGGAGATCCTTTTCAGCGATGTCGTGCCCACTCCGCGCGATGTCGTCATCATATGTCTGACCGATGCCTGCGGCTTCCTGCCCCACCTGCTGTCCCAGCGCGAGCTCCGGCATGTGCTCCCCCGCATCAAGCATGTCCGCAAGATGGACCTGATCGGCCGGGCGGTCACCGCGGCGGTGCGGGACATCGAGGTCTCGCTCGCACAGGCAATCCGCCCGCACATGGCGTAAGCCGCCTCGTCCGGTCGCCACCCCAAAACGGCTCCCTCGGTTTTTCGGGCCCGAGGTTTTGGCTCCGCTCGACGATATCACGATCCGGTGTCTCCTCTTCATGACCCTTGCCGGTCGCCAGGCCCCCTGCAGGCTCCCCTTTTTCGAGAAGACCGCGGGACAGTCCCGATCCCGGACCACCGGGGGTCCCGCCTAACACTGCGTGAACAGCGATACCGCTTCCTGAAGTTCCCACGAGTGTCGCAAACGACGCGCACCCATGTCCTTGACGAGGGACATGCCCCCCAAGCATGAGCGAGACTGTACCGCCGTAACCGCTTGCTATTACTAGTTTTCGCACCTACTCGCCATGGCGGCACACAAATTGCGACACATGTCAGTGAGCGACGATTGCCACATGTGGTCTGTTCCTGAACACTCGGCGACGGAAATGAAAATCAGGTCTTGTTTCGCATCGCGGTGGTGCCTTGTTTATTTCAGACTCCCCCATGCCCAGTTTCCGATTTTACACGTAGACCGTCCCCGGACGTTTCGGACACTTCCTACGCACGCTCCCACCCATTCCTACTTCGGAGGTCTACCATGACGTTCGGCTCCACGGTCAATACCCTTGGCGTGATTCGGCCCTCTTTGTGGCCGCACTGCTCTTTCTGCCCGTGCCTCCCCCTCCAGTCGCTAGTCAAGACGGTCTGAAGGGATTCACCTGCAAGACCATTGGATGTCGTGGCGGCGACAAACGTTGTGCCACACTCAAGTTCACGCTCTCTGGCGGTGTCGATATCGTTGCCGTGGAAATCGAAGGCAACGTCGAGATCGAGGTGTACTGCTATGAACCAGAAGTCGACGGCTAGCATCGCGATATTCGTCATTGCGGAACGTTGGTGCCCATTACAGTGCCGACGGCCACCATCACATGCCCTCGAGAGAAAACCCGACAAACCGACACCAAGAAAAGGAGATGTGATCATGGCGACGCTTTGGAACCGCATTCTGCACACTGTCCAACTCCTCACGCAGTCGTTGTCGCACCGACTCCACGTCGCCATTCCAATACTCCTCGAAAACGAGGGTGAAGATTCTGCTCTCGGTGATGAGGCTCCACTTCAAGACTGCTGGCGTATTTCTGGATATCACCGGCGTCTCACGCTTCGACCGACCGTGGACAACTGGCTATTTGGAAAGAGCCTCCATCTTGAAGCCGAACGGACCGCGATTCCAGAAAGCTGCCAACCCAACCACACAGGTCCAGTTTCTGAGGAGAGTCGTACCACAATACCGGTACCCCGCGGTCACCTTCTTGGTGGTGACCCTCCTGCACCCCATGGATGGGGCATCCCAAGCCCATGACCGGCAATGGATACAACATCCCGCATTGATTTACGAACTGGAAGATAAAAGCGGCGACTACTTCGGAAACCCATCGGATATTTTGGGCCTACCAGGGGGTGGTTTTGTCATCATCGACGACTTGGTCACGCTGCGAGCATTTGATCCAGCTTGGCGCCCTCTCTGGACAACGGGAAGATCCGGCAGTGGCCCGGGAGAGTATCGCGCCATTCGGGATATCGCCCTAACCGCAAACGGTGACCTCTTGGTTCTCGACCCGGACGCGGCACGAATCACCGTCTTGAATGCTACAACCGGAGAGTTCATCAAAAGTGTGCCGCTAAACCAAGAGACGGCCCACGGTGCGGACCAAATATTGTCAGTGGCTCCACCGCACTTGGCAATCGTACAGGGACGACCGACACCCGGAGACGAGAAAAAGCAAAACTGGAGAGTGGTTGACACGACGGGGACGACTATCAAGACGTATGGATTCCCGCCGGCCTGCGAAGACCTCGCATGCTCTGCATTTTCGGGGGGCATCCCGGAAGCCGGTAGTGGTGTTCTTGCATTTAGGTGGTCAAGTGACTTGGTGTTCTTTAGGTCAGACGGCACCGTTCGAATTACACGAGACGGCGTCGAGCCTATCAGAATGGCTGGCGTGGTGAAGTACGAGATTGACGCGGCTGATCTGGGACTTCCTCCGGGTGCCAGTAATGCCGTTGTGACAAAAGTCGATCCTACAGCAACGGAGGTTACCACAGGGCTGGCGTCTGGCACACATCGGGCGTTCACGCTGATTAGGGGATCAACCGAGAATCGTGGTCGCGTTGTGGACATCTACAGGTTAGAAAACGGGGATTATGAAGGATCTTTTCTCCTTCCGTCACCAGCATATGGAATTGCTGTGCTCGGCGGAGAGTTTCTCGCGGTGCTTTCTGTGGACTTGTTTCCGAGGATAACGATATGGGATTTGCGACACCTTTAGCCCACCTTATTCATGAGTGACAATTGAAACTGTCATCAAGGCCAGTGAAAGGGTTCTCGGCGTTCCGACATCGGCCAGCCCCTCAATTTTGCCGGCCGACCACCGCCTCGTGCACATCATACCCCCCAAATACCCATTTTATGGACGCACTTCCGCCACTTCCCTTGTAACCGCCCTTGCGCCCAGACCCGCCGTTGAGTATCAGACAACCTCGGCGGACAAGATTCGGACATCAGGAAGCTCTCGCACACCGGCAACCAGCATCTGCCAATGCACCGACACTGCGCTTGTGATCATCGTGATCCGTCGCCCAGACACGATGTATCGTGCCGCCGTGCGCAACACTCGCTCCAACAGGCGCCGCAAACTCCAGCCAACACCGGTCCGCCGCGCCAACAGAACACGTTGGACATGCATCACCTGGTACGCCAGGATCGACAACAGTAGCCGTACCCGGTTGCGGGCAAAGGCATCCAGAAGCTCTGGATCCTCCACCACCTCCTCTTCGCCGTTCTCGTCGCCACTCACCTCTTCCTCCGTATCGGCCACCGCAACTTTTTGGTTCCGGTAGTGGCTCTTGGGACGCGACGTCGAGGACAACGACGGATTCACCACACTCATCAACTCGCCAATGTGGCCCTCAGCCTTCCCGCGCTGCCTGTACAGCTCCAACACCTCCTCAGGCGTCATCTCATCGGCAGACACCGATGTGGCCAACCAAAACGACCTCGTGAACAGCTCGCCCGGCTTAGCCACCATCACATGCACCATGCGGCATTCAACAGGCCAGCTCCCCGCCTTGTACCGCTCCGCTTCCCGAACTCGCGTCGTGGTCTCACGCGGGCGTTCTTTCTCTTTGTCCTCTTTGTCCTTTTTGTCCATGTCAGCACGGAACTCATCGATCGCAGGTTCGGCACGATCAGCCAGCACCTTGTTGTTCGCCACACGGACCACAAAGTCGATACCCTCCTCCTCGAGCGCATGCATCAGAACCCCGCTCGGGAACCCGGCGTCCATACGAAAAATGACCCTCTTGCTGATCTTCCCCTTCGCACGCTTCGCCACGTTCTTGATGAAGCCCACCACGCGGTTCGCCGTATGAACCTTGCCCCTCCGAAGCTCAACATCCAGGATGTCTCCCGTCTCCGCCGCCAACGCCACCAACGGATGGAAAACCCTGGCGCGATAGTGCCCGTTATAGTCGCTGCCGGCCTGTTTTCCATGCACCCTCACCGGTAAGCTGTCCACATCAATGACCAACGTATCGTGCAGGCGACCGCCGTTTGTGGCGAGCACCTTCCACGAGGTGAAGTCCATGATCACGTCGCGACAGGCCTCGGTGTTCTCCTCGTTGCTGAGCGCCGCGATCAAGCGCGACAAGGTAGGCTGCGACGCCAGCGCATGGTCGACCGGTTTCGTTCCCTTCCGGTCGGATACCGCGAGGCCAAAGGACACGTCGTTGCGGAAGACATTCGCATCGTTATGGTCCCGGCGATTCTGGACGAGGAGCAAGAGCGCGGTGCGTAGCAACTCCGCCATGGAGTGCTTGATCTTGACGGGGTCGCGCTCGTCCTTGATCCGTTTGGTTGCGGCGTTGATGATACCGCTGCGCTCGAGGATTTCTCGGCTGGTGGCCGCCCCTGCGTCTGATGACAATCTTTCGTCTCGGGACTCGATTCGGAGCGATTTGTTGAAGCTAAATGTCGTTGCCATGACTTCACCCTGGGTTGGTGGCCGAAAAACGCTGGTGGATCTTGGTAACACCTTGAAGATACATCACTTGTCCCCACAAATCCAGCCCCCTCAAGCCGCCGTCATGAATAACCCGGGTTTAGAACGGGTCAGGTGGCTGGCTTTGTTAGTCGCCGTTGTTGGTTGCATTAATTCCACGAGTACATCCATTTCTTCCATCGATGCGTTGGAAGCGGGACGCACGCTATTGCTCGACGAATACACGGGACTTGTGGTTGTGACAAGTGCTTTGTCGTGTGGAATGGACGGACCATCGGTATGTTCGCAAATGCGCAAGACGACCTTCCCCCATCGAAGGAAGTTGTTTGTAAGCTCTTTAACTGTGTCGGTGATAGAGGGCACTGCATGGATGTGACCTGTCTCGCCACAATCGGGGGCCGCAAAGTGTTGATTGTCTTTCATTGCTCCGGTTCACATCCGCACGACTGAGCGGTTTTGGTCTGGTTTATTGGCCTCCGGATGTCGCGAGATTTTGGTCTGGATGGACGCGGCGCGTCAAGCCAAATCGGTTGCCCTTTGGCCTCTTATGCCAGGCAGCCGTCGGCTTGATTGTGTAACCGAGACCTTGGCATGACCGTCAAGTGGCCCAGAGCGCAACGTCGGCGCAAAATATCTGCGACGTTGGTGTTTGCCCATCGAAGTGGCAGTGTTTTTTTTTATTCAATGACATCGGTGGAATTCGTTGGTTGCTTTGGACACGGATGCCGAGGGGCAACCCCCGTCTTCGCGGACCTCCTGCCTTATCTGGCCCCCTGGGCATCGGTCATTATTGCACAGGGCTGAACACGGGGGAACGGGCGGATTTCTTGAAATCGAGCAAAAGGGTCTTCGAGCAGCCGCTGGGGATCACGTCCACCCGGATATATCGAGAAGGGCGTCGTTGATGCCGAGTCCAAGCGCATGGACGTTTTACTGGTGTTCTCCGCCAGCGCGACGTTTGCCCGCAGCAAACGCGGCAACGAGAGTTGCAGGGGCCACAATATGTCCGCGCGTTCGTGGCGGCACCTGGTCTTTTGCCGTTATCAGGCGCACCTGCACGCCGATGTTCCGCGGTTCGTTGCACTGAGTTTCGGTGTGCGGCAGGCGAAGCTTGATTGGGCCCTGGCCCAGGAGTAGCCCGACGCTTTACTTCGAGCGGCACGTCCTGACGCCTTTCAGCGCCATGTCGGTGGCCGCTCGGATCTTTGGTGAGCACGACACGAGGCTGCGGTTTATCCTGGGCGCCTATTGGATGTGGCGCGCAAGGACGCGGATCATTTCGGGGTCGATTCCGTCGGTGTTGACGAGAAGTCTGCCCGCCGTAGCCACGAGGACATCACGCCATTCGCTGATTGGGGCGAAGGCGTACGTCAAGGGCGCGGTGGATGTCCTCTCGGACGCCGAAGTGACGTCTGACGGGTTCCATGTCGTCAAGCTGCTCAACGGGGGACCCAGCGGGTGCGTCGGGCGAAACAGAAGGACCGTCCAGCTCAAGCGGACACGATGCCTGCGTGTGAACAACCAGCGGAGCTTCACTGAGTCAGAGATGGGTTCGGTAGACGAGTCGCTTCAGTGCTTGACTTGGGCGCTTGACTTGGCGGCGGGCACCCTGGAGACGGCACGGGCGTACGAGCTGGAGCTGAACATCCGGGAGTTATGGACACTGTCGCCAACGGCGACAGGGCGTCACTTGGATCGTTGGTGTGCGAGGGCGGTGGAGAGCGGACTGCAGGCGACGGTTGGGGTGGCCAAGACGATCAGGGGACACAGACCGGGCATTCCGCGCTGACAACATTTGCGGCTAACGAATGGTCTTTTTGAGGGCATGAACTCGGCGATTCAGAGGGCCAAAATCCGTACCCAGGGCTATCGGACGGCGGAGAACTTCATCACAATGGCGTACCTTGTATGCGGGAAGCTCGAATTCCGGCTGCCCGCATACAGCAGCGAGGAACCGCACCGCTGCCGCATTTCAATGCGGGAACCCAATGCCTGGTGGCGGCCGGACCCTCAATTGGGCGGCCGGCGCTGCCCATCGAAGTCGCCCGGACAATGAGAATGGAGCTACCATTGTCGGCGATGGAGCGCCACAGGGCCTGCCTGCCACGCTGAGGCCTGGGCATCCGACGGTATCCCGATTCCCGAGAGCATTTCCTGAAATACTCACAACCAAATGGCGATCATGAAGACCAGCAATTCAGCTTTTTCTCTTCTCGCCTTAAGCGCTTTTGCGACCATTACCGCGTTCGAGCGCACGTTCGCCCAGCCTGCACTTGAGGTTGCCCTGTCGCACCTGGAATACCGCGAGCTCGGCCCGGCACTCATGGGCGGGCGCATTTCCGACCTCGCGGTCGTCGAGTCGAAGCCGCAGGTGTTCTTCATCGGCACCGGCACGGGAGGCGTCTGGAAAACCACCAATCACGGAACATCGTGGACTCCTCTCTTCGACGATCAGCCCACGAGCTCCATCGGCGATGTCACCCTCGACCAATCAAACCCGAACCTTGTGTGGGTCGGCACCGGCGAGCCGCAAAACCGGCAATCGTCGGGGTGGGGCAATGGAGTGTACAAGTCCATCGACGGTGGGCACACGTGGCAACACATGGGACTGGATGAGACCCGGCATGTCGGGCGCATCCTGATTCACCCAGGCAACCCGGATGTCGTGTATGTCGCCGCGGTCGGCGACCTTTGGGGCCCCAACCAAGAGCGGGGAGTCTTTCGTACCCGGGACGGGGGCAATGGCTGGGAGAAGGTGCTCTACATTGATGCGCACACGGGTGCCATCGATCTGGCCATGGACCCCCGGGATCCCAACACGATCTTTGCCGCGATGTACCAGCGCCAGCGCACCGGCTGGGGCTTCAACGGGGGCGGCCCTGGAAGCGGGCTCTACCGCACGCTGGATGGGGGCGATACATGGACGGAGCTCACCGAGGGAATCCCCGCGGGAGACAAGGGCCGCATCGGCGTGGATGTCTTTCGCGGAGACGGCAATATTGTCTATGCGCTCATCGAGGCGGAGCCCCGGAGCCCGGGACAGACCTTCAGGGGCGGAGACAACCCCTCCAGAAGCGGCCTCTTCCGCTCACTCGACCGCGGGGCCTCGTGGGAGAAGATGTCGGCTACCAACCCGCGCCCGATGTATTACTCGCAGGTGCGCATCGACCCCACCAATGTGGACCGCGTCTATGTCTTGGGAACCTCCCTCATGGTGTCGGATGACGGCGGGCGCACGTTTCGTAGCGACGGCGCCCAGCAGGTCCATGTGGACCACCACGCGCTCTGGATCAACCCCGCCGATTCCGACCACATGATCCTGGGAAGCGACGGCGGGGTGGCCGCAAGCTGGGACGGGACCAAGCACTGGCGCATGTTCGACAACCTGGCGCTGGGACAGTTCTACGCAATCAGCCACGACATGCGCGACCCGTATTTCGTGTGCGGCGGCCTGCAGGACAACGACGCGTGGTGCGGACCGTCCAACACGCGCTCCTTCCATGGCATCCGCCACCAGGATTGGTACGAGGTGGTCTACGGCGACGGCTTCGTCACTCTGGTCGATCCGACCGATTCGACCATCGTCTATTCGGAATCGCAGGGGGGCAACATGAACCGGTACGACCTCAATACCGGCGAGAAAACCCCGATGCGCCCGATCACCGGGCCCCGCGAGAACGGCGACACAGCCAAGACCTACCGATTCAACTGGAATTCGCCGCTTCATCTCTCGCCCCACGACCCGGCAACCGTGTACCTGGGCGCCAACTTCCTCATGCGCTCACGGGACCGCGGGATGACTTGGGAGGAGGTCGGGGGCCTGGATCTCACCAAGCAGATTGACCGCGAGGAACTTGAGATCATGGGCGTGCCGGGAGCCGACCCGCAGATGTCGCTGAACGACGGCATCGCAGGCTACGGCACCCTAACCAGCTTCGCCGAGTCGCCACTGGTCCCGGGCCTGCTCTATGTGGGCACCGATGACGGCAACCTGCAGGTGAGCCGAGACGACGGAGCCACATGGACGAACGTGGCTGGCCGGATCCCGGGGCTGCCCGAGCGGACGTATGTGAGCCGGGTCGAGCCCTCCCATCACGTCCAGGGCAGGGTCTACGCGACCTTCGACGGTCACCGCAACGCCGATTATGCCGCCTACGTCTATGTGAGCGAAGACTACGGGCAGAGTTGGTCAGGGATCACCGACGGTCTTCCCGACGGATGGTCCGTGAACGTGATTGTCGAGCACCACCGCTCGCCTAACCTGCTTTTTGTCGGCAATGAGGTCGGCGTGTTCGTGTCCGTTGACCGCGGCGGGCAGTGGATCCAGCTCAAGAACAACCTGCCCACGGTTCCCGTGGACGACATCGTTGTTCACCCCCGCGACAACGACCTGCTGGTGGGCACCCACGGGCGCTCCGCCTACGTCCTGGCCGACGTCACTCCCCTGGAACACCTCTCATCGTCGATGCTCGCCGAACCGGGGCGCATGTTCCCGCAGGCGCGCCCAACGATCATGTGGGCGCAACGCGGCGACTGGCCCTTTCAGGGGGCGACCTACTCAGCCCCCAATCCCCCCCGTGGATCGCTGATCCGGTACTACCTGCGCGACGCAAGGGATCCCGACGGGGACCGCCACGGCGGCGACGGGGGACACGGCGGTCACGGGGAGGGTGAGGACTATATGCACCACGACGACCCCGATTACGACCAGGGCCGACACCATGCCCAGCACGATGGCGATGACGAGAGCCACGGGGACCGCCACAGCGCTCACCGGACGCCCGACTTCGCACTGACGATCAGGGACGCAAGGGGTGCCCATGTGCGGACGCTGAAGGCCCCGTCGGACGCCGGCATCAACCAGGTCCTGTGGGACTGGCGCCTGGAACCGCCGTACGACCCGGAGGAGGCGCCGGGCGGGCAGGGTGGCGCGGTTGCGGGCCCCATCGCGCTCCCCGGTGTCTATACCGTCAGCATGGTCGTCGGGGGAGACACCCTGTCCTCGAAGATCGAAATCCAGGCCGACCCGCGCCGCCCCATGACCACAGCGGACCGAGGGGCCCGCCAGGATGCCCTGATGAGTCTGCACCACTTGGCCACGCCGATCCATGAAGCCACGCGTACCCTTGGCAGACTAACGGATCAGCTGGACGCAATCGATGCGCTCATCGAAGACGCGGAGGATCCTCCCGACGGCATTGCTGAGGAGATGGAGGGGGTGCGCGAGGCGTTGGAGCACGCTCAGGACAGCGTGACCGAGGCGCGCAGGAACGCCCGGGTGGCCAGAGCCATTGAGGGGTCTTCAACGCGACCGACCCAGGACCAACTGTGGCAGGTTGACCACGCCTGGGAAATCATGGGCAAAGCGGTGGCCCGGCTTAACGAGCTGATCGGAGCACGACTCCCTGCGCTGTATGCGATGATCTACGCAGAGGGGATCCAACCAGATCCCGGACCACCGATCGCCATGCCAGAGAAGTCTGGAGCGGGCGGGGGATGAGCCCTGGGCCCAAAGGGGGAGCCCGCACTACCTCCAGGGGGTCCAGGCGCGGGGGTACCCAGAGGCGGCGATGAGCCACTCGCCCGGACCCCGCCCGGGTGCGGACGGCGACCCCGGCCCGACGCCGACCCGTACGCCGGTCCTTTCCATGGTGTTGATGGCGGTGTTCGTGGTGGGCGGAAGCACGGGGATCTTGGCGTCGTGGCCGGCCGGACCCGGAAACCTCGATTGGGGCGTCTGGACCGTGCTGTACGGCGGATATGCGTATGTGATCACCGCGGCAGTGCTACACGCCCGGACCGGCCGTTGACACCGCCGCGACCACAGCGTTGACGGCCACCGCCCTCTACACCGTCATTCTCGCTGTGTACTTCGCCGCCCTCATGGGGCTGGGCGTCTGGTTCAACCGCAGGAGCCGCTCTCGGCGGGAGTTCTTCCTGGCTCGGGGCAAGCTGGGCCCAGCGACGCTGGGGTTTTCCTATTCGGCCACACAGATGAGCGGTAGCTCCTACATGGGCGCCGTCGGCACGGAGAGGGAGCTGGGATACAATTTTGCGCCCGCGGGCGTGTCCTCGGCCGCGGCCGCATGGTTCACATACATCCTGTTGGGGGAGCGACTGCGCCGCCTCAGCTCAAGAACGCGCTGCACGACCATCGTGGATGTCCTTGAGGCTCGCTATCCTGGCAGGGCGGTCGGCATGGCGGCCACCGGCCTCATGCTTCTGGCCTTCATCCCACTGATCGCGGCCCAGCTCAAGGCGGCGGGTAACCTCTTTGAAGTGCTGCTGGGGATACCCTATCTCCCGGGCCTGTTCATCTTCGGCGGCATCGTCATCCTGTACACCGCGGTTGGAGGAATGCACGCGGTGGCGTGGACCGACCTGATTCAAGGGTCCATCATGGTGGCCGGATTCGCGGTGCTCGCGCCCCTGGCGATGCACGAGGCGGGCGGCTTCTCCGAGATGCACCGGCGCTACGCCGAATTCAATCCGGAGGGAATATCGTTCCTCGGGGAGATGCCCGCCCTGTGGGTGGTGTCGTCGTTCTTGGCATGGGGGTTCTTCCAGATCGGGGGCGCTCCGGCGGCCGTCACCCGCTTCCTCATCCCCGAGCGACGGCAAACGCTGCGGCGCGCCCTCGTGTATTCCATCTCTTTTTCGTCCTTCATCTTCATCGGCTCAACACTGATCGCGATCGCGTCCGGCGTTCTGCTACCCGACCTGGAGCAGACCGACCTGGCGCTTCCCACGCTGATCCAGTTGCTCCTGCATCCGGTCTTTGGCACCGTCCTTGTCGCCGCGATCTTGGGCGCGACAATGTCGACCATCGACTCGGTCCTGCTCATGGCAAGCTCCCTGGTCGTCGAAAACCTCTACGGTCGGCTCGCCAGCACAGGTGTATCACGGCGCAGGGGTCTGCGGCTTGCCCGGTGGACGACGCTGGTGATCGGCGCCCTGGCGCTGGCTGTTGCCGTGGATCCTCCGGCCACCATTCTTTTCATCGTGACGATGTCCTTTAGCCTGCTCGCCTCCGCCTTCACCTTTCCGCTGTTGCTGGGACTGTGGTGGCGGGGAGCGACAAGCCGTGGATCCATGGCCGCCATGTTCGGCGGGGCCGCAACCTGCGTGGCTTGGTACGCCCTGGGCTACCTGAAGCACGGCACCCTGGACAACTGGATCGCCGGCCTTTGGCCCGCGCTGGTGGGGCCCGGCGTGTCCCTGCTCCTGCTGATGGGCGTCAGCGCCGTCACACGGCCGCCCTCCAGCCGGGTGATCCGGTTGTTCTTCAGCGAAAGGGTTTAATCCGGGCACCCCCTGGTCGGCGGTGCTTCTTGGGGACTTGGGGGCCGTCAGGCTCCAGAGCCCCGCAGAAGGGCCAGCAGTTCATCCGCGCTCAATCGCGCCGGTGCATCCGCGCCCTCAAGCAGCCGGTCGGCCAGCTCCCGCTTGTGCCGGTGCAGCTCCACGATCTTCTCCTCAATCGTGTCCTTCGTAACCAATCGATAGATCGTCACGGGCCGCGTCTGCCCGATCCTGTGCGCCCGGTCGGACGCCTGATCCTCGGCGGCCGGATTCCACCAGGGATCCATGTGGATGACGTAGTCCGCCGCCGTCAGGTTGAGCCCTACCCCGCCCGCCTTTAGCGAGATCAAAAAGGCGTCGCCGTCGCCCGCCTGAAACGCCCGGATCCGCTTCTCGCGCGCCTTGGCCGGCGTCGAGCCGTCCAGGTATTGGTACGGGATCCCGGCCTGGACCAAGTGCTCCTCGACCAGCTTCAGGTGCCGCACAAACTGCGAAAACACCAGCACCTTGTGGTTGCCCCGGCGCAGGTCATCCAGAGTCTCCGCAAAGATCGCAAGCTTCGAGCTGGCCGGCGTCCGGTCCAACCCGCCGTTCAGCTGCACCAGCCGGGGGTTGCAGCAGGCAAGACGCAGCCTCGTCAGATGGGCAAGGACCTGAAGGCGTCCGGTCCCGGACGCCGCATCATCATCGGAGAGCGCATCAAGGTCCTCCACTGCCCGCCGGCGCAGCGCCTCGTAGAGCGACGCCTCCTCCGGCGACATCTCAACCCTGAGCGTCACCTCCGTGCGTGAGGGAAGGTCGTCCAGCACATCCGCCTTGAGACGGCGGAGCACAAAGGGCTTGATCAGGCGCCTCAGCCTCGCCCCGGCCGCCGCATCACCGTCGCGCTCCACGGGGAGCACAAAGCGCTCGCGGAAGCGCTTGAGCGAGCCCAGCAGGCCGGGATTCAGGAAGGCGAAGAGCGAGTACAGATCCATCAGGTTGTTCTGCACCGGCGTACCCGTGGTGGCCACGCGAAAGCCCGCGTTCAGGCGCCGGGCGGCGCGTGCCCGCTTGGTGGCGTGATTCTTGATCGCCTGCGCCTCGTCCAGCACCGCCGTGCTCCAATCGATGTCGGTCAGGGAGTCGACCTCAATGCGCAACAGATCGTATGTGGTGACCACGACATCAAAGGGGCCCAGGTTCTCCAGGAGTGGCGCCCTTGAGGTGGCCGGGCCGGTGTAGACCCTGACGTTCAGCGTCGGAGCGAAGCGACGGGCCTCATCGACCCAATTGGCCACGACCGACATTGGGGCGACCACCAAGGCGGGACCCTCGGGCGCGCGATCCAGCAGTGTGGCCAGCGTCTGCACGGTCTTGCCCAATCCCATGTCGTCCGCCAGACAGGCGCCCGCACCCCAGTGGCTCAAGCGCACAAGCCACCCCACTCCATCCTCTTGGTACGGGCGAAGCTCGGCCTGCATGGTGCTGGGCACCGAGATCTCCAGGGCCTCGGCCTCCCGCAGCCGCTTGCGCTGGTCCCGCCACCCCGAGTCGGCCGTCAGCTGCGTTCCATCCACAAAATCCCGGAGCGCGAGCGCCGCCAACGCGTGGACGCGGAGCTTGTTCTTGCCCCTAGGTGCCGCCAAGCTGCCCAAATCATCCAGTTGGCGACGCAGAGCCGTGGTCAGCGCCACAAACTCCCCGTCCCCCAACTCGATGAATCGCGCATGTCTGCTCTTGTCCGCCAACTCGAGAAGCTCGCGGAGATCCAAGGTCCGCTCAGCGCCGATCACAAGGTCACCGGAGGCCTCGAACCAGTCGGCCGCACTCCTGACCGAGAGCCGAACAGAGGATGTGTGTGCGCGCGCGACCACCCTGAGCGGTTGACCCTGGGGCCACAGGCAACGCGCCTCGGCGACACCGAGCTCATCGACCAACCGGAGGCAGTCACCGGCGTCGGGAAGGACCATCGAGGAGCCCGAGCCAAGCCCGGCAAGCGTGGGACATGCCCCTACGAGCGCGCGGGCATGCCGGATCTCGGCGTCCAGGTCTCGTTGCGCCTGGACGGACTCCCCGTCTACCTGCACGACGACGGTCGCCATTCCGACGCCGGGCAGGAAATAGGCCTCCGATCCCGTCACGGGCTGGACGAGCACGGCGACCGCCAATCCGTCCCCGCTGGGCTCCAGTCGAACCCACGACACGGGATCCGCCTCGACGCTCCTTACGGCATCCGCGCTCGCGCCCGCGTCCCCCTGCACCCGGACCTCGGCGGCCAGCTCCGACACGGAGCCAAAGAGCCGGTCCCCGGCGTCCACAGGTATCATGAGGCCCTCCGGCGGCACGATGTCGCACAATCTCCTGTGCCCGGCCGTAAAGCGCGTCACCTCGCACCGGCGGTCGTCCACCATCATGACATCGTAGGTCTTGCTCGACGCAAATTCGGTGTGCGGTCCGACCGTGGCGATCAGCTGGCCCTTGTCCTCCTTGATCGAGAGCTCGACCTCGCACTGCACCACCTCGGCGGACTCGCCCTGTTCGTTGAAGAGGTGCGGATGACCCGCCAGCGCATGGAGTCCCTTGGGGGGCACGTAATAGGGTGGGTGCATGGAGCGCCGCCCCGCCTGGGTGATCGTCGCGGCCACGGCGCGATCCTGGTCCGTCAGGTAGTCCAGCGTCGGGGCGCTGGAGAAGAGTTTCCTGAGCGACACCTCGCGCCCCTTGCTCCAGTTGCCGTTCTTGTAGAGTCGCTGTTCCCGGGCGGTCGCGTACACGGTATCGAAGTACCTGCGACGCAACTGCCAGACCAGACGCCGCCCCGGGCCCGCCGGCGCCGTCGCTTTCTTGCGGGCGGGTCCCTTCTTTTTCGTTTCGTGGGCGAAGAGCTCCAGCGCCCTCAACGAATACTCCCACTCCGGCACCGGCGTGACCACCGAGGAGGAAAGGGGAATCACCCCCATTCGCTCAAGCATCACGTCCCCGGCCGTGGAGGCCTCCAGCATCTCGCCCTGGTACTCGATTTCTTCGGGCGGAGAAGCATCTAGCCGACCAAGCATGACGAGAATCTCCGCCGCCAGCCAGCTGTACCCGTTCTGGACAGCCCCAAGTGCGAAACGCTTCAGGATATCGACCTCCTCCTCGCCGACATTCTCAAGGTCGCCGCGCCAGAATTGGGACCATGTCTCGACAAGGAGCGAGAAAGCGATCGGAACGTCGTAGTCGGGTGTCTTGTCCGATGACACGCGAAGGCCGTCCCTCGCCGCAACCGCCCTTCGGACCAGGCTCAGGAGCTCACGGTCAACGAATTTCCGTTGCTTCGAACGCAAAATGCCGTTCAGCTGGGCCATGTTCTTGATCTGCCCGTCACGCACAAGCGAAAGCAGGGCGAGCGCAAAGGCTCGGGGGTGCGGAAAAACGCTGCGTTTCTTGGTGTGTGCCTTCTCGGCCTTGACGGCCCTGCCCAGGAATTCAATCGCCCGGGCGTCGTCTCCCCTCAGCATGGCCGCGAGGGCATGGGTCGATAAGCGCGCAACCTCGACTACGGAAGCGCCCTTGATCTCCGGCGCCAGTTCGTCAAAGATCGCCACCGCGCCATCGATGTCGCCCTGCATGATGCGCACAAAGGCCGCATCGCCGATCAGGGCGGGGATCTCCGCCCAGTGCTTCCGGCACACCGCGAACAATGGCTCCGGCGGCTCAGCCAACTTGATGATGCGATCCACCAGGGAGGCCAATGCATGCCGCAACAACGTATCAGGCAGGGTGTCGAGAAGGCCGATCGCGCTGGGATCCAGCAACCAGTGCCATACAAGCGGACCCTCTTTTACGTAATGCTGTACAACATCATCCCAGTAGCCCTGGATCAGATCCCGCCGGAACCTCGACTCGTTGCGCTTGTCCCACCGGTGCGAATACTGGGGCTGGGCGTCCCACGACTCCTCAATACGTCCCAGCCAATTGCGGCGGTGCGCTTCGATGGCGAGCCACGCCGCCCAGTCGGGATGCGCGAAGTACACGTCTCGCCTGGCGTCATCCTCTTGCATCAACAGGCCCGTCCTGCCCACCTCCCTTCGGGCCAGAACGTACCGGTGCGCCGGAACGATTCTGCCATTTTTCATGAATGCGGCTTGTCGAAGAACCTTGGCCATGTCTTCATCGTCGCAGCTGCACGGAAAGACGGCGCCATATGCCAAGGCCACGATCTGGGCCTCCAGGGATAACGACGCAAGCGCCGCCTCCAGGGTGGCAGTATCGGTAATCGGATGGCTCATGGATGGAGCGGCGCCAGCATCGACGCCCAAGCTCAACTCTGGATCAGACACGGCGGCCAAGCCCGCGACTGCAAACGAGGGATAATCGCTTGATCGGTCTCATTTCGTGGTCTCGCCGGGCATGCGTTCGTGAAGGTCGCGCCGGGTGGCTGTTCCTGACCGCAAATCCCTGCCGGTGGGCCCGGCGTCCCCCACTCCAGTTGCTTGCCATCACCCACCCGGCGTCCCGTCCAGCAATCCCTCCAAGGGTTCCTCCCGCGCGCCGTTCTCATCGCACACCGCGTACGCAGACTCCGCCGACCCGTAGAGGGCCACGCCGGCGTGCTCGCCGGCCTTGTTCAGGATAAAGAAACGTACATCGAAGCTCGGCAGGCCCTTCCCATTGAGCAACCTCGACTCGACCGTGTTGGAGAGGATGCGCCGCAGCGCCGCCATGCCGGCGTCCTTGGGCGCCATTCCCTGCCGCATGAACTCCACGATCAGGAAGCAACTGAGGTTGTACAGGTTCGCCTCGCCTCGACCCGTCGAACCGGCGGCACCCACATCGTTGTCCACATACTGGCCCGCGCCCAGAATGGGCGAGTCGCCCGCCCGTCCCGGAATTTTCCAAGAGAGGCCGCTCGTCGTGGTCACGCCGCAAAGATCGCCGTCGGGCGAGACGGCTTCCAGGCTGGTGGTGCCCCAGAAAGAATCCGGGTCCACAAGTCCGTCATCGACCATCGACAGCCCCGCGGCCAAGGCCGCATCCCGAAACCGGCGAAGGCGGCGGGCGCGGTCGGAATCCAAGCGCCAGGCGCTGTCGCCCCGCTCCGTCCGACCCGATGGACCGGGGCTCGGCCGGCCACCCCTGGAGGCACCGGCCCCGAGCCGCTCCTCTGGATCCAGCCAGCGGTCGGGATCCACGCGGCGGCGCCACTCAAGCCACAGCGCGCGTGACTCCCGGGTGTTGAGGTCGGCATGGATCTCAAATCCCAGCGCGCGGGCAAATCCTCTCGCTCCCTCACCCACAATGAGGTGGTGGTCCGTGAGCTCCGCAACCGCCTTGGCCACGAGCGAGGGAGTCTTGACCCCCTCCAAGCCCGCCACCCCCCCGGCCCACCGGCGCGGTCCGTGCATCAGACAAGAATCGAGCTGCACCACTCCATCCGCGTTCGGAAGGCCCCCGTATCCAATGCCGCGCTCCTCGGGATCAAGCTCGGGTATGTTCACCCCGGCCACGCATGCATCCAAGAGATCTTCGCCCTCCGTGATGCCGCGAAAGGCCCGTTCAATTCCGCTCTCGGAACCACCGTTGCGATACCGTGTTGAGGAGACGTCGGCCACCAGCGCGGGACGACTCGCCCGGCTATGCACGGCAGGTCCGGCGGACCTCAAGCGGGCCCGAGGCCCGGAGGCGAGCGCTTCCCGCGCGGATACGGAAGACACCGCGGCCCCCAGGGCCCCGCCGACCGCCGCCGTCTTCACGAAGTCGCGTCTTTGCATGGACATAAAGCCGGAATCTGTGGGGATGCCGGAGCAGGTGGGCAACGGTCGGTGTTGCTCCTCGCATGAAGCCTTGAGCGGACACGGGCATACGCCAGCGCCTACAGAACCGGGGAGCCTTCACATGTTAATTCTCTCGCCACTGCGGCAGCAACCCGGGCAAGCATTGATGACGCCGCAGTCTCTGGAATTCCCGCAGGGATCAACCCCGGACCTGTTGTCCAACAGCTTCTCGCGGTACACTTGGCACTAAATTGCGACAGACGCGACGAATACAAGCCTGCTCACAACGCCCCGGTTCCCGATCTCGCCCGGCTTCCGGCGCGTGTTGGGCTTCGGCCCACTGCGCTTGCCCGCCCGCGCTGAACCTCCGCCGCGTCGTTTTCCCCAACACTCCCGTCTCAGGCAGTCGTTCCACTTGAGATCTCGACCGTTTCCCTGGACTCGGAGGCGTGACCTGGAGCGCCAGCGGCTGCCAGCGGACTACCTCACGGCACTGGAGCGCAGCGATTTCATCGAATCCGCTACGAGGGGTCCGTAAAGCACGCGTGGCGGTGGTGCCCAAACCATCCAGATTCTCGCGCCTGCAACGTGAACGTGCGCGGACTCGGCCGCATAGGCATTGTGAGGCGGTGGACAGCTTTCTGAGAACATTGAAGGGAGGGGGCGATGAGGCGCCATCATCGCGGGGGAGCGGGAGGGCGCGCCCCTTTGCTCTGGGCTTGAGGTGAATCGGGGCGCGACGCCTCTGGTCTCCCCCGCCTCGACCACACAAACAAGCCCACGATGCTCGCGAGGGGTAGGAACACCGTCGCCAGCCCTTCGACCGACTTGTCGAGCACGACGAGTATCACTCCGCCGACGATGGCGAGTACTGTAACCAAGAGACCTATCCACTGGCCCCGGCGTGCCAGCCTGCCGGCCAACTGCTGCCGGACGGCCTGCTGTGCGTGAGAATGCTCTTGCTGCTTCTCCGCCATCGTCAGGAGGCGATCGGCCGTGCCAGCCAGCGTGTTCTCGTAAGCCTGGAACGTTTCGGGAGCAGGTAAGGGGCCCCGACGGACGGCGATGCTACGGGTAATCTGGATTTGTGGTTCGGCACCTTCCGTCACGACGGCCGGTGCCTGGCCAGAGAGTTCCGATGGTGATTCTGCAACTTCCGCTGGCTCAACAGGCGCCGGGGCTGTCGACCTGTCTGGCCCCCGAGTCCTTTTCTTATTTGCCCGCTTGCGCTTGCTGCGGCGCCTGCTCACCAAATGCACTCCGATTCACCGATCTGAACCATCGCATCCTCGATGTAGGCGCCCACGGCGCACCAATCCTCATGAAGCGCATCGGCATCAGACTGCAGGCCGACTTCCGAATCCGGCATGCGGTACATCGTACCAGTGAGATCGAGTGCCCTAGTCACTCCGCAAATGAACGGGTTCTCCCCTGAAGCGTCACGCCCCTTTCCCAAGTGACCCACGACGCTATTCTCCGCCATTTCGGGGTATTCTCGATAGATCGCGGCCAGCATGTAGCGATACGGCACGAGCCGGACCCATCGAGCCGCACGCTCGAAGTAATCGGCGACGGGAGCCGGAAACGATGCGATCGTCGTCCCGCCCCGCCGATGCCCGGATCGGGTAAGAGAGTACATGTGATAAGCTTCCGATGCATCAATCTGGACATCTCCCGCCTCCGCCATCGCCTCGATAACACCGTAGACCGCCCTGTCGAACGGTCCGTAATGGTATGGTTGGAAGTCGAAAAACGGGCCTCCGATCTGCGCAGAAGCCACACGGTCGATCAGAAACAAGAGTTTCTGCACCCGTATCGGATCAAATGATGCCCCGAATCCAGCCGCGGCAAACGCGGCCGCTACAATTTCCTCGCGATCTCGCTTCATGGCTCACCTCACCTTACTTCAAGATAGCAAAAACCCGGGTTGCAACCACTCTTGCACCGTGCGATCAGGCTGACTCAGGAAGATCACCGGGGTTCCCACAGGAGTCCCGGCGGCCAAGTGCTTCGACGGCAACATCGTGTAAGGCCGACAAGGACTGCACGATTTGATGTTTGACCGACAAAGGACATCCTGCACCGGATAGAGCAACGGAGAAATGACGTCAAATGGCAACAACCGCCGCAGCTCTTCCGCAATGAGCCGCAACGCTTTAGGACCCGTCGAGAAAGGGGTCGGTCACAAAGAACAATCCGCCGCCACCAGAAGTAGCGCGGCAATGCGCCGTGCCGTGTCGGCAAAGTGCTGCACCTCGTCGGCCTGAAGATTGCGGCCCAAGATCGCGCGCTCCCGATACGACAACCACTTCTTGAGCACCTGATAGCCCCCGAGCCGGTAGTTCCAGACAGCGGCAGGCACATTGCGCCAGAACGCCTCCTCGTTGAGATGTACATCCAGGGTGGCCCGACCCAGCGCCGACGCCGCATCCGACATGGCCCGCAACTCGTCCGCTGCATAGGCTCGCTCAACTGCGCGGCCCCGGCCCGACATGACCGCATGTCCAGACCCGTTGTGTCCCCAGCCGGCAGTCACTGCAAAGTCATCTCCCAGCATGTTGCGGCCCCGCCGGGTTGAGGGCACGGCGATGGCCGCGATCTCAGGCTTTAGCGGTGCTCGGGTGACGCCGGTTACGGCAGTGCCCGAGTCGAGCAGGGCGGCGAGGTCACGACCCTTGGCGGCCGAGTTGGCCAGTGCTTCGGCATGTCTGGCATGGCCATTGGGCCAGCCGGGCAGAGGGATGCGGGGCCACTCCATGCGCAGGGCTCCCGCATTGGCTTCTCGATAGACCGGATCGTGCAACGTGGCCAAGACGTGGTGAAACAGGTCCTCAACGCTCAGTCCCAAATCAGCAAGATACCGCTCAGCCTGGGCAGTGAGGTTGGCACGTCGCTCAATGCCATTGGACACCGCCAAGCCTTCCTCCCGAAGCCAGATGGGAAAATAGCTGGACAGCCCGTTGCCGAAGTTGTCCGCCAGATCACGAACGAGAGTGCCGCGCGAGAATGTCTCCATGGCTTCCCGTTGACGTGCTTCGATCCACACGTTCCCCTCAAACACATGCGGCCTGTAGTCGGCGCGCTTCTCGTCAAGCAGCTTCGTGTCCCGCTCCCAGTAGAGCCAACGGACATCAAACGGACGGTACGCGAAGCGAATAAACCCGGACTCGTCCGGTCCACCCCGCTTCAGCAAATGATCCCGCACGGCACGCGCGTCATAGCGAGCCGTCCCCTTCATGACCCGGGGATAGCGCCGCGCAATCTCCCCGTGGCCCAGGGCCGGGTCGAAGTAGTCACACACCCGCACCCGGAGCCGCTCCAGATCCGTGTCCACCAGAAACCCGTCCCTGCTGGTCTTGACGCCCGGAAACGACACCGGAAACAGATCGGGTAGCGACGGCCAGTCGAACCAGTCGGGATCAGCCCGAGTCTCCACGAAGGGCAATCCCAGCGGCAGCGAGGGCTCGACCACCGAGTACAGCGCTTCCGGCTTCTCCTCAGCGCTGCTCGCCAACTCCTCAGCCTTCGAGCGCCCCCACAAGTGCCGGAACTCGACCGTCTCGGCCGGCCCGTGATCAGCACGGCGCACCAACGTCGCAATCGCCGTGCCCACCTTGATGCCAACCGACGCATCGGTCGAAAAGATGCTCGGGTCCGGCGAACCGTCCGGCGCCCTGTTGCTCCGGTACGCATCCCCGTTCAGACAGTCGATCCGAACCCGGTCAAACACCTCCAGATAACGCTCCCGCATCCCCGTGAACGACAGCCCGTCCAGCCACGAATAGTTCGAGATGAAGCACACCACCCCCTGGCCCGTCTTCTCCACAATGCGCCGCTCCGCCATGCGGAAGAAGCGCACATACAGGTCGTTCAGACCCTGGCCTTGCGGTTCCTGCACACGCACGGTCGTGCGGTAGGCGGTCGTGAGTTCACGCTCCTCATCGCCGACCGCCACGCCCGCAAAGCCGTTGTACGGCGGATTGCCCAGAACCACCAGGATCGGCGTGTCCCGCTTCACCGTCTCCGCCCGGTCACGCTCCTCCTCAAGCTCGACAAAGGGGAGCGGCTTGCGACTCTGCGGCTCCCATCCCGCCAGCGCGTTGGTCAGAAAGACGCCCGCACGCTCTGAGCCGTCCTGTGCCAACGGCGCATCCAGCCCCTCCAGCGTCAGGCCAACCTGCAAGTGCGCCACAACAAACGGCGCCGGCATGATCTCGAACCCGAACACCCGCTCCGTCGCCGCTCTCCGCACAGCCTCGCCGACAAGCGCGCCGCTGCCCTGCTCCTCAACATTGCGGGCAATGCGCCGCAGCACCTCCGCCACATACGCCCCGGTGCCGCAACAGGGATCCAGCACATACACGTTGTCCGAGGCCAGCCCGTCCGGGATCGAAAGATCGTCCTTGAGCGCCCGGTCCACCCGGGCCACCATGTAGCGCACCACGTCGACCGGCGTGTACCAGACACCCAGCTCCTTGCGCAACTCGGGATCAAACGCTTCCAGGAACGGCTCGTAGAAGTACTGCACCGCCTCGCCCTCATCAAAGCGCGAGAAAAACGCTTGGGGATCCACCCGGTCCAGCGCCGCCGCCGTCCAGTCCAGGACCTCGACCAGCCCCAGCGGGTTCAGGCGACCCGGATCAGCCAACTGCCCAAACAGGGCACGCAATACGGGCGTGCGCAGGTGCCACACCGCTTCCCGCCACCTGAAGCGCTTCGGCTTGTACTGTCCGTCGAACAGCGGACCGTTCCTCTGCTGCTCGGCTCGTGACCAGAGCACCCAGGCGGAGAAGACTCCGTAGAAGAGCGTTTGTACCAGGGTCGAGCGGAAGAAGTGATCCCCGCGCTCACCCTCGAAGCGGATCCCCAGCGCCTCCTCGAGTGCGGAGCGGACAGCGACAAGCGACGGCACATCCCCCGCCGCGTCCACCCGGGCCAGGCCGTCACGCGCATAGGAAGCGAGCAAGCGCGCCAGGTCCACGGGCTCGGTCAGCGCGGCCCGGTGCGAGAGCGCGCGGATGAGATACTCGCCCAGGCTGCTGCCCACCTCACGGGCAAACGCGCGCGGGCTGTCCAGCTTGCGCCAGAAGTCCTCCGCATCGGCGGCCAAGCGAAGAGCCTCGAGCTTCGTGAACTCTCCGGCGCTGTCCTTTCCCACAAGCACCAGATCGCGCAGGTTCGTGACCAAGACAAGCCGATAGCGGCCCAGGTAGCGGCTGACCTGGTCCGAGCGGACGGTCAGCCAGGCGTCGTCCTCGACGGCTTTGACTTCCACGACGCCCCGCTCCGGCACCTGTCCCTGGAGGGGGCGTCCCCGCTGGACTTGGCGGGCCGTGTACAGGGCGAAGTCAGGATGGCCCGCACCCTGGTCCGCTACTTCAGGGACGCAGAAGACCTTGGGGCTGAGCGTACGACCAACCGCGTCAAGAAGGTTCTTCAGCGCAGGGTAGTAGGAACGCTCGCCGGTGGCGCCACCCGACCCGCGAACCTGGCGGAGACCGGTGAAGTACGCCTCCACTGCGGCGATCAGCTTCCCGTTCAACTCGTTCATCCGGTCTTCTTCCAAGTACGGGCGCACGGCCCCGAAGAGGCACCCGCCTCAGCGTTGCAAGGTATCATGACCGACATGGGCATCGGTCCCGAAGGCCGACTCGCCGTGGCCGGCTTTGGGGCTTTGAAGGCGTTTTGATCTACAATCCGGGACTCAGCACTTTGCCGGCGCCGCGATAAGAGACTCCTGAAGGTCCGCCAGTCGCCACTGTCGGAGCAGAAGGTCAACATCATCAGAAAATGATGAGAGGAGTCTTGCGGAAGGCGGAAGCGCCTCCTTACGAAGAATGATCTGAGGATGATCCCAAGAGCAACTGGGCGATACGTCGTGCCGTGTCGGCAAAGTGCTGCACCTCGTCGGCCTGAAGATTGCGGCCCAAGATCGCGCGCTCCCGGTACGACAGCCACTTCTTGAGCACCTGATAGCCCCCGAGCCGGTAGTTCCAGACAGCGGCAGGCACATTGCGCCAGAACGCCTCCTCGTTGAGATGTACATCCAGGGTGGCCCGACCCAGCGCCGACGCCGCATCCGACATGGCCCGCAACTCGTCCGCTACATAGGCTCGCTCAACTGCGCGGCCCCGGCCCGACATGACCGCATGTCCAGACCCGTTGTGTCCCCAGCCGGCAGTCACTGCAAAGTCATCTCCCAGCATGTTGCGGCCCCGCCGGGTTGAGGGCACGGCGATGGCCGCGATCTCAGGCTTTAGCGGTGCTCGGGTGACGCCGGTTACGGCAGTGCCCGAGTCGAGCAGGGCGGCGAGGTCACGACCCTTGGCGGCCGAGTTGGCCAGTGCTTCGGCATGTCTGGCATGGCCTTTGGGCCAGCCGGGCAACGGGATGCGGGGCCACTCCATGCGCAGGGCTCCCGCATTGGCTTCTCGATAGACCGGATCGTGCAACGTGGCCAAGACGTGATGGAACAGGTCCTCAACGCTCAGTCCCAAGTCAGCAAGATACCGCTCAGCCTGGGCAGTGAGGTTGGCACGTCGCTCAATGCCATTGGACACCGCCAAGCCTTCCTCCCGAAGCCAGATGGGAAAATAGCTGGACAGCCCGTTGCCGAAGTTGTCCGCCAGATCACGAACGAGAGTGCCGCGCGAGAATGTCTCCATGGCTTCCCGTTGACGTGCTTCGATCCACACGTTCCCCTCAAACACATGCGGCCTGTAGTCGGCGCGCTTGCGGTCAAGCAGCTCTGTTTCCGCCTCCCAGTAGAGCCAACGGACATCAAACGGCCGGTACGCAAAGCGAATAAACCCGGACTCGTCCGGTCCACCCCGCTTCAGCAAATGATCCCGCACGGCACGCGCGTCATAGCGAGCCGTCCCCTTCATGACCCGGGGATAGCGCCGCGCAATCTCCCCGTGGCCCAGGGCCGGGTCGAAGTAGTCACACACCCGCACCCGGAGCCGCTCCAGATCCGTGTCCACCAGAAACCCGTCCCTGCTGGTCTTGACGCCCGGAAACGACACCGGAAACAGATCGGGTAGCGACGGCCAGTCGAACCAGTCGGGATCAGCCCGAGTCTCCACGAAGGGCAATCCCAGCGGCAGCGAGGGCTCGACCACCGAGTACAGCGCTTCCGGCTTCTCCTCAGCGCTGCTCGCCAACTCCTCAGCCTTCGAGCGCCCCCACAAGTGCCGGAACTCGACCGTCTCGGCCGGCCCGTGATCAGCACGGCGCACCAATGTCGCAATCGCCGTGCCCACCTTGATGCCAACCGACGCATCGGTCGAAAAGATGCTCGGGTCCGGCGAACCGTCCGGTGCCCTGTTGCTCCGGTACGCATCCCCGTTCAGACAGTCGATCCGAACCCGGTCAAACACCTCCAGATAACGCTCCCGCATCCCCGTGAACGACAGCCCGTCCAGCCACGAATAGTTCGAGATGAAGCACACCACCCCCTGGCCCGTCTTCTCCACAATGCGCCGCTCCGCCATGCGGAAGAAGCGCACATACAGGTCGTTCAGACCCTGGCCTTGCGGTTCCTGCACACGCACGGTCGTGCGGTAGGCGGTCGTGAGTTCACGCTCCTCATCGCCGACCGCCACGCCCGCAAAGCCGTTGTACGGCGGATTGCCCAGAACCACCAGGATCGGCGTGTCCCGCTTCACCGTCTCCGCCCGGTCACGCTCCTCCTCAAGCTCGACAAAGGGGAGCGGCTTGCGACTCTGTGGCTCCCACCCCGCCAGCGCGTTGGTCAGAAAGACGCCTGCACGCTCTGAGCCGTCCTGTGCCAACGGCGCATCCAGCCCCTCCAGCGTCAGGCCAACCTGCAAGTGCGCCACAACAAACGGCGCCGGCATGATCTCGAACCCGAACACACGCTCCGTCGCCGCCCTCCGCACAGCCTCGCCGACAAGCGCGCCGCTGCCCTGCTCCTCAACATTGCGGGCAATGCGCCGCAGCACCTCCGCCACATACGCCCCGGTGCCGCAACAGGGATCCAGCACATACACGTTGTCCGAGGCCAGCCCGTCCGGGATCGAAAGATCGTCCTTGAGCGCCCGGTCCACCCGGGCCACCATGTAGCGCACCACGTCGACCGGCGTGTACCAGACACCCAGCTCCTTGCGCAGCTCGGGATCAAACGCTTCCAGGAACGGCTCGTAGAAGTACTGCACCGCCTCGCCCTCATCAAAGCGCGAGAAAAACGCTTGGGGATCCACCCGGTCCAGCGCCGCCGCCGTCCAGTCCAAGACCTCGACCAGATCAAAGGGCTTCAACTGGCCCGGATCGGCCAACTGGCGAAAGAGCACGCGCAGGACAGGCGTGCGCAGGTGCCAATCCGCTTCCCGCCACCTGAAGCGCTTCGGCTTGTACTGTCCGTCGAACAACGGACCGTTCCTCTGCTGCTCGGCTCGTGACCAGAGCACCCAGGCGGAGAAGACTCCGTAGAAGAGCGTTTGTACCAGGGTCGAGCGGAAGAAGTGATCCCCGCGCTCGCCCTCGAAGCGGATCCCCAGCGCCTCCTCGAGTGCGGAGCGGACAGCGACAAGCGACGGCACATCCCCCGCCGCGTCCACCCGGGCCAGGCCGTCACGCGCATAGGAAGCGAGCAAGCGCGCCAGGTCCACGGGCTCGGTCAGCGCGGCCCGGTGCGAGAGCGCGCGGATGAGATACTCGCCCAGGCTGCTGCCCACCTCACGGGCAAACGCGCGCGGGCTGTCCAGCTTGCGCCAGAAGTCCTCCGCATCGGCGGCCAAGCGGAGGGTCCCGAGCTTCGTGAACTCTCCGGCGCTGTCCTCCCCCACAAGCACCAGATCGCGCAGGTTCGTGACCAAGACAAGCCGATAGCGGCCCAGGTAGCGGCTGACCTGGTCCGAGCGGGCGGTCAACCAAGCGTCGTCCTCGACGGCTTTGACTTCCACGACGCCCCGCTCCGGCACCTGTCCCTGGAGGGGGCGTCCCCGCTGGACCTGGCGGGCCGTGTACAGGGCGAAGTCAGGATGGCCCGCGCCCTGATCCGCTACCTCAGGGACGCAAAAGACCTTGGGGCTGAGCGTACGACCGATCGCGTCAAGAAGGTTCTTCAGCGCAGGGTAGTAGGAGCGTTCGCCGGTGGCGCCACCCGACCCGCGAACCTGGCGGAGACCGGTGAAGTACGCCTCCACTGCGGCGATCAGCTTCCCGTTCAACTCGTTCATCCGGTCTTCTTCCAAGTACGGGCGCACGGCCCCGAAGAGGCACCCGCCTCAGCGTTGCAAGGTATCATGACCGACATGGGCATCGGTCCCGAAGGCCGACTCGCCGTGGCCGGCTTTGGGGCTTTGAAGGCGTTTTGATCTACAATCCGGGACTCAGCACTTTGCCGGCGCCGCGATAAGAGACTCCTGAAGGTCCGCCAGTCGCCACTGTCGGAGCAGAAGGTCAACATCATCAGAAAATGATGAGAGGAGTCTTGCGGAAGGCGGAAGCGCCTCCTCACGAAGAATGATCTGAGGATGAACCCAAGAGCAACTGGGCGATACGTCGTGCCGTGTCGGCAAAGTGCTGCACCTCGTCGGCCTGAAGATTGCGGCCCAAGATCGCGCGCTCCCGGTACGACAGCCACTTCTTGAGCACCTGATAGCCCCCGAGCCGGTAGTTCCAGACAGCGGCAGGCACATTGCGCCAGAACGCCTCCTCGTTGAGATGTACATCCAGGGTGGCCCGACCCAGCGCCGACGCCGCATCCGACATGGCCCGCAACTCGTCCGCTGCATAGGCTCGCTCAACTGCGCGGCCCCGGCCCGACATGACCGCATGTCCAGACCCGTTGTGTCCCCAGCCGGCAGTCACTGCAAAGTCATCTCCCAGCATGTTGCGGCCCCGCCGGGTTGAGGGCACGGCGATGGCCGCGATCTCAGGCTTTAGCGGTGCTCGGGTGACGCCGGTTACGGCAGTGCCCGAGTCGAGCAGGGCGGCGAGGTCACGACCCTTGGCGGCCGAGTTGGCCAGTGCTTCGGCATGTCTGGCATGGCCATTGGGCCAGCCGGGCAGAGGGATGCGGGGCCACTCCATGCGCAGAGCTCCCGCATTGGCTTCTCGATAGACCGGATCGTGCAACGTGGCCAAGACGTGATGGAACAGGTCCTCAACGCTCAGTCCCAAGTCAGCAAGATACCGCTCAGCTTCGGGAGAAAGGTTGGCGCGATGTGCGTTTCCGGCTGCTACATCGAAGCCGTTGCCTCGAAGCAACACCGGGATGCATGTGGCGCCACGATCCATCAGGTCGAGACAGCCGATGTGGGAGATCACCTGGGATGGTGACCACTCCCGACGTGGCTTCTGCTGCGTGACGAAGAACCGGTTCCCCTCAAACACATGCGGCCTGTAGTCGGCGCGCTTCTCGTCAAGCAGCTTCGTGTCCCGCTCCCAGTAGAGCCAACGGACATCAAACGGCCGGTACGCAAAGCGAATAAACCCGGACTCGTCCGGTCCACCCCGCTTCAGCAGTTCGTCGCGCACGGCACGCGCGTCATAGCGAGCCGTCGCCTTCATGACCCGGGGATAGCGCCGCGCAATCTCCCCGTGGCCCAAGGCCTGGTCGAAGTAGTCACACACCCGCACCCGGAGTCGCTCCAGATCCGTGTCCACCAGAAACCCGTCCCTGCTGGTCTTGACGCCCGGAAACGACACCGGAAACAGATCGGGTAGCGACGGCCAGTCGAACCAGTCGGGATCAGCCCGAGTCTCCACGAAGGGCAATCCCAGCGGCAGCGAGGGCTCGACCACCGAGTACAGCGCTTCCGGCTTCTCCTCAGCGCTGCTCGCCAACTCCTCAGCCTTCGAGCGCCCCCACAAGTGCCGGAACTCGACCGTCTCGGCCGGCCCGTGATCAGCACGGCGCACCAACGTCGCAATCGCCGTGCCCACCTTGATGCCAACCGACGCATCGGTCGAAAAGATGCTCGGGTCCGGCGAACCGTCCGGCGCCCTGTTGCTCCGGTACGCATCCCCGTTTAGACAGTCGATCCGAACCCGGTCAAACACCTCCAGGTAGCGCTCCCGCATCCCTGTGAACGACAGCCCGTCCAGCCACGAATAGTTCGAGATGAAGCACACCACCCCCTGGCCCGTCTTCTCCACAATGCGCCGCTCCGCCATGCGGAAGAAGCGCACATACAGGTCGTTCAGACCCTGGCCTTGCGGTTCCTGCACACGCACGGTCGTGCGGTAGGCGGTCGTGAGTTCACGCTCCTCTTCGCCGACCGCCACGCCCGCAAAGCCGTTGTACGGCGGATTGCCCAGAACCACCAGGATCGGCGTGTCCCGCTTCACCGCCTCCGCCCGGTCACGCTCCTCCTCAAGCTCGACAAAGGGGAGCGGCTTGCGACTCTGCGGCTCCCACCCCGCCAGCGCGTTGGTCAGAAAGACGCCCGCACGCTCTGAGCCGTCCTGTGCCAACGGCGCATCCAGCCCCTCCAGCGTCAGGCCAACCTGCAAGTGCGCCACAACAAACGGCGCCGGCATGATCTCGAACCCGAACACACGCTCCGTCGCCGCCCTCCGCACAGCTTCGCCGACAAGCGCGCCGCTGCCCTGCTCCTCAACATTGCGGGCAATGCGCCGCAGCACCTCCGCCACATACGCACCGGTGCCGCAACAGGGATCCAGCACATACACGTTGTCCGAGGCCAGCCCGTCCGGGATCGAAAGATCGTCCTTGAGCGCCCGGTCCACCCGGGCCACCATGTAGCGCACCACGTCGACCGGCGTGTACCAGACACCCAGCTCCTTGCGCAACTCGGGATCAAACGCTTCCAGGAACGGCTCGTAGAAGTACTGCACCGCCTCGCCCTCATCAAAGCGCGAGAAAAACGCTTGGGGATCCACCCGGTCCAGCGCCGCCGCCGTCCAGTCCAGGACCTCGACCAGCCCCAGCGGGTTCAGGCGACCCGGATCGGCCAACTGCCCAAACAGGGCACGCAATACGGGCGTGCGCAGGTGCCACACCGCTTCCCGCCACCTGAAGCGCTTCGGCTTGTACTGTCCGTCGAACAGCGGACCGTTCCTCTGCTGCTCGGCTCGTGACCAGAGCACCCAGGCGGAGAAGACGCCGTAGAAGAGCGTTTGTACCAGGGTCGAGCGGAAGAAGTGATCCCCGCGCTCGCCCTCAAAGCGAATCCCCAGCGCCTCCTCCAAGGCAGAGCGGACAGTCGCAAGCGAGGACACATGTCCAGCCGCCTCAAGCCGGCCAAGCCCGTCACGGGCATACGACGCCAGCAACCACGCCAAGTCCCCTGGCTCGCTCAGCGCGGCCCGGTGCGAGAGCGCGCGGATGAGATACTCGCCCAAGCTGCTGCCCACCTCACGGGCAAACGCACGAGGGCTGTCCACCTTGCGCCAGAAGTCCTCCGCATCAGCGGCCAAGCGAAGGGCCTCGAGCTTCGTGAACTCTCCGGCGCTGTTCTTTCCCACAAGTACCAGATCGCGCAGGTTCGTGACCAAGACGAGCCGATAGCGGCCCAGGTAGCGGCTGACCTGGTCCGAGCGGGCGGTCAGCCAGGCGTCGTCCTCGACGGCTTTGACTTCCACGACGCCCCGCTCCGGCACCTGTCCCTGGAGGGGGCGTCCCCGCTGGACCTGGCGGGCCGTGTACAGGGCGAAGTCGGGATGGCCCGCGCCCTGATCCGCTACTTCAGGGACGCAAAAGACCTTGGGGCTGAGCGTACGACCAACCGCGTCAAGAAGGTTCTTCAGCGCAGGGTAGTAGGAACGCTCGCCGGTGGCGCCACCCGACCCGCGAACCTGTCGCAGACCGGTGAAGTACGCCTCCACTGCGGCGATCAGCTTCCCGTTCAACTCGTTCATCCGGTCTTTTTCCAAGTACGGGCGCACGTCCCCGAAGAGGCACCCGCTTTAGCGTTGCAAGGTATCATGACCGACATGGGCATCGGTCCCGAAGACCGACTCGCCGTGGCCGGTGTCGGGGCTCTGCGGGTGTCTTGAGCCAACAGACATTAAGCGCCTTGCCGGCGCTGCGACAGGAAACTCGTGAAGGCCCGCCAGTCGCCATTGTCGGCACGGAACTCGAATATCGCCAGAGGATTATTCGGAGAATTTCGCGGAAAGGAGGAAGCGCCTCCTCACGAAGAATGATCGGAGGATGATCCCAGGAGCAACTGAGCGATACGTCGTGCCGTGTCGGCAAAGTGCTGCACCTCTGCGGCCCGTAGGCTGCGGCCCAGAATCGCGTGCTCCCGGTACGACAGCCACTTCTTGAGCACCTGATAACCCCCGAGCCGGTAGTTCCAGACAGCGGCAGGCACATTGCGCCAGAACGCCTCCTCGTTGAGATGTACATCCAGGGTGGCCCGACCCAGCGCCGACGCCGCATCCGACATGGCCCGCAACTCGTCCGCTACATAGGCTCGCTCAACTGCGCGGCCACGGCCCGACATGACCGCATGTCCAGACCCGTTGTGTCCCCAGCCGGCAGTCACTGCAAAGTCATTCCCCAGCATGTTGCGGCCCCGCCGGGTTGAGGGCACGGCGATGGCCGCGATCTCAGGCTTTAGCGGTGCTCGGGTGACGCCGGTTACGGCAGTGCCCGAGTCGAGCAGGGCGGCGAGGTCACGACCCTTGGCGGCCGAGTTGGCCAGTGCTTCGGCATGTCTGGCATGGCCACTGGGCCAGCCGGGCAACGGGATGCGGGGCCACTCCATGCGCAGGGCTCCCGCATTGGCTTCTCGATAGACCGGATCGTGCAACGTGGCCAAGACGTGATGGAACAGGTCCTCAACGCTCAGTCCCAAGTCAGCAAGATACCGCTCAGCTTCGGGAGAAAGGTTGGCGCGATGTGCGTTTCCGGCTGCTACATCGAAGCCGTTGCCTCGAAGCAACACCGGGATGCATGTGGCGCCACGATCCATCAGGTCGAGACAGCCGATGTGGGAGATCACCTGGGATGGTGACCACTCCCGACGTGGCTTCTGCTGCGTGACGAAGAACCGGTTCCCCTCAAACACATGCGGCCTGTAGTCGGCGCGCTTGCGGTCAAGCAGCTCTGTTTTCGCCTCCCAGTAGAGCCAACGGACATCAAACGGACGGTACGCGAAGCGAATAAACCCGGACTCGTCCGGTCCACCCCGCTTCAGCAAATGATCCCGCACGGCACGCGCGTCATAGCGAGCCGTCCCCTTCATCACCCGGGGATACCGCCGCGCAATCTCCCCGTGGCCCAAGGCCGGGTCGAAGTAGTCACACACCCGCGCCCGGAGCCGCTCCAGATCCGTGTCCACCAGAAACCCGTCCCTGCTGGTCTTGACGCCCGGAAACGACACCGGAAACAGATCGGGCAGCGACGGCCAGTCGAACCAGTCGGGATCAGCCCGAGTCTCCACGAAGGGCAATCCCAGCGGCAGCGAGGGCTCGACCACCGAGTACAGCGCTTCCGGCTTCTCCTCAGCGCTACTCGCCAACTCCTCAGCCTTCGAGCGCCCCCACAAGTGCCGGAACTCGACCGTCTCGGCCGGCCCGTGATCAGCACGGCGCACCAATGTCGCAATCGCCGTGCCCACCTTGATGCCAACCGACGCATCGGTCGAAAAGATGCTCGGGTCCGGCGAACCGTCCGGTGCCCTGTTGCTCCGGTACGCATCCCCGTTCAGACAGTCGATCCGAACCCGGTCAAACACCTCCAGATAACGCTCCCGCATCCCCGTGAACGACAGCCCGTCCAGCCACGAATAGTTCGAGATGAAGCACACCACCCCCTGGCCCGTCTTCTCCACAATGCGCCGCTCCGCCATGCGGAAGAAGCGCACATACAGGTCGTTCAGACCCTGGCCCTGCGGTTCCTGCACACGCACGGTCGTGCGGTAGGCGGTCGTGAGTTCACGCTCCTCATCGCCGACCGCCACGCCCGCAAAGCCGTTGTACGGCGGATTGCCCAGAACCACCAGGATCGGCGTGTCCCGCTTCACCGCCTCCGCCCGGTCACGCTCCTCCTCAAGCTCGACAAAGGGGAGCGGCTTGCGACTCTGCGGCTCCCATCCCGCCAGCGCGTTGGTCAGAAAGACGCCCGCACGCTCTGAGCCGTCCTGTGCCAACGGCGCATCCAGCCCCTCCAGCGTCAGGCCAACCTGCAAGTGCGCCACAACAAACGGCGCCGGCATGATCTCGAACCCGAACACACGCTCCGTCGCCGCCCTCCGCACAGCTTCGCCGACAAGCGCGCCGCTGCCCTGCTCCTCAACATTGCGGGCAATGCGCCGCAGCACCTCCGCCACATACGCACCGGTGCCGCAACAGGGATCCAGCACATACACATTGCCCGAGGCCAGCCCGTCCGGGATCAAAAGATCATCCTTGAGCGCCCGGTCCACCCGGGCCACCATGTAGCGCACCACGTCGACCGGCGTATACCAGACGCCCAAATCCTTGCGCAACTCCGGGTCAAAGGCTTCCAGGAACGGCTCGTAGAAGTACTGCACCGCCTCGCCCTCATCAAAGCGCGAGAAAAACGCTTGGGGATCCACCCGGTCCAGCGCCGCCGCCGTCCAGTCCAGGACCTCGACCAGCCCCAGCGGGTTCAGGCGACCCGGATCGGCCAACTGCCCAAACAGGGCACGCAATACGGGCGTGCGCAGGTGCCACACCGCTTCCCGCCACCTGAAGCGCTTCGGCTTGTACTGTCCGTCGAACAGCGGACCGTTCCTCTGCTGCTCGGCTCGTGACCAGAGCACCCAGGCGGAGAAGACGCCGTAGAAGAGCGTTTGTACCAGGGTCGAGCGGAAGAAGTGATCCCCGCGCTCGCCCTCAAAGCGGATCCCCAGCGCCTCCTCGAGTGCGGAGCGGACAGCGACAAGCGACGGCACATCCCCCGCCGCGTCCACCCGGGCCAGGCCGTCACGCGCATAGGAGGCGAGCAAGCGCGCCAGGTCCTCGGGCTCGGTCAGCGCGGCCCGGTGCGAGAGCGCGCGGATGAGATACTCGCCCAAGCTACTGCCCACCTCACGGGCAAACGCACGAGGGCTGTCCACCTTGCGCCAGAAGTCCTCCGCATCAGCGGCCAAGCGAAGGGTCTCGAGCTTCGTGAACTCTCCGGCGCTGTTCTTTCCCACAAGCACCAGATCGCGCAGGTTCGTGACCAAGACGAGCCGATAGCGGCCCAGGTAGCGGCTGACCTGGTCCGAGCGGGCGGTCAGCCAGGCGTCGTCCTCGACGGCTTTGACTTCCACGACGCCCCACTCCGGCACCTGTCCCTGGAGGGGGCGTCCCCGCTGGACCTGGCGGGCCGTGTACAGGGCGAAGTCGGGATGGCCCGCGCCCTGATCCGCTACTTCAGGGACGCAAAAGACCTTGGGGCTGAGCGTACGACCAACCTCGTCAAGAAGGTTCTTCAGCGCAGGGTAGTAGGAACGCTCGCCGGTGGCGCCACCCGACCCGCGAACCTGGCGGAGACCGGTGAAGTACGCCTCCACTGCGGCGATCAGCTTCCCGTTGGATTCCGTCACATCGTGCCTTCCCGGAATTCGCGCGCAAGCGGCCCCTCAAGGCACCAAGCGTAACCAATCACCCAAGGTATCACGAAATGCGGGACCGGGGTCACATCAGGCCGTCTTTCCTCGCTCGAGTCGCAGCGCCAACCGATCCTTTACGGCCACCATGCACCATCTTGGGCATCCCGCCCTGCACCTCAAATGCCTTGGGACCATCCCGGCCAAGTGTTGCTCTCGCATCAAGTCCAACATCGGTCAGTCAGGGGCAGGACCCGCTTCACCGACCGGTCGTTGACCGGATCTTCGCCCTGGGTGGCAGTAGTGTATCTTGCCAAGAACATCAACCTGAAAAAGCGGAAGTCGGCTTGAGGTCACGTTTGTGGAGGTGCGATTGAAGAGACACCTGTCGGTCCACAGCTCCCGGACCCCATCCGCCGGATTGCGGGCGCGGGCACTGTTCCCGGGCACCACGGCATGGGGCACGCTCCTCGCCCTTGCCACCATGGGCCCCATCAGCGGCGGATGCGCCGATGACGCCGCGACGGGCGACGAAGGAACGACGCCAGGCACACTTACGATCTTTGCCGCTTCATCTCTCACCGAGGCATTTCAAGACATGCGGGACCTGTTCCTGGATGCTCACCCGCGCACGGACATCACACTCGTGTTCGCGGGCAGCCAAACACTTCGACTGCAGATTGAGCAGGGAGCCCCCGCCGACATCTTTGCCTCCGCCGACCCTCGACACATGATCGCGCTCATGGATTCCGACCTCGTCTCCCAGGCCCGGGTGATTGCCTCCAACGACCTCGTTGTCATCGTGCCCCCGGACAATCCCGCGGGCATCCGGTCCTTCTGGGACCTCCCCCGGGCCCGGCGCCTTGTTGTCGGCACAAAGGATGTTCCCGTAGGAGTGTACACCCGCCAGGCGCTACGAAGGGCGACAAAGGTGCGGGGCTCCGACTTCTCCCTTGCCCTGACAGGGAGCATCGTTTCGGAGGAAAACAACGCGCGTCTGCTCCGCGCCAAGGTCGAGCTGGGGGTGGCCGACGCCGCCGTCGTCTACCGGACAGACGCCGACGCTCGACGAGTTCAATCGATCCCTCTTCCGGCCGCCGTCAACATCCGGGCCCGATACCGGATGGCGGTGGTGACCCGTGCGGCAAACGTGGAAAACGCGCGACGCTGGATGCACCTGGTCGCCTCAGGCACCGGCCGCCACGCCCTGAGGCGTCGAGGCTTCATCGTGGACACGGCCGCCGCCCCGTAGATGCGCATGCCACGGCCGGGTCCCCCGGACCACGGAGCCCCGACCCGGAAAGGGCACCGCCCACCGCACCCGGCGGGACCGGTGTCTTTTCTCGCCGCAATTCCAATGCTGGCCATCCTCGCCGCGCCCCTGATCGCTCTGACGCTCTCCTCCTCTCCCGGTGACATCGCAACCGGCATCCGCAATCCCCTCTTCGGTCCCGCCCTCTGGCTGAGCGCCCGCACGACCGCGTTGAGCCTATTGCTGGTCGTGGCCGCGGGTACGCCGCTTGCGTGGTGGATCGCCACCCGTCCGGGACGGCCGGCACGCCTGGTCGCCACCGTGGTGGACCTGCCGATCGTGATCCCGCCCGCCGTCATCGGCATCGCGCTACTGGAGACCTTCGGACCGGCCGGAGCCCTGGGGTCCGCATGGGCCAGCCTGGGGATCCAGGTGCCCTTCACCACCACTGCGGTGGTCATCGCACAGGTCGTGGTCTCCGCGCCATTCTATGTGCAGGCCGCCGCCAGCGCCTTGGCCCGCGTGGACACCGATCTCCTGATCGTGGCCCGCACCCTCGGGCAGTCTGCTGCCGGCGCGTTCTACCGGGTTGCCGTACCCCTGGCCCTGCCGGGGATGATCCAGGGCGCGGCCCTTGCTTGGGCGCGGTCCCTGGGCGAGTTCGGAGCCACCTTGTTGTTTGCGGGCAACTTCACGGGCACCACCCAAACCATGCCCCTGGCGATCTACGGCGCACTGGAGTCCGACATTCGCGTGGCCGTCGCCCTGGCCCTGGTGCTCGCGGCCGTGAGTGTCTTCCTGCTCGTCCCGCTCCGCACAGTTCCCGCGCTACTGGCTCGCCGCCACCCATGACGCGGGCCGGAGGCGACAACGGCTGGTCGGCACGGGCGCGCGTCCGGGTTGGATCATTCACCCTGGATGTCTCCCTTCGCGGGGGCGCCGGCCCGGTCGCGGTCATCGGCCCCAACGGTTCCGGCAAGACAACCCTCCTCAGAACCATCGCCGGAATCTACCGCGCCTCCGAGGGGCGCATACGGGTCGGGGGGTCCGTGCTCCTGGATACAGCCGAGAAGGTCTGCCTGCGGCCCGAAGAGCGCCGCCTGGGCTATGTGCCGCAGCGCTACGCCCTCTTCCCCCACCTCTCGGTCGTGGACAACGTGGCCTTTGGCCTGAAGGGCGGCGTCTTCAGTCGCGTCGCCAAGAGACACCGGCGCCGCCACAGAAGAAGTGAGTGCCGCGCTACCGCCCGCAAGCTCCTGGACGGGATGGGCTACCTGCACCTGGGGCCCCGGAACCCGAGCACGCTGTCCGGGGGAGAGCGCCAGCGCATCGCGCTGGCTCGGGCACTCCTTCCCTCGCCCGGACTCCTGCTGCTGGATGAGCCGATGGCTGCCCTGGACGCCGTAGCACGCCACGACGTACGCCGCTTCCTGGCCGCTCACCTAACCAGAAGTGCGGTCCCGGCCCTGGTCGTCACGCACAGCCCCGGCGACATCCGCGCAATGGGCATCCAAACCGTGTATGTGCTGGACGGCGGTCGCGTTCTGCAGAGCGGTGCCCCCTCGCGGCTGGCATCCCGACCGGCCTCCGACTTCGTCGCACACTTCTTTGGCGCCGAGGAACTTTTGGAAGGCCCCCCGGGAGGTGCCGCCACCACCCGGGTCAACGCTCCCGAGCCGACCGGCGCCACCCCCGGATGTCGTACCTCGCCGTGAAGGAGAGGGCGCCGTGCGTAAACCGCGGCGCCAACTCGGCACTGAGCAACGGCGTCAGCCCGGCCTCGTAGCGCACCCCGAATCCAAAGCGCTCCGCACGCAGCTCGGCGCCGACCACCAAGCCGGCGTCGTAGCTCCGGTACATCAGCTCCGCAAACTCGCCGCAACCCGCGTTCATGTACTTGCATGTCCAACGCACCGCCACCGAGACGCCGCCGAAGAGACGGGGGCTGATCCGCATCTCGCGGCCCGGCTGCAGCTGGGCCAAAACGGGAATCTGGATGTAGGACAGAAAAAATGCCTGATCTCGCAGCTCGGCCGGCAAAGCGCGGACATAGGACCCCTTGGTCGCAAAGTGCAACTCCGGGCGCACCGACAGGTTTTCGCCCACCGGGACTTCAACCAGGCCACCCACCATGAAGCCGGTCTGCCAGCGAGCGCTTGATGCGCCGCCGCCCGTAAACGTTGTCCTGGACAGCCCGGTGATCAGCCCGACAGTCGTCTGCGCCCCAGTGGGCGCCGCCGGCATCCACAACAATGCAAGGGCCGCCCATGAGATCAGGGGAGTTCGCACCTTCGGGCCTCCTCCATGCCACGGATCCTTGATTGTGTGCGGCGTGTGTGCCTCCGGCATCCCCGGCGCATCACTGATGCCCGCCCTCGCGCGGCGACTTGGGACAGACGCCACCGATGGTTCGGGAAGATAAGCCGTTCGGGCCGTAGCCGCCGAAACACCTCGCCGGCACACCCATCGTTCGCACCGGCTGGCGCCAGGAAACCTCACGCGCGCTCCCCGGGGGGCCGGCGCTTGCGCCCGGCGACCTGGGTCGGCTTGCATGGGAGCAGCCGACGGACCTACCGTAAGAGGGTCAAGTGTGGCCAGCAACTCAAGGGCGCGTCAGCGGTCAGCGGGAGAAACATGATCGGATGTCGGGTTCCCTTCAGGGTCAGTAGGGCCAATCTTGGTTGTCCCCAAAACCAAACAAGGACTCCCGTGGTCTAAGGAGAGCCGCATGCGCTGGAAATCACCCAATGTCGCCTTGGCGTTCATCGTGTCCACGATCGTCTTGATCGCCGCATCGGCATGCGCGAGCGGCGGGTCCAGCGGTCCGCGCCGAGACCCCAACCTCATCACCGCCGAGGAGATGTCCCAGTTCTCTGCGCTGACCGCCCTGGACGTGATACGCCGGCTTCGCCCCCGCTGGCTGCGGAGTCGTGGCCAGAGCAATCCTCAGATCATCCAGGACGGTGCGCGGATGGGGACATCCACGGAGAATCTGCGCACACTTTCCGTGTCGGATATCGAGTCCATGCGGTTCCTCAGCGCCTCGGACGCCACAATGAGGTATGGGACCAACTTTCCCGGGGGAGCAATCGAAATCACCAGCCGGGCGCGTTAGTCCAACAGCCCCGGGCGCCTCCAGGAAAGGAAGCGTTCCCCCGGCGCCGGCGGGATCAGGACACGACTTCGGGACCTTGGGATAGGCCCTGCGGGCTGCAGAGACGCTCCCGGGCGAAGTCCGCCAGGACGCCGGCTCCGATCTTGATCTCCGATACCTCAACCCACTCCCTTGCCGCGTGTGCCTGCCTGATGGAACCGGGCCCGAAGCAAACCGCGGGCGTGCCGGACTCGTTCAGGAGGCCGGCCTCAACCCATGCGGACATGCCCGAGGTGGTCCCCTGGCTACCCCGGGCCCTGCAGGCCGAGAGCAAGCCCCGGACGAGCGCGGATGTTGCCGGAACCTCCGTGGCGGGGCGGTAGAGACCGGCGGCCAATCTCGCCTTCAGCTCTGGGCACCGGCGCCGGGCATGGCCAAGGACGGACTCGACCTCCTTCATGATTCCACGCTCGGTCTCCCCGGGCAGCGTGCGCCGCTCGACAATCAGGCGGCAGCGATCCGGGTATATCGACGGCGCCGTCCCGCCCCGGATGGTTCCGGCGTGCAGGGAAGCTGATCCCAAGAGAGGGTGGGCGGTGTCCCGGGCCAGCCTCCCAGACTCGTCCTCAAGCGCAACCAGTACATGTCCCATGTGGGCAATGGCATCAACCCCATCTTCGGGCCGGGATCCGTGCGCGGCCCTGCCCAAGACATCAATTTCGATCCACAGAAACCCCTTGTGAGCGGGCATCACGGCCAAGCTCGTGGGCTCACATACGACCGCGCCATCGGCCCTCACGCCGGACTCGAGCAGGGTCTCCATGCCCACCGACGCATGCTCCTCATCGGCCGTCAGTGCGACAATCAACTCTCCGGCGCCGTCTGGTCCCGAGAGTTCCGGGGCCAACTGGGCCGCCACCGCCAGGATGCACGCAACGCCGGCCTTCATGTCGGCGGCACCCCGACCGAAGAGCTTGCCGTCACGGATCTCCCCCGAGAAGGGGGCGTCGGCCATGTTTGTCACTCCCACGGTGTCCAGATGGCCGTTCAGCAGAAGGCTGAAGCCCGTCCCCGTTCCCCGGCGGCCCACGACATTGTACCGCCCCGGCGCCACCTCGGTGACGGCCGGACGGTAACCCCAGGAATTCAGCCATCCGGCAACCACGGTGGCGATGGCCCCCTCGCCGTCGCCGCCCCTCTCCAGTGCCGGATTCACGGACGCGGTGCGCACCAGTGCCTGTGCCATGCCCACCGGATCAGGCATGGGGCCCTTGCTGGCAAGTTCCGGCCCGGGCCAGCGCGACAGGGCAGGAGTGAGGCACCCGGGCGCAAGCGCGGAACGCGGAGACTTCTACCCCACCGACCACCACCCAGTGACGCGAGCCCGGTGCCTCCGGTGGCAGTGAAGCCGGCAAGCGGTTCCCGCACTTCCTGAGGGACTCGGCGTCTGGAACCTCCCCAAGGGGTCGGCGTGAGGATTTTTTCATGGTCGTGGGCGTCGGTCGTGCAGAGCGGGATCCGGCAGAAATCCCCCGGCCGCGTGAGCCCGTGGAGCCACATCCAACCCGTGCAGGAAATTGTTTGGAGGCCGCCCCGCACGGGCCCGGCTCCATGGACCAAACACCTGCGAATGCTACCGCCGGCCTCCCAAGGGACACCGACCGTCTCGGAGCAAACATGGGGTTTCCGGGCGCCGGACACCGAGGTTCCGGTCGGACCGACAGAGCCACGGCCTTCGGCTCGGGCCGGGTGCCGACACCGCCCTCGGGAATCTGACCCTTTCCAGGGACAATGGCCCGGCCGATTCCCGATAACCGTCGCAAATTTTTGTCACGTTTTTCAGAAAAGTGACGTATGGTTCCCTGCACACACCACTCCCCGGGTTGTGACTCGAAGCTCGGAAATGCCCCGAAAACACCATTAGACAGGCGCTGAACGCCCGGTTACGAGGGCTCGCGGAGCAACCGGAATCTTGTTGGCACGACAATTGCATTGTATTGGCGATGTCCGTGGCCGTCATCGGGGCGAGCCCGGACCCACTGACCCCCCAACCAAGAAAGGAGGGAGCTATTCGTAAGTTCACTGTCAATCTGTTGGGCGTGGCCGCTCTGGCGGCCGCGGGCGTTGTTCTCCTCCGACAGGGTCCTTCCCGGTCGGATTCGGTCGAAGCCAAGATCGACGAGCAGGCTCCTCCGGGGGAGACGATCCCCGGGAAGGTTCGACTGGAGAAGCTGAGAGAGCTGGGGATCTAGCGCGACCCGAATCGGACGCGGGGCCCCCGGGAGGCGGATGCGCCGTCACACCCGGGGCCACACAGCACCGGCGGGACTGGACCCATGTCCTGTGGCCTGTTCTCCCGGCCTTGGCTGCAACCAGCCAACGCCAAAGAGTTGATGACAGGGGCGGCCGCACCCACTTCGGGGAGGCCGCCCCTGTCCTGTCCAGGGTGGTCCCTGCGGCCCCAAAAACCGGATATGCCCACGCCGTGCCGGCTCCCCCCAAGAAGCAGGGTGCGGTGGGCGTGGCCGACGGCACCTGTCACGGCGCGAACGGGCTGTCACATGGGCATCGCGAGGGGCTTGCGCATGATCCCCTTGGGAGAGCCTTTCAAGCGGAATCCAGACCCGAGCATCGCCACCCGGCAGAACCTTGGGCGACGGCGGCGACACTCCCGTCAGGCGACTAGGCCAATTGGCCCCAAGGCACGGGGTGGAGCCGCTTTGGCCGACGCTACCCGGTGGGTGCGGCCGACTCGAAGTGGGCGGCGTTCTTCTCAATGTAATCGCTCCACTCGGGCGGCACATCCATATCGGGGAAGATGGCCTGCACCGGGCATTCCGGCTCACAGGCGCCGCAGTCGATGCACTCATCGGGGTGGATCAGGTACTGTTCGCCCACCTCATAGATGCAGTCGACCGGGCACACCTCCACGCAGCTCGCATCCTTGGTGCCGATGCAGGGCTCTGCAATGACATACGTCACGAGTTACCTCAAATGATATCGATGGGATCGGGCATTAAATGGTTGCCACGGAGCCCAGAATTGGCAAGGCAAATCTCCCATCGCCCAGAGCTCTGCACCCCCTGGGGAAGCACCGGCGATTTCCTTAGGCCAGCATCGCGCTATAGTGGCGCAGGGTCGCCAGGATCGCCTCCTCTAGGACCGCAGACGAAGCCGTCATGGGATGCTCGACATCGAAGGCGTGCCCAGAGCCCTCGAGGATCCTGAGCGATGCTCCGGGGCTGGCCGCATGCAATCTGCGGGCTTCGTTCACGGGAACCGTCGGGTCTTCCGAGCCGTGGACAATCAGCCAGGGTGCCCGGACCCGGGCTGCGGCCAGGGTCACGTCCAAGCGCTCCCGATTGTCGTTCAGGTCCTGCCAGAGCGAGCGGTTGAGGGGCATCTCTTGGCCCGTCCGCGCATTGGTGATGTAGGTGACGCCGCGCGTGACCCAATCCTCCACATGGCTGTCGCTCCAGCGCAGGAACGTGGACACAGCAGCCCAGGTCACCAGCGACGAGACTCCGCCGTGCCGGGCTGCGACAACGATCCCGACACCCCCGCCGCGGCTGTGACCCAAGACGCCGACGGAGCCGGGGCGCGCGCCCTGCGTCCACACCCCGTCAAGCGCCGCATCCACCATCCAGGACGCATCGTCGACCTCCCGCGACAAGGTGTTGCGCCCGAAGGACTCCAAGTCAGTGAAGTTCAGCAGGTCGGAGCCGACCCCGTTCAGGGAGAAGTTGAAGCTCACCACCACATGGCCGTCAGCCGCGAGACGCTCGGAGACGTAGGGGAAAAACCCCCAGTCCTTGAATCCCTTGAACCCGTGCGCCATGAGGATCACCGACGGCCCCGAGGGAACCGGACCCCGGGGCCGGCGCACATCGACGCGCATGACGTCCCCGTGGGGAGGGGTCACCTCGCGGCGCTCGTGATGGATCGTCACAACCGCTCCCTCATCCACCACTCAACCACAACACATCCTCCTGTCCCTCCGCCAGATTCTCCAGGCGCGCGGCGGCGAAGAGATAGTCGGACAATCGATTGAGGTAGCGTACCACACCGCCATCCACGGGAGCCGTTGACGCAAGCGTCACCACCCGGCGCTCCGCCCTGCGACACACCGCTCGGGCCCCATGCAGATGCACAGCACCCGGGCTCCCCGCCGGAAGCACAAACGCCCGCAACGGAGGCGTGGCGGCGACCGCCTTGTCGATCCACGACTCCATCTCCGCCACCCTCTCAAGCGGAAGCGGGGGCAGATTGGGAGACGGCCGGCGCTCGCGCGCGGGTGGCGTTGCAAGGTGCGACCCAATGGAAAACAGGTCCGACTGCAGCCGGAGCAGACGCCTGCGAATCCCCGGGTTTGAGACGTGCATCATCGCGATACCGATCACGGCGTTCAACTCATCCACGGTGCCATAGGCTTCCACGCGCACATGATCCTTCCTGGCTCTGCCGCCCCCGAAGAAACCCGTCTCGCCAGCATCCCCCCGCCGTGTATAGATCTTCATCGCGACGCCCCGTCACCTGGGCCTGATGCTTGTGAACTTGTGCAGGGCCTTGGCCTTGTCCAGGATACCCGAATCCCCCGACCCCCGGTCCTGGGCGGCATGTCGGAGTTTCGCCATGGCGTCCCGGATGTCAAGCAATACCTCAAGGAAGACCTGGTCTCTCTGGAATCCGAAGTCCAGGGCATCCATTTCCTTGCCATCGGGCGCTTCGGACGCTTTGTCGTAGGCCTCCTTGTAAACCGCCTCCAAGCTCGAGACGACATCAGTGCGCCTGCGCATGTGATCTCAACTTGTTCCGGGTAAACGGCATGGCGAGAGAAGTGGAATGGTGCATGTCTCCAGACCATGTCTGCGAGACCACCTTGCCCGATTCCTTCGGCAAGCGCCCGAACTCAATGGCGTTGTCACGTCAGGGCTCGCAAGCGATGCTCCCGCTCGACCATTCACGGACAAGGCCACGCCTACCCCCTGGGGGGCGGTTCCGTCGATCCCCTCTTGGCTCGCCCTGCCGCCCCCGCGCCTGAGCGCATCGACACCCTTGCAGATCATGACCCCGTCGCTTCAAAGTAACGGATCCCCCTGTGATCGGCCGGCGCCCAACTCGTGCTCCCTGTGTTCGATGACATTGGCCGGGTCCGGTGGTCGCATCGGACACCCATGCCGAGCGGCAACCGCCGTCTTCACGGACGACGTACCGTACCTGACCCCCTCGGCATCGGTCGCTTATGCACGGGGCCGGACGTGGGTCGGGCCCACACAAAGAACCGGCGCTCCCGCCTTGTCCTGATCCAAACACCCCCATCGGAATGCCCCCCTGTCGCCCCTCCCCCCGGAGACGGTCCCGTCGGCTGGTGACCCCTGACCGACGAAACCGGTCACCACGGCCGGCATCGTTGATGCCCCAACCCCGAACCCCAACACCAACCCCGGGCTTAATCGAGATCGGTGCTGGGCAATTCTGCGGGAGCGGGCGGGATCATGCGGCGCGGCGGTGCGACGGGCCGTTTTGACTTGGATAGCCGCCGGGGTCGGGGTGACCTTCTTGGACCTGGCCCGGTGCCCTGACCACGGGTTCTCCAGAAGTCGCGGTGTCGTCCTGTACGAGAAAGAGTACTTGGCCCAGTCCTCTGGAGGGCCTGGTCCCGAACCAGGCCGCACGGGAAGGAGAAGAGGCGACTGCCGGTGGTCTGGAGAGCGCGAACACGGCGGTGCCACTCGGGGCATCAGATTCCGGGCTCCGACCGGAGCGGACCCCGCCGGTTGCGCCCACCGGCTCCAGTGATCATGATGTTCCGCCAACCGCCACCAGCCTCGGCGCTCAGGCTCTTCCCTACACACCAAGCTCTCGGAGTTCAGGCTCATTTGCGCATTCGAAAAGACTATGTCCGACGACCCCCGCTCGATCGTCACACCGGACGCGTTTTCCGTGGCCCCCGCCCTCTTGGGTACCCCCCTGGCGACTCCTTGGCGACGCTTGGTCGCCCTTATCGTTGACCTTGCCCTGATCCTCGTCCTCCAACTCCTGGGGTGGCGCATCCTGGCCGGTGTGGCCGCTGTGACGCTCTTTCGCATGGCCACAAGATCGCCTGAAGGAGTCGTGGCCGCACCCGCCCGCAGGGTGGCGCTGGGCTGTGCAGGCACGTTGATCCTCGTCACGACGATCGGTGTCACCTGGGTGTTGCCCGCAGTCATCGACCAGGCATTATCGACAGCGCCGGCGGGAGAGGGCCAGGCCGCAGTCGCCCATGCCACGGACAATGACCCGGGCGACGCCGGCAGCCCACGGCTCTCGCACATGCTAAGCGAAGTCAGCGTGACCCTGTCCACAGCCACTGAAGAGGCAGAGGTCCTTTCGGCGGCGTACCATCTGGTCGCCAGCATGTCCCGAGCGGGCACCGATCTTGAGAGCGCGCTCGGCGTCGTGGACGCGCTCCTGGCGGAAAACCCCGTCATCGACGGAGCTGGCCTGGCGCGGCAGGTGCGCGAGTCGCTCACCGGAAGCCGGCCCCAAGGACCGGACAGCGAGCCGGCGGACCCGGAGACAGCGCCCACGGAAGCGGCGCTCAGGGACACCATCGCCAACCTGCGCACGGAGGTCTCCCGACTTGACGACGTGTCCATCAGAGGCGACGAAGAGCCGTCCACACTGTTTGCGTGGATCCGCGACGCCGCCGACGAGGCGGGGCTCATCTTTGGGTGGGGCACGGTCTATCTGACCCTGTTCCTTGCGCTCTGGCAGGGCCGCACGCCGGGCAAGCGGGCGATGGGACTGCGAGTCGTACGACTGAACGGCAACCCGATCGGCCTCTACCTCTCGCTGGAGCGGGCCGGCGGCTACGCCGCGGGCGTGGCGACGGGACTGCTGGGCTTTGCGCAGGTCTGGTGGGATCCGAACCGCCAGGCCATTCACGACAAGATCGCCGAGACCGTGGTTATCCGGGACTACCCCCGTAGCCCGCAGCCAGGACCTGGGGCTACCGCTCCGGGGGTGGCGCGCGAGTCACCAACCCATCAGGATTCAGTGGAGAGCACCGCGTCGCCCGACAAACGCGTCGGCGCGGCAAAGCGCGGGAAAGCGGAGAGGAGGCCAGGGGCGTGAAGGGACAGCAGAGCGGGGAATGGCGCCCGCAGACATCCTTGTCATTTGTAGCCGTCGCGCTGTTGCTGACGTGGACATGCGGACCGGGCGGTTCAGAGACGGCACAGGGCCGCCCGGCCACAGAGGACCCCGGTGCCCGGCCCGCGGCAACCCAGTCCATTCCGAGCTCCATGTTGTTGGCCGGGGGCACGACCTTTGTGCCGCCCGCCCAAGAGTATCCCTTGGACGAATTGGGCTTTCACTACGGCACGCACGACGCACCGATCCATGTGATCGAATTCAGCGACTTCGGGTGCGGCTACTGCCGCCGCTTTCACATGGAAACGTTCCCGTCACTGCTGGAGGAGTACATCCAAACCGACCAGGTGCGGTGGACGTATGTGACCTACGTCAGCGGGATGTTTCCCAACGGCTTGGTCGCCGCCTACGCCGCCGAGTGCGCCGGCGAGCAGGAGCTCTTCCCGCCGATGAGTCGGCTGCTCTATGAGCGCCAGAGGGACTGGAAGGGCCTGGCGGATCCCTACGAAGCGCTGGAGGAGATCGCGGCGTCCGCCGGGGCCGACGTTTCCGAGTTTCGGGGTTGTTTCACCGAGGAGCGCGCCAAGCCCAGGGTCCGAAGCGGCGTCCTCTCCGGGGCCCGCCTGGGCGTGCGGGGAACCCCGTCGTTTCTGGTCAACGGCGTGCCGCTGGTCGGAGCTCAACCGCTGGCGTGGTGGCGGGATGCATTCACCGCCATCCAGGCCGACTCCTTGGCGGTGGGCGGCGCCGGACCGTAACCCTTCCGGGGCGGCGTCCCGGCGCGCCCGCGTCCAACTCGTCAGCAAAGAGCTCGAAGTCCTCCACAAAGCGCCCCTCGCCCAGCGCCCGCCGATACTTCGACACGTCCACCTCGGCCCGACTCAGCTCCAGGTCGAAGCTCTCCTGATCCCTCTCATCGGCTTCGGCCGCGGTGTCCGAGGTCGCATAGACGATCCGTCCCAAGGTCTGCTCCTGGAGCGCCAGGCGACGCCTCACGAGTTCCGCGTCCACATAGCTCTCCCGGATGGCGGGAAAGCGGTACACGAAGCCCTGATCCCGGGCGCTGACGTCGGCGTCGAATTCCGCGGCCAACGTCTCCAATTCCTTCAGCACCATCTTGGGGCTCACCGACCAACCCCTGAGCCCCCGGGTCACATGCTCGACCGCCTCGCCGACCGTCACGTCCCGCACCGTCCCCACGCTCCGACTGTACACCAGCCCCACCAATAGGCGACGTATGTTGCTCCTGAGGCGGTTGCGGTTCTCGCCGCGCAGGCTGAGCGACCGCAGGAGGGGGATGCCGAAGAACATCCCGCTGAAGGTGACGGGCACAACTCCTAGACCCCAGAACCAGAGCGGGCTGACGGCCAAGCCACCGGCAGGGAGGCCCAAGGCGATGGATGCCGCCAGGTTGAAGCCATTCATGGCCCCGATCCCCCAGTTGGACCCTGCACTGTTGCCGGTGAGCTTCTTCGGGTGCTGGAGACGATGCCAGGCGGGATGGGGGTCCCTGACGCTCACCCTGCCGTGCGCGCTCTTCATGAGACCCGGGAAGGCGTACACCACCTCGCCCCGATCCGACACCTGCGGATCCCCGCCGTACGCGCCGGTCAATCGCCCCATCTCCTCGACAGCCTCCGGCATCCTGAGCCCGTTGTGCTCGACCAACTCGGCGGCGGTCAACACGCCGTTTCGGGAGCGAATGAGGCGAAGCACTTCCCGGTCCCGCTGCAACCGGGTCGGCCGGGGCTCGTCGGGACCGAAGATGAACGCAAACACTTTCTTGTAAAAGGGCGGCTTGGCGTCCTTCGGCAGACGCTTCGCGTGGCTGTGGCCGTAGTACAGGCTGCCCCGGCTCCATCCCCGGCCACCCATAAGCCAGTGAAGCAAAAAGAGGTCACCCAGCCCGAACCCGCCACGGCCCCCGAACCCGCCACGGTCATCCCTGTTTGCGGCCATCACTGCCAGGATCAACAGAACGAACACGACGAAGTAGACGACCAGCATCACCGCCGTCCAGACCTTGAATCCGGTCTTGAAGGCAGCCCACGCGGCCCGCTTGAAGCGCACGCTGGCCGGCTCCTGGTCTCGGGCGATGAGCCCGGGATCGAACCGGTACAGAAGATCCCCTGAATCGGACACTTCTAGGTGGCCCCTGCGGGTCTCCAGCAGGCCCTTGAGCTCCGTCTCGGCCTGATGCTCCGGCATTCCTGTGGCGGAGACGATGTCACCCAGGGTGGCGCGGCCCCGTAGTCGGCGCAGGGCCGCGATCATTGTGGTATCGGGTTCAGCCGCTGTGGCGGAGACGATGTCGGGCAAGGCTCATCTTGGCGCTGAAGTGACGGAAGTTCCTCCTTCGGAGGCGAGCAGGCCGCCTCGAGAGGTGCGGTGCCTTGGTGCCGCCCATGCCGGGAGGCGGGTCGCATGCACCCATTAGTCTATGCAAAGGAGCCCCGCCGGGACACTGAAGCCAGTGTGAAGGTTGCCCCTGGCACCCTGGACCGGCGGCGTGCCGAAGAGCCGCCACGCCCTGCAAATCAACCTTCGGCGTCGCCCGCCGCCCTGCGAGCCGGATCTTGACGCCGGCGGCGCGGTTGCGTAGAAAGCATCGTTGGCAAAAGTGAGCCGGCACACGACGCCGTGGGCCACCCGCAGGGCTATTGTACGGCTCCGGGCGTCCCCGAACAACCGCAGAGGCGGAGGTCCCCCATAGCATGGCCATTCCAACGATTTACGACCTGTGCCGTCCCCGCGCAGACATCCTTGAGGGGACGATTGTCGAGGCGGGATTCGCGGCGGACCTGGCCCAGGTATTGAGCGGGGAGGCAACGCCCGAGTATGGCGACGCTGCCCGGTTCTTCGCCAATACCTATCCCACCCGGGGCTTGAAGAAGCTGCTCGCCGATGTCTCCAAGCGCCTCTCGGGGAGGGAGGGCGGGGCATCCGCCAACTACCGTCTCGACACATCCTACGGGGGCGGCAAGACGCACGGCTTGATCGCCCTGGTGCATGCCGCCCAGGGAATGCGGGGTGTCGAGGATCCGGAAGAGTTCGTGAACCCGGAGCTGTTGCCGGAGGGACCGGTGCGGGTGGCTGCGTTTGACGGCGAGCACGCCGATCCGGCCAATGGGCGGACGCTGGAGGGGGATCTGCGAGCGTACACGCCCTGGGGTGAATTGGCGTACGCTCTGGCCGGGAGGGAGGGGTACGAGAGGGTGCGGCAGAGCGATCGGGAGCGAACCGCGCCGGGCGCATCGACGCTGAGGGAGCTGTTCGGCGGCGAACCGACGCTCATTCTGCTGGACGAGCTGGCGATCTACCTGCGCAAGGCCGGCAAGTTCAACCGGGGACAGCTCACGGCCTTCATGAGCTCCCTGTCGAGCGCGGTCGAGGGCAGCGCGAATGCGTGCGTGGTCTACACGCTGGCCATCGGCAAGGATCATGAGGCGATCGACGCATACATGGACGAGCACAACGAGATCGCCGAGGCGTGGGACGAGATGTTCAAGACATCGGCCCGCAAGGCGACGCCGCTCAACCCCACCGAAGAGGACGAGACGGTTCATGTGCTTCGGCGTCGTCTCTTTGAATCCGTGGACGAGGCGCGGATCGGTGAGGTTGTTGACGCCTACGCAGAGTTATGGCGCCGCTCCAGAGAGTCGCTGTCGGGCGAGGCTGTGCTGCCGGAGACGGTCGAGAGCTTCCGCGCGGGCTACCCGTTCCATCCGGAGGTGCTGGAGACGCTCACCGCCAAGACGGCGACGCTGAACAACTTCCAGCGGGTCCGGGGCATGTTGCGGCTCTTGGGCAAGGCGGTGGGGCAACTGTGGAGTGAGCGCCCGGGAGACGCGGCCGCGATTCACCTGCACCACATTGATCCGGGCCATGAGCCCATTCGCGACGAGATCTTCACGAAGCTGGGACAGCACGCGTACAGGCCTGCCATCTCCGGCGACATCTCCTCGGGCGTAGGTGCAGGCAGGGCGCTGGCCGAGGAGATCGACGCTGCCCACTTCGAGGGCATGCCTCCCTGTACGGAGTATGTGGCCCGCACGGTGCTCCTCCACTCCCTGGCCTTCAATGAGGGCCTCAAAGGCGTGGCGCCCGACCAGCTACGCTTCTCGATGCTTGGGCCGGGGATCGACCTGCCGTTCATTGATGACGCGCGGGAGAGGTTTGTGGCGCGCTCGGCGTATTTGGATGATCGGCCCGGGGCCCCGATGCGCTTCTCCGTCGAGGCGAACCTGCTTCACCTGGTGCGCCAAGAGATGGGCCATGTGGACCGGGGCGAGGCGCGCGAGCAGCTGAAGGACCAAATCAGGGACATCTTTGTCGACCATGTCTTCCAAGCGGTCCATTTTCCGGGCGGCCCCTTCGATCTCCCCGACGATGTGGGCGACGGGCGCCCCAGGCTGGCGGTGATGTCCTACGACGGGTCAAGTGTTGTTGGGACCGACAAGGCCGAGAAGGATCCACCGAGGCTTGTGGAGCGGTTTTATGCCAGGAAGGGTGGTCACGGGCAAGCGACCCGCGAGCGACGCAACAACCTCGTCTTCGTGGTGGCGGATGGCGGCCACGTTGAGGCGATGCAGGCCGCCATGCGGCGCAGGCTCGCGTTGCGGGCGCTGGTCCGGGAAGACCGCCTGCGAAATCTCGCCAAATACCAGCGGGAACAGCTGCGGGAGCTGGAGAAGCGGTCGGTCACCGACTTGGCCGTCGCCATCCAAACGTGCTACCGCCATATCTTCTATCCGTCCCGGGGCGGCGGGGCCGGGCAGACAGACCTGGCCCACACCTCGATTGAGGAGCCCAAGGCGTCCTTCAGGCCAGGGGCCGGGCAAGCTCAGGTGGTGCGTGTGCTTCAGGACCTGGGAAAGCTGCGCCGCCAGAGCGACGGGCCGGACTCGCCGCGCTATCTGCGAGACGTCACACCGCTCAAGAACAAGGGCGAGATGACGACGGCTGAGTTCAGGGATCAGTTTCGTCGCAACACCAAGCTTCCCATTCTGATCGGGGACGATGTCTTCATCCGGGGAATACGGACCGGCGTGGAGCAGAAGTACTTCGTGTACCGAAGCGGCGACCTGCTCTACGGCCCCGGTGATCCCGCGGCGGAGATTCGCATTGACGAGCAGTCAACGCTCATGACGATGGCCTTCGCAAAGGACAAGAAGCTCTGGCCGCGCTCGGAGCCTCACCCTGTTACGCCACCGCCGCCGCCGCCGCCAACGCCACCACCGCCGCCTGAGACCTCAGTCAGCAGCGAGGGCCTGTTCCGCTCGGCGCTCAAGAACATCCTGGACGCCGCTGCGTCCAAGGGTTGGGAAGCGATTGCCGAGCTGCGGATCCGGCCATTCGAATACGGGGACGGTTTTCGTCTGCTGGGGCCGGTGGGCACGCTTTCCTTGACCGATTCCAAGATTCGGATCAATGGCAACTATGAAACGAGGGACATGGGGGCGTTTGAGTGGACCTTCAACGGGCCAATCTCCGACGCCAAGCCGATCAAGGAATTCCTGGAGCCGCGCCTCAAGATTGCCAGGGAGTGCAAGGTGGACATCCAGATCACGCTCCGGTTCGGCGGCGGACTGGCCGTCGGAGGCAGGGACGCCGACAAGCTGGTCTCCCGCTTGACCCGGTCCGCGGAGGGCACGGTCCACATTGAGGCCCTGCGCGACGTCCGTGACGGGAGTGGCGGTTGAGTCCCGGGCCGAGGACGGCGGGATCCGCGTCGCGCAATAATCCCCGCTATGAGATTCGGCTCTGCCAGGGCGAGCCGGGAGGTGGGCGCTACGAAATCTGGCAGGTTCCCTGCGCCGCCACGCCGCACCTGACCGCGCCGATCCTGATCGGTGCCCTGGGAGGGCGGAACCTCGAGCTCGTCCGGCATCGGGTGCTTCGACAGCTCGACCAAGCGAGGATCCGATTGGCTGAGCCCGGCCCGGCCAGGGTGCGGCGCCATGTACCGGAATCCATGGCCGTGACCTTGGGGCTCATGTTCCGAGCACTGGCGCCCATGCACAGCCGTAACCACATCCGCGCCGTGGCGGAGGGCGTCCAGGCGATGGAGTCCGAGGAGGCGTCCTACTGGCTCGGGATGGCCATGCATCGCAAGCACCCGCGCCGCGTGCTCGCAGCACTGCGCCTCCTGCTAACCGCGCCCGGTGACGGACGACGCTGACACCCCCGGACCGGCACCCCGTGTCCACGCGACGCCATTCGGTCCAGGTCCAGATCCCGGCAAACCGCCCTTGGGGGCACGGGTCGCCGGCCAGCGCGGCGTGACCGGCAAGGCCAAATGCCGAGCGCTGTGGGCTCGTGGACACACGCAACGGGAACGAAGCGCGCCAGACCCTTGGTCGACACCGACGCCTGCGTCTACATGCCGGTGGTTGGCGCTGAAGCGTTCGCCTGTGTGGGTACCCAGTCGAGCATCATGCAGTCATTTGGATTTTTCCCTGGCACATGGGCACATCGTTCTGTTGGGTTGCACCGGCAACATGGAAAGGGATCCGACCTTCCTCTGGACCACGGAGCTTGGAATCCAGGGACATGTGGGCTATGGGACCGAACAGATGAACAATCGGCATGCACCCACCCTTAGATGTCACTCTGGAGCGGATGCCGGACCATTTCGAGCGCCACGACGGCCACGATCCGCTGGAAGATGTGGTCACCCGTGTCTTTCCTCTCGCAGGATCGCGACGCCTTGGCGGCACCCTGCAATCATCGGCCTATCAGTGCCGTCAACGTGGTGCTACACCGTGAGCGGCGCAGGTCGCGGGACCCCCGGGAGTTGTGACCCGCGCATGAGCTAACGGGTCCAGAGCTCGCGCAGAGGAACCGCCCTGGCCGGCTTGCCCCCCAACGACTTCAGGGGCAGGGTGTCGTTGCCATTGTACAGAACGATGCCGCCTTGAAAGTCACCTTTGCAAAGCAATGCCAAGCGGGCCATCCCCCGGCCCGCCGTCTGCCCCGGCGTACTCGTCGCCTTGACCTCGATGCCCCATGTCGCCGCACCGCGGGTGACCACCAGATCGACCTCATGCCCTTCCCTGTCCCGGAAGTGCCAGAAGCCGAGTTCGGGATCCGTCCACCCGGCCTGCGTCACGAGTTGTTGGACCACGAAGGACTCGAGAAGGTGCCCCATTCGCGTACGCCGAGATATCCAGTCGTTGGCGGCAAGCCCGGCCAGCGTGGCGGCCAAGCCACAGTCGACCAGATGGACTTTGGGACTCCTCGTCAGGCGTTTCTCGATATTTCGGCCCCACGGGCGCAGACGGCGCACCAGAAGGAGGTGCTCGAGTACGGCGATATACTCGCGGACCGTTTCTCGATGGAGCCCAAGCTCGCGCGACAAACCGCTGGTGTTCAGAAGCTCGCCATTTCGAACGGACAATACATTCAGCAGCTTTGCAACTGCGGCGGCATCCCGAACCTTCGCGACATCAAAGACATCCCGGTCGACGATCGCCTGCACATATTGCCGATGCCACTGACGAGCGCGGGCGGGGCCGCGGGACACGGGCTCCGGGTAGCCGCCCGCGACCAATCGCTCGCCCAGATCGGCGGGGCGGGCAACTGGCGTCCAGGGGCGAATGCGGTCCGGATCGCTCCGTCCATCAAGTCACGCAGAAAGCGGCCGGGCCTGCGTTCCTTCTCCGACTCCGCAAGGGGCATGAGGTGAACCGTCTCCATGCGACCCGCAAGGGACTCGGTCAGCGTGGGCAACAACAGAAGATTGGCCGAGCCGGTGAGCACGAACCGTCCCGGCAGACGATCCATGTCCACAGACATCTTGATCGCCAACAATAACTCTGGAGCCCGCTGAATCTCATCGATGATCACCTTGCGGGGCAGAGACGCCACGACGCCGGCGGGGTCGGTCTTTGCCGCATCCAAGAACGGGACATGATCCAGACTGAAGTACGGACGCTCCGGCATCATGGCGCGCACCAGCGTGGTTTTTCCGGTTTGTCGAGCCCCGGCCAAGCAGACCACCGGCGTGTCCGCCATGGCGTGCTCGAGGGCTGGGGCCAACGAGCGCGGGTACATGGGTGGCGATGTAGGCACGGATGAAATGTATGGGAAGATTGTCGGTCAGAGCAATGACATTTTGTCGATTACCAAGTCAGCAGATTGTCGGTTACGCGAGACGAATCAATCGTGAGGCCGGCTCAAGCGTTGTCGAACGGTTTGGTGGCGACGGCGTCAACACGATCGTCTGCCCGCGGCTGCAGTCCGCGAACATTGGCTGCCCTGGGCGGCTTGGCGGGTGGCGAGGTATACGAAATACACGAACGCTTGTCGCCCAAGGTTGCGAGCAGGCGGGCGACCGGATGCTCCCGGAGGCCGCCGCGCTGGGGGCGGTCAGATTCCAGACCGCCGAGGCGAGTCGCAGCGCGGCCGAGATGGTGCGTTACGGAACTGCGGTCGAACTCGCCGACGGGGCGACGGCGGCAGCGACTGTGAAGCAACCCCTGCACCCTGACCCTGGGGCGGCCCCAGGTGCCGCCACTGCGACGGCAGACAGGTCTGGATTACGATTCCAACAGTTCCTCCATGTCCCTCCACAACTTGTCGAAGGAGGACGACGCGAGGCGAGCGGCAACCAGATCGAACTGCGACGTCAGTGCGGCTTGGTCGAGCGTCGGACGATACCGGCGGCCGGGCGGCATGCGCGCGCTCAGCCATCCCTTCGCGTCCCGGATCGACTCTGGAGCGGGCGGAGCAGAAATCGCTCCGGCGATCCCCCTCTTGCCCGCAACAGACGCGGCAGAAGCAAGAAACCAGGATTCGTATTCCGATTTGGCGATCACCACGAACACACGGCGATCGGGTCGCGCCTCCCTGGCGCGCCGGATCAGGCCAGGTCCCAACTTCGCCGGGCAATCGTCATCCGCGTCAAGAAGTATCAGGATGTGGCCGCTCCGGCCCGCCCGCCTCGCGGCCAACTCAAGCGGGCGCTCCAGCTCATTCCTCTTGACGATGCGGTCTCTGGACACCCTGATGGGCCGGGGCAAGTCCAACACGATTTCGGGGCGCAGGCGTGAGGCAATCCGCCGCAGCAGAATTGGGAGCGACTCCGCATCACCCTGACCCTCGACGATGGTGGCGATTCGAGGCACCCCGGTCAGGAAAACGGCTCGAAGAGATTCAGCTGGCCGGGTTCCAACCTCGAGCGACTCGGGTCTGGATCGACCTGATTCATGCGCAACAGCTCACCAGCGGTGTACAGCCTGTCACGGAGCACTGATCGCCCCACCTCATCCATGGGGCCAATATGTGTTTGGCCGCCTTCGGACAACACCGCAATCACTTGGTCGGCCTTGATCATGGGGTCGTCCAAAAGATCTGCGCTATGACTGGTCACAACCACCTGGGCGTACGCGGAGGCGTCGCGAAGGCTATCCACCAAAACGGACACGCCCGCCGGGTGCAACGCCGCCTCCGGCTCTTCGATGCCCACCAGCCAGGGTACCGATGCGTCGCTGCCCGCCCGTTGAAACAGCGCCAGCAGCACCCCGCATGCCCGCAACGTGCCATCCGACATGCTGCTCGCATAAAACCGCCACGGGTGCGAGGCGCCACCGACCCGTTGACGAAACTGCAGGGTCTCCCTGGGGCCCGCCGACACCCTGCCGACCCCGGCGACCCCGGGAACGATCTTGGAAAGATATTCCTCGATCCTATGCCTGACATCGGGAGCCCGCCGGGCCAAGCGAGACAGAACGCTGGCGATATTGCTCCCATCGCGATTCATAAGGTCTCCGGGATCGGGAGGCTGAAGATTCCGAATCGCTTCCGGCCGCAGGTTGTAAAATCCGGCGCTGGACAACGCATCACCGACGACGCGAAAGTTGCGCTCGCCAGAGACGCTCGCCAGAAACAGACGGTCTCTGGCCACCGCGGGTGTCTGAGGCAGGCTGGTCCCAACAACGCGCCCGCGGTCCACACGAAAGTACTCTGGCGGTTTTGCCCTGCGGATAAGATAGCATTCCTCACGCTGAATCTGATAACCCCCTTTCGACTCAGCGCCGATTCTGAATGCGAAGCAACCCCTGGAGTCTCCTAGATTAAATTCCAAGCGCACCCCGAAGTGATCGGGATGTCGGCCGGAGCGTCGGCGCACTTCTTTAATGCCCCCTCGATCCCGAAGCGAATGGTCAATGGAAAAACGCAGCGAATCTGCCACAAATCGTATGGCGTCAAGGAAGTTGCTCTTGCCCGATCCATTCGGCCCCACCAGAAACGTGAGCTGCGCAGGTGCTACATCGCACGCGGCGATGCTCTTGTAATTTCGCAGCACAACCCTGGTGATCAGGCGTCGGTCGTGGTTTATCGGGCGAGACCCGGCAAGCCCGTCGACCGCCTCCTCGCCAACTGATACGTCATCAGGATTCATCACCCGACATTCATTCCAGACAAACGGTCACGCCCCGCCCTCCACACCATGTTGCGAGAGGCTCCGCCCCCGGCAGACGGACCCGCAGAGCTCTCCCCGTCCCACCGATTCCAAATCTAAACTCCGTTTTCCCAGCGGGTGTCAATGGGCATCAGGAATGTTACACTTTTGGGCGCGAACAAGGCGACGGCGAGGTGGGATGAAGCCCATGCCCCGGGCATTCCAACCCTCTTGGGGCAGGTCTTGGTGCCGCCTTCCCGGGTCTGGTTTTTTTCCAGAAATCCACAGATTTGGGCGGGGTCGAAAACGGCCTCGGGATGCGGTGTCCAAGACCAACTGTTTCCGGTTCTTACGGCCCGCGACGGACGGCATGGGCATCATGGAGTGACTGCCGAACCCCAGGGAGCGGTCAAGCGGCCCGTTCAAGCACCTCGACATGGACGCCAAACGTCCTTATACCGTGAGTGCACTTCCAGTTTCAGCCGCCGCGAGGGTGACCGGCCCCGCCCGGTCATGAGGTGTTCCGCGCGAAAGGCTCTGGCAGACCGTCTCGCCCTTGATCGGCCACCCCTCCAAACCCCGTGTTCGTCTCCCTGCCGGCGGCCTTCTTGGTGCCTTGCCGTGGTGTCGTGTCCCGTGTGGTGCGCGGAGATTTCTCCGCAGGCATCGGCATGGGCGCCCAGCCTGGCGACCGCCACTGTTGCCACCGCCGCCAATGGCCGGCCTCGCCACGGCTTGGTCTCCCCCGGTCACCCCAGATGCCGCCATCCATGATGTTGATGTCTTATCTGGAGCGCTGGGCGTTCGCCTGGTCGAGTCGTAGATCCTCCTCATTGAGCCGCCCTGCAACGTGATCCGATGCGCATTCTAGACGGGTCGGTCCGGGATCCGTCACCGAAGATCGGATTGCCCACAATATCGCGCCGATGCTCGACGGGAATTTGAGATGCGAGTACCATGCCCCGCCGACCGTACCGCCTGGGTGTGTTGTCCGCTTACGGTCTGTGTCGCAGCGGATCCGTCCACGTGCGATGCCTGATCCTCAATTCGTGCGGCAGATCCGCCTCAGGATGACGTCGGCCATGTAGTCGGGGCCACCCGCCTCTCGGACTTGCGATGGTGTCTTGCCGACGGCCCGTCGCGTCACGCGCCTGTAGTCGGAGTACCGCCTGAAACCGATGCCCCGGGCGATTGATCGTGACGGGTGTTCACTCCAACCCGCAAGCCGTTCAACATGGTAGACGGTTGCCAGATCGAGCAATCGCTTCGGAGTGGGCAACCCAAGCTTCTTGCACTGTCGTGCCATTGCCTGATGGCTGATCCCCATGCATCCCGCGATGGCCACGGCGGTCACGCGCAAAACCGCATGTCGGAGAATCAGGTCGAGCAAGGGGTGGCTACCGGCCGGAGTGCCCTTCTTGACCCGGGAGATGAGATTCTCGGTCTCTCTCCAATCAATTGTTCGCACAATCTCGTCGCTGAGAGGCTCTGGCTCGTCGCTGACCCCCTTAAACAGCACGACAGGGACATCAGGACTTTCGCCCTGCCCGTCTTGCCACCACCCGTCTTCGCCGCGGCCGAAGACAATCAACGGACAATCGGGATAGGCCCGCAGTAGACGCCGAAGCGCATCAAGCCCCGTTCCCGTGTCGGACCGGATCCCCGGATCGACGACGACGGGGCAGCCCGGATAGAGGGCTACGCATTCCCCTGCCTCGCGCCAACTCGAGACCGTCTTGAGGCCTGAGAGAAGACATGAGGCCACACCCCTAAGGGCGCGCTCCAGCGCCAAGATGAGTTCTGGATCCTCCTGGTATGCGACCAGGGGGCGGGGACCGGCGCTCGGCACGCTCTGGTGACCACCGTTCATGGCATCGGAACTGATGCCCGCAGGTTTTTCGATCAAGCGCCTGAGCTTCAAGAGGCCGCGTTTGACCTTTCGGCCCACGGTGCTGGAGCACACGTCCATTTCTGCGGCCGCCTCCCGGTATGACAGGCCCATGACCACCACAAGCTGAACCGCATCACGTTCGGTGGCCGGGAGAGATTCGAGGGCAGTGTCGAGGGCGACCCGACAGCGTCGCGCGTACATCCTCTCTTCCGGTAGCGGCCTGGTGTCTGGAACCTCTTGCAGGTCTGCCAGGTCCACAGATGTATCAATATGCTTGGCTCGGTCCTCGAGCCGCATATGGTCTATACAACAGTTGGTTGCGACCCTGCTCACCCAAGCGGGTGATGGTGGCCATTCATTGCTTTGAGACGCAACGCTGATCGTCCTGATGACGCATTCCTGCGTGAGATCTTCAGCCGTCTGCTCGTTGCCCGCCGAGAAGCCCCTGGCCACACGCCGAGACACCGAATAGACGAGGCCGAGCGTGGAATCATCCCATGTTCTTCCCGAGTCGATGGGCGAACTGGATGGGGACTGTGGCCAACCCGACTGACTGGTGTTGGAATCCATGGTGGCCGCCTCCGCATAGGGGATGCATGGTGGGATCGTAGTCCCCTACCGTACCCCGATGCAACCGATTGGTTCCCTGGCCCCAGCAATGCGGCAGAGCAGTGCCCAATCCCATGGCAAAGCCTCCGGCGTCAGTTCCCGCCTGCGGGCTCTCCGCTGTCAGCGAGAAGGGCCCCGGTCGGCGCCCCTCTCTCGACCCATTGTACGATCTGGTCCAGCCCGACCCGGCGCTCAAGAACGCGCTCACTGTCGATCCCTATATGTCCGGCGCTGTAGTCGACAGCTCGCGTCAGCAAAAGGACTTGCGGTGTTGCGCCAGGCCCTGGCATGCCTCCGTAGAGGTATTTCTGGATCCCGATATTCAACCAGCTGCGGCCCGCCATGACTTCGTCGAACTGTCCGTACTTCGTCAGATGTTCACCCCTTCGTTCGCCGCCATGTCGCGCGCCACCCCCACAGTCGTGAATCCGACACCCGCAGAGTCGGCCCGAGCAGCCAGAAGCCGCTTGAGTTCTTGGACCGTCCGCACCAGTTCTGGACGGTTCGACCATCCGCACCTTGAGGATCCCACATACACAAGGACCAGTTCGTGGCCCTCGCGCAACCCGTCATTCCCTCGGCTATCGTCGGACCCCCCACTGACCAAGATCCCGGATCCGGGGATGCGGCTGCCCGGACCGCCGGATCGAAGCACCAAGGTGAGCGCGAGGCCGATACCGACGCCGAGCGCAACCGTGCCGATGGCCCGCACCCGGGAAACTCTGGACCGCTTCGCCTCACGCCACCTCATGGTTCTGATTCGCCCCGAGATACACGGTCACCCGGCTCAGTCCTGCGCCCTGCCGGGCGATTCGGCGGAGCGGCGGCCACCGGCGTTTCGACGAAACGTCGTAGCTCCAGCCTCGGGTACGGATTATCGAAGAGCGCCGCATAGCCGTGCCTGACCGCCAAAATCCTTGGGAGCGTGTTGCCGACGTAGGCTCCAAGACCCTCGGTCACGTCAATCAGGTAACTTCGGATCTCCGTGGTGCGCGTAATCGGTCGGGCGCGCCCGACCTGGATCAAGACATAATTGGGCAGAATACCCTGCACGGTTCCGAGTATATCACTGCCATCATCACCGTGCCGCACATAGACGCGCCCTTGGCGATCGATTCCCTGATAGACCGGGAACGGATCGAAGTCTTCAATCCCGGCAACCCAAAGCTGCGCGCCGTTGTCGAGATCAAAGGCGCGCACAACGGGGAAGGCGGAATAGGCGAACACCACGCGATCAGGACTGCGTGCACAGCCGATCAAACCCTTTCCCATCTCCATTTGCGGTAGCCAGTGGTCCGCCATGTAACCGGGCGCAAAGCTGCGTTTGACGCCAGAGTCACGCTCTATTTCATGCACCAGCGTGTTGTCATTGCTGCTGTGGCCGGTGACGAAGATACGGTCCTTGGGGGTGATGCACAGGCCTCCGACGCCAAATGGGAGGTCGATGATCGAACGCAACTCCCACCGCCTTGGGGTCCGGCCGAATACCTTTGCCCGGGCCGCGCGAAGCGAGACGACAACGGACCCGTCGCCCAACAGTGCCATGCCGTTGGCATAGCGGAGTTCCGTTGGCCCGTCGCCGAGCCCCCCGATTTTCTCGACGAACTCGCCTGTGGCACTGAAAATGCGCACTTCCTGAGCCTGCTCGTCCAACACATAGACTTCTCCCTGCGGCCCCACTTGCACACTCGTGATGGCCCCGAAGGTCTCGGGGCCCCTGTCCCCCTTGACCCCCAGCGTCAGTATCGACTTCGCATTCCCGATGGTGGCGAGCGCTTCACGCCAACGGGTGGCGGCGTCCGGCAAGAAGCCACGGGGCACCGTATCCTGGGCGATCATGGCGATACCCTCAACAGCCAGGTTATCGCGGGTGGGGTGCGCCGTCTCGTTGTTTCCGGGACCGCCACAGGCGGTAGCGAACAGGCCGGCCAAGCAGAATGTCCTCCGCAGTGTGGCTCGGGACCGGTGCGACCACCTCATGGTGTACCCGGCATCTCCACGGCCACCGAAACGCCCGCGGCGGATCGTGCTCCCGCACCGAAGTATCCGTAGATCCCTTCATCCGCCTGGATTCCGAAGTCAGGCCAAGGCTGAAGCAGAAGTTGGTGCTGGGTGCGATCAACAAAGTGCGCGTAGTTCTCCTCGAACCCAAGAACGAAAATGTCAAACCGGACGCTTGATGCCTGCCACGGCCCGTATGCACCGACCCTTTGCGGGGACGCGCCAATGTCCAATACACGCGGAACCAGTGTGCCCAGCCAGCTTGGCTTCCATGACCCGCTGTCCGTGACTTGGACCGCGTTGCTGACATCCACGGTGGCAGCTTCAACCCCGTCAGGCACATCAAAACGAATGTCCACCTGGACGCGTTCTTTCGGGTGTCCAACAACGAAGCGCACGGTGTCCGCCTGATGCACGACGGGCGAGGGCGGCACCGTGGTCTTCCCGCTGAACGAGCCCCGGGGCGTGGTCCCGGCCAGGGTGTAGGTGGCCAGCGCGCGTACGGGCTCCGGCAACTCGGCCCTGAGACAGCGGGCCGGCGGCCAGAACTCCGCATACATGACGTTGCAGTGGATGAGGGGCACGCTCTCGGTGTAGGCCGCCGTCCATCCGGGCCCTGACAGCGTCGCGGCAATCTCTGCAGGGGCGAGACCGGACAATGGGCGGTGGGGATGGGTCGCCAGCAAGTGGGCCGAGGTCTCCCCGGACAGGATCACCGCACCCAGCGTGACGATGTCATCCTGGGGCACGAGCGGCTCAGCGGACCGAATGTAGTCGCAGGCCGAAAGGAGCACCGCCAGGATCACCGCACCCGCGGCCTTCAAAACCGATACTCCACGCCGAAGAACGGGAACATGGGCATCTGGGGCGAGGTGGCCAGCTCGGCCTTCCCTTTGCTGTAGTCAGGCATTTGCCCCACGACGTTGGGCAGACTGAAGAGGTTGACGATCGACACATAGGGCTCGATCGTGCCGCCGCCGAACCATGTGACCTCTCGGGATGTGCGCCAGCCCACGTCAAAGCGCAGATATACCGGTAACGTCCCGGTGTTGTACCGACCCCCCAGAAAAACAGCGTTGTCGTCAATGACCGCCAGATCCGAGTCCGGCCACTTGACGCCCACAAAGGGAAGTATCCCCAGGAACGGCGTCATCGGCTGGCCGGACCTGCCTGAGAATCTGAGTGACCACGTGGACGATCCGCGTTCCAGGGCGGTGGACAACTCGACCTCGTGGGCGCGGTGGAAGCGCGGCGTATAATGAACGCCCTGCACGTTCCGCTTGACGCGACCCCATCGGTAGCTTGCCACCACAGAGCTCCGGCCGGCCCGAATCCAGCTCCCGGAGAGCTCGATCCCCTGTGCCTCGCCGGTGGCAATCTGCTGCGAGCCCGGCGGTCCGTACTGGGGCGCATCGAAGTGGTCCCTGTGGAGCGGAAACAGCCGCAGGTTCGCCATCCAGCGGGCGTATGCCTCCATTCGCACGTTCCAGGCACCCACCGACCCTTCCCACCCGGTGACCAGGTCCGTGCTGCTTGGTATGGGCGCCTGCTCGACGGGCAGGAGCACATCAAGCGCCCAGAAGCTGGCCGTCCCCGCCTCCTCATTTCGCACCGACGACAATGCCTGGTAGGATCTGGAGCCCGACACCCATGCACGCCACCAAGGAGTCTCGTAGTTGATTCCCGCGAGCGGTGCCAGTGTGGTCTCAAGCCCCAAAAAGCGGTCCGCCCGCAGTCCGGCGCGGGCGGACACTCCCCCCGTGAGCGGAACGCGGACATTCGCGTACGCGGCAATTCGCGTCTGTGTGCCGGCGCCGCTGAAGGGCACAAAGAAATACTCGCGCTGCGCTCTGGACGCGTGGTCCGCTCCAAATCGCACCGCCTGTACGCCACCCACGATCTTTGTGCGACCGATGTTATGGGTCACGCGCAGGTCCGTGCGGACCTCGTGCATGCTTCCCTCGTAGTCGTCCTGTGTGGTGACGCCCTTGACCTCCTTGTGGTGACCCCTGAACCGACTGAATCCCGCATGGGCATCCATGATCGTGGACCCGCCCAACTGGTCACGGTAGTGCATCGAAACAGCGGCGTTATTCCATTGCCAACGAATGGTGTCATGCAATTCGGCCCGTTCGGGCAAGAACGAAATGTTCATGCCCTCCCTGCTCAAGAAGCCGGTCACCGACACCCTGCCCACACCCCCCAGATCTCGCGTCACCTTGGCGTGGATATCGTTGAACGACAGCGGCACGTGACCCACCGAGATCGTCTGAATGTGAGACTGCCTCGCGTCAACCAGGTAGGATGTGGAGGATCCCAGCGGGCCCTCGACCGCCACCCTCGCAAACACCAGACCCAGGGAGCCATTCATCCGGAAGCGGTCCCGCGCGCCGTCTCGAGTCAGGACATCAAAGGCGCCGGAGAGCGATCCCACCGCTTGACCCGCCTCTTCCGATCCCGTGAGCAGTCTCACCTGGCGCACCGCCTGGCCGCTGAATGACGACATGAAGCCGAATGTATGGAAGGGGTTGAAGAGCCTGACGCCGTCCAACAGCACGAGTGTCCCCTCGCTGGACCCTCCGCGGATGTACGGAATCGCGGCCCAGTCTGACGACGCAGATGCGGCGGGAAGAATCGAGGCTGCCCGCAACACATCGGTCTCGAATACGACCGGCTGCGCCCGCACCAAGGTCCTGTCGATGACAAACGATCCCGCAGAGGCGGCCAGTGGATCGCCCCGGCGTGCGGCAACCGTGGCCTCGATGCCCTCCAGAACCAACGGGGCCGGTCGCATGAGAACCCGAAGCGCGTCGGAGGGCGGCTGGTCATACGCGAGCGTCCACGTCTCGTAACCCAGGCCGCTCACCTCCAGCTGTCCCGCCCCGGGTGCAATGTCCACCAGCGCAAATGCCCCGTAGCGATCGGACAACGTCTCGCCGACCGGGGTTCCCCGCACGCTGATGACGATGCGGGCGAGGGGCACCGGCTCCAGGTCCACGCTGTCTCGAACCACGCCGGTCATGCTTGCCTGCTGGAGCACAAGCGCAAGTGCGGCAGTCTCGATCACCATTGTGTACCGTCCCTTAGCAGATGCCGGTTTGCTCATCCTCAGCGTCGCAACCACCACCGCCGCCACCTCCACCACCGCTTCCGCCACCGCCGCTACCGCCCGTTGGACCGGTCGGGCCGCCGCACCCGTAGGTGTAGCACTTCTTCCCGACCATATTGCATCCGGTGTTGTGCGGTGCGTTGTCCACACAGGACCAAACCTTCTTGATGAAGAAGGTGTACCAAACGCGGTGGGTCTCGCACTCGTCCTGCTCGCAAAAGCTCCCGCCATCCGCATACACCGGCGGGTTCCCGACCGTGACACTGCCCACAGCCGCACCCAGCGCGATGCCGAACGCAAGCAAGGCCCAGACCCTGATGGCCCGTGCTCGCTGAGCGATGGCACTGCTTCCCGTCTTTCTCATTTGGCCACCCTCTTGGTTGTTGTCATGCCCCCGCGGTGTAGCCGCCGCGGTCCAGGGCAGGAGCGTCCCGCTATTTGGTTAACGAAAATCCCCCGTGAATTGACCCCCAAAAATTGAACCCCCCACTGATTCAGCCGGATTCTTCACGAATTGGCCGCCTGGGATTCCGGTTTCTTGGGGACACCGCTCAGGTGGCCGCCAGTACAGCGTGGCGCACCCGTGAAGCCCACGAGAACCAGCTTGTTACCCACGAAATCGGTGGGGATTGGGCGTGCGCTGGGGACATGGACACCGGGCCGCTTGTGCTATTGTCGGCGGGGGTTTCCCGTCCACGAGGTGCGTCAGGCGGGGTTCAGCGCAGATGATCCCTCGGGCGAGGGAAATCATTGGCGTGCCCATTCGGACAACATCCATGTCTGCCATGTGCAACCGGGCTCTTTGGCCCATTCTGAGCAGACGGATGCATGGGCATTTCTGCCGCCCGTAGAACCGCGTTGCGATATCGCCATCTGGATTCAGTCGTCGTCACCCGTACTCCATGTGTTTCGCTTGCACGCGCGAGCAGCGGGCGTTGGCACCGGCGTCGGGATCCCCGGCCATGCGAAACCCCCGGTGTAATCGGAAATCTGGCATGGGAGTGGCCCCGGGGGCGCGCTGGAGTCTGCTGGCGCGCATCTTCAAGCAATTCGGGGACACGCTGCTCTCTCATCCTGGCGACACGGGCAATCACGGGAGCGTAAACGCCGAATCGGAAGAGACCGAGCGGCGGGCTCTCCGGGTTGTCCCGGCCCTGGTGTCGTCGCGTGTGGAGAGATCCCGCCAGTGGATCAGTGGATTCCAAGCTGGAGGGACGCAGGGACAGAAGGCGCTACCGCGCAAAAAAGGGAATGCGGCAAACCGAATCAAGGACTCCGGGATCCGCTTTCTGGTAAAGCGCTGAAGGCGGATCCCGTGCGGGTGATCACGACACTGTTGCCGAATCGAGACAGCGGGACAGGTGCCGGCGCTTGAAGGAGCGCATACCCCTCGGCGACACGCAGGTTTTCGCAGGTCGGGTGCGCCGTCTCGTTATTTCCGGGCCCACCCGCGTACCGTGGCGAACATGTCAGCCAGGCAAAATATCCTTAGCGGTGCGACCCTCTCATGGCGTGCCCGGCATGTCGACGGCCACCGAAACACCCCTGGCGGATCGAGCGCCCGCACCGAAGTATCCGTAGATTCCCTCATCCGCCTCAAGTCCAAAGTCGGGCCAAGGCTGAAGCAGAAGTTGGTGCTGGGTGCGATCAACAAAGTGCGCGTAGTTCTCCTCGAACCCAAGAACAAAAATGTCAAACCGGACGCTCGAGGCGCGCCACGGCCCGTATACACTGACCCTTTGCGGAGACGCGCCAATCTCCATGACATGCGGATCCAAGAAGGCAATCCAACTTGGTTTCCATGACCCGCTGTCCGAGAGATGAACCGCGTTGTCGATATCCACGGTGGCAGCTTCAATTCCGTCGAGGACATCAAAACGAATGTCCACCTGGACGCGGTCCTTCGGGTGTCGAACAACGAAGCGCACGGTGTCCGCCTGATGCACGACGGGCGAGGGCGGAACCGTCGTCTTCCCGCTGAACGAGCCCCGGGGCGTGGTCCCGGCCAGGGTGTAGGTGACAAACGCGCGCACGGGCTCCGGCAGCTCTGCCCTGAGACAGCGGGCCGGCGGCCAGATATTTGCAATCCTGACGTTGCAGTGGATCAGGGGCACGCTCTCGGCATAGGCCGCCGTCCATCCGGGCCCTGACAGCGTCACGGCAATCCCTGCAGGGGGGAGACCGGACAATGGGCGATGGGGATGGGTCGCCAACAGGTGGGCCGAGGTCTGCCCGGACAGGATCACCGCCGCCAGCGTGACGATGTCATCCTCGGGCACGAGCGGCTCAGTGGGCCGAATGTAGTCGCAGGCCGAAAGGAGCACCGCCAGGAACACCGCCCCCGCGGCCTTCAAAACCGGTACTCCGCCCCGAAGAACGGGAACATGGGTATCTGGGGTAGGGTGACCAGTCTAGCCGCCCCCAGGTGGTAATCCGGCGCCTGCCCCACCACGTTGGGCAGACTGAATAGGTTGACGATCGACACGTAGGGCTCAATTGTGCCGCCACCGAACCATGTGACCTCGCGGGATGTGCGCCAGCCCACGTCAACGCGCAGGTATACCGGCAACGTGCCGGCGTTGTACCGACCCCCGAGAAAAACGGCCTTGTCGTCAACGACATTCAAATCCGAGCCGGGCCACTTGACACCCACATGAGGGACTACTCCCAGGAACGGCGTCATGGGCTGGCCGGATCTGCCTGAGAATCTGAGTGACCACGTGGACGATCCGCGCTCCAAGGCGGTGGACAGCTCCACCTCGTGGGCTCGGTGGAAGCGCGGCGTGTACTGAACACCCTGCACCGTGCGCTTGACCCGACCCCATCGGTAGCTTCCCACCACCGAGCTCCGGCCGGCCCGAATCCAGCTCCCGGAGACCTCGATCCCCTGCGCCTCGCCGGTGGCAATCTGCTGCAAGTCCGGCGGTCCGAAGAGGGGCGAATCGAAGTGGTCCCTGTGGAGCGGAAACAGCCGCAGGTTCGCCATCCGGCGGGCGTAGGCCTCCAGTCGCACCTTCCACGCACCCACCGACCCTTCCCATCCGGTGACCAGGTCCGTGCTGTTTGGTACGGGCGCTTGTTTGACGGGCAGGAGCACATCAAGCGCAACCATGCTCGTCCCGTATGTCTCTTCCCTGCGCACCGACGACAACGCTTGGTACGATTTGGATCCCGACATCCATGCACGCCACCACGGAGCCTCGTATGTGATTCCCGCGAGCGGTGCCAGTGTGGTCTCAAGCCCCAAAAAGCGGTCCGCCCGTAGTCCGGCTCGAGCGGACACTCCCCCCGTGAGCCGGAGGCGGACATTTGCGTATGCTGCGATCCGGGCCTGTGTGCCGGCACCGTTGAAGGGCACAAAGACATACTCGGAAGGGCACAAAGACATACTCGCGCTGCGCTCTGGAGGCGTGGTCCGCCCCAAATCGCACCGCCTGTATACCGCCCTTGATGTTCATGCGACCGACATTGTGGGTCACGCGCAGGTCCGTGCGGACCTCATGCATCATTCCCTCGTAGTCGTACCGCGCAGTGGGCCCCTCGTCGTCGCCATAGACGCCGCCGATCTCCATATGACTGCCCCTGAACCGACTGAATCCCGCATGGGCATCCATGATCGTGGACCCGCCCAGCTGGTCACGGTAGTGCATCGTGAGGGCCGCGTTTCTCCACGTCCAGCGCAAGGTGTCAATTTCGTTCGCCGGGTGGAGGTTTTCGCGAGAGACATTCATGCTCTCTGTGGTCAGAAACCCGGTCACCGACATCCGACCCACACCCCCCAGATCTCGCGTCACCTTGACGTGGACATCGTTGAACGACAGCGGCATGCGACCCGCCGTGATCACCTGGATGTATGACTGCCTCGCGTCAACCAAGTAGGATGTGGAGGGTCCCAGCGGGCCCTCGACCGCCAACCTCGCAAACACCAGACCCAGGGAGCCATTCATCCGGAAGCGATCCCGCGCGCCGTCTCGAGTCAGGACATCAAAGGCGCCGGAGAGCGATCCCACCGCTTGACCCGCCTCTTCCGATCCCGTGAGAAGTCTCACCTGGCGCACCGCCTGGCCGCTGAATGACGACATGAAGCCGAGGGTGTGGAAGGGGTTGAAGAGCCTGACGCCGTCCAACAGCACGGGTGTGCCCTCGCTGGACCCTCCCCGGATGTACGGAATCGCGGCCCAGTCTGACGACGCAGATGCGGCGGGCAGAATCGAGGCTGCCCGCAACACATCGGTCTCGAATACGACCGGCTGCGCCCGCACCAAGGTCCTGTCGATGACAAACGATCCCGCAGAGGCGGCCAGTGGATCGCCCCGGCGTGCGGCAACCGTGGCCTCGATGCCCTCCAGAACCAACGGGGCCGGTCGCATGAGAACCCGAAGCACATCGGAGGGCGGCCGGTCATACGCGAGCGTCCACGTCTCGTAACCCAGGCCGCTCACCTCCAGCTGTCCCGCCCCGGGTGCAATGTCCACCAGCGCAAATGCCCCGTAGCGATCGGACAACGTCTCGCCGACCGGGGTTCCCCGCACGCTGATGACGATGCGGGCGAGCGGAACCGGCTCCAGGTCCACGCTGTCGCGAACCACGCCGGTCATGCTTGCCTGCTGAAACGTCATCAGCGCCAGAGCCTCGAGAAACATTGTGCGCGCCCTTAGCAGGCTTTGGGATTTTGCCCTTTTTCGGTGTCACAGCCACCACCGCCGCCGCCACCGCCGCCAGGCGGGGGAGGTGGTGGGGGCGGGGGCGGGTCCGTGCAATCGTAGGTCCGGCACCTGTTCTCGCCCACCATGTCACACCCAGTATTCCGCCACGGGGCGTCCACGCACGCTCCCTTCGTCGTGAAGAAAAAGGTGTACCAGATGCGACGAGTCTCACACACATCCCGCTCACAGAAGCTCCCGCCATCCGCATGCACCGGCGGGATGGCGACCACAACGTTGCCAACGACCGCGCCCAGTGCGATGCCGAGCGCAAGCAAGCCCCAGATCCTCATGGCTCGCGCTGGCCGGGCAATCGTGTTGCCTCGGGTCTCGCTCATTCCGTTGCTCCTTTACGGCATTGCCGTTGTGATGTCGGTGGGTAGCCACCGCTGCCCAGGGCCACAGCGCCCCGTATTTGGTTAACGAAAATCCCGCGTGAACTGACCCCCAAAAATTGAACCCCCCACCGATTCGGCCGGGTTTGATCAGGGTTGACCGGGCGGCATTCCACCTCTTTGCGACACAGCTCAGATCGTCACAGGTGGCGCGTGGCGATCGCGCCACCTGAGGAGAACCCTTTGCATTGAGCACGAAATGAAGGGCGCTCGCACGCGCTCTGGCGGCATTGACACCGGACCACGCGCTATCGATTCCGGTTCCCCGTCCAAACCGCGGCGCCTCAGGCACAAGGGTTTCAACACCTCGGGCTTCGGCTTCCCCCGGCGGCACGGCGCTGAACGAGACACCCGCAGAGTGGCACACGTCTCCACCACGCCGGTCACCTTCGCCAACTCCCCGGCCGTCGCAAAAGAAGAAGACGCTTCCGATTGCCGGGATCGTAACCGGCTTCCCGCCAGATCTTCCCGGGTGCCTCAAATGATGCGGCTGACGGCCTCGTTGCCACCTCCTGGTTTCTTGACCGCCCGGGCCCGCGCTTGGGGCCCAGCGCTTCCATCGCCGCCGATCAAGCCGCGTTGCCCCACCCCCCCGAGAGGCAGGAGTGGACCCGGGCCCGCTTGATGCAGCCACCGGCTGATGTCGCCCGGTCCCCCACAAACTGCACCCTCCCCGGTGGTCTGCATGGCGCCCGACCTAGGCCGGCGTGTTCGACAGCCGAAATTCGACGGCTCCGCCGACATGCGAATCCACGGATTGCACATAGCCTTACGCTTCATCCTGCCCGCCATCACGCTGGACACTCGTGCTTGTGGCTGCCTTGTGCGAACAGTCTGTCGATTCCGGCCGCTGGCGGTACGGAAACCGGCGCGCACAACCGGTTGCACGGGCCCGAGTCGCCACCTGGCCACCGCGCCCCCCCAAGGGATCGCTTCCAGCGGCCGGTCACAGCTCTCCAAAGCGAAACCGTGGTTGGATGGTCCGGCGTGTCCACAAGCCGGCTATTCCAAAGCCAAATCTTGAAATGGTCGGCTCGGTGCCGTATCATTCATTGATGATCGTCGATCGAGACCTCGCTACAGAGCTGTTGGCCGCGGCCACGCAGGCACCTGCCATCACCCTGACCGGCCCACGGCAGAGCGGCAAGACCACACTGTGTCGTGCCCTCTTTCCGCAGCACCTCTACCGAACGCTTGAGGCCCCGGACCAGCGGGCCTTCGCGGTTGAGGACCCCCGCGGGTTCCTGGAGGATCTTCCCCGTGGAGCCATCATCGACGAGGTTCAGCGCGCTCCAGACCTCCTGTCCTACTTGCAGGGAGCCATTGACTCGGATCCGAGACCGGGTCGCTGGATCCTCACCGGGTCACAAAACCTCGCACTGCTGGAATCCGTCTCCCAATCTCTGGCCGGCCGCACCGAAGTACTCAACCTGTTGCCTCTCTCCTGGAACGAGATCCGACGCTTCGAGCAACGCCCCAAGTCCTTGGACGAAGCCGTATTCACGGGCGGGTATCCGCCCATTTTTGACCGGCGGCTTGAGCCTTCGCGGTGGCTGGGAGCCTATGTCGCCACATATGTCGAACGGGATGTCCGCACGGTCACCAACATCAGCGATCTGGCGATGTTTGAGCGCTTCGTGGAGTTGTGCGCGGGCCGCACCGGACAGTTGCTGAACTACTCGTCGCTGGCGAGCGACTGCGGGATCTCGCAACCGACGGCCAAGGCGTGGATGGGTGTCCTGGAGACCTGCTTCATCGTCTTTCGCCTCCCGGCGTATCACGCGAACCTGAAAAAAAGGCTCGTGAAGAGCCCAAAGCTTGGTTTCTTCGACACGGGCCTCGCTTGCTGGCTGTTGGGCATCCGCGAGTGGCAACAGCTGCGCGCGCATCCGCTGCGCGGCCCACTCTTTGAGACTTGGGCGATCTCCGAGGTCATGAAGCACCGATGGAGTCGGGGGCTGTCCCGAGGCCTCGCCTTCTACAGGACGCGAGGGGGCGCCGAGGCCGATCTGGTCATCGAACACCCAAGCGGCCCCACGCTTGTTGAAGTCAAGGCGTCCGCAACCGCGTCGTCCACGATGTTTCGAGGCCTGGAGCGTGTACAACGCCACTTCCCGGACCCGCCTGACGCAACCGTCGTTTACGGCGGCGAGGAGCCGCAGCGGCGACGCGCCGGAAGGCTTGTTCCCTGGAAACGCGTCCAGGAGGTGGCGTTTCCGTGAGTAGCCCGAGGCCTTCGTCTGCTCTCTCGCCCGATTTGTCCGCACGACGAAATGGTTGAGCCAAACTTCCTCATCGGATGGATTTGGGGGAGGGCGGGGGAACCGACGGCCAGGCCAGCACACAGGTTACCATAGGTTGTGGCATGAGTTGGCCCGGACGAGCCGATCTGTAGCCCTTTCGGCCGACACATTCCCGTTGGGACAAGTTCACGCACCGTGGACGAGATGAGGACGCAGGAGAGCAGATGGACGACCGCAAAGACCGCAGGCTGATCGAAGAGTGGCTGCCTATTGCGCCCCTGGGGATCGAGAGTGTGCGCGAGCGCACCCCCATGACGCCCTTTCCTGCACCCAACCGCCTCCACGTCTGGTGGGCCAGGCGTCCCTTGGTGGCGTCCCGCGCCGCCGTCTTGGCCTCCCTCCTCCCCGCCGACGCCGACCGTCCCCGCTTCCTCCACATCCTGGGCATCCACGGAGACCCTGTCGCCAGCCGCCTAAGAATCGACGCAGCCAAGCGAACCGGAAAACACCTGGGTCCAAATCCCTTCGGCTACAAAAGGGCGTTTTCCTATTCGCCTGACGCAGCCGACCGGGCATGGCTGTCCGACAACCTCATTGGAGACGAGGTCGTTCTGGACCCGACCGCCGGAGGGGGCAGCATTCCGTTCGAGACGGCTCGCTTGGGAATCAGTACAATGGGCAACGACCTCAATCCGGTGGCAACGCTCCTCCAGCACGCCACCATCGAATGGCCGCTTCAGTTCGGCCATGCGCTCGTACCCATGGTTCAGGAGCTTGGCAAACGCCTGGAAGCGGGAGTGCGCGAGCACGTCGGGTCGGCGTTTCCTCATGAACCCTTGGATGATGCGGATCCCATCGGCTACCTCTGGGCCCGCACCGTGAGCTGTCCCTATTGCCTGGGTGTGGTTCCGTTGTCGCCCAACTGGCGCTTGGATCCCAGCGGCACCGGCGTGCGCCTGGTCCCCGAAGGCGCAGACCCCGACGGGGATTTCCCCCGACCCCGCACCTGCTCCTTCGAGATCGTCACCAAGGCCCGCGATCACTCGCCCGGCACCGTGGCCCGAGGCACCGCCACCTGCCCCTTCCCCGATTGTCGGCAAGTCATCGACAACAACGAGATCACCGAGCAGGCCCGGTCAGGCGACATGGGCGAACAGCTCTACGCGGTCGTCTACAAGCGGCGCCAGCCGACGTATCTCAAGAGCGGCAAGCGCGGCAAGGACAAGTGGGTTCGCGAATACCGCGCACCCAGACCCCAGGACGACAACGCCGACCAGGTCGCAGCACTGCTCCGAGACAGGGAGCTTGCCTGGGACCGCCACGACATCATTCCGACCGAGCCCATCCCGGAGGGCTATTCTGCCCAAACCCCCCACCGCTACGGCATGCCCCGTTGGCGCGACATGTTCTCGCCCAGGCAACTGCTCTGTCACGCCACTTCGGTTGACATCTATCGCCAGATGCTCGAAGCCGATGAGGCCAGCGGCGCCCTCACCCCCGTCCGCAAGGCCGCCTACGGCTACCTGGCACTGGCACTGGACACGCTCCTCAACTACAACTCGCGCAGTGGTCGTTGGGATCTCTCGACCGGTCGTGTCCGATCAATTTTCGATCGACACGACTTTGGGTTTGTGTGGTCCTATGCGGAGATGCCGTTGATCGTGGGCGGCTATGATTGGGCGATCGAGAAGACCGTCAAGTGTATTGGCGAGTTGGCCGATCTGTTGTCCGCCGACGGCGGGGAGCGGGGTGGGCCGGGCGGGCTCTTCCGGGATCCCGGGTCCGGTTCCCCGTCACCCGGATCTCCGTCGGTGGCGATCACCTGCACGTCGGCCGACAGTCTGGATCACCTGGGTGACGGAAGCGTGGACGCCGTCGTCATGGATCCACCCTACTACGACAACGTCATGTATGCCGAGTTGTCGGATTTCTTTTATGTCTGGCTCAAGCGCACGGCGGGCCGGGTGTTTCCTGAGCTGTTCGAGCGCTTTCTGACGGACAAGGACAGCGAGGCGGTGGCCAACCCGGTGCGGTTCAGGGGGCTCAAGGGTGCCAAGGCGCGTGCCGGGCAGGACTATCAGGAGCGCATGCAGGAGATCTTTGCCGAGTGTCGGCGTGTGCTCAAGCCCGATGGCGTGATGACGCTGATGTTTACGCACAAGGCGGCCGGGGCGTGGGATGCGCTGACGACGGGGTTGATCGAGGCCGGCTTCACGATCACCGCGAGCTGGCCGATCAACACGGAGGCGCCGGGCAGCATGCATATCAAGGACAAGGCAGCGGCGAACAGCACGGTGTTCTTGGTGTGCAGGCCCCGGGCGTCGGGTGCGGTGGATGAGCATGGCGAGGAGGAGGGTCGCTACTGGGAGGATATTGAGCTGGAGGTGGTGCGCGCGGTGCGGGAGCGCATCAGTGATTTTCAGAAGGCGGGTATCGAGGGCGTGGACCTGTACCTGGCGTCGTTCGGGCCTGCGCTGGAGCGGTTTGCGTCGAACTGGCCGCTCAGTCGGGGCAGGCCAAGGCCGAAGCCTGACCGGGCGGGTCAGCGGCTGAAGCTGGGTGTGGGGGAGGAGTGGGATCCGTATGCGGTGACGCCTGAGGATGCGTTGGATGTGGCGAGGCGGGAGGTGAAGCGGTGGCGGTTGAATGAGTTGACGCCCCGGCGGCCGGACGCTGACCTGGACCGGGCGACGTCGTTCTTTGTATTGGCGTGGGATGCGTTTCGGGCGCCCCGGTTTCCGTATGATGAGGCGCTGAAGCTGGCGCGTGCGATCGGCTGCGACCTGGATCGTGACGTGGTGGGTCGCATGGCGGAGAAGCGGGGTGCGAACCTGACGCTGTGGGACAGTCTGGGGCGTGCGGCCAAGGGATCGCTGGGTCCGGGGGATGGCAGCCGGGGCATGATTGACGTGTTGCACCACATTGCGCATGCGGGGCGCGCGAAGTCGTTGCAGGATGCGGTGGAGTTGTTGGAGCGGACGGGACTGGCCGGGGAGCGGCGCTTTGCGGCAACGCTGGAGGCGGTGCTGGAGGTTCTGCCGGTATCGGCCAGGTTCACGGGGTTTGAGTTGCCGGAAGGCTCGATGCGACAGGCGTCGCACGACTTTGACGTGTTGGAGAACATCCGCCGCCTCAAGTTCCAGGACAAGGTCCGGGAACCGAAACAGATGCAGATCTGGCAGGACTGACCCCGCCATGCTCCGGGCACGCGATTGGAGGGTCAAGTACACGCCCGACGACGGCGATCTCATCCGCATCTTTTACGTCCCTGCCCTGGAGCGCGCCACGCGCTACGACCGACTGACCGGATACTTCCGCGCCAGCGCGCTGGCGCTGGCCGCGCGCGGCATTGAGGGCCTCGTCCGCTCCGGGGGCCGGATGCGCATGCTTGTGGGAAACACGCTCGAGAAGCCCGAGATCGAAGCAATTCTCAGGGGCGAACAGCTGCGTGATGCGGCCCAGGCCCACTTCGAGCGCCTGCCCCCTCTGCAGCCAACGGACCAAGCCGCCGTCGACGCCCTGGAGTTGCTGGCCTGGATGGTCGCGCACGATCACCTGGAGGTAAGGATCGGCGTGCCCGTGGACGGCGACAAGCCCGTCGGGGACAACGGCATCTTCCATGAGAAGAGCGGCATCATCGAGGACCTGGCCGGCGACCGCATCTCCTGGACCGGCAGTCTGAACGAGACCGCCAGCGGGTGGCGGGTGAACTGGGAGAGCATCAATGTCGCAACCAGCTGGGACGATCCGCGCAGGGTCGAGTCCGAGGAGGACAGCTTCAGGAGGCTCTGGCACAACCGCTCGCCCAGGGTCCGGGTGTTGGACCTGCCCGGCGCCGGCCTGGAACAACTCCTCAAGTATTGCCCCGCAACGACAACGCTGCCCCGCCGCCTCACGGGTATCAACGCGCGGGATCGCCGGCGCGTGTGGTCCTTCATTCAGAGGGCGCCCGCAATCGTGTCCGGCGGCGACCAGGTCGGCCAGGAGACCGCGCCGGTCACTCCATGGCCCCACCAGACGCGGGCATTCGGGCGCCTCTACGACGAGTGGCCCCCCAGGCTCCTGATCGCCGATGAGGTCGGGCTGGGCAAGACGATCCAGGCGGGCCTCCTGCTCCGCCAGGCCTGGCTGTCCGGCCGGGCCAAGCGCATTCTCATCGGCGTCCCGGCCGCCGTGCGCCGTCAGTGGCAGATCGAGCTCTACGAGAAGTTCAACCTGGACTGGCCCGTCTACGACCAGGGCAAGCTCCATTGGCACGCCCCGGCGAGCCACGACGCCGGACGGACCCGCGCCGTGACAGGAACCCGCTGGCACGAAGAGCCCTTCGTGATCGCGTCAAGCCAGTTGATGCGCACCAAGCAAACCGCGCGGGCGCTCGTGGACGACGCGCTGCCCTGGGATCTGATCGTCCTGGATGAGGCCCACCACGCCCGCCGGAGGGGCCAGCGCGCCACCAACCTCCTGCTCAGGCTGATGAGAGCCCTCAAGAGCCGCACCCAGGGGCTGGTATTGCTGACCGCCACACCCCTGCAGGTGCATCCCGTCGAGCTGTGGGACCTGCTCGATCTCTTGGGCCTCCCGCCGCAGTGGGACCAGCGCACCTTCGTCAAGTTCTTCGAGAATGCCCAGACGGACGACGTCTCCTTGCGCACATTTGAGAACATGGCCCGGCTCTTCCAGGTGGCCGAGGCGCTCGGGCACCCTGCACGCCCCGCCGACCCGGCCCTGGCCGGGCTGTCTCGGCTGGCGGCGAAGAATGTGCTCAGCGCACTGCGCGATCCGCACGAGACGCCCAGGCGCCAGCTCCCCCCCGACAGGCGCGCGGCCGCCGTTCGCCTCATGAGGGCACACACCCCTGTGCGCCACCTCGTATCGCGTCACACGCGAGCCACCCTGAGGCGCTACCACCAGGAGGGGCTGATCGACACCCGCATCGCCCAACGCCGGGTTGAGGATCGGTTCCTGCGGATGACCGACCGGGAGCGCGAGCTGTACACCCAGGTGGAGCACTACATATCGGCCACCTACAGCCGGGCCACGGGCAAGGCCCGTAATCCCGTCGGCTTCATCATGACGCTGTACCGGCGGAGGCTGGCAAGCAGCGTGCATGCGCTCATCACCACACTACAGCGCCGGTTGGAGGAGGTCGAGGGGCGCCGGCCGACCGCGCAGCGGGACACATGGCACGAGGACCAGAGCGACGATGAGCTGTCCGAACAGGCACTGAAGATGGACCGCAAGGCCATGGAATTGGCTGAGCGATCCGCCATTGATGCGGAGGATGCCGCCGAGATCCGATCTCTGCTGGCCACTGCCCGCGCGCTACCGCCAGACAGCAAGCTGGCGGAGCTCAGATGTCTCTTGGCCGAGCTCGGGGAGCCAGGCGCCGAGCCGCGCCAAGTTATGGTGTTTACCCAGTACACCGACACCATCGATGTCATTCGTGACGACCTGCTGGCCCAGGGGACGCATCGACTTATGTGTTTCAGCGGCCGCGGGGGCGAGGTCGCGGACGCCCAGGGCGGATGGCGCCGCATCGACCGCGACGAGGTCAAGCGGCGCTTCAGCAACCGGGAGGCCGACGTACTTCTCTGCACGGAGGCAGCGGCCGAGGGCCTCAACTTCCAGTTCTGCGGCGCGTTGATCAACTACGACATGCCCTGGAACCCGATGCGGGTCGAGCAGCGCATTGGACGCATCGACCGGCTGGGCCAGGCGCACAAGCACATTGATGTGGTGAACCTCCACTACAGGGACACGGTCGAGGCGGACATCTACCGCATCCTGGGGGATCGCATCCGGCTCTTCCACGGGGTCGTCGGCCAACTACCCCCGATCTTGGCCAAGGTGTCGGGCGTGATCTCGGGCGCGGTCCTGGAGGGCAACAGCAACGACGCCGGCCGGCGGGCCGAGACACTTGCGTCCATCGAGCGCCAGGTCCAAGACGAACCCGCGCCGGGGCTGGACATTGAAGGCGCCGTGGACACGGCGATCTCGATGCCGACGGGGGATCCCTCGCCGGTCACCATGGAGGATCTGGACCGCGTGATCAACACGCCGGGGCTCTTGCCGGATGGCCAGACGGTCCGCTCCCTGTCGCCCCGTGAATACGCACTTCATGATCCAGGATCGGGTGAGGAGGTACGCGTCACCACGAGCGCCGAGTACTTCGAGGCGAACACCGGCAGCGTCGGCCTCTGGTCTCCCGGGCATCGCCTCTTTCCGATGCACGAGGACGGGCCAACGGAGGGGGCTGACGGCCACGCCACGCTCTCAGCACTCCTGGACGAGATCCTCGCCAGTTCATAAGGACACGCGCGCGTAAGCCTGAAGCACAGGCGTCCCCAACCTGCGCGCAGATCCCGGACCAACCCTTGCGGACCCCCAAGCCCCCATTCGCACGTTTTCTCGCGGCATCCCGGTTGATCGAACGGGCCCGAAAAACCTCTTCGGCATAACGGGAATGGGCGAAGGGCCGCTCCGCTCCGGGTCCCCGACAGACTCGGGCCACACGTCCCGGATCTGGCGCACCCGCCTCGACTCGGAGCAGAAAGAGCGGTCGGACGGGACCTCCAAGCCAAGATCAAGCGAGCCGTCCCTCGAGAGCCCGGGCCTTCGCAACCAGGGCGGCACGAAGACAGCGCCAAGGTCCAGCCCGGACCATGACCGGACGAGCAGGGCAGTGGGCCTTCCGACCAACGGGTCGGGCAGGAGGGCCGCCACATCGACGCATCCACCGCGCCTCCCAAGACTGAATGCCCCGGTGCGGGTGAGCACTCGCCCACAACCCCCAGAGAGCGCCGCGCAGGACCCGCCCGCCCCCTGCCCCCAAGGCTCGAAGACGCCTCCGGTCCCTCCGAAAATCCCCCATATCCACCGCGGGACAAATTGATCCCGCGACGAAAGAACTGCACCGAATATCTTTAGCCTTTACAAGACTTTAGGATATTTCCTAGACGTTGACCCCCTTGCATTTTTCCGTTCAGGTCCAACCATGAAAACACTGACGCAGGCCTTCCTGGAAACCGTTGCCGAGTTCCTCTGCAGCCACAACATCAGCCCCACTCGATTCGGCATGATGACGCTGGGAGACCCCAACCTGATGCGCCAGATCGATGGCGGGCGCTCGCCCTCGCTGCAGACGGCGGACTTCCTCCTGGGGTTCATCCACGAGTACCGCCAAGCCACCCCCGAGGGCAGGAAGGCAATGGCCCGGCGGGCGCGCAAGCGAACACGGCAGTCGCCCTCCACACCACCCACCCCCAAAGGGCAGAGCCCGAAGGTCAAACCTCCGATGCATGAGCCACCAACCACAGCCCAGGGCGGCAACCCGCTCCAGATCCTGCGGATCGCCGATGTCTTGGCACTGACCGCCCTGTCACGCAGCACCATCTACATGCGGATCCGGGCGGGAACCTTCCCCCCGCCCATCGCCTTGGGCGCGCGCGCCGTCGGGTGGTATCAGGTCGAGGTCGAGGAGTGGATCAAGAAGCGCGTGCGCCGCACCGGCGGCGGCGAGTAGAGCCCCTTGCAGGCAGGCGCCGCGAGGAGCGGCACCGACCAACCCATGTCGCTGTCCAGCACAGGAGAACGAGATGTCCCCATCCGCAATACGCACCATCCGAAGGTGGAGCGCCACCTTGGCCGCCCTCGCAATCACCGTGCCCGCCGCGCTGGAGGCGCAGGGCACAAGCCCCTGGGTCACGGCAGTCAACGAGTTGCAAACCCAGTTCACGGGGCCGATCGCGCGCGGCCTCTCCCTGATCGCCATCGTCGTGGGCGGCTTGATGTTCGCCTTTGGCGAGGGCGGCAGCAAGCGCACCCTGGCCGGGATCATCTTCGGCCTGGGCATGGCGATGGGCGCGGTCAACTTCCTGGCCTGGCTCTTCTGATGAGGGGCCTGAATCGCTGGGCCGGGTACCGAGCGCTCAACCGCCCACTCACCCTTATGGGGGTCGAGCGCCGCCTTTTTCTGCTGGCGGCGACCCTGGGCCTGGCCGTTTGGAACGCGACCGCCTCGCTCACGGCCGGCGCGTTGATCTTCTGCGGGTGGTACGGCGCGGGCTGGATCGCGGGCCGCAAGGATCCGGCCATCCTGTCCGTGATTCGCGCGGCCGCCCGCTACCCGGCACGTCTGGACCCCGGGATGTGGGCCCGGGAGCCGTGGCACATCGATGTGCGCAGACCACAGGGGCCATGACCCTCCCGGAGACACCGCCGGGGCAACGCCCGGGCAAGCGCGCCGGCCGGGGGGGCCACGCCGCGACGGGATCACTGTCGCAGGAATTGCCCTATTGGGGCTGGCTGCCCGACGGACGCACCTGCCTGACCCGCTCCGGCGAGTTGCTCTCGATCGGACGCCTGAGGCCGGCCGTGACGGACGGACAGACGGCTTCCAGGGTCGACCGCACGCTGCAGCTGTGGCAACGGCTGCTCTCGGGCATCGCACCCGAGACGCGACTGTACTTCTACTCGCTCCGGCGACCGGCGCCGATGCCTGGGAGGAACGCGCGCCGAGTGCATGCGCACGACGCTCCCGCCGGGGACCGGGGAGCGGGCACCGCATCGCCGTTGGAGATCGGCGAGATCGCCCAGGAGCGCAGACGCGCCTTCCTGCGGGAACGCCTGCAGCGACTGGACACCTACGTCGCCTGGTCCCACGACGCGGGGCTGCGCTCCCGGCGCCTGGACCGAGACCAGACCCTGGCCGCCCGGATCAGGGAGCTCTGGCGCCGAACTGACGCGAGCCGCTCATCCTACCTCTCCTCGCAGATCACCGATGCCGCCCGGCGATTCCGGGCCGCGGTGGACGCCAACCGCGCGCTGGTCGACCCGCACACCCCCATCACGCTCCTGGAGGCAGGGGAGGCCTCAGGCGTGCTCAGCGAGTTGGTCAACCGGCCGGGCACGCCGTGGGGAGGAGCCACCGGCAGCGGCATGAACTGGCGCTTGGCGTTGTCGGAGCTGGAGGCCGAACGCACACACCTGCGCCTGGGCGGCGAGCCCGTCCTGCTCTACTCGTTGCTTTCGCCGCCGGGGCGGGGATTCGCGAACATGCTGAAGCAGCTGTACTGCCTGGACGCCACCGTCACCGTCTCCCTGGAGTGGAGGCCGAGCACACTGGAGGCGGCCCGCCGCAGGATCCGCAGCGCCCAGCGGCATTACTTCGCCCGTCGCTACTCCATGATGGCCCACCTGCAGGAGACAGAGGGGACGGCGGCCGCCATGGTGGACTCCGCCGCGGCCGCCGAGTCCAGTCGCCTGGGGGACGCGCTGGTCGAGCTGGAGGCCGACGGCATCGGCTACGGCGAGGCCGCCCTCACGGTGGCATTGCACGGCGACCGATCGCTGACGGAGCGCTTGGACGGAGAGGTGCGCCGCATCTTTGCCGGCCACGACGCCAAGGTGATCCGGGAGGGCTGGGGGCAACTGCCCGCCTGGTTCTCCCGACTTCCGGCCCAGCCCCGGCAGCGCCAGACCCGGGGGGTGTTCCTGTCCGCCGGCCTGGCCGCCTGCATGGCACCCATCTTCGGCCCTCCCCGGGGCACGCCCCGGAGCCGTCACCTTGGGAAGGGTGCGCTGGCCGTGCTGGGGACCCCGTGGCGCACGGGCTACCACTACGACCTCTTCAGCGGCGATGTCGGCCACACGCTGATCCTGGGCGCCACCGGATCGGGCAAGAGCTTCGCGCTCAACTTCCTCCTTGTCGAGGCGCTCAAGTATCGGCCCCAGGTGCTGATCCTGGATCTGGGCGGATCCTACAAATGGCTCACGCGACTCTTGGGGGGACGCTACCTGGAGCTCGCACCCGCGGCATCCGGGCGCGACTTGAGACTGGAGCCCTTCTCGCTGCCCCGCCACGAGCGCTCGCGCCAGTTCCTCGTCGGCTGGGTGCTCAACCTCCTCAAGCTGGGCGGCTGGCAGTCGGACGGGGCGGACACCAACGAGATTCGCGACCGCATTGAGGACCTCTACGCACTCAAGCCCGAACGCCGCACGCTCAGCGTGCTCAAGCACTCGCTTCCGTCGGCCATGTGGCCCGCGCTCAGCCGATGGACCCGGGGCGGAGCGTGGGGCCATCACTTCGACAACCCGCCGCTGACCCTGGGCGGCGAGCTCGCCCCGGGCGACTGGCAGGTCATCGACCTGGCAGGCAGCGCCGAGCATCCGGACCTCTGCGAGGCGGCGCTCTCCTACCTCTTGGAGCGCATGCGCCTGGAGGTTGAGGATCCGACCCGCCTGGCGCGCCTGAAGATCATGGTCGTGGACGAGGCATGGCGATACCTGGCCGACCCGTCCGTACTGGCCTACCTGGCCGAGGCGGCGAAGACGTGGCGGAAGAAGAACGCGGCCCTCGTCTTGGCGACGCAGTCCGCCCATGACATGACCCGGACGCAGGGCGCTTCGGCGCTCCTGGAGTCCATCCCCACCAAGCTCTTCCTCGCCAACCCGGAGTTGCCCGACCAAGCGGGCGCGCTCTTTCAGCTGAGCGCAGCCGAGGTCGCCCGGATACGAAACCTGACGCCCAAGCGCGAGCTCTACCTGCGCCGGGCGCGGGAAGCCGCGGTGCTGCGCCTGGATGTCGATCCACAGAGCTACTGGCTCTATACCTCCTCGCCCCCCGACGCCCAGCGCCGGGCACGAGCCATCAAGCGCCACGGGCTGACGCATGCCCTCGAGGTGCTTGCCGGCCAGGGGCCAAACCCATCCACGCCCCCGGAGGGGCACCAAGAAGGACCGCACGAATGATCAGACACCCGGCACTCAACCTGCCGAGCCGGCGTCCCCGGCCCACGCCCCTGCGACCACTGCGCCGGGCATCCCTGCCGGTGCCGGCCCCGGTGCTGGCCGCACTGCTGGCCACAGGAGCGCTTTTCTGGACGCCCCCGCCCGGCGCCCTGGGCCAGGAGAGGGCCGTCGACGCCTCGCTGCTGAGGCTTCCGGCCGAGACCGGAGTGGACCGGATCCACCGCCTCAGCGCTCGCGTGCGCCACACGACCGTGATCGTGCTCCCCGCCGAGGAGCGCATCCTGGACTTCGTGGTCGGCGACTCCGAATACTGGCACCTGACCGGCAGCGCGAACATCGCGTTTCTCAAGCCGCTGGCGGAGGCGACCGCCACCAACGTGGCGCTGATCTGCGAGTCGGGATCGATCTATTCCTTTCTCGTGGCGGAGACCGGCGACAAACCGGCCCACCTGATCGTCCGGATCACCGCCGACGGGGATGAGGGCGTTGGCCGGGCGGCGGGAGAGCCCGCCTTCGTGGCGAGAAGCGAGGTTGCCGCGTACCGAGAGATGGCGAGCCAGGCCGCTGCCGCCGGACGCGACGCCCAGTCCCGGGCCCAGGACGCCATCGACGCCTTTGTCGCCCAGTACCCCGGGCGCCTGGCGTTCGAGTACACCCTGCCGGCCAGCGCATCCAGGCGCCCGTTCCTCATCGACGCGATGTGGCACGACGGCCGCTTCACCTACATCCGCAGCCGGGCCCAGGAATCCCCGGCGCTCTACGAGGAGCAGGACGGAGAGCCGTCGCTGGTCTCCTACGAGCTCTCGCCCGACGGCCTGTACATCGCCCGCCGCGTCCTGGGCGACGGCTGGCTGCAGATCGGGCGCAAGCGCGTGGCCTGGAGCTTCACGCCCGACGCCGGGCGCCCGGAAGAGTGAGCCGCTGGACGCAGTGGTTCCGGGCGCCGAAGGGCGCGCTGCCGGGCGGACTGGTGACCAAGGCGGGCATCGGTCTCATCGGCGTGCTTGTCGGCGGCCTGCTGTTGTCGAGGGCGCTCACCGGCCCGGGCGCCCAAGAGGAGACCTCCGGGGAGCCGCCCCGGGCCGTCGACGACGGGATGGGACGGGCGCTTGAGGGGCGCATCCGCGCCGAGACCCGGCGCGAGGCGCAGCAGGCCGCTGCCCGCGCCCAGGCCGCCCGTGACGAGCTGGGGCGTCGCCAGGGCCGCGCGGGAGACGGTCCGCTCCAGAGCGATCCGGCGGCCCAGGCGGGATCACCGGGAGCCCCGCTCCGGGAGACGAGCGCCGATGAGTTGGAGCTGCTCCACCAGCTTCGGCTTGAGGAGGTCGAGCGCCGGGTCCGCTCCCTGCGCTCCCACCCCGTGGCACGCTCCGTTCGCGGGCAGGGCGGATCGGAGTCGCCTGTGCCAAGGCCGGCGACCTCCTCCCGGGAGGGGGCGACGGCAGCACCCGAGCCGGGAGAGGCGGCGCTGGACGCCACCCTGCTGTCGCTGGAGCGGGAGGCCCGGCGGTTGCAGGGCGAGATCGTGCGCCACGAGAGCGCTGACGGCGACGCCTCCCGGTTCGCCGACGCGGAGCCGGAGCCGGAGAGGGCCGCCAGCCCCACGGCGCGGATGACGTGGCCCCTGGACCCGCAGGGCTGGGAGCGGATTCACGAGGGATCGTTCCTGGAGGGCGTCCTGGTCACACAACTCTCGGGCGATTTTCCCGGACCCGTCCTGGCCATGGTCTCCACTCCGCTGTACTCGGCGGACCGCCAGCGGGTGCTGATTCCCCGGGGCAGCCGGGTCATCGGCGTCGCGGAGGCGGTTCAGCACAGGGACCAGCGCCGCCTGGCCGTCTCGTTTCATCGCCTGCTGCTACACGACGGCGGCGGGGTCCTTCTTCGCTTCGCCGGCTTGGACCAGGCCGGTCAAGCGGCGCTCAGCGACCAGGTCGACCGCCACTACCTGTCGACCTTTGCCGCCGCGGGGGCCGTGGGCGCGATCAGCGGACTCGCCCTGGCCGGCGCCGCGCCCTTCGGGCTGCGCTCGGGCGTGGGACAGGGACTGGGAACCAGCGCCACATCCTCACTGGATCGATTCCTGAACCGCATGCCCACCATCACGATTCGCGCCGGCCACCGGCTCCGCATCTGGTTCACCTCCGACGTGTTGGTGCCCCGACCCGGCGCGGGCGACCTCGCTTCGGGCCCACCCCGGCCACAACACGCCCGCCCACAAGACCCACCCTCCGGGAGACCATCGCCGTGACCCAGCCAGACCCACGCTTCTTCCCTGCCCGAGTTCTTCGCTCCCGCCTCCCGGCGCTCCCGCTCCTTGCCGGCGCGCTGGCGCTCTTCGTGGGCCCGTTTTGGCCTACCCCTACCGCCGCGCATGCGCAATTCGACTTCGGAGGCTGGATGCAGCGGGCCCAGATGATCGCCAACCAGATCACCCAACTCGCCAACGACGCCCGACAACTCCGCGAAATGGGCAGGCACCTCACACAGCTGGAGTTGCAGCTGCGCCACATGACCCGGGCCGCGCAGGGGGAGCTGGGGGCGCTCGCGGAGCCGTTCTCCCAGCTGGCTGCAGCCCCCGTGGGACTCGTGGGCGACCGCATGCGCTGGGGACCCGACTTTGCCGGCGACGCGGCGGACATGGTGCGGGCGGCCCGAGCGCTGGGGGACGGTCGCTCCCTGACCGAACTGTGGCGGGGTCAGCGGCGCGCCATCGACCCGCTGGATGAAGCCGACCTGCACGACTTGCTCAGGGATTATCCGCCGGATGCGGCCACGCGCGCCATCCAAGACCACCGCCGCCAAGCGGCCGCCCGGGACCAACAGCGGGTCCTGGACTACGCCGCGCTGGACGCGGCCGACGCGCTGGCGGCCACGCTTGAGAGCGCCCGCGCGTCCTTCGCCGACCTGACAGCCAACGGCAACCTGTCGAACACCGCCCTGCAGCAGGCCACCCTGGCGGCCCAGCTGAGCCAGGGCCGCGTCCACGCCGCGGTCGGCCAGGCGATGGCCTTCGACATCGTCCAGCGCGCGAGCCGCTCGCAACAGGCCGAGATCGCCCACCTGGAGCACCTGGGCGAGTGGCGGGCGGGCCGGCTCCGGGCCAACCGCATGGCCCGCGCGATGCGCGACGCCACACTGCGCGATCGGCAAGCCCTGCGCGACGGGCTACTGCTGCGCGTCCCGTCGTTCTTCATGGCCCGCTTCGACCGTTGAGGCCACCTCCCCGGATGATCGCCCCGCAGTCGATTGATCCCAATGTCCCCGCGCAGATACCGCCGGACCAACTCCAGGACTTCAAGCGCTTCCTGGACATCGTCCTGGACACGGTGATCAGCGACGCCGCCGTGTCCGTCAACGCGTTGGGGCTGGACCTCTGGGCTGCCCTGGCCGCCGTGGTCGTCTCGTGGCGAGGCCTCCAGATCGCCTTCAGCGGTGACCTGCAGCCCGGGGCGCTCGTCCGGCTGGTCCTCATCGTGGGTCTCGCGCGCACGCTGCTGCACTACTACGTCGCCCCGATCCCGGGCGTCGGCCTGACCTTCCCGGCCACGGTCGTCTCGGGCGGCATATGGCTGCAAAACCTCTTTGTGTCGGATGTCGTCTCGACCGGGTACGAGGAGACGGCCGCGCTGGTGCAGGCCTTCGCCCAGCACCTGACCAGCGCCTGGAGCAGCGGCAGTGTGCTCTCGATCATGACCGCCGGCCTGAGCGTCATGCTGTCGACGCTGGTGTCGCTGGTCCTGGGCGCGTCCCTGGTCGTCGGCCTGGTCACGCTCTTCTGCCTCACATACGCGCAGGTGATCTGGGCCCAGGTCGCCGTGGCGGTCGTGATCCTGCTGGGGCCCGTGTTCATCCCGTGGCTGCTCTTCGAACCCCTTGCCTTTCTCTTCTGGGGCTGGTTCCGCTCCCTGTTGGTCTACACGCTCTACGGCGTCGTGGCCGGGGCGGTGCTGCGCATCTTCATGGGCGTCGGCATGGGCTACATCACGACCTTCACGGGGGCGCTCTTGGACACGGGCTCGGCCGATCCTGCCGAGCTGGGACTCTGGCTGGTCGTCCTTCTTCCCCTGATCGTCTGCGGCCTCTTGGCCGGCCTCAAGATCGGCGAGCTGGCCTCGATGCTGGTCTCGGGATCCGGCGCCGTCGGCTCCGGCCTGTCCGCCCTGGTCACCCGTGCGAGCAGAATCCCCTCCGCTCCGCCCGCCCCGGCTCCATAGATGCCCGCCGGTTCTCCCCCTTGAGGCACAATGCCTCCTTGGCTACACACACGCACGCACGGGCGCACAAGCTCCCTCCCGTGGACGCCCCCCGCGCCCAACCCTTCCCCAAAGGACTTCCCCAACCATGACCAAGAACGCTGACGCGGGCCGGCAGTACGCCGAAATCTGGGGCGAGACGACGATGGCGAACCGCAGGCTGCGCGCCGCCCTGATCCTGCTGGCGGGGGGCTGCCTGGTCATGGCGGCAGGCATGCTCCGCCTCGCCGGGCGCGACGCGCCCAAGCCGATCGTGGTGCGCGTCGATGAGGTGGGCCGGGCCGAGGCCGTGCGCTACGAGGCGGCGACCGCGCAAGCCGACCCCCTGGACCCGACGACGAAGTTCTTCCTCCACCGCTTCGTGGACGACTTCTACTCGCGTCGCCGCGCAACCGTCGAGGAGCACTGGACCCGGAGCCTCCGCTTCCTGAGCACCGAGCTCGCCAACGCCGCTTTCGAACGCGACGGCCCCGAGGTCGCGTCCGCGGCGGCGGGCACCGCCGATACCGAGGTGCAGATCGAGGAGGTCGTGCTGCGCATCCACCCCGCCCCCCAGCCACCGCACGGTGCCACGGCGGACTTTGACGTGGTCCGCCTGAGCAACGAGATGGAGGTTCGCCGCGAGCGCTGGTCCCTCACGCTCCGATTCGAATTCATGAGCCACATCCCGGCCGATCTGGTCGTGTACAACCCGATGGGCATCCTGATCACCTATCTGCGCTCCGACGCCGCGTTGGTGACCGGAGAATCGCGGTGACGAGGCGGCTGAGCGAGCGGGCTCTCGCACTGGGGCCGTTGGGCTGGGCGGGCCCCGAGGCCGAGTGGATCGCCTTTGTCTGCCTGCACAGCGGCGTCTTCGCCCGCCCGCAAGTGCGCGCGTACCTGCGCTGGGGCGAGCGCCGCGCAAACGGGATCATCGCCCGGTTGCTCAAACAAAAGCTGGCGCGCGAGGAGTGGGTTCTGGGATACAAGGCCTTGAGGATCTGCGCCCCCAGGATCTACCGGACGCTGGACACAGAGGTCCTCCACTGCCGCGACACATCCGGGCTCGCGATGGCGAGGCGCCTGCTGTCGCTGGACCATGTCATCGAGCGTAGCGATCTGCCGTGGCTGGCCTCCGAGGAGGACAAGATCCGGGCCTTCGGCGCCATGGGCATTGACCTTGACGTGCTTCCGGTGCGCAACTTCGGCAGCCACATGAAGCGCCCCCGTCGCTACTTCAGCGCCAGGCACCCCATCGCCGCCTGGCCCGATCGGGCGCTCTTCACATGCATCGACCCCGGCTATCGCTGCCGGTCCAGCATCCGCGCTTGGGCCGACGCCCACGTGTCGCTCTGGCGGCAGCTGCGTCGCCGGGGCATCCGGGTCGACGCCACAATCGTTGTGCGCGCCAGACGGGAGGCCGAGCGGGCCCGACGGTTCGCGCTGCACTGGGCGCCCCTGGATGCACGGCACGACGCGGGCGACGGGACACGCGACCCCAAGTTTCCGGAGCACAGGGAGATTTTGGCCCTGGAGGCGGCCGTGCGCACGGGTGACCGGCGCGCCATCGATCGCCACGGCGGCCTCTCCCCCTGCCTGGAGCGCATCACCGCGCTCAGGGAGCGCTTGGGCGCCCAGCAGCCCGAGGGGATTGTCGACCGCTGCCGCGTGTGGCGCTCCGACCGTCTGACGGGGGGCTGGCTGTGAGACCGGCGGGCCCAGGGGCGCGCCCCTGGGCGTGGCTGGTGGCCGGGGTAGCGCTCCTGGCCATCGGACTCCGGGGGTGGCTGAGTCCGTTTCCACCCCCCGGCCAGAGCGCCGTCCTGGACCTGATCGCCTACCACGACCCCGCGCTCCTGAGGGCGATCCGCACGTGGTATCACGGGGCACCGGCTGCCGCCGTGTTCTTGGCGGCAAGCGTCGCGGTCTCCGGCGCGCGCGTCTGGATGCGCCGCCGGCGCCGCTCGACCCGCGCGTCCCGACTCCCCCCTTGGCCGATCAGCGAGCAGGACGACGCGCCGTCCATTGTGGTGGGTGAGCTACACGGTCCGACGCGCGCAGCCGAGAGCCAAGATCCGTCGTGGCTGGTCATCCCGGAGAAGGGGCTCTACACCGGCGTGCTCATCGTCGGAGCGGTCGGAGCGGGCAAGACCACCTCCTGCATGTACCCTTTTGCCAAGCAGCTCCTCTCCTGGCAGGCGACGGACCCCACGAGGAGGGCCGCCGCGCTGGTGCTGGAGGTCAAGGGAGACTTCTGCCACCAGGTGCACCAGATCCTGGCCGACGCCGGGCGCGAGGACGACTACCTGGAGATCGGGCTGGGGGGCCGATGGCGATGGAACCCCCTGGACGCCCCCCTGCTGGACTCGTACTCGCTGGCGTACAGCGTCGCCTCGCTCATCAACCAGCTCTTCGGCAAGGGCCGCGAACCCTTTTGGCAGCAGGCATACACGAACCTCGTACGCTGGATCATCGAGCTTCACCGACTCTTGCCCGAGGGGTGGGTGACGCTCCGTGACATCTACCGCTGCACGATCGACGAGGAGCTCCTGGCCCAGACGATCGCCCGGGCCAGGCGGCGCGCCCAGCGCCACTCCCTGGGCTGGGCGGTCCTCTCCGCCTCGAAGCTTGTAACACACGCCGAAAAGCTCCAGGGGTGGCCCTGGCAGCTTCATCCAGACACCCAGGACGGCGATGCCCAAGCGAGGTGCCGGCTGGATGAGCCGCTCCGTGACGTCTTGGACGACCTGGGGCTGTCGTACCGGACGATGGACGACATCGGGGGCGCTGGCCGGGAGCTGCACGAAAGGGTCGAGGCGGTCGAGCGCTGGCATCGCCACGACTGGCTCGCGCTGGACGCCAAGCTCCGCACCTCAATCGTGGAGGGGCTGAGCGTCTTTCTCTCCCTCTTCGACCAGCCCCAGGTTGCGCGGATCTTCTGTCCGCAGGCGACAAGTTCTCACCCCGCAACAGCACCCGAGGACCCCGGCGGGGGGCCGCCCGGAGTGCCCGGGCTGCTGGCCGACCTGCCCAGCCTGGGGGATCTGATCGATGAGGGAAGGGTGCTCGCACTCAACATGCCGGCCGGCGCCAACCCTGCGCTCGCCCGGGCTATCGGCGTCATGCTCAAGAACGCCTGGCTCCAGACGCTGCTGAGACGCCCCGCGGAGGCCGCCCGCCACCCGGGCCGGACCCCAAGGCCCGCCGTGTTCATCTGCGATGAGTACCAGGCGTTCGCGACCGTGGGACAGGACGATCCCTCCGGTGACGAGAAGGCGTTCGCGCTGACGCGGCAGTGCCGCTGCATCCCGATTGTCGCCACCCAGTCGATCTCCTCGCTGCGCTCCGCGCTCCCGGACGGCAGCGCCTGGCGCACGCTCGTGCAGACACTGCGCACCCGGATCTTCCTTGCGCTCTCCGACGACGCGTCCGCCCGGGTGGCCTCTGACATGTGCGGCACGGTGCTCAAGAGCCAGCCCTCGTACACCCTCACCGAGACCACGGGCCGGCCCGAGTTCTCTCTGCTGAGCGGGCGGGCAGGCGGCGGGCGGGGCTCGATCGGCACATCGAAATCGTTCCGTCGGGGCAGGGAGGCGGTCTTCAGCCCCAGAGACTTCTTCCTGCTTCCCAACTACCAGGCGGTCTGCCTCCCCTACGACGGCGCCCAGTCGTTGCCGGCCACGAGGGTCTACCTGAAGCCGCACTACCTGCCCCGCGAGGAAAGCTACTGGCGGCAGAGGGAGGACGGGCGATTGTGAGCGGGCCCAGCGGAATCCGACACCTGAAGGCCTTCCTCCCCGGCATGGGCCGGTGGCTGGACGACGCCCGCGTCACCGAGATCATGATCAACGGGCCCCACAACGCCTGGATCGAACGCGACGGAACGATGGAGGCGGTCGGCGCCGAGCGGCTCACCGGGTCCTGGCTCCGCCGCGCCGCTGTGCATATTGCCCGCCCCCTGGGGCTGGACCCCGCCACCCAACCCGTCCTGGACGCGCGCCTGGCCGATGGCTCCAGGGTGGCGATCTCGATCCCTCCCGCCAGCCCGGAGGTCGCCATGACCATCCGTCGCTTCGGCGGCCGGGCATTCACCGCCCAGGATCTGGTGGAGCGGGGGTCGCTTTCCCCGCAGGTCCTTGGAGCCGCGCGCCAGACGCTACTGGCGGGCAGAAACATTCTGGTCTCCGGCGGCACCGGATCGGGCAAGACGACGCTGCTCAACGCCCTGATCGAGTTGATCCCCGAGAATGACCGCATCGTCGCCATCGAGGACACCTTGGAGCTGCGGATCGCACGCAAAAACTGCGTGCGCTTCGAGGCCGCCGACCGGGGAGCGGGGGAGATGGCGTCGATTCGCGACCTCGTGCGCCACGCGCTGCGCCACCGGCCGGACCACATCGTGGTCGGAGAGGTGCGGGGCGGCGAGGCGGCCGACCTCCTGCAGGCGCTCAACACCGGGCACGGCGGCTCGCTGACCACCGTGCACGCCAACAACGCCCGCGCCGCGCTCTCGCGCTTGGCCAGCTGCGCCATGCAGGCCGGCGACGCGCTGCCCTGGGACGTCACCTGCCAAGGGGTGGTCGACGGCATCGCGCTGATCCTTCACATGGCCCGCCACGGGGCGCGGCGCTTCGTCCAGGAGGCGGCCCATGTGCGGGGGTACGACCGGAGCCGGGGCCGCTGGCTGACCCGACCCGTGGGCGAGCGCGAACGGGGGGCGAGGCGGGCTCAGGCACTCGACGCGCAAGACAAGAGAGGGCCGGGCCCGTGACAAGGGACCCCACCGCACGCGAGCCTTCGGTCCCCCGCATCGACGACCCCGACGAGCTCGACCGCCTGCTTGCCCGTGACGGAGGCGAGCTCCTGGCGGTGGCCCCGGAGCTTGCCTCGGACCTGGGCCTCCTGCCGGAGGATGTGGGCAACGAGGAGGACATCCGCCTGGCGTCAAGGGACGAGGGCGACCTCCTGGGGGGCGATGTCTGACGTGGCCCACGCGGATGTCCACCGCATGTTCGCCGACGCGATCATCGAGATGATCCGCAAGGGGACCGCGCCCTGGCAGAAGCCCTGGGGCCCCGGCGAGCGCGTGCTCCCCACCAACATCAAGACCCAACGCCCCTACGCGGGCGGCAATTCCATCCACCTGGCCGCCCAGGCCCAGCGGCGGGGCTGGACCGATGTGCGCTGGGGCACCTATCGACAGATGCAGGCCCAGGGGGGCCAGGTCCGCCGGGGCGAGCGGGGCACACGCATCATCTCCTTTCGGGACAGGCGGCGCGTCGCCGTGACCGACGAGCGGGGACGGCCCCGCCGGGACCCTCAGGGGCGGCGCCTCTATCGTCATGAGCCGCTGGCCGTCCCCCACATTCGCCAGTACACGGTCTTCAACGCCCAGCAGGCCGACGGCCTCCCCGCCCCCGACCGAAACCGCGCGGGCGGCGGGCGGGCGCTCTGGACGGCGCACCGCGCAGCCGACGCAGTCTTGGTCGACAGCGGCGTCCCCATTGAGCATCGCACCGGGGATCGCGCGATGTACGACCTGGAGGGGGACCGGATCGTCTTGCCCGCGCGAGACCAGTTTGCCTCGCCCACCCAATACTACCAGACCGCGCTTCACGAACTGGGGCACAGCACGGGCCACCCCGATCGCATGAACCGGGCCACGCTGATCGAGGGCGTCGCGGCCGGATTCGGGTCGGTGCCGTACGCCAAGGAGGAGCTCAGGGCAGAGATCAGCGCCATGATGACAGGGGACCAAGTCGGCGTGGGCCACGATCCCCGCCGGGGCGCCGCATACGTCGAGGGCTGGATCCAGGTCCTGAAGGACGACCCCCGGGAGATCCGCCGCGCCGCGGCCGCCGCGCAAAAGATCTCCGACCATGTGCTGGCCCAACACCGGGTTCGCGAAACCCCGCGCCCGGATTCGGCGTCACGGGCCCCGCAGTCGTCCGAGTCGCAGGAGCGCCCCCGGCAAGGCCGGTGCCGCGCCACACCCCGGACTCCCCCTGGGGAGCCGGGTCCGCCGACCCCGAGCCGCGGCTTCTCGCTGGATCGCTGACGTGTATCCACCGACCCGGAGCCCGCCCACCGCCCGGGACGCCCGCACCGAGAAGGACCGGGACCCGCGAGCCGGCGGTGGCTCCGACACCCGCGGGCCGGAGCGCCCGCGCACGGCCGGCCGGCCCCGCAGCGACCCGCGGGAGCGTGACGGGCCGGCGCTTTGGGACGCACACTGGCACCACACCGTGATGCGGGACCAAGGAGGTGTCCCGCTTCGGGAGCGCGCAGCCCGGGCCTTTGTCGATGTCGCAGTCTTCGGCGTCGTCGCCCTTCGGGACCTGACCCGGGTCTATTTTCTGGGCACGGACCTCTCCGCGCGCCGGTGCATCAACGCGTGGATCCGCGAGGGGTGGGCGCTGGAGACGAGCGCCGGGCCGGATCGGGGCCCGCGGATCCCTGTCGTCACCTTGACCCGGAGAGGCCTGGGCGTGGCCCGGCAGGTGGCCCTTGAGCGGAACATGGGCCCCGAGCAGACAGTCCACTGCGCGCGACTGCGAAGCGATGATGCGGTCCACGATGCGGCGGTATACCGGGCGTGCCGCAAGGAGTTGCGGCGGGTGCTGGGCCGGGGCGGGACCATCCGCCGACTGCGGCTGGACCGCGAGCTGCAGGCCATTGTCGCGCGCAGGGGCAAGGCGGCGCTTCAACTGGATGGGCGCGGGGCGGACATCGACAGTCGCCACCGAGCGGCCCGCGACCTGGGGCTACCGGTGGATGTCCACGGATCCGTGCTCTTCCCCGACGCCCAGATCGAGTACCGGGACAGCGGCGGGCGCGAGGGCAGAATCAACGTTGAGGTGGTCTCGGACGGATACAGGCGGGACACGATCCGAGCCAAGGCCGCGGCCGGGTTTTCGCTGCACGCAGGGGGCGCCGCGTCGGCACGGCGTCTGGAGCAGCTTGGGCTGGGGGGCGAGGGCGGGCGTGATCGGCCGGCGGGACTCATCGAGATCTGAGGCCACAGGGGAAGGGGGCGCCGCGTGCAGCCATGGAAGATCAGCGTCGGGCTGACCACGTCTCTGGCCGGCGCCGCACTGATCCTGGTCATGCCCAGACTGGAGTACCTGGCGCCGTACGGATCGCTGATCCTCAGGGATCACTGGCCCGTCATCGCCGGATACCTGGGCTTGGCACTGGCCACGGTCGCCGCGCTGGTCTATGCCGTTGCCCGCGCGGCCGGCCTGGCGGACTTGGGGCGGCGCGTCGCCCTCATGGAGCGGTCCGCGCGGAGGGGCGAGATGGACCCGGACCTGAGCCGGGCACTGGACAGCGACGCCCGCGGTGACTGGGAGTAGGAGTGTGCGCGAGGAGCGCGTTGATGACACGCAAGGCCGACCTGTAGCATGGGGTGATGCCCTACACATGTACGCGGGTCGGCGAAGTGGAGTGCCGGACGGTCGACATCAGGGGCTTTTCGGGGCCCCGCGCGACGATCCGCATCTGCCCCAAGTCCCGTGCGTGCCACGGTTCGATTCACCTGGCGGGTGATCAACAGCCCACGCGATGCCTCCCGAAGCGCGTGCCGTGGCGTGCCATCCCGGGTGCGTCGGGACTTCCGGCGCCGGAAATCCTCCGTCCTCAACACTGCCGCCCCCAAGGCGTTCCGAAGGGGCAATCGTCCGCCCCCTCACAAAAACTTGCAAAATTGGCACACAATTCCGACATTGCAGTATGAACGCCGCGATGATCCCCCGCCGTCTGCGTCGGAGCCTTGAGCGGCACCTTCAGATTTTTCCGGCCGTGGCGCTTCTCGGACCCCGGCAGGTCGGCAAGACAACGCTGGCGCGGGCGATCGCAGACACCGACTGCCGAACCGATTCCGGTGCACGAAAGCCCGGCCTGTACCTTGACCTTGAGAACCCGGCCCACCGGGAGAGATTGTCCAGCGCGGTTGACTACCTCGGTTCGGTGCGCGACCGCCTGGTGGTGCTCGACGAGATTCATCGCGTGCCCGAGCTGTTCCGGGAGCTTCGCGGGATCATCGACGAGCGCATCCGCCACGGCGAGCCGGCAGGCCACTTCCTTGTGCTCGGGTCGGCTTCGATGGATCTCATGCGGCAATCGGGCGAGAGCTTGGCCGGCCGAATCGGCTATCTGGCGCTCGACCCACTGGACATCCGCGAGGTGGCAAGGGGGGACATGGCTCGCCTCTGGGTGCGGGGCGGATTCCCGCGCAGCTTCCTCGCCCCGACGGGCGGGGCGAGCGCCCTTTGGCGCGAGAACTTCATCCGCACCTACCTTGAGCGCGACATTCCCATGCTGGGCCCGCGCATCCCCTCCGAGACCCTGCGCCGATTCTGGACCATGCTCGCGCACGCGCAAGGAGGGCTGTGGAACGGCGCAGCGTTGGCTCGTAGTCTCGCGATCGACGGGAAGACGGTCGTGCGCTACCTCGACCTCTTGGGCGACCTTCTCCTGGTGCGGCGCCTGCCTCCGTTTCACCCGAATGTGCGCAAGAGACTCGTGAAGTCGCCCAAGGTCTACGTCCGCGACAGCGGCATCACCCACGCGTTACTCGGGCTCGACGACCGGGACAACGTGCTGGGCCACCCGGTAGCGGGGACGAGCTGGGAAGGGTTCGTGATCGAAACCCTCGTACGCGCGGCTCCCGCCCGCACCCGCGCCAGCTTTTACCGGACCGCAACCGGCACAGAGCTTGATCTTGTTCTGGAGTTGCCAGGCGGCAGAGTCTGGGCGATCGAGATCAAGCGCGGACTCACCGGAGCCCCCGGCAGGCGATTTCTCATCGCCCTGGACGATGTCAATCCAGACGAGGCTTTTCTCGTCTACGGCGGCGAGGAGCGCTATCCGGCAAGAGGCGGCATCAATGCCATCGGATTGCGCGAAATGGCGGAAAAACTCGCACGCTTGAGCTGATACGTTGATGATGCCGCTGCGCTCGCGGATTCTTCGCCTGGTGGCTGCCCCTGCATCTGATGACACTCTTTTGTCTCGGGACTCGACCCGGAGCGGTTTTTTAAGCCAAATGTCGTTGCCATGACGTCACCCTGCCTTGGTGGTCGCAAAACGCTGGTGGATCTTGGTAACACATTGAAGCCCACCTTATTCATGAGTGACAATTGAAACTGTCATCAAGGCCTGGGAAAGGGTTCTCGGCGTTCCGACATCGGCCAGGATGTCTCACTCCTCAAACAAAGAGATGAAGGGCTCTGATTACCTTCGGATTCTTCATTCTACGGGTGAGCTATGAGGTTGCGAGCGGCTCGTGCCGACGCTTTGCAACACCGTGCCGCGGTGGCAGTGGCCGCTCGAGTCATGGGTGATCACGGGGCCAGGGCGCGCTTCAGACGGCCAAGGACCACGGCAGACGCCTCATCAAAGACCACCCCGAAGAAACCGCACCACCCGCTCACCGTCAGAAATCTGACGCCAAACCTCACACGGTACAAATGGTGAGGAGTCCGCCCCCCAAGGTCACCAGGCGACGATCTGGAACCCGGGCCATCCGCCTCATGGCATCCTGCCCACCCAAGCCCCGTCGTGACGTTCGCTCAACGTAACGATACCCCGATAAGGCCCCGCGGACTCTTGTCATGGGCTGAGGAGTTTCCGCAAGCAACAATCGACTCTTCAGCGGTCCTTGGTGATGCGAACAACACCCTCACCCAACACGAACTCGGCAGTGATCACGGCCCCTGCCCGGCATCCGGCACGCTCCATCCAGGACTCAAGGCCGCAGAGCGACTTGGCTCTGATCCACAGCTCTTGGGTGGATCCGTCCGGCAGTTCCGCAACCCAGTCCGCGCGACCAAACCGGACGGAGGCGGGCAGGGGCACGCTGCCGCGCTGCAACGAGAGGACCCCCAGTTCATACCGACACGTCACATGTGCATCGTCGTGCTCGAAATGGAGCAACGCCTCGCGATAGCCCAAGGCGGCCTCTTCCCTGACAGCTTGCGCATCTCCCGGCTTGAACGTGCGTCCGCGCAGGCCGTAGACGCCCCGCTCCACTCGTTGAAGGAACGGCGACCTCAAGACGGCTGAGGCCAGGGGCATCTGCACGCCCCCCTGCGTCCTCATGGCGTAGAGATAATGTTCCCGGTCCACGACACCGCCCCGATCCCGAAGAATCCCCAGCGCCAACCGCTCAGCTTTGGTCAGCCCCGCAAGACGTCGCACGCCGGACTTAAGAACGACGGCGCCATCGCGGATATCGAAGTGCTCGTGTAACCTCAGAATGCACTCAACCTGGCTCGCGCTCAGGGGATCAAGACCCTTGTCGTCCTTCAGCCAAAGAGCCAAATCGGCGACCGGAGCCGAATCGAGCGCGACCAGAACCTTGGTGGCCCTCCTGGCAAGAATCGAGGGTGCGCCCGGAAACACCACCATACCACCGGTGGTGACGCTGGGAGGCGGGTTCCGGCTGCGAAGAAGGTGGACGGCCAAGTGTCTGGAAAAGAACCCTCCCGTGGGAAGGTCGCACAAACGCATGACCCCCCACTTGCGAACGTTCCTCCTGATCCGAGGGGCCGTGACGCCCAATGTGAGGAGGTACGCCACGGCAGCCCGATGGATCGCCGGTTTCTGTTCCACCCCGCCCGGGGCGCCCTTCACCCAAGAGCCGACCGGGCCCCAGAGGCGCGGCCACCGGACCTTTTTGACCAGACACCGCTCAACATACGGGATCTCGCGGTAGGCCAATGCCGCGTCCTGGACCGCATCGACCAAGGCAACGCGGTCTTCGCGCCAACGATTCTCCGATGTTCGCAGGTGGTCCAGCGCCGTAGACCATCGGGCGAGTCGATCTTGTGCCACCCTGTTTGAGCCCCTCATTGCCTGTCGATCCCACGCTTCGTCCCGCCCGCGATCAACCACCGTGCCCCGACGCAATCCAACATATCCGATGGATTGGATTTCCGCCAGCACCCGGCCGCATTCCGGCACGGCCGATTTCGATTTCGGGAATGGGCCACCGGAGAAAGACCGGCATTCCCATGCAGCGTGACAGCCCCCGAGTTCGTGGGCTCGACAGGGTCCTTCAGACTGCGAGGAGGTGTATTCGTGACTGGCTTGACGGTGCAGGCCGATGCGGGGGCGGGTCCCGCGCTGAGGGGTGGTCACGAGATGGATGCGCCAAGTCGTTGGAACGGCCATGAGGCCCAAGAGGCAAGACTGCGTGGCCCTACCGAGGGCAGACCTCTTGCGCCTTCCCGCGCGCACCGGTGTGTTGCGCCGCGGGGAGTGACGATTTTTTTGCGGTCGCGGCAGACCTGACGTACGTTGCGGATGACTTCAGCGACACTGGGATTCCGTCGCGTCACGTCCACTCCTTCCCCTGTGGGTCAATGAACAGACTCTCGTTCGCCACAACGTTGATCGTTTTTGTCGCCATGCCCGTGACGGCCGTTGCGCAGAATCTCTCCGACGATGAGTTGGCGCCTCTGATCGAGCGTGTCGAAGCCGGCGTCTTGGAACGCGCCAAACTCGCACAGGTCATGGTCGACAAGATTTTCTCCTTTTCCGAGTTGGGGCAGCAGGAAATCGAGACATCGGCCTATGTGACGGGCATCCTCGAGCAAAACGGCTTCGCCATCGAGCATGCGCCCTCCGGCATTCCAACCGCGTGGTTCGCGCGCTGGGGGAGCGGCCGGCCGGTCATCTCGTTCGGCTCCGACATCGACGGGATTCCGAAGGCCAACCAGAAGCCCGGCGTGGCGTACCACGACCCACTGGTTCCCGGCGCGCCCGGACACGGAGAGGGCCACAATTCAGGGCAGGCCGTGAATGTCGTGGCGGCGCTGGCGCTCAAGGATGTCATGGAAGCGGAGGGCATCGGGGGCACGCTGGTGCTCTGGCCCGGAGTCGCCGAGGAGCAACTGGCATCAAAGGCGTGGTATGTGCGTGACGGGTATCTGGAGGACATTGACGTGACCCTGTTCACGCACGTCAGCAGCAATCTCTCCGTGAGCTGGGGCCAGGGGGGCGGCACCGGCCTCGTCTCCGTCGAGTTTGCCTTCGCGGGCGAGGCGGCGCATGGCGCCGGCGCGCCCTGGCGTGGTCGCAGCGCGCTGGACGCGGTCGAGTTGATGAATGTCGCGTGGAATTTCCGGCGCGAGCACCTCAGGCCCGATCAGCGCTCCCACTATGTGATCACCGACGGCGGCGACCAACCCAACGTGGTCCCGTCCAGCGCCTCGGTGTGGTATTTCCTGCGCGAGATGGACTACGACGACATCAAGCGCAACTACGATACGGCCATCCGCATCGCACAGGGCGCCGCCATGATGACGGACACGGAGATGTCCCACCGGATCATCGGCGCCGCGTGGCCCCGGCACTTCAACAGGGTCGTGGCCGAAACGATGCATGAGCACATCGAGGATGTGGGGCTCCCGGAGTGGACCGAAGACGACCACAACTTCGCCAGCGCGGTGCAGGAGTCGGTGGGCAGCGTGCCTTCGGGGATGCCGACAGCCCTTTCGCCGCTGGGCGTGCCGGGGCCCAGGCGCAGCGGGGGCTCGGACGACATCGGCGACATCTCCTGGAACGTGCCCACCATCACGCTGCGCTTTCCGTCCAACGTGCCGGGGCTTCCCGGTCACCACTGGTCGAGCGCGATGGCGATGGCCACCCCTATCGCGCACAAGGGAGCGGTCGCCGGCGCGCGGGTGATGGCCCGCACCGCACTGCAACTCTTCGCGCAGCCGGAACTGGTCGACCAGGCGTGGACCTATTTCAGGGACGAGCAGACCGCCTCGGTGCAGTACACGCCGTTCATCGGCGGCGACGACGCGCCGCCCATCGACTTGAACCGGGAGATCATGGACACCTACCGTCCCCTCTTGGAACAGTATTATTATGACGAGACCCGCTTCGATACCTATCTGGAACAGCTGGGAATCACCTACCCCACGCTGCCCAAGCCGGTCTCCCAGGACCAACAGGCGGGCAGAGCCCCAAACCGTTGATGATGCATGAGGGGGAGGAATTCCAGGTGACGAGACGTAACCCCGCAATTGTCGCCAGCGCACTCCTGTTGCTGGCCTTTCCGCTGTCCGGCGCCACCCAGGTCGCGGGCGTTGAGGCAGGGTCCCCCGCAGTGGCCGCATCCGAGTCATCCCCCGACGAACCGACAGAGGTGGGTTGGAGGCTTCTCGCGAAGCTCAACTACCGGACCGGCGAGAAGAGCGACGACCTGGCCGCGCTTGACGGAACGCTGATCAAGGTCCCCGGTTTCACGGTGCCCCTGGAGGACTGGGCGTCCTCGGCGGCGGTATTCCTCTTGGTGCCCTATGTGGGCGCGTGCGTTCACACGCCGCCGCCACCTCCCAACCAACTCGTCTACATCGAGATGGAGGGCGGGAAGCGGGCGACCATGGACGGCTGGAACCCGATGTGGGTCGAGGGGATCCTGAAGATCGAGACGACAACCAGCGCCTACGGCGAGGTCGGATTCACGATAACCGGTCAGCGCGTGTACCCTTACGAGCCTTGATGCGGCGCCCGGACGCGACGTCAACGAGGCCCGCCCCTGCGGGACGGACAGCGCCGAGTTCATGACCCCCACCCCGCAGACCACATCCTTGGCCATTGATGTGCGGCGTCTTCGTTTTCGCTACGGTCGAGGTCCCTGGACACTTGACATACCCGAGTTGGAGGTCGCGCGGGGCGCGCGTGCGTTCCTGTTCGGGCCGAGCGGGAGCGGGAAGACGACCTTGCTGGGTGTGGTGGCGGGGGTCTTGAGCGCCGATGAGGGCTCGGTTCGAGTCCTGGGCCAGGACCTCAGCGCGCTTACCGGACCCCGTCGGGACGCGTTCAGGGCGGAGCACATCGGGTATGTGTTTCAGATGTTCAACCTGATCCCCTACCTCACGGTCGTGGACAACATCACGCTCCCGGTGCGCATGAACGCGGCCAGGAGGGCCCGCCTGGACGGTGCCGGTGTGCGAGAGTCCGCCGGGTTTCTGGCTCAGCAGCTCGAGATCGGCGACCTGTTCGACAAGCCGGTTACGGAGCTCTCGGTGGGCCAGCAACAACGGGTGGCCGCATGCCGGGCGCTGATTGGCGCGCCGGAGCTCATCATCGCCGATGAGCCGACCTCCTCGCTGGACTTCGATCGCCGCGAGTCGTTCCTGGAGCTGCTGTTCCGGGAGTGCGAGCGCGTCGGGTCCACACTGATGTTCGTGAGCCATGACCGCACACTGGAGGGGATGTTCTCCGACAGCCTGTCTCTTCCCGATATCAACAAGGCCGCCGGATGACCCTGTTCCTTGATCTCGCGTTCAAGTCGCTCCGCAACCGGGCACTCACCACCTCGCTCACGGTCGGATCCATCGCGCTCAGCGTGGCACTCCTCATCGGTGTTGAGAAGGTTCGGGTGGGCATGCGCGAGAGCTTTTCCAACACCATCAGCCAGACCGACCTAGTCGTCGGTGCCAAGGGGGGGACAATCCAGCTCCTGCTCTATTCGGTGTTTGGCATGGGGTCGCCGACGAGCAACCTCTCTTGGGAGACATACCGGCATTGGGCCGAGCACCCCGCCGTCGCATGGACCATTCCCTACGGGCTGGGCGACAGCCACCGGGGATTTCGTGTCATCGGCACCAACGAGGACTTTTATCGCCACTACCGCTACCGGGGCGGCCAAGCCATCGCCCTGGCGCAGGGTCGTGCCGGCGCCGAGGTGTTTGACGTGACCCTGGGGGCGGATGTCGCCGCAGAGCTGGGATACGCCTTGGACGATGAGGTGGAGGTGACGCACGGGGTCGGCGATGTTGGATTCCTGAGCCACGAGGACACGCCGTTCACGGTGGTCGGCATCCTGGAGAAGACCTTCACGCCCGTGGACCGCGCGGTCTACGTCACCTTGGAGGGCCTGGAGGCCATTCATATCGGCTGGGAGGACGGCGCCCCGCCGATGGAAGACCACGATCATGAGCACGCGCACCAAGAGGTGCTCGCCGTGGAAGACATCGAAATAACCCAAGTGACGTCGTTTTTCGTGGGCGCGACCAACCGCCGCGATGTGCTCAGGTTACAGCGCGAGATCAACGACCACGAGGCCGAGCCGATGATGGCGGTGATCCCCGGAGTGGCCCTGAACGAGATGTGGCAGACGATCGGCTACGCGGAGACCGGTCTACGGGTCGTCACGGTCTTCGTCGTGCTGGTGGGACTCCTGGGGATGCTGGTCGCGCTCTACACATCGCTGGAGGAGCGCAGGAGAGAAATCGCGATTCTCAGGGCTGTGGGGGCCGGGCCGGGCCGAATCGCCTCGCTTCTGGTTGGCGAATCGGCCTTTATGGCGACCGGCGGAGCCGCAGGGGGCCTGGCGCTGGCGTATGTGTTGCTCTTGGCTGGACAGCCCGTCGTGGAGGCACAGGCGGGGCTCTTCATCCCCATTCGGCCGCCGGGGACGGTCGAGGTGCTCTTCCTGGGCGGGATCATCGTGGCCGGATTCCTGATTGGTTTTGTCCCCGCGATCAGGACCTACCGAACCGCCCTTCAGGACGGACTAACCGTGCGGGTTTGACCCTAAGGGGTCACACAATAAACGGTTCGCACCCCGTTCCTTGGGGGCGGCACGCAGTGCCTTGGCGGGGTGTGGCCATTCTGGCCGCCCGGCGCCATTGATACAGGTGCGACGAGTACAATCCCTCACGTCGCAGCAGCTCCCCGATCTCGCCTGACTCCTTGCATGCGTTGGCCCTCTCGACCACACTACGCTTGTACGCTTTGCTGAACCTCCGCCGAGTCGGCTTCGCCAGCACCTCCGTCTTCGGCAGAGGCACCACACCTTGATGATGCCCGTTACCCGTCAGAGATGTCCCACCACCGCGCCCTCCTTGAGGACCGTCCATCCTTCCAACCCTCGCCATCGCTCTACAGTGTTCATTTTGTCCCTCTGGGCATCCCCGTCATTGGCACCTAGAGGGGTTGTCAACCTCTGGACGATCACACATGATCATCAGTAGACATGTCAAGTGAACGTGAAGCTTGGGAGTTGGTCAGTGTCATGTTGAATCCTGGACCCAGGCAACGCCATCATTCGGATCCCAGGACCCCCGATGTCGGCCGTATGCGGCACGGCCTCGAGACAACCCCAGAGATTGGACTCCGTTGGCCTGTTTCTAGAAGATTCCGCGCCGCTGAATTTTTTGCCGGCATGGGCCTCATGCGTGCAGGGTTGGACCGGTGCTCCATTGACACCGTGTTCGCCAACGACGTAGATGCCACGAAGGCCGCCATCTATCGGGACAACTGGGGGGGGGGGGGGGGGGGGGGGGGGAATTGGTGGTCGGTGACATCCGCGACTTGACGGGAGACCAAATTCCCTCCGTTGATCTGGCCACGGCTTCGTCGCCCTGTGTGGACGTCTCGCTAGCCGGTCGCCGAAAGGGACTGACCGCACAACGCTCTGGGGTTCTTTTCGACTTCTGCCGCATTCTCGGTGAGATGGGCCACAGAGCTCCGCCCACGATCATGATCGAAAATGTTCCGGGCCTCCTTTCCGTCAACGGCGGTCGAGACTACCGACTAATCCGTAACAGGTTGCAGGAATTAGGGTATAGCACGGCCTGCATATGTGTAGACGCTGCTGCTTTCGTTCCTCAAAGCCGTAGGCGCGTGTTCATCGTCGGTAGCCGCCAGAGCACCCCTCTGTTGCCGCCTCCTCCCGAACCCAGCACCACCGTTCGCCTGTCAGACATCGTTATCGACGACGGCGAGTGGTGGTCTCCCCGTCGGTTGGAAGCTTTTCAAGCGTCGCTGTCGCCCCACCAAGCCAAGCGCGTACAGAAATACCGATCCCGCCCATATGTGGGATACTTTGGAGCATTTCGGCGAACACGGAACGGCCGTGCTGTGTGGGAGGTTCGTGCTGACGAAATAGCAGGTGCTCTGCGAACCACTCGCGGAGGATCTGCCAAGCAAGCCGTAGTTCGCGCTGGTCACGGCAGAATTGCGGTACGATGGATGAATGTCAGTGAATATGCACATCTTCAGGGCGCGAGCGGCATGCGCTATGGCTCCGTGTCTCCTAATCAAGCGATGTTTGCTCTGGGTGATGCCGTCTGCGTTCCGGTCGTTGAATGGATAGCCCACCACTGCCTATGTCCTCTGATGGAAACATGAGATGAGAGAAACTCTTGAGGTTAAGGCACTTTACAAGGGTGTAAAAAAGGTCTTAGACACAGTGTGTCTGAACGGACATCGTGTTGGTGACTGTCAGCATGGCGTATACTTGTTCTACGACTACGATCACGAACCCATCTACGTGGGGCAGACGCGGGAGAATTTGAGAGCGAGGATCAGGCGTCACTTGACCAACCAACGCACGAACGCAGTGGCGATGAGTGTGCTTGACCCGTTTGAGGTTGCGGATATCGAAATGTGGCCGTTTTGGGATTTGTCCAAATCTCAAGAACAAGAAGATGTAAAAGATATTCTCCGCCGTGCAGAGTATACTGTTTATCAGAATGCCATGGAGCAGTCAGCATTCAATATCATTCTCAATGAAGCCGAGATACCATCTGCGGATCTCATTGAGCTGCCACCGTCGGTCAAGGCATCTATTCTTGGTGCGGAGGACAGAAAAAACCGAGAACACCCCGACATACGTCTGGCGAGGAGAGCCAGAACCATCGCCAATTTGGCTCGTGTAATCAGCGAACGTAGAGTGAAACCGGGGATTCGCCGTACACTGTGGGCTCAAGCTCAGCGGCTCGACAAACTTGCTGAGAAGAGATTGAGCGACTTCAACCAAGACTGATTACGAAAAAATGGTCGCAAGTAGTGAGAAAGCCTGGTCCGATCCGCTCACTGTCCGGCAACGTAGCGAGTTGATGAGCCGGATCCGCTCCCATGAGAGTACTACAGTCTCACGGACGGCTAGTTTCTGTGACTGGCTGCGGGGGTTTCGGGGCGCGCCGCAAACCCCCCGCGCGCGGCCCGATCCTGGCACCCACCGCCTTGCGCCACCGCGACAGTTGCGACGAATACAATCCTTCGCGCCGCAACAGCGCGCCCAACTCGCCCGGCTTCGTACAAGCATGGGCCTTCTCGACAATGCTACGCTTGTAGGCTGCCGAGAATCGGTGCCTTGTTGGCTTCGCCAAGACCTCTGGGGCCGGCATGGACATCGGACGCTGGTTGCCCCTTTCTTCGGCAAGGGGAGTGCCGTTTTTCTGCCCCTCTCGGTGCTTCTCCATACTGTGGAAACCTCGACATCGCCCTTCAGTGATAAAAACGCCTCAATCAGCATCAAGGCCATTGGCCCGTAGGGAATGTCCGGCCAGTACCCGATGGCGCGGCGCTGGCTGGCACCGTATGCCTGGACGCGCTGGGCCTTGACAGCACCTATGTACAGGTCAACACGGAGCCGGATCCGATCGACATAGACAAACTGCTCGCGTTTGCGGCGACGCTGGATGTCTCTGGCGCCGCCAAGGGCATCCTGATCACCAAAGCGCACTTTGCACATGGTGCAAGGGAGACGTTTGCCCAGGCGCGGGGCCGTCGACAGATCGCACTGATCGACGGCAAGCGGTTGGTTCAGCTCATGATGGACCACGACATCGGGATCAACGGTACGGCGCACTTTCGGGTTCGTGCGATTGATCCCGCCTATTTTGAGTCCTGAAGCGTCCACCCCCGCCAACGGAGCCTCTGTTCCCAATGTCAGCCCGAACAGAAATGCCGACGCTCTCTCTTGGAATACGAAGCCTACGCCGCCGGGCCCGCCTCCTTCCGGTCATGGGCCGCTCCTCCGACCGCACGGCGGCCACACCTTGGGGCCCGCCACCCGACGACGGACGCCCCCTGCGCCATCCATCAGTGTGGCGCCACTGCTGGGTCACTTGAGACACCAGGGCGCTATCTGCAGATGCGGAGGGTGGATTAGATTGCTCGTGGGGCGTCAGCATCCGCATGCCGCACTGCGCAAGAGTGTGCTTATCCTAATCGTTGACCACCCTCCACACGGGGGCGTGGGTCTCGCGGCACACGAATGCTCAGCACAAGAGGGCACTCCGCACCGACGCACCTCTACACCATTATTTTCGAGCCCGCTCCCAAAACCCACACATTCATGGCACTCCCTACCAGAGATGAACTGAACCTCCACACTCTCAAGGCCTTGGCCGATGGTCACGAGGCCACCTTGGACCAAATCCGCAAACGGGTCGCACTCTCCGCAGGGCTTGGGCCGGCGGACCTTAGCCAAATGATCCCTAACGGAAGCATGCCTGAATTCAATTACAGGGTAGGTTGGAACCTGACCTACATGAAGAATGCTGGCCTCGTCGATAACATTGGGCATGGCGTTTGGCAGATCACGCCCCGGCGACAAGACCTCTTGGCCACCGACCCCCCGATCATCAACAGAGGCGTCTTGAGACGCTACCCAGAGTTTGCGGAATGGATGCCGCAGAAGAAGAGCGACCAGGACCGCAAGCGAACCAAGAAGATTCCCGACGAATTCTGTCCCGAATCAGAGATCGCCGTCGAAGGCTTCGCCCAGCTCCTGCGGGAGGCCAACGACTGGTTTCGCCATGACGACTCCCACAGGGCTGCGGATACGGACCCCACCAGACCGACGGAGCTCTTGGAGGGCATTGTCCAAAGAATGGACGCGGTCATGAGAGCCAGCTTGCTCAGTCGCATTCAAAAAGCATCGCGTCGGCTACTTGTGCATGTCGTTGACGATCTCTTGGTTCGGCTGGGCTACGCCAGTCACCCCTCAAAAAATGGCGGCGCCTGGAGGAACGACCCGACGGCACCCGACGACGGCACGGCCTTGGCTCGCACCGTGTGCCTGGACGCACTGGGCCTTGACAACACCTATGTACAGGTCAACACCGACGGTGCTCCGATGGGGGTCGACAAACTACTCGCCTTCGGAAGAGCACTGGACACGTCTGGTGCCGCCAAGGGCATCCTGATCACCACGACACACTTTGCACATGGTGCAAGGGAGACGTTTGCCCAGGCACCTGGACACCGACAGATCGCGCTGATCGACGGCAAGCAGTTGGTTCGGCTCATGATGGATCATGACATCGGGATCAACGAGGTGGCCCACTTTCGGGTTCGCACGATTGATCTCGCCTATTTTCAGCCCTGACGCGCCCAACCGAATTGTGGTCGCGACACGATTTGCGGCCGTTGGCCGACAGACGCCCCTGCCCGTCCATCCAGGCAATCAAGCAATCCGGGTTTTGCCGACCGAGCACGCAGATCCCGGAATCCGCAACCCGGGGCTTTCCTCGCGGCCACGCGAATCCAGAGGGTGCAAGGCTTCGATCCCCCGGACGCCGTGAACAAGTTGTCCATCTCGGAGTTCGGGAACGAAGGGCGTCTGGCCGAAAGGACCTGCGTCTTGGGCCGCGACGCTTGAGCTCTGCGGAGAGTCGTGAAAATCCCGTCGACCGTCAGTACCATTTGCCCAAAACTGCGCCCGGTGCCAAGATGGCCTTGTGTCATGAAGGCGGGATTCCAACTCCCGGCCCAAGACTGATGGCCTGGTTCTCGTTCCCGTACCGGAGGGCAACGGTCGGGAAATGAGTGGGGCCACCCAAGGATCACCGGCATTCCCCGTCTCGCGGATCCCCCGCCGTGAACGTTGCTTGTGTTCCCCAGCGTAGCCCGCTTCGCTATCCCGGTGGCAATACCTGGCTCATTCCACACATCCGAGAGAGGCACACTGCCGAACCGCCGGTTTGGCTCGCAACCGGGGCCATCGCCCAGGCGATTTGCGTGTCGCGCCAAACCAAGAAGGCGTGGTTACGGGAGGTGTGGCGGTGGGCCCGCCTCTGTTGAGTCCAAGCCCGTGGGCCGCAGCCCGGTCTTGGGTACAACCACAGGCCGTTGGGGCGAGATTTGGTGCCCTGACCGCTTTTTGACATGGCACCGGGGAGCAAGCTCTCGCGCACAAGGGCCAGGACATCGCCGGAGCCACCCAGAAGCCGATACGTCCCGGTCGACGGGGATCGGTCGGGACACCGATGTGGGACCTGTGATGGTTCGCAAGAGGACGATGGCTCGCAGCAAACCGACGACGCATCCTTGGTCGACCGCGCCGCACGGCGGCTTTAAGCGCACAACGGCTGGCTCCCACGTGCCCTGCCCCGACGAGATGATCTCCGAGCGCCGACTGGCGACGGCAACGCATCGCAGTATGGGCCGGAAGGTCCGAGCCGTAGTCGGATATGCGGCCGCGGCCATTCTGGTTTCGTGCCAGGAGCGCCCTGTCGCCGCGCCACCGACGGAACCAGTGTCGCAAGCAATCCGAGGCGATTCCCAAAGGGCTGCGCTCGTGGCGTTGTACCGCGCCACCGACGGCCGGGACTGGGTTCGCCGCGAAGGGTGGCTTTCGGACGAGCCACTGGAGCGCTGGCACGGCGTGCGGGTCAACACCACAGGCCAGGTCACACACTTGGAGCTCGCACGCAACGCACTCAGTGGCTTCCTGCCGCCCCTCCTGGGCACGCTTTCGCACTTGGAAAGCCTGGTTCTTTCGGGCAATGCGCTGGCGGGACCGCTGCCCTCCTGGCTGGGAAGCCTCACGCAGCTTCAGGTGCTCCGCTTGGACCGCAATCTCCTGACGGGACCCATTCCCGACGCCATTGGAGCACTGACCCGCCTGAGAGATCTGCGGCTGAGCAACAACGTGCTCACGGGGCCCGTACCCGGCCATCTGGGTGCCCTCACCCGCCTTGCACACCTTGACCTCGCCTCCAACCACCTGACGGGCGGGCTTCCCCACAACCTGGGCAACCTCCGGTCCCTGGCCTGGCTGGACATCAGCGACAACGAGCTGTCTGGACCCATTGCGCCGCACATTGGACAGCTCACATCCCTTGAGCATCTGGCGCTAGGTCGCAACCGGCTGACCGGCTCGATTCCGGTCGAGGTCGGAGGTCTTTCGTCGCTCCTCTCGCTGTCGCTCACCCGAAACCGGATCACGGGCACCATTCCACCGGAACTCGGCCGGCTCGCCTCGCTGCAAGAAATTGACCTCGCGATCAACGGTTTGTCGGGGCCCGTTCCCCCGGGGCTGGGACGCCTGTCGGGCACCTTGGTCAGCCTTGACCTCTCCTGGAACAACCTTTCGGGCCCCGTTCCAGAAGACATGCGAGACATCGTCGGACTTGGGCGTCTGCGCCTGCACGAAAACGGCGGCCTCTGCGTCCCCCGCACCGACGGTTTCATCGAGTGGATCTCCGCCGTCCCGGACGCAAGGGTGCCGCACTGCGCCCTTCGGGACCGGGAGATCCTGATGGCGCTTCACGACTCGACCGGCGGCCCCGGGTGGATCCGGCGCGGCGGCTGGGGGACCGACGAGCCCCTGGGACGCTGGCACGGCGTGTCCGTCGACCCGCTGAGCGGCCGCGTGCGCGGACTGTCCCTGCCGCGGAACAACCTGCGCGGAACTCCTCCCCGCGCGCTCGCCGAGCTGGAACAACTCTCCGTCGTCAGGTTGGCGGACAACGCCCTCATCGGCTCCATTCCTCCTCCTTGGACTCGGCTCTCGCTCGACACCCTGGACCTTCGGGGCACCGACCTCTGCGCACCCGCCTCCCGCGCCTTTCAGGGCTGGCTCGCCTCCGTTGGATCACGTCTGGGCGTCACCAACCGATGCAAGCCCCCCTCGGACCGCGAGATCCTGATGACGCTGTTTCGGACCACGGGAGGTGAAGCGTGGGCCGCGCGTGCCGGCTGGGGCACAAGCGCGCCCCTGGACAAATGGCACGGCGTGAAGACCAACGCGTCGGGGCGGGTGACCTCGTTGTCCCTCGCGGCCAACAATCTTCGGGGTCCCATTCCTCCCGAGCTGGGTGGCCTGGCAGAACTGGCCGAGCTCGACCTGACTCTCAATTGGTTGACCGGTCCGATGCCGCCAGAGCTCGCAGAGCTCGCCACCCTGCGGCGACTCAATCTGGAGGCCAACCGACTGTCTGGAGCGATGCCGCCAGGGCTCGCAAAGCTCGCCACCCTGGAGGAATTGCGTCTTCACTCCAACAACCTCGCGGGCGCGATCCCGCCCGCCTTGGGCAGACTGCGCCACCTAAAGCGCTTGGCGCTGTCCAGCAACGCGTTCAGCGGATCCATCCCCCCGGAATTGGCGTCGCTGGGTACCCTCGAGCATCTCGACCTCTCCGACAATCGGCTCTCTGGCCCCATCCCCCCGGAATTGGCCCAGCTTCAGCGCCTGGTCCGGTTGGCGCTGCGGCGCAACCGGCTGAGCGGCCCCATTCCCGTAGCCTTGGGAACGCTTTCCGCGCTGACATTGCTCGATTTATCCGACAACAACCTGCTCGGTCAGCTTCCAGGGTCGCTGGGCGACCTCACGGACCTGAGGCACCTGTCTCTACACGGGAACAGCCTGGAGGGCCCCATTCCATCCGAGCTCGCAAATCTGCCTTACCTGGAATGGCTCTCGCTCGCGAACAACCGCTTGTCCGGGCCGATTCCCTCGACCCTTGGGCGCGTAAGAACACTGTCTCGTCTCATCCTGGCCCACAACAGGCTGACGGGGCCGCTGCCCGCTGAGCTTGGAGCTCTGACCCGCCTGAGCACGCTTGATGCGTCCTCAAACCAGCTCACTGGACCAATCCCGCGCCGCTGGGCCGGACTCGGAAGCCTGGCGGTCCTCACGCTGAGCGACAACGAACTGACAGGGCCCATCCCGGCGACCATGCAGGGGGTGGCATCGCTGCGGCATCTGGACCTGTCTGGCAATCGCCTGACCGGCGCCATCCCGCCGGAGTTGGGTGCGTTGGAGGAGCTGCGGCATCTGGACCTGTCCCGTAACCTGCTGGCCGGGGGTCTGCCCGCGACGTTGGGCGAGCTTCGTGCCCTGACCGACCTGCACCTGGACCAAAATCCTCGGCTGGACGGCCCCTTGCCCGATGCGCTTGTGGGTCTCGGGGCGCTGCGACAGCTGGTCGCAACCGAGACGGAGCTTTGTGCCCCGTTGACGCAAGCCGTGTCCGACTGGCTGCACGGAGTCGTCATCCAGAGGATCCGTCGTTGCAGCGACGAGGCGCGACCGAAGGCGATCGCCTATCTGGTCCAATCCGTCCAGAACATTGAGCACCCGGTGCCGCTGGTGGCCGGGCGGCATGCCCTGTTGCGCGTCCTCGTGGCCACGGAACGCCCGAACGACGCGTCCCTCCCGGCCGTCAGGGCCACGTTCTTTCTTGATGGCGCCGTGCGGATCGTCGCAGAGGCAGCCCGACAGCCCGGCCCCATCCCCCGTACGCTGCGTGAGAACCGTCTGCACTCATCCATCAACATCATGGTCCCGGGGGATGTGGTGCGACCGGGCACGGAGTTGGTGGTCGAGATTGATCCAGAGGGCGCCTTGGACCCCGCACTTGGGATTCCCGGGCGGCTGCCCGAATCGGGGCACATCGCGCTTGATGTGCGGTCGCTCCCGCCACTCGAGCTGACCGTCGTGCCCTTCCTGTGGACCAAGAGCCCGGACTCAGCCGTTGTCGCCGTCGCCGACAGCATGGCCGCCGAACCCGGTACGCATCCACTTCTGGAGCATGTACGCACCCTGTTGCCCGTGGGAGCCATGCGCGTCAGGTCACACGAGCCCGTGGCCACCGACACGAACCATGGCCTTCGCCTCCTCACCCAGACCCAGGCAATCTGGGCGATGGAGGGCAAGATCGGTCACTATCAGGGCATGATGTCGGGCCCGATCACACCGGATCTCATGGGGGGCGTGGGCTTTGTCGCACACAGGGTCAGCTTCGCCCGCCCCAGGGCGTCCACCATCGCCCACGAGCTGGGCCACAACATGGGGCTCAGGCACGCGCCCTGCGGTCGAGCGGGCGGCACGGATCGACTCTTTCCGTATGTCGGCGGGCGCAGCGGGGTCTGGGGGTACAACATGCTGCGCGGGCAATTGGTGGCGCCGCAGCGGCCGGACCTGATGAGCTACTGCGATCGCGAGTGGGTCAGCGACTATCACTTTGGCAACGCGCTTCGCTACCGCATGGTTCGTGACAGAGGCCGCCGTGGCACAGCCGTCCACGGCCAAGCGCGACCGACGCCGGCACTTCTGCTCTGGGGTCGGGTGGATGCTTTCGGCAACCCCAGGTTGGAATCGGTGTTTGCGGCCCCGATGCCGACGGCTCCCCCCGGCTTGGATGGCGATTGGCGCGTGGTCGGTACGGATACTGGTGGTGACAAGCTCTTTGATGTCAGCTTCGGCATGCCTGAGGCGCTCTGGGAAGGAGGCAACGCCGGCAGCTTTGCGTTCGCGATTCCTGCACCCGACTCATGGACCCAACGGCTGGGCCTAGTCACCCTTTCGGGCCCAAAGGGCGAGCATACACACATCGACCGCGCAACGGACCAACCAATGGCCATTCTGCGGGACCGACACACGGGGCGCATCCGGGGCTTTCTGGATGACCGCCCGACTGCGGCGCATGGAGCCACGGGAATCGGATTCCCCCAGCACACATCGCTTGAAGTGTTGATCAGCCGGGGATTGCCTGGCCGGTAGGACTCCGCCGATACGGGGACCCCGTCGCACATCTTGTTTTGCCCCTATGGGCGTCGCCAGCTGCGGGGATTCCTGGCACCGGTCGCCCACGATGGTCGGTTGCACGAATCAGGCGCCCGCTTGCTCAACTTCCATCGGTGGTCGACCTCTCGCCCGCGACGCAGGGTGTCCTTGCACTCGGCCGACCTCGGGTGCCCATCGCGCTGACATGGGAATGCCTGGGCTCGCCCTCCACCGCGCAGGCGGGCGTGGGACTGCCGGCGCATGTCCTTACCATGAGGTGAACAGGTTCGCTTCTTGCGAATCAGGAGCCAGCCGCCTCCTCGGGCATTGAGGGTCCAACCTCACAGCCCCTTGAAGAACTGGGTCTATCCTCGCAGGCGGGCATCTCCCCCTCAGAAATCTGACGTCTGGGGTTCTTCAAATTCTGCCCCCCCCCCCCCGACACTATAAAACATTGCAATAAATGATGTTGTAGCGCCTCGCTTTGTCGCGGCACCAATCTTGCATTGCCATGCAACCCATGTCGGCTTATCCGATCACACATCGCCCACGGTAGTCGACAATCCAAGCCCCGTTTCGGGTGGCCGCCTCCGTACCAAAGGGCGCCGGTAGCGCGGGTCATGGACAGACGCGAATGCAACGCGTCGGGGCCCCGGAAGCCAAGGGCCCCAAGGGCAACACCCCTACACACCCTTTAGGGAGCTCCAAGATGAACAGATTCCAAAAACTCATGGCAGGCACGCTCATGCTGCTGCCGATCATGATGGCGGCCTGCGGAGAAGACATCGCACCCCCGCCCCCGACCGGCTCCATCGCCGGACAGGTCATGATCGAGAGCCAGGGCGCCGACGGCGTCTCCGTCACACTCAGCAGCGGGGCCACCGCAACCACCGCAGGAGGCGGCTCCTACCGCTTCGACAACATCGAACCCGGCACCTACACCGTCTCCATCGCCGGGTTCCCCGCCGAAGCAAGCTTTGACGCCACCTCCATGTCCGTCACCGTCGGCACCACCGGAGGCACAGCCACCGCCAACTTCTCAGGCACCTACATCCGCACCGCCAGCGTGCGGGGCTCCGTCACCGTCGAAGGCACCGGTCTCGCTGGCGTCACCGTCAGCCTGAGCGGCATGGCCGACAACCAAGCCACCACCAGCGCCACCGGCGAATACAGCTTCACCGGACTCCGTGCGGGTCGCTACTCGGTCCAGATCTCGGGCTTCGATGCCGACGAGGTCGCGTTCTCCAGCGTCTCGGGCACCGCCGAAGTCGGCGTGGGCGACACCAAGGTCGTCAGCTTTGACGGAACGTATCTGCGCACCGCAGGCATCACCGGCCGCGTCAGCGTCGAAGGCACCGGCCTGGAAGGCGTCACCGTCAGCCTCTCCGGCGGCGAAGACGACCAGAGCACACAGACCGATGCCGGCGGCCAGTTCTCCTTCACTCGGCTCAGAGCCGGCGACTACTCCGTCGCCATCTCAGGCTACGACACCGATGAGGTCGGCTTTGACGCCACCTCCCGCAGCGTCACCGTCGCCCTGGGCGAGACCGCCAATGTCCAATTCGACGGCAACTATCTGCGCACCGCCGGCATCACCGGCCGCGTCAGCGTCGAGGGCATGGGGCTGGCAGGCGTCACCGTGACGCTCGAGTCCGACAATATGGACGACATGATGGACACGACCGACGCCAGCGGCATGTACGCCTTCGGCGCACTGGCCGCAGGCGACTACACCGTCTCCATCATGGTCACGGGCGAGGCTTACGTCTTCGACATGACCAGCATGGACGTCACGCTGGCCGACGACGCCCTGGAAACCGTCAACTTCATGGGTGCCCACGCCACCACCGCCAGCATCTCCGGCATGCTCTTCGTTGACGAGGCCACCAAGAACGACATGCACGACGAGGGCGAGGACGCGCTCGAGATCAAGAACATTCCGGTCGTGCTCGTGGGTCCAGGGGTCACCGACCGCACGACGGCCACCACCGACGACAAGGGCATGTTCCAGTTCAGCGACCTCAAGGCCGGCTCCTATGTCCTGGCCGTGGTCACCAGCCCCGACGTCACCAAGATGTTGGGCGACCACGCCTACGGCGGCTCCGCAACGGGCTACGACTTGACCGTCGCAGTCGGAGAACACAAGAAGCAGCACCTGCCCTACGACATCACCCACCAGACGGTCCACTACTCCGTCACGCTGCGGCACGGCGACAACACCGGTGACGCACTCCAGGGCGCTTCCGTCATGCTGTACGCCGATGCGGCAGGTAGCTCCATGGTCGCCAAGGGCACCACGGACAAGGACGGCATGACCATGATCCGGTTTGCCCGCTCGATGGCCACCGGCGGCAGCATGGTTCACGCCAAGGTCATGAGCGACGACTACCATGTCGAGAACGAGATGCAGGCCGTGCGCTGGGACCCGAAGTCCAGGACCACGATGGCCGCCAACGACTTCGATATCCTCAACCTGATGGTCGACGCCTCGGTCAGCGGCAAGACCGTCATGACCGACATGGGCGGCGGCAACCCGCTCGCCGGCTGGATGATCTCTGTAACAATGGGCGGCAAGGCCGTCACCGGAGCGCCCACCAAGTTCGACAACATGGGCATGGCAATGCTCGACCTCGAGGTCAAGCCCGCCGACCTGCCCGCCACCTACACCGTCATGCTGGACACCGTGCAGAGCGACGCCCTGGACGACGGTGAGAAGTTCAGCGCTACCTCCGTCATGCACGAACACACGGGCCTGAAACTCATGCAGGAGATGGACGCCGGAACGATTGAGGCGACCTACTCGACGCAGACGCTCAAGGTCTACGTGCATCACGAGCGTGACCAGGTGATGGGCTACACGGGCAATGTGCTGGGCGGCGACATGCGCATGTCCGGCAAGATTGATGTCGACGTGCGCTACATCGACGCCACCGGTCGCTCCCGCATGTTCACGGCCCAACAGTGGAACACGAGGAACAAGTCCGAGAAGGACGGCGTCATCACCTTCAAGCACCTGCCGGCCGACGCACAGGTCATGGTTCAGGCCAAGGAGAAGGCGGGCGCGGGCGACATCGAGCTCCTGGACCCGATGGAGCTCTTCGCGTTCAAGGACAAGGACGCCAACGGCATCATGAAGGGCGCGTTCGGTGACATGGGCGGCTTCAGCCCCATGGTCGAGCTCTGCCCGCTCATGGCCACCGACCCCACCGGCCAGGACTTCGGCGAGTGCAGCACCTTCGCCTATGTCATGACCTACAGCGTCAGCGGCAACGTCTCAAGAAAGGTCGTCGCCAAGACGGCCCCCAACGACGGATTCAGCGCCGTGACGACCCAGATGGTCGGCGGCGTGAAGGTTGACCTGGCGCCGGTGACGGGCAAGAACCTGGCCGGCATGGCGCAAAGCAAGACGACCGCCAGCGCGGGCACCACCAAGGGCACCTTCGACTTCGGCAAGATCGCCGCCGGCGCCTACACCTTCACCGTGCCGGCCGGCTGGCGCGTCAGGTTGGGCCAGGTGGGCTCGACCGCGATGGTCGGCAATGCACTGAACCCGCTGGACACGGCCGTCATGCTTGATGTCACGCCCACCACGAGCACCGTGTACGGCATCGTGACGGGGGCGGACGGCTTCCGCGTCGACAGTGTCATGATCGACGTCAACGGCATGACGACGATGACCGACGCCGTGGGCCGCTACATCGTGAACGGCATCGCGCCGGCAACCGTCAACAGGGTGGGCAACAGGATACACGTGAAGGCGAGCCGGCACCTGGAGTCGGCGGCCAAGGTGGTCGCGTTCCAGGCGAACATGCCGGTGCGCGTTGACCTCACGCTCAACACAACCAAGACGCCGGTGTTCTACAGCGGCACGGTGGTCGCTTCGGGCTCGAACGCGCCGCTTGCGGGCGTCTCGATCACGATTGACAACAAGGCACCGACAAACGCGGCCACGGCCGGCCCCAACAAGGGCAAGCTGGTCACGGGCGCCGACGGCACCTTCCGCGCGCAGATCGGGAACAAGGGCGCCGGCACGAACGCCACGATCAAGGCGTCGATGGCCGGGATGACGTTTGCTCCTGATTCGCTCGTGCTACCCGCCGGGCCGGGCACGAACCTGTCGGGCGTCAACTTCACCGGATTCCAGAACGCAGTCATCACCGGCAGGGTGCATGCGGGCAAGACCCTCAATCCGGCCGGGGGACCAGTCACCGGTGTCGTGGTCAAGGCGATGATGGGCACTAACACGATCGCGACCGACACAACGGGCCCGGCGGGCGCATACTCCCTGAGCGTCAAGTACGGCCAAGTCAAGATTGAGGCGACAAAGAAGCACCACACCTTCAGTTACCCGAGTAGCGGCCAGAACGTAACCGCGGCACCGGGTCAGGCTGTCACCTTCGGCAATATCACAGCGGCCACTTGGACGTTTCGGGGGGGCGTGAGTGGGGGTCGCTGGACGATACCGGACAGCGTCTTTGACAAGGGGAAACCCAACGAGCTGAGGGTCCAAAGGTACGGCAACAACGAAGTCATTATCCGAACCGTTGGCGACCTGAGCGATGCACCACAGAGGTACATCGAAGGGTACATCAGGTTAGGCGGAACATGGACACTCGCCAATGCCAACTTTATGAAGGCCGACGGCGGACTGACCCGTACCAAATCCGAGTGGAACGGAAAGGGATATGTGTTCAATGACAACACGGGCAATATCACTTATCCTGATACCGCATTTACGCTCCTGGTCCGGACAAAACCGGGATCTGCTGGGACCGTAGCGGACACCATGTTTGTGCAGATTCCGGCGGTGAATTCCCAGGCGACCTCGGTCAAGGCAAGGCGCGGGACCGCGGGGACCACCGACTCGATCGTTGTCAACTGGAAAGCCAGATCGAACTCGAGAACAAGCTACAGGGCTGCGTTTACCTTCCCGTCGATCGCCGACCTGGACGGGTCAAGCGCGACGGTGTTCTCCTACATCGAATCAACGACCACGTTTAGTTGGGTCACCAGGGAGCTTACGTATATTTTGGCCGCCGATAAACAATGGGAGGATTTCCGAACGGCGAACAGTGCTTCCGTGAGGATTACTCGGGAGGAGTTGATGGGGGCCATGGAGATCAGGATCGACTCCAGACAGGGTGCCTCAGGGACCTGGATGAGGGGACCGAAGACCAGCCTCAAGGCCAAGCCGAAGCCTTGATGGCGAGTGTTCGCCCGGCAGTGACCCCATCAGTCGGCGGTACATCCGACTGATGGGGCCAACCGTCAGCCCCCCGCCCGGGACCTCATCCGGGCGGGGGGCTGATGCGTTCCTGTTCCCGATATGGCGTGGCTCCGCATCAGCGATTGAGGCTACAATTCACAAGAATCGGAATAACCCCCGTTGATGGAAAAAACACGAGACGTGATCAGTTCACACCGCCTCCCGGCTCCCACCTGCGCTCCGAAACCCATTTCCCCCGCCCACCAAACCCGACATACGGTTATCCCACATCCGGCTCTCGAAGAACGTCACGCCTTTTCTTTCGGAAGACCCCCGGGGGGTCCGCCGCGTCAGCCACAAGAGCCCATACCCTTTCTTCAAGCCTCGCATCTGTGGAAAAGCACACAAATACCCCCCAAGGCCTCACGTTGCGTTTCCCACGGAGCCACCGACGCAGCCACTTGGCCATGTGTTCGTTGACGCCTCCGGTAGACAGGACTGACGTGCTCCAAGGCTGAAGCACGACGCCCACCCCTATACCGCACCGTTGATCCGCCCCGTCACCACATCCACAGGTACACCCGGTGTAACCTCCGCACCGGTCACACCTCGCCGACCTTGCGGCATTTGCCCTGCACAGTCGCTTTGCCCGGACGCGTGCCGATGTGTACCAGCCCCGACCGCTCACACTCGATATCGCTTGCGTCGGTCCCGTCCAGGAAGTCGTGGATTTTCGCCAAGGGCGCGTATCCGGATGGCACTCAGCGTCACGATCATGCTCCCGCGATCACAGCGCCCCAACGCTTGATTCCCGTTGGAACCGTCGCCCGCGTTCAGGCTCATGTGCCATTGGACAACACTTGGTCTTGACACCGTCCCGGCCCCATGTACATTCCGTGTTCACAGTGCTTGGAAGGTTCCCTTTTTCTTGACCCCCCAAGCGGTCTGCCCCCATCGTCTAGTGGACTAGGATACCTGGTTCTCAGCCAGGAGACCGGGGTTCGATTCCCCGTGGGGGTACTGTAGCGCCCGGCCCCGGACAGCATCCGGACGGAGCGCAACGGTCGCTTAGCTCAGTCGGTAGAGCACTACGCTCACATCGTAGGGGTCGCTGGTTCGAGTCCAGCAGCGACCATCGTCATCGGGGACGGTCGGTCGAGCATTCCGGGTGCGCCTTCCCGCAGGTGTGCCGCACAACTTGACGGGCGGTGCCAGATCCGGGGTGAGTGCGACGGATCATCTCGGCATCGAATCAGTAGCCGAGGTGCATCGGTGCGGCTCCACGGGTCCCGCAATTTGCATCGATCGTGTTGGGCTCGGGATCAGCCCTCACCACCGGGCGGCGCGCTGAACCCTCCCTCGTCCCGGGCGGCGGGCTCCCAGGCCGATACCCTGCCCGCCACGGCCGACGCGGCCACCGAGTAAGGCGAGACCAGGTACAGCTGGCCCGGACCGGACCGCCCCGGAAAGTTGCGGTTCTGCGACGACACCGAGACCTCATCGGGCGAGCGCGTGATCCCCGGGCCCGCATTGATGCAGGCCCCGCAGCCAGGCTCGACAAACTGGGCCCCGATATCCTTGAACAGGTCCAGGTATCCCCGGCGCCGCGCGTACTCCCGCACCTCGACGGAGCCGCACTGGATAAAGCACTGGACATCGGGGTGCACCCCCCGCCCGTCCCGCTCCCGGGCCTCGCGGAAGACCATGGCATACATGTCCATGTCCTCCTTCTTGCCCGCCGTGCATGACCCCGCATAGGCGATGTCAATGGGGACGGCGCGCGCCAGCTCATCAATGTAGCGTCCGCGGCCCGGGTCACCCGGCAGCGCCACCATCGGCCGCACATTCGTCGCATCGATCTTCAGGACGCGAACATATTCGGCGCCCGGATCGCTCGTGGCTCCGGCAGCCAGCGAGCGCGCCCGCTCGACATCCATCCCGCGCTCCTCGACCAAGTATTCGACGGTGCGCTCATCCGCGGCCACCAAGCCTGTAAAGGCGCCCACCTCGGCCGCCATGTTGGTCATCGTGGCGCGCTCATCGACCGACAGCCGCTCAACCACCGGGCCCGCGTACTCCACAATCTGTCCGATCGCGTGTCCGTCCCGCACATAGGGATGCCGCAAGATCTCGAGCATGAGGTCCTTGGCCGTCACGTTCGCCGCCATCGTCCCCGAGACGTGGACCTTGAAGGAGGACGGGATCCGGGCCCGCACATCCTTGGTCATCCAAGAGTTGAAGATGGCCGTGGTGCCGACCCCGAATGCCAGCGCGCCGATGGCCCCGGCGTGCGGGGTATGCGAGTCCGTGCCGATGATGAGCATCCCGGGCTCGGCGTAGTCCTCCAGGATCTTGGAGTGACAGATCGCCTCCGACCCCATGACATGGCCTTTCTGCTCGCCGTACAGCCGTATCCCCTGTCGCTCGGCAAACTCCCTCTGCTTGACCTCCAGCTGATTGGCCACCTGAAGCAGCCCCTGCTCGATCCGCTCCTGGCTCATGGCCTTGTGCAGAAACGTCAGGTGGTCCCGGAAAAAAAGCACCGACTGCGGGTCCAGCACCCGGGCCTCCGCACCCAGCTTCTGCTCGAAGAAGATCGCGGCCATCGGGGTGACGTATTCGTGCGAAAAGCGAAGGTCGGCCCGAAAAAACGCCGCCTCGCCCGGCTCGGCCGAGTCCACCCCGACCTCGTCCGCCGAGGCGTCGACCACCCACTTGCCGGCAAAGATCTTCTCGCCCAGCGTCATCGCGCGAGCTCGGCCCCTGGCCGCCGGAAGGCTGACCCGTCCCTCGAGTCTCGCGACATTGAACTCGAACAATCCGCCGTACTCGATGATCTGTCTCGTGATCTCGTCCGCTCCGGCGGTGAACTCCTCCAGGGGGATCGGCTCCCCGCAGCGAATGCGCTCCAGCAGGGAGAAGTCGGTCGTCGTCAGGATACCGAGATTCTGGCAGTTTTCGTTGTAGATTCGCTCGATGCTCTCGCCCGCGACCACCCTGATCCCCGCCATCAACTCCGCATAGGGGCTCTGTTCCCGGCTGGACCCCTTGCCCCGCCGCTTCCCGGCCACCGAGCAGGCAAAGCCACCCGCACGCACACTTCCCCGCTCCACGGGAGCCACCTGCGCGCCGTCCCCATCCGAGACCCTCAGTCCCAGGTACGGAAAGTCGCCCAAGGTTTCGTCATAGAAAAAGCAGACATGCGCGGGCGTGATCTCATCCGTGCTGATCTGGTCTCGCAAGCGACCCCTGAGCTCTTCGGTCAGCTCCAGGTCGGCGCCGTCGTAGAGCTGGCGCCTCATCAGGTCGGCATCGTCGACCAGGTACAGGATCCTTCCCTGCACATGCACGGGCGAGCGACGCTTGCGTGCCCTGAGCGAACGCGCGCCCATGTCGCTCGCGGCGGCGCCTAAGCGCCGTCCCCGGGGGTCAGGTGAAGTCGCCACCAAGGATGACCGAGACGATGATCGCAGCCACGGCAACCGGTGCCACCCACCGGATGAAGAAGCGCCAGGACCCGTAGTGGAACCAGCGGGGCGTTTGGCCGTCCGCCAATTCGGCCCGGGTCACGTCCGAGGTCATGAACCATCCCGCCACGAGCGTGATAAAGAACCCGCCCGTGGGGAGCATCCAGTTCGAGACGAAGTGATCGGCGTTGGCGAACCATCCCCGCTTGCCCTCAAAGATCTCCATCGTGACCAGGAACCCGTCTCCCCCGGTGAAGGAGAGCGCCGCAAACACCGTGAAGACAAAGATGGCCGCCCCAGAGACAATGGTCGCCCAGGAGCGTGTCATGCCGCGCTGCTCAATGGCGTAGGCGGTGACCACCTCCAGGAGCGAGATGGTCGAAGTGAGCGCCGCGAGCGCAACCAGCACATAGAACAGCGGGCCCAGTAGCACACCGAAGGGCACCTCGGTGTAGAACAGGTGCGGCAACGAATGAAAGAGCATCCCGACCGTGGAGTCGCCCACGGCGTCACGCATGCCCGCAACGGAGAAGATCACCGAGAACATGATGACGGTGGCCACCAGGGCAATCAGCGTATCCAGAATCACGATGGCTCCGGCAGCCTTCACGATGGATTGCTTGCGCGAGATGTAGGAGCCGTAGGTGATCATCGCCGTCATGCCCAGCGACAGCGTGAAGAAGGAGTGGCCCAGCGCCTCCAGGACGCTGTCGGGCTCCAGATCGGCGAAGTTCGCGCGAAAAATGAAGCTGAGCGCCTCGCTGGAACCGTTCATCTGTACCGCGCTGACCAACAACAGCACAAGGATCGCGAAGAGGATCGGCAGGAAGAGGCGGGCGACCTTCTCGATCCCGCGACTGACACCGAAGTACACCACGGCCACCGTGGCCAAGCTGAAGCCAAGCGACAGCATGAGCTGCAAGGGGGCGTTGGCCACCTGTTCATCGAAGAGCTCGACCGTGGACAGACCAGCCGGAAAGCCGCCCGTGCTCCAGGCCATGGATTTCCAGAAGTAGAAGAGCGACCACCCCGCGATGACCGTGTAGTAGCTCAGCAACATGAACCCGGCGACCACGCCCCAGCCCCCGAAGACGGCGCCCAGCCTGCGCGCCCCCGGGCGCCCCGAGCCGATCGCGTCCATGAGCGCGCCTACGGAGCTCCTCTGGCTCCTCCGCCCGATCAGCAACTCCGCCATCATGATCGGCAGACCCACGGCACCAATGCAGATCAGGTACACCAGAACAAAGGCGCCTCCGCCGTTATCCCATGTGATAAAGGGAAACTTCCACAGATTGCCCAGGCCAATCGCGCTCCCGGTCGCCGCCAAGACCAGTCCCGTGTTGGAGCTCCAGTGTTCGCGTCGTTGACTCATGTGGATGTCCTTAAAGGGCATGGAACTGAACCGGGACCGGGCCCGGAGCTGGTGATGGGTAAACGGACCCCCAAGGAGCGGGGATCACGTGAGGCCGAATGTCCTGTTGCCGACACGGGAATATATTGTATGCGTCGACTTCCCGATGGGCCAGGATCGATGCCACAAGACTTCCGGCGCGCTTGCGCGTGCCGCTCTCCCCGTGGCGCTCCCCCAACACCCCTGTGAGGATCCCCAATGGCCATGCGCCCCACCACCACCGGCCTTGCAGCCGCCCTGCTCTTCACGCTTGCCTGCGCGGACGCTCCCCCCGAAGAGACCGCGGGCGAGCGCGTGGCCCTGCTCACCTCGGGACCCGTCAGCGACGCGGGCTGGCACGCGGGGGCCTACGAGGGGCTCCTGAGAATCCGCGACTCGTTGGGGCTCTCGGTGTCGCATCAACAGACGCGGACTCCAGCGGAGTTTGACGAGGCCTTCCTGGCCTACGCGGAGGACGGCTACGGCTTGATCTTCGGCCATGGCTTCGAGTACCAAGAGTCAGCGAGCCGGGCCGCCGCCCAGTACCCGGAGGTGACGTTCGTGATCTCGTCAGGGTCCCGGCCGTCGGCCAACGTGATTCCGTTGATCTTTCGCCTTGAGGAGGCGTCCTATCTTGCCGGCCTGGCCGCCGGATCGCTGACCCAGAGTGGCGTGGTCGGGATGGTGGGCGGTGTCGCGATTCCGTCCGCCAGGGGGACCTTCGTCGCCTTTGAGGCCGGCGTGCATGCCGTGCGAGAGGATGCGTCAGTCTTGGAGACCTTTATCGGGAGCTGGGACGACGTGGCCGCGGCCAAGGAGGCAACCGTCGCGCAGCTCCGCCAAGGCGCCGATGTGCTGATCCACAACACGGATGCGGCCGGCTTCGGGTTCTTCCAGGCCGTGCGCGAGGCCCGCGAGGATGGACGCCGGGCATGGGCCTTCGGCATGAACCGGGACCAAAACGATGTGGCGCCGGATGTCATCGTGGGCAGTGCCGTCATTCGCATTCCAGAGATCTTCTTTGAAACAGCCAAGAGGTGGCGCGACGGAGCTCTCCCCGCCGTCGTCCTGTACTCGGGGCTCAGCGCGGGTGCGGTGGAGTTCGTGCCCAACCCACACCAAGACAGCCTCCTGACGCCTGAGATCCAGGAACGGATCGCGCGTGCGCGCGCTCAGATCATTGACGGCACCCTGGATGTCCCCAGGATCCAGTTCGTGGAGGGGGACACGGCCTCCTCCTGACGGCGGTGGTGTCACCCAACACGCAGCGGCCAGGAGGGGGGAGCGGCGCGTGAGCCAGGACGGCGGCGATCCCAGCGGCCGACGGCCGCCCGCGGCAAGGCTCTCCGGCGTCAGCAAGCGCTTCGGGTCCGTTGCCGCACTCCAGGGCGTTGACCTGGAGCTCGCCCCTGGCGAAATCCACGGCATCCTTGGGGAGAACGGAGCGGGCAAGACCACCCTTGCCCGCATCCTGGCCGGGCTCATCACCCCCGACGGGGGACAGGTGGACATCGCCGGCCGGCCGGTCGCGCTGACGAGCGCCAGAGCGGCCCGAGCCATGGGCGTGGCCATGGTGCATCAGCACTTTTCCCTGGTGGACCGCTTCACGGGATTGGCCAATGTCGCGCTCTTCAACCCCGGTGCGTGGACACGCGCGGGCACCCCGCGACCGGGCTATCGGGGGACCGTGGAGAGCCGTGCCCGGGAGCTCAACCTTGATGTGGCCCTGGATGTCCCCGTTGGCCTGCTGGGGGTGGGGGATCGCCAGCGCATTGAGATCCTGAAGGCGCTGATGACCGGGACCAGGGTACTTCTGCTGGATGAGCCAACCGCGGTCCTGGCACCCGGGGAAATCGAGGGCCTGTTTGCGGTCCTGGATGCCGTGGCGCGGTCGGGCACCGCCATCGGCTTGGTGTCCCACAGGCTGGACGAGGTGTTTGCGGTGACTCGGAGAGCGACGGTGCTCAGGCGGGGACGCCGGATATTGACGGGAGAGACCGGGTCCTTGACGCAGCAACATCTCGCCCAGGCGATGATCGGCGAGCCCTCCGGGGCTCGCACGGGCCGCCGGACACATGTCCCGGGGCAGGCTCGGGCGCGCCGACGCGCGCGAACCGTGGCCCACCGCAACACCGAGGAGGCCAAGTCGGCACCAACGGGTGCGGACCCCTCCGCCACGGCAATGCACGTAGAGTCGCCCGCGGACGCGGCGCCGGCAACCGTCGTAGCGTCCCTGGAGCATGTGGGGGTTGGGACCCGCGTGCGCGCCCGGCTAACCGATGTCACGCTCCAGGTACGGAGGGGAGAGATCGTGGGCATCGCCGGTGTCGACGGCAACGGACAACGGACCCTGGCGGCGGTGCTCGCCGGCACGCGGCGTCCCGACACGGGGACCGCGGCGCTTCCCCGACGCATCGGTTGGATCCCCCAGGACCGGGACCGCGAAGGGCTCGTGGGCACCTTCACAATCACGGAAAATGTCGCGCTGGCCTTCCACGGCGCCCGCGAGCACCGCCGGGGTCCGTGGCTGGAGTGGCATTCGCTGAGACAACGCGCGACCCAGGTAATCCAAGAAATGGATGTGCGGTGTCCATCACCGAACGTGGCCGCCCAGACACTGTCGGGCGGCAACCAACAACGCGTGGTGGCCGGACGGGAATTCCTGCGTGCGCAGGACCTGTTGGTGGCCGAGCAACCGACCCGCGGGCTCGACATCAGGGCGACGAGCGCCGTGCGCGAGCGCATCGTTCGTCTCGCGCGGGGCGCGAGCGTCCCCCTTCCGCCTCCGGGCATCGTCCTTGTTTCTGGGGACCTGGACGAGATCTGCGACCTTGCGGACCGCGTCTACGTCATGGTGCGGGGCCGACTCGTGTTTGTGGGTTCCGGGGAGCACAACCCCGAGACAATCGGATCCCGCATGCTGGGCGCGGTGTCCGATTCGTGAGGGCACGGCGCTTGATCCGGTCCGCCTGGGCGCCGGCGGCTGCGTTGGTGGTGACCCTGGGCGTCGCCGCGATGCTCCTGTGGTTGGGCGGGCACTCGCCCGGTGACGCACTCAGCGCACTTGCGCGGGGCGCCCTCGGTTCGTGGAACCGGATCACCTCGGCCACGCTGGTGCGGGCCACACCGCTGCTTCTCACCGGGTTGGCCGTGGCGCTCGCGTTCCGGGCGCAGGTGTGGAATATCGGCGCCGAGGGCCAGCTCCACGCGGGCGCACTGACCGGTGTTGCCGTCGCCCTTCTCCTGCCTCCAGCGCCCGGCATTCTCGCCATTCCCGCCACGCTCTTGGCCGCCGGGGTCGCGGGTGCGCTTTGGGCCGCCGTACCGGCGGTGATGCGGACCGGTCTGGGGGTGAGCGAGGTCATCACCACGTTGCTCATGAATTTTGTGGCGCTGCATCTGGCCCAGTGGCTCGTCCAGGGTCCGCTCAGGGAGTCCAGGGGCGTGCTGAACCAGACAGACGAAATCCCGGCCATGGCGCAGTTGCCGACCCTGATCCCGGGAACACGGCTTCACCTTGGATTCTTGATTGCCGTCCTGGTGGCGATCGGCCTGTGGCTCTACCTCGCTCGCACGCCGGGGGGGCTCCGGTTACGCGCCGTGGGCGCGTCAAGGCGGGCGGCCGAGATCGTCGGACGATTCAGGGCGGGCCCGGTGGTTTGGGGGGCGTTCCTGGTTTCGGGAGCGTTGGCCGGCCTTGCCGGCTGGGTCCAAGTGTCGGGCATCACCCACCGCATGTACGAGGGGCTGTCGCCGGGGTGGGGATATACCGCGATTGCCGTGGCCCTCCTCGCCCGGCTCAACCCTCTGGCCGTGGTGCTCACCGCATGCGTGTTCGGCGCGCTCAGCGCGGGCGGCGCGGCAATGCAACGCGACGCAGGCGTGGGAGAGGTCTGGGTCCGGGGCATCGAGGCGCTGATTATTCTGGCAACGCTGGCCATGGACCGGGGCGCGTTGCTGATCAGAACCCGGAGGCGGGCATGATGGACGCACTGCCGCTGACGGCGTTGTTGGCCTCGGCTGTCGCGCTGGCGGTCCCGCTGGCGCTGGCCGCCCTGGGAGAGGCCGTAACGGAGCGGGCGGGCGTCATCAACATCGGCTTGGAGGGATCGGTGATCTGGGGCGCGCTTGCTGGCGCTCTGGGCTCTCTGGCCCTGGGGCCCTACGCGGGACTCGCCTCGGGGACCCTGGCCGGCGGAGCCGTGGCGCTACTGTTCGCCGCCTTCGCAGTGCGGCTGAATACAGACCAGATCATTACCGGCACCGCGGTGACCATCGGCTCGCTGGGGTTCACGGGAGCGGTGTTTCAGAGTCGGTTCGGCGCCACCGGCGTCGCGCTGGACCTGGGCACGGCCCCCACCCTGGCAGTGCCTCTACTGTCCCGCCTTCCGGTGCTGGGACCGGCCTTCTTCGAGCAGGCGATCCCGGCCTATGTCGCCTATTGCATGGTGCCGGTGCTTGCCTGGTTCCTGTTCCGTACGCGGTGGGGGCTGGAGCTGCGGGCTGCGGGTGAGGCACCCGACGCCGCCCACGCGGCCGGGGTGCCGGTGGTGCATGTCCGCATGATGGCCACCCTCTTCGGCGGACTCATGGCGGGGCTTGCGGGGGCCCACCTGAGCTTGGTCTATACCGGCACCTTTGCCGAGAACATGTCCGCGGGCCGCGGGTTCATCGCAATCGCCGTCGTGGTCCTGGGACGGTGGCGGCCAGCATGGATCTTCGCTTCCGCCCTGTTCTTCGGGGCGGCCCAGGCGCTCCAGTTCGCGCTTCAAGCGATCAGCATTGATCTCCCGTACCCGGTGTTTCTGGGCTTGCCCTATGTCCTTTGCCTGGCCGCGCTGGCGGGCTGGTTCGGGCGCTCGCAAGCGCCCGGCGCGCTGGGCCAACCCTGGCCCCGGCATTGAGCCGCGCCGAGGAAGCGCATCGAAGATGCGAGGATGCCGGACCGTGCGCGGGGATCAGGCGTCATGCGATTTTCCGCCAAGGTGGCGGGTAGCGTCGGGGCCGGGGGATGGAAACGCACGTCCCGTGGCCGCGCGAACCACTGGACCGCACGCTGAGCGACCGTCCGAAAACACGTCACCCAAGGAGTGTCATCCACCAATGCCATCTCGCCCACTCGGCGGTTTCGGAACGCGATCGGACAGCAAAACCGGTATCGTCCATCGACGCACCACGTCGCCTGATCCATGACTCCCACGATCGCCGGTCCCTTGCACTGCAGGCACCGCACGGTCGCAGTTCAGCGCAAGATCACGAGAGGTTTCAGGCGGAACCTCCATGTTCCCCTTTGGGTCCACGACCCCAAGGAACTCCAGAATCAACGTCAACCGCCCTCACGAACAAGGATCATAGACTGTTCGTTGCTCCATTCGGCCATCCAGGTCATGGTTCCGCGCATTTCAGCCTCGTCAGCACTAATCCCACCTTATTCATGAGTGACAATTGAAACTGTCATCAAGGCCAGTGAAAGGGTTCTCGGCGTTCCGACATCGGCCAGCCCCTCAATTTTGCCGGCCGACCACCGCCTCGTGCACATCATACCCCCCAAATACCCATTTTATGGACGCACTTCCGCCACTTCCCTTGTAACCGCCCTTGCGCCCAGACCCGCCGTTGAGTATCAGACAACCTCGGCGGACAAGATTCGGACATCAGGAAGCTCTCGCACACCGGCAACCAGCATCTGCCAATGCACCGACACTGCGCTTGTGATCATCGTGATCCGTCGCCCAGACACGATGTATCGTGCCGCCGTGCGCAACACTCGCTCCAACAGGCGCCGCAAACTCCAGCCAACACCGGTCCGCCGCGCCAACAGAACACGTTGGACATGCATCACCTGGTACGCCAGGATCGACAACAGTAGCCGTACCCGGTTGCGGGCAAAGGCATCCAGAAGCTCTGGATCCTCCACCACCTCCTCTTCGCCGTTCTCGTCGCCACTCACCTCTTCCTCCGTATCGGCCACCGCAACTTTTTGGTTCCGGTAGTGGCTCTTGGGACGCGACGTCGAGGACAACGACGGATTCACCACACTCATCAACTCGCCAATGTGGCCCTCAGCCTTCCCGCGCTGCCTGTACAGCTCCAACACCTCCTCAGGCGTCATCTCATCGGCAGACACCGATGTGGCCAACCAAAACGACCTCGTGAACAGCTCGCCCGGCTTAGCCACCATCACATGCACCATGCGGCATTCAACAGGCCAGCTCCCCGCCTTGTACCGCTCCGCTTCCCGAACTCGCGTCGTGGTCTCACGCGGGCGTTCTTTCTCTTTGTCCTCTTTGTCCTTTTTGTCCATGTCAGCACGGAACTCATCGATCGCAGGTTCGGCACGATCAGCCAGCACCTTGTTGTTCGCCACACGGACCACAAAGTCGATACCCTCCTCCTCGAGCGCATGCATCAGAACCCCGCTCGGGAACCCGGCGTCCATACGAAAAATGACCCTCTTGCTGATCTTCCCCTTCGCACGCTTCGCCACGTTCTTGATGAAGCCCACCACGCGGTTCGCCGTATGAACCTTGCCCCTCCGAAGCTCAACATCCAGGATGTCTCCCGTCTCCGCCGCCAACGCCACCAACGGATGGAAAACCCTGGCGCGATAGTGCCCGTTATAGTCGCTGCCGGCCTGTTTTCCATGTACCTTCACCGGTAAGCTGTCCACATCAATGACCAACGTATCGTGCAGGCGACCGCCGTTTGTGGCGAGCACCTTCCACGAGGTGAAGTCCATGATCACGTCGCGACAGGCCTCGGTGTTCTCCTCGTTGCTGAGCGCCGCGATCAAGCGCGACAAGGTAGGCTGCGACGCCAGCGCATGGTCGACCGGTTTCGTTCCCTTCCGGTCGGATACCGCGAGGCCAAAGGACACGTCGTTGCGGAAGACATTCGCATCGTTATGGTCCCGGCGATTCTGGACGAGGAGCAAGAGCGCGGTGCGTAGCAACTCCGCCATGGAGTGCTTGATCTTGACGGGGTCGCGCTCGTCCTTGATCCGTTTGGTTGCGGCGTTGATGATACCGCTACGCTCGAGGATTTCTCGGCTGGTGGCCGCCCCTGCGTCTGATGACAATCTTTCGTCTCGGGACTCGATTCGGAGCGATTTGTTGAAGCTAAATGTCGTTGCCATGACTTCACCCTGGGTTGGTGGCCGGAAAACGCTGGTGGATCTTGGTAACCCATTGAAGATATATCACTTGTCCCCACAAATCCAGCCCCCTCAAGCCGCCGTCATGAATAACCCGGGCTAATCACCCCTTCATACTCCAAGAGATCACCCTCATATCTCATCACGAACTTGACCTTGCGAAAATCGCCTCTTCTTCCAATAGTGATCGTAGGCGTATAACGCCCGCTGTCTTTGTCGGACGATGACCATGAAACTATTGCTCTACCCGATAGAGAACCGGCAATTTCAGCGAGAGAGATATCAAACTCCATAAAGATCCAGGGCAGGCGGTAGCACGCTAAGCTATCTATTTTGCCGGGCCTGCTACACGTAAGCCTGGCCGCTCCCCTCCAACGCCCGGTGAGATCCTTTACGGTTACGCTCATGGACGCGCGAGCAGCGAGCTCGCCGGGATCCCGCGCTGTTATGCCTATGACCGCCTCTCCGCGCGAAACACCTACGACCCTCAACACGCTCCCAGACAACGAGACAGTGACGACCGCAACATCGGAGCTCGACGCCTTATAGGACAACCCATCCCTGTCTGGGTCTCTAAAGTAGAGATCCAGGTCTACTGTGGCCGCCTCGCTTGGAAAAAGGGTGCGGCCCGTGATGCTACCCACTGACGTCGGTGCCTGGTTGGGCACACGAACGGAGAACGCCATTTGCGCAGAAAGACCACCCGAATCATGGGCCGTCACCGCGATAGTCGCTGTCCCTCGTGAAACCCCTACGACAACCACGGCATCACCACGATCGGACACTCCAACTGAGACAACCGTCACGTCGGAGCTAGCCGCAGAAAAAGTTAGCGCATCGCCATCAGGGTCCGTAAAGTGTTTCGCAATGTCTATCGTACCCGTATCTCCAACCGTGACCGTCATATCCACAATAGCAGCGCCGGCAATTGGTGGCCGATTCGGCGCGGGCTCTGTTGTCGTACCTTGATCTTCACAGGCCCCTGTTCCCAAGAGGGCAACAAGGGCAAGCGCAGCAGAGAGCCTGGTATGATTATGACCAACTCCCGCCGCGTGGCCGGCTCCGAATGCCAGCCATTTCGGCGTAGCGTACGATGATGCCACGCCCATGGGATCTGCCTCAAGTGGTGTAGATACGGAGGGGTGCATAGAGTGATCTCCCCGTTCAAGAAACTCGCTTTGGGGCAAAACAAGAGCCGATTTCAACGAGCCCTGCTCTCGTCACCGCCACGGTTCTGGAAGTTCAGCCGGCTTAACCATATCGTGGTTTGTACCTTGGGGACAACCCGTTACACGGCGCTCGTGATCGATGGCACCGCAGGGACAATGACACCAGAGGGCATCAGCTTGCGCAAACATGACCCTGGGATCACCGCAGGCCCTATTCTCTCGACACATCCCGTACCCGATAGGGGACATTTTTTTCCGGTCCAGTCCAACCCACCGCCGGCGAAGTCACGACCTCTCGTGGAGGAGGTTTCGTGGCGTCGGTGGACGACGTCGCGGTGGAATTCGCACCCTGCTCGTACCGGGTTAGAAAACATCCGTGGAATTCGGCACTTGAACGTGGGCCTCAGGTCCCGCGGAGCATGGGACGGAAACAGGTCGACCCGCACTCCGTCGCAGCCCTGCGCCGTGGCCCCGGAGTCCCCCGTGGCACTATCCTTGGGTGAATCGGACCCGCCGGGGCGTGACACCAGCGTCATCATGCCCCGCAACAGCTGAGTGCCGGGAGGGCAATCGTTGAATCGGATCTGTTTGGGCGACAACCTGGAGGTGCTTCGCCGCCTGCCCGATGAGTCCGCCGGGCTCATCTACATCGACCCGCCCTTCAACACCGGTAGCGCCCAGCGCAACATCCGCATCAAGACCCGTCGGTCGAACAGCGGGGACCGAACCGGATTTCAGGGACGCCGCTATGCGACCTCCAAGATCACGACCATGTGCTTTGGGGACACCTTCGACGACTATGGGGCGTTTCTGGAGCCCCGGCTGCGCGAGGCGCACCGCGTCCTGGCGGCCGACGGGTCATTCTACCTTCATGTGGACTACCGCGAGGTGCATCGCTGCCGGTATCTGATGGACGATATCTTCGGGCCCGACACGTTTCTCAACGAGATCATCTGGGCGTACGATTACGGTGCCCGCCCCAAGAGGCGATGGCCCGCAAAGCACGACAACATCCTTTTCTACGTCAAGGATCCAGACAACTATGTCTTCAATCGGGACGAAATTGAGCGCATCCCGTACATGGCTCCCGGGTTGGTGGGGCCGGAGAAGGCCGCCCGGGGCAAGCTCCCGACCGACACATGGTGGCACACGATCGTCCCCACCAACGGCTCCGAGCGCACGGGGTATCCCACGCAGAAGCCGCTGGGGATCCTGCGTCGCATCGTGACGGCGTCCTCCCGGCCCGGCGACGTGGTCCTGGACTTCTTTGCCGGGAGCGGCACCACCGGCGTGGCGGCCCACGAGTTTGGACGGAGCTTCATATTGGTGGACAGCAACCCCGAGGCCCTAAGCGTCATGGAGCGACGCTTCCAAGACATCGACGATATTGAATGGGAGCGGCTCGACGCCTCCACATCCAGGGAGTCTTGCTTCGCCGGACCGGGTGACCTGGAGTGAATACGCGATGTGATGCAATCCGGAGACGCACGATGAAGAAAGCGCACGTCACGTTCCGAGAGAGCATGGGCGCCATCGTGAGACTCACGCTGCTGGCGACCGGGCTGCTCGCGGACACGCCGCTTCCCACAAGCGCGCAAGAGGGTGAGGGCATCGTGGCCGGCGCCCTTCTCATGCGCCAGCTGGACGGGGTCAAGCGCATGCTGATGATCGCCGCGCATCCCGACGATGAGGACACCGGGCTCCTCGCTGCGTTGGCCCGCGGCATGGGCGCAGAGACGGCGTACCTGTCGCTCACCAGGGGCGAGGGAGGCCAAAACCTGATCGGGGACGAGCTGGACGAAGGTTTGGGCATTGTCAGGACCGGGGAGCTGCTCGCGGCCCGGTCCCTGGACGGCGGGTCGCAGTTCTTCACGCGCGCGTTTGATTTCGGTTACTCGAAGAACATGCCCGAGACCCTTGAGCATTGGCCCCTGGAGGAGGTTCTCCGGGACGCGGTGTTCGTGGTGCGCTCCTTCCGGCCCCAAGTCATTGTTTCGGTCTTTTCCGGCACGCCCCGCGATGGCCACGGACAACACCAGGTCGCCGGCGTGGTGGCGCGCCGCGCCTTTGGTGCGGCGGGCGATCCCGAGCGCTTCCCCGAGTTGGCCGAGCTGGGCGTGGAGCCGTGGCAACCGACCAAGCTGTATCGTTCGGTGCGCTTCTCTCCCGGGGAGGCCAACACGACCGTACGCACCGGCGTCTTCGACGCCGTGCTGGGCCGCTCCCACTTTCAGTTGGCCATGGAGAGCCGTAGCCAGCACCGATCACAGGACATGGGAACCGGACAGTGGCCGGGTCCCAGGCGCAGCAGCCTCAGGCTGGAGGAGACGGCTGACGCGACCCTGCCTCAGGATGTCGACGAGGGGATCTTCAGCGGGATCGACACGACGCTTGTCGGACAGCTCCCGCGTCCGTTGGGATCCGGCTGGCCACCGGACACGCGGGAGAGAATATCAACCTATCGCCAAGATGTGCGGGCCGCGGTCGACGGCCCGTGGCTCGGGGACCCGCGCCAAGCGGTGGCCGCTTTGGGCCGGGCCAGCGGGACCCTGGCCCAGCTGGTCCAGGACGCCCCCCGGGGAGCGGCCCGTGATGTGTTGGCCCGGCGTCTGGAGCAGGCCACCGCCGCCACCCTGGCCATGGCCGGCGTGGTCATTGATGTCCGGCTCAGCCGGGACATCCTCACCCCCGGCGAGGAGGTCGTGGCCGATCTCCTGCTCTGGAACGGGGGCACAACCGACATCGGGGCCGTGGATCCGGAGCTGATCGTTCCAGATGGCTGGAGCGCGCAGCCGTCGAGCGAAGGTGCCTCGGCTCCGCCGTCGCGCTTCTTCCGGCTTCCCCCTCCGCCGACATCGAAGGATGGACGCGTGCAAGCCGGAGAGATCGTTCGTTGGAGCTGGACGGTCCGCGTGGCCGACGACGCCGAACCCTCCGTGCCCTACTATCTTCGGGGCCAGCGCCAGGGCGGGCTATACTTGTGGCCCGACGACCCCGCGCGCTGGGCCCAGGCACTGGAACACTCGCCCGTTCGGGCTCGCATCGGTCTCAAGCTGGAACACCACGGCGCCGGCGCCGCCACGGGGACACCCCGCCCGCCCGCCCTCTTCGTGGAGCGGGAGGCGACATTCGTCGGCGTGGACAAGGCTACCGGCGAATACAGGAGACGCGTCTTGGTACTCCCGGCCATCAACGTGGCCCTCGACTCCCGCTCCATGATCTGGCCCATGGACCATGGTGCGGCGCGCGAGATCAACATCGTCCTGACGAACCGTTCCGCGCGTCGCCGCAGTGGATCGGTACATCTGGAGGTTCCCGAGGGATGGCGTGCGGAGCCGGCGGCCACAGCGTTTTCGCTCGGCGGATCCCAGGGCTCTACTCAGGACGGGGGCGGCTCGACCGGATCGTTCACCTTTCACCTCCGGCCAGAGACCACGGGAGGCGCACCGGTGGGAACCCATGCGGTCCGGGTCGTGGCGCGCCAACGCTCCATTGAGGGCAACGCACAGGGGGCAGCACCCTCAGAAGAGGAGGAATTCTTCCGCCACGCAGAGATCATCGACTACCCGCACATCCCCAGGGCCGCCAGGGCGGAGGAGGCGCTGCTCCGGGTCGAGGTTTTCCCCGTGACCGTCAGGGAAGGGCTTCGGATCGGCTACATCATGGGATCGGGGGACGGGGGTGCTCGGGCTCTCAGGCAACTGGGCATCCCGGTCGACGAGCTCACTCCCGAGCAAGTGGGCACCGAGGACTTCAGCGACTACAACGTGCTTGTCCTGGGGGTCCGTGTGTACGAGACGCGGCCCGATGTGGTCCGCGCCAACGCCGCCATCCTGGACTTCGCCCGACGGGGCGGAACGGTGATCGCGCAGTACAACAAGTATGAGTTTGCACAGGGAGGGTTTGCCCCGTATCCGCTGGCGATGCGCCGCCCACACGACCGTGTCACCGACGAGACCGCGCCGGTCACGATGCTTGCCCCCGAATCACCCCTCTTTGCGGGGCCCAACAGGATTGACGCCCGTGACTTTCTGGGATGGGTCCAGGAGCGGGGCCTCTACTTCGCGAGTGAGTGGGATCCGCGCTACCAGCCGGTCATGTCGATGGCCGATCCGGGCGAGGAGCCCAAGCGGGGCGGCCTGCTGGTGGCCCCGGTCGGCGAAGGGCTCTATGTCTACTGCGCCCTGGCGCTCTTCAGACAGTATCCCGCCGGCGTCCCCGGCGCCCACCGTCTCCTGGCAAACATCGTGTCCATGCGGGCCGACGATTGGCGTAGGGTCCCCTGAAGCCCACCGGCAACCCTCCTCAGTCCGACCTGGGGCGGGGTTCCCAGACGCGGCGATCCTGGATTCCCCAACACCTTCCGGGAATCCGCCCTTGGAAATGGTCAGTCACCGAACGAAATCCCCAAGTGCCGAGCAGCCACCACCACATCATTGTCCAAGGGCACGGCCTTGATCCTCTCCACGGCCTCCGCCAGGGGCACCGCCCGCACATGGGGCGGTTGCAGCGCAACCATGCACCCGAATTTCCCCGCGGCGGCCAGCTCGACGGCGGCGGCGCCGAATCGGAGCGACAGGAGGCGATCAAAGGCGATGGGCCGTCCCCCTCGCTGGAGATGTCCCAGCACCAGGCTTCGGGTCTCGCGATTCGTGCGCTTCTCCAGGAGTCGTGATATCCGCCTGGCCGCCCCGCCCAAACGGCGTCGGCCGTCGCTACCCGGCTCCTTCAGATAGCTGGGTGAGCCGCCCTTCGGCATCGCCCCCTCCGCCACCACGATGATGGCAAAGCGGGGCCCCTCCTCCCAACGAGACTCGACCTTCGCGGCCACCTTCTTGATGTCGTAGGGAATCTCGGGGATGAGGATCACGTCGGCCGTGGCCGCAAATCCCGCAAACAGCGCGATCCAGCCCGCGTGGCGACCCATCAGCTCGACCACCATCACCCGTTCGTGGGCCTCAGCCGTCGAATGAAGCTTGTCGATCGCGTCGGTGGCGGTCTGCACGGCGGTGTGGAACCCGAAGGAGACCGCCGTGGCGTCCAGATCGTTGTCAATGGTCTTGGGCACACCGATGACCCTGACACCCATGTCCGAGAGCTCGCGGGCGATCCTCAGCGAGCCGTCGCCACCCACGGCGACCAGGCAGTCGATTCCGAGATCCTCCATTCGCTCGCGCACCTCGACGGATCGATCCACCCTGGCGACGCGTCCGTCCGGCTGCCTAACGGGGAAGGAAAACGGGTTACCCCGGTTCGTGGTGCCCAGGATGGTCCCTCCCAGGTGCGTGATGCCCCGCACGACCTTGCCGGTCAGTGGCACCACGCCATCGGGACAAAAGAGCCCCCAATATCCCCTGCGAATGCCAACCACATCCCACCCCAGACGCTCGGCAGATAAAACCGCCGCCCGTATCACCGCGTTGAGTCCGGGCGCATCCCCGCCGCCGGTGTTGATCGCAACTCGCACCTGTTGTGCCTCCTTGGGTCCAAGAGTCAGGTCGCTGCGTGCACGTCTCCGCAAGGCTGGTCCGCTCCGCGTGTCCACAATGCCGCCGGCGCCAGACCTCGCCCCCAGTGCCGAAGCCCCCGAGGCCGGCACCCATTATCTCTTCGGAACCCTCGGGGGCGCAAAGTTCACGAGGGCTTCTGCGGTTCGGCAGGCATCTTTTCCGATGTGGAGATGAGCCTGAACGACGGGAGTCTGGTGTGGGTGAACGCCGCTTGAGCGTTGAGCCTGTTGGTGGTTGACGAAACATCTTGCTGACCGGAGCTTGCCGGCGCAATCGGATCCCCTTCTCGAGTTACCCGCCGCTCTCGTCGGCACCGCACCTGTGTCGCAAACTGCCACCGGACGGCCCGTACCAACGCGACCAAGTCGTTGGACAACATTCCAGCGCACATAGAGCCCGCGCAGCCTCAGCAACCGGGACCCGGAACCCACTCGCTGTCCGCTCACGACATCGCCACCACCGCGGGCCTTCCCATCTGGATTAGCGGGTTCTCCTCAGAAATCTGACGTCTCGGGTACTTCAAAATCCGTACCCCCCCCCCCCTAATGTTGTAAGTGGTGATTTTTCAAAGATTTATAGCGTCTCACTTTATCGCGGCACCAATCTTGCGTTGCAATGTAGCCATGTCGACATTAGCCCAGCACACAGCGCCCAAGGTAGTCGACCACACCGAGACTCGTTTGACCGGCCGCCTCCCCAACGAGCGAGGCACCAAGCGGGCCACGGAGGCCAAGGGCCCCAAGGGCAACACTCCACTCACACCCTTTTTTCGGGAGGGCAAGGCACCAAGATGAACAGACTGCAAAAACTCATGGCAGGGGCACTCATGCTGCTGCCGATCATGATGGCGGCCTGCGGAGAGGATGTCGCACCCCCGCCCCCGACCGGCTCCATCGCGGGGCAAGTCATGATCGAGGGACAGGGCGCCGACGGCGTCTCCGTCACTCTCAGCAGCGGGGCCACCGCAACCACCGCAGGCGGCGGCTCCTATCGCTTCGACAACATCGAACCCGGCACCTACACCGTCTCCATCGCCGGCTTCCCCGCCGAAGCAAGCTTTGACGCCACCTCCATGTCCGTCACCGTCGGCACCACCGGAGGCACAGCCACCGCCAACTTCTCAGGCACCTACATCCGCACCGCCAGCGTGCGGGGATCCGTCACCGTCGAAGGCGCCGGCCTGAGCGATGTGATGGTTCGCTTGACCGGCATGGCCGAACACGAAACCACCACGAGTGCCACCGGCGAGTACAGCTTCACCGGACTTCGTGCGGGGCGCTACTCGGTCCAGATCTCGGGCTTCGATACCCACGAGGTGGCCTTTTCCAGCGTCTCGAGCACAGCCGATGTGGGCGTGGGCGACACCAAGGTCGTCAGCTTTGACGGCACGTATCTACGCACCGCCGGCATCACCGGCCGCGTCAGCGTCGAAGGCACCGGGCTGGAAGGCGTCACCGTCAGCCTCTCCGGCGGCGAAGACGACCAGAGCACACAGACCGATGCCGGCGGCCAGTTCTCCTTCACTCGGCTCAGAGCCGGCGACTACTCCGTCGCCATCTCAGGCTACGACACCGATGAGGTCGGCTTTGACGCCACCTCACGCAGCGTCACCGTCGCACTGGGCGAGACCGCCAATGTCCAGTTCGACGGCAACTATCTGCGCACCGCCGGCATCACCGGCCGCGTCAGCGTCGAGGGCATGGGGCTGGCAGGCGTCACCGTCACGCTCGAGTCCGACAATATGGACGATATGATGGACACGACCGACGCCAGCGGCATGTACGCCTTCGGCGCTCTGGCCGCAGGCGACTACACCGTCTCCATCATGGTCACGGGCGAGGCCTACGTCTTCGGCGTGACCAGCATGGATGTCACGCTGGCCGACGACGCCCTGGAAACCGTCAACTTCATGGGCGACCACGCCACCACCGCCAGCATCTCCGGCATGCTGTTCATTGATGAAGCCACCAAGAACGACATGCACGACGAGGGCGAGGACGCGCTCGAGATCAAGAACATTCCGGTCGTGCTCGTGGGCCCAGGGGTCACCGACCGCACGACGGCCACCACCGACGACAAGGGCATGTTCCAGTTCAGCGACCTCAGGGCCGGCTCCTATGTCTTGGCCGTCGTCACCAGTCCCGACGTCACCAAGATGCTGGGCGACCACGCCTACGGCGGCTCCGCAACGGGCTACGACTTGACCGTCGCAGTCGGAGAGGACAAGAAGCAGCACCTGCCCTACGACATCACCCACCAGACCGTCCACTACTCCGTCACGCTGCGGCACGGCGACAACACCGGTGACGCGCTCCAGGGCGCTTCCGTCATGCTCTACGCGGATGCGGCCGGTGGCTCCATGGTCGCCAAGGGCACCACGGACAAGGACGGCATGGCCATGATCCGGTTTGCCCGCTCGATGGCCACCGGCGGAGCCATGGTTCACGCCAAGGTCATGAGCGACGACTACCATGTCGAGAACGAGATGCAGGCCGTGCGCTGGGACCCGAAGTCCAGGACCACGATGGCCGCCAACGACTTCGATATCCTCAACCTGATGGTCGACGCCTCGGTCAGCGGCAAGACCGTCATGACCGACATGGGCGGCGGCAACCCGCTCGCCGGCTGGATGATCTCTGTAACAATGGGCGGCAAGGCCGTCACCGGAGCGCCCACCAAGTTCGACAACATGGGCATGGCAATGCTCGACCTCGAGGTCAAGCCCGCCGACCTGCCCGCGAAATACACCGTCATGCTGGATACCGTGCAGAGCGACGCCCTGGACGGCGGCGAGAAGTTCAGCGCCACCTCCGTCATGCACGAGCACACGGGCCTGAAACTCATGCAGGAGATGGACGCCGGAACGATTGAGGCGACCTACTCGACCCAGACGCTCAAGGTCTACGTGCATCACGAGCGAGACCAGGTGATGGGCTACACCGGCAACGTGCTGGGCGGCGACACGCGCATGTCCGGCAAGATTGATGTTGACGTGCGCTACATCGACGCCACCGGTCGCTCACGCATGTTCACGGCGCAAGAGTGGAACACGAAGAACAAGTCGGAGAAGGATGGCGTCATCACCTTCAAGCACCTGCCGGCCGACGCACAAGTCATGGTCCAGGCCAAGGAGAAGGCGGACGCGGGCGACATCGAGCTGTTGGACCCGATGGAGCTCTTCGCGTTCAAGGACAAGGACGCCAACGGCATCATGAAGGGCGCGTTCGGTGATATGGGCGGCTTCAGCCCCATGGTCGAGCTCTGCCCGCTCATGGCCACCAACCCAACGGGCCAGGACTTCGGCGAGTGCAGCACCTTCGCCTACGTCATGACCCACAGCGTCAGCGGCAACGTCTCCCGCAAGATGGTCAAGAAGCACGCCACGAACGAGGACTTCAGCGCCGTGTCGACCGAGATGGTCGGCGGCGTGAAGGTTGACCTGGCGCCGGTGACGGGCAAGAACCTGGCCGGGATGGCACACAGCAAGACGACCGCCAGCGCGGGCACCACCAAGGGCACATTCACCTTCGGCAAGATCGCCGCCGGCGCCTACACGTTTGCCGTGCCGGCGGGCTGGCGCGTCAGGTTGGGCCAGGTGGGCTCGACCACGATGGTCGGCAATGCACTGAACCCGCTGGACACGGCCGTCATGCTTGATGTCACGCCCACCACGAGCACCGTCTACGGCATCGTGACGGGGGCGGACGGCTTCCGCGTCGACAGTGTCATGATTGATGTCAACGGCATGACGACGATGACCGACGCCGTGGGCCGCTACATCGTGACCGGCATCGCGCCGGCAACCGTCAACAGGGTGGGCAACAGGATACACGTGAAGGCGAGCCGGCACCTGGGGTCGGCGGCCAAGGTGGTCGCGTTCCAGGCGAATATGCCGGCGCGCGTTGACCTCACGCTCAACACAACCAAGACGCCGGTGTTCTACAGCGGCACGGTGGTCGCCTCGGGCTCGAACGCGCCGCTTGCGGGCGTCTCGATCACGATCGACAACAAGGCGCCAACGAACGCGGCAACGTCCGGCCCCAACAAGGGCAAGCTGGTCACGGGCGCCGACGGCACCTTCCGCGCGCAGATCGGGAACAAGGGTGCCGGCACGAACGCCACGATCAGGGCATCGATGGCCGGGATGAGCTTCGCGCCCGAATCGCTCACGCTGCCGGCCGCCCCGGGCACCAACCTGTCGGGCGTCAACTTCACCGGGTTCAAGCACGGCACCGTCTCGGGCCGAGTAATCGCCACAAAGTCGGTTTCTCTTTCCGGGATAAACGGTCCGGTTTCCGGCATCCTGGTCAAAGCGACCAGGGTCAGCGATTCCACTCTTGTTGATTCCATGACCACCCAGGCCTCGGGCACGTACACGCTGAGCGTGCCGTTCGGTGCCTACAAGATCGAGGCGTCAAGGAGGCACTTCGGCTTCGAGTACCCGAGCAGCGGCCAGACCGTCAACACGGCACCGGGGCAGAGCATCAGCTACGGTGACATCAAGGTCCGCACCTTTATCGTGTTGGGCGATCAACCTGGGAAGAGAACCGGGACCGCGACCGGGGTGCGCTTGCAGAAGAGGCGCACGCTCACCGGGGGGGTGAGGCTCGACTTGGTCGAAGCTGGGGCCATCATCATTCGCATGGATCAAAACCTGATCAAAGATCAGAACAAGGACCGAGGACATCCATCAGACAAAAACGGCAGCAATCCCGTACAGATTCGCCCCCACATTTTCGAGAACAACTCTTGGTCCCTGATTGATCTCGACTTCCTGCACAAGGACGACACAACCAGCAGTGATACGTTCGCCAACTGGACCGGAAGGGGGTATGTGATTCAGCGTAACAGCGGGCGCTCACCAAGCTTGCCCGATGACACGTTTACAATCAGGCTTCAGAGCACGGCGCTGAAGAACAATGCCGTTGTGGCGAATGGCGTTGACACCAGCTATGTGAAGATTCCGGCGGTCGATCCCAGGGCTACGTCAGTCAAGGCGAGGCGCGGGACCGCGGGGACCAGCGACTCGCTCATTGTCGACTGGACCGCCATATCGGACTCGAGGTCGAACTACCGGGTTGCGTTCACGTTCCCGTCGATCGCCGACCTGGACGGGTCGAGCGCGACGGTGTTCGCCTACATCGCATCAAGCACCACGCTCAATTGGGACAGCAGGCGAATTTGGTGGGTTTTTGCCAGCGATAGCGACTGGGTGGATTTCCGAACGGTGAACAGTGCTTCCGTGAGGCTGACCCGCAAGGAGATGATGGGACCGATGGAGATCAGGGTCGACTCCAGGCAGGGCAGCTCCGGGACGTGGATGAGGGGCGCGAAGACCAGCCTCAAGGCCAAGTCGTAGCCCGGCAACGAGGTGTTGGCCCAGCGGTGACCCCGTCGGTCGGCGGCACATCCGACTGACTGGGCCCGTAGGGCCCCCTCCCTTGCCAAGCGTCAGCCCCCGCCCCGGACCCCCTCATCCGGGCGCAGGGGGCTGACGCGTTTTCGGTCTGCAGGAACCCACGGCGTGTCGGGGTGGTCCTGAGTGCCGCAATCATGCTTCTCCGATCGTAGCGCCCAGGCCCAAGCGGAATTGCCGCTGGAACCCGTGCCCGCGTTCAGGCTCATCCCCCACTGGACAACACTCGGAATGCCCCAAGACCGCTCCCGCACTTACATTGAAGGAGCATGCTCCCGCCGGCGCCGGCGGGGCTAATGCGTCGTCCTTGGTTTGCCGCGTCCATCATTGACTCCGGGGGAGAAAGGTTCGGCCGTGTCCGTCACAGATCGCGATGTTCGCAATGCCCTTAAGACCGTCAAGGACCCCGAGCTCAACCTGGACCTGGTCGTGCTGGGCTTGGTCTACGATGTGGAAGTCACCGGGACGGTGGCCCGGGCCACGATATCGCTAACCACGCCCATGTGCCCGGCCGCGGGCCAGATCAGGAACGACGCCAGGGAGGCGATCAGCAAGATCGACGGCATTGAGGAGGCCCATGTCGAGTTGACCTTCGATCCCCCCTGGACTCCAGAGCGCATCAGCCCCCTGATACGCTCCGCCTTGGGGATTTGAAGCAGACACTCGCGAATGGTGGCGTTCACGATCGTGTCGGGCGTCTGCGGGGATCGCCTTGTCCGAGGTCCCGGGGGCTAACGGCCGAGGCGGCGGCCACGCATTGCGCTCCGCCTGCATGCACGTTGACCGGCGTGAGGGCGGAGACTGTTGAAGGCAATTCAATGGAGGCTACGATGAGCCCATGTATTGAAGAGGAGCTGAAGGCAAGGGTCCAAGGGGGGCATATCCTGGAGTCGCCCGAGGAGATGACGCCCGGCTATCGCAAGGCAATCATCGTCCAACTCACCGTCCAGGCCGACACGGAGTTGATCAGCGCGCCGGCGTACTGGCGCGCCGCCCGGCACGCTCCCTCGACCAACACGCAGGTCAGCGCCCACGCCATCATCCAGGACGAGCTGGCACACGCCAACATTGCCTACCGACTCTTGGAAGACATGGGGATCTCGAAAGAACACTTGGTCTATGGACGCGAGCCCCGCGAGTTCAAACACCCATACGGCTTCGACCAGCCGCTGGACAACTGGGCGGAGTTGGTGGTCGCCAACGGGTTTTTTGATCGCGCCGGGATCACGCTGCTGGGCGACGTCCACCGCAACACATCCTACGGTCCCCTTAAGCGGGCGCTCGTGAAGGTCGACCTGGAGGAGACCTTTCACCTGCGCCACGGCGAGGTGTGGATGCGGCGCCTGTCCAGGGCCGGGGGCACGGCCACCGAACTTCTGCAGCGAGCGGTCGACTGGATGTTCCCAATGACCATCGAGTGGTTCGGCCTCCCCGACGACCTCAAGCGGCACAGCGGCCAGCTGGACTATCGACTCAAGGGGCTGACCAACGACGAGCTGCGGCAGGTGTGGATGTCGTCCACGGTGCCTCTCTGCGAGAGCCTGGGGCTCAGGGTCCCCGCCCACCATAACGCCCAATCGGACGAGTATGTGCTGGATTACCCCTTCCCCTGCCGGTACGACGAGGAGGCGAAACGGTGGCTCTTTGAGGAGGGAGAGATCACCTGGAGTGAGGTCTTCGAGCGCTGGAAGGGACGGGGACCCATGAACGAGATCTATGTCGAGTCCATGCGGCGTTCCAGACCCATGGTCTCATCATGGCTCAACTGACCCGCCGCCCCCTCAAGACGCTGCTCGCGACCCAGCAGGGACCGGAGTCGGGCACGCACGCTGGATCGTTGCCTTGGGCCCGCGCGCACGCATTCGGCGGCCGGGATGCATGGTCGGACCCCCTGGGATGTCCGCCCGCGAACAAGGACACCGCACTCAGGCGCATCTTGGGGGAGGTGCTGGATCCCGAGCTTCCGGTGTCGCTGGTTGACCTTGGGCTGGTCTACGGCGCCACCTTTGCGCAGGGCACGGCCCAGATTGACCTGACGTTCACCGCCACCGCCTGCCCCTGCATGGACTTCATCAAGCAGGATGTGCATGATCGCCTCCTGATGGAGACATGGGTCGAGAGCGTCGAGATCCGGGAGGTTTGGGACCCCCCATGGACCACAGCAAGAATCACGCCGGAGGGCCGAGAACGTTTGCGCCGGTTCGGCGTCGGCGCATGAGCAGCCCCGCTTCCGGGTTGGGTGAGCGCGTGTACGAGGTATTCGCCAGAAAGTCGCGGGGGGATTCGCTGCGCCATATCGGGTATGTGGACGCGCCCGACGACGAGCTTGCCCGGGTTCACGCCTGGACCACATACGATGAGGAGAAGTGGTTTGAGATGTGCGTGGTGGCGCGCCGCGCCGTCATTCCCGTCAATCGGAGCGACGGGCCTTGGGCGGCCAACCTTGAACCTGCAGAACGCGATCCTTGACCGGGCGCGTGTTGACCCCCTCCGTGAATCGGGCCGACGGAGCACGGACGCGCTTGATATTGGCGCGTCATGTCCTGTCACTTGCCGACACAAAGCGAATGCTGGGGATTCGGTACAGCGACTGGCTCTTGGGCAGTCCGTCAATCGAGACGGGCATCGCTGCCTCATCAATGGCCCAGGACGAGTGGGGACACGCCCGACTGCTCTACGCGATGCTCAAGCCTCTGGGCCTGGACCCCCGCGAGGTCGAGCACGAGCGCCCCGCAAGCAGTTACGCATCGGCGCCCGCGCTGGACGCGCCCTTTGAGAACTGGGCTGCGTTCGTGGCCGCAACCGTGGCCGTTGACGGAGCCCTCTCCATCGCGCTGGAGAGCATGTCGAAGGGGCAGTTCAAGCTGGCACGCACGCGGATTCCGAAGATGCTTGCCGAGGAGGCCTTCCACAGCCAATTCGGCACCGCATGGTTCAACCGGCTGGCGCGGGCGGGCGGCGAGGGAGCGGCGGCGCTGGAGTGCGCAGTAAGAAGCATGGTGCCATCGACCCGGGCATGGCTCCAGCCCGCGGATGAGGCGTATGCGGCGCTGGCCGCCGAGGGGTGGGTCCAAGAGATCGCCCAGGTGCAGGATGCATGGGAGCGGCGGGTGGGGTCGACACTTGCGGTCTTGGGGGACCACCTAGCGGACCCTGAGCCCGCCACCGAGGGGTGGGACACGGAGCGGCGGCGAGGTCCGGGCGCGCCGGCCCGAGAGGCCGTGGAGCGCGCCCGGGGTGACAGGAACCGCGAACTCTTCGTCGAGTAGGCGCCACAGCGAGAGGTCGAGAGATGGCTGACGAAGGCGGCGGGGATCCGGCCCGGGGCTTGCCCCCCTGTCCATTCTGCTCTGGAAATCGAATCGAGTTGATGTCGCTATTCGGTAGCCACGCATCGCTGACGACCTGTTGGTGTAGGGACTGTCGGAGCCCATTTGAGTTCCTGCGTTGGACCGAGCCACCGACCGGGCCGAAATCGGTAAGCCAACGGACCGGTGGGCACGGCCGGCGCGATTCCTGACGACCACTGACGCTGAACTCGCACCGTGAGCTTCAAAGACCGGTGGCCCCCCCGGGGGCGCGACGGTCACGGGTGCGATCGGGGTCTTTTTCGGTGCAGCGATGAACCTGAGCTACAGACACTTGGTGCGGGGCAAAGCGGCCCGGGAGCGCGCGCGAAAGAAAAACTGAGGACACAAGGCGAGCCTTTAGCATGGGGTGATGGCTCGGCCGATGTGCCTGGGGAACGGAATTTGGTGTGCCAGACGGGCAACCGTAACGGTTGACTGGCCCTTTGCGGCGGGAGAGGCCGACTTCTTGGGTTGCGGGGGCTCATAGGCGCCGAATCCGGGTGATCCAATTGCCGAAGAGTCGTGGTTGTCCGCAATGGTGTTTCTCTGCCGCGCAAGCTCCTGGCTCTCGGGTGCCCTTGGTGGCGAGACAGCGCCGTGCTGACTGCGGCCTAAAGAAGCAACCGGCGCGGCTATCTCCCTCGGGTTTACCCGCCTCTTTCGTCGGCACCGCGCCTGTTTCGCAACCGACCCGCAACGGCGCCTGCCAACACGGCCAACGGGTCGGAAGCGTATTCACCACGATACGGCCTGCCACAATGTCAACGTTCAAGCCCTGAGACCGTTCCATCGTCCACTCACGACATCGCCGCCATCCCCGGGCCTCCCCATCTCAATCCGACATCTCCCCCTCAGAAATCTGACGGTTCGAAATTCCCAAAAATCGCACCCCCCCCCCCCTAACACTGTAACTTCTTGTACTTCAAGTGTTTATATACCTTTTCATTATTATGGCCCAGATCTTGCATTGTTGTGGTTGCATCGGCTCGCCCCAGGGCCACATTGCCCCAAGGGATTCGAGAATCCGGGACCCGCTTTTGCCCGGCCGCTTCCGCACCAAAGGTAGCCGGTAGAGCGGGTCTATAAGGATGAGGCGAACGGGCGCGTCGGGGCCCCGGAGGAGGGCCCAAGGACAACACCCCTACACACCCTTTAGGGAGCTCCAAGATGAACAGACTGCAAAAACTCATGGCAGGAGCACTCATGCTGCTGCCGATCATGATGGCGGCCTGCGGAGAGGATGTCGCACCCCCGCCCCCGACCGGCTCCATCGCCGGGCAGGTCATGATCGAGGGACAGGGCGCCGACGGCATCTCCGTCACACTCAGCAGCGGTGCCACCGCAACCACCGCCGGAGGCGGCTCCTACCGCTTCGACAACATCGAACCCGGCACCTACACCGTCTCCATCGCCGGCTTCCCCGCCGAAGCAAGCTTTGACGCCACCTCCATGTCCGTCACCGTCGGCACCACCGGAGGCACAGCCACCGCCAACTTCTCAGGCACCTACATCCGCACCGCCAGCGTTCGGGGCTCCGTCACCGTCGAAGGCACCGGTCTGGCAGGCGTCACCGTCAGCCTGAGCGGCATGGCGGACAACCAGACCACCACCAGCGCTACCGGTGAGTACAGCTTCACCGGACTCCGTGCGGGTCGCTACTCGGTCCAGATTTCCGGCTTTGATGCCGACGAGGTCGCGTTCTCCAGCGTCTCAGGGACCGCCGAGGTGGGCGTGGGCGACACCAAGGTCGTCAGCTTTGACGGAACGTATCTCCGCACCGCCGGCATCACCGGCCGCGTCAGCGTCGAAGGCACCGGTCTGGAGGGCGTCACCGTCAGCCTCTCCGGCGGCGAAGACAACCAGAGCACCCAGACCGATGCCGGGGGCCAGTTCTCCTTTACTCGGCTCAGAGCCGGCGACTACTCCGTCGCCATCTCGGGCTACGACACCGACGAGGTCGGCTTTGACGCCACCTCCCGCAGCGTCACCGTCGCACTGGGCGAGACCGCCAATGTCCAGTTCGACGGCAACTATCTGCGCACCGCCGGCATCACCGGCCGGGTCAGCGTCGAGGGCATGGGGCTGACAGGCGTCACCGTCACGCTCGAGTCCGACAATATGGACGATATGATGGACACGACCGACGCCAGCGGCATGTACGCCTTCGGCGCACTGGCCGCAGGCGACTACACCGTCTCCATCATGGTCACGGGTGAGGCTTACGTCTTCAACATGACCAGCATGGATGTCACGCTGGCCGACGACGCCCTGGAAACCGTCAACTTCATGGGCGACCACGCCACCACCGCCAGCATCTCCGGCATGCTGTTCATTGATGAAGCCACCAAGAACGACATGCACGACGAGGGCGAGGACGCGCTCGAGATCAAGAACATTCCGGTCGTGCTCGTGGGCCCAGGGGTCACCGACCGCACGACGGCCACCACCGACGACAAGGGCATGTTCCAGTTCAGCGACCTCAGGGCCGGCTCCTATGTCTTGGCCGTCGTCACCAGTCCCGACGTCACCAAGATGCTGGGCGACCACGCCTACGGCGGCTCCGCAACGGGCTACGACTTGACCGTCGCAGTCGGAGAGGACAAGAAGCAGCACCTGCCCTACGACATCACCCACCAGACCGTCCACTACTCCGTCACGCTGCGGCACGGCGACAACACCGGTGACGCGCTCCAGGGCGCTTCCGTCATGCTCTACGCGGATGCGGCCGGTGGCTCCATGGTCGCCAAGGGCACCACGGACAAGGACGGCATGGCCATGATCCGGTTTGCCCGCTCGATGGCCACCGGCGGAGCCATGGTTCACGCCAAGGTCATGAGCGACGACTACCATGTCGAGAACGAGATGCAGGCCGTGCGCTGGGACCCGAAGTCCAGGACCACGATGGCCGCCAACGACTTCGATATCCTCAACCTGATGGTCGACGCCTCGGTCAGCGGCAAGACCGTCATGACCGACATGGGCGGCGGCAACCCGCTCGCCGGCTGGATGATCTCTGTAACAATGGGCGGCAAGGCCGTCACCGGAGCGCCCACCAAGTTCGACAACATGGGCATGGCAATGCTCGACCTCGAGGTCAAGCCCGCCGACCTGCCCGCGAAATACACCGTCATGCTGGATACCGTGCAGAGCGACGCCCTGGACGGCGGCGAGAAGTTCAGCGCCACCTCCGTCATGCACGAGCACACGGGCCTGAAACTCATGCAGGAGATGGACGCCGGAACGATTGAGGCGACCTACTCGACCCAGACGCTCAAGGTCTACGTGCATCACGAGCGAGACCAGGTGATGGGCTACACCGGCAACGTGCTGGGCGGCGACACGCGCATGTCCGGCAAGATTGATGTTGACGTGCGCTACATCGACGCCACCGGTCGCTCACGCATGTTCACGGCGCAAGAGTGGAACACGAAGAACAAGTCGGAGAAGGATGGCGTCATCACCTTCAAGCACCTGCCGGCCGACGCACAAGTCATGGTCCAGGCCAAGGAGAAGGCGGACGCGGGCGACATCGAGCTGTTGGACCCGATGGAGCTCTTCGCGTTCAAGGACAAGGACGCCAACGGCATCATGAAGGGCGCGTTCGGTGATATGGGCGGCTTCAGCCCCATGGTCGAGCTCTGCCCGCTCATGGCCACCAACCCAACGGGCCAGGACTTCGGCGAGTGCAGCACCTTCGCCTACGTCATGACCCACAGCGTCAGCGGCAACGTCTCCCGCAAGATGGTCAAGAAGCACGCCACGAACGAGGACTTCAGCGCCGTGTCGACCGAGATGGTCGGCGGCGTGAAGGTTGACCTGGCGCCGGTGACGGGCAAGAACCTGGCCGGGATGGCACACAGCAAGACGACCGCCAGCGCGGGCACCACCAAGGGCACATTCACCTTCGGCAAGATCGCCGCCGGCGCCTACACGTTTGCCGTGCCGGCGGGCTGGCGCGTCAGGTTGGGCCAGGTGGGCTCGACCACGATGGTCGGCAATGCACTGAACCCGCTGGACACGGCCGTCATGCTTGATGTCACGCCCACCACGAGCACCGTCTACGGCATCGTGACGGGGGCGGACGGCTTCCGCGTCGACAGTGTCATGATTGATGTCAACGGCATGACGACGATGACCGACGCCGTGGGCCGCTACATCGTGACCGGCATCGCGCCGGCAACCGTCAACAGGGTGGGCAACAGGATACACGTGAAGGCGAGCCGGCACCTGGGGTCGGCGGCCAAGGTGGTCGCGTTCCAGGCGAATATGCCGGCGCGCGTTGACCTCACGCTCAACACAACCAAGACGCCGGTGTTCTACAGCGGCACGGTGGTCGCCTCGGGCTCGAACGCGCCGCTTGCGGGCGTCTCGATCACGATCGACAACAAGGCGCCAACGAACGCGGCAACGTCCGGCCCCAACAAGGGCAAGCTGGTCACGGGCGCCGACGGCACCTTCCGCGCGCAGATCGGGAACAAGGGTGCCGGCACGAACGCCACGATCAGGGCATCGATGGCCGGGATGAGCTTCGCGCCCGAATCGCTCACGCTGCCGGCCGCCCCGGGCACCAACCTGTCGGGCGTCAACTTCACCGGGTTCAAGCACGGCACCGTCTCGGGCCGAGTAATCGCCACAAAGTCGGTTTCTCTTTCCGGGATAAACGGTCCGGTTTCCGGCATCCTGGTCAAAGCGACCAGGGTCAGCGATTCCACTCTTGTTGATTCCATGACCACCCAGGCCTCGGGCACGTACACGCTGAGCGTGCCGTTCGGTGCCTACAAGATCGAGGCGTCAAGGAGGCACTTCGGCTTCGAGTACCCGAGCAGCGGCCAGACCGTCAACACGGCACCGGGGCAGAGCATCAGCTACGGTGACATCAAGGTCCGCACCTTTATCGTGTTGGGCGATCAACCTGGGAAGAGAACCGGGACCGCGACCGGGGTGCGCTTGCAGAAGAGGCGCACGCTCACCGGGGGGGTGAGGCTCGACTTGGTCGAAGCTGGGGCCATCATCATTCGCATGGATCAAAACCTGATCAAAGATCAGAACAAGGACCGAGGACATCCATCAGACAAAAACGGCAGCAATCCCGTACAGATTCGCCCCCACATTTTCGAGAACAACTCTTGGTCCCTGATTGATCTCGACTTCCTGCACAAGGACGACACAACCAGCAGTGATACGTTCGCCAACTGGACCGGAAGGGGGTATGTGATTCAGCGTAACAGCGGGCGCTCACCAAGCTTGCCCGATGACACGTTTACAATCAGGCTTCAGAGCACGGCGCTGAAGAACAATGCCGTTGTGGCGAATGGCGTTGACACCAGCTATGTGAAGATTCCGGCGGTCGATCCCAGGGCTACGTCAGTCAAGGCGAGGCGCGGGACCGCGGGGACCAGCGACTCGCTCATTGTCGACTGGACCGCCATATCGGACTCGAGGTCGAACTACCGGGTTGCGTTCACGTTCCCGTCGATCGCCGACCTGGACGGGTCGAGCGCGACGGTGTTCGCCTACATCGCATCAAGCACCACGCTCAATTGGGACAGCAGGCGAATTTGGTGGGTTTTTGCCAGCGATAGCGACTGGGTGGATTTCCGAACGGTGAACAGTGCTTCCGTGAGGCTGACCCGCAAGGAGATGATGGGACCGATGGAGATCAGGGTCGACTCCAGGCAGGGTAGCTCCGGGACGTGGATGAGGGGCGCGAAGACCAGCCTCAAGGCCAAGTCGTAGCCCGGCAACGAGGTGTTGGCCCAGCGGTGACCCCGTCAGTCGGCGCTACATCCGACTGACGGGGCCCGTAGGGCCCCCCTGATCCACCGTCAGCCCTCCGTCCGCAAGCTCATTCGGGCGGGGGGCTGACGCGTTTCGGTGATATTGCTGACAGCCCTCACAACGGTCATCCGTCCGTGTATTGGCGGCGGGTCGGCCTCCGCATCAACCTTTTCGAGGCCTGCTCAACGTTCACTCACGTTACGGCCCGCATGTTCGCTGAGCCGCCCAAGTCGGCCCTTCTACTCGAAGTGCTTCAGACCATGTCGTTGCCTCCATGACCCGCTCCGATTGCTACCGGCCGGAACGACAGTTGCCGGGCGGGTTTCGCACCCTGAAATGGTGCATTCCCAGGACACGCCCCCCAAATTCCCGCTCGCATCCGCAGTCAGGCTCCTCCGCGGTTCGACAAGACCGTACATGGACGGTTCAACCCGGATTGGACTAGCTTGTACCCTGAGACCGTGACGTGTCCGGGAGGATGGGCACCGGCTGTTTTCCGCTCCCTTTACGCAAATCGCTGTACACCCATGCGCACCCCGTCACACCCAATAACCCCCGATAAGGATCCCGGAGTCCGCCGGCGCGTTCGGCCCGGAGGCTTTCTGATGGCTCTCACTGCCGCAGTCACCGTGGCGTGCGCCACGGCCGAGGTCCAATTGCCGACCCCCCGCAGACTGGTCTTGCAGTCAGGCGAGCGGCTCGCCCCGACAAAAGCGGATATGGAAGAGGTTGATGCGTGGGTTCGGGAGCAGATGGACAGCATAGAACTCGACCCCTCGTTCATGATCTACACGACGAGCCAGGATGCGCCCGCGTACCCATGGGAGAACCTGGAGGTGAGCGCCCGCGGCGATACTGCCAGAATCGGCGCCCAAGGACGTGTGCCAGACATCTTCGGGCCGTACACGCTCTACGCCCACCTGCACCTCATGGCCGCCCAAGGGCGACTGGACCGCTGGTTGCCGGAGGCTCCAAAGGCGGCCGACTTTGAGCTGGAGCGAGCGATCCTGTCCCGGGTGGCCGATGCATGGGTATACCAGCGCTCGATCTTCGATGCCCAGCCCTACGAGCTCCTGGACGAGTTGGCATACGCCAAGGCCAACGACTTTCTGGACGCCTTCATCCTCGTGTCGCGCCCGGACGCGTTCGTCGAGGCCCGAAGATCGTGGATGGCGGAGCACCCGGACCAGCGAAGTGCCTATCTCTCTTGGTTCCGGAACACATTCGAGCGCGACCCGCCCGGACTGCGGGGCGCAGGACGGGGCGGCTAGCCCCAAGGTGTAGCGCCGCGATCAGGGATGAGCCTGCGACATCAATCAGCGTGAGCCCGCGCGGGTGAGGGGTGCCGTGTCCCGGAGGCGATCGGGGCTTAGTCCCGGGGCTCCCGGGAACCGGCGGGCACCCGCGAGACTGTGGCCCGGCACGGCCTCTACACCGGGCCGGACAGCTCCCACCCGGGCTCAACCCGGTGGGCATCCCGACCGGTCGTCAACAGGTCCACCCGTCCCGAGCGGACGATGCGTGCATCCTTGGGTCGCCCGCCGAAGAGGGCAAAGCCGTCCACCGGCAAACGCATCTCCGTCGCCTCCGGCGCGCCGTCGGTGGCCAGGAATGTCGAGCCCCTGAGCTCCTTGACCCTGGGCACCTGGCCCTTGCGCAAGCGCAGACGCAGGATGCGGCCCCCATGGGGATGATCGTACGCGTCGATGACGCGAAACACCGCCTTTGGCGGCGCGGACACGGACACAACGGGTCTCCTTTGCAGAGCCGATCTGCGGCTCAATCACCGGGCTCAGGTGGATCCGGGGCAGGGGGTTGACCCGCCCCATCATCTATCATTTCATGATTTCTGGAATCGGGCAACCGCAACCATCGGAGCGCGGGACGAATTGAAAGACGACCACATGGACGGACCGGCCATCCCCCGGAGCACGGCGGAGCCACCCGGCGCGGGACTTCTTGAGGACGCGGATGCAATGCGGCAATCCGGCTACCAGGTGGTTGACCGGATCGTGGAGCGTTGGCGCCACTTGCGCCACGGCCCCCCGTGGCAGGGCGCGCGCCGCGCGGCCACCGAGTCGCTACTGGACGGGCCACCGCCGGAGCAGGGCCGCGAACTGGACACGCTTCTGACCGCCATCACCGAGGACGTGATGCCGCTGGCAGGGCGAATCGATCACCCCCTGTTCATGGCCTTCATTCCGTCCAGCCCCACATGGGCCTCTGTCCTGGCCAGCTTCCTGGTCGACGGATACAACGTCTTCCAAGGCACATGGTTGGAGTCGGCCGGGCCGTCACAGATCGAGGTGACCGTCACGAACTGGTTTCGGCAGTGGATGGGCTACCCGGCCCGCGGCGGCGGCGTGTTCACCAGCGGTGGCTCAGCGGCCAACCTGATGGCGGTCGTCACCGCCAGGGAGCAGGCCCGAAACCCGGCCGGGGCAACGATGTACCTCTCGGAACAGGGGCACAGCTCCCTCCGGCGGGCCGGGCGCATCGCCGGGATACCGGACGGCAACGTCCGCCTCGTGCCCACAGACGATCGCTTCCGCATTCGTCCCGGTCCGCTCCGGCGGGCAATCAGGCACGACCGCGCGCTGGGGCTGCATCCCGTCTTCCTGGGCGCCTCGGCCGGAACGACCAATACGGGCGCAATCGACCTCTGAGAGAGCTGGCCACCATCGCCCGCGACGAGGGGCTCTGGTATCACATCGACGCCGCCTACGGGGGCTTCGCCATCCTGGACCCCGGTACCAGTCCACTGTTTAAGGGCTTGGAGCAATCCGACAGCATCACCCTGGATCCCCACAAATGGCTGTTCCAGCCCTACGAGACCGGCTGTCTGCTGGCCCGCGACGTCAGCCGCCTGGAGGAGGCGTTTCGCATGACGCCCGAGTACCTGCAAGATGCCCAGTGGGGACCGGAACACATCAACTTCTGCGACCGCGGCATCCAGCTGACCCGCTCCTTTCGCGCGCTTCGGGTTTGGCTGTCGATCCACCGCTACGGTCTGGACGCGCACCGCCAGGCCATTGCCGCAGCGATCGGCATCGCGCGACAGGCGGCGGAGCGCATCACACTTGAGCCCGAGCTGGAGCTGCTTGCCCCGCACAGCCTGGGAATCGTCTGCTACCGCTACCGGGGGCGGGGCGCAACGCCGGATCCCCAGCTGTGCGCCCTCAACCGGCGCATCCAGGACGCGGTGGTGGATTCGGAACGCGCCATGATCTCATCCACCTCGCTGCGCGGCCGCTTTGCGCTGCGCCTCTGCATCCTGAACGCGCAGACCACGGAAGAGGATGTAGCCGACGTGTTGGACCGCGTACTGCACTTCGGCCGGTCCTTCGCTTGACACGCGACGGTCACCCGGCGCCGGATTGTCTCGGGGGCTGCATTCCGGGCAGCGGCGCCCCGGCCGCAGACGCCGTCCCCACGTTCCGGCTCTGCGGGCCACCCCGAAAACGGGACGACCCTTGCCCCCTCAGCCCACTATTGCCTTCCTTCATGATGGCCACGGCTCAAGCGATCCGGGGCAATCCCTCGCCGGGTGCCGGGTGCTTTGGGGGCCGCCCCCAAGGCCGGGGCGACGCCACCCCGTCACTTGGGGTCCCGGCCTTGATGCCGCACGCCTCTGCACAGGGGGACCCGCGCACCCCTGGTTGTTGCCGCCCGCACACCCTTGGGGGGGGGGACCCCAAGCACCGCGCCCGAGAGACCGTTAGGAAAATTCCTTCCCCAAGCGGATGCGGGCACCACGCCACAGGACCGAACACACGAGTGAACCATGGATATTGACCTCGCCTTGACCGCGGATGCGGCAACGATCGACAGCTCAGGCAAGCTCAACCTTCTGGGCGTCTTCGATCATCTCTCCGTCGGCCACCTGCCGACCCAGCACGACCACATCGCCCTGGTCATGCGCCTCTTCGGCAGCGCCACGGATGCCGGGCAGTACCAGATCACCATCACCCTGTCGGCCCCCTCGGGGAAGGAGATGCTGAACCTCAACGGCCAGATCAACGTTGCCCCTGGCCCAAGGAGCGTTGAGACCGGCATGCGCGTTCCCCACATCATCAATCTGAATGGCGTGGTCTTTGAGGAAGCCGGCACACACACCTTCGCGATCTCCATTGACGGACGCCACCAGACCACCCTGCCCTTGACGGTGGTTCCCAGGGGCCCCGCCCAGACGATGACGTAGGGGCCCGCGCGCCACAGTGAAGACACCCCATGGGCCGCAGTCGGCCTCATCCCTCGGGGATGCCTCGCCACTTGCCCACCGGACGGGGGCCACCGCCCGGGTCACCGGGCTCTGGATCTATCCCCTCAAGGGCGCCCGGGCGGTGGCCCTGAACCAGATGGAGTTGGACCAGCTTGGCCCGGCAGGCGACCGTCGCTGGATGATCACGCGCTCCGACGGGAACTTCGTCAGCCAGCGCGATGTCCCCGAATTGGCCAGGGTCACACCCACCCTGCTGGACGACGAGCTCCGCCTGGAGTCCACCGCGAATCCCGGCCTGGGCAGGCTCACGCTCGCCCGGGAGTGCCGGGGCCCGACGGTGCAGGCGCGTCTGCACGGGTCCGTCGTCAGCGGGTGCGCGGTCGGCCCCAAGGCGGACCGCTGGCTCTCAGAGGCGCTGGGCATCGACGCCAGGCTCGTGTTCATGCGTGACAGCGACACTCGGCGGACCGATCCGGCCTACGCCCCCAACCACCGGGTCAGCTTTGCCGACGCGTATCCGGCACTCCTGGTCAGCCAGGCGTCCGTCCAGGAGTTGGCCCGGCGGGCAGGTCGGGCGATCCCGGTGGAGAGGTTCCGGCCCAACATCGTGGTCACGGCCGAATACCCGCACGCGGAGGACCGCTGGCAGCGCTTCTCCGTGGGCGGCGTGTCGTTTCGGGGGGTCAAGATCTCGGCCAGGTGCGTGGTTACGACAACGGACCAGGAGACCGGGGCACGGGATCCCGACAACCAGCCTCTGCGCGCGCTCGCGCTGTATCGCCGCATCGAGTCCTCCGTCTACTTCGGCGTCAATGTGGTCCACCTGGGCCCGGGACGGATCCGCGTCGGGGACGAGGTGTGCGTGCAGGAGCGCGGTTGGATCCCGGGAGAGGTCCCGTGACCACGATGCGCGACCGCATCCTGCCCCGGGGAATCGAGGAGGAGATGCGCCACTCCTTCCTGGACTACTCGATGAGCGTCATCGTGCGCCGCGCGCTCCCGGATGTTCGCGACGGACTCAAGCCCGTGCATCGTCGCATCCTGGTGGCCATGCACGGCCTGGGCCTTCACCCGGAGAGGGGCTACAAGAAGAGCGCAACGGTCGTGGGCGAAGTTCTGGGCAAGTACCACCCCCACGGCGATGCCGCCGTCTATGACGCCCTGGTTCGCATGGTTCAGGAGTTCTCGCTTCGCTATCCCCTGGTCGACGGCCAGGGGAACTTCGGCTCCATCGACGGCGACTCCGCCGCAGCCTATCGCTACACGGAGGCACGGCTGTCCACGGTGGCGACCGAGCTCATGGCTGACATCGGCAAGGACACCGTCGACTGGGAGAACAACTTCGACGATCGCCTCCGAGAACCCACGGTCTTGCCCTCTAGGATCCCCAACCTCTTGGTCAACGGTTGTGCGGGCATCGCCGTGGGCATGAGCACCAATGTGCCCCCGCACAACCTGACCGAGGTCGCCGGCGCGCTGCGGGTCCTCATCCGGAATCCCGACTGCGGCGTCGCCGAGCTGATGGGGGAGCTGCCCGGCCCCGACTTCCCGACCGGCGGCTACATCGTGGGACGATCCGGGATTCGGAGCATGTACAAGACGGGGCGCGGACGCATGACGATGCGCGCCAAGGTGACGACCGAGGCGATTCGGGGGGGACGCAGGCAGCTCGTGGTGACCGAGCTCCCGTATGCGATCTCGAAGTCAAGGATCATCGCCCAGATCGCCGGCCTCTCGCGCAAGGGAGCCATCAGCGATGTGGCCGACCTGCGTGATGAGTCCGACCGAGAGGGAATCCGGCTTGTGCTGGAGCTCAAGCGGGGTGCCGACGCCGGCCAGACCATGACACTGCTCTTCAGGAAAACGGCGCTGCAGAGCACCTTCGGAGCCATTCTTTTGGCGCTGGACGGCGGCAAACAGCCCCGGGAGTTCACGCTCAAGGAGCTCCTGGAGCGCTACCGGGATCATCGGCTGCGGATCATCCGGCGTCGAGCGCGCCACGACCTAGAGCAGGCGACATCCGAGCTGCATGTGACGCGGGGGCTTCTGGTCGCGCTGGCCGACATCGACGAGGTCATCCGGGTGATCCGGCGTTCGGCGGACCGGGACCAGGCGGCCGAGCGGCTGTGCCGCCGCTTCGAGCTGACCGATGCGCAGGCCGAGGCGATCCTGCGCCTTCGGCTGGCGCGGCTGACCGCACTTGAGGCCGAGCAGCTTCGCCTGCGCGAGTCCGAGCTCCTAGAGACGATTCAAGAGCTCGAAGCATTGCTGGGCCGGGAGTCACGACAGCTTCGCACGGTTCTGGCCGAGCTGGACGAGGTGGTCCGGCGCCACGGCGATGCGCGCCGCACCGTGATCCTGGAGCGCGAGGACGGGAGGGACCTGGGCTATGTGACATCCCGGGTCGCAGATGAGGATGTCGTCATCTCCATGACGCGCCAGGGCTATCTCAAGCGCATACCCATGCACCTGTATCGGCGCCGCATGAACTCCGGCCTGGCGCTGGCCGCAACAGAGCGCTACCCGGGGGACTACATGGAGACCGTTGCCGTGGCCCGCACGCAGGGCTGGCTCTTGGCGTTCGCTGAGTCGGGGCTGGTGCATTTCCTTCGGACCCTGGACATCCCGGAGGGCACGCGGGCGTCACGGGGACGGTCCATCTGGGCGCTCCTGGGGTTGGACAAGCGCGACCGCATCGTGGCGATGAGGGTTGTTGACGACCTGGGTGACCACGGCGCGGTTGCGTTCGCCACCCGCAAGGGCCTGGTGAAGCGGACCCGCCTGGCCGAATATGCCAACCCCAGGCCGGGCGGGCTCATCGCCTCCCGCATTCGCCCAGGCGACCGCATCCTGGACGTACGACTGACCAAGGGAGAGAGCGAATTTCTGCTCGTGACGACCCATGGGCGGGTGATTCGCTTCCCCGAGGACCAGGTCTCCCTGGTGGGCCGGGTCGCACTGGGCGTTCGCGGGGTCGGCTTGCGGGGCGATGACAGGGTCGCCGGGTTCATCGCCTCCAAGAGGCCAGCGTCCGTGTTGATGGTCACGCGCCCAGGACACGCCCTGCGCGCTCCGATCGAGGACTTCGCGGTGATCCGGCGGGGCGGCCTGGGGGCGACAACCACCCTAACCCGAGGCGGCCATCCGGTCGTGCGGGCCCTGGAGCTGCTGGACGGCGACAAGATCGTGGTCATCACGGCTTCCGGCGCCGCCTACGAGGTTGCGGCCGGTGACATCAAGAACACGGGGCGCCGGGGCACGGTGAAGTCCATTGCCCCAACCGAGCCGGGCGATGCCGTAGTCGAGGTCACGCGCCTGTTCGGAGACCCTCCCGTCGGAGGGGGGCCGGACGAAGCGACCAAACCATGAGCACCCGGACCCGGATGCCCGGGCGTCCCCCGACCCCAACCCCCACCCTTCATTCAACCGTTCCCGCCACTTCAACAGGATCCCTCTGCGCATGAAGTTCCTGGTACTTGGCGGCGGCATCCAAGGATCGGCCGCCGCCTTTGATCTGCTCCAAGACGACGCCGTCGAGCGGGTCGTGCTTGCTGACAGGCAGCCCCGGGTGACGCTGCCCGTCCTGGAGCCCTACCTGGAGAGCGGGCGCCTTCGCCTCATCCGGGTTGACGCCAGGCAGCCGGAGGCCGTCGCCCGCCTGATGCGGGGCGTCTCCGGCGTGCTCTGCGCACTGCCCTATCTCTTCAACGCCTCCATGGCCCGCCTGGCCCTGGAGGCCGGGTCTCACTTCACCGACCTTGGCGGCAACACGGCCATCGTCAACCGGCAGAGGGAGATGGACGAAGAGGCCCGAAAACGCGGTATCTCGGTGATCCCCGATGTCGGACTCGCCCCGGGCATCGTCAACATACTGGCCCAAGCCGGTATCGGTGCCCTCGATACAACCGACTCCGTCAAGCTCATGGTCGGGGGCCTTCCGCAGGATCCCAGGCCGCCCCTCAACTACCAGGTCGTCTACTCCCTGGAGGGGATGCTGGATTACTACGTCACGCCCGCCCAGGTGCTGCGAGACGGCAAGGTGACGGCGGTGGAGGCATTGACGGGCCTGGAGTCCGTGGACTTCGGGCCACCCACAGGACCCCTGGAGGCCTTCTATACCGGCGGCGGCGCCTCCACCCTGCCCGTCCGCTATCGGGGCCGCATCCCGACCCTTGAGTACAAGACGCTGCGATATCCCGGGCACGCGCACATCATGCGCGGGGTCCGGGATCTGGGGTTGTTGAGCGACAAGGACATCGACTACCGGGGATGCATGGTCAACCCGCGCCGCTTCTTCATCCAGCAGGTCACACCCCTGCTGGCATCGCCCGAGGGACGGGATTTGGTCATCGCGCGCGTGGACGTGGAGGGCCGGCGGGACGGCCAGTCCCTGCGGATTCGTTACGACATCCTGGACTTCCACGATGAGGACACGGGGATCTCGGCGATGGCCAGAACCACGGGCTTCTCGCTGGCGATCACCGCCCTCATGCAAGCCAGGGGCCAGGTCTCCAGAATGGGCGCGGGCACCGCCGATGAGACGGTCCCGCCCGGGGACTTCATCGATCAAATACGGCGCCGGGGCATCCGGTTGACGCGATCATGAGGGTGCGCAACACGCCGCGCCGCGGATTTTTTAGCTTGTGAGGGGTGGAGCACTGCCGCTTGAGGCGCCGGAGCACCTTATGGTGTCCGCAAAACCGCTCCGTCCCTTGGGCGAGCCCCGCGCCCCAAGGCCGCGAACAGATGAATCGACATCCATGGACGGGGCACACGGGGCCAAGAGCGGTGGAAAGCGCGCACATGAACGCGCACTCACCACAACCAAGCGAACGCGCCAAAGGGAACGAGTCATCATGCGACGGTGGTTTCAGGAATCAGACCGGCGGCCGGGAGCGCGGCGCGGGCGAACGACGGCGGCCGGAGCGGCCCTGCTCATGGGCCTCTGGGCCGGCGGCGCACGCGGCCAGGACATTGCGCAGGCGCCTGAATTTCTCAAGGCCGAGGAGACCCGGCTTGATAACCTGCGTCAGCTGACCTTTGAGGGCGAAAACGCCGAGGCCTACTGGTCGTTCGACGGCTCGCAACTCGTCTTCCAGTCCAGCGCACCGACCGGCGATGCTTGTGACCAGATCTTCACCCTGGATCCGGACACGGGCGCCCGCCGCCTGGTGAGCACAGGCCAGGGACGTACAACATGCTCGTACTACTACCCCGGCGGCCAACGCATTCTCTATGCGTCGACCCATCACTTCGACCGGTGGTGTCCCGCCTCGCCCGACTTCTCCATGGGATACGTCTGGGCGCTGTACCCCAGCTATGACATCTTCGCTACCAACCTCGATGGCTCCGACCTTGTCCAGCTCACGCATTCGTTCGGATACGACGCCGAGGCGACGTTCTCTCCGGTGGGCGACCGCATCATCTTCACCTCGGTGCGGGACGGGGACCTGGATCTCTACTCCATGCGATCCGACGGTTCGGACGTGAGACGCGTCACCGACCGGCTGGGCTACGACGGCGGAGCGTTCTACAGCCCCGACGGCACCCGGATCGTATGGCGCGCACACTATCCCGAGACGGAGGAGGAGCGTCAGGACTACTTGTCCCTGCTGGCCCAGGGGCTCATTCGCCCCTCCGCACTCGAGATCTACGTCGCCGACGCTGACGGCTCCAACGTGCGCCAGCTCACCGACAACGGAGCGGCTAACTTCGCGCCGTATTGGCACCCTTCAGGCGAGCGGGTGATCTTCTCTTCGAACCTGGACGATCCCCAGGGACGCAACTTCGAGCTCTACCTGATCAACATCGACGGCACGGGGCTGGAGCGCGTGACGTGGTCAGAGGGGTTCGACGGCTTCCCCGTGTTTCACCCTGACGGCGGCTCCCTCGTGTTCGCATCCAACCGGAACCAGTCGCACGAGGGCAACACCAACATCTTCCTGGCCGACTGGATGGACCCCTGATCGAGCCGGCGGTGCCGGCTGCCCTCTCCGTGACGGTCCCACTTGTTCGCGGGAGGACTCTTGGGGTCCAGGGCAACCGGGCGGCAAAGCGCCCAGATGAGATCATCCCATGCCCGTCCCGGACTTGGGCGACAAGGGCCCGGCTGAGTGGCGCGGGTCAGGGCTTGGGTGGCTGCGCAACAAGATCCAGAAACTGGGTGACGATGCGGTAGGTGAGGCCCCAGATCACCCGACCCTCAATGCGGATACAAGGGAACCACCGCTCCCTGCCTGCGTAGGTGTGGGCATGGGATCCCCGATTGGACCGACGCATCAACTCCACAACCGGAAACCAGTGGACCGACGCCACCTCGCGGCTCGCCACCCGCGCGGATGAACGGGCGGGAGCCCTGAGCACAAAGGGCCAGACGGACACGTTGGGCAGGCGGGGGCCCAGGGGACGGACACGCTCGATTCGCCCCAAGACGGCGCCCGTGCCATCCAGGCAAAGCCCCGTCTCTTCATGCACCTCGCGGGTGGCCGCATCCAGGAGCCGGGCGTCCCGCTCCTCGAGCGCGCCGCCGGGGAGCGCCATCTGTCCCGACCACGGATCCCGATCGGACTGTGCCCTGCGGATGGCCAGCACATCGCAGCGATGCACCGCGCAGTCTCGCTCACCCTCGGGCGGCCGCAAGATCAGCGCCACCGCGGCGTTCTTGGAATCCAGATCCGGGACCGCCGAATCTGTCGCGCCGAAGCGCGCCGCAAGCACACCGGGAAGATGCGACAGCGGGCGCGATGTCACACGCCGCTCCGGCCGGGGCCCCAAATGTGCTTGTGGAGTTGCGTCTGGAGACGCACCGGCAAACCGCTCTCCAGGATGGCGGCGGCCAGACCCCGGGCGTCGTCCATCCCCCACACGGGCGATACAAGGATCGCGTTCAGGGTCCCCTCCTCAACTCGCTCATCCAGCCGGCGGCGGCGGATCACATCCGCGGCCCAGCGGAAATCGGCCGTATCGGCGACGACAAATTTGATCTCGTCACGGCCGGTCAGGTGGTCGAGGTTGGACCAGAGGTTGCGTCCATCCTCGCCCGATCCGGGGCACTTCAGGTCCATGATGCGATGCACCCGGTCATCCAGAGCGCCCACGTCCACAGCCCCCGATGTCTCGACCAGCACGGTGTGACCGGCGTCCAAGAGCCGGTGGGCCAGCGCCACCGCTCCCGGCTGAACCAAGGGCTCCCCGCCGGTGATCTCGACCAGTCGGCAGTTGTGCGCCCGGACCATGTCCATCACCTCATTGATGCTACGGCGCTCGCCACCGTGAAAGGCGTACGCGGTATCGCACCAGCGACATCGCAACGGGCACCCGGTCAGCCGCACAAAGGTGCAGGGAAGCCCCGCCCAGGTTGACTCGCCCTGAATCGAGTGAAAGATCTCGGTCACGCGCACCGACGAATTCATGGCGATGCCGGGGGCTCCCCGCTCCATGTCCATGGGTCGGCCTCCGATCCGGTCCGGCCTGGCGCTTGGGCGTCCCGCTGCCCGGCGCGCTTGACGGCCTGGTTCAGGAGGCGCTGAACATGGCGCAGGGTCAACGCCTCCAGCTCGCGTGTCACCGATTGAGCCGTCGCACCCCGACCGAGCACCGGACTCTCCACATGGCCCACGATTCCCGCTCCGGTCCTCGCCCAGCGGGGGAAAACCAGGTACCCCAGAACGGGTTGCCTCAGGTCGTCCGTGCGCTCCGTCTCCACCGACACGGTATAGGCGTGCCCGTCACTCGCCTCAAAGGCCGGCGAGCGGCTGTGGGTGCGGGCGTATCCCCCCAGCGTTGCGTCCACGGGGGCCGCGCCGGTCCCGGGCTCCGACAAGGGCCCGTCCACCCGCCTCCGCTCCGACATTCCCCCAAGGTATTCCCGTGACCGATTCACCCCCATCCTCCGGGCACCGCTGTGGCCCGCCCACCGCATGCGCCGGGACGGGGACTCCCGCATCAATCCATGACCCACAAGATACCCAACACCCTTGTCGCACGGGTTATCCCGAACGCGGGCGCCACGAACGGTTTCCTCCGGGATGTGACCGGGCTGACGACACGTCACGCTCCACATCGGCGTCTTCACCAAGTCCAGGCCCCGTCGCTCGAGCGACAACGCGCCGGTCGAGTCCAAGAACGGCAGCATCGTGCGCAAGTGGCTGGGACACATGTGCATTCCCGGCAACCTCGCTCCCCAAGGTCAACGCCTTCTTTGACCACCTCAACGTCTTTCTCAACTACCACCGGCCCTGCCTCTTCCCCACCGGGGTCATCGGTGAGACCGGGCGCGTCAAGCGGCGCTATCCGCAGCAGGATGTGGCGACCCCGTTCGAGAAGTTTGCGTCCCTGCCAGTCCCGAGCGCTTCCTGGAGCCGGACGTCACGCTCGATTCCCTCAACGAGACCTCGATGGCGGCAACAGACCTTGCCGCCGCCAAGGCCGTTCAGGAAGCGCGCGCCACCCTCTACCGCGCCATTGCTCAAGCCGTCAAGGCGACCGCATGACCGCCTGGACCCCGTAGCGGAATGCACCCTGTCGCCGCTCCCTCCAGAGACGGTGCCGTTGGCTGGTGGCCCCTGACCGACGGACCGGCCGCCCCGGGCGGCATCGGTGATGCCCCAACCCCAACACCCAACACCAACCCGGGGCTTGGTCGAGGTCGGTGCCGGGCAACCGTGCGGAAGCCGGCAGAATCATGCGGCGCGGCGGTTCTACGGCCCGGTTCCACTTGGATAGCCACCGGTGTTGGGTTGACCTTCTTGGACCTGCCCCGGTGCCCTGACCACGCGTTCTCCCCCAAGTCGCCGTGTCGTCCTGCACAAGCAAAAGTACTTGGCCCAGTCCTGTGGAGGGCCTGGTCCCGAAGCAGGCCGTAGAGGAACGGGCAGAGGCGACGGCCGATGGTCTGGAGAGCGCGAACACGGCGGTGCCAATCGGGGCATCAGATTCCGGGCTCCGACCGGAGCGGACCCGCCGCCGGTTGCCCCTACCGGCTCCAGTGATCATGATGTTCCGTCAACCGCCACCGGCCTCGGCGCTCAAGGCTCTTCCCCCCACACCAAGCTCACGCAGTCCAGGCTCATCTCCGCATTGGAAAAGACTGCGGCTTAGGTGATGCCTTCCGGGGCAGATGCCGGCGTGCGCTTCTGGGTGCGCCGGGCCGTCCGGCGTTGGGATTCTTGCCACCTCGGACCAGCCACCCGAGGTTTTCTCGGGAGTATCCGCTCTCCCGGACACCTTCGACCAGGAACTCCTCGAACCGGCGGATGGTGACCGTAGCCTCGGGCCGCACAGGTGGGTTGTCGATGGTGGCGGCCCGCAATCCGTCTTCGAACCGACCGCCGAAGATCAGCCCTGGCGGGGGGATCGAACCTGAGCGGTCGGGCGATGTAGATCGCGGCGCGGCCAACGAGCCGGGAGGGGCGCTCCTCTCGATGGGCGCGGTCGGTCTCCGATCACGAGCAAGGGCGCGTCGTGTAATGTTTACCGGGCGAGGCGGGTCATTCGGGTAACCGGTCACGCCGCCGTTGTCCGTGACCGGTTGGAGCGAGACGACGAAGGATCCGGCAAGCGCGATGGTGACGGCAAACCAAGCATGACGCCAAACGCGGAGCGAGACGAGAGGCCAGAATCGTGGTGGGCGAAGAGGTCAAGGTACGAAATCGCATCGGCATCGGGGATCCGCCCGCTCTGGCTCCCATACCGTGCGCGTGGCGACGACGATCTCGAAGGCGCGGCCACGGACACGCAACGCGCGCCAGAGATCACAGTGCGCGGTGCATCAGGAGCCAAATGCAGACGCGGTCCGGCGGCCATCAGGGTCGCGCGCACCGCTTTCTGACGCAGGCGTCCCTCGAACGAGTGACTTTGGCGGCCGTCCACCGCGCGCGACTCCGCCGCCGCGGAACTTTCCGCAGGATTCGTCGGGGCCGATCAGCGACGACGAGAACAACAACCCAGCGATCAGTACTGCAATCAACACGATCCTGACCTTCGTGACACGGCCAGCCAGAAGCGCGCCCTTCGGAGGCCCGATCAATTGCCTCCGGCGGCTCACCCCGAACCATCCCAAACCTCGAACCACCAGCTGCGGTACCAAACAACCCGGGCGTGATGTGATGGGCTTTGGTGGCCCTGGGCTGTCTGTTCAGGCCCACCCCCCGTTGGAAGCCACCCCCGTGTTCCAGGCTCTCACCCGCTGTTGGACAAGACTAAGTCTTGCCCAGGCGTCTATGTGCCCGCTATGATTTGGTGCCATGTAGCGAAACGTAACGCAAGCAGACTTAAGGTCTAGGAGCCCGGGATGAACGTCGGCCACCGATCAAAGTATCGGCATGTTCATGTACCGCATACCGGAAACGGCGGAGACATCTTCGCTCTAGAGTCAGCGTTGGCAGAAATCAACAACCGCTTCAACCCGGACGACTTCTATGTGGTCAGAAACGATGGCTTGGCGCTTGATGTTTGGTTGCGTGAAGTGAGCGTTGAAGACCTCGCTACCGCGATTTCCGATGCAAGCGCTAGCCATCCGTCCGCGCCCACCATAGGCGCGATCCCTGATGCTGTCCTCGCCGTACGCAGCTACGGCGTGAATGGACACAAACGGCTGTTCGTTGGCTACAACGACGAGCGGAAGGTGGTCGGACGGAAGGCTAAGGAAAAACGGCGAGGTCGGCACTACTACGCCAACGATCACACCTTCACGCCAGAGCGCAACGCACTGCCTGCAGAGTACAAGGATGCTGTGATTTGCGGCGACAGCGAAGAGGTTCTCCAAGGGTTACCGGACAACAGCATTGATATCGTGTTCACATCACCACCCTACAACTTTGGCTTGAACTACGCGGGGAGTGCTGACACCCGAGACTGGGAATCCTACTTCAAGAAGTTGTTTCGTGTGTTTGACGAATGCATCCGGGTCCTTGCATATGGTGGACGCCTCGTCGTAAACGTGCAGCCGCTGTTCTCCGATTACATCCCAAGCCATCATATAATCTCTGGCCACCTTATGCGACGGCAACTGATCTGGAAGGGTGAAATTCTGTGGGAAAAGAACAACTACAACTGCAAGTACACAGCCTGGGGAAGCTGGAAGAGCCCATCCAGCCCCTATCTCAAGTACACTTGGGAGTTCGTGGAAGTATTCTGCAAGGGACATCTCAAGAAGCCGGGAGACCGCACGAAGGCGGACATTGACGCAGAGCAGTTCAAGAAGTGGGTTGTCGCCAAATGGTCCATCGCACCCGAGCGAAAGATGAAGGAATACGGGCACCCGGCAATGTTCCCCGTAGAATTGGCGCGGCGAGTCTTGTTACTTTTCAGCTTCCAAGGTGATGTGGTACTAGATCCTTTCGCGGGCGTAGGGACTACCTGCATTGCTGCACTCCAGCATAACCGTCGATTCATCGGTGTAGATGTGTCTCATGAGTATTGCAACACGGCAAAGCAACGGCTCGCGACCATTCCGAGGAATTTCATATGAGCATTACTCGAACGGCCCTGATCGAACTTTACAGAACCACGATACTCAACATGAGCGTCATAGCGACGGCAGCGTACAAAGCAGGTGAGCGAGCTGAGGGTGGTGCACTGCGTGCCTCCAAAGGCAACCTTGTCGAAACGATGGCGAAGCACATGGTAAAGATGGCATGGGCTGAAGCGGGCGGCCCACCAAGTAGACTAGAATTTGGTACCAAAAAGTCTTTCCGAGTAGACATACAGTCGGATTATGTCTCTGGTCTGCCAGAAAAAATCCGCAAGTACGTTGAGAAACACGTCGACGAGCACTTCTATAGACCAAGGGTCGATGTAAAGGCCTTCATCGATGGGGAACTCGTACTGGGCATTGAGTGCAAATCCTACACCGAAAACGCGATGCTCAAGCGGATTTTAGTCGATTTTCGCCTGATGCGAACGATCTACCCCAACTTGGTCTGTTGTTTGCTTCAGTTGGAAAACCAACTAGGAGGGAATTACTCCAATCCGCTTGATGATCCGCAGTACGGGAGCCCTTCCAGCCATACGCTGATGTCCTATTTTCCCGATGTAAGGATGCATGTCATCACGCTACTGGAAGGTGCACGAGACGTAGAACAACCCATTCACAAACCGGAGTACTTCAAAGAACTGTACCGCAAACACTTGGATCACGCGATAGGCCAACTCCGCGACCTGCTGGCACCGTTCGCAAGAAAGGCTAAAGATGTCCTTCACTCGTAGTTGGATATCGCTAGAAAGAAGGCGAACCATGGTGGTGGCCAAGTTTGGGCCCAACTGGTAGAAAGAACCGGAATTTGCCGCGCAAGACTCTCATCCCATCTCGCGGTTTCGCGCCCCCGGGACGCATCTGAGCGTCATGTCCTCGAAACAGATCATTCGCCGAAGCGAGGTTCGCTAGCCCTCGGGCGCCTCGCGCTCAATAGCCGGGCCCCATTTGCGAGCCCCGGCCCCCGGCACCGAAGGCGTGGGACGGAGGGCCCGCAGGTTGGAATGCCCGTGTCCGCCGATACGCTTTCGGCTCACGCCGTTGACAAAAGCCACCGGATTCGGAGACAATCGGGGAACTGGACAAGAACGCACCGGCGGCACTACGCTTCCCCGAGCCACAATCGAGGACATGGAGCTTTCAATGAGAGGGGAGCCGTGAACTTCGACGCGGAACGACAGCTGGGCTCCGCAGAGCGCTCCGTGGCGGCGTCTGAACGCGACGGCCAACCGCTCCGCGTTGTCACCCTTTCGCGCAGCTACACGGCGTCCCTGGGCCACCTTTGGAACGCCGTAACCCGCTGCGAACGCCTAACACAGTGGTTCCTGCCGGTCAGCGGCGACCTGAGGCCCGGAGGCCGCTATCAACTGGAAGGCAACGCGGGCGGCGTGATCACGGCCTGCGAGCGGCCGTGGCATCTCGCACTCACCTGGGAGTTCGGAGACGACACGAGCTGGTTGGACATCTGCCTCTCGGAGGACGATACCGAACGCGCGCGCCTTGAGGTCGCGCACGCGCAGCATTTGTCGGAACATTGGAGCCGGTACGGACCGGGTGCCAGCGGCATCGGCTGGGAGCTGACACTGTTGGGCTTGGCGTTTCATCTCGACCGCCCGAGCGCCCCCAAGCCGGACGCGGCAGCCTTCGCCGCATCACGGGATGGCACGGCGTTCATCCGGGGCAGCGGGGCGGGGTGGGAGCGCGTGGCGGTTGCCTGCGGGAAGGACCCCGGCGAGGCCAAGGCCGCGGCCGGGCGCGCCATCGCATTCTACACGGGAGAGCCGGCGGATACCCCGTGACGACCCCTGCCGTCGACCGGCGTGGTCCGGGTGCCAGCGTGATGGGCCCCGTCCCATGGCAGCAGGCAACGGACACCGTGGCGGACTGCGGTCGTACGCCGATACCCTGCGCCAAGACGTTCACCGGCAGCGTGCCGGCGGTCTTGCCGGTCCAACAACTCCCGAAGACTATGTCCCTCAATTCCCAAGCAACACGGGCCGTCGGGCACAAGGCCAGGAGTCAGGGGCCCCAGAGACCAGGCAGCTTCGTTGGGGGAATCCGGCAGTACTCCTCCACCGCCAACCAAGGGGATCCCTGCCCTGTCCCGGCCTCCCGGCCAATCCGGTCTTGAGGTCGTGCGCAGGACCGCAGAGGATCGCACAGGCACACGTCCCGGCATGGGTACGGGGACATCCACGCGATCCCCGCTATATTCGAATCGTCAGGGTGTCCCTTGCCCCGTGTAGTACCCGGGCTCCCATCACAACTCTCCCCCCAGGACGTGAGGCGATACGATCGTGCTGGCTGCGGTCTTCCACAAGATGGGCGGCCCCGAGGTCGTCACCCTTGACGAGGTGCCCACGCCCGAGGCTGGCCACGGACAGGTCAGGATTCGCGTCTCGGCCTCGTCGATGAATCACTTGGACCTCTGGATCCGGCGGGGGCTGCCCATCGAGATTCCGATGCCGCACATCGGGGGCTCGGACATCGCCGGAGTCGTGGACCAGGCCGGGCCAGGGGTGGCGGACGCCTGGGTCGGCAAGCGGGTTGTCGTGGATCCATCCCTCAACTACCACTGGTATCAGCTTGCCCGACTGGGCAGATCGGATCTCGCACCCTTTGAGATCATTGGCGAACACACGCAGGGCGGCTTTGCGGAGTTCGCGGTGGCTCCGGTCGACAACCTGGTCGAGATTCCCGATCACACACCCGCGACGGTGGCCGCCGCGGCCGCGCTCGTGGGCGTGACCGCTTGGCGCGGTCTCATGTCCAGGGGAGGTCTTCGCCCTGGCGAGAGGGTGCTCATCACCGGTGCAAGCGGCGGCGTCTCCACCATGGCAATCCAGTTGGCCCGCAACGCGGGCTGCGAGGTCTTCGCCGTAACATCGTCGCCGGAGTGGGTCTCCCGCGTCAAGGAACTGGGCGCCCACCACGCCTTTGATCGCACATCCCAGGACTGGAGCCGGGCTGTGTTTCAGGCTACGGGCAGATGCGGCATCGACCTCTGCCTGGATTCCGTGGGCGAGGCGATGTGGCGGGATCTGTTGCGCAGCCTAGCCGTCGGTGGCCGCCTGGTCTCCTTCGGGGCCACGACGGGAACGGCCGGTCAGGTGGACATCCGTCTCCTCTTCTGGCGTCAACTCTCGGTCCTGGGCTCCACAATGGGCACACCCCCTGAGTTCCGCCGCGCGATGGAGATGGTCTTCCGGGGGCTGGCGCGCGCGCCCATCGACACGATTTTGCCCCTGGCGGGGGCGGCCACCGCTCATGAGCGGCTGGAGACCGGCGATGTCTTCGGGAAGATCGTGCTTGTGCCGGGCGGCGACGGGGATGAACGGACAGCGCCGTGACAACAGAAAGTCGCGACGACGCGGGCAATCTGAGTTTCCGGGAAGCGCAGGAGCGCGTCGACGGCTGGATCACCAGTTTCGAGGAGGGATACTGGCCGCCGCTGGCGATCCTGGCCCGGCTGGTCGAGGAGGTCGGTGAACTGTCGCGAGAACTGAACCACCGCTTTGGCTCGAAGCCGAAGCGTGCCGATGAGCCGTCGGCCGAACTGGAGCTGGAGATCGCCGATGTCCTGTTCGTGCTGATTTCCCTGGCCAACCAGCAGGGGTTTGACCTTGGTCACGCCTTTGCTCGCGCCATGGAGAAATACGAGGCCCGTGACTGGGCGCGCTGGACTCCCAAGGACGACCCAATCGAAACATCGGGGACGGACCCGGCGGACAAGCACCCCCATCCGAGGAGATAGCCCCACCATTTGCGATGAAGCCTTGGCCGTCGGTGGCCCCGGTCCGGTTTCGTGACTGGCGGCCACCGTCGTTTGGCGGACAAGGCCCTTGGGACACCCCGAGGCAGGCAGACCCATGACCTTTGGACCGTTGTCCACGGCCTGATCGAATGATCGGCTTGGAAGAAGCGACCCACCCCTGCGGACTTGCGTCCCCCCAAGGGAGTCGCGCCCGGACCGGGGAGCACCGGACCGGACAATCTAGACATCGCTCGGTGGGCAGCGTCACGCCGCTCCCCGGGCCTTGCCGATGTTGACAGCAAGCACATGTTCATTCCACACATCGACTGCGGCCCTCTGCGGCCAGGGCACGGCGTCAAGTCTCACCGATCACCCAAGGTTGCTCGCCACCCTCCACCATGAAGCGCGCGCTCATTACGGGAGCCGCCGGCCAGATTGGAACCGAGTTGACGGCCAACCTGATCGACCGCTACGGACCCGGCCAGGTGATGGCTACGGATATCCGCGCCCCCTCCGACTGGGCGGCGAGGCATGAGGCGCGGCAGCTGGACTGCCTCAACCTGGACGCCCTCCGCACCGCCGTGGCCGATTTTCGGCCAACCGACATCTTCCACTTGGCGGCCATCCTGTCGGCGGCGGCCGAGGCGGATCCGCTTGCGGCGTACCGTCTCAACATGAACGGGCTGGTCAACGTGCTACAGATTGCCTGCGAGGCCGGTTGCAGTGTCTTCACCCCCAGCTCGATCGCCGTCTTTGGACCCGGAACCCCGCGAGATCCGGCCCCGCAATCGGGCGTGCAGCGACCCGCCACCATGTACGGGGTGACCAAGGTGGCGGGAGAGCTCCTGTGTGACTACTACCACGCGCGCTACGGCGTCGACGCCCGCGGTCTGCGCTTCCCCGGCCTCGTATCCCATACGGCTCCCCCCGGCGGCGGCACCACCGACTATGCGGTGGAGATCTTTCACGGGGCCGTCGAACGCGGCCGCTACAGGTGCTTTCTCCGCCCCGACACCAGAATGGACATGGTGTACATGCCCGACGCGATTCGGGCCATCGTCGAGGTGATGGAGGCGCCGGCAGCGACCCTCGTCCACCGCAACGCCTTCAACATTTCCGCAATGCACTTCACGCCGGCGGAGCTGGCAGGCGAGATACGGCGCCACATTCCGACCTTTGAGATTGATTACGCCCCGGACCCGCTTCGACAGGCGATTGCCGACTCGTGGCCCGCCCGCCTGGACGACTCCGCGGCCCGCGGGCAGTGGGGCTGGCAACCCCGCTACGGTATGCAAGACATGGTTCGCGACATGCTGGACGGGGTCCGGGCCCGCCACCGCGCCCAGGCCCGACAACCCGCCGATGCGAGGGGCGTGAGAGCGTCGACAACGGATTGACCACCACCACTCTGGACCTCTAAAGGGGTAAGGAAGGCGCGATGCCCAGCGAGCGATTGACCGGCGTCATTCATGCGATGGTCGGCGAGATGGAAGCCAATGGAGTCGCCAAGGGCACCGAGTTGGTGATTCGGGGGGTGGTTCCGGCCCGGGGCGACCAGCCTCCCTATGTTCTGCTCGAGGGTCACGGCGACCAGCGGTTCATCCGCATGAACTCCAATTCGTACCTCGGTCTGGGCTTTCACCCGGAGGTCATCCTGGCCGAGGAGGTCGCAACCCAAACCTTTGGCGCCGGCCCGGGAGCGGTGCGTTTCATCGCCGGGACCTACGCGCCGCATGTCGAGCTGGAGCGAGCGCTTGCCCGCTTTCACGGTCGCCACGACGGGATGATCTTCTCCTCCGCCTACGCCGCCGTGGTCAGCGCGATCGCATCGCTTACGGACTCGGGCACGTTCCTTTTCTCCGATGAGCTCAACCACAACTGCATCATCAACGCCATGCGGATGTCCAGGCCCGCGGGCAAGACCATCTACCCGCACCTTGAGCTGGACGCTCTGGATCAGGCGCTGGGCGACGCCCGGGGCAGTGCCCGGCGAGCGCTTGTGGTTACGGACGGCATCTTCTCGATGCGCGGCGACCACGCCCCGCTTGATGAAATCATGGCCATCGCTGCCCGCCACGACCCCCACTACCCGGAAAACGTGGTCGTCCTGGTCGATGACTCACACGGGGTCGGCGCCTTCGGCGAGACCGGGCGGGGAACCGAGGAGTATACCGGCAGCCCCCCGTGCGATATCCTGGTGGGTACCCTGGGCAAGGCGTTCGGGGTCAATGGAGGCTATGTGGTCGGCAACGCCCCCCTGGTGCGCTATCTGCGGGAGGCGTCACCACTGTACATCTACTCCAATCCGATCACGGCCGGCGAGGCCGCAGCCGCCAAGGCGTCGCTGGATATCCTTGCGAGCCGGGAGGGAGAGCAACGCCTCACGGGCCTTCGCCGACTTGCCCGGCGCCTGGAGGCGGGGCTCCTGGAGCGAGGCTTTGAGATCATCCGGGGAGACCACCCCATCGTTCCCGTCATGGTGGGCGACACCTCTACCTGCCGGCGCATGGTGGAGCACCTCTTCAGGGCCGGTGTTTTGGCCACGGGGCTGGCGTTTCCGGTCGTGCCCAAGGGGGATGAATCGATTCGACTCCAGGTCAACGCCGACCACACCAACACAGCCATCGACCATGTCTTGGACGCCTTCGGCACGGCCGGGAGCTCACGATAGACCCCCGGTGGAGCGACGTCAGACGCGGGCAATCAAGCGTCCCGCCGTACACCCTAGCCCTAAAATAAGCGCGTTTGGCATTTTGACGGGTCGGGTGCTATAAATAACGAGCGACCTCGGTCACCTGACCGAGAAATATTCGGCCCACATTCGGTTTTCGTCGGCCTTTTCCCTCCGTTAGCTGCCTCCGTCTGGCCTCCTCGACCAGGCCCGTACCGTACAGACGCACTGGTCCCAGAAAATCGCACCCCAATCAAAAAATCCGACCAGTCGCTGACAATCAGCGACTAACGTTACCCATATTCGGTCCGCTCGATCGTGCACCACGCTGTAAGGCGACAATCTGAATAGGTCATTGCCGTCAATCAGAATGGGCCATCTGGAGGTTCGCGCGGTTCGGTGAGAACTTGATGCATTTCCCGAGGAGAGGGGGGTGCCAAGTGCCGGGCCGACATATCACCGATCGCCAGATGGAGTTGTACATGACCTACCGGAAGAAGGACCGGCCTGCAGTGGCGGCTGCCAAGGCGGGGTTCAGCAAGTCGACGGCGCACCGGATCGAGGCTGATCCACGGTTGCCGTCGGAGAAGCGTAAGCCGCGGGGGCGGAGGCGCCCGGATCCGCTGGCGGGGATCTTCGATGAGGAGATCGTCCCGATTTTGGAGCGGACACCGCAGGTGCGGGCGGTGGTGTTGTACGAGGAGATGATGCGTCGGCATCCAGAGTTGAACCCTGGTGTACGGCGCACCCTCGAGCGGAGGGTGCGGGCGTGGAAGGCGAAGTACGGGCCCGACCAGGAGATCATTTTCCGGCAGAAGCACGAGCCGGGTCGGCGTGGGTTGTCGGATTTCACTGAGGCCAGTGGTTTGGGGGTGACGGTGGCCGGCAAGGCGCTGGATCACAGGCTGTATCACTTTCGCATGGAGTACTCTGGGTTTTCCCATGCGGCGGTGGTGCTGGGCGGCGAGAGCTATGTTGCGCTGGCCCAAGGGTTACAGGATGCGTTGTGGGCATTGGGTGGGGTGCCGAAGGAGCACCGGACGGACAGTTTGTCTGCTGCGTTTCGGAACTTGAAGCGTGATGCGCGGGATGATTTGACGGAGCGCTACGAGGCGTTGATGGCCCACTACGGGATGAAGGCGAGCCGGAACAACCGTGGTCGTGGCCATGAGAACGGTTCAATCGAGGGTCCACACGGACACCTGAAGCGTGCGCTGGCGGATGCGCTGTTGCTGCGGGGGTCGCGGGATTTCGAGACGGTCGAGGCGTACAGGGTCTTTGTGAGCCGTGTGGTGAGTCGGCGCAACGCGCGCAACCGGGAAGCGATTGACGCTGAGCGAGCTGTGCTTGGGTCGTTGCCGAAGCGGCGCACCGACAGTTTCGAGGAGACGCTGGTGCGGGTGACCAACACGGGCGGTTTTTCGTTGGGGCGGGTGTTCTACACGGTGCCTTCTCGGCTGGTGGGGCATCGGGTGCGGGTACGGATGTACGATGAGCGTTTGGTGATTTTCGTGGGTGTCGAGGAGGTTCTGGTTCTGCCTCGTGGCTACCCGGGTCCAGGGCGAGCTCGGGGTCGGGTGATTGATTATCGGCATGTGTTGCCGTCACTTCGTCGCAAGCCGATGGCGCTCATGAACTGGGTTCACCGTGATGGCTTGTTTCCGCGCGATGCCTACCGTCTGGCGTTCGAGGCGTTGTGCGAAGGGCTTGATGATCGCCAAGCGTGCCACAGGATGGTCGGGTTGCTTGCTCTGGCGCATGATCAATGTTGCGAGGCGTGGCTGGCCGACGAGATCAGTGCGCAGCTTGAAGCCGGGCAGTTGCCTGATGCCGAAGTGCTTCGTGAACGGCTACCGGAGCCGGGTGCGTTGCCCGAGATCGACACGACGCTTCCGTCGTTGGAGGTGTACAATGTTGCCTGCTTGAGCGCAGCGTGTCGATAACGGGGTCATTTGTTGTGGACCCGGTGGTCCTGGACCGTTTGCTCAAGCAACTGCGTCTGCCCAGTATGCGGGCGCTGTGGCGGCCGCTCACCGAGCGTGCGGACCGCGAAGCTTGGTCTTCGGCGCGACTGCTTGCCGCGTTGGCTGACCAAGAGGTCAGCGACCGAGAGCGGCGGCGCTTCGAGCGGCACCGGGCGGAGGCGAAGTTGCCGCGCGGCAAGACGCTCGAGAACTTTGACTTCACGCTGGTACCCGCGGTATCGAAGGCGCGGGTGGATGTGCTGTCGAGCGGTAAGATATGGCTTGAGGAGGGGGCCAATGTACTGTTTTTTGGTCCTCCTGGCACGGGAAAGAGTCATCTTGCTGCGGGGATCGGGCTCAAGCTTGTCGAGAGCGGATTCCGCGTGCTTTATCAGCGGACGGCGGTGCTGGTGCAACGGCTCGAGGCGGCACATCGTGAGCTCAATCTCGAGGCGGCGATTGCCAAGCTCTACAAGTATCACCTGCTGATTCTCGATGATTTTTCCTACGTCACGACGGGTGGCGACGAGAGCAATGTCCTCTTCGAGTTGATCGGCGCGCGTTACGAGAACCGCTCACTTCTCTTGATCGCGAACGAGCCGTTCACCGCTTGGGAGAAGATCTTCGGGGGCAAGGCCAAGACACTGGCGGCGGTGGACCGGCTTGTTCACCACTCGCATGTGTTCGAGATGAACGTGGAGAGCTACCGCCGCCGTGCCGCCGTAAAGGCTCGGCAAGCCGGCGAGCGGGATTTGTCCACCGGGAGCCCGGAGATCATGACGGCGGGCAGCTGATCCCGCGGGGGCTCAGGCGGCGGGGCTGCGTCCCGCGCTCAGTTCCCCCGCTTTGGCGGTGATTGCGGCGGCATTGCGGGGTTGCAGCCGGGACGGGAGCCCGAGGATCGCCTCTGATGGCTGATCAGGGGCCGCCCCAGGGTAGGAATACCCTTGAGAACCCGGTGTCCCGCGGAACTCATGGGGGACGGGCGATGCGATACGAGGGCTCAGCGGAACCCCTGGACGGATCGGATCGAGGGGACCGAAGTCGTGGGAGTGACCGCGAGTGGGAGAACCGGCGGGCCACGACCAACCCCCCTGGGGGGCCAAAGAGTGTGCGTCACACTCGAGACCCTCAGTGAGACCTCGGTGACAGACAACAGGCCTTGCCGTCGCCAAGGCCATCCGGGATGCACGCGCCCACGCTCCGCCGCATCATCGGTCAAGCGATCAAGGCGACCGCATGACCTGCTGACGTAGTAGCGCAAGTGCCCCCTGTCGCCCCTCCTCCGGTGTTGGCATCCTTGGCTGGCGGCGCCTGATCGCCAGACCGGTCTCTCTGACCCGTATCGGTAATGTCTCAATCCTGCATATCCCACGCCATAGCGGCCGCGCTGGGTTCGTAAACAAAACGTGGCCATGAATGTGGCCGATCAGGTGGCGTAGCACGGAAGAGCATACTGGATGACCTGATGTAATCAGCCGTTCTTTCAACCTTGGGTGGGTTGTTCGTTTACCGCAACGAGGAGGGAAGGCGGTGCCAAGGAAGAGGTTGTCCATGAGGAAGATTCGAGAGTTTTTGCGGCTGAGAGCGCTTGGCCGCAGCCAGCGGGAGATCGCGGCGAGCCTGGGTATTGGGCGCGCCACGGTGTCCAGGTATGTCCGGCGGGCCGAGAGCGCGGGCCTGTCCTGGCCGTTGCCGGATGATTTTGATGACGACCGGCTGGAGGCGGCGTTGTACCCCTCCGGAGTGGTGTCCAACGCGGTGCGTCCGGTGCCCGACTGAGTCGAGGTCCACAGGGAGATGGGGCGCCACAAGGGTATGACGCTACAGCGCCTGTGGATCAAGTACCGCGAGGCGCACCCGGACGGGTACGAGTACAGTTGGTTCTGCGAGCACTACAAGGAGTGGACCCACGCGCATTGATGTCGTGATGCGGCAGGTCTACAAGGCCGGAGACCGGGTGTTTGTGGACTACGCGGGCCCTACGGTCCCGTTGACGGATCGCAAGACGGGCGAGGTCAGGGGCCGGGTGGTGTTCGTATGCACGCTGGCGGCATCGGACCACACGTTTGTGGATCTGACGCTGTCCAGGTCGCTATCGGACTGGACGGGCTCGCATGTGCGGATGTTCGAGTTCTGGGGTGGTGTGCCCAATACGGTGGTGCCCGACAATGAGCGTGTCAGCCGTGCACCGGGCGTGTCGATACGATCCGAAGCTGAACCGGAGCTACGGGGATCTGGGGCAGCACTGCGGGGTCGCGGTGGTGCCTGCGCGACCGGGCAAGTCACAGGACAAGGCCAAGATCGAGGCGACCGTCCAGCATGTCGAGCGCCAAGTGTTGGCTCTCCGCTGCGCAACCATCGCTTCTTCTCGCTGTCGGAGGCCAGGGACGCGATCAAGCCTTGGGTACAAGCGCTCAACGAGCAGCCGTTTCAGAAGATCAAGGGGAGTCGCCAGAGCTTCATTGAAGAGCTGGGCCGGCCGGGGCTGTGCGACGGCAAGAGGCGCGGCTGGGTGTCCGGTCCGAAGACGATTGCGCGGTGCCGATTATGCTTCCCCTGCGGGGGCGGCGGGGTGATGATGCCATCCTGTGCATGGCGGGCATGGTCACGCGCGCAATCATGTCTCTTAGCCCGCCGTCGGGCTTGAGCCAGTCGATGCGCCGGCAGGACTCCTTCGACAGCGCGTGTCAGTTGAGCGCAGGCGGTCCGGCGATCAGCCGACGCAACAACACCATCTCCCCCTCGGTGCAGTCGCACTCCTGGTAGCGGCACTCGATGCGGTTGTAGCTCACGAAGGCATCGCCAGCTCTTTCTTGTGTCGGGCGTCCATGGACCACAGCAACCCGGGCAAGGGGGCGTCGGTCGGACCGCCGCCGCTCCCGCATGCCGTCAGCCATTCGTGGAATCACCACCGCACATTGATGGCGTTCGTCATCAGGGTGCCGATCACCGAGCACATGCGTGCGGTGAACTGGGCGTAGGCATAGCTGTCGGGGCCGAACAACAGCCGCCGCCCGATTCAGCGAGGTGGTTGTTCAGCGGCACGCGCGGCCGGTCTCGAACGACGCTCAGTCCCTCGCGGCGGTCAAGGAGCGAGCGCAGCGGCTTGGCCGCACTGACGTAACCCCGGCGCCTGCCGATCCAGGCCGGGGGCGTGGCTTCCCAGCCGCGCCTTGCGTGGGCGATCTATCCCAAGCGATCCGGTCAATCCACTTCCGGGACCCTCGCGGCAGGGCCGGCATACCCGCCCGCGCACGGGAGGAAGTCGCGGCGCACATGCGCCCAGCAGAACGAGAGATCCACCCCGCCGTTTCGCAGGCGGGCCCCTACGGGCCAGCCTCTTGTAGGCGCTGTAGCGGTCGCAGACCAGGACATCGGACCATCGTCGGGTCGAACGTCCTCTCGGTTGCGCAGGCGCTTTGTACGCACTCGCGACGCAACAGGCGGCGGCACATGGCTTGGGCGACTACCGAGAGTCCGTTGCTGACGGGCCATTCCCGCAGCTCTCCCGCGCCACACCAGGCCATGCCGCCGGCGCCCGTCGTCGCCCTTGTCCCCCGGCCCAACCCGAATGGAAGAGCACCAGGCCCACGCCTTCGACGGGCATTTCCGCCCTGTCCTGATCCAAACACCGCTATCGGAATACCCCCTGTCGCCCCCCTCCGGTGCGGGTGGCTCGTGGGCCCTGATCGCCGCACCGGTCGCTCCGGCCCGCATCGGTGACATCCCAACCCCGAACCCCAACACCCAAGACCAAACCGCGGGCACGGTCGAAGTGTTTGTTGGACATAAGTGCAGTAGCGGGCAAGATCATGCCGGCACGGCGGTTCTGCGGGCCGGCCCGACTTGGATAGCCGCCAATTTGGATTGACCCTTATCAGACCAGGCCCGGCGCATGCCGACCACCTTTCTCTCCACGGAGGAGTACTTGGCACACCTCCGCAGAGAGAACTGATCCCGAAACATGGCCGCAGGGGAAGGAAAAAAGTCGGTTGCCGTTGGCCTGGAGAACGCGTCTACGCGTCTGCCCCCCAAGCACTCAGGGGTTGGCACTCGGTGTTCACAGGTCACACTGCACTGGGCGGCTACCCGAGATGGAGATGAAAGAGATGACAGCACGGATGTGCCACTCAGGGGATCAGGTTCCAGGCCCCATTCGGAGATGAACCCCCGCGACGGTTACCCCAAGTGGCTCCAGTCAACATGATGTTCCGTCAACCGACACCAACCTCGGCGCTCAAGAGAACCCGATCAACGCCCGCCTCTCATAACTCCACCCTTGATATCGAACCACCTGTGCATTACGGTTTACGTACTTGTTCGCAGCGACCCTCAGATCCCATGTTGGTTGTCGGCAAGCTCCTATTTTGATTGTCGCTTCACAACCACGCCCTGTACAGCAGGTCCACGCTCGGTTGCCACCCAATCACCCGCAATGTCGTCTGGCGCGCCTTGCGGATCACCTGGCACGGAATCAACACCATCTCCCGAACAAACCGCTTGAACTCCATCTTCACATAGCGCCGACGCTGCGACTTGTAGTGCATCTGCATCGCCATCCAGCTCTTCAGATTCCACGCCAACGCCGCAATCACCATGTACGCCCAGTTGCTGACCAAATCGTACATCGGCACCCGGAGCGCACCCATCCCGCTCTTCAACTGACTGATCAGATTCTCTTGGTCGCAACGCTGATTCGCCAACCGAACCACCTCAGCCCTGCTCTTGCCCCGTAGCGTCGTGATGTAGAAGAGGTACTTCACCTCATCACCCAGATCCAACTCGCCCCTCATCACACGCAGGTTCTTGCGCACCACCACCATCCGATACGCCTTGCGACACGCCCTCGGCCGATACTCAAACTCCGCCACATGCTCGCCCTTGAGCTTGACATCCTTGAACTCGCTCTCGCGCACAATCCGCGCCTTCTCGTTCGGACGCCGCTGCCGTGTCTCGCCCGTCTCCGACACCCAGCGTGGCCGTCGCTTCAACTGCTGCCACCGATCCTCCTCGAGCGCCTCCGCCCGTGCGACCAGCGACCGATGCGCCGTATACCCGAACACGAAATCCGCCCGACCACTCCAACGGTCAAAGTTGGTCGTCAACGAAAACGCCGTATCGCCGCGCAGGCACAGCCGCTCTGCATGGGGGCCCACCAGGTCAATCGACTTGTCAATCCACTTCGCCGCACCGCTGTGGCTGGCCGCGTTGCCCGGTCGATTGTCGATGTACAGGACCTCGCCCGTGTTGGCGAGCGTAACGATCAACGGCTGATACCCCCAGACCTTCTTGTACGACAGCCCCAAGCCCTCCTTCTTCTCTCCGTCCGTCGGCACGATCGTCCCGTCCACATCGATGTACGTCACCGGACCCAGCAGGTCACGCCCGCGTCCGTTCCACAGCTGCGGCCGCACCTCGTTGATCCCGTCCATCAAGGTCTCGATATCTCCCTCGGAGTGGCGCCGCAAGTAGTCGCCCACTGCAGTCGGACTCGGGATCAACCGGGCTCCCAAGGCGTCCATAACCGACACATCCTGGCGCAGTCTCTCGATATCGCCGAGCCGGGTGCCGCCACAGTACACACTGTACGCGAGGGTCAACACATGGTCGGAGTCGAAGTACGGCAGGTTACGCTTCAGCACACCTGATCTGTTGATCTGCTCCGGTAGGCCGATCTTGGTGATCAACCGGTGGGCGGCGCCGATGCCACCGTAGAGTGTGGCATTCACGCGCCGGCTAACCTCGTAACGAATCTTGCCGGCCCCGAGCATCGGTTTACTTTGTTGCTTCCAACGCCCTGCTTGGGCGTGTCTGGCACGGAGGCGACGCCGGTGGGCGGCGCAGTTACGGCGGGTTTGGTGGTGGCTGATGGTACTCACCCGAAAGTCCTCGTCGCTGGAGGGATGACGCTTTGACCTCGCGGTATAAGTACAATAAAGATAAGCTGTTCTGCATTAAATTAACAGGCCCTCCCCCGGAACACGCTTATCTGAGGCCTAGCGCAACCAATACACCAAGGAAAAGGAGACCCCCATCCGAGTGTAGTGGGCGCCCGAAAAATTGGTCTCCACGTCTCGCCAGCCAACCTGGAGCGATCCCGTGATGTCCGGCCCCAGCCAGCGCGTCAGGGTGGCCGATAGCACGGAGCCGTTGTCGGCCTCTTCCCCCGGCACAAGCGCGTCTTGCCCGGGGCGGACATGACGCTTGATCGCCAAAATGCCGGAGACATTGGCCCACGTGTTGGCCCCGAATACCCACCCGACATCCGTGGTGATCCGGGCATAGTTGTACTCGACCCGGGGTGAGTTCGACCGACTGACAAGACCCTCGCCACCCACCGTCAGGTCCAGTCGACCTGAGCGCAACCCATACGTCATGCCCAGGCCCAGCGCCTGATCCGAGCGAAGCACCCCTAAACCCTGACCCGGATAGCTGTGATGCCCATATGTCGCATAGACCACCAGTGAAGACGAGTCACTCTCATGGTTGGAACCCTCCTGCAGAGGCCTCCAAATCCTGGTCGCGCTCGCGCGCAGAAGGACCGAGGAGCGGTCCAGCAAATCCAGGGCGGGCAGGCCTGTCGGGGCCGCAAAGTCGGCTCGCTCTCCAGAGAGGCGGATGCCCAGGTGAAGATCTCTGCGGACGGTCGACGTGTAGCCCACGCTCGCGTCGTACTTGTCGTGCCCCGGCTGCAGGTACAGCGGCATCGGGGGGCTGTCGACGAGCCCTCTCATGCGCACCCTGGCCTCGCCAAAAACCCCGCCCCCGCTCACGAATTGGGCGTAGCGCAGGGCAATCCATCCAGTGTGCTCCCTGGGCGCATAGTTGCGGGATTGAAACCCGGAGGTGGTGAACTGGCGAATGCCGCCATCGAAACCCAAGGTGAGGGTCCGGTCCTCTCGCTCAACCAAGCGAATGCTGCCCCTTGCGCTCCACTCGCCAACCCCCGCCAGCGCGCTCTCGGTGGAATCCAGCTGCGGCACCAGCAACGACGCAAAATCTCCGAAGTAGGCTTCGCCGGAAACCCCGGCCCGGATATCAAGCCTCTCGACCCGCACCTGTCCGGCCAAGGCACCATCCCCGCCCAGACAGACGGCCACCAGGGCCAGACAGTGCGGGAGTATTCGGTGTGGATTCACAATATCTCTCCGGCCCGTTCCCTGAACTCCCGGGCCTTGTCCCGCAGCTGGCCTATCCGCTCCACAACATCCTCCTTGGTCCCCTCCAGTCTTGCGATTCTCTCCTCCAGAGTGAGGCCCAAATTCGCCGCAACCCCTCCCTCCCCCGTGACCCCTGCCGCGTCCGTCCCCGTCGTCACCGGCAAGGTGTTGTCGCCGAAGCGCTCAAATCTGGCCCGAACACCCGCGCTCACCCGCTCCCGCCGCTGCCGGTTCGTCAAGACCTCGATCTCTTCATCCAGCAAATCCACCACGCCCTCCAGTCTGTCGGCCCGGTCCTCCAGCACGTTGGCCTTGTAGAGGATATCGTCGCGGGTGTCCCCCTCCCGGATCTCGATGACGGACATCGGGGGAAGCGTGGGCGACCGATCTCCGAGATCGCTCTGCTCCCGCACCACGGACTGAAGAAGGGTGTCCAGGCGGGCATAGCGACGATACGTCTCGAATCCGCTGCCCTCGGGGCCATGCTCCAGCTGGGCCACCAGCTGGTCCAGACCGGCGTCGATCGCGCTGATCAGGCCATCTCCAGCCTCATACAACGTGTCTCTGTGCGCCAAGAGGGCACTCTCCGCCCGATCACGACGCCCCGACAGGTCCTGGAACCTGGCCAGGAAGCTCCGCATGCGGTCCTCGTCGTCTGCGGCTTGGGCGGCCTCGTACTCGTTCTCCAGCTCGATCCACAGGCTGTTCACCGAATCAAACTCCGATTCTGCGGCCCGGTAACCGTCCAAGGCGATCCGATACCGCTGTTCCCAGCTCTCCACATGCTCCTCCGGGCTCAGCTGCTGACCCACGAGCGTGGCCGCAAAAACCACGGTGAGCAGACAGCCCGTGGGCGCTGCACGGAGCAGGGCTCGCATCATGCCTGGATGCCGTACTTGTCCAGCTTGTAGTAGAGGGCGCTCGTCTTGATCTTGAGAAACCGCGCCGTTTCTGACTTGACGCCGCCCGTGCGCGTGAGCGCGTTACGAATAAGCCGCTCTTCCAGCCCCTCCAGGGCGCGATTGAGGTCGACGCCGTCAACGGAGCCGTCCAGCACGCCTGGCGCATCCGCAGCATTGCTCAGATACGGGAGGTCGCCCCTGCGCAGACAATCTCCCTCGGCGAGCACGAGGCCTCGCTCGATAACGTTCTCGAGTTCACGGACGTTGCCCGGCCAGTGGTAGGAAACCAGGCGGTCCAGTGCGTCCTCATCAATGGTCTTCACCTCTGAGCGGGTCCTGGCCTGCAGCTTCTTGACGAAGTGCTCGGCGAGCAGGGGAATGTCCTCCGTGCGTTGCCGCAGGGGCGGCACGGTGACCGGCACCACGTGCAACCGATAGTACAGGTCGTCACGAAAGTTGGTTCCCGACAGAAGCTGGTCCTGGGGCTGATTGGTCGCCGCGATGATGCGAACGTCGACCGTGATGGTCTCCTCGCCGCCGACGCGCTCCAACTCACGCTCCTGCAGAACCCTGAGCAAGCGCACCTGGGTGGCGGGGGGTACGGTGGCGATCTCATCCAAGAAGAGGGTGCCGCCGTTGGCCAGCTCAAAGCGGCCCCGGCGCTGCTTTGCCGCCCCCGTGAACGCGCCTCGTTCGTGCCCGAACAACTCCGAATCCAGAACTCCCTCGGCCAGGGCCCCGCAGTTGACCCGAACGAAGGGTCGGCTGTAGCGGCCGCTGCGTGCGTGAATGGCCCGGGCCACGAGCTCCTTTCCGGTGCCGGACTCCCCGTAGACCATTACTGTGGAGTCTGTCGGAGCGACCCGGGCGACAAAATCCTTGATCTTGCGAATCACGGCCGAGCGGCCGACCATCTCGCCGTACGAGGCCTGGTCCTTGCGGGTCTTGGAGCGCAGATAGGTATTTTCGACACGCAGGGCCAGGTTTTCGTGCGCAAGCGCCGCCCGCTCCTCCCGCTCCCGAAGAATCCGATCCACCTTGATGGCGAACTCTTCGGACGAAAACGGCTTCGAGATGAAGTCACAGGCGCCCAGCTTCATCGCCTCGACCGCCTTTTCTACGGTTCCATGGGCGGTGATGACCAGAACATCCGTGTCAGGTGATTTCTCCTTGACGCCGCGGAGTACCTCGATCCCGTCCAGGTGGGCCATCCGCAAGTCCGTGATCACCAGGTCGGCACCCACCTCGCCCAACAAGTCCAGACCTTCCCGTCCCCCCGCCGCGGCCGTGGCCTTGTGGCCCCTGCGCTGCATCAGAAGCTCCAGCCCCTCGCGCATGGCGTTGTGGTCATCAATGATCAGGATTCGCTTCTTCTCGCTCATGCCCCCGCCTCTGTAGAAGTCTCCGGCCCCCTAAGTCCTTATCCGGGCTGCCGGCCGCCCGCGGGCAACTCCTCGCCGCCGCCGAGATAAACCTGAAACTCGGCCCCCCTCCGGGAGCGCCCATCGTCGCCCGCGCCCTCACCCGGTGACGAGAGCGTCACGCGCCCATCATTGGCCCGGACCAGCTCCTTGACGATCGCCAGACCCAGGCCCGCGCCCTGTGCCTTGTCGCCGACAAAGGGCTCAAAGATCCGGTCCCGGAGTGTCTCGGGAATCCCGGGCCCGTTGTCCCGTATGGTGATGCACACCTCTCCGCGTTCCATGCGCCCCTCCACCCACACCGTGTCTCCCGCGTGCGACGCGTTGCGAAGAAGGTTGAGAATCAAGCGCTTGACCTGGCGCGCATCGGCGTGTGCCAGAAGGGGTGTGGAGCCCAGCGACACCCGCAGGCACCCTCCCGCCTTCTTCATCTCGGCCTCCGCCAGCGAGACCGCTTCCCCGACAGGACCGCGCACATCGTGCAGCTGTCGCCTCGATTGTTCGGGCCGCGCAAACCCCAAAAATTCGTCGATGATCGCATTCAGTCCCCGGATCTCCTGCCTCACCCGTCCCAGGATTCGCCGGCGCTCCTCCGGGTCCTCGGTATCACCGGCCGCCGCCGCAAACAGCTCCAGCCCTCCCAACGGATTACGGATCTCGTGCGCAACCTGGGACAGCATCAACCGCAGCTGCTCGTCCCTGCTTTGGATCCCGGCGCGCATGCGCTCCATCGCACGGGCGAGCCTTGCGAGCTCGTCCTCGCCCTTCAGCTCAAAGGGCCGGTCCATCAGGCCGCGCTGAATCCGAAGTGCGCCCCGGCTCAGCAGCTCCAGGCGGGCCACGATGCCATCGGCCAGCCTCCATCCGATCAGCGCCCCCAAGAGCGCCGAGACGGAGGACAAGACCACAAGCCACCACCCGAGCGTGCGCACGGGATCCAAGTAATCCGCGCGGTAGCGCAAACCCAGAAACGCCTCCCCGGAGCGCAGGCGCAAAATGCCGTATTTGTACTGCTGGCCGTCCAGTCCTTCGAATAGCGGCGAGGTGGCGTACCCCCGGTCCAATGCCTCCTGAACGACGCCGGAGCGGATGTAGGGACGCACCCAGCTCAGACGCTGCCCGATGGGCACCGAGTGGTGGGGCTCGGCCGTGACCAAGACCCGCGCATCAAGCGAGTCCGGCCGCCACCTGAAGATGTCCGCCCTGTCCACATACGGCCCCTCACGGGCGCTTGCGCTCGCCGGGCGGGTGTGCGTGAGCCACCGAAGAACCTGCTGAAACTCAATCCAGTGCGGGGTTGGCTCCTGGCCCGGCTCCAGAAGAAGCAGGAGGTCGTCGGTGCGAAGCGCCAGAAGTTGGGACACCTCCGCGAGGGACCGCACCTGCTCATCCAGCTGCTCCTCCAGTGCGCGCTTGGACGCCGTCCAGCTCAGCACGCCTCCCAGTGCGCTGACGACAACGGAGAAGGTGACAAAGAAGGCGGCGAAGCGATTCCTGAGCGTCACCGTCCCGACATCCCTCTCGTCACCGACCGCCTAGGAGACCCCGCAGGGAACCCGCTCGCTGAACACGATGAAGTCGACGGGCTCGGGCAACTTGGGTGTCCGGACAATGTGAAAGGGGCGCACGATCTTGCGCGCAGGCGCGCAGTAGTCTCCCGGGATTCGCTCCGCAACCTCGATGCGGGTCCCCGTGACCCGCATGGCGTCACCGATCTGCAGGACGCGCCGGATCTCTACCGAATCGCCCACCTCCTCGCGTTGCCCAACCGCCCCGACGACCACCATCTCCGTTTCCCAGTCAATGTCCGGCTGGGGTCGCAGAGTCGTGTCCGCATGGGCGTGCCAAAATGCGGCCCAATCGCTCTCAACGCTCCCGTCGCCTCCGTCGTCGGGGGTGCGAAAAAAGAACGGATCATCGAGATTCACACCCAATTGGATCCCCTTGCCCAGTGTGGCGAAGGGCCAGCTTCCCGTGTACGCGTAGCCCCGAAAGGCCTCGCCCACCGTAAAATCGCGGGCCCGAATCGCCAGCTGGATGACCCGCGATCCCTGGGGGTCGGGACCCGACCCCTGCGTGCGGAGCGTGGCCAAGGGGCTTGCGTCACCCGCACAGCGGGTCCAGGCCTTTCGCTCGTCGCGGCGACTGTCCCAAATCGCGAGCGTGACGCGACTCTTCCCCTTGCCGCAATCGGGATCCAAATCGGTTCTGAACAGGCTGTCGGGCAGTCCGAAGAGCTTCGTCGAGGGATCGTCATTGACGAGTTGGATCAGACCGGGGTAGTTGCCCGCATACTGAACGGGCAGGCCGGGGTTGCGCGAGAGACTTTGGTCGCCCACCACCCCGGCGTAGCCGATCTCCTCAAAAAAGGTCCAGGCCCCGTCGGAGTTCCAGGTAAGCACCTGTTGGCGCCATCCCAATCCCCCCTGAAGCGGCGTATCCAGGGTGATGCGGACATCTCCGACAGATCCGAACCGGAGCAACCCGTTGCCCGGCCCCGTCGAGTCACACGCCATCGCAACGAGAGTCGCGAGCCCGGCGATGGAGGCCCGAACCGCGCGCCCTGTCGCGTCAGCGCATTTCATGTATCTTGTCATCGCCATGTCTTCCTCGTTGCGTCTTCGTCAGCTTCTCCGGGAAAAGAGCGTGCGCCTGGGTGATTTCACCCTGGCCAGTGGTCGTTCTTCACCATACTACATTGATGCCCGCTTAACGACGATGAGCGGACTGGGCCAGGTGCTCATCGGAGAGGTTGCCCTTCGGGCGATCCAGCGTAAATCGTGGAGCCCCCGCTACATCGGCGGCCTGACGCTGGGCGCGGACCCGATCGCCTACGCCATCGCGGGCCACGCCACCCGGCAGGGCGCATCCCTTGATGCGTTTACCGTTCGCAAGCACCCGAAGTCCCACGGCACGGGCCGCCAGATCGAGGGTGGGCTCCCCTCCGGAGCCGATGTGGTCGTGATCGAGGATACGGTCACCACGGGGGGAAGCCTACTCAGGGCCATCGATGTCATCAGCGGCCACGGGTGCAGCGTCCTGGGAGTCCTGGCGCTGGTGGATCGAGGTGAGGGCGGCAGGGAACGTCTCGCCGAAGCGGGACACGAACTCCATGCGTTGTACACGGCCCAGGATCTGCTCGCCACCCAGCCGGGCACCGACCCCAACCGCTCCTGATCGACCGGTACCCCGGGGCCGCTTTCCGTCGCTCCTGACCCAGTAAATACGCCGGTCACAGCCCAAGACGGCCTGTCCTTGACCGGTAGAATCCCCTTTTTTGCCTGCCTTATGCGCCGCCAAAGGCACTACCGGCGGAGCGCCCGGTCCGCCGGTTCAGTCGTTGAGACGCAGTGGCATCAGCAGGCAAATGTACCTGTCTTCCCACTCGCTGTCGATCGGTTCCAGGATGATGGCCTTCTCATCCGTCTTGAAGGAGAACTTGATGTCGCCGTCCGGCATGTGCCGCAACACCTCGAGGAGATACCTGACGCTGAGACCGATCGCCATCGGCTCACCCTCATAATCGATTCCTAAGTCGTCGTAGGCCTCTCCCCGATCCGGGGTGACCACCTCAAATTCCATGCGGTCATCTTTGAACTTGACCTTCATGCGATAGGTCTTGTCGCTGGCGACCGTGGCCATCCGACGAGCCGCCGCCTCAAGTGCATCCTTGTCGATGCGCGCAATCTTGTCGTTGTCCCTTGGGATCACCTGGTCGTAGTTGGGGTACGTCCCGTCGATCAGACGCGTGTACACCTCCTTGTAGCCCGAGCGGAATGCCAGGTGGTTGCCCTTGCGGGCGACCATGACTTGGGCGGCCCCGTCAAACAGCCGCGTGACCTGGGCCAAGGCTGCGGGAGGCACGATCAACTGCACCGATTCCGCCTCCGGGTCGGTGCCGATCGTCGCTTCCATCTTGGCCAAGCGGTGACCGTTGGTCGCCACCATGGTCATCTTGCCCTCCTTGACCCGCCAGAACACGCCATTGAGGATCGGTCTGGCGTCCTGGGTGGAGGCCGCAAACGAGGTGCCCCGGATCAAGATGCGAAGCACTTCTTCGGACACCCGCCATCCAGAGGCAAAGTCGACATCCGGAAGCTCCGGGAACTCCTCGGCGGGCAGGCCCAGGAGGAGGAACCGGCTTCTGCCACAGAGGATCTCCAGCTGGGTTCCGTCCAGCCTGAGATCAACCGGCTCGTCGGGCAGCTCACGAATCAGGTCCTGAAGCGTTCGCCCCGGCACGGTGATGGAGCCGGGCTCGATCACGTCCGCCGATACCTTCACCCGGATGGACACGTCCAGGTCGGTTCCGCTGATCGCAACGGTGTCGTCCTCGCCCTGGATCAGAACGTTGGAGAGGACCGGCAATGTGGTTTTGGTCGGGATGGTGGCGGCCGCGGACGTCATGGCCTCCTGGAGGTTCTTGCGCGTGATGGTCAGTTTCATGCGGTCTGCGTGGGAGGTTGTGGGAATTGGCTGAAATACGAGGTCATGGGCGCCCATAGATCCCCGGGCCCTGAAGCGGCGCCAAGGACATCAGGACGGGGCAGGGTCGATGAGCGCAAGGGCGTCCGGTCACATGGGGGTCGGCTTCCAATATAATATAGGTAATCCAATATAGGTAATAGATAAGGAGAACTTCGTCATCATAGTGGTTGTGGACATGTGGAAAAGACCGTGTGTGCAGGTGCCCGAATTCAATGGCCATGGAGTCTTCCGGCAATGGCCCGATGTGTGGATGTTCGGTGGGTTTTGTTGTGGAAAAGGTGTGCGGTCACACCCCTGATTGTGGAAAACCCCAGCTCTGTGCACAGTTTTCCACAGGTGTTCCACAGCGCATGTGAATTCCGGGGCGCGGCGCCCAAACGTTCTGTAGCGGGGCCGGCTCACCGGGGAATCACACACTGAGCTCCTCCTTGAGCTCGTCAAGCCGGCGCTGAAAGTCCGCATCGGTGGATCCTCGCTTCCTGACGGTGCGCACGGAGTGGATGACGGTCGTGTGATCGCGTCCCCCGAAGGCCTCGCCGATCTGCTGAAGCGAAATCTTGAGCAGATCGCGTGCCAGGTACATCGCCACCTGGCGGGGAACCGTCAGGTCTCGGGTTCGGCGCTTGGAGGCCAGATCCTGTCCGGTGACCCCCCACGCCTCGGCCACCCGCGTACGAATGGTCCCGATGTCCAGGGTGCGGGTGGTCGGCGGCGCGATACCCCGCAGCGCGGACCGCGCCAAGCCCAGATCGATGTCTTGATTCGTCAGCGAGGAGATCGCCATGAGCTTGATCACCGCGCCCTCAAGCTCGCGAACCGATGATTTGCAGGAGCGCGCGATCAGATCCAGGACATCATTGCTCAAGGGCAGGTGGTCTTCTTCCGCCTTGTTGCGCAGGATGGCGACCCTGGTTTCGTACTCGGGCGCGTCAATGCCTGCAACCAAGCCCCACTCGAAGCGCGACACCAAGCGATCCTCCAGTCCCTTCAACTCCTTGGGTGGCCGGTCGCTGGCCAGGACGATCTGGCACCCGGCGCCGTGGAGCTCGTTAAACGTGTGAAAAAACTCCTCTTGGGACCGCTCCTTGCCCCCCAGGAACTGCACGTCATCGACCAGGACGAGATCGGAGTTTCGGTATTGGGCTCGAAAGGAGTCCGTGGAGTGGTTGCGGATCGCGGACACCATCTCGTTGACGAACTGCTCTGCGGGGACGTACGAAATGCGGGTCTTGCCCTCGCCATCGAGGAGTCGGTTGGCGATAGCCTGCATCAGGTGCGTCTTTCCCAGTCCGGTTGCACCGTGGAGGAAGAGCGGGTTGTAGCTGCGGGCCGGGCGCTCGGCCACGGCGACGCTGGCGGCCTGGGCAAGACGGTTGTTCGCACCGGTCACAAAGCGCTCAAAGGTGAAGCGGTTGCAGAGCCGAAGGGTCGAGGACGTGGCGGTTGCGGGGGCATCCGGGGGCTGTGGTCGAGTCGGGCTAACGACTTTTTCAACGGACACTTGAGGGGGTGATCGCTCAAACCCCGAATGGTCCCATGTGGTGCGGACGACGGTCGGTTCCCCCGCGATTTCGCTGGCGATCTCGTTGATCGTGGTGCCGTACTTGTCCTCCACCCATTCGGCGTGGAATTGACTGTCCGCCACCACGCGAAGGACACCGTCGGTCCAGGTAACGGCCGTGATCCGGGAAAACCAGGTTTGCTGTGTGTTTGCGGGCAGGATGGTCTCGGTTCGATCAAGAATCTGAGCCCAAAGTTGTTGAGCGTTTGGTGGCATTGGGGCCTGTGATGGAATGCGGCGCTGCCTCTGGCTGAGGCCGGCTACGGAACGGTTGTGATGGGCCGGAAACACTACGGACGGCCGGCGCGGATGTCAAACGGGACAGCAATGTCGAGGGGCTCTTGGAGCACCGGCACCGATGCATCCGGCCCCGACGCCGGCACGTGCCGGCGCGTGAAACCTCCCAGAGGGTCCGTTTGATTGATTCTACTGTGTTTGGGCCCGCGCTTTCCCGTCCAACCGACCGAGCCGTCGCGGGAACCCGGGTGACCGGTGTAGGGGGCGCCGCCTGGGCCCGGGCGGGTTCCCGCGAACCAACCACTTCATCTCCGGCGGCCACTCCGGCGCCGGCCCTGTGGCGACCAACGTGGCCCCCCAGGGTGACGGCCGTAGGCGACAAGCGGCTATGGTTGACCTCGGCAACGCGCTTCGGGTAGCTTGATGGGCTTGGCTATTGCAGGGGGTGAGCCCCCAAGGGCGCGTCCTCGTAGACCCTCCGGCGCGGGCCCGATCCCGGGTGCGTTTGGCGCTCCAGTCCTTACTCTTGAGGAATCGCAGATGAAACCGACCTACCGGCCGCGCAACCGAAAGCGCCTGAACAAGCATGGTTTTCGTGCGCGGATGAAGACCAGAGGGGGGCGTGCGACCCTGAATCGTCGTCGTCGCAAGGGGCGGCGTGCGCTGGTCGTGCGCATCGGATCGAAGAACGGGCGGTAGGGATGTCGACCGTGGAGCCGGCAGGCCATCGGCTCCCGCGCTCGGCCCGCGTGCGACGCTCCGGCGACATTCGGGCCGTGCTCCGTAGCGGGGTTCGCAAGCGCACGTCCGTGTTGGACGTCTACGCGCTCGCCACGGCTCACGGGCGCCCGCGCGTCGGTTGGGTCGTGCCCATGATGGGACAGGGTGCGGTGGCGCGTAACCGCCTCAAGCGGCGGTTGCGCGAGATCGGTCGGCTTGAGGTGTTGCCCCGCATGTGGGGCAGGGGATCCGGCGTGGACGTTCTGGTTCGGGCCCGACGGCGAGCCTATGGGGCCACGTACCGGCAGTTGGCGGATGCATGGACGCGTGCGCTGGAGCTCTTGCCCAAGTGATTGCGCGGTGCATGATCGTGCTGATTCGCTTCTACCAGCGATGGCTCGCCGACCTGACGCCGCCGTCATGCCGATACCTTCCCACATGCTCGGAGTATGCTCGGGTGGCCATTGAGGACCATGGGCCGGTGCGCGGATGTTGGCTGGGCCTGAAGCGACTCTGTCGCTGTCATCCGTGGGGTGGTGCAGGCTATGACCCCGTGCCGGCCTCCGATCCGCCGTCCGCAGTGAGGGCTGGCCGATGAGACAGGGCGTCCGCCTATTGTTGGCCGTGACCCTGATGATGGGGGTCATCGTCGCGACAAACCTGCTGTTTCCTCCCGTCCCTCCCGATCCTGTGCCGACACCGACCGGGGGGGTGCCCGCAGACGCTGACGCGCCCCCTTCCGGGGCGGCCGGCGAGGACGAAGGCCCCTCGGGAGTTCCGGGTGGATTCCAAGTGCCGGAGGGCGAGGGCGACGAGAGACTCGTGACGGTGGAGACCCCGCTCTTTCGCGTCACGCTCTCCAACACCGGTGGTGCCGTGCGATCGGTCCAGCTCCTGGGCTACGAATCGTTCGCGAGCGGTGGACCCGTGGAGTTGGTGGCTCCCGGCGCGGACAGGGTCATGTCCGGGCTGTGGCTGGTCGGGTCCCGCCGGGACTCGGTTGATCTGACCGGCTACGCACACCGGGTGAGTCCGGCCGATGGCCTTCGCCTTTCCCCGGGGGATGGGCCTCAAACCCTGACCTTTCGCTACGACCATCCTTCGGGGCAGTTCTTCAGCGAGATCCGCTACACCTTTACCGCCGACTCCTATGTCGTGGGTGTCGAGGGCGATCTTCCCGCGGTCGAGCGCGGCGGGCTCTTCCTGGACCTGGGGCGGGGCCCGGCCATTAACGAGCTTCGGGAGCGGGATGATCGCGTCATGATGGCGTTCTCTGGCAACCGTGTGGGTGATGGCATCCGCTCGGTTCAGATGCGAGGCGTCGATGCGATCCAGAACATGGAGGGCCCGCTGTATTGGGCCGCCGTGAAGAGCAAATACTTTGTCCATGTCCTGTTGTCCCAGGACGACGGGCAGGGATTTCTGTCACAGGTCATTGCATGGCCCGATGAGGACCCAGATCGGGCCAGGGTGCGGGTTGGCATTCCGGTCGACCGTGACGGAGGCTACGCCTACCGGGCCTATATGGGCCCCATCGAGCGGGCCAGGCTCCTGGAGGCCGGGCGCGACCTGGAGGAGGTAAACCCCTACGGGTGGCGGTTCCTTCGTCCCGTCATTCGCCCGTTTGTCGGTGCGATCCTATGGGTGATCAAGGGCTTGCACGACAACCTGAATCTGGGCTACGGCTGGGTGTTGATGGTCGTCGGTGTCCTCATGCGCGTTGTGCTGTGGCCGCTCAACCAGAAGGCCATGCGCAGCCAGACCAAGACGATGGCCCTGCAGCCGCAGCTTGAAGAGATCAAGAAGCGGTATGCGAACAACCCGCAGAAGGCGCAGCAAGAAACCGTCAGGATGTATCGGGAGAGCGGGGTCAACCCCTTGGCCGGGTGCGTGCCGATGCTGATCCCCCTGCCGATGTTGATCGCGCTCTTCTTCGTGTTCCAGAACACGATCCAACTCAGGGGATCGTCGTTCATGTGGTTGCCCGACCTCTCGTCGCCGGACCCGTACTACATCCTGCCCATCTTCTTGGGGCTCAGCATGTTCCTGCTTCAGTTCATCATGATGCGGGCGACCAAGACAGCCAATCCGCAGATGAAGATGATGATGTACGTCATGCCGGTGGCGATGGTCTTTATCTTTTGGCGGTTCGCGTCCGGCCTGAACCTCTATTACGCAACAGCCAACCTGGCGACGATTCCGCAGCAGATCCTGATCGCCAGGGAGAGGAAGAAGGTGCAGCAGAAGCTCCCCGCGGCAAAGGTGGCGACATCGCCCGAGAAACCCGATGGGCCCGAGAAGCCATCAAGCGGCCCCGGGCATGCAGCGAACAAGGCGCGTAGCAAGAGGCGCAAGGCATCGGGTCGCAAGACTCGCGCGCGGGGTTAAAGGAGACGGCGCGCGGCATTGGCGTCGTGGCGGCTCCGGGGATGCCGAGCCCGGACTTCTGGACACGGATGTTGCCCGCCGATGTCTTCTCGGGAAAGGGGCCGCCCGGAGCGGAGCCGGGGGCATTGAGCGGATGGGCGCCAGCGGGATGTCGGTGGATACGATCGTGGCCCAGGCGACGCCGCCCGGAAGGTCCGCGGTTGCGCTGATTCGCCTGTCCGGCGAGGCGGCAGCCGGGATCGTGGCCCGCCTTGCCGGCCAAAAGACCGCCGATGTGGCGCGTGTGTGGAGCGACCGCCGCTCTCGCCTCGTGACGCTTCGGTGTCCCCGCACGGGCGAGTGTTTGGACCGGGCGCTCGTCACGTTCTTTCCGGCTCCCGGGAGCTACACGGGCGAGACGGTCGTGGAAATCTCCACGCATGGCGGCTACGGGGTGCCCCCGAGTGTGGTCGAGGCGTGCGTGGCGCTGGGAGCACGGCCCGCCAGAGCCGGGGAATTCACCCAGCGCGCGTATCTGCACGGGAAGGTTGACCTGACCCAGGCGGAGGCCGTGCGCGACCTGATCGAGAGTCCGTCCAGTCGGGGGCGGGTGGTGGCCCTGCATCAGATGGAGCGCGGACTGGGGGCGCGCATCTCGGCCCTGCGCGGTGAGTTGGTCGGACTGGCGGCGTTGCTTGTGCAACACATCGACTTTCCCGAGGAGGACGATGCTCCCACGCCCCTGGATGTGGTGGGCAACAGGGCCCGGGGAGTGGCGCGGGCGCTGTCCAGATTGCTGGCAACGGCGCCGGCGGGAGAGGCCTTGCGTGAGGGCGCGGTGACGGTGTTGGCCGGACCGCCAAACTCCGGCAAGTCCAGTCTGTTCAACGCGTTACTGGGTGTAGAGCGCGCTCTTGTCACAGAGATTCCGGGGACCACGAGGGACGCAATCGAGGCGGTGGTCGAGATCGACGGCTTTCCGTTTCGGTTGATTGACACGGCGGGCTTGCGCGCCGGCACGGATACGGTGGAGCGCTTGGGCATCGAGGTCTCCAGGCGATACCTTGCCACGGCGGACGTGGTGCTCTATTGCCGAGAGGTACGGAGTTCCGGGTCGGGTCGTGTGGGTGCCTTGGGCGGGGCCAATGGCGGACGTGGTTCCGACAGAACGGGCGAGGAGTTTCTGGCCACCGTAACCTCCCAGGTGGTGAAGGTGCGCACAAAATCGGATCGATTGCGCGCGGGAGAGATCGGCCCAGAGGGTGAGGTGTTGGTGTCGTCCAAATCAGGTGAGGGTCTGGACAAGCTCAAGGCGGTCCTGCGCGACACGGTCTTCGGGGGCGTGGTCGACAACCGGGTGGAGACTCCCGTGGTGACGGTGAAGCGCCAAGCGCGCCACATGGAGGCGGCGCTGCGTGAACTTCATCGCTTCGCCGACGCGCTGGAGGCGGGAGTGCCGCCGGAGGTGGCTTCGGCGCATCTCAAGGCGGCGGAGACCGCGCTCGAGGAGGTTCTGGGGGTTGTGACCAGCGATGACGTGCTGGAGCGCGTCTTTCGTGAGTTCTGTATCGGCAAGTGAGGTGGTCGGGGCGTGCGTCTCCGGGAGGGTGCGCAGTTGAGCTATGACGTGATTGTCGTCGGGGGTGGGCACGCGGGTGTGGAGGCTGCGGCCGCATCGGCGCGTCTTGGGGCCCGCACGGTTCTGGTCACCCCGGAGCTGAGCCGGATCGGCCAAATGAGCTGCAACCCGGCGGTCGGCGGGGTGGCCAAGGGAACCGTGGCGCGCGAGGTCGGTGCCTTGGGGGGCGTGATGGCCGATGCCACGGATGCCACCCGGATCCACTTTCGCATGCTCAATCGCTCAAAGGGACCGGCAGTGTGGGGCCCCAGGGCGCAGTGCGACCGGGCGCGCTATCCGATTGTGGTCAGGCGCCTTCTGGATGATCTGGATGCGCTGGACCTGTATCAGGACATGGTCAGCGGTCTCCATGTGGATGGCCGGGTCCGAGGGGTGGTGACGCCGGGAGGAGACGTGATCGAGGGGCGCGCCGTGGTGGTGGCGACCGGGACCTTCCTGCGGGGCCGTATCCATCGGGGGGAACATCCGGCAGAGGGCGCGGGGCGTGCGGGCGAGAAGCCATCAATCGAGCTGGGCCGAGAGTTGGAGCGCTGTGGCGTTTCATTGGCCCGCTTCAAGACGGGAACGCCGCCCAGGATCGATGGGCGCTCGGTAGACTATGAGTTCTGCCAGAGACAGGATGGCGAGGCGGGAACGTTTCGTTTTTCATCCTATGGACGCCAGCCGCTGCCGGAGCAGCGACCGTGCTGGCTCACCTGGACGGGCACCGACCTCAAGCGCATCGTGACGCAGAATCTGTCCAGGAGCGCCCTTTACGGGGGTGAGATCTCGGGTGCGGGCCCCCGCTACTGTCCCTCCATCGAGGATAAGGTGGTGCGATTCCCGAATACCTTGAGGCACCAGGTGTTCCTGGAGCCCGAGGGGCTGGACACGACGGAGCTCTATGTCAACGGGCTGTCGACCTCGCTCCCCGCCCGGGTACAGGCGGAGTTCCTGCGCTCCATCCCGGGTCTTCAGGACGCGAAGATGACCAGGGCCGGATACGCTGTTGAATACGACTACGCCCCGCCCTGGCAGCTACGTCACACACTGGAGGTGCGGTCGATTCGCGGACTGTACTTTGCGGGTCAGATCAACGGCACCACCGGATATGAGGAGGCGGCCGGCCAGGGGCTGATTGCCGGAGCGAACGCGGCGCTTGCCTCCCAGGGCCGTGAACCCCTGGTGATCGAGCGTGACCAGGGGTATATCGGGGTGCTGATCGACGATCTGGTCACCAAGGGAGTGGATGAGCCCTATCGCCTCTTTACGTCCCGGGCCGAGTTTCGGCTACTGCTTCGCCAAGACAATGTCGTGGCCCGCCTGGGACCGTTGGCCCAGAGCGTCGGCCTGCTGACTCAGGCGCACGAGGAGGTTCTGGCGCGGCGGCTGCGAGCGGAATCGCGCGTGCTGGCCTGGTTTCGGGAGACCGTCGTGCCGCCAGAGGTTGCCAACCCCGTGTTGCGGGACGCCGGGGGGTCGGGGATCAGGGAGCCGCGTCGGGCCCACGAGCTGCTGCTGCGCCCGGGGGTGTCGAGCCGCGCGCTTGTGGAGGCCGTTGAGGGGAGCGCGTCCGAGATGGATGGCGACGCGCTGACAACGGTTGATGTGGACATCAAGTATGCGGGCTATGTCCGGCGCGAGCTTGAGCGCGCGGCGAAGCTGAGGGCCCAGGCCAACATCAACGTACCCGAGGACGCGCCGTTTGAGGAATTTGTCACACTGTCGACGGAAGCCCGCCAGAAGCTTGCCCGCGTGCGCCCCACCAACCTGGCCCAGGCGGGACGCATTCCCGGGGTGACGCCGGCGGACCTGCAGAACCTGGTCCTAGAGATCCGGCGGATGGAGGACGGAACGCGAGCGCCCGAGTCGCGCTCACCGGAGAAATGTTTCACGTGAAACATTTCTGTTCCGGTGGGCCGGTGTTGATTGTGGGGACGCACATGTTCCACATGGAATAATTTCTTCTTGGGGGAACACGCGATCCGCGTTCCGGTCCGGCGTGCGGGTCCTGCCTTGTCGGCGGCGGGGTTGAGGATCGGTCTGGAAGCATCCCGCTGATCCCGCGGGTGCGCCCCACCGTCGAAGGAGGCCCCGCCCGAAGGTGGGCTCGCGTGCGCCCGCTACAACTTGGAGCCCTTGGGCCTGGTCCTGGAGATCCGGCGCATGGGGCCGGATCGTGAGCGCCCGAGTCGTACTCATCGGAACAATTGTTTCACGTGAAACAATTGTTGGGGTTCCATGGGGCTTGCTGTGCCTCAGGGCCCGCTCATGTTTCACGTGAAACAATTCTTGGCGGGACATGGTTGCACGTTAGATTCCGGCGAGCGGTTCTTGCGCCCTCGGGCGCTTCAGGGCCGACAACAACCCCCCGGTCCAGCAGCGCCCTGCTGACCCCTTGGGCGGACTTGGGCGCTCACCTGTTCAGGCATTGGTGCGTTCGCGTCTGCCCCCAAAGGGGCGCGGGGGGGTGCGGTTGAACCTGTACGGGGAGGGGTGTTTGAGTCGCATCATTGCACTCGCCAACCAAAAGGGGGGTGTCGGCAAGACGACAACGGCCATCAATCTCGGTTCCGCGCTGGCACGGGAAGGCACCGAGGTGCTCCTTGTCGACATTGATCCGCAGGGGAATGCCTCCAGCGGCCTGGGATTGGTGGAGCGGGACTCTGTCCCCACGACATACGACGTGTTGACCCGGGGTCTCCCGGTGTTTCGGGCGATCCACGCATTCCCGGAGCGGCCCCGCCTCCACCTTGTGCCGGCAAACCAGGACTTGGTGGGCGCCGAGGTCGAGCTGGTCAACGTGCGTGACCGAGAGACCCTGTTGCGGGAAACGCTGGAGCCGATTCGTCAGGACTACGACGTGATCCTGATCGACTCGCCCCCCTCATTGGGGCTCTTGACCCTCAACGGCCTGACGGCCGCGGACTCGGTGCTCATTCCCATTCAGTGCGAGTACTATGCGCTGGAGGGACTGGCCCAACTTCTCAACACGATCCGTCTGGTGCAGCGAAGCCTCAATCCGCAACTCGAGATTGAGGGGGTGCTGCTGACGATGTATGATCAACGCCTGAGTTTGTCGCAACAGGTTGCGATGGAGGTCAAGCGCTACTTTGGGCACCGGGTGTATGACACGGTGATCACGCGAAATGTGAGTATCGCGGAAGCTCCTGGATTCGGGCAGGCGGTGGCGGAACACGAGCCCTCATCGGCGGGCGCGATCCGATACGCGGCGTTGGCACGCGAAGTGCGGGCCAGGGTTCTTCGTGACCGCGGACGTCACAGCTCGGGAGGATAAGCGCGCCGGCATGAAGAGGCAGGACCGATTGGGCCGGGGTCTGGGTGCCCTGCTGGGGCACCACATCGACCAGATTGACGATGCGGCCGGAGGTAACGCGCGCCCTCCCGCCGAGGTGGAGGTGCGTGCGATCATTCCGAACCCCTTTCAGCCTCGAAGGGAATTCGGGGAAGATGAACTGGGAGAGCTCGCGGCCTCCATCAGCGCCAACGGTCTGCTTCAGCCCGTGGTCGTGAGGAGGCGGTCGGGGTCCGGTCAGCGATTCGAGCTGGTGGCGGGCGAGCGACGTCTGCGGGCCGTGGAACAACTGGGCTGGAGGACCATTCCCGCCCAGGTGCGTGACATGGATGACCGGACACTCCTGGTGCTGGCGCTCGTGGAGAACATTCAGCGTGAAGACCTGAGCCCCATGGAAGAAGCCAGGGGATACGGGCAGCTTCGGGAACAATTCGGTCTGCGGCAGCGCGATGTGGCCGAGGCCGTGGGCAAGAGCCGATCCACCGTCGCCAATGCGCTGCGCCTGTTGACGCTTCCTCCATCGGTGCAGCGCCTGCTGGAGGACGGTGTGCTGACCATGGGTCACGGTCGCGCGCTCGCCGGAATCGGGGATGCGATGCTGGCGGCCGACACCGCGCGGGCTGCGGTCGAGGGGTCGTGGTCGGTGCGGGAGACAGAGGAGCGGGTGCGCCGGTTGTTGGCGGGGACCGATGGTGAAGCTGACGAGGGAACGGAGCACCCTGAGCCCACGCCGGATCCGGCCATCGGAGTGCTACAGGACGCCTTGGGCACCCACCTGGACACGCGCGTGTCCATCCAGTGGAGGGGGGAGGGAACGGGCGCGATTCGGATCCGATTCAACGGGCCACGGGAGCTGGAACGCGTCTTCGCTGCGGTCACGGGCAGGGAGGTGGCCGATGTGCTTGATTAAGCGCAGGAGCACCAAGGGGACGGGGGTGTTTCCCGTGCATGCGAAGGCGGACGCCGCTTCGGGCACGGGCCCGTGGCGGTGATCGGGCCGGGCCGGCGTCGCGGTCGACTCCGTCCATGGATGGGATCATGCGGATCTCGATTACGCTGACGCTGGGTCAGGGCAAAAACCCCCGGGTGATCGAGCTGTCGCGCCGGCACACGCGGATGGCCCTGATCGGGCTGGGGGTGGTGATCGGCGCGGTGCTGGGCATGGCCTGGAGTTGGGGAAGCGTTGCCCGGCACGCCGTCACGGCTCGCTCGCTGGCTGCTGAGAACGCCGCGCTTGTCGCCCGACAGACCCGAATTGACACCCTGGCGGCCCAAATTGCGTTCATGGAGGCCCAGCAAGAGAGGATCCGTTCGCTCTTTGGCGTGGTGGCGACCGGCGAATCGGACCTTTGGCAACTGATGACGCCGCAGAGGAGATCGGGCGCTTCGGGCACGGAGGCCCGGGACACTGTACACAACCGCCCCGCGCTCTGGCCCTTGACCGTCCCCGGGCACCTGACCAACACCGCCTCGGGGTCAATGGGACATCACCCCGGGATCGATATCGCGGTGCCTGAAGGGTCTTATGTGAGGGCCGCGGGCAGGGGCGAGGTGGTGGCAGCGTCCCTGGATTCCGTTTATGGGCTCTTTGTCCTGATCGACCACGGCGACGGCGTCCAGTCCAGGTATGCCCACGCGTCGTACCTGGTCGCGGATTCCGGGATGAGCGTGGCGCCGGGGGAGGTCATCGCGCTCTCGGGCTCGACGGGACGCTCCACCGCCCCCCACCTTCACTTCGAGGTGCTGGTTTCAGGCGAACAGGTGGATCCTCTAACCATGGTCACCCCTCCGTGACGGATAGCCCGCGACTGGCTCGCCACACCCGGCCGATCAGCGGGGTTTCCGTAGCTCAGGTTGCAGCGTTCTTGGATGAATACCTGGAGATCGACGGGTTTCCCGACTACCCGCATGCGCTCAACGGACTCCAGGTCGAGGCGGCGGGGCCGGTCAAGCGCGTGGCTTTCGCCGTGGATGCCCGAGAGCGTACCATCCGGCGAGCCGCCGATTGGGCCGACATGCTGGTCGTGCATCACGGGCTGTTCTGGGGAGGGCTTCAGCCCTTGGTTGGCCCGCACTTTCGGCGCGTGAGCGCGCTGGTGCGGGGGGGTCTTGCCCTGTACAGCGCTCACCTGCCGCTGGATGCCCACCCCGAGGTGGGGAACTCGGCGGTACTGGCCCGACAGCTGGCCCTGGATTCCTTGGCCCCGTTTGGCGATTACAGGGGTCGAGCCATTGGGTGGAAGGGTTTGGTGACACAGCCCGATTCCCCTGGCGACGAGGGGCCAAGAGAGGACGCAGGCCTGACGCTGAGTGCGCTTGCGGACCGACTCGGTGGCTTGACGCGCACCGGCGTGCAGGTGCTTCCGGGCGGGCCTGGGCGAGTCCGAAGCGTGGGGGTTGTGACCGGAGCGGGGGCGTCGCTGCTGGCCCAAGCGGCGGACGAGGCCCTGGACGTACTGGTGACCGGTGAAGCCCAGCATCATCACGCGATTGAAGCCGCTGAACTCGGGGTGTCGGTGTTGTTGGCCGGACACTACGAGACGGAGACTTGGGGCGTGCGGGCGCTGGCCGACCTGCTGAAGAGCCGCTACGGGGTTGACACTCGCTTTATCGACTTGCCCACGGGATTGTAGGGTGCCCATCTTCGGTTGCAATTGATGATCAACCGACGCGGGCGCGAGCGGGAGCTGCCGATTCGCCTTCGGGCCTGCCACGGGGCATGGGCGGCACCGCCCCGAAGGACCGGGACGTGGGCATGTGGCCGGCTAGGCGCATATCCCCCTAAAGATAATGTATACAACGACATAAGCTCATGTTGCCGCGGCCCGAAAGGCCAGGTGTCCGCTGTGCGAGGCCCTGAGACCTCCGCGGTCAGACGCCGGCGGCGCAAGGGAACACGGGCGAGCCCCGAAGAGTGATTTTGTCCAGGAGAGATCGAATGCGTGCAACCCGTGCCTCTGCGGCGGTGGTGGCAAGTGTACTTGGGCTGGTTGTCGGGGGTGGCCGCACGGCCGCCCAGGCGCCCTCTCCGACCGAGCAGTTCGGCTTTGCCATGGGTGCGGAGCGGGCCTTGGCGAATTGGGACCAGCTCTCCGAGTACTACGGCGTCTTGGCTCGTACAAGCGATCGGGTGGTCCTGGACACGCTGGGCCCCACGACCCGGGGGCGGCCCTTTCTGATGCTGACCATCACAAGTCCGGCCAACCACGCCCGGTTGGCGTCGCTCCATGCCGTGCAACGCAAGCTCGCCGATCCCCGGCTGGTCAGCGGCACCGACGAACTGGCGGATCTTCTGGCCGAGGGTCGCACCGTGGTGATGGTGACGCACGCCATTCACTCGACGGAGGTCGGCAGCGGGCAGGCCGCCGCCAAGCTGGCCCACCACCTGGCCTTATCGGAGGACGTCCGCGTCCAGGAGATCCTGGACAACGTCATCGTTCTGCAGATTCCCTCCCTGAATCCAGACGGGACCCAGTGGATCAACGATTTCTACAACGAGCATGTGGGTGGCCAGTTTGAGGGGCAGCCGGCTCCATGGCTGTATCACTACTACACGGGTCACGACAACAACCGGGACTGGTACACGTTCTATCAGCTGGAGACGCAGCACACCGTGCGAGCGCAGAATGACTGGCGTCCGCAGATCGTCCATGACATTCACCAGATGGGGGGCAGCGGCGCCCGCATCTTCTTCCCGCCCTATATCGACCCGATCGAGCCCAATGTCGATCCGGGGCTGGTGGCGGCGGTGAACCAGCTGGGGATATACATGGCGGCCGAGCTCACGGCCCAGGGGAAGCGAGGGGTGGTCGTCAACGCCATCTATGACGGGTATCACCCCGGGCGGGCCTACATGCACTACCACGGCGGGGCGCGGATCCTGAGCGAAACGGCGTCGGCTCGCCTGGCGACATCGATCAACGTTCCGGTCGAGGTTGTCACGGGCGGGCGGGAGTATGACGCGTCGCGGGCTTCGTGGAATTTCCCCTGGCCCTGGCGGGGCGGCAGGTGGGGGCTCCCCGACATCGTCGAGTACCAGTTCTCCGGGGCCATGGCGCTGTTGACCAACGCGGCCAAGAACCGCCGCTATTGGCTGGAGAACTTTGTTGGCGTGCGTGAACGGGCGGTGGCCGGGTGGCCCCAGTGGCCGGCGGCCTGGGTGATTCCGGCGGATGAATCGAACGCCGTGGGTGTCTCGAGCATTCTCAGGATCCTCACGATGGGCGACGTGGAGGTGCATCGCGCCCAGGAGCCCCTGGAGATCGAGGATGTGCGCTATCCCGCCGGCTCGCATGTGGTCTTGATGGGGCAGCCGAACGCGGCGTTCGCCCAGACGCTGTTGTCGGTGCAGGAGTATCCCGACATGCGTGAGTACCCGGGCGGGCCGCCGAAGCGCCCTTACGACGTCACCGCCCATGCACTGCCGCTCCTCATGGGCGTGGAGGCTCACCCGCTGGAACGGGTTCCGTCGGCGGCGCTGGACGGCCCCATTCCGGTCCAGACCGTCACCTACGAGTTGCCGGCGGCGCTCCGGGGTGACCGGGCGCCCCGGGTGGCCCTGTACAAGGGACACCGGGAGACGATGCCGGCGGGTTGGACCCGCTGGATGCTGGACCAACACGAACTGCGCTACGACTCGCTGCACGACCGGCGCGTTCGGGCCGGCGCGCTCAAGAGTGACTACGATGTCCTGATCTTTCAGAGCCAGTCCGACCAGTCGATCTCCGAGGGCCACGCGCCGGGATCCCTGCCCGAGCGCTACACCGGCGGCATCGGCGAGGAGGGTCGCGCTCATGTGCGCGACTTCGTCCGGGAGGGCGGGCGGCTTGTTGTCATTGAGGAGGCCTCCGAATTTGCGATCCGCCTCTTTGACCTGCAGGTGGATAACCCTGTGGCGGGTCTGTCAAACACCCGGTTCTATGTGCCCGGCTCCATTGTTCGGGTGGACCTGGTCGGGGATCGGCAGTGGGAGGGGTACGCGAGCCGCAGTCGGTCGCATCCGATGGGGCCCGCACTGCCCCGGACGGCCGCCTGGTATTGGCGCAGCAGCCGGGCGTTTGCCGTCAACGACGACCGCGTGGAGGTCCTGGGGACCTACGGGCAGGAGAACCCGGTGATCGCGGGCTGGATTCTGGGGCCGGAGGTTCTGGCGGGCCAACCGGCGCTGTTGCGGGCGAAAGTGGGAGAGGGAGACGTCATCCTCTTCGGGTTCCAACCGAATTACAGGGGCCAGAGCATCGTGACCTGGCCGCTGTTTTTTGACGCCATCGCAGGCGGAGCGCGCCCCTGATGGACGCGGCCGGTCAAGGGGCCGCGTGCCCCGTGTGCGGGCGGGCGGGCAATCCCGCCGACGCCAACTTTTGCTCTGGATGCGGCGGCGCTCTGCGGGGCCCGCCCTGTGTCTCCTGCGAGGAGCCGTCGCGCCCGGGGGACCGTTTTTGCATCCAGTGTGGCACGGCGCTGGGAGAGCCGCCCCGGGCGCAGCGGTGGGCCAGCCGTTCCGTCTGGATTCCGTGGGGGATTGTTGGCGTGATGGGGCTGGGCATCATCGTGTTCCTGGTCCTGGATTCGTCCACTGGCGGGCGGGACCTGACGCTTGCGCCTCCCGGGACCCCGGTGAACGTCGGCGCACTGGGCCCGACCTCGTCGGTGGATCTGGGCTCCATGACACCCAGGGAGGCGGCGGAGCGCCTGTTCAACCGGGTCATGACGGCGGTGGAGGCGGGCGACTCGGTCGAAGCCCAGATGTTCCTTCCGATGGCCATAGCGTCCTACGGACGCATTGGGCAGTTGACCCTGGATGATCACTTCCACCTTTCCCTGCTCCACGGCGCGGCCGGGGACGGCGCCTCGGCGTTGACCGTGGCGGAATCAGGCCTCGCCGTGCGGTCCACCCACCTGCTTTGCCTGGCTGCGGCTGCTGGGGGCGCGCTCCTGCTGGGCGAGATCGACCAGGCGACCGGGTATTACCAGCGGTTTGTGGATGTCTACGAGGAAGAGCGCGCCTCGGGGCTGGAGGAGTACGGTACAGGGCCGTTGGGCCACGCCGCACTCCTCCCTGTGCTCCTGGAGGAGGCCCGAGGTCACCTTGCGAGCGTGGGCGCCGGCCCGCCGTAGCGGGGGTCTCTTGTTGTGATGCGAACAGCTTGACGATCTCCTCGCCCCTGATCCTTGCCGCGATCATCGCGGGGTGCGTGGCGCTGGCGTTCTGGCTTGAGGCGCATGTCCGCTTTCTGGGCAAGTTGGGGGCCTCAATGCTGGCCATTATCTTGGGCGCTCTTCTGTCGAACACCGGAGTGGTCCCGGCCACATCGTCCGTTTACGAGGTCGTGGGTGGGCCCCTGACCTCTCTGTCCATCGCCTGGCTGCTCCTGGCGGTGGATCTTCGGGATTTGAGAAAGGCCGGACCCAGAATGGTGGGGGCCTTCGCTCTCGCCGTGCTTGGGACGATGGTCGGCGCTCTGGTCGCGGCGTTCGCCTATGGACATCACTTTGCCGATGACACCTGGCGCATGGTCGGCGCCCTGGCCGGGACGTACTCGGGCGGCTCGGTGAACTTCGTGTCGGTTGCCCGGGCCGTCGATCTCTCGGGTCCTCTGTTCACGGCTTTGAACGCGGCGGACGCGGTGGTTACGGGCCTGTGGCTGATGGCGACCCTTGCGCTACCGGTGCGGTTTCTGGGGTGGCGGGGAAGGAGCCCTGGCCGGGATGTGGAGGACCGGCGGATTCCAGGTGGGATTGATTCCGGCGAGCGCCGCCAACATCCTTATTTTCAAGGTGAGGAGATGTCGGCCCTGAGCATCGCCCAGCTCTTGGGTCTGGGCTTTGCCCTGCTCGTTGTGGCCGATCTCTTGGGGGCTGTCGTGCCGCAAGTCCCGTCGATCCTCTGGTTGACCACCCTGGCGCTTGTTGTCGGGCACTTGCCTTTTTTCTCGTCCCCTCCCGGTGCCATGGCGTTGGGATCGGTGGGCCTGCACGGGTTTTTTGTCCTGATCGGCATCATGTCCAGGTTCTCCGACATCGCCGCCGTTGGCGGCGGGGTATTCTTCTTGACCGTGCTCGTGGTGGCCGTGCATGGACTCATCGTCTTTGGCGCGGGAACCCTGCTGCGATTGGATATGGCCACCCTGGCGGTGGCGTCCCAGGCCGCTGTCGGCGGGCCCTCGAGCGCACTGGCCGTGGCCACATCCCGCCAGTGGCGCCAGCTTGTGCTTCCCGGGGTGGCGGCCGGGCTGCTGGGCTATGCGGTCGGCACCTACTTGGGACTGGGGGTGGCGCACCTGCTCCGGTGACCCGTGAGGCGGCCGCACGCGACCCACTGTCCTTCGATTCAGTCCGGTGCGATGTCACTGCTGAACGAAACGAACGTGGTGTCCCGGGTTGATCCGCCGGTCGCCCGATCCCCCGGCATGGATCCTGGCGACACGCGATGTCCGGGACGTCACAGGACACCGGCGAGGTGTCGCCGCGACGGCCCAAGGCGAGAAGCTCGGGTAAATCAGCGGTGAACCGCGCCCATCAGAGCTCGGCGCAGGTCGTGACGCAGCCCAAGCCAACGCGCATCAGGACAAGCCAGCACCGTGTGGCACCATTCTCAGAACAGGAAATGGGATTCGCGCTATGGGTCATTTGGTCTAGCCTGACCAACTGTTCTGCTGAACAGACTCCTGGGGTCCGGCTACGGGAGAAGAGCCACACTGGGGAATTCCCTTTCCCCAAGACCAAAGCAACGTTAGGATTAGAAGTACCAAGGATCACGCCCAACAACAGGCAGAGGTCACTATGGAGGTTCCCCTCGCTGTCCTGGCTGACAGCGCCAACGTCAGCCGAGAAGGCAAACTCAATATCATGGACATCTTCAGCCAGCTCAGCGGCCAGAGCCTGCCTGTGCGGTGTCCCCACATTGCCTTGGTCTTTGCCCTGGAAGCACATGCAGCCGAGCGGGGGCGGGAGCACTAGGTCGTAATCAACTGCATGGACGAGGATGGTAGCAAGCTGTTCGAGGCCAGTGCCAAGGTCGAGGTCGACAATAAGGATCCTGCCAAGCCCGCGATCATCAATCAGATCATCAATCTTGATCTGATGGAGTTTCGTAAGGAGGGCGACTACTCCTTCTACATCCTCCTGAACAACGAGCTCCAGCGGTCAGTTCCCCTGTCGGCGAAGCTGGCGATCTGAGCTCTGTTGCCCCGAAACCGGAAGCTGCTGGAGCGAGTACGTAACAGGACAGAGGTGTGCCGGGATACTATCGCTGGTCTCTTGGTGTCGTTCGGATTTGACAGGCGCGAGGGGGGCAATCATACCGTAGTCACCTACCAAGACATCATGATTCCGATTCCGCACGAAAGGCGACTGGGGCGTGCCTACGTGAAGATCGTGGTCAAGAGGCTTGACGAGATCCTCTCCAACGAAAAGGAGGCGCAAAATGCTGGCAACTGATCCTCGACATGGATACCACATCACATTGGAAGAGGGACGGTTCTCTGATGGAACCAAGTATTACACAGCCGTGGCACCGGAACTGCGCGACTGCCTGTTCCAAGCCGCTACCCCGACGAAGGCTAGGGAAGGTCTCTACGAGGTCATTTCCCACATGGTCCAACTCATCGTCGCTCAGGGGAGGACGCCCCCGCGACCGGTGCTTGCGAAGTGCTCTACGGCCAGCGTCCACCAGAACGTGGTGATGACGGGGTTCACGGGCTCTTTAGACCAGTCTTCTCCAATCTCCATCCCGGACGCTACCGCGCCGCAGACGACAGTCCGCACACAAAAAGGCCGCAGTCTAATCGCTGTTTAACGCCGAGGTTCAGGGTCGGCTTGGCGCTACAAACAGGTGTAAGCCATCAGTTTTGCGTTACAGCATCGCGATGGATATGAAAGGGACGCTAGAGGGCCGGCAGCTGATCGGGTCGGGGCGGTGTATCGGCGAACGCGACAACGGGCGCGCGCATCGAAATCTGCGGTAGCGACTTCCGCGACCCGCCTGTACGCAGTGTATGTCCGCTGGAGGGGGAGTCCATCGGCGTGTTCACTGGGGAGACTGAAGCCATCTGTACCCTCGGGTGGAATTTCTTGCATCCGCTCGAGATTTCGCGCCTCGCGAGCGGGCAGTGCGTGATCGAGGAGTTGGCCGGCGGTCCCTGGTGCTCTTCCTGAGCATCGACTCCACGCTGGCCACCATGACGAATTGCCAGCGGCGGGTCGTTGAGCGTTCCAAAGGCGTAGCCGAAGTGCTACAGCGCTACTTCGGTCAAGGGGTGGCCCCTTCGGGATGAAGGCGGCGGGAATGGTCGGGGCGGGGAAGCCCCGAAGCGGGCGCAGCATCCGGTATTGGCCTCGTCGGTTTTGAGTCCGGCGATGCCTTGGAGCCGTTGGGGCGAATTGGTGCCCATGCGCCCCTATATTTCGGAATGAGCGAATCCGACCAGCCTCTTGCCGGCGCCCCCCGGATGTGTCTGCCCCGTGCCGCCTGAGGCGGGACCCCGTGCCTGGGTTGAAGTCGATGCGGGTGCGATCAAGCGCAATCTGGCGGCCGTGCGCCAAGCAGTGGGTGCCGGCGTGCGCATCATTGCGATGGTCAAGGCCAACGGCTATGGCCTGGGGGCCACGAGGGTCGTCTCGGCGCTCGCCCACGGATCGCCATTTGGCTACGGCGTCGCCACGGTCAAGGAGGGCCTGGAGCTGCGGCGCATGGGCGTTCGGGACCCGGTGATGGTGTGCAGCCCGGTCGTGCCGAGCGAGCTCGGGGCCGCGGTCGCCAGAGGCGTCACGCCGACCATTTCCGACCTGGGCTCCCTGGCCGTCTTGTCCGATTTGGGCCACGCCGAGGAGGACGGGGGCATGGAAATCCCCTTTCAAGTCGAGGTTGACACGGGGATGGGACGCTCCGGGTTTTCCCTGGACGAGCGTGGGTGGTGGAGCGAGGTTCGCCTAGCAACGACCCGCGGTCTGCGGCTCGCGGGTATCTTTACGCACCTCCACTCGGCGGACGCGCCGTCGGATGCCAGCGCGCGCGTCCAGCTTGGGCGTTTCGAGGATTTTGTGAAGGGCGCCGGGCATATCGCGCCGGAGACGCTTCTTCACGTCGCCAACAGCGCCGGGTGCTTTCGGATCGCGTCGGGCCTCGCCAACGCTGTGCGCCCGGGATACTATCTCTATGGCGGCCATCCCGGCGGCGTTCTCGATGTGGATTGGGCGCCCAGACCCAGCCCGGTCATGTCGCTGCGGGCCCGGGTTGCCTTTCTCCGTAAGGTTGCGCGGGGCACGACCCTGGGCTACGGGGCCACCTACCGGGCGGGCGAGCGCGAACGCTGGGCAACGGTGACGATCGGATACGGGGACGGGCTGCCGCGCAATCTGGGCAATCGGGGGCGGGCGCTTGTCCTTGGGGAGCGGGCCCGGGTCGTGGGACAGGTGTCCATGGACACGACGGTGCTGAGAACATCGGATGCCGTCACCGTAGGCGACATTGTTACTTTTGTAGGGCGCGACGGCCAAGCGCGGCTTGATCTGGATGACGTCGCGGGGGTGGCGGGGATGATTGGCTACGAGTTTCTCACCGGACTGTCGTCGAGGTTGCCCAGAACGGTGGTTGGGTGAGTCCCATGGCCGAGGCATCGTGGACCCGGTTGGAGCGCGCGGCCTGGCAGGCGCATTCTCTTGCCTATGCTCCCTACTCTCACTTTCGCGTCGGCGCTGCCATCGAGGTGGAATCGGGAGAGATCGTTACCGGGTGCAATGTGGAGAACGCGTCCTACGGCCTCGCCATATGCGCGGAGCGCGCCGCCGTCGCCTCGGCTGTTGGGCGGGGACACCGGAGCTTTCGGCGTTTGGTCGTGGCAACGGACGGGAATCGGGCTGTGCCCCCCTGTGGCGCCTGTCGTCAGGTGCTTGCGGAGTTTGGTGTCGATGTGCAGGTGGTCTCAGTGGGGGGAGAAGAGCGAAGGCGATGGCAGCTCCAGGAACTGATTCCGGATGTCTTTCGCATGGACTCCGCTCCATGACGGGGGAACGCCGCCGCGCGACCAAGACGCGCGTCGCCAAGCGTCGCCGCTGGGGCGTGGCAGCCGTGGCACTGGTGCTTCTGGCGGCCTGCGGGGAGGTTCTCCCCACGGCCCATCGCGACGAATTGGTCGAGGGTGGCTTGGCGATTCAGGTCACGCTGCCCTTCGAAGACTTCGGGACGCGGGTACGGGTGTTCGGGGGATACGGCAGGGCATCGCAGGTGTCGGGCGGGTTCATCGCCCGCGACTACGGTGCCCGTGGCGCCGGATCCGGGAGCGGGCAGCGCCCTGGGCTGGAGGCTGCGACGCTTCTTCGCTTCGGCTCGTACCCTACGGTTGCATCGCTACCTGACACGGCCGGCACCACACGGCCGGACTCCTCGTTGACGCTTCTGTCGGGGACGATCGTGGCTCGTTTTGACACCGATGCGAGTGTTGCCGAAGCGCCTGTTCGGATCTGGGCCCACGCCCTGGACGAGTCGTGGGACGCCGTGAGTGCAAGCTGGGACTATGCCGTCGACACGCCCGGAACCCGGCTTCGCTGGTCGGAGTCCGGGGGCGGGGCAGTGGAGGAGGTTGGCCACGCGAACTGGGATCCCTCATCAGTTGACTCGGTGGTCATTTCCGTCGATTCCGCCCGCATCGCCTCTTGGGCAGACACGACCACGGACGCCCCTGGAATCCGCCTCACCACGGACGCCCCCGGCGTGCGCCTGAGGTTGCGATCTTCTGTCCTGCGACTGCGGGCGAAGCCCAGCATCAATCCTGACACGGTGATTGAGGTGACCGCCCCCACGGTGTCGACGACCGCGATCTACACGCCGGTCACCAGTTCGCCCGGCGGGTGGTTGCAGGTCGGGGGCGCGCCGGCCTGGAGGACGGTCCTGGATCTTGACATCCCGAGAGCGCTGAGCGGCCCCGCCGAGCTGTGCCAGGCTCTGCCGTGCCCCGTCGAGCTCACCGAGGAGCGCATCTCGTACGCCTCCCTACGCCTGACCACGCGGGAAGGATGGTCGGCGTTCGCACCGACGGATTCACTCTCCATGGATCTTCGCATGGTCACGCTGCCCGAGATTCTGCCCAAGTCGCCGCTGGGCCCCTCGGAGGTCGGGATCGCCGGTGTAACGCTGGCGCCTGAATGGTTTGCACGGGAGGGAGAGCATGTGGTGGAGGTTCCCGTCACCGATCTCGTGCGGGACCTTCTCAGGGGGGAGACGGAGGGCGGCGATCCCGTAACGGGAACCGTGGCGCTCTTGTCCACGGTTGAACCGTGGTCGATCGAGTATGTGACTTTTGAGGGGCCGGCGTCCCCCGGGGCTCCGGCGCTGCGCATGATCCTCAACATTGCGCGCGGAGGAGGTGAATGACCGATCGGTTCAGGCTCGGGCTTCGCGCGGGCGTCCTAGGGGTCGGGCTCTGGGGCTTGGGCGCGGCGGCGCAGCCGGCCTTAGCCCAGTCGTTCCTTGGCTTTCGTGCCCTTGGCGTTCCCGTCGGATCCGGGGACGGGCGCGTGGCCGCCCTGGGGAACTTGGGGATTGGGCTGGCCGGTCCCGGCGTCTCGCCCACCGACCCCACGGCCGCGGCCGGGCTACTGATGCCCACCATTGTCGTCTCCATGCAGCCGACCTGGGGCGATTTTCAGCTTGGCTCCGAGAGCGGGACATCGCAGACCGTGCGCTTTCCCCTGCTGGGGATCGGGTATCCGGTGTTGTCGGCGGGCGGCGCGCTCACGGTGTCCCTGAGCGGTCACACCGAGCAGCGCTGGGTGGGTCGCCGTACGGACACCATTGCGCTGGGGGGCGTCGATGTCGCCTCGCAGGACCAGTTTCGGACCAATGGTGGCACCTCGGTCGCCCGCCTGGGCTGGGTCCAGCGGCTGGGCGACAGATTGGCCGTCGGGGTGGGCGCCGGCGCCTATCTGGGCCGGCTGGAGCAGGAGTTTGAGCGCTCGCTCGACACGCTGGTGGTCGGGCGGGATGTGCGCTCCTACCGAGAGGGCAGTGTGTGGCGCTACAGCGGCTACACAGTTCTCGCGGGGCTGAGCGCCGACCCCCACGATCTGATTCATGTGGCGGCCTCAGCCGAGTGGTCCGGCGAGCTCAGGGAGGCGCCCATGGAGGGAACGCGGGGGCTGACGCGCGCATACAGAATTCCCTTGCGCGTGCTGGCGGGCGCCACCGGGCGCCTGTCCACGCGTTTGCACGCGAACGCGTCGCTGGGCTACCAGAATTGGGCCGGGGCGGACGGGTTTGCGGCCGGCGTGACAAGCGGCACGTCGATGAGCTTCGGAACCGGGCTCGAGTGGCGGCTGATCGAGGGCGAGACCCGGAGCGTTCCGATCCGGTTGGGATACCGCCGTGTTGCGCTTCCCTTCCGGTACGAGGCCGAGGATCCGGTTGAGACGTCATGGACGCTCGGGATCGGGATGCACCTGGTGGAGGTCGAGGGGATTCGGTTCGGCTGGATGGACCTCGGGCTGGAGCGGGGAGCGCGGTCAAGCTCGCCTCTGTCCGAGGAATTCTGGAGGGCCACCGTCTCGCTCGGCATCTCCAGGTCATGAGTCGGCCGGGGTCGCCCGCGCCGGCACGTGGCGGGGCGCTTGCGGGGGTTTGGGCCTGATGCGGATTCACTACAAGACCTTTGGCTGCAAGACCAACCAATACGACACCGAGCGCATGCGACAGCGCCTGGAGTCTGCGGGAGGTGTGCCGGGCGGAGTGTCCCTGGGCAGGGCCGACCTGTGCGTGATCAACACCTGCACGGTGACCAGCCAGGCCGATCGGGACGCGCGGGCGTACATTCGCCGCTTGGGTCGCCGCAACCCAGACGCCGTGGTGATTGTCGCCGGGTGTTCCGCCGCGCTTGACGGGCCCCGGTATCGAGACATGGAGGAGGTGGCGGGCGTGGTCGAGGGTCACGACGCCCGGGAGGTTGTTCAGGTTGCCCGCCGTGCCTGGGAGCGCCGTACGGGTGAATCGCGTACGCAGCCGAGCGCCGGGGGTGGACCGCCCTTGCCGCTCAGCGGCGCCGGCGGAGATGCCGGCGGCGATCCCGTGCTGCGCAGACGCTTCGGTGCGGTGCGGGGATGGCTCAAGATCCAGGACGGCTGCGACCGCAAGTGCGCGTTCTGCGCGACCAGGCTGGCCCGGGGGCAGAGCCGCAGTCGGCCACCCGAAGAGATCATCCGGGAGGCCCGGATTCTCTCGCGCCACCACCCGGAAATCGTCGTCACCGGAGTGCATATTGGGCATTATGGGCGGGATCTGCGACCCCGCATGACGCTGTCGTCGCTCGTTCGCCGCCTGGTGGACGATGTTCCCGCCCCCAGGTTTCGGCTGGGCAGCATTGAGGCCACCGAGATTGACGACGCCATGCTGGACATCCTGTCGGGCTCCGATGGCCGGTTGGCGCCGCACCTGCACATGCCCCTGCAGAGCGGCTCGGATGCCGTGCTGCGCCGCATGAGGCGGTGGCACACCCGGGAGGACTATCGGCGCCGGGGTCACGACATTGCCGACGCCCTGGGCACGGTTGGCCTGGGCGCGGACATCATCACCGGTTTTCCGGGCGAGACCGAGAGCGACCACAGGGCGACGGTTGCCCTCGTGGATGAGCTGCCCTTCACATACCTGCACGTGTTTCCGTTCTCCCCCAGGCGCGGCACGGCAGCCGCGTCTCTTCCCGGCCAGGTGCCCCAGCGCGTCGCCGGGGAGCGGAGCCGGGAGCTGAGAGCCCTGGCCGCCGACAAGCAGGTGGCCCATGCCCGGTCCAGAGGGGGCTCCACGGCGCGGGTTGTCCTCGAGGGGGCTCGCGGCACGGCGCTGACGGGTGACTACATGAGGGTGGGCGTGTTGAGCCAGCGGGCGCCGGACGCGGGGAGGCTGCACCTGGGCTTGCTGTCCCGGGACGGCTCGGTTGTGAACGTTCCGGGCGGGGGCGTTCCCGCAGGGGCTCTGTCGTGAGCCGCGCTCGCTCGCTCGGTTCGGCTGGCCGGAGGGCCTATGTCGAGACCTATGGTTGCCAGATGAACATCTCCGATGGCGAGCTGATGGAGGGCGTGCTGGCGGCCGAGGGCTACGCGATCGTGGATGAGCCCGACGGCGCTGACGTGATTCTTGTGAACACATGCGCCATTCGGGAGCACGCCGAGACGCGCGTTCTGGGGCGGGTGGCCCAGCTGGCAGGTCTGAAGAGGGCGCGTCCGGGGACGGTGCTGGGCGTGACGGGCTGCATGGCCCAGCGCATGGGGAAGGGTTTGCTTGAGCGGGCACCCCATGTGGACTTCGTGATGGGCCCTGATGGCTACCGTCGCCTGGGCTCGACGATTCGGGAGCTCCCCCGTCGCCCAGAGACCGCACGTTCCAGGGACAACGGAGGCCGGCTTGCGGTGCTGGATCTGGACATGGACGAGAACTACCGGGGTCTGGAGCAGAGGCGACGCTCTGCCGTGACCGCGTGGGTTCCGATCCAGCGGGGGTGCAACCACCGCTGCACGTTCTGCATCGTTCCGTATGTGAGGGGGTCGGAGAAGAACCGAGAACCCGGAGAGGTCTTGGCCGAAGTCGTGGGCATCGCCCGACAGGGCATCACCGAGGTCACGCTGCTTGGGCAAACCGTCAACTCTTACCAGCACGGCGATTGGAGCTTTGCCCGGCTGTTGCGCGAGGTGGCAGCGACGCCCGGGATACGGCGGGTGCGTTTCACCTCGCCCCACCCGAACGATGTGACGGAGGATCTGGTGGAGGTGATGGCCGGCGAAGATGCGGTTTGCGAGCAGTTCCACCTGCCCATGCAGTCGGGGAGCAACAGGGTGCTGAAACGGATGCTCCGCCGGTACACGGTGGAGGCCTTCAGGGAAAAGGTTGATCTGATCCGCTCCGTGGTTCCCGATGTCGCGCTGTCCACGGATGTGATCACCGGGTTTCCGGGGGAGACGGACGACGAGTTCCAGATGACCCTGGATGTGCTCGCCGACATCCGGTTCGATGATGCCTTCACCTATCGGTACAGCCCGCGCGCCGGAACGCCGGCGACCCGGCTGCCTGCGGACCAGTTCATTGCGGACGATGAGGCGCAGGAACGCCTGCAGCGGTTGATTGCCGTGACGCGCTCGATTCAGCGGGAGATCAACGAAGGTGAGGTCGGCCGCGTCGAGGAGTTGCTGCTCGAGCGCAAGGGGCGCGAGGACGGCATGGTGCTGGGGCGCACCAGGCGTAACAAGGCGGTTGTGGTGCCCGGGGGCGAAGAGCGGGTCGGTCACTATGTGACGGCGCGGCTGATCCGTACCACGGGAGTGACCTTTGTTGCGCAGGAGGTGGGCGACGCTATGCACCGATCCGGGGCCGGTCCGGCATAACCGTGTCAAGGGTGGCGAAGGTTCTGGGCTTGGCCGGGGTTGTCGGCTTCGGCCTTGTCGTCGCCCTGGACAATGCGGGCCGGAGAGTCGATTTCGGTCTGGGCATCGTCACGCTTGGCGATCTCCCCGTCGCCCTGGTCGCGTTCGGAGGGATGATCGTCGGTATGGCCGTGGTGCTTGTGGCCGGGATCAGTGCGGATCTGCGGGTTCGCAGGCTTCTCAGCCAGAGCGGCGACCGGGGCGAGGAGCGCCCCGTCGCCTCGTCCCGGCCTGAATCGGAATCGTCGCTCCCCGGCGGACGTCCATAGACGCGTGTCCGCGCCTTTTCGCGGGGGCTATGGCGTTTCCCGCTTCTGGTGCGGGGACGGGTCTACGGTGGGCGTCAAGGGTCGCTGCAATCGCGCACGTATCCGCATCGGTCGCAGCGGAGCTTGCAGTGCCGCGAAACCAGGTCCCAGCCGCAGATGTCGCAGGGGGCCGGGGCGTTTGCGAGAGGGGGAGCGGCCGGGCCCGGGCGTTTTTCGTCGGCCTGCCCCGAATTTGGGGCCACAGGATCGCCTCTATCGGCGTTTTCGGTCGTGCCGAGGGGGTATGCACCGCCAGCCCTGCTGGTGCCCGTGGCGGCGCTGTGATGCACATGGTTCTCCAGCACGCGCCTCATCCTGGTCTTGTAGTCCTTGCCCGCAGCCCTGAAGTGGGTCAGCACGGAGTGCGTGACGGGGATGGTGACCTCTTGGGTGCGGTCGTCTCCTGTGCCGCTCGCCCGCTCCGGGAGCGCGTCATCCAGCCGGGGGGCGAGGCGGGGTGCGGCTTCGCTGTTCCTCCGGCCTGGAGCTGGTCGGGGGCCCGGCGGGCCGTCGCCGCTTGTGCTCATGGTGGATCCTCCCGTGGGTTGTGCCATGTCGGGACGGTTGAGCGCCCCGGCCGATACGCTCGCTGGCATGCTCGACGGTGATCGCCCGCCGGTTCGCGCTGCCCGTGACGTAGCCGATTAAGGGTTGCCTGGATGCCTGGCACCCCCGAAGTCCAAGACAGCCTGGTCCCGATCAACTGAAGGGACCTGGTGGCACTGCCGACACCTGGCCTCGTAGGACTCCAGGCCCCCGACCTGAATGGTCGGGCCCTCGGAGGGTGCGGGGGCTCCCCCGATCAGGCGCTGGTTCCGGGTTGCCGCTTCGCCGCACACCACGCAGATCGCGCTCAGCTTGGTGATGCGCTCCGCGCGGGCCAAGAGGGCCCCGATGGGGCCAAAGGGTTCGCCGCGGAAGTCCATGTCAGTTCCCGCGATGATCACGCGCTTGCCCTTGTCGGCGAGTGCATCGGCCACGCCCGCGATGGCATCATCCAGAAACTGTGCCTCGTCTATCGCCACAACATCGGTGTCGCCACGCACGCGCTCTGCGACCTGCGCGGCTTGCCCGACGGGCTCTGCGGCGATCTTGCGCCCATCGTGGGACGAGATGAAGAACTCGCCCTCGTAGCGGTCGTCAAGGCGGGACTTGAACAGCTGGACCATGCGACCGGCGATCATCGTCCGGCGCACCCTACGGATCAACTCCTCGGACTTGCCGCTGAACATGACGCCCGAGATGACCTCGATCCATCCGCGCCGGGTTCTGTTCTCGTTCTTCATGTGTGCAATCGTGGTTGGGCTTGTGCTGTCGTCACCTGGTCCCGGGAGCGCCAAGGGTGCATCTGGGCTGTGGCGCTCTTGGAGGCTCCCTCCAGGATGGCAGTGCCCTCCCCTTGGGCGCCACCCGCGGTACCGGAAACCTCTCTCGGGGCAAGATAATTGAAGGCCGGCGTCCACAAGAACCCGGCGTCACCTGAGTCTAGAACGCCGGGCGATCACGACGCCCAGCAGGATGACCCCGGCGCCGAGCACTTGTCGGATGCCGGGCCTCTCGGCCAGCCAGAGCCAGCTGCAGAGGAGTCCGACGACGGGGATCAGGTTGTGGAATACGGCGGTTCGGCTCTGGCCGATGCCCTTGACGCCCAGATACCAGAGCGGGTAGGCAACACCGATGGCGAGGGTGCCGGAGTAGAAAACCCCGAACCACGCCTCGGCAGAAACCGCCGACCAGTCGGTGCGAGCGAGGTCCGGAATGCCAGCCAACAGGATGAACGGGACACCCACCCAGAGGGTCCAGGCTGTGACCTCAAGCGGGCCCCGTTTGACGCTGATGTCCCGGCCGTAAACCGTGTAGACGGCCCAGGTTGCTGCCGCGGCGAGGACGAGAAGGTCTCCCCGGAGACTTGAGGCCCCGAGCTCCCCCGGACCCTGGGCGACAAGGACGACCATGCCCGCCAGCGTAGCCGCTGTGCCGGCGAGGACGGGCCCGCTGAATCTCTCCCGGCCGGTGGCGAGCGAAATCGCGATGACGAACACCGGGCTGGTTGAGAGCAGGACCGCGGCATTGCCGGCAAGCGTCCCGTCCAGGCCAAAGACAAAGCTGACCTGAAAGAGGAGGTGGCCCACCAGGGCGAGCATTGCCACGGGCAACCAGTCGCCGGCCGGAGGAAGCAGGCGACGCCCCTGAATACGGAGCAGAAGCCACACGGCCACGGCCGCAAACGGAAACCTGAGCGCGTTGAACGCGAGCGGCTCCAAGTCGCGCAGCGCGGCCTTGACCACCACGAAATTTGCGCCCCATATGACGCAAGCAACCACGAGGCCCAGGTCGATGGCGATGCGGCTCATCGGTCCCTTGGATGTGTCCAGCTGTCGAAGCCCTCCAGGGATGCCCGGTCTCACCAATGTCGGATTCTCCCTGATCCAGTATCCCCGGAAGCCTGGATTCGTGTACGCGCGCCGAGGAGGGGGCACAAGGTCGCGCTCCGGCTCGGCCCGGAATCTCCCTGCGCGTCGGCAAGGCCAGAGCCCGACCCTGCGCGGGGCACGCCGGATTGGTCTTGGTCTCTTGCACCCAAACCGCGATGTCCATACCGTCGAAGTGTCGGTCCGTTACCGGTGGGAGATCGCCCCTTGATTCTGTCCGCTCGCCCTGGCTTCCTGCGTTCCGGCTCCGGGCCTGCCGGAGTCCAGAGGCCGGTCATTGGCTTGGGGTCCATGTGGGTTCTCGCGGTCGTTCTCTTGTGGAGTGGCGGCTCGGCGGAGCTGGCCGCCCAGCGGCGTTATGCGACCATTGATTCCCTGCGTCACATCCAGTCTGTGGAGCCGCGCGTCGGGCCGCCCGGGACGGAGGTGGCCGTCTACACCGAGAATTTGCCACCGCAGGCGAAAATCCATGTCGGCGTGGGTGCCATGAGGGCTGGTTTTGAGGCATTGGCCGAGGGTTCCCAGGAGATATGGGGCGAGGTGTCGGCTACCGTGCGCATCCCGCAATATGCAACGTGGGAGCGTCCTGTGGTGTTCATCATCTTCAACGGCATCTTCAGCCCGATCGCCGTGTCCGACCCCTTCCATGTCACCAACGAGGAGGATATGGTTCGGCGCCGGGGCCGCATCACCGATGAGGGGTTGGGGTGCGTTACGCTGCGTGACGAGGACCAGTACGTTTACGCCCTCTATGGAGAGGTTGCGCGCCTGGCTCCCGGTGACCAGGTGGTCGTGGAGGGCACGGTCATCCTGGACGGCGCTTGCGGAGGTGTGGACGGCATCGGGGTGGCCCGCTGGTATTTGGGGGGCTGACGATTCGTTCTTCCGGGACACACCGGGCGCGCACGAAGCGGGTGTGCGGCTCGCTCACCGAACCGGTTCCAGGCGCACGATGGATGTCGGAGCGCCATCCCGGGACTCCAGAGCCAGGTACAGCATCCCGTCGGGCCCCTGACGCACGTCACGCACACGCCCCAGGCCGTGCACCACGGTTTCGCTGGCCACCACCGTCCCGTTCTCGACGGTGAGTCGGTCAACCCGCTGTCCGGCCAACCCTCCCGCAAACAGGTCACCGCGCCAGCTCGGAAACGCGTCGCCCGAGTAGAACGCGAGGCCGGATACGCCGATGGACGGCACCCAAATGTGCTCCGGCTGTTCCATGCCCTCGCGATGCGTCGCCTCGTGGATGGCGGTGCCGCCCCGGTAGTTGACCCCATATCCGATGACGGGCCAGCCGTAGTTGTGCCCGGGCTGGGCGACATTGACCTCGTCGCCTCCCCGGGGCCCGTGCTCGGTGAGCCATACGGCGCTGTCATCGGGCTGGATCGCTAGCCCCTGGGCGTTGCGGTGTCCATAACTCCATATCTCGGGGCGGGCCCCTTCCTGCCCCACGAACGGGTTGTCCTCAGGCACGCGCCCATCGTCGTGCAGGCGGACCACGACCCCGTGGTGGTTGGAAAGGTCTTGGGCGGGGTGGGATTCGAGATCTCCCCTGGGCGGGATTTGCCGGTCTCCCACGGTAAGGAACAGGTATCCCTGGTCGTCAAAGGCCAGTCGGCAGCCGTAGTGACCGTTGCCATCCGATACGGCCTCAAAGATCTCGTCGGTCATGACGAAGCGATCATTCTCGAAGGTGCCCCTCACGACAGCCGTGGTCCCGGCCCGGGACCCCGGCTTGGGCTTGGAGTAGCTCAGGTAGATCAGGCGATTTGATGTGTAGTCGGGGTGGGGAACGACATCCATGAGCCCGCCCTGCCCCCTCGCGACAACCTCAGGTACGCCGGGCACGGGATCGGGCAGGAGCGCGCCGTCACGGATGACCCGAAGTCTGCCCTCGCGTTCGGTGACCAGAATGTCGCCGCCCGGAAGGAACGCGATCGCCCAGGGCACGACAAACCCATCGGCGACGGTGACGACCCGGTAGTCATGGAGAGCGGTGCGATGGATCTGGGTTTGGGCGGAAAGCGAAGGCCCGGAGGCGATCAGGCAGCCCAGGGCGATACCGAAAAGGTTCTTGGGAACGAACGACGACATGGAAACCTCGCTGGTGTACGGTAGTGGTGCGAGCGGCCTTGGCGCTCCTCCGAGCCGGGAGTGCCCAGGACCGGCAGAAACGAAGTCAACGATCCCGGATGGGGCAATTCATGGGCTGGGTGACGACTAACGATGCATGCGGCGGCTACTCGAGCGCGCGCTTGGGGGTCTTCTGGGCCGCAGTCTTCCAGAGCCTTCGGAACACTCATGGCGCTCGCGCCACAACGCATACGCTACGGAAAGCTAACGGTCTGCGCTACCCCCTGCTCCATGCGCGTTCCATTCCGGTGCCCGATTTCGCGTCGGCGCCCCAACGTTCTCGCCGGCATCTGCCGGGGCATGTCTGCGAGGGTGTACTCGGCCTCTGCGATCCACCCGAGGCCGATGCATACGTGCACCCAAGTGCCTGTTCCGTCGGGGAGGCACTTACCCGGTTCCCACCCCGGGGGGTCAAGACGGAAATCGTGGAGCGCCAGCGCACCGGCGTGTGCCCTACCTCGCGGGCATTCCGCTTCCCGGAGCAAGGGTTGCACACGACTGCTTGGAATCACCACCTCGACTACTTTCAGGGTGTGCGTAGGTGGTGGGGGATTGAGTGGCGGCGCGTCAATTACAAGAGGAGCAAACCCAAGCGATGAGTAACTTAGCCGTAGTGCTCGGGGTGCTGATGTTGTCACTGATCATTGTTTTGCTGGTTGCCATGCTCGCGTATGTGGAGCCACCGGTAGAACAACGCGCAAGAGTACCGCGGCGTCGGTTTCTTGGGCCACCGAAAAAGCCGAGCCCCGAGCCCGCGAGAGAGGCGATCCCTGTCGACATTCAGGAGAAGTACATCGATCCGCGGAACTCTCGACATACTCGGTGCTATCTTGCTACTGAAATTCGTCTTCTGCGCAAGGCGGGCACTTCTTGGAATGAGATCCGGCGGGTGTTCCAGGAACAGGTAGGCAGGGATGGCTGAGGTCGTAATCCCGGTGACTGGACAGATGAGGGCCTACCGCTCATTTGAGGAAAAGGCAGACATCGTCGATCGGACTACGGTAGGGCGCGTCCAGACCAGTGAACCGACCAATTCTGTGCGGCCGGGCGAACTCGTGATAACGGTCAGGTCTCCTGTGGGAGCCGTTGCAATAGCCAGTAGTGATGCGTGTCTTGGTAGAGGCGTATGTGGGTTGAGGCCGCTTACTGAGATGTGGCTTCTCTACTACGCTCTGGACTTAGTCGAGGAGGGTGGAAGCATGTTGGACAGCGGGGCACATGTTCCGCAACAGGTTCAAGGCAACTGGCCGCGTTCCCAATCGCTGTTTCGAGCGACAGAACCGAGCAGCAAGCCATCGCCACCGCCCTCTCCGACATGGCCGCCGAAATCGCCGCGTTGGAGCGCCGCCTCGCCAAGACACACGGCCCTCACGCAGGCCATAATGCAACAGCTTCTCACTGGTTCGCTCCGACTTCCGATCCCGGATGCCGTCGCCGAGAATGGGCTGAACCAATGACGCCGATCCGCGTCTTCATCAGTAGCGTCCAGCGGGAGTTCGCGCAGGAGCGGGAGCACCTAAGCGACTACATTCGTGGTGATCCGCTCATGCGCCGCTTCTTCGAGGTCTTCCTGTTTGAGGACCTTCCCGCTTCCGACAGGAGGCCTGACGAGGTCTATCTGGAAGAGGTGGAGGGGTGCGAGATCTATGTGGGGCTGTTCGGGACCGACTACGGGTTTGAAGACGCGTATGGAATCTCGCCTACCGAGCGGGAGTTCGACCGGGCGACGCAACTGGACAGGCACCGGCTGGTCTTTCTGAAGAGCTCCGATGGTGCTGCGCGGCACCCAAAGATGCGGGCGCTGGTCGCCAGGGCGCAGGCCGGCTTGGTGAGAAAGCGCTTCGCCACATCAGCGGAATTGATCTCCGGCCTTTACGCCGCACTTGTTCAGTATCTTGAAGCAAGACAGCTGTTGCGCTTCGGGCCCTTCGATGCGGCTCCTTGTTCTGGCGCAACTCTTGACGACCTGAATGTGGATTCCATGTACCGCTTCATTTGGGTGGCGCGGAGGGCGCGGGGATTCCCGTTGCCGGCGGACACTCCGCCCGCGGACCTTCTGATGCACCTGAATCTGCTGAACAGGGGGCGGCTTACGAACGCCGCCGTGCTGCTGTTCGGCAGAGCCCCGCAACGCTTTCTGATCTCGTCGGAGGTCAAGTGCGCGCACTTCCACGGCACCGAGGTTGCCAAGCCGATCCCTTCGCACCAGGCGTATAAGGGCACGGTCTTCGAGCTGGTGGACCAAGCGGTGGATTTCGTGATGAGCAAGATTGACCGGGCAGTTGGCACGAGGGCGGAGACGGTGCAGGCGCCTGTCACCTACGAAATCCCGAAGGAGGTTGTGACGGAGGCCATTGTCAACGCGGTGGCACACCGTGACTACACGGACAACAGTAGCGTTCAGGTCATGCTCTTCCGGGACCGCTTGGAGGTCATGAACTCCGGCCGCTTGCCACCGACGCTCACTGTGGAGAAGCTGCGCGTGGCGCACCAGTCGCTGCCCGCCAACCCGTTGATCGCTGAGTCTCTGTATTTGCTTCGTTACATCGAAAAGATGGGAACAGGTACGGTAGACATGATCCGGCGTTGTGCGGAGGCGGGCCTGCCGGAGCCCGAGTTCGAGGCGGGCGCGGGCTTCATCACCCGAATCTGGCGGGCGGGAAGCAATCACGAGCATCGTGGACCCGGTTATGCGACTACCCAAGAAACCCGAAGCGTCCGGCAACAGACCATCCAAGAAACCGGGGAAGCTACCCAAGAAATTCCCAAAACCACCCAAGAATCCCCCAAGGCTACCCAAGAAAGAGGGGGAAGGGCGGATCCGGTGCCTAACCGGGACCGCATCCTCTCTCTCCTGCGGGGCGATCCGACTTTGACGCGCGTTGACCTTGCCTCCCGCACCGAGCTCACGCCCGAAGGCGTCAAGTACCATCTTGATAAGCTCCGCAAGGAGGGCCGTATCCGTCATGTGGGACCGACCAAGAAGGGGCGCTGGGAAATCATCGAATCCCAATCAAACCGGCCGTGAACCCGTCGGTAAACGGGAGCTCAGGACCCGGTAGCGGGTTGGCGCGTTGTTCCAGGATGGCCTCGGCTACCGCTACCTTGGGGATTGGCAGGTCTGGAAGAAGATGGGGTCGAGTACGGTGGGAATGATCCGGCACTGGGTGGATGTTGGCCTACCGGATCCCGAGTTCGAGGCGAGCACGGGGTTGCCCGCCTGGATCAGACTGACGGCCATCGCACGCGTTGTGGATCGGCTCGCGCGACTACCGAAGAAATCCGAAGTGTCGGCCAGTGGACTACCCAAGAAACCCGCGATTCTGCCCAAGAACTCGCCAAAACTACCCAAGAAAAGCGGGGCGGGGTAGGTTCGGTGCCTGTCCGCGATTCGCCTCCCGTCCGTCTCCGGCAAGCGATCCGACATCAATGCGCACCGCCCCTGCCTTCCACATCGGGGTGACTCATGAAGGCTCCAGCGCATCACCCTCACGCATCCCGGTGGTGTCTCCGTGCAGAAGAGCTGAGTCGCGCCTGTCTCGCCGACGAAGCGCCGGGATAGGCCTTGACTGTCCACCGGCGGGCGGGCTGGGCGTGGCGTTTAGGCCCTCGGGATACGCGCCATCCCGACGCCCGTACTCCTTATCTCATCGTCGGTCTTGTAAGGACCCTTGGCCCGCTCTTCGGTGTCTTGATGCCCGCCGTGTTGATCTGGGCTACTTCTCCGCGGCGGCTGTCGAGTGCCTGGCCGGGGCTGTTCGCCCAGACCTGGAGCGAGGCGGGATGACGGAACTACACGGGATGTTAGCGGGCATGTTAAATGTTACAAATGTGGGCATCGGAAATGTTACAGATGAGCCTCGCGATGCCAGAGCGGCCGCGGGGCGTTGCTGGGAGCCGAGCAGGCACCAGGAAGGGGTTGGCCGCTACAATCGCGTCTCCATTCAACGGAGGAGACATGATGATCGAGAAAGATACGCAGGTGTTGGTCCAACACTATCTGGACCAGGGGCTCAGCAAGACGGCGGTGGCGCGGCTTTGCGGAATCAGCAGGCAGACCGTGTACCGCTGGATCAAGGACGGCACGCTGGATCCTGAAGGGCGAGAGGAGCCGGTTCGGCGCGCTCCAGCGCCTTCACGTCCATCGAAGCTCGATCGCTACAAGGCGATCATTGAAGCGCGCGTGGCCGAGTATCCGAAGCTGAGCGCGGTACGGCTGTTCGGGGAAGTGCGGGCGGCGGGCTATACGGGGGGCTACGACCAGGTGAAGCGCTATGTGCGCGAGATCCGGCCACGCCCGCAGCCTGAGCCTGTGCAGCGGTTCGAGACCCCGCCGGGGCACCAAGGGCAGGTGGATTTTGCGGAGTTTTCCACTCCGTGGGGAAGGCGCAATGCGCTCGTTGTGGTGCTTGGCCACTCTCGGATGCTGTGGGCCCAGTTCTACGAGCGGCAGACGATGGCGGTGTTGATGCGGGGTCTGGAGTCGGCATTCGGTTACTTCGGGGGTGTGCCTTCGGAGCTGCTGTTTGATCAGATGAAGGCCGTCATTGTGGCGGACAATCGGGAGATCGGGGGGCGGGTGATCGAGAACCCCGAGTTTCTTCGTTTTGCCGCCCACTGGGGGTTCAAGATCCGGACATGCCGAGCGTATCGGGCCCAGACCAAGGGCAAGGTCGAGCGGCCGATCAGCTACATCCGCAAGAACTTCTTCTACGGACGGGACTTCGTCTCGGACGCCGATCTGAACGCCCAGACGATGCTGTGGCTTGACGCCGTGGCCAATGTCCGCGTCCACGGCACGCTGAAGGAGCGGCCTGTGGACAGGATCGAGCGGGAGCGTCCTCACCTGAAGCCCCTGGCACGCTGGCCGTACAGGCCGGTGGTTCCTCAGTGTCACAAACCGTCAGCACAGCGCGAGCGGGCGTCGTCCCCACTGTTGGTCGATGTCGAGCAACGTTCGCTGACCGAGTACGCCCGGCTGGCGGAGAGTTCGGGATGAAACAGGCAACGCGCAGCGAGCGCATCGCGTCCCAGCTTGCGGACCTCAAGATGCCGGGCGCGCGCGAGGCACTTGACGAGATTCTCTCTGGCGTCGACGGGGGAGGCATGACCGCTGCGGAAGCGATCGAGCAGCTACTGGCCGCCCAGATCTCGCTACGCAACAGTCGCCGCCTCGAGGCTGCGATGCGCTCGAGCCGGTTGCCGTGCGTCAAGACGCTTGCTGATTTTGATTTCACCTTTCAGCCTTCGATCAAGCGTGAGCAGATCGAGTCGCTACACGAACTGGGCTTCGTGGAGCGTCGGGAAAATCTCTGTCTTTTAGGTCCGCCAGGTGTTGGCAAAACGCACATTAGCATAAGCTTAGCGGTTGCTGCTGCGGAGGCGGGACGGAAGATCTACTTCGGCACCTTGACCGATCTGATCGACTCACTCGAGGAGGCCAAAGCCGCCGGCCAACTTGATCGTCGCCTCAAGACGCTCACCTACCCTGCGTTGCTGATCGTGGACGAGATCGGCTATCTGCCAGTGAATCAGAGCGGTGCGGTGCTGTTCTTCCAGCTCATCAACCGGCGCTACGGGAAAGCCTCGACAATCCTGACGTCCAACAAGGGCTTCGAGGAATGGGGCCAGATCCTTGGGGATGAAGTCATGGCTGCCGCGCTGCTGGACCGTCTGCTACACCACTGCCACATCGTGAACATCCGGGGCAACAGCTATCGGATGCGACGGCACACCGAACTTGCCAGATCAATCCATCCCACCGCAGCCCGGGCCCGATCCACGGACAACGCTGGACACGGGGGCATCGAGTGATGCACATCCGGCGGCACGGGAATCATCGGTTGCGCGTTGTTGCCGATCGATGCCAAGGCCATGGGGGCGGGATGAGGGGTTGGTCTCCTGGACAACCCCGAATCACGGCTACCAGGACGGCGTGCGGGAGGCGGTGGTGCTACGCGACCGCCCCAAAACGGGTGTCAGCAGGCCATGCTTGGCGGCTTGAGGCCGCAGGAGGGAGACGAACACAGGGGTTGGAGGAGTGGCAGATCAAGGGTGAGACGGTTTGGGCCACCCGAGCCTTTCCTGCGCAACCAGACCCGCGAAGGCAACACCATGACCTGCCCAAGGGAGGTTGGGATGGCCGGGGGGTGGGGACCGGAGCGAGCACGCGATCCCATGCCCCGAGCCGAGCTAGCTCGGCTCGGGGCATGGGCCGCATCCCACCCCGCCGTCGCCTTGCTCGCGCCCAAAAGTGTAACATTCCTGATGCCCAAAAGTGTAACATTTTCCGATGCCCATTGACACGGTGGAGGCCTACTTCATTGGTCTTCGGCAAGTTCGAATGTCGCGTGGCGCCGCCGGCGAAGGTCTTCTGGGTCCCTGAAGCAGCGGACCAGGGTGCGGGCCGTCCCGACTTCGCCCTGTACACGGCCCGCCAGGTCCCGCGGGGAAGCCCCCGCCAGGGACAGGTGCCGGAGCGGCGCGTCGTTGGACGCCGCTTGGTTGACTGCGCGCTCTGACCGGGTCAGCCGCTACGTGGGCGGCGTGAGTTTGTGCTCTCGTCTTGGCAGAATGCGAAGACTACACAGTAATGGATTCCAATCCGAGAAACCTCACAAACATACCGGATCCTCTCCAAAGAGGATCAGAGAGACTTTCTCCGTTTACAACGGCCACCGAAGCGAAATGACCGGTATTGCTGAGTTGACGACACAGTCTCGTAATCTCGGCGATGTTGACCGGACGTTCGGCATCCCTCGCTGGATACCGGACAGCGCGAACCACAACCCATTCAAGGCCAGAATCTCCCATAAACCATATCGATGGGTCCAGGTCTCGAGCTCCCATGATTGATGTAACTTGGTGCTTCAAGGTGTTTCGGATATATTTTCCGATCACCCCGACTGCAAAATCATGAAGTTCCCAGTCGGTCATTTCGATGTTCTCAGTCGAGATCAAATCCAGGGGATCGACAGGCTCGCGGGTACCCGGATGCAATAGACCCCAACCTGGTTCACTTGGCTTCCAGTCCGAACCGAAACGACGCATCGGCATAACGCAGGCATGACCGTTCCATCGGGGTGCGATTTTTTGGAATCCGTTGATATTTCCCGGTGCTACCACCTTGCCTTCCACGTCTACTATTCCGACAAAGAAAACCTGGTTTTCAATTCTGAAAGACAGGTGTTCCAAAAAAGGGGGATTGAGGTCGCCCTTGATCCAATGGAGGGTTCGATCCTGGGCGGATGCCATAAGGTGTTCTGCAGCAGAACGCCAGCACCGGACGAAGTCCTCTGATGGACTGTCCTGCAGAATGGGAACCAACTTCTCGCCATTCGTGGTATTGCCGGTACGTGCGGAATCGGAACGATGACTGGCAGATGAGCGGGCAACAAGGGGGTATGAGTCATGGCCCTTGCCGTGCGCTTTCGCGCGCCGGGACCAATCCGAAAACAGATTCATGGTGTTGTCTCCCCAAGGGTTGCGGTGTTGATCGGGTGATCCGCTCTGGGCGCGCTGACCGAAAGGTTGAGGTCGGCACCCGCATGGATTTCGAACAGCGTGTTGCCGCCCCGTACGGCGCGACAACATATCCGGCACAGGTTGCCCGTCGCGGAGAGCGCGCAGTTGCTTGTCGCCGCTGATGGCCAGCACCGGTACAGTCACTTGCTCTACGATCCAAGCCGGATCGTGTGCCAAGACGCGCCAGAATCAGGGTGCGTCGATGTCGTGCGCCTGGACATCAATGACTTCGCCCAAAGAGGCTGAAACGCCGACGCGGGCGGCGGTCCGGCCGTTCTGCTCAATATCATCCTCGACGTTGAGTGATCGAGTGACCATCAAAATGATGTCTGGGCGACCAGCAAGATACGACGTGAAAGTCGCGACGAACAGACACTGATATCATAGCGTATCGGGGACCAATAATCAAGAGGGTGACTGAGAAAAAGGGGGTGGTCTTGGCAGGCCCCCTTGACCTGGGCACATGGATTGTTATCTCGTCCCGGGCTGGACTGCCCGGAAGTCGTTGGCAGCCAGCAGAGAGGCGTCCACGTGGGTTGGCGGGCTCGGTGTGTCCGGGTGACGGCGCCGTGTACTTCCAAGGATGGACATGCCACTTGGTCCAGAGTGGAGCGACATTTCCAGTCCTGCCCGCCTGGGGATGGGCGGCTGGGTTGCAGGGCCGGCGTGCCGTAGCGGTCCACTTCTATGGCTCGTCCGTTCGACGGGTCGTTCGTCAGCGGAATCGCCGCAGCCCATGAGCCGCTTTGAGAGGCGCGCCTGCCGGTCTACCTCGGTGCCAGTGCGGGCTTGCGCCCGCCACCAAGCGCTCCAGAAACCCGCTTGGGTTTGAACATCGACACCACCACGGAGGCCGAGTCAGGGCATCTTGGGCGCGTGACCTGCCGGCACCAAGTGTCCAACCAATTTGGGGCTCGCGGGGGGCGACGGGCTCCCAGAGACATTGCCGTGGGCACGGTGACCGTCCAATGTTCATGGCCCTCGTGTAAGGTGCCTGACCTCAAAGGAATCGCAAGCGGAATGCGCGCGACAATCGAGACGCTTGCGGGTGGGGTCACAGGGGATCTCGCCAGGCACGACGACAAGGTTGACAGGGGCTGCGCCAGCAAGGGGCAATGCATGGCTCACGCCCCAGGCGACGGGCCCGGGCGCGAATGGCCCGTAGGTGGCGTTCAGCATCGACTCCAGCGGTGATCGCATACGTGACAGTGAGGAGGGTCATGGGAGCCGCCGGCGCCAAAGAAGGTCTGCCAATCGCCCTCGTCCTGGTCGTCGTTCAGTCTCTTTTGGCGTCAGCTGTACAGGGCCAAGTGGTTCGGGGCAGGCTGGTCGCCGCGGATGCGGACAGCACCGCGATTGCCGGGGCGATGACCATCTTGACGGACCGGGAGGGGCGCGGTGTTGATCGGGCGATCAGTCGCATCGGGACGGGCCGGTTTGAGTTGCGCGCCCCCAGGCCCGGCGAATACCGGGTGCGAGCCGAGCGAATCGGGTACAAAACCGTGTACTCGGCGTACTACGACATTGTCGCCGGGGACACCCTTGCGATGCAGCTGGTGACACCGGTTGAGCCCATCTCGTTGGAGGGGATTGATGCGGCAGGTGGTCCCAGGTGTCATGTGCGCCCCGAAGAGGGACTGGTCGTGGCCAGAGTGTGGGAAGAGGCGCGCAAGGCGCTCGCGGTGGCGAGCTGGACTCAGAAACGCGGGCTCTACAGGTACGAGATGCTGCGCATGAACAGGTATTTCGACAAGCGCGGGCAAAGGGTGAGGCGCGAGGACCGCGAACTTGGCCAGGCCCTGGTTTCGGTGCCGTATGTCGCCCGGGACGCCGACTCCCTGGTGTACGGGGGGTTCGCGAGGTTTTCGACCGAGGCGTCGGAGTTCTGGGGGCCCGATGCCGGTGTGCTTCTCTCCGACGCCTTCCTCGACACGCACTGCCTGCGGCTCGGCTCTGGAGGGGGAGAGCTCGTCGGATTGGAATTCGAGCCGGTTCCGAATCGGAGAGTGGCGGACATTGCGGGGACGATGTGGCTGGATGCGGCGACGGCGGCGCTCCAAAGGGTCGACTATCGCTATGTGAACCTGCCTGTGCCCCGTCGGCTGATGGAGGCTACCCCCGGTGGCGTGGTGCGTTTCCAGGGCCTCCCGGACGGGACCTGGATCATTCCGTCGTGGCATATCCGGATGTTCTTGGCGGGCGAGGCCGAGCACTTCTTGACGGGCAGGCCCGTGGCTACCCTGGACGGCGTTGCCACCACGCACGGGGAGGTCCTTCGCGCTCACGGCGATGCGGGAGTGGTCTTCGAGGGTGAGGAGGGCCGCCGCGTGGAGGGGACTGTCGTTGATTCACTGGGCGAGGGACTCCCGAACGCGCGGGTTCATGTGACCGGATCCGGCGCGGAGGCGGGGACGGATGCCCAGGGACGGTTCCGGCTGGGCCATTTGGCGGCGGGCACCTACGAACTGTACGTCACGCATCCTTATCTGGAGCGGTTGTGGTACGAGTCGGAGCCCGTCGAGGTGGAGATTGAGCCCGATCCCAACAGCGTGGCGGAGGTTCGGTTTGAGGCCCCTTCGCGCGGGGATGTTCTCTCCGATGTTTGTGGGCGACGCGATGCGCCCGCCGAAGCCATGGTCGCGATTCCCGACAAGGAGGTGTGGCGAACCGGTGTCCTGTCCGGAAGGGTGGCGGACGAGGAAGGCGGTCCCGCAAGAGACGCGAAGGTTCTCTTTCTGGCGAGAGCGTTTGACCCTGGGCGCATCTCTGAGCCCAAGTCGGGCACAACCCACCGATTTGAAGATGAGCGGAGCCGCTGGCGGACCGAGAGCGACGCCACCGGCTTCTACAGGATGTGCTGGCTGCCCGCCGACATTCCGATTGAGGTCGTGGTGCTTGGCAAGGACGAGGACATTGACCGGGGAGCGCTGGACGCAACGCTCAGCCTCACCGACCTGTTTGGAGGTCGTGTAGGAATCCTGACCATTGATCCTGGTTCACCGAATCAAGTGGTGGACCTGCGCCTGTTTGATCGGCGGCCACCCGGTTAGCGCCCACCCCCAAGGGGGACCCGCTTGCGCTTGCGGCCTGCGGTCCGGGCTTGGGGGGCCCACGTAGCCGGGAGCATGAGCCACGGCCCACTGGCAGGGCGCCCAAAGCGCAACCTGGTGGGGTCGCTCTACGGCCCGTCGATCATTGGGGCGATGTTGTTGGCAAAGCGTGCCCGTGCCCGGCTGAGGCGACTCTTGACCGTCCCCACCTTGCTGCCGGTCATGTGAGCGATCTCCTGGTATTGCTTGCCGTGCATTTCTCGCAGGATGAACACGGCCCGCTGATGATTGGGGAGCCGGTCCACGGCCTTCTCCACCGATGTGCGGAGGTGGCGCTTCCGATAGAGGTCGTCGGGGCGGGTCGTCTTGTCCTCCCACTCCAGGGGCCGGTCATCGGGCCAATCCTGGGTCATCGTCTGAAAGAGCATCAGCGGGGTGCGCGAGCGGCGTCGCAACTCGTTTCTGGCCAGGTTCCCGGCGATGGTCAAGATCCAGCTCGAGAACTTCCGTGTCTGGTCGTAGTGGTGGAGGTGGCGAAAGACCCGCAGGAAGGTCTCCTGGGTCAGATCCTCTGCGCAGGCCCGATCTCGGACCATTCGATGCACGAGTGCTTGGATGCGCCCCTGATAGCGGCGCACCAGCTCGGTGAAGGCCCGTTCGTCTCCCTCGAGGAAACTCCGAACCACATCGGCGTCTCCCGGTTCCGTGGCGGGGGTGTTGCCCGGGTGCTCCTTTGTCATGGCTTTGCTCCTCTGTTGCTGTGGACCTTGCCGTAAGGCGTTCCACCGGTGCCACGGACCTGTTGAGACTCCCGTGACGCGGGTTGCGTTGGTTATGGAAGCAAGTTGCGTGCCACGGACGTGGAGCCGGTCGCATGGGGGCATGCCTGGGCCCTGGCTGTGGCCGGAGGTGGCCGATGTGTCACAAAATGGGGACACGTGAACCGGGGGCGCTTGTCCTCGGGCCGGATGCCCCTCTCAGTGCACCGGGGTACGGCCCGACGCTCATCGCGCCCGACTGATATGGGACCGGGGTCGGCGCCTACACCCCCGAACCAAGAGCTCGTCCTCCGGCTCTCAGTCTGCCGGGGTACCCCGGGGATCTACGGCGCGTCGCCCTCGCCGTGGACGACCACTGGTCCCAGGCCCTCACCCTCCAGCTGGGGAACCACCGACCCGGCATCTCCCACAATCACCGTACACAGTTCGTCGGGGCGCAGGTGCCGGAGGGCCGCGCGGGCGACCTGCTCTTTGGTCACGGCTCCGACCAGGTCCCGATACCGCTGGTAGTAATCCAACGGCAGGTCGTGAACGATGAGTTGTGCGATCCGGGAGGCAATCTGGCCGGCTGACTCCAGACGCAGGGGCAAGACTCCCGCCATGAACGTCTTGGCGGTGTCCACCTCATCTCCGGTCGGGCCGCTCTCCACCAGGCCTTGAATCTCATGGATGATCTCGCGGGTGGCTACACCCGTGACATCGGTGGCGACGGATGTGGCGACGGCAAAGGGCCCCGCGCCGCGCCGCGCCGCGAACATCGACCGCACACCATAGGTGAAACCATGGCGTTCCCGCAAACTGAGATTCAGGCGTGACGAGAAGGAGCCGCCCAGTATGAGGTTCAGGACCGCCAGCGCCAGGTAATCTGGAACCGAACGCCTGACCCCCACATGCCCCACTCGAAGCTGCGACTGCACCGCCCCGTCGCGATGCACCACATGCACCACCTGCGTGTTGTCCCGTGCCACGGCGATTGGCTCCGGGCTCCCTGCCGTTGATCGAAGCCAGTCGCCCAGGCAGTCCCCGGCGATCTCCAACGCCCTGGACTTCGGCACATCGCCGACCAGCAGGAGGGTCGCCTCTTCGGGTCCGTACCGCGTGTCCACAAAGGCGTGTGCGTCGGTGGCCGACAGGCTGTTCAGCGACTCTGCGGACCCGCCCAGGGGCCTGGCGTAGGTGCTGTCTCCCGAATAGACAAAGCGCGCGTGTGCGTCGGCCGCCATCGCGTCCGGGTCCATGGCCCTCTGTGCGGTGGTGGCCAGGCGTTGATGCCGGTAACGCTCGAACTCGCTGTCTTCGAACGACGGCGAGCGCACCATCTCGGCCAGAAGCGAGGCTGCCTCGCCGACATGCGTCGCCTGACAAAAGACCGCCACCGTGGTGGCGTCCCATCCGGTGGCCGCCCCGAAACTCGCGCCCAACCCCTCAAGGGCTCCGGCCAGCTGGCGGCTGGAGCGGTGCGTCGTGCCGCCCTCGAGCGCGTAACCGGTCAGCAGGGCCAAGCCCCCCTGACCCTTTCTGACCGCGGTCTCGCCGGCGCGAATCACGATCATGGCGCTCACCACGCGATGGGGACACCGAACCAGGCACACCCTGAGTCCGGTCTTCAGGACGTCGCTCACGACCGGGGGAAAGCGAAACTCGGAGATCGGGCCCGGCTCGGGTGCGTGTGTGCGCGGGCTGGTGCCCGACGGGGCCCTCACGAGGCTTGGGGGATGTAGCGCACCGACACCCGGTTCGCCGAATGCAGGTGCTGGCTCACCCATCGCCGTACCTCTTGCGGGCTCACCCGTCCCAGGCGCTGGAGGTCGTCGTTGGCGCGCCCCGCGTCGCCGAAGAGCGTTGCGTACATGGCGAGCAGGTCGGCGACCGTGTCCACGCGTTGAAGCGACCTGTGGATGCGAGTCTCGGCACCCAAGACGGCACGCCGCACTTCATCATCGGTCAGGTCGCCCGCCCCCTCCAGCTCCCCAGCCACGGCCTCCTCCAGCGCGTCAATGTCCGAATGGGGAAACCCGGTGGCGACGACCAGGAACATCGTGGCCCCGGATGTGAGCGGGAGCAGGTGGCACGATGCAGACTTCGCGATGCGGGTGCGCACCAGGCGGTCGTGGAGCCTGGAGCAGCGACCCGAGCCCAGGCAATACGAGGCGACCTCGCCGGCGTAGAAGGCATCGGAGGTAAAGGGGGGGACGCGTGAAGCCATGTAGACCCGCGGCAGGGGTACGGCTGCGGACACATCCGAGCGCAGCGTCTCCCCCGTGGACCAAGCGATCTCCGGTGTGCCGGGGATGGACGGGGGCTCCGGCCCGCGGGCGATGTCTCCGAAGTGGCGCAGAACCCCCTGGAATGCCCGCTCGGGGTCGATGTCGCCCGCAATCGCGATGACTGCGTTGTTGGGCAGGTAGTACGTCGAAAAAAACTCCTGGACATCGGACAACGTGGCCGCCTTGATGTCCTCCATGGACCCGATGACCGTGTGGTGGTACGGATGATCGGGTGGGAAAAGCAATGCCTGGATGCGCTCGTCCCAGTCACCATAGGGCTGGTTGTCGTAGCGTTCGCGCCGCTCGTTCATGACCACGTCGCGCTGGTTTTCCAGCTTCTCGGGTGTCATCGCGGGCAACATCCAGCCCATGCGATCCGATTCCAGCCACAGCGCGAGCTCCAGATGGTGCGACGGCAGGGTCTCGAAGTAGTTGGTCCGGTCAAACCATGTCGTTGCGTTGGCGCTGCCTCCCACGCGCTCAATGTGGTGGAAGTGGCCGTTCTTCGGCACATGGGCGGAGCCCTGGAACATCATGTGTTCAAAGAGGTGCGCAAACCCGGTGCGGCCTGGGAGCTCGTTTCTTGATCCGACACCGTACCACAGGTTGACACCGACCACCGAGGACGAGCCGGTGGGCGCGAGGACCACTGCCAAGCCGTTGTCCAACTCTCGCTGCTCGATCTCGATCATGTCGCTTTTCGCACACGCCTGTTCCAGATTCTTGATGCCCCAAGTCGGGAGCTCGCATTGTGCCGACTTCCCAACGTGAACACTCTAGACGATGTCAAGCGGGCACAAGGAGGGCCCGGTTCCCGGGTGCGCCCGGGCGGCCTGTTGCGGGCTCGGACCCCCGGGCCCCTGTCCAATCGTTTCCAACACTGATCCCAACCGAATCACGCTTGGTGGTCCCCCAAGGAGACCTCGCAGATGAACTTCCATCCCTTCAAGATGGAGCGCTGGCAGTCGACCTACGAACACCGGGTTGAGTACAACCTCTCTGAGAGCGGGGTGCATCCCCTGAGCGTCAGGGAGTTGCTGGCGCTCTCGCCGTCATCTCCCGAACTCTCCGAAATCCGCTTGGGATACGGGCAGTCGAACGGGTCCGATGAGTTGAGAGACACGATCGCCTCGCTGTACCCGGGTGCCACGGAGTCCTCGGTCGTGGTCACGATCGGGGGGGCGGAGGCCAATTTCGTGGCGTTCTGGGAGCTGGCGCGGGGTGGCAAGCCGGCGGTGGCCATGCTTCCCAACTACATGCAGGTGCCGGGACTCGTGGAGAACTTCCGCGGGGAGTGCATGTCCTTCTTCCTGGAGGAGGAGCGCGGTTGGCGCCCGGACCTGGATCAGCTGGAGGAAGCACTGGTGGCGGGGGCCGGATTCATTCTGGTCACGCATCCGAACAACCCGACCGGTATTGCGCTCACGGAGTCGGAGATGGACGACATCGTGGCGCTTGCGGACGCTCACGGTGCATGGATTCTGTCGGACGAAGTGTACCGGGGTGCCGAGGTGTCAGGTGACGAGGTGCCCAGCTTTTGGGGACGCTACGACAAGGTGCTCGTGACGAATTCGCTGTCCAAGGCGTATGGACTCCCCGGACTAAGGTTGGGCTGGGTGGTTGGCCCTGGCGATGTTGTCGCGCGTCTCTGGGCGCGCACCGACTACACCACCATTGCGCCGCCGTCAATCTCCGATGCTCTGGCCAGACTGGCGCTGGACCCGGCGGTGCGGCCTCGCATCATCGCCCGCACGCGCCGCATCATTCGGCACAACCTTGGCGTGTTGACCGATTGGATGGCGTCCCACGATGGGCTGTTTCGCTATACCCCGCCCGACGCGGGCGCGATCTGCGTGGTTCGTTACCGGACACCGGAGTCGTCGCTCTCCCTGGCGGAACGACTCCGGGTGAGTCGTAGCCTGTTGGTGGTGCCCGGTGACCACCTGGGAGTTCCGGGGAGCTTGCGCATCGGCTTTGGCCTGCCCGAGGAGGAGCTCCGGGAGGCGTTGGCCCTCTTGGGGTCTGCCCTCGAGGAATCTCGTGCGGCGTGATTCCGGGCGCGCTGCCACATCCGGTGCCGGCCCGCTGACAGTCCATTGGACCGGCGGTTACTTCTGAGTCTGGAACGAACAGTCCTTGGCTGAGCTCTTGGGGGTAACGCCCAGCCGAAGGCACGCGGCGGCATCAGAGTGTCAAGGCCATGGAGCGACCCGGACCCGCCGGTCGTGATGTGCGGTAGGGGCCAGTAGCGAAAACGCGTCACCCGTTCGGGCAAGCACACCCCTTGTGTTCGGGTCCGCGGAGCGGAGAACCCGGATGGAGGGACAAGGCCCGGCCGGCCATCGGGATCAGATCCGCGCCCCGCTACTCGCCCTCCCAGGACTTCAGCCCATCCTCCGGCAACGGATCGAATAAGGTCTCGGGGAGTCGGCCCCTTCACTTGAGGGTAACGGGGTGCCGCTTTGGAGCCTGAACCCGGGTGCGATGTTCACATTGCACCGTGCGGACCGTCCAAGCACTGACCGCGTCGGCAACCTCGACCATCGCCTCCGCCTGCGTCCGTCTCCCTCGCTTGAGCACCTGGAACGAGTGGTCTCCGCCTTCGATCACGCGGAGTGCGGCCCGGTCCCCCAGCCCCGCCACGACACGCCGAAGCGTAGCCAGGTCAGCCAGCCGGTCACGGCTGCCCTGCACGAACAGCAGCGGAACGTCCAGCTTCCCGAGGTGCTCGCTCCGCTGAGTGTTGATCGGCTTGCCGGCGCCGTGCAGAGGAAAGCCCAAGAACAAGATTCCGCCCACACCGGGGAGCGGTGCCTCGGCGGCCGCCAAAGAGGTCATGCGCCCGCCCATCGACTTTCCCCCAGCGAGCAGAGGCAGATCAGGGGCCGCTGTGTGCGCCGCCGCCACGGCTCGACGTACGGTGGCCGTCAATACGTGCTGAGGGCCGGGAACGCGCCGGCCTGCCTCCATGTAGGGGAATTGGTAGCGCAGAGTGGCGATTCCACGCTCGGCCAGCAGCTCCACGGTCTCCTCCATAAAGACGTGACGCATGCCCGCGCCGGCGCCGTGCCCAAACACGAGGAGCGCACCCGCGTTGCCCGGCCGCTTGAGCAATGCCCAGACGGAGCCGTCGGCGACCTCAATCGAAAGGGAGCGTGTCGGTGTCATTCGGCGCCCATCCTCATCCGCCACGGCTCGCCAAGAATTCGTGGGGCCTTGCCCGCGTTCACGCGCGTTACGGAAAAGCGAGCCCGACCGGTTGTCCCAGGATACTTCGATGGTGTGCAGCGAGCCAGCTCCGTTGGGTGTCCCGCGAAGCACGGAGCTCAGCGTGCACTCCCTCGTCCCACACGATTCGGCAGAAAGCCGGTCGCTCGCCAGGTCTGCGGCCCCAGCTCCCGGTCCATCCTTTGACCATGTGGGAGTTGCCACGGCCGGGGTGGGGGGTATGTTGACCTTGGGTGGTCCCCCTAATGCCAATAATGATTGGACTTGGAGTGCGTCAGGCGCCAAGATGGGGCGAGGGTCCTGGTGGCTCCCAGCTGCCGGATGGCGATCCATACACCGGGGGTGCTGTCGATTGAGCGCGGTGTCCAGGCGGTTTGTCATCCGGGAGCAGGAGGAAATCAACGGCGTCGCACCGTTTGGGGCCCGGCAGGCGCTACTCTCGGATCACCAAGTCGGCAACACGATGGAGAAGTCCCTGGCAGGAACGACGCCATGTCCCGTCTCGTCCTTGTCTACCGCATCGGCATCTTCCACCCTCACGAATCCGTCCTCCTGCGCGGAGAGATCGACCACGCCAAGACGGCGGCGCGGACCTTTGGCATCGAGTTGTGCGAGCCCCGGGACCTGGTGCGGTCTTGGCGAGCGAAGCCCCTGGTCCTGCTGGTTGTGCTGATGGCCCGAGGGGTTCTGATCAAGGTTCGTGTTCCCGCCGTGCTGGCGATTCAGATCGGTGACCGGGGTTTCCTCACCTCGGCAAAGGCATCCGACCTGGCGAGCACGTTTGGGGCCGCCGGAAGCGAGGCGTTCACATGGAGCCGCTGCGTCATGTTGGAGGGCGCCATCCATGGCCGTGACGGCGGGTGGAATACGGAAACGGTGTTCGGAGACCTTGTTTGGCACGGAAGCGGGGCGGCCAGCATCTCGGCGCGCAACACCTTGTCGCGAAGGATGATCAGCGCCCTTGGGGGCGCCCCCGACGACGGTTTGATCCTCTCCGTGTCTGGCGAATCAATCGGGCTCCCGGGATCAGGACCCGCGAGAAATCTGTATGTGATTGAACTCATGGATGATGCATGGCACAAGAAAAAGGGGTTTCAGAAAAAAAACCCGGACTACCGGAGCGGGAGACCGTGCGTGTATGTGGGAGAGACATCGTCGGAGCCCGAGGCTCGCTTCACGCAGCACATGATGGGGTACAAGGGTGCAGGCATCGTCAAGAGACATGGTCTGCGGCTCCTGCCTGACCTGTACGGGGAGTTGAACCCGGTGCCTCATGACGAGGCCCGGGAATGGGAGAAGGAGCTGGCTCTTGAGTTACGTCAAGAAAAGGGTCACGCCGTGTGGTTCGGTCCCGAGAATGATTGAGCGGGAGCGGTTGCGCGGGGGAAGGGGCTGCCCCCGGGCGAGCGGTGGAGAGCGAAGCCAAGGCTTGACCCAGGCAACGAACCCGATCAGCGCCCGTCAGAACAGTGACAGCTGATCGCTTTGCGGGTGCAGGTCACCCACCACCGCTTCATGTCCAGGGTCCGTGTCCGGGTCGTCGACGGGTTGGACGCAGTCCGGACCGTCGTGCCCGGGTCGGTTGACGCGTCTGGAGACCCGGTTCCACACGATGCCGTCGGGCCACGGCGCCTCGAGCATGGCCTGTGCCGGCGCCAACGCGGTGTCCGGGGCAAGCCACCCGGCCCAGTGCGTGTGGTGGAGGATCACCGGCACGCGGTCATGCAGCCACAGAAGCGCATCGGGGGCGCTCCTGGTGAGAATCGCAAACGTCTTCGTGGTGCCGGCGCGGGGCGGCGTGCTCCAGATCCCGGCCATTGCAAACAGTCCGCCATCGACCCGGTGAATCCAGTGGGGCTGCTTTCCCGACGGCCGGCGCTCCCACTCGTAGAATCCGTCGGCCGGAACCAGGCAGCGCCGCCGCCGAAAGGAGTCCCGAAAGGCCGGACGCACGGCCACCGTCTCGCTGCGGGCATTGATCATGCGGGGCCCCCTCCGTCGGGCGTCGGCCCAGGGGGGCTCCATCCCCCATTGCATGGGCTGAATTTTGGGTCCGTTGTCCGCGTGGACAAGAACTGGCATGAGGTCTGTGGGCGCCGTGTTGAAGCGGGGAAGCAGCCCGGCGTCGGCCTCACCGCCCGGAGCGCCAAAGAGGGCGGCCACGGCACCCAGCGGTTGAATCAGCGTGTAGCGACCGCACATTCCAAGTCGGCGTCCTTTGCCCGAATCACCCCGCGGGCTGCAGGGACTTCACGAATGGGGCGTGCGTCCGGCCGACACCCCCCGTTGCTGTGCGGGGCTGCGGGCGCCGGGCGTCGGTCTCGCGAACGATAAAGAAGCCGTCTTCCCCGAGCTCTTGGTACAGCGGCATCAGCAACCTGCCGTCTTCGGGAGCGACCACCTCGCCACTGCGGTCGTCGCCAATCACTTGGCCCTCCCGCACCACCTGAAAGTTGTAAAAGCCGGGACGGGTGCGGTATCGGTCGCGCGCGGACACGGCGTGCCGATATCGCATCTCCAGAACATGTGGCAGCTTCCGGTAGGCAGCTTCGAGGCGTCGATAGCCCCGCTCTGCCTCGGGCACATCCGCTCTGCCCAGGAGTCCGCCCGCGCGAACGGCCAGCCAGATCGCGTCCTCCGCCCGCACGCTGGCCTGCGCCTCCTCGTGTTGGCCGCACTCAAAGACGGCCGCCGTGTACCCTTGCAGGTCCAGGTAACTGGTCAGGGTACCCTCGAGGTGCTCGTCCAGCTTGAGGACAAGCGGGGCGGGGATTTCCATCGCAAATCGCCGGTGCCGGGCCAGTTCGGATGCGGTGGTAAAGGAGGCTCCGCCGCTGGATGTGGTGTGGATGTCCAGCAGGAAGGCGTCTCCCCTGCGCCGCCGAGAGACCTCTTCCATCACATGAAGAAGCCGCAGGGCCGCGCGGTCTTCCCTGGCACCGCCGCCCGCGCTGCCGTTGCCGACACTGGCCCGCAGCGCCTCGATGCGCGAGGGCGTCCACACGCGATTGAGATCGTAGGACAGGAAACGACGCCCCTGCCGTAGCGCCTCGATGTTGCCGGCCAGCGCCACAAAATCGCCCCGCAACCGGTCCCGGCGGTCCCGAACTTTTCGGACCACGCGCTCCAGTGCCCGCACGCCCGCGGGCTCGTTGCCGTGCAGGCCGCCGACCACAAGAAGAAGCGGTCCCTCGAGCGCTCCTTGCACCCAAGCGATCGCTCCTCCGCGAAGCGTGCCCCTGGTTGCGCTCTCCCCGCTCCCGGCTCCCCGGCTCGCGGAATCCGTCACCTATTCGTCCCCCGCAAGCCGCTCCTCCAGAAGCTGGTAGGCCATGGGCATGAAGTCGGTTTCGCTCACAAGGCCCACCAGCTGTCCATCCTTGACCACCGGGAGGGCGGACACCCGGTTGCTGCGCATCGTGCTGATCGCCACCAGCGTGGGCGTCTCCGGCGCCACCGAGATCGGACATCGTTGCATCACCTCGCTGACGGGCATCGTCTCGGCTTCCGCCATGGTACGACCCTCCGCCATCAGCTTCAGGATCGAACGATAAGAGAGAACCCCCACCAGTCGGTGTTCGGCATCCTCGATCAGGATGTGACGGATTTCGCGCACGTGCATGAGGTATGCGGCCAGCTCCACCACTTCGTCCTCGTGAATGGTGGTAAGCGAGGTGGTCATGTACTGCTCGACGCGCATGTAGTTGTGTTTCCAACCCCCCGCCTCGACCATCTCGGCGCTGTCCCACTGCACCACTGGGAGGCCTGCGGTCTGTTGTCTCACGGTTGCGGCCGTCAGCGCGGCCAGTTGTTCTCCCCGGGTGCCGGCATTCTTGAGGTTCCTGAGTGATCCCAGCGCCCAGCTTGTTCCCGTCACGCCGGCCTTGACCCTCTCCTCCAACACGCCCAGGTAGCGCTCGATTTCGCTCTTGTAGACGGGATAGTCCGAGAGTCCGTCCTCGGCCAGGGGGAGCAGCGTCTCCAGTATCAGTCGGGGCGCGGGCACCGTCTGTTTGTCATCGAGCCACGTCATCCCGGCGCCCAGCCCCAATCGTGACCCAGCCATGAAGTTCGCCTTTGCGTCGTCGAACTCCATCCGGTCGGTCAGCTCCGGCACCCGTTTTGCGACGCCCAGCACGGCGCCAATCCAGAAGACGGTGTTGGCCATCTCGTCCAGCGTCGAGGGGCCGGCGGGCAATACCCTGCACTCGATTCTGAGGTGGGGCTCACCATTCGAGATTCCGTAGCACGGACGGTTCCAGCGGTAGACCGTGCCGTTGAACAGTTGAAGCGCCTCCAGCTTCGGCACGTCGCCCCGCCGCAGGGCCTCCAGCGAGTCCTCCGCGTCCACCGCGAGCAGGGCCCGAAAGGTCGCGATGTCCTCCTGGAACAACTCCGTGACGGAGTGTCTGAGCCAGTGTCCGCCAAAGCGCACCCTGGGGCTCATTTCGCGCATGTGCAAATCCCCGGCCCTGGTGTCCAGCGACTGCTGAAAGAGCGCGATTCGGGTCTCGGCCCAGAGGCGTCGCCCGAAGAGAAGGGGGGAGTTGACTGCCGCCGCGAGCACAGGGCCGGTCACCGCCTGGGCGACATTGTACATGTGGGCGAACTCCTCGGCCGAGACCTGCAGATGAACCTGGGCGCTGGTGTTGCAGGCTTCCAGCATGACGGAGTCGTGCTCGATCATGAGCTCGTCGGTGCCCCGGATTCGCAACCGGAAGCGACTGCGTCCCGCCATGATCGCTTCGTTCAGCGCGTGATACCGGGCCCGGGGTGTGATGTTGTCCAGCGACAGGTCGGACTTGGTCAGCGTCGGGAGGATGCCCGTGAGGACGACATTGGCGCCGTGACGCTGGGCCGCGTCCCGGACCCGGGTCACATGGCTGTCCAGCTCCGTGTGCATGTCCGAGAAGCAGGAGCCCTCAAGCACCCTGGGCGACAGGTTGGCCTCCAGGTTGAAGCGGGCAAGCTCCGTGGTGAACGGTTCATCGTCCAGGTCATTCAGGATCTCGACAGACAGCGGAGCGGGCCGCCAGGCCTCGTCCACCAGAAAAAACTCCTGCTCGGCGCCAAAGCGGCGGATCCCCGATTCAATCCTTCCCTGCTCCAGCATGAGCTCCAGCGCCTGCACATCTCGGAGCAATGCACGACTGAAGTTGCGTAGCGCCTCCGGGGACCGCTTCGGGATGACATCAACTCCCATGAAACCGAGATCCTTGTACTTGAGAGGTCTTGGGTCACAAATGTGCGGTGTTCCGCGTGTGTTCAGGGTGACCCGCCGGGGGTGCGGACGCCAAGTGAGTCTACCACCGAAGTCGATGGCGGGGAAAGCGGGCCCGCAGTGGAGGGTGCGGCTCCCGAATCCGACAACGGGTACAACCTATTCCTTGGCCGCGCCGTCCGCACAATCCCGGCCAGAGGCCGCAGAGCCGCACCACAGATGACGGCGTTTGGCCACATAGCGATAGGCGGCCATTCCCAGAGGACGAGGGACCAAGGCCATGAGGTATCCCGGGATGGAGTGCGGGAAGGGCAGCAAGCGCAGGACCGCCGCCGCGGCCGCCCATCCAAAACGGACGCGGCCCCCCTGGACAAGAGCGATCGCGTCGGCGGCCCCAGGATGGCACGCCCCGCCCTGCCCGGGGTTTCTGACAGCCGGGAGCAATTCCCTGGCCTCGGGTGCCCAGAGGGAGACAAAGCTGAGCTTGCCGGTTGCGTCGGAGCGCGCGAGCCAGCCGACCACGGCGTGGCAGAGCGCACAGGCGCTGTCGAAGAAGACGACCCCGTCCCGGGCGCCAGGAGGGCCGGGGGTCTTGCTTGGTGCGCCTCTGGTATCGGAAGGATTCATGAATTGAGAGTCCCGAAGCCAGGCGAGTCCCGGGCGCCCTTGTAGCCCGCGCCCTGGCTGGGGGCGGGTCGTGAGGCGGTTGCCGGGAACTGTCAGGGAAGTATGCGCGATCAACGGCTCATGTGCAGGGGCCCGAACCGCACGATGCGTGCAGCCAGACAATCAGAACGCAAGCCTCCGGCGGGCCTCGCGTGGGAAGTGCACCTACGCATGGGTCATGACCCTTTCAGGCTCGGGCACAGACCGGGGCCCTTTTGAGGCCGCCGCCGGGCGCTCTTGGCGGCGGCGGGGTCTATTGCCGCGATGACGTGGCCCCGTCCCGGATCCAACGCAGCGCCGCCACGAACCGGTCCACCTCATCGACGGTGTTGTAGAAGTGGGGGCTGACCCGCACGACGCCGGGCCGGCTGTCTACGATGATTCCGCGCCGGGCGAGCCGGGCCACGGCATCTTCGGGTGCCGCATGGCGTACCGGGACGATGGCCGAACGCTCCTCGCTGCTGTCCGGTACGCGCGGGGCAAAGCCTGCGGCCCGGCAACCCTCGATGAGGCGCTCCGTCAGCGCCATGTTCCGGGCCCGGATTGCATCGACGCCCACGTCGTCCACGATTTCCTGGCCACCCAGCGCCGTGTGGACGGTGGCGAGTGCGGGGGTCCCGAGTTCGAACCGGCGGGCGTCGGCGCGATAGCGGAATTCCCCGCGACTGAATTGGAACTGGTCCTCGGTCCCGAACCAGCCGGTGGCTCTGGGCTCCAGGGCCGAGATCAACTCCCTGCGAACATACAGGTATGCGAGCCCCGGTCCCCCGCACAGCCACTTGAGGGGGCCAGCCGTGTAGAAGTCCACTCCGGTCTCGGGAAGGTCGACCGGGATCTGGCCCGCACCCTGATAGCCGTCGATGAGGCAGTACGCCCCGGCCTCGTGCGCGATCTGTGCGACCGCTTGCAGGTCGAGGACGGCTCCGGTGGTGAAGAAGACGTGGCTGGTGGCGATGGCCAACGTTCGCTCATCGACGGCATTCCTGAATTGTTCAACATCGATGCGTATGCCGTCGGGGCTCCGGAGCACCACCAGTTCTGCTTCGGGACGCGCCCTCCACTGATGGAGAAGCGTCGGAAAGTCCAGCTCGGTGGTGACGACGCGTTGGCGCTTCGACCAGTCCAGACTGGTCGAGACGGCCGCGAGACAGGAGGATGTGGAGGGCATGAGGGCCACCGCGCCCCGGGGTGCGGCGAAGAGGTCCGCCACGCGCTCGCGCAAGTCGGCGAGTACGTCCCACCAGTGCTCGTACCATGCCGAGGCGCCCATGTCGTGCCAGCGATCCAAAAAGTCCCGAAGCCGTTTCTCGGCCTGGATCGAGAGGGCGCCCAGCGAACAGGAATTCAGGTAGGTGTGGCGTTGCAGGATCGGAAAGTCCGCCCGAATAACGTCCAGACTTGCGGGCCGGCCAGCTTTGGAGCGGCTCAAGGAGACCAACCGGGAGGCAAAAGCCTGCCCGGGGACATGTACGCATTCTGGGCGATGCGAGGGGTCGCGTTGCGCCCAACCGGCACGCAATCCAGGAATCCGGGAGTCGTCGACGCTCTGCTCCTCGGCCCAACGGCCTTCTGCCGTTGCCGAGCGAGGTGCCCGCGGGAGTATTTCGCCCCGCGCCATCCCGTCCTATGTGCGCGGCGTTCCAACCGGGTTCAGATTCGTTCCGACTGGCATGTATCGCCCACCGCGGCCGTGTAGCTAGAATACTGCTTGATGAACGTAGTCATCGATCGTCTCCCACCAAAGGAAGGATGTGCCTCTCGAAGTGGTCCAAAAGTGTGCTATCCGTAAAGGGATGCCACAACAAGACATGCGGCTCAACACCTCGAAACCAGTGCATGATCTCGCGAATGTAGCGGTTGTCCTCTGCAATCCCATTGGCAAATACCCACCAGAATGGAAGGGTGTCGAGCGGTTGCTTGGCAAGCTTCTGGCCCGATGCAACGATCCCGGGGAAGAAATATTTGCACGCACGCTCGTGCGCATTTCCCGCCGCTCGCTGGCGTTTGATCTCTACAAAGATTGCCCGTCCTGTGCGGGTGTTGTAGATCATGCTGTCAGGCCTGATACCGTGGGGCCTGCCTGAAGGGTAGACACCGTACATGCCAGACATTTCAGCAGGAGATTTGTTCACACGAACATTTGGCCAACGAGGAGCGTGACGAGTCATGACTTGATGGAACAGATCTTCCGCACTTCCTCCGCGCACGGCGCTCTCGTCTTGCCATTTGTCACGTTGTTCCAAATGTTTACGGGCTACCATGCATCAAGCCCCCAAACGGCCCATCCGGGCTCCCTCGATCGAGCAAACAACTCGATCTTGCTCGCATCAGGAAACATCAGATTGATGCGTTTCCGTACTTCATCTGGCTTACGCGAATGTGCCCTCCGCCGTTCGCTCACCAACTGGCGGACATTGCGAGCACCCCTAGGCAGAGGAATACGGCCTCGCTTGAAAACCAGGCAAAATTCGCACTGGCTCATGGTATAGTAGCCTGGATTCACTCTCATCTTGTCCCACACAAACGCCACTGTTGCCCACCGGAATCCCCATGCCTTGCCCAAGTCGATGGCCTGATCCAAGTGGGGGTTGGTCGCCCACATAAAGAGCAGGCAGTCTGGTGACGCGATGCAGGAAATGTCCAGTGTCTTGAGATCTCTCAAGCGAACGGTTGGGTAGTGTCGGATAGCACCTCCGCTGTCCCCATTTCCCCGGCCAGCATGTTGCAGTTGCCCCTTGTAGTCCCAAGGTGGGTCTGCATAGATTACGTCGTACCGGGTTGTCGGTAGATCCGGGAACCGCGCGTTGCTGTCCATCCGGGTGGTTCTTCCCGGGGCATCCTGTGTCAAGGTCCCTCCTAATCGAAGTGTGATGAAGTGTGTGCCCATCAGCCGCGCGCGACTCAGGATACGACTGGGTGCATCACGGAACGGGCCAACGCCCCTGAAGCAGTGACACACTTTTTTTAGTGGGGGCGGACAACCTCCACGCTACCTACATTATCGTCAATCGCCAGTGCCGGCAATACCCTGTTGATCTCAACCTTCGTCGGCAACGCTTTCGTCTGCGGCCGACCACCCACGAACCGCTCCGGGTGCTCCGCATACGCCGCATCCATCACCGCCTGTCGCCTCTCGATCATCTCAGGACCCTTGCCCGAGTGAACCATCTGTGGCGTCAGCATGCGGATCCCCTGATGACGATGCTCCTCGTTGTACCGCTGAAAGAACTTGCGGCAAAACATGATCGCATCATTGACATCACCAAACCGGCCCGGATAGTCCGGGCTGTACTTCAACGTCTTGAACAACGCCTCCGAATACGGGTTGTCGTTCGAGACCCGAGGCCTGCTGAACGAACGCGTCACCCCCAACTCTTCCAACAAATCCTTCGTGCAACCAGCCTTCATGGGCGCCCCTCGATCAGAGTGCAACGTGAGCTGACCGGCGGCCACCTTCTGCTTCTCGCAGGTCTCGCGGATCAGGTGCATCGCCGAAGCCGCATTCTCCGTCTCAGCCACCATCCATCCCACCACATAGCGGCTAAACAGGTCCATCATCACATACAGGTAGTACGTCGACTTGTTCTCCCCCCGCAGATGCGTGATGTCCCACGACCACGACTGATTGGGCCGGCTGGCCTCAATATGCGGCCTCTCCCGCTTCGGATGACTACGCTGCGCCCTGCGCTCCCGCACCGCCTTCCTCTCCCCAAGGATCCGATACATCGTCCGCGCGCTGCACAGGTACTTGCCCTCATCAAGCAGCGTAGCCACAACCTGCCTGGGCGACTTGTCAATGAACCGATCCGAACACAGGACATCGAACACCTCTTGGCGCTCTGCCTCCGACAGCGCCCGCTTCGGCGTTGGCCGCTTCTTCGGCTCGGGCTTCGGCTTGCCGCGACGGTACAGCGTAGAGCGCGACACCCCCATCTTCGCACACGCCTGCGTCACGCCAATCTTCTTCGCCAACCGCTCCGCCCCCTCAAGCAATATCTCGCGCGGCGGCTCAAGTCCGGCATCCTGACACGTCTTCCTCTGCACCTCGACGGTCGTCACAGCCGCATCGATTTCGCTCATCAGGTGAACCCTCTCACGCTCGAGCACCCGGACCCGCTTGACCGCCTCCGGTTCTGCTGACGGCTTGCGCCCGCGCTTGCGGCCCAACGCCGCCATCATCCCCTCGCGCGCCACCTTGCGCCATTCGGAGAGATGGGAGTAATGGAGACCCTCGCGCCTCAGCAGCCGACCGATATCGCCAGGCCGTCTGCACGCGTTCGCTTCCTCTATGATCCTTACCTTGTACTCGGCGGTAAACGTGCGTCTCGTCTGCTTACTCATCACAACCGCCTTGACCACCCACTCCGGAAAACGATCCGTTCATCTGCATCACTCCTTGATCACTCGGTTCGCTGATACCGCCGATCGCGGTCAGCCCAACACACATCATCCTCGGTCCACCCCCTCGTCGTCACCCTGGCAAACGTCCGTTTCCATCGGATCAGGACCATACCACTCGTCCATCAGACCCTCCGGCCACGACAGCTCATCAGGGTCTACAGCGCGATCTCCCAGTACTCTTCGGTGCTCCTCAAGGACCATCCTGCACTCCCACAGCTTCTTGCGCATACGCTTGCCGCTGCGCTCCAACTGCTCAATCCGCTTCGCCTCGGCCGACGTCATCAATGGCTTGCGCCCGCGCTTGCGGCCCAATGCGTCCACCATGCCCTGCCGCGCTGCCCGACGCCACGCAGAGAGTTGCGATGAATGGAGACCCTCGCGCTTCAGCAAACGACCGATATCACCAGGCCGTCTGCACGCGTTCGCCTCCTCGACCATCCGCAACTTGTACTCCGCCGTAAAGCGGCGCCTTGGCCTCTTGGCGCCATCAACCCGCGCTAAAGCCCGATCCCGCTTACCCATGCGCACCCGCTCCCCCTTGATGACGGTCGGCCTGTCGGACAACATCACCACGCTCATCACCCGACGTACCCGACGACGATCCCCAATGACAACATGGACCCCACAACATCTCGCATGCACGATCAACACCATGGGCCACCCCACCCACCAAGGGGGGCGGCATCGGACCCGATGGCCGATCCGGTCCCCGTTTCGGTCGCTCCGCTCCCTGCACGGGGACCGGATCCGCAGTGTGAAAGGCCCGGACTCGAAGTTTCAATATGGTCGCGGTGCCCCTGTAGCCGGCGTGCCATCTCAACCGTCGGCTGATCGTGCATGGAATGCTTGCCTCCGCCCGTGTCGGATTCGTCCGAGCACAACAACGCTGCGAACAGAGCCGCTTCGCCGCCTGCTGATATCGGATGTGGTGACGGTCCCATCATCCAACGACTGATCCTTACCGCCGGGCGGGTTCGCTGGATCAGCGACACAGAGGCCTGACACCACCGGCCTGTACGGAGCATCACGCAACCCTCGGTCCCCGAAGGCTCCCGCACACAAACGAACTGGCTGGCCAAGCGGGCTGGCGGGGAGCTGATCAGGGGGAGGGCATGAGGCACGACCTGTTCGCGGATCCACACACGGGCATTGATGGGCCCCATGGATGTGACGGCTCGCGCGGGGTCATAATCGCCGGATCCGGGGTGGGGGAGGATGGCCGAGCAGTGGGTGGGCCCCCCGTTCTGGTCGCTCCGCTCCCGCCACGGGGGCCCCACCCACTGCGGATCCTCCAAATGGCCAAGAGTGTGCAATTTCAGATGGCCGAAAGTGTGCGATTCTTGATGGCCAGTGACACCCACACGGTGGACGGTGCCGGCTCCCCTTGCGCTCGCGTCACGAGAGCCTGCACCGTCCCATGCCCGGGTGCCCCAAGTCAGCAACACGGGGGCGTCGGTCACTCGCGTTCGCCGGAGGTGGCGCCCAATCCCGCCAACTCAGCAACCTTGGCTTGGATGTCCACCATCAACCGGAGCCCCTGAACCTCCTTGCGCAGGCGTTCGCACTCCTGTTCAAGCCGCCGTTGCCGATTGCGTCCGGCCGATGCTCTGGACCCACGCTTGGTGCCCTTGGTCAGAGATCCTTCGCGCATCGCCTTGCGCCATTGCGACAGTTGCGACGAATACAATCCCTCGCGCCGCAACAGCGCGCCCAACTCGCCTGGCTTCGTACAAGCATGGGCCTTCTCGACAATGCTACGCTTGTAGGCTGCCGAGAACCGGCGCTTTGTCGGCTTCGCCAAGACCTCTGGGTCCGGCATGGGCGTCGGACGCTGGTTGCCCCTTTCTTCGGCAAGGGGAGTGCCGTTTTTCTGCCCCTCTCGGTGCCTCTCCATACTGTGGAAACCTCGACATCGCCCTTCAGTGATAAAAACGCCTCAAGCAGCATCAAGGCCATTGGCCCGTAGGGCGCTGGATGTCACGCGCATTGCAGCGCCGGATTGTCTGCTCTTCATGTGGGCGACCAGTCCGCACCTGGACCAGGCCATTGATCTGGGCAAGGCATGGGGCTTTCGGTGGGCGACCGTGGCGTTTGTGTGGGACAAGGTGAGGGTGAACCCCGGCTTCTACACGATGAGCCAGTGCGAACTCTGCTTGGTCTTCAAGCGGGGCCGGATTCCCCGACCTCGCGGGGCCCGCAACGTGCGGCAACTCGTGAGCGAGAAGCGGCACACGCACTCGCGCAAACCGGACGAGATCCGCCGGCGCATCGACCTGATGTTTCCCCAAGCGGCCAAGATCGAGCTGTTTGTGCGCTCCCGCGCACCGGGCTGGGACGCATGGGGCCTTGAGGTGGAATCCCACCTTATTCATGAGTGACAATTGAAACTGTCATCAAGGCCAGTGAAAGGGTTCTCGGCGTTCCGACATCGGCCAGCCCTTCAATTTTGCCGGCCGACCACCGCCTCGTGCACATCATACCCCCCAAATACCCATTTTATGGACGCACTTCCGCCACTTCCCTTGTAACCGCCCTTGCGCCCAGACCCGCCGTTGAGTATCAGACAACCTCGGCGGACAAGATTCGGACATCAGGAAGCTCTCGCACACCGGCAACCAGCATCTGCCAATGCACCGACACTGCGCTTGTGATCATCGTGATCCGTCGCCCAGACACGATGTATCGTGCCGCCGTGCGCAACACTCGCTCCAACAGGCGCCGCAAACTCCAGCCAACACCGGTCCGCCGCGCCAACAGAACACGTTGGACATGCATCACCTGGTACGCCAGGATCGACAACAGTAGCCGTACCCGGTTGCGGGCAAAGGCATCCAGAAGCTCTGGATCCTCCACCACCTCCTCTTCGCCGTTCTCGTCGCCACTCACCTCTTCCTCCGTATCGGCCACCGCAACTTTTTGGTTCCGGTAGTGGCTCTTGGGACGCGACGTCGAGGACAACGACGGATTCACCACACTCATCAACTCGCCAATGTGGCCCTCAGCCTTCCCGCGCTGCCTGTACAGCTCCAACACCTCCTCAGGCGTCATCTCATCGGCAGACACCGATGTGGCCAACCAAAACGACCTCGTGAACAGCTCGCCCGGCTTAGCCACCATCACATGCACCATGCGGCATTCAACAGGCCAGCTCCCCGCCTTGTACCGCTCCGCTTCCCGAACTCGCGTCGTGGTCTCACGCGGGCGTTCTTTCTCTTTGTCCTCTTTGTCCTTTTTGTCCATGTCAGCACGGAACTCATCGATCGCAGGTTCGGCACGATCAGCCAGCACCTTGTTGTTCGCCACACGGACCACAAAGTCGATACCCTCCTCCTCGAGCGCATGCATCAGAACCCCGCTCGGGAACCCGGCGTCCATACGAAAAATGACCCTCTTGCTGATCTTCCCCTTCGCACGCTTCGCCACGTTCTTGATGAAGCCCACCACGCGGTTCGCCGTATGAACCTTGCCCCTCCGAAGCTCAACATCCAGGATGTCTCCCGTCTCCGCCACCAACGGATGGAAAACCCTGGCGCGATAGTGCCCGTTATAGTCGCTGCCGGCCTGCTGTCCATGCACCTTCACCGGTAAGCTGTCCACATCAATGACCAACGTATCGTGCAGGCGACCGCCGTTTGTGGCGAGCACCTTCCACGAGGTGAAGTCCATGATCACGTCGCGACAGGCCTCGGTGTTCTCCTCGTTGCTGAGCGCCGCGATCAAGCGCGACAAGGTAGGCTGCGACGCCAGCGCATGGTCGACCGGTTTCGTTCCCTTCCGGTCGGATACCGCGAGGCCAAAGGACACGTCGTTGCGGAAGACATTCGCATCGTTATGGTCCCGGCGATTCTGGACGAGGAGCAAGAGCGCGGTGCGTAGCAACTCCGCCATGGAGTGCTTGATCTTGACGGGGTCGCGCTCGTCCTTGATCCGTTTGGTTGCGGCGTTGATGATACCGCTACGCTCGAGGATTTCTCGGCTGGTGGCCGCCCCTGCGTCTGATGACAATCTTTCGTCTCGGGACTCGATTCGGAGCGATTTGTTGAAGCTAAATGTCGTTGCCATGACTTCACCCTGGGTTGGTGGCCGGAAAACGCTGGTGGATCTTGGTAACCCATTGAAGATATATCACTTGTCCCCACAAATCCAGCCCCCTCAAGCCGCCGTCATGAATAACCCGGGGGAATAGCTCCGCCATGCGGGACCAGGTCGGCGGTGCATCCACTTGACGGTGGGCCTTCGTCTGTGGGATTCTGCTTGGGGTCCAGTCACTTGAGTTCCCACATGTACCCGCATCCGGAAGACACAGCCACCATGCATGACCTCGGCCTGCACGCCCGTCTCGTCGTCCCGTCCCTCATCGTTTCGCTGGGCTTGGCCCTCGGGGTTCTCGGCGCGCCGCGGGAGGTCGCCGCTGAGCAGGGTCTCGACCCGGCGTCCTACACGGCCCTCGAGTGGCGCCACATCGGTCCCGAGGGCAATCGATTTTCGGCCGCCGCCGGGATCTCGGGCGATGCACACACCTACTATGTCGGCGCCGCCTCGGGGGGGATTTACAAGACGACTGACGGGGGCGTCCATTGGGCCCCGATCTTCGACGATCAACCGGTTCAGTCGATCGGGGCGCTGGCCGTGGCACCGTCCGACCCCAATATCGTGTGGGCGGGTACCGGCGAGGGGAAAATCCGAAGTCATGTATCCATCGGCCAGGGTATCTACAAGTCGATGGACGCGGGCGAGACCTGGACGCTCATGGGCCTGGAGGCCACCGGCCGGATACCGCGACTGGTGATCCATCCGACCGACCCCGATGTGGTGTATGTGTGTGCATTGGGGCATGCGTACGGTCCTCAGCCGGAGCGCGGCGTCTATCGCACGATGGACGGCGGGGCGAGCTGGGAACGGATCCTGTTTGTGAATCAGGACACCGGATGCTCCGATCTCGCGATGGACCCCTCGAATCCCGGGGTGCTCTTCGCGGGCACATGGCAACTGGAGATCCGTACCTGGGGGCGCACGTCGGGAGGGCCGGGCGGAGCGCTTCACGTCTCGCGCGACGGTGGCGACACCTGGACCCGCCTGAGCGGACCGGACAACGACATCGGACTCCCCCGCAAGCCGGTGGGCAAGGTGGCGGTCGCGGTGGCCCCGTCCAGGCCCGAGCGCATCTACGCGCTCCTGGAGACCGGCGACGGCATTCCATGGGAGGGGCGAGAGACGGAAGATGGCCAGCTGTGGCGATCCGAGGACGGGGGGCGCCGGTGGACGCTGATCACCCGCAACCGCAACGCCATGGGACGGCCCCACTACTACTCCCGCGTCGTGGTGTCGCCGAACGATGCGGACGAGGCCTATTTTCTGACGGCCTCCTTTTCGACATCCACCGATGGCGGGCGGACCCTGGACGTTACGCCCAGGCCCCAGGCTCCCGGCGGCGACCATCACGACATGTGGATTGATCCGGCGAACCCGGACCGCATGATCGTTGCCCATGACCAGGGGCTGTCCATCTCCATCAACCGGGGCAGGACCTGGTTCCGGCAGCGCCTCACCAACGCGCAGATGTATCATGTGACCGTGGACAACGCGGTGCCGTACAACGTGCTGGGCAACAAGCAGGACGAGCCCACCTACCGGGGTCCCAGCAACAGCCGCATCATGGGGCAGCGCCGCATCACCGGGATCCCCAGGGGCATGTGGCACCATGTCGGCGGAGGGGAGAGCGGCTGGGCGACACCGGATCCCACCGATCCCAACATTGTGTGGTCCTCGGCGTCGGGGTCCGGCATGGTCGGCGGCATCGTGGTGCGCTATGAGGAGGATCGGCGCCAATACCGCCCGGTCGAAGTATGGCCGGAACAGAGCCGCGGGCCGGCCGCGGGCGTGAGGTACCGCTTTGTGTGGGATGCTCCCATCCACATCTCGCCACACGACAACAACAGCGTATACGTCGGCAGCCAGCATGTGCATCGGACTCGCAACGGGGGGCAGAGCTGGGAGGTCATCAGCCCCGACCTGACGCGCAACGACCAAAGCCGCATGGGCCCGTCCGGGGGCCTGACCGGTGACAACATCGGAGTGGAGTACGCCGGGGCGGTCTTCGGAATTGCCGAATCTCCGGTGGAGGCGGGACTCATCTGGGCCGGGACCAACGACGGGTTGCTGCATGTGACCCGGGACGGAGGAGCCACCTGGACGGACGTGACGGAGAACATGGGGGAGATGCCCCCGTGGATGGCCGTGCGCAGCATCGCGCCGTCACGCCACGATGTGGCGACCGCCTATGTCGCCATCGACGGCCACCAGGTCAACGTGCGCGATCCGCATGTGTACCGGACGCGCGATCTCGGGGCGTCCTTCGATAAGATCACCGACGGGATTCCGGGCAGCATGCTCAGCTACACCAAGGTGATTGTCGAGGATCCCAAGCGGGCGGGGTTGCTCTACCTGGGCACGGAGAACGCCATCTACGTCTCCTTCAACGGGGGTGACGACTGGCAACCGCTACAGAACAACCTGCCACACGCCCCGGTGTCCGGCATTGTGGTCCAGGAGCACTTCAACGACCTGGTGGTCGGCACCTATGGCCGGGGATTCTGGATCTTGGACGACCTGACGCCGCTACAGTACCTGGACGGCGAGGTGCTGGCCTCGCCGGCGCACCTGTTCCCGCTCCGGGACGCCTATCGTTTCCGCCCCATTACACCTCCGTCGGTCCCGTACAGCGATCCGACCGAGGGCACGGATCCCGAGTACGGCGCATCCATCAACTACTGGTTGGCCGATGCCGCCGCCGAGACCCCGGTGATCGAGATTCTGGATTCCGGCGGTGGGCTGGTGCGCACGCTGGAGGGTACGAACGAGATCGGCGTGAACCGCGTGCATTGGGATCTGGAGGATGAGGCGAACGAACCGATCAGGTTGCTCACGTCCCCGATGTACGCCGATCACATCTCGGTTGGCGCCCAGGGGCGTCCGGCTCCCGGCGCCCGCCGCATATCGATTCTCATGCCGCCGGGGATGTACACGGTTCGCCTGCGCGCGGCGGGCCGCACCATGGACCAGCCTCTTCGGGTCATCAAGGATCCCAACTCGGCGGGCACCCATGAGGACATCGTCGCCCAGGTGGCGTTCTTGAGGGAGGTGCGCGAGGATGTGGTCGCCGCCGGCGAGGCGGTGCATCGGGTAGAGGCGCTCAGGGTCCAGTTGGCGACGATGGCGCGTTTTGCCCAAGACGATGACGTCTCGGTGGCCATCGCCGCGCTGGAGGATCGGCTGGTGGCGCTGCAGATGGAGATGGTGGACCTGCGCCTCACGGGCCAGGGCCAAGACGGGGTTCGCTTCGGCGCGACGCTCCTGCAGAAGATCGGGTATCTCAGCGGCGCAATCTCGGTGGCGGACTTTCGGCCGACGGACCAGGAGTTGGAGGTCAAGGAATTGCTTGGACAACGGCTCCGGGCCCACCTGGACGCGCTGGATTCCATCATGGCCGGTGAGGTGGCCGCGCTGAACGAGATGCTTCGGGCGCGGGGGATGGTCATCGTTGCGGATGCCCTGTCCCCGGGGTCCTGAGATCCTCGGCGGGGCTGTCCCGGGGAGGGTGACGCCGCGAAGATCGCCGCGTGCTGCACGCTTGGGGGCGAAGGTGCCCCCGGGGTCAGCGCGCCCCGGTCTGCGGGTTGCCGGGTTGCGACCACGGGGCGGGGCTGTCCTGCGGGCGCGCGCCGTGACCCGAGCTCTTCCGGCCCCCCTCGATCCCGCGGCGCTTGGGGCCGGGGGCCATGGATGAGCCGTGGGCGCCGGGCCCGAGGGAGCAACTTGCCTTTCTCCATGCGCTCTGGCGAGTCCTGGCCGAGGGGAGGTTCACCTCCACCTACAAGTTCGCCCTGCTGCATGCCATTGCGGATCTCTGCCTTCTCAGGGGTGACGAGAGCGGGGCGGAGTTGGAGTTGGACATCCGGGAGATCGCGGAGCAGTTCATTCGCCTGTACTGGCCCGGCTTGGCTCCCTGCCCTCCCGCCCCTGGTGTCCTCGGTCGGGGCGGCGGGCGGGTGCCGATCCAGATCACCGGGGGCCAGGCCGCCGTGGCCCGCGTGCTTGAAGGTGCGCATGGGAGGTTCCAGGGGTCGTTGGCCCGTCTTGAGCGTGATGAAGAGGAGTGGGCGCGCGTGGTCAAACAGGTCGCGCGGACGATCCAGAAGATGCCGCTTGGCAGGTTGCAGACCGTGGAGGGCCAGCGGCTGGAGTTTCTGTATCGAGACGCGCAAGCCGGCGATGTCGTGTTTCTCCTGCCGGGTGTTGCGCACCACATGCGCGCCTTCTACCCGATGATCTCGGCTGTCGTGCAGGGCGCTTGGTCACGATTCGTTGAGAGGCGCAACCCGGAGATCGCCCGCTCGCTTGACGTGCGCTCGCATCTCTTTCGAGGGCGGGATCCATCCCTCGCGGCGAGTCTGCCGCTGCTTCGGGACGTGCAGGCGGGGCGCTGCCTCTACTGCGACCGGGACATCGGCGGGGAGGGGCGCGTGGACCGCTTCGTCCCCTGGCGAGGGTATGCGCTGGACTTGGGGCACAACTTCATTCTGGCGCATCCGGGGTGCGTGCGGGACAGGTCCGGACTCTTGGCGGCCGAGCGCCATGTGGTCCGATGGGTGGGTCGCAACCGTGACCTGGGAGGTCTGCTTGAGCGCGGGTTCGATGCGCGGGCAATACGCCACGACGGACCGGCGACCCGCGAGATCGCGCGGTGGGCGTACGGGAGGGTGCATCGGCTGAAGGGCTTGGTGTGGGTGCGACGCGGGATCCGTGCGCGCTTGGGGGACGAGTGGAGGGCAAGCCTGTCGCCGACCGGATCGGGGTAGGCCCGCGGGAAGTTCGCGGGCTCTAGCCGGATCGGCACACCGGAGGGGCCTCATAGTCCAGGTCCAGTAGCCGGAAGTAGTTCTGCCCCAAGGCGATGTTGCGAAACGCGTTGTCGTCCACATGGCGCAGGATGCGACTGGTCACCGCCAGTTCCTCCCTGTACACGCCGAGGTCCTTGTCCCGGGACGCCAGAAAGTCGGTCCCGGGCAGGATTCGGTCTGAGTACTCGTTCAGGAAGTCGACGTACAGCGGCTGGAACTCGGTCTTGGAGAAGTAGTGATCGTCGATCACCCGCCAGGTGATGTCCAGCATGAGATTGGGGTTGCGGTCCAGCTGGCGGCGCATGAGCGAGATGTGCTCCCGGGCATCCAGGCGGGTCAACTCGCGCGACAACCCCATGTGCATCCAAACGATCTTGTTGTCGGGATACCGGGCCAGGACGGCCTCCATGTGGGGCAGATAGCGGAGGGGATCGTCGTTGTTGCCCAGGTCGGAGTGGATCGCGATCGGGATGTCGCGCTCGCGCAGCGCGGCCATGAAGGGGGCCCACCGCTGGACGGCGGACATCGGCACGGCCTCATGGCTGTTGGCGAACAGCGCCTGCTTGACAAGGTTGACCTCGCCCATCCACCGGAACATTCCGGGAAACTCGCGCTCCAGTAGCTCCATCCCCTCGAGCACCGCCTCCGGCCGGCTCAGGTCGGGGAATGTCATGGCCAGGGTCAAATGCACATCGCCGGGCCGGGCGAGGGCGATGGCGGTTGCGTTGGCGAAGTCGTTCTTGAGGGTCGGGGTCACCGGGGTCCCGGGACAGTCCAGGTAGTAGGTGCAGGGAGAATCCGGCGGCAGCATCTGGCCGATGCCGTAGATGTTGGCAAAGCGCACCCCCGAGTCTCGGAGATAGTGCAATATCTCGTTGAAATCGATGGCGGCCCCCCCAAAGGGACGCGCGTGCAGGTGTGTGTCCACGACCGCGGTTTGGGGTTGGGACGAGCGGTCGTAGCACGTCGCCCACGGCGGCCGAAACGTCTCCAGGCCGGGGGGAGATGAGGCACATCCCACGGTGGCCAACAGGGCCAGGACAAGTCCCGGGCCGCCGCGAATGCGGGTCCCGGCGGGATTTGCGGGGTGATGAACCGTTTGCGTCACGGCTTTGTCACGCACCCGGCGAGGTGTCTGTTTGGGGGCCTTTGCCCACGGGGCGCGCGTCCTCCGCAGCGCTTCCAGAGTCTCCAATGGCTCACACGGTGGTCCGCTTCCAACGCCCTCGGCGGAACAGGGCCGCGCTGACGACCGCCAGCGTGGAGAAGGAGACCGTCATGGCGGTGAAGACGCCGACGGGTCCCAGGTTGCCCGGAAACGAAAGTGCCCACGCCAGCGGAATCTCCCAGAGCCAAAAGCAGAAGAGGTTGAGAATGGTGGGTGTCCAGACCGCTCCTGCGCCGTTGAACGCCGCCGTAAGGACCATTCCGTAGGCGTAGAAGATAAATCCGACGGCGACGATGCGCAGTCCCTGCACCGCGACCGCCTGGGCCCCCGGGGTTCCGCCAAAGATGCCGACAATTCCGGGCGCGAACGCGATGAAGAGCGTCCCCACGGCGCCCAGGAACACAAGGTTCATCTTGGCCGATATCCATACGGCTCGTTGGGCGCGCTCGGGGTCGCCCGCGCCCAACCCCTGCCCCACCATGGTGGCCGCCGCATTGGAGAGGCCCCAGGCCGGCAGCAGGGCGAAGAGGATGATCCTGATCGCGATAACGTATCCGGCGAGTGCCTCGGCCCCGAATGACGCCGTGATGCGGGTCAGGCCGATCCAGCTGGCCGTCGCGATGAATGTTTGGAGTGTTCCGGTCGCCGACAGGCGGAGGAGCCGCCCCATGAGCGCTGGTTGTACGCGCAGGTGCGGGCGGCGAACGCGGAGTTTCCCGCCCAGCCGGAACAGGGTTGCGACCTGCACCAGTACCGCCGTGCCCCGGCCGATGGTGGTCGCGATCGCCGCGCCCTCGATTCCCAGCGCCGGTACGGGTCCCCATCCGAAGATCAGGAGCGGGTCGAGGAGGATGTTGAGCCCGTTGGCGATCCACAGCACCCGCATGGCGATGGCCGCGTCCCCCGCACCGCGAAAGGCCGCGTTGTGCAGGAAGAGCAGGAGAATGACGAGGTTGCCCCCCAGCATGATGCGGGTGTAAGGCAGGCCGGCGGCCACGACCGCTTCATCCGCTCCCATCAGTCGCAGGAAATCGGCCGCGTAGACCACGCCTGCCACCCCGAGTGCCACGGCCAGCGAGGTTCCCAGCAGCATGGCCTGGGCGGTCGCGCGCGCCGCCCCGTCCCGGTCTCCCTCCCCGATGCGGCGTGCGACCACCGCCGTGACCCCGATGCTCAGACCCATCGCCCCGGTGTAGATCAGCGTCAGGGCCGACTCGGTGAGGGCCACGCCCGCCATCGCCTCATCCCCCAGTCGCGAGACGAAGAAGATATCCACCACGGCGAACAGCGACTCCATGACCATTTCCAGCACCATGGGGATGGCCAGAAGCAGAATCGCGCGCCGGAGTGCCCCCCTGGTCGGGTCGCCGCCCGTGCCCCGGATGGCGTGCTTGATCAGCTCCCAGCGGGTCTCAGTTCCCGACTGGTCGGCAGGTGTCATCGTTGGGGGTTGTTCCGCGGGGGGTGTGGTGGATGATCAGCGGGGTGAGGCGTCAAACACCCCGTCGGTTGCGTCTTGCGACTTGGCCTTAAGGGAACGAGCCCTGATTGTCGCGCTCGGTTGGATTTACGCCCCGTCGACCCGGACATTCCTACGTTGGCTGAGCATGCATGGTGCCGGCGGTCGGCCGACTCGGGCGACCGAAACGTGTTGACTCCCAGCTCAGATCACGCCTCTGTGCGGCGCCAAGTAGAGGTTGGGCACCATGTGGCCCTTACGCACGCGTGTTGGGCGGGTGGGCATTTGGTCGGTGTGGTACCTTCCGGGCTCGGCCAGGGCATTGCCTGCATTTGCCCAACCCCTGCGAATGCACTGATCGAACCGACTGAATGACGGTTGGGTTCGTCTCGACCAGCTGTCTCCCGAGGGACATGGGCGGGGTGCGGGAACGAGAACGCCGCCGGAGCCCAGACAAGTCGGAAAGAGGCACCTGCCATCTTCGGGCTTCACCAAGGGGAGTGTGCTGATCCCGCCTTCGGGGCAGCGCCTGGAGTTCATGACAAGTTCCCAATCTTGGCGGCTCAGGGCAGGTTCCCTGTCGCCTGGGTGACCAAAGACAACTGCGCGGCCGCCGACCCGAACGGAAACGCCTTCAGAAGGGCAGGTCCCCTGCTGGCGACTCTGACCCGACGCACCTGTATGGAAGGTGGTCGATTGTCAGCGGAACACCTCATGACCGGTGCCCGGTCACCCCGCCGAGCTGAAACTGGAAGTGCGCTCACGAGTAAAGGAACCTTGGCGTCCATGTCGAGGTGCTTGAACGGGCCGCTTGACGGCTCCCTGGGGTTGGGCAGTCACTCCATGATGCCGACGCCGTTCGTCTCCGGCCGTAAGAACCGGAAACAGTTGGTCTTGGACACCGCATCCCGAGGCAGTTATCGACCCCGCCCAAATCTGTAGTTTCCCGGAAAACATGGCTGGGGCGGGTCGAGCCTCTCCGCCCAGGTTTCGGATCTTGGATGTGGCCGGAGGGCGTGTCCTCGGGGTGCTGAAGGACGATATGGATGTGCAGAGTCTCCCGGTGTATAAGTTGGTTGCTCAGCAGTAGTAGAGGGTTCGGCATCGCCGATTTGCGGCGACCGCAGATCTTAGCCGCGACCGCATCCTACTCGGCCACTGCCGAGCGCGCCCCCTCCTGCTCGAAGGCTTTGGATACCCGCTTCACCATCACGGCAGGGTCCCGGGGGCTGCTTCGCTGGCAGCCGGTAGGAAGCCGCTTCGTTACTCACCTGAGTACTCCGTGTAACCGTCAATCCCGCGAAGGAATTGGTTGTTTGTCGCGCGCATGGCCTGGGCCAAGGAAGTGGCCGCACCTTGTTGTGCTCCGGCGTCTGGCGTTCGACACTGGGAGAGTAGTTGCTCAGCGGCTGCCTGTGCAGGTCGTAGGTCCGGTCCGCTTCCACGGATCCCGCCGAGACATCGGCGGGAGACAGGGCCCCACGGTGTTCAGCATCGGCCACGATCCCTCGCCGGGATTTGTCGATGCCGTCGCGAGGTTCCGCACCCGGTCCAGCGCCTAGGACCGAGCGTCCATCACCTCGTCCAGGCTCGCCGCCGTCAACACCGCCGCCGCCCAGGCTTCCAGCTTGGATGGCGACGCATTGCGCACCTGCTCGCCCACCGCATCAGGCACAACCCCGAAGCGCAACTCCATAAGGTGTAGAACGATCCCGGCCTGGCCTTCGGCTCGGCCTTCAGCTCGGCCTTCAGCTCGGCCTTCAGCTCGGCCTTCAGCTCGGCCCTCGGCTCGGCCCTCAGCTCGGCCCTCAGCCTTTCCCTGTTCGACCCAGGTTTCGGCCACCGTGTCCATAAGTACCTCCCAGCGGTCTGGCTTCGTCCGGTGCAACGATTCCTCGAGCATCTCAGGCGTCAGGCGCATGCGCTCGACGATATAGCGCAAAAGATGACGCTCAAACGCGCTCTCGGCAACCGTCCCGCCGGTCATGATGTCGAGAAGATCCGGCGAGATCTCCCTGGCATAGACCACCTTGAGCGCCAACAGGCAGGCCCTGACATCCGGCGCCCGCGACAGTAGCTCAGGCTCAATCGCGCCCAGGTCGTGCAGCACGTAGGCGAACTCCTTGGCGAAAGATTCCAGTCCTTCGGGCGCATCGATCATGCCCGACACCGAACGGGGTGCGGTCCACTGGCCCTGGCCGTGGTAGAACACGAGCGGCACGATCACCGGTAGCCTGTCTCCGGCGCCGCCGTCAATCTCGCGGAGCCAGATGTTGACAAGGTATTTCAGGATCTGGAGTGGAGTGGCGGGGTCGACGTGGCTCTTGTGTTCGAGCAGCGTATAGATGCGTGCATCTTCTCCGGTTTTTAGCCTGACCCTGAAGAGGGCGTCGCACTGGGAGTGTGCGGCGTCCTCGTCGACGAAGCTGCCCTCGACCGCCTCGGGTGGCGTGTCGGGGTCGAGCAGATCGGCGACCTGCGGCGGCAGGTATTCTGCCAGGAGTGTGCCAGCGCGGGCCGGGTTGGAGACCAGTGTCCGGAACAACGCGTCGTGCGGTTTGGCGGGAAGGCTCACGGAGGGGGCGTCCGACTTGTGCGAGGATGCATGCCTGCTCCCTGGTTCTGGTCCATGGGTTGCGTCCTGCCGATGTCCATTTGTGGCGAAGAGATCACACGGGCATCCTCATTGAATGTCATTAACTGATCAAGTGGAACATCTCATGGCCGGGTGGTGCGGGTCACCCTCGCGGGGGCTGAAACTGGAAGTGGCTCATCAGTAAAGGAAGCTTGGCGTCCATGTCAAGGTGCTGGCACGGGCCGCTTGACGGCTCCTTGGGGTTGGGCAGTCACTCCATGATGCCGATGCCGTCCGTCGTGCGCCGTAAGAACAAGAAACAGCTGGTCTTGGACACCGCATCCCGAGACAGTGAAGTGTGACCTGTTCGTGGGCTGGCCGCTCGGGAATTGCCACACGAGCAGGTGGTGCTTCCCGATCTCGTCCTGGAGCCTTCGGTTTCGCGGCACCGCGTACCGATCCAGAGGCGTGCCCAGCGCGCCCACCCTTGGGCCGCCGCCGGTTATTGCCGTCTTGTGGGCCACGGTGTCGATTCCCAGGGCCAGGCCGCTGATCACCGTGACTCCCTGCTCCACCAGCATCCTGGTGATCCGCCGGGCGAGTTCCAGGCCCTCTGATGCCCGCCGGCTCCCAACCACGGCGATTTGAGGACCGTGCTGAAGTAGAGACACATCACCACGCAGATGAAGTTCGCTAGGAGCGGTCTTGGACTCGAACTCGTTGAGAGGTCCCAGCAGGTCCACTGTCGCCACGGTCGTTGGCCGATCCAATGTTGTTCGCCCCGCAAGTGATCTTTGCGTGTTCGCGTCGGCGACCGATTCTTCAATACGGAAGTGTTGTAGATCCGGCCACAACGGTGCAAATGCGCCGGCGACGTGACCTCCGTTTGGGCACGGTGCGCCGCCATCCTCGTTGCGATGACTCATTCGATATCCGATGATTCGTGCGGCGCCCGCACCTCCGGCGCCATCCAAAGAGGCCGGACCATTTTGGGGGCGTACGGGCCTGGCAGAGGGGTCCATGTGACGCAGGGAACATCCCGCTGTCGGGCGGGCACTCTGTCAACGGCGAAGTCGAAAAGACTCAGGAGATCAGGAATGCACGAGGACATGGCGCGCATGACCCGGCGCAGATTCCTGCATGCGGGCACGGCCGTGGTGGGCGGACTGGGCTTGTCCGCGTGCCGGATTCCCGGCCAGGGTTCCCCGACGCCGCAGCGTATCCTCATTTTGGGCGGGACCGGCTTTTTGGGGCCGCACCAAGTGCGGACCGCGTTGGCGCGGGGTCACGAGATCACGCTGTTCAATCGGGGGGTGACGAACCCTGACCTCTTCCCGGAGGTGGAGACGTTGATCGGGGATCGCGACGGAGACCTGGAGGCGCTGACGGGACGGTCTTGGGATGTGGTGATCGACAACTCGGCCACTGTTCCCAGGTGGGTCGAGCTGTCGACTGAGGCGTTGCGCGATTCCGTGGGGCAGTATGTGTACGTCTCTTCCACCGGCGTCTATGTGCCCTACCTGACCACCGACATCAGCGAGGAAGGACCGGTGGACACGATCGATGACCCCGACACGGAGGTGGTCGACGGCCGGACCTTCGGGGCGCTCAAGGCCCTGTCGGAGGATGTGGCCCGCGGGGCCTTTCCCGCGCGCCACCTCGTGGTGCGGCCCACTTACATCATTGGTCCGGGGGATCCGACCGACCGGTATACCTACTGGCCGGTGCGCCTGGCCAGGGGGGGTGAAGTGCTGGCGCCGGGGAGCCCCGACGATCCCATGCAACATGTCGATGTGCGCGACTTGGCCGCCTTCATGGTCGGGGCTGTCGAGGACGGACATACGGGGACGATGAACGTGGTGGGGCCCCGGGATCCCCTGACCATGGGAGCCCTGCTGGAGAGGACGCGAGCCGCCGTGGAGTCCGACGCGATTCTGGTCTGGGTCGATGCGAGCACGCTGGCGGAGCAGGGCCATCGGGCGGTCACATATTGGACCGAGCCCCGGGGTGACTACCTGGGCATGATGCGCGTCAACGGCGACAGGGCGTTCGCGTCGGGCCTGGAACTGCGCCCGCTGGACGAGACCGCGCGGGACACCTTGACGTGGTGGGCCTCGCTGGACGCCGAGCGGCAGCAGCTACGCTCCGGATTGTCCCCGGAGGAAGAAGAGCGATTGTTGGCTGTCGCGCGAACATCGGCCTGAGTCGCTCTTGGACTGGCGGGCCGTCTCCGGGGCAGGCGCGCAAGAGGCGGACCAGACTTGGGGGCCTCGGCCATCCCGCAGGGGTGCGCCCCGGGTGGCGGGCGTCCACGCGTTGCGGATGCAGGACCATTGCGGCTGGGTGCGCGCTGTGGCGCAAAGCGAGTGACTTTGTTTAGGATCCATGCGCTCGGTATGCATTCGCATTGCCCGAATTGGGGGCTTCTCGCGCTCCGCGTGTGCCGCGTCCGGGCCGAGCCTTCCGAACGGAAGCACAGACAGCGCCGAGTCGCTGATATTCCCCATTTTTGCGCAAAGGAGATCATGGTGCCCGGATCTTGGTGCCCAACGCACGGGACGCTACGTCCAAGGTGACGCCTTCCCTTAAGCCCGGCGGCGGATATGCGCCCAAGGGCAAGGACACCGGCACGGTCAAGCCGAAGGGGTCGGCGGCGATTCCGTCGCACTGCGGCGTTGACACGATCCCCATCACATCGCGCAAGCCGGGCTGGCTCAAGGTGCGCTCCCCAGGGGGGCCAAATTACCTGCGGCTCAAGCGGATGATGCGCTCTCAGGAGCTTCACACCGTGTGCGAGGAAGCGGGTTGTCCGAACATCGGTGAGTGCTGGGAGGCGGGCACGGCCACCTTCATGATCTTGGGCGACGTGTGTACGCGGGCGTGCAAGTACTGCGCCGTGGCGCACGGGATGCCCACGGAACTCGATTTGGACGAGCCCCGCAGGGTGGCCGAGACGGTGGCGGCCATGCAGCTGGAGCATGTTGTGATCACGTCGGTCAACCGGGACGAGTTGGCCGACGGCGGGGCGAGCATCTATGCCGCCACGATTCGGGAGGTGCGCGCGCGCGTTCCGGCGTGTTCGGTTGAGGTGTTAATCCCCGATTTCAAGGGGGACGAGGCGGCGTTGCGGACGGTGATGGACGCCGGTCCCGCGATCTTGGGGCACAACCTGGAGACGGTCGAGAGGCTCCACCCCGAGGTGCGGCCGGGGGGCCGCTACTGGCGGTCGATCTCCTATCTGGGAAGCGCCAAGCAGGTGGATGCCTCAACGCTCACGAAGACGGGCATCATCCTGGGGATGGGAGAGCGGGCAAGCGAGATCCGCCGCGCCATGGCTGACCTGCGTGACGCCTCGGTCGATATTCTCACTCTTGGCCAGTACCTGCGCCCCTCGGAGCAGCACATTCCGGTTGCGCGCTGGGTGACGCCCGAGGAATTCCTGGACTGGAAGCGCATTGGTGAGCGAGAATACGGGTTTCGACATGTGGAGTCGGGACCCCTGGTGCGCTCGAGCTACCACGCCAAGGAGCAGGCCCGGGAGGTTGAGGCGGGCGGTGTCGGCTTGATCCGCGAGGTATTGGAGGCCGATGTCCCGGCGCCGGCCGAGGTCATTTCTTCGGCATCGCCCCCGCGGCCGCCGCTGGTCCGGCTTCGCGTCGACCCGGCGCTCGGGAGGGTTGCGGAAGCCGGAGGTTGACGGGCATGACACGGGAGACGGTTTTGGAAGACAAGGTGCTGGAAGGGTTCACGAAGGAGCAGCTTGATTCGCTTCTCTTCGACATGCTGCTGTACCGGCGCTTTGAGGAGAAGGCCGAAGAGTCGTATGCGATCGGCAAGATCGGGGGATTCTGCCACCTGCACATCGGACAGGAGGCCGTGGCCGCCGGTGCGATCAAGCCCCTGGCGGAGGATGATGTGGTCATTTCCGCCTATCGGGAGCACACGCAGGCGCTTGCCAAGGGTATGTCCGCCCGGGCTGTCATGGCGGAGCTGTACGGGCGCGTGGACGGGTGTTCGGGGGGACGCGGCGGCTCAATGCACCTCTTCGACCCCGAGCGGGGGTTCTACGGGGGGCACGGGATCGTGGGCGGGCAGATTCCGCTGGGCGCCGGCCTGGCCTGGGCCATTCGTTACCGGGGCGGCGAGCAACTCTGCGTGTGCTTCATGGGGGACGCGGCCGTTAATCAGGGCGCGTTCCTTGAGGCGCTCAACATGTCGGCCATCTGGACGCTGCCGGTCATCTATATCGTGGAGAACAACGGCTACGGCATGGGCACAGCGTTCTCCAGGGTGTCCGCCACGGAGATGGAGGCTCGTAGCGGGGCCTACGGAATTCCGGCCCATACGGTGGATGCCCAGGATGTGTTGGCGACCTACCGCCTGATTGCTGACCTGGCCCGGAGGGTGCGCGCGGGCGAGGGTCCGCAGTATGTCAACGCGGTGACCTACCGATTCCGGGGTCACTCCATGTCGGATCCGGTTTCGGGCACATACCGGTCCAGGGAAGAGGTGGAGAGCCAGGTGAAGGAGAGTGACCCGATCACGATCCTGCGTGACCGCATGATGGAGGCCGATTTGCTGACTCGGGAGGAGCTTGAGGCCATGGACGCCAAGGCCCGCGGGATCAGCGAGGACGCGGCCGACTTTGCCGATGCCTCGCCGCTCCCCGACTCGTCCACACTCTATGATCACGTGTACAAGGAGGTTGATGTGCAGGGTCGCCTGTTCCTGGACGGGCGCGGATTCCGGGAGGCCTCCCGTGGCTGAGATGACCTATCGGGAGGCGCTCAGGGCCGCCATGGAACAGGAGATGGACCGTGACGACACGGTGTTCCTCATGGGTGAGGAGGTCGCGGAGTACGACGGGGCCTACAAGGTGTCCAAGGGCATGCTGGACCGCTACGGGGAGGGCAGGGTGGTCGATTCTCCCATCAGCGAATTGGGGTTTGCGGGTCTTTGCGTGGGCGCGGCCATGGCGGGGCTGAGGCCGATTTGTGAGTTCATGACCTTCAATTTTTCGCTTCTCGCCTTGGATCAGGTGATCAACAACGCGGCGAAGATGTTGTACATGTCCAACGGCATGATCAGTGTTCCGATCGTGTTTCGCGGCCCGAACGGGGCTGCCCTGCAACTCTCCGCGCAGCACTCGCAAGCCTGTGAGACCTACTACGCGCACGCGCCCGGGGTGAAGCTGGTCGCGCCGGCCACGCCCGCGGACGCCAAGGGATTGCTTGCCGCGGCCATCCGTGACGACGACCCGGTGGCGGTGATGGAGGGCGAGTTGCTGTACAACATGCGCGGTGAGGTTCCCGACGGGGAGTACGTGATTCCCCTGGGGGTTGCCGATCTGAAGCGTTCCGGGGGCGACGTGAGCATCGTCACGCATGGCAAAATGGTGCATGTGGCCCTGCAGGCCGCCAAGGCGTTGGCCCGCGACGGAATCGAGGCCGATGTCCTGGATCTGCGTTCGCTCCGTCCTCTGGATGTGGATGCGATCCTGGCCACGGTGGAGCGGACCAACCGCGTGGTCTACCTGGAAGAGGGGTGGCCGTTCGGGGGCGTGGGGTCCCAGATCGCGTCCCTGATCCAGGATGAGGCATTTGATTACCTGGACGCGCCCGTCGTTCGCGTGACGCAGGCCGATGTGCCGATGCCGTATGCCAAGAATCTGGAACAGCTCGCCAAGCCCGGTGTCCAGGGCGTGGTTGACGCGTGCAATCGGGTGCTGTACCGAGCCCAAGGGAGTGCTTGAGTCATGGCCACGAAGGTCCACATGGAGGCGCTCTCCCCGACGATGGAGGAGGGCCAGGTCGTCCGGTGGCTGAAGCGTGAGGGGGATCCGGTTGCCCAGGGAGACATCCTGGCTGAAATCGAGACCGACAAGGCGACCATGGAGCTGGTCGCCCGGGGCGAGGGGGTGTTGCGGCGGCGCTTGGTGGCCGAGGGCGCGACCGCGCCGGTGGGGGACGTGATCGCGATCATCGCGGAGGAGAGCGAGGACATCTCGTCTCTGGAGGCGGCCGTACCTGCGTCTGATGCTTCGGAAGCGGGTGGGCCCGCGCCCCAGATGGTCGATGAGGGGGGTTCCCCGGAGCAGCCTGCGGCGGTTGACGGGACGGTGTCACGGCCCGAGAGCCCGGCCTCCGGTCGGGTCAGGGCCTCACCCGTGGCCCGTCGTCTCGCTCTTGAGGCGGGCGTCGATCTGGCCTCGCTGAGCGGGTCGGGGCCCGCGGGCCGGATCGTCAAGCGTGATGTGGAGCGTGCGGCTCAGGCCGGCTCTGCGCCGCAGGTGGCTGTTGAAGCTCCCGCTACCGAGGCCGGGCCCGAAATGGTTGATGTTCCCCTGACGCAGATGAGGAAGACCGTTGCGCGTCGCCTGACCGAGTCGCTGGGACCGGTTCCCCACTTCTTCCTCACCGTGGAAGCGGACATGACGCGCGCGCTTGAGGTCCGCAGGTCGGTCAATGAGGTGTTGGCGCTCCAGGGCGTGAAGGCGTCCATCAACGACTTGGTCATCAAGGCGACGGCCGCCGCGCTGATACACCATCCCGAATGCAACGCGTGGTGGTCGGGAGATGTGATCCGACGCTTCAATCGTGTGCATATGGCGGTGGCGGTGGCGGTGCCAGACGGGCTGATCACACCGGTTGTCCGCGATGCGCACGCCAAGGGTTTGGCGGCGATCAGCCGCGAGGTCAGGGAGCTCGCGGCGCGAGCTCGGGACAAGAGGCTACAACCCCATGAATACACCGGGTCCACATTCTCGATTTCGAACCTGGGGATGTTTGGAATTGACGCGTTCACGGCGGTGATCAACCCTCCAGAAGCGGGCATCCTTGCGGTCGGCGCCGTTCAGGAGCGTCCGGTGATCCGGGACGGCCAATTGGTGGCACGGCCCTGCATGACGATGACGATGAGTTGCGATCACCGGGTTATCGACGGGGCCCAGGGGGCGCGGTTCTTGGCCACGCTCAAGTCATTTCTGGAAGAGCCGGCGGCGATCCTGATTTAGATTCCCGGCGTCACTTCCTGGGTAACATTCGGGCCAAGCCGTGGCGAGGGATTTCCGTGGACCCCACTACTCCAATTCGCCCTGCACGGTGCTCAAGTCCGTCCACCCGTAGGAGACCACAACGCCTCGCCGATGAGGTCTGGGGTTTGCCGGCCGGACACGGCTGCTTGGGCGGTTGTTCGAGTCTGACCAATTCAAGCGCTCTTGCGTGAAACGGCATCCAAGCTCCAAATTGGCGGTTTGCAAGAGAGACACGACCAAAGGCACGCGCGGCAGAAAGACCGATAACGCAAGGTGGACCCGTAGCATGGGGTGACCGCCTAGCAAATGTGGCCGTGTAGCGGATTTTGGCTCGCCGAACGGCAAAAACACAGCGATTGAAAGGCATTTTGGTTGCAGGAGGGGTCGATTTCCAAGGTTCCCGGGCTTGTGGGCTCCGTACCTCTTTGGTCCGACTGTCGAGAATTCGTTCTTTTGCGTCATGTCTTTATTCTGGGCTCCCCGCTGTTTTGTGTGGGTAAATCGGTTTCGCGAGGCAAGCTCGCGAGGTTCATTTCTTGTGGACTCGCCACTTCAAGCCGCCCGGCTTACCCTTTGACCTCGGTTGCCAGGCATCCTTCGGTGCGGCAACTGCGGCAGAGACGGTTGCAAGGCTCACGATATGTCCGGGCGTTCGTGGCGACACCTGGACTTCTTCCAGTATCAGGCGCACCTGCACGCCAACGTTCCGCGAGTTCGCTGTGCTGAGTGCGGGGGGCAGGCGAAGCTTGATTGGGCCAGGCCCAGGAGCAGCGCGACTCTGTTGTTCGAGCGGCTGGTGCTGACGCTTTGCAGCGCCATGCCGGTGGCCGTGGCCGCTCGGATCGTGGGTGAGCACGACACGAAGCTGTGGCGTATCCTGCGCTTCTATGTGGACTTGGCGCGCAAGGACGCGGATCACTCGGGGGTCGAGGCCGTCGGTGTTGACGAGAAGTCCGCACGCCGTGGCCATGACTACATCACGCTGTTCGCTGACCTGAAGGAGCGTCGGCTAGTGTATGCAACGACGGGCCGCAAGCCGGAGGTGTTCGAGGAGTATCGCGATGACCTGGAGGCTCACGGCGGCGATCCCGGCCGGATCGGCGAGATCTGCATGGACATGTCGAAGGCGTACATCAAGGGCGCGGCGGATGTCTTCCCTGAAGCCGAGGTGACGTTTGACCGGTTCCATGTCGTCAAGCTGCTCAACGAGGGGATCGAGCGGGTGCGTCGGGCGGAACAGAAGGACCGTCCGGACCTCAAGCGGACACGCTGGCTGTGGCTGAAGAACCAGCGGCGTCTTACAGTCTCGGAGATGGCTCGGCTGGATGAGTTGCTCGACTTGGCCACGGACACGCTGGAGACGGCGAAGGAATACGAGCTGAAGCTGGACTTCCAGGAGTTATGGGCTCTGCCGCCGGTGGCGGCAGGGCGTCACTTGGATTGTTGGTGCGTGAGGGCGGGGGAGAGCGGGCTGCAGCCGATGGTTGGGGTGGCCAAGACGATCAGGTGGCACAGAACGGGCATTCTCCACTGGCAACATTCGCGGCTGACGAATGGCCTCCTTGAGGCCATGAACTCACTGATTCAGGCGGCCAAAGTTCGTGCCCGGGGCTATCGGACAGCGGAGGTTCCGGCTACCCACATAAAACAGCGAGGAACCTTATTCTGCCGTGCCAGCTCCTAGCGACTTCGGGTCCACCACTGGTGGGTCCGGGCCGCATATCCGTAGCGGAGAGTAGACGTTAGACGAATGATTGAGAGCACCCGGAGATCAATGTGGGTGAAACCTGACGTCTACCATGTCGGTGTATGGCCACATCGCTTGTCAGCCTCGCGTAGTACACGAACGTCCCCTCGCTCGCACACCTGACGCAATCACCATGCCGACGCGCCCGCTGTCCGCAGCGCTCTCGAACCCTCACCAGGAGGCTTCCTTGTTGCCGCTTCCCAAATCCAAAGGAAAGGTCTTCGTCAAAACCGACCGCCTTCCCGCCTCTTTCCACGAAGTCGCGCGGATCGTCCAGATGCACCATGGATTCGTCGACCGACTTTTTTTCGACAGCGTTGTCGTGGCTGACGACAGCGATTGGACTGTGGCATCGTGAAGAAGAACGGGACACTCCACCAGGCTAGGCGCGGTAAGTACGACGAATTCTACACCCAGCTATCCGACATCGAGAACGAGTTGAGGCACTATAAGCGTCATTTCTTTGGGAAGACCGTCTACTGCAACTGTGATGACCCTCGGGTTAGCAATTTTTTCCACTATTTTAGCTACAAATTTGCGTCTCTCGGTTTAAAGAAATTGGTCACGACATGCTACAAAAACCAGCAGCCGGATCTGTTTTCCCGGCATGACAGCGAGCGGGCCATCAAACTGGAATATGGTGGCTTTCGCAAGGACGAAAACATTCTCAATGTCGAGGACATCGGCATGTCGCACCTTGCCGGAGACGGCGACTTCCGTACTCAGGAGTGCATCGATCTTCTAAAGCAGAGTGACATTGTGGTCACGAACCCGCCTTTTTCGCTGTTCCGGGAGTATGTCGCCCAGCTCATGGAGTACGAAAAAAAATTTGTGATTTTGGGGAACATGAATGCTATCACCTACAAGGAGATCTTTCCGCTTATCAGAGATGGACTGCTTTGGTTAGGTCGTGGCTCGGCGGGCCGTGATATGCTCTTCGATGTGCCTAGAGCCTATGCCAAAGAGTTGGTGGAGCACAAGAAAGAGGGAAGCGCTTACCGTATGGTAAATGGTATCGTCAAAGGCAGGCTCGGCAATGCTACATGGTTTACAAATTTAGACCACGCTAAGCGTCATGAAGACCTGATACTCTACAAGCGGTATTCGCCTGAAGAGTATCCAAAATATGACAACTATGACGCGATCAATGTGAATCGTACCTCGGACATCCCTGAAGACTATGATGGGGCGATGGGTGTGCCGATCATGTTTTTGGACAAGTACAATCCAGATCAATTTGAGATTATAGATATAGATAGGCCGTTGGTGCAAGCACTAACCGGACGGGTCAGCCGGTTTAGGTTAAATGGCAAGGAGGTATATGCTCGAATTGTCATTCGTCGCAAGGGATCCCAGACGTGAAGGTTGCTTTGAAGCGGGTGACCGTCCGTGACCTTGTGAGAGACTACCGCGACGACGGCGAGGGTGGTGTGTTCGGCTATGGGGGTAAGTTGGACATCCGCCCGCCGTTCCAACGAGAATTCATCTACGGGTCCAAGGAGCGCAGCGCCGTAATCAGGTCCATCATGAGCGGTTTTCCGCTAAATGTGATGTATTGATCCGACCGGGAGGATGGAACATTCGAGATCATCGACGGCCAACAGCGAACCATTTCTATCGCGCAGTACATTGAGGGGATTTTTTCACTTGACGGCAGGTACTTTGAAAACCTTCTGTCCGACAAGGTGAAGCTACTATTGGACTACGAGTTGATGGTTTACGTCTGTACTGGGACGGACAGCGAAAAGCTGGAGTGGTTCAGGACGATCAACATTGCAGGCCAGAAGCTCACACAACAGGAATTGCGCAACGCGGTCTACGCGGGCTCGTGGGTGACGGATGCCAAGCGATATTTCAGCAGGGTGGGTTCTGTGGGGTCTAATCTTGGGGCCGGTCATGTGAAGGGAAGCCCGATTCGGCAAGAGTACTTGGAGACGGCCATCCGGTGGATCGCCGATGGTAATATCGAGGAGTACATGGCGCGCCATCAGCACCATGACAACGCGAAGCCTCTATGGGAGCATTTCCGAAAGGTGATTGAGTGGGTGGAGTCGTGTTTCAAGACCCGCCCGAAGCTGATGCGTGGGGTGGATTGGGGCAAGTTGTACAAGCGACACTCTGATCAACGAGTGGACTTCGAGGCAGCGGAGGCTGAAACGCAAAGGTTGATCGACGATGACGATGTTCAGCGTCAGAGTGGCATATACGCCTACATACTCGGTCGCGACCAGCGGCACCTTCGTATTCGGGCATTCAGCGCAGCGATGAAGCGGCGAGCCTATGAACGGCAGGACGGACATTGTTCTATCTGTGGGGAAGAGTTCAAAATGGATCAGATGGAAGCGGACCATATCACGCCATGGGTGGATGGTGGCAAGACGGTGCAGGAAAACTGTCAACTGCTGTGCAGAGAAGACAACAGGCGGAAAGGTGCAAGGTGAGATCTTCCGTCGGGTTTTGGCGATGTGTGAGGGCGGATGTCTTGTTATGCACGCTTATCTACAACGTCGAGTGGCGTATTCGTCGCTCGCCACGTTGCTGTTCGATCACGAGGAGCGGAGGCGGTGGACAGCCGCTTGTGACCTGTCCAGGCGGTCCGGTCTTCTCAGGGGGCCCGTTCGAAGGCCGGACATAAGCGCATGCCCGAAGCGGCCGATGGGCATAGCAGCCGACACCACTTCAGGCCGAGGTTTTCCGCCTACTGGACCTCCGGGGGGGATTTGTACCCAGTAATCGTTCGGCCGATCCGTGGCGAAAGTTGTCCTTCGGATCATGTGATGGGCTGATGCTCAGCCGTTGAGAATGCGCTTCCAGTGCTTGGTGAGCGGGCAGAGCCAGATATCCTTGATGGGCTTGGCGTACTCCTTGGCCGTGTCGTAGCGCCCGCGACCCTTGGTCTTTCCGACATGGATCCAACCGGAGGCCCTGTAGACGCCGCCGGTGAAGCGGGGAATTTCGACAAACGTCTCGACCAGAACCGGTGTCGTGTTGTAGCGCCGACTCCAGTCGCCTGGCAGACGGCGGCGCACAAGGGCGAGGATGTGGCTTCCCAAGTTCGGGATGCGGACCCAGGGAAGGATCAGGAATCGGGGATTGTCGATCACCAGCGGCAGGTTCTTCTTGCGCATCTCCGGGCCCCACCCGATGAAGCGGTCGCGGGCCTCGAGCGCCCATGCGGCGGTGCTAAAGCCCAGCATGGCCAGCGCAAGGCCGTTGCGGTCGTGGACCATGTAGCGCATTTGGGCACCGACGAGCGTCTTGTGGCCCAAGTAGTGGTGACGGGCGACGAACTCGTTCCACAGCGTTCCCTGCCGCGTCCCGCCAACGACGGTCCAGATTTGCAGCGGGCGGGCCTCGTCGAGGGTCGCGGGCGATGGGAAGATAGGTGGCTCGGTTTCTGGTCCGAAGACGATTGGGCGGGGCCGATTCCACTTCCTCTGCGGGGGCGGCAGGACGATGATGCCATCCCTGTGCATGGCAAGCATGGTCACGCGCGCCATCATATCCTTGAGCCCGCCGTCGGGCTTGCGCCAGTCGATGCGCCGACAGAACTCCCTCGACACCGCGCGTCGGCTAAGCGCGGGCGGCCCGGCGATCAGCCGACGCAACAACGCCATCTCTCCCTCGGTGAAGTCGCGCCCGTGGTAGCGGCACTCGATGCGGTCGTCGCTCATGGCGGCATCGCCAGCTCTTTCTTGTGTCGGGCGTCCATGGACCACGGCAACAGGAGCGAGAGGTTGTCGGGCGGACCTCCGGCGTGCGCGCATGTCATCAGGCATTCGTGGAGCCACCGCCGCACATTGATGTTGTTCATCTCCAGGGTGCCGATCACCGAGTACATGAGTGCGGTGAAGCGGGCGCCGTCCTCGCTGTCGGAACCGAACGACAGACGCCGCCCGATGGCGGGGGCGCGCAGCACCCGCTCGACGAGGTTGTTGTCCAGCGGCACGCGGGGCCGGTCGCGCAAGACGCTCAGTCCCTCGCGGTGCTTGCAGAGCGAGCGCAACGGCTTGGCCGCTCTGGCGTCATCGGGCAGACACGCGAGTTCGCGCTCGGCGAGCGCGAAGAGGTTGTCGAGCGCTCTGCACAGCTTGGCGTGTATCTTGCAGAACTCGGGCGCTTGGCGATCCAGGTCGGGGTTGTAGCTCTCCAGTCGCGCCCCGTGCAGGCGATATATCTCGGCGATCCGATCAATCCACCCCCCGGACCAGTCGGCCAAGTCGGCATGCCCGGACGCGCACCGGAGGAAGTCGCGGCGCACATGCGCCCAACAGAATGAGAGGGTCACCTCGCCGCTGCGCAGGCGCGCCAACTTCTTGTAGGCGCTGTAGCGATCGCAGACCAGGATCGTCGGGCGCATCGTCGGGTGGAACATCCTCTCAGCCGCGTTGGCGCTCCTTGATGGATCGACGAGGAAGCAGACGGAATCGTGGCTGACCGAGGTCCAAAGCCACGCGCATCGCGATCCGCCGTCGCGGCGCAATGACTGCACCCTCCAAGTGGTCTCGTCGGCATGTCACAACTCCGCGTCGTTTTGGTGTGCGAGGATCGCGGTGCCCAAGGGCTCGAACAGCGGCATGAAGCGATGCACGCTGTCGGCCAGCGTACCCGGCGAGATCGGCAACCCATGGTCGCCCAGCCATGCCGAGACCCGGCGCTGCGGGCGCAAACACGCGTAGCGCTCGAACAGAAAACATGTCCATACGCTGGTCCAGTAGGACGTACTGCGGAAAAGGCGGGGCACGGGCGGCGCCATCACTTCGGTTGGCGACGACGCACACTTGCAGGCGCGCCGCCAGCGCTGACGACGGATCATGCGCCTGTGCGCGCGGACCTCGATTTCGATGATCTCGGACCGCTCGGCGCCGTTGCTCGTGTACACGCATCCGCACTCGGCACACTTGCGCGCATCGGGTGGCGGGTTGTTATACCTCGGTGCGTTCCTCGAGCGCCGGTCGCGTGGTGCGACCGTGGCCTGTCGTGCCGGGCTGTTGGCCGCGCGAGCGCGGTGAACGCGGCCGCTCCTGTTTCTCGGACTTGGCTTGGAACTTCCCCTTCAACGGGGGCGGCAATGCGCCATGCTTCGCCACGTTGCCTTTGAGACGCTCGATGCGCTGTAATGCCGAGCGCTTCCGCTTGGCGAGCCGGGAGAGCTTGCGTCTCAGGATCGTGATTGTCGCCTTCCGTGTGCGGAGCCGAGCGTACACGGGGGAAAGGACACCCGCATCCGGGCGTAGCGGGATCGGTGTGTACCCGAATTAGCCGGTGCCTTGAATGCCCACCTGCGCCGTCTGGAACAAGGAGTTTGGGCGCCGTTCGTGTCTGCTCACAATTGGATCTGATGTCGACCATGAGGCGTGGTGTTCATCGACGCTCCCCAATTGGACATCGCCTCCCGTAGCCGATCAGCGGCTCGGGTTACCAAGGTCCCTTGGATTCCGCGCGGGGCGCTTCGGTGGCCAGAAGAGCCGAGAACATCCTTGGCGTCCGGCTCATGGCCCGGGGGCCTCTGACGCACAAATGGGTCGGAAAGCCCGGGGTTGTGGCTTCCGGTTGCGGTGCCTGCCAGCATGCGCCGGAAGAACCTTTACCAACGTGATGGGCACATCTATAGTTGATGTGCGTTGGCAGAGTCTGGGCGGCGCAGCCATTGGGGTAACGCATTCACGGCTCACGACATTCCTGGAGAAATTTCTTGGCGGACAAGACGAGAGACGCCGACTTTGATGTCATCGTCATCGGCGGTGGGCCGGGCGGCTACGTCGCCGCGATTCGGGCCGGCCAGCTGGGTCTCAGCGTCGCATGCGTCGAGGCGGACAAATTGGGCGGGGTGTGCCTCAATGTCGGGTGCATTCCGACCAAGGCCCTGTTGAGTAGCGCGCTTCTGGTCAACCAGTTGCAGAAGGCCGACGGGCACGGGGTGTCCTTTGAGAACATGACCGTGGATCTGGGGCCGGCGCAGCGACGCAGTCGGTCCGTGGCGGACCAGCTGTCGCGTGGAGTCAGCTTTCTCCTCAAGAAGAACAAGGTCACCCACATCCAGGGCTACGGAAGGTTGAGGGGGGATGGTGCGGTTGAGGTAAGGAAGGGGGACTCAACGCGGACGGTTACGGCGAGTGACATCATCGTGGCTACCGGATCTCGTTCCCGGAGCCTTCCCTTCTTGGAGATCGACGAGAAGCGGATCTGGTCCTCCACCGGGGCGCTGTTCCAGGACAGGGCGCCGACCTCCATGGTGGTGGTGGGCGCGGGCGCCGTGGGCATGGAATTTGCTGACATATACAATGCCTACGGCACGAAGGTCACGGTTGTGGAGGCCCTGGACCGGGTCCTGCCGCTGGAGGACCGGGAGTCGTCACAGGTGGTGGCTCAGTCGTTCAAGAGGCGCGGCATTGACATCTTCACCGGCGCCCGGGTCAAGGGAGCGGAGGTGGGCAGCGACGGCGTCGTCCTCTCCTTCACGGACAAACGGGGCAAGCTCCACTCAATGGACGTCGACCATGTCCTCTCAGCAGTCGGACGCGTTCCGAACACCGAGGATATCGGCGCGTCGGAGGCCGGGCTGGCCCTGAGCTCGCAGGGAGGCTTTGTGATCGTGGATGGGGCCATGCGCACGAACGTTCCCGGGATCTGGGCCGTGGGCGACTGCGCGGGCCAGCAGCTTCTGGCCCACAAGGGAATGCATGAGGGCGTGGTGGCCGCCGAGCACATTGCGGGCGTCGGGAGCCACACGGTCGACTACGGCAATGTCCCCAACTGCACCTACTGCCACCCCGAGGTGGCCTCCGTCGGCCTGACCGAGGAGCAGGCCCGAGAACAGGGACTGGACATTGAGGTGGGCAAGTTCCCGTGGGCCGGAAACGGCCGTGCGCTGGCCGCCGGCGACGCCACCGGATTGATCAAGGTGATCCGTGACCGGGTCTATTCCGAGGTGGTGGGCGCCCATATCGTCGGGCCGCACGCCACCGAGCTCATCGCTGAGTTTGTGATGGCCCGGCACCTGGAGTCGACCGTGGAGGAAATCGACTTGGCCATGCATCCGCACCCGACGCTGTCGGAAGCGGTCGCCGAAGGCGCCCTGGCCGCCCTGGGACGAGCCCTGCACGCGTAGGAGCCCGGCGGACAAGGTCTCCGCGGGGCCCCGGGGCTGGAGCAGCGGTGGCCCCGTCAGCCGGCTTTCGGGGTTAACGGCCGCCCGGTATGCGTCCGAGGCCGTGGGGGGCAAGCGGGCCGGAGGTTCCCCAGGTGTCCGTCCCCTGTGGCCGTCGCTCACGCCGCCCGCAGGGACACATCAGCCAGCGGTGCCGTCGCTTGCCTACCAGCCGCCCCCGCCATCGGAGCTATTCGGGGGGATCGATACCCCGAATGGTGAGGATGCGAAGGATGGTCTCGCCGATCTTGTTGTTTGGGGTGGACGCGCCCGCCGTGATCCCCAACTCAAAGGGCCCCTTGGGCAACCACGCCGTTTCCGTGGTCTCGGGTACGGAGGCGGGCAGTGACGGCTTGTGGCGAATCGTGCCCGTCTCCACGTCGATGCACGAGGCGTCCTTCACATGATACGTCGCTGTGTATTGTCGGCAGAGCTCCGCCAGGTGATTCGTGTTGGATGAGTTGTATCCGCCCACGACGACCATGACCTCGGGTGGCTCCCGCATCATCTCCAAAACGGCGTCTTGGCGCTCCTGCGTGGCGGAGCAGATGGTGCCGAAGGCGCGGTAGTGACGGTCGGCGTGGTCTTCGCCGAAGGACGTGACCATCATCTCCCTCAGCCGGTTGCCGATGGCCAGGGACTCCGTGGCGAGCATCGTGGTCTGATTGGCGACACCGATCTTTCTGAGGTCCCGGTCGGGATCGAAGCCATCGGAGCTGCGATCCCGGAAGCGGTGCATGAATTCGCCACGGCTCACGGCTTCGGCCCGTCCCGTCATGTAGGCGCCCACCACCTCGGCTTCCTCCATGTCGCGCACGACGATGTAGCGACCGTTTGGGTAGTGATGCACCTGGCTCGCCGTGGCCTGCGATTCCTCGTGCTCGTACTTGCCGTGGATGACGGCCGTGTAGCCGTCGCGGGCATAGCCGTTGACCCGCTTCCAAACAAGCAGCACGGAGCCGCAGGTTGTGTCGACCAGGACGCACCCGATGTCGCGCAGTCGCTTCAGGTCCATGATTGTGACACCGAAGGCGGGGATGATGACGACATCGTCAGGTGTTACGCCGTCGAAGCGAAAGCGACCGTTTTCCGCAGGTGCGAGAAACTCGATGCCCATCTCGCGCAGTCGCTGGTTTACATGCGGGTTGTGGATGATCTCGCCCGCGAGAAAGATCCGCTTGTCTGGAAACTTGTGGCGCGTCTCGTAGGCATAGTCAACGGCACGATCCACGCCATAACAGAATCCGAACTCCTTGGCCAAGCGCACGGTCACATCGCCGAAGCAGTCCGTGTACGCGCGAGACCGTAGCCGCTCGACCAGGCCGGAGTGGTACTCCGAGTCGATTAGGGGCTGAACTTGGGATTTGAGCCCGAATCCGCGCCGGAAGTAGGTCTGCGTCGCCATACGGGCAATATACAACCGCGGGCGTAAAGTGGAACCGCGCGCCGTTTCCGCTAGACTTCCCGTACAATGGGGTCGGGAGCGAGCGCGATTTTGCGCAGCCCCGGGAATTCCCCGGAGCCTGTTTGGGTGCCAGAGGGCGTAAGGTAGCGCCCCCGGAGAGCGGCGTTCGGTTGCCGGAGGGCACCGATGGGCGGGAGTGTCCGTCTTGTCCGATGGGCATCGCCCAAGGCCCGACCGCTTCATCCGCCAGGACGTGCCTTTGGGGCCCATCACGATCAGGAGGGCATGCGTCGCACACCGTGTTTGGACGTCTCATCGCAGCATTTGTGGTCATCCCGCTCGTGGAGTTGGTGATCCTGCTCCAGGTCGCGGAGTGGGTCGGGCTGTTGTCTACCGTTGTCCTGGTGGTTGCCACGGGGATCCTGGGGGCGGCCCTGGCACGTCGCCAGGGACTCAGGGCGTGGTTGGCCGTCCAGGACGACTTGGCCCACGGGAGGCTCCCCGGGGGGGCCGTCACGGACGGACTCTCGGTCCTGTTGGGGGGCGCGTTTTTGCTGACGCCGGGGATTCTCACCGACATCGTCGGCTTCAGCCTTCTGGTGCCGACCACAAGGCGGTGGCTGGCGGAGGGAGCGATCCGGGTACTGCAGCGAAGAACCAGCATGGGCGTGGCGTCCTTTACGGTGCATGGGCCGGGTGGTGAGGAGTTGAGACATCGGGCGGACTTGCATACGAGCGCAGGCGAAGGCATGGACGAGAGGGACCCGCAGGGGCCGACACGTTGATTGGAGAGTCACCATGAGCAAAGGCGCGAGGATCGGTGGGGACGGCGGTGAGGGGGCCGGCGCCGCACCGCCTGAGAACTGGTCATTCCTGGAGCGTTTGCTGGAGGCTCCCGGCCCCTCCGGCTTTGAGCAGCGTCCGGCCCGAGAGTGGCGCCGGGAAGCGCGCCGCTTTGCCGATGTGTGGACGGATGTGGTGGGCAACAGCTACGCGGGCCATCGCCGCCGCCTGAGGCCACTGGCCCTGCTGGTCGGCCACATCGACGAGATCGGACTCCAGGTCACGCATTGGGACAAGGACGGTCTCCTCTTCTTCGGGGGCATCGGGGGTTGGGATCCCCAGGTGCTGGTCGGCCAGCGCGTGCGGATCCTGGGTGCCAAGGGCGATGTGCCGGGCGTGATCGGGTGCAAGGCGATTCACCTCATGGATCGCCGGGACCGGGAGCGGGCCGCTCGCATCAAGAAGCTCTGGATTGACGTGGGAGCGGGCTCACGCGATGAGTTGAGCGAGCTGGGGTTGCGCGTTGGCGACGCCGCCGTCCTGGACGCCGGTGCCAAGCGCTTGGCCGGTGACCGGGTGGCAAGTCGGGCGATGGACAACCGGGTGGGGGCGTTTGTGGTGCTGGAGGCGCTGCGCCGCATCGGGTCCCGGGATCCCGAGGGCGATGTGGGCGCGGTGGCGGTCGCCACGGCGCAGGAGGAGATCGGATATCAGGGAGGGGGCGCCCGGACCAGCGCCTTCGGGCTGGCCCCCGATGTGGCGCTTGTGGTCGATGTGACCCACGCCACCGATGTGCCCGGGGTGGAGGAGAGGGAGGTTGGCGACCACCCCCTGGGGAGCGGACCCGTGCTGTCCAGGGGATCGGCGACCCATCCGGGCGTCTTTGAGCTCCTGGCCCAGACCGCCGAGCGGGAGTCGATCCCGTACTCCATCCAGGCCGCCCCGCTGCGCACCAGCACCGACGCCGACGCGATCCACCTGGTCCAGGGCGGCATTCCGACGGGGCTCGTCTCGATCCCCAATCGCTACATGCACTCGCCCAGCGAAATGGTGGCCCTGAGCGACTTGTCGCACGCCGCCGATCTGCTGGCCGCTGTCGTTGCACGCGTGGGCGCGGGGGTCGACTTCGGACGCAGATGACGGCTAGCTTATCCCCGTATCGGCACTGCCGTGCCGGGGCCCCCGTTGGGCTTGCGGGTCGGCCCCTCCCCCGTTGAGCGACCCCAGGGCGGTGGGTGCGCAGACAAGGGACGCGCAAGGCACCTTAGCAGGGATGCGCCGCCGATGTCGGGGCGCACATGGATGAGCCCCCAACACGACAGGGACGCCAGGGATGGTTGACGCAAGAGCGGTGATTGAAGAGCTCCAGGAGATGCGCGAGGAGGGCCATCTGTCCGATGCGTTGCTCCGTTACGCGGTTAAAACACTTCACGGAGCAAATGATCGATACGACTGGGTGGGCGTCTATCTGTTGGACGACGATGGCGCCGGGCTCTGGTTGCACAACTACATGGGCGCCATGACGGAGCACGCCCGGGTGAAGGTCGGCGAGGGAGTGTGCGGGACGGCGGTCGCCCAAGCGAGCAACCTGAATGTTCCCGATGTCGGTCAGTTCGACGGGTATCTGTCGTGCGATGCTCGTGTAAAGAGCGAGCTCGTGGTCCTCATCCGGGCGGGCAGTGAGATCTTTGGCCAGTTTGACCTGGATTCTCATCAGGCGGGCGCGTTTGGCGACGAGGACGAGGCGGCGATTCAGATGATTGCCGACAAACTTGCCGAACAGCTCGCCCGCGAGCGGCGCTGAGCCAAGAGTCTGCCCGGGAGAGATCGCGCGGAGCCGGCAACCAAGGCGCCAGGACCGAGGGCACATCGGCCGGCTTGGCGATCAGGGAGGGACAGGTGACGTGGATGTCCCGATCAGGTCCTTTCTGGCACCCAATGCGGGCCCCTTTACCCTGGACGGAACCAGGAGCTATGTCGTGGGTGTCGGGCGGGCGGCGATCATTGATCCCGGCCCCGGCGTGGAAGCTCACCTCCAAGCCTTGGACCACGCCGTCGGAGGTGTTGCGGATGTGGTCATTCTGCTGACGCACGCGCACGAGGACCATGCCGGGGGAGCGCCCGAGCTTGCTCGCCGGCTGCGCGCACAGGCCTGGGGGCCGGGCGGAACCCGCGAGCTGTGTGACGGGCAGAGCTTCGACACCGACGCCGGCCCGGTCAAGGCCGTCTTCACGCCCGGGCACGCGAGACGCCACTTCTGCTTCCATCTGGCGACACACGGTGCGGTGTTCACCGGCGATCTCGTGCTGGGCGCCGGCGACACGACCTGGGTGGGTGAATACCGGGGCGGGGTCAGGGACTACCTTGAGTCCCTGGATCGCCTGGATGCCCTGGGCGCCCGGACGCTCTATCCCGGGCACGGTCCCCCGCTGCAGGATCCCGCGGGCGCGGTGGACCGGTTCAGGCGACACCGCTTGGCCCGCATCGACCAGGTTCGCGCCGCGGTGCGCGACGGGGGACTGGCCGACGCCCCCTCCATCGCGAGGCGGGTGTATGGGGCGCTGCCCGGCAGCGTCTTCCCGATGGCGGTTGCGGGCGTGAGGGCGATCCTGGACCACCTCTCCGATTCGGACGCACGAAGAGCTCCATGATTCCGCGAGCGTTGGCGCGGGAGCTCTGCGAGATCACGGGGCCCGCGGGCGTGGTTCTGGAGAGGGATCGGCTCACGGTGTATGAGTCCGACGCGTTGACCGCGTACCGTCACCGCCCGGGTGCGGTGGTGCTGCCCGAGGACACGGCCCAGGTGCAGGGCGTGGTGCGCGCCATCGCCCGACACGGATTGCCGATTGTTGCGCGCGGCGCCGGCACGGGGCTGTCGGGCGGGGCGGTGGCGCTGGGCGGGGCCGTGGTGGTCGGTACGGCCCGCATGAATCGAATCCTTGAGATTGACGCCCCGAACCGCCGGGCCGTGCTGCAACCGGGCGTCGTCAACGCCGAGTTGTCGGCCGCCGTCGCTCCCCACGGACTCCACTACGCGCCGGACCCGTCGTCCCAGACGGCCTGCACGATCGGCGGAAACGTGGCGGAAAACTCAGGCGGGCCGCATTGCCTCAAGCACGGCGTGACCTCGCGCTACGTGACCGCGTTGATGGTGGTGCTCTCCGACGGGTCGCTCGCCCGGTGGGGTGGATGCGGCCGTGACTCGCCGGGCTATGACATGGTGGGGTTGTTCGTGGGATCGGAGGGGTGCTTTGGGATCGCCACTGAAATCGAGGTGGGGTTGCTGCCCCTTCCCGAGTCGGTGCGGACGCTCCTGGCGGTCTTTGATCGCATTGAGGATGCGGGCCGAGCCGTCTCCGATATCGTGAGCTCAGGCCTGTTGCCCGCGGCGATGGAGATCATTGATGGACCCACGATCCGGGCTGTCGAGGACAGCGTCTTTGCGGCCGGATATCCCAGGGACGCCGAGGCTGCGCTGGTCATCGAGTTCGATGGCCCTGAAGCCGGGCTGGATGACGACGCAGGGCGGGCGCTGGACCATTGCCGGCGCTTGGGCGCTCGCGAGATTCGCCACGCCAGTGACGAGGAGGAGCGCACGGCGCTGTGGAGGGGGCGCAAGAAGGCCTTCGGGGCCATGGGCCGGCTGGCTCCGGACCTTCTCGTCCAAGATGCGACCGTTCCCAGAACGGCCCTGCCCGAGGTTCTCAGGGGGATCTCCAGCGTTGCACGTCGCCACGGATTGTTGATCGCCAATGTCTTTCACGCTGGGGACGGCAACCTGCACCCCAACATCCTCTTTGATCGGCGCAGCGGCGACGAGTTGGAGCGCGTCGAACGGGCGTCCGGGGAGATCATGGCCCTCTGCGTGGAAGCGGGCGGGACGATCACCGGGGAGCACGGAGTGGGTTTGGACAAGAAGCACCACATGCCGCTCATTCACGGCCCCGACGAGCTGGCGGCGATGTGGGGCGTGCGGCGGGCGTTGGACCCCCTGGGCATCATGAATCCGGGCAAGGTGCTACCCGAGAAATCCGACCCCCTCAGGGCTCCATGATGAGGGGAGGCGACGGGGTCGACGCCCTGCTTGGGGTCCTGCGTGACGACCAGGTGCTCTCCGGTGAAGAGGCCGCGCGGTGGGCGCCGGGCCGACCGACCCGGGCCGTGGCCTTTCCCGAAGATGGCGCCCAGCTCGAGGCGTTGGTTTGCGCGTCGGTGGGCGCGGGATGCGCCCTGCTACCCGCCGGCTTTGGCGGTTGGTTGGCGGCCGGCGGCTGGACCCGCCCCGACGCGGTCGTCGTCTCCACGGAGCGGTTGGGCGGGGTGCGCCGCTATGAACCCGCCGATCTCACGCTGACGGTCGGCGCAGGAACAGGCTTTGACGCTCTGAACGAGGTGGCCGGCGAGCGCGGCCAGTGGCTTCCCGTGGCGGCTCCGGGGATCGTGTCCGGGACGGTGGGCGCGGCCGTTGCCTGTGGAGGGTCCGGGCCCCTGCGGGGACGCTACGGGGCGATGCGCGACAATGTGCTGGGCGTTGAGGTCGTGACCGGCGAGGGCAAGCGGTTGCGCTTGGGCGGGCGGGTGGTCAAGAACGTGGCCGGGTACGACCTTGTGCGCCTGATGACGGGCAGTCGGGGTAGCCTGGGATTGATCACCGAGGCGTCCTTTCGCCTGTATCCCACTCCGGCCGCCGATCACACGTTGCGGATCGCCGCCCCGTGGGAGGGCGCGGTGTCGGTTGCCCGCGCCGTCGCTACCTCCGGCGTGCCGGTCGCCTCGGTTGAGGTGGTTGAGCGGGAGGGCGGAGCCGAGGACACGGGCCTTGGGGGCCAGGTGGCCGTGCGGCTGTTGGGTGGCGAAAAGGAAGTGGAGGCGTGTTCGCGACGCATCAGGGACCACATCGATGCATCGGGAGATGTGTCCGGCGGGGCCCGTCTCTTGGCCCCCCTGGACGGGGAGGCGAGCCGGCGTTTTCATGCGCGCGCCACCCACTGGGAAGATGGGGCCCGGCTCGTGGTGCGCCTGCGCGCCCTGCCCGACCGCCTGGCCTCGTCGCTCGCCATCGGTCGCTCCGTCCTGATGGCGGTGGCCGGCGGAGGCGCCCGAGCGGATGCCCTGAGCGGTCTGGTACGGATCAGGGGGTTGCAGCCGAACTCCGACGAAGACGCATTGGGGACCCTGCTCACGGAGGCTCGGGCTGGGATGCACCGCATGGGTGGAACGATGACGCTGAGTCAGGCGCCCGATGGACTGGCCGGGCGGGTGGGGTGGACGGCGTTTGTTGGCGAGGATGGCGGGCTGGCGGGGCGGATCAAGTCCATCTTTGATCCCCACGGCGTGTTTGCGGCGGCCGTCCCCACAGGGCGCAGTTTCCGTGGCTAGCCGGTCGCCTCAGTTCTCTGCTTCGAGCGCGTCGGAGCGGACCGGCCGGGAGCGTCAGGCCGTGTCCGGCCAGGGTGCTGTTGGAGGGCCCAGGGAGCGGGAGCTGGCCGCCGCGCTCGAGGAGCAGGAACGAGGTCTGCGCAACTGCGTTCACTGCGGTTTTTGCCTGCCGGCCTGCCCCACCTATCGCCGCCTGGGTGATGAGGCGGACTCCCCCCGGGGGAGGCTGTACCTGATGCAGGCGGTTGTGGAGGGCAGGCTTGATGCAGACTCGAGCGCCTTTCAGTCTCACATTGCGCGCTGCCTGGGGTGCCGGGCCTGCGAGCCCGTGTGTCCCTCGGGCGTGCAGTACGGACACGTGTTGGAGCTGGCCCGCCAAGTGGGTGCGGAGGCCCGCCGCCGGCCGCTACTGTCGAGGTTGCTGCTCCGCGTCTTCGGGACGCCCTCGCTATGCCGGCTTGCGATGTGGGTCTCCCGGGGGCTCCGGCGCTGTGGGCTGGCGGGCCTGGCGGTGCGGATCACCGGCCTCTCCCGACGATTGCGGGGCGCGCGCCTTGCCGCGGCCATGCTGGCGGCCTCCGCCCCCGATCGCACCCTCGTCGGGCCGGCCCGCGCGCTGGTCCGTTCGCAGACATCAAGGGATCAGCCAACGGTCGGGGTGCTTGCCGGTTGCGTACAGGAAGGACTGTTCCGTCGGGTCAACGAGGCCACGCGGCGGGTGCTTTGCGCGAATGGATACCGGGTGGTCGATGTGCCTGGCCAAGGGTGCTGCGGCGCATTGCATGCCCACGACGGAGACCTGGCCGGGGCGCGTACGCGGGCCGCCCGCAACGCGCGCGCCTTTGATGCGGCCGGTGTGGACTTTGTTGCGCTCAACGCGTCGGGATGCGGCGCCGCCATGGCGCAGTACGGCGCGTGGCTGGCCCACGATGACGCTCTTGCCGATGTGGGCGCGCGCGTTGGGGCGCGGGTGCGCGACATCTCCTGGTTGTTGGCCCGGGCTGGGCCGGTGCCGGGGGGCTTCCTGCCCTGGAAGATCGCCTATGACCCACCGTGCCACCTGCTTCACGCACAGGGTGTTGTCCATGCGCCGCGGCAAGTTCTGACTTCGATCCCGGAGCTTGAGCTCGTGCCTCTCGAGGCGGCCGAAGAGTGTTGCGGAGGGGCCGGCATCTACGGATTGACGCAACCCGAGCTGGGAGCTTGGATCGGCTCCGACAAGGTTGCGCGGGTGATCGAGGCCGAGCCGATGGCGGTCGTTTCCGGTAATCCCGGGTGCATGATGCAGATTGGCGCGGGGCTCATCTTGGCGGGAGCCAAGATCCCGGTGCTTCACCTGGCGGAGGTCCTGGATGAGAGCTACCGCCGGGGTGGCCTCTACGGAGCGTCGGCGCTGTGAGGGGGCCGCCCGTGACGATGGCCGAGGCAAATGCACGGGTCGAGGATTGCCTGGAGCTCTTGCGCGCGCTGGTCGAATCGGAGTCGCCCACGGGGGATGTGGCCGCCAACGGGCATGTGGCCGAAATCGTGGAGTCGGCCATGGATCGGGCGGGCGCTCGCGTGGAGCGCATCCCGGCACCCGGCCTTGGCGTTCACCTGGTGGGTCGCTTCCCGGGGCGGGGACAGGGAGGGCGAGCCATACTGCTCCTGGGCCACATGGACACGGTGCATCCGATCGGGACGCTGGCGTCCCTGCCCTTCCGCGTCGACGGTGACCGGGTGTGGGGCCCGGGCGTCTACGACATGAAGGGCGGTTTGGCGGCCTCGCTCGTGGCGTTGCGGCTCTTGGCCGAACGGGATTCCGGGCCGGGCTCGGGCCTCTCCTTTCTGGTGACGTGCGACGAGGAGGTGGGCTCAATGGACTCAAGGCCCCACATCGAGGCCGAAGCCCGGGTCTCGAAGCTCGCCTTGGTTGTGGAGCCGTCGGGTCCGGGAGGCGCGGTCAAGACACGGCGCAAGGGTGTGGGCGCATATGCGCTGCGGATCCGGGGGCGCGCGGCGCACGCCGGCATCGAGCCCGAGCGGGGCGCGAGCGCCGTGCATGAGATGGCCTACCAGATTGGCCGGATCACCGCCCTGGCCGATCACGCGGCCGGCACGACGGTGGGCGTGGGCACCGTGCGTGGCGGCACGGCGGAAAACGTGGTGGCCGCCGCTGCTGAATGCACCATTGATGTCCGCTTCTGGACGCGTGCCGAAGCCCGGCGGGTGGATCGCGCGTTGCGGGCGGCGGTCGCGCACGATTCCGGCTGCACCCTGACGCTCGAGGGAGGAATCAATCGGGGGCCATTGGAGAAGACGGACGAAGCGGCCGGGCTCTACCGAGCGGCCCGCCGCGTGGCCCGGCGCTTGGGTATTGAGTTGAGAGAGGCGGCGACCGGGGGGGCGAGTGACGGCAATGTGGCCGCGGCGGTCGGGTGCCCGACCCTGGACGGCCTGGGTCCCGACGGAGGAGGAGCGCACACGCAAGATGAGTACATACTCAGGAGCGATTTGCCCCGGCGCATCGGATTGCTGGCCTCGCTCTTTCAGTCGTTGTAGAGCACCGGGGGGTCTTGGATGTCGCCGCCGGCGTGTCGGGAAACGTATGCCCTGCATGTGCCCGCCGGTTACAGTCATCCGCTCGGCGCGTGCTCGCAGAACGCATCAGCAGCATTGCGTGACTTGTGCGGGGTGGACATCCCGGTGTGTGCCTCGCATGCAAGGGCCTGTCCGCCCCCAAGGCACGGGCGTCTCCGGATTGTCGCATCAGGGCTTCACAATGGCTTCTTTCCCCAAGAGCATTTTCTTGCCGCCGCGTATGGGTGAGATCCTTCCATTGTCGCCTCTTGGTAAAAAGTGCCCCGCGGTCTTTGGTTCTCTGAGCGCGTGCCCCCAAGTACAACGCCCCGGAGCGGCGGTGCCCGCATGACGATCGCTGGCAGATTGTAAGGGGGCTCTCTTGAGTGAGAGCTCGGGTTTTGCTTTTTTGCGTTGTTTGTGTACATTGTTTTCATGATCGAATCGCTTCTTCCCCAGACTAGTAGTTGCGTCGGGGGCGGGAGGGACAAGTGCAATCGCCGAGCCGGGGGCGTCAGTGCTCCCGTAGCGGATAAGGAGATAGGCATCGGATGAATGCGGCAATGAGGAAACAGTACCGCGACGCGCTCAAGAACGCGCAGGCGGAACTGGCGGATCACGAGCAGCGGGGCCAAGCACTCAAACAGGCGATTGAGGCGCTCGAGGCCTTGCTCGGGGTCTCCGGTTCCTCCAAGAAGGCAACCGTTCGCAAGCCCAGGAGGACCCGGGAGCGACGGGGACGCGGCGATGATGCGCCCAAGATTCGCCGAGGCACCTACACCGGCCTGGGTCCTTCGGCCGCCTACGAGAAGTTCAAGAAGGCGCATGGTGACAACTATCGCGCAGGCTCGATCGCCGACGCGCTCATGCATGGTGGCGTCAAGTCGAAGTCCAAGCAGTCGGTGTTGACGGCCGTGCATACCGTGAGACGGCGGGAGCGGCTGGCGCGCGAGGCGGAGAATAAGGCGGCCGAAGCTGAGAAGAAGGCCCCTCCCGCCGAGGAAGTCCAGAGCCCAACTCCGTCCCGCGTGCATTATATGCAGCCTGGGAGCTAGACGCCCCCAAGGCGAAGACGGATTTTTTGGGGGTGGGGGGAAACCCCCGCCCGCTTGGGGCGGGGCGGGATGTCCGTGTCCGTGGGTGATGGGCCTCATTGGTCTCCGTGCGGCGTGGCTTGCGAGTAATCTTGGCATCAGATTGGCACCGGGAGCGGTACCGGCATGCGCATTCGTCGCGCGGAGCTGATTGAGCTTCCCTTAGAGCTCCGGGAGTTTTTCGAAATCAGCAGTGGCACCACGCATGTCAGGCGCGTGCTGTTGCTCAGGCTGGAAGATGACGGTGGGGCCCAAGGCTGGGCAGAGTGTGTGGCCGGCGAGACGCCCGGCTACTCCTACGAGACGGTCGACACCGCTTGGCACGTTTTGACCCGTTGGTTGCTTCCCGATCTTGTGGGAGCGAGCGCCGACGATGGTCGGTGTCTGGCGCCCGCGCCTTGGCTGCGCGGCCACCCCATGGCGCGCGCTGCCGTCGAGATGGCCGGGTGGGATCTGGAGGCCAAGAGGCAAGGTGTATCCTTGGCGCACCTGCTGGGAGGGGAGCGCCGGGAGGTCCCGGCGGGCGTCTCCATCGGTCTGCAGGCCAACGATGACCGGTTGCTGGAAAAGGTCGAGCGCCACCTGGGTCAGGGATACCGGAAGATCAAGATCAAGATCAAGCCGGGGCGCGACCTGGAGATGTTGGGGGTCGTGCGCAGCCGTTTTCCGCATGCCCCCCTGATGGCGGACGCGAATTCCTGCTACAGTCTGTCGGGGGACCTGGATCGCTTGGTCGCCATGGACGACCTGGGCTTGATGATGATCGAGCAACCGCTGGGCCATGAGGACTTCCTGGACCACCGGGCGCTACAGCGGCAGATCTCGACCGATGTGTGCCTGGATGAGTCGATTCGGTCGCCCGGTGATGCGGTCCTTGCGCTTCACCTGGACGCCGGGCGCATTGTGAACATCAAGCCGGGTCGGGTCGGGGGCCTGGGGCCGTCCCGGGAAATTCACGATATCTGTCTGGCCGCCGGATGGCCCGTATGGTGTGGCGGCATGCTGGAGAGCGGGATAGGGCGCGCACACAATGTCGCGCTGGCCACCCTGGCGGGATTCACGCTTCCCGGAGACATCTCGAACTCGAGCCGTTATTGGACTGAGGACATCGTGCATCCTGAATTCGAGATGGTTAACGGGATGATGCCGGTGCCCGAGGGTCCCGGCATCGGCGTCGAGGTACGCACCGGCCGCATTGAGTCCCTGAGAACCCGCAGACGCATCTTCCAAGCCTGACGGCACGGCACCGCAGGGCGTTTGAGTGGGTCCCGTGCGCCCCATCCCCAGAGCTACAGAACGGGAAAACTCGGCCTGAGGTCCAGGGTGACTTCGGCGGCGATGTGTCCGATGTCCGCCCGCTCCTTGATGGCGTCGCGCAGGCGGGGGTCAATCTTCTTGTAGGCCGCGAGCACGCCGTCGCGCAACCGCAACCGCAGCACTTTCATGGCGTTGACATCCGGGCGCGAGGTCCTGGATTCCTTCTTTGCCTCCTCGAGGTCCCGCGATGTGATCTCAAAGGGAACCACCCCGACATCGTCGCGCCGCTCGTGATCCAGATACTGAACCGAGACGCTCACGTCGCCCCGGGCCATATGGTGGGCGATGTCGCCGATTGCCCGGAACCGCGCCGCCAAGGGACTGATCTCACTTGACTGAGCCGCTCTCTGGTAGGCCGAGGTGACCAGGGTGAAGAGGCGGCGGACCCGTTCGGGCGCGATGGCATCTCCGTCGGGGATCGTCGTGTCCATCTCTCTACCACGGGCCTGGCGGTCGTGCAACGACAGCGATCGCTCAACATCGCGGCTGCGAGCGCGGTCGATGTTCTCAAGGATCCGATCCGTCGCCCTGTTGTATCTCATGGACTCCCCACGAAGTGAAGTTGACCGGGCCGCCTCTGCAGTGGCCGCCGCCGGCTACCGGTATCGCTCGCCCCGAATTCTTGCGAAGCGTACAGGGATCAATGATAACGGCGGACAGCTTGCCCGGCCAGTGCCGCCGGCGTAAGCTAGACCGTGGACACACAAGTGAGAATGACTGCCGCAGGGCGCCGCCCGGGAGAGGATACCATGAGCCATGCAGATGAGGGATCATCGCGTCATTCAGAGGGCCTGGGGGTGGCTGACGCTCCGCCTCGCCGCGTAGCATTTGTTCGCCGCATCTGGATGGTCTTCATGAGGCCGACGGAGCTCTTTGAGGGATTGGCGCTGAATCCGGCGTGGTTTCCGGCAGCGCTGTTCGGCGCCTTGGTTACCGCCGGATGCATGGCCTTGCTCCCCGCCGAGATGTTCGTGACGGTGGTGGAGAGCCAGGTGATGGACGAGGAGGCGGCGGCGCAGTTGTCTGCCGTTCCCGACACGTTCTACAAGTTGCTGGCGGTTGGCGGGGGAGGAGCCGCCCCGTTGCTGGCTCCGCTCTTCTTCGGCTTGGTTACGTATGTCGTCTTTGTATTTATTCGGGGAGATGAGGGCTCCTTCAGGCAGCACCTGTGCGTGTGGAGCCATGCCGGTATCATCGGCGCCGTCGGCGCCGTATTCACCCTGCCGCTACAGATGCTCTCTGGCGACGTCACGCGGACCCTGAGCCTGGGCTCGCTCGTTCCGTTTCTCTCGGAGGGGTACCTCTTGAGATTTCTGACGGGCCTGGGGTTGTTTTCGCTCTGGTCATTCGGGGTCGCGGGGTTGGGACTCGCGACCTTGGCTGAGAAGCGCAGCCCGGCGAGCGCGGTCAGGATGGTGGTGTTCCTGCTTGTGGCCTTTACAGCGGTGATGGCCCTCTTCGGAGCGTGACGGAACCGCCAACCGGCGCGTTGCACATCGGGGGCTCGGCCGAGGGCCCCTCCAAGCCGCCCCCCCGGGGATCACGAGGAGGGGATTCGGGTAGCGGGCGGCGGCCGTGGGGGCGCTGGGCGCTGATCGTCGCCGCCCTGGCGGCAGCGTTTCATCTCTTTGGTGCCGGGATTTCTCCCTTCACTGCGCTCGTGCAGCGCCCCCTGCACCTGGCGCTCATGGGCACCCTCGCGTTCTTGGGCGTGGGAGTGCGCGTGCGCGCACATTCGCGCTCGGGCCGGGCATTCAATGTTCTGGCGGGCGCCCTGTTGGTGCTGTCGGCGCTGTACCTCGTGTCCCAGAACGAGGCCCTTGTTGCCCGCAGTGGCAGCCCCACGGGCCTTGATTTGGCGGCGGGCGCCGTGGTGGTGCTCGCCGTGCTCCTGCTGGCGCAGCGCGCGACCGGATGGGGCTTGGTGGTGGTGGCCACCGTGGCGCTTGTTTACGCCCTTGCGGGCCCCTGGCTGCCGGGCGTCCTGGCTCACCGGGGTTACGGACCCGGGCGCCTGATCGAACAACTCTACCTGTCGACCGAGGGAATCTGGGGCGTCCCGCTGGGGGTATCGGCCGACTTCGTCTATCTCTTCGTGCTTTTCGGGGCCTTTCTGGACGTTGTCGGGGGTGGTCGCCTCTTGATCGGGTTGGCCGACCGGGTGGCCGGACGCACGCGGGGCGGTCCGGCCAAGACCGCGGCCGTGGCGAGCGCGTTCATGGGGTCGCTGTCGGGGAGCGCCGTGGCCAATGTCGTGACCACCGGCGCCTTCACGATTCCGTTGATGCGCAGGTCCGGGTTTCGAAGGTTTTTTGCGGCCGCGATCGAGGCGGCGGCCAGCACCGGCGGCCAGCTCATGCCGCCCATCATGGGCGCGGGCGCGTTTATCCTGGCTACCTGGACCAACATTCCGTATCCGACCGTGGCGCTGGCCGCGGTCTTGCCCGCCGTTCTGTACTACGCGGCCCTCCTGGGCGCAATCCACTTCAGGGCCTGCAAGATGGGTCTCAGGCCAACCGCGGGCCCCGGGGACCGGGACACGCTCAGGCGGCTCCACCTGCTCGTGCCTGTCGGCATCATCGTGGCGCTGCTCGCCCTGGGGCGCTCGCCCATGCGGGCAGCGTTCTGGGGTGTGGTGTCGTCCGTTCTGGTCGCATTTCTGGTGCCGGCGACCCGCCCGGCGTTGCGCGACGTGGCGCGCTCCCTCAGCGCCGCCGCCTCGGGGGCCGTGCAGGTGGCCGCAGCCTGCGCCGCGGCGGGCATTGTGGTGGGCGTGGCCTCGCTGACCGGCATCGGTCTGCGGATGTCGGAGCTGATCGTGTTGCTCTCCCAGGGCAACCTCTTCTTGGCGCTCCTGCTGACCGCGCTGGGTTCCATTGTGCTTGGGATGGGCCTCCCGACCACCGCGGCCTATGTGGTGCTGGCGGCCCTGGGCGCGCCGGCGCTGGTGGAGTTGGGCGTGCCGCTCTTGGGAGCGCACCTGTTCATCTTCTACTTCGGGTGCGTCTCCAACGTGACACCGCCGGTGTCGCTTGCCGCGTACGCCGCGGCGGGCGTTGCCGGCTCCCCGCCGCTCAAGACCGCCTGGACGGCGATGGGTCTGGCGCTCGCGGGGTTCTTGGTTCCGTTCATGTTTGTGTACGCCCCGGCGCTGATCCTGGATGCTCCGGCTTGGGAGATCGTGGTGGTCGCCCTGACGGCGCTTCTGGGCGTGATCGCGCTGTCGGCCGTGGTCATCGGGTACGCCCGGGGACCGTTGCCGCTCTGGCGGCGGGCCGCCTTGCTGGCGGCGGCGTTGGCGCTCATCGCCCCGGATTATCTTTGGGACGTGGTCGGTGGACTCCTGTGCGTCGTGGCAGGAGTCATGGGCTTGGCGCCGGAGCATGTCCCGAGCGCCGGGGCTCTTGCCAACTCGAAGGAACGGGCGGATTAGGGCCGGCGAGGGGATGCCGAAGCGGTCGCAAGGCGCCCCCCGGCCCGGCCGCCACTTGGGACCAAAGGAGATGTCAGGGTGAGATGTAAGGACTTGCGGGACATGAGGCGCCCATCGGTCGTCGGGCCGGGGCGCTGCGCGCTGGTCGTCTTGGCCGCCGTCGCAGCGGGCGCGTGTACGCCGCAGCAGGAGTTCATGAGCATGGGTACCGGCGGGACGGGCGGCATCTACTATCCCCTGGGTGGCGCGATCGCGGCGCAGCTGTCTCTGATGGATCCCGCGCGGCAGTATACGGCGGAGGTGAGCGGCGGTGCGGTCGAAAACGTCAATCGCCTGAGCGGGCGCCAGACGGACCTGGCGCTTGCAACGGGCAACACCGTGTATGAGGCCAGCGCGGGTGGCCAGGACTACGGGGACCCCGTCTCGGCTCTCAGGATCCTGGCTCCTCTGTATCCCAACGTGACGCATGTGATGGTGCCCCGGGGATCGGCGGCCCGGTCCATCGCCGATCTGCGCGGCGGCCAGATCTCGGTGGGCGCGTCCGGCAGCGGTACGGAGCAGATGTCGCGCCAGATCCTCGAGGCCTACTCGATGAGCTACGACGATATCCGTCCCCGTTACCTGACCTTCAACGAATCCGCGACCGCGCTCAAGGACGGGGCAATCGACGGAGCGATCCTGTCGGTCGGGTTCCCGGCAGCGGCTGTCCTGGAGGCAACGACCACCGGGGGCGCCCGCATCCTGCCCATGGAGCGGGAGCGGGTGAAGTACCTGATCGAACGCTACCCCTACTACATCATGGGGGAAATCCCCGCGGGCACGTATCCGGGCCTGGAAGGAGCGGCTCCGACGGCCGCGATCCTGAACTGGGTGGTGGGGATGGCCGATATTCCCGACGATGTTGTGGGCCACCTCATCAGGTTGTTGACCCTGGAGCGCGACAAGCTGGCCCAGGTGCATGACATGGTCGCCCAGATCGACATGGAATTCCTGCTGGATGCTCCGATTTCACTGCACCCCGTTACCCAGGCATGGGCGGACGCGCGCCTGCGGGATGGCGCGGGAGCCGGTAGCCGGTGACCCCGGGGCTGTCCAGCCAGGAACACCACTTTTCCCTGCCCCCCGGCGTTCACTATCTCAACTGCGCCTATATGGGGCCGCTTCCCCGCAACGCCGAGGAGGCCGGAATTCGGGGGTTGAGAGCCAAGCGCCATCCCCAGTCGATCTTGCGCGAGGAGTTTTTTCGGCCGTCGGATGAGCTGCGGGCGCGCTTTGCCCGTCTGATCGGAGCATCACGGCCAGAAAGCGTCGCGATTGTCCCTGCCGTCTCCTATGCGGCCGCGACCATCGCCCGCAACACGCGCGTGGGGCCGGGAGCGAACATTGTGATCACGCACGAGCAGTTTCCGGCCAATGTCTACCCATGGCGGCGCCTGATCCTGGAGCAGGGCGGCGAGCTCCGGGTAGTGGCCCCGCCGCCTCCGGGGCCCGGCGGGTATCCTCGCCGGGGCGAAGGCTGGACTGGGCGCATTCTGGAGGGCATTGACCGCAACACCCGGTTGGTTGCCATGGGCACCGTGCATTGGACCGACGGGACGAGATTTGATCTGGGTGCGGTGCGGGAGCGGACCCGTGACATGGGCGCCGCGTTGGTCTTGGACGGCACCCAGAGCGTCGGGGCCATGCCCATTGATGTGGCCAGTCTGAGACCCGATGCGCTCATGGTGGCCGGGTACAAGTGGCTGCTGGGGCCGTATTCGCTTTCGTTGGCGTACTACGGCGAGCGATACATGGATGGCGTGCCCCTGGAGGAAACCTGGATCGCTCGCCGAGGCGCGGAGGACTTCTCGAGCCTGGTCGAGTACGAGGACGCTTACCAGGCCGGGGCCATTCGGTTTGACGTGGGTGAGCGCAGCAACTTTGCCCTGATCCCGGCGTTGTCCGGCGCCCTGGACCTTGTTCTCAAATGGAGTCCAGAGAGGATTGCCGACTACTGCCGGGCACTGACGAAGGATGCGTGGGTTGGATTCCGGGCACTCGGGCTGGGGGTCGAGGAAGAGGCGTGGCGCGCCCCCCACCTCTTCGGACTTCGCCTGCCGCCTGGAGGCGACATGGCTGACGTGGCCCGAAATCTCAGGAATCGGCGGGTCGACGTTTCCTTTCGGGGCTCCAGCGTCCGCGTTTCCCCGCATGTCTACAACACGGTTGATGACATGGATGCCCTGATCGAGGCCCTGGCCCGCGGACTGGGCGCCTGACCGCCCGACCAACGCTGCGGGTTTGCCGCCAAGCCCAATAACGGCGGTCGTTGGGCTTCGGCGGTCCACGCCCGCAACGGTTTCTTCAGTTGGCGTGCCATCGCGCCCACGCCCCGTCGCCCTTGAACTGGTGCATATCGCCGTGTTAGGCGCACACCCCCCGGGGCCTACTCCTGGCGCACGTCCAGTCCGGGCCCGAAGACGATCGCCGCGGCACAACCCTCGGCAATACCGTTCTCCCGGAACCAGCCCTGGCGGACCTCGAGGGCGAGTGAAACGGGAGCGGGAGAATCGGTCAAGCGCTCGTCCAGTGCGTTCATCTGGCGAATGCCGATGATCCGGTTCCGGTCGTCGAAGAACGCAACATCCAGCCCGACCCGGACATCACGCATCCAGAAGGACCGCTCCCGGGCTTCGGGAAAGACGAAGAGCATTCCGCTCCCGTCGGGAACGCGGGTCCGTCCCATCAGTCCACGCTCACGCGCATCGGGCGTGGCCGCGACTTCGGCGGTCACCGTGTCGGTTCCGAAGATCACCCAGGCCTGACCCGGGGGAGGTCGCTGGTCGGCGTCACCGGACACGACGCCGAACCGATTGTGCTCTCCGCCGGTGGCGATGCATCCAGCCAGGGCCAACATGGCCCCAAGGATGGTTGCGCCGGCGAGTCCGCAGATCGTCATGGGCCTCATGGGCATTTGGGGGCTGGCATCGCCGGATTTGGCGTCCGCGGGCTCCGGCATGGTGCCCCGGAGACAGTCCGTCCTCCAAGAGAGCGCGCACTTCCCCGGACATTCCCCATGGCGACCGTAATTCCGGTCCCGGAGTACGGAGCCGTTTCTCGATGCAACTGTCGCGTGGCTCTGTTTGCAAGGGGAGGTTTGGGCATGGTCGCGGTGCGTCCCGCGCGATTGTGGTTTGGCGCATCGTGACGCCATATCATACATTGCTTCCGGGTGTGCGATGCGGCAAATCGGAGCTTGGGGGTAATGTTGGCGGGCGGGGGTCTTGATGTTCTCCGGTGCGTGAGGCCAGCTTGGGCGTGAGGTTTGGGGCGGCGGGCATCAATGTCAGCGCGAATATCGGTGGTGTGGGGGTCGCGGCGCCGCTATAGAGCCTGGAGGGGGTATGGCGTCATGGTTTATTGTGCGGGCAGTCGGACGGGAAGAGGCTCCCGGGGATGATTGACCCCAAGTTGCTGGACATCTTGGTGTGTCCTGAAAGCAAGCAGTCGCTGGCCGTGGCCGAGAGTGATCTACTCGACCGTCTCAACCAAGCCATTTCCAGGGGCGAGGTTGTCAACCTGTGCGGCGAGGAGGTCGCAGAGCCCCTTTCGGCCGCGTTGCTACGGAGCGATGGTCGAATCCTCTATCCGGTTCGTGAGGGCATACCGATCATGCTCATCGATCAATCGATCAACGTGGCGGGCCACTGATCACCTCACCGGGTTGCCCCTGGGAGCGAGGCGCGGCCCAGAAGGCGATAAGGTCCGTGGGGCCTGCCGGATTTGGCGGGGCTGATCGTCCGGGTTGCCGTGAACTTCGGGTCGGAAAAGGATCATCTCCGGCGTGCTCCCGGTGCGGAGGACCGGGGTTTCGTGTCCCGGGGGTTGGCCGCTTGGGAGCCGGTACGCACGGGCGCCGAACGTGCCCCTCAATGGTAGGATATCGGCTCCCGAAGGGCGGCGCACAACATCCCCCTGACGTCCTCAGAATTCTGAAGTCTGATTCCAGATTCTGCAATTCGAGGAAGTGCCCCCCCCCCCCCCCCCCCCCCCCCCAATAGCTGTAACACGCTTTATTATTGCAGGTTACTGCACATGCCGCAGTGACGGCATCAATCTTGCATTGCTATGCGACCAAGTCGGCCACCCCGGCTTTATGGTCGTCAGGCTAGCCGGCAACCTTAGAGACATGTATTGGCGTTGGCTTACCCCCTATGTGATGGTAGGCAGGTGGGCGCACGACACGCGGAAGAGTGGATGTTAGGGACGGGCCGCGTGCGGTCTCGCCTGGCCAGATGGGCGCCGGGGGACGGCAGGGCCCAAGAGGTTAGGAGCAGGACAACACTTCAACACCCCTTTATGGGGAGAGCAAGGTTCCAAGATGAACAGATTCCGTAAACTCAAACTCATGGCAGGGGCGCTCATGCTGCTGCCGATCATGATGGCGGCCTGCGGAGAGGATGTCGCACCCCCGCCCCCGACCGGCTCCATCGCCGGGCGGGTCATGATCGAGAGCCAGGGCGCCGACGGCGTCTCCGTCACCTTGAGCAGCGGGGCCACCGCAACCACCGCCGGCGGCGGCTCCTACCGCTTCGACAATATCGAACCCGGCACCTACACCGTCTCCATCGCCGGCTTCTCCGCCGAAGCAAGCTTTGACGCCACCTCCATGTCCGTCACCGTCGGCACCACCGGGGGTGTCGCCACCGCCAACTTCTCAGGCACCTACATCCGCACCGCCAGCGTTCGGGGATCCGTCACCGTCGAAGGCACCGGTCTCGCTGGCGTCACCGTCAGCCTGAGCGGCATGGCAGACAACCAGGCCACCACCAGCGCCACCGGTGAGTACAGCTTCACCGGACTCCGTGCGGGACGCTACTCGGTCCAGATCTCGGGCTTCGATGCCGACGAGGTCGCATTCTCCAGCGTCTCGGGCACCGCCGAGGTGGGCGTGGGCGACACCAAGGTCGTCAGCTTTGACGGAACGTATCTGCGCACCGCAGGTATCACCGGCCGCGTCAGCGTCGAAGGCACCGGCCTGGAGGGCGTCACCGTCAGCCTCTCCGGCGGTGAGAGCAACCAGAGCACCCAGACCGATGCCGGGGGCCAGTTCTCCTTCACCCGGCTCAGGGCCGGCGACTACTCCGTCGCCATCTCAGGCTACGACACCGATGAGGTCGGCTTTGACGCCACCTCACGCAGCGTCACCGTCGCCCTGGGTGAGACCGCCAATGTCCAGTTCGACGGCAACTATCTGCGCACCGCCGGCATCACCGGCCGCGTCAGCGTCGAGGGCATGGGGCTGGCAGGCGTCACCGTGACGCTCGAGTCCGACGACACCGACGATATGATGGACACGACCGACGCCAGCGGCATGTATGCCTTCGGCGCACTGGCCGCAGGCGACTACACCGTCTCCATCATGGTCACGGGCGAGGCCTACGTCTTCGGCGTGACCAGCATGGACGTCACGCTGGCCGACGACGCCCTGGAAACCGTCAACTTCATGGGCGACCACGCCACCACCGCCAGCATCTCCGGCATGCTCTTCATTGATGAAGCCACCAAGAACGACATGCACGACGAGGGCGAGGACGCGCTCGAGATCCAGGGCATTCCGGTCGTGCTCGTGGGCCCAGGGGTCACCGACCGCACGACGGCCACCACCGACGACAAGGGCATGTTCCAGTTCAGCGAACTCAAGGCCGGCTCCTATGTCTTGGCCGTCGTCACCAACCCCGATGTCACCAAGATGCTGGGCGACCACGCCTACGGCGGCTCCGCAACGGGCTACGACTTGACCGTCGCAGTCGGAGAACACAAGAAGCAGCACCTGCCCTACGACATCACCCACCAGACCGTCCACTACTCCGTCACGCTACGCCACGGCGACAACACCGGTGACGCGCTCCAGGGCGCTTCCGTCATGCTCTACGCCGATGCGGCAGGTAGCTCCATGGTCGCCAAGGGCACCACGGACAAGGACGGCATGGCCATGATCCGGTTTGCCCGCTCGATGGCCACCGGCGGCAGCATGGTTCACGCCAAGGTGATGAGCGACGACTACCATGTCGAAGACAAGATGCAGGCCGTGCGCTGGATGCCGAAATCCAGGACCACGATGGCCGCCAACGACTTCGATATCCTCAACCTGATGGTCGACGCCTCGGTCAGCGGCAAGACCGTCATGACCGACATGGGCGGCGGCAACCCGCTCGCCGGCTGGATGATCTCCGTGACCATGGGCGGCAAGGCCGTCACCGGAGCACCCACCAAGTTCGACAACATGGGCATGGCCATGCTGGACCTCGAGGTCAAGCCCGCCGACCTGCCCGCCACCTACACCGTCATGCTGGACACCGTGCAGAGCGACGCCCTGGACGGCGGCGAGAAGTTCAGCGCCACATCCGTCATGCACGAGCACACGGGCCTGAAGCTCATGCAGGAGATGGACGCCGGAACCATTGAGGCGACCTACTCGACGCAGACGCTCAAGGTCTACGTGCATCACGAGCGTGACCAGGTGATGGGCTACACGGGCAATGTGCTGGGCGGCGACATGCGCATGTCCGGCAAGATCGATGTCGACGTGCGCTACATCGACACCACCGGCCGCTCCCGCATGTTCACGGCCCAACAGTGGAACACGAGGAACAAGTCCGAGAAGGACGGCGTCATCACCTTCAAGCACCTGCCGGCCGACGCACAGGTCATGGTCCAGGCCAAGGAGAAGGCGGGTGCGGGCGACATCGAGCTGTTGGACCCGATGGAGCTCTTCGCGTTCAAGGACAAGGACGCCAACGGCATCATGAAGGGCGCGTTCGGTGACATGGGCGGCTTCAGCCCCATGGTCGAGCTCTGCCCGCTCATGGCCACCGACCCCACAGGCCAGGACTTCGGCGAGTGCAGCACCTTCGCCTACGTCATGACCTACAGCGTCAGCGGCAACGTCTCAAGAAAGGTCGTCGCCAAGACAGCCCCCAACGACGGGTTCAGCACAGTGACGACCCAGATGGTCGGCGGCGTGAAGGTTGACCTGGCGCCGGTGACGGGCAAGAACCTGGCCGGCATGGCGCAAAGCAAGACGACCGCCAGCGCGGGCACCACCAAGGGCACATTCACCTTTGGCAAGGTCGCCGCCGGTGCCTACACGTTTGTGGTGCCGGCGGGCTGGCGCGTCAGGTTGGGCCAGGTGGGCTCGACCACGATGGTCGGCAATGCACTCACTCCGCTGGACGCGGCCGTCATGCTTGATGTCACGCCCACCACGGGCACCGCCTACGGCATCGTGACGGGGGCGGACGGGTTCCGCGTCGACAGTGTCATGATCGACGTCAATGGCATGACGACGATGACCGACGCCGTGGGCCGCTACATCGTGACCGGCATCACGCCGGCAACCGTCAGCAGGGTGGGCAACAGGGTACAGGTGAAGGCGAGCCGGCACCTGGGGTCGGCGGCCAAGGTGGTCGCGTTCCAGGCCAACATGCCGGTGCGCGTTGACCTCAAGCTGAACACCACCAAGACACCGGTGTTCTACAGCGGCAAAGTGGTCGCCTCGGGCTCGAACGCGCCGCTTGCGGGCGTCTCGATCACGATTGACAACAAGGCGCCGACAAACGCGGCCACGGCCGGCCCCAACAAGGGCAAGTTGGTCACGGGCGCCGACGGCACCTTCCGCGCGCAGATCGGGAACAAGGGCGCCGGCACGAACGCCACGATCAGGGCATCAATGGCCGGGATGAGCTTCGTGCCCGATTCACTCGTGCTGCCGGCCGCACCGGGCACAAACCTGTCGGGCGTCAACTTCACCGGGTACAAGCACGCAGTCATCACCGGCCGAGTGCTTGCGCCATGGGGGGTTGGCGGTCCGCAGGACAGCATCTGGATCAAGGCGACGAAGACGGGTGTCTCCAATGCCGCTGCAGTCGATTCGATGTTCACCCTGGAATCGGGCACGTTCACACTGAGCGTGCCCTTTGGCAACTACACGATTGCGGCGTCCAGGCAACACTGGGGGTTTAGGTATACCGGTAGCCAGCAGGTGTCGGCGGCCCCCGGCCAGAACATGGCCTTCGGTGACATTCAGGCGGGCACCTGGCTACCCCTGGGCCTGACCGCGAGGAGGAAGATGACGAGCAAGAAGGTAGGGGGGGTCACTGTCCACGTGTGGCCCAACAGGCTCTTGTCGCAATGGAAGAACATCACGAGAAGCGATTCCATCCGATCGAACCACGGATTGCCCTCCGGCGCGAATTCGGCTTCTCGCGTCATCGGGTTTTGGAATCCGGCAACCAACAGTTGGTACAATTCTTCTTTTACAACCAATATCACCGCGTACCTTCTGAATGCCGACGGTTCCCGGGATGCAGGAGGAAGAACTTGGACAGGAAGGAACCTCGAGATCCTATTCGATCCCAACAACCCATCGTTCCCGGACGACACATTCAGCCTGAGATTTGCGGTGCAGGGCTATTCGACTACAGGATTCAGCACGGTGGGACCGGAGGTGGTGCAGATTCTGAAGCTCCCGCCCGTCGATCCCAGGGCGACCGCGGTGACGGCAAAGCGCTCGGCCGACAACGACACCATCACGGTGACGTTTGTGGCTCGCTCGAACTCGAACTCGGCCTACAGGCTCCTGGTCACGATGGACATCGCGGACTTGGGAGGCACCTCAACGGTGTACATCAAGCCGAACTACGCCCCGGCGGGAGTCAGCTACAACGCTACAAACTCCGATTTCAGGCAATGGAAGCTCGGTGACATCAACGAGGTCGACTACACGGAGTTCCGAACGTTGGAAAATGCGATCGTAAGGGTCACAAGGGCGGAGTTGTTCAAGGCAATGGAGTTCACGGTCGAATCCAGGCAGGGAAGCTCCGGGAAGTGGGTGAAGGGGGCCAAGACAAAGCTCGCGGCCAAGCCGTAAACCAGGCATTGATGCGGTGTGAAAGCGGTGACCCCGTCGATCGGCGGTATATCCGATGGACGGGGCCCGCGGGGCCCCCTCTCAACCGTCAGCCCTCCGTCCGGGACCCTTCATCCGGGCGGGGGTTGATGTCGTTTTGGGCCGGGGAGGTCCGCTACCGGTTGCCTGGAGCGGGGGGACCCGACAGAGACTTGGGCTCGCCCCCGGCGCACAGGATCCAGGGTCTGTAGCGAACCCGGCACCGGTTCTGAGACGCCAGCCCTGGACGAAGAGCTCGACCTGATACAGCATCAGTGGCGGGCGTGGGAACGACGTGTTGCCAAGGCCTGCACCCTTGATCAGCCCGTGGGTGTCCCAGGGTCATGCCCGCCCAAGGATTACGAGGCGAGGATCCGGGCCCAGCCATGCTGCAGATTCCGGCCATCGTGCGTATGTGGGTGACCGTAGGCCTTGCTCCAGCGGGGCATGTCGCTGCTGCCGTTGCAAAAAACGCGTTGTCGGCAAGCGCCTTCAGACTGTAGTATGGGATGATCTTGCTCTTCATCGTCTCCAAGACCCGGGCACCTTAACTCAGTGTCGGAGGCAACGCACCTCCCTATTATGACCGCCCCCGGGGCGGGTGATCCCATGCCGAAGGCCCCACAACCACGGGCGCAGCTCCGATATCTCCAGCCGGTCCCCATCGGCCCAGGCTAACGGTGTCGCACATTGAGGGGAGCGCCCCTCCCCCGCTCTCGGCCCATGGGTTTGTGCGCTTCTACACCCCCCTGGCCGCTACCAGCTTACTCCTGACGGCCACCACTCCGATCCTGACGGCCGCGCTCGCTCGCTCGGCGGATCCCGTGACCGCGCTGGCCGGATATGGGGTTGCGTTCGCGGTGTGCGGAGTCCTGTACGCGCCTCTGCTCGTCATTCAACAGGTGGCCGCCGCCCGGCTCCTTGCCGGCGGCTCGTTTGCGCCCGTAAAGCGCTTTGCCTGTCTTACCGGGGGTCTTCTCTCGGTCCTGGGTTTGGTGATCGCGCATACGCTCATCGGTGACGTTGTTTTTGGAACCATGGTCGGCGTGGAGGGTGCTGTGCAGGACGAAGCGTCGCTCGCAATGGCGTTCTTGTGGCCGATCCCGTTCCTGACCGCGGTGCGGGCCGCCCACCAGGGTCGGTTGGTGGCAGGTCATCGCACGTTGCCCATCGCCTGGGCCACCGGCGGACGCACCGGGGTCCTGGGCGTTGTCGCTTTTGGCCTTTTGGCCACCGGCGGAGGCGCGTGGCTGGGTGCGATGGCCTTCACTGCGGGCCTCGCATTCGAGACCTGCGTTGTATGGGCGTCGCCCACTCCGGGGCTACCGCCGGAGCGCGAAGGGGGCGAGGCAGACCAGAAGAGCATTGCCCTGTTTTCGGCCCCATTGATGCTCAACGTGTTCCTGTGGTGGGCAACACCGCTCGTCATCAACGCGACGCTGGCGCGCACCTCCGACCCAGCCCCTGCGCTCGCGGCGTTCGCGGTCGTCGAAGCGGTGGCGTGGTTCATCGCGGCCCCCGTGGGCCAGCTGCAACATGCCAGCATCGCACTGGTGCGCTGCTCCGATACCCATCGACGGGTGCAGGCCTGGGGTGCGACGGTGGCCCTGGTCATGACATCGATACTGTTGCTACTGTCCGCGCCCCAGATCCGGGAGCCGCTATTGGGATCCGTGTTCGTGCTCGACGATGGACTCTTGTCGCTGGCCGGTGCTGCGCTTCCAATCGCCGCGGCATACCCCGTTCTCTACGGTCTGCGCCAGTACTATCAGGGATTGTTTGTGCGTTCGGGACGAAGCTTGGAGGTGGGGATCGGGGCTGTGCTCCGTGTCGTGTTCATCGTGGTCGCAGCATCGGTGGCGGGTGGCCTGGCGCTCACGGGGGCGGTGCTGGGTGTGAGCCTGGCCGTGTCTGGACTGGTGATCGAGGGCGTGTTCCTGCGCATGCGCTCACGTCGGGGTGTCCTGCCTGAGCTGCGAGCAAGACGGGCGTCCGCGGTGCATCCCGATGTCTTTGGGGGGGCGACGTAGCGGGGCAGATGGACGAAGGTCGACGATGGTTCTTGGGTCGGGTCGGACGGTCTTCTCGCCGGCCTCAATGGGGGCGGTGTCCACGGCGCGGCACCAAGACTCGTGGGGTCTCGGCGCCCGAGCTCTGCCAAGGCGCGCGACCGTGGCCGACGGAGTAGGGGTGACCCAAAGGGCGTCTGTGTCCATGGAGGTCCATGGAACGGGAGATGCGGCGCGAAACAGCGCGTTGCGCCGTGCGATCCTGGATCATTTTGATCGCGACCGAAGGCCGCTTCCCTGGCGGGACAAGCGGACCCCCTATCGGGTGTTGGTTTCCGAAGTGATGCTCCAACAGACCCGGGCCGGGGTGGTCGGCACTTATTATCGGCGGTGGATACGGCGCTTTCCCGATTGGGTTACACTGGCGCGAGCCTCAAGGGACGAGGTGCTGCTGGCTTGGAAGGGGCTGGGCTACTACCGGCGAGCCGTGAACCTGCACCGCATCGCTACACAGGTCTGTGAACGGCATGGCGGACGCCTGCCGGAGGACCCGGTCCGGCTGCGCGCCCTCCCGGGTGTGGGAGAGTACACGGCTGGGGCTGTCGCCAGCATTGCCTTCGGACAACCGGTACCCGCCGTGGACGGCAACGCGAGGCGTGTGCTGGCGCGGGTCTTTGACATGGACCAGCCCACGCCCACCCGGCTTCGGCGCGTTGCGACCGACCTGATTGACCCCGCGCGGCCCGGCGACTTCAACGAGGCGTTGATGGAGCTGGGCGCGACCCTATGCACCCACAGGGTGCCCGGGTGCGCGAGGTGTCCCATTCGGGACCTTTGTTGGGCCCGGGAGCGGGGGACGGTCCAGCATCGTCCCGCTCCCCGGCCCCGCCCCAGAGTGCGCGTCGTCCAGATCGCCTCGGTGGTCGCCGTCGCGGCGGCCGGTTCTGTTCCCCTCACGTTGTTGGCGCGCCGCCCGCCCGGCGGTCTCTTGGCTCACATGTGGGAATTCCCTTCATGCGAGCTTCCCGCCGGTGCATCGGCGAGCGGCGCCGATGAGGCCATCCGGGAGACCCTGGCCCGGTGCGGACTCGGTTGTGCCGCGCGCGTGCCCATGAACGCGGTCGCTCATCGGTTCACGCATTTGCGGGCAACGTATCATCCCGTTCTGGTGCGGGTGGTCGTGATTGGGGCGAGGGTCGGGGAGCGTATTCATGGTCTGGGGTACGCGGATGGCGCGGTGTGGGTGAGAGTCGGCGAATTGGCCAAGTGGCCGCTTCCCGTTGCTCAGCAGAAAATTGCGAGCCAGTTGACCCAACGACTCTCAGACGCCCGGGACCTTGGTCGATGACCATCTCGCAATCGTCGTGGCGAGGTGCCCGTGAGCGGGGATGTCGCGTCCGGGTGGCGTGGCCGACACCGCTTCGACTTGTCCCGGCCCCGACGCCTCCTTCCGGGCCATGTCGACCCCGGCTCTCTCATGGGGGTTGTTTCAGGTTTATTTTCCTTGGGTTGGGCGATCAGCAAAGGGGAAACCGAGTGTCGGTTGGGAGGATTCTGGTGACCGGGAGCGCCGTGTGGCTGAGGCCTCTCAGCTGTTGGGGAGCGACGGAAGCGTCAGGGATGGCGGAATGCGGGCCGCATCGTCCGAGGTGCCGCGAGTGAGCCGGTCGGAGCGACTGATCTTCCCGGATCGCCATCAGCCGAAGCTTCTCCGGGACCGCTTCATCGTTGAAGAGGCGCCCGACGAAGAGGCCGTGCCCTTCGATGTGGTCTTTGTCGGGGGAGGGCCGGCGGGGCTCGCTGGAGCCATCGAGTTGGCTCGGCTGGTCAGGGAGGGCAACGAGGCCGGTGACAGCGTGGGCGCCATAGAGATCGGCGTCTTGGAGAAGGCTGAGGCCCTCGGGAACCACAACCTGTCGGGGGCCGTCATCAATCCGGTCGCGCTGCGGCAACTCTTCCCCGACATCAAGGACGGCGAGCTACCGTTGCGGCGCCCAGTGGCCGATGAGGCCGTGTACTTTTTGCACCGCCGGGGGTCGGTCCGGATCCCCACCCCGCCCACGATGCGGAACCGGGGCAACTATGTCGCCTCAATCTGCGAGGTGGTCCGGTGGCTCGGTGCGCGCGCCGAGGAGCTGGGCGTGACGGTGTTACCGGGATTTCCGGCGGACTCGCTGCTGGTGGATGGGACCGACGTGGTTGGGATCAGGACGGTGCCCCGTGGGCTGGATCGGAAGGGGAGGCCGCTGACCAGTGGCCACATGCCCGCCGTGGACGTCTCCGCTCGGGTTACGGTGCTGGCGGAGGGCACCAGGGGACCGTTGACGCAGGCCTACCTGTCGTGGCAGCGAGTGGGATCGACCAACCCGCAGATTTACTCCCTGGGCGTGAAGGAGCTCTGGGAAGTGCCCCGACCCGTCGTCCGTACGATCCACACCGTGGGCTGGCCCTTGCTAAGGAGTGGCTTCGGGGGGACATTCGCGTACCCGATGTCGGATCATCTGGTTGCTCTGGGACTGGTGGCGAGCCTTGACGACGACAATGCGAACCTGGATGTGCACGCCCTCCTGCAGCAGGTCAAGGCACACCCCCTCTTCTCGGAGATCTTGAAGGGCGGTGAGCTGGTCGAATGGGGAGCGAAGACCATCCCCGAGGGTGGATATCACTCACTCCCTCACCGATACCACGGAGGGGGCCTCTGCATCGTGGGGGATGCGGCCGGGTTTGTGGATGTCGCGTCTCTGAAAGGGATCCACTACGCGATGCACTCCGGCGTGCTTGCGGCAAGGGCGATTTACAGGGCACTCAGGAGCGACGATGTGTCGGGTGAAGGTCTGGCAGAGTACAGTCGGTCAGTCGGGACATCCCGCATCGCACGGGATCTCAGGAGGAACCGCAACATGCGGCTTGCCTTCAAGGGGGGCATGATGCTCGGGGGGATCCAAGCCTCTCTCGCCTCGCTCACCGGGGGGCGCATCCCCGGTGGAATGAAGCGGATCGTAAGCGATGCGGCCGAGGGCAAGCGGCCGGGGGCGGTTGCACGCTTCGATGAAGGCCACCCGCTGGCGGTGTCCAAGGCCGATGCGGTCTATCGGAGCGGGAACCAGACCCGGGACGATATTCCCTCCCACCTGATCGTGGGCGATGACGTGCCCCCGGGGGTGGCGACCATGTACGCCCACCTGTGTCCGGCCGGTGTCTACGAATTGAGCGGGGGGCGCCTGGCGGTCAACGCGCCAAACTGCGTCGATTGCAAGGCCACGGATGTGCTCGGCCCCCGGTGGACGCCCCGGGAGGGGGGAAGCGGGCCAAGATATCGGCGGATGTGAATGGTGGCCGGGTTCATTGGCGGGAAGGGTCTCTCGGTAGGCGAGGCCGGTCTTTGCGTTCGCGAGTCGGCCCAACTGGGTCGCCTGAGGAGAGAGGGTAATGAAGGGCAAGCGATGAAATGAGCGATCACGAGCCGACGGGTGACCAGGCGGGCGCGGGTGACTTTCCCAATGTGGCCAAGGTGCCGCCTCGGGGTCCCCTGTGTGTGACGGGAACGGTGCATGTCGAGGTGGATGGCGCGGTCGTCTCCATCGTGGACGATGTGGCTCTTTGTCGCTGTGGACACTCTGCCGACAAGCCCTACTGCGACGGGTCGCACACGCGAGTCGGCTTTAGTGACTCTGGCGTCATCCAGGGTGGAAGTCTTGCCGGTAAACGTCGTGGGGCGCGGTCGCCAGATGCGCACACGGACGGGCCGGTGCGGCTGATCTGCCGCAGGGACGGGCCTGTACTGATCGACGGGCCACTGACGGTGGTGGCGGCCGACGGCACGCGCGTACACGGGACCAAGGGTGCGTTTTGCCGGTGTGGTCTTTCGGGTACCAAGCCCTTCTGCGACGGATCACACCGGCGGGCGGGGTTCCGGGCGCCATGATGTCCGGGTCCCCAGGGGACACCCACGGTCCCTGACTCGGGCACGTTGCCCTGCGGAGCGGGATCGGGCTTGGGGGTGGCGCATTCTGCTGGAACACCTCATGACCGGGCGGGGCCGGTCACCCTCGCGGGGGCTGAAACTGGAAGTGCGCTCACGGTACAAGGACGTTTGGCGTCCATGTCGAGGTGCTTGAACGGGCCGCTTGACCGCTCCCTGGGGTTCGGCAGTCACTCCATGATGCCCATGCCGTCCGTCGCCGGCCGTAAGAACCAGAAACAGTTGGTCTTGGACACCACATCCCGAGGCAGTATCGACCCCGCCCAAATCTGTAGTTTCACGGAAAGTGGCATGTTTCCGGGTAGCCTCGGGTAGCCTCGGTCCGGGGAGGTGGCTATATCCGCCCTGTGAAACGGGTGAGGCTACAGGTTCCGCCCGGTCTTGAGCGGTGCCGGCCTCCTGATGATGTGCAAGGGCGCGTTCATTCGTCAGGGCCCCCGGATTCGAGTGCGCCGGCCTCCGCGACTCTCATGAGGCGGGAGAACATGAAGAGCCCGGGTCGGCGGCCCCGTCCCGCGACTGCTTCCCGGAGGATACCAGCGTCGCTCAACCGTTGCAGGATGCATCGCGTCGTTGGTCCGGCGATTCCGGTTTTGCGGGCAAACTGGGTTCTGGACAAGATCGGTCGTTCGAAGATCCAGTCCAAAACCTTGACCGCGTGGGGCGTGCGGCTTGCCTCTGGTATCTGGATCTTCATCTCCTCGTAGAGTTTGAGGATGCCCCGGGCGCGGGCCAGGTTGTCTTCCGCCTCAGTGCGCACGGCTTCCAGGAAGAACCTGCACCAGCCCGTCCAATTGCCGTCACGCGAAACCGAGAGTAGCCCCTCGAAGTAGGCTTTGCGGTGGGCTTCCATATAGGGACTGATGAAGAAGGCCCGCTGGCTCATCAACCCTTTCTGCCACATAAAGAGGGGGACGAGCATGCGGCCCATGCGACCATTGCCGTCAAGAAAAGGGTGCAGGGCTTCAAATTCGGCGTGTAGGATGGCGAGTTGCACCAGACGGTCGGGAAGTTCCTGGTGCATATACCGCTCCCATGCGGCCATGGCGCCGGGAAGCCCGTCCGCGCTGATGGGAATGAATGTGGCGTCCTCTATCGAGCGACCGGGGGGTCCGACGAAGTTCTGGATGCGTCGGTACGCGCCGGGGCATCGCCCCTTACCGCGGCCGTGCGAGACGAGTACGCGGTGCGATTTTGCGGATGACTCGCTCTGAGAGCGGCAGCTCCTTCAGCATACCTTCTGCGTGTTCCATGGCCATCAGGTAGCGGCCTTACCGCTCGGTCATTGTCCACCTTGAGGCTTTGCCGATGCTTTTGGTACAAGGCGCCTCGACTGTTCTGGATCCACGAGCCGGCGCGGTCACTATTTGCGACGAAGCTACGCCTGGACGATGGCGACCAAGAGTCGCGCCGTGGGTGGGGAATACCGCTACGGTAGGCATGATGTGAGGCTGGCGCTGGGCCACCGTGAACCCTTCAAGCCGTCCCAAGTGCGCGATTCCCGAAATCCATTGACCGGCCAACCTGATGGTGGAGGCGAATGGTTTGCTGGCTCCCGGGCGAGGCCCGTAGCTTGAATGTACGCTTGCGATAACCCCTTCAACCCAACGGGACGGAAGACTTTGACACGCGTAATTCGAATTGCTGCGCTGGCGCTCTTTGTGTTTCCGATCTTGATGTTGCCGACGGTTTCCTTGGCCGCCCAAGATGTCACCTTGGACTCCACGTTCCTGGCCGCGTACAGCTGGCGGAACCTGGGGCCGGACAGAGGAGGCCGGTCCATTGCCGCCAGCGGTGTCGCCGGTCGGCCGCGCGAGGCGTATTTCGGGGCGACAGGGGGAGGGCTCTGGAAGACCGTCGATGGCGGCGAGGAGTGGAGTCCCGTCACCGACTTTCACATCAGTTCGGCTTCGGTCGGAGCTGTGGCTGTGAGCGAATCCAACCCCGACCTGGTGTTCATCGGCACCGGCGAGACGTGTATCCGGGGCAATATTCTGCCGGGCGACGGTGTCTACCGCAGTCGGGATGCGGGAGAAACGTGGGAGCATGTGGGTTTCTCGGAGTCACACGGCATCTCCAAGATACGCATCCATCCCTCGGACCCGAACATCGTGTTTGTGGCCTCGTTCGGAAAGTACGGGGTTCCCAGCGAGGAGCGGGGGGTGTTTCGCAGCACGGACGGCGGCGACAGCTGGGAGAGGATCCTGTTTCGGGATGAGCGCACCGGGGCGATTGACCTGGCTCTGGACCGCAATGATCCAGAGGTTCTCTACGCATCGCTGTGGGAGGCGTTCCGCAAGGAGTATACGATGTCTTCGGGCGGCCCCGGCAGCGGAATGTTCAAGAGTGAGGACGGAGGCGACACCTGGCACGAAATCACGCGCAATCCGGGCATGCCGCCGGACGGCGTCGTGGGGCGCATCGGGCTTGCGGTGTCCAGTGCCAATTCGGATCGGGTCTTCGCCCTCTTTGAGCATGAGAATGGGGGCCTCTTTCGAAGCGAGGATGGCGGCAACACTTGGTCGCTCGTCAATGACGAGAGACGTCTGCGGCAACGCGCGTTCTACTACACCCATGTCTTTGCGGACCATCATGACGAGGATGTCGTGTATGTGCAAAACACGTCTCTGTTCCGCTCCGTTGACGGTGGTGAGACCTACGAAGTCATCAACAATGGCACCCATGGTGACTTCCACGACTTCTGGATCAATCCCGATGACCCCGCCCATCTGGTCGTCGCCAACGACGGTGGCGGGGCAGTCAGTTACACGACCGGAAGCCGGTGGACGGGCCAAGAATTTTCGACCGCCCAGTTCTATCACGGCGTGACCACAGCGCACAAGCCTTGGCACATCTGCGGGTCGCAGCAGGACAACAGCACGCTCTGTTTGCCCTCGGATTGGAACGCGCAGCGCCACCGCGCTATGCGGTCCGACACCATGGGCGACCCGGCGGGTCGCTTTCCCGAGATGACGCGCGGGTCCATGGGCGTGCATTACCGGGTTGGCGGTGGAGAGCCGGGCCACATCGCGCCGGACCCCAAGGATCTTGACATCTTTTTCTCGGGCACGAACAACGGGCGCTACCTGGATCGGTTCAACCGCCGCTTGAACACTTCGCGCGAGGTCAATCCTTATCCGTGGTTTTACTCTGGAGAGCCGGCCAAAGACATGGTCGAGCGCTGGCAGTGGACGTTTCCGATCCTGTTCTCACCCCTGGATCCCCGTGTACTCTACACCGCTTCGAACCGACTATGGCGCACCATGGACGGCGGAGTTACCTGGGAGCGGATCAGTCCAGATCTCACCCGGGCCGACCCGTCCACGTTGGGGCACTCCGGTGGACCAATCACCGGAGACATGAACGGTCCAGAGGTTTATGCGACCATCTTCGCGGTTGCGCCAGGTAGAGTTGACGCGCAGGTGGTCTGGACCGGATCGGACGATGGACTTGTGCATGTCACCGTGGACGGGGGCCTGAATTGGTCCAATGTCACTCCCCCCGACATGCCGGACTTTGGGCGCGTGAGCCAGATCGACGCCTCGTCCTTTGATGCCGGACGGGCGTATGTGGCTGCCCGCCTACCGTTGCTGGATGACCTGAGGCCGCACATCTGGCGGACGGCCGATTTCGGAGCGTCCTGGACTCGCATCGTTACGGGCATCCGAGGCGACGCCTATGTGAATTCCGTGCGCGAGGACCCCGGTCGGCCGGGGCTGCTGTACGCGGGCACAAACCACGGCGTGTACATCTCCTACGATGACGGGGAGGTGTGGCAGGAGCTGAATCCCGGCCTGCCGGATATCCCGGTGACCGATGTGATCCCGGAGCACGACGAATTGGCGATGGCCAGTCACGGTCGTGGGTTTTGGGTGTTGGACAATGTGGGGCCGCTCAGGCAGATGCAGGCCGAGACAACGCAGAGGGACCTGGTGATGTTTCGGCCCGCGACCGCGTACCGGTCTTCGAACGGAGCGATGTTCTCCTGGTGGTCGGGAGCAGAGGCACTGGATGGCCGCTTGGAGATCGTGAACGCCGAAGGGGAGGTCGTGCGGACCTATCTCCCGGAGGTTGACGGCGCAGCGCGCAACCGCTGGTCCGGGCCGGCCCTGCCCTTGGCGCCTGGACTCAACCGTTTGCACTGGGACCTTCGAGTCGACCCCGCAACGACGTTTCCGGGTATGATTCTCTGGGGTGTGCGCACGATGGCGCCCGCGGTTCCCCCTGGAACGTATGAGGCGCGCCTTACCGTCGATGGCCGCACCGTCACTGCAAGCGTCGCCGTTGAGCGAAATCCGTGGATTGCGGACGTGACGGATGACGACTTGGCGGCCCAGTATGAGTTCGGAATTCAGGTGCGGGACGAGGTCGACGAGGCCAACAGGGCCGTCGTCGCGATTCGACGCGCCAAGGCGCAGTTGGAAGAGCGCCTGGCCCAATCGGACGACGAGGGGCTTCGGCGGGTAGCAGAGCGGTTTCGGGTCGCCGTATCGGCCGTTGAGGGTCAGATCTACCAGGTCAGGAACGAGTCGAATCAAGACCCTCTGAATTTTCCGATCCGGGTCAACAATCGGCTGGCCAACCTGTTGTCGATGTCCGAGCGAGGCGATGGCCGCCCCGGAAGCGGCATGCGTGCGGTGTTTGAGATTATGGTTGAGCGACTGGCTGGACACCTGGAGGCGCTCGACGCCGTGTTCGCGGAGGAGCTGGTTGACCTCAATGCATCGCTTGGACGGCTGGGTATGAGCGCGATTGATCCTTGGGACGAGGATGTGCAGCGGACGGGTTGACGAGCGGTGGATCGGGAGTGTCCTATGGTGCCTCCGGGCATCCGGGTCTCGTTTGCGGGAGGCCCGAATTTCGGTTGCCCACATGAGGCAGCAAGGAAGCGGAAGTCTGTTCCCCCGAACGTAGCGCGGGTGACGGCAAAGGGGCGTTCGCCGACGGTTCGCTAAAGGCGCGGCCATGCGTGTCGGGGGACCGCAGCATTTGGTATCTGGCCTCGCGCGTCAAGTCGCGCTGTGCGTCGCTCCGGGCCCAGTGGTCGCTTGCTTCCTGGCGATGCGGTTGCGCTTTCAGGCTGTGGGAGACCTGGAGGGAATTCCCTGATCGCTCGGGTGGAAGGAGCAGCGCCACTCAGGCATCGCAGCGCGCGGTAGTTGCGTGTGTTGATGAGGTGAGGTGCCTGGGCGATCAGCGTGGTGAGGACGATTCGTCCGACTCTTGGGATTGAGGAGCGGGATGTGATGTCGTGCTGGTCGCTTGGCCTGCGATCTCGTCTGTGATGGCGGCGATTTCCTTTTCGAACCACTGGATCTGCCGTTGTGTGACCTCCAGCATGGACAGATGCAAACCGATGGAGTATGTGGCGGCTTCGGTGACACCAGGCACGACGTGAGGCGGCTCCACGCACAGTGTCCTTTTGACCTGTTGCGCGCTCAAGCGTTTGATGCGGTGTCGCTTGAGGATGGCGCGCATGGTGCTCAGTTGAATGCGTCTTGCCTTCTCCGGGGTGGGTACGCGCCTCCACAGGTCGATGAAGAATGGCTCCCACATGGTCTTGCAGATCGACAAGATGGCGGGGTAGTACCGCCACAGTTGCTCGCGGACTTGTGCGGCGGTGCGGGTGCGCTCCTGTTTGAGTTTGCGGAGATACCTGGTTGCGGTCCAGAGCCTGATGGCCAGGGGGTCATCAATGTTGATCTTGCGCAGACAATGCGGATCGGTTCTGAGCGCGCCGGCGAGGACCCGTGCATCCATGGAGTCGTCCTTGGCGCCTGCGGGTGAGTAGCGGTCGCGGAAGTGGTCCAACTGCTTGGGGTTGATGGCGTGCACGGCGCACCCGTGGTCGATGAGGCGATCGACGACGAGGCCATGCGGGACTTGGGTGGCGACGGCGATCTCTTCACCGCCGGCGTCGGTCTGCTCCTGGATCCATGTTCTCATGGCGGCGAGGCCACTGCCGCTGTGAGGGAATGACCGTTCGCCCAAGTGCTTGCCGTCGCTGTTGATCAGGCAGACGTGGTGGTCGCTGGATCCCTGGTCGACACCGACGTAGAATCGGTGTGGCGATTCATTCATGGGTGCAGCTCTCCGCATTGGATGTGAACGCGTGTGCGTTCGGGGTAAATGTGTGTGAGACGATGCGTTGGGCCGCCGCGATGCTTGTCGGTCCCTGTACTGGCGCTCGTGGCGCGGACTCCCCACTGGGCATCCATCGCGGCATCAGGCCGGGGCACGGGTCCCCCAGGAGGGGGTGATGGGTTGCTCCCGGCCTGACGCCCGTCTCGCGGAACAGGTGGTGATCATAGGAGATGGCGGGTGCCTGACATGGCCGAAATGGTGGCGGGATCGGCTGGGTTCTTGGCATGAGACCGTGGCGCACATGGCCGACTTGGTTTCCATGCAAAAGCGGCCCATGCCCGCTGGTGCTACGTTGCGTCGTGCGTTCTTCGGTGCCCTTGCGTTTCATCCCCCGCCATACCAGAAGTGCTCCGAAAAGCTCTTCTGAATGGTACAGGGGGACGGTTTTCCAGTAAACCGAAACGTCCGATTCCGGCCGGAAAAGACGCCCCGAGCCAGTTTACGGTTGTGCGGAGATACTCATGGACTCAAGCTCGGCTCACGCGTGAGAGCGCCCTTGCGGTGTGCTCACTCATTCCTGTCGGCCCGGTGGCTCAGGTCATCCTTGACGTCAGCGGCTCTCCCGGACCACCCATCCACATGCGCTGTGCAGGTTTCGACCAGCAGACAAGCGCCAGTTGCGCGAAGGGTGCTCGGGCAACCCCGACGCGTGCAACGCGGACTTGAGGGTCTTATGGCTTGAGCAAAACGAACCTGCGATTGAGTGGCTGCACCGGGCGGGCGTTCATCGGATACACGGCCGACAAGGCATCAAGCTGTGCCTGCGATACGGCGACGGGCTCGGCCAGATGCACCCAACTGACAACTTCGGAGCACGGAGGTGTCGTGAGCGAGCCAGCGTAGCGAAAGTAGCGGAGGTTGTCGGGGAGCAGGGCATTGGGATCAATGGTCTGCTGGTGTCCAGGCTCCTCTCCCTCGCCAGGGATGACGCTCCAAAGGCTCTCGATGACCGGATTGGGCGTCATGCCGGCCCCCATGAAGACCCCGACTACCGCGAGATCGCCATTGTCTGCCTGATGGACAAAGTGTGCGTCCATGGGGTAGCTCTCTCCCCCGACCGTGTGCTCGCTGGGCATATGGAAGTGGTACTGAAGGAGGGAGAACCGTCGGCCCTCAAGGGTGATGTAGCTCCCGTCTGCCACATTGACCTGGACGCCGTGACCGTTGTTTACGACGTCAACATCCGATGGCTCCCACATGATCTCTAGGGTGCTCTCGGCCCCCGTAATCGCTCCAGACAGGTCGAGATCGATCGGAGACTGTTGCGTGCCGTCGCGGCAGAGCGCGAAGGAGGCATCCAGGTCACCCCAGCGGTCCGGGCCCGTCTGGTCATCATACCCCCAATGCACTTCCCCACCCCCTTCGTACTGGCCACCTCCGGGATCGGCGGATTCCTCGGCCTGTTGCTGCGACCCGTCAGGGCTTGCCTGACATGCATTCATCGCAAGAACGCCTGTGACCGCAAGAAGCAGGAACATCACTCTTGTGATCGGGCCTCGATCCATCATCTTGTTCTCCTTGAAATGTGTTGTCAGAGTTGTTGTTGTCATCACCGTTCAGTGCTGTGGGCGGTGTTCGCTCGTTGCTGTGCCGTGAGCCTCAAGGCGCATTCGGGCCATACCTCAGCCCGAGGCGTGTCCGTCGACCAGTCGAACACCCCATGACCGGCGGGCCGGACACCCTCCAGAACTGAACCTTCGATTTCGGTCGCCGATTTGGGGCTTCAAGGCATCTCAAACGACATATCGAGACCGACCGCTCCGCCGGTGCAGACCCCGAATATCACCAGAAGATCTGAAGAGAGTTTCACGGAGAGATTGACGGCTGTACCTATGCCCACGCACCTGCCTCTGGCGCTCACCCCATCGGAGTCCCGCCGCTCGGCCACAGGGTCACGGCCGGTCCGCGTGGTCAATTCCCGCTCGCCAATAAAATAACCATGCTCGCCAAAGGGACCATGAATATGGCAAGAGAAAGCGCCCTTGGCAACCACGTGGTCGGTCGACCCTCTGCGGAAACCAACCCATGAGATGGTGTCGAATCGCCCTGTGGACCGTTGATGCGGGTGTCAGCGATGCCCTAACCCAAGCCGCCGGGCGTGTCTTGGGGTTTGCTAGCCCTGCGCGGTCTCCCCGCATGGGACGCCTGCATGGCCAGAGGAATGCAAGGGGGCGCGGGTTAGGGCGGCTGTACGCACCTGGTGACCCCGCTACAGCCAGCTCGGCATACGGAGTTCTTCGACTACCCGGCCGCCGAGGATGCCAAGGGGAGACCCGGGGTCTCCCGCGTCCTCGCTCAGAAGGTGGACTCGGCCGGAAAAAAACGCGGGTGCCGCCAAGATTGTTCCCCCCTCTGGGCGCGCTGGACTGGCTGCCCCCTCTCGATTGGACGCAACTCACTTGTGCCGGGCTCACATCCCGTTGGCGCGTCGTGCGATGCAGTCGATCTCGACCCTGGCGCCCAGGGCCAGCCCACTTCCGGCCACGGCCGATCTCGCCGGCGGCGGGATGTCTTGGAAGTACGAGGCGTACGCCTCGTTCATGGCCTGGTAGTCGTCCATATCGGCTAGGAACACCGTGCATTTGACGAGGTCCTCCATGTCCAGGCCCGCGGCCTCAAGGACGCGCCGGATATTGGCCATCGTGGCGTGGGTCTCAGACTGCACACCGCCCTCCACGACGCGCAGCTCGCCGCTGGCGGGGGTGCCGATCGCGCCGGACAGAAAGACAAGATCTCCCGCGGCCACGGCTGGTGTGAACACGGGCAAACGGGCTACCCCAGGCACATGGATGTGCTCCAAAGAGTCAGCCGCCGGGGTGTCCGGGGCTGGCGGATCGTCGCCCATTCGTCGCACATAGCCCCGGCTCCAGACATAGATGACCAGGAGGGTCAGCACCAACGCCAGGCCCGCCCGCACTCGTCTGGGGATGGTCATCAAGCTCGCCAGCCTGCGCGGCCAGCCCCGGGCAGCCCCCATGAATTTGCCGTGTCTCGAAGAGCGTCACCGCTCATAGCGAATCACGCCGCCCAAGACGGTCATCTCGACCCGGGCGTCGGGCACCTCATCGTCTGGCACGGTGAGAATGTTGCGGTCAATCACGACCACATCGCCAAGCTTCCCGACCTCGATGGATCCCTTGTACTCCTCTTCGAAGGCGGAGTAGGCGCCATTGATGGTGTAACTCCTTAGCGCTTCCTCCCGGGTCATGCTCTGGCCGGGATAGAAGGCAGATCCCTCCGATGTCAGGCGTGTCACGGACGAGGCAAAGCTGGCGAGCGGGTCGATGTCCTCCACCGGCACGTCCGTTCCGTTGCTGACGACCGCCCCGGCGTCCAAGAGCGACCTCCACAGGTACGTTCGGGTTCTCGACCGCTCATGCCCCAGGCGAAACGGGATCCACGGGGCATCCGAGGTCGCGTGTACGCCCTGCACCGACGCGATGACGCCCAGGTCCGCAAAACGCCCGATATCGTCAGGATGCACATGCTGGGCATGCTCGATCCGCCAACGAAGCTCTGGGCCCGACCCGGCCGAGTCGAAGACCGACTGGTAAAGGTTGAGGACTTCGCGATTTGCGCGGTCTCCGATGGCGTGGGTGTTGACCTGGTAGCCGTGCCTGATGGCGAGGTGCGTGGTCCGCCTGATGTCCTCGACACCTTCCAACACCAGCCCGGTGGAGGTGGGCATATCGTCGTACGGTTCAAGGAGCCATGCGCCGTGCGATCCCAGGGCGCCGTCGATCTGGCGCTTGATGGAACGGACGACCAGGTAGTCGTCTCCCTCGGAAGGCATGTAGTAGCTGGCCAAGTGCTCATCCAACTCGTCGTTGGAGGCGCCCCGCACCATGACGTACAGGCGAACGGGGAGAGCGCCCTCCATCTCCAGGCGCTTGAAGCCGTCGATCGTCGCAAAGGAGGCCCCCGCGTCGTGAAAGGAGGTCACGCCCTTCGCCAACGCTTCCTCGCCCGCAAGCGCCACCTCACGGCGAAACTGCGCCTCGATCTCCTCAGGCGCGCGCGTGGCCTGGGACCGGGCGAACGCCTCCGTCAACGGGCGCTGGGCCGTCTCCCGCAGCAGGCCCGTGAGCTCGCCCCGCTCATCACGCACCAACTCCCCGCCGGGCGGCGGCTCGGAGTCGCGGGTGTAGCCTCCCAGCTCCAACGCCAGGGCGTTGGCGAACGCCGCATGTCCCGATGCGTGGCCGAGAAGGACCGGATTGTCGGGGCTCACCCCCGAAAGGGTCGCGTGCGTGGGCGAACCCTCAACCCCCGGGCTCGGGGGCCTGTCCCACTTCTCTTGGTGCCAACCCCGCCCCCGAATCCATTGGCCGGGCTCGGCCTCGGCCACGGCCTCGGCGACCATGGCAACGATCTCGTCCCAGTTGGCTGCGCCCCCGAGGTCCAGGATGGTTTTGGAGTTTCCCAGGCTCATGTAGTGCCCGTGGCCCTCGATGAAGCCGGGAGCGACAAAGCGCCCGTTCAGCTCGACAACTCTTGTGTCGGGTCCCACATGGGCGCTGATCTCGTCATTGTTCCCGACCGCCACAATCCAACCATCGGTGATTGCGAGCGCCTGGGCCATGGTGTTTCCGGCGTCTACGGTGGCCACAACGCCTCCCCGCAAGACGAGGTCGGCGCCGTCGCTGGCCTCCCGATGGCCTGGGGGCGCATCCGTGCAGGCGACCAGCGCCAAGAGGAGAGCGACAGGCGGGGCGGTGGCTGCTGGCGACCAAGACCGGCGCGCGCCGCGGGACATGGGCGTGTTCATGGCGAATGTCCTCCATGGTTCATGGTGTGACCGTTTGGTGCTCGCAGGTTCTGAGTGTACTGCGTGGCCGGGGGAGATGCCGATGTCCGGCGCCCGCGGGCGGGATCGTCTCTTCCTTGCGGGGGCTTGGCGACGGGGTGCGGGCGCCTCGCCTCTCTCGCCATCCGTGATGGCTGATGGTCCATACGCCTCCGCATGGTCGTCGGTGTCGGCAGACCGGTTGTTCTGCCCCGGGGCCAAAGGCCCATGTGGGGACAGACCCCGTATTGCTCGTGGGCCTAGCCGGCCCTCGTGGTCTGCCACAGGTGGAGGACCTCCCGCTCCCGCTCCCTGCTCATTCCGGCCCTGAGGGCCGCCTGCCGCTCCGGGGGCCTGGAAAAATGATACTCCAGCGTTGCGGCCGTGGTGTCGGCCAGGGACCGGAAGGTCAGGCCCTTCTCGACCTCCGGCGTCAGATCGAAGCGTGCAAACCCCTCAAAGCCGTCCCGGGCGGGGCGCCATACCGGCAGCTCGCCATAGGGCCTGAGGCCCGCGTTGATGGCGAAGTCGCTGTCCACCCAGGTGAATGTGGTCTCGGCGGTGGTCACGGCCCGAATGCCGTAGAGGAGCTCCGCCATCGGACGGGGCGTGCGGGGACCGACGACGTTGTAGGTTCCCGACTCGCCCGCTTCGACCATCTCGACCAGCCACTCCCCGAAATCCCGGACGTCAATGATCTGGATGGGGTCGCGCCCGTCTCCGGGGGCGAGTACTTCTCCGCCCTCGTGGATGCGCACCGGCCAGTACGTGAACCGGTCTGTCGCATCACCCGGTCCGATGATCAGGCCGGGTCGAAAAACCAGCGTCCGATCCTCGCCGAAGGCGTCGCGGGCGTGTTGCTCGGCCAGCGCCTTGGATAGGCCATAGGGAAGGCGCTCGGCGCCCTGGCTGACACCCGCCGATTGATAGGTCCACACCGGCGCCGCGACGGACATCGGTACCCGGCTCGTGTCCGCATAGACGGACCTGGTTGAGACAAACACATAACGTTCGCAGGAGTCCTTCAGGGCATGGGCGCTGAGCTCCACCCAGTCGGGATTGATGGCCGAATTGTCGATCACCACATCCCAGTTGCGGCCCTCAAGCGCGCTCAGGTCGTTGTTGCGGTCCCCGACCAGCTTCTCGACCTCAGGGAAGAGATGGACATTGGTCCGCCCCCGGTTAAAGAGCGTCACCTCGTGTCCCCGCGAGAGCGCGTACCGCACCTGATGCGGGCCGATGAAGCTCGTCCCGCCCAGGACGAGGATCCGAAGCGAGCGGGGCGCGGCCCGCTCCTGGCGGCGGCCCACCCCAGGCGGCCCCTCGGAGCCCGCCTGGTCGGGACGCGTCAGCCCCACCGCCATGGCGGCTCCCGCCGTTCCTGCGGTTTTGAGAAAAAGGCGGCGGTCGGATGTCATTTCGTATGCCTCCAGGTTTGGGGGTCCGCGCGGGGCCCGCGCTCGCTGGGTTGTGGTGTCGGGTGCCCCCAATCGCATTGGGGGAGCGGGGCATCGTCCACGGTGTGCGTCCGGTCAACCGCGGGCCCACAATTCCCCAACAACGATGGGGAGTCCCGCGGAACTCTTGAAACTGAATCTGTGGCATCACGGGCAGTTTTGCACGGTCCAGGGCGCTCACCCGCCTGCTCCCGACAATGGCCGCGGATTCCCCGGCCGTTAAAGGGGGTGCATATCGTGGCACTGATCTGTTTGACCGGGCACGTTTTGTGTGAGGGTATTGGCCGCTGGCCATTCGGGTGGCTGGAGCGGGCGTTTGGTGCCAATCGAGATGCTGAGCCCGTTTGGGCTTTGGCGTCAACATTGTGAGGGACCCCGCCCGACATGGATGTATCCAGGTCCGGTGTATCGAAGCGAACGATGCGGCGGCAGTTGCCCAAGGTTTGTGCGCGCACTTGGACGACAAGGGAGCAGCCCCCAAGGGGGCGGGTCGCTTCAGGCCCCGTCCAGGCTCACGATCCGAGCGCCCGGTCCGGGTGAGGCCACAAAGAGAACATCGTCCTGCGGGGGGCGGCCTAGGCGCGGCAGAAAAAAGTCACGGGCGAGCGTGTCGATGACGGCGGCCACCTCTGCCTCGTGGCACAGCGCGACGGCGCATCCCCCCAACCCGGCTCCGGTCAGGCGGGCCCCCGCCGCCCCTGCCGCCACGGCGATGCGCACGATCTCATCCAGCTCAGGCGTGCTGACCCGGTAGTCGTCGCGCAGGCTCGCGTGCGATTCGAGCATGAGGGACCCGAATCCGTCCAGGTCGTTGGCCCCGAGCGCGTCCTGGGCCAGCCCGACCCGCTGCCCCTCCGTGAGAACATGCCGGAAGCGACGATGGAGGTGGGGGGCTTTCGAGAGCACGCGCCCGGCCAAGTCGACGTGTCTGGCCGCGTCTCCCCGGGAGAGCAGCTCCGGGTAGCTTGTCTCCCCCAGCGCATCCAGCGCTTGCCGGCACTGCCCAACGCGGGCGTTATAGCTCGCGCGCGCCGCCCCGGATTTCTCGGCGGGGATCAGCGATGAGGCGACCACCCAGCGCCAGGAACTCGGCATGGGGATTCGCTTGACCGCAAGCGGATCAAAGGTGATGCGAAGCGCGTGCCCCCGTGCCCCCAGCAGGCTCGCCGCCTGGTCCATGCCGCCGCCCTCGGGGCCCACATCACGCTCCGCGTGGGCCATGAGTTGGGCCAGGTCGAGCCGGTTCGCCAGCGATTTCTCCCGGGGGGCCGGGCGGCGGTCAAGCCCGGCACCGGTCCAGCCACCGCGCCCGTTCGCCCGTAGCAGCGCCAGTGCGGTCGCCACGACCAACGCGGAGGATGAGGACAGCCCCATGGCGATCGGCAGGTCGCCGCCCACGGTCCCCGCAATTCCCCGCCGCAGGGGTACGCCCGCGCGGGCCAGGCCCTTCGCCGCTGCCCGCGCGTAGTTGGACCAGTCGCCCGGGGGAGCGGTTGCCATCGGTTGTTCCAGCGGAAACTCAAAGGGTGGGAAGCGCGCCGGACGCGCGCTGCGAAGTCGCACCACAGGTTTGTCCTCGACCTGCGCATCAATCTCGACCGCTCGGGTCAGGGCCATCGGCAAGACGGGAAGGTCGTTGTAGTCCATGTGCTCCCCGATGAGGTTGATGCGTCCGGGCGCGACTGCCCGAAAGGCGTGCGCCCTCAATCAGAAAAGCCCAAGCGGGGAAGCAGGCGGAACAGCCAGGCGGCAGAGCCAAGGAGCGCGGCCAGGGCCACGCCCATCATGAGCCACTCTCCATAGAGCGCGTAGCCGGTCCCGAAGAGCACGGAATAGACCAACACGCACCCCAGGAACCACGCGAGCAGCGCCACCGTGATCGAGTCGTCCCGCTGATGCCGGCGACCGGTGTCCACCACGCGCCGCCAACCCTTGCCCAGCGGACGGATCCTGTCGTAGTAGCGCTGCAGGGTCACGCCGTCGACCGGGGGCGTCACGAGCGTCACTGCGAGCCAGCCGGCTGTGGTGATGGCCACGCCCGCGACGATCTCCAGCCAGTCCGGCCACGGGGCGAAGCCGAGTGCCTCGTGGAACCACGCGAAGTGGACCGCGACCAGAAAGGAAGTCGTCATGCCGGCCAGCTCGCTCCACGCGTTGATCCGATACCAGAACCAGCGCAACAGGAAGATGAGGCCGGTGCCCGCGCCGATCTGCAGGAGGATCTGGAAGCCCTGACCGGCCGTGTCCAGTTGCAGGGCCACCCACGCGCCCAGGGCCATGATCCCCACGGTAGAAAGCCGGCCGACCGCCACCAGTCGGCGATCGCTGGCGTCGGGACGAACGAAGCGGCGGTAGAAGTCGTTGGCGACGTATGAGGATCCCCAGTTGAGCTGGGTGCTGATCGTGGACATGTAGGCGGCGGCCAGTGACGCGACCACCAGCCCCAGGAGGCCCGCAGGCAGGAAGACCAGCATTGCGGGATAGCCGAGGTCGTTGCCGACGAGGGATGGGTCCAGGTGGGGGAAGCGGGCCTGGATATCCGTCAGTTCCGGATAGACCAGCATGCTACAGAGCGCCACGACGATCCACGGCCAGGGGCGCAGGCCGTAGTGGGCGATGTTGAACCAGAGCGTCGCCTTCATGGAGTCTTTCTCGGTCTTGGCCGCGAGCATGCGCTGGGCCACATAGCCGCCCCCGCCCGGTTCCGCCCCGGGATACCAGATGCTCCACCACTGCACGGCGATGGGCACGATGAAGATGCCGGCGGCGACGCTCCAATCGGAAAAGTCGGGCAGAAGGCGGATGGCGTCCTGCAGCTCCGGGTGGGTGACCAGTCCTGCCAACCCCCCGACCTCAGGCTGTTGGAGGGCGAAGTAGGCTGCGGCGATTGATCCGACCATGGCCACCACGAAGAGCACAAGATCGGTGACCACGACGCCCCAAAGCCCCGAGGTTGCCGAGTACAGCATGGTTACGGACCCGGCGATGAGCAGGGTTGTGAGCGGATCAAGTCCCAGAAGCACGCCACCGATCTTGGTGGCCGCCAGGGTGACCGTGGCGATGATCATGACGTTGAAGAAGACGCCCAGGTACAGTGCCCGAAACCCGCGGAGGAACGCGGCCGGTCGTCCCGAGTAGCGCAGCTCGTAGAACTCGATGTCGGTCAGCGCGCCCGAGCGCCGCCACAGCTTTGCGTAGAAAAACGCCGTGCACATTCCCGTGATCAGGAATGCCCACCACGACCAGTTCTGTGCCACCCCGCCGCCGCGAACGAAGTCGGCCACCAGGTTGGGCGTGTCGGTGGAGAACGTGGTGGCGACCATTGAGGTGCCCAGAAGCCACCAGGGGAGCTTTCTGCCGGAGAGGAAGAACTCGTGGGCCCCGGTGCCCGCCCGTCGGGCGAAGTACAGCCCGATGCACAGAACCGCCAGGCCGTACAACCCGATCACCACCCAGTCTAGCGTACTCAGTGCCATGAGGTGCCTGTTTTCTCCCGGTGCGGCGTTGCGGCGCCCGGCCACAGGTGCCGCGGGTACCCGTCAACGCGCGCCAGCGCCTTGCTCGTGCGCGCGTGATCGGCGGGGAATGTGACCCCGAGCCAGCGTTCGGTGGCAGGCAGGACCCGGCACCGGATGCGGTCGCGGTCGATGAGCTCGCCCACGGCGTCGGGCAAATGGAATTCGCGGTCCGGCCCTGGAGTCGTGTCCAGAAAGGCACGGAAGCGATCCTCCAACCGGGCGGCAATGTCGCTGCGGGGCGCAGAGGCGGGTCTCGGAAAGCCCCACAGGTTCATGCATGCCCATGTGTCGCCGGCGAGGTTCAGGCACTGCCCGGACGCACTGACGCCCCGCACGCGCTGCCCATCGCCGGGGTCCCTCTGGAGAGAGAGTCCCTCCTGGAGCCCGAGCAGGCGGCCCGCCCGATCTACGCGGCAGATTCCCCGGGAAACTCCTCCGCTGTCGGAAAGCGTGGTGCTCAGGGGATAGACCACCGTGAAAGCATCGGCGTCGGGCTCACCTCCCGGGCGGCTTCCGGTCCCCTGCAACGCGGACGCCAGTCCTCCGTACGCGCTCGCTCCGTAGAAGTCGTCGGCGTTGCAGATGGCGAAGGGGCCCTGCAGGTGGCGGGCGGCCAGCAACGCGGCCACACCCGTGCCCCAGGGGCGGAGCCGGTCCCGACTCCCCGAACCCGCGTCGGGCGGTTGACCGCGGGGGCCTTGCGTGAGGAACCGGATGTCCAAGCCGGCGGCGCTGGCCGGCTCCAGGTGCGCCTGGAACGCGCCCTGCATCTCGGGGCCGATGATCAGCAGAAACCGGGAAAAACCCGCGCGGTGGCCGTCGTACAGGGCGTAATCCAGGAGAGCACCCCCACCGGGCCCGACGGGCACGAGCTGCTTCAGGCGACCAAAGCGCCGGGACTGTCCTGCCGCCATGATGACCAGCGTGAGGGGTGAGGGGGCCATGAGCGGGATGTGTTCCCCCTAATCCAGGTCGACTCCCGAGAGGCCCAGGCGCGCCAGCACCTCGGGCGGCGGTCCCTCGAAGCCGGGAAGCGGGATGTTGCCGACGTATCCCAGATCCTGCATCCCCTCTGCGGTGGTCCAGAATCCGGTGGCCACCATATCGCGGAACTGATCAAAGAAGCGCGCCTGGATCGCAAGCGTCGCCGGAGCGCTGGCCTCATCGCAGATCTCATCGCAGATCGCGTGTTTCTGAGCGGTGGTGAGCTTCCTGAAGCCGGCTGCCCCGTGGCGCTGGGCGGCGGCCCGGTTGAGCCACGCCAATCCGCCCCGTAGCTGGGCCAGCTGTTCGTGGTGGTCCGGCGCCGACACGAATTCGTCGATGTAGTTGGCCACGCCCACCTCGCTGGCGCTGGGCGAGCCCGCATCCGCCGGGATGATCACGTCGGCCAGATCGGCCACCAGGGCCAGCTCCTCGTCGCCCAGGACACGGTCCCACGGGACCACCGGCGCAAGGAGGTCGGGATCGGTCGGGCTGCCGCTGGCGCGTGGATTTCGGGGAGGTAGCGGACGGAAACCGGAGAGCTCCTCGTGTTCGGTGATGTCGCCGCCGGCGCACGCGTGGGCCCCGGCCCCCAGGGTAGCGGAGACCGCGAGAACCTTGAGCGCGCCCCTTCGGCTGATCCCCTCCCGGACACCCTTGTGCCTGTCCGTCACCTCGTGGCCTCCCGCGTGCATGGAACCCCTGCCAACCCCTCTTTGCTTCCCTGCCGCACCCACGCTTTGTCCGCTTGTCGGGGCCCGTGCCTCGTCCTCTCTTGCCGCGCTCCCCCCGGACAGGGGTCGACCTCTTCCGTCACCCTGATGCATGCTCACGGCCCCACCTGCCGACCCTTGGTTGTCCGGTCCCCGGTTCTCCCCGGTCTCACCCCGGAGCCCGATTGGTTTCGTTCCTTTGTGACCCGCACGCGCACCCGCACCCCATCCTGCAAACAGCCATCGCCGCGAGCGGGACGCGGGCCGGGTTCCCCAATGAACTACGTCCCGCCCTGTTCACCCACTGCCCCCTGAACACCCCGACCGTAAGGACGCACCCAACACCCTCGCGGAAGGGCCTGGCTGCCGGGATGGGGGGTCATCCGATGCTCCGGCTCCGCAGCTGTTGGACAATGTAGTCGCTTGACCGCCAGGCGAGCGCCATGATGGACAGGGTCGGGTTCTTGTCGGCATTGGAGATGAAGGGCGCGCCGTCGGCGACGAATAAATTCGGAACATCCCACGACTGGCCGAACTGGTTCACCACGGAATCCTGGGCGCGCTCGCCCATGCGCGCCCCGCCGACCTCGTGGATGATCTGGCCTCCCTTGGAGATTGCGCGTGCGCCGTCGCTCTCGACTGTGCTCAGCAGCCGTCCCCCCATCTCGTCGACGATGCCGGCAAAGGTCCGCTGCATATGCACCGCCTGGCGGAGCTCGTGGTCGGCCCACCTCCAGTGGAACCTGAGCACCGGAATGCCGTAACGGTCGACCCGGTCGCCGTCGATTTCCACATAGCAGTCGTCGTTGGGGATCATCTCGCCCCGGCCGTCGAAGAAGACGAAGCTGCCGTAGTAGCGGCGGCAATCGTCCTTGAAGCGCTGCCCGTAGCTGCCGCCCGTAAGGGGCTCCAGCCCGGAGAAGGCCCCGAACCCGGGCATGCGGCGGCCACCGCCGAACTCGATGTGATATCCCCGGGGAAAGTCCAGGCGGCCCCCGGCCTGCTGCCCGTACAGCCACCAGGGCATGTACATGTGCATGCCGGAGGCGCCGTCCTCGTTGTGCGGGGGAAGTGACTCAAGCGCGGGAATCTGGGCATAGACGCCCGCGCCCACGGTGTCCATGACATATCTGCCGACCATGCCTGAGGAGTTGGCGAGGCCGTCCGGGAAGAGGGCACTCTTCGAGTTGAGCAGGATGCGGGCCGACTCGCACGCGCTGGCGGCCAACACCACGACGCGGGCCGCCGCGAACTCGTCCAGGAGGGAGGATCGGTCAACATAATGCACCCCGGTGGCGCGCCCAGCGCCATCGACGGTGACCTCGCGCACCATGGCGCCCGTGCGGATCTCCAGGTTGCCCGTGGCAAGCGCCGGGGGTAGCAACACCGTGGTCGACTGGAAGTTGGCCCGAATCGAGCATCCCCGCCCACAGGGCGTGGCCCAGTAGCAGGCCGCCCGGCCCCGCATTGAGTCGGCCGTGACCCGGCGGGCCAGGGCATTGTCGGGAAACAGGCGGGGAGCAAGTCGGTCGGGGTCCTGCCGCTGGGTCAGAATGGCGAGGTGCGCCGGGATGACCGGGATGCCCAAGCGCCGGCACGCCTTGCGGGTCAACAGCTCGTAGCCCCTGGGGCGGGGTGGGGGCTGAAGCACACCCGGCGAGGAGTTCGGCGTGTTCTCAAGCCCCTCGTTGGAGCCGTACACCCCGATCAACATCTCCGTCTTGTCGTAATACGGGGCCAGGTCCTGGTAGGACAGGGGCCAGTCGAAGCCCAGTCCGTCCCGGCTCCGGGGCTTGAAGTCGTACTCACCCATCCGCAGCGAGATGCGTCCCCAGTGATTGGTGCGTCCGCCCAACATGCGGGCGCGCCACCACATGAACTCCGACCCGTTGGCCACCGTGTAGGGCTCGCCTGGGACCTGCCAGCCGCCGTCGACGGTGGCGTCGTAGAACCCGAAGGGCTTGGCCGGGGTGCCCGCACCCCTCAGCGGCGCGTCCCGGGGAAGCTGGAACATCGGCGTCTCGGTCAGCGGGTCGTAGTCACGGCCCGCCTCCAGGAGGAGTACCGAGAGCCCGGAGGTGGCCAGCACGAACGCTACCATGCCGCCGCCCGCGCCGCTTCCGACGATGACCGCGTCATAGGTGGAGGCTTGGCTCATCCGTCGCTTCCCGTGTGGGTGATCGAGGGCCGCCTTGCCCCTGAGGTCGCCGTGGTCCGGTCGTCAGTCCTCAGGCGCAGGCGCGACCCGGTCGCCCCTGAATGTCGGGATCTCGAAGACGATCTCGCTGCCCACCGTCGTGACCCAAAAACCCCCCTCGCGCTCCTGCAGTGTGAGGGAGACGATGTCGGTGCCGGCCGCGTCGCTCGCGCGCACGGAGCGGTCAGCCTCCAGAGGGCGCATCACGTCGTCACCGGCAAACCCGCTCGCGCGCAGACGGGCCAGCTCCTGCAGGATTCCCCGCATGGTCGAGGCATCCGCCTCCTCGCCGCCCACCATCCAGATTGAGTCCTGGCGCTCATAAAGAAGAGATGTGTTCGCGTGCTGGATCCTCACAGACGCGATCATGGCGGTGTCGGCGCTCACAATGATCTTGTCGCGCCAATCGAAGAGCGAGCGGGCGGCGGCGGCGCGCAGGTCGCCGTCCAAGAGCCCCACGGAATTTGCGCCGGGCATGCGCGCGTAGGAGGTGCGGTAGCGGTTTCCGGCCTTGCCAAGGAGCACGCTGACATCGCCCGCCGTGAGCGTCCAGGCGCTGTCCGCATCCACGCCCATGCGGGCGTGGTTGTCGGGGTTTGTGGCCACGACCGACGATACGGCGACATCGTCGATCGCGCGTAGGAGGCGTTGCACGGAGCCGGTGTCGGCGCCGAAGCCGTTGGCGCGCCAAGCGGTTCCGTCCCTCTCGAGGCGGATGGTGTCCCCCGGCCCCTGGATGTCGATTTGGACGAGGGCGGCTCCGTCGAGGCCGCCCAAGGCCTCGGCAAGCCCGCCATCCGGTGCTCCGGGCCCACTGCGCCCCCTGGCCAGGAACACAAGCAGATACAGTGCGACGACCGCACCCAGGCAATACAGCGACAAGCGAAGTGTCTTCTCACTCACGGTCCATCCCTCCCCTGCCAGCGACGCTGGGCGCGCGTGGTTCGGCCCGTCACCCGGACCACCCCAAAGACGATGAAGAAGGCGGGTACCCCGATCAACGATCCCCACTTGAGGATGCTACGGCCCGCGTCTGACTGAAACGTCAGCGCCGGCGGCGTGCGATCCTTGGAGCGGATGGAGATGAGCCCCTCGTCTTGGGCGAGCCAATCCACCGCATTGGCGGCGAACACGGCATTCTGGCCATTGGCCTGGACAAATTGGTCCTCCAGGAAATCACCGTCGCCGACAGCAACCAAGCGGCCGCCGGGACGGGAACTCTCCCCGTCGGCGTCCGCCGCCAGTGAGGGATCAATGGCCACGGCCAGCGTCTGTATTCCCAGCTCCTCCTCGCCGGCGGCAATCTCCATTCCCGGCGCGATCATGCCCCCGGGCGGCTGCGTTCCCCCAGCTTCGGTGGTGGTCCACAGCCCGCTGACGGTGGGGTCCTCGGGGTCCCAACTGAAGGGCGAGGCCCAGCCGAAGGTGACGTTGCCCAAATCACGGATCGTGGCGTGATCCCCGCCAGAAAATGCGACCGGCCAGAACGGATAGGGTTGGATCACGTTGAAGATCCCCTGGCGGACGGAGACCCGCTCCGCGGAAGTCAGGTCGAACGCCATGTCCCCGGACGCCACCACGCCCCGATCCTGCAGCAGCGGCTCCAGGCCGGAGGTCACGGGGTTTGAGGTGGGCATGCCCGACTGGGGGTTAGGCGCGTGACGCTCCATCAGCAGCAGTGCCGCGCCTCCGGCGTCCAGGTAGCGGCCAATGGACATGACGACCGCATCCGAGACCGGTTGGGCGGGAGCGGCCACCACGAGCACATCAATCGAGTCGGGTCTGAGCGCGCCGAGCGAGTCATTGGCCACATCCAGCGTCGTGACGTTGTACCGGTCGCTGACGCTCTGGCGAAACGCTTGGTAGTGAAAGGCATCCTTGGCCTCAAAGCCGCTCATGAAGGCCAGCGTGGGACGGTCCTCGCGGGTCATGTTGGCGATGGACGATACCAAACGAAACTCGAGGTCGTGGGCCCGGTCGATCACCGGAATCGTTTCTTGCTCATCGGCGTACGTGAGCGCGACGCCGAAGTAGCCTCGCTTGACCTGAAGGCCGTCGTCACGCAGCACGTTGAACTCGATGGGCATGATACCGAGCGAAGAAGCCTCCTCAGCCAGTTCCTCATCGTCGTCCGGGTTGATTTCCCGAATGGCCAACATGCCGTCGGACGCGTTGTCCAGATCGGCCACAAGGTCACGCACATCGCGCTCGGTGAGCTGGATTTCTTGGGGTAGGTCGTCGCTCACGACCAGCGTGAGGCTGACGACATCATCCAGTTGCCCCAGTATCTCGCGACTGCCGTCGGAGAGGGTGAACAGGTCTCCCCGGGTGAGATCCAGGCGGCCACGGACGTTGCCGCCCAGAAGGTTGAGGACGAGGACGGCCAGCGCGATGACCGCCGCGCCGACCCGAAGCCTGCGGTAGGCCGCGCCGGCGTGACTCAGGCGCGCGTGCCGCAGCGCGGCCACGGCAAGCAGGAGAAACAGACCGCAGGTGGAGGCGAAGTAGAGGATGTCGCGCAGGTCTACGACGCCCCGGGCGACGTTCTGGAAGTGGCTGAGCACCGAGAGTTGGGCCGCCCAGCCGCCCAAGACGCGCGGCAGGCCGATTTGGACGACCGGGGTGCCGATGAGCACCAGCACAAGACAGGTAAACGCGCCCAGGATGAACGCGGTGATCTGGTTGCGGGTGAGGGCCGAGGCCCAGGTTCCGATCGCGACCATCTGTGCGGTAAGCAGCGCTGAGCCCAAATACTGCGCCACCATGATGCCCGGATCCGCATCGGACACCAGAAGTACCCCGAGGGCCATCGGCAGCGTACCCGCAAGGGTGAGCAGGACGAACAGCCAATTGCCCAAGAATTTGCCGACCACGACCTCGGTCTCGGACATCGGCTGCGCCAACAGCCACTCCAGCGTGCGACTCCGCCGCTCCTCGGCAAGGCTCTTCATGGCGACCGCCGGAATGAAGACAACCAGGAGCCAGGGGAGGAAGTCGAAGAACGGCCGCAGGGTTGCGGCAGACATCGCATAGAGCGAGCGGAAGGCCAGATAGAGGCCCAATCCCAGGAAGGCCACGGCCAGCACATACGCGGTCGGCTGATCGAAGAATCCGCGGAGCTCGCGGCGGGCCACGAGCAGTGCCTGCTTCATCATGCGGCACCTCCGTCTTCCTTAGGGATCCCTGAGTCCGTGGTCGGTTCCCTGAGATTTTCCTCTTGGGCTGTCCGCTCGGCACCGGTGTTTTCTTCCGCCAAGGCCCCTGAGTCTGTGGTCAGCTCCCGGAAAATCTCCTCCAGCGTCGCACGCTCGCGTCGCAACTCCCAGAGTACCCAGTCGCGCTGGGTTGCCATCCGAAAGATCTGCGGCCTGAGTTCATCGTCGCTGGCGGCCTCCAGCTGAACCCGAACGCGCCCGTTGACCTGCCGGGAGGTATGGCGAGCCACGCCGGGGAGCCGGGCCAGCCCCTCGGCCACACCGTCGCCGGCGGCCTCGACCGTGTAACGCGAGACGCCACCGCTGGCGTCCATCAGATCCGCGACCTTGCCATCGGCGGCCAGCTTGCCGTTGGCAATGACCAGCAGGCGGTCGCAGGTGGCCTCGACCTCCTGCATGACGTGCGTGCTGAGGATCACCGTGCGCTCACTGCCCAGCGAGCTGACCAGGTTGCGAATATCGACCCGCTGATTGGGGTCCAGCCCCTCCGTGGGCTCATCCAGGACCAGGATCTCCGGCTCGTGAAGGATGGCCCCGGCCATGCCCGTGCGTTGGCGGTATCCCTTGGAGATCTCGCTGATCGGACGGAAGAACACGTCGGCCAAGCCCGTTTCCTCCACGGCCTTGCCGATTCCGTCGCGGGTCTGCTTGTCGTCCATTCCCCGCAGGCGGGCGACGTATTCCAGAAACTCCACCACCAGCATGTCATCGTACAGCGGATTCGCCTCGGGCAGATATCCGATGCGGGCTTTCGCGCCGGTCAGGTCGTCCCCGATCGGGACCCCGTCGATAAGGACATCGCCCTCGTCCGGTTGTAGTGTTCCGGTGATCATGCGCATCGTGGTGGTCTTGCCGGCCCCGTTGGGGCCCAGGAAGCCCACGACCTCGCCCCTGTCCACCTGGAAGGTGGCCCGGTTGACGGCCACGAGGTCTCCGTAGCGCTTGGTGACTCCTGCAACGGATATCATCCGCTCTCCCCCTGGAAACTTGCCCGGCCCCCCAAGCCCCGAACAGGGGGATCGGCCACGGCCTCAAACGATCTGGTTGGTCGCGTGCGCCCCTCCCGGGGAGGAGCCGCTCCCGGATCTGTGGGGGTTGAGCGCAACAAAAGCCGCGCCGACCCCGGGCAACCCCAAAGTGTCGACACGGCGGCTCGCCCACATGGACACCCCCCACCGGACTCCACACGGTGTATGGTCCGTTGCGCACGGCGACATGCTGGACACAATTCTAACGCGGGGCCCGCGCGTGTGTCCAGAGGCCAGGCGCCACCCGGCGGGCAGACACGGACTGGCCTCGTGTGGGTGGCGCGCTGCTGGGGACACGGGAACGGGGGGGTGCATTCTCGGGGCGCTTGTGCGACTATTCATGTGGCATGTGGCACCCTTTCGAGCGGTGCCTTGGGCGCCGCCGCTGTGTGGCCCCTCCTCGGCGCGCAGAAGTGGTTGCGTGCAAAAAGAGGTTGCTCCGGTCCGATAAGTGTGCCGGATTGACATGGTCAGGATCGGTTGGTACGGTTGGCGCCATGCCGGTGCGGGGCGGCTAGGGCCCCGGGGCTGGTTTCTCTTACTCATCAAACACGTTTTGTCTCACTCGCGAGGATGCGGATACATGGACAAGAAGATCTGTCAGAAGAGGTTTTGGAGGATCCTCGGCGCCGTTCCCCTGGTATTCTTGGGTGCGATGCCCCTCGGGGCTCAGCAGGTGGGAACGGTCACCGGATCGGTTACCAGGGCGGACGCGGGAGTCGAGGGCGCCCAGATCGTGATCGTGGCAACCGGCAGCGGGGCGCAGTACGGGGGGGTCACGAATGACGCCGGCCGGTTCAACATTGTCGGAGTCCCGGCGGGCGCATATGAGGTTTCGGTCGAGATAATCGGCTACGCGGCGCCCATGCAGGCGATCACCTTGGCGGCTGACGGGGTCCAGGTGGTGGACTTCGCGCTCACTGCAACGGCCCTGTCCATGGGGGGCATTGAGGTCTTGGCCGAGCGGGCGGAGACGCGGCGCACGCCGGTGGCGTTTACCGATGTGCCCAAGGCCACCATCCAGCGGCAGCTCGGCAGCAGGGACTTGCCCTTGGTCTTGAGCGTCAGCCCCTCGGTCTACTCGACGGTTCAGGGCGGGGGCGCAGGGGACGCGCGCATCAACGTTCGCGGCTTCAGCCAGAGAAACACGGCGGTGATGATCAACGGCGTTCCCGTCAACGACATGGAGAACGGTTGGGTCTACTGGTCGAACTGGGACGGCGTGGGCGACGCTGCGACGAGCATCCAGTTGCAGCGAGGTTTGAGTGCGATCAACCTCGCGACTCCGTCGATCGGCGGGACGCTGAACGTGATCACGGACCCCAGCCAGCAGAGCGCCGGATACAACCTCAAGCAGGAGTTCGGCAGCGGGAACTTCCTCAAGACCACCCTGAGTGCGTCGACGGGAAAGGTTGGGAAGTTTGCGCTCACGGCCTCCGCCGTCAGGAAGACGGGTGACGGCATCATCGACGGCACATGGACGGATGCGTGGTCGTATTATGTGGCATCCCAGTACACGTTCAGCGACAACAACCGCGTCGAGCTGTACGCCTTGGGCGCCCCGCAGCGCCATGGCCAGAACCTCTACAGGCTGAACATTGCCACCCTGGACCGTGACTTTGCGGCCAGCTTGGGCGATTACGACCCCGCAGCGCTGGCCCGTTTTTCCAGGGAGGCCGGTCGCTTCTGGAGTCCAAACGTCGCCGGCGTCGACCCCAGCTATGCGGGCCGCCAATACACGAGCAGCGGGCCGGGTGCGGGTGTCTTCAGCCGCCGGGATCGCAACTTTCTCAACGAGCGGGAGAACTACTTCCACAAGCCACAGGTCAACCTGAACTGGTACTCCTATCTGGGCGGCGCCACCACGCTCAACGCCGTGGCGTATTACTCCGGTGGACGGGGTGGCGGCACCGGCACCTACGGGTCCCTGGTGTGGGATTACTCCTACGGGCAGCGATTCGCCAACTGGGACGCAACGATCAACAGGAACGCCTCCGCCGAGGGCGGCGCATCCCGTGGGATTCTGCGCAATTCGGTCAACAACCAGGACACTTACGGGGTCATTGCCAAGGTTGAGAAGGAGTTTGCCGGCGACGTGGTGATGGATATCGGCCTGGACTGGCGCACCGCCACGATCGAGCACTATCGGGAGGTACGGGATCTCTTGGGGGGCAATTTCTACAACGACTGCTTCCGCGGTTGTAGCTCCCAATTCTGGACGGAGGCGGAGGGCAACCGGCGTCTGGGCGACAAGATCAACTACCACAACGAGAACCAGGTCAACTGGATCGGCATGCACCTGCAGGCCGAGAAGTCGTCGCTCGGTGGCTCGTTCTACGGGATGGGGGGCCTGTCACGGATTTCGTACGACTTCACGGACTTCTTCACGAAGGCTGCGAGTGGCGGCGGTATGCTGACGTTGAACAGCGGCGGCCTGACAGGATTCCAGCTCAAGGGTGGTGCGGTGCGGAACCTGAGCCCCGAGTGGTCGGTCTACGGAAACGCAGGCTGGGTGTCGAAGGTCCCGATCTTTGACGGCGTCATTGACGACAACCGGGGCATCTTGAACCCGAATCCCGAAAACGAGACCTTCGCCTCCTTCGAGGCGGGGACGCGTTTTCGCTCCATGAACCGTCAGTTCTCCTTTGACGCCAACCTCTACTTCACGCAGTGGAACAACCGCACCCGGACGCAGTTCGTGGCCAATCTGCTGGGAGAGGACATGGACGGGCTGGTCAACTTGTTGGGCGTGGATGCGCGGCACATGGGTGTGGAGTTGGAGGGCGCGTTCCAGCCATCGGACTTCATGCGCATTGATGCGGCCGCCTCCTTCGGCGACTGGCGCTACACCAACAATCCCACCGGTTCATACAAGCCCGACGACCGGCAGGCGGCGACCCGAGAATACCAGTTCTTCCTGAAGGACCTGCTCGTGGGTGACGCCCCGCAGTTCCAGGTTGCCTACGCGGTGTCCCTGTTCCCCACCGGTGGCCTCTATGTTCAGGGGGTCGGGAAGACCTACGGAAGGCACTATGCCAACTACGATCCCTTTGGACGGACAAGGAATGTCGACGAAGGGGTTCAGAGTTGGAGCCCGCCCGGCTACACCGTCTTCGAGCTTCACACGTCCTACCGCTTGGCGTCGGATGTCGCTCAGGCATTGGGTGGCGAGGTGCGCCTGTTTCTGCATGTGTTCAACCTGCTGGACGCCGTCTATGTCCAGGACGCGCAAGACAACTCGCAGTTCAACGGGTATGAGGATGACGCGGAGGATCAGCGCGGCGTCCTAAGTCACCGCGCCGACGATGCCGAGGTGTTTCTGGGCTTCCCGCGCTCCATCAACTTCGGGTTCCAGATTTTGCACTGAGTACTTCGAGGATTGGGTTGCGGCCCCGTGAGGGGCCGCAGCCAACCACGGACGAAACCGCGGGCTTGAATAGTATGGAGAGCGGTGGCGGGGCGCTGACTCCGAATGTCGAGTGGAAGCGGGCTTGGCGGGACGAGGATCTGAAGTCGATTTGCGGCTTCGCCAATGCGCAGGGTGGTGTTCTCGAGATCGGCAAGGACGACAACGGTCGGGTCGTTGGGATCAAGAATATTCTCCGTCTCCTTGAGGAAATCCCAAGAAAGGCGCGATCGCTCCTCGGTATTGATGTCGATGTGAGCTTGAAATCGGATGCGGATCTCGAGTATATTGAGATAGTTGTTCGGCCGCACCCGAATCCGATCAGCTATCGAGGTGAGTTCCATCACCTCAGTGGCTCCACGGCCCGGGTTCTTCGGGGTGCGGCGCTCGGTCGTTTTCTGCTGGGGCGTCACGGCAAGACCTGGGACGATGTTGGGCTACCGGGTTTTGGCTTGAAGGACTTGGATGTCAGGGCAGTTGGGCGTTTCCGTCAACGCGCAATGAATTGCGGGAGGCTCCCTGCCAGGACCCTGGACGATCCGATTGGAAAATTCATCGACCAAGTGAATCTGCGGGATGGAGCGTACTTGACGAGAGCGGCGGCGCTGCTCTTCCATCCGTCCCCTGGGAGATTCCTGCCCGATGCATATGTGAAGATCGGCTATTTCCGGGGATCGGAATTGTTGTTTCAGGATGTGATCAACGGTGATCTGTTCGCGCAGGTTGACCGTACGGTGGATCTTCTCCAAACGAAGTATACGCGGGCGCTGATCTCCTACGACGGGGTGTACCGCGCCGATCGGGACGCCGTGCCGCGTGAAGCGATGAGAGAAGCGGTCGTCAATGCCGTCGTTCATCGCGACTACGCACGCGCCACGACGATTCAGATTCGGGTGTACCATGACCGAATCTCAATTTGGAACCCGGCGCGCCTCGGCCCCGAATGGGCCGGATACGAGCTGGCCGGGGAACTTGCCTCACGGCCGCACAACCCGAGAATAGCCTACGCGTTCTTTCAGACAGGCATGATGGAGGCATGGGGGCGGGGCATTCAGCGTACTGTGGATCTGTGCGTCGAGGCAGGTAACCCAACACCGACATGGCGGCTTGATGCCAGCGGTGACGGTGTACGGGTGTCGTTCCCGTTCTCGGACGCGTAGCGTGCTACTGATGCGGACCCCCGGTCCAAACTCGCGCCCGCACGATCCCTGAACAGCGAGGCACTCACCCACACGCTGGGCGAAGTGCTCGGGATCGGCGACGCCGACGAACGAGAGCTCTACCAGGTCATGGACTGGCTGCTCAGGCGCCAGGACCGCATCCAGAGGCACTTGGCCGCCCGGCACTTCGAAGAGGGTGCGCTGGTGCTCTGCGATGTCACATCGGTCTACTTCGAGGGCTCGACGTGTCCGCTCGCCAAGCGCGGCTACTCCCGCGACGCCAAGCGTGGCAAGCTTCAGATCGTCTTTGCCTTGCTTTGTAACCGGGACGGCCGCCCCGTGGCCGTGGACGTGTTCGAGGGCGACACTGGCGATCCACGCACAGTGGGTGCCCAAATCCAGACGCTACGTGAGCGGTTCGCGCGGGGTGCGGGAGGCGGTAGACGTTAGACGGTCACTCATCGCCGGTCGAGCCGGCCCAGTCGTCGTAGGCGGCTCGTGAGAAGGCCGGACGCAAGCGCACGAGGGATGGTTTGGTGGTACACAGCTTTCGGACATTGCTGGGCGACCTTGCCACGCTGACCCGCAACCGGGTTCAGCCGGCTGCTGAGGGCGCGGAAGCGGCCGATGTGCTCAGCAGCCCGACACCACTTCAGGCCGAGGTGTTCCGCTGACTGGACGTTCGGGCGTGATTTGTACCCATTAGGGAACACCTCTCGATTTTAGTTATGATGCATGGCTACAAGGCTTTAGCCAATTCTTGACTCGCGAACTTCAGTCTAAAGCGCCAACATGGCCGACGGCACCTGAGGCCCTGCGGGAGCGGCTGACGCAATCAATCCACATGGACCTGCCCCCACGGTGACGATGCGTCGCCGCCGTGCGTCAACTTCACTTTCCTTGAGGGTGACGGCTGCCGCCAGTTCTTGCCGTCGGAACGTCACGAAACAACAAACCGAGGTAGATGTCGACCACTTCGCCTGCATCAAGGCGGTCAATCGCGTTGCGCACCTCATCGTCGCTCCACCCGTCCATGAAGCGTAAAGCCGACAGGGTTGCGTACTCCCGGTTGAGTTCCATGCTAATCCACCGGCGACCGAGTTCCTCGGCGACTTGGCCCGTGGTGTTGGACCCGGAGAAGATGTCAAGGACTACGTCTTCGGGGTCAGTGAGGAACTGCACGAAAAACCGTGGTAGCGCAGCGGGAAATCTCGCAGGGTGCCTGGGTCTCCCCATCATCTTGCACCGTCGCAGATAACCTGAGTTACTTTCGGTATTCGGGATCTGAAGGAGGTTTGAGGGTATCGCGCCGCCGTTGTCCTTGCCGAACGCCCTTGCGATGTCGTGCCCGGAGGGCCGCGCCTGGGGTCGGTAGAACCTCTCGGGGTCCTTGAGCAGCGTCTTCATGCGCTCGGAATAGGGTGCTAGAACGCGAGTGACATCTGCTTTGGGCTTTGCCGTTCGAGAAAACCACCAAACCGTGTTAACCGCATCCTTGGCGCGTATTTTCCGTTTGTTGACCCACTCGATGGGCGACGGCAGTTTTGATGGATTGTACCAGAAGAACTCTTCCGCCAGCTCGTAGCTGAGGCGATCGCAGAAATCCAACAGCACCCGATAATTGTAAAGCGAGCGCACCGGTTTGCCTCGCTTATAGGCGCCACCGAGGTCGAGAACAAAGCTGCCGCTGTCTCTCAGCACGCGGTGCGCAGCTTCTCCAAATGTCCCCAGCCACGCGACATACTTATCTTGGGTTTTGTTGCCGTACGCCTTTTGTCGCAATAGTGCAAAAGGCGGGCTAGTTATAATCAGGTCCACCGAATCATCCGGAAGGTGAGTGAGCAATTCAGCACTATCCCCGCAGAGCTGGAGGCCACGGGGCGTGCGATACACCTGTTTGTCTGTCGGGAAGTCTAGCTTCATCGTGCATCACTCGCGTCATGGAATTTCGCCCTCGGATGTAGTTCCCATTGCCCCGCTATCCAACTCTCGACGAATGACCACAACAGTGCGATGGCGTAGTGAAGATCCGGCGCCGCTTGCTGGAGCTCCGCCACCGCACCCGCCAATCGCTCCCTAGGCAGGTGGCCGGCCAGCCAAACGACCCACACGGACGGATCCTGGTCGGTCAACTGCGCCATCAAATCACGGATTGTATCGTCTGATAGTGCATCGTGTTGGCGCAGGGCCTCCGCGCACCCCGCCGCTATGGCCGGGTCCATCTCCTGAAGACCCGAAAGAAGCACGGGTACGGCGTCTGATGCCAGAGTTACTATGCCTCGCAGAGCCTCTTCGCGAAGGTTGTGATCCACGTCCCCGAAGGCCTTTACAAGATGTCGGCATGCGTCTGTGCCGCCGACGCGACTCAAGCACCAAGCCGCCGCGCTGCGTGCAAAGTACGGACGTTCGCTATCGTCCAGAATCGCGTTCAGCACCCTCACACACTCGTCAGTGCCTGCCTCTCCCAATGAAATCACAGCCTCGAGTTGGATCTGGCGGTCGGGATTCACCAAATGCGGCGCAAAGAGCTTCCTCGCGCTTGCTCCGCATACCGCAACAAGATACACAGCAGCCTCCAGCCGGATGTACAGGTCTTCTTCCTGATCACGTTCAATCTCGGCCACGGAAGCTCGGACCGAGTTGTTCCGGCGGAGCGTCGCCAGCTTTATTCCAGTATACCGTTGGGTCCGCTCACGGGATGCCAGTAGTCGCGATAAGTGACCGGGTGGCAGGGAGCGTGGGCAACGCAGGTCCCGCTCGCGCTCCGGCCTAACGCTTGATGCGATGATCTGATTGAGTTTGATTTCCTCGCCTGGGTCGACAGAAATCGAAAGGGCCTCAGGGAGTGTCCGAGTGTGACGGTGTCCGTCGCCAGCACGCAAGGTCGTGATCCTCTGACCTCGGATCGATTCTACGCGACCATTTCGCCCGGAGAACGCCGCCTTCCATTTGACGGTGGTTTCGGATCCTTCGGTCACTCCCTTCGTTGTCGCGCTGTCTCGAGATGCCCCCTAAGTCGAGCCACGCGCACATAGTTCACCTTCCCTTCGGGACGCCATCGGATCCATTTGCGTTCGTGCCAGCTCGAAACGTGATCGTCCAAGCGACCGAGGCTCCAATGCGTTTCTTCGGATGCCTTGCAGACCGGAAAAGCGACTATATCGGCGTCCACCATACCAAAATCCCACGCCCGCTCATGATTCGAAGGGCTATGAGACATCGACAATTCGGGCCGCGTCTTGGCACGGCTCTCGACGCGAAGCCCGCATAGGTCACAGATAAGGTCTGGAATACGGACGCGTTTACGCTTGACATCCTTCCAGATCTTCGTACCCGTAGCCCCACGCTCCAGCTCGGCCATGCGATGGCCCAGTCGCTCCAATTCCTGTGCCACATGCCGGCTCCCCACTGCACCGAGGGCTATCTTCTGAAAGAAGCTGGAATGGGGCTTGAGTGCAAGAAAGCGCATAATGACAACCTAACGCATAGAATTGTGGAGAGCAACCGGACATGCGTCCTTTTGCCCAGCACTTCTTTTCGGGTGAGGTGTTGTCGTGCTACCTCCAGAAAGACTTCTGGGAGGATGGGTTTCCGGGCATCGTCCGTGCCGCCGCGAAAGAGGACATTGGTACTGGAGTTCGCGTTCGAGCGATGATCAATGGGGTGTGTCCCTTACCCGACCCCGGCAGTGCGCCCCTGCTCGGCATGAGCTCCGGGCGGCCCGCTCCCGAGGTGCCTGGCGAGGAGCGTTGCCAACGCGTCTGGGTTGTCGGAATGGACCCAGTGCCCGCCTTGAACCTCGTGAAAGAAGACCCTGCCCGTGCGGGCACCGGCGCGCTTGATGCGTCCGACATCGGCACCCCCCAAAACATCGGAGCGGGTCGCCTTGACCACATGGACCCGGCAACCTTGGGGCGGGTCGTCGATCACGCTCCAAGCATCTACTGCAAAGTAATCGCGCAGGTAATCTTCCATCGCGTCCGCGTCCGTATTCCACCGCCACGCCCCGACTTGCGGGCAACGCCGCAGGTTTGTGACCATCCAGCGGGCAACGCGGGGGTCAAACCCCTCGGATTCGACCGCGGCCTGGGCCTCGGCCCGCGACGAGAAGGGGCCCGGGTGGCGCCTGATGGTCCCCAGCATGCGCCAAGGGGCACCGCCTGGACAGGCAGTGCCGGGATTGGAGTCAATGACCCAGAGCTCAAGCGGACTCCGGCCGACGCCCTCTCGGGCGCAAAGAAGTGCGACCTTGCCGCCGAAGGAATGACCCAGAATCGCGTGCGGATTCAGGAGGGCTTCTGCTCCCGAATCGCCCCGGGCCGCTCTCTCGGGTCCCACAATGTCCAGCGCGGAGGCCAGGAGCGTGTGGGGCTGCAGGCGCAGGGATTGGCCATGGCCGCGCAGGTCGACCAACACGGCTCTCCAGTCGGGTCTTGAGCCGACGACCGCTCGCGCGACCGAGCGCCAGTTCCTGCCCGCGCCGTAGATCCCGTGCAGGAACAGGATGCGGCGAGTGGCGACCGTGGTTGCGGGACGGATAATCTCGTGATGCAGGGAAGTCATCTCGGTGCCTCGCCATGTGCCCCCGGTGTTCCGGGGTGTCGGGTTGTCGTACGTTGGGCCACCAAATGTCTTTGGGAACGTGCGCTTGTGGAACCCGTCCCAAGTGGCGCCCAATGTGTTTTGACGGAGACTCCTTGGATGGCTGTCCGCGGGTCGTGCGGAGACGCGATTTGCAAAGAACGGAAGGGGCGAGCGTGATCATGGGGATTGGACGGGGCCGCGGCGCCGGCTCCGCTTGGTCGGTCGGTGTGGCCCTGCTTGTCCTGCTGGTGCAGGCACCTCCTTCCCATACGCAACCGCCGGATCGGCGCCAAGCCGTCACCATCCCCCGCGTCTCGGGCTCCATTCGCTTGGACGGAATCGTGGATGAGGCGGCGTGGGACGCGATTACCCCCTTCCCCATGACCATGTACACGCCCACATTCGGGGGTTCCCTGACCGAGGAAACCGAGGTCAGGGTCGCCCATGATGACCGCTACATCTATGTGTCGGGGCGCATGCGGGACACGGATCCGGCACGAATTCGCACGGGCACGCTCTACCGCGACACCTACAGCGGCGACGACATCCTGGCCGTGCTGTTCGACAGCTACAACGACTTTGAGACGGCCGTGTGGTTTGTGACGAACCCGGCCGGCGTGCGCCAGGACCGCACGGTGTCCAATGACGCCCAATTCACCGGCGGCCCGCCGATGAACGCCGACTGGAATGCCCACTGGGATGTGGCCACCTCCCGCGACGAGGAGGGATGGTACGCGGAGTTCAGGATTCCCTTCTCGACCCTTGGTTTCCAGGTCGTGGACGGGGAAGTGACGATGGGCCTCATCACCTACCGGCTCGTGCCGCGCAAGAACGAGCGCCAGATCTATCCCTCGATGGATCCCAGCTCGGGTCGCATGGGCTTTGCAAGGCCGTCGTGGGCGCAGCGGGTTGTGCTCAGGGGCGTTGATCAGGCAACGCCCCTGTATGTGACTCCCTACGCGCTGGCCGGATTCAGGCGGGAGCCGGTGTTGATCCGGCCGGCCGACGGCGCTGGCCGGCCGCATTGGCGGGGCGAGCGCGACCCCGCGGCCGAGACCGGCATCGACATGAAATTGTCTCCGACATCGAACCTGGCGCTCGATCTGACCATCAACACCGACTTTGCCCAGGTGGTGGCGGACGATCAGCAGATCAACCTGACCCGATTCGGCCTCTTCTACCCCGAGAAGCGACAATTTTTTCAGGAGCGAGCCTCAACCTTTGATTTCGGCACCGGGGGCCGTTCCAACCGGCTCTTTCACAGCCGCCGCATCGGCCTCCACGACGGCGGGCTGGTGCGGATCTACGGCGGTGTCCGGGCGGTGGGCAGGCTGGAGGGTACGGACTTTGGTCTGCTGATGATGCAGACCGCCCCGAGAGGCGCCCTTGAGTCGGAGAACATGGGCGTGGCCAGGGTCCGCCAACAGGTGTTCAATCCCTACTCCACGGTGGGCGCCATGGTCACGACGCGGCTGGGGGGTGGTGCCGGGAATAATGTCGCTTACGGTTTGGATGGCGTACTTCGGATTGCGGGCGATGAGTATGTGCTACTGCAATGGGCGCAGACCTTTGACGATGCCCGGCCTCGGCCGGGCGCGGCTGCCTCGGGGCTGGCGCGCGTGCGCCTGGAGCGCCGGCGCGACGACGGGTTTTCCTACAACGGCGAGATGGCGCGGGTCGGGGCCGACTACGAGCCGGGCCTGGGCTTTCAGCTTCGCGACGACTACACCTCGGCGTCGGGACAGCTGCGCTTTCGGCAGTTCCGCGACGATGACTCGCCGCTCTTGGCCAGAGCCGTAAACCTCAGCACGGCGCACTATTTTCGCAACGCCGACCGGTCACTGGAGACCCGGGAGCTTGCCCCTGAGCTGGAATTCGAGTTTCGGGGCGGGGAGGTTGTGACGCTGGGTGCCATGTCCTCCTTCGAGAGTGTGACGGACGCCTTTGTAGTGGCGGGTATGGAGATCCCGGCCGGAGAGTATCGGTCGCTTGAGGGCAACGCGGCGCTCAGGATGCCCCGTAGCGCCGTGTTTCGGGGCGAGTACTCGGCATCCGCCGGACGCTTTTACGGCGGCCGCCGCCTGGGCGTTTCTCTGGGGCCCGTGTGGACGCTCTCCAAGCACCTGGAGTTGGAGGGCTACTACGAGGGGAATTGGCTGAACTTTGACGCAGACGACACGCACGGGGCCGTGCATCTGGCGCGTCTGAAGATCAAGACGGCGCTGAACCCCAGGCTCTCGATCAGCGGCTTTGGCCAATACAGCAGCTCGGTGGCCCGGACCGCGCTCAACATTCGGGCGCGGTATCACTTTCGCGAGGGCACCGACCTCTGGGTGGTCTACAACGAGGACCTGCATAACGATCTCGACCTGGGATCCCGGGTCCCTCGTCCCCGGTCCGCCGGTCGTGCCCTGATGGTCAAGTACTCGCGCGCCTTCGTTCGATGACCCCCGGTGTCGTGGTGTGCCCGGGGGCGGAAGGGACATCGACGGGCGCCCATGGTCCCGCCCCGGCGGTCGCTTCCCACGCCCCGTGAGTCCAGGGCCAACGGCGGACACCGGTCGCGCCGCAGGGATCCCGGCAATCATGGCACAGTTCCCCACCGGAGTGCTGATCACCGTCCTGCTGGTCGGCCTTGGCGCCCTGGCCCGAAAACCGGCGCTGGTCGACGCCGCCACCCTGGAGCCGGTCGCCTGGGCGCAGCTGGCCCAGCCGTTGGGCTATCTGGCGGGGGCTCCCCTCTTCGGCGTCTTGGATGGGTTGTCGCTGTTGACGGTCAGTCAGCACTATGCCGTTCTGGCGACGCTGGTGGCCCTCTTCCTCCTGCGCCGCGTGGTGGTCCGGTCGGGTGCGGGGTCCCTCGCTTGCCGGGCCGCCCTGGAAGCTCTTCGCGTGGCGAGCCTGTTGCTCGCGATCGTGGCGCTGTATGCCATTGCAGCCTTGGTGCCTCGGCCCATGGTTCGCCTCGAGCTCACCTCGCCCGATATGCTCGCCGTCAACGTCCACTCGCACACCCGGCACTCGCACGACGGCCGCCAGAGCTTCTCGGCCGCCGACAACCGCGCCTGGCACGCGGCCGGCGGGTTTCACGCGGCCTACATCACCGATCACTACACATGGGCCGGAGTGGATGCCGCATTGCCCATGAACCCACCGACCGCGGGGCGGGGCACCGTGTTGCTCAGCGGCATGGAGGTTCGACTCTGGGATCGGCATGTCAATGTTCTGGGTTATCGGGATCGTTATGTGCCGTTGCTGGAGAGCAGTGGCCATCACCTCCGGCCCGACGTGCCGGAGTCCCTGTGGCGGCCCGGGGGAGTGCCGCCAACCCTGATCTATACCCTTCCCGGGCCCCTGGATGAGATCGTGCCCTATTCGCCCTCATCCCCGGCGGGGGTTGTCGGTGTGGAAATCAGCGACGGCGCCCCCCGGGGGTTGGAGCAGGTCAGGGCCCAGCGCGCCGAGATTCTGCGCCTTGCGGATAGAGAGAACCTGGCCATTGTCGCGGGTGCCAACCTGCATGGCTGGGGACGGACGGTTGCGGCGTGGAGCGTGATGCGTGTGCCTGGATGGCAATCCATGAGTCCGGAGACGCTGGCGGCGGCCATCGAGGCCACGCTGCACCTTGAGCGGCGCGATGCCGTAGCCGTCGTGGAGCGCTCGATGCCCTACCACGACGGTTCGTGGCTGGGGATTGCGCTCACGCTGCCTTGGCTCGCATGGGAGCACATGCGGACCCTAAGCGTCCGGGAGCGGGTCAGCTGGCTTCTCTGGGCTGCGCTCTGGGGGGCTGTCCCGGCGCTGCGACGCCGGTATGGCCGGTCTCCCGCTTGACGACCTTCGAGGCGTATCTGCGTCTGGGGTTTGAGCACCTGCTGGACCTCTCCGCATCCGACCACATCCTCTTCCTTGTTGCGCTTTGTTCGTCGCACTCGCCGGCCCGGTGGCGCAGGCTTCTTCTGCTCGTCACCGCGTTCACGCTGGGACACTCCGTCGCCCTGGCCCTGGCGACGCTGCGGGTGATACGCGTCGATGCCCAGGTGGTGGAATTTCTGATTCCGGTCACGATTGTCGTGACCGCCATCGTCAATGTGGCGATGCCGGCGGCGTCGGCCGCGGGGCCGCCGCAGTCCCCGCGAGGGCGCACGTTCGCTCGCCCGCTGTGGCCCCGCTACTCTTTGGTGCTCTTCTTCGGCGTCGTCCACGGCCTGGGGTTCTCTAGCTTTTTGCGTGTGCTCTTGGGCGAGGAATCCAGCATCCTGTTACCGCTGTTGTCCTTCAATCTGGGGCTGGAAATCGCGCAGGTCGTCGTGGCGGGCGCGGTTCTGGCTCTTACCACTATGGTCTTTCACGTTCGCCTGGTGTCCCGGCGGGCGTGGACTTGGACGCTGTCGACGCTGGCGGGAGCTCCGGCCCTGGTCACGGCCATTCAGCGCTGGCCGCTCTGAGGCCCCGACGCACGCGGGGCCGGAACTCTCTGCCAGTGCGGAGCTGAGCCTAAACTACGAGAGTCTGGCGTGTGGGGAACAGCGTTGAGCGCTGAGGCTGGTGGCGTTTGGCGGAACATCATGATCACAGGAGCCGGTAGGAGCAACCGGCGGGGTCCGCTCCGGTCGGAGCCCGGAATCTGATGCCCCGAATGGCACCGCCGTGTTCGCGCTCTCCAGACCACCGGCAGTCGCCTCTTATTCTTCCCGTGAGGCCTGCCTCGGGACCAGGCCCTCCACAGAACTGGGCCAAGTACTCTTTCTTGTACAGGACGACACCGCGACTTCGGGAGAACGCGTGGTCAGGGCACCGGGCCAGATCCAAGAAGGTCCCCCGGCACCGGCGGCAATCCAAGTCGAACCGGCCCGCAGAACCGCCGCGCTACATGATTCTGCCGGCTCCCGCACGATTGCTCAACACCGACCTCGACCAAGCCCGGGGTTGGTGTTGGGGTTCAGGGTTGGGTCATCACCGACGCCGGCCGGGGTGACCGGTCCGTCGGTCAGGGGCCACCAGCCAGCGGCACCGGCTCTGGGGGGGAGCGGCGACAGGGGGGCATTCCGCTACGGGGTCCAGGCGGTCGTGCGGTTGCCTTGATGGCTTGAGCGATGGTGCGGTGGAGGGTGGTGCGTGCTTCCTGAACGGCCTTGGCGGCGGCAAGGTCTGTTGCCGCCATCGAGGTCTCATTGAGGGAGTCGAGCGTGACGTCGGGCTTCCAGAAGCGCTCGGGCATCGGGCAGGGACGCAAGCTTCTCGAACGGGGTCGCCACATCCTGCTGCGGATAGCGCCGTTTGACGCGCCCGGTCTCATTGATGACCTCGGTGGGGAAGAGGGAAGGTCGGTGGTAGTTGAGAAAGACGTTGAGGTGGTCAAAGAAGGCGTTGACCTCGGGAGCGAGGGTGCCGGGAATGTACATGTGTCCCAGTGACTTGCGAACAATGCTACCGTTCTTGGACTCGACCAGCGCGTTGTCGTTCGAGCGACGGGGCCTGGACTTGGTGAAGATGCCGATGTGGAGCTTGGCCCGTTATCGGCGTGGAAGGCCTTGATCTCGAACGGGAAGGCGGCCAGGAGTCTCTCAAGGCACGGTCCGAGAAAGTGGTAGGAGATGTGGACAACGGCGGCGAGGAACTGGAACTGGGTGACCTCACCTGAGGATGTTGATGACGTAGATGCCCTTGTTGCCGCCGCGCTCACCGAGATGCACGGTGTCGATGCGCAGGTAGCCGGGCATGCCGTCGGGCTGGGGCTTTCTGCGGACGCCGATTGCGACGGGGCTGCCCTTGGTTCCTTGGAAGGTGAGGTGTCCGATGCGGTATTCGCGTCGCTTGCGGATGTTGTAGATGTGGCCGTTGGAGATGTTGGCGAGGCGCTCGAAGCGCCTGCCTCCGTAGACGTGGAACATGCACCGGAGCAACACCTTGGTGGCGGGCCCGGAGAGCTGGCCGCACGCCTCGTCAACCTCGGGCGAGCAGGGTGATGTCGTGGCCGTTGTAGCGGTGCTCGAAGGCGTTGGCGGGGGGTCTGCCGCGGCGGTCCGCGGATGTGGCGGATTTTGTGTGTTGGGAGATGAGGCGGGTGATTTGGGCGCGCGACAAGCCGGTGACCTTCTGGATGTACCGCCTGGCCCCGAGCCCTTGCCGGGCTCGGAGAGCCGGTGGTGGTACTCGAACTCGACCAGCGTTCGCGTGGATGAAGTCGCAGGCGCCGGTGCGCTGGGAGATCTCGATATCGGTCTTGTCGGTGCCGGCCAGGAAGTCCCGGACCTGCCCTTAGGGTGCGAATCCCGGTGGTTCTGAGCATCACGATCATGGTCCTATGATCGCAGCGCCTCCGCTCAGGCTCAGTTCCCGTTGGAAACCGGGCCCCCGCTCAGGCTCATCTCCCACTGGACAACACTGCGCCTTGCTTGCGGAACCGAGGCCCCGTACCTTGCGGGGATGATTAAACGGGTGGCCGCCGCGACGACGGAGCTTTAGGTGTTGGGGGTCTCCCAAACCAAGGAGGACAGATGAACATCCTGTTCTATGGGATCATTCTGCTGTGCGTGATCCCGGCCGCTGCCATCTTGGTAATCTCCGCGATGGGGATGGCCTCTCCCGCCCCCGCCACACCAACCCTCGTGCCGCAAGACCGCAAGGACAAATCCAGGCGGAACCATCTCTCCGCCCTGCTCGCCCCTGCCGCGCTGGCTTGTATTCTTGCGGTGGGCGGGTGCGACTCGGCAATCACCGTTGCTGATGACGAAGCGGAAGAGGTCGAAGAAGAGGCGGAAGGGTTCCTCGCTGTTGCTGGCACGGGGGATTTCGCCCGGCTAGACGCGGTTTTAGGGTTTCCCGCAAAGTTGGTTTACCGTGTCTCCGTCCCGGCCTTGGGTGGGGCTCGACTTCAATATGACGGACCGGACCCCGGCTGCGAATGGCCAAAGGGGGGTTCTAAAGAAGAGCTGCAAGATTTCGTCAGTTGCTGGGAGAATAATCGAGACTGTGCATTGGAAATGGTGTTGGAGGATGACGGGAAGGGTGGAAAGGAGGTGTCGGCAGTACATATTCACTGCGAGCAGTAACAGGAGAGTCGTATTTTCGGTAATTGTTCGGTCAAGCAGTGGCGAGGGCCTTGGTGGCCGCATCGGCGGCAGGGTGATGTTCGGCAGTTGAGGATGCGTTTCCAGCGCCTTGTCAGCGGACAGAGCCAAATGTCCTTGATCGGCTTGCCGTATTCCCCCTTGGTGTCGTAGCGCCCTCACCCCGGCGTTCCCAACACGGCTCCAACGGGAGGCTCTATACACTCCCCCGTTGTAGCAAGACGGTCTCCACAAACGTCTCGATCAGCTCAGGCGTCGTGTTGTACCGCTGGCTCCCGTCGTTTACCAAGCGGCGGCGCACATCCGCCTATATATGGCTTCCCTAGTTCGGAATGCGGATCCAGGGCAGAATCAATAACCGTGGATTGTCGATCACCAGCGGCAGATTCTTCCTGCGCATGTCCGGGCCCACCCAAGGAATGCGTATTTCCGGGAAACTACAGATTTGGGCGGGGTCGCTAACGGCATCGGGATTCGGTGTATAAGACCAGCTGTGTCCAGTTCTTACGGCCGGCGACGGACGGCATCGGCATCATGGACCCACCTTATTCATGAGTGACAATTGAAACTGTCATCAAGGCCAGTGAAAGGGTTCTCGGCGTTCCGACATCGGCCAGCCCTTCAATTTTGCCGGCCGACCACCGCCTCGTGCACATCATACCCCCCAAATACCCATTTTATGGACGCACTTCCGCCACTTCCCTTGTAACCGCCCTTGCGCCCAGACCCGCCGTTGAGTATCAGACAACCTCGGCGGACAAGATTCGGACATCAGGAAGCTCTCGCACTCCGGCAACCAGCATCTGCCAATGCACCGACACTGCGCTTGTGATCATCGTGATCCGTCGCCCAGACACGATGTATCGTGCCGCCGTGCGCAACACTCGCTCCAACAGGCGCCGCAAACTCCAGCCAACACCGGTCCGCCGCGCCAACAGAACACGTTGGACATGCATCACCTGGTACGCCAGGATCGACAACAGTAGCCGTACCCGGTTGCGGGCAAAGGCATCCAGAAGCTCTGGATCCTCCACCACCTCCTCTTCGCCGTTCTCGTCGCCACTCACCTCTTCCTCCGTATCGGCCACCGCAACCTTTGGGTTCCGGTAGTGGCTCTTGGGACGCGACGTCGAGGACAACGACGGATTCACCACACTCATCAACTCGCCAATGTGGCCCTCAGCCTTCCCGCGCTGCCTGTACAGCTCCAACACCTCCTCAGGCGTCATCTCATCGGCAGACACCGATGTGGCCAACCAAAACGACCTCGTGAACAGCTCGCCCGGCTTAGCCACCATCACATGCACCATGCGGCATTCAACAGGCCAGCTCCCCGCCTTGTACCGCTCCGCTTCCCGAACTCGCGTCGTGGTCTCACGCGGGCGTTCTTTCTCTTTGTCCTCTTTGTCCTTTTTGTCCATGTCAGCACGGAACTCATCGATCGCAGGTTCGGCACGATCAGCCAGCACCTTGTTGTTCGCCACACGGACCACAAAGTCGATACCCTCCTCCTCGAGCGCATGCATCAGAACCCCGCTCGGGAACCCGGCGTCCATACGAAAAATGACCCTCTTGCTGATCTTCCCCTTCGCACGCTTCGCCACGTTCTTGATGAAGCCCACCACGCGGTTCGCCGTATGAACCTTGCCCCTCCGAAGCTCAACATCCAGGATGTCTCCCGTCTCCGCCACCAACGGATGGAAAACCCTGGCGCGATAGTGCCCGTTATAGTCGCTGCCGGCCTGCTGTCCATGCACCTTCACCGGTAAGCTGTCCACATCAATGACCAACGTATCGTGCAGGCGACCGCCGTTTGTGGCGAGCACCTTCCACGAGGTGAAGTCCATGATCACGTCGCGACAGGCCTCGGTGTTCTCCTCGTTGCTGAGCGCCGCGATCAAGCGTGACAAGGTGGGCTGTGATGCCAGCGCATGGTCGACCGGTTTCGTTCCCTTCCGGTCGGATACCGCGAGGCCAAAGGACACGTCGTTGCGGAAGACATTCGCATCGTTATGGTCCCGGCGATTCTGGACGAGAAGCAAGAGCGCGGTGCGTAGCAACTCTGCCATGGAGTGCTTGATCTTGACGGGGTCGCGCTCGTCCTTGATCCGTTTGGTTGCGGCGTTGATGATACCGCTGCGCTCGAGGATTTCTCGGCTGGTGGCCGCCCCTGCGTCTGATGACAATCTTTCGTCTCGGGACTCGATTCGGAGCGATTTATTGAAGCTAAATGTCGTTGCCATGACTTCACCCTGGGTTGGTGGCCGGAAAACGCTGGTGGATCTTGGTAACCCATTGAAGATATACCACTTGCACCCACAAATCCAGCCCCCTCAAGCCGCCGTCATGAATAACCCGGGATGGACTGACTGCCGAACCCCAGGGAGCCGGCAAGCGGCCCGCCTCGTCAACCTTGGGCGAGCATGGCGATGTCGGGACCGCTGTAGTAGCGCTCGAAGGCGTTGCCGGGGGGTCTGCCGCGGTGGTCCGCAGATGTGGCCGGTCTTGCGGTGCTGGGAGAGGGGGGCGTGACCTGAGCGCGCGACACAGGACCTTTGTGGTGTACCGCCTGACCCCAAGGCCCTTGCCGGGCTTGGATAGGCGGTTGTGGTACTCGAACTCGATCACCGTTCGCGTGGGTGAATCGTAGGCGCCGGTGCGCCGGGAGATCTCGATATCGGATTTGTCGGTGCCGTCGAGGAAGTCCTGGACCTGCTCGATGGTGCGAATCCGGGTGGTGTTGCGTCTCTCGATCATGCTTCGATGATCGTAGCGCCTCCGCTCAGGCTCATCTCCCATTGGACAACACTCCCGGTGGCATGAGTGGAGGCCGCCGCCTATCTTGGGAGGCATGCGCTTGGGGCTTGTTTCGGGTCCCAAGGGACCGTGATACATGAGGGGTGCTCCAACCCCCAGAACAAGCGAGGACCAGCCCGCAAATGTCCCGACTGACATGCTCAGCGCTTGCCGTACTCCTGTTTTGTACCGCCCGCCCCCAGCTGGCACAGCCGCAGTGGACGGCGTCCGATCCGGGCAGCGACAACATGGAAATCCTCGGCCACATCCCGCTGGGCCCCCGCCTGTCGGTGGCGGACGTGGACATGGAGCAGGAACTCGATCGGCCCTACGCCTATGTCGCCCGCATGGTGTACGGGGATGTGGGCCCCAAGGGGTTGGACATCGTGTCGATCGCCGATCCCGAGCGCCCCGAGGTTCTATACCGGTGGAGGATCGAGAACCAGGACCTGCACATGCGCACCGGCGGCATGGACGTCAAGCACTTCAAGGTCGACGGTCGGTACTATGTGGTGCAGTCGCTCCAATTTGGCCAGGGCGGTCCCAACCCAGACCTGGGTGCGGTGGTGCTCGACGTGACGGGTCTCCCCGACCCGTCCACCGTCTCCGAGGTGGCGCGCATCAGGGAGCCTGAGATGCCGGGCGGCTTTCACAACATCTTCGTCTACAAGCACTCCGACGGGCGGGTGCTGTTGTTTACCACGATCCGCGGTCCCTTTGCCCATGTGTACGACTTGGGGCGGGTCGTTCAGGGTGACCTGGAGAATGCCCTGGTGGGGCGAGTGCCCGTCCCGGAATCCGAGGCGGGCGCCGGCGGGCGGGGCTACCACGACTTCTATGTGGGGTATCACCCGGACACGGGCGAGGACCGCTTCTACGGGGGTGGCACGGGGGGCTACTACATCTATGACGTGACCGATCTGGATGCGCCTGAGCTCCGCATCTCGCTGGTGGGTGTGAGCGGTGTGCGCAGCGGCCACACCTTTACGCCCAGTCCCGACGGACGCTACGCGGTGGCCGAGACCGAGTACCAGTACGCGCCCATCCGCATTTTTGACCTGCAACCGGCCCTGGACGGCGAGGTGACCAACATTCGGCGACCGATCTCAGCGTGGACCGCCGACTGGCAGAATCTGGTGCATAACCACGAGGTGCGGTGGCCGTACGTCTTTGCGTCTGGATACTTGGACGGTCTGCAGGTCTTCTCCCTCATGGATCCGGAGAATCCCGTCACCGTGGGCTACTACGACACCTATGTCGGGCCGCCCAATCGGGATCGCACACCTGTGTTCAACGGGGCGTTCGGCGTCGACGTCCGCAACGCGGACGGCCTCATCGTGGTCAGCGACATGACGACCGGGCTGTGGACCTTTCGGATGGACGGCTTTGGTGGCTGGAATGGCGAGGACTGGGGGATGCCCAACATCTCGTCGGTCCAGGATTGGGACAATGGTCCGGTGCGGCGCCCGATCAGTTAGCCTGCGGTGGCGTGGACGGGAATGAGGGGAGCGATCGTGTCGCCGGGGATGGGTCGTCGCCTTAGGGCCTTTGCCGTGGCGGTGATCCCGGCTTGGATGGTGAGCGCGGCATGGGTCGCCGATGCCCCCCTCCAGGTGCCGGCGGTCGCCTCCCGGGGCGGCCCGGAGCACGATGCGGGGCCCCGGACGGCGGGTTGGGAGACCGTACCGGACGGCGCCGTACGGGGGCGGTGTCCGACCGGACTGTATGCCGGCCGGCACCCCGGGCCCGAGTATTACCGCTTCCCCATGGTGTCGACCCGGCGTGTGCCGGGGACCGGGCGGGCCGCCGGAGTGGGCGAGATCACGTTTTCCGCGTCACCCTTTGGCGTGACCGTGACCGACAACGGCAGCTACGGCTATGACTTCACGTTGCGCCTGGAGCGCTTGGCCCGGCCACGGGCGGGAACCTATGTGGTGTGGACCGCAACGCCCAGCCTGGATGTGGTCGCCCTGGCCGGCGAGTTGACCGACGGTGGGGTGTTCACGGGCCACGTTCGGTGGAACAAGTTCCTGGTCGTGGTGACGTTGGAGCCCGAGCTGGACGCCTCGGCCCGGATGTGGAGCGGCCCGATCGTGATGCGAGGGATGTCCAGAAGCGGGATGATGCACACCATGGCGGGCCACGGCCCCTTCGAGGAGGAAAACTGCGCGGCCTACGGTTACTGAGCCCGTCGGCGCGGGGACGGCGATGCCTGCCCCGCGACCTGACCGCCGGGTTCCTGGTCGCCGGGTCGTTGCTCGCCCTGGCCTCTGGACCCGCCGCCCTGGCGGGCCAGCATCGGATGGACCATGCGGGACATGCCACGGGCGCCGCCCGGGAGGGTGGCTGGCGCATGCCCCCGATGGACCCGAACATGCCGATGATCCCGGGCCTGGAGATGGCGTTGCCCCCCGTGGGCGCGCTCCTTGCCGGTGCGGGCATCGACGTGATGGAGTTGCCCCCGGCGCGGCCGGGCGAGACCGTGCGCCTGGAGCCCGGGGACACCTTCGACGTCCGCGTCTCCATCGTTCGACGTACGCTGAACGGCCACATGTCCGCGATGTACGGGTACAACGGCCAGTATCCGGGCCCCCTGATCCGGGCGCCAGAGGGATCGGTCGTCGCCGTGCGCGTCACCAACGGCATCGAAAGCCCCACCACGGTGCATTGGCACGGCCTTCGCTTGGATTACCGCTTTGACGGGGTGCCGGGGCTCACGCAGGACCCCATCGGGGTGGGAGAGTCCTTCGTCTACGAACTGAAGGTTCCGGACGCCGGGATCTTCTGGTATCACCCGCACGTGCGTGAGGATGTGCAGCAGGACCTGGGGCTGTACGGAAACCTGCTGGTCGACTCCCCTGACCCGGACCACTACGGGCCCGCGCACCGAGAGGAGATGCTTGTCCTGGACGACATCCTGTTGGATGACGCCGGCCTGATCCCGTGGGGAGAGGAGGCGCCGACTCACGCGCTCATGGGGCGCTTCGGCAACGTGATGCTCATCAACGGCGTCACCGACCATGAACTGGAGGCGCGTCCCGGCGAGGTGATTCGCTTCTTCGTGACCAACGTGGCCAACACGCGAACGTTCAACGTGACCTTCGGCACGGGACGCGTGAAGCTGGTGGCCTCGGATGTCGGGAGGTTCGAGCGTGAGACGTGGGTCTCGAGCCTCGTCATCGCCCCGGCGGAGCGGTATGTGGTTGATGTCCGGTTTCCCGAGGCCGGCCTTGCGGCGATCGCGAATGCGGTGCAGGCGGTCAACCACTTTCGGGGCGAGTTCTATCCCCATGTGGACACCCTGGCACGGGTCAGGGTGCAGGGCGCGCCCATGGACGACGCAGCGTCCCGGGCGCATGCGGTCCTGAGGGACCACCAGGCTGAATCGGAGCTGGCCGATGCCATGCGCGCCCACCTGGCGCGGCCCCCGGACCACACGCTGGAGGCGGGGGTGCGGGTGCGGGGCCTGCCGCTGCCGATCATGCGATCCATGGAGATGGACACGCTGTATGTGCCTCCGGTGGAGTGGAACGACGCGATGCCCATGATGAACTGGCTGTCCACGGGCACGCAGGTTACCTGGATCTTGCGGGATGTGGAGAGCGGCCTTGAGAACGAGGACATCCATTGGACCTTCGGCCTGGGGGACCTGGTCAAGATCCGCGTCTTCAATTCACCGAAATCCTTTCACCCCATGAACCACCCCATTCATGTGCATGGCCAGCGGTTCCTGGTCCTTGCCCGTGACGGCGTCCCCAATGGCAATATGGCCTGGAAGGACACGGCGATGGTCCCGGTGGGATCGACCATGGACATCCTGGTCGAGATGTCGAATCCGGGAGACTGGATGCTACACTGCCACATCGCCGAGCACCTGCACGCGGGCATGATGCTGCATTTCACGGTCGAGGGTTGACGGCCCCCAAGGGTCCGAACCGCTTTGGGAGGGTTCACACGGGGCCCGCTTGGATTAAAGCCCGGTGCTCTCGCTCGGCGCTTCGTGCCCGCTCGCGTGGCCCCGGCACCGACCAATCCCCGGGCGCCTGCGCGGGCATTGCGACGTCAGTGTAGCCCGCGCGTCAGGGGTCGATGTCCTCGCCTGTTTCGGGGTCCCGGATGATCACCGCCATGGTCGGGCAGTTCGCCGCGGCGTCCAGGATCTCCTCCGCATCGCCGCCCAAGGGGTCGATGACCTCCGATTGATTGCGCGCCGTGCGCCCGAACACGCCGGGAGCGAATTCGATGCACAGGCCGTGCCCCTCGCAGCGGTCATGATCAACCTCCAGGTCAACGATGTCGGGGAGCGGCTTGTCCGCCATTTCGGTTGGTGGTCCTGCGGGGGAAGTGACGGCGGTCGGCCATGACAGGCTGCGCGCGCGGGGCCCGCCGTTGCAGCGTCCCCTGGCGGGCTCCGGTGCTCCCCACCGGCGGCGACTGCGTTGGGCCCTCACGCCTTCGGCTACCGACAAGATAGCCCCAAGGGCCAGCTCTGTGTTCCCCCCATATGGGTGGCCCGTAGTACATGGGCCCGGTTCATACGACGAGCGTTCGGGGGAATCGGTAGCTTGGATGCCATGGGATCGACAGAGATGCCGGAGACGCCGACGCGCCAGGAGTTTTATTCGGCGCGCACCAGCCACTTTGACAGGTGCGCCGCCCAGCTGCGGACGCGCATGCGCCGCGTGGCGTGGCTTCGGCTGGCCGTCTTCGCGGGCGCCCTTCCCACGGCGTGGCGGGTTGCATACGGCGGAGGGGGTGCTCTCGTCGGGTGGGTCACGCTCGGAGTCTTGGCATCGGTCTTTGTCGCGCTCTTGGTGCGGCACAGGATCGTGCGCGGCCGCCTGAACCGCGCCGTGAGGATGGCGGCCTTCAATCGCGAGGGGGTGGCCCGGGTGGAGCGGCGCTGGGATGACCTGCCTCCACCGGGGGGGTCGGCGGTTTCCGGAGAGCACGACTACGCGGCCGACCTGGATCTCTCGGGACACGCGTCGCTCTTCCACCTTGCGGGTGCTTGTTCGACCGGGGTGGGCTGGCGGAAGCTGCAGGAATGGCTGCTGGATCCGGCGGACCCCGCCTCGATCAGGCGTCGCCAGGAATCCGTCGCTGCCCTGGCGGGGGCACATGACTTCAGGGATCTGTGGGTGGCCGAGGCGAGGGGTGTCGGGGACTGCGGCTCGGATTCCATGGACACGTTTCTGGCGTGGGTCGAGAGCCCCTCGTGGCTGAGTCGGCGCCCCGGCCTGAGGCTGCTGGCCCTCGCCTTGCCGGCGGTGAATGTGGCCGCGCTCCTCCTGCATCTTCAGGGCTTGGTGCCGGCTTGGGTCGCGGGGCTTCCGCTGGTGTTGTCCGCGGCGGTGTGGAGGGTGTGGCGCAATTCCATCGACGAGATCTTCGACCGGGCGGGCGGAGGCGAATCGGGGATGCGGGGCCTTGGGCCGCTGCTTGATCTTGTGGCCAGGATGCCCGGTGACGCCGATGGGATCCGGCGCCTGCGGCGAACGGTGCAAGAGGGCACGGGTGGCGCCGCCAGGCCCGCGATCGCGGCTCTGCGTCGGCTGCTGGACTGCGCGGATATCCGTCGTTCGCCCCTGTTCCATCTGCCGCTGGCGATCATCCTGCTGTGGGACCTGCAGATTCTTGGGCTGCTGGAGCGCTGGAAGGCCCGTTCAGGCCCGCACGCCCGGGCCTGGTTGGGAGCATTGGGGGAGGCGGACGCCATCACGGCCCTGGCGACGCTGGCGGCGGATCACCCCGGATGGGTCTTCCCGACGGTGGATCCCCGGGCCGCATCGCTTCGTGCCCAAGGCCTGGGACATCCGTTGCTGGCACCGGGGACCTGCGTGGGCAACGACGTGCAGGTGGGCCCAAGCGGAACGTTCTTGCTCGTGACGGGATCCAACATGTCCGGCAAGTCGACGATGCTGAGAGCGATCGGACTCAACGTCGTGCTTGCCCAGGCAGGCGGGCCCGTTTCCGCGACCCAGTTTCGCATGCCGCCGCTACGCGTGGTGACCAGCATTCAGGTGCGCGATTCGCTCGCGTCGGGCACCTCGTTCTTCATGGCCGAGCTTCGGCGGTTGAAGCTGGTTGTGGACAGGGCGCGGAATTGCCGCGGGGCCGGATTCCGCGTGCTCTATATCCTAGATGAAGTCCTTCAGGGGACCAACAGCGTCGAGCGCAGGATCGCGACCGGGACGGTGATTCAGAGCCTCCTGGAATCAGGTGCGATCGGGGTGGTGAGCACGCACGACATGGCGCTTGCGACGGCGGACCGGCTGGTGGAGCGGGCGGTGGCCGTGCACTTTACCGATATCATTGACGATGACCGGATCATCTTTGATTATCGGCTGAGGGAGGGGGTGGCCACATCGACCAACGCCCTTCGGCTCCTGGAGCGGATCGGACTGGGGGACAACGCGTGATTGCGCATGCCCTTCGGGCTGCCCCCGTCAAGAGCGCGCGGGCCTGTAGCGGTGTGGAGCCGGAGGGCGTCTGGTGAGGATCCCGGGCCCGGCCGGATGTCTCTCCCCCGAGTACGATCCCGGGACACGGGTTGAGCGACTGAGGTTCTGCTCTTGAGGCCATGCGGGATGAGCAGGTGGCCTTGGGGGGGCGGGCATCGAATCTGGAGGCGAGGACGGAACCCGCAAGGGCGCCAACGGTCCTTGGTGCCCGCCGGTATCGGGGTGCTTGTGCCGGGTCTTGCATAGGTGGCGGCGTTCGTTGAAGTTGTAAACGGGTCTCAGCAGAGGGAATTGAATCTTGATTCGGAACGAAGAAACCCGCCTGCCCGCGAGGTCACCGACCGGTTTCGAGGGGGGCTGGCGAAATCACCTGAGCGGTCAATTGGGCCACGTGGTGGGAGGGTCCTATGGATTTCTCAAGTACGCGGTGTCTCAGGGGACTGGCGGGGCATACCCAAAAAGGGGAAGCCCCTTGTCAGAGATGACGGAATCAGAGGTGGCCGGAGGTGTGGCCAAGATCGTGACGGCATCCGCGAACCACGGAGTTGATGCGGTCGGTGACGGCGATTCGATTACCTTGGAGATTCTTGGGCGCCGCCGCTTCGCGCACCCAGCGGTGTCCCTGTACATGGGTATCGTCAAGCGGGACCAAGGGAGATTTGTACGGGTGATTGATCCATGCGCGTCAAGAATTGAAGCTCCATGCGCGTAGGGACAGAGCGCAGTGCCGCGGGCCCGCAAAGGACTATGCGAAATCCTTCTTTAACGTCATGTTCGGTTAGTTGGGGGGGGGGGGGGGGGGGGGCTCAACTCTTCGCAAGCCGGTGTTCACCGCGCCGACAGCGGTAGCCTGCAGACGGCGACAGCGATGCGGCCCACGACTTCGGCCCCGGACACCGGTAGCCGCACCGACATGGTGAGGCTGGTCACGCAGGCGATCGGCAGTGTGAGGGAGGAGCTACTGGGCGACGCAGCCTTGGCAAGAGGGGCGCTGACCTTCAACCCACGGGACGGCGGAGCTGCGCAGGGGTCCACAGGCCCGGAGCCGCATTCGCAGGTGCGGGCATGCGCCTGATCGCTCTTTTTTGGGCCGCGTCGGTGGCTTTGCTCATGTCGCCCATTGCCCTGCATGCCCAGACCCCCAGCGTCACGGTCTCTGCGGACACACTGAGAATTCCCGAAGGCGACAGCCTGAGCTACACGATCACGCTGAGTGTTGCGGCGGCTGTGCCCGTGCATGTCGATGTTGTGTCATCAGACCCGGTGTACACAAGTCCCTTTCCAGAGAATTTTGGCCTCCTGCAGGGAGTGACCTCCAAGACAATCTGGGTGAGAGTGTTGCACGACCAGGATCAGAACGACGAAGTCGATTCGTTGACCCACAGCATCAGCGGCGGTATCTACGACGGGGTTTCGGTTCCCACTGTTGTGGTGTTGGTGACCGACGACGAAACCGTGGACCCCCCGACCGATGTGACCATCACGGCGGAGAGTGCCGGGTCGGCAACGATTAGTTGGAAGCATCCGGGAGACGCCACGATCACCCACTGGCAGGTCTTGAAGGAGGTGAGCCGGACGGGAGTGGGAAGTTGGGAGGACATCCCGGGATCCGATAAGGACACGAGGATGCACACCGTCTCGGGACTGAACGACGCCACGGAGTATCGTCTCGGGGTGCGTGCCGTGAATCCGGATGGCATGAGCGCATCCGATTGGGTGATCAGGAACATTCCTTTACCCGCAAAACCGACAGGCCTGACCGCCGTGCCCGGCCACGGGCACGTCGAGCTCACCTGGGACGATCCCGATAACGTCACCATTACGCGCTGGGATATTTCGATTAGTGGGGATAGGACTAGCGGGGAAAACTGGCAGCCAATCACTGGCTCCGACTCGAGCACGACCAGTCACACCGTGCGGCAGCTGCTGAACGGACGCACATACGCATTCAAGGTCCGCGCGGCGAACCGGAGAGGCTTGGGCCCCGGCTCGGATTCGGTGACGGCGATGCCCATTGGCGTACCCGCTGCGCCGGAAAATATTACCACAGAGTGCCAAGACGGCCAGACGGCGTGCGACGGGTATGTCGAGTATCAGTGGAGTTCCATCTTGGACTCGACGGTCACGCACTGGGAGTTTCAGCAAACCGGGGAGATACGGCAGGGCAACACAGCCCGTGTAGACACCGTAAATGCCAGCGATTGGGCCACCATCCCGGGATCCGGTGTGGGCACGACGAGTCACAGGGTGACGGGCCTGACAAACTTCACGAGGTACTACTTCAGGGTTCGCGCGGTGAATCGTATCGCCTTCGGCACACCGACGGCGCGCTGGGTGCGAGGCTACCCGTTTCCGCCCGTGCCTGTAAAGCCGACGGGCTTTAGCGCCGAAGCCACTGGACCAAAACAGGTCAGGCTGTCCTGGAGCGACCCGGAAAATGCCAGCATCTTTGGGTGGCAGTACCAACAAAAGGAGGGTTCTGGATCCTACGGAAGATGGATTACCATCAATCCCTCGTCCGCGACAACGACGAGTCATACGGTGGACAGCGTGGCCACGTTGAGCGATGGATCCAAGTCATACCTGAAATCCGGCACGACATACACCTTCAGAATCCGTGCCTCTTCGGGGTCCGGGAGCGGCCCGCCATCCGACCCGAAGACGGTGACGACCCCGGGACCGGGCGTCGTCGTTTCGGTGACGGAGCTCGAGGTGCCTGAGGGCGGCAGCGGCACCTACACGATCAAGCTGAACTCGGAGCCGACCGACGACGTGACGGTGAAGGTGCGGGGTATGTCAGGCGATGTGTCGGTGGCCGATACCGCGCTGACCTTCACGACCCAGAACTACGACACCGCGCAGACGGTGACGGTGCGGGCTGCACACGATCCAGACGTGGCGTCCGATCCTGCCGTGACGCTGACGCATGTTGCCGAGGGCGGCGGCTATGGTTCGGTGACGATCGCCAGCGTTGTGGTGACGGTGACGGAGGATGACACGCCCGGAGTCACGGTGTCGGAGACCGCGCTGACGGTGCCTGAGGGTGACAGTGCGAGCTACACGGTCAGGCTGGACGCGGAGCCCTCGAATACGGTCACGGTGAAGGTGCGGGGCATGTCGGGGGATGTGACGGTGGCCGACACGGCGCTGACGTTCACGGCCCAGAACTACGGCACGGCGAAGACGGTTTGGGTGCGCGCCGCCGCCGATCCCGACGCGGCGTCCGATCCTGCGGTGACGCTGATGCATGTTGCCAGCGGCGGCGGCTACGGTTCGGTGACGATCGCCAGCGTTGTGGTGACGGTGACGGAGGATGACACGCCCGGCGTCATGGTGTCGGAGACCGCGCTGACGGTGCCTGAGGGTGACAGTGCGAGCTACACGGTGAAGCTGGACACCGAGCCCTCGAATACGGTCACGGTGAAGGTGCGGGGCATGTCGGGGGATGTGACGGTGGCGGACACGGCGCTGACGTTCACGGCCCAGAACTACGGCGCGGCGCAGACGGTGACGGTGCGGGCCGCCGAGGATCCCGACGCGGATTCCGATCCCGCGGTGACGCTGACGCATCATGCCAGTGGTGGCGACTACGGTTCGGTGACGATCGGCAGCGTTGAGGTCACGGTGACCGAGGACGATACCATTGGCGCGACCGTCTCGGTGACGGAGCTTGATGTGACCGAGGGCGACAGCGCGACCTACACGATCAAGCTGGATGCGCTTCCCACGGGCAACGTGACGGTGAAGGTGCGGGGCATGTCGGGGGATGTGACGGTGGCGGACACCGCGCTGACCTTTACGCCCGGGGACTTCGGCATGGCGCAGACGGTGACGGTGCGCGCCGCCGAGGATCCCGACGCGGATGCCGATGCCATGGTGACGCTGACCCATCACGCCAGCGGCGGTGGCTACGGCGCGGTGACGATCGCCGGCGTTGTGGTCACGGTGACGGAGGATGACACGCCCGGCGTCATGGTGTCGGAGACCGTGCTGACGGTGCCTGAGGGTGACAGTGCGAGCTACACGGTCAAGCTGAATACGGAGCCCTCGAACACGGTCACGCTGAAGGTGCGGGGCATGTCGGGTGACGTGACGGTGTCGGACACGGCGCTGACGTTCACGGCCCAGAACTACGGCGCGGCGCAGACGGTGTGGGTGCGGGCCGCACACGATTCCGACGCGGTGACCGATGCCACGGTGTCGCTGAAGCATCATGCCGAGGGCGGTGGCTACGCGTCGGTGACGATCGACAGCGTCGTGGTGACGGTGACGGAGGATGACACGCCCGGCGTCATGGTGTCGGAGACCGCGCTGGCGGTGGATGAGGGTGACAGTGCGAGCTACACGGTCAAGCTGAATACGGAGCCCTCGAACACGGTTACGCTGAAGGTGCGGGGGATGACGGGTGACGTGACGGTGTCGGACACGGCGCTGACGTTCACGGCCCAGAACTACGGCGCGGCGCAGACGGTGTGGGTGCGGGCCGCACACGATTCCGACGCGGTGACCGATGCCACGGTGTCGCTGAAGCATCATGCCGAGGGCGGTGGCTACGCGTCGGTGACGATCGACAGCGTCGTGGTGACGGTGACGGAGGATGACACGCCTGGTGTCATGGTGTCGGAGACTGCGCTGACGGTGGATGAGGGCGACAGTGTGAGCTACACGGTCAAGCTGAATACGGAGCCCTCGAACACGGTCACGGTGAAGGTGCGGGGCATGTCGGGTGACGTGACGGTGTCGGACACGGCGCTGACGTTCACGGCCCAGAACTACGGCGCGGCGCAGACGGTGTGGGTGCGGGCCGCACACGATCCCGACGCGGCGTCGGATCCTGCGGTGTCGCTGAAGCATCATGCCGAGGGCGGTGAGTACGCGTCGGTGACGATCGACAGCGTCGTGGTCACGGTGACGGAGGATGACACGCCCGGAGTCACGGTGTCGGCGCCCTTGCTGGCGGTGGATGAGGGTGACAGTGCGAGCTACACGGTCAAGCTGGATACGGAGCCCTCGAACACGGTCACGGTGAAGGTGCGGGGGATGACGGGTGACGTGACGGTGTCGGACACGGCGCTGACGTTCACGGCCCAGAACTACGGCGCGGCGCAGACGGTGTGGGTGCGTGCCGCACACGATCCCGACGCGAATGCCGATCCTGCGGTGACGCTGACGCATCATGCCAGTGGCGGCGATTACGCATCGGTTCCGGTCGCGGAAGTCGCGGTCTCGGTGATCGAGGACGACACGGTTGGCGCGACGGTCTCGGTGACCGACCTCAATGTGACCGAGGGTAGTAGCGCGACCTACACGATCAAGCTGAATGCGTTGCCCTCGGGCGATGTGACGGTGAAAATCCGGGGCTTTGTCGGTACGGACGTATCGGTGGCGGACACGGCGCTGACGTTTACGACTGTGAACTACGACACGGCGCAGACGGTGACCGTTCGTGCCGCACACGACCCGGACGGAATCGAGGGTGCCCCTGTGACGCTGACGCATCATGCGAGCGGCGGCGGCTACGGCTCGGTGTCGATCAGCGGTGTGCGGGTCCAGGTAAAGGAGGACGATGCCGTTGGCGTGACGATATCCGAGACCAAGCTGACGGTCCTGGAGGGTGATAGCGCGAGCTACACGATCAAGCTGAACACCAAGCCGGTCCAGAACAGGCATCCCCAACTAACCAGCGCCTCACGGCAGCGCAACGCCAATGTGACCATCCGGGTTGATGGCGCCTCCGGCGATGTCACGGTTTCTCCGGCCTCTCTGACCTTTACGGATTCCAACTGGGACACGGCGCAGACGGTGTGGGTGCATGCCGCACACGATCCCGACGGCGATGCGGACCCGACCGTGACGCTCAGGCACCGAGCCAACGGTGCGCATTACGGCTTTAGTCACACCATCGGAAGTCCTTGGGCAACGAGGGACAGTGTCGTGATCAGCGATGTGGCGGTCACGGTGACCGAGGACGATATCCCCGGTGCGACAATTTCGGAGACCGAGCTGGAGGTGGCCGAGGGTGGCAGCGCGACGTACACGATCAAGCTGAACACGGCGCCGACGGACGATGTGACGGTGAAAATCCGGGGTGCCTCGGGCGATGTGTCGGTGTCGGACACGTCGCTGACGTTCACCACGCAGAATTTTGATACCGCGCAGACGGTGACGGTGAGTGCTGCGGAGGACAATGACGCCATCGTGGAGGCTGACGTGGCGCTGACGCATCATGCGAGCGGCGGCGGGTATGGCTCGGTGGATATGGATTCGGTGGTTGTGTCGGTGACGGAGAATGACACGGCTGGCGCGACGGTGTCGGTGACCGAACTGGAGGTGGGTGAGGGCGACAGCGCGACGTACACGATCAAGCTGAATGCGGAGCCGTCGGGCGATGTGACGGTGAAGATTCGGGGCTTTGGCAGTAGCGACGTGTCGTTGGCCGATACTGCGCTGACGTTCACGGCCGGAAACTACGGCACGGCGCAGACGGTGACGGTGCGAGCGGCGGAGGACAACGACGCGATCACGGACGCGGGCGTGGCGCTGACGCACCATGCGAGCGGCGGCGGCTACGGTGGGGTGTCGATTGCCGGGGTGGCGGTATCGGTGACGGAGAATGATACGGCTGGTGTGACGGTGTCGGTGATTGAGCTTGATGTGACGGAGGGTGACAGCGCGACGTACACGATCAAGCTGGACTCGGAGCCGTCGGGTGACGTGACGGTGAAGATTCGGGGCTTTGGCGGTAGCGACGTTTCGTTGGCCGATACTGCGCTGACGTTCACGGCCCAAGACTACGGCACGGCGCAGACGGTGACGGTGCGAGCGGCGGAGGACAATGACGCCGTCGCGGATGGCAATGTGATGCTGTCGCACGTTGCGAGCGGCGGCGGCTACGGTGGGGTGTCGATCGGTTCTGTGATCGTGTCGGTGCAGGAGAACGATGTGGCCGGCGGGACGCTGTCTGTGGATACGCTGGAGGTGACTGAGGGCGGCAGCGGCACCTACACGATCAAGCTGAACACGGAGCCCACGGATACGGTTGAGGTGGTGGTTCGGGGCGCCTCGGGTGATGTGTCGGTTGTCGACACCCTGCTGAAGTTCACGACTGGGAACTACGGCACCGCACAGACGGTGACGGTGCGTGCGGCGGAGGACAACGACGCCCTCAAGGACCCCGATGTGGCGCTGACGCACCATTACAGCGGCGGCGGCTACACCGGGGTCGCGATTGATACGGTGGTTGTGTCGGTGACCGAGAACGAAGTACTCAGCGCGACGGTGAGGGCGGGGGGCGACACGTTTAATTGCGCCGCGATGAATTTCGCTGGTTGCGTCGCGACTCTTGATGTGGCCGAAGGTGACAGCGCGGACTACAAGATCAAGCTGAATGCGGAGCCGTCGGGCAATGTGACGGTGAAGGTTCGGGGCGCCTCCGGTGGTGTGTCGGTCTCCGACACCTCGTTGACGTTCACGACCGCGAACTACGACACGGAGCAGACGGTGTGGGTGTGGGCGGCGGAGGATTCCGACGCGGACGGTGAAAATGCGATGCTGACGCATCATCCCACGGGCGGCGGGTATAGCGGGGTGACGCTTGATTCGATATGGGTCGAGGTGGAAGACAACGACACCGTTGGCGTGGTGGTGTCGGTGTCCGAGCTTGAGGTGGTGGAGGGTGACAGCGCGAGCTACACGATCAAGCTGAAGACGCTGCCGGTGGACACGGTTACGGTCTATGTGGAGCTTCTAGACGAGCCGGGCGATGTGTCGGTCTCGGCTAGTGCGTTGAAGTTCACGACCTCGAACTGGAACGAGGCGCAGACGGTGTGGGTGCGTGCTGCGGAGGACGGTGACGGGGTTACGGACGACCCTGTGACGTTGTCGCATTCGGCGGGGACGGCATCGTTTCGGGACCCATACGGTAAGGTGGAGATTGATTCGGTGGTGGTGTCGGTGACGGAGAACGACACCATCGGCGCGACGGTATCGGTGACTGATCTCAATGTGACCGAGGGTGGGAGCGCAACGTACACGATCAAGCTGGATGCGGAGCCGTCGGGCGATGTGACGGTGAAGATTCGGGGCACCTCTGGTGATGTGTCGGTGACGGACACTGCGCTGACGTTCACGGCCCAGAACTACGGCACCGCGCAGACGGTGACGGTGAATGCGGCGGAGGATGACGACGCGATCACGGACGCGGACGTGACGCTGACGCACCATGCGAGCGGCGGCGGGTACGGCTCGGTGAAGATTGATTCGGTGGTTGTGTCGGTGACGGAGAACGATGTGGCCGGTGCGACGGTGTCGGTGACCGAGCTGGAGGTGGCCGAAGGCGGTAGCGGCACCTACACGGTGAAGCTGAACACGGAGCCGTCGGGCGATGTGACGGTGAAGATTCGGGGCGCCTCTGGTGATGTGTCGGTGACGGACACTGCGCTGACGTTCACGACCCAGAACTACGACACCGCACAGACGGTCACGGTGAATGCGGCGGAGGACAGCGATGCGGCAGCGGATCCGGCGGTGACGCTGACGCACCATGCGAGCGGCGGCGGGTACGGTTCGGTGACGATCGCATCGGTGGCGGTCACAGTGACGGAGAACGATACGGTCGGCGCGACGGTTTCGGAGAGCGCTTTGACGGTGGGCGAGGGTGACAGCGCGAGCTACACGGTGAAGCTGAACACGGAGCCGACGGGCAATGTGACGGTGAAGATTCGGGGGATGTCCGGCGACGTGACGGTAGCGGACACGTCCCTGACGTTTACGAGCACGAACTACGACACGGCGCAGACGGTGTGGGTGCGTGCGGGTCAAGATCCCGATGCGGTGACGGACCCGACGGTGACGCTGACGCACCATGCGAGCGGCGGTGGCTACGGCTCGGCGTCGATTGGCTCGGTGGTGGTGACGGTGACGGAGGACGACACTCCAGGTGTGACGGTGTCCGTGACCGAGCTGGAGGTGGCCGAAGGCGCGAGCGGCACCTACACGATCAAGCTGAATGCCGAGCCCTCAGACACCGTAACGGTGAAGATTCGGGGTGCCTCGGGCGATGTGACGGTGGCCGACACCGCGCTCAAGTTCACGACCGGCAACTACGGCACCGTGCAGACGGTGACGGTGAATGCGGCCGAGGACGACGATGCGGTGGCGGATGCGGCGGTGACTCTGACGCACCATGCGAGCGGCGGCGGGTACGGCTCGGTGACGATCGGTTCTGTGACGGTGACGGTGACGGAGAACGACACGGTCGGTGCGACGGTCTCGGAGAGTGCTCTGACTGTGGGCGAGGGTGACAGCGCGAGCTACACGGTGAGGCTGAACACGGAGCCGACGGGCAGCGTGACGGTGAAGGTGCGGGGCATGTCGGGTGATGTGACGGTGGCGGACACGTCCCTGACGTTTACGACCACGAACTACGACACGGCGCAGACGGTGTGGGTTCGGGCGGCCGAGGATCCCGATGCGGTCACGGATGCCACGGTGACGTTGACGCATCATGCGAGCGGCGGCGGGTACGCCAGCGCCGAGATCGACAGTGTCGTGGTGACGGTGACGGAGAAGGACGAACCCGGCGTGACGGTGTCGCTGAATGCGCTGACGGTCACGGAGGGTGACAGCGCGAGCTATACGGTGAAGCTGAACACGCCGCCCTCGGTCGACGTGACGGTGAAGGTTGAGGGCGCCTCGGGTGATGTGACGGTGGCGGACACGTTGCTGACCTTCACGCAGACGGACTACGGGACGGCGCAGACGGTGTGGGTGCGAGCCGCACACGATGCTGATGCGATTGCGGACCCCAATGTGCGGCTGAGTCATGCCTCGAGCGGCGGCGAGTACGAGGCGATCGAGATCGGTACCGTGCTGGTGACGGTGGAGGAGGACGACACTGTCGGTGTGACGTCGTCGCGTGGGACGCTGACGGTCACGGAGGGTGACAGCGCGAGCTACACGGTGAAGCTGGACACGGAGCCGTCGGGCAACGTGACGGTGAAGGTGCGGGGGATGTCGGGCGATGTGACGGTGGCGGATACTGCGCTGACGTTTACGACCGCGAACTACGACACGGCGCAGACGGTGTGGGTGCATGCGGGTGATGATCCCGATGCGGCCACGGATCCGACGGTGACGCTGACGCATCATGCGAGCGGGGGCGGGTACGGCTCGGCGTCGGTTGATTCGGTGGTTGTGTCGGTGACGGAGGATGATGTTCCCGGCGCGACGGTTTCGGTGACCGAGCTGGAGGTGGTCGAGGGCGCGAGCGGCACCTACACGGTCAAGCTGAATACGGCGCCGTCGGACACGGTGACGGTGAAGATTCGGGGCACCTCGGGCGATGTGTCGGTGGCGGACACGGCGCTCAAGTTCACGACCGGCAACTACGGCACCGCACAGACGGTGACGGTGAATGCGGCCGAGGACGACGATGCGGTGGCGGATGCGGCGGTGACGCTGACGCACCATGCGAGCGGCGGCGGGTACGGCTCGGTGACGATTGGCTCGGTAACGGTGACGGTGACGGAGAACGACACGGTCGGCGCGACGGTTTCGGAGAGTGCGCTGACGGTGGTCGAGGGCGGCAGCGGCACGTACACGATCAGGCTGAACACGGAGCCCCCGGGCAATGTGACGGTGAAGGTTCGGGGCGCCTCGGGCGATGTGACGGTGGCGGACACGTCGCTGACGTTCACGACCGGCAACTACGGCACGGCACAGACGGTGACGGTGAATGCGGCCGAGGACGCCGATGCGGCCACGGACGCCACGGTGACTCTGACGCACCATGCGAGCGGCGGCGGATATGCCAGCGCGGATATTGCGAGTGTGGTGGTGACGGTGACGGAGAATGACACTGCCGGGGTGACGGTGTCGCAGAGTGCATTGACGGTGGTCGAGGGTGCGAGCGGCACCTACACGGTGAAGCTGAACACGGAACCCTCGGGCAATGTGACGGTGAAGGTTCGGGGCGCCTCTGGTGATGTGACGGTGGCGGACACTGCGCTGACGTTCACGACGGGCAACTACGGCACGGCGCAGACGGTGAGGGTGCGGGCGGCGGAGGACCCGGACGCGAATGCGGATGCGGCGGTGACGTTGACGCACCATGCGAGCGGGGGCGGGTACGGCTCGGTGTCGATTGGCTCGGTGGTGGTGACGGTGACGGAGAATGACACCATCGGTGCGACGGTGTCGGTGACCGATCTGGAGGTACTTGAGGGCGGGAGCGCGACGTACACGATCAAGCTGGATGCGCAACCCTCGGGCAATGTGACGGTGAAGGTTCGGGGTGCTTCCGGTGATGTGACGGTGGCGGACACGTCGCTGACGTTCACGCAGGGGAACTTTGCCAGCGCGCAGACGGTGACGGTGAATGCGGCTGACGACAACGACGCGATCACGGACGATGATGTGACGCTGACGCATCATGCGAGCGGCGGCGGGTATGGCTCGGTGTCGATTGATTCGGTGGTTGTGTCGGTGACGGAGAATGATGTGGCCGGTGCGACGGTGTCGGTGGCGAATCTGGCTGTGCCTGAGGGTGACAGTTCGAGCTATACGGTGAGGCTAAACGCGGAGCCGACGGGCAATGTGACGTTGAAGGTTCGGGGCGCTTCGGGTGATGTGTCGGTGGCGGACACGTCGCTGACGTTTACGACCGCGAACTACGACACCGCACAGACGGTGTGGGTGCGTGCTGCGGAGGACGATGACGCGGTGGCGGATGCGGCGGCGACGCTGACGCACCATGCGAGCGGGGGCGGGTACGGTTCGGTGACGATCCGGTCGGTGGTGGTGACGGTGACGGAGAATGACTCGGTTGCGATGACGCGTCCGGATCCTCCACAGGCGCTACGGGGCCTGTCTCGCGATGGTGCGGTCGTGCTGTCCTGGACGGTGGGTGGTGATGGTGGTGCCGCGCTCACCGGACATGAATACCGGATGCGCGTGGGCGAGAGCGGGGACTGGGGTGAGTGGACGGAGATTGGGTCCAGTGGTGCGGGCGGGGCGAATGTGGCCGGTTACACGGTGACGGGTCTGGTCAACGGCACGGCGTACATGTTTGCGGTGCGGGCGGTCAACAGGGTTGGTGCGAGCGACGCGTCGGATGCGGTGACGGTGACTCCGGAGCCGACGGTGACGGTGCCTCCGGCACTGGAGTTGCGGGGTGAGCCGGGCGATGGTGCGGCGGTGCTGTCTTGGATTGCTTTGGGCGATGGTGGCAGTGCGATAACCGGCCACCAATACCGGATGCGCGGGAGCGGGGGCTGGGGTGAGTGGACGGCGATTGAGTCGAGTGCGGCGGGCGAGGCAAACGAGTACGGCTATACGGTGACGGGTCTGGTCAACGACAGCGTCTACACGTTCGTGGTTCGGGCGGTCAATGAAGTTGGGGCCGGGCCTGAGTCGAATGCGGTGGCGGTGACGCCTGTGCGCAAGGTGACGGTGCCTCCGGCCCCTGGCGGGCTGCGCGTGGAGCCGGGCGATGCTTCGGTGACGCTGTTCTGGACGGTGGGCGACGATGGTGGTAGCGCGATCACGATGCATCAGTACCGGATACGCGAGGGCGGGACCGGAGCCTGGGGTCCATGGACCGACATTGTGTGGAGTGCGGCTGCGGACGGGGTGAATGTCCTAAGCCACTCCGCGGACTCGTACAGCTTTGCGGTGACGGGCTTGGTCAACGGCACGGCGTACACGTTTGAGGTGCGGGTGGTCAACGAGGTTGGGCCGGGCCCCGCGTCGAACGCGGTGACCGTGACCCCGACATCTGGAGCGACGGTCCCCGAGGCTCCCGGTGAGCTACGGGGTGAGCCGCGTGATCGTGCGGCGATGCTCTCTTGGACGGTCGGTGGCAATGGTGGCAGCGCGATCACCGCACATCACTACCGGATGCGCATGGGCGGGGGCGCGGACTGGGGTGCGTGGACGGAGATTGAGTCCAGCGGAGCGGGCGGGGCGAACGCGGCCGGCTATACGGTGACGGGTCTGGTCAACGACAGCACCTACACGTTTGAGGTTCGGGCGGTGAACGAGGTTGGGCCCGGACCTGAGTCGAATGCGGTGGATGTGACGCCTGAGGCTACGGTGACGGTTCCCGAGGCCCCCGGTGAACTGCGTGGCGAGCCGGGCGACGGTTTGGCGGTGCTCTCCTGGACGGTCGGTGGCGACGGCGGCAGTGCGATCACCGCACACCACTACCGGATGCGCATGGGCGGGAGCGCGGACTGGGGTGCGTGGACGGAGATTGAGTCCAGCGGAGCGGGCGGGGCGAACGCGGCCGGCTACACGGTGACGGGCTTGGTCAACGACAGCACCTACACGTTTGAGGTTCGGGCGGTCAACGAGGTTGGGGCCGGGCCCGCATCGAATGCGGTGGCTGTGACGCCTGAGGCAGCGGTGACGGTCCCCGAGGCTCCGGGTGCGTTGCAAGGTGAGCCGGGCGACGGTTTGGCGGTGCTCTCCTGGACGGTCGGTGGCGACGGTGGTAGCGCGATCACCGCACACCACTACCGGATGCGCATGGGCGGGGGCGCGGACTGGGGTGCGTGGACGGAGATCGAGTCCAGCGGAGCGGGCGGGGCGAACGCGGCCGGCTACACGGTGACAGGCCTCGTCAACGACAGCACCTACACGTTTGAGGTGCGGGCGGTCAACGAGGTTGGGCCCGGACCTGAGTCGAATGCGGTGGCTGTGACGCCTGAGGCAGCGGTGACGGTCCCCGATGCACCGGAAGAGTTGCGAGGCGAGGCGGGCGATGGTTTGGCGGTGCTCTCCTGGACGGTCGGTGGCGACGGTGGTAGCGCGATCACCGCACACCACTACCGGATGCGCATGGCTGGGAGCACGGACTGGGGTATGTGGACGGACATTGAGTCCAGTGGAGCGGGCGAGGCGAACGCGGCCGGCTACACGGTGACGGGGTTGGTCAACGACAGCACCTACACGTTTGAGGTGCGGGCGGTCAACGAGGTTGGGCCCGGACCTGAGTCGAATGCGGTGAATGTCACTCCAGAGGCAGCGGTGACGGTTCCTGAGGCCCCCGGTGATCTGCGAGGCGAGGCGGGCGACGGTTTGGCGGTCCTCTCCTGGACGGTGAGTGGCGACGGTGGCAGCGCGATCACCGCACACCAGTACCGTATGCGCATGGGCGCAAGTGCGGACTGGGGTCTGTGGGCGGACGTGCCTTCCAGCGGAGCGGGCGGGGCGAACGCGGCCGGCTACACGGTCACGGGTCTGGTCAACGGCACGGCCTACACGTTTGAGGTGCGGGCGGTGAATGGTGTTGGGCCCGGACCCGCATCGAATGCGGTGGCTGTGACGCCGGAGGCCGAGGTGACGGTGTCCGAGGCGGAGATGAGTGAGTCGCTGGCGGCGTTGGGTCGGGGCTACCTGTCGAGTGCGCGGATGACGTTGAGCAGGTGGCTGGAGGGTCCGGGTCGGGGCAGCACGCAGGTCACAGTGAGGGGTCGACAGTTGCCTTTGGGAGTGACGGAGGCGGTCAACGAGGGGCGGAGCTCGATTTCGGGGTGGTGGACGGGGCTGCTTTCGCAGGCGGCGGGCGCGGCGCGAGTGTCGGGCGGCGGCCATGGGCACGCCGTCGGCGTTGGAGTGTTGGGTGCTGGTGCCGGCGGGTCCGGTGGCGGTGTCAACCTCGGGTTGCCTGGTCTTGGCTTGGGGTCCGGTGGCGGGATCGAGCAGTCGAGTTTCTCGCTGGCCTTGGGTGGTCGGCAGACGGCCGATGAGGGGAGCGGGACATGGGCGGTGTGGGGCCAGGGCGATGTGCAGAACTTCGAGGGTGTCGGGGCGTCACGCTACGATGGCCGGTTGACGACGGCTTGGCTGGGCGTGGATCGCCGGGTCAATGCCGGCTGGGTGTTGGGATTGGCGGCCACGCGCAGCGTTGGGGAGAGTGGATGGCAGTCTGGCGGGAAAGCGGGTGGTGTGGAGACAACATTGACGGCTGCGCATCCGTATGCTCGTTGGTCCAATGGGAGCACGACGGTGTGGGCGATGATGGGTGTTGGTCGTGGCGAGGCGGAGGCGATGGCGGAGGGGCGGGAGTCAGAGACGCGTCCTCTGAGTCTGGCGATGGGTCTTGTGGATTTCCGACAGCGGTTGGTGTCCGGGGGCTTTGGGCTTGACCTGCGGGGCGATGCGGCGTGGATGGGTCTTGAGACTGATGCGTATACGGGGATGGGTAGTGGGTTGAGTGTGCCGATTCATCAGGGTCGGATCGGGATGGAGGCGACGGGGGTTGTGGGTTCGAGCGGTTGGCGGCTGACGCCCTTTGGCGGGGTGAGTGCTCGCTGGGACGGAGGGTCGGGACAGACGGGGTTTGGGCTGGAGTTGGCGGGTGGGCTACGTGTTGCCGGGTCGGGTCTGGAGGTGGATGCGCAGGGTCGGGCGTTGGTTCTGCACGAGGCGTCTGGGTATCGGGAGCATGGATTTGGTGTGAGTGTGCGGTACGGGTCGGGCAGTGAGGGTCAGGGTCTGAATCTGTCGGTGGCGCCTCGCTGGGGGTCGAGTGCGAGGGATTCGGGGATGCTGTGGCAGGAGCAGTTGCGGCGTATGCGGCCGGGTGCGGAAGGCGGGGTGAACCGGAGTGGGTTGGATGCGCGTGTTGGGTATGGCTGGCGGTTGTCTGGTGGCCAGCTTGTGTCTCCGTATGGTTCCTACGGGATGTCGGGCCATGGTGGTCGCATGCAGGTGGGTGCACAGGTTGCCGGGTTTGGTGGCGGGGTCGGAGACCGACTTCGGCTGGGGGTGTTGGCGGAGCGCGCGCCGGGATTGGGCGGTGGGCATGATCACCGCTTCGGACTTCAGGGGTTCATCGGCTTTGGTGGTTCCTCCCGCTGATCGGGCCGATACCGGCGGCACTGTTCGCGTGGCCAACTGCCGCCACGGTCAAACGGGCATGGTCCCACCGCGATTCTGAGGAGCGGGCACCTGGGTTGTACTGGTCCGCTTGTATGAAGTTGCCCAACAATCCGTAAGGCCCTTGGCGGGCGACAGTTGAACTCTGAATCCAAGGTGTTCAGGGCCTTTCGTGTGCTCTCGGTGCATCACTGTGTGTAAGCACAAGGGATTTTGGGTTGTCGCTTTCCTTGGTCGGCAGGGTTGCCAACAGCGGTGTAGCCGGTGTTGTGGTGCGTGTTCGGCGGCAATGGGAGCACGACATCGTGGGCACAAGAGGGTCACTTAGGGTCCGATGGCAGAACTCGTGAGGGCTTCGCTTGTTGCTTCCTCGGGGCCAACGGGCGTTTCAGTCTCGCGGGATCTCTTGGCATGACGCACCGGAATCCGGCCGATCACCTGTCCCCCGAGCTCCGCACCCGACTGGGTGAGGTGATCGAGGAGGCGCGTCGCGTGGCCCAAACCGGCGCCGCCAATGCCCTGGAAGCGCTGGCCGTCGGTGATCCCGAGCCCTATGACCACATGTCGATGCGGGAGCGCGCCCTTCGCAACAGGCTACGAATGAGGGGCCGCCAGGCGGGTGATGAGTCCATCGCCTCCCCGAAGGGCGCCCAGCGGACCACGCACCTTGCCCACGAGGTCGCCTACGAACACTGGCACCGCATGCTGTTCACCCGCTTCCTCGCCGAGAACGACCTGCTCATCGAACCCGAGTACCGGCTGGCCGTCTCGCTGGACGACTGCCGCGATCTGGCTCGTGACAGAGACCAGGACCACTGGGAGCTCGCGGGCAGTTGGGCCCGAACGATGCTGCCGGAGATCTTTCGCGCCCAAGACCCGGCGCTGGAACTCTCGCTCCCGCCCGAGACGGGCCAGGACCTGGAGAAACTCCTGGACTCGCTTCCCGCCCAGGTGTTCACCGCCCGCGACGCATTGGGATGGACCTATCAGCACTGGCGCTCCGACGAAAAGGACAGCGTCAACAGGAGCGAGGTGAAGATCGGCGCCGATGAGATCCCGGCGGTCACCCAACTCTTCACCGAGCGCTACATGGTCCTCTTTCTGCTCCACAACACCATCGGCGCCTGGTGGGCGGGCAAGGTCCTGGCCCGGAACCCGGCGCTGGCGACGCAGACCCTGGACGAGAACTCCCTGCGCCAAGAAGTGCACCTGAGCGCCGGCGGCGGCTACGACTTCACCCACCTGCGCTTTGTGCGAACGAGGGCGGAGACGGACGAGGGAGACGAGCGCACCGGTCCCTGGCGACCTGTTGCGGGAACGTTTCCAGACTGGCCCCGGGCGGCGTGCAAGCTCCGCATCCTTGATCCCTGCTGCGGGAGCGGCCATTTCCTGGTCGAGGCGTTCGAGCTGCTGGCCCGGCTCCGCATGGAGGAGGACGAAGAGATGACGGGCGCCGATGCCGCGCGGGCCGTTCTGCGCGACAACCTCTTCGGTCTGGAGATCGATCCCCGCTGCACGCAGATCGCGGTGTTCCATGTGGCGCTGGCGGCATGGCGGCTGGCGGGCGGGTGGATCAAGCTCCCGGCCCTCAACATCGCATGCAGCGGGATCGGGCCGGAGTGCAGCGAAGCGGACTGGACGCGGGTTGCGACCGGACTGGAGCAGCTTACCGGAATGGCCCAAGACGCCGACCTGTTCGGTCGGGACGCCTCACTTGCGACGGGCCCGCTCGAGGGGGAAATGCGCGCGCTGCACGGTCTCTTCAGCCGGGCGCGGGAGCTGGGATCGCTGATCGAGCCCGAGAGGGTCGATGGAGAGCCGGGGCCTGCGGGCTATGGTGAGCTGGGGACGCTGCTTAGCGCGGCGATGGCCGTAGAGGACAAGGCCGAGAACCCGGAACGCGTGGTGGCGGCGGCGGGGATGGCTCGGGCGGCCAAGATCCTTCGGGGAAGCTACACGTTGGTGGTGACCAACGTGCCGTTTCTGGCTCGGGGCAAGCAGGCGCCCGGGTTGCGCGAGTTTGCTGTGGCGAGCCACGGCGATGCGAAGGGTGATCTTGCGACGGTCTTTGCGTCCAGGATCTTCGGGTGGTTGGGCGGTAGTGGTACGCAGGCGCTTGTGATGCCGCAGAACTGGCTGTTTCTGAAGACGTACCGGCGGTTTCGGGAGCGGTTGTTGCGGGATCGTAAGTGGCATGTGGTCGCGCGTCTGGGACCAGGCGCCTTTGAGACCATCAGCGGCGAGGTGGTCAACGTTGCGTTGGTCATTTTGTCGGCTGGGCGGCCTGGTGCTGGTTGGGAGATGATGGGGATGGATGTGTCTTCGTCATGGGGTCAGCCACCGATTCGGGCGGTGGAGAAGGCCAGGCTGCTGGCGGGTGAAGCGCCGGTTGTCCCGTCGGTACAGGAGGAACAACTGGCGAACCCGGATGCGGCCGTCCTGATGCGGCCATTTGGAGATCGCGAGATGTTGGGGGGGGCAGGGGCTGGTGGCCACCACGGGATCAATACCAAAGACTACCGCGCCTATGGCAGGGTGTTCTGGGAGTTGCCACCGGATGGCAAAGTTTGGGTTTTTCAACAGAGCACCGTGAAGCAATCCACGGACTTCGGGGGCCGAGAGCATATCGTGGCTTGGGCGCAGATCAAGGATGTGGCCGCTCGGGGCATACGTTCCGGTAGAAACCAAGCGGTCATGATTGCCGGCCGGGGGATTTGGAACCGTGAGGGCATCGCCGTGTCCCAGATGGGTACGCTTCCCGTAACCCGCTACACCGGCGAGAAGTTCGACAACAACACCGCCGCCATTGGCCCCCTGGGCCCCGACCATCTCCCCGCCGTCTGGGCCTATTGCTCCTCGCCCGAATACGCCGCAGCCGTGCGGGAGATCAACCAGAAGCTCAAAGTCACCAACGCCACCCTCGTCAAGGTACCCTTCGACCTCGAACACTGGACCAAGGTCGCCGCCAAACGCTACCCCAGAGGCCTCCCCGAACCCTACTCCGACGACCCCACCCAGTGGATCTTCCACGGAGACCCCTGCCGGAGCGTCATCTGGGACAAGCGCGCCAAGCAGACTGCCCCCGGCCCGACACGCTTTGACAAGACCGTGCTACAGGTCGCCGTGGCCCGCCTGGTGGGATACCACTGGCCCGCAGAGCTTGACCCCGACATGCGCTTGGCGCCTGAGCAACGTGCCCTCGCCAACCGCAGTCCCACCGTCTACGACCGGTTCGCCGACACCGACGGCATCGTCTGCATCCCGCCGGTCCGGGGCGAGTACAGGGCTGCCGACCGCCTGTACGAGCTGCTCAGGCACGCCTACGGCGACGAATGGTCCGAGTTCACCGAGCACCGGTTGCTCGAGGCCGCCACTTCGAGCGGCAGGGTGCCCAAGTCGCTGGAGGCCTGGCTGCGAAACAACTTCTTCGCCGAACACTGCAAGCTCTTCCACAACCGGCCCTTTATCTGGCACATCTGGGACGGGCACCCGGAAGGGTTCTCCGCACTGGTCAACTACCACAAGCTCGCAGGTCCGGGCGAGGGGGCCCGGCGCACGCTGGAGTCACTGACCTGGGCCTATCTGAACGACTGGCTGGATCGTCAGCAGGCCGAGCAGAGCGAGGGCAAGCCGGGCGCCGACGCCCGCATTGCGCACGCGCTGGACCTTCAGGGTCAACTGCAGCGCATTCTCGAGGGCGAGCCTCCCTGCGACCTGTTTGTGCGCTGGAAGCCCTTGGGTGCTCAGCCGCTGGGCTGGCGGCCGGACCTGGACGACGGTGTGCGGTTGAACATTCGGCCCTTCATGCGGGCCCAGTTGCTCAAGGGTGGCCACAAGGGCGCCGGAGTGCTCCGGCGGCGGCCCGGGATCCACTGGAAGAGGGACCGCGGGAAGGAGCCGGAGGGGCCGCGTTCGCGCACGGACTATCCGTGGTTCTGGGGATGTCCGGGCGGCGGGGACACAGAGGCTCGGACGGACTTTGTCGCACCCGAACAGGCTTCGTTTGACGGCCACCGGTGGAACGACCTGCACTACACGCGGGCGGCAAAGGAGGCCCAGCGGAAGGGGGAGGATGGCCGGTGACGGAGCGTCGGCCCCTGCGGGACACCGTTTGGACTGGCGCCCTGGGGGGCGTGTGCTCGCTCGGGACCCACGAGCGGATGAGACCGAACCTCGGTGCGTGTGAAGGGCCGGGCCCACCGCACCCGTTAGCCGCTCCGGTGATGGAAGACCGCCCTCTGCAGGCCCCGGTACACGATTTCGGGGTCGCCCAAACGGTGGCGAAGCTGTTTCTCCAAGCCGGCGATGGGGTACAGGTTCTGAGGCGCTCGGTCGTCGCGGTGAGTCTCCGAGGCGAAGCGCGGCAACGTGGCGCAGGCGCTGTTGGCCAGGTGCCGCACGCGATCCAGGCCGACATCGGGCCACGCCTCCATTCGAACGATACCCGCCCAAGGATGCCCGCTCGCTCGCGCGAGCCGCATGTACCAAGAGTAACGGGTCCATGTGGTCTGAATCAGGAAAACCGGCGTGCGCTGGCGGGGATCGAGGGCGGCCACGACCGGGCGCACCTCGCCCGGAAGATATTGGACGTGATGGCTCTTGATGTATCCGATGGCCCCGGGGATGCGCCGCCTCCCCCTTAGCGGGCCGTCGACCACGGTGAGCACCTCGTTGCCGACCGAGTTTCCCGGCTCATCTTGGACCGGATCCGCCCCGGTACGATCTCCGGCAACCTGTGCCTCCAACCGGGACATCCGTTCCTGAAGACCGTTGACGAGCACCTCGATGTGGTCTGTCGCGGTCGGACACGCGGCAAAGGTGCCGGTCGGTGTGTTGAGATCGGGCGTGCCCGCCATGCCGAAAAATCCGCGTCCCACCCGGACGGACGCGATGGTCGCCCTGTTGTGGCACCGAATCCTCCCCGCCGCATAGGAGGCGCAGATCCCCAGGCGGGCCACGGAGTCGGAGCCGGTGATCCAAATGCGGGCCTCAATGCGACGCACCCCATCCACAAAGTTGACGCAATCGGCGGCAAAGTCGCCCGCGTCCAGCGGCGCCCAGTCCCCTGCGGGCACCTCAGCGCCGACATCGACCTGATCACTCTCCGCTTGAACGTCGCCGGTCTCGATTGGTGTCCCGTACTCGGGCGACCAGCTCTCGATGGAGAGATCCACGCTGTCCTATTCCTCCACGCGCTCAACCGATGAGTTGTTGCCGATCTTGGTGACCCGGAATTGCACGGGAACGCGATCGGCCAACTCCCGCACATGGGTGACCAGCCCGACGACCCGGTCGGCGCCCAGTTGTTCGATGCTCGTGGCCACGACCTCGAGCGTGTCAGGATCCAGGGCTCCGAAGCCCTCGTCCAGAAAGAGCGCCTCCAGTTTGCCGCCGCCTCCGACACGGTGACTCATGATTTCGGTGGCCATGGAAAGCGCCAGGGCAAGGGCGGCCAGGAAGGTCTCACCCCCGGAGAGCGTCTTGGCGGTTCGCGCCTCGCCGGCGTTGTGGTGGTCGATGACGAGGAACTCGTTGCGCTCGTCCAAATCCAGGGAGTACTGGCCGCTGGAGAGCTCCCGCAGCTTCTCCGACGCCCCCGCCACAAGCACGTTCAGGACGCGGTTCTGCAGCCAACGCCCGAATCCGGTGGCCTTCAGGTGAACGTGAAGCGTCTTGGCCACCTGCGCCCGCTCGTCAACCCGGGTAAGCTGGCGCCCGAGGCGCTCCTTGGCATCAACGGCTGATTTCGCGTTCCGGAGCCTCAACCCCGCCTCACCCAGCGCCTCGGCGCACACGGACTCGGGCGTCTCGTCCTCGCCGACCTCCAGCCCGTGCTCACGGCACGCCTTATGCAGTTTGTCGTGGATCAGATGCCACTTGGTGGTGGCGTCGTTCCTCTGGGTGCGGGCTTCCCCGATCACCCGGCCCTCTTCGCCGAGGCGCTCCCTCGCCCATGTGTCCAGCTCCAGCCACGACCCCGCCAGGTCGTCCTCCGGGGCGGGGGGAGGGCCCAGCTCCGCGACCGTGTCGCGCATATCCCGGTAGGCACGCCAGGCGGAGCGTCGCTCCAACTCGAGCGCCCCGGCTCGCTCCAGGGCCTTGGCGTGTGCGCGGTGCCGGGACCGCTCCATCTCCACAGCGGCGGCCTCCGCCCCTTCGGCGGCATCAACCTCGGCCATTCGCTCGGAGACCTCCTCGGGACCGGGGGCATCCTCCAGCGCGCGCACCAAGCCCTGACGCGCCTTCTGCAACGCACGCATGGTCCCCTTGGCCTCGCCGCAAGCCACCTCTCGCTCCTGTCGCTTGCCACGTGCTGTTGTCAGAACGACGTCGGCGTCCCGCACCCGCTGTTCGGCGTCGGCCACCGATTCCAGGAGGGCCGCTGCGCCCTCCAGCGTGGGCGCGGCGGCGAGCGATGTCCCGAGCAGACTGGCCCGGGTGTCAAGCTCGCGCAGTACCGCCCTTGCGTCGCCGTGTCTGGCCTCGGCCTCGCGAACGTCGTGCGCGACCTGGGTGGCCTCGGCCTTTACGGCGTCCCGGGCCTCCTCGGCAGCGGCGAGGGGTTCGGCAGGACCCTCGCGGTCGGGAAGGTACATGACCTCCCGAAGGCAGACGGGACAATCCTCCCCGACCACCAGGTGCCGGGCCAGGTTGGCAGCGCCGTGTCTCAGCCGAAGTTGCTCCAGGGTCTTTTCGGCGCCGTCCAGCCGGTCTTGGGCGGCCTTGGCCTGGGCGATCGCGTGACGCGCCGCCTCCTCCGCGGCGAGTGCCTGGGCCCGCGTCTCGTCCAAGCGGCCCCGAACCTGCGCGAGCTCCGCTCTCCTTTCGATCACTCGGTCGAGCTCGGCCCGTTTGGGCAGCTCGCCCAGACCGGAGTCCGCGTCGGTGCGGCTCTGGAGAGCCTGCTCCTCCTGGGCTCGTGCCTGTTCCAGTGCATGCGAAGCCTCATCCAGAGCTGTTTGCGTTCGCGCAAGTCTGTCTTCCAGATCTGCCAACTCACGTCGCCTCTGGCGGACCTGGTCAAGCGCGGATCTCTCTGGCAGCGCGCCACGCACGCGCGCCGCCGCATCTCGCTCAAGCGTGGCCTCTACGACTTCCCTCGCCGCTCGCTCAACCGTGCGCTGGGCCCGGTCCATCTCCTTGGTCAGGTCGTCCAGGTTGTCGGGCACCCGCACCAGGCCGAGAAGGTCCCGGGCGCGCCGGGAGCCTTCAAGACGGGCGCCCGCTTCGTGAATGACCACGGCAATCTGGTCCATTTGCTCCCGCCCGGACCGGATCCGATGCCTGACGCCATCCAGGACATCGACGCGCTTTTGAGCCTGGGCGACCGCCTCATCGGTTGCGTCAGCCAGCTCGGTTTCCAGGCGCTCCCGGATCAGATGGCCCTCCCGGTCCAGGCTGTTGAAGCGATTCAGTGCGCGCTCGCGAATGCGCCCATACAGGTCCAGTCCCAGCAGCTCCACCAGCAGCTTGAGGCGATCGGCCGGCTTGGCCCGAAGAAACGAGGCGAAACGACCCTGCGGGAGCACGACGCACTTGGTGAAGTGCTCCAGGCTGAGCCCGATGATATCGCGCTCAATGCACTCGGTAAGGTCGGCGGCCGTGCGGGCTAGGGTCTTGGACGGGTCGTCGCCGACCCGCTCCTCCAGCGTCGCCTCTTTGGTTGTGGCGCCGCCCGCAGGAAGGCGCCGCACCACGCGCACGGCGGTGAAAACCCTGCCGCCCGTCTCGAAATCGAATCGCACGCGCGCCTGCACCTTGCCTTGACTGATGGCGGGCGTGACCAGGCTGCGATGGTCGTAGCGGGGGACCGCCCCGTACATCGCGAAGATCATCGCGTCAATCAGCGACGATTTCCCCGCTCCCGTGGCCCCCGTGAAGACAAAGAGGTCGGCGTCTTCAAAGTTCACCACGGCCCGCTCCCGAAAGGACGTAAATCCCTCCAGCTCAAGTCGCAGCGGGCGCATCCGTGCCGTGTCCTTGCGTGAGCTCATCGTCCAGGAGTTCGTCAAACAGCGAGGTCAACTCGTCCCCCTCGATGTCCTGCTCCTCCAAGTACTGGCGGAAGACCGCCCCGGGGTCGCCCCGCAGTGCGCCGGGGTCCACCGGACGGACCCGTGACGTCTCCCGGTCCCCACCGGCCACGATCACGTCGACGGCCCTGGGGAACGCCTCGCGCAGGCCCTCGGCCAGCCCCGGTGATGCGCGCTCCTCAACGATCAGCCGCAGGAAATCCTCGCCCGTCGTGCCGGCGTGGTTCATCAACTCGTGGGCCCGGCCCCGCAACGTTCGCAGTCCGCACCCTGCCTTGAGCGGCACCTCCCGGACCCTGGCGGGCGTCACGGGCGAGACATCAATGATCCGGACGGACTGTTTGCCGTGGGTCTCACCGAAGTCCAACGCAAGGGGGGAGCCGGCGTAGTGAATCGGACAGCGGCCGGCGACCCGCTGAGGCTTGTGGATGTGACCCAGGGCAACGTAGTGCGCGGGTTCGGGAAAAATATCCGACGGCAGGTAGTAGTCGAATATGTGTGCCTTGCGCTCGCCACCCCCCTCGGCCGCCCCCATGACCGTGAGATGGGCCACGACGAGGTTCACGGTGTCGGCGCCAAACTCGCTGCACAGTGCGTCCGTGATCCTCCGGCAGCGCTGGCTGTACGACTTCTGGTGATCGTCGGGATCGTCGCTCATGAGCGCGGTCGCCGTCACGATCCCCCGTTGCGACTGAAACGGAAACAACGCGATGCAAGCGTGCTCGCCGGAGGGCGTCGTGTGTCGAAACACGCCGCCACGGTCGGGGGGTACAACCACCGAGCCGGCGGTCACGCCCGCCCGCTTGAGCAGCGGACTCACGGCGGCGAGCCGCCTGGGGTTGTCGTGGTTCCCGGCGATGACGACCACATGGGCCCCGGTGCCGGCCAGATCAAGCAAGGTGCGATACACGACCATCTCCGATTCCGGGCTGGGCACCGGGCGGTCAAACTGATCCCCGGCCACCAGGACGAGATCAACCTGCTCCTCGTGTGCGATGTCGGTGATCTCGCCAAGCACCGCGCGGTGCTCATCCATGCGGCTGCGTCCACGGAGCCCGCGCCCGACATGCCAGTCGGCCGTGTGAAGGATTTTCATCCGGCCGGGTAGGGAGGGGTCACGGCAACTCCAGGCCGTCGAACGCGTCTCTGCCCGTCCCCTCGCTGCGCTCCTCCTTGCCGGACGCCTCGTCCGGGCGCGTGGCCCATGCCGGGAACGGGAACTCCAGCGCCAGCGGAATGGGGAGCTCGGGCTGCGAGAGAATCATCGTTCCGGGCTTGCTGATGGTGGCCCGCTGACGATGGGCCGGGGGCAGGAATGCATACTCCGGGCGCGTTGCTTCGGCGCTGTCCAGGCGGCCGACGACCCGGAGCGAGGAGTTGGCGACGATGCGCCGCCCAACCTCGCTGGCGGTCTGTTGCGCGCCGATGAGGATGGTGCCCAGCGACCGGCCCCGCTCGGCCATGTCCAGGAGGATGTCCTTGATCGGACTGCGGCCTTCGCGGGGTGCGTACTTGTTCAACTCGTCCAGCACAACGAAGAGGAGAGGGCTCCTGGACCCCGTCTCCTCCTTCTCCTGGAATGCTCTCTGGAGCACCACACCGACGACAAACCGTTGCGCGCGGCGCGGCAACTTGGCGATATCGACCACGGTGACCTGGCCCTGAAAGTCCACGCGGTGCTTCCCCGGGTTGGGGATGTCGCCCCGAACCAGATGCGCGATGTCCCGCCTGACCGCGTGCAGACGCCGCACAAAGGCGCCAATCGTCCCCGCGCCCAAGGCGCGGCCGGCCCACTTCTGCCGCTCCCGCTCGCTCTCGACCTTGTCCGTGATCGCCTCGATGAGCTGTTCGAAGGTCCGGCATGTCACCTGGCCGATGCGCACCCCTCCGTCGCCCGCGCCGACCGCCTCCTTGCGCAGGCGGGCGGTCACGGAATGCACGACAATCGTGTACTGCTGGCGGTCATCGTCGATGTCCGTGAAGAGGAATGGCAGCAGCTCGTTGGAGCAAAACTCCTCCAGCGTCCAGAAGAAGGATCTCACGCCGGTGTCCCGGCTTCCCGTCCAGGGCGCGGCGGATGAATCACGCGGGCGCGGCGGCGCCCAAAGGTCAACATCCCTGAAGGGCGTTGCGGGCAGCCCCATGGCACCGTATCGGTCCGCTTGCGCGTCGTCCAGGTGACGGTTGGGCCGATCAAGGAAGAGAAGGTCCTCGCCCTTGACGTTGAAGACCAGCGCCTTGTTGTTGTGGGCACCCTTGCCCAGGCAACCGGAGGTGAAGAGGCTGTGCAGGAGGAACACGGCGTAGCTGGTCTTTGTCGCCACGCCAGAGACGCCGCTGATGTTGACGTGTGCGCCCCGGGTGCCATCCACGAACTCGACATTGGCGTGAACCAACTCGCCGTCCCGGGACAGGCCGACGGGAATGGTCCGGGCCATGCCGTCGAAAAACAGGGCACGGTCCCGGTCCTCTCCCCTGGCCCGATACACGGTTTCTCCGGGCGTCGGCGGCACGAAAATCTCCGGCTCGAAGCGGGTGGCCAGCACCCGAGCCGCCTCGGTCACCTGGGCGGGCAGCACGCCGTCCTCAATCAGGAACACATCGCTGTCGAAGCGGGCACCCTCGTGTTTTGCCTGTACTTCGGCCACGATGCCGTACAACCGTACCGTCACGTCGGACCCGGGCAGCGAGCGCTCGAGCACCACGACATCGTCAAGCTGCACGAACTGTCCCGGGCTCAATGCGACCCAGAAATCGAGCGGCGTTGCGGGAGATGTACCCAAGACCTTGCCGACGGGTGTGGAGGTTCTGGTGGCCATGCCAATCAAGGTAAGCGATCCCGTCCCCGCCGGTTCGGCATCTCGGGTGCCTTGGGAGGAGTGCGAGGAGACCGGCGATCCGGGCCGGATGGCGCGGCTCTGGCTCCCCGGTCCCTTTGGCGGCGGGCAAGGCTCGCCGATGGTCGCCGGGGGGCCTCAGGTATGCAACGGCCGGGAATCAAGCGATATCGCCTGTGGCCAAGTCACCAGCGCGGGCGATCCCCCGGCGGTCCGGCCCGCCGCCGGCTTGCGTGACCCGGGGCGGTTCTTGGCTTCCGTGCGCCCGCCCGCCGCTCCTCAGTCCAGCAAGGGGTCGCGGGCGCCGGTTATCTCCCACCTGGTCAGGACCACCGGAATGACCCCGGCGGCGAAGAACGCGTCGAAAAACCGTTGCAAGGAAAAGTCCGCGCCCTCTTGGATGGCCCACTCGGCGATCAGCTCCTCAATCTGGATCTTGCCGGTTAGGTAGCTGGTACCGTAGCCCGGCTGCTGCAGGTACAGGTGCTGTTCGCCGCGCACCAGGTCCGCATCGGGGAGCCAGCCACGGGGCGTCCAGAGCCCCGCGTGCGCAACCGCCTCCTCCATGTCGAAGACATTGCCGTGCAGGTACAGGCCGCTCAGCGCGCGTGCCGCCCGCTGGGCCAGCATGATCCACACGAGCTCCCTGGAGCGCGGCGAGTCGCTGAAGAGTCCGGCGTGCATCATCATCTCCTCCATGCCGGTGGCAAGACCCTCCGAGCGGGCGTCCCAGACGTTGTAGAGGGAGGGGGTGCTGCGAATCGTGCTCGCGTGGGGGCGCTCCACCATCGTTGCCAGCTCGATCCAGTGGTGCAGGTGGGTTCGCAGCACCAGCGGATCCCTGTAGTTGACCTCGCTGAAGAAGTTGCGAATCTCGCCGGGCGCGGCTGGGGTAAACTCCCCGTTCTTTGCCCGAAGGGCCGCGTCCATCCAGGGCGCCACGGTCATGACGCTCTCATCCTCCAGAAACCGCATGTACTCGCTAACCGCGTCGTTGAGTCGCCGCTCGTATTCTTCGGGCGTGGAGATGCGCTCCAGCTCAGGGAGACGGCGGTTGCGGTGCTCCTCCAGCCTCAGGGAGGCGTGGGCCCGGGCCAGCTCGCGACGCATGAGCACAACCTGATCCTCCCACGAATACGGCACCAGGTGGACATTGCGCATATACCATGTGTAGTGGTCCTTGCCGATTCCGGATGAGCCCGTCCTGGCGCCGGCCATCGCCTCCAGCCAGTCGTGAAACGCGACGCTGGCTTGGCTCGCCTCCCTGATGGCCGCGTCCAAGGCCTCACTCGTGCCCTCGACGCGCCGGGCAAAAGCGTCCAGGTCGGCCTGCTGGCACCGAAATGACCTCAGCCCGGCCACCCAGAGGTCGTGAGAATCGCCGGTAAGGTTCTCCCGGGCCCGCTCCAGGTGCGCAGGAATAGCGCTGATCCGGGTCGCCAGCTCCGCCGCGTCGCCTGTCGAGAGGGGATAGCGGTACGTCCACAGGTCGATCCAACCGTGATGGACCGGTCCCTCATGGGCGGGAACATCGCTCTGGGCGGGAAAGATCGTGACGTAGAAGGCGGGGTTTCGGGCCCAGGGCCGGCGCACCCGGTGATCGAAGTCCAGGCCGTTCATTTCGGCGCGGAGGAGGTGCCAGTCGATCTGCTCCGAAATGGGCCACGACTCGTGATCCAAGGCATCCAGGCGCTCTCGCCAAACGGGCAGTTGCTGGTACTGGGCGGCCATCGCGTTTGCGGAGTAGTCGGCAACGCCGTCGACCATCCGGGGAGCCTCGAAGTCTCGCCACTCGTCGAAGAGTCGGACAAGCTCCTCGTAGTCGTGTTCGCCGCTCCGGGCTTCGTCGCCGGGGGATGGTGTGCAGGCGGCAACAAGAGCCGCCGCCCCGAGGGCGAAGGGCCACGCCCGGACTCTTGGTGCGCGATGATGTCGGTTTCCGGGCCGCCGCCGTCCGCATGGCGAGGCATGGCGGCGGGGTCGTCCTCGTTCGCTTATTTGCATGTCTTTGTCGCCGCTATAGTTGCTGGCCCGCCCTCCCATGGATTTGTCCCGGGAGACGTCACATGAAGATGCCGAATCCACTTCCGAGGTCGGCGGTCTTGGTGGGTGCACTGATCTGCGTGTCCCCACCGGCGACCGCCCAAGACGGGACATGGCATCCACAGTCCCCGCGAGGTCGCCGGGGTATGTCGATGCGGACGGTGATCTCTCCGGGGCTCCCCATCGGATCTTCGCCAGTCTTCGGGACGGGTTTCTGCTTGATGACTGTGGTGATCTGTCCATCGGCGAGTTTTCCGTGGCGGGCGAGCTCGCATGGCGCTTCGGTTGTGGAGGCTCCGGTCCATGGGAGTTCTTGAGGATGATGGATGTCGCGTTTGACTCTGCGGGTGACCTCCTCGTCTTGGGTGTGGATCCGGGCAGAGTAACGGTCGTCAGCCCGTCGGGCCAGCTTGTCCAGACGCACAGTGTTCCAAAGAGCGTCGCAACTGTTGCCGCGAAATTTCCATTCTGGTAGCTGGCCGTTGCTGTCCGATTCGCCGGATACGCTCCGGGTTTCTCGCGACGACCTGGCGTCACGATCCCTACGGGCCAATGGCCTTGATGCTGCTTGAGGCGTTTTTATCACTGAAGGGCGATGTCGAGGTTTCCACAGTATGGAGAGGCACCGAGAGGGGCAGAAAAACGGCACTCCCCTTGCCGAAGAAAGGGGCAACCAGCGTCCGACGCCCATGCCGGACCCAGAGGTCTTGGCGAAGCCGACAAAGCGCCGGTTCTCGGCAGCCTACAAGCGTAGCATTGTCGAGAAGGCCCATGCTTGTACGAAGCCAGGCGAGTTGGGCGCGCTGTTGCGGCGCGAGGGATTGTATTCGTCGCAACTGTCGCAATGGCGCAAGGCGATGCGCGAAGGATCTCTGACCAAGGGCACCAAGCGTGGGTCCAGAGCATCGGCCGGACGCAATCGGCAACGGCGGCTTGAACGGGAGTGCGAACGCCTGCGCAAGGAGGTTCAGGGGCTCCGGTTGATGGTGGACATCCAAGCCAAGGTTGCTGAGTTGGCGGGATTGGGCGCCACCTCCGGCGAACGCGAGTGACCGACGCCCCCGTGTTGCTGACTTGGGGCACCCGGGCATGGGACGGCGCCGGCTCTCGTGACGCGAGCGCAAGGGGAGCCGGCACCGTCCACCGTGTGGGTGTCACGGGCCATCAAGAATCGCACACTTTCGGCCATCTGGAATTGCACACTCTTGGCCATTTGGAGGATCCGCAGTGGGTGGGGCCCCCGTGGCGGGAGCGGAGCGACCAGAACGGGGGGCCCACCCACTGCTCGGCCATCCTCCCCCACCCCGGATCCGGCGATTATGACCCCGCGCGAGCCGTCACATCCATGGGGCCCATCAATGCCCGGGTGTGGATTCGCGATCAGGTCGTGCCTCATGCCCTCCCCCTGATCAGCTCCCCGCCAGCCCGCTTGGCCAGCCAGTTCGTTTGTGTGCGGGAGCCTTCGGGGACCGAGGGTTGCGTGATGCTCCGTACAGGCCGGTGGTGTCAGGCCTCTGTGTCGCTGATCCAGCGAAGCCGCCCGACTGCAAGGATCAGTCGTTGGATGATGGGACCGTCTGTGAAGCGACAATCAAAATAGGAGCTTGCCGACAACCAACATGGGATCTGAGGGTCGCTGCGAACAAGTACGTAAACCGTAATGCACAGGTGGTTCGATATCAAGGGTGGAGTTATGAGAGGCGGGCGTTGATCGGGTTCTCTTGAGCGCCGAGGTTGGTGTCGGTTGACGGAACATCATGTTGACTGGAGCCACTTGGGGTAACCGTCGCGGGGGTTCATCTCCGAATGGGGCCTGGAACCTGATCCCCTGAGTGGCACATCCGTGCTGTCATCTCTTTCATCTCCATCTCGGGTAGCCGCCCAGTGCAGTGTGACCTGTGAACACCGAGTGCCAACCCCTGAGTGCTTGGGGGGCAGACGCGTAGACGCGTTCTCCAGGCCAACGGCAACCGACTTTTTTCCTTCCCCTGCGGCCATGTTTCGGGATCAGTTCTCTCTGCGGAGGTGTGCCAAGTACTCCTCCGTGGAGAGAAAGGTGGTCGGCATGCGCCGGGCCTGGTCTGATAAGGGTCAATCCAAATTGGCGGCTATCCAAGTCGGGCCGGCCCGCAGAACCGCCGTGCCGGCATGATCTTGCCCGCTACTGCACTTATGTCCAACAAACACTTCGACCGTGCCCGCGGTTTGGTCTTGGGTGTTGGGGTTCGGGGTTGGGATGTCACCGATGCGGGCCGGAGCGACCGGTGCGGCGATCAGGGCCCACGAGCCACCCGCACCGGAGGGGGGCGACAGGGGGTATTCCGATAGCGGTGTTTGGATCAGGACAGGGCGGAAATGCCCGTCGAAGGCGTGGGCCTGGTGCTCTTCCATTCGGGTTGGGCCGGGGGACAAGGGCGACGACGGGCGCCGGCGGCATGGCCTGGTGTGGCGCGGGAGAGCTGCGGGAATGGCCCGTCAGCAACGGACTCTCGGTAGTCGCCCAAGCCATGTGCCGCCGCCTGTTGCGTCGCGAGTGCGTACAAAGCGCCTGCGCAACCGAGAGGACGTTCGACCCGACGATGGTCCGATGTCCTGGTCTGCGACCGCTACAGCGCCTACAAGAGGCTGGCCCGTAGGGGCCCGCCTGCGAAACGGCGGGGTGGATCTCTCGTTCTGCTGGGCGCATGTGCGCCGCGACTTCCTCCCGTGCGCGGGCGGGTATGCCGGCCCTGCCGCGAGGGTCCCGGAAGTGGATTGACCGGATCGCTTGGGATAGATCGCCCACGCAAGGCGCGGCTGGGAAGCCACGCCCCCGGCCTGGATCGGCAGGCGCCGGGGTTACGTCAGTGCGGCCAAGCCGCTGCGCTCGCTCCTTGACCGCCGCGAGGGACTGAGCGTCGTTCGAGACCGGCCGCGCGTGCCGCTGAACAACCACCTCGCTGAATCGGGCGGCGGCTGTTGTTCGGCCCCGACAGCTATGCCTACGCCCAGTTCACCGCACGCATGTGCTCGGTGATCGGCACCCTGATGACGAACGCCATCAATGTGCGGTGGTGATTCCACGAATGGCTGACGGCATGCGGGAGCGGCGGCGGTCCGACCGACGCCCCCTTGCCCGGGTTGCTGTGGTCCATGGACGCCCGACACAAGAAAGAGCTGGCGATGCCTTCGTGAGCTACAACCGCATCGAGTGCCGCTACCAGGAGTGCGACTGCACCGAGGGGGAGATGGTGTTGTTGCGTCGGCTGATCGCCGGACCGCCTGCGCTCAACTGACACGCGCTGTCGAAGGAGTCCTGCCGGCGCATCGACTGGCTCAAGCCCGACGGCGGGCTAAGAGACATGATTGCGCGCGTGACCATGCCCGCCATGCACAGGATGGCATCATCACCCCGCCGCCCCCGCAGGGGAAGCATAATCGGCACCGCGCAATCGTCTTCGGACCGGACACCCAGCCGCGCCTCTTGCCGTCGCACAGCCCCGGCCGGCCCAGCTCTTCAATGAAGCTCTGGCGACTCCCCTTGATCTTCTGAAACGGCTGCTCGTTGAGCGCTTGTACCCAAGGCTTGATCGCGTCCCTGGCCTCCGACAGCGAGAAGAAGCGATGGTTGCGCAGCGGAGAGCCAACACTTGGCGCTCGACATGCTGGACGGTCGCCTCGATCTTGGCCTTGTCCTGTGACTTGCCCGGTCGCGCAGGCACCACCGCGACCCCGCAGTGCTGCCCCAGATCCCCGTAGCTCCGGTTCAGCTTCGGATCGTATCGACACGCCCGGTGCACGGCTGACACGCTCATTGTCGGGCACCACCGTATTGGGCACACCACCCCAGAACTCGAACATCCGCACATGCGAGCCCGTCCAGTCCGATAGCGACCTGGACAGCGTCAGATCCACAAACGTGTGGTCCGATGCCGCCAGCGTGCATACGAACACCACCCGGCCCCTGACCTCGCCCGTCTTGCGATCCGTCAACGGGACCGTAGGGCCCGCGTAGTCCACAAACACCCGGTCTCCGGCCTTGTAGACCTGCCGCATCACGACATCAATGCGCGTGGGTCCACTCCTTGTAGTGCTCGCAGAACCAACTGTACTCGTACCCGTCCGGGTGCGCCTCGCGGTACTTGATCCACAGGCGCTGTAGCGTCATACCCTTGTGGCGCCCCATCTCCCTGTGGACCTCGACTCAGTCGGGCACCGGACGCACCGCGTTGGACACCACTCCGGAGGGGTACAACGCCGCCTCCAGCCGGTCGTCATCAAAATCATCCGGCAACGGCCAGGACAGGCCCGCGCTCTCGGCCCGCCGGACATACCTGGACACCGTGGCGCGCCCAATACCCAGGCTCGCCGCGATCTCCCGCTGGCTGCGGCCAAGCGCTCTCAGCCGCAAAAACTCTCGAATCTTCCTCATGGACAACCTCTTCCTTGGCACCGCCTTCCCTCCTCGTTGCGGTAAACGAACAACCCACCCAAGGTTGAAAGAACGGCTGATTACATCAGGTCATCCAGTATGCTCTTCCGTGCTACGCCACCTGATCGGCCACATTCATGGCCACGTTTTGTTTACGAACCCAGCGCGGCCGCTATGGCGTGGGATATGCAGGATTGAGACATTACCGATACGGGTCAGAGAGACCGGTCTGGCGATCAGGCGCCGCCAGCCAAGGATGCCAACACCGGAGGAGGGGCGACAGGGGGCACTTGCGCTACTACGTCAGCAGGTCATGCGGTCGCCTTGATCGCTTGACCGATGATGCGGCGGAGCGTGGGCGCGTGCATCCCGGATGGCCTTGGCGACGGCAAGGCCTGTTGTCTGTCACCGAGGTCTCACTGAGGGTCTCGAGTGTGACGCACACTCTTTGGCCCCCCAGGGGGGTTGGTCGTGGCCCGCCGGTTCTCCCACTCGCGGTCACTCCCACGACTTCGGTCCCCTCGATCCGATCCGTCCAGGGGTTCCGCTGAGCCCTCGTATCGCATCGCCCGTCCCCCATGAGTTCCGCGGGACACCGGGTTCTCAAGGGTATTCCTACCCTGGGGCGGCCCCTGATCAGCCATCAGAGGCGATCCTCGGGCTCCCGTCCCGGCTGCAACCCCGCAATGCCGCCGCAATCACCGCCAAAGCGGGGGAACTGAGCGCGGGACGCAGCCCCGCCGCCTGAGCCCCCGCGGGATCAGCTGCCCGCCGTCATGATCTCCGGGCTCCCGGTGGACAAATCCCGCTCGCCGGCTTGCCGAGCCTTTACGGCGGCACGGCGGCGGTAGCTCTCCACGTTCATCTCGAACACATGCGAGTGGTGAACAAGCCGGTCCACCGCCGCCAGTGTCTTGGCCTTGCCCCCGAAGATCTTCTCCCAAGCGGTGAACGGCTCGTTCGCGATCAAGAGAAGTGAGCGGTTCTCGTAACGCGCGCCGATCAACTTGAAGAGGACATTGCTCTCGTCGCCACCCGTCGTGACGTAGGAAAAATCATCGAGAATCAGCAGGTGATACTTGTAGAGCTTGGCAATCGCCGCCTCGAGATTGAGCTCACGATGTGCCGCCTCGAGCCGTTGCACCAGCACCGCCGTCCGCTGATAAAGCACGCGGAATCCGCTCTCGACAAGCTTGAGCCCGATCCCCGCAGCAAGATGACTCTTTCCCGTGCCAGGAGGACCAAAAAACAGTACATTGGCCCCCTCCTCAAGCCATATCTTACCGCTCGACAGCACATCCACCCGCGCCTTCGATACCGCGGGTACCAGCGTGAAGTCAAAGTTCTCGAGCGTCTTGCCGCGCGGCAACTTCGCCTCCGCCCGGTGCCGCTCGAAGCGCCGCCGCTCTCGGTCGCTGACCTCTTGGTCAGCCAACGCGGCAAGCAGTCGCGCCGAAGACCAAGCTTCGCGGTCCGCACGCTCGGTGAGCGGCCGCCACAGCGCCCGCATACTGGGCAGACGCAGTTGCTTGAGCAAACGGTCCAGGACCACCGGGTCCACAACAAATGACCCCGTCATCGACACGCTGCGCTCAAGCAGGCAACATTGTACACCTCCAACGACGGAAGCGTCGTGTCGATCTCGGGCAACGCACCCGGCTCCGGTAGCCGTTCACGAAGCACTTCGGCATCAGGCAACTGCCCGGCTTCAAGCTGCGCACTGATCTCGTCGGCCAGCCACGCCTCGCAACATTGATCATGCGCCAGAGCAAGCAACCCGACCATCCTGTGGCACGCTTGGCGATCATCAAGCCCTTCGCACAACGCCTCGAACGCCAGACGGTAGGCATCGCGCGGAAACAAGCCATCACGGTGAACCCAGTTCATGAGCGCCATCGGCTTGCGACGAAGTGACGGCAACACATGCCGATAATCAATCACCCGACCCCGAGCTCGCCCTGGACCCGGGTAGCCACGAGGCAGAACCAGAACCTCCTCGACACCCACGAAAATCACCAAACGCTCATCGTACATCCGTACCCGCACCCGATGCCCCACCAGCCGAGAAGGCACCGTGTAGAACACCCGCCCCAACGAAAAACCGCCCGTGTTGGTCACCCGCACCAGCGTCTCCTCGAAACTGTCGGTGCGCCGCTTCGGCAACGACCCAAGCACAGCTCGCTCAGCGTCAATCGCTTCCCGGTTGCGCGCGTTGCGCCGACTCACCACACGGCTCACAAAGACCCTGTACGCCTCGACCGTCTCGAAATCCCGCGACCCCCGCAGCAACAGCGCATCCGCCAGCGCACGCTTCAGGTGTCCGTGTGGACCCTCGATTGAACCGTTCTCATGGCCACGACCACGGTTGTTCCGGCTCGCCTTCATCCCGTAGTGGGCCATCAACGCCTCGTAGCGCTCCGTCAAATCATCCCGCGCATCACGCTTCAAGTTCCGAAACGCAGCAGACAAACTGTCCGTCCGGTGCTCCTTCGGCACCCCACCCAATGCCCACAACGCATCCTGTAACCCTTGGGCCAGCGCAACATAGCTCTCGCCGCCCAGCACCACCGCCGCATGGGAAAACCCAGAGTACTCCATGCGAAAGTGATACAGCCTGTGATCCAGCGCCTTGCCGGCCACCGTCACCCCCAAACCACTGGCCTCAGTGAAATCCGACAACCCACGCCGACCCGGCTCGTGCTTCTGCCGGAAAATGATCTCCTGGTCGGGCCCGTACTTCGCCTTCCACGCCCGCACCCTCCGCTCGAGGGTGCGCCGTACACCAGGGTTCAACTCTGGATGCCGACGCATCATCTCCTCGTACAACACCACCGCCCGCACCTGCGGTGTCCGCTCCAAAATCGGGACGATCTCCTCATCGAAGATCCCCGCCAGCGGATCCGGGCGCCTCCGCCCCCGCGGCTTACGCTTCTCCGACGGCAACCGTGGATCAGCCTCGATCCGGTGCGCCGTCGACTTGCTGAACCCCGCCTTGGCAGCCGCCACTGCAGGCCGGTCCTTCTTCCGGTAGGTCATGTACAACTCCATCTGGCGATCGGTGATATGTCGGCCCGGCACTTGGCACCCCCCTCTCCTCGGGAAATGCATCAAGTTCTCACCGAACCGCGCGAACCTCCAGATGGCCCATTCTGATTGACGGCAATGACCTATTCAGATTGTCGCCTTACACGCAGGATGCGCCGGGCCGCCGCAGACGGCTCCATGCCCCATTCGCCAGCCACGTCACCGAGCGTTCTCCCATTCAATTCCGGGCGCGAATCGGCAAAAAGGAGACGGTGAGCTCCCCCACGAATCGCGAGCATCTCGCGAGTCTGCCCATCGATCATCGCTTCGGTCTCTGGATCGTCGAACCGGGCAAGCATCCGCTCATCGCCCCCCGCCGCCGCCCAACCCGGGATGGTGTAGGAACGAAGGTTTGACTGGGTGGCCGTGTAGGAATGGTGCGCGCCCGCAACCTCGACGCCCCGCCCTCGTGCCGCCTCGATCAGGGCCGCGCCCTCGGGAGCGCGACCGTAGTTGTGCGCGCCCTGGGCATTGAAATGGCTGAAGATGACCTTGGTTCCCGCCTCCTCCCCGATCCGAATGCCCTCCCTGATGGAATTGAGGTAACCAAAGGGCGGATAGGCGGCGCCCAGGTCACGATCGTGCGTGTCGTAGATTGCGCCCGCATAGGACGCGGTGACCCGATTGAGTTCAATGACCTCCTCGGTGGACGCGTAGTTGCCCGGCAGGTAGAAGAGCCCGGAGGAGAGACCGTACGCTCCCTCCTCCATGCCCTTCCTGACCAGTGCCCGCATCTCGTCCAACTCTTCATCCGTGGGAGCCCGGTCCTCCATCCCCATGACGCGTCGTCGCACCTCGTTGTGCCCGACGGACACGAAGGCGTTGACCCCGATTCCGTGACTGGTCCAGCCGGAAAGTCGCTCGCTCACATCTGGAGTCCCGCCCCCGTCCAACCCCAACGCAACCGATGTGATCCCTTGGTATAAGAACGCCCGAGCGTCTCGGCCGTGGTCGGTGTCCAGCTCCGCATGCGAGTGCATGTCGATAAAGCCCGGCGTCACGACCAGTCCGCCCACATCAATCGTATCCCTGGCGGTCACGCCGCCCTCACGCGCCTGGCCCACAAACACGATCCGATCACCCGTAACGGCCAGGTCGCCCGCCACCGCGTCCGCGCCCGATCCGTCCAGGATCGATCCGCCCATGAGAAGCAAGTCGGCGGGACTATCCCGGTCCCAACCACATGCCGCGGCCAGCAGGAGCAGGAAACCCGCCAAGGGCCCCGCCCTGAATGCGCGCCCGGTGTTCGGTTTACGATCTGCCACCGCATCACACGAACCCATGTCAACCTCCCTTCGCGCCGTTCACGACAAGAGACCTCCTCTCCACCGACCTGTGTCTGATTCAGCCCGCCCGCAAGGGCCTGTTCACCCGCATCGACGAGTACCTTGTGGCGTCCCAGCCCCGATGCCCCTTGGCACCGCGTCGTCAAGCGGACGACCAAACCGGCCTCAAACCCCACCCCCAATCGGTTCCCTGCAGCCCGAAGGGCAAGCCCGCTCATTCACAGGGGGCGCAGGTGGACGACGCACGGGTTGCCGACAACGCCGCATGGCAGACACGATGCTTCGCTGGAGAGCGTTTGCGCCAGAGGGGTGCATTGGGTGTCGTCCTCGGTTTCCGGTATCCCTCCGGCAGCCCGCCAGTTTGAAATCGCCCGCCGCACAAGGGGCTCTTGGGATTCAAGGTGAGCGCTTGACGGGAGAGGCTCGGCCCAGAGGATTGCAACCCGGCGGAGACAAATGCGTATTGCAAGCGGATGAACGGGCCCGGCCCTTGGTGGCCGGAGCCGACACCGGGGCGCACCGGCACGACACGATCAGAAACGGGAGCGAGCAGTGGCGATCAAGCTTGAGGTTTCGGGCGGGGACACGGTTCTGTTGCTGGGAACAACCAAGGGGGCGTTCCTGGCTCGTGCGCGGGCAGGCGGCGGTTGGGATTTGGCGGGTCCCCACTTCCCCGGCGAGGAGGTCTACGCCATCGGGTACGACGGCCGGGCTGGGCGTTCGCGCCTGTGGGCGGCCCCGAACAGCCCCTACTGGGGAACGACGCTCCGCGCCTCGGACGACTTCGGAGCGAGTTGGTCGGGAAAGGACGAGCGCCCGGTCAAGTTCCCTGAGGATTCAGGGTTGTCGCTCAAGCGCATCTGGCAGATCGCTCCGGGATCGGAGGCGGAGCCCGGCGTGATCCGCCTGGGGGTCGAGCCGGCCTGCCTCTTCGAGTCGCGCGATGCCGGGGCAAGCTGGACGCCAGTGGAAGGGTTGTTGAATCACCCTCACCGGAAGCGCTGGCAACCGGGCGCCGGAGGGCTCTGCCTGCACACCATCATCGGGGACGGAGAGCCGAACGGACGCATGATGATCGGAATTTCTGCGGCGGGGGCGTACCACAGCGACGACGGCGGCCGCACGTGGCTCGCGCGCAACCAGGGCGTGCGCGCCGAGTTCCTGCCTGACAAGTACCCGGAATACGGACAGTGCGTGCATAAGATTGCGCACCATCCCTCCAACCCCGGCCGCCTGTTCCTGCAGAACCACTGGGGGCTCTATCGGAGCGACGACTGGGGAGACCAATGGACCGACATCGCCAACGGTGTGCCCTCCGACTTCGGCTTCGCCATGGCGGTACATCCGCAGGACCCGGACACCGTATACATCGTACCCATCGAGTCCGACGGATTCCGTTGCACGCCGGACGCGAAACTGCGCGTATACCGGACACGCGACGGCGGGGAGAGCTGGCATCCGCTCACCCGAGGACTTCCGCAGGAGAACGCCTACGAGACCGTGCTGCGAGATGCGCTGGCGACGCTCGCTCCCGGGCAGGTGTTCCTGGGCACCCGTAGCGGGAAGGTGTACGCTTCGCCGGACGACGGCGATTCCTGGGAGCTGGTGCGTGACGGGCTCCCGCCGGTCGTATGCGTCAAGGCATGCATGCGATGAGAATCCTGCTCCCCGAGTCGCTGAGGGAGCTGGCGGACGGGCAGAGCATGATCGAGCTGCCCGGCGATGGCAGCGCCGGGCTCACGATAGGCCAAACCCTGGGCGCACTGCGCGCGTCCCACCCGGGCCTGTACGACCGCCTCATGACGGAGCAGGGAGCACTTCGACCCCATGTAAACGTCTTCTCGGACGGCGAGGACATTCGCTACACGGGCGGCCTGGCCACGGCGGTTCGCAAAGACAGCGAAATCCTCGTGCTTCCAGCGATCAGCGGCGGTTGATTGTGCGTGGACGGTTGACGGCGCCTCATCGCCACGTTGATCGGGCAGCCCGTCAGGTCCGTGAGATGTGTAACCGCCGGGCGCCCCGGTGCCTGTGTTATCGACGCGGGCTTGGTGGAGCGTGGTGGACATGCCTTCCCAAGGCGCCGGGAGTGGCCGGGAAGACTCGGCCCGACACGCGCGCATCACCGACTTCAGGGCGGGCCGCACCCCCCGACCCGTCACCACAGGTTTTTCCCGACCAACTGCTTCTCACACGATTCGCTTGGCCTTGGCGACGGCGCCAGCTGGGTCGCCACCCGATTCCTGTACGCCGACAACGCGGCTCCCCCACGCCGCAGTTGGATCACCCCGCGATGCTCCTCCCCGGGACCATGGCCTCGTGCGCCTTGGGAAGGAACCGCATCAAGAGATCGGAGTAGTGGTCGTAGTACTCCTTCCAGGACATCTCGTTGTAGTCCCCCGGGTTCGCATCAATGTTGTCCTCCAGCCGACGGACACACAGGGCCTCGGCGATGACTTCGGCCAGCAACACCCGGAATCGAATCTGGTCCTGCCCGGGATAGCGATCGGCCTTGTCGCCCAGATAGCGCTTCAATGATGGGTGCCTGGCCCCGACCTCCAACACGTTCTTGTTCCAGCGGTAACGCAGGGCCCCGTGGTCAACGTCCTCCAGCTTGATGACGATGCCGGCCCCGGTCGGGGGAGCGACGCGAAGCTCCGTCTCGGCCTCCACATCACCGAGGCGGGCGATGAGCTTGGCCGGTTCGGCATCATCGTCCAACACCGAAACGCGGAACCGGACAATGGCGATCCCCAGGGCGGACTTCAAGACCAACCTCCGGTGCCCCGCGATCTTGAAGTCGTCCGTGGAGGGTAGCAACTCGAGTTCCCGCCCATGGGCATGCACAAGCTCTTCGGGAGCCATGAGCTTGATCTTCCTGGGCTTGTCCGCGGCAATCCGGTAGCGGGCGTGTCCGAACTGCAGCGTCCGCACGTCCGCGTGCAAATCAGCTTCAGTCGCCACCACCGCGATCGTGGACTCAACCTCAATGGGCCCCACCCGGGCCGTCAGGCCGGTGGCCGGGGTCACCGTCCGCCCTGTCACGCTCCATGTGGCCCGCAAGGCGCCCTCCTGCGCATCCAGGCGCTCCAGCCGGGGATTCGTCGGCGCCACCAGAATCTCAGGCGTTGCGCACTCGACCCCGACAGGTGCGCCCGCTCCCAACTCCGGGAACACCTCCCCCAACACGGTGAGCCTGCACTGAAACGTGGCGCCGAGCACGACTTGTTTGAAGGATGGACTGAGCGTGTAGCCCCTGATTTGGAAACGGCTTCCCGTCTGTCGACCGGATGGGGAGCGAGAGGCTTCCTCCTCGTCAGAAAAATCCGTCATGAATTGGTTTGCTACCTTCTCCAACGCGTTCAGTCGCTTGCGCGTCTGGTCACTTTCGACAACGCGGGCACGTTCCCGTTGCTGCCGGGTTCTCTCCTCGTCAACCAGCGGTTGGATATATGAGGCGGCCTGTTTGTACAGAGCCTGAACGAATGGATGACCCTCGGTCAGCCCCGACCGTCGGGACGGATCCAGAATGGGTACGGGATTGCTGGAGGGATGACTCTCGCCCGAGGCCTCACATTCGTCGTAATCGTTCCAAAGATCGTCAATGGCCTCGCACGTCAGCCGTCCGAAAAACCATTGGGCGTGCGTGTCACGCTCCAGGGCCGGGTCAAAGAGGGTCGCCTCGTGGATCGCGTGCCGCGACTTGACAAGCACGCCCCCTAAGCGGAAACGAGGCTGGCCCTTATCAAACTTCTTGCGAGCGCGGTTGATCCTGATCTTGGCCTCAATGTCATATCCATGAACCGTGAATCGCCGATTGACCCGCTCCTTCCCGGCGGGCCTGGCGAGGCGCACAACCCGCTCCTCGCCGCCGCCAAGGCGCTTCGCCACGATCCGGGTCTTCCCCTGCCACACGATGTCCCTCAGCTGGACCATGGACGCGACCTTGTCTACCAGCGTCCTGATCTGTGGAATCTTGTGTTGCGAATCGACATCAATCGTGACGACGGTGCCCGCTCCGTTGGCGATCCCAAGGCGCTCCCGATCCTCGGGAGCCAGGTCTCGGGGGTGGTCGGACTCATACTCCATGTTGGGGAAAATGCGACAGGTGTGGAGGCGTCCATCGGCACGCGAGATCGACTCAAACGTCACCGGTCCCAGCGCGGCAATGTCCTTCGCCCCCCGAGAGTTCGTCCCGCGCACCGCGTGGCCCTCCTCCATGCCGCTCACGCGTCCCCCGATGCGCCCAAGCTTGCGGTTCATTTGCTCGGTGGTCATGCCGTCGGCAAAGTCGCGCACACGCAGGGTTGACGGGCGGCCCTTGCGCCGCCCCACCTCGATCTCGACGCACCCGGGAGAGTTCAGGATCTGATAGCGATCGTCAGCATTCGTGACCATCTCGACGATGGCGTCGTAGACATCCCGAATGGCCAGCCTCGCATCCTGGGCCAATCGCCGGGACTCAACCTCCAACCGTCTGCGCCGGACGGCTTCCATGCCACCTCCACTTGTCAGATTTCTCTCCCGATGTCCCGGGAGTCGTTCACGGGCCACCACGCCCCGGGGCCGCAATCCGGGCATGCGCCACCGCCCGGGTAAGGGCGTCACCGGGGCCACCGGGCGGATGGCTTTTGCGTCAATCCAGGTCAACCGGAGCGTCAAATACGGTGTCACGTTCACGCGGGCAATTGTTGTATCTGTTTGAATATATGTATGATACATGTGCCAAACAACGTGCCAAACAGGGAGCCACGCAATGGACTGGTCGCGCTTTGATTTCCGGTTCCAACTCGATTCGTCCAAGCTTGCTGCGCTTCTCACCCGGATTGAGGGGCGCAAGGAAGCGGCCATGAGCTTGCCCCTGTTTTCGGAGTGGAAGACGGGACTGGACACTCTCAACCGCATCCGGGCGGTTCACGGATCGACGGCCCTAGAGGGAAACACATGGTCCGAGGACCAGGTTCGGCGATTCATCCAAGGCGACGCGGTACTTGATCCAGAGAGCAGGGACCTGCGGCAGGTACAAAACGCCGATGCCGCCCAGAGATGGGTCAGGGAGCGGTTCGGCCCCGGAAGCGACCCGCCCCGGCGCGATGAACTCCTGCGCATGCACGAGCTGATCACTCACCAGTCGGACGAGACCAATAACGTTCCCGGCCGGCTCCGCGCTCACGGCGTCCACGTCGGCACACGCGCACTGGGGGGTGTCCACATCGGGGCGCCGCATCAAGAGCTCACCACCCTGATGGACGAGTTTACCCGGTTTCTGAACTCCGGTGCGCTACGACGCGAGCACCCGGTGGTCAGGGCGCTTCTCGTCCATTTCTTTCTGGTCACGATCCACCCGTTCGGGGATGGAAACGGACGCGTCTCGCGCCTTGTCGAGGCGGCGATCCTGTACCGGAACGGGTACAATGTCCACGGTTTTTACGGGCTCTCCAACTACTTCTACCGCAACGGAGAGGACTACAAGCGCAAACTGCAGGAATCGCGACGGCGCCAGCCGTTCGATGTCACTCCCTTCGTCCTCTTCGGCCTTGAAGGCTTCGAGGCGGAGTTGAAGGGAATCAACAACTTCATCAAGACCAAGATGACTCGCCTGATGTACCGGGATCTGATCACCAAAGCCCTGGATCAGCGCTCGGGCAAACGACGGCGACGGCTCAATCCTCGCGAACACCGGCTCCTCAAATACCTCCTGGACGAAACGAGGCCGCGCGACCCCTTCTCGGCAACGGGGTCGGAGCGGATCGCCCTGGGAGCCCTGGTGCGATCTCCCTATGTGGCCGGCACCTACCGCAACGTGACCGACAGGACCTTCAGGCGGGAGCTGGAGCGCCTGGACGAATTGGGCTTCATCACCATTGACCGCCATTCAATGCCGAGCCGGCCCACCGTCGGGATCGACTTCTCCGTCGTCGAGCGGCCGTACGAGGAGCCGGGCGACGGCGACACCGACGGGTAGCCTTTGGCGGGAACGCGCGCCACAATGCTTCGCCGCTCACCTCCCACATCGTTTGACCTCACCACAGGGCAAAAAAACCGTGCTGCCCGCAAAGACGGCACGGCCGATGACCGTACCCCTACGGCCTCTCTCGCGACCACGGCCAAGAGACAGGCTCAAGCCCGATCAGGCTCAAGGCAAGCCGCGGTCGCTCAACGAATCCCCGGCCGCCCCGCACACGCTGCGCAAGAGCGCCCGGGTCGCTTCGTGTATCTACCAACGGACGCGTGAACACCGGCGGGCCTTGGCGGCCGGGCGCCACCCCACCAGCCGTGTTGCTCGGGGGGTCCGTTAGCTGGGGAAGAAGATGGGAATCACAATAGCCGCCACGATCGCCAGGATGAGGTTCAGCGGACCGCCGACCTTCACGAAATCCATGAAGCGATATCCGCCCGGCGAGTAGATCATCACGTTGGTCTTGTAGCCAAAGGGCGTGACAAAGGACGCCGACGCCCCGAACATGACCGTCACCAGCAACGCATAGGGATCCAGCCCGGCGCTCTGGGCGACCAGGATGGCCACCGGAGTGAGCATCACCGCGGTGGCAGTGTTGGTCACCACCTCGGTCAGGAGGGCGGTGAGCAGGTAAAAGGCCGCAATCATCCCGGTCTCGCCCAGGCCGGAGGTCGCGCCCACGACGCCTGTGGCGATCCAGGCGGCCGCACCCGAGGACTCCATCGCCAAGCCCAGCGGAATGAGGCCGGCCATCACGAACACGACCAGCCAGTCCATCTCCGAGTAGATCTCATCGACGCGCACGCACCCTGTGAACACCATGAGTGCGACGCCCGCCATGGCCGATGCGGAAATCGGAAAGAGACCGATCCCCGCAACGACCACCACGGCGGCCATGATGGCCGCGGCAAAGGCGGCGCGGGGTCGACTGCCCACCGGATGGTCCACCTCGGCCATGGTGATAAAGCCGGGCTCACGAACGAGGAGATCCAGAGAGGCCGCCGGGCCGCGCACCAGAAGAATATCGCCCACCGCAAACCTGCACTCCGCAATGCGGTCCGTGACGGTGGCCCCGTGGCTCTGGACCCCGAGCACGGTGACGCCAAAGCGCTGGGCGAAGGAGAGCTCCCTGAGCGTCCGCCCCACCAGCACCGAGCCCGGACCGATGATGATCTCCAGCGTACGCCCGCCGGCAATGTCCTCACTCTCCTTCGGGTCCGCATTCTCGCGCGGCGTCTCAAGCCGCTGCGTCTCTGACAGGCGGAGTAGGTTCCGGGCCGCACCCTGGGCGTAGAGCCGGTCTTGGGCCTGGACAACGCGCTCGCCCGCGGGGAGCGAGATGACGCGCCCTTCCCGCTCAATTCCCACAATCACCACATCAAAGAGCTCGCCCCAGTGCAACTCGGCCAGGGAGCGTCCGACCGCGAGAGAATCCTCACCCACCCGCAACTCGGTCGTGAACCTGCGGACACCGTACCGGACGGACAGGTCGGGGGGCTGCTCACGGCGCGGAATCAGGCGACGGCCAACGGTGAAGAGGTAGAGCATCCCCACCCCCAGGTAGACCAGCCCGACCGGAGCGATGGAGAACATGCCCAGTTGATCGAATCCGCGCGCGACCGCCTCCCCATGCACGATCAGGTTGGTGGAGGTACCGACGAGGGTCACCGTTCCCCCCAAGATGGCCGCGAACGAGAGCGGCATGAGGTACAGGGAAACCGGCTCGTCGGCCTGGGCGGCCAGAGAGGCGAACACCGGGATGAACACGATCACGACCGCGGTGTTGTTCAGAAACGGCGAGAGGACCGCCACCAAGACGCACAGCGCGATCAGGCGCGAGGTACGTCCCCCCAGCGGCGCCGTCCGCGCCCAGACGCCGATCGCGGCCACCACGCCCGTCTTGCGCAGCCCGAGACCCAGCACCAGCATCGCCGCGACCGTGATCGTGGCCTCGCTGGCGAAGCCGGCAAGCGCCTCCGTCGGTTCAACGATGCCGCCCATGAGAAGCACGACCGGTACCGACATGGAGATCTGGTCAAGCCGGATACGGTCCATCGCGAAGAGCACGAGCGCCGAGGCGGCAACCGCCAGCACGAACGCGATCTCAAATGTCATCGCGGAGTCAGGCCATCAGCGCGCCGTGAGACAACGGCTTGCCATCGGTTACACAAACCGCCCTGGGGAGCGGTGTGGCCACCACCCCCAACCCGGCGCACAACACCCGCACCACCCGCCGGGCGCCTACGCGTCACGGCGCCCATACACGAACCGCTCCATCTCGCCGTGGATCCGCTCCACCGTGTCCCGGGACGGCTCTCGCGTCACCCTCGAGACGCACCAGGTCACCGCAAAGTTGGCCGCCAGCGACCAGAGGGCCTCGTGGATGCCCAGGGGCTGGGGCCACTCGATCCGGGTCATGTAGAGAACCGCCAGGCCGGCGCCGATCCCGCTCAACACCCCCGCCGCCGTCGTGATCCGGCGCCCGGGATAACACACCCCCAAGACCGCGGGCATGAGCTGCAGGGCCCCTGCGCCGGATAACGTCACCAGCGACACGAGAAAATCCAGTTCATGCACCGTCAGCCCCCACCCCACCGCGAGAAGCACCACGACCACCCAGCGGCCAAACGCCACATAGTGACGCTGGCTCCGGTCCCGTGCGATGTAGCGCTGATACACGTCACGGGTGAGCACGGTCATGTTGGAGTGGAGGATCGAGTCCAGCGTCGACATCGCCGCTGCGGTGGCCCCGGCCAGGATGAGGCCCGTCAGCCAAGGGGGAGCGTAGCGGAAGAGGAGCTCTGGAAACACCCGATCCGGAATCTCCAAATCGGGGAACACCAGGGCGCCACCCAATCCCACCAGCGCCGCCGGGATGAACAGCGTCATGAGGTAGATGGGCGTGGTGACGCCCAAGAGCTTGAGCGTGCGGTCGGACGCCGCCGTGAAGTAACGAATCATCAGGTGCGGCTGAAAGATGATCCCGAAGGACAGGGCGATCGTCATGCCCACCCAGATCCCCGGCGTGAAGAACCCTTCCGGACCCGGGAGGGACAGGAGGTCAGGCCGCTCCTGGGCCACCCGCCGCCACAGCTCCAGCGGTCCGCCAAACAATTCATGCGCCAGCACGAGCGCGCCGGCCCACACCGCCACATACATCCATATGCCCTGGATGACATCCGTCCAGTAAACGGCCCTGAGCCCCCCGGCCAAGAGATACCCCGCGGCCACGACCAGCAGAATGAGCGAAGCGAGCTCGAAGGAGATGCGGTCGCCGGTGGCGACCGAGAGGATGTACCCCAGGCCCTGGGCTTGGACCTGAATGTACAGGAGCGTAAAGACCACAGAAACCAACGCGACGGCGATCCGCACCGACTCGCTCTCATAGAAATCGGCAATCAGGTCCGCCGGGGTCATGTGGCCGAACTTCTTTCCCAGCGCCCAGATGCGGGTGCCCAGCGTGTAGGTGATGGCTCCCACCAACACCGTCCAGGTCCCGGCCATCCAGAAGCCGATTCCATGGGTGTAGAAGAAGCCTCCCGACCCCAGGAACGCGAACGCCGAGTGGAAGGTGGCAACCACCGTGAGATAGAGGACAATGAATCCCGCTTGGCGCCCGTAGAGGAGGAAATCCTCCAGGCTGCCCGTGCCCCGGCGGTTGGCCCACGCCCCGATCACCACGGTGGCCGCCACATAGAGGACGATGAGTCCCGTGGAAACGACCCAAGGCTCCATCAGACCCCCCGGCGCCAGGCCCAGACCAGGACCAGAATCAAGAGCACATAGACCGCCAACAGATAGGCGAAGAGAAAGGGGACACCCAGGATCCACGGCTCAACACGGTTCATCCAACCGTGGACGATCGGGGGCTGGGCGAGAGCCATGACGAGCACGAACAGCACCGTTGCGAGCCGCCCGGGACGGGTTCGCGGGAAGAAATGGGAGCGAATCGGCTTCATCGGAGTCTCACTTGAAGAGTCGGTGGAGTCGCCACTTGGAAACTGGACTTCCCGCGGACAGGCGCAACCATGGCCGCAAGCGCAAGGGCGTTCGCGAAGCCCGCCGTTTGTCGCACGGCTTCCCCGAGCGCTCCGGCCAAGGCGCCCTTCTTGGACCTCGTAGGGAGGCCATGGGGAGCGAACAAGCCGGGGGCCGAGGCCGAAGACAAAGAGCGCCACTGGATGAAAATGATGATGGGGTCCCAAGCGGTGCTCGTCTTCAGCCAGACTTTAACCTGAAGTTCGCGACCCCAAATTTGGCTAACGCTTTGTAGCCATGCAGCATAACTGAAATTACGAGGTGTCCCCTACTGGGTACAAATCACGCCCGAACGTCCAGTAAGCGGAACACCTCGGCCTGAAGTGGTGTCGGGCTGCTGAGCACATCGGCCGCTTCCGCGCCCTCCGCAGCCGGCTGAACCCGGTTGCGGGTCAGCGTGGCAAGGTCGCCCAGCAATGTCCGAAAGCTGTGTACCACCAAACCATCCCCCGTGCGCTTGTGTCCGGCCTTCGCACGAGCCCCCTGCGACGATTGCGCAGGCTCGACAGGTGGTGAGCGACTGTCCACCGCCCCCCGCTCCTCGTCATCGAACAGCAACGGCGCAAGCGAGCGACGCATATGCCACTCGACGTAGTAGGCCAGCATGCACAAGAAGACGTGCGCCCGCACACGACCCTCGAGCCGGTGATGCACGCCGCGCACCTTGAGATCCACGGTCTTGTAGCTCCGGAACGCCCGCTCCACCTTGCTCAGGCTCTTGTAGGACCGCACCGCATCGCTGCTCGAGAGCTGTTCCGCAGGCACGCTGGTGCGAACGACATAGATCCCGTCCAGCGCGGCCTCTTGGGCAATGCGCTCCTCGTTGCGCTCCCAGGAAAAGCCGTCTTCGTTGCACTGGTAGGGTCGGGGACTGGCGCGCCATTTAGGGTCCGGTGGTTCATCCATCGCTTTCGCTTTGGTCCTCAGTCCGGCTCCCATGCCCGCGTTTCCAGTCCCCGCCCATCAAACCGGACGTGCGGTTCTCCCGCATCCGGCTTTCGGACAGAATCACGCCTTCGCTTTCGGAAGGCCCATGTTCCCCCGCGTCAGGTGCATGAGACCGTACCGCTCCTTCAGCCTCGCATCTGAGCCCACCTTATTCATGAGTGACAATTGAAACTGTCATCAAGGCCAGTGAAAGGGTTCTCGGCGTTCCGACATCGGCCAGCCCCCCAATTTTGCCGGCCGACCACCGCCTCGTGCACATCATACCCCCCAAATACCCATTTTATGGACGCACTTCCGCCACTTCCCTTGTAACCGCCCTTGCGCCCAGACCCGCCGTTGAGTATCAGACAACCTCGGCGGACAAGATTCGGACATCAGGAAGCTCTCGCACACCGGCAACCAGCATCTGCCAATGCACCGACACTGCGCTTGTGATCATCGTGATCCGTCGCCCAGACACGATGTATCGTGCCGCCGTGCGCAACACTCGCTCCAACAGGCGCCGCAAACTCCAGCCAACACCGGTCCGCCGCGCCAACAGAACACGTTGGACATGCATTACCTGGTACGCCAGGATCGACAACAGTAGCCGTACCCGGTTGCGGGCAAAGGCATCCAGAAGCTCTGGATCCTCCACCACCTCCTCTTCGCCGTTCTCGTCGCCACTCACCTCTTCCTCCGTATCGGCCACCGCAACCTTTGGGTTCCGGTAGTGGCTCTTGGGACGCGACGTCGAGGACAACGACGGATTCACCACACTCATCAACTCGCCAATGTGGCCCTCAGCCTTCCCGCGCTTCCTGTACAGCTCCAACACCTCCTCAGGCGTCATCTCATCGGCAGACACCGATGTGGCCAACCAAAACGACCTCGTGAACAGCTCGCCCGGCTTAGCCACCATCACATGCACCATGCGGCATTCAACAGGCCAGCTCCCCGCCTTGTACCGCTCCGCTTCCCGAACTCGCGTCGTGGTCTCACGCGGGCGTTCTTTCTCTTTGTCCTCTTTGTCCTTTTTGTCCATGTCAGCACGGAACTCATCGACCGCAGGTTCGGCACAATCAGCCAGCACCTTGTTGTTCGCCACACGGACCACAAAGTCGATACCCTCCTCCTCGAGCGCATGCATCAGAACCCCGCTCGGGAACCCGGCGTCCATACGAAAAATGACCCTCTTGCTGATCTTCCCCTTCGCACGCTTCGCCACGTTCTTGATGAAGCCCACCACGCGGTTCGCCGTATGAACCTTGCCCCTCCGAAGCTCAACATCCAGGATGTCTCCCGTCTCCGCCGCCAACGCCACCAACGGATGGAAAACCCTGGCGCGATAGTGCCCGTTATAGTCGCTGCCGGCCTGCTTTCCATGCACCCTCACCGGTAAGCTGTCCACATCAATGACCAACGTATCGTGCAGGCGACCGCCGTTTGTGGCGAGCACCTTCCACGAGGTGAAGTCCATGATCACGTCGCGACAGGCCTCGGTGTTCTCCTCGTTGCTGAGCGCCGCGATCAAGCGCGACAAGGTAGGCTGCGACGCCAGCGCATGGTCGACCGGTTTCGTTCCCTTCCGGTCGGATACCGCGAGGCCAAAGGACACGTCGTTGCGGAAGACATTCGCATCGTTATGGTCCCGGCGATTCTGGACGAGGAGCAAGAGCGCGGTGCGTAGCAACTCCGCCATGGAGTGCTTGATCTTGACGGGGTCGCGCTCGTCCTTGATCCGTTTGGTTGCGGCGTTGATGATACCGCTACGCTCGAGGATTTCTCGGCTGGTGGCCGCCCCTGCGTCTGATGACAATCTTTCGTCTCGGGACTCGATTCGGAGCGATTTGTTGAAGCTAAATGTCGTTGCCATGACTTCACCCTGGGTTGGTGGCCGAAAAACGCTGGTGGATCTTGGTAACACCTTGAAGATACATCACTTGCCCCCACAAATCCAGCCCCCTCAAGCCGCCGTCATGAATAACCCGGGCTGAGAAGCGCACATATTTCCCAGACCTCACCTTGTGCTTCGTACAGAGCCACCAACGTAGCCGTTTGACCATGTGTAAATGTGGCTCCCCGCTGTTTTGTGTGGGTAAATCGGTTTCGCGAGGCAAGGTCGCAAGTTTCATTTCTTGTGGACTCGCCGCTTCAAGCCGCCCGGCTTACTCTTTGACCTCGGTTGCCAGGCAACCTTCGGCTTGGCCGTGCCGACGAAACAGGGTCATGTCGGTCACGTTGCTCAGAGCACAATGTCGGCCGGAGCTATCTGAGATGCCGGCGTTTGCTCGTCGAGGTGGTCGTGCTCCCTGTGTTCGATGACATTGGTCGGGTCCGGTGGTCGCATCGGACACCCATGCCGAGCGGCAACGGCGGTCTTCACGGACGACGTACCGTACCTGGCCCCCTCGGCAGCGGTCGCTTATGCACGGGGGCGGACACGGGAGAGTGGACGGATGTCTTGGTTGAACGCGAGCAACAGGGTCTTCGAGCAGTCGTTGGGAATCACGTCACCATGGTATGTCGAGAAGGTCGACCTCGATACCGAGGCCAAGCGCCTGGATGTCTTCTTGGCGTTTTCCGCCGGCGCAACCTTCACCTGCGGCAACTGCGGCAGAGACGGTTGCAAGGCTCACGACATGTCCGGGCGCTCGTGGCGGCACCTGGACTTCTTCCAGTATCAGGCGCACCTGCACGCCAACGTTCCGCGAGTTCGCTGTGCTGAGTGCGGGGTACGGCAGGCGAAGCTTGATTGGGCCAGGCCCAGGAGCAGCGCGACTCTGTTGTTCGAGCGGCTGGTGCTGACGCTTTGCAGCGCCATGCCGGTGGCCGTGGCCGCTCGGATCGTGGGTGAGCACGACACGAAGCTGTGGCGTATCCTGCGCTTCTATGTGGACTTGGCGCGCAAGGACGCGGATCACTCGGGGGTCGAGGCCGTCGGTGTTGACGAGAAGGCCGCACGCCGTGGCCATGACTACATCACGCTGTTCGCTGACCTGAAGGAGCGTCGGCTGCTGTATGCAACGACGGGCCGCAAGGCGGAGGTGTTCGATGAGTTTCGCGATGACCTCGAGGCTCACGGCGGGGATCCCGACCGGATCGGCGAGATCTGCATGGACATGTCGAAGGCGTACATCAAGGGCGCGGCGGATGTCTTCCCTGAAGCCGAGGTGACGTTTGACCGGTTCCATGTCGTCAAGCTGCTCAACGAGGGGATCGAGCGGGTGCGTCGGGCGGAACAGAAGGACCGTCCGGACCTCAAGCGGACACGCTGGCTGTGGCTGAAGAACCAGCGGCGCCTTACCGCCTCGGAGATGGCTCGGCTGGACGAGTTGCTTGACTTGGCCACGGACACGCTGGAGACGGCGAAGGCATACGAGCTGAAGCTGGACTTCCAGGAGTTATGGGCTCTGCCGCCGGTGGCAGCAGGGCGTCACTTGGATCGTTGGTGTGTGAGGGCGAACGAGAGCGGGCTGCAGCCGATGGTTGCGGTGGCCAAGACGATCAGGCGGCACAGAACGGGCATTCTACGTTGGCAACATTCGCGGCTGACGAATGGCCTCCTTGAGGCCATGAACTCACTGATTCAGGCTGCCAAAGTGCGTGCCCGGGGCTATCGGACCGCGGAGAACTTCATCACGATGGCGTACCTGGTTTGCGGGAAGCTCGAATTCCGGCTACCCACATAAAACAGCGAGGAACCAGCAAAAGGTGGAGCCTCCACCTACGACGATGTGGTGCTATCATGATATTCCTCCCTTGGAGTGAGGGCATTGATGATTGGGAACAGATCCCATGCTTCTGCCGTGTAGATTGTACCCGCGCGACCTACCACCGCCTTGTTCGCATAATGTGGCAACACAAGCGTTTCCAAATATTTCCCCGAGCTCATGTCGTACTTGTCTAGTCCTCAGATAAGCGTGTTCCGGGGGAGGGCCTGTTAATTTAATGCAGAACAGCTTATCTTTATTGTACTTATACCGCGAGGTCAAAGCGTCATCCCTCCAGCGACGAGGACTTTCGGGTGAGTACCATCAGCCACCACCAAACCCGCCGTAACTGCGCCGCCCACCGGCGTCGCCTCCGTGCCAGACACGCCCAAGCAGGGCGTTGGAAGCAACAAAGTAAACCGATGCTCGGGGCCGGCAAGATTCGTTACGAGGTTAGCCGGCGCGTGAATGCCACACTCTACGGTGGCATCGGCGCCGCCCACCGGTTGATCACCAAGATCGGCCTACCGGAGCAGATCAACAGATCAGGTGTGCTGAAGCGCAACCTGCCGTACTTCGACTCCGACCATGTGTTGACCCTCGCGTACAGTGTGTACTGTGGCGGCACCCGGCTCGGCGATATCGAGAGACTACGCCAGGATGTGTCGGTTATGGACGCCTTGGGAGCCCGGTTGATCCCGAGTCCGACTGCAGTGGGCGACTACTTGCGGCGCCACTCCGAGGGAGATATCGAGACCTTGATGGACGGGATCAACGAGGTGCGGCCGCAGCTGTGGAGCGGACGCGGGCGCGACCTGCTGGGTCCGGTGACGTACATCGATGTGGACGGGACGATCGTGCCGACGGACGGAGAGAAGAAGGAGGGCTTGGGGCTGTCGTACAAGAAGGTCTGGGGGTATCAGCCGTTGATCGTTACGCTCGCCAACACGGGCGAGGTCCTGTACATCGACAATCGACCGGGCAACGCGGCCAGCCACAGCGGTGCGGCGAAGTGGATTGACAAGTCGATTGACCTGGTGGGCCCCCATGCAGAGCGGCTGTGCCTGCGCGGCGATACGGCGTTTTCGTTGACGACCAACTTTGACCGTTGGAGTGGTCGGGCGGATTTCGTGTTCGGATATACGGCGCATCGGTCGCTGGTCGCACGGGCGGAGGCGCTCGAGGAGGATCGGTGGCAGCAGTTGAAGCGACGGCCACGCTGGGTGTCGGAGACGGGCGAGACACGGCAGCGGCGTCCGAACGAGAAGGCGCGGATTGTGCGCGAGAGCGAGTTCAAGGATGTCAAGCTCAAAGGCGAGCATGTGGCGGAGTTTGAGTATCGGCCGAGGGCGTGTCGCAAGGCGTATCGGATGGTGGTGGTGCGCAAGAACCTGCGTGTGATGAGGGGCGAGTTGGATCTGGGTGATGAGGTGAAGTACCTCTTCTACATCACGACGCTACGGGGCAAGAGCAGGGCTGAGGTGGTTCGGTTGGCGAATCAGCGTTGCGACCAAGAGAATCTGATCAGTCAGTTGAAGAGCGGGATGGGTGCGCTCCGGGTGCCGATGTACGATTTGGTCAGCAACTGGGCGTACATGGTGATTGCGGCGTTGGCGTGGAATCTGAAGAGTTGGATGGCGATGCAGATGCACTACAAGTCGCAGCGTCGGCGCTATGTGAAGATGGAGTTCAAGCGGTTTGTTCGGGAGATGGTGTTGATTCCGTGCCAGGTGATCCGCAAGGCGCGCCAGACGACATTGCGGGTGATTGGATGGCAACCGAGCGTGGACCTGCTGTACAGGGCGTGGTGCACGATCGAACGGACCGAATATGGGTAACGTTAGTCGCTGATTGTCAGCGACTGGTCGGATTTTTTTATTGGGGTGCGATTTTCTGGGACCAGTGCGTCTGTACGGCACGGGCCTGGTCGAGGAGGCCAGACGGTGGCAGGTAACGGAGGGAAAATGCCGACGAAAACCGAATGTGGGCCGAGTATTTCTCGGTCAGGTGACCGAGGTCGCTCGTTATTTATAGCACCCGACCCGTCAAAATGCCAAACGCGCTTATTTTAGGTCTAGTAGGTAGCCAGGGGCATACTGACCACCGAAGAGAACGAACAACGTATCTCCCTGAACGGAGAACGATCGCCCAGAATCTGGAGGTCTCTCGACCATCTGTGTTCTCGTGCTCATGCCCTGCCGCATCGTCCGGACCACCGGAAAGTCGGTGTGCTCCACATACGGATACAGGCCGCTGATCTCGTGTCCGTCCAACACCATCCAGCCGTTGCCGAAGGTAAATCCAAACACCCACAGGTTGGCGCGCCATCCCACCGCACCACCTTGGCCTTGAACAAACGAGAGACACCTGAAGTCGTCGGGCAACAAAACGCTGGCCAGATCCGAGTCTTGATCCCAATAGGAGAGAAGCGGAGATCTGCCGTGCAGCGCAAGCTGTTCGTCTCCGACGACCGCCATTGAATGGACCCTCAAACCCTTGGGCAATGGCTGTTCGTGGAGCATACGGCCACCCGGGTCCAACGTCGTGAGACGCTGGTTGCTTCCATCGACAAGGATGATCGAACCATCCTGACGCACCCCGATGTCTCGAACGTTACGGATCTCACCCGGTCCCTCGCCCCTCTTCCCCCACGACCACTGCAACGCGCCGTCAGGGCCTATCCGGTGCAACTTGAGCGTATTGAAATCGTACACCAAGAGGTTGTCCTCGACCGGGTGTAGCCCCAACGGCAGTGCCAACACGGTGTCGTGCAGACCACCCAGAGTCCACAGCGTATCGTATTGGATGGTAGAAAACCGCCGTTCGGCATCAATCGACAGTGGGGCAACAACCGGGGGCAACTCGCTCCCGCACGATGACCCAGCATCGGACCCCGGGTTGCAAGCGACACCTAATGCCGTGAACAAGAGCAAGGCAATGGGCCTACAAAGCATTAGTCACGCCCCTGACAATGGCCGCCGATGTCTGCCCAGCTACCGCCAACACAGCAGACAAATTTCCATCCGCCGTCACAACCACTGCGATCGGGGTGCTCTTGTACCCAACATGCGCCAAGGACGAAGTGGCGCCCCTGGAAACAAGACGATGTGGGAACCTTCGGTTGGCCACCCTGGCCGCTTCAGCGGCTCCACTGGTCCGCATGACGGCGCCATGCACCACAACCCCCTGATCAAGGAGACGAAGGGCCGCCCGATCAACCGGAGAAGCTGCCGCAGCGCAGTCTGCGGGATTGCGGACAAACACCACACCTCCCCCCTGCTCGGCCAGCGCACTCCGAATTTCGGCAAACTCACTCCGGCCACCAATCGCCAACATCGAAGCCGCCGCCAACATGGTCACCCCCAACGCTATCGCCCCGCCACCTAGAAAACCAGCGTAGCGGTAGATTCTCGCGCTCAGCATCACCTGATTTCGCCCCCGGCGCCTACCATACGGACCCGCTTTGGCAAGGATGCGACTCACCGTATCGCTCCTTGCATCGTTCCCTGTCCGTCGGCCCCGCATCTTCCCAGTAATTCTCGATATCCCAGCAAATGAACAAGAAGCAGAACTCCCCTTCGGCGCAAATGCTCCCTTGATCTCCAGTACAGGTCATCCTCGGCGGGCCGTCCTGGGCGAGAATCTCCCGCACACCCATTACCGACAACACACCGCCAATTGCCAGCAGAGCCAGCAGACACAGCACGGTCACCAGGTCCTTGGCTTCTTTGATCCGGTCATCCATCATTCCTCTCCCTACAAGAGTCAGCGGGACGTGCATTTTCCCGCCTCCAAGTGGATTGAGGTAGTCCCACTTTGTTGGAAAGATTTTGGGCGAAAATAACGTGTACTTCCGCCCTCCACAAAACCACTCTCAAGCCGCGTCGCGGGCATCGAGCCGTGTCGCTGGAATACCCGCCCCCGCAGGCCGACTCGCAGGGCCCGCTCCCCCCAACTGGGGTTAAATCTAACCTCCGTTTTTCCCGGCGGGGTTTCCCCGATGGGAAAAACGGAGGCAACCGGCGCCCAACAACGCGCCAAGGCCGCGCCGTCATTCGCCGGTTTCCTCGACCAAGCCCCAGGTCACTCAATTCCACTTCAGTCCCGCCCCCGACCGGTATGCATCAGCCGGCGTCCGCCCATCCAGCGCCGAGTGCGGCCTCACCTCGTTGTAGAAGTCCATCCAGCATCCGATGATCCGACGCGCTTCCAGCCCGTCCCTCAACTCCCGCAGGTAGATCGCCTCGTACTTCAGTGACCGCCACAGCCTCTCGATAAAGATGTTGTCCAGATACCGCCCCCGACCGTCCATCGAGACCCGAATATCCGCACCCAGCACCCGCTCCGTGAACGCCTCGCTCGTGAACTGCGAGCCTTGGTCCGTGTTGAAGATCTCCGGCTTCCCCATGCGCAGCGCATCATCCAGTGCTCTGACGCAAAAGGACGCGTCCATGGTGTTCGACAACTGCTACGAGAGCACATGCCGGGTCGCCCAGTCCATCACGGCCACCAGGTAGAAAAAGCCTCGGGCACACTGGCACATACGTGATGTCCGCACACCACACCTGGTTGGCCCGCGACACCTCGACATCGCGCAGCAGATACGGAAACACCCGGTGCTCCGGACTCGCCACGCTCGTTCGTGGACGCCTGTACATCGCCTCGATCCCCATCTTGTGCATCAGCCGCCGGACCCGGTGTCTGCCCACCTTCAGGCCGTCTCGCCCGAGGTGTCGCACCATCTGGCAGCTACCGTAGAAGGGATAGCTCATGTGGAGCTCGTCGAGGCGCCTCATGAGGTCCAGGCTCGCTGGGCTCTCACCCTTGGGACGGTAGTACAGGGATGATCGACTCACGCCCGTCAGGGCGCGTTGCTTCGACACCCCCATGGGGTGGTCGCGGTCGATCATCTGCATCCGCTGCGGCCGGCTCAGTGCTTCAAGCCGCGCCGAAAAAATCCCGCTCGACGGTGAGTTCTCCGATCTTGGCGTGCAGGGAGTGGATCACGGCCTCGTGATCCTTGGGTGCGCTTGTTCGCGCCCGTGGCGAAGATGTCGGGGATGGCGTCGAGCAGTTGCCGCTTCCATCCGCTGACCTGATTGGGATGGAGCTCGTGGCGGCGTGCGATGGCCTGCAGGCTGTCGCGTTCCTGGACCGCTTCGAGCGCCACGCGGCCCTTGAACTGTGGGGTGAATCTCCGTCTTTTTCTGGTCATGTCAGCGTCTCCATTTAAGTGAGTGAATCCACCTTAACGACCTGTCCAAAAAACCGGGACCACCTCAGAGATGTATAACGAGGACCCGAAACCGTTGGTGTGGACGAAGACTACGGCGGAGATTCTTGAGAAGGTGAACCGTGCTCGGCAGTCCTTGGTTGCGGCCACCGCTTAACTGCAATTATGTTACAAACACTACACGAACATCCCCCTTGCTGTTTCCGACCCTTAGGCTCGCGATGCGGACTACACCCCGGAGGGGCGTCGGTCAGGCCGCGATCATCCCCCCCTCGATAGGCTCCATTAGGGCCTCTAGCCCTAAAATAAGCGCGTTTGGCATTTTGACGGGTCGGGTGCTATAAATAACGAGCGACCTCGGTCACCTGACCGAGAAATGTTCGGCCCACATTCGGTTTTCGTCGGCATTTTCCCTCCGTTAGCTGCCTCCGTCTGGCCTCCTCGACCAGGCCCGTGCCGTACAGACGCACTGGTCCCAGAAAATCTCACCCCAATCAAAAAATCCGACCAGTCGCTGACAATCAGCGACTAACGTTACCCATATTCGGTCCGCTCGATCGTGCACCACGCCCTGTACAGCAGGTCCACGCTCGGTTGCCACCCAATCACCCGCAATGTAGTCTGGCGCGCCTTGCGGATCACCTGGCACGGAATCAACACCATCTCCCGAACAAACCGCTTGAACTCCATCTTCACATAGCGCCGACGCTGCGACTTGTAGTGCATCTGCATCGCCATCCAGCTCTTCAGATTCCACGCCAACGCCGCAATCACCATGTACGCCCAGTTGCTGACCAAATCGTACATCGGCACCCGGAGCGCACCCATCCCGCTCTTCAACTGACTGATCAGATTCTCTTGGTCGCAACGCTGATTCGCCAACCGAACCACCTCAGCCCTGCTCTTGCCCCGTAGCGTCGTGATGTAGAAGAGGTACTTCACCTCATCACCCAGATCCAACTCGCCCCTCATCACACGCAGATTCTTGCGCACCACCACCATCCGATACGCCTTGCGACACGCCCTCGGCCGATACTCAAACTCCGCCACATGCTCGCCCTTGAGCTTGACATCCTTGAACTCGCTCTCGCGCACAATCCGCGCCTTCTCGTTCGGACGCCGCTGCCGTGTCTCGCCCGTCTCCGACACCCAGCGTGGCCGTCGCTTCAACTGCTGCCACCGATCCTCCTCGAGCGCCTCCGCCCGTGCGACCAGCGACCGATGCGCCGTATACCCGAACACGAAATCCGCCCGACCACTCCAACGGTCAAAGTTGGTCGTCAACGAAAACGCCGTATCGCCGCGCAGGCACAGCCGCTCTGCATGGGGGCCCACCAGGTCAATCGACTTGTCAATCCACTTCGCCGCACCGCTGTGGCTGGCCGCGTTGCCCGGTCGATTGTCGATGTACAGGACCTCGCCCGTGTTGGCGAGCGTAACGATCAACGGCTGATACCCCCAGACCTTCTTGTACGACAGCCCCAAGCCCTCCTTCTTCTCTCCGTCCGTCGGCACGATCGTCCCGTCCACATCGATGTACGTCACCGGACCCAGCAGGTCGCGCCCGCGTCCGTTCCACAGCTGCGGCCGCACCTCGTTGATCCCGTCCATCAAGGTCTCGATATCTCCCTCGGAGTGGCGCCGCAAGTAGTCGCCCACTGCAGTCGGACTCGGGATCAACCGGGCTCCCAAGGCGTCCATAACCGACACATCCTGGCGCAGTCTCTCGATATCGCCGAGCCGGGTGCCGCCACAGTACACACTGTACGCGAGGGTCAACACATGGTCGGAGTCGAAGTACGGCAGGTTACGCTTCAGCACACCTGATCTGTTGATCTGCTCCGGTAGGCCGATCTTGGTGATCAACCGGTGGGCGGCGCCGATGCCACCGTAGAGTGTGGCATTCACGCGCCGGCTGACCTCGTAACGAATCTTGCCGGCCCCGAGCATCGGTTTACTTTGTTGCTTCCAACGCCCTGCTTGGGCGTGTCTGGCACGGAGGCGACGCCGGTGGGCGGCGCAGTTACGGCGGGTTTGGTGGTGGCTGATGGTACTCACCCGAAAGTCCTCGTCGCTGGAGGGATGACGCTTTGACCTCGCGGTATAAGTACAATAAAGATAAGCTGTTCTGCATTAAATTGACAGGCCCTCCCCCGGAACACGCTTATCTGAGGTCTAGCTCGTAGCGCTCAATCGGATGCACCTGGGCCAGCGTTCCTTCTACGGCCACGGCCCCGGAATGCACCACCCGCGCCGGAAGCTTGATCCCGAGCAGTCGGTTCAACCGCGCCCGCGCCGCAGCGATTCCCGCGCCGCAACGGTCCGCATGTCGGGCTCGGAAGCGTACAAGTCCGGCAGCTGGCACCCGATCACTTGCTCGCAGGTGTCCTTGGCCTTGATCCGAAGGTGTCGGTCACGGGCCAGGTCAGGTCGCGCCAGCCCGGGCCAACCGTTCGCATTCACGCCCGCTGGAACCGCACGTCGTAGCGCAGTTCAGCCCCGATCTGGCTCAGCCCGTCCAAGAGGGTGTCGCGATTTGTCCTACCCATCCGGGACCAGCGTTAATCGGTGGGCCTTGGGTATTTGCGGCCGCAGGCAGCGCCACACAAGAACCCCATAAGAGCGACCAAATAGGCCCACCCAGGGCTCGGGGCCAAGCGCACGTCATGCGCAAGGCCCCCGCCAAGCACCCCCCCGTAAAGGAAGAAGCACAGCCCGTTTACCGCTTTGTGCGTTCGCGCTGGGGCGGCGAAGGCAAAGCCAAGCACCAACCCCAAAACGAAGAGGATGGCCTCTGCCCTCACCGCACCACTGGCCCCGAGCACGGAGCCACCCCACACCCCCGCAACGAAGCACAACCAACCGGCACCCGTTGCTACCTTCTGGTTCATTTGGGCCTTGCTGCAGCGAGCAGGGATAGGTGCGGCCGCTCGTAGTCCGGGCGCGGCGTTGCTAATCCCAGCCCGGAACCGAAGGCCGTAGCCTGTTCGGTGTTCACCTCGCCATCCACCTTGGTGGCCGCCCGATCCCAGCAATCAGGCGATTTGTACGGTAGCGAAGTTCGCACGAAAAGCAAGGAGCCTGTTTTTGCCACCCATTCCGCTAACTTCCAGTATCAAAGCTGTTTCTGGCATCACAACAAGCGTACGCGCACGGCCGAACCTCCGGCCGATTAAGGGGCTCGCATCCTCGGCTAACGTGACGCGCTCGTGCTGTGGACGCCATCAGGGAACCACGGGACGCGCGCCGGGCCCGCGAGCGTCAAAGCGCCGACTTCAGCGGCGGCCGGAATCCAACAGGCGGCGAAGACCACGCCTCTGACGTCGCGCAATCCCCCTCTCGCCGCTGTCCCAAGAGCGCGCGCCCGAGGCTCGCGCTCCAGACCCGCTTCGTGACCCGGCGTACGCCGCTCCCGTCGCCGCGCTAACCCCGACGGCGGCGCTCCTTGTCCCCGGCGGCCTCCGCCGGAAGCGGCCACGGTGTTGGGCAGGCCGGTTTTGTGTCATCTTGCAACCGCAAAGGCGCTACGTTGACGCGTAGACGAACCACCCCTGTCTTCCGAGTGGACGGACCGACCATGGCGTTGACCACATGAACCTTGGGGACCACCGCAGCACCGGAAGGACCGACCAAGATCGGGATCTGCCTGTTCGCATGGGGCTGCCCAAGGGGCACATGCAGGCGGCGGTGGTCGCCCTCCTGCAGGCCGCCGGCGTGGAGGTGAGACTGGGCGCTCGCAGCTACCGGCCGACGCTGTCGTGGCCGCGCTTCGAGACCAAGCTCCTCAAGCCGCAGAATGTGGTCGAGATGCTACACGCCGGTTCCCGCGATGTGGGATTCGCCGGTGCAGACTGGGTCCACGAGCTGGACGCTGACCTGGTCGAACTGCTGGACACCGGGCTCGATCCGGTGCGCGTGGTGGTTGCCGCCCCGACTACGCTGGCAGACCGAGGAGAGCTGCCCGTTGTCCACCCAGGCGGCCGCCCCTATGTCGTGGCATCCGAATACGTTCGTCTCACCAGGGCGTGGGTCGCTCAAAACAACATCGACGCCACGGTGCTCAGATCTTACGGAGCCACCGAAGTGTTTCCGCCCGAGGACGCCGACCTGATCGTTGACAATGTGGCGACCGGATCGACGCTCAGCGCCAACGGGTTGGTCGCCATCGATACGGTGCTCGAGTCATCCACGCGCCTCTTCGCCAGCCCCTCCGCGCTGGACGATCCGGGCCGCCGCGGCCTCATTGAGGACATGGTCCTCCTGCTCCGTTCCGTCCTTGCGGCTCGCTCCCGGGTCATGCTCGACCTCAATGTGACCGAGGAACACCTGGACCGGGTGATTTCGGTCCTCCCGTGCATGCGCGAGCCGACGATATCGCGGTTGCACGGTGAGGAGGGGTACGCCGTGCGGGCCGCTGTTCCGCGCACGGAGCTGCCACAGCTACTGCTCCGCATCAAGGGACACGGCGGCACGGATCTGGTGGTCTCCGAGTTGCGCCAAATCGTGCCTTGACCACGCCAAGAAACAGACCGCCGCGAGGCGTTATAGACCTCAGCATGAACGAGGGAGCGCCGCCCGGGCCGGAGTGGCTCGGGGTGATCGAGCGGGGTGGATCCTCCCTGCCGGGTTGCTACGCCGAAGCCGGATCGCTGGAGAAGGCCTATGCGGCGCACCTGGGTGTCCGGCCCGCCCAGGTTCTCGCCACGAGCGGAGGCGACGAGGCCATCGACCGGGTCTTTCGGGCCTTCCTAACACCGAGAAAGAGCGTGATCTTCCCGACGCCGACCTTTGTCATGGTCCCCCGCTTTGCCCGGATGGCCCTGGGCCGTCTGCGACCCGTCGAGTACGAGTGGGGTCGACTGCCGGTTACCCGGATCGCGCAACAGGTCACCGATGGCACGGCAGTCGTGGTGGCGATCTCGCCGGACAACCCGACGGGGGCGGCGTTTTCGACCGAAGCGCTGACGGCGCTCGCCGCCTCCCTGCCCCCTCAGGTGACATTTATGGTCGACCTGGCCTATGTGGAGTTCGCCGACGCCGATCCGACGCACGCGCTCCTCAAGTTTCCGAACACCGTGCTGGTCCGGACCATGTCCAAGGCATGGGGGCTCGCGGGCTTGCGGGTTGGCTTCGCCGTCGGAGGGGAGAAAAAAATCGACGCGCTGCGCGCTGTTGGAGGGCCCTACGCCCTGACCGGCCCGTCGATGGCGGTTGCGCAGGACCGGCTTTTCCGGGGCTCGGACGCCATCAGCGGCTATGTTCGCTACACGCGCAGAGCGAGGGAACGCTTGGCGGCGCTGACGCGAGAGGTCGGCGGAGATCCGCATCCGTCCCAAGCCAACTTTGTGCTCGCGCGCTTTCCCGATACCCGCTGGATCCGCCGGGGCCTGGCGGCGCAAGGGATCTTGGTGCGCACCTTCGAGGACTTGCCCGACCATGTGCGAATCACCGTACCCAGGAACGACCGCGAGTATCGCCGCTTGGCACGCGCGCTTCGATGCCTCGCCAAACCGGACGCGCTGCTCTTCGACATGGATGGCGTGCTGGCCGATGTCCGCCAATCGTACCGGGAAGCGATCCAGATGACCTGCGCCGCATTCGGGCTTGCGCTGGATCCCTCCGACATTGACCGTGCCAAGGTCCAGAGAGGCGCCAACGATGACTGGACCGTGACCCACAGGCTCTTGACCAATGCCGGCTTGGACATGGACTTGGGCGATGTCACGGACCGTTTTGAGGCAATCTATCAGGGAACCGACGATGATCCAGGACTGCGGCGGCACGAGACGATGATCCCGGGCCGGGCGCTCCTTGAGCGGCTGGCCTCGAGATACAAGCTCGCGGTGGTCACGGGGCGGCCCCGCGCTGATGCGCAGCGGTTCCTGACCGAACACGGCATCACCGACCTCTTCGATGCGGTGGTGTGCCGCGAGGACGCGCCCCTCAAGCCCGATCCGGCGCCGATCGCGCGCGCGATGCAGCGCCTGGATGTCCGGTGTGCGTGGATGCTGGGTGATACGCCCGACGACATGCGTTCAGCGGTGAGCGCAGGCGTCGTGCCGGTCGCCGTTACGGCCTCTGCCGACGGCGGGGCCCGGGGCGCAAGCGACACGCTCTCCGATGCCCTGTGGACCGCGGGCGCCGCCTGCACCATCGAGGCAAACGACAACTTTGGGGGATTGTTCGATGAATGAGCGCACGACCGCGGCGTGGGAGGACCCGAAGGCGGTCCGGGAGGCGCTGTCGGATGCAGGGGCCGGCGACTTGGCCGGCAGGCGCTGGGCGCGCGTGACGTCCGAGACCCATGAGACGGACGTGGAGGTGCTCCTTGACCTGGATGGGCCTCGGCACGCGGAAAACCAGACGGGCGTCGCGTTCTTCGATCATATGCTGGACCAGCTCGGCTTTCATGCCGGATGGTTTCTGTCCGTGTCGTGCTCCGGCGACACGGATGTGGACGACCACCACACGGTTGAGGATGTGGGCCTCGCGCTGGGAAGCGCCCTGGCCGACGCCCTGGGCAAGGGGGTGACCTGCGCGCGATTCGGCTCTGCGTACGCCCCGCTTGATGAGGCGCTGGCGCGCGTTGTGGTCGACGTCTCGGGCAGGCCTTTCTTCGCCGGAGAGCTTGGCCTCCGCCGGGACCGCGTCGGTGCCCTCTCCTGCGACATGGTGCCGCACTTCTTCCACTCCTTTGCCCAGCGGAGCAACCTGACCATTCACGTCGATGTCCTGCGTGGTGCCAACGACCACCACCGCATCGAGGCCGCCTTCAAGGCGCTGGCACTGGCGCTCAGAGCCGCCTTGGCTGCCGGCGAATCCGAGGATGTCCCCTCGACCAAGGGCGTGTTGTAGCGGCGGCCTTGTCCATCATGCGCCCATCTTGCTGGCAACCCCCGGCGCGCCGGTGCGCCCCAGCGGAGCCCGTGGGCGGAACCGGCGCGTGACGACGCCCATCCAAGTGACCGTCGTGCGGACCGGCACCGCAAACCTGGGCTCCGTGGTGGCATCGCTGGAGCGGCTGGGCTGCACGGCACGCGTAACCACGGAGCTCCCGGACATTCAGGCAGCAGACCGCCTTGTGTTGCCCGGCGTGGGATCGCTGGCCGCTGCGCGCGCGACGCTGGACCGCCATGACCTCGCGGATGGACTGCGGGAACGCATGCTGCAGGGTCGCCCCACCCTTGGAATCTGCCTGGGAATGCAGCTCATGGCCCAGAGTAGCGAGGAGGCGCCGGGTGTCGCGGGGCTGGGCGTAATGGGAGGCCGGGTCACGGCCTACCCTGAGCGGGACCCGCCGCTACACTTGCCTCAGATGGGATGGAACCGGGTCGATCCGGCGCCCGGGTGCCGCGTCGTACCGGGCGGATACGCGTACTTTGCAAACTCCTACCGCCTTGCGCGCGTCGCCCCTCCCTGGATCGCTGCGACATCCGACTTTGGAGGCGCCTTTGTCTCCGCGGTCGAGAACGGTCCGGTGGTCGGCTGCCAGTTCCACCCCGAGCTGTCCGGAGCCTACGGGGCCGCCCTGCTGGCGCGCTGGATCCGGTTGTGAGACACACGCTACCGGTCCGCATCATTCCGTGCATGGACGTGCGCGGCGGACGCGTGGTCAAGGGGGTCCAATTCAAGGGCATCCGGGATCAGGGGGACCCGGCCCGACTGGCCATCGCATACGAGGCCCAGGGCGCCGACGAGGTGGTCGTCCTGGATATCGCCGCCACCCCGGAGGACCGCCAAACCGCTCTGGACACGGTGCGGTCGGTGCGCGCCCACCTGTCCGTGCCGCTGACGGTAGGGGGTGGTATCCGGGGCATCGCCGATGCGGAGAACCTGCTGGAGGCGGGCGCCGACAAGGTGGCGGTCAACACGGCCGCCATCCTGGCACCCGGAATCCTGGGCGAGCTCTCCCGGCGTTTCGGCTCGCAATGCATCGTCATCTCCGTCGATGCCGTCCGTCGGGGGGGAGCGGGCAAGGGCGGATACGATGTTGTGATTCGCTCCGGCACCCGGCGCATGGAGCTGGATGCCGTGGACTGGAGCCGGCGGGCCGTGGCGCTGGGGGCCGGCGAGGTGCTGCTGACGAGCTATGACCGCGACGGGACCCGCAGGGGCTACGACCTAGAGTTGCTCCGGGCCGTGCGTGACGCGGTCCGGGTTCCGATCGTGGCGTCCGGGGGCGCGGACTCGCCCCGGCATATGGCTGAAGCGGCCAAGGCGGGTGCCGACGCCGTCCTCGCCGCCTCCATCTTTCACCAGGGAGAATGGACCGTCCAAGCCGTCAAGCATGAGTTGTCCCGGCGGGGCATCGAGGTCCGACCCGCCTTTCAGCAAGCAGGGATGCACCCCCGATGATCATCCCGTCCATCGACCTGATGGGAGGCCAAGCGGTACAGCTCGTTCAGGGCCGTGCCCTGGCCCTGGAGGCCGGCGACCCGCGTCCGATCGCCCGACGATTCGGGCGCGTGGGCGAGGTGGCCATCGTGGACCTGGACGCAGCCTTGGGGCGGGGATCGAACGGGGAGCTCATGGAGGAGTTGTGCGCGCTGGCCCCGTGCCGCGTGGGCGGCGGCATCCGGGACCGAAAAAGCGCGCTTCGGTGGCTGAACCGGGGGGCGCACAAGGTGGTGCTGGGCACGGCGGCCACGCCTGAGGTGCTGGAAGGGCTGCCCCGGAGCCGAGTGGTTGCGGCCCTGGACGCCTGGAAGGGCGAGGTTGTGGTCCGCGGCTGGACCGAGCGCACGGGCCGCAGCGTGTCGGATGGGATGCGTGAACTCGCCGGCCTGGCCGGGGGCTTTCTCGTCACCTTTGTGGAGGGCGAGGGGAAGGAGGGCGGGTTTCCCCGCGAATCCATCAGGGAGCTGGTTGCCGGCGCCGGCGACGCGGAGCTGACCGTCGCTGGCGGTATCACGACCCCAGAGGAGATCCGGTGGCTGGATGAGCGTGGCGTGCATGCGCAGGTCGGGATGGCGCTCTACCGCAAGCGCCTGGGACTTGCCGAGGCGTTCACCGCCCCCCTGGTCAGTGAGCGCCAAGACGGCCTCTGGCCCACCATCGTCGCCGACGACCGGGGGGGCGCACTGGGGCTGGCGTGGTCCAGCCTGGAGAGTGTGCGGACCGCGCTGGACGAGGGCAGGGGGGTCTACCACTCCAGGTCCCGCGGCCTCTGGCGCAAGGGAGCGTCATCCGGCGCCACGCAGCGGCTCCAACGCATTCTGGTCGACTGCGACCGCGACGCCCTCTGCTTCGTGGTCGCGCAGTCGGGCACCGGATTCTGTCACCGGGGCAAATGGAGCTGCTTCGGACCCTCCCGGGGACTGCGCGCCCTGGAACGCACCATTCGGGCCCGGAGCAAGGCCCCCGTGCCCGGCTCGCTGACTGCCCGGCTTCTTGGCGACGCGGAGTTCCTTCGGGGCAAGCTGATCGAGGAGGCCGCGGAAGTCGGGGGCGCCCTGGAGTCCGACGACGCAAGCGTGAGCGTGGTTCACGAGGCGGCCGACCTTCTGTATTTCCTTTCGGTCGCCTTGGAGAGGGCGGGGGCCGACATGGCGGCCGTGGAGCGCGAGTTGGACCGGCGCAGCCTGGCCGTGACCCGCAGGCGGGCATCCGATCCCAAGGGTCCCGGGGCGAGTGAGCCGGGCAATCATGGCTGATGCGGGCCCTCGCCCTCGGGGGGACGGCGGGGCGGGAGCTCACGCGCGGAGGGATCGTCTTGAGCCATTGCGCCTGAACAGGGTCGCTGCGGCTGATGCCGCCCGCGAGCACCGGGGCGCCGTCGACTTGAGCCTGATCGGCAACGTTCTGGAGATCACCGAATCCGTGCGCGAGCGGGGCGAGGCGGCCGTGCGGGACTGGGGAGAGCGCCTCGGCGACCTGCGTCCGGGCGACTCCATGATCCTGGGCCCGGACAGGATGAAGGAGGCTCTGCGGAGGCTGTCACCGAGCAAGAGGGGTGTCCTTGAGCGCGTGGCGGCCAGGATCAAGCGCTTCGCCCGAGCCCAACTGCGGTCCGCCGTCCGCGTGGACATCGCCGTGGACGGCGGGCGCGCCGGCGATCGGCCGGTGCCTGTGGGACGCGCCGGATGCTACGCGCCCGGGGGGCGCTTTCCACTGCCGTCATCCGTACTCATGACCGCCCTCCCCGCGCGGGTGGCGGGAGTTGAGGAGGTATGGCTGGCATCCCCGAAGCCATCGGTGGAGGTGTTGGCAGCCGGCGCCATCGCGGGCGCTTCGGGACTTCTGGCCGTCGGCGGGGCCCAGGCCATCGCCGCCCTGGCCTACGGGGTGCCGCCGGTTCCCCCGTGCGATGTGGTCGTGGGTCCGGGAAACACCTGGGTCACGGTAGCCAAGTTTCTGCTCTCCGGCGTCGTTGGGATCGACCTTTTGGCCGGACCATCCGAGTTGGCGGTCGTGACCGATGGACAGGGTGACCCTGGGCTGATCGCCGCCGACATGCTGGCCCAAGCCGAACATGATCCAGAGGCACTCGTTGCCCTGATCTCCACCGACTCCGAGATCGTCGAGCGAGTGGAACTGGAGTTGGCCCGGCGGGTGGAGAGCCTGCCTACGGCTGCGGTGGCGCTGGCATCCCTGAGGCACGCGTTTGCCGTGGTCGCTACGGAGGACGAGGCGCTACGCTGCTGCGAGAGATTGGCGCCGGAACATGTGCAGCTGCACGGAGGTCGCGCAGAACGCTGGGCGCGCCAACTTCAATGCTACGGCACGGTGTTCGTGGGTGATGCGACCGCGGAAGTCTTGGGCGACTACGGCGCCGGACCCAACCACACCTTACCAACCGGGGGCACGGCCCGGTTTGCAGGGGGCCTGTCGGCACTCTCGTTTCTCCGTCGCCCCACCTGGCTGCACCTGCGTCCAGGGCAGGGACTGAATCAGCTGGCCAGAGACTCGGCGGCCATCGCCCGGATGGAGGGACTCGAGGCGCACGCACGGGCGGCGGAGGCCCGGATCGCCCTCCGGACGGGGCAGGGCCTGCGAGACGCACGCGAGGAGTCCGGGTGAAGCAGCCATTGCCTCCATGATCGGAAGATCACGCAGTGTGGCCCCCCATTTGGACTGCGCCGTCTCGACACGACCTCCCCGTTCAACCATGTACATCCGCTCTGATCACTTCCATAGCACGATGTGGTCTGGAAGGCGTTCTAACGAGACGGCGACGGTCCCGGTATTGCCGCGCCCCATCCGGTACGAACCGCCTACATGAATTTCGCCCCAGCATGCTGGTCAAAAACGTCCGCATCACGGATGTATTGAATAACAGTAGCGGGATTCCTGTGCCGGGTCACCTCCATGATTTTGTCCAATCGAGCGCCGTGCGTGGCCGCACTCGTGACGAAACCAGCTCGCAACGAATGTCCAGAGTAGCTCGCCGGATCCAGTCCAACTTTAGCCGCGTACCTTTTCACAAGGCGTGGCACTTCACTGTGGCTGAGCCCTCGCCCCGATGGCCGACCTCCTGAACGAAACGTCTGAAACAGATGCCCATCTTGAATGCCCGCCACCTCCAACCACTCCCTTACCCGGCTGACCGGCTTGATCTTGCTGCCTTCCAACACGGCAATCCGCTGCCCCCGGCCAACCTGATCCGTCTTAGACCGTCGAATCGACACGATCATCTTGTCGTAGCCCAAGACATTGATGTCTGTGACCAACAAGCCACACAACTCCGACCGGCGTAAAGCCGCGGCAAAACCCAACGCAAGCATCGCGGCGTCACGGCACCCGAAACGTCCGTTCGGACACACTTCCAGCATGCTCGCGATCTCGTACTCCCTCAGAGCCTTGACCCGTCTCGGCGCTTCGCCTCGCATTCGTGCAATCCCAGCCAAAAGGTCGCTCACTTCCCGACCCGCAGCAGGAGATTGCTGACGAATATCGCCGAATCGCTGATTCAGCGCACTTCGGTAGATTCTCAGAGTTCCGATGCTAAGTGTTCTCCCCGTCCTTTCAGCCGGCTCTGTGGCAAGCCGGACGAAGAATTCCATGATGTCGTCGGAGCGAGCATCTTCCGGCGCAACCCTTCGCCCACGGCAGTACTCTGCAAACCGGCCCCACGCCTTGGCGTACGCGATACGAGTGTTTGCAGATCGTGCGGCCTCTCGCCATTCATCCACCACCTTGGTCTCCCGCACAGCAGCAGGTACAACATTTCGAGAAACATCGAACTTTTCGCTTCCTCGACCTTCTTGACTACGACCCTCTGACTCGCAACGGGTATTCTCGCCCATCTTCTCTCCCTCAGATTTTGCATGTGCCACGTCCACTGCTCCCGCCAAATCAATCCAATTGACCCCACCAACGATTTTTACCCATCCATGTCACCACAAGCGCAACCGGGGCGCCCACCCAGAACGATACAAATCGCCCTGTCCTGATGCCATCTTACCCCACTACTGCGCTTATCACGGGGATTTTTCGAAGCCCAAGCTCATTTGGATCGAGCTCGCTGATCACGGTCGCTTCGCTTACGATGAGACTGGGATGTTTGTAGAGGCGACAGCCTTCATGCTCACTGGTTCGCACACAAAGTATTTGTGCGGTGTTTTGAACTCGCGGCTTATCCAGTGGTTTTTGCGCCATTCTGCGCCAACTTCGGGAATCGGCACCCTGCGCTGGAAAAAGGCGTATCTTCGAAGTGTGCCGGTCCCAGAAGCGACGGGTTACCGTTGCCAACGCCTTGTTCGTCTGATTGATCGCGCACTTCGCGCTATCGACGCAGGTTCGCTTCAGGATATTTCTGATGCCGAGTCTCAGATCGATCAACGGGTGTTCGAGTTATACGGCCTGACTCCTTCGGAAATCGCAGCGGTCACCCCGTAATAATCAGCACGCACCGTTTCAAGCCATCATGGCTCCCCGCTGTTTTGTGTGGGTAAATCGGTTTCGCGAGGCAAGGTCGCAAGTTTCATTTCTTGTGGACGCGCCGCTTCAAGCCGCCCGGTTTACCCTTTGACCTGGGTTGCCAGGCAACCTTCCGCTTGGCCGTGCCGCCGAAACAGTGTCGTGTCCGTGACGTTGCTCGGAGCACAATGTCGGCGCGAGCTATCTGAGATGCCGGCGTTTGCTCGTCGAGGTGGTCGTGCTCCCTGTGTTCGATGACATTGGCCGGGTCCGGTGGTCGCATCGGACACCGATGCCGAGCGGCAACGGCCGTCTTCGCGGACGACGTACCGTACCTGGCCCCCTCGGCAGCGGTCGCTTATGCACGGGGCCCGACACGGGAGAGTGGACGGATGTCTTGGTTGAACGCGAGCAACAAGGTCTTCGAGCAGTCGTTGGGAATCACGTCACCATGGTTTGTCGAGAAGGTCGTCCTCGATACCGAGGCCAAGCGCCTGGACGTATTCTTGGCATTTTCCGCCGGTGGAACCTTCACCTGCGGCAACTGCGGCAAAGACGGTTGCAAGGCTCACGATATGTCCGGGCGTTCGTGGCGGCACCTGGACTTCTTCCAGTATCAGGCGCACCTGCACGCCAACGCTCCGCGAGTTCGCTGTGCTGAGTGCGGGGGGCAGGCGAAGCTTGATTGGGCCTAGCCCAGGAGCAGCGCGACTCTGTTGTTCGAGCGGCTCGTACTGACCCTTTGCAGCGCCATGCCGGTGGCCGTGGTCGGTCGGATCGTGGGTGAGCACGACACGAAGCTGTGGCGTATCCTGCGCTTCTATGTGGACTTGGCGCGCAAGGACGCGGATCACTCAGGGGTCGAGGCCGTCGGTGTTGACGAGAAGTCTGGACGCCGTGGCCATGACTACATCACGCTGTTCGCTGACCTGAAGGAGCGTCGGCTGCTGTATGCGACGAAGGGCCGCAAGGCAGAGGTGTTCGATGAGTTTCGCGATGACCTGGAGGCTCACGGCGGGGATCCCGACCGGATCGGCGAGATCTGCATGGACATGTCGAAGGCGTACATCAAGGGCGCGGCGGATGTCTTCCCTGACGCCCAAGTGACGTTTGACCGGTTCCATGTCGTCAAGCTGCTCAACGAGGGGATCGAGCGAGTGCGTCGGGCGGAACAGAAGGACCGTCCAGACCTCAAGCGGACACGATGGCTGTGGCTGAAGAACCAGCGGCGTCTTACAGTCTCGGAGATGGCTCGACTGGATGAGTTGCTTGACTTGGCCACGGACACGCTCGAGACGGCGAAGGCATACGAGCTGAAGCTGGACTTCCAGGAGTTATGGGCTCTGCCGCCGGTGGCGGCAGGACGTCACTTGGATCGTTGGTGCGTGGGGGCGGTCGAGGGCGGGCCGCAGCCGATGGTTGGAGTGGCCAAGACGATCAGGCGGCACAGAACGGGCGTTCCGCGCTGGCAACATTCGCGGCTGACGAATGGCCTCCTTGAGGCCATGAACTCACTGATTCAGGCGGCCAAAGTCCGTGCTCGGGGCTATCGGACAGCGGAGAACTTCATCACGATGGCGTATCTGGTTTGCGGGAAGCTCGAATTCCGGCTCCCTACATAAAACAGCGACGAACCCTATCTTATTTGCGTTTGTTCATAAAACAAACGCGTCGGTACGCGAGATGACTCCATAATGCGCGGCACTCAACTCTTCCTCGCCTCAAAGGTCATCCACTCCGGTCGAAAATACCTATCGTTTGCACATGAAGGCGTCTTATTTGTCTCTTAGTGTCGGGTTCAAACTCCAAATTCCCGTGAGAACATTCTACGCATCGAATGGGCTACCAGCGCGATCTCATTGTCGGTGAGGCCGTAGAGTGTGTATATCATCCGGTTCAAAGAGTTCTCTACGCTTTTCGCGTTGGTTCTTGATCCGAAAGCCATTGGGTCTAATAGTTGCGCCACCGTCTCGACAATAGGTCCCCCTTCTTCCCGCGGTACGCTCGGTACAGGAATTGATTCCACAAGGCACTTGTGCCACGACGTGAGGCCAGTACCTGTAGTCGTAGCGGTCCTATTGACGAACCAGGTGACCAGGTGACTGTTCAGAATAGCACACAGTAGTTCTAGCTGGCCACCGGTCATGAAGTAGGCCGCGTTGTTGCAGTAGATCTCGTCTGCGGAGTAGGCGAAGCGCCCTCTCGGAGACATATTCATCCAAAAAATCTTTGGCTTCGCAAAATCCCCGTGATAAGCGCAGGTATCCTGCAACTCGAACCACCGATGCGGGGTCTTCTTCCTTGCCTTCCCTCCATCGGGCAAAACTCTTCCTGTTTGAGCCAGACGCTGTTTCCCATAAAGCAATAGGTGGCGTTTTACCGCTGGATATTCGTTGATATCGACGTTCAACGACGGCAATGTGGCGATCACCCAAAGCCCCGCCCACCGTGCTCGATAACGCTGAATATCGCGGCCTCTTAGGATGGGTTTCAAAATGTCCGCGGATCTGGGGTCCTCAACAACCAGCCGATCTCGTGTGGCCGTGTCTACAACAAAGGCCGTATTGTATCCCGTTTTAATTCCGTAGTAAATTGAGATATCATCCCAATCCTTGAGAGGTCTGCCTGCGGCCTTCATCCTTTCCATCACCCGCCATTCCGCATCGCTAAGAATGCTCCAAGGAGCATCGCACCCGGGGCGCACCTCACCCCATCCCTCCTTCGGTGGGGGGAAAACACCGCCATCTTGGTCGGTATCAACCCCGGGGAAGCGGCCGCATTTTTCCCGAGCACGAATTATCAGAACACAAGTATCGACCACTGCGCCAAACACATCCTTTCCCATATCAATCAGCCGAATGGGCCTGTGATGTGCCGCGACATATTCGCGAAGCCGCTCTCCGTACTTCGCCCTCAGCCAGCTGTTGGATGTGATGTACGCCAACACGCCCCCGGGGCGCAATAGCTCACAGCCCCGTTCAAAAAACAATTGGTATATATCTCCTGTGCCGACAAACGTCGCATAGCCGACCTTCTCGTATCTCCTTCTAAGCTTCCCCCCATTCTTCTGGAGTTGAATGTAAGGCGGGTTCCCAATCACGACATCAAATCCCGCGCGAATCCCAAACATGTATTTCGCATCGAACCAGGTAGCGACATCGTTATGGCTATAGGGATCCCACCGCGCGACGCGCTCAGCGGTATCCGAGGGAAATCCAAGTCTCTTGCGTTCCACCGCCAGGCCGCGCCGCAATACTCTGTCCGTCTCGATGCATTCCCGCTTAGCCTCCCTCGAATCGGCATGAAAATAGCGTTCTCGATTAGCAAACAGCGCGCCTTCACGTTTATCTACTTCGTCGTTCGAAATACTACGTTGCGAATTGTCCGGCGGCCTCAACTTAAGCAGCGTGTCCGCAGCAACAAAGCGCGTTTCAAGGTTTGGCAGCGGTTTGATCCCGAGGTTGGAAAACTCTGGGTTTGGTTCCTGCTCGATCGCGAGGGAAATAAAAAAACGCAACTTCGCGATCTGACACGCTACGGGCTGAATGTCGAGTCCATAGATGCAATTCTGGATCAAGTAGAGCTTGCGGCCGAAATCATCTGAATAGCGTTCGAACGTGTCATCTATTATGCTACGATTTTCAAGGTCGCGTCCCCCTTCGCGCGTTTCAGACGAAGTGCGTGCGTAGCCGGAAGCCTTCTCCTGTTGCAGCTTTTTCCACGCCGAGTTATCCGGATCAAGGCGCCGAAGCACGAACGTTAGTTTGTTGAGCGCCGCCATCGGAAACGCACCTGAGCCAACCGCTGGATCAAGCACCTTCAGCTTAGCGATCTGTCGAATGATGGCCTGCCGCTCACTCAAGTTAAACACCTCGTGGACCCCTTCATAATCGTATTCATAGTCCAAAAGATTACGCAACCGTATCCGCCAGGTGCCTGTGACATGATCTGTCCGGTGGCCGCCATTCGTATTGCCAAGCACCTCGACAAGTGCTTCGTCCACCATATAGTCGACAACGTTACGTGGAGTATAGTATGATGCAGTCTGTTCACGTACCGAGTCTCGTGTCTCTGGGTTGTATGCCGCCAATAGGTGTTCGAAGACACTACCCAAGAGTTCGGGATCAAGAGCTGCCTCAATCTCCGAAGGAGTATTCTCCTCGACAGTAAATTTGTAACGTCCCAAAAGCGCGAACAGCCCTTCCTGGTCAAAGAACAGACTGTCAGGGACAACCGGAGACTCCCAAGACGGTTGGCGACCGATTTCAGTCAACGAGGCGCCAGTCCCCCCAGACGCGCTGCTCCCGGACCCATCGTTCCCGCTGCAATCTTCCCCGGCACCTTCATCAATGCGATCAAACAGGCCACCGTTAATGAACGGAGTCTGCCCCATGAGTGCCTCGAAACATCCTACGTCCCGTATGAGATGCCGATACCGCCATTGCCGTGTGTCAATACGGCCAACTTTCCCACGCATCTCCCATTTGCGCTCCCGACGTGGTACGTTCAGCGTGGCGAAAAAAAGGTTCTCCAACACCGCATGGTAGTAGTCGCTTCTCCCAAACGACACCAGAAGATCAGTCATCCGCTGTCGCTCGAACCAATCGTTTGCCACCAATCTCTTCTCTTTGATAAACCAGACAAACAATATCCGCATGATGCAACCGATCACCTCCCGCTCCTGATGAAATCCATCCCTCGACCATCTTCCTTCGGCGACCGCCCGCTCGAACCACCTGAACAGCTCCTTATAGAATCGCTTGTTCAAGGGCTCTGTATCGAGCGCCCGCTCCCAAGCCATATGTAGGTGTTCAACACTACTTATCGTGCCTTCTTGCGCGAGTTTGTTCAAGGAAAGTGAGGCCAAGATATCAAGATGCGCTCGATGTGGGGCTTGCGTGCAGACATCTTTAACCAAGGTTACCTTCTCAAGAACGTCGGCGGTTGGATTGATCAACGAAGGCCGACGGTGAACAACCGAAATCGTGATGACACCATCGCCTGTGGCCTTCTGATAGCGAAACAACAGAATCGTGGGCATGGCAAAAAGGCGGTTGATCGTGCGCGTCAAATCAGCCAACTGGCTCCGGGAGTAGTTGTTGTCCACCAAGGCGACAGCCAAAAAAAGAAATGAGTCCGCCCGATCTTCCTTAAACCTGGCCTGGCCGAACAGGTCAGTCTGAGCGGACAACTCTTCATCCGTAAATTGGAATACGGCGTGCACATCGGCCAAATCTCGGACCAAGGTGTCTCGCTTTTTACCACTCAAAAATCCCTTGTCTTCGCACAGTTGAAGAAAATGAGGCTTGCCTCCGAGTACTGGAATGCGGTCGCTCCGGTAGCCTAGCACGCCCAGAAGGTTCCTGGCGTTTTCTTCTAGTCGCCCCCGGTGCCCGAATGAGCCCAGCACCTCCGAAATCGATGTACCTAAATCCATCATTCAATGCAGCGCGGTGATGGCTACCCAGGTGACCAGTTCGAAAGAGTCGGCTCCGTAGGGAGCCTCGGCTCGCCGCGCCACCTTCGCTCCACGACTGCGAGTCAAATCCACTAACTGGGCATTCGAGAATTTCCCCTGGATCTTGCGGATTGCTGCCTCCAACAACCTCTCGTATTTCTTCATTTTGTTCCCATGCTCCGTCTCCTGATCAAACGCGTCTACGAGTTCCCTAAAGGGACCCGGTGTACCCGACGTCAGCGATCGAAACAAAGAAAGGACCTGTTTTGCCTGTTGAAATGAATAGTGAACAGTACCGTCCTCCGTCACATATGTAAGAAAATATGGATGTAGCCGATTCGGTGTACGTTCCGCGCCGCTTCGTCGCTGTTTGAGGCAAAAAATCGCACCTTGCACCACCCCGGCGGTGCCAGCGGCTTCCCGGGCCCATGTATTCGGCACCACTGCACAAATGCCAAACGGTGTACCTTCGAGATCGGCTCTCCGAGACTGAAGGTACCTTATCAACTCCGCAACAAAATCGTCCAGTGTCAGGTCGCTCATTGAAACCCCGTCCTCCACATCTTCCAAGTCGAGGCTTTCCTCTCGTATACGTCGAAGTTGACGGTCACGGAAGGCCAGTTCGTGTTGCACCGCGGGCTTTGTACCCGCGACCGGATCGGCCCCAAGCAAATCGTCCTGACCCGTCGCGGCGGCGTCGACAAGGGCCATGCGCGCCTCGACTCGGTTTTTCAAATCTAGATAGCGGTCAAGGTCCTCGGTAGGCCAAAAATTGGCCATCCCCACTTTGTGGTTGCGGCTACCTATCCGGTCAATCCGGCCGAACCGCTGCATCAGACGGACTGGATTCCAATGGATGTCGTAGTTTACCACCAGATCGCAATCCTGAAGATTCTGTCCCTCTGACAGACAATCCGTGGCGATGAGAATGTCGATCTCTAAAGGCGGTCGGGGTACATTCTGAGCCTTGGGTGCAAACAGGGCAAGCATCTCCGCAAAATTACTCGTTTCCAAAGTAGACTGATTGCCGTGAGTTCCCGTAATCACCCCGATATGGACGTTGAGCGTCGAGCGGGCCCAATGGCGGAGATGTTCGTAGAGATAACGGGCCGTGTCCGCAAAAGTCGTGAAAATCAACACCTTCCGATTGGGACGTCGATCCTTGTCAACCGGTGCTTGCTTGACCTTCCTTTGGAGGACCTCCCGTAGCATGGCCAGCTTGGCGTCTCTATCGACTCCAACCTCGCACGCACTGCGGTGTATCTCCTTGAACACTTGGCGATCCGCGAGTAAGTCGGCCCGCCATTCCTTCAGATTAATGTCCGCAAGCCGATACCTTCTACCCTTTCCAAGGGTAAACTCGTCATCTTCCTCTTCGTCGTCCGCCAAAAGCGTCATCTGATTGTTGCTTGGATCGCCGAGCCATAACTCGATTCTCCGGTCCAGTTCGTCCATTTTGTCGAGGGTACGCTGCATTGTCAGCGTAAACGAGTGTACAGAACTCTCCAGCCTCTTGAGAAAATTTACGCGCATCATGCCGGTCAACCAATGCTCCCGATCACGCTGGTCGAAGTTCAGCCTCCTTTTTTCCTCCTCCAGCTCCGACTTGTCTCTCACATACTGCGATGGCATGTAAACGGCAAGTTGAAATCTGCTGATGCGTTCATGTAGATCTTCGTAGGACAGTAAACCCAGACTATCCGTCGGCGGATGCAAGTTTCTCGGCGCGTCTCGTTCTGGGAAACCACCAATCTTCTGCTCCACCTCTGGGTAGCCCCGACGAACGTGAGCCCGTGATCTCGCGATGCTCACGGCATCGAGAACGGCCAAAAAATCTGCGCCGAGACGCTCCAACAATGTCGCTTTATCCCTTTCACCGTGGTCCAGACACTCCCGCTCCCATTTCTGGAATTCGCTCTGAGCGACTTTGAAGACATGCTGAATATCGCCAATTCCAATCGACTCGTGGAAGGCATCCTGTTGCTTTTCCGTCATCAGGTACACTTGGTTTCGAAGATCGCGTAGGCTGGTGTTCACGGGAGTCGCCGACAACATGAGAACCTTGGTACGAGTTCCCTCCTTCAATACCTCTTCAAGAAGACGCTTGTAACGGCTGCGTGCGACCAGGTTTCCGTGTTTGTCTCTCTCTTCACGACCCTCGTTACGAAAGTTGTGCGACTCGTCAATTACAATAAGATCGAACGCGCTCCAGTTAAAGTTCGCCAAGTCGATGCTTCCAGACATACCGCTAGTCCTGCTCAAGTCCGTGTGCGCCAAAACCGTATAGCTTAGACGGTCATCCGCTAGAGGATTGTGGGCTTGTCCTGCCCAAGACGCGTACCGAATCCAGTTCTGTTCAAGCTTTTTGGGACAAAGAACGAGAACCTTCTCGTTGCGGATCTCAAAGAATTTGATTACAGCTAGGGCCGTAAAGGTCTTTCCGAGGCCGACGCTGTCCGCAATGATGCAGCCATTGTAGCGCATCAGGCGATTGATTGCGCTGACAGCCCCGTCCTTCTGAAAGGAAAACAGGGTTTCCCATATTTTAGTACCATACAGGTTCACCTCCTGGATCAAACCTTGACTCTCTTCGTTCTCCGGGAGCCTGTCTTCCAAAACGTGAAACAAAGTCTTGTAATAGACAAACTCGGGTGCGTAGTCCTTGCCCAGTTTCGCGAGGGAGGTCAGAACCTCGTTCTTCGCATCCTGGGTCAATTCACGATTACGCCAAAGTGCATCAAACCAACGCAGGAGTGGTTCTCGATCCTGTCTCTGCTGGACTTCCAGGTTTAGTTCAATGTTTGGGTTGGCACCGAGACCGAGGCCATTGCGCGTGAAGTTGGAACTACCCAGGAGGGCCGCGCTTTCCCCGCCTTCCTGTCGTATATGGTATAGTTTTCCGTGAAGAAAATTGTTCTTCCGTATCGTTCGGATATCGACCTTACTATTGATCCAGTTCTCGCATGCTCGGGCTAAGGGCTTCTGCGCCAGCACTTGCTTGAGTTCGATCCCGCCCTCGCTCGTCAGGCGAAACGCCTTGTCGTCAGATCCGGCAGGGTCCATCGCTCCTACGCCGCGCGGCTCCCCGTAGAGAAAACGCATGTTCTTGATAACATCAAGTTCCGCCCGCAGGTCATGATATGCGTAAATCGTGAAGTAGGCAGACACTACGGAGACGAGTGACTCTGGATCGAGTTTTTGACGCAGGAAGTCGCCCACCTTACGAGTTTGGTTGTCGATAATGACGTTACCGGACTGCGCTTGCCCGCCGGTCGGGCCGGTACCCGTCATTCTTGAACTTTTCTGCCCAGGTTGGTAGAGCAAAACGGACCTCGGGGTTGCGGAAATAGGTGGCAGCAGTTGTCCACCCAAGTTGCATTTTCCCGGAACGCGCGCTCAGGAATCCGTGTAATCTGCTCTGATCTCAGCAAAGCGAGGCTGAAAAAATGGACCACGGCGTTACCTTGGTGCTCGGACATTCCGGTACCTGGTACCTTGTTCAGAGGTTCATTTCCGATGTCGAGCGACTCCGTCTTTTCCGGGATCAGTTTCTGGACTCTGAGATTTGTAAGGCCCTTACCGACGAGTGGATCGGTGGCGCGCACCCATTCAAGGCCAGGACGGATGTCCCGCGACCAAACAACATCTTCCCGGCGGGCTGTAGAGGGTACGGCATCCTCATCACCCCCCTCAATGAGAATAGGGGCAAAGCTGCGAAGGTCGAAGGTGACGTCGAAGCTCTCAAAGAGGCGGCGAATCGATCGCCAAACCTTGGACGGCGACATACCCGCCTTGGAGCCAATATGCCGTCTGGAAGGAACCTCCAAGGTATTGTGGGCGGTCACATCGACCCGAGTGCCCTTATCCGGCAGGATCGTCTCCCGCCCACCGCGCCGCGTCATTTAAGTGGCCCTCCCCACGATCTCGGAGGAGCAACGGAAGGAAGCTTCAACCCAGCGCGAGCCGCCTGAGCAGCCGCTCTGGCATCGACACGGGCGTCATGGATTCCGGCGACGCAGAGTTGCGGAGTCACGGCAGTAAAGCTCGCAACTGGTTGGAGCCGCACCACGCCAGCGCACGCAGGCCGACGCCTGAGGTCTGGTCCAACGCTGTCACTGGCCGCGCCGGCGCGTGAGGCAACTCCACCGATGAGCCCCCCGCAGCGCCCAGAGCCGGAGGTAGGGCAGGCCGAGCCAACAGTGGCGTGCGCCTCCATTCCGAGCTACCCCCACCCGAAAAAATGAAATCGCCCCTTGGTGCCGAAAGGGACACAAGCGCTTCTCTCCAGATGCTGTACCCCGAGGCCGATCCCGCTTCTGAATCTGATGCTTGTAAACGCCCCCGTCGGATTGGCAAGAGTCGGTCCGAACGCACCAAGCGGGATAGCGCCCACACCGTCGTGGCACCGCCGCAGAGTTTCTGAAAGTCGTCCTCCCGTGACGGTGCGACCTCACCTGGATCCATGGTCCGCACAGACAAACTATTCATCGCGTTCGCATTCTCCTTTGCAAGTCGAATCGGTCACAGCCACACGGCGTCCCGGTGCTCAAGCGGTCGTCGCACACATGTGGAAAGGGCAGAATTGATTGCACTAAGGTGTTCAAGAAGCTAGCGTTTCGGAAGAGCGGCCATACCGCAGAGCCGGCGACGGCCATTTAACTGGTGGGTTCGTTGGGGACACGGGTGAGGGGAAAAGGCGCCGACTATACGCTTGCGTCCGACCCGTAGCTTCGGCGAAGAACATAATCCCTCTCACTCTACGTAGCACGCAAAAACCCGGTTCGGGGTCGAACATCCCCGCGCTCACCCACCGGTCCGCGACCTCCAGGGGCTTCTCCGCCCGCCTTGGCCGTCAACGCCCCCCAATCACCTCGGCGCATCTCCCCGTGCCGACACGGTCACCCGCCATCCGACCGACGCTTGGGGCCACCTCCCACCGCTTCGCGATCCTCTTGCTCCCCTCGACAGGCATCACCCTGCCCCGCTCCACCGCGACGCTGCATGCGACACCCGTCCGGGCCGCCACCTGCCCAGTCGCCGAAGCCGCGCAATAGTCCCCGTGCGCTCCAGACAACCGCCCGATCCACGCCAGGAATGGCTCCCGTGCCGGCACACAGAGTCCGTCGTTACGAGCCCAGGTGAAGGTCAAGAGGCGCCTGAGGGACGCCAACTCGTCCGGTACAACGCCCCGCAGTTGGTTCTCCCCCACATGCAGGTGCCGCAGGCCGATCAGGTCGCCCAGTGCCGGGGGCAGGGTGCCGCCCAGTCGGTTGCTGCAGAGAAAGAGCTGCCTGAGCGCCAAGGCCCGACCCAGCTCCGGAGGTATGGGGCCCGTCAGGCCATTGGTGCATAGCGACAGTCTTGTCAACGCGGCAAGATCCCCCAACTCCCGCGGTATGGGGCCTGTCAGCGCATTCGACCCCAGCTCCAATCCCTCAAGCAGTGACAATTGACTGAGCTCGGGGGGGATCTCGCCCGAGAGGTCGTTGCCGCCCAGGTCCAGTCGCTCAAGCCGCCCCAGCTGACCGAGCTCCGGGGGAACGGGGCCGGTCAGCAAGTTGTCACCGTTGCTGTATCCACGGCCCAGGTTGAGAACACGCAGACTCGCCAGCTCACCCAGCTCGAGGGGAATGGGGCCCGCGAGTCGGTTTCCGTAAGCCACCAGAAACTCCAAGCCACGGAGTCTCCCGATTTCATGGGGGATCTCCGTCAACAGGTTGCTGTAGAGCGACAGCGAGTCCAGCGCCGCCAAGTTTCCGAGCTCCGGAGGGATGGGCCCGGTCAGCAGGTTGGCCCCCAGGTTGAGCGAGCGGAGGCGGGTCAGGTTGCCCAGCTCGGCCGGTATCGAACCCGAGAGGCGGTTCCCCTCCTCAAGGTCAAGGTCGATCCCGCAGAGCGCCAGCGTCCGCAACTCGGTCAATTTGCCCAGCTCTGAGGGGATCGGCCCCGACAGCTTGTTGTAGCACAGGTCCAGGAGTTCCAGGTTCGCGAGCTGCCCCATTTCGGGGGGAATCGAGCCGGTCAGCAGGTTCCCGAAGAGTCCCAGCCGCCGAAGCTCGGCCAAATCACCGATTTCGGGGGGAATCGAGCCGGTCAGCACATTGTAGGAGAGGTCGAGCGACAGAAGTCCCGCGAGGCGACCAATCTCGGGCGGGATGGGACCCGTCAGCTCGTTGACGCCCAAGTGGAGCGACACCAGCGAGCCCAGGCCCGCCACGCTGGGCGAGAGCGTGCCGATCAGCCCGTTGTCGTCCAGCTGCAGGTGCGCCACCCGCCCCTGGTCGTTCACCTCAACGCCATGCCACTCCGTCAAGGCCGCGTCGGTCAACCAGTTCTCGGAGTTCTTCCACACCGGACCTCCCGCCGCGTCAAAGAACCGACGCAGGATCTCGGCGTCGGACAGGGGGAGCGACACGATCGTGGCCGACCCGGCCACGTCACCCACTGAGGACGTGATCTCCACCCGACCGGGCCGCAGCGTCCGCACCCATCCATCGGCGTCAACCGTCGCTGTGGCGACATCGCTGGACGCCCACCGGAGCCGGACATCTGCGACCGGAGACCCGCCCGCATCCAACGCCTGAGCGCTCATGCGCACCGAATCGCCCACGGAAAGGGAGTCCAGCACCGGGGCCAGCACCAAGGACGAGGCGCGCTGCTCAACGATGACCTGGGCCACCCCGGTCACGCTGTCCACCGTCGCCGTGATGGTCGCTCGCCCATTGGCCACCGCGCTCACCAATCCCGATCCGTCGACGGCGGCAACGGCCGGGCTCCCCGATTGCCACGCGACCTCAATGTCTTGGACCACCCGGCCCCCTTCGTCCATGGCGGTTGCGACCAGGCGCGCGGTGTCACCCAACGAGAAAATCTGAACCTCGCCGGGCACAACCGAGATCACCGCGACCAAGGGGTCACCGTCTGGATCGGGCCCGACGGTCCGCTGGCCGTCACCACAGGCGACAGACACCGCCAACAGCAACAGCGCGGGCAACCGGACCGTGGCGCCGCCCCAAAATGAAGGGTCTACATTCCAATGCCTTGGCATAGGGGCTCCACCGCACGTGTAAGGATTCGGTCTTGCAAGGGATCGTCGGGTCGCATGGGCCACCGCAGGCACAAGACAACGTAGCGATCCGGCTGCGGACAGAGCACCGAGACCCACCGGAGACCCAAGTGCGGATCGACCAGGGCGCCAGGGTCCCTGATTTGAGTCCGGGGTCCAGGCGAATGTGCGCGGGATTCCCACATCCATCCGTCCGGCGCGCGCCCGAGCAACGCCCCGCCCCCCAAGTCCCAGGGACGGGTTCCCACGCCCCGCTGCGCCCACACCTGCGGGCCGGCAACCCCGCGGGACCCCAAGGGGACGAAGCCCCCCACTTTGCGGTACCTTATTGCCGTTGGTCATCAATGCCCGATGACTGCCGGGAGACTGTACCACTTGGCTCCTTGTTTTTCCGGGCCATCCACAGGGAGCCACTCGCCTCCAAGCACCGATGCTCTACCTGATTGCCGCAACCGCGGCCTTGGCCATCGGCCCCCTGCTTCACTTCGGTGCGAGCGGGCGTCGCCAATGGCTCCCGGTGCTCGACGGACTGGTCATTGCCGCCATACCCGGTCTGGTGTTTCTCGAGTTCGTGCCAACCGCCGTGACCATGGGAAACTGGGGTGTCCTGGCCGCGCTGGCCGCGGGGTTTATGGTGCCGTGGGCCATTGAACGCGCCACGCATCGCCCCACGGCCGAGGCCACGGCCCGCCACTCGCTGATTCATCGTTGGGCTCTCGCCGCCGGGCTGGCCGGCTTCCTGATTCACACGGCCGTTGACGGTGGCGCCCTGGCCACGCTGCCCCGGGGAGAGGCTGCCACGCTAGGCTCCGCCATCGTCCTGCACCGCATACCCGTGGGAGTCGCCGCCTGGTGGCTCGCCACACGGGAGGCCAACCGGCTCCTGGGCGCCTTGGCACTGGTGTCCATCACTGTGGCCACATTCCTGGGATTTGGCATTGTCACCGCCGGTGAACAGATGATTGCGGTATCGGGCGGCGTTCTGACTCTGTTCCAGGCCGCGGTTGGAGGATCCCTCGTACATGTCGTTCTTCACCGGAGCCCGTCGACGACAAGCGCGCGGAACCGGCGCCTTGAGGGCTGGGGCGCGCTTGTGGCCGTGGCCCTGCTGCTGGCGATTTTTTTTCTGGCGTCCGATGGGCCACACGCCGCTTCAGGGGCGTTTCTCCGACGCCTCTATGTGCTCGCCGCCGAGAGCGCGCCCGCACTTCTCGCGGCTTATGTGTGCGCAGGCTTCTTGGGCGGCTTCCTGCCTCGGCGGCTGGTGGAATGGATGAAGAGGGCCGGACCCGTCTTCCAGGCGGGGCGCGGCGCAGCGATCGGCCTGCCCGTTCACGTCTGTTCCTGCGGGGTCGTGCCCCTGTATCGCGGCCTAATCCAGGGCGGCGCGCCCGCAACGGCAGCCCTGGCCTTCCTGGTGGCCACCCCGGCGATGGGCGTGGACGCCCTGTTGCTCTCTGTCCCGCTGCTGGGGGCGCAGATGACGGTGCTGCGCCTGGCCATGGTGGCCATGGGCGCGGTTTTTGTTGGCGTGATCGTGGGACGTCGACTCGCGACAATTCCGACCAGCTTGGCCACCTCGCCATGCACTCTTGAATCGGGCACACCGGTGCGGGTCCGCATCAGGGACGCTCTGCGCACGGGCACCGGCGATGCGGTGCACAACACGGCCCCCTGGATTGTCTTGGGTCTTTCCGTCGCGGCCCTGGTCGCCCCGATCCTGGAGGGAGGATGGCTGGCAACCCTTCCCCCGGTCGCGGATGTCGTTCTCTTTGCGTTGCTGGGCTTCCTCGCGTGCTTCTGCGCGGTGTCGTCCACGCCGCTGATCGCAACGCTGCTGGCCGCCGGGCTGTCGCCCGGTGCGGGCATCGCTTTTCTCATGACCGGTCCGTCCACCAACATCGCCACCCTGGGGTTGGTGGGCGGCATACATGGACAGCGCGGAGCAAGCGCGCTGGCAGGGGCGATGCTGGCCTTTGCGGTCGTTGCCGGCGTGGCAGTCAACTGGTTTTTCGGCGACCTGCCCCTTCCCTCACTCTCCCATCTCACGGAGGAGATGCCCGGCGCGTTGCACCAGGCATGCCTGGCACTGCTCGCGCTGTTGTTCCTGCGCTCACTGGTCCAGCGGGGGCTCCGGGCGTTCGTGAGCACTCTGCGAGACGGCATGCGCTGGTCGCACACCTGCTGACCGCCCAAGGGGCTTCTTTGAGCTTCCGGCACCGGACAGGCGGAACGGGGGCCAACCCGTCTCACTAATGCGTTCCCTCAGGACAATCTTCGCCGTCCAGCCGCATTTGCCCCGACTTCGCCTCGGCGCGTACCTTTTCGCTTGGTCCTTATGTTTTCCTGCCCGTACCTTGGGATCTCAAGGACCCTTGGGGGAGCGCGCGAGCGGGAACGGCGCCACATGCCATGGAGATCCCCACGGGGTCCGGGCGGCAACCCGGCGCGGGCCTCCGGGCCGGTACAAGGGTGTCTCGCGGCCCCGCAAGCTGACGGCGGCCCCCAATCAACCACATCAACGTGACTATGGGACCCCGAGAGAGGTCGGGTCCCGCTCTGGAGGACAAGACGCCGATGAAAGCGATCCTGGCCACAGTGTCCCTCGCCGTTGTCGCGAGCGGAGGGGCCACCGCCCAGCAGTCAACGCAAACGGAGCCCGTGCGGGGCATCCGGGACAACGCCACCGGGTATCACGCGCTTGTGGGCGCTCGCGTGGTCACCGAGCCGGGCACCGTCATGGAGGACGCCACGATTGTCGTGCGCGACGGGGTGATCCAGCGGGTGTCCTCCGGGAACACCTCGCCCCCGGCAGGGGCGCGCGTGTGGGACCTTGAGGGCTTGACCGTATATCCCGGGTTCATTGACGCCCACGCCGACCTGGGCATGGACGACGTGCCCGAGGGCGGGGATGTGGGGCCGACCCACTGGAACCCGCAGGTACGGGCTTGGTTCAGCACGACATCTAGACTGCAGGACGATGTTGAGCGCCGCTCAGCGCTGCGCTCCCAGGGATTCGGGACCGCGCTGGTCGTTCCCCGCCAGGGCATCTTTCGCGGCTGGGCATCCGTCGTGGACCTGAGTGACGGCGGGGTGCGCGAGCGCGTCTTGCGCCCGAATCTGGTGCAATCGGTGGGCTTCAGGCGTTCCTTCGAGCTCGGGGGATCCTACCCGAACTCAACAATGGGCACGATCGCGCTCCTCAAGCAGACCTTCATGGACGCTGAGTGGTACATCCGGGCATGGGACGCCCATGAGAGGAGCGACCGATCCTTCCTCCCGCCTGAGACAAGCGAGGCGCTGGGAGCGCTGGCCGATGCGGTCCAGGGCAGGCAGCCGGTCCTCTTCGAGACCGGCAGCGAGGAGGAGTATCTGCGCGCCTTCAAGCTCGCGCGGGACTTTCGGTTGACACCCTGGTTCCGTGGCAGCGGACAGGAACACCGGATCATTGATGTCCTGCGCGAGCGCTCCGACCCCCTGATCATTCCGCTTGACTTCCCCGACGCGCCCGATGTGGACGACCCCGAATCGGCCCGCAATGCCACCCTGGCCGACCTGCGCGACTGGTATCTGGCACCCACGGGGCCCGCCCAATTGGCCGAGGCCGGAATTTCCTTCGCGATCACCTCGGACGGACTCTCCTCCCTCAATGACTTCCTGCCAAACCTTCGCACGGCGGTCGCGCGCGGCCTCTCCCCCGAGGACGCGCTGGAGGCTCTGACCGTCACTCCGGCCGAGTGGCTGGGGATCAATCGCACCCACGGCAGGATCGCCGAGGGCATGGTCGCCAACATGATCGTTACCGAGGGTGATCTCTTCACCGAGGAGGCGACGGTGCGGGACATCTGGGTTGAAGGCAGGGTGTACGGCATCACCCGCGCCGCAGAGATCGATCCTCGCGGAACGTGGCGCATCGCGTCGGAGGATGAGTGGGGATTCGAGGCGGTCCTTGAGCTCAAGGGCACGCTGAACCGGTTGACGGGGTCCATCGAGGTCTTGGCGCCCCAGCCGGGCGCGGGCGGCGTGCTCATCGACATTGGCTCCGCCTCGGTCGTGGCCGAGACGGGGCGTATCGAGGCGACATTCCCGGGCGAGAGCCTGGGATACCAGGGCACGGTGCTCCTGGCAGGCTCGATCGAGGGTGACGAGTTCTTCGGGTGGACCTCGCTACCCAACGGGGCCGATCCATCCTTTCGGGGTGAGCGCACGGCCTCGTTCGAGGGCGAGGCCGGACGCGCGGTGGCGGCACATGTCCCCGATCTGGACCTGCCCCACATTCGCCCCATGATGGAGTACGGCCGAAGTGCGTTGCCTGAGCAACCGGAGGCCGTGCTGGTGCGGGGCGCCACCATATGGACCCAGGGTCCCGAGGGCCGGCTGGAGGATGCCGACCTGCTGGTGGAGCGCGGCCGGGTTGTGGAGGTGGGCCGCGGGCTTCGCGCCCCTGGTGGAGCTGTGGAGATTGATGGGCGTGGCCGCCACGTCACTCCGGGACTCATTGATCCCCACATTCACTCCGGCGTCAGCAGCGTGAACGAGAGCGGCTTTGCCATCGTGCCCGAGGTCCAGATGGGTGACGTGGTCACGCACAACAACATCTGGATGTATCGCCAGGTCGCCGGCGGCCTGACCACGGCGCACATCAAGCACGGCTCCGCCAACCCGATCGGAGGCGAGAACGTCTTTGTGAAGATGCGCTGGGGCGGCCTTCCGGAGGAGCTCAAGCTGGAAGGGGCGCCCCGAACGGTGAAGTTCGCGCTGGGCGAGAACCCGAAGCGGCGCCAGGGACGGTATCCAGACACGCGCATGGGCACGCAGGAGATCATTCGGGACCACTTCATGGCCGCAAGGGACTATGAGGCCGAATGGGAGCGCTGGGAGGAGAACCGCGAGGGGCTGCCTCCCCGACGGGATCTGCGCATGGAGGCCATCCTGGACATCCTGGACCAGGAGTTGCTGATTTCTTCGCACGGTTATCGGGCCGACGAATTCTTGGCCTTGGTGCGGCTGGCCGAAGAATTCGGTTTTCGCGTGCAGACGCTTCAGCACGGGGTGGAGGCCTACAAAATCGCGCCGGAACTCGCGGCCGCCGGAGTTGCGGCGGTGGTGTGGAGCGACTGGGGCGCCTTCAAGCTGGAGGCGTACGACGCGATCAACCACAACGCCCGCATCCTGATTGAGGCGGGCGTCGTCACGTCGCTGCACTCCGACAACAGCGAGATCGCCAGCCGCATGAACTGGGAGGCGGGCAAGCTCTTGCGCACCGGGCTGAGCGAGGAGCAGGCCCTGTCGACGGTGACCATCGGTGCCGCCAGGGCCGTGGCGATCGACGACAAGGTGGGATCGCTGGAGGAGGGCAAGGACGCCGACTTCGTGATCTGGAATGGCAACCCCCTGTCACAGTTCACCCGGGCGGAGCAGACCTGGATCGACGGGCGCCGGTACTTTTCCCTGGAGGAAGACCAAGCGATGCGGGAGCAGATCAACCAAGAACGCACACAGCTCATCCAGGCCGTCCTGGGTGCAGAGGGAGGGAGTTAGCGGATCATGACGACGATTCAGACACGCGCACCGGGCCGGGGACGGCCTGCACGCTGCATCCGGGCACTCGTGGTGGCCGCCCTGGCGGTGGCGACCCCGTCGGTGATCCCGATGTCCGTCGAGGCACAGGTGCGCATGACCGTGCCCCCCCAAGCGGCCCCGATCGCGTTGACCGGAGCCACCATCCACACCGTGACCGCGGGGATCGTGGAAAACGGGACGATCGTGTTCGAGAACGGCCTGATCACGGCCGTGGGCGTCGATGTGGAGATCCCCGACGGCGCCCGTGTCGTGGACGCGTCCGGCAAGCACATCTACCCGGGGCTCATCGACGCGTACAGCACGGTTGGCATCACCGAAATCGGAGCTGTCGGGGTGTCCAGCGACATCAATGAGTTGGGGGACTTCAACCCCAACGTGCGCGCCGCCGTGGCGGTCAACGCCGAGAGTCGCCACATCGGGACCACGCGCTCTGCCGGCGTACTGACAACGCTGACCACGCCAGGCGGGGGACTGATCCCAGGAATGAGCTCCGCGATGAGCCTGGAGGGGTGGAGCTGGGAGGAGATGACGCTGGAGACCGCAGCCGCGCTCAACATCTCCTGGCCGGACCCGAACCCGCGGCGGTTTCGTGGATTTTGGCCGCCCGGCGTTCCCGAGCCCGAGGAGCCGCCCAGCTACGAGGACCAGGTGCGCCAGCTGAAGGACTTCTTCGCCGAGGCCCGCGCGTACCGAGATGCCGTGAACGCCGGAGAGAGTGTCCGCAGCGACTCCCGATACCAGGCGATGGTGTCCGCCTTGGACGGGGAAATACCCGTGGTCGTGGCCGCCAACAGCGTCGCCCAGATCAATGATGCCATCACTTGGGCGGAGGACGAGGGGGTGCTTATCGTGATCCGAGGTGGTAACGACGCCATCCACGTCGCCGAGCGACTGGCGGAGCGCGACATTCCCGTGATCCTCACCTCGACCTTGGCCGCGCCACGCCGGCCCCACGAGGGCTATGACGACGCCTATTCCATGCCGGCCCGGTTGCACGAGGCGGGTGTGCGGTTCGCCATCTCAGGCGGAGCGGGGGCGCTCTACAGCAATCGGTTGCCGTGGGAGGCGGGCGTGGCGGTCGCGTTTGGTCTGCCGGAGGCGGAGGCGCTCAGAGCGGTGACGATCAACGCGGCTGAGTTCATGGGGATCGATGACCGCGTGGGCTCCCTGGAGCCGGGCAAGCAGGCCACGCTGCTGATCACGACCGGAACCCCTCTGGACATGACCAGCGAGATTGAGCAGGCCTACATCCAGGGTCGCGAGTTGGACATGATGGACATCCAGAAGTGGTTCTTCGAAAAATACATGACCAAACTCAGACAACAGGGACGACCGGTGACGTAGCGATTCGCCACGGTAAGGCGGCGCGAGAGGAGCCGCCCGCCCCGGGCCCTCGTCTACACCCTGTTGCGTAACCAGTCCAGAACGAGGCGCACAACGCGCCGAAATATGTATGCCATCAGTGGACCCTCTTTCAGCAGGTGGTATCGGACCTGGAGGCAACCGGGTGCGTGGGGCCAGCCCGTCAAACATCTCAACACATCTCCCCACTACGTCAGACGCCCAAGGTAAGGTTCACGCTCCCAGCCTCAGGCGCCATCCCGTCGGATGGGGTCGTGGCGGCTTTCGCTGTGGTGGTGATGCATGGAAGAGAAGCCCTGAATGGCCATTCTGGACGACGACGGGCACCCCACTTCGCACCGCCAATACAATGAAGATACCCATGTGAGCTGGCGGGAATCGCGCCACCTTCTCCGTGATGTACGCGAGCGCCCCGGACCCCGGCGGGAAACGGGGCTCGTCACGAAGGATCATCCGCCTGCGCCAGGAGCAGCGCTACAATGCGCCGTGCCATGTCGGCAAAGTGCTGCACCTCTTCGGCTCGTAGGCTACGGCCCAAGATCGCGCGCTCCCGGTACGACAGCCACTTCTTGAGCACCTGATAGCCCCCGAGCCGGTAGTTCCAGACATCGGCAGGCACATTGCGCCAGAACGCCTCGTGGTTGAGATGTACATCCAGGGTAGCCCCACCCAGCGCGTATGCGGCTCCCGACATGGCCCGCAGTTCGTCCGCCGTGTAGTCGCGTTCCGCCACGAGGCCCCGGCCCGGCATGACGGCGTCACCCGACCCGTTGCGCCCCCAGCCCGCCGTCACGGCAAAGTCCTCGCCCGCCATGTTGCGCCCCCGGCGGGTCGGGGGAACCGCGATTGCGGCGACCTCGGGCCCAAGCGGTGGCTGCGTGATCCCGCCCGCGGGCGTCTCCGAATCCAGCAGGGCGGCAATGAACCGTCCATGGGCGGCCGATGTCCTGAGCGCCCGCGCGTTCTTCTCGTGACCACCGGGCCAGTCGGGCAGCGGAATGCGCGGCCACTGCAACTGCAAAACGCTCATGTTGGCCTCCCGGTAGGCGGGATCGTGCAGCGTGGCCAGGACATGATAAAACAGCTCCTCGACGCTCACTCCCAGGGCCGCGATATAACGCTCAGCCATGGGAGTCAGGTTGGCGCGGCGCTCAATTCCGTTGGACACCGCCAGACTGTCTTCCCGCAACCAAGCCGGAAACATCACCGCACCCCGCTCAATCAGGTGGTAGGAGCCCATGTGCTGAGTCCAACAGGCCTGCGGTTCGCCGGCCCCCCTGCGTACATGCTGGGCGGCGGACAGCCACATGTTCCCCTCAAACACATGCGGCCTGTAGTCGGCGCGCTTCTCGTCAAGCAGCTTCGTGTCCCGCTCCCAGTAGAGCCAACGGACATCAAACGGCCGGTACGCGAAGCGAATAAACCCGGACTCGTCAGGTCCACCCCGCTTCAGCAGTTCGTCGCGCACGGCACGCGCGTCATACCGAGCCGTTGCTTTCATCACCCGGGGATACCGCCGCGCAATCTCCCCGTGGCCCAAGGCCGGGTCGAAGTAGTCACACACCCGCGCCCGGAGCCGCTCCAGATCCGTGTCCACCAGAAACCCGTCCCTGCTGGTCGTCACCCCCGGAAACGACACCGGAAACAGATCGGGTAGCGACGGCCAGTCGAACCAGTCGGGATCAGCCCGAGTCTCCACGAAGGGCAATCCCAGCGGCAGCGAGGGCTCGACCACCGAGTACAGCGCTTCCGGCTTCTCCTCAGCGCTGCTCGCCAACTCCTCAGCCTTCGAGCGCCCCCACAAGTGCCGGAACTCGACCGTCTCGGCCGGCCCGTGATCAGCACGGCGCACCAACGTCGCAATCGCCGTGCCCACCTTGATGCCAACCGACGCATCGGTCGAAAAGATGCTCGGGTCCGGCGAACCGTCCGGCGCCCTGTTGCTCCGGTACGCATCCCCGTTTAGACAGTCGATCCGAACCCGGTCAAACACCTCCAGGTAGCGCTCCCGCATCCCCGTGAACGACAGCCCGTCCAGCCACGAATAGTTCGAGATGAAGCACACCACCCCCTGGCCCGTCTTCTCCACAATGCGCCGCTCCGCCATGCGGAAGAAGCGCACATACAGGTCGTTCAGACCCTGGCCTTGCGGTTCCTGCACACGCACGGTCGTGCGGTAGGCGGTCGTGAGCTCACGCTCCTCATCCATCGCCACGCCCGCAAAGCCGTTGTACGGCGGGTTGCCCAGAACCACCAGGATCGGCGTGTCCCGCTTCACCGCCTCCGCCCGGTCACGCTCCTCCTCAAGCTCGACAAAGGGTAGCGGCTTGCGCCTCTCCAGCTCCCAGCCCGCCAGCGCGTTGGTCAGAAAGACGCCTGCACGCTCCGAGCCGTCCTTTGCCAACGGCGCATCCAGCCCTTCCAGCGTCAGGCCAACCTGCAAGTGCGCCACAACAAACGGCGCCGGCATGATCTCGAACCCGAACACCCGCTCCGTCGCCGCTCTCCGCACAGCTTCGCCGACAAGCGCGCCACCGCCCCGCTCCGTGGCATTGCGGGCAATGCGCCGCAGCACCTCCGCCACATACGCCCCGGTGCCGCAACAGGGATCCAGCACATACACGTTGTCCGAGGCCAGCCCGTCCGGGATCGAAAGATCCTCCTTGAGCGCCCGGTCCACCCGGGCCACCATGTAGCGCACCACGTCGACCGGCGTGTACCAGACGCCCAGCTCCTTGCGCAGCTCGGGATCAAACGCCTCCAGGAACGGCTCGTAGAAGTACTGCACCGCCTCGCCCTCATCAAAGCGCGAGAAGAACGCCTGGGGATCCACCCGGTCCAGCGCCGCCGCCGTCCAGTCCAAAACCTCGACCAGATCAAAGGGCTTCAACTGGCCCGGATCGGCCAACTGGCGAAAGAGCGCGCGCAAGACGGGCGTGCGCAGGTGCCAATCCGCTTCCCGCCACCTGAAGCGTTTCGGCTTGTACCGGCCGTCGAACAACGGACCGTTCTTCCCTTGATCGGCGCGCGCCCACAGCACCCAGGCAGAAAAGACACCGTAGAAGAGCGTTTGTACCAGGGTCGAGCGGAAGAAGTGTTCCCCGCGCTCGCCCTCGAAGCGAATGCCCAGCGCCTCCTCCAAGGCAGAGCGAACCGTCGCAAGCGAGGACACATGTCCAGCCGCCTCAAGCCGGCCAAGCCCGTCACGGGCATACGACGCCAGCAACCACGCCAAGTCCCCGGGCTCGCTCAGCGCGGCCCGGTGCGAGAGCGCCCGGGCAAGATACTCGCCCAGGGCGGCGCCCACCCGGCGTGCAAAGCCGCGCGGGCTCTCGACCTGGCGCCAGAAATCCTCCGCATCGGACGCCAAGCGGAGGACCTCGAGCTCGGTGGGCTCATCCGAACCGTTGTCTCCCACCAGGACCAGGTCGCGCAGGTTCGTGACCAGAACAAGCCGGTACCGTGCCCAGTAGCGGCTGACCTGGTCGGACCGCGCGGCCATCCCGGCGTCATCCTGAACGGACTTGACCTCGACTACGCCACACTCCGGGAGCTGTCCCTTCCGAGGGTGGCTCTTCTGGAGCTGTCGGCTCGTGTAGAGGGCGAAGTCGGGATGGCCCGCTCCCTGGTCCGCGCCCTCGGCGACGCAGAAGACCTTCGGCTCCAGCGTGCGACCAACCGCGTCGAGAAGGTCCTTGAGCACGGGGGCGTAGGATCGCTCGCCGGTCGCGCCTCCCGAGGCCCGGACCCGGCGCAACCCCGTAAAGTACGCCTCCGCGGCAGCGATCCGCTTCCCGTTGGATTCCGTCACATCGCGCCTTCCCGGAGTTCACGCGCAAGCGGCCCTTCACGGCACCAAGCGCAACCAATCACCCAAGGTATCACGACCTACGGGACCGGGGATGTCTCCCTCATGGATTGTGTGCAGGGACGAGATGGGTATTCGGCGATCCTGGGCGGGCTCCCAAAGTGGCAAAAAGGCCGGTAACCGATCCTCGGCACGAGAAGTGCCCGCCGGGCGTGCGCACGAAACGAGGTGCTACGGTCACATGTCCCATGGGCAACAAATGGGAGAAAGAGACAGTGCTTCGTGGTTCCGGTCCCTCGTCATCCTCCCGTGGCTCTTCCGATCCCACGGTCCACAAGAGCGCGCGCAGGGTCAGGGGGCATGTTCGGGTCCGGGGGCCTGGGAGTCCGACCAACATCGGGGCAGAATTCGCCGTCACCGACTGCTGATCTGACCTTTCTAGAATCGACGGTTGCCCCCAATTCTGTCCGGCCGCACAAGCTCCTACCGAACGGCGAGCTCCGTGGTCACGTTGATCGAGCGGTGTAATGTCCGGTACACCGGGCACCTCAAGCAGTGGACGCGCATGGCCCTCTCCAAGTGCTCTGGGTCGGCTTCCGGGGCATCCAGCGCATACCGCACATGGATGGAGCGAATCACCAACACCCCGTCATCCTTTCCGACCCGCCCCAAGACATCGGCCGTCAGCCGTCCGTCCGACGCATCAATCCCGCGTGCCTCCAGCACGCCACCAAGGGTACCGACGAGTCAGCCGCCGGTCGCGGCAATGATGTAATCCAGGGTCGTGGTGGCGTCGGTCTCCGGCCGCACTCCATAGTGCCGAGCCACCGCTCCGTGAACCCCGAATTCCACGGGACCCGCATGCGCAGGCAACCACGCCAGCCGACGCGGACCCTGCTGACGCTCGATCCGAACCCTGGCTTCGTAGACAATATCGCTCATGCAACACCACCCCCGTCTTTGGCGCCCGCTCCCGACGCCGGAACGTCTCGGCCGCCCCTCATAACGCCTCCCGGAACACCCGGGACCCGGTCGCTCAACCCGCCGGCCAAAGCCACCCAAAGATGCCCGCCGTGAGCAGGGCGTACACCAGTCCATCCAAGGCGTGCTTGAACGCGACCGACCCGGGGAGCCCAAACCAGATGCTCTCTTGGAATCCCACAAAACCGTAGGCCAGGAATGCCGTCGTGGAGGTCACCTTGAAGACAGACATGTAGGAGGCCCCCGACGCCAAGCCCTGAGCGGCCACATAGGCCACAAACAGGCTGACCGCAAGATACAGCAGCATCGACTTGACCAGCGACGAGCGCATGTCCAGCACCGCCTGGGGATCACGAACGCGAAGGATCCCCACAGGACCCGCGCGAAGCTTCTCCCTGTACTCTCGGGTATTCATCTCTCGGCCATCGGCCCAAGGGAAGTAGTACATGCCGGGCCCCTGGACGCCCTTCCGTATGGCCTCCATCAGGCCATCCTCATCGTCGGCGGCGGCAAAGTCCTTCTTGTGGTGCGGGAGCACCATCCACACCATGGCGCTCACGACAAACACCACCACGGCGGACACGACAATGGGCAACCAAAGCGAGAACACGGAAATCACGATCCACCTCCCCCCGGACAAAAACCACCGGCCCCCAAGAGCCAGCATTCAGCCGGGATCTCAGTCGCCCCGGCCATCCCGTGTCCCTTGAGCCTCGCCGAGCACGAGAGCGGCCCGGAAGCCTGTGGGACACCACCCCCGGCAGATTAATCCATATCACGGGCCCCGGCCACCACTTCGCCCCACCCAGGGGCACCCGGCCTTCGGTCACAGCACCTTCAGCAGCTCCCGGGCGGTCCGCTCTGAGGCGCCGCTGTTCCGCTTGATCGCCCGCATGCCCCCTTTGACCACGATGTCTCGCGCCACCGAATCGGTCAGCCACCCCCGAATCACCCGCATCGGATCGGAGCTGACAACGATTCCGTCGTCCTCCAGAAGGGCTTGCACCACCCCCCGGAAGTTCTCGTGATGCGGGCCGATGACCGTCGGTTTGCCGAGCGTGACCGACTCCAGCGGATTCGATCCACCCATCGGGACCAGGCTACGTCCGACAAACACGGCATCCGCGAGCCGGTAGGCCATCGTCAGCTCCCCCAGCGTGTCCAACAGGAACACCGACGCGCCCGACGCATCCCCGGCCTGGTCACCCGGGGCCGTTCGTCGCCGGATTCCCGGGCGCAGCCGCGCAACCTGGGGCCAGCGGTTGGGGTCACGCGGCGCCAGCAAGAGCTGATACCCCAAGGGAAGTTGATCCAGTAGCGCCGACTCCTCCCCGGGAGCCGTTGAACCCGCCACGATGAGGGGGCGTGCCGGGTCGATCCCCAGGGCGGCCCCCAGCCGGCGAGCCCGTGCGCCCTCGTCCCCGGCCCCGTTGGCAATGTTCAACCAGGCGTCCCACTTGAGACTCCCGCCCACGGCCGTGCGGTGGGGACGTACTCCCAACCACTCAAACCTGCTGCGATCCTCCTCGGACTGAGCCACGACCAGGGCGAGCCCCCGAAACATGGGGGCCACCACGGGGCGCCCCATGCTGTATCCCCTGAAACTCCGGCGCGAGAGGCGTCCTCCGACGACACAGACGGGAATATCGCGCGCCCCGCACGCGGCCAAAAAGGAGGGCCAAAGCTCCAATTCGGCCAACGCCACGACGTCCGGTCGCACAGCGTCCAAAAAGCGCCGGACCATCCAGGTGAGGTCCAGCGGAAAGCGCACCACCTCGCACGACCCGCCGTACAGCTCGACCGCCCGCGCATATCCGGTGTCCGTGCTGGCGCTCACCACAAGGTCTGGACTCACGCGTGACCGCATCAGGGACCGGACCAAGGGTGCAACCGCGTGAATCTCCCCCACACTCACCCCATGAAGCAGGATCCGGGGACCGGGCCGCCTGGCCTGAAGCTCTCCGACCCTACCGTTTCGGGTGCGCAGGTCATCGCGCCAACGGCCCGTCTTCAGGCGATGTTTCACCGCATAGGGGCCCAGTGCCAAGCCCAGCGCGGCGTCACGAATGATTCCGATCATGATTCCCCTTGTGGGGAGCGGGGCGCGTGGGAGCCGCGGTCGGTCAGGGTGCGCGCCGTGAGTTCCCGTTCCTTGACTGACACCGTCCGGGCCGCGGTTGTTCCCCCGGACCCGGGCCTTGCGAGCACATGCCAATCGCCAACGTACTCAGGCCACGCTCCATGACCCCGGATTGCGCGGCCCATGTGGCCTGCCCGGCTCCTCCTGCTGCTACCCCCAAGCTCCCGAATGAACCGTGCTCGCGCTGCCCCCAAGGCCCGCGCAGGGGTTGGACAAGCACCGGAGGGGGCGTTCTTCTTTGGGGGGCTCCTTGTGAGTTACGCATCCCGGTTGCGTGAACGCGCAGGCCCAGCCCTTCAGGATCGCTCTCCAGATGACCGCACCGAGAGACGCAGGATCTTGAGGACAAGGCCCCGCAGGACGATTCCTTTGCCGGCGCATGGCTGGTCGGCTGCTCATCGACCCTCGTCTCCGCCGGCTCCCGGGCGTAGCCCGCCAGTATCTCCTCGGCTTGGATCATGGAGCCGCCGTATCCAGTCAGACTCCACTCGGGATGGCTGATGACAACGCCGAGATCGTCATCAAGCTCCACGGCAAACACCTCCCCCCGAAGAGATTGATTGCCGGGCCTCCTTGCCGAAGGCTTGCCGAGAAACATCACCCGAAATCGCCCGCGCGGCCATGATCATCGGCCGCCGGGTGTTCCCTCCCTGACGCGTAGCAGGTCGTCGCTGATCGGCGGGCCGGGCGGTCCCCGCCAGCGGAAGGAACCGGAGTCCGTCCGAGAACGTGACGCGGGGCACGTCCGTGGGCAGGAATCCAAGAAAGGGCACCCCGGATTGATCCGTCATGTGTGCAACGTTCCCGGGCTTCAGTCTGCCGTCAGGGGCACGAGTCCAGGGTTGCGGCCCTTTGCCCCTGGACCCCGAAGGAGCGGTGGAGCCCAAGACCGGACGCGGATTGGCGCTGATCACGGTCAGAAGAATATCGGGATGCAGATCGACGCCACGATCGCCAGGAGGAGGTTGAGCGGACCACCGACCTTCACGAAATCCATGAAGCGATACCCGCCTGGCGAGTAGATCATCACGTTGGTCTTGTAGCCGAAGGGCGTGACAAAGGACGCCGACGCCCCGAACATGACCGTCACCAGCAACGCATAGGGATCCAGCCCGGCGCTCTGGGCGACCAGAATGGCCACCGGGGTGAGCATCACCGCGGTGGCGGTGTTGGCCACAACAGCGGTCATGACGGCCGTCAGCAGGTAGAACGCCCCGATCATCCCGGTCTCGCCCAGGCCGGCGGTCGCACCCACCACGCCTGTGGCGATCCAGGCGGCCGCACCCGAGGACTCCATCGCCAGGCCCAGCGGAATGAGGCCGGCCATCACGAACACCACCATCCAATCCAACTCCGCGTAGATCTCATCGACACGCACGCAGCCGGTGAACACCATCAACGCCACGCCGGCCATCGCGGACGTGGAGATCGGAAAGAGTCCCAGGGTGGCAACCAGCACCACGGCGGCCATGACGGCCGCGGCAAAGGTGGCGCGTGGACGGCTGCCCACCGGATGATCCACCTCGCCCATCGGAATGAACCCAGGCTCGGCGATCAGGCGGTCCAGGGCCGAGGCCTCGCCTCGCACCAGGAGAATATCGCCGACGGAGAACTCCATCAGCGCGATGCGATCCGTCACGGCCGCCCCGTGGCTCTGGACCCCGAGCACCGTGAGGTCGTAGCGCTGCGCAAAGGCGAGCTCCTTGAGCGTCCGGCCAACCAGCGCCGATTGGGGGCCGATGATCACCTCCAGCATGCGGCCCCCGGCGATGTCCGTGCCCGCTTCCCCCGGGCCGGTGCCCTCCGGGGTGTCCAGCTTCTGGCTCTGCGCCAGGAGAAGCAGCTTGTCCGCCGAGCCCTGCGCGTAGATTCGGTCCCCGGTGTCGAGCACGCGCTCGCCCGCGGGCAGCGAGATCATCCGTCCGTGCCTCTCGATGCCCACGACTAGGACATCAAAGCGCTCTCCCCAACCCAGATCCGCCAGGGATCGGCCGGCCACAAGGGAGCCGCTCCCCACCCGAAATTCCGTCGTGAACCTGCGCACTCCATACCGGGTGGTGAGGTCGGGGGGGCGCGGCCGACTGGGCATCAGACGCCGCCCGATGGTGAAGAGGTAGAGCATGCCCACCGCCAGGCAGATCAATCCCACGGGCGCGATGGAGAACATCCCCAGGTCGTCGAAACCGCGCGCCACCGCCTCTCCATGCACGACCAGATTGGTGGCCGTGCCGATCAGCGTCACCGTTCCCCCCATGATTGCCACGAAGGACAGCGGCATCAGGTAGAGTGACACCGGCTCCCCGGCCTTGTCGGCCAGGGCGGCAAAGACCGGGATGAACACGATCACAACGGCCGTGTTGTTGAGAAACGGGGACAGCAGCGCAACCAGCAGGCAGAGCACGAAGAGGCGCATGGACGTGCCGCCCAAGGGCGCGGTTCGGGCCCACGCGCCGATCGCCGCCACCACGCCCGTCTTGCGCAAGCCCAGGCCCAGGACCAGCATCGCGGCAACCGTCACCGTCGCCTCGCTGGAGAGGCCGGCAAGCGCATCGACAGGTTCAATGACGCCACCCAACAGAAGCACGACCGGAACCGACATGCACAGCTGGTCCAGCCGGATGCGGTCCATGGCGAAGAGAACCAGGGCGACCGCGGCGACCACCAGCACGAACACGATTTCGTATGTCACCGCTCCTCCCGTGATGTCACCCCTTTGTAACGTGACCGACCCCCATGCCGCTGAACGAAGAAGCACTTCGGAGGGACCCGCATCCGTTGAAGATCGCGCACGCGCTCACCCGTAGCACAGGTCGCATGCGTTGCGCGCCCCCGGCTTCGAACACTTCGTTCAGGGATGCGGGACCCACAAGCGCCCACAACACAAGCACGCCACAGCGTCGATCCCCAAAGCGTCAGCGCACCGGTCGAATCTAGCCGGTCCCGGAGGGTGCCTCACCGGTCGCCCGAGTGGTTCATGGATGCGGGGCGCGGGGTTTGGTGCCAGATTTCCGATGTCGATGCGGCAAGGCATGTTGCACCGGGCGTGGCCCCCGCCCCCGTGAGGGCGCTTCTGTACCCGTATGAGTCGCCCCCGGGGCGCGTGCCCGAAAGAGACCCCACGTCACTTCCCCCCAACGCCCGCCGACCGCAAAAGGCACACGTGCATCCTCCAGACGAACGGCCTGAACAGCTGATTCCACCGGACACGACGCGGATCCTCATCGTGAGGCTCACGGCGCGCGGAGACCTGGTGTTCGCCTCGCCGCTGGCCGGTGCGCTCCGGCGCAGGTTTCCGACCGCCTACATCGCATGGGCGGCTGAGGAGCACACCGCCGAGGTGATTCAGGGCAACCCGCACTTGGATGAGGTCATCGTTTGGGACAGACGGGCACCGGCCGGTGCCAGCCGCCATGAGCGGATGTGGGGGGGCAACACCCGCGACTTCATGGCCGAGCTGCGAAGTCGCCGCTTCGAGGTCGTCATCGACACGCAGGGCCTGTTGAGAAGCGCCTTCATTACGTTGCTGTCGGGCGCCGATGTGCGCATCGGACTGGGAAGCAGGGAGGGCTCCGGGCTCCTGATGAGCAGCGTGATCCCCAGAGGCGGAAATCCACGCCTGTTCGCCTCCGAATATCTGTTTTTGGCCGGGAAGCTGGGGCTGGACACGTCGACGTTCAATCCGGAAATTCCGTGCCTCCAACCCGACTTGACGCGAGCAATGCACATCGTGGGTCGGGCAAAGCGGGCGCCAGGGTTTGTAGCCGCCTGTCCCTTTAGCAGTCGGTCCTTCAAGCAATGGCCCCTGGAGCGCTGGGCAGAGTTGATCCGGCGTCTGCGGTCCGAGAGCCAGAGGGGCGTGGTGTTGCTGGGCGGCCCCGAGGACCGGGACGCCGCCAACCAAATCGAGCGCGACATTGATGCCCGAGAACCATCCGGCTCTCCATCCCCGCCGCTGATGAACCTGGCTGGAAGGACCACTCTGGGCGAGGCATCCGCGGTGGTCTCACTTGCCGACCTGGCGGTCGGTGTCGACACCGGACTGAGCCACATGGCGGTGGCCCACGGTCGCCCGACGGTCCTGATCTTCGGCTCCAACACGCCGTACCTGGATCCACCGGCCCCATCCGTGGCGATCCTGCATTCGGGGCGGTCCTGCTCTCCCTGCAGGGGCAGATTGACCTGCGACGGCCGCATCGACTGCATGAATGACATTTCGGTCGCACAGGTCCTTGCCGCCGCATCAAGCGTCGAGCTCTCCGGATCATCTCCGTCGCCGGCCCCGCCTGGGCCGTGAGCATCGTCCATGTGGAGACCGGACGCCACCTCTACGGGGGTGCGCTACAGGTCCTGTACCTGGCGCAGGGACTCCAGTCCCGGGGCGTCGAGTCGCTGCTCATGGTGCCCACGAGCTCCGAGGTCGCCCGGGAAGCGCGGGCGCGCTGGTTGCGCGTCGAGGAGTTTCCGTTCCGCGGGGAGGCCGATGCGACGGCGCTTGCGCGCCTGGCCTGGCGCTTTCGCCGCTCCGACGCCGAGCTCGTTCACCTCCATTCGCGCAGGGGCGCGGACACCCTGGGCGCCTTGGCCGCCGCGCTTGCCGGCGTGCCCTCCGTACTCACCCGCCGCGTCGACAATCCGGAGCCCGGGTGGATCGTGGGTGTCAAGTACGGCCTCTACCGGCGCGTCGTGGCCATCTCCGACGCCGTGCGACATGTCCTCATGGACCAGGGCGTGTCCGAGGACAAGATCTCCCTCGTGCATTCCGCCGTCGACGTCGCCGACTGGACCGATGCGCACGACCGCGCCGCCAGGGACAGGGAGTTCAGGATCACCGCCGGCACGCTGGCGGGCGCAATGGTCGCCCAGTTCATTCCGCGCAAAGGACACTGGGTCCTCATCGACGCCCTTGCACTCCTTCGGCGCTGGGGACTTGAGCCCACGATCGTACTGTTCGGTCGCGGGCCCAAGCGGGACAATGTCGCGGCCCTGGCCCGTGAGGCCGGGGTTCAGGACCAGATCCGCCTTGCGGGATTCAGGGACAATTTGCAGCAGTGGCTGGGGGCGTTCGACTTCCTGGTGCATCCTGCGCTGCGGGAGGGCCTTGGGGTCGCGGCGCTGCAGGCCGGTGCGGCGGCCGTGCCGGTCATCGGAGCCCGGGCGGGCGGGATTCCGGAGATCATCGTCGATGGCGAGACCGGCTATCTCTGTCCTCCGGGAGATGCCCGCGCGCTGGCCATGGCGATCCGCAGGCTGATGCGGGACCGACGCGACGCGCGACAAATGGGAAAGCGCGCCCGGCGCCGAATCGAGGAGCACTTCTCGGTCGACTCGATGGTGGAAGGTAACCTGGCCGTGTACCGCCAAGTCTTTCGCCCCAGTCCCAACGGCTCATCATGAGCGCCCTTGAGTCACTGCGGGCCGAGTTTCCGGTTTGCGAGAGCCAGGTCTTCCTGAACCACGCCGGGGTATCGCCGACATCGCTCAGCGCCGCCCAAGCGGTCGCCGACTTCATGCAGTCGATGGCGCACCTGGGCCGGCCAAGCTTCGACGACTGGGAGTCGCTGGCCGACGATTGTCGCCGTCGCTTCGGGCAACTCATCGGTTGCGAGCCGGGCGAGGTCGCGTTCGTGCGCAACACGTCGCACGGGCTCTCGCTCGTGGCCCGCGGACTGAATTGGCGCCCGGGCGACCGCGTGGCCGTGGCGACCGACATCGAGTATCCCTCCAACGTGTACCCGTGGGTGGATCTGATGCGCCGGGGCGTGGTCGCGCTGGACAACATCAGGACCGATCCCGACGGGACGGTCACCCCGGATGCGGCCCGCAATGCGCTGCGACCCCGGACGCGAGTACTGGCGGTCAGTTCGGCCCAGTACGCCAGCGGCGCCGTCACGGACCTCGCCGCCTTGGGCAACCTGTGCCGCCGAAATGACACCCTGCTCGTCGTTGACGGGATCCAGACCGTGGGCGCCCTGCCCATCAATGTGAAAGAGGCCGGAATTCACGTTCTGTCCGCCGACAGCCACAAGTGGATGCTGGGCATGATGGGCATTGGAGCGGTGTTCGTGGACTCCTCGCTGGCCCCTCACATCCACCCTCCGCTCATCGGGTGGCGGAGCACGACGGACGCGTTCAACTTCGACCGTGCCCACCTGGAACTTCGCGGCGACGCGGGGCGCTTCGAGGAGGGGAGCCTTGCCTATCCCCTCATCGCCGGATTCGGGGCCGCGCTGGAGCTCCTGGAGAATGCCGGAGTGGGGGCCATCGCCAAACACTTGGACACCCTTGTGGCCAGGCTGGCCGACCGCCTGGGCGCATTGGGCTGCGAGCTGGCGCCCAGCCTCGGCCATCGTCGCCACATCCTCGCCTTCTCCCACCCCGCGCTGGACGGAGAGGAGCTGGGGGCCGCCTTGGCTGATGACGGAATCGTCGTGTCGCTTAGGCGGGGCCGCATCCGGGCATCGCCGCACCTGTACAACACGGCCCAAGAGATGGACCGGGTCGCACGCGCCGTCCAGGCCCGGATCCCCAAGGGGTCTCCCATGACCGCCCGGCCTCCGGCGCCAACGGGCTGATGCGCGGCCTCTCCCCTTGGGGTCACCCGACGCCTCGGCCCGGCCGATCGATGACCACAACACCCAGTGCCGAGTAGCCGTCCATCGAGGTCAACACGTCGACGCCGGCCTCCAGCGCGACCGTGTCCGTGACAAGCTGGGCCGGATCCACCATCCCCGCCTGAAGCATGCCAAGCGCCCGCTCGTACTGGTGCGCCTGCATCCCATGGCTACCCACCAGCTCCAGCTCCCAGCCAATCACCCTGTCCCAGGGGATCCTGACCGCATCGGCGCAGTTCGCCAGGAGCCCGACCTGCACATGGCGCCCCCGCTTGGCCAGGCACGCAACCGAGTTGCGGCATGTGTCCGGGTGTCCCAGCGCGTCCAGGGACACCTGGGCACCGCCACCGGTACGATGACGGATCTCCTGGGCCACATCGGCCGACCGGGCTGCGTTGACGACCACCTCCGCACCCGCATGGGACGCCATCTCGAGCGCCTCACCCCGGATATCCACGGCCACTACGCGCGCGCCCAGCGCCCGTGCAATCATGACGGCCGACAGACCAACGCCTCCGCACCCGTGTACGGCGACCCAATCGCCGCCCCTGACCCGACCCTGGGCCTCGACGGCCCGAAACGAGGTGGCAAAGCGACAACCCAGGCTCGCGGCCTCGACGAACCCGATCTCGTCGGGCAGGGGCGCGAGGGTCAGATCCGCGTGGCGCAGCGCCACGAATTCCGCAAATCCGCCCCAGCCGTGAAACCCCGGCTGAAACTGGCGGTCGCAGACCTGGGAGTCTCCCCTCCTGCATGGCCCACAGCGCCCGCACCCCGCGATGAAGGGCACCAGCACCCGGTCGCCGGGGCGCCACCGCCGGACATTTCGTCCCACGGCCTCGACCACGCCGGTAATCTCGTGCCCGGGCACATGGGGAAGCACGATATCCGGGTCGTGGCCAACCCACCCGTGCCAGTCACTACGGCAGATCCCGCACGCCTCCACCCGCGCCACGACACCGTCGGGAGCCGGGGCTGGATCGGGGAGCGTCTCAACGCAAATCTCGCCCCGGTAGCGCCTGAAGATTGCCCCCCTCATGGCGCCCGGGCCCCGGACTCGGCACAGAGCATGGATGATTCTCCTGTCACATCAACGAGGTTCCCCCCTTGCGGGGGACCCCCTGGCCGAACGCGGGCGGCGCGGGGGGCACGCATCCATGTTATGATATTGTGCGCTTGGGCGGGGGGTGTTATGGGTTGGGGCGGTGCGCGAACAACAGTGGAGCGTGCGCCAACGGTGCGCGACCACGAAGAACACACGCCAGCGGAGAGTGGTTGCACCACCGATGTACCATACGGGTCAGTCCGACTCACTCGGAGTTCGGAGCCCATCCCATGGAAGGAGCTGGAAACAGAAGTGAACAAGACAGAATTGGCCAAGCAGCTCGCGTCGCAGTCCGGCCTCACCCAGGCTGCTGCCGCCGACGCCATCGACCACCTGTTCAACCCGATCACGGGTGTGATCGCCAACGCGCTGGACGCGGGCGAAAAGGTTTCGATTGGCGGCTTCGGGACGTACGAGGCGCGGCATCGGGCCGCTCGCACGGGCCGCAATCCGAGCACAGGCGAGGTTATGGCCATCCCGGCCAAGAGGCACCCCGCCTTCAAGCCGGCCAAGGGCTTGAAAGACCGGATCTCCTAGAAGACATCCCTCCCGGGCGATTCCTTAGAGGGGGTGTCGTGCCGGGAACATCGGTCACGCTGGGGACCCATGACGCGGCTCCCCCGGCCACGGGTCGGGGGGCCGCGTTCGTGTGTGGCGCGCCCCTTGGTGGATCCCCCCTGAAGCCAATGCACCGCCGGTTGCGTATGGGTGAGCAAGGGGAACCTGACATCAAAAAAGTGTGTGTGTGTTTCTTGCGCGTTGCGGGGGTGTCGTGGTGAGTGACTATTTGACTCCGGCGCTTGTCGGACAGCTGGTGGTGGTGCTCCTGGTCTTGGGCCTGGTATGGATGCTGTTTCGGGAGTTCATGCGCGTGGCCCTCAAGGTGATCGTCCCGGCGGCGATCCTGATGGCCGTGGCCGTATGGACGGGGCTCTTGGACCGCACGATGGCGGGAGACATTCTCGTCACCGTGGGGGAGTCCGTGTTGACCGGAATTCGTGCAGTCGCCGACTGGGCGCAGAGTGCGCTGACTTGAGGGGGGCCGCCCAACGGGTGGATCGACATCGCGCTGAATCCAGGCGCGAGCGCCTGGACCGGGCCTCCAAGATCCTCCTACTGCCGCTGGTCTTGGCGACCCCGGGGTGGGGCGTCGGCTGCGGAGGGCGCGCTCCCGGCGGGGCTCCGGAACCCGCCTTCCGCCCCTTGGGCACCTACGAAGTGACGATGTCGGCCCAAGGGCAGGTCTCACAGGGTCGGCTGGAGATCCGCGGGTCCCCCGACAATTACCGGGGCATGTTGGCCGTGGGCGCCACCCAGGCTGAGGTGGAGGCCATCGAGGTCGGGGCCGGGCAGATGAACATCCGCGCCCGCCTCCCCGCCGGCACCCTGGTGCTGCGGCTCACCGGCGACGCGCGGCTGATGTCCGGTAACTGGGTGCTGGGCAACCGGCGGGGTACGGTGGTGGTGGCCAGGTCACCGACACCGGGCCCAGAAGCGATGGAACCCGAGACGCTGGAGACAAGCACACCGGGACCAACGGCACTGGCCTGAGCGCGGGGCCCCGCGCCGCTACGTCCGCGGGAATTCCGAATGGGTCTCCCGCCATCCATGCCCGTGTGCGCTCACCCCGTTTGGACGGGCATGTCATCACGCCCGCCCCACTCGGCCCAGGAACCGTCGTAGATCGCCACATCGGGCTTGCCCGCGCACGCCATGGCCCACGCAAACGCGCAGGCGCTCGTCCCCGATCCGCAGGTGCCGACCAATTCGCGACTCGCATCAATGCCGGCGGAGTCCAACAGGGCGGCCAACTCCTCGGGCCTGATGGCCAATCCGGTCCGCTTGTCCACCAAGCGGGTGAAGGGAAGGTTCCGACTCCCGGGCACACGCCCCCTGCGAAGTCCCTCGCGGGGCTCCGGATCCCGACCGCTGAAGCGGCCCGGGGGGCGCATGTCGACGAGTTGCACGCGGTCGGAACCCAACGCCCGTATCACGTCCTTGATCGTGCGGATGAGGTGCGGTCGGGGCGCGGCCGTAAACGCTCCCGGTGCGTCCGGCAACGCACCGGGCGGGCCCGACTCCGTGGGGTGGCCCCGCGCCACCCACCGGCCCAAGCCCCCATCCAGCACCGCGACCCGCTCCAGACCAAAGTACCGGAACATCCACCACACGCGCGCCGCGCTGAGATTGACGCCGGAGGCGTCATAGACCACGACCGCGGAGCCGTCCGTCACCCCGACCGCCCGGGCGCAACGGCCAAAGTGGTCCGGGGTGGGGATCGTGTGCGGAAGCGATGAGTCGGGGTCGCTCGATCGGTCAACATCAAAGAACCTGGCACCGGGGATCCTCCTCACCAGAAACTCCGATGCCGGATTTCGCGCCGATCCCGGGAGATACCACGATCCATCCAAGACCGCGAGCCCGTCTGATCCCAAGTGATCGGCCAGCCAACGCACGGATACCCGGGGCCCGGGGAGCGCCAAAGCGTCGCAATGTGCGCCTGATTCACTCATCTACCAGGACTCCTTCGCCTGCACGTGCGGGATCATCCACCGCCCACACCCCTCGCCAGCGCATGAAACTCTCCGTTCTCCCCAAGGCGATCAACCGTGGGGGACAGGCGCATCATGGCATCACGATCACAGCGCCGACCCAAGAGTGAGCGCGCCCTCAACCGCCTCCGTAACGGTGCATACCGCGTGCCCGCGTCAGATTCCGCAATTCTCGGTCCGCCCGGTCTGGCACAAAATAGCCCCGCACTGTGATCACACGTACCCGTTTAACCGCGGCGAGGTGACCGGACAACGGTCGTGAACTGTTTCATTGAAATCGCCGTCCATTTGGCGTGGAACACCTCATGACCGGGCGGGGCCGGTCGCCGTCGCGGGGGCTGAAACTGGAAGTGGCTCACCAGTAAGGGAAGCTTGGCGTCCATCTCGAGGTGCTGGAACGGGCCGCTTGATGGCTCCATGGGGTTGGGCAGTCACTCCATGAAGCCGATGCCTTCCGTCGCGGGCCGTAAGTACCAGAAGCAGTTGGTCTTGGACATCGCATCCCGAGGCCGTTATCGACCCCGCCCAAATCTGTAGTTTCGCGGAAATATGCGCCGTTCAGCTCTGTTATCCCGCCTTTCTCACGGAATGAGGCGTCCGTGCTCGAGTCGGTCCCGCGCCTCGGATCCGACCCCTTTTCAGCGGTTCTCCGCGCGCCTGAGCCATTCCGACTTGTTCAACGGTAACCGGGACATTCTGCCCGCGATCGCCTGCGCGATGGACTGGGCGAATTCCGGTTTCAGTTCTCCGACCCATCGGTATTTTCTATCATCCACATCCCTGAACGCGAAGGCCCAATTCGAACACCCGGTCCCGTGGGCGAGGACGCACCGGTTTACCGGATGAGGCTTGAAGTCCCTCATGCTCCAAGTCGATGGTTTCGTCGATATCGTCCTGCGCTGGTACTCGTTGCCGTCCATCGGCACCACGACTTGGAGAGTATTGGACTTGCGATCCACGAGCGGCAGGAAAAGAAACGATGACTCTTGGGTCAATCGGACGCTATCGCACTTCGGTGTGACGCAGAGAAGAAGTTCGTCGTTGTCGCCAATTACAACCGTTCCCAGTGAAAGCTCTCGCGGCGTGTCGGCGAACACCTGACGAAAGCTCATCGCGGACGCCAGGCGCCGGTCAAGCTTGCGGGCATCTCCTTGGCCGCTTCCCAGAAAGCCGTCTGAGAGAATGTGGAATTCCCTGCCGCGCGCTTTGAGAGGTCCGTGTTTCTTCTCGACCCCGTGTTCCAACATCTCCAAGACTATCCGCTGGCACACCTTCTTCTCACCGAACACCACCGGATCGTCGCCGAATTGGGCGTCGAGCCACAGCTTGATTGCTTCGATTCCTGCTGGCGTCGCGCCCGCTGCGGCACTCGTGTCGGCCACCACATCCTCCATGATCCCCCGAAGCTCGCTGCCGATTTGCTCGACGATGTGATGCCCCGAATCCGATGGTTGCGGCAGACAGGCACGATGGGCCAAGAACGCCGGATCCAAGTCTCGGCCGAAGCGTTCCAGCACCCTATGCACGTTGTCTCGAACCGCCGCCAAGGCGGCGAGCACCAAGCTCGGCAAAAGGCCCCCAACCCGGTCGGCAAAGTCGGTTAGAAGCCGCTCAGCCAAATCCGCTTCCGCAACGACGCTATCCAAAGGGGAACCATGGGAACCGGGTTTTCCGTACACCACGATGCGGCAGGCGCCGAAATCTATGGGACCACAACGCTGGCCATAACCTGACGACGCTTCGCGGCCGGATGCGTCTAGTTGATTCAATTCCATTGCGACCTTCTCGCGAATGGCCTCGTGGTCCGGTTCTCCGGTGTAGAACGCGATCAGGCGAAGCCGGCGTGCTTGGTCCTTCGTCAGGATTTGCTTCAACAGAGGCAGGGCGTCGGCCCCGGTCGCACGGTCCAGGCGCCAGTCTAGGCCTCAGATAAGCGTGTTCCGGGGGAGGGCCTGTTAATTTAATGCAGAACAGCTTATCTTTATTGTACTTATACCGCGAGGTCAAAGCGTCATCCCTCCAGCGACGAGGACTTTCGGGTGAGTACCATCAGCCACCACCAAACCCGCCGTAACTGCGCCGCCCACCGGCGTCGCCTCCGTGCCAGACACGCCCAAGCAGGGCGTTGGAAGCAACAAAGTAAACCGATGCTCGGGGCCGGCAAGATTCGTTACGAGGTCAGCCGGCGCGTGAATGCCACACTCTACGGTGGCATCGGCGCCGCCCACCGGTTGATCACCAAGATCGGCCTACCGGAGCAGATCAACAGATCAGGTGTGCTGAAGCGTAACCTGCCGTACTTCGACTCCGACCATGTGTTGACCCTCGCGTACAGTGTGTACTGTGGCGGCACCCGGCTCGGCGATATCGAGAGACTGCGCCAGGATGTGTCGGTTATGGACGCCTTGGGAGCCCGGTTGATCCCGAGTCCGACTGCAGTGGGCGACTACTTGCGGCGCCACTCCGAGGGAGATATCGAGACCTTGATGGACGGGATCAACGAGGTGCGGCCGCAGCTGTGGAACGGACGCGGGCGCGACCTGCTGGGTCCGGTGACGTACATCGATGTGGACGGGACGATCGTGCCGACGGACGGAGAGAAGAAGGAGGGCTTGGGGCTGTCGTACAAGAAGGTCTGGGGGTATCAGCCGTTGATCGTTACGCTCGCCAACACGGGCGAGGTCCTGTACATCGACAATCGACCGGGCAACGCGGCCAGCCACAGCGGTGCGGCGAAGTGGATTGACAAGTCGATTGACCTGGTGGGCCCCCATGCAGAGCGGCTGTGCCTGCGCGGCGATACGGCGTTTTCGTTGACGACCAACTTTGACCGTTGGAGTGGTCGGGCGGATTTCGTGTTCGGGTATACGGCGCATCGGTCGCTGGTCGCACGGGCGGAGGCGCTCGAGGAGGATCGGTGGCAGCAGTTGAAGCGACGGCCACGCTGGGTGTCGGAGACGGGCGAGACACGGCAGCGGCGTCCGAACGAGAAGGCGCGGATTGTGCGCGAGAGCGAGTTCAAGGATGTCAAGCTCAAGGGCGAGCATGTGGCGGAGTTTGAGTATCGGCCGAGGGCGTGTCGCAAGGCGTATCGGATGGTGGTGGTGCGCAAGAATCTGCGTGTGATGAGGGGCGAGTTGGATCTGGGTGATGAGGTGAAGTACCTCTTCTACATCACGACGCTACGGGGCAAGAGCAGGGCTGAGGTGGTTCGGTTGGCGAATCAGCGTTGCGACCAAGAGAATCTGATCAGTCAGTTGAAGAGCGGGATGGGTGCGCTCCGGGTGCCGATGTACGATTTGGTCAGCAACTGGGCGTACATGGTGATTGCGGCGTTGGCGTGGAATCTGAAGAGCTGGATGGCGATGCAGATGCACTACAAGTCGCAGCGTCGGCGCTATGTGAAGATGGAGTTCAAGCGGTTTGTTCGGGAGATGGTGTTGATTCCGTGCCAGGTGATCCGCAAGGCGCGCCAGACTACATTGCGGGTGATTGGGTGGCAACCGAGCGTGGACCTGCTGTACAGGGCGTGGTGCACGATCGAGCGGACCGAATATGGGTAACGTTAGTCGCTGATTGTCAGCGACTGGTCGGATTTTTTGATTGGGGTGAGATTTTCTGGGACCAGTGCGTCTGTACGGCACGGGCCTGGTCGAGGAGGCCAGACGGAGGCAGCTAACGGAGGGAAAATGCCGACGAAAACCGAATGTGGGCCGAATATTTCTCGGTCAGGTGACCGAGGTCGCTCGTTATTTATAGCACCCGACCCGTCAAAATGCCAAACGCGCTTATTTTAGGTCTAGGATGACAATGTCCGCGCGAGCGACCAACTCGGCGAGACCGGAGCATTCCGGCCATTCCCATGGCGACACCACGCCGCAAATCATGCCCTGACGAGCGAAGGCCCTTGTGACCGAATCGACTCTCAAGGGCCACCGGGGTCGATGGACCTTCGGGTCCGAATCGGGCGTTGACCTGCGTGGCGGCCGCGCGCCCTGTCCGGGCCGCGCGAGCTCGCCATGCACCGGCCCATCCGCGGAAGCGGAGAGCTCGTCGTCAACCACAACCGCCGTCAGTAGAAACCGGCGCGCGATTTCTCGGCAATGCTCCTCGAATCCGTTGCTTGTCATCTAACCCGACAATTGTGGCTTGGGGGCGATCAGGAAACCCGCCCCCCGATAGGATTCGTTTGCTTCAAGGCTCAGGTCATAGCCGATCTCGCGCAGCGTCTCCCTCGCGATGTGCAATCCCATGCCGTGACCTCCCGGCTTGCGGGTAAATCCGATGTCGAAGATGTCGTCGCGGTCTCGGGCGTGGACCCCTGGACCCGAATCCCGGACGCTGAGCGTCTCTCCATGCACATCAAGTTCGATTCTTCGTTCCAGACGCTCGTTCTGGCCGGAGAGCCAATAGATCGCGTTGTCCACAAGGTTGACGAAGACCGGGTAGAAGGACGAGGGATAGCCCTGGACGGTGGCTTTGGCAAACTCCGCGGTTTTGGTCAGCTCGATGTTGTGTGTGGCGAGGCGTCGACCGAACAGGCGGAGCAGGAAATCGTGAATCTCCCAGCCGCGGATGTCCGTCGCCTTTCGGTACAGCCTTCTCTGGAGCGGCGCAAAGAGCGTCAGATATCCGTCTAGGTGGTCGAAATTACTGCGGATGTCCCGATAGAGCGACATCAGCTCGCCATTGGAGTCGGCCCATGCCTTCAGACTTCGTAGCCCCATCCGGACGGACCTAATGGCGGCGCCGAATTCGTGGCCGATGATTCCGATCGCCATGCCGAGTTGGGCGTAGTGCATGTCGGCGGCCGCCTGTTCCTCCAACGCGACGCTTCTCTGTTCCACGGCTTCGAGTTGGTCCACCACGGTGGAATCTCCCGTCGGGTCGACGGCTACCAGCTGTGTGTGTAGCGAGTTGAGGGTGCGAGCGGCGCGTTTCGCTGCATTGCGGATCCGCGACTCCAACTCCGAGCGTTCCTTGATCAGCTGCCGGTCATCAAGGCCCGCGAAGTCGCGCTGGGCGAAGTCGGACATCACGCCGCGAATCGCCAATTCAACTTCCTGCACGCACTCGCTGGCAACCGTTCGCGTACGGATCTGGATTTCCTCGGCTGTCTTCTCCGCCTTCTTGCGCTGGGCCTTCGTTTTGTCTCGCGCAGACTTCCCGATATCGCTGAGCGCCAATTCCATGCGCTCCCTGGCACTCACGTCGACTCCCGTCCGAGTCACCTCCTTCGTGACCACGCTCTCAATCGAATCCCTAACGTCTCGTAGATTGGCGATAAGATCTTCGAACCTCTCCCGATATTCCATCCATTCCTTCTGCATGGCTCGGCTGATCCCGATCCTCGGTTTGGAGACTCGATATCGCGCCTCCAGATCGTCGAGACCCTCTCTCGCTTCCCGCTCGATCTTGATGACCCGCCTGGCAGCTCTAGCGCGGTCGGCGTCCCGGCTCGCCCTTCTGACGCGATCCTCGGTTTCAACGCCCAGCGCCAAGGCTTTCTCGAGCGGCTTCTCCGTCTCCATTCGGTCGAAGAACGCGGCGAGATCTTCCTTTAGCTTGCGGCGTTTGGCGGCCACCTGCCTACCGCGCGCGCGACGGTGCCGCTCAATCCCGTCCATCTCCCGCTTGTGGCGAGCAAACCGGTCGCCGTGAATTCCCTCTTCGCGGAAGAAATCGGCGGCCACCTGCACAAGAAAGTTCTTCAGGATGTCGCGCAGATCGCGGTAGGCCTTGTTTTCGCGAAACCCCTCGCGGCCTGCCTTCTCCTCGAGGCGGCGGTTGCTGGTGGAGTCGATTTCGACAATCCCAAACATCTGCCGGTACGAGAAATAGTAGTACGAGGCGCTCTTGGTCCGGCGCAGCTCAATCTCGAGCCAGTCGTAGTCCGTATTTCCATAGGGTTGGATGCGCACACCGTCCCGGTAGATGTACAACCCCCCGATCCGTCTGGTCTTCTTGAGCATGCGGCCGTGCTCGGCGGGCGGAAGAGTCGAGTTCCTCGACACGCCTTCGACCGCCGCGAATCGGATGGCGAAAGGGCCGCATGCGGTCTTGCGTCCCTTGCCCCCAGACCAGTTGATAACGTGTTGGTCCACCGTCTCGCCGTAGACGGAAACACAGCCCTTGAACTGGCCGTACTCGTCGAACCGCCCCTGGATCTGGTGGTCGGCATTCTCGTACTCGGAGCGGGTGAAGAACTCGCTTTCGCCGATGAGGTCTTCCCAGGTCCCGTCCGTGCGGTGATCCCGGAACGCGGTGCGGATCGCCGGTTCGACACCGCCTGCCAGCGCTGGCATGGTGAACCCCAGCAGTGCCTTTTGCAGCGGTGGGGCAACGTCGGCATCGGGAGCTCCATCGATGTCGAACGTCAGATCCGGGATCGCCGGAAGAAGATAGAAATGGGTGCCGTGACCGTCGGCGCGGAGCGTCGGCCCTTCTAGGAATTCGGCCATGTCCAGGGGATCGACGACGAACTGCGCAAGATCGGATTCGACCCGCTTCCATTCGTCCGCCGCGACCCCGTTCTGGAGGTGTGCGTTCCGATTCTGGAATGAGTCGATCATGTCGGCCACGTCGGCACCGTCGGGGAGGGTGCCGCCGGGGAAGGTGCGAAGCGGAATCTGGATGTCCTGCAGGTTCAGCCCCGAACACTCAAAGACCCTCCAGTTCAAGAAAGCGGCCGTGAGATCAGACCTCACCCCATCGCGAATGGCGCGAGTGAGGACCAGTACCTGGGGAGCGATCGTAGCGATGGCCAGGCGGCCGATTCCCTTTTCCCCCAAGATCGGCCTCGCGTGGCCTCCCTGCATGGGACGCCGGCGCCTCCGCTCGACGCTGGATTCCGTGGCGATGGTGAGCCAGCAGTCGACGAATTCCTCCTCCAGCATGCCGAATCCGTCGTCTCTCAGTACGAACAGACCGTTGCTTCGGTAGTAGTCCACCTCCACCCGGGTGGCGTCCGCGTCGTGCGCGTTCTTGAAGAGCTCGCTGATGGCTGTGGGTGCGCCCGCGATCTGCTGCCTGCCCAGCATGTCCAGGGTCCGGGCCCGAGCCTTGAACGTCGCGGCTGACGTCAAACCACCCCCGCATCGGCCAAGTGCCCGGTCACATGCCGCCCCACGACAAACGCCACCCGCACCGGCACGGCATTGCCGATCTGCCGGGCCATCGCACCGGGCCCGCCGGAAAACCTGTAGTCCATCGGGAACGTCTGAAGGCGCGCAGCTTCGCGGAGGCTGATCGCCCGGTCCTGCTCGGGGTGTCCGAACCGCCCGTTCGAATAGCTGATACAGCGCGTCGTGAGACCTGAGGCGGGTCGATCCCACGACATCCGGCCGTAGGCGTCGCTGTATCCCTTCGCTCCCTTGTGGCATTCCAGCCGAATCTCCTCCGGCCAGTCCCGGTTGCCACCCCCCTGCGGGGTCGCCCGGATCCGCTTCAGGTTGAGCCGAGAAAGCCGAGCCGCCCGGTGATCGGGGATCTCCGGGTGGACTTCGCCGGCGCCGATCCGCGGGAATTCCCCGATCCAATCGCGCACGGTGGTGAACTCGGGATTCGCCGCACCCGGTCCGTGGGTCTTCGGGGGGAGCTCGACACGTCCGTGTCGGCTGGCCAGCAGGAGAAATCTGCGTCGGCCCTGGGGCACCCCGTATCGCTTCAGCGGCACGGAGGCGTAGGCCGGTTCCGGGTACCCCGCGTCCGTCAGTCCGTCGATGAATACCCTGAGAGGCTGTGAATCAAGTCGAACCCTCTGGATTCCCGGGACATTTTCCACGAAAACGATATCCGGCTTGCACTCGCGAATCAGGCGCAGGAACTCCAATAGCAACGGCACGCGTTCGTCTTCTTCGGGGGCTGGACGTGTGGTGTTTTGCCTAGTGAACGGCTGGCAGGGGGCGCACCCGCAGAAGAGAATCGGATTCGGCCGGTTTTCGTCCACATGTCGGCGAACAGCGCCTTCCTCCGTTTTCCGAATGTCGGCGAACTCAAATACGGCCGATGGGAAATTCATTTCGAAGGTTTGCTTGGCGTCGGCGTCCCAATCGAGACCGAACACGATGTCCATTCCAGCGTCCCGGAATCCGCAACTTGCTCCACCGCAGCCAGAGAAGAAATCGAACACCTTAACCCGTCGATCGGGCACGGTGGCACCCTTCGTTTCGGCTTGGCTGGATGGGTTCATGGCGATGCGCGGCGGATGGCGAAGCCGGAAGGCGGGCTTGGCAACCTGTGGACAAAGGCCGAACGTTAACTTCGCGCTTAGCCGGGCTGGAGATCAAATTCATCGTGTTCGGAGATCAGTTTTGTCCAATGGGAGATGAGGTTGAACGCGGGCGCGGTTTCCAACGGGAACTGAGCCTGAGCTGAGGCGTTGCGATCATAGGAACATGATCGTGACACTTAGCGCCACCCGGATTCGCACCCTAAGGGCAGGTCCAGGGCCTCCTCAACTGCCGGTGGTCTGGAGAGCGCGAACACGGCGGTGCCAATAGGGGCATCAGATTCCGGACTCCGACCGGAGCGGAACCCCTTGCCGGTTGCGCCTACCGGCTCCCGTGATCATGATGTTCCGTCAACCGCCACCAGCCTCGGCGCTCAGGCTCTTCCCCACACACCAAGCTCTCGGAGTTCAGGCTCATCTCCGCATTGGAAAAGACTCCCCCTTGTCGTCCTCTCCGTCAACGACATAACGCCCACAGGTGCTACCACTTGCAGATTTATGGACGGGAACTAGACCTCAGATAAGCGTGTTCCGGGGGAGGGCCTGTTAATTTAATGCAGAACAGCTTATCTTTATTGTACTTATACCGCGAGGTCAAAGCGTCATCCCTCCAGCGACGAGGACTTTCGGGTGAGTACCATCAGCCACCACCAAACCCGCCGTAACTGCGCCGCCCACCGGCGTCGCCTCCGTGCCAGACACGCCCAAGCAGGGCGTTGGAAGCAACAAAGTAAACCGATGCTCGGGGCCGGCAAGATTCGTTACGAGGTCAGCCGGCGCGTGAATGCCACACTCTACGGTGGCATCGGCGCCGCCCACCGGTTGATCACCAAGATCGGCCTACCGGAGCAGATCAACAGATCAGGTGTGCTGAAGCGTAACCTGCCGTACTTCGACTCCGACCATGTGTTGACCCTCGCGTACAGTGTGTACTGTGGCGGCACCCGGCTCGGCGATATCGAGAGACTGCGCCAGGATGTGTCGGTTATGGACGCCTTGGGAGCCCGGTTGATCCCGAGTCCGACTGCAGTGGGCGACTACTTGCGGCGCCACTCCGAGGGAGATATCGAGACCTTGATGGACGGGATCAACGAGGTGCGGCCGCAGCTGTGGAACGGACGCGGGCGTGACCTGCTGGGTCCGGTGACGTACATCGATGTGGACGGGACGATCGTGCCGACGGACGGAGAGAAGAAGGAGGGCTTGGGGCTGTCGTACAAGAAGGTCTGGGGGTATCAGCCGTTGATCGTTACGCTCGCCAACACGGGCGAGGTCCTGTACATCGACAATCGACCGGGCAACGCGGCCAGCCACAGCGGTGCGGCGAAGTGGATTGACAAGTCGATTGACCTGGTGGGCCCCCATGCAGAGCGGCTGTGCCTGCGCGGCGATACGGCGTTTTCGTTGACGACCAACTTTGACCGTTGGAGTGGTCGGGCGGATTTCGTGTTCGGGTATACGGCGCATCGGTCGCTGGTCGCACGGGCGGAGGCGCTCGAGGAGGATCGGTGGCAGCAGTTGAAGCGACGGCCACGCTGGGTGTCGGAGACGGGCGAGACACGGCAGCGGCGTCCGAACGAGAAGGCGCGGATTGTGCGCGAGAGCGAGTTCAAGGATGTCAAGCTCAAGGGCGAGCATGTGGCGGAGTTTGAGTATCGGCCGAGGGCGTGTCGCAAGGCGTATCGGATGGTGGTGGTGCGCAAGAATCTGCGTGTGATGAGGGGCGAGTTGGATCTGGGTGATGAGGTGAAGTACCTCTTCTACATCACGACGCTACGGGGCAAGAGCAGGGCTGAGGTGGTTCGGTTGGCGAATCAGCGTTGCGACCAAGAGAATCTGATCAGTCAGTTGAAGAGCGGGATGGGTGCGCTCCGGGTGCCGATGTACGATTTGGTCAGCAACTGGGCGTACATGGTGATTGCGGCGTTGGCGTGGAATCTGAAGAGCTGGATGGCGATGCAGATGCACTACAAGTCGCAGCGTCGGCGCTATGTGAAGATGGAGTTCAAGCGGTTTGTTCGGGAGATGGTGTTGATTCCGTGCCAGGTGATCCGCAAGGCGCGCCAGACGACATTGCGGGTGATTGGGTGGCAACCGAGCGTGGACCTGCTGTACAGGGCGTGGTGCACGATCGAGCGGACCGAATATGGGTAACGTTAGTCGCTGATTGTCAGCGACTGGTCGGATTTTTTGATTGGGGTGCGATTTTCTGGGACCAGTGCGTCTGTACGGCACGGGCCTGGTCGAGGAGGCCAGACGGTGGCAGGTAACGGAGGGAAAATGCCGACGAAAACCGAATGTGGGCCGAATATTTCTCGGTCAGGTGACCGAGGTCGCTCGTTATTTATAGCACCCGACCCGTCAAAATGCCAAACGCGCTTATTTTAGGTCTAGAGATGTCAAGCTTTGCGATGGCACGCATTATCGGGATTGGTGCGCCGCGGACGCAACCCGGTTTCGCTGGCCCCGCGAGTCTGAGCCGACGGAGCAGAGGATACGAAGCTGGGTACGCTGGCCCCGTGCGGCAAATTCCGAGACGGCGAGCGTGGCAAACCTCGCCCGTGGTGGTGAGCGAAACGACCTTCTCTCCGTCCGTCGGCATGAACATCCCGTCCACATCAATGTACGCCACAGGACCCCGCAGGTCACGCCCGCATCCGTGGCGCAGCTGTGGCCGCACCTCCTTGAGACTGGAAACTGAGGTGGTCCCACTTTGTTGGACAGATTTTGGGCGAAAATAAGGTGTACTTCCGCCCTCCGGAAAACCGCTTTCAAGCCGCGTCGCGGGAGTCCAGCCATGTCGCTGGAAGACCCGTCCCCGCAGACCGACTCGCAGGGCCCGCTCCCCCCAACTGGGGTTAAATCTAACCTCCGTTTTTCCCGGCGGGGTTTCCCCGATGGGGAAAAATGGAGGCAACCGGCGCCCAACAACGCGCCAAGGCCGCGCCGTCATTTCGCCGGTTTCCTCGACGAAGCCCCAGGTCACTCAATTCCACTTCAGTCCCGCCCCCGACCGGTATGCATCAGCCGGCGTCTGCCCATCCAGCGCCGAGTGCGGCCTCACCTCGTTGTAGAACTCCATCCAGCATCCGATGATCCGACGCGCCTCCAGCCCGTCCCTCAACTCCCGCAAGTAGATCGCCTCGTACTTCAGTGACCTCCACAGCCTCTCGATAAAGATGTTGTCCAGATACCGCCCCCGACCGTCCATCGAGACCCGAATATCCGCACCCAGCACCCGCCCCGTGAACGCCTCGCTCGTGAACTGCGAGCCTTGGTCCGTGTTGAAGATCTCCGGCTTCCCCATGAGCAACGCATCATCCAGTGCTCTGACGCAAAAGGATGCGTCCATGGTGTTCGACAACTGCTACGAGAGCACATGCCGGGTCGCCCAGTCCATCACGGCCACCAGGTAGAAAAAGCCTCGGCGACACTGGCACATACGTGATGTCCGCACACCACACCTGGTTGGCCCGCGACACCTCGACATCGCGCAGCAGATACGGAAACACCCGGTGCTCCGGACTCGCCACGCTCGTTCGTGGGCGCCTGTACATCGCCTCGATTCCCATCTTGTGCATCCGCCGCCGGACCCGGTGTCTGCCCACCTTCAGGCCGTCGCGCCCGAAGTGCCGCACCATTTGGCGGCTACCGTAGAAGGGATAGCTCATGTGGAGCTCATCAAGGTGCCTCATGAGGTCCAGGCTCGCTGGGCTCTCACCCTTGGGACGGTAGTACAGGGATGACCGACTCACGCCCGTCAGGGCGCATTGCTTCGACACCCCCATGGGGTGGTCGCGGTCGATCATCTGCATCCGCTGCGGCCGGCTCAGTGCTTCAAGCCGCGCCGAAAAAAATCCCGCTCGACGGTGAGCTCCCCGATCTTGGCGTGCAGGGAGTGGATCACGGCCTCGTGATCCTTGGGTGCGCTTGTTCGCGCCCGTGGCGAATACCTCGGGGATGGCGTCCAGCAGTTGCCGCTTCCATCCGCTGACCTGATTGGGATGGAGCTCGTGGCGGCGTGCGATGGCCTGCAGGCTGTCCGCGTTCCTGGACCGCTTCGAGCGCCACGCGGCCCTTGAACTGTGGGGTGAATCTCCGTCTTTTTCTGGTCATGTCAGCGCCTCCATTCAAGTGAGTGAATCCACCTTAACGACCTGTCCAAATAACCGGGACCACCTCACCTGCCGGTGGTCTGGAGAGCGCGAACACGGCGGTGCCAATAGGGGCATCAGATTCCGGGCTCCGACCGGAGCGGAACCCCTTGCCGGTTGCGCCTACCGGCTCCCGTGATCATGATGTTCCGTCACACGCCACCAGCCTGGGCGCTCATGGCTCTTCCCCCCACACTGGGCTCTCGCAGTTCAGGCTCATCTCCGCATTGGAAAAGACTCGCCCCGCGAATTCCGGCGCGCACACTTGCCCCCAGCAAGTCCACTGGCGGCACCCATCGACACCGAGCGACCCATCCCAAGACGAGCGGCCAACGTGATCAAGCACAAGAAGCTCAAGCCCTACCAAGTGTGGCGGGACGCAAGAGAAATCGTCTGGCGACACCGGGGCCGGGTCGCCTTCGGGCTGGTCGTGATGGCCATCGGACGGGGTGCCGGCCTGGTCGCGCCGGGGTCGTCAAAATTCTTGATCGACAACGTGGTGGGTCAGGGACGCCCCGACCTTCTGGTGCCGCTGGCGCTCATCGTGGGTGCCGCGGCCATCGTGCAGGGAGCCAGCTCCTTTGCCCTGTCGCAGATCTTGGGCGTGACCGCCCAGCGCGCGATCACCGACATGCGAAAGACGGTCCAGCGACATGTAGCCCGGCTTCCGGTCAGCTACTTCGACTCCACCAAGTCGGGCGTACTCATCTCGCGCATCATGACCGATGCCGAGGGGATCCGCAATCTGGTGGGAACCGGGCTGGTCCAACTCACCGGCGGCATTCTCACGTCGGTGATCTGCTTTGCCATCCTGCTCTACGTCAATTGGGCACTCACAATGCTGACCATGTCGGTCCTCTTGCTCTTCGGCGGGGGCATGGCCGTCGCCTTTAGGCGGCTGCGCCCGTTGTTTCGGGAGCGGGGCCGCATTAACGCCCGCGTGACGGGCCGGCTGGGGGAGAGCCTCTCAGGCGTGCGCATCGTCAAGGCCTACACCGCCGAACGCAAAGAGGACCTGGTCTTCGCCCGGGGAGCGCACCAGCTGCTTCGCAACGTGGCCAAGTCGGTCACCGGCGTGTCGGCGGTCACCTCGTGTTCCTCGGTCGTCGTCGGGCTCATCGGGGTGGTGATGATCATCGTGGGCGGCCGGGCGCTGCTCGGTGGCGCCATGACGTTGGGCGACTTCGTCATGTACATCATCCTGACGGGAATGATGGTGGGTCCCTTGGTGCAGATGGCGAACATCGGCACACAGATCACGGATGCTTTTGCCGGCCTGGATCGCATTCGGGAACTGCGCTCCATGACCACAGAGGCCGACCGCGATGCCGGCAGGGAGCGCCTGGGAACCATCGAGGGAAGAATCACCTTCGAGAACGTATCGTTTGCGTACGAGAACGGGCTGCCGGTACTTCGCGCCGTGTCGCTGGACGCCCCGAACGGTACGACCACGGCACTCGTGGGGTCGTCCGGTTCAGGCAAGAGTACATTGGCCAGCCTGGTACTCTCCTTCAACGCGCCCGATCGGGGGCGCGTCTTGGTCGACGGGCGCGACCTGGCCGGCATCCGGCTGGCGGACTACCGGCGCCAGGTGGGCGTCGTGCTACAGGACAACTTCCTCTTCGACGAGACCGTTGAATACAACATCCGGTACGGGAACCCCGGCGCCAGACGCGAGGATGTGATCCGGGCCGCCAAGCTCGCGCACTGCCACGATTTTGTCATGGCCTTTCCAGAGGGGTACGACACCGTGATCGGCGAGCGGGGGGTGAAGGTCTCCGGGGGCCAGCGCCAGAGGCTTGCGATCGCCCGGGCCATTCTGGCCGACCCTCGGGTGCTCGTTCTGGACGAGGCTACTTCCAGCCTGGACTCCGAGAGCGAAGCAGCCATCCAGGAGGGTCTGAGTGCACTGCGGCGGGGCCGCACGACCTTTGTCATCGCCCATCGCCTGTCGACCATTCGCGCGGCAGACCAGATTCTGGTCGTCGAGGACGGGCGCATCGTTGAGCGGGGCGATCACGCCACCCTGATGGCCCGGGACGGCCGCTATCGGGAGCTCCACGACCGCCAGCATCGCCTGGAGATGAACCGCTTCGTCAACCCCGGCGAAGAGCTCCATGTGGACACCCCAATCAGCACCGCAAGATCCGGCGCGTCGCGGACATAGCAACGCCGCATGCCGGCACGCGGGGCACCCCCGCACGGGATGGAGCGCGCCGATGCGCGGGGCGACAGAAGAAAATCGGCAGGGTGGCCTCCGGCTCCACCATCTCCGGGAACGCTGTGGCCTCAGGCGCCGTCGAACGACACCTGCACTTCTCCTTGAGGATCAAGGATGACGATCTGGCTGGACCAGCGAAAGGATACGACCGCTCCGCCGTCCACAAGATGTATGCACTTCTCACAGACCAACGTGATGGGAACACCCCATCACGCACGACTTGAGCTCTGATCGGAACGGGCCAACGCCCCTGAAGCAGTGACACACTTTTTTTAGTGGGGGCGGGCAACCTCCACGCTACCTACATTATCGTCAATCGCCAGTGCCGGCAATACCCTGTTGATCTCAACCTTCGTCGGCAACGCTTTCGTTTGCGGCCGACCACCCACGAACCGCTCCGGGTGCTCCGCATACGCCGCATCCATCACCGCCTGTCGCCTCTCGATCATCTCAGGACCCTTGCCCGAGTGAACCATCTGTGGCGTCAGCATGCGGATCCCCTGATGACGATGCTCCTCGTTGTACCGCTGAAAGAACTTGCGGCAAAACATGATCGCATCATTGACATCACCAAACCGGCCCGGATAGTCCGGGCTGTACTTCAACGTCTTGAACAACGCCTCCGAATACGGGTTGTCGTTCGAGACCCGAGGCCTGCTGAACGAACGCGTCACCCCCAACTCTTCCAACAAATCCTTCGTGCAACCAGCCTTCATGGGCGCCCCTCGATCAGAGTGCAACGTGAGCTGACCGGCGGCCACCTTCTGCTTCTCGCAGGTCTCGCGGATCAGGTGCATCGCCGAAGCCGCATTCTCCGTCTCAGCCACCATCCATCCCACCACATAGCGGCTAAACAGGTCCATCATCACATACAGGTAGTACGTCGACTTGTTCTCCCCCCGCAGATGCGTGATGTCCCACGACCACGACTGATTGGGCCGGCTGGCCTCAATATGCGGCCTCTCCCGCTTCGGATGACTACGCTGCGCCCTGCGCTCCCGCACCGCCTTCCTCTCCCCAAGGATCCGATACATCGTCCGCGCGCTGCACAGGTACTTGCCCTCATCAAGCAGCGTAGCCACAACCTGCCTGGGCGACTTGTCAATGAACCGATCCGAACACAGGACATCGAACACCTCTTGGCGCTCTGCCTCCGACAGCGCCCGCTTCGGCGTTGGCCGCTTCTTCGGCTCGGGCTTCGGCTTGCCGCGACGGTACAGCGTAGAGCGCGACACCCCCATCTTTGCACACGCCTGCGTCACGCCAATCTTCTTCGCCAACCGCTCCGCCCCCTCAAGCAATATCTCGCGCGGCGGCTCAAGTCCGGCATCCTGACACGTCTTCCTCTGCACCTCGACGGTCGTCACAGCCGCATCGATTTCGCTCATCAGGTGAACCCTCTCACGCTCGAGCACCCGGACCCGCTTGACCGCCTCCGGTTCTGCTGACGGCTTGCGCCCGCGCTTGCGGCCCAACGCCGCCATCATCCCCTCGCGCGCCACCTTGCGCCATTCGGAGAGATGGGAGTAATGGAGACCCTCGCGCCTCAGCAGCCGACCGATATCGCCAGGACGTCTGCACGCGTTCGCCTCCTCTATGATTCCTACCTTGTACTCGGCGGTAAACGTGCGTCTCGTCTGCTTACTCATCACAACCGCCTTGACCACCCACTCCGGAAAACGATCCGTTCATCTGCATCACTCCTTGATCACTCGGTTCGCTGATACCGCCGATCGCGGTCAGCCCAACACACATCATCCTCGGTCCACCCCCTCGTCGTCACCCTGGCAAACGTCCGTTTCCATCGGATCAGGACCATACCACTCGTCCATCAGACCCTCCGGCCACGACAGCTCATCAGGGTCTACAGCGCGATCTCCCAGTACTCTTCGGTGCTCCTCAAGGACCATCCTGCACTCCCACAGCTTCTTGCGCATACGCTTGCCGCTGCGCTCCAACTGCTCAATCCGCTTCGCCTCGGCCGACGTCATCAATGGCTTGCGCCCGCGCTTGCGGCCCAATGCGTCCACCATGCCCTGCCGCGCTGCCCGACGCCACGCAGAGAGTTGCGATGAATGGAGACCCTCGCGCTTCAGCAAACGACCGATATCACCAGGCCGTCTGCACGCGTTCGCCTCCTCGACCATCCGCAACTTGTACTCCGCCGTAAAGCGGCGCCTTGGCCTCTTGGCGCCATCAACCCGCGCTAAAGCCCGATCCCGCTTACCCATGCGCACCCGCTCCCCCTTGATGACGGTCCGCCTGTCGGACAACATCACCACGCTCATCACCCGACGTACCCGACGACGATCCCCAATGACAACATGGACCCCACAACATCTCGCATGCACGATCAACACCATGGGCCACCCCACCCACCAAGGGGGGCGGCATCGGACCCGATGGCCGATCCGGTCCCCGTTTCGGTCGCTCCGCTCCCTGCACGGGGACCGGATCCGCAGTGTGAAAGGCCCGGACTCGAAGTTTCAATATGGTCGCGGTGCCCCTGTAGCCGGCGTGCCATCTCAACCGTCGGCTGATCGTGCATGGAATGCTTGCCTCCGCCCGTGTCGGATTCGTCCGAGCACAACAACGCTGCGAACAGAGCCGCTTCGCCGCCTGCTGATATCGGATGTGGTGACGTTGTAAGGCGACAATCTGAATAGGTCATTGCCGTCAATCAGAATGGGCCATCTGGAGGTTCGCGCGGTTCGGTGAGAACTTGATGCATTTCCCGAGGAGAGGGGGGTGCCAAGTGCCGGGCCGACATATCACCGATCGCCAGATGGAGTTGTACATGACCTACCGGAAGAAGGACCGGCCTGCAGTGGCGGCTGCCAAGGCGGGGTTCAGCAAGTCGACGGCGCACCGGATCGAGGCTGATCCACGGTTGCCGTCGGAGAAGCGTAAGCCGCGGGGCGGAGGCGCCCGGATCCGCTGGCGGGGATCTTCGATGAGGAGATCGTCCCGATTTTGGAGCGGACACCGCAGGTGCGGGCGGTGGTGTTGTACGAGGAGATGATGCGTCGGCATCCAGAGTTGAACCCTGGTGTACGGCGCACCCTCGAGCGGAGGGTGCGGGCGTGGAAGGCGAAGTACGGGCCCGACCAGGAGATCATTTTCCGGCAGAAGCACGAGCCGGGTCGGCGTGGGTTGTCGGATTTCACTGAGGCCAGTGGTTTGGGGGTGACGGTGGCCGGCAAGGCGCTGGATCACAGGCTGTATCACTTTCGCATGGAGTACTCTGGGTTTTCCCATGCGGCGGTGGTGCTGGGCGGCGAGAGCTATGTTGCGCTGGCCCAAGGGTTACAGGATGCGTTGTGGGCATTGGGTGGGGTGCCGAAGGAGCACCGGACGGACAGTTTGTCTGCTGCGTTTCGGAACTTGAAGCGTGATGCGCGGGATGATTTGACGGAGCGCTACGAGGCGTTGATGGCCCACTACGGGATGAAGGCGAGCCGGAACAACCGTGGTCGTGGCCATGAGAACGGTTCAATCGAGGGTCCACACGGACACCTGAAGCGTGCGCTGGCGGATGCGCTGTTGCTGCGGGGGTCGCGGGATTTCGAGACGGTCGAGGCGTACAGGGTCTTTGTGAGCCGTGTGGTGAGTCGGCGCAACGCGCGCAACCGGGAAGCGATTGACGCTGAGCGAGCTGTGCTTGGGTCGTTGCCGAAGCGGCGCACCGACAGTTTCGAGGAGACGCTGGTGCGGGTGACCAACACGGGCGGTTTTTCGTTGGGGCGGGTGTTCTACACGGTGCCTTCTCGGCTGGTGGGGCATCGGGTGCGGGTACGGATGTACGATGAGCGTTTGGTGATTTTCGTGGGTGTCGAGGAGGTTCTGGTTCTGCCTCGTGGCTACCCGGGTCCAGGGCGAGCTCGGGGTCGGGTGATTGATTATCGGCATGTGTTGCCGTCACTTCGTCGCAAGCCGATGGCGCTCATGAACTGGGTTCACCGTGATGGCTTGTTTCCGCGCGATGCCTACCGTCTGGCGTTCGAGGCGTTGTGCGAAGGGCTTGATGATCGCCAAGCGTGCCACAGGATGGTCGGGTTGCTTGCTCTGGCGCATGATCAATGTTGCGAGGCGTGGCTGGCCGACGAGATCAGTGCGCAGCTTGAAGCCGGGCAGTTGCCTGATGCCGAAGTGCTTCGTGAACGGCTACCGGAGCCGGGTGCGTTGCCCGAGATCGACACGACGCTTCCGTCGTTGGAGGTGTACAATGTTGCCTGCTTGAGCGCAGCGTGTCGATGACGGGGTCATTTGTTGTGGACCCGGTGGTCCTGGACCGTTTGCTCAAGCAACTGCGTCTGCCCAGTATGCGGGCGCTGTGGCGGCCGCTCACCGAGCGTGCGGACCGCGAAGCTTGGTCTTCGGCGCGACTGCTTGCCGCGTTGGCTGACCAAGAGGTCAGCGACCGAGAGCGGCGGCGCTTCGAGCGGCACCGGGCGGAGGCGAAGTTGCCGCGCGGCAAGACGCTCGAGAACTTTGACTTCACGCTGGTACCCGCGGTATCGAAGGCGCGGGTGGATGTGCTGTCGAGCGGTAAGATATGGCTTGAGGAGGGGGCCAATGTACTGTTTTTTGGTCCTCCTGGCACGGGAAAGAGTCATCTTGCTGCGGGGATCGGGCTCAAGCTTGTCGAGAGCGGATTCCGCGTGCTTTATCAGCGGACGGCGGTGCTGGTGCAACGGCTCGAGGCGGCACATCGTGAGCTCAATCTCGAGGCGGCGATTGCCAAGCTCTACAAGTATCACCTGCTGATTCTCGATGATTTTTCCTACGTCACGACGGGTGGCGACGAGAGCAATGTCCTCTTCAAGTTGATCGGCGCGCGTTACGAGAACCGCTCACTTCTCTTGATCGCGAACGAGCCGTTCACCGCTTGGGAGAAGATCTTCGGGGGCAAGGCCAAGACACTGGCGGCGGTGGACCGGCTTGTTCACCACTCGCATGTGTTCGAGATGAACGTGGAGAGCTACCGCCGCCGTGCCGCCGTAAAGGCTCGGCAAGCCGGCGAGCGGGATTTGTCCACCGGGAGCCCGGAGATCATGACGGCGGGCAGCTGATCCCGCGGGGGCTCAGGCGGCGGGGCTGCGTCCCGCGCTCAGTTCCCCCGCTTTGGCGGTGATTGCGGCGGCATTGCGGGGTTGCAGCCGGGACGGGAGCCCGAGGATCGCCTCTGATGGCTGATCAGGGGCCGCCCCAGGGTAGGAATACCCTTGAGAACCCGGTGTCCCGCGGAACTCATGGGGGACGGGCGATGCGATACGAGGGCTCAGCGGAACCCCTGGACGGATCGGATCGAGGGGACCGAAGTCGTGGGAGTGACCGCGAGTGGGAGAACCGGCGGGCCACGACCAACCCCCCTGGGGGGCCAAAGAGTGTGCGTCACACTCGAGACCCTCAGTGAGACCTCGGTGACAGACAACAGGCCTTGCCGTCGCCAAGGCCATCCGGGATGCACGCGCCCACGCTCCGCCGCATCATCGGTCAAGCGATCAAGGCGACCGCATGACCTGCTGACGTAGTAGCGCAAGTGCCCCCTGTCGCCCCTCCTCCGGTGTTGGCATCCTTGGCTGGCGGCGCCTGATCGCCAGACCGGTCTCTCTGACCCGTATCGGTAATGTCTCAATCCTGCATATCCCACGCCATAGCGGCCGCGCTGGGTTCGTAAACAAAACGTGGCCATGAATGTGGCCGATCAGGTGGCGTAGCACGGAAGAGCATACTGGATGACCTGATGTAATCAGCCGTTCTTTCAACCTTGGGTGGGTTGTTCGTTTACCGCAACGAGGAGGGAAGGCGGTGCCAAGGAAGAGGTTGTCCATGAGGAAGATTCGAGAGTTTTTGCGGCTGAGAGCGCTTGGCCGCAGCCAGCGGGAGATCGCGGCGAGCCTGGGTATTGGGCGCGCCACGGTGTCCAGGTATGTCCGGCGGGCCGAGAGCGCGGGCCTGTCCTGGCCGTTGCCGGATGATTTTGATGACGACCGGCTGGAGGCGGCGTTGTACCCCTCCGGAGTGGTGTCCAACGCGGTGCGTCCGGTGCCCGACTGAGTCGAGGTCCACAGGGAGATGGGGCGCCACAAGGGTATGACGCTACAGCGCCTGTGGATCAAGTACCGCGAGGCGCACCCGGACGGGTACGAGTACAGTTGGTTCTGCGAGCACTACAAGGAGTGGACCCACGCGCATTGATGTCGTGATGCGGCAGGTCTACAAGGCCGGAGACCGGGTGTTTGTGGACTACGCGGGCCCTACGGTCCCGTTGACGGATCGCAAGACGGGCGAGGTCAGGGGCCGGGTGGTGTTCGTATGCACGCTGGCGGCATCGGACCACACGTTTGTGGATCTGACGCTGTCCAGGTCGCTATCGGACTGGACGGGCTCGCATGTGCGGATGTTCGAGTTCTGGGGTGGTGTGCCCAATACGGTGGTGCCCGACAATGAGCGTGTCAGCCGTGCACCGGGCGTGTCGATACGATCCGAAGCTGAACCGGAGCTACGGGGATCTGGGGCAGCACTGCGGGGTCGCGGTGGTGCCTGCGCGACCGGGCAAGTCACAGGACAAGGCCAAGATCGAGGCGACCGTCCAGCATGTCGAGCGCCAAGTGTTGGCTCTCCGCTGCGCAACCATCGCTTCTTCTCGCTGTCGGAGGCCAGGGACGCGATCAAGCCTTGGGTACAAGCGCTCAACGAGCAGCCGTTTCAGAAGATCAAGGGGAGTCGCCAGAGCTTCATTGAAGAGCTGGGCCGGCCGGGGCTGTGCGACGGCAAGAGGCGCGGCTGGGTGTCCGGTCCGAAGACGATTGCGCGGTGCCGATTATGCTTCCCCTGCGGGGGCGGCGGGGTGATGATGCCATCCTGTGCATGGCGGGCATGGTCACGCGCGCAATCATGTCTCTTAGCCCGCCGTCGGGCTTGAGCCAGTCGATGCGCCGGCAGGACTCCTTCGACAGCGCGTGTCAGTTGAGCGCAGGCGGTCCGGCGATCAGCCGACGCAACAACACCATCTCCCCCTCGGTGCAGTCGCACTCCTGGTAGCGGCACTCGATGCGGTTGTAGCTCACGAAGGCATCGCCAGCTCTTTCTTGTGTCGGGCGTCCATGGACCACAGCAACCCGGGCAAGGGGGCGTCGGTCGGACCGCCGCCGCTCCCGCATGCCGTCAGCCATTCGTGGAATCACCACCGCACATTGATGGCGTTCGTCATCAGGGTGCCGATCACCGAGCACATGCGTGCGGTGAACTGGGCGTAGGCATAGCTGTCGGGGCCGAACAACAGCCGCCGCCCGATTCAGCGAGGTGGTTGTTCAGCGGCACGCGCGGCCGGTCTCGAACGACGCTCAGTCCCTCGCGGCGGTCAAGGAGCGAGCGCAGCGGCTTGGCCGCACTGACGTAACCCCGGCGCCTGCCGATCCAGGCCGGGGGCGTGGCTTCCCAGCCGCGCCTTGCGTGGGCGATCTATCCCAAGCGATCCGGTCAATCCACTTCCGGGACCCTCGCGGCAGGGCCGGCATACCCGCCCGCGCACGGGAGGAAGTCGCGGCGCACATGCGCCCAGCAGAACGAGAGATCCACCCCGCCGTTTCGCAGGCGGGCCCCTACGGGCCAGCCTCTTGTAGGCGCTGTAGCGGTCGCAGACCAGGACATCGGACCATCGTCGGGTCGAACGTCCTCTCGGTTGCGCAGGCGCTTTGTACGCACTCGCGACGCAACAGGCGGCGGCACATGGCTTGGGCGACTACCGAGAGTCCGTTGCTGACGGGCCATTCCCGCAGCTCTCCCGCGCCACACCAGGCCATGCCGCCGGCGCCCGTCGTCGCCCTTGTCCCCCGGCCCAACCCGAATGGAAGAGCACCAGGCCCACGCCTTCGACGGGCATTTCCGCCCTGTCCTGATCCAAACACCGCTATCGGAATACCCCCTGTCGCCCCCCTCCGGTGCGGGTGGCTCGTGGGCCCTGATCGCCGCACCGGTCGCTCCGGCCCGCATCGGTGACATCCCAACCCCGAACCCCAACACCCAAGACCAAACCGCGGGCACGGTCGAAGTGTTTGTTGGACATAAGTGCAGTAGCGGGCAAGATCATGCCGGCACGGCGGTTCTGCGGGCCGGCCCGACTTGGATAGCCGCCAATTTGGATTGACCCTTATCAGACCAGGCCCGGCGCATGCCGACCACCTTTCTCTCCACGGAGGAGTACTTGGCACACCTCCGCAGAGAGAACTGATCCCGAAACATGGCCGCAGGGGAAGGAAAAAAGTCGGTTGCCGTTGGCCTGGAGAACGCGTCTACGCGTCTGCCCCCCAAGCACTCAGGGGTTGGCACTCGGTGTTCACAGGTCACACTGCACTGGGCGGCTACCCGAGATGGAGATGAAAGAGATGACAGCACGGATGTGCCACTCAGGGGATCAGGTTCCAGGCCCCATTCGGAGATGAACCCCCGCGACGGTTACCCCAAGTGGCTCCAGTCAACATGATGTTCCGTCAACCGACACCAACCTCGGCGCTCAAGAGAACCCGATCAACGCCCGCCTCTCATAACTCCACCCTTGATATCGAACCACCTGTGCATTACGGTTTACGTACTTGTTCGCAGCGACCCTCAGATCCCATGTTGGTTGTCGGCAAGCTCCTATTTTGATTGTCGCTTCACATCTCTACGACATTGAGAACGTGCGTTATCTGGCGGCGCTGGATTGGATGATGACCTGTACGGACGGACGTGACCCGGGGCCCTCACGGCCCGTCACCCATCCCCGTGCCTTCGGGTCCTTCACGAAAAAGATCCGGGACCTGGTGCTGGATGAGGGTGTCATCACCCTGCCCCATGCAGTGCGTTCCATGACCGGGCTTGCGGCGGACTTTTTGTCTTGGCCCACGAGGGGCTACCTGCGTCCGGGATACTCGGCCGACATTGCCGTGTTGGATCTTGAGAATCTTGACGACAAGGCGACGTACGAGCAGCCGCATCAATACTCCAGTGGGACCGTGCATCTGTTGGTCAACGGCACCTTTGCTATCCGCGACGGGGTGGCCACTGAAGCACTGGCGGGTCGCGCCCTGGTTCGAGGCGGCGCTGCGTTCACGGCAGACCGGGGCCAGTGATGGAAACGGTGTCCGGGCCTCTGGATTTCTGGGGTGGGAAATTGGCCGTGACGCGACCCATGCCGATGGAGGGTCGCCCCGGTGTCTTGACCCGCTATCGCCAGCATCGTCCCAAACGCTGTGGGTTGCGTCCTGGAGGAACAACTCACCAAATGGGTGGAGGCAACGGCTTGCCCCGGGACCTTATGGCCGGTTGCCGCCGGGCCATTAAACAGCCGGATGTTGGCGTAGTCGGCGTCCGTCTCAGCACCACCGTTGTTGACGCGCCGGAGGAGGTATGGCTACCTTGCCAGTGTGCTCTTCAAGAGTGGTCGAGTTTCGGCGTGGTCGGTTGCCCCGGGGGTGGGTTCTACGCTTAGGTGATCAGTGCTACCTCGTCAAGCACCGCTACCCGGCCACCCATGATTCGCCCCTCATGATCGACTCGCATGGAGGCGTGCCGCCAATGAGTGATGGCCCTGTCGTTGCTCTGCACGCTCCTTCACCGACAAATTGGAGGAAATAGAGCGATTCCTCGGTGTCGTGGGGCTACTCTGATTGCGCTGGTTGCGGTTTTTGCATCACCCGCGGTTACGAGCGTTCCATCGTCACAGCCTTCGCTGGAGGCGACATTGACAGCCATTCTGGGTCGGCGGGCCCAGTCGCGGACCTTCGTGGATGTGTCGCTTCTCTGCTCAGGGCCAATGGTCTGGAGGCTCAGGAGCCCGAATCTCTAGGAGGGGTGGTCTTGGTCGCATGCTTTGCCGGATGCCTGTTTGCCGGCGAGGTTGCGGAGGAAAATGGCGTGAGCGGGGCGGTTGCATGGGAGGGCGTCAAGGCGTGCAAGAAAAAATGTGAAGCTGCTTTCGGTCCCCGGTAGTCCGCGTGGCAGATGAGGATTCGACGACAAGTGAACGTGAAAAAGGGATCAATATTTTTTGCCTCATGTGTCTTCGGACTTTTGCCGTTGATCGCATGTAGTAGCCCCGACGGTGAGTCGTTTCATAGTGACTCCCTATTCCGTCGAACACCATTTGGGAACTCCACGGTTCCGTATAGTGAGAGCACTCGTGTGGCTCTACTTACCGAGAGCCATGTGGCGTGTGTCATGGACTCCTATGAGGTTCAGGTCCACTGCGTCGATCCTGTCGGTAATGTGGTCGGTACCTTTGGCAGGGAGGGAGAGGGTCCGGGCGATTTCAAATCGTCTGTGGTCTCTCTCGTCGGCGGCAAGAATGGAACCCTCGGGGTTGTCGATATTGGGCTAGCCCGTTTTACGGTCTTTAGCCCTGACGGGTCGTTGATGTCGACCATACCGTTGCCCCGTACAACCATAACCTTTGACGCCACTGGTGTATTCGGCGATACCCTTACCGCATTAGGGCTGATCACCTTCGATCCGCTGAAATTGGTGGCAGGGGCAGGTCCGGGCGGTCTTTATTCCGTTTTTGACGTTGACGTATCGACGGGCCTCCTTCTGCGTGAGCAGGAAGTTCCTCCAGTAGACGTTTCAATCGAATGCGGCACTGTTTACTCGGGGTTTCCCAATCGCTTGGGCGGCTGGGTTTACATTGCCTGTGAGGGACACCTGGTCTTGGTCAATGAGAATGGAGATGTAACGGTCATTCAGGCTCCAACGTATTCGGCCGAGTTGCCTTCGGATGCTGAGGTCTCAAGGTGGATCGAAGGGAGAAGAAGGCCAGAAGCTACCGATGGGATACCCTTGAGCGATGAACGCATAGAGAGGTTCCGCAATAGAACCAAGAACTATCACTTGACCCTTGGTACCGAGCGCTTTGACGAATGGGGGAATATCTGGATTGCAACCCAGCGGGATCGTCACGATTTTTCTTATTTTGATGTCTACTCAGCGGCAGAACTTGAGTACTTGGGTAGCGTCGAAATTGAGGGTCGATTAATTGGATTCGACCTTGTTGGGTCGACGCTAGTGACACTTGTGGAGCGGTGGGGCGCCGCTAGCGGTGAAGATGCGGTTATTCCGTCACAACAGCTTGACTGGTATCAGATAGCGGAGCTTTGACATGGTTGGTTTTGGCGGTGTGGCCGTTGCACTGTTGGCGCACGAGTGCGGTGTTGTCGGGTAGTTGCCCTTGACACGGTTTGTTCCCGGTGAGCCGGCGTTAGGAATTGCGATTCTGGAACAAGGGACGCGGGTGGGCGTTCAAGGGAGAGAAGAATTTGGTACTTTTGGTCGCCGGGTTCGGGCGCATGCCCGGCTGGCCGCAAGGGTGACCGGTCTACTCGGGGCGGGTATGCTCATCTTTTGTCACGGCGCCGCCAGGTCTAGGCGCGGCCGGCGTCGAATTGAAGCGATTCGGTGTAGTAGCAGGGGCGAAAAGGGGGCAGGCCTTTGCGGCCGATATCGGGGGAGTGTGGTGCCGCCGGGGCATCGTGGTTGAGGGGGCTGCTGTCGAGGGCCCCAGGTGTCACGTGATGTCGCCGGGGAGGATCGGGGGATTCCCCGGACTAGGCCTCAGATAAGCGTGTTCCGGGGGAGGGCCTGTTAATTTAATGCAGAACAGCTTATCTTTATTGTACTTATACCGCGAGGTCAAAGCGTCATCCCTCCAGCGACGAGGACTTTCGGGTGAGTACCATCAGCCACCACCAAACCCGCCGTAACTGCGCCGCCCACCGGCGTCGCCTCCGTGCCAGACACGCCCAAGCAGGGCGTTGGAAGCAACAAAGTAAACCGATGCTCGGGGCCGGCAAGATTCGTTACGAGGTCAGCCGGCGCGTGAATGCCACACTCTACGGTGGCATCGGCGCCGCCCACCGGTTGATCACCAAGATCGGCCTACCGGAGCAGATCAACAGATCAGGTGTGCTGAAGCGTAACCTGCCGTACTTCGACTCCGACCATGTGTTGACCCTCGCGTACAGTGTGTACTGTGGCGGCACCCGGCTCGGCGATATCGAGAGACTGCGCCAGGATGTGTCGGTTATGGACGCCTTGGGAGCCCGGTTGATCCCGAGTCCGACTGCAGTGGGCGACTACTTGCGGCGCCACTCCGAGGGAGATATCGAGACCTTGATGGACGGGATCAACGAGGTGCGGCCGCAGCTGTGGAACGGACGCGGGCGTGACCTGCTGGGTCCGGTGACGTACATCGATGTGGACGGGACGATCGTGCCGACGGACGGAGAGAAGAAGGAGGGCTTGGGGCTGTCGTACAAGAAGGTCTGGGGGTATCAGCCGTTGATCGTTACGCTCGCCAACACGGGCGAGGTCCTGTACATCGACAATCGACCGGGCAACGCGGCCAGCCACAGCGGTGCGGCGAAGTGGATTGACAAGTCGATTGACCTGGTGGGCCCCCATGCAGAGCGGCTGTGCCTGCGCGGCGATACGGCGTTTTCGTTGACGACCAACTTTGACCGTTGGAGTGGTCGGGCGGATTTCGTGTTCGGGTATACGGCGCATCGGTCGCTGGTCGCACGGGCGGAGGCGCTCGAGGAGGATCGGTGGCAGCAGTTGAAGCGACGGCCACGCTGGGTGTCGGAGACGGGCGAGACACGGCAGCGGCGTCCGAACGAGAAGGCGCGGATTGTGCGCGAGAGCGAGTTCAAGGATGTCAAGCTCAAGGGCGAGCATGTGGCGGAGTTTGAGTATCGGCCGAGGGCGTGTCGCAAGGCGTATCGGATGGTGGTGGTGCGCAAGAATCTGCGTGTGATGAGGGGCGAGTTGGATCTGGGTGATGAGGTGAAGTACCTCTTCTACATCACGACGCTACGGGGCAAGAGCAGGGCTGAGGTGGTTCGGTTGGCGAATCAGCGTTGCGACCAAGAGAATCTGATCAGTCAGTTGAAGAGCGGGATGGGTGCGCTCCGGGTGCCGATGTACGATTTGGTCAGCAACTGGGCGTACATGGTGATTGCGGCGTTGGCGTGGAATCTGAAGAGCTGGATGGCGATGCAGATGCACTACAAGTCGCAGCGTCGGCGCTATGTGAAGATGGAGTTCAAGCGGTTTGTTCGGGAGATGGTGTTGATTCCGTGCCAGGTGATCCGCAAGGCGCGCCAGACGACATTGCGGGTGATTGGGTGGCAACCGAGCGTGGACCTGCTGTACAGGGCGTGGTGCACGATCGAGCGGACCGAATATGGGTAACGTTAGTCGCTGATTGTCAGCGACTGGTCGGATTTTTTGATTGGGGTGCGATTTTCTGGGACCAGTGCGTCTGTACGGCACGGGCCTGGTCGAGGAGGCCAGACGGTGGCAGGTAACGGAGGGAAAATGCCGACGAAAACCGAATGTGGGCCGAATATTTCTCGGTCAGGTGACCGAGGTCGCTCGTTATTTATAGCACCCGACCCGTCAAAATGCCAAACGCGCTTATTTTAGGACTAGGAGGCTTGCATGCCTGGGGTAGTGTCGCATAGTGTCTTGGGAACTCTCGGCGGTGGTTATTGCGCATGTTTTCGGCAGGATCGACGAAAGTTGCCGGCCTCTTGGTGACCTTTGAGGGCCCGTATTAGCGGTAAGGCTAGCTTTGTCATGCCACCGACCAGGTTTTTCTTCGGCCAGGAACCTTCAGCTCACCCCCAGAATTGAATCACAGAACCCTCGGGGACGTGTCCGGAGAATTGGCATTGACACTGTCTGCGGCGGCCCGGCGTCTTCTGCGGGATGAAAGCGTCGCGGTCATGAATCTGGCCGATGCTGGCATAGCCCGCCACCGTTTCGTGTTCCTTCGGGTCGATCACGAGAGAGAACGGGGACTTGGTGGGTTGGGTGAACAGGGGAACTGTCTCGACCTCTGGCCGACACACTGGCTCTGGGTGGAGAGCCAGCGCGGTCCTACGGCCTTGGAGAGGGCACGGTTGGACGAGTTGCTTGATTTGGCTAAGGACACGTTGGAGGCCACGAGGGCGTACGAGCCGGCTGGACCTCTGGGAGTTATGGGCCCGCATACGGCGGCGACGAGTTGCAGGGAAGGTTGGGGCGTGAGGGCGGGAGAGAGCGGGTTGCGGCCGATGGTTGGCGTAGCCAAGACGGTCAGGCGGTCCAGACGGGGTATTTTACGACTCCGGCATCCACGGCTGGGAAGTGGCCAGCTTGATGCAACAAACAGTTGGCTGTGGCGGCCAGAGTCCGTGCTCAGGGTTGCCGGTCGGCGGAACATTTCATCACAATGGCTTACCCGGGTTGCGGGAACCCTCAAATCCGGCTACCAATGAAAGACATTGGGAAACCAATAATGGGCATGAATGATGGAATCTAAATCGCGCGCTGGCGATGCCGGTCGATTGTTGTCCTCCAAGATCAACACATCAAGCTCCTATCGTGAACCTGGCAGATCTGACCACAGGTGGGAACACATTAGCCCATATTCTTGGAGGGCTGCCGGGGCGCGTTGGTGGAAAATCGATTTTCATGCACACACTCCAGGCTCCGAAGACTACGGTAAGGGTCCGGACCAAGACCGATTGCGTAGCCGTTCTCCCGAGCAATGGCTTTTGGACTTCATGCATGCCGGTATTGATGGCGTTGCGGTCACCGATCACAATTCCGGCGAATGGGTTGATCGCATCAAGGAGGCCTACACAACGCTAGAGAAAACGCAACGGAGCGACTTTCGGCCGATTGTGGTGTTTCCCGGGGTGGAAATCAACGCCCATGGGGGCATTCACATCCTAGCTATTCTGGACGCGACAAAAGGAGCGTCTGATATCGACCATCTGTGCGGTGCGGTTGGGTTGCCTTCGTGCCGTCATGCGGGCTCGATCACTAGCAAGACACCCTTGGAGGTTGTCGAGATCGTCAATGAATTGGATGGTCTGGCCATCCCGGCGCACATTGATTCGGCGAATGGCGTCCTCAGGCAGCTGTCGGGTGCAAGTCTGAAAGCTGTTCTTGAGTGTCGTGGGATTCTGGCCGCAGAGGCGACGAGTGAGGATTGCCTCGACGCATGTCACCCTGCGCCAGGCTGGAGTCTTGTCCTGGGTTCCGACAGCCATCACCCTGACAGCACCCAGGGGGTCCGCTTCCCGGGTAGCCACTATACTTGGGTAAAGATGGGAGAGCCGTCGATCGAGGGGCTACGCTTGGCATTAGGCGACGGTAGCCCGCTCTCGATTCGGCGGAGCGACACAGAGTCCGGTAATCCCAATCAGCACCCTTCACAGGTGATCGAGTCCATCACGATCACAGGTGCGCAGTATGCGGGACGCTCCAGCCCACTTCAAGCACACTTCAGCCCATGGATGACCGCCATCGTGGGAGGGAGAGGCACGGGCAAGTCGACGATCGTTGAGATGTTACGCTTGGCGCTCAGGCGCCAGAATGACATGCCGGAGAGTATGCGTGCGCAATTCGCCGACTTTGCGGCGGTGCCAAGGGGCCGAGGCGGTCCCGGTGCCCTTACGGGCAATTCCGAAGCTGTTGTAACCATGTACAAATCCGGCCGGCACTTTCGGATAGGTTGGAAGTTGGACGGTAGCGAAACGCCCATCGAAGAAGAGAACTCGGCTGGACAATGGATCCGCGGGGAGGGAGATGTTCGCGAGCGGTTTCCGGTGCGCATCTTGAGCCAAAAGCAGGTGTTGGAGATGTCCCGGGATCCGAACTCACTCCTCAAAGTCATCGACGATTCGCCGCAAGTGAATCGCGCGGGATGGGATTCTCGCAACAGGGAACTTGAAGCTCGATTTCTTCGTGTCCACAGCGAATTGCGGGAAGCAGAGGCCCGTCTGCAGGGCCGCGCCCTCCTCCAAGGTGAACTGTCAGACATCAAAGGGCAGCTCCGGGTATTTGAGAAGGGTGGGCATCGGGAACTTCTTCTTGCCTACAGGCGCTTTCGAAGACAGCGACGGATGCTCGATGATCGGGTGGCCGATATGGAAGAGTCAGTACGGCGTTTGCGTGAAATGAGCGACGCACTTGACCCCACCGACATATCAGAAGAGGATTTCAGCGAATCGGTCTCCCATGAAGTCGACGCGCTCAAGCTCCTTCAGCGTGCGGCGACAGGGCAACGTGGAGTCCGGGGAAGGGTGGAAGCTGAAGCGGACCAGCTCGAGAACTTCCATATGCAATGGCGACGGGACGTTACCAATTCCGCATGGGCAAAGCAAGCACGAGAGACCGAGGAGTCGCTTAGCTCGTTGCAGGAGCGGCTGTCACAACAAGGGGTGAGAGACATTGGCGACTATGGCAGGCTTGTGCAACGCCGCACTTTGCTTGAGCAACGTCTCAGCGATCTGCATGTAGTTGAGGAATATCGCGCTCGCACGGAAAAGCAGACAGAGGAGGCCCTCCTTGAAATCCAACGGTGGCGCGAGGAGCTGACCAGGAGGCGGATGGCATTCTGCAGGAGTCTTTTGACGGAGAACGACCTGGTGCGGGCGAGCCTGGTGCCCTTCGGAGACGACCCGCAGTTGGCTGAGCCCGAGTTTCGGAACCGGCTGTACAAAACCGATGGCCGGCTTGCCAAAGATATTCTTGATGTTGATATTCCTTCGGGGATTCTCCGCGAGCTGTACGAGGCCGCTCCCGATGATCCGAGCGGCCGCGATGCGGCCATGACAGATAAGATTATTCAAATCAAGCGCCAAGTTGTAGCCATAGCCAATGGAGGGACCGACCCGAATAGAACAAAGTGGTTTCACACCCATGTCCGTCAACTACGATCAGACCAGCTTGCCTATTTTCAGCTGTGGTGGCCAGAGGATTCTCTGCGAATTGAGTACCGACGAAATGGCACATCCCCATTTGTGTCTTTGGGTCGAGGATCATTGGGACAAAAATCCGCCGCAATTCTGACGTTACTTCTTGGACACGGGGATGAACCGATTATTCTGGACCAGCCGGAGGACGACCTCGACAATCATGTCATTCAAGATCTTGTTGTAAGACTGATCCGTGTCAATAAGCGACGGAGACAAGTCATCCTGGTCACGCACAATCCCAACATTGTCGTCAATGGGGATGCCGAGCAGGTGATCGCAATGGACTACCGAAACGGCCAGTGTGTTGTTCTTGGCGAGGAGACAGGTGCGTTGCAAGATCCTGCAGTGCGAGATCAAGTATGCCGGGTCATGGAGGGCGGTCGCCGTGCCTTCATGGCACGCTACAAGCGCCTGTTGAGTACTGCGGGTCATGGGTGATTCGGCGGCGAAACTTCTGGAAAAGATTCAGCGGGGCGAAGATTCCTACCTTGAACTCAAGGAGGTGGTCATCGCGGGAGGAAAGGTCAAGGGCCCAGGCCGGAGAGCGTTGGCGGACGAACTCGCCGCGTTCGCCAACACCCGCGGAGGGGACTTGATTTTGGGCGTTCGCGATGCCGACGGAGAGATCGTCGGCATTGCTTCCGAATACCTACCAATCGTGGAACGCTTCATCGCGGAAATCGCAGAACAGTCTGTGGATCCGCCCCTTGATCTCATCACGCACCACGTCTCGCTACCCGATACAACCGGTGTGCAACGCCTGGTGATCCATGTGTCTGTTCCCCGCAGTTCGTTTGTGCATCGGAGCCCTTCGGGGTATCTCAAGCGTCTTGGCGACTCCAAGAGAGAGATGCGTGCCGCGGAGCTTACACGCTTGTTCTTGCAGCGTAACCGAAGTGTGTTGGGTGGGTCTGACGAACAGGCCTTGGATACGGCGGTCTTTGGGGACTTGGAGCCAGCCCTGATTGAACGGTTCAGAACTGATCGAACGGCTGATGATTCGATGTCATTCGCGCGCAAGCTGGGGCTGGTTCGGCCTACGGAGGTCGGCGACATGCGTGCGACGATTGCGGGGATACTGTTCTGCGCCTCGGAGCCGGAACGGTGGCTGCCACAGGCGTACATCCAGGCGGTGGCCTATCGGGGCACTGAGATCACCGAAGGGGCGGACATGGTGAACTACCAGTTGGACGCGCGAGACATCACGGGACCCTTGGAAATACAGATTGCCGAGGCTATTCGGTTCGTGGCCAAGTCGCAGAGGGTGTCGGCAAGCAAGACGCTGGGTCGTTCGGATCGGGCGCAATACGACCTTGCCGCCGTCTTTGAAGCAGTCGTCAATGCGGTAGCCCATCGTGACTATTCGATCTACGGATCCAAGATCAGGCTGCGAATGTTCTCGAATCGATTGGAGCTCTATTCCCCGGGGGGCCTGCCCAACACGCTAGAAATTGACCAGCTTCCGTACCGGCAGTTCTCCAGGAATTCGGTGATCACGAGCCGTCTTGCGGAACTTCCCGTGCCGAGTGATATCGGGGGGTTTGAGACGACTCGTCGGACGATGATGGACCGCCGCGGCGAAGGGGTGGGGATGATACTTCGGCGTAGCGAGGATCACTCGGGAAGGCGTCCCGAGTACCGGATCGTCGGTGAGTCTGAGGTGATACTGACTATATTTGCCGCCGAATGACGTTTGGGGGAGGCTGGATTCCGATTGTGGTTGATTGCGGGCCGGGGTGGACCCGCAGATGTAGAGCGCCGGGTTCCCCGGCGATTCATCGAGACGGTTGCTGTGCTTAGTCCCTGGTGGCCACTGACCGCGCACACGGCGGCTCTTGTTTACCGCGATGGACTTTGCGGTGTTTTGGGTGAAGCACACCGCTGGGAGCCTCTCCATTGAACAAGGGTTGGGCGGGAATCGCGGGCGAGCGTTGTCGGGACACCCGTTTCTCGAGAGCTTGTCGTTGTTCACGGGGCTCAGGCGCATGCCCGGGTTGGCCGACCGCAACGGGGCTGGCACCGTCGGAGCCGGCATTGCGCGCTGTTGTCATCCCGCCGCCGGAGCCACGCTCAATCAGATGCGATTGAAGTGAATCGGTGGCGGAGTCGATCCCGTTGGGGCCACGGCCTTCGGATGAACAGGGCGAGCGTTGAGCCGTTGGAGCGTCGTGGGAGCGCCGTTCAACTCGGTGAGTGTGGATGTTCCGTGATCGGTGGTTCTTACCTCGAGGTTGTGGTGGAGCGGGACCCCGAAGGTGCGCTGGATCCGGCCCTGGGCGTGGCGCCCCGCATTCCCGCGACCGGAGTGACTTGGACAGCGCCGGCGCATCAGAACTCCGCCCCTCCTTTTTGGTCGATTCTCCGCCCGCGCTGCCAGAGGCGATCGGCCCGTGGTCGCTCGTTGGAACCGACTTGGCGGGCGGGGAGTTCTCCCTGTCCTTTGCCATGCCGCAGCTTGTGGATACCAGCGATGAGGTCAGCGGCTTCGCCTTGTCGCCCTTGCCGTACCGGTCACATGGGAGGGCGGGGAACCGGCGCTCATTACCTTGCGGGGGCCGGGAGGCCTTGCCGGGATCGACCGACGCACCAATGTCCCGATGACCATTCTTCGCGATCTGGAGACGGGCCAGGTCCGGGGCATCATCGACGGTCCTCCACAATCTACCCTGAGTCGATTGGGCCGGGCCGACGTGCAGGGTGTCCAGGTGCTCTGCGGCCGAGGGATCCCCGATCCGGCGGAATGAGACCTTGCGCGGCAAGGCGCGAGATGTCCCGGGGTCGGTCGGGCCGCGCGTTGCGCTGATGCCTCCGGCGCGGCACATTTCGCAAATATTCAACTTTGGGGGGAGTGGTGTCGTATCTGACGAAAGGCGCGGACATTGGCGCGAAAGCTAATGGTACCACGCGGGCCTCCCTACGGCCATCGGGTCTTAAGCCCAGAGACTGACCCGCATGGCCCGCCTGCACTCCTCCACACTCGCTCGTCGTCCAGTCCGACTGCTCATCGAAGCCTGTCATGACCCCAAGGGTTGCCGAGTGCTAATTATCGGGACCGAGGCTGGGTTGGCCGAAGAATAACGTGCGCGTACGGATGGTTTGTCGCGCCGGAAGTGCCCAGGTTGCCGGCAGCGCAAGGGGGGGCAGGGGGCCAGTCACGCCCTTCTCACCGCGGTGGCCAGGCACGCCGTGGCGTCGTCTACAGCCTCAGGGATCGCTTCTGGCATGTGATGCGCCGGTGCGGTTGGTGGGCGACGATGGCTCCGTTGGCAACTGGGACAGAGTGGCCACGGAACCACTGGCGGGTCGCGTTCAGGTTCGGGACGGCGCTGCGTACACGAGGGACCCGGGCCCGTGACGGGAACTGTGTCCCCGGAGGATTTGGGGAAGGAGGCTGGTCGCGAAGTGCTCAGCGCCATGGAGGGCAGCGTCAACGTTCTGACGTTACATCGCCCGCATCGCCTCAACGCCGTGAGTGGCACCCTTTACGAACAACTCATCGAGTCGCTGGGGGCGGCCGGCGCAAACCCGGGCGTGCGGTGCGTCGTCCTTACGGGCAGTGGTCGGGCATTCTCTGCGGGTGCGGACGTGAAGGCCCACCGAGACCGCCCGCTATCGCGGCGGGAGCGCCGGCGATACATCAACCTTGGCCAGAGCGCCAACCGCCTGATCCAGACGATCAGGATGCCGGTTGTGGCGGCGGTTAACGGGCACGCGATTGGCGCCGGGTTGGAGTTGGCGCTGTCCGCTGACCTTGCCGTGGTGGCGGATGACGCTAAGTTGCGTATGCCCGAACTCGTTTTGGGGACATTTGTTGGAGGAGGCGCGGTCTACACGCTGGCTCAAAGGGTGGGTGTGGCAAAGGCTCGCGAGATCGTTTTTTTCGGGGATTTCTTCTCTGGAGCCCAAGCCGAGGCGCTGGGGATTGTGAACCGGGCAGTGCCCGCCGAGACAGTTCTGCCGCTGGCCATGGAATGGGCTCAGCGGCTGGCCCGTCGGTCTCCCGTCCCGCTTGCCCGCGCCAAGGAATTGATCGGGGCGGCAGCCGAGATCTCGCGTGAAGAGGCGTTGCAGCGGGAGGCGGAAGTTCTGGAGGCCATGTTCGACACGCAGGACTGGGCCGAGGGGATCGCCGCGTTTCACGCGGGGCGGCGCCCCAAATTCGAGGGACGGTGAGCGCGGTGCGACTACTTGGCCATTGTGCTTGTCCCCGGAAGCTACGGGTCTGGGGCAAGCTGGGTAGCCGCGATCGACTTGGCCGGAGCGCTCCGGCGACAACGCAGTACCCGCCCGCAAGGTTCTAAGAGAATGATGACCGGCAAGGGCACTTCTCGACCCCCCCCCCCCCGAATGAAAACCGAAGCCCGAGGGAGGCAACGGGGAGCACTGGAGACGCAAGCCCCGATCGAGGGTGGATTCTGCACACGCCGTATCAGGAGCCCAATTGCCATTGGGCCCTGGACGAGCACGGGCGCGCGCTAGGCCAGACCACAAGAGAGCGCAGGCCCAGCTCCACGCAGCTACCGGTTCCGGTTGCCAAGGGCAGAGCAGAGGAATGGAGTCCGCCGGATGCTTTGATCGAGCCGCACGGCACGATCAACGACATCCGTAGACATGTTGGCGGTTGGCGCGATGCCCATTGGCCGGGGGTCCATTCCCGGATCCAGCATCTGCTTGAATTCTGGGCACGCGACGACGGTGGTGGCATGCGTCCCTTCTGGTGCCAGCGGGAAGCGGTCGAGACGCTGATCTGGCTGTTTGACGCCGGGGCCAGCCACGAGCCAGAGGCTCACGCCGAGATCATCCGAAAGCTGGCCCAGACCAACAGGGACTGGAACGAGTCCATTCCTCGTGCCGCCCTCAAGATGGCGACCGGCACGGGCAAGACGCTCCTCATGGCGATGGTCGCGCTCTGGTGGACCGTCCGCCACCCTGGCGAGACGGTCAATTTCCTCGTGCTCACGCCTGGGCTCACCATCCGTGACCACCTTCAAGTCCTGACGGAACGCCGCAATTCGGTCTGGAAAGCGGTCGCGCCCCGGGGCTTCGGCTCCGACTTGGGTCGCATGCGATGGACGGTACTCAACTTTCAGTCCTTTCAGCGCCAGTCCCGCCTGGCCGTCGGGGGCAAGCAAGCTACCGGAAGGGAGAAACACCTTCTCGTTGGCAAGGGTGCCCCGGAGCCGGATTCTTGGCGGGAGAGCGAGGCGGAGATGCTGGACCGCCTGCTCCGGGCCCACGACGCCAATGCCCCGCTCACGGTCATCAACGACGAGGCGCACCACTGCTACACCTACCGCAAGGAGGAGGTGCGCAGAGGGCGCGAGGACACCGAGGAGCGCGAGGACCGCAAGCGCGCTGAAGTCTGGTTTGGGGTGCTGCGTGCGCTTCGACGCGCTGATCGCCTGAAACAGGTCTTCGACCTGTCAGCTACGCCGATGTGGCTTCGCCGGCCCGCCCGCCTGAAAGCCGAGACGTTTCCCTGGACCGTGTCGGATTTCCCGCTCTTGGACGCGATTGAATCCGGGCTGGTCAAGGTGCCCCGGGTCCCGGTGAGCGAGGAACGGCTGGAGAACGGCCAGCCCATCCACCAGCAGCCCAGATACAGGAACATTTACCTCCACAACGATCGTCGGAACATCGGGGAGACGCTCACTCCAGAGGTCAGGGAGCCCCTGCTCCAACTCTACGATCACTACCGCGAGACGGACAACGCGTACGCCCAGGTGGGCCGCATCCCCGTGATGATCGTGGTGGCCAACAGCATCAAGAATGCCACGATGCTGCATCGCTTCATCGCCGGCTTTTCGGATGAGGAGGGCCACTGGAGGCCGGGCAACCTGCCCCTGTTCTCGGTTGGCGATCGCAGGACTGGTCGGGCCAAGACAAGCCCGCCAACCGTGTTGGTTCACTCGAAGCTGGACGATGAGGGCGGGGGATCAACCGGGAAGATCGCCATGGCGGTCGCCGAGCAAGCCGATTTGTTTGCTCCGGGCGATGAGGCGACCGCCGGGATGACGCGCGAGCGGAAGCGCGAGGTCGTCAGAGACGTGTTCATGACCGTGGGAAAGAAGGGTGAGCCCGGAGAGCACATTCGTTGCGTCATCTCCGTGGGCATGCTCACCGAGGGGTGGGACGCGCGCACGGTCACGCACGTGTTCGGGTACAGGGCCTTCGGAAGCCAGCTTCTCTGCGAGCAGGTGGCGGGGCGGGCACTGCGCAGAACGGCGTTCACCGATCAGGATGAGAGGCAGCCGCTCGAGTACGCCAATCTCTTCGGGGTGCCGTTTGCGTTCATGAGCGGCAAGGCGGTGGGGCCCATAATCGTGCCCCGAGACGAAACTGTCGAGACGCTACCGGGTCGAGAGAAATACCGCATCCGGTTCCCCCATGTGGCGGGATATGCCATGTCGCCAACGCCCCGCTGGACGGTGAATCTCTCGTCGCTCCGCGGGCACAGCGTCCGCCCCCACCCCTCTTCGAGCACCGTGACCGAGGGCGTCGTGGGTGCGGACTTGGCGATGATTCCAGCGGCGCAAACCCGCCAGAGCGCTCTCTGGCAGGCCGCCGCGCAGCTTGTCCCGATGCTGGATGGCGGCGAGCGGCACCGGCGGCGCGCGTTCGCGTGCAGCGTCGACATCCTCAGGAAATGCCTGGAAGTGATGAGCTGCACGGACTGGGTCGATCTTCAGCACGACACCGACACGCTACTCCTGATTGCGGAGCACATTACCCGGATTGATGGCTCCGGTTCCGTGGCCCCCGTATTCGTGAGCCAAACCAATCCGGGCTCCCCGAAGACGACAGATACGTCGTCAGTTTTTTTTCGGACCGTGCTCAGAAACTGGTATCCGCACAGGCGTTCCGACTTGCCGAGAACGTCGGAACTGAGCGCCGCGGCCTGCCACTCCGCCGAAGAGGCAGAGCTGGCGGGCATCTTGGACACCCACCCCGACATTGAGGCGTGGGTGCGGAATTTTCGCCTTGGATGGTCCGTTCCCTGGCACGACCCCGACCGCCCGGGGACGGCCCTGATGGAGCCCGATTTTGTCGCCCGCGCCAAAACCCGGACGGCCAGCGGGCGGAAGCGCTGCCTGGTCATCGAGTTCAAGGGGCTCATGGCGGGCCGGCCCCGAGAAGATCTGAAGCGGCGGTGCTTGGAGGATCAGTGGGCCCCGGCCGTTTCACGGAGAACCCGCAATCCGGACGACGATCTGGGCGACTGGCAGGCCGTCTGGATTGAGGATATCGAGCGGGCCCACGCACTCATCACCCAAGCCTGTCAGAGGGAGGAAAGGCCGTGAAGACGGACGCCTACCAGCACACCGATGCACAGCGCCGGAAGATTCCCACCAGCGAGGACCATGTGTACTTGGGGGAGGATGAACGCAAAGGAGTCCCGTTTTCGCCCGAGCCCGGGGGGTCGGACGGACCAATCCGGCTGAGCTGGCGGCGAGGGGTGAACTCCCGTGCCATCCAGACTGACGCTCTGCCCCTCTACATTCACGAGAAGGTCCACCCGTCGGCTTTTGTGGAACAACTGGCTTCCGGGAAGGAAGAGGATGGCCACGGCGACTTCTTCGCCGACTTCAACGACTTCCCCGAAGTGGCGCGCTACGGCTGGTATCGCCACGACGGGAACTGGTCGAACCGGCTGATTCGCGGGAACTCTGTGGACGTGATGGCCTCCCTTGCCGTCCGGGAGCAGCTGTCAGGACAGGTCCAGATGATCTTCTTCGACCCGCCCTACGGCATCAATTTCGATAGCAACTACCAGCCCACCACACGCAAGCGGGGCGGTAAGGAAGCCCCGATTGAGGGAGCGTCCCGACGGGCGTTCCGGGACACCTACCGGGATGGTCCCCACTCCTACCTGGACGCGATCTTCTCCGTGGCCGTGCATGCCCGAGCGTTGCTCGCCCCCTCCGGCAGCTTCTTCCTGCAGATGGGCACCGAGAATGTCCATCGGCTCTCCGTGGTGCTGGACGAGGTGTTCGGGGCCGAGAACCGCATCGCCACCATCGCGTTCGCAAAGTCGGGTGCGACATCGGCGACGCACCTCCCGCAGGTCGCCGACTGGCTGCTCTGGTACGCCCGTGATCGAGAGCGCGTCAAGTATCACCAACTCTATGAGCCACTTTCGCGAAAAGAGAAAATCGACCACATGAGCTGGCATGCCATGGTCGAAGAGAAGGACGGAACCTGTCGAAAGCTGACGACGGAAGAACGTAATGATCCCGAGGCACACCTTCCTGTCGGAGCCAGAATGTTCCGAAGAATGCCACTGGCATCCCAGGGTGAATCAACGACCGGACGCTCAGACCCCTACAAGTGGCAGGACACCCTGTACCCGTGCCCACCGGGCCACCAGTGGAGCGTAAGTCACGAGGGCCTGGACTCCCTCGCATCCCAGGGACGCTTGATCACGACAGACGGGAAACGTCTGAGCTGGAAGCGCTACGAAGATGAAGTTCCCGGCAGGCAGATGCACAACCTCTGGCCAAAGCAGCAATCCGCCACAGACATGCGCTACGTTGTGGAGACCGCCAAGACCACCATTGAGCGCTGCATCCAGATGACGACGGACCCCGGCGACCTGGTGCTTGACCCAACCTGCGGATCGGGAACCACGGCACTCGTGGCGGAGCGCTGGGGGCGGCGATGGATCACGATCGACACCTCCGCGATTCCGATTGCGCTCTGTCGCCAACGCATCCTCTCGTCCGTACACAAATGGTTCTACACCCTGGACGACCCCCAAGGACAGGCGATGGAACAAACTTTGGACAAGGGTCTTGGAACAACCGACAGCCGTCCTATGGAAGCCAGCGTCTCGGGATCCAACCCTGCCAGCGGATTCGTCTACAAGCGCACCCGATATGTGTCGGCGGGGCACTTGGCGTACAACAAGCCGATCAAGACAACCCTCTTGGTCAACCAACCCGAGTCCAAGAAAGGAATCCGCCGGATCAGCTCCCCGTTCACCGTGGAGTCGCACTCGCCGTGGGTCTATCTGTCGTCGGCCGATGCCCGGGAGAACTCTGGCGCGGGGGAGCGCGATGTCGGCATCCGGGAAAACGTGGTCAGGGCCCTGGAGACGAGCGGCATACCCGTCCCAAGTCCAGAATCGAAGGATGAGCGCTGGCGTTTTGAAGGACTGAGGCCATGGTTGGATGACCCCAGGGACGGCCGAATCACACACGAAGCCACGCTGCGGGGGAGTGGAGAGCGAGTTGCCCTCGCGCTGGTGCCGGACGACCGCTCGGCAGGTGCCCCGATGGTCAATGATCTGGCGCGCGATGCAGTCCGGCTCGGGTTCGACAAGCTGATCATCGTGGCGTTTCATTTCGAGCCCGGCGTGGACCGAGAGAGACGAGGCAAGCTTGAGGTGCTCACGGTGCGGGCCAACCGGGATCTCACCATCGGCGAGCTGGAATCAGGTCGGGAAGACAACGCGTTCGTCTTGGTGGGCGAGCCCGATGTGGAGGTTGATCGCAGTGACGACGGGTGCGCCAGAGTCAAGATCCTGGGTTACCAAGTGTATGACCCCGCATCCGGCAACGTGCGCCCGTCAGGCGACCCCCGGGACATCGACTGCTGGATGCTGGACACCAACTACGATGGTGAGTCGTTTTGTGCCCGCCGCGTCCACTTTCCGGGCAAGGACCAGGATCGGCAGATCAAGCGGTTCAAGCGAGAGCTTGCCCGCCACATTGATCCAAACCAGTGGGCCTTCATGACCTCGCTTGAGTCGGCCCCGTTCAAGATCCCCGACAACGGTAAGGTCGCAGTCCGCATTGTGACCCAGTTTGGCGATGAGATGCTCACGGTTGTGCCCATCCAAACTGGTTGATTTTTCGGTCGGGTTGTCGGTGCCCCTGGTCCTTGGGGAGTCTTGACTGACGTGGACTCGTCCGATTACATGCTCGGTAGATCGCCTGCGTGCGGGGCCCGGAAACGAACTGGATGATCCCAACAAGGGCTGCATGAAGCGGCCGCTGCGAGCTGGAGAACTCGCCCTGGGGCACAGGCCTTTGTATTTGAGGTCTGACGCATCTGAAATAGCCCATCTGGATGTGGTCGTCACTGGATTGGATGGCAACGCCTTGGTGGCCGGCGGGGAATGTCGGCCCATCCATCCCGACAGCGACGGCGATTCTGAGGATCCCTGGCAAGCGGCCCGTGACCCCCTCCGAGCTCGTCCGTTTCTCTGAGGAATCGTCACGGTGGGAGTCCCCACGCGCACCGGTCGCGGAGCGGGGGAGTCTTCCTTGACGCCGGCGCGAAATTTGGTCGGTCCCGCATCGTCAGGTTCCAAGGAGAGGGAACGGTGAACACAAAACCCCGTTCACTGAAGCGAATATTTGAACCCCGTTCCATCGCTGTTGTCGGTGCCAGCGCCGATGCCAAGAAGCGAGGGCACCAGATCTTTCGTGGACTGATGGAGTCGCGTTACAGCGGCGATCTCCACGCGGTGAACCCGGTGGGCGGCGTTCTTCTGGGGCATCCGGTGTTTTCGTCGGTGGACGATTTGCCCGAGGGCGTGGATCTGGCCGTGCTCTGCACCCAGGCCGCCCTCGCGCCCGACCTGGTGCGGGCTTGTGGTCGGAGGGGCGTTGCGGGCGTGGTGGTGCTCGCTGTCGGCTTCGGTGAGGCCGGCCGACGGGGTGCCGAGCTGGAGGCCGAGCTTGCACGTGCTGCCCGTGAAGGCGGGGTTCGCCTGATCGGTCCGAATACCTCCGGTCTGCTGAACCTCCATCTTGGCGTCAACCTCATCGGCACGCGGGGAATCCGGGCGGGCGAAGTCGCCCTGTTGGTGCAGTCTGGCAATGTCGCCCTGTCCTGGATGAACGACATCAACGCCCGATCCAGCCTCGGTGTTTCCGTGTGTTGCGGATTGGGCAATGAGGTCGATGTAGGGTACGGCGAGGTCCTTGAGTTCTTGGGGGAACACGGGGACACACGCGCCGTGATGGTTCATGTCGAGGGGTGCAGGGACGCCCGGGCATTCTTGCGGGCTGCCGCCAGGGTCGCCCGCGTCAAGCCGGTGGTTGTGCTCAAGGGTGGACGCACCACGGACGGTGCCCGGGCAGCGCTCTCGCACACGGGGTCTGTTGCAGGGCCGTACACGCGCTTCCGGGCGGGGATGCGCCAGGCAGGCGCGGTTGAGGTGTCGCGCACGGATGAGGTCCTTGGTGTGGCCCAGACGCTCGCAACCCAGGCGAGCGGGCTCCAGGTCCGCGGCGGGATCGCCATTTTGTCCGATGGCGGAGGGCAGAACACGCTCGCAGTTGATGTACTGAAAGAGCTGGATGCGGAGATTGCAGTCCTCGACGCCGCCACGTCAGCAAACCTCAAGGAGCTCCTTGGAGCCTCTGCGGCCACAAGAAACCCCGTCGATGTGGCGGGCGCCGCCGACCGGGATCCCGGCGTGTTGGCTCGCGCGTTGGACATCCTGGCGCTTGATCCCGCGGTAGGGATCGTGCTTCTGGTTGGACTGTTCGGTGGATATGGCATCCGGTTTCACCGCGATCTCATCGCCGCCGAGGAGCGGGCGGCACGGTCGATGGCCCGGACCATGCGCGCAAGTGACAAGGGACTCGTGGTGCAGTCGATCTACGCATCGCACCGGAGTGCGCCACTGGAGGTACTGCGTGAATGCAGGGTTCCCGTGATTGAATCGCTGGAGGTGGCGTGCCGGGCCGTGACCGAGTTGCAACGTTGGAACAGGCGGGCACCTGCCTCGGTCACATGGCTGGCTGATGAGCGACAGCAGCATCGTGAGCCGCCGCCCATGGACCCGGCTGTCGGTGCCGCGCGCCTGGACGACCGCGTGACCCTCACGGAGTGGGAAGCTCGGGAGCTGCTTTCGCGCCAAGGCCTGGCCTTGGGTCCCGCCCAGGTGGTGGGCTCGCCCATGCAAGCCACACAAGCCTTGGATGGCGCCGGTGGCGCGATCGCGCTCAAGCTTCTTTCTCGGCACATCACGCACAAATCCGACGCCGGGGGAGTGAGGCTGAATCTCAGGACCGGCGCAGATGCTGCCGAGGCGTTTGGCGAGATCCAGGCGTCGGCTCGGCGCTGGGCCCGGGCCCATGGATTGCCCGATGAAGAGTATCGCGCGCTGTCCTCCCCCATGCTGGCCCCTCCCTTGGCGGAACTGCTCGTCGGGGCCGTTGATGACGCACAGCTGGGACCGGTGCTGACCATCGGGGCCGGAGGAGTGTGGGTCGAGGCGCTTGACGACACCGCGCACCGGGTGCTTCCACGGGGGGCAGCCGACCTTGAGGCGGTGATCGAGGCAATGGTTCAGGAAATGCTGGCGGAGATCCGGGTGGGTGTCCGGTTGGCCGGCGGCCGGGGCCACCCATGTGCGCGGGTGGAGGACATTGTGGCGGCTGCCCGAGCCGTAGCCCGATGCGTTATCAGCTGGGATGACCTGAAAGAGGTGGAGATCAATCCGCTCTTCGTGTACGCCGACAGGGCGGTGCCCGTTGACGCCCGGGCGGTGCTGAGAGACCTGTGACCAACCGCTCGAAGGGACTGCTACTTGGGGGTCACTGCCTCAAAGTCAGAGCCAACAAACCGCAAGAAGGGGGGTTACTCCGGCAGGTCCGGGGGCCGACAAGTGCTTGGAGTTGTGTGCTCGCCGGTGGGTCGAGGCCGCCCCCGGGAGGTAAGGAATGATGAGTGCGACGGTGGCGATGTTGGGTACGTTTGTAATCCGGCCCGGTGGCATCAGGTCTGTCTTGGCGGCGCGAGAGGAGGGTTGCCGGTGTTCAGGAGCGCGGGAGATGCGGCGTCACTGCGGACATCCCGCAGGAAGTCAGGTAAGGCGTGGCACTCCTTGAGGCGCCGAGCGAGGTGAGGGGACGGCGCGGGCCCATCCGACACGAGCCAGAAATCTATCTCGACAACAACGCGACGTCGCCGATGTTGCCCGCCGTGGCGGATGTGGTCGCAGCAGCGATTCGGGATGGCGTGGGCAACCCCTCCAGTGCGCATCGGGCGGGGTTGCGAGCGCGAAAGCATCTATGGAATGCCCGCAAACAGGTCGCGGCGGCGCTCGGGGCCCAAGACGAGGACATCGTTTTTACCAGCGGAGCGACGGAAGGCAACAACCTGGTTGTCCTGAGCCTGCTCCGGGGCGCTCTACAGGGGTATCGTCTCGTGACGACTGCGGTGGAGCACCCATCGGTCTTGGCGCCCGCAGGGCTGCTCCAGTCGTTGGGATGCGATGTGGTCGTGGTTGGCGTGGGTACGGATGGTGTTGTCGATGAGGGCGCCCTGCTGGAAGCGGTTGTGCCCGGGCGGACGCTCGTGTCGGTGCAGTGGGCCAACAGCGAGACGGGGGTGATCCAGCCCATCGGCCGCTTGGTGGAGGAGGTTCACCGCCTGGACAGCCTCGTTCACACCGACGCGGTGCAGGCCGTGGGCAAGGTCCCTGTCGACCTGGAGGCGGCACCGGCGGACTTTGTCTCGCTCTCGGCGCACAAGCTTCATGGGCCCCTGGGCGTGGGCGCGCTCGCGCTGACGCGCCGCGACCTGCTGTCGCCATTGATGTTTGGCGGCACACAGGAGAGTGCCCTGCGCCCGGGCACGGAAAACCTACCCGCGATCATCGGATTCGGCGAGGCGCTTCGTCTTCGGATGGCCGCATTCGACGAGGTCCATACGGCGGCCCGGCAAATGAGGGACGGCTTTGAGGAGGCGCTGGCCCGGGCCGGTGTGGCGAGCGCGTGCAACGGGTCGGAGGGCTCCAGGCTCCCGAACACCTCGAGTGTTCTGTTCGATGGTGTGGACGGCGAGGCGCTCGTCGCGCGTCTGGATCAGCTGGGAATTCGCTGCTCCCAGAGCTCGGCATGCACCAACCGGCGCCCTGAGCCCTCCAGCGTGCTTCGGGCGATGGGGAGAAGCGAGCGGGAGGCCTACGCGAGCGTTCGCTTTTCCTTCTCGCAGCTCAATACCGCGCGGGAGGTGGAGGAAGTCGCCCGTGCTATCGTCGCAATTCACGGAGATCTTCTGCGGGGTCCCCCAAGCGCGCTTGCGGAGTGAAATGGCGACAATTATCCTTGAACTGACAACAGGTCCATGGGGGCAACATGTTGGGGCCGATGTTCTCTCTTGGGACCAGGGAGTGCAGGAGCTCGTCCGTGGTGCAGGGACTTGTCGTCTTGCTCGGGGCTCGTCCTGACGGTCAGGTTGAGCGTCGGTATCTCTTCTCCTTAAGGGAGACATTGATGCGCTTTGGCGGGCACCAGACCTTCGCAATTCGGGATGGTTGGCTCTTCAAGGGGCTCCGCCTCATTGCTGAGGACCCGACGCGCTATCAGGATCCCGATTTAGCCGAGTGGCTCGGGGTCGGTAAGAACATGGCCAAGTCGATCCGCCACTGGCTCTTGGCGACGGGACTCGCAGCCCCGGATCCCGCCTACGGCAAGCGCACGCGAGTCCTCAAGCGCACCCCGCTTGGGGATCTTGTCTGGCGCCATGACCGGTATTTTGAGTTTCCGGGCACCTGGTGGGTCGTCCATGTGCGGCTGGTTCACGCTTTGGGCCACGCGTACAGCTGGAGTTGGTTCTTCAATCGATACAGCGCGGTGCGCTTTGAGAAGCCGACTTGCGTGGAGGCGCTTGGCCGCCACCTGAAATCGATGGGCGGCCGCCTGCCTGCCCAGAACACCCTGGACCGCGATATCGGGTGCATGCTCCGCTCCTACGCGGTCAGCGTCCCTGCAAGGATCGTGGATCCAGAGGATGCGCTGGACTGCCCCCTGAGCGAGCTGGGACTGCTGATGCACTCCCGCCACAGTGGCTTCTATCACGTGAACCGTGGCTTCAAGCCGGTGCCGCACGAGATCTTCGCGTACGCAGTGGCCAGCGCACGAGCTACGGATCACGGGTCGACGGGTCGCTCAGCCAGGTCCGTTGACTACTCCCTGGCGGAGTTGGCGCACGCGCGCAATGCGCCGGGGCGAGTCTTTGCCGTGACCGAGGAGGCGTTGTTCGCCCTACTCTCGGATTATGAATCGCGCGGGGCGGTGCGCATGAGCCGCGCTGCCGGTGAGCGCGTTGCGGCATGGTCCAATTTGGGTGCGCTGGAGTGGCTGGAGCGCTACTACGAGCGGATGGTAGAGGCCGCGCCCGGCATGTCCAGGGTCGCCTGACCGAATGTCGCGGCCGACTCCGCTTCTCCGGTCCATCAACATTCAGCTGGACATGGAGCACCCGGAGCGCATCGCGCACTTCTGGCCGACGGCCAAGTCTGTGGGGCTGGTGTCATCCATCGCGCGGGCTCGTGCGGGGCATGCGCTCTTTGTCGTGGCCCCATACGGCTCCGGGAAGTCCATCGCGGCCTCCTATGCGGGCCACCTGGTGAACAACGAGCCCGGCTCGACCGAGGCGCTGCGGCGGGTTGAACACCGGTTGGCGCATGTGGACCCGGAGCTGGCCCAATGGGTCCGCGAGCGCAGGGAAGGGGGCCCGCGCGGATTGTTCGTGCCGCTGTACGGAAAGGCCAGCTCCGCGGCCAGGGCGTTGCAAGACGGACTGGCGTCGGCCTTCGCGGATGGGCGCCGGGCCCGGCCCGTCAGGCGTGTGAGTGTGGCCACTGCGCGTGACGTGGACCACCTGTTGCGGGTCTCGGCCGAGCGGGCGCGTGCATGGAAACGTGACCGGATTGTTTTGGTGTGGGACGAGTTCGGGCGCCACCTGCAGGGCCTGGTCTCAGAGGGGCGTCCCGAGGAACTGGATGTGCTTCAGGTGCTGGCCGAGGTCGTCAGCCGCCCAAGCGCCGTCCCCGTGACCCTGGTGCTCCTCTTGCACAGGTCACTGTTGGGGTACGCGGCAGCATTGCCGTCGGGCGCGCGCAAGGAATGGGCGAAGATCGAGGGCCGCTTCGAGACGCTTCAGTATGTGGACGACTCGGCCGAACTCTATGAGTTGGTCGGGTCGCTAGTGGGGGATGTACGGGAGGCGGAGCCGGGCCGCATTGACTTTGGTGCCCGTGCCGTCAGCGCCAAGCGTGCGGGCCTGTTTTCTCACATGGACGTCGACCGCCTGGAGAGGTGCCTGGCCCGGGCATGGCCCTTGACCGCCACGACGCTGTACCTCCTGCCTCGGGTGGCGGCGCGCGTGGCGCAGAGTGAGCGCAGTGTGTTTTCCTTTTTGCAAGGACTGCGCCTGGGCGAGACCCACCGTTCGGGTCCCGTCCGGCCCGGCGCGATTTACGACTATTTCGGGGGCGACTTTCGGGCCGACGGCGGCCCGGGCGGCACGCATCGGCCCTGGCTGGAAGCAGAGAGCGCCCGTAGCAAGGTGCCAGAGGGATCCCAGGCCGACGAAGCGCTCAAGGCCGCATTTCTGTTGAGCTTGGGCCTTGCGGGGGAACGAGGCCGTGCAACGCGCGACCAGTTGCTCATGGCGCTTGAGGAGGGGGGCGACGATCACTCGGAGGGTACGCTCGACGAACTCGTGCAACGGAATCTCTTGGTGCATCGTCGGCACTCCGATCAGCTTGTGGTGTGGCACGGGACGGACGCGGATGTACGGGGCCGGTTGCAGGAGGAACGCAAGCGTGGTGTGGCGGACTTCGAGCTCGCCAGCTTCCTGGCTACGGAGTTTCCGCCGCCGGTGTGGCGGCCGGTCGAGTACAATGCCCGCCATGCGATCAGGCGCTACTGCGTGGCCGAGTACATGACGGTTGCCGGCTTGGAACGATTCTTGGATGCACTTGCATTACACCGGGGCCGCGAGCCCGGCACCGACGGACAGATGCTGTACATTTTGCCGGCCAACCCGCAAGAGGAGGCTCGGGCGAGAGAGCTGGCATGCGGCGTGAGCGATGATCGTCTCTTTCTGGCGGTCGCGCCCGAGTCGTCCGCTCTCACGGACGCGGCTCTGGATCTTTGGTATCTGCTCCGCCTGCAAGCCGACTCCGACCTGTTGTCCCTGGACCCCTTGGTAGGCGCAGAGCTGGAACACCTGGCCGACGACGCGAGGACCGGGCTCGGGCCGATGGTGGATCGGGTGGTTCGCCCGCAGAACGAGGGGAGCGCCTGGTTCTACAGGGGCGAAGAGGTAGGACTGCAAAGTGCGTGGGCCCTTCGGCGCCTGCTTTCCGAAGCTATGACGAAAATATTTCGGTCTACCCCTGTGATTCACTCCGAAATGGTTGTGCGCCGCCGCGTCTCGCCGGTGGTGGCGAATGCCCGCAAGAAAGTCGCGCTGGGCATTTTGGAGCGTTGCGGCCAGGAGGATGTCGGAATCGAAGGCAATTACGCGGATCGCGCCATCTTCCGCAGCGTCTTCGTGCGGACGGGACTGTATCGACGGCAGGGCGACACATGGGCGCTCGCCCAACCCGAACAAATCCCGGGGGGGGGGGGGGACTTCGCGAGGTATGGGATAGGGTCAGGAGCTTCCTAACGGAGCCAGGACGCAAGGACATACAGCAGCTTCTCGTCGATCTCCAAGAGCCGCCCTACGGGATTCGCGACGGTCTGCTCCCGCTTCTGCTCGCTGCAGGATTCAGGGCATTCCCCGTGGCCGCTACCCTTTGGCGCGGCAACACATTTGTCGACGACCTCCTCCCGTCAGTTGTTGAGGACATGGTTCGTAACCCGGGCGGCTATCGGCTCGAGGTGCGGGGCGCCGCGCCCGGGGATGCAGCCTATCTCACCGCGCTCCACCGACTCTTCACGGGTGAGACTCTCAAGGACACGGGCAACCTCTTGACCGCGTGCATTGACGCGGTGCGTGCGTGGCGAGACCGACTTCCGCCCTCCGCGGCAAGTTCCAGCCTCGTGTCTCCCGAGGCAAAGAGATTTGACCGTGCCATCCGCACACTGGATCCGGGCGCGTTGCTCCTGGAGGCAGTGCCGGCGTTGGTCGGTTTTGCGGTGGCCGAGCGCGGCGAGTTGATCCGTGCGATTCGCCGCATCAAGGGGGAGCTTGACGATGTGCCCCGTCGCCTTGAGGCTCGCGCAGCCGATCTGCTGGCGCGGACGCTCACCGACCGGGGGGTCAGTGCGGAGGGGCGCGGTGACTCTCGCGATGTGCGCGACCACGCGAAGCGTTGGGCCGTGTGCATTCCAGAGGCCGTTCTCACGGATCTTCCCGACGGCGTGGCCAAGGCCGTCTTCGGGCGCCTTCGTGCGGAGCATGCGAATGATCGGGTCCTCGTCAATGCCCTCTCCATGATTTTGGTCGGACTGCCCGTCCACGAATGGGACGATGCGGCGGCGGCCCTCTTTCGGCGACGACTTCAGCGGGCCCTGAGCCTGATCGAGGACGCCGGCGTCGAGTTCCTGCGCAAGTCGGGGGCGGACGAATTGCTTAAGCAGGGACTGGGATCGCTGGTGGAGGGCCGCACTCGCCTCTTGGTGACGCTCTTGGCGGATGTCGTGGGGCCGGATGAAGCGGCCGCAAAGCTGGAGACCATCGCCGCCGCCATCCGCAGTGGACACCCAACCCAACGGGATGCGGCCTGATGCACTTCGACGACGCGATGGCCCACGGAAATGAATCCGAGTACCGCCACATCGTCAGCGTCTCGGGTGGCAAGGATTCCGCCGCGCTGGCGTTGTATGTGCGCCAACGGTATCCGGATGTTGATGTGGAGTATGTGTTTTGCGACACGGGCTGCGAGTTGCCGGAGACATATCAGTATCTTCGGCGCCTGGAGGCGGTCCTGGGTCAATCCATCCTCTACCTCAATGCGCTTGATCTCATTGGCGTGGCCAGAAAACCGGGCCGGAACCCCTTCGACATCTGGTTGACCGAGGTGTACGGCGGATTCCTTCCGAGCCCACGGGCCCGCTGGTGTACCCGGGTACTCAAGATCCGGCCCTTTGAGCGCCATGTGGGCGATGACAGGGCATTCAGCTATATCGGCATTCGGGGAGACGAGGATCGAGACGGGTACCAGGCCAAAAAGCCGCCGGTCATCTCTCATCAGCCGAATATCGTTCCGGTCTACCCCTTCAAGGACGATCAGCTGGGGCTCGCCGACATCAACAGAATTCTGTACGAGTCGGGCCTTGGTCTGCCCAGTTACTACGAGTGGCGTTCGCGCTCGGGGTGCTATTTCTGCTTCTACCAACAGATCGGAGAGTGGCAAGGGCTCAAGGAGCGGCATCCCGAGTGGTTCGAACGGGCCCAAGCGTACGAAAAGGAAGATTTCACCTGGGTGGAAGGGCGCACGCTGGACGAAATCGCGGCGCGACCCCGACGGGATCCAATACCGGCACCGGACCAGGCGGACGGGTGCGCAATATGCCACCTCTGATCGAGCCGGCAACGCAGTGTCTGTCCGGTGGGATGAATTGTACTCGACATCCCGTATTGACTCCGACGATGTCTGAATTGAACTCTCAGGCGGACACGTCGCTCGGGGCCGATTCCCCGTTTACGCGGGACACGTGACATGGCCCATCGGTACGGGTGGAGCAGGGATAAGAACGTGTGGCAAACCCTTCGCGAACTCTCGGGCCCCATCGAATGGCGGGAGGTACTGTTCGGATCCAGCAGCGCCTGGACTGTTCCAGAGGCACCAGGGGTTTATCTCATTATCGCGCCCCCACCGCTTCCCCGAGGATCTTATCACGCGGCAGCCCTCCGCACCCCCCTGTACGTCGGCCACACGGGGGACTTGCGTAATCGAATGAGACAGCACCTGCGAGCCGGCGCCATGATGACCGGACCCTTCACGAAGATGTTGTTCTGCTACGCACGGACGCCTGACACCACCGCCGCGCGACGTCTGGAACAGAGTCTGATGAACGCCTTCGGGCCTCCATTCAACAAGCGGGCGTCGATTCGAGGCTCCTTGGGCGCGCCGATTCCGGCAGGTCGCGCACGAGTCCTCGCATGACCCACGACACGGTCCTTCTAACGCCCGCACAAACAATTGTGCCTGCCTCGGTATCACCCGATTCACCCCACCCGCTGAACCCGAAATCCACAGGAGGCCCCAATGAATCTCTACCCATCTATCCGAGCCACGATGGGCTCATGGACGTACTACATCATTCGCATGACCATGGATGCCGCGGCCACCAACATCAAGTTCGCTTCGGAAGTGTGGGATGATCGCACACTTGATCGCGCGATTCAGCGCAGGCTTGACGAAAGCAGAGCCAAAAAGGAGATCGTGCGCTATCTGGCGGGACAGGACGATCGGTTCTTCTCCTCGATCGTGGTGGCAGCGATCGGAGGACACCCCGAGTGGTTCCCGCTGGACATCGCAGCATCGCCTGAAATGCGCCTTCTCGAGGGAGACAGCCCCCTTAGCGACACGTTTGGGGTGCTTCGCTTTGATGGCAAGCAAAAATACTATGTGTTGGACGGACAGCATCGACTGTTCGCGGTCAAGAGCCTCCTCAAGGGCGACGACGTGCCGTATCGGCCGCGCAAGGGATTCGAGGATGAGGAGCTATCGGTCATCGTGGTCGTTCCAGGCGAAAGCGAGTCGCGGGAGGCGTTCTTGCGCCGCTATCGCCGCCTCTTTGGAAACCTCAACCGCTACGCGAAGCCTACGGACAAGGTCACCAACATCATCATGGACGAGGACGACGTGTTTGCGATCTTGACACGGCGATTGGTCACGGATCACGAGTTCTTTCAGGCCAAGGTTGACCGGCAGAAAGACTCCTACCGCGTCAAGACGGACAAGGGCAAAAACCTGCGGGCAAAGGCATCCCACTTTACCAGCCTTGAGGCACTATATGACATCAACATCATCCTGCTTCGATCTCGCGAGCAGATCAATGCACCGGACGGGATGTCCGATCTCAAGCAATATACGCAACTTCGACCTGACGAGGATGTCATCGACGCTCTTTACGCCGATTTACACCGCTACTGGGACGCACTGATCGATATCCTGCCCGACATGCGCAAGGACCCGCCAACAATGCGTCGACACAACACCGAAGGGTCGGATTCGGCGTTGTTTTGGCCTATCGGCCAGGAACTCATGGCCCGCTTGGCCCGCAATTTGCTTGACGACGGGGCGTCTGAAGGCCACGCAACACCGAAAGAGTGCCTTCGGCCCCTGGGAAAGCTCAACTGGAATCTGCACGGTTCTCCGTGGAGAAATCTCGTGCTGGTCCGCGATCCTGTCAGGAAGAACTGGAAGATACGAAGCGAGGATCGAAAGCCGGCGATCGACACCGTCTTCGATATCTTGTCGTTCCAGGCAGGGATCAGTCCACTCGGTGCCAAGGGCCAAGAGAGGCTCAAAGAGCAGTTCGTGAGCCTGCATCTTCCAGATCGGGCTAGCGAGGATGAACGTGACAACGTCGAAGTGATGTGGAATGAAATCATGAAAGGTTGTGTCAGAATGTAGGCAGGGCTCGCCGGCGTCGAAATGTTTGCAGACGCCCAGGCAGCGCCACACCGGTTCTGTAAAATCTTGACAGACGATCATTGATACAGGAAGAAAAACATGAGTAACGTTTACCCGGCGATGCACGCGAAGATGGGAACGTGGTCGTACTATGTCGTTCCCATGACGATGCGTGACGCGGCGAAGAGTATTACGTTTGCATCCAAGGTGTGGGAAGACCCGACACTCGATAAGGCGATGCAACGGGAAATCAACAAGGGGAGGGCAAAAAAGGAAATAGTGGCGTATTTGTCGAATCAAGAACATCGGTTCTTTTCCGCGATTGTCGTCGCAGGGCGCCGTGGCAGTCCCAGGTGGACGCCGCTATCCGGCAATGGATCGCCAAGACGGGCTCATGATCCTAGTCCCGGGGCGTTTGGGATGTTGCGTTTTGGTAGTGAGGAAAAATATTTCGTGCTGGATGGCCAACATCGCCTGTTTGCCATCAAGGAGTTGATCGAAAACAGAGATGCAGATTCGTCGCCTGTTCCGCTCGGCTTTGAAGATGAGGAAATTGCGGTCATCGTAGTGGATCCAAGTGGAGTCTCTACGGAAACGGAGATTAGAAGTCGATATCGACGACTGTTTTCGAACCTCAACCGGTATGCAAAACCAACGCACTTGTTCACGAATATCATCATGGACGAGGATGATGTCTTTGCGATCATCACGAGACGCCTCATTACGGATCATCGCTTTTTTCAGGCGAAAGTGGATCGGCAGCGGAACTCTTACCGTGTAAAGGTGAAGCGCGGCAAGCGGATGGATGAGGGAGACGAACAGTTTATCTCGCTTGAGATGTTGTACGAAGTCAACACTACGTTGCTTCGGTCAAGACAACGGCGCCAAAAGTCCAGCGATTGGATGCCGTTTGCAAAATTCAAGAGATTTCGGCCTCACGAGGAGGTGATCGAGGAGTTGTACGCGGAATTATCCCGCTATTGGGACGCGCTGATCGAAGCAGTGCCGATATTGAAGGGCGACCCGCTTTTGATGAGGAGTCACCAATCGGAGCGCTCGGATTTTGCGCCCTTTTGGCCGCTTGGTCAGGACATTCTGGCGCGGCTGGCCCGTGCATTGTTGGACATTGGGGAGTCTACCGGGGAAGTGGATCCTCGGCGGGGCCTTGAACCACTTGGGAGGCTCAACTGGGAGATGCACGGGCAGCCTTGGCGAAACCTTTTGCTGACGCAGAATCCCATCAAGCACAATTGGAAGATGCGAGACGAACATCGGGCGGCAGCCACAAGAATGGTCATTGAGATCTTGAGCGCTCAACTTGGGGTTGTTGATTTGGGCACTACGGATTGGGATGACCTTAGGACGCGATGGGCGGGAGTGGTCTTTCCTCTTTCCGGGAGCAAGGACCCGCGGGATGGGAGAGACCACATGTGGCGCCAGATCATGGCGGGGTGTCTTCGGGACTGAAACGCCTGCGAGTTGACGGCACGTTCAGGGTGGTCGTCGGTGATCCGGGCGTCGAGGTAGAGGTTGACGCGTCAAGGGGACGGTTGACGTGTCGCGGTGTGGCTGATCGTTGCCGGCCAGGGGGTCGCGTGCGCAGACGACTGGCGTTCGCGGTCAAAAGAGCGCTTGAGAGCGATGTCGCCTTGGAGTGGAAGCTTCGGGTGGGCGATGCACCGGTCCAATTGGATCTCGGTGGGGGCCGAGGCCCGTTGTTGCCAGCGCGGATGTGCCTGCCGTTCGTGGCCGATCTTGTGAAACCTCCCTACTACCGGTATCAACGCTCAGGTGTTGCCCGATTGCTTCGATCCCGGCGTTTGCTCTTGGCCGACGACATGGGTTTGGGAAAGACCATACAGGTTGCTGGCGCGATGAGGGCGCTCATTGCCTCCGGGCGCGTTCGCCACGCGTTGGTGGTCGCGCCGGCAACATTGATTGACACATGGGTCCGGGAAATGGCCAAGTGGACCCCGGAGATGGTGGTCACTGTAGGTGGTCCTCGCAAGGGCGGACGGAATCTGGAATGGGAGGAGCTGGTCGATCAGTGCCATGTGGTGGTGACCAACTACGAGGATCTTCGGGTCGGCATGGACCTGGACCGGCCTTGGGCCACGGACCTGTTGGTCGCCGATGAGGCGCACCGCCTGAAGAATCGGATGTCGCGGACCACACAGGCCGCTCATTTGATTGAAGCGGAGAGGATTTGGGCGCTCAGCGGCACGCCGATGGAGCGTGACTCGGAGGACCTGGCGACCGTGCTCTCGTTGCTGGATCGACATGCGTTTACGCATGAGGACGGGAAACTTTCTCCCGATGTGTTGCGTTCCAGGGCCAAGCGCCTGGTGCTCCGACGGCAAAAATCCGATGTGCTCAGCGATCTTCCGAAGGTGGTCTGCAGGCACGAGGGACTGGCCATGGGCGCATGCCAAGAGGTTGCCTACCGGCGGGCCCAAGAGACTCGACCGAACGAGAACTCGCTCGTGCGGTTCTCTCGGATGAGGACCATTTGCGATGTTGATCCCGAATCCCAACAGAGCGTCAAGGCGGAGCGCATCGTGGCGATCGTAAAGGACATTGCGCGGGCGGGGGAAAAGGCGGTTGTGTTCTCCTACCGCCTGGGGCCAATCGAGCGTCTGGCGACGCTGCTTGAACGCAGCAACATCGGCTGCGAGCGCCTCGTTGGTGCCATGGACATGATGGAGCGCCGCCGGGCGCTCGAACGTTTTCAACAGGGAGACGCGGTCGCGCTTCTTGCTTCGATGCGCGTTGGGTCAGAGGGCCTCACCCTTGTGGAGGCCAACCATGTCGTGCTGGTGAATCGGTGGTGGAATCCGTCTCTCAACCAACAGGCCATTGATCGGGTCGTGCGTATTGGACAGCATCGGCCGGTTACCGTGTACATGTTCACGGTGGTTGGCACTGTCGAGGAGGACCTGGACCGACTTCTGGAACGCAAGACGGGTCTGTTTGATCAACTGGTCGGGGAGTTGACCACCGGAGGGGAGGCGCTCGATCAGTTCTTGGCGGAATCGGGCCGAAGGCGCGGTAAGCGAACGGTGTACAGGCCAGGCAGCGCATCGTTGTCAAATCCTGTTGTGTACCTCAAGGCAAGCGATTTGGATTCGAAGGAGACCAACAACCCCCGACCTTGGATGGTCGCTCCATCCGACGCCCTCCGCGCGTGACGGGGAGCGTTCCTGGCGGGCGGGAGTTTCTGTATGGCACCAAGCGGGAGGCGGGAACGTTCGGGGGAGTGTCGCAAGGTTTGGTCCCCGGCTTTGCCGCGCCGAACGGCGGAACGGTGACCGGTGCCCGTAAAGCGTGACGGTGTAGTCCCGCACGGGGTGGTCAGTTGGATGGGCTATCCGCGAACGCCAGCCGAGCGCTTGGTGGTCAATGCGCAATGGCGATGTGCTGCAATCTTCATGGCACGGATGTCACGCCCGCGGTGGCTACGGGTTTAGATTGGCTCCGGCGACAAGAGCCGTTCTTTGACGCAGCCCAGGCTCGTCGGGATGCCACGCAATGGGAGCGATGCGAGCCGATGAGCGCGAGGATGACCAGGCGGTGCCGGTCGGGATGATCAGGGGGTTGACCACTCTGCAGCAGACACTATGTTGAGATCCGTCAAGCCGAACTCTGCAAGATGCGTCGCGAAGGGAAAAGCCATTTTCGGCAGATGCAGCGTCAACGGCCGCGGCGACAGGGTTTCGGGTCGCACGGGATCACCGCAAGTCAGAGAGGGGGCTGCTCCCCAAAAACCGGCGGAGAGGAGGCGCAAATCGTAGCCAATAGGTTGCAGTGTCAAGAGGTGCCAATCGAAGAACCGGTTGAGGCGGTAACCCTGGAAATAATCTCGGGGCTTGGTCAAGCGGTCGCATGTGTTTCAGAAATGTGCCATGGCCACGCTGAGCAACGCGTCTTTTCGTGACGTACCCATGGCTCACCCAGGAGGAAGCTGATGCGCTCTTGGCAATGGAGAAACGCCGTGTGAATATGACTGAATGGGATTATTCGGGTTTGAGAGGTCGCTTTTCAGCTCCCTTGGTCTCGGCAGACGGCCGGGAGCAGTTCTTCCTTGACGTGCGCCGGGCGAGGCTTGGTATCCGCAAGGGAACGTACCAGATCCGTGCTCGACAGGTTGTAAATTTGGCGCGGCTTGATTTCGGGGACCGCCCGCACCGCAACCCGGACGGCGGGCAAGTCGGGTCACCGCACCTTCATGTCTATCGGAAGGGATATGGCGACAAGTGGGCCTTTCTGCTTCCTGCGGACCATTTCCAGAATCGTGATGATCCATGGCGGATGTTGGTCGATTTCATGCGGTACTCCAACATCACCGAACCTCCTGTGATTAAGCGTGGGCTTTTCGCATGAATCAGGACGTACAGGTATTGATGGATCGGTACTCGGCCTGGCTGAAGGACAGAACGATCCTGCGCGAGGTTGGAGAATACGTCGAAATTACCACTCCGTACCTGGATCGACACAACGACTATCTTCAGATTTACGCCAAGCCCGTCAATGGAGGTTTTGTGTTGACGGATGACGGGTATGTTCTTGACGACCTGGAATTGTCCGGTTTCAGCATCGGCAGTCGTAAGCGCCAGGAAATAATTCTGACCATGTTGAACGGGTTTGGTGTTCGGATAAACGAGCAGGCGCTTGAAGTCGAGGCATCTTTCGATAATTTCTCTGTCAGAAAGCATAACCTCGTGCAGGCGATGTTGGCTGTGAACGATCTTTTTTGGCTGTCCTCACCTGCAGTCGCCAGTTTATTTCAGGAGGATGCAGCGGCGTGGCTCGACCTCTCGGGTGTTCGGTACACGCCCAGCGTCAAGTTCAGGGGCAGGAGCGGTTACGACCATCGCTTTGATTTTGTCATACCCAAGTCCAAGGCCCAGCCCGAACGTCTCGTGCGTACCATCAACCGGCCTAACCGAGATCACGCTCAAGGGTTGGTGTTTTCTTGGGTTGACACGAAGGAGACCCGTTCCTCGGACGCTCGCGCCTACGCGTTTCTGAACGACTCTGGGCAGAGGGTTTCTGAGAGCATCCTTGATGCGATGCACAACTACGACATTCGCCCGGTACCATGGTCGACCCGCGACGACGCTCTGGAGGAGTTGACTGCATAACTGAAACCGCGGAATCCGGGGCGGTGGCGCTTGGATGACGGGAGGGTGTGGTCTGCTACATCGCTTGGGGACCGGACATTGGCGCCGGCGGGTCTGCGGGCCAAGGAGGCCGCTGTCTGGTAGCGTGGTGGCCAACCGGCCCCGGTATGAAAGCTGGGGGTGGGCCAGCAATTGGAATTGTTGCCATGTTCCTCGCGCACGGGTTCCAGGATGCCGGACCTCAATTCCGTCCGGTTGAACGACCAAAACGTGATGTGGTCAGGTCTTCCGGGCCGGTGGGTACACGACGGGGAAGCCCGGCAGTGCCGTGAGTCGGCTGTCGATCTCGTAGCGGGCTGTGGCCCAATCGGATGCCCTGAGTGCCGAGTCGAAGCTCACGTCAATCCGTCCCAGCCGCATGCCGCCCCAGCCCGCCTGATTCACGAGGGTGAAGCCGGTGCTACCCTGACGGTACAGGTCCGGCTCGTCCAGGAACGTGTGCGTGTGGCCCCCCAGGATCAGATCAATGTCCGGCACCTCTCGCGCCAGCGTCTGGTCGCTGGGCTGATCGGCTGTCCGATACCGGTAGCCCAGATGCGACAGGCAGATGATGAGCGAGCAGCCTTCCTGACGCAGAGTCCGGCAGGTGTTTCGGGCGGCCGTGACGGGGTCCGTGTACATGACACCCCTGTGAAGTCTGGCCAAGACCAGGCCTTTGAATGCGATGCCCAGGCCGAAGATGCCGACCCTGACACCCCCGAACTCGCGCACCGTGTAGGGGGAGACCTGTCCGTCCAGTTCAGAAGCGCTCATGTCGTAGTTCGCGCTGACGAACTCGAACCCCGCTTCTGGGAGCAGCGCGGCCAATCCGTCTACGCCATTGTCGAAGTCATGGTTCCCGAGCGTCGCCACGTCATATCCCATGGCCGTCATCGCCCGGAATTCCAGCTCGCCCCCAAAGAAGTTGAAGTACGGTGTGCCTTGCAGGATGTCACCGGAATCCAGGAGTAGGACATGGGCGTTGGCGTCCCGTACCCGACGGATCAGCGTGGCGCGGCGGGCGGCCCCGCCCAGTCCGGCGAAGCGTCCACCGTCCATGGGAAAGGGATCCAGGCGCGAGTGCGTGTCGTTGGTGTGCAGGATCACCAGCCGCGTAGCGCCGTTGAGTAGCGGACCATAGTGTCCGGGTGCGACGGAATGTGCCGGAAGCCACTCGGGATCAACGAGCCCCGAAATGCCCCCGGCGGCGCCCAACCTCCGCAAGAACCCGCGTCGGTTCACGGGAAGAACTCCAGCCTCGAGTCAGCTCCAACCTGTCGCATGCGCCCTTCCAGTGTGGGGTGGACGGTTCCCTGGTCCCGAAGATACAGCGCGAAGGCGTCCCTGATCAGCAGTCCCAGCTCCTCGCGGTCGCGATCGTCGGCTTCCCAGAGCACGCTCCAGTCGCCGCCACCGTCGGCCAGATAGTCCACGGTCGCCAGCCGATATGTGTTTGTCGGCTCCATGCTCCGGCCGTTCACGCGGACTCGGGTCGGCCCGCCGTCACCGAATTCGATGGTCCAACCCGCAATCGGCTCCCCCCCGGTGGCGGCCAGCTGTTCCGCCAGCTCCTCAATCCGCTCGCCCGACAGGGAAAGCACGATGATCTGGTTCTCAAAGGGGAGCAGTTCATAGGCGTGGCGTGTGAGAATGGGACCGGGTGCCAGCGGAATTCGCAGGCCGCCCCGGTTGATCAGGGCCATATGCACCGTGTCGGCTGCATGGCGCCGGGCGGCGTAGAGGAGGGCGTCGGCGGCAAGATTGCCCAGCGTGCCCTCCGGTGTGGCTTTGCTGAAACTGCCGCTGGCCAAGCCCAGGACTTCGTTCATCTGTTCCTGGAGCTCGGATCGATAGGGCTGAATCAGCGCCTCGATGTCGGCGGCCCCGGCGGTCTGGTCGTCGACGGCCGTGAATGTGGCCGACGCCGAAACACCCGCCCCTTCGTGCCCAGGCTTCGGTGCCGGTGCATCGGTTGTGCGGGCAGGGACACACGCGGCCAGAAGTAGCGTGACCGGGATCGCGAAGTGGCCTGAAGACCATGCGGGGGTGCGTGTTCTCATGGTTGGGAAGATAGGCCCGTGTCCCGCCCGCGCGCGAAAACATCGCAACGAGGAATGGGCGGTGCCGTAGGCTGTTGCGGGCTACTCCGGGTCACCTTAGGACGCCCGGAATTCCCGGGGGGGGGGGGGGGGGGGCGGGCCGTGGTCGACAACGCCGGCGGATCGGACATTTGGGCGCCACTCGCCCGTCGGGACGCCACTTCATGTACCTGTGGCCGACCGATTGGGGCGCCCGCGTGTACCTTGGGTTAGGTGCGCGATGCCCTTTGGGTTATCGAATCCACGGTTTTGGTGGGACCGGCCCTGGTGGCGGGTCGCGCCGGCGCCGATCCCCACCCCATGGGGTCTCTGCCCCACGATCAAGGAGGAAGGCGATGTCGTTGTCTCTTGCGCTGGACGGTGTGCGCGTCTTGGACCTGACGCGGTTGCTGCCGGGCCCCTACCTGACGATGGTGCTCGCCGACTTGGGCGCCGACGTGGTGAAGGTGGAGGAGCCGGGGAAGGGTGACTACATGAGGGACTTCCCGCCCAAGGGCGACGGCGCGTCCGGCCGATATCTGGCGATCAACCGGAACAAGCGGTCGGTCGCCATGAACCTCAAGGACGATGTCCAGCGGGAGCGCTTCCTGGCCATGGCTGCCAAGGCTGATGTGGTGGTCGAGAGCTTTCGCCCCGGGGTCATGGACCGGCTGGGGATCGGCTATGAGCAACTGCGCGGCCGCAATCGGAGGATCGTCTTGTGCTCAATCTCCGGGTACGGTCAGACGGGCCCCTACCGTGACCGTGCCGGGCACGACATCAACTATCTGGCCTTGGCCGGCGTGCTCGCGATGAGCGGGTCCGGTCCCCACGACCCTCCCGTGTTGTCGGGCGTGCAGATCGGGGACATGTGCGGAGGGGCGTTGTGGGGTGCGGTCGGGATTTTGGCCGCGCTGCGGAAGCGGGATCGGAGCGGGCAGGGATGTCAACTGGACATATCGATGACCGAGGGCGCCGTCGCCATGTTGTCCAGCGAATTCGGAACGTTGGGCGAGTCTGGCGAGGATCCTCCGACAAGGGGGACGGGGTTGCTCAACGGAGGAGCCGCCAACTATGGCGTGTACCGCACCAAGGATGGCCGCTACCTGAGCGTGGGTGCGCTGGAAGACAAGTTCTTTGATCGCCTGTCCCGGATCGCCGGGTTGGACCAGGGCAGGCGCCGAGGGGAAGACCTTCGCGGCCAGCTGAAGCGGGCTGTTGCGTCCAAGACCGCACGGGAGTGGATTGATGTCTTGGATGCCGCCGACTGTTGTTGTGAGCCGGTCCTGGAGATGGACGATGTGCCCGGGCATCCGCAGCACAGGGCGCGGGAGTTGTTCTTTGTCCTGGAGGACGAGAATCGTGGCGGGGACGGCGAGTCCCGAAGGGAGGGAACACTGCAGGTTCGAACACCGCTTGGCATGCCTGCCCGCCGGCGACCGGCACCCCGGCTGGGCCAACACAACGACGAGGTATTTCGGGAATACGGCGTGGCCTGAACGCCTGTCCGTTGGGGTGGCGGTTTCGCCGCCCCCCCGGCGTTGGCGTCGTCGGCGCGCCGGGGACAGGGGATCGATGCTTGTCGGAGGAGCCGCCCCTCGGGGGTCGGCATCATCAACGTGGGAGTCCAGAGAAGGGGAAGTCACGACGCCGGTCGCGCAATGAGCCCGCGACGGGTTCGTGCCGCGCAAGCGAACGCGCCCGTTGCACCGCGGGCTATGTTTAGCGCTACCGGTGAAGTGGATCATCCGGTCTGCAGGGTGATCCATTCTTGGGGGGCGGGTTGCAAACCTGGTTCGGTGGCCGATGTGTCCGCCGCGAGGGATGCCCGTGGCGAGCGTGCGCCCTGCTCCCGTCTTGTTCGGTGGCCATGGCCACCGGCGGACCAGACACATGGTCGTCGCGCGACTATAACAGGATGCGCCGCGGGCAAGCGGCGGGGGGTGCTTGATGGCTTCGGGTGGACTCGTTCCGGGTTTTCTTTGCGTGATCGCGTGTTGGACAGTTGTCCTGGCGCCTGCTTCTGACGCCCAGCAAGCGGACTCGGTACTCGTTCATCGGGGCGGCCGCACACCTCCGGTGGTCCACGCGGTGCGCGCTTATGCAGGCCCCAGCCTGGACGGTTCGCTGGATGAGGAGGCTTGGGCGCGTGCCGTGCCCGTAGGGGGTTTTCGCCGTGACCGCCCCGGGGACGGCGAGCCTGCGTCGGAACGCACCGAGGTTCGGGTCGTCTACACGAGCGACGCCCTGTATGTGGGGGCCCGGATGTTCCACCGAGATTCGTCTGACATTTCGTTGTTGCGGGGGCGACGGGACTCTTTCGGGCAGTCGAACGACCAGTTTCTCGTGCAGATCGACTCCTACCATGACCACCGGACGGCGTTTGTCTTCGGGGTCACTCCGGCGGGCGGGCGCAACGACCTGGTCGCTCCCAATGACGGTATGCAAGGGATGGATGTGGGTTGGGATCCGGTCTGGGAGGCGGCCACGAGCGTTGATTCCGAGGGCTGGGTGGCGGAGATTCGCATTCCGTTCTCACAGCTGCGCTTTGCGGACGAGGAAGAGCCGGTGTGGGGGATCAATTTTCGCAGGGATATCTTGGCGGCGGGCGAGGCCGTCGATTGGGGTTGGCGTCCGGCAACGGAGACGGGGTGGGCCTCCGGATTCGGCCATCTGCTGGGGCTTGAGAACATCGCTCAACCGGGTCGGACGGAGGTGCTGCCGTACGGGGTGGCGCGCGGGGCCTTTGACCAGCGTGCGGACCCGGCCAGTCCATTCGACGACGGAAGTACCGTTGGGGCTACGGCGGGACTGGATATCAAGTACGGCGTCACCGGTGGATTGACCCTGGATGCAACCATCAACCCTGACTTCGGACAGGTCGAGGCCGACCCGGCTGAGGTGAACCTGACGACATTCGAGACGTTTTTCGAGGAGCGGCGGCCCTTCTTTGTCGAGGGGGCGGGCCTCTTCGGGTTTGGCGGACTTGAGGGGCTGCGGTTCTTCTATTCGCGCCGCGTGGGACACAGGCCGCCACTGTCGGCGGCGGGCAAGGGCGAGTATGTCGATCAGCCCCGTGCGGCAACCATCGTGGGTGCTGCGAAGTTGTCGGGCCGCACGGAGTCGGGATGGGTGGTCGCTCTCATGAACGCCACAACCAGGCGCGAAGAGGCGCGAGTGTACGATCAGGGTGAGATCTTTCGGTCCCCCGTTGATCCTCGCACCAATACCACGGCCGTGCGGCTTCGTAAGGACATGAGCGAGGGCGACAGCTACGTTGGCGTCATCGGGACGGGTGTGTTCCGTGACCTGAACGACGAGGTGTTCTCGGGGTTGCGGGACCGGGCGGTCGCCGGGGGCATTGACTTCTTGCACCGGTTTGGCGGGCGCACCTATGCGCTTCAGGGCTGGGTCGGAGGGTCCCATATCCACGGGGGGCCACGCGCGTTGGCCCGGGCGCAGAGGTCGGCGGTGCGCTACTACCAGCGTCCTGATCAGGGGTATGTGGCCATCGACCCGACCACGACCTCGCTCGAGGGCTATGCGGCCGAACTCTCGCTGCGCAAGGAGGGTGGCGAATGGCTCTACGGGTTCGAGGGGACGGTCATTTCGCCCGGCTTCGAGATGAACGACGCCGGATTCCAGACGGTGGCGGACCTGGTTTCGATCGTGGCCTCAGGGACCCGGCGCTGGGTGACTCCCGGGCGGTACTTCCGGAGCGCCAACGTGGGTGTCACCGTCTCCGAGCGACGGAATTTCGGCCGTCTGCCGACGTACCGCGGCATCGTTCTGGGGGCCAATGGCCAGACGACCGGGTTCAGGAGCCTGCGCGCCTCGCTACGGCGGGACTTGCGTACCTACGACCCGCGTGCGACACGGGGAGGGCCGGCGATCCAGAGGCCTGCGCGCTGGGGCGGCTCTCTCTCCGTCACCGGAGATGGTCGCAACAGGGTGTCCGGGGGCGTATCGGGGCGTGGGTCCGTGGACAGGGAGGGTTCGCGGTCCTGGTCCATGTCGCCCTTCGTGCGAGGGCGGGGTGACGGGTGGTTCAGCTGGCGCGTGTCCTCGTCGTTCTCGAAGAGCCGCAGTGCCGCGTTCTATGTGGCGCAGGGTGTGGACGGGGAGGCCGGCGCCACCTTCGGTCGCCGCTATGTCTTTGCCCGGCTGAACCAGGCCTCCATCAATGTCACCGCGCGCGTCGATGTCGCACTCACGCCGTCGGTGACCGTGCAGGCCTACGCACAGCCGTTTGTGGCGTCCGGCGACTACGATGACTTTGCCTGGCTGCGCACCGCAGGGGGCTTTGACTTTGAACGCTACGGCCAAGGGCGGGCGACGCTGGTGCGAGACGGACGCCACTACACGGCCGATGTGGACGGCGATGGGCCTGGGGAGCCACTCCGCTTTGGGAACCCGGATTTTCGGGTGCGGTCGCTACTGGGAAACGTCGTCCTTCGCTGGGAATACCTGCCCGGCTCCACCCTGTTCCTGGTGTGGAGCCAAGATCGGGAGCACCGTTTTGCCGACCCGCTGGGGGGTCGAGCCGATGACATGAGGCACCTGTTTTCCGACCCGATGCGCAACGTCTTCCTGATCAAGGCGAGTTACTGGATGGACTTCTGATCGTCTTCGGGACTCCCGCACTCGATGCCCGTGACGGCTTCACCCTGTTCGCAGAAGGGGAAGGACGGCTCCCCGCTGTTTTGTGTGGGTAAATCGGTTTCGCGAGGCAAGCTCGCGAGTTTCATTTCTTGTGGACCCGCCACTTCAAGCCGCTCGGCTTACCCTTTGACCTCGGTTGCCAGGCAACCTTCGGCTTGGCCGTGCCGACGAAACAGTGTCGTGTCGGTCACGTTGCTCAGAGCACAATGTCGGCGACGGCTATCTGGGATGCCGGCATTTGCTCGTCGAGGTGGTCGTGCTCCCTGTGTTCGATGACATTGGTCGGGTCCGGTGGTCGCATCGGACACCCATGCCGAGCGGCAACCGCCGTCTTCGCGGACGACGTACCGTACCTGGCCCCCTCGGCATCGGTCGCTTATGCACGGGGCCCGACACGGGAGAGTGGACGGATGTCTTGGTTGAACGCGAGCAACAGGGTCTTCGAGCAGTCGTTGGGAATCACGTCACCATGGTATGTCGAGAAGGTCGCCTTTGATGCCCAGGCCAAGCGCTTGGACGTGTTCCTGGCGTTTTCCGCCGGCGCAACCTTCACCTGCGGCAACTGCGGCAAAGACGGTTGCAAGGCCCACGATATGTCCGGGCGTTCGTGGCGGCACCTGGACTTCTTCCAGTATCAGGCGCACCTGCACGCCAACGTTCCGCGAGTTCGCTGTGCTGAGTGCGGGGTACGGCAGGCGAAGCTTGATTGGGCCAGGCCCAGGAGCAGCGCGACTCTGTTGTTCGAGCGGCTGGTGCTGACGCTTTGCAGCGCCATGCCGGTGGCCGTGGCCGCTCGGATCGTGGGTGAGCACGACACGAAGCTGTGGCCTATCCTGCGCTTCTATGTGGACGTGGCGCGCAAGGACGCGGATCACTCGGGGGTCGAGGCCGTCGGTGTTGACGAGAAGTCCGCACGCCGTGGCCATGACTACATCACGCTGTTCGCTGACCTGAAGGAGCGTCGGCTGCTGTATGCGACGAAGGGCCGCAAGGCGGAGGTGTTCGAGGAGTATCGCGATGACCTGGAGGCTCACGGCGGGGATCCCGACCGGATCGGCGAGATCTGCATGGACATGTCGAAGGCGTACATCAAGGGCGCGGCGGATGTCTTCCCTGACGCCGAGGTGACGTTTGACCGGTTCCATGTCGTCAAGCTGCTCAACGAGGGGATCGAGCGGGTGCGTCGGGCGGAACAGAAGGACCGTCCGGACCTCAAGCGGACACGCTGGCTGTGGCTGAAGAACCAGCGGCGTCTTACAGTCTCGGAGATGGTTCGGCTGGACGAGTTGCTTGACTTGGCCACGGACACGTTGGAGACGGCGAAGGCGTACGAGCTGAAGCTGGACTTCCAGGAGTTATGGGCTCTGCCGCCGGTGGCGGCAGGGCGTCACTTGGATCGTTGGTGCGTGAGGGCGGAGGAGAGCGGGCTGCAGCCGATGGTTGGGGTGGCCAAGACGATCAGGCGGCACAGAACGGGCATTCTACGCTGGCAACATTCGCGGCTGACGAATGGCCTCCTTGAGGCCATGAACTCACTGATTCAGGCGGCCAAAGTCCGTGCTCGGGGCTATCGGACAGCGGAGAACTTCATCACGATGGCGTATCTGGTTTGCGGGAAGCTCGAATTCCGGCTAACCACATAAAACAGCGAGGAACCGGAAGGACTACTCGTCAGGGCCACTCTCGTCGTCCCCGAGTATTCCCTCAAGATGGGGGTTCAGCAACCGCCACCGTTGGCCGATGCGCTCCAGATCGCCCGAAAGGACGACCAGAGCCCGATCCCGGTGGGCCTGAACTGCCCGTTCATAGTCCTCTTGCGCCAGGGACGCCGTAATGGATCGCTGCTGCCGGGAGCCGTCCTGCTCAACGAACGAACGCAGTTGGATCTTGCCATCCTCTTGGTCCTCTGGTCGAGTCAGTACCCGGACATATCCCTGTAGAACCATGTCCGGCCTTGGCGCCCGCTCCCGAAACGAGCGCGCCGCCTCTCTCATCAGGGGTCCGTCGCTTCGGCCGAAGCGCACGGCGCGCTGCCCCTCGGTTCTCGGCCGCGTTGCGGCCCAGGCCACACTCACGTCCAGTTTCGGAGAGCAACGGATGATCTGGTCCAGAGCCTCGCAGAGATTGGTGCTCACGCCACTCTCCACCGCTTCTCCGAACGCACTCCCCTCTCCTGCGGCTACGCGTTCTGAAGCCCGGCGTGCCGCAACCAAGGCCTCCATCAGGCGGACCGTCAGGCGTCGGACGATGGGCGCGTCCCCGTCCACGACATCCGGGAGCAATGCCGGGATCGGCGGCGGCACGACCGGTGTGAAGAGAGTCACCACGAAGCTACCCTGATCCGTGTGCGCCAGGCGAATCCCATCCACCAGATCTGCGTTCCTGTTCGCTCCGGTGCGGTAGACAGGCTTGGGTTGCCCGAGAGAGCACGCTGCCGCCAACAACATGTCGCGGACACCGCCGATGAGGTTCAAGCCGTCTGCAAGGCGTACGCTACCGCCTTGGCTATCTCCTGTCCGGACACGAATGACATCGCGGTCCGCCGTCACGAGCGAACGATACACGCTGATCTCGTCGTGGTCTTCGACCTGAGCAAATGTCTTGATCAAATCTGCCACGGCGCTCGCGTAGTCCGCGAGATGCTCCGAGCGCGGGACGATGATCTCCGGCTGACCTTTATGGACGTAGATGTCCGAGTGTGTGCGGTATGGCTCTTGGCGCTGCCAACCGGAGGCACGCGCGTACGCGGACAGGGCTGTGGGCGATACTGCCAGCAGCGCATCGCGGTCATGGATGACAACTCGCATCAAATGTCCCCCGTCCCTGGATCGTTCCATCAGGTCCTGCAAGGTCTCGACATCCAGTACATTGCATCTGGGAATATGGACCGTCACGGTGTGCTGACCTTGGGGGGGTCTGTGTTCCCGTTGCAGGCTGATCCAGTAGGCTCGGCGGCGCATCACGAGTTTTTTCGCGGTCACCGTCATCCAACGCTGTTCGTTTGCCGGGAGATGCAGCACCACGAGCAGCCGGGGCGTTTGGGTTTCACGGGACAGATCACGGTAGTTCTTGACCGGCAACCGACACTTGAGCGGGCCATTGTCCGCTTCGGATCGCGTCGTCGTGGCTTTCAGTTGAGGGTCCAGTGCCGGCCGGCGGGGTCCTCCCGCTTGAATGCGAAGGTTGACGCTATCCCGGTCCGGTTCGGGAACCGATGTCGCGTAGCCCGCGCGCGCTACCAGTGCCTTGACGTACCCACTACGGACATCGCCTGCTTCCGATATGGGCCTGTGAGCAACATGGCCCTCACGGGCTTATTCCTCCTGAGCTGATCGGTCCCAAGCAACGATTCTTTGCATCGGAGAACGTGTTGTCACCGGTCCCGTGGCTCCCAAGCGATTTCCGTGAAACTCTCTTCAGATTTTCGGGTGATATTCGGAGTCTGCTCCGCCGCCGCGGCCGGCGGGCATTGGGTGCAGCTTGCCGCGACTCCAGCGGAGCGGTTGGTCTGGGGATGTCGTTTGAGATGTCTTGAAGCCCCCAATCCGGCCACAGGTACCCATGTTTCGGTTCTGCGACGGTGTCCGGTCCGCCGGTCATGAGGTGTTCCGGGGCGACCGCACTCCATCGTGTGGTCATGCATGGGGCGCGCCCTTACCTATCCACCCCGGTGCGGCCAAAGCACAGCGTTCACTCCTCCAAGTCCTCCGGCCACGACAGGTCGTCAGGGTCCACGGCACGGTCACCCAGAACCTTGCGATGCGCCACAAGAATGGCCCTCGCTTCAAGGAGCTCCTTGCGCAACCGCTTGTGGTCCCGCTTCAGCCCCTGAATCTGCTTGGCCGTCGCCGTATCCATGGACGGTTTCGGACCACGCTTCCGGCCCAGCGCCTTCATCGCCCCCGCTTCAGCCACCTTGCGCCATGCGGAAACCTGGGAATATGAGAGCCCCTCGCGCTCCAGCAACTGGCCGATCTCGCCCCGATTGCGGCATTTCCTGGCCTCCTCGACGACCTGCAACTTGTATTCGGCCGTGAAGCTGCGCCTTGGTTTCTTGGCCCCATCCGCCGTCAGCCTGCGTCTTGCCCGCTCCCTTTTGCCCATGCGCGTCCGCATCCCCTCAAATGTCGGTTCCCCGTGCCACATTCACCATGGAATCCTCCGGTGGGTTCGGCAAGGGGCGCGTGTCACCGGGAACTGGCTTTGCAGAGTGGCTTGGCGTCAGCGCTCAACCGTGCCCACGCCTTGGCGCCGGTCACGACAGCCGGAGGTGACCCAGCCCCAAAAGCAAGTGCGGAAGAGAACCCCGAAGCGGACCCGCAGGGCGTGCCGGGAAGGCGACTCACAGCCGTTATTCACCAACCAGCGGCCAGTGGGCGCGCTGCACCGGCGCCGAACCCGCTGTCCGGCCCTGACCTCAGTATTCCGTCTTGGACATGACCCTGGTCACATGCAGATTCAGGCCATGGTTGACCCGCAGTCCGAAGACGCCGTCGGTGACCAACCCACTCCGGGGTCCCGACCATACCTGTGCCCCGTTGACAAAAAACCGGAGTTCGTCGCCGGCGGCCTGCACGGCCAGTACGTTCTTGGCCGTTTCGTCGCCGTCGGGCCTGGCGCGGTAGGAGACGACCTCGGGGTGGGCCGTCCAGCCCTGCACCTCTTCGGTTCCCTCGCCCTCGCGCGTCTTCACCAAGAACTCCCCTCCCTCCCGGATCAGGAAATAGGTGTAACGCTGGCCGGGGCCCTGTAGGTCCTCGCCGCCAATGAAGATGCCGAAGGCCTCCCTCCTCTCGCCGGGGTCAAACAGAAAGGTCTCCGCCTCAATCCAATAATCCCCGCCGGCGATGGAGTCGGGGTGATAGGCGATCATCGCCGGGCCGGTCGTGACGTGAAAGCCCGGGGCCATGGGCATGAAGTCCACATCGTCCATGCCGGACCCCTCCCTGTCGAAGCGCATCTCCCACCCTTCCAGGGCGTCCTGGGCCGCCATGGTCATCGGGGCCGCCGCCGGGGCGAAGATGGCTAGGGTTACCGCGAATGCCGTGATTGTGTTACAAGAACGCATTGATCTGACTCCGGTCATCAAGTGGCCTCTTCTTGTGCAAAATAACGCGATCAACGAACGCGCCGCCCAGCCGGCGGAAAGCCCCTCCGACACTGCGGCAGCACGGCGTCAATTTCGCATGTTACCATGATTCTGTGCGACCTTGGGTCGTGAAGACCAGCACCCGCTCGCAGACCGGGTCTCCGGTCAGCCGCTCCCAGCACTCGGCGTACAGGTCGACCTGCGCGCGGTAGACCGGAAGCCGCTTCAGGAATTCCGGGTCCTTGCCGCTGTCGGTCTTGTAGTCGGCGACGACCCAGCCGTCGCTCTCCCTGAAGACCAGGTCAATGACGCCCTCGACCACATCGGGGAGCGGGCTGTACGGTTTGTGGCGGTCCGGCTCCGCCGACAGCGACACCGCGAAGGGGGCCTCGGTGTAGCGCTCCGTGCTGCTCATCGCCCGCGCCCAGATCTCCGACCGCTGGACCGCATCGACCAGCCCCAGCACGGATTTCAACTCCTTGGGCGCTCCCGAGTCGTCGACGGGCCGCTCGTACTCCACCAGAAGGCCGTGCGCAAGTTGCTCCAGCGCCTTGCCCCGGGTGCCCTGGGCCGCATGGGCCAGCACGGCATGCACGACACTTCCCCACGCAAACCCGCCGACCTTCGGTGCCACGGCCGGCCTCCTGAACGCGCGCGTGTCCGCTTCGGCCGTTGCATCGGTCGTCACGGTTCCCTTCGCGCGCGCCGTGACGGTTTCCAGGTAGTAGGTCGGCATGCGCCTCCGGTCCACTGCGGCCGCAGCCTCCGCGATTTGCCGCTCCAGCTCGGTGTCCGGCCGCAACGGATCGGGCTCCGGCGGCTCCATGGGCTCGGGGTCCAAGCGCTGTGCGAAGTCATCCGGGTTCTCCCCCGAGGCGACGCTGTTGACCCAGTCTTCCAGCAGCGCCCACGGCGACCGGTTCTTCTTTTTCTTGCCCTTGCCCGCCCTCTTGGATTCCGGGGCACGCCCGATCCAGAGCTCGTCCCTCGCCCTGGTTGCGGCGACATACAAAAGGCGGACCTGCTCGGCCCGCTCAAAGCTGGACTCGATCTCAGCGTCCTTGTCCCAACTGGCCGGCGCGGCGACCACCGTGTCCCGATACCTCCCCTTGATCACGATGGGAAGGGTTCCTCGCGCTCGCCCCTCGTCGTCCCGGGCCACTCGCTGTGACGGCGGCCACTCCATCTCGCCGAAGGGTGCCGCCAGAAACACCACGTCCGCCTCCAGCCCCTTGGCGCGGTGCAGGTTCATGATCCGGACGCAGTTCGGGCGCTCGGGCACCAGGGGTGCTTCCGCGTCGTCCCACGACATGGCGGTCTCCATCGCATCGACCGCTCCCGCGAGAGAGGTGTCCCCCTCCAGGGCACGCGCCCGCACCGCGTCCATCAGGTAGACGAGCGCGCCGGCCCGGAGTTGGCCCAGCATCTCGGCTGCCGCCAAGGGGAAGAGGCCGGTCCTGCTCACCACGCGCTCAATGGTGACATCGGCGGGCTCGCGCCGGGCGTGCCGCCACCAGTCGTGCAACTCGGTCAGCGCGTCGGCCACATCACCCTCGCCCAACGGCTTGCGGTTGATCTGAAAGCAGCGCACGCGGTCCCGGCGCCCGCTCAGACTGTCCCGGTAGGCCACCAAGCGGTCCAGGGTGATACCGAAGAGGGAGCCGGTGAGCACGCCGACGACGCGCACTTGGTCGGCCGGGTCGGCCAGCGCGCGAAAGAGCAGGAACAGCGCGTTCAACTCATCTTCGAAGCCCACTCCCGCCCCCGAGACCTGTACGGGAAGATTGTGGTCCTCCATGGCCCGGGCGTAGACGCCCAAGTGTCTGCGGGTGCGCGTGAGCACCAAGAAGTCGCCGCTTTGGCGCTCCTCGTTGGCCACCCGCCGGGCGATCATGCTGGCCACCCGTTGGGCGTCGTCGGCAGCGCGCAGATCGTTGCTGTTGCCATCGATTCCATAGGTCGCCAGGAGTCCGGTGCCCTCCCTGTCCGGTAGCGGTTGCGTCAGGAGCGGGGCGAAGGACGCCTGCCGGTCCGTGTCCTTGGGACCAAAGCGCTCGTCGTGCCTGAACACACCCTCGACCAGTCGCTCAATGGCCTTCAGGGAGCGAAAGTTGGCCTCCAGCGTGAGCACGTCGCCGATCTCCCGGAAACGCCGCTTGACGAAGTCGTAGAGCGCGATGTCCGCGCGCCGAAAGCGGTAGATGCTCTGCTTGGGATCCCCGACAACGAAGAGAGCGCCGGGCCTGGGGACGACCCGGCGCCAGTCGTTGCCCTGGGAGGGATCACTCGCCAGCAGCATCAGGATCTCGGCCTGAAGGGGATCCGTGTCTTGGAACTCATCGACCAGAATGCGGGAGTACCGGCTCCCCAGGTCCCGCCGCGCGTTGTCGTCGTTGCGGAGAAGGTCGGCCGAGAGGACGAGCAGGTCCTGAAAGTCGATTTCTCCGCGCTCCTTGCGCTGCCGGGCAAAGGCCGCCGCCCCCCGGAGGGCCACGCGCACGGCCACCGGATAGCGGTGCGCCCACCATGTCTTGAGTAGTTGGTGCGCGCGTCCGTCGGTCTCCAAGAAGTGGTTCAGCGATGCCGCGAAATCCTTGACGAAGTCGTACATTTCCTTCGCGTCCGCCCATTTGTAGAGCGTCGGCCTGAATGTCCGGGTGATTCCCGTCGCGAGCGCGTCGAAGAAGACGGCCGGGTTCCTCCAGTCCAGGGTCCGTTGCCGGTATCGGACCGTGCGCATGTACTTCCCCAGGGCGTCCCATCCCCCCGGCGGCTTGCGGTTGCCGATGAACACATGGGCTTGCACCACCAGCAGATCGAATTGCTTTCGGACGGCGTCGATCTCTCCCGGGTCCGGGGCGGGAGCGTCGGCCGTGGAGAAGTCCACATCCGGGTTCTCGACGAATACGCCGAAGGCGTGCTCCAGGTGGTCCGGCTCAATGCCCAGGCGGTCCAGCTCCCTCAGGTCCTCGTCCCCCTTCGTGGCCAATCGCTCCAGGAACTCCAGCCAGGCCTTGCGGCGCATGCGGAACCCTTCCGCCTCCTGCACCTCCCGGAACCCCGGATCCAGCCCGGCCTCAAGCGGTCGCTCGCGGAGAAGCTTGGCGCAGAAGGAGTGGATGGTTCCCAAGAAAGCGCCGTCCAGATCTCGGATGGCGGCCTCGATCAGCGGGTGTTCGAGATGCTCGGGGGGTGTGGCCGCGAGCGTCTCCTCCAGCTTGACCTGGAAGCGTTCGCGCAGCTCGGCCGCCGCCTTGCGGGTGAAGGTGACGGCCGCGATCCCATCGACGGTGCAGGTGCCGCTTCGGACGAGCGAGACCATGCGGTCGACCAGGGAGGTCGTCTTTCCCGAGCCCGCTCCGGCCTCGACCAGAAGCGTGCTCTCCAGATCGGCGGTGATTCTGGTGCGCGCCGCCTGGTCCGGTGGCCGGTACGGGGTGGGCGGCGACGTCTTGCCTCCCGCCGGGGCCTTGCCCGGCGCGGACGCTACTGGGGGTCTTCCCACTGGCGCACCTGTCTGAATCGTGCCAACTCAGGCAACGACTCCATGTTGTGGGCCGTCCAGTCCGAGAGTCGGCACTGTAGCTGTCCCCATGACCCGACCTGTACTCCGCAGATCTCTTGGTAGTCGCAGAAGCGACAGTCCTCCCCGGCGGAGTCGGTGGCCGGAAACTCTCCGTTCTCGGCGGCGGCCATCAGGGTGCCGATCAGCGAGAGGCCTTCGGCCAGGGCGGCGGCGGGATAGTCGCGGATGCGATTCTCGCCCTTCCGGGTCGGAAAGTGGTACTCCATGCTCTCAACGGGCAGCCCCATGACTTGGGCGACGGCGGCGACGTAGAGCACATGCTGGAGGCGCCGCCCACCCCGGTAGGTCTTCTGTCTCCGGGTGTATGCATAATCTCCCCCGGTCTTGTAATCGACGACGCGCAGGTCGCCGCCCAGGAAGTCAACCCGGTCCACATATCCCCGAACGAGGAGCGTGGCCGGGGAGTCGGGATCGGCGGGGGGGATGCCCAGGGACACCGGCTCGTCGTCCATCCCGAAGGCCAGCTCGAGTGCCTTCCAGGAGGGCTTGGTCTCGCGGATCATCGTCACGAACGACTCCACATCCTGGCCCATGTGGGCGATCTCGATGTCTCGCACAACCGGGCTGGGTGCGGGGATGTCCGGCACGGTCCGGCGGATCTCGCGCTCGCTGCACTCCAGTGCGAGCGCAAGGAACGCCGGGTCGGCCACATCAAGCCCCTTCTCGGCGGCCGCCCTGAGCGAGCTCTCGAAGACCGCGTGCAGAAGGCTGCCCCGCTGCAGCGGGTCCAGCCAGCGGTGACCGTCGAACTCCGGGTCGTCGGGCGGCCTGATCCGCAGGACATTGCCGAAGAAGAAGCGGCGGGGACAGGCACCTAGCCCCTCCAGCCGACTGGAGGACCAGGTCCGCCGGCTGAGGGTCTGGTACGAGAGGGGAGGCGAATGCGTGCCCAGGAATCCCGCATGGACCGTCGCGCTCTCCTCGTCAAGCGCCTTGGCCGCTTCAATCCCCCGACCCAGCTTGGGATAGGCGCGGCTCACGGCGGCGACGCCGTCGCGCAGTCGTCCGTCGCTGGCCGCGAGTGCCCGCAACCACACATCGCTGGCGTCCAGGTCGGCGGGGTGCAAGGACCCCGGCAGCCGCGACTCCGATGGCCCCAAGTGGCGCTGCAGGTCGGCAAAGTCGCACGCGGGGTCGCCCCGTTTCAGCCGAAGCGCTTGCAGCATCTCGGGAGCGGGTGCGACGGCGCGCGCCTCGCTCGGGTCCCAGCGCGCATAGCTGAGGGACACATGGCCCCGAAGGCGGGCGAAGAGTCCGGCGAAGCCGAAGCGGACCGCCAGGGCGCGGTCGCGGGCGAAGGGAAGCTTGCCCTGTCCGATGCGCTGGCGCTCACGGTCCAGAAGCAGCGGGTCCTCGCGCACGGAGGCGGACAGACTGGCCGAATCAAGCCCGACGATGAAGGTGTGGGCTCGCCCCGTGGCACCGCCGCTCTGAAGGTCGGAGAGGTACAGGTGCCCCGGAGCCGAGCTCCAGGGCGCGGTGCCGGCGGCCTGTGGCGCCGGAACGCGGATCACAAGCCGGGATTGTACGGTTGCCGCCGCCGACCAGAAATCGGTGGGTCGGTCCAGCGTGGCGCGGATGCGATCCAGTTGCCGGAGCAGGCGATCCTGGGCGACCTGATCCGTCTTGGTTCCCTCGGTGCATCGCTTCAACAGGACTCTGAGCGCGGTGGCTACCTGTGCCGCCGAGGCGCGACCCCGCACATCGGGGATGGCGTCCAGGACGGGGCCCAGCAGCGCCTCCAGCGCGCCCAGATCGTCGGCCCGGCCCTCGACGGAGTCTCGTTGTCGTCCCCGGGGGTCGGCGGGTCGCCTGGACAGGGCCGCACGCGACTCTTGGATGCGCCGCAAGTAGCGCGCGCGTCCCCAACCGATCCGGAGGCGACGTAGCGCGCGCGCGAGCCTGGGACCGGCAAGCCAGGCCTGCGGCTTTGGCGGCCCGATGTCGGTGGCCTCGATCAGGGCGCGGATGACCGATTCCTGAAAATCGCTCTCGATCCACCTGAAGAACGAGGAGACAATGCGCCCGGGGCGGGTACGCTCAACGGGAAGCCCGGCGGCGTAGGTCACGGGGATGTCCAGCGACTCGGCCAGCGCGTGCATCGCGGATCCGTACACGACCGGATCCGTGGCGATGACCTCCACCTCATCCCACTGCGCCCTTCGCTCCAGTACCCGGCGGAGCACGCCGCGAAGCTCGTCGTAGACGGACCCCGCGGCAAAGAGCTCAATCTCCAGTGTTTGCGCAGGTCTCAGGCGCCGCTTCGGGCCCTTGGGGGGTGACGTAGCAACACTGGCCCCCTCCGCATGCGCGACTCCACCCGGTCCCGCTTGGATCAACGATGCCCAGTGTCCCACGGCGTGCAGGTAGCTTCCCTGCGCGTTGGCCCGATCTCCCAGCCACAGCGTGCCGACAGGGGGTGCCATGCCCTCCACGGGGTCGGTTGTCAGAACGGTGGCGCCCGCACTCTGGAGGGCTTCCAGAAAGCCATCTTCCAGTCCATGGCGAATCAGGCCGGGAACCAGGAACACCGACGCGCCCGCCAAGACGGGCGTCCCCTCGCCGGCGACGATGTCTCGCGCCGTCTCCAGTACGGTGGCCCGGTCGGCCAAGTGCTCGCGGTCGAGGATTGACTCGACGTGCCCCAGCACCGCGCCGATCAGCGCCTGGCGCCCCTGCTGGATCGCGGGACCGGCAGCAAGGACCTGGCGAGACCGGATTCCGGTTTGCCTCAATGTGGCCACGGAGCGTTGCACCGCCTGCCGAAACCCCACCTTTTCGGCGAGTCCCGGGAAGCGTTCCCGGGGCCCGGACTTCGAGGTGTCGGACAACGCTTGGTCGATGGCGCGCTCGGCAATGCTCTGGTCATCGAAATCATCAATGACGCGGAGATCCAGGGCGGCCAGCCTGGGGGCGGCGATCTTCATAGCCAGTGAGCGCACGGTCTCGACCTCGAACCCGATCCACGACTGGCCCCCCAACACCACTTGGCGGAGCAACTCCTTTCCCTCGCCGCGGGTGCGGGCGATGAGGAGTTTGCGCTCCCTGGGCAGCTTGGCCGTGATGTGCGCGAGCTGCATGACCAGCGAGGAGCGCCGTGGTGGCCAGGGCATCTCCCGCATCACGACTTCCCCCGCTCTGCGGAAGGTGCGCTCACGGCTGCACCGAAGCGCCGGCCCAGCCGCCGCGCCGAGCGCGTGTGCCACGCGTCCCGGTGATACACGTCGCTGGCCAGCAGGGGCAGCGTCAGGGTGGCCTCTCCGAAGACCAGTCGCTCCCTCGCGGTCGACACCTTGCCCCAGCTGGCGGCTTCCCGCAGCGTCGAGCCCGAAAGGCCCCCGTCCCGAGGGTCGGCCACCGTGAGCTGCACGGCGTATTTGTGCATCGAGACGGTGTCGGGGGCATCGTGCGTGTCGTCGCCCGTCTCGGCCAGTAGGCGCGCGGCCACCACGGCGTCCTGGGCGAAGTTCTTCGGCACGCCGCCTCCGATCATGAGCAACCCGCTCTCCGGCTGGGCGCCCTTCAGGAGGGCGAGCTCGTGAAAATCCCGGGCGGAGTCGAAGGAGAGCGGCGCTGTACCCGTCCGGTGGGCCTGCATGCGATGGATGATGGCGCCAAATCCGGCAGATGAGTCACTCATGGCCGGCACGAAGATGGGAACATCCCTCCGGTGGGCGGCGAGCACGATGGATTCTGCGTCAGGGGCGACTCGCTCCAGGTAGGCTCCAAGCTCTCGCATCACCTCCCGGCTGGAATGCGGCCGGGGCTCCAGTTCGCTCAACACACGGGCGACCACGCGGTCGCAGTGTTGCAACTCCAACTCATCAATATAGGTGTCGTAGATGCGGTCGATTCCCAAGCGGAGCAACTCCTCGTCAGTGGCTTCCGGGGCGTCCACCGATCCCGGAGCGATGTAGTGGCGGTGTCCCAGCGCCTCAAAGAAGTCTTGGTCGACGACGACAGCACCGGTGGTGACGATCACGTCGACCATGTCGCACTCAACCAGGGTGCGAATGGCTCCCTTGAGGCCCGCCGAGACCAGTGATCCGGCGAGCGTGAGGATCACCATGCAATCCTGGTCGCGCAACATCTCATCGACGATCTCCGCCGCTTCGGCCAGCGCCCGGGCCTGCAGCGCCGAGTTTCTGTAGCTGGCCAGGACCGCGCGCCCGTCGAATTCCCTGATGTCGATGTGCTCCACGGGCCGTGCCAGCAAGTCCCGCTTGCGCTCCTCGCTCACGGCATCCAGCCCCGGCGGGTCGGGCGCAGGCCCCTGTTGGGGGCGGTCCGACATATGCATGCATCTCCTGGTGATAGCCCGTGATCGAGTCAGCCTGGGGGCCCGGGGGCCTCAATCGGGACCGCGGCGCGCACTCCGGCGGGAGAGTCCCAACAAAAGCTACAACCGCGCTCGCCACGCGCCTGTCGCTGCCCCCCGGGGCTGGAGACCAACTCGGGTGTGCTGCCCCAACTGCCTCGGGGGTTCGTGCCGGACAGTGGCTTGGAACGTGTGCCGGGTGGGGCACTCAACCCCGCAGAGATCAAGATGCGCGGCGTGCTTCCTCCTTCAAGCCAATCCTGCCTGGATTGCCGTGGTGGGGTTGCATGTGGCCTTGGGGGAGGGGGTCACCGGGCCGCTCCCCCGTCTGGGGCCGTGGCTCCGAAGACCCACTCAACCCCGAGGCTGAGTACCCGATTCGGCGAGAGTGTGATGCTGCTCTCACTCCCCAGCCCGACGCCTCGGCGCACGATCCCGGCCAGTTCGCCGTCGACGAGCGCGTTCCTCGACCAGAGCCAGAGGTTGCGTCCCGCTCCGTAGATGGTCATGCGCTCTGCACCCAAGCGGGCCGACCACGCCGGCGGCACGTCGAAGCGAATCGTGACCTCCCGGAGCTTGACGTAGTCCCCGTCGTAGAGGAACGCCGTGCGCGCAGCTCCCGGACTGTAACGACCCCGCTCGGTGCCGTCCAGATTGTATTGGACGGGGAAGGCGAAGGGGCAGCGTGCCTGCGCGCCCTGGTCGGGGTGACACCGAATGCGCTCTCGCCGGTAAATGCCGTTGGAGGCCGCCCAAACGGAACCCCAGTCAAAGACCTCGTGGCCGCCCGCCCAGTCTGCCAGCGCCTGGATGGTCAGGCGGGGTCCCAGGGCCACCGAGGTGCGCACTGTGCCGATCTTGTCGGGGACGGGGAAGCCGCCGGTGAAGTTGAGCTCCGAGTCGTCAGGGAGTCCGTCACCGTTGGTGTCCACCGGCGTCGTCATCCACCAAGCACCCACGGGTCCCCCGCGACAGGTATCCAGATCGCCCGCCCGCGTGACTCCCCAGCAATCGGTCACCCGTTTTTGGGTTCCGTCCACCGAAAAATCCGCTGCGCCGCCCATGTCGACGACCTGGTTGTGATTGTACTGAAACGAGGCGGCGAGTGTCCATGCCAGTCGCCGGCGAGCCAGAAGTTGGGCTCGCGCGCTGACCTCGACGCCCGCGTTGAGGATCTCGCCCACATTGGCCTGTTGGCTGCCCAGGCCGGTGACGGGCTGTCGGGGAACGGAAAAAAGCGCGTCCGTCGTGCGCGCCCGATAGAGGGTGGCGGACAGTCCGAGGCGTTCGTTGGCGAGTGCCGCGTCCACGCCAATCTCGACGGTGGATGTTGTCTCAGGCCTCAGCTCTGGATTCCCGGGATTCGCGAACCTGGGCGCCGATTCACCCCTGAACGGCGTGGCCGCAAAGGTGCGGTCGCTCAGGAATGCGCCGGGGAATTTGCCCGTCTTCCCGTACGCCGCGCGGAGTTTGAGTTCATGGACCCAGGGCAGGGTGATGTCCTCCGAGGCGATGTAGGAGCCGGTGGCCTTGGGATAGAGCGCGACCGCCACGCTGTCGCCGAAGCTTGACGCGGCGTCCAGCCGCAGGCCGGCGCCGACGTAGAGTTTTTCCCAAAAGCCCAGATGTTGGTCCAGGTACGCGCCGCCGCTGAACACCTGAGCGTTGCCCTCGTACGCGGTGACCAGGCCGGCCGAGCTGAAGATGTCCGATGAGGGAAGACCCAGCTTTGTGCCCTGGCCGTTGATGGCGCTCTCGTCGTGCCGAAATCCCTGGGCGCCCGCGGTGACCCGGGAGGTCATCCATCCTCCCTGGCTCTCCCATCGGTGCGTGACGCTGCCGTTGAGCGACACTGAGGCGAACGACCTGTCTCGGCGGTTGATGCGGCCGGTCGGATCCGTGGGCGTAAACCCGATCGGATCTCGAAGCCGCTGTTGGTTGGCCCGATGGTCCGTTCCACCCTGCAGGGCCACCGTCCAGCCGTCCCGCACGCGCCAGCGTAGCGAGGCGGAGAGGATGAAGCGGTCCACCCACTCCCCGATGTCGGGCATCAGGAAGAGTTGAAGCGCCTCTCGCAACGATGACGTTCCCGAGAAGAAGAGCGCGTCCCCCACCTCGAAGGTTGTCAGCGGGTCGGCAATGGAGGCTCCGTTGTACAGCCGCGAAAAATTGTGGCGGAGGTAGCTCGCCGAGAACGTCAGGCCGACGCGGGTGGTGGGATGGGCGCTCACGCCGCCCCGCAGGTGGTAGCGCGTGCTGCCATTCTTGGGCTGGGTTCCCGCTCGGTCCTCAATGCGGCCGCTGACGCTGAAGGTCGCGTCCCGGCTCCCGCCGGACGCGCCGATGTAGACGCTCTGGGTTCGCCCCCGGCGAAAAAACTCGTCTTCGAGAAAGGTGCTGGGTACTTCTCCCGCCGTGACGCGCGCCGGAAAGATCAGCCCCGCATCCATGATGTTCCACAGCTCGGGCAGCTCGATGCCCTGCTCGACACGCACGGTGGCCCTGGCCGGTCCCGGAGATCCCGTCTTGGTGAAGACCTGGATCACGCCGGTGGCGGCGTCGGAGCCAAAGAGCGTCGATGCGGCCCCGCCCTTGGTCACCTCGATGCGCTCCACATCGCTGGCCGGCAGATCCGCCAGGGCGGAGGACTGCTCGCCGCCGGTCTCGTATGTCGTGGCGAGCGCGTTGTCGACTCGGACGCCGTCGACGTAGATCACCGGCGTCTGGGCGCTGTATGCCGACGAGGCGCCCCGGAAGTTGATGAGCGCGCCGGTGCCGGGTTGTGCCGATGTTGCGCGAATGGTCGCCCCGGTGACACGCCCCTGGAGCAGCTGGTCCACGGACTGGACGGGTGCCAGGTCAAACTCGTCGCCAGAGAGGACATCGACCGAGAATCCCAACGCCCGGCGGCGGGTCTCGGCGCCCACGCCGGTCACCACGATCTCGTCTAGGGCGATTGCGCTTGCGGGCAGGGCAAAATCCACCGTTATCGAGCCCCCGGGCGGCACCGTGGCCAATGTTCGGACGCTTTGGTGTCCGATGACGATCGCGCGCAACCATTGGCGGCCGGGGGGCACATCCCTGAGATGGTAGTGCCCTGACGCGCTGGTGCGGGTCTGACGCAACACCCGCATCTCGGTCTCGAGCACCTGGACCTGGGCGTCGGCCAGCGGCGTGCCGGTGGCCCGGTCGACCACCCGTCCCCGGACCACGCCCTCCTGGGCTCCGGCGGGGAGGTGGGCGAGGACCAGAAGCGCGGTCACAGCCCGGGGGACGCGCGGGCCAAGGCCACGGCGCCGGGACCTCACACTCAAGGCCGGCCACTCGCGGGTGGGATCACCCGCGGGGGCCCGGTGGCCAACCCATGAAGTCCCGGCGCAGGGGCCCGGGGCCAAGGGTATTCTGCGGGCCCCTTACCTGAACGGAGATGCGTTGTTTGTGGTCAGCACCTTGTTCATGTCGACGCCGATCGTGACCATCGTGGTCAGGGGCGCCACGCCGACCTTCTCACCCTCATAAAGGGCAATCGGCGAATACAGGTCCATGGCGTATCTGGGCGATACGGGAATGTACGCTGGCACCAACGGCACGGTGCCCGGATCACCGGCATTGATGTTCGGGTTCTGGTCAATCTCGCGCTGCATGATCGGCAGCTTGATGCCCAGGTCCGCCAGGCGCCGGCCCTCCAGGAACATGATCTCCTGACGTGCCAGCCAGAGCGCGTGCCAAAGTTCGTCCGTGTCGGTGAGCGCGCCGATGCTGTCCGCGCTGAGCGATGTCGCCGAGACGGGGTGGACGATGACTCCGTCCGCCGGACGGTCCAGAACGAGCCCTGCCCGATAGGGACTCTCGGCGTCCGCCCTGACCAACAGCTCCTTGCTACTCGGGCGCCGCCGTAGCTTGGCGTCACGGCGCTCATCGGTGTCGTCGAACTCAATCTCGCCCCTCCCCTTCGCCACTCGAATGGCGGTGGCCAGGGCGGAACTGGCGGTCGTCGCATCGCCATCGGCCAGAGCTGCCTCGGCAAGAATCAGGTGCATCTCCTCGGCCGTGGCGATGGGGATACTCGATTCCCGGCCCGTGTATTTCGGGTCCAGGAAGTCCAGGCGGGGAAGGGGCTGCATCTCCTGCAGCGCGCGCAAGACAAGAAACGCCACCGCAGTGTTGGTCAGCGTGTTCTCGTCATAGCCCTGGGCAAAGAGCAGCGTGGGGCTTGCGCTGAGTGCGCTGTTTGCCGCGGCGACGGCCGCTGCCCGGTCACCCAGCAAGCGGTGCGCGCGCGCCAAGCCGGCTTGCGCCTGGGCGCCGAAGGCCGCCGCAGCCCCGAACTCCGTCACAGCCCGGTTCAACGCGACCCGGGCGCTCTGCATCGCTCCGTCTTCCTCATGGGGCGCCATCGAGAACACCTCTCCCAGGGTGAGGAAGGCCATGGCGCGGTAGTAGTGCGCTTCGGCCAACAGCGCCGGCGTGGCCGTTTCGTCATCGGGTGCGACTTCGTCGATGACAAAGTCGGCCAGTGCCCGGAGCTCCTGGACGTTCCAGTACACTCCGCTCGCGCTGGTGCCGGTCCCGTTGACGAGGGCGGGCATCACCTCGGTCGGGTCATCCAGATCCACCACGAGGCCCGTGCCGTGAATGGAGTAGTTGTCGCTGATGACCTCGGTGGCCACCACATACGCACTCGTCATCCGGGCAAACTGGGCCCGAAGGCCGGGAAGAAGTGCCCGGGTGGGATTGCTTGCCTGAGCGAGGTCATCATCCGTGGTGGTCGGATTCTGGACGTTGGTTGGATCAATGGCGTCGCAACCCGACACCGCCGCGGTTGCGAGGGTGGCTACCGTGAGTGAACCAAGCCATCGTACGCGTGATCTGCCTGCCTGCTTCATCTTCCTCTTGCCTCCGCGCATCGGATTAGAACACAACCTCGACACCCAGCCGCAGGGCCCGGTTCGGGGAAAGGGTGATGCTACTCTCGCCGCCCAACTCCAGTCCTCCGCTGCTGAGACCATTGAGCTCTCCGTCAACCAGCTTGTTTGCGGACCACATGTACAGGTTGCGGCCGGTCCCGTACAGCGTGGCGCGACGTGCACCCAGCAGGTTGCTCACGTTCTCCGGCAGGATCCAGCGCACGGAGACCTCCCGCAACTTGAAGTAGTCCCCGTCATACAGGAATGCTCTGCGAGCCGCGGATTGGCTGTACTTGCCCTCGGCCACGCCCGCGGCGTCGTACTGCGTGGGGAACGCAAAATCGCACCCGGCCGTTGAGGTCTCGCCGGTTCCACAGCGGACAATCTCCCGGCGATAGATGCCGTTGAAGGTCGCCCATACCGATCCAAAGTCGAATACATCGTGTCCGCCGGCCCAGTCGGCTATTGCGCTGACGGTGAGGTTGTTGCCGACCGAGACGGTCGTGTTGACGCCACCGCTCTTGTCGGGAGTCGGGAAGCTGCCGCTGAAGCGAAATTCGGAGCCGTCGGGGAGACCATCGCCGTTCGTGTCGATGGGGGTAGTCACATACCATGCTCCCACGGGGCCTCCAACGCAGGTGTCTTCGTTGCCCTCTTCCTCCATGGTCCAGCAGCCCGTCACCCGCTTCTGCGGGTCGACAAAGAAGTCGGCGACGCCGCCCATGTCGGTGACCTGGTTGTGGTTGTACTGGAAGGTTCCCCCAACGGACCACGCGAAGTTCTGCCGATTCAGGAGCACGACATTCGTGGCGAGCTCAACCCCCCGGTTCAGGATCTCGCCCACATTCTCCTGTTGCGTCCCCATTCCGGTGACGGGTTGCCGGGGAACGGAAAACAGCGCGTCGGTGGTGCGCGCCTCGTAGACCGTCGCATTGAGTCCAACGCGGTCGCCCCACAGCGCGGCGTCAACCCCCGCCTCGATGGTGGAGGTTCTTTCGGGCCTCAACTCCGCATTTCCGGGGTTGGAGAAGCGGGCGGCCGCTTCGCCGCGGAACCGTGTGGCCGCAAAGGTGCGGTCCTTGAGGAAGGCGCCCGGGAATTTGCCGGTCTGCCCATAGGCGCCGCGCAACTTCAGCTCATCGAATCCGGGAAGGGAAAGGTCCTCGGAGAGGATGTAGGAGACGGTCCCCTTCGGATAGAGCTCCGTGTCGATGTTGTCCCCGAAGCTGGAGCCCGCATCAATGCGGAAGCCGCCGCCCAGGTAGAGCTTATCCCAGAGGCTGAGCTGCTCGTCCACATAGATGCCGCCATTGAACACCTCGCTGTTGACCTCGAAGGCGTCAATCTCCGCGGCGGCATCAAAATCCGTGGCGCCCGGAAGTGCAAAGGTCCGGCCCGAGGCGAGCACGATGCTCACCTCCTCGCGAAAACCCTGGACCCCGACCGTGAGCTGGCTTCCCAAAGCCCGCTCGGGATGTTGCCAGCTGTAGGTTACGCCGCCGTCCATGGACACCGAGGTGAAGGTTCGGTCAAACCTGCGCATATCACCCGTCACCTCGCCGGGCGTAAACCCGATGGGCTCGAAGGTACGTTGCTGGTTCGCGCGGTTGTCGGTGCCGAGGGTGAGCTTGGCGCCGAGGTTGTCACCGATGTCCCAGCGGAACCCGCTTGAGAAGATGAAGCGATTCACCCACTCCGAGATGTCCGGCATCAGGAAGATGTCCAAGGCCTCAGAGAGGGTCGATGCCCTGGAAAAGAAGAGGGCATCCCCGACCTCGAAGGTGGTGACCGGATCAGAGATCGCGGTCCCGTTGTACAGGCGGCCAAAGTTGTGCCGCACGAGGCTCCCCGAGAATTCCAGGGTGAAGTCGTCGGTGATGGACGCCTGCATGCCACCACGCATGGTGTAGTTCGTGCTGCCGTCTTTGGGCTGGGTGCCGGTCTTGTCCTCCAGCCGACCGCTCACGTTGTAGGTGATCAGTCCGCTCCCCCCGCTTACCCCCACATAGTAGTTCTGCGTGTTGCCGCGCTTGAAGTAATTGTCACGGAGAAACGTTGCGGAGGCGTCACCCGATTCCACGATGCTCGGGAAGATCTTGCCGACATCCAGGATGTTCCACAGCTGGGGTTGTTCGATGCCCTGCTCCATGCGGGTCACGATGCGGGGAGCCCCGGGTGTGCCCTTTTTGGTGAAGATCTGGATCACGCCCGTGGCGGCGTCCGAGCCGTAGAGCGTCGATGCGGCCCCGCCACGGGTGACCTCGATCCTCTCGATGTCGCTCGACATCAGGTCAGACAGGGCGCTGGATTGCTCGCCGCCAGTGCCGGCGGCCGTAGCCTGCGAGTTGTCAACCCGGACGCCGTCCACATAGATGACCGGCGTCTGCGAACTGAACACGGAGGATACCCCGCGGAAGTTGATCAGTGATCCGGTGCCCGGCTGCGCCGAGGTGGCGCTCACCGTTGCGCCCGCGACCCGGCCCTGCAGGAGCTGATCGACGGATTGCACGGGAGCGAGCTCGAAGTCCTCGGCTCGCAACACATCCACCGACGTGCCCAGCGCGCGCCGCGTGGTCTGGGCACCGACGCCCGTGACGACGATCTCGTCCAGCGAAATGGCGGTCGGGCTCAGCTCGAAGTCGACGGTGGCGGTCGCCCCCGCCGTTACCGTCACGTCCCGCTCCTGCTCTCCGTACCCGATCAGCGTGACCCGGATGGTGTGATTGCCCGCCGGGACGCTTGGAAACAGGAACACGCCGGAGGAGTTGGCGCTCTGTCCCATGTCGGTGGTCACGATGATCACCTGGGCGTCCGTCAGCGGACGTCGGGTGGCACCGTCCATCACCCGCCCCTGTACGGTGCCTGTCTGTGCCTCGGCGGCGGGCGTTGTGAGCACCGCCAAGGCGAGGAAGAGGGCCGCCAGCGGCAAGCCCGAAGTCGTCGATCTGAACACTTGTGAGCTCATTCGGCACTCCCGCGTCTTGCTGGGACGCATCATGGAAATTTGCTTTGGGTTCACGCGCGCGTCACCCGAGTGGACACGACTGGGTTCCCATCGCCCCTGATAAGAGGTTTCGCCGCCCCGAAGCGCTCATGATAGAGAGTCGCTCCGTTTATGTCAATTCCGCCCGCGCGCAGCTCCTACACATCCAAATTACGGACGTATTTTGCGTTTCTTTCAATGAATCGTCTGCGGGGCTCCACCTCATCTCCCATCAGTCTCGAGAAAATGAGGTCGGCCTCGACCGCGTTCTCTACCGTCACCCGAAGGATGGTTCGCGCCTCCGGGTCCATGGTTGTCTTCCACAGTTGCTCCGGGTTCATCTCCCCCAGGCCCTTGTAGCGCTGGATCGACAAGCCCTTGCTGTCCTTGCCGTTGGACAGTTTGCTGATCTCTCTGTCACGCTCGTCGTCGGTGTATGCGTAGCGCTCTGTCTTGCCCTTCTGAACCCGGTAGAGCGGCGGCTGGGCAATGTACACATACCCCTGCTCGATGAGTTCGCGCATCTGCCGATAGAAGAACGTCAGGAGCAGGGTGCGGATATGGGCGCCGTCCACATCGGCGTCGGTCATGATGATGATCTTGTGGTAGCGCGTCTTCTCGATATCGAAGTCGTCACGAATCCCGGCGCCGATCGCCGTGACCATGGCGCGGATCTCGGCGTTGGAGAGGATCTTGTCGATGCGGGCCTTCTCGACGTTCAGGATCTTGCCCTTCAGCGGAAGGATGGCTTGAAACGAGCGGTCGCGCCCCTGCTTGGCCGATCCGCCGGCGCTGTCACCCTCGACCAGGTAGATCTCCGACAGGGCGGGGTCCGCGATCGAGCAGTCCGCGAGCTTGCCCGGCAGAACGCCACCCTCCAGTCCACTCTTCTTGCGGGCGAGATCGCGTGCCTTGCGGGCAGCGCGGCGCGCCCGTGCGGCCTGCAACGACTTCTCGATCACCAACTTGGCGGAGCGGGGATTTTCCTCCAGGAATGCCGACAGGTGCTCTTGCACCGCGGTGTTGACCGCTCCTTGGACCTCCGAGTTGCCAAGCTTGGTCTTGGTCTGCCCCTCGAACTGGGGCTCCATGACTTTGACGCTGAGCACGCAGGTGAGTCCCTCGCGCACATCGTCTCCCGACAGGCTCTCGTCCTTCTTGAAGATGTTGTTCCTGCGTCCGTAGTCGTTGATCGTCCGCGTCAGTCCCGCCTTGAGGCCCGTCAGGTGCGTCCCGCCCTCGTGGGTGCTGATGTTGTTCACGAAGGTGTGCATGTTGTCGGAAAACCCCTCGTCGTACTGCATGGCCAGCTCGATGTCGGCCTCGGGTCGGTTGGCCTCGAAGTAGATCACCCCTTCGTGAACAGCCTTGCGTGCGCCGCGCAGGTACTCCACGAACTGCACAAGCCCGCCCTCGTAGCAATGGCGCTCCTCGACCACATCATCGTCGCGCTCGTCAAGCAGGGTGATCTCGAGCCCCTTGTTGAGGAAGGCGAGCTCGCGGAGTCGGGCCGACAGGGTGTCGAAGCTGAATTCGAGGACGGTGAAGATCTCTGGATCCGGCTTGAAGATGACCGTTGTGCCCCGGCGCGATGTCTCGCCGATGTCCAGAAGCTCGGTTGCCTTGACGCCGCGTTCGTACTTCTGGGTGAAGCGGCGTCCGCCGCGGGATACCACGACTTCCAACCACTCCGAGACGGCGTTCACGACGCTCACGCCTACGCCGTGCAGGCCGCCCGACACCTTGTAGGACTGCTTGTCGAACTTGCCGCCCGCGTGCAGGGTCGTCATCGCCAGCTCGACTCCGGGGACTCCCTCCGTGGGGTGCGTGTCCACGGGAATGCCGCGGCCGTCGTCGTCAACCCGCACAATGTTGCCGGCCTGGATCGCCACGCGGATCGATGAGCAGTGACCGGCCATCGCCTCGTCAATGCTGTTGTCCACCACCTCGTAAACCAGGTGGTGAAGCCCGCGCGCGGACGTCGACCCGATGTACATGCCGGGCCGTTTGCGCACGGCCTCCAGGCCCTTGAGCACCTGGATTTGTCGGGACGTGTAATCGCCGCTCCGTCTATCTGAGGTCATGTATTTGCCCTGCTGATCGGCTCAAGGATTCGGGGCCCTCCGCCAACCGAAAGCGTATGTTCCCGATTGGGGGGCCCTCTCGACACGCGTTCACGCGTTCCAGAATGAGTTCGCGGGCCATCGACAATTCGTTGTGCCATGCGCTGGAAAGGACCTCGACGATGAGGGTGTCGCCGCGTACTTCGACGGGCCGGGTGACTGCGCTGACCCGCCCCCCTACCGCGCCCGCCCACTCCTCGAGGGCGCCCAATCGCGCAAGCGATTTCTCCAGCCCGGTCTCCTCCACATAGCGCGCGAGGATCTCGCTCAGCGGCTTAAGGTCCCCGCCCTTCAGTTCCGCTCCCCCGGAACCGGTGTTCCGGGCATTCATGCCTCGATCACGCCGCCAGAGATGTGCCAGCGGGGGAGGGACGACCCCAGGGGATGTACCCCTGAATTTCGGGGAGCGGTCAAGATCACCTGTCCTCGCTGCTCCTCCTGCAAGAGCGCGATGATGCGCTCGGATCGACGCCCGTCCAGCTCCGCGAAGGCGTCATCCAGCAGGAGAATGGGCTCCTGGCCCCGGTGTCTCTTTATGGTTGCCGCCTCCGTCAGGCGCAGTGCCAAGGCGGCCGTGCGCCGCTGGCCGCCCGACCCGAACTTGCGCAGTGGTAGCACCCGCTCGCCCGCCGTCGTGAGGACGAGTTCGTCGCGATGCGGCCCCGACGAGGTGGTGCCCACGCGAAGATCTCTCTCCAAGCCATCGTCCAGGCGTTCGCGAAAGCGTTCGGCCAGAATGTCCTTGCTTACCTCGGTATCCGTAATCTCGGGGCTGTCGGGCGCTGAGTTCCCGGAAGCGACCAGGTCGGACCGGTACGTCATGGTGACCATGTCCTCCTCGCAGATCGCGGTGCAGTAGTCCCGGTAGGATTGCGACCACCTCTGGACCCATTCGTGACGCTGGTGCACGACCCTGGCACCTTGGGCCACAAGAGCCTCATCCCATGCCCTCACGGCCATGCGTCCGCCGCTGAGCTTCAGGGCGGCGTTGCGTTGCGCCAGGGCCTGCCGATACGAGGACAGCGATGTCACATAGCCGGGCACGCTCAAGGCCAGCACAATGTCCAGGAAGCGCCGTCGCCGCTCCGGTCCGCCGCTGACCAAGTCTGTGTCCGCGGGCGAGAACACAACGGTACCCAGCTTTCCTAGGGCGGCGGAGATGCGCGGGACCTCGGCCCCATCCACCGAGACCTTCTTCCGCTTGTCCTTGCGGTCAAAGGCAGCAGCCACCGTCATTGAGTCGTCTTTCTGTGCACGCGCGGACCCCCTGAGAAAGAAGGTCCCGTCGACAAATGAAGGCAACTCGCGGTCTTGGGCGCCGCGGAAGGAGCGAAAGCTCTCAAGGTAGTAAATGGCTTCCAGCAGATTGGTTTTTCCTTGCGCGTTGTCGCCGATCACCGCGACCCCCTCGGGCGGAAAATTGAGCTGCTGGGTTCCCAGGTTGCGAAAGTGCCGCACCTCCAATCGGGTCAGGATCACGAAACGGGCACGGGATCCTGCGGAGGGTTGGGTGTTCCGAGCATTTTTCGAATATAACACCCCGGGGGGCACGGGCTCACCCGGAGGGCGAGGGCCGCGGTCCTGGGCGCCAGTCGCAGTAGCGTCGTGGAGTGCGGCATTGGCGCCGGTCCGGCTGTTCGTGGCGCTGCTTTGTGCCGTTCGCGGCGGCCCCGGGACTTTTCCCGGACCGGCGCCGGAGGCATGATTTGGTAGTGGGCGGTGGCGCGACGCAGCCCGGCTTGATGTCGCCCGTCGGCTCCTCGACGATCCCGCCGATGTGGAATTCTCCGCCCGCCCGGTGGCGATGAACGCACAAAGCGGATTTCCGTAGTCGGAGACGGCAGATCGGCCACCCATGAACTCGACCGGACCGCCGTCCCCCGAGGGCGGCAAAATCGTTGCCTGGTCGCGGCGGACAACCCGCGCCCAGTGGTTCCAACACAGCGTGACCGCCGCCATTGTCGCCAACGCGGTCGTCATCGGCCTGGACACGTCGGTTGCCCTGGTCGCGCGCGTTGGCGGTGCCTTCGAGGTGGCCAGCCAGGTGTTTCTCGCCATCTTCGTCGTCGAGGCCATCATCAAGATGGCGGCGGTGTGGCCCCGGCTCCGCGACTACTTCGGCGACGGCTGGAACCTCTTCGACTTCATGGTCATTGTGGTCAGCCTCTTGCCGGCCACCGGGGAGCTGGCGACGCTCGCCCGGCTGGCCCGCGTATTCCGTGTGCTGCGCCTGGTGTCGGCGCTGCCGGAGTTGCGCCTCATTGTCGCCACGCTGATCCGGTCGGTGCCCGGCATGATCAATGTGCTCGCGCTGATGTCGATTGTCTTCTACGCCTATGGCGTCGCCGGGCATCATCTCTTCGGTGACATTGATCCCACCCATTGGCGCACTCTCGGTATATCGCTCCTGTCGCTCTTCCGCATCGTCACGCTCGAGGACTGGACCGACATCATGTACGCCGCGTTGGAGCACCATTGGTGGTCGTGGGTGTACTTCGTGAGCTTTGTCGTGGTGGGGACCTTCGTCGTCATCAACCTGTTCATCGCGGTGGTGATCAACAGCCTCGACGAGGCGAAGCAGGACCGGCTGCGCGACCTTCAGGCACCCCCAACACGCGCCGAGTTGCTGGCGGAGCTGTCGCGAACCAGAAACGCCTTGGCCCGGCTGCAAGAGCGGCTGGAGCGCGGATAGCGCTTCGGTCGCCCAACGGGGATGCCCGGCAATACCGGCCCCGCCCCTTGGCCGATGTACTGCGCCAGCGTTCGTGAGCCGCAGTGTTCTGGCCCTCGAGACAATTTCTGCAGTCCGGCCGATTCTGGCGCCGCAGGGGCCAAACGGTCGCCCCACGGGCGGGCCCCGGTCTGGTTGCGCCGGAAGGGTCGATCTACATGCCCTTGAAGTGGGCGGGTCGCTTGTCCAGGAACGCCTTCATTCCTTCGCGCATGTCTTGTGTCGAAGCCAGAATACCGAACAGCGACGCCTCGTGAGCCATGGCCTGGTCACTCGCGCAATCCAAGGCCGCGTACATTGATGCCAGCGCCATCTCCAGCGCCACGGGCGCGTTGCGGGCGATTCTGCCCGCGAGCTCGCCTGCCCGCTCCATGAGATCGGAGCGGGGAACAACCTCGTTGACCAGGCCCATTGAGGCGGCCTTGTCGGCCTTGATCATGTCGCCGGTCAGGACCAATTCGACCGCCCGCCCCAGACCGACAATTCGGGTCAGGCGTACCGTGCCGCCGTAGCCGGGGATGATGCCCAGGCCGACTTCGGGAAGGCCGAAGCGCGCGTTGTCGCTGGCGATTCGCAGATGGCAGGCGAGCGCGAGCTCGCACCCTCCGCCCAGGGCGTATCCTCCCACGGCTGCGATGACTGGCTTCGGGAACCGCTCAATACCCAGGAGCACCTCTTGGCCCGCCCGACTGATTTGCGCCCCGCTCCGAGGCCCCATCCGCGCCAAGACGCCGATATCGGCACCAGCGACAAAGGCCTTGTCGCCTGCCCCGGTCAGGATGACGGCGCGTACCGCGTTGTCTTGCCGGAGTTCGGTGAATGCCCTCCCGAGCTCGTCGATCACCTCGGGATTCAGGGCGTTGAGCTTCTCGGGGCGATTGATTGTGACCGTCGCCACGGTGTCGCCACGGTCGATGCGAACGAATTTGGGACTGTTCATGGGTGCCTCTGCCTGCTGCGCGCGTCGACGGCCAAGGGCGAGTGTGGGGGGCCGGGAACGCGACGTATTCCCGGGCAACGGCCCAGGTCCTCAACGAACCAATGAAGTCTGCGATTCATCGGTTAAATGGTCTGGATGGTCATGCAAGAAGCGCCTCTCTCTGCCGGCCACGTGGCCGGCAGTGGCCCACTTGGAATCCCGGGGCGCGGCACCCCCAGTGGGCTGTTGAGGCGCGGAGAGAAGCGGCGCTCAGCGTCAAGCGTTCGCATCTGCAACCATGTACGGCGGGTGCCTCCAGCCATCGCGGCGACGCCACCACAACCACGGGCAATCCGGCATCGCATTGAGGTCAGGGCTGGACGAGTTCTGAGCGTCGGTCAGCCCGGCTCATCTGGGCGTTGCTCCCTCGGGTATGCTTGACGCTCAAGTCTTTGAAGATGGCGCGGCGGGTCAGTCCGTACAGGATGACGCGCTCAAGGAAATGCGGGTCGGACTCTTGGATTCTGCGGGCCTCGGCCGCAATGTCGGCGGGGAGGTTGACTTCAAGTTGAACGGATTGGGTGTTCCACATGGACGTGATGACTCGCCTCCGGATGGGTACGTAGAGGGTGAACTTGAAACCTGCTCTTTGGGGAGTCAAGGCGCGCAGGGGACTCGTGCGAGCCACGCGCCGCTGAGGGCCGGTCGGCGGGCGCCGACTGCCGGGTGCCCATCATACAGTACAGCATTCGTCGTATCCGTGCAAATCCGTGTGGATTATTAGGAAGAATACGCAGAAATACATGTCTTGTACTGGCTTAGCTCAATTTGTAAAGTCACCGGAGCTGCGTTGAAATCATCGTGTATTCCGGTGCCGGGTCCCCTGAGGCCGCCTTGAAATAAGTGGCGGATCGGCGTATGGTTATGGCCGTCTTGTGGTGGCGCCACGGTCCTCAACGGGCCCGACTTAGCCGGAATGTAGGTGTGGGCCACCCGGTTGCCGCCCACCAAACATCGGACCGCCGTGCGCGTCCAGCGAGCCGATGCGCACCCGCCGCGCGCTCCCAAAGGTCGTCCAGCACGACCTTGGGTGGTGTCGCAACCGCTTGACCGGAACAACACGCATGGACGGGGAGCCTATTCGCGGTTGGCCCTACGGGACCAGGCTGGTGGCGCTACCGGGGTGTAGCGGCCCGAACAGGTGGTGATGGTGCTCGACCGTGGACTTGGACCGGAAGGACAGGCTACGGTGTCATTAGGGCATCTGGACTTCGGTTGCACCGGCGCCCTCCAGGCAACGCCGGGACCTGACCCTGTTGTGCGCATGCGGGTGACACGAAGTGGCATGCGTGATTGCAGCGCCTGAGCCCAAGCCCAATTCCCTTTGGAACCGGGGTCGCATTCAGGCCTATCTCCCATCGGACAACACTTGACCTTGATTCTCGAACGGCGTATGGGTATTGTACGAAGATATCTGCCACAGCCACTGCGGCTCACTGGATGGAGACGGCTTTTTGGCGGCAGCAGTCGCTCGGTGCGTGATCGGGGGTGATCTGAATTGGAAGTGATCGTAAGAGAAAACGAGAGCTTGGAACGGGCGCTTCGTAGGTTCAAGCGCAAGGTTCAGCGGTCGGGGCTCTACTCTGAATTGCGGAAGCGCCGCTTTTACGAGAAACCGAGCGCGGCCAGGAAGAGACAGCGGGAGGCTGCGATTCGCCGCGAGCGGCGACGCCAAAGACGCTCCCGTCGGTAGGCAGACAGGCGCTTGCGGCTCTCTACGATACGAGTCGCCAGTGCAACTTCGCATGTGCGGGAGACCAGGGACGCGCGTGTTGAAGGTTCTGCAAGAGTCGGTGCTGCTGACGGGCAAGGCGGCGGGGGTGGATACGACGACGCTGGATGCGAATGCGGCGATGCGGACGATCAGGCGCCGGCTCAGTGGCGAGGGCTACAGCGAGTGGCTGACGGAGCTGGCGCGGGAATCGGGGATTGAGGAGCTGACCCGGGCTGGCATTGCGGAGATGGGTCGCAAGCGTCCGCAGAAGGCGTCGACCAACGACTGGCTTCATCCCCATGATCCAGAGGCGCGGGTCACGAAGACGAAGGGTGGCCGGGCACACTTGGCGCACAAGCTTGAAGTTGGGGTGGACATGGAGGCGGTGCGGTGGTGGCGGCGACGGCTCAGACAATGGACGGGGGAGACAATGCGTCGATGCCGGAGACGGCACACCTCCACAGCGCATTGCAACCGCTTGGCCATCGGCGCCTCTCCAATCGGCACCCTGAAAAAGCCACTTTAGCTACTAACTGCTAACACCTCCTCTGGCGTAGACGTACAACTGAGCAACGAACCGACGTTCACGATAGGCTCTGTGATGTGGTCGCGCTCTACTTGAATGTGCGGGACAATGCGGTGGTGTTCAGCTTCGGTGAGAATAGATAGGTTTAGGTCTTGGATTCGAAACGGATTAGGTTTCCATTGAAGAACGGGCGGTGAGGGATGAAGACGCATTAATTCAGGCGGCACGGCACCAGACGGGCATTGTTGCGGGCGAGGTGAATGGAGCATCAAGATGAAGAACTCAGAAACATTTTGCTTGATCCAGCTTACGAAGCGGAAGATGAATGCGCTAGTGTCTACCATCACAAGTTGCTCGCTAACGCAGAAGACTTTTTGGACCACGAAAGCTGGTGCAACCTTCTGTCTTGTCGCACTCACGTTAGCCTGCGACAAGGTGACACGGGATGTTGTCCCTCCTTCCGACCCCACAGGTGCATTCGTCAATGCGGTTCGGATTGTCACGACGAATAACATCATGCCTACAAAAATCCATTTTAATGGGTTTCCGGGAGACCTCGGTCCACGTATTGATGCTGCGATCAAGGCTGAAGAGTGGAGTGAGTGGCCACATGTTGAGTATTGGAGCGAGGAAATCCGTCTGCACGCGGCAAAGAACTTCCTTCTCAAGCTGCCTACTACCTTGTTTTGACTGTAGAAGAGTGGGAGGAAGACGAATATGTAGTGGATTTTATGGGGTTCTGGAGAAACAGCGATGATAGTGGCCATGGTAAGGCAGGAACGATTACGGTTTCTTTGGCAAGAGGGGGCTGGCAAAGTGACGTTGTCGTTGGACAAAGATCAACCATTAGCTGGGACGGCCCGGTGCGATGAAGGTAGCTCGGGTTTATTTCGGATCGGCAATGTTGGTGATAAATTGGGTCGCGGTGTGCTCTATTGCAATGGAATCAACCTGTATTTCGCAGAGTAGTGTGCTCACCAATTGCGGCGCCTGTGCCTCCCAACCCCCTGACCTGATAAGGTGACACCAATCTAGGAATGACCGTAGGCATATGGGAGGTGGTGAGGATTCTTAATTCGGCCAAGGCCGGCCCAGCGAAAAGGAGGAACATCCTATGCTGACCCCGTTTAGTACACTCCTTTGCACGCACCGCCGAGCCGTGGCCCTCATCGTCACGGTTGTGGCAGTGGGCGCCTTGGTTTCGATCCCGATTTTCGTGACGCACTCGAACGTCGAGGCGCAGTCCCCATGCGCGCCGTATATCTCGTACTCGGAAGCCGCCGGTACAGGCTTTGGGCGCTTGCGCGGCAGCAGAAGAGTCTCCATTAGTACAACCGTCACGACAAATGTGGGTGGCAACGCGGGAGGGGTCTCCGTTTCGACCACCACCACGACAGCCTTCAATGTCGGAATTTACGATATGGAATATGTAGGAGACAAAAATTCAGACCAAATTTACGTTCGGTGCGATACCTACCAGATATACGATGGTCTAGAAGCAGGCGGACGACACTAATACTCGTGTCTGTACGAGCCACCGCTTTAGTCAGCCTCGTACCGTGGCTGGCCGGTTGCGGAGAGTCTGACTTTCCCCGGGTTCAAGCGGCTGAGGGTGATGTCTACTTTACCGTTGGCCAGTTTGCATATCAGGTGGACACGATCCTGTTTCGAAAAGCGGAAACGGAGATGTTCGGCGTGTCGGACATCGCCAAGGCCGACGGGGGCTATGCGGTTATTGATGCGGCGAATCACCGCCTGATGTTCTACGCGCACAACCTCGATCCTATGCACGAGTCGGGCCGGGAAGGCGAGGGGCCAGGGGAGTATGGTTTTCCTATGATGCTTGCGAGCCGGGAAAACCAGCTCGCTGTTTTGGACGGAGGCTTGGGTCGAGTATCGTACCTGACGCCGCGTGGTGATTTCCTGTCGAGCCAGCACGTAGACGCAGGGGCATCGGGCATCGCAATTCACCCGACACTCGGGCTTCTCTCTGCGGAAGCGGGATCACCGATCCACTACCTCAGGCGCTACGCTGTAGGGAAGCCTACGCCCTTTGCTGCGATGCCTGCTTGGTTTGTGGAAGATGGGTCGCGTTGGCACAACGATTTGGTTGCGGTTACGAGTGACGGCTCGGTACACGTCTTCGACGGTCATCGGTTGGCGCTGGTCAGCTACACTGAAGACGGAACCATGATGCAGGTGGCTCTTATGCCCAAAGAAGTGCGCGAGGGAATCTTGGCTAGGATACGCCGCACCGCCGAAGCGTTCGGTGATCGGGTACTCTTGGTAAGCGCCCATACTCAGTTCAAGGCCTTGCCCGACGGACGACTGTTTGTGAAAATGACTTATGATGGTGCGCTTGGATATGTGCTGGATCCGGGAAGCTTGGAAGCCACCCCGGTGTTGGGGCCCTCTGGACAAGGGCTCCATTGGATGTTCGGTAGCAGGGTCTATCTCGAGTCGGATCGGGAAAGATATTTGCGCATCGTTGCAGCGGACGAGGAGGGAATGGTGGTTGCTCGCCTTAAGCCTACTGACATAGGGTGATTTGAGCGCAGCCTTAGTTGTGCCACATGCCCCAACTGGGTCGGGTATCTGGGTTTGCAGAGAGCTGATGCACCTTGGGGGGTCAGCCGTGCGGCGCGGGGCGACCGTGGTCATGGCCAATGGGCTCGGTGTAGCGGACAACAGGGAACATTGTTCAGTGAAACCACAGATTTGGGCGGGGTCGAAAACGGCCTCGAGAGGCGGTGCCTAAGACTAGCTGGTTCTTGTTCTTACGGCCCGCGACGGACTTCATCGGCATCATGGAGAGACCGCCGAACCCCGGGGAGTCGTCAAGCGGCCCGTTCTAGCACCTCGACATGGACGCCAAGCTTGCTTTACCGTGAGCGCACGTCCAGTTTCAGCTTGGCGGGGTGACCGGGCACCGGTCATGATGTGCTCCAGAGACGATTGCCTTGCTCCAACGTTTGGGAGCGCTCACCAACTACATACGGCGAGTCGGGCCGCTGCTGAGAACACCTCGCTAACACGGTCCCCGTCGCGCTCTAGCCCCTGGGGTCGTTGCCAGATGGGGACTTGGAAGATCTGAATTCATGCTCGGAGGCTACCGAGCTGCAGGGCGTCTACAGAATCCGGCTAACGGCCGTCCCTCTTCCTGTTCGCCGCCATGCCCATGGGGGCGGGGGGTGTCTCCGTCTCGCCTCCCGTAGCCACCTGGGCACAGTCGTCGTCTGGATCGGTTTCCGCACTCGACGGAGTGGCCGCTCTCGGGACATCCAGCCTGCGGCCCGTTGTGGACCGATTCAACGCAGACTGGGCTGCCCTGCAACGGAGGTGGTCGGACATTCCGTACTCAGCCGGGCGTCAGCGTCGGCTGAAGGGTTTTCTAGCCGATTGGTCTGTAGCGGCGGATCGAATTGATGTTGCGGCTGACGATGTCGAAGGCAGCATTGATCTTGTCTTTGCTTCGGTCGCTCCGCTCCCTTTGCGGCGCCCTGGTCCCTGGACCCTCAGGAAAATGCGAGCAAAAAGCGCGCCGGGCGCCGGTGACTCCGTTTTACCCATCGGGATCCGCCTGTGGACGCCGAGTCCTTCTTCGGCCCACCTTGTCCTCGAACAATGCCTGCCCATGTGCTCCGGGATCTCCTCGGAGACCGAGGATTCGGCGCATGCTACGACCATTGACCTGCCCGGCCGTCTGGCCAACAATGCTCACCTTCACGATGTTGACCGCTCGAAGACTCATCCACTTGATCGTACAAGGAGGTGTACTGACCCCCAGAACCCAACCCCATTCGTATCCAGTATCTCTACCCGACACACCTGGCCCAGACTCATTCACCTGGCCCCCCATGCCCCCCCGGCCCATTTCCCGTGGAATAGCCGGCCCATTTCACTGGACTGGGCGGCCCATTTCAGCGGATACGCGGCCGGTTGTGGCGACCCCTGTGATCGGGTTCCGTTCGGTTCAGATGCTGGGGTCCGTCGAGAAGGCAACGGACTCCTGGTATGGCCATTACGAGGGATATGGGCCGCTCTTTACCTGGTGGGTCGCCGCTCCGTTCCGGGAGCTCGGAAAGGCTCTGGGCGCCTACCGGACCTCGGTGCGCGAGGTGGTGGTGGGTTGGCGGGAGGGAGACGACGAACCGATTGTCGGTGATCCGATTGGACGGGCGGGCATGGAGGCCGACTGACTGGAGGCCAGATAAGGGTCGTCCTCGATGCCGAGGCCAATCGCCTAGACTTGTTCCTGGCGTTTTTCGCCGGCGGAACCTTCATCTGCATGGGGAAGGCGGACGTGGTATGGCGTCTGTTTCCCAGTACCCATTTGTGCTGCTGTGGTCAGTGCGCTCCCTGTCAAGGCCCAGTCGTCTAGGCAAACCGATCTCGTACCCGTAGATTGATGTAATGAAGCGCGATGTTCAGCCGTAGCAATTCTCAGCCGTACCACACTGCATAACCCCGGCGCCGCAACTTCTCTGCCATCTGTTTTTCTCGATTCACGGCCTCGGCGCTTGACGCAAAACCCAAACACTCGTGCATATCCGGCAGAAGTCGTAGGCCGAAAGCTCTGACAATTCGCGAGCTGTTGAATCCGGTCATATGCTGTACAAACCGAATTTCCGGCTCAAGACCCGTTTGGCCCACATATAGGCATGGTGCTCCGCGTCGACAGTGTGGGTTTTCGCTTTCCAAATCCGGCCAGACGTCATCACCAAGTTCTATGACATACACTGTCTTATGGTGATTTTCGCGTGACAACGAGATCCGTTCGGGTGTCGTGTGTATGATGAGGCCACTATCATAGCTCTCAGCGAAGCGTTCCTCAAACTCAAACCAATCGTCTTCATCTGTCAAGATTCTGGCCGCCCCCCTGTTGTTAATGGAAAAATCGGCGACCACTGCAACCGTATTGTCTCGTCCGTCACGGCCACAGTATGCGGCCCGGTGCATTTTCTTACGCCCCCCAGGGTGCGTAGACAACATCCGTTCAATTGCGGATTCAAGTTCCTTTGTTGCTGCCGTGGTCAAAATGCCCCGACACCCGAATTCAGGTAAGCCGAAGGGGTGCTGCACAACCGCAATAACAACAAGCAGGGGCGTTTTCTTCGGCCTGCGACGGAGGATGTCTTCGGTTTCGGATAACGTCACGCCGATTCTTTTTGACTCGTTCTTCATATCGTCGATCCAATCGCGATCGATAGCGGTCTGTTTTCCAGATTCTATGTCGCAGACACGATAGACAAGGGCAAAATGTCTCATTACGTCGGTGCTCCCAAAATCAAATAAATGTTCTTGAGATGATTACCCCTGGCGCGATGCTCCGAACGGCTTTGGGGTCTTGTGGTGGGTCTTCACGAAGCATGGAGACCCCGGTGCCGAAGGCACCAGGGGCAACCATCGTTGCTACAGCTGTAACGGGACCGGCCCTTCGGGTGTCCAATCGTAGAATCCGCCGCCCGTCTTCCTACCGAAACGCTTCATTGCAACGAGGCGCTTGAGCAGAGGGGGAGGCGCGTAGCGGGACTCTCTGTATTCTTGGAACATGATTTCGGCCACATGATACAGGGTGTCGTTGCCCACGAAGTCGCAAAGCGTCAGGGGTCCCATGGGGTGTCCGCACCCCAGTGTCATTGCCTGGTCGATATCGGTGATGCCGGCCACGCCGCGTTCCAGTTGCCGAATCGCATCGAGCATGTAGGGCACGAGGAGCAGGTTCACGACGAACCCCGAGTTGTCCTTGGCCGAGATGGGCACCTTGCCCAGACGCCTGGCGAAGTCATGCACGGAAGCGAAGGCCACTTGGCTTGTGGCGATTGTTCTCACGACCTCCACGAGTTTCATGACCGGCACGGGGTTGAAGAAATGCAGGCCCAGGAAGCGGTCGGGTCGGGACGTGGCGGATGCCATCTCCGTAACAGTGAGGGAGCTGGTGTTTGTTGCGAAAATCGCGCTCGCGCCGCAGATGTCGTCCAGGGTGCCAAAGAGTTCGTTCTTGGCAGGAAGCGATTCAACGATGGCCTCGATGACCAGGTCGCAATCGGCCATAGCGTCCATTGATGTGGTAAACGACACGTTTGCGAGGACCTCCGCCTTGGTCTCCTGGGCGAGCTTACCCCGGGACACGGCCCGTTCCAGAGACTTGAACACTCGGGCCCGTCCCGCTGCCATCGTCCCTTCGTCCGTCTCTCTAGCGACCACTCGATAGCCAGCTTTTGCGGCGACTTCGACAATGCCGCTACCCATGAGGCCGCACCCCACAACCCCGACTTTCTTGATCTCCACGTTTGTTCTCCCTTCAATCGGTGACGAGTGTGTCCCTCGCCACATCCGTGAATCCTGTGAGGCGCTGCTCGCCTGCTGCCCCTTGGCGGCGGTCCACCTCTCCCGAACGGTTCCAACCCCGTCCAGCGGTTCGTTCGTAAACCCGTTTGCGCGCGTTGGTCAGTGTCGTGGCACACACCCGCCCCGGTGATACAGGCCGGTACGCATGGCTGGTGTGATCCGCGGTCGCGCCCCCAAGGAGAGCGTTGCCCCAAGCGAGCGTCTGACGGACCGCGGTATGGCAGAGCATCGCGGGTACGCCGGAGGTCCGTGGCCTCTTCAGCGATGACGCAATGGACGACCGCTCTTGCCCCTTAATTTACAGCGCCCTACAGGTTGCCCAAAGCAGTCCTGGTCTCGGCTTGCGCTACCAGGGACGGACGCACGGCGCACCTTGTAACGGGTCAACCCGGTGCTTGCGCACTCAAGGCGATGGTTCTGGGCGCGAGCGTGGCGGCCGGGCACGACCTTGGCGCATTAACAGGCAGGCTGGTCAGTAGGCCTCGACCACAACAGCTCCCCCCTGGCCCCCGCCAATGCATGCTGCGCCCAGCCCGAAGCGGGCACGTCGCCGGCGCAGTTCATGGAGGAGGTGTAGCGTGATGCGCGCTCCCGACGCCGCCAAAGGGTGCGTGATGGCAATTGCGCCACCGTTGACATTTGTGCGCTCCGGGTCCAAATCGAGCTCCTTCTCGACCGACTTGTACTGCGGGGCGAACGCCTCGTTGATTTCCACCAGATCAATGTCCTTCAGTTCAAGTCCTGACGCCTTGAGTGCCTCGCGCGCGGCCGGTGCAGGCCCGAACCCCATGATTCTGGGTTCTACGCCGACAAAGCTCCAGCTCACCAGGCGTCCGATGGGCTTGATGCCTCGCTCGTCTGCCCAACCCCGCTCGGCAAGCACCACGGCCGCCGCGCCGTCGCCGATTCCGCTCGCATTGCCCGCCGTGACCAGCCCGTCCTTCCTGAAATACGGGCGCAACCGAGCCAGGGCGTCCAGGGTGGTGTCGGGCCTGAAATGCTCGTCACGCCCGAATGTGAGTTCTCCCTTTCGGGTCCGTACCTTGACGGGGGCAATCTCGGCGTCGTAGCGTCCGGCTTCCCAGGCTGCGTGGGCTCGGTGGTGGCTGTTCAGGGCGACCTCGTCGGATTCCTCGCGGGTCACGCCGTAGCGATCCGCCAACTCCTCGGCAGTCTGGGCCATGCTGAGATTGCAGTGGGAGTCGGTCAGTGCCTCCCAAAGGGTGTCCTCGAAGCCCTGGCCGGCAGGTCCCAACCGAAGTGATCCCCAGCGCGCGCCCCGGACCACATGGGGCGCCAGGCTCATGGACTCGGCACCGCCACACAGCGTTACTTTCGCCCCGCCTAGAAGTATCTCCTGTGCCCCTGAAACGATGGCCTGGAATCCCGATCCGCATAGGCGATTGACCGTCAGGGCGCCCGCACGCTGCGGCACCCCGACACCCAGCCCAACGTGCCGGGCCAGATAGATGGCGTCGGCCGAGGTTTGAAGGGCGTTCCCGAAGAACACATGATCTACCTGAGATGCGTCGATCCCGGCAGCCTTGATGGCAGCCGTGGCCGATACCTTGCCCAAATCGGTCGCGGTCTGGTCCTTAAGGGTCCCCCCGAATGTGCCGAACGGGGTGCGCATTCCCGACAGGAACACGACTTCCCGGGCGTGGCCTTGGGTTCTGCTTTTGTCTTTTCCGTTCATCGTTTCTCCCTTTTGTCGCGACTCCCCATGGGTCGTCCCACATCGCAGTTTCCGGGTCTTCGGGTGGGCTGGACGTCGCCAGTCAACCGACCAGCTGGCGAACCATCCAGTCCCCGACATCAGTGGTCGTCGCCTCGCCCCCCAAATCGGGCGTGACGACACCACACCTGATGGATTCCGTGATGCAATGATCCACGTCCCGCGCAGCGTCCCGCATGCCCAAGTGCTCAAACAGGAGGCTCACGCACCCGACCGCCGCCAAGGGGTTTGCGATGCCTCTGCCCGCAATGTCGGGTGCCGAGCCATGGACCGGTTCAAAGAAAGCCCACACCCCAGGGTGGATGTTCCCGGAGGGTGCGAGCCCCAGCCCGCCTGCGATCTGGGCCCCCAAGTCACTCAAAATATCTCCAAAGAGATTAGACGTGACCACCACGTCATATCGCTCCGGCCGCCGGACGACATCCATGGCCATGGCATCCACGAGCATTGAGTCTTGGACCAAGTCGGGAAAGTCCGCGCCCACCTCCGCGAAGACCCGTCTCCACAACGCCCCTTCGTACTTCAGCACGTTTGCCTTGTCTACAAGGGTCACCCGCCGCCGGCCCGTGCCCTTGGCGTACTCAAATGCCGCTTGGACGATACGATGCACCCCCTTGTACGTGTTCACGCTCTCCTGGGTAGCTATTTCGTCGGGGGTTCCGGTCTTGAAGCTCCCTCCAAGCCCAGCGTACAACCCCTCGGTGTTTTCTCTAAAGAACACGATCTCCGTGTCTGGGGCGGGGGGTTTCAGCGGCGAGAGGTGCGGGGCCAGTAGCCGACAGGGGCGAAAGTTGATGTATAGGTCCGCATGGAAGCGCAGGCCCAGGAGGATATCACGAGCATGTGCATTGTCTGGAACGCGCGGATCGCCCAGCGCGCCTAGAAGTGCCGCGTCGTAGTCGTTAATGAGGCGGTCTCGCTCCGCGGTGGTTATGGTGACACCTTCGGCCAGGTAACGGTCCGCGCCGAGGTCCATCGAGTCCATCAAGAGCGAAAGTCCGTGCTTCCGGTCCGCAGCCGACATCACCTCGGCGGCGGCGGTGATCACTTCTGGACCGATTCCATCCCCACCGATCAGCGCGATTCTGGCCAAGGAGGCTATGGAACCATGCCGAACATGATACTGCACTTGGGGCAGAAAAACTTCGCACCCCTGCGCACCAGCTTGGGCCCCAATTCCCCGCGAGGGCACAGTGGCTCCAGCCCCTCCTCGGCCTGAGAGCGGACCTGACGCCTTTCCCGCTTTCCGCTGATCTTCATCGGGATCTGGTATCGGAGAGCGGAAGTCGTGCATTCGTAGAGTAACGTGCTCGTGCCATCCGGCTCATCGCGCACTCCCAAGTACATCAGAACGCCACCCATGGGTGACGAAATCTGTCTGCCGCTACAGTGTAGGTGCGCCGCCCTTTGTACGTCGTCCAACTCTTGAACCCCAAACCCCACGGGTTTGGGTTTGGGCCTTGGCGTCTTCTTGCGCGTCCCAGCTTTGCCCCCTGATTTGGGGGTTGGCTTCTTTGCGGAAAATTTGACGGCCGATTTGGACCCGGCCGCGGCGGTCTTTCCGGCCTTCTTCGTGGCGGTCGCTGTTGTCGTGGCCTTGGCGGTCTTGGTCTTTGCCTGTTTGGTGGCGGTGGCCGTCTTTTTTGCCGTGGCTGCTGGCTTTTTTGCAGTGGTGGTCGTCGCGCGTTTGGTGGCGCTCGCCTTCTTGGCTGCTGAGGTGGTGCCGGATGTCGAGGTTGCCGTGCGGGTTCTCGTGGTGGTGCCGGTTGCCTTTGCTGCGGTCTTGGCCTTGGCCTGCTTGATGGCTTTGGCCGCCGTTTTTTCCTCTTTTGCTCCGCCTTCTGCCCTAGCGGTTGGCTTCTTTGCGCTGGCGGGTGTGCGTTTGGTGGCGGCCTTTTGTTTGGCCTTTGTGGCCGTCGTTTTTGCCTTGGTTGTTCGGGTCTGTGGTTTGGCGGCTGTCGTTTTTGCGGTGCTGGTTGCCTTTGCTGCTGTCTTGGCGGTCTTGGCCTTGGCCTGTTTGGCTTTTGTGGCCGTCGTTCTTGCCTTGCTCGCCCCGCTCTTGGCCTGGGCGGTCGCCTTCTTGGCTGTTGCGGATGTGCGTTTGGTGGCGGCCTTCTGTTTGGTTATTGTGGCCGTCGTTTTTGCCTTGGTTGCTCGGGTCTTCGGTTTGGCGGCCGTCGTTTTTGCGGTGCTGGACGTCGGCCTTTTGGCGCGGGTCTTCTTGGTGGTGCTGGTTGCCTTTGCTGTTGTCTTGGCCGTCTTGGTCTTGGTTTGTTTGGTTTTTGTGGTTTTCGTTTTTGCCTTGCTCGCCCCGCTCTTGGCCTGGGCGGTCGCCTTCTTGGCTGTTGCGGGTGTGCGTTTGGTGGCGGCCTTCTGTTTGGTTATTGTGGCCGTCGTTTTTGCCTTGGTTGCTCGGGTCTTCGGTTTGGCGGCCGTCGTTTTTGCGGTGCTGGACGTCGGCCTTTTGGCGCGGGTCTTCTTGGTGGTGCTGGTTGCCTTTGCTGCTGTCTTGGCCGTCTTGGTCTTGACTTGTTTGGTTTTTGTGGTTTTCGTTTTTGCCTTGCTCGCTTGGCTTCTTGGCTTGGCGCTGGCCTTCTCTGATGGTCTGGAGGTGCCCTTGCGCTTGGGAGCGTCCGTGTCCTCCTTCACCCTCTTCCTTCCTCTTGGATCCTGGCTGGCTGCCGCTGTGTCCCGTGGACGAGGCTTGGTCACCGGGTCCCGCCCGCCACGGTCGCTCTGTCCCTCGTTCATCGACTAGCCCGGGCGTTGGAACAGGTATGCGGAATCCTGGTGGCGATTGTCGTCATGGATACAGACAGCATAGCGAGCGCCCGACCAAATGGCCGCGCCGCCATGGTCACCGTTCTTGTTGATCGCGTAGTAGTTGACATTGAAGTTGGGGCGTCCCTCACGATCCCGGAGGCGGTCCTCGGTCGTGTAGGTAACGATCCGCCTGAGCGCTTCCAGGCATGCGTCCGTGGGAGACATTCCCGCTCGCATGAGCTCGACGACGGAGTGGGACCCGCAGGTCTTGATGACCGCCTCGCCCCTCCCCGTGGATCCACAGGCGCCGACATCGTTGTCCACATAGAGTCCGGCCCCGATGATGGGTGAGTCACCCACCCGCCCGGGAATCTTCCACGCCAGTCCCGATGTCGTGGTCACACCGGAAATGTCCCCATCCCGGTTGATGACATTGCAGTTGATGGTCCCCTGGGGCCGGACGCCGTCATGGGAGTCCATGATCCCCGATCCGTACTGGTCCTCGTCCTCGAAGGGAGGCACCCGTTGCGGCGACTCCTCGGGCGTGAGGAAGTCGTCCCTGTCGCTCAGCCGGGCCCTCCACTCAATCCATCGGCGCCGGGAGCGTTCGGTCAGCAGGTTTTCCAACGTGTAGCCCATGGACCGGGCAAATTTCTGCGCCCCCTCGCCCACCATTAACACATGGTCGGTGTAGCGCATCACGTCTACCGCCACCAGCGACGGAGTCTTGATTCCCTCAAGGCAGGCGACAGCACCAGCCCCACGGCTCGGCCCGTGCATCACGGAGGAATCCAGCTGCACAACGCCGTCCAGGTTTGGCAGACCCCCGTATCCGACGGAGGAATCGTTGGGGTCACGCTCGACCAGGTTCACCCCCTGTACAACCGCGTCCAGCGTGTCCTCCCCGGCGTTGACCGCACTGACGGCCGTGGCGACGGCGTCAAGGCCATTGCCGCTGGCCACGGCGACCGGGGTGACGACGTGGGTGTGGACGGCGGGCGCGCCCAAGGTGGATCGGGGTGCGCCGACGGCGACGGCGGCTCCCACTCCGACACCGGCTGATTTTCTTAAAAAGTCGCGACGGGTTGTCATGCGTGGTCCTCCTCGAAACAGAAACAGCCGGGGCGGACACGGCCAGGGGATGGCCGTGCGATTGTGTCCAAAATCGTAACCCTATGCATCCGGGGATGCGTGCACGGCTGATTCGTCCAGGGTTTCCTCAACGGCCACCTCAGTGCTCGCGGGCTCCTGTGCGGTCTTGCGCCGCAGCCTGGAGATCACCGGCTTGCAGAACTGCATGCCCACAGTCTTCAGTTGGGAGAGCTCCGGCACGCCCAGATCGGGATACCTCTCGGCCAAGTACTCAATGGTCTCGTTCATCCAGACATCCTGGTCCTCCACCGTAGCCTGCACCACTCCGCATCGGTGAATGTGGCTGAACAACTCGTCTCTTGCGCGGTCCATCGGCTTTTGCTTCGACACTGCTCCTCCTTGACGGGTGACGGCCCCCCTCATACGTGGAGGGCGCGGATCGGCGCAACATGCGCAAGGGGCTACCTTAACCCCGTGCGATGCAAGGTCCCTAAAGTAGACGAAACGGAAACAATGGCAAGGACTACACCGGCGGGAGGCCGGTTGGGCGCCAGGGAGGGGTCGTGAAGATCCTTACCTCCGCCCTGTGCGACGATGCGGTTGCCGGGCCGGACGGCAAGCTGATCCTCACCGGTGTGACCCACGACCTGTATGCGCCTGGATTTCCGGCGCGGCAAGACCAACTGACGCTGGTCATGGTCATTGAGTGGGCTCGCGCTGACACGGGTCAGCAGACCTTTCGAGTGGATGCGCGGGGCCCCGGCGGCCAGGTGATCATGACCGTCAAGGGGGAGTCCCGGGTGATCACCCGTCCCGCTGACCGCCCCCCGCCCCGGATGCAGCTGATCGTCCCGCTGAAGGGGATCATCTTCCATGCTCCCGGGCGCCACCGATTCGATTTCAGTGCGAGGGGGCAGCGGCTTCGGGGTCCGACCCTGTACCTGGTGGAGACGGAGCCATCGGACGCTACGACATCCATTCCAGAGCCTTGAGGCTTAGCACAAGGGCGCCCAAGAGTGCGCCCAGTCCCGCCTCCCACTCCCTGTTACGCCCATAGCGGCGAAGCGAGAACGGGGTGACCCCGTGTGGCTCTCCGGGTTCCGGGCGGTAGATCGATCCCGTCGGAAAGAACGCGGGCACCATGGAGCGATAGTGTCGGTAGCGTTCGCCGAAGTGTACGGAGAGGTCGCCGGCCTCCCTGTACATCGCGGCCCGATAGGCCACGGCAAAGTACAGTGCGAACACGACGAAGAACCAGGGTTGCCGGCCCGCGACCACCATCCCGACGCCGATGAGGAAGCTGCCGAGGTAGAGAGGGTTGCGCGTCCACGCATAGGGTCCAGATGTCGCGAGCTCGCGATCCTTCTCCAGGATGCCGGCGGCCCATCCCCGTAGCGCGATGCCGGCGAAGACGAACGCTCCTCCCGCCCCAAGTGACAGCCAGGTGGGGTTGGCGAACCAGAAGTATGTGATGCCCACGATCCAGGCGCCCGAGAGCCTGAAGAAGGAGCGGCGGAGGTGACTCTTGCGGGGTGCCAAGGCAGGACCGATGCGTCAGCCGGCTTCGGTTTCGGGACACATCCCGATGTCGGCCTGAAGCGCCGGGGCCGGCCCGGGCACGGCCTCCTCCAAGTGCATGGTCATGTCACCGGGAATCACGGGGATCGCCACCTTCATGTAAACGATCCAGCGGTGTTCGTCGTCGGAGAAGTGGATTTCGGCCTTGCCGCCCTCCGAGAACAGGCCCTCGGTCTGGATGATGGGTTCCACGACGATGGTGTTGAACTCCCCGGCCCCGACACTCCGCTTGTCCCTGCGCAGGACATTCAGGACCACAGGGTTGCCATCATCCTTGTAGAAGCGGTGAAGCGAGTACGTCTCGCCGGTTTCCAGCGGCAGGGTGCGCGCGAAGTACACGAACGAGATGTCGTCCAGTGGCATGGGGTGGGGAAGCGCCCAGGTGGTGTCGTGATCAATGCGCTGAACCTGCATCCGCTCCGGAAAGAACTCGTACTCGCGGTATCGGTTTTGCGCCCGCTGATCCTTGATGAAGCGCCTGGAGAACAGCGTACGGGTGTCCATCCAGCTTGAGAACCTGTGGTCCAGGTCATACCCCAAGATCCCCGCTCGGATGCGTTGTTCCACCGCAAAGGCGGGCATGGCATGCACGGTGTCGATCCCGGCCACGCTCATGCTGGCCTCGCCGACCGAAAAGATGCCGAACTTCACCTTGAATCGCATCTCCTCACCCGGTGCAAAGGGAAGTCGCACCATTGTGCCGGGGCACACCGCAGTACGGGTCACCTCTGTGTTGTCCTCCTGCGCGTGACCGCCCGTTGGGAGGACGGTGAGTGCCGTCAGCGAGGACAGGGTGAGGGCCACGAGCGCGCTGCGTCGCATGCGCATCACGTCCAGCACGGTGCGAAGCACGCGTATCCGACTCCGCCGTTGTCGGATGTCGTAGCGCGTCGTGATCGCAACTGTCGCCATGCGGCGAGCAAATGGAGTGAGCTTTTTCAGCAGCTCGACATTCGCCGCCCACCCGTCCATGGTCAGCAGGGGCGCGCCCTCGCTCGCGCGCAGAGCCTTGCGCACCACGACGGCGCGGTGGGCGCGGAAGCCCAGGAGGGGATCGCCCCCGGGGTCGGAGGCGCGTCCGCGTCCCATGGCCAGCCCGGCAAGCCTGCGCGTCAGCCGCACAAGCCTTGGTGGCGTACAGGAGCTGTCCATCCGGGTGATCACGACGTCCGCCCCGCCCTCGAATACCCGGATCAGCGATTCCAACTGGAGCGGGTCCTCGGTGTAGTCACCCTGCATCGTCACAATCGCGTCTCGTTTGGGGTACTTTGTCGCGCTTGAGGCGGTCCTCAGCAGCTTCTCCAGGGCCTGTCCGTACCCCACCGGCTTTGTCTCGGACAGGATCGCGAGGGGCATGACCCGGCGATATCGGTTGAGCAGCGCCCCGGATCCATCCGTGGATCCGTCATTGAGAACGTAGACTCGGTAGTCCCTGTCCATCTCCATCATCACCCTGCGGATCTTCCAGAGGAGTACGCCGATGGTGTGCTCTTCGTTCCGGCTTGGGATGCAGATGTGGATCATGGGTGAGTCGTCCGTGCCTGCGTGTTCGGGTGGCCGGCGCACGATGTGGAGTGCCGCCTGGCGCCCGATGAAACAACGGGTTCCGGGCCCGGGGGATCAAGCACTCGCATCAAAGACCTAATCCTATGGGGATGCAATATAGATCGAAACCGGTTGTCGCTTGGACTCCGGGTGCCCCGGGCGGCGGGCGAGGCATCCCGGATCCAGCGACCCGCAGAAAGGTTACGGCCGTGGCCTTGACATCTCCGGGGCAGAGTCAGCGAGCGGCCGACTTGGGGGGCCGCCGGGCGCGCCAGCGGGGTGCCCATTGGCTCAAGCGCTGGGAGACGACACCGGCGGCGGTGTCTTCCAACGGCGGTGCATCCAGAAATACTGGTGGGGGACGCGCCCGATGTGCTCTTCGAGCCTGCGGGTGAACGCTTGGGTGACGGCTGCGACGGTCGCTTCGCGATCCAACGCGTCCCGACCCGTCCCACGTGCGCGGGAGTTGGGGTGCTCGCTTCCAGAACCGGTTCCAAGCGACTCCACATGGATCCGGTAACGGGGACGCCAGCCCGGAAGGCGGATGGTGTGGAATGTGGCCATGGTCGCACCCGCCCTGAGCGCGAGCACCGCGGGGCCCCGGGCGGTGGACGCGGGCAGGCCGAAAAAGTCCACGAAGACCCCGGCGTCGCGGGCGTCTTGGTCTCCCATGATGCCGACCGTGCGCCCGGCCCTGAGGGCCGCCAGGACGCCCGTGGTGGCGGATTCGCGGGGGATGACCGCCATGCCCAGTCGGGCGCGGGCACCGTTCAGGTAGTCATCAAAGAGTCGGTTGCGTTGCCGGGCGACGACGATGTCGATAGGGTATCCCCGCGCGACCAGTCCGGCCGTGCCGACCTCCCAGTTTCCCAGGTGGCCGCTTACGAGCACCACTCCGTCCCCCCGAGAACGCGCCTGTTCGAGTACATCCAGGCCCACGACCTCGGTTTGCGCCAGGATCCGGCGCGCGCGCGTGCCTGACAGCCGGAACATTGCCACCATCTCGGCCCCCAGGTGCCGGTAGCATCGGCGGGCAACCGACATGGTCCATCGCGGGTCGGCGTCGGGAAAACTCCTCTCAAGCTGCCGGGTCACAACACGCCATCGGGGCCGACCCACCCGGGCGACAAACCACCCCAGAAGTGCCCCGAAGCGATCCGCCACCACTGCGGGCATCGCGCGGCACAGGGCGACCACCCCTCTGAGCGCGGCGTACTCGACCAGGTGCCGCAGACGGCGTGTCCCCGGGTGCCGCGTGCGCCCCGCGGGCAACCGCTTCACCGAAACTGCAGCTCCCTCAGGCGACCGTACAGGCCGCCTCTGTCCATGAGCTCATCGTGCGTTCCCTCCTGAACGATGCGGCCCTGGTCCACAACCAGGATCTTGTCCGCGCGGCGGATGGTGGAGAGCCGGTGCGCGATGACGAACACGGTGCGCACGCCGTCCGCGATCTCCTCCATCGCCTCCTGTACCAGATGTTCGGACTCTGCGTCCAGGGCGTTGGTCGCCTCATCCAGGACGAGCACCGCGGGATCGCGCAGCACCGCGCGCGCGATCGCAATGCGCTGCCGCTGGCCACCCGACAGCGTGGCGCCCCGCTCGCCGACCACCGTCTCGTATCCCGAGGGCAAACGCATGATGAAGTCGTGAGCCCGCGCGATCGCGGCTGCCCCGTGAATGTTCCCGAGGGGCTGCTCCCCTGAGCCGTAGGAGATGTTGGCCGTGATGGTGTCGTGGAAGAGGATCGTCTCTTGGGACACGATGCCCAGGGCGGCCCTCAAGGACTCCAGCGAGAACTGGCGCGCATCGATGCCATCGAACTCGATCACCCCGCTCTCGGGGTCAAGGAAACGCCCCAGAAGGTTGATGATGCTGGTCTTTCCCGCTCCGCTTGGCCCCACCAAGGCGACCGTCGTACCCGCGGGAACAAAAAAGTCCAGCCCCTCGAGCACCGGTTGTTCGCGGTCTGGATACCTGAGCGTCACATCACGGTATCGGATCCCCGTGGACACCCCGGCAAAGTCTCGTCCGCCCCCACCGGAGGCCTCGGCGGGAGTGTCCAGGAGCGCAAAGACGCGCTCCGCCCCCACGAGGCCGGGCTGAACCATCACGGGGAGCTTGCTCAGGACCTTGACGGGGGTGTACAGCCGGGTGCTGAGCAGGATGAAGCCCATGAATTCCGCCCCGCTCAGGGAGCCCTCGACAACGACGATGCGGGCACCGTACCAGAGCAGGACGGCGGTTCCGAGCGCAACCAGAAACTCTGTCACGGGACCCGCGAGCGATCGCAACCGGACCGTGCGCATGAATGTCTCGTAATACGACCGCGTCAGCTTCCTGAAGCGCTCGTCCTCCATCGCCTCGGCCGATGTCGACTTTACAAGGCGGATCCCTGCGACCGTCTCCTGCAGATGCGCGCTCAGGTCGCCGGCCCCGTCCAGGACGGCGTGATCACCCCGTCGCAGCGCCCGCACCAGTGGGCCCCAGATCAGCATCGTCAGGGGAACGACGATGAAGGCGGCGGCAGTGAGCCTTGCCGAGATCTGGAGCATCCAGTAGAGCACGGCCAGAAAGCCCATCACGTTGGCGACTGCCTTGATCAGCTCCCCCGCCACCAGGGTGCGCAGCTGCTCCACATCGTGGGTCAGCCTGGAAATGATCTGGCCGGTGCGCGCGCCCGCAAAGAAGGCCAGATCCAGCCGGACGATGTGTGCGTAGACCTGGCGGCGAACGTCACGGGCCACGCCCTGTTCGACGCGCGCGGTCAGATAGCTGCGCGCAAAGTCCGTGACGTTCTTGAGTGCGACAAGGACGAGGATAAAGACGATGATCCCGAGAACGACATCCTGGGGCGGACCATCCAGGTCCACCACTCGCCCCACGGTGTGTTGGAGCGCCCGGTCGACGCCCTCGGCCTCGCCCGGGTTCGCGTCGCCCACATCGCCGAAGACCGTGGCCAGGAACGGAATGAGCGCCACGAAGGAGAACGCGTCCAGTGCGGAGTAGGCAGCGCTCGCGAGGACGGCCAGCAAGAACGGGGCCCGATGGGGCGCAAGGTACGAGAGGATTCTGCGCCAGCGTGCCACGCGACCTATCCCAGACGAGGCTTTAACACCGCCACCGGGACGATCATCTCCTCCGGTGAAATGCCGCCGTGAAGGAACGAATTGAGGTAGCGCCGCTGATACTCGCGCAACTTGGTCGGGTAGACGAAGAAATGATCGTTGAGCGCCACCGCGTACCGCATGCCCTTCGGCCCGGGCGGGAATCTGAGATCGGATGCGCGCGTTGTCTCCAGCGCCGTCTTGGGATCCTTCACCCGCAGCCCCACGCCCATCTTGTAGCGCAGGCTCTTGCTGGCGCCCCGGCGGGCGTAGAGGGTCGCCGGGCGGCGGCAGGGAATGGAGCCGTGGTCGGTTGTCAGCACGACCCGCTGACCCTGGGCGGCGGCCTCCTTGAGTACCGCGAACGCCGTGGAGCGCGCGAACCATGACCTTGTCAGCTGACGTAGCGCCGCCTCGTCCTTCGCAACCTCCATGAGGATGGGAGACTCGGAGCGTCCGTGCGTCATGAGGTCCACGAAGTTGAAGACGATGGCCACGACCGATCCGCTGACGCGGCTGGCCGAGCGCAGGCGCGCCCGCACGTGGTCCCCGCTCCGGTCCGTGAACACCTTCTCGTAATGCACCGGCACATCTCGTCCGGTCAGGCGTCGGAGTTGATTCCGGAGAAGCTCGTCCTCGAAGGTGTTCAGCGATCCCTCGTCATCGGACGCATCCCACCACCGGGGTCGCAACCGCGCGATCTGGTCCGGGTAGAGGCCGCTGAATATGGCGTTGCGTGCATAGGGCGTGGCGGTGGGCAGGATGCTGTAGTGATACCCCTCATCAATGTCGAAGTAGTCGCTCAGGAGCGGCAGGATCGCCCGCCACTGATCCAGGCGCATGCAGTCCAGTACCACGAAGTACACGGCGTCGCCCCCAAGGAGAGGCAGCAAGCGCCGCTCGACGACATCGACCGACAGCTCCGGTGGATGGCCGCCGCCGCGAACCCAGCGCGGGTACTCGCGCGCGATCCAGGGACCGAAGTCAAGGCGGAAGTCGCTCAACAGGGCGTCAACCGTATCCAACAGGCCCGTCTCGCCCGCCCGCTCCAGCCTGAGGTGCCAATCGACGAGCTCCCGGTAGACCTTGGCGTAGGAGGAGGCGGTCGAGGCCTGCTCCCGCATCTGTGACAACTTGGGCCAGCGCGCCGCGAAATCCTGTGCCGCCCGCTGCTGCTGGATCGAGGGCCCCTCCAGGATCCGGGTCACGACCGACAGGACCTGGCGCGGGCTGGTCGGCTTGACCAGGTAGGCCTCGACCTGGCGGCCGATCGCCTCCGTCATGGTCCGGTCCTCCTCCGACTTGGTGACCATGACAACGTGCGCATGGGGGTCGTCGCGACGAATGAGCGCGAGAACCTCCAGACCGCGCCGACCCGGCATCTGCTCATCGAGGAGAATCAGGTCGTAGGAGTGGCGTCCCAGCAAAGCCAGCGCGTCGTCACCGTTTGTGGTGGCGTCCACGCGGTAGCCGCGCTGCTCCAGAAAGAGAAGGTGCGGACGCAGAAGGTCGATCTCGTCGTCCACCCAGAGGACCCGCTTGGCCGCGCGCCTCTTGGGCTCGACCCCGCTTGCCCCGCCGCCGGGCGCCGTCACATGCTGATCGTGTAGGGGAACCAGGCGGCGACCGGCGTGCCGTTGCGGGTTCCCGGACGAAATGTCCAGAGCGCCGCCTCGCGAATAAGCTGCCGATTGAAGTCCCGGTTCCGGGTGGGCGGGTCCAGGCGGGTGGAATCGGCCACGACCTTGCCCGCCTCGTTGACGAACACCCACACCTGGATTGTGGTGCCCCGCAGGCTCCGGTGCGCCGGAGGAATGATCATGCCGCGGGGCGTGGGCGGGATCAGGCGGCGCTGCCCTTCGCTCGCGGCGCCGCCATCCCCCTGGCCCGTGCCGTCCTCCAAGCCCGGGGGGCCGATGGGCCCGGGGCGCTCGCCCAAGAGCGACGCATCGTCGAAGGCGGGATCGGTGTCCAGGATCACGGGGTCGATCTCGATCTCCGCGGGCAGGGGCACGGGCGGGGGAATGGCCCTGGGTGTCGGAGGAGAGATGACGTTCATTGCCTGCATCCCTCCGGCAGTCGCGCGGGTGTCACCGGCAGCGGGTCCCGCTGCCGCATAGGGCGGCTCGGGGATCGGTCGGATCCCTCGCCCAGACAGCACCAGCGCATGCACCAGAAGTGACGCCAGCAACGCCCATCCCAGCACCTTGCGCTCGCGCTGGCGCCGATTCTTGACGCCCAAATCATTCATCGGAATGCTTCATGCGAGCAGAGCGCCGTCGAAATTCCTGGTCACCCTCGTTCGAGTTGGGGTCCCGGCGCAGAGGTTGCACGGAGTTCACCCGTGACCCCGAGCGCCTATCATTGATGCCTACCATAGTAGTACACCTGGGTCGGCGCCGGAGTTGCGGGGAAGACTTCTGGGCGGCAGGCGCCCCCAAGCGCCCCTTGGGCGCGGGTCGGCGCCTGTGAGGGCCCGCGCGCGACCTTGACCCAAGGTACGCATTGAAATCGGGTGCGGGGTTGGATTGCCCCCACGAGCTTGGAGAAGTGTAAGGCCTTGGATTTGGGACTGAAGGGTCGGGTTGCCATTGTGACAGGAGCGTCCAAAGGACTGGGGCGCGCGGTGGCCCGGCGGTTGGCGGCGGAGGGGGCGGATGTGCTGGTCAACTCGCGCTCGCCGGACGAGTTGCAGGAGGTGGCCCGCGAGATTTCCGGGCGCTCTGGCCGATCCGTTGTCGCCCATGCGGGGGATGTGGCCGAGGAAGACACCTCTGCCGCTTTGGTGCAGGCGGCCATCGACCGCTTCGGACGATTGGATATTCTGGTGGCCAATGCGGGCGGGCCCCCGCCGGGGGGCGTCGACGACTTCCAGCCCGCGTCCTACCGGAGAGCGCTGGACCTTAACCTGATGTCCACCGTGCAGCTCACGCTCGCTGCCATTCCACACATGCGCACACTGGGTTGGGGGCGCGTTGTGGCGATCACATCGGTGGCCGTCAAGCAGCCCGTTGACGGCTTGTTGCTTTCCAACGTGGCGCGGCCCGGCGTGGTCGGGTTCATCAAGTCGATCTCGCGTGAGCTGGCGGGCGACGGGATTCTGTGCAATGTCGTGGCACCGGGCTTCATCCACACGGCGCGCGTCGAGTCACTGTTGGATGCACAGGCCCGCGCCCGCGGCGTCGACCGTGACGAGGTACTCGACGGCATCACCCGGGACATTCCGCAGGGCCGTGTCGGGCGCCCGGAGGAGTTTGCCGCGGGCGTCGCGTTTCTGGTGTCCGAGGCGGCGTCGTACATCACGGGCCATACGCTCCCCATTGATGGCGGCCTCGCTCGAGGAATCCTGTGACGGTCGAGGACCGGATCCGCAAGCGGTGGACCGGTCGCGTGCCCGCGTACTTCGAGTTGACCAAACCGGGGATCGCGCTCTTTGTGGTCGTCACGGCGATTGTGGGCTATGTCGTGGCGGCGCTACCGGGCGCTCGGATGTCGGTGACGCTCCATCTGGCGCTGGGGATCGGGCTCTCAACGTCGGGCGCGCTTGCGATGAACCAGGTGCGCGAGCGGGTCCCGGATGCGCTGATGCGACGCACGCGGCAGCGGCCCGTCCCGTCTGGGAGGCTCCCGGTGGGCCACGCCCGCCTCTTTTCCTGGATCCTGATGGCGGCCGGAGTGGGGCACCTGTGGGCCTGGGTGGGGTGGCTTCCGGCTCTCGTCACGGCGCTCTCGGCGCTCCTCTACAACTCCGTCTACACGCCTCTCAAGTTGCGCACAGCCTGGGCGACGGCGGTGGGTGCCGTCCCGGGCGCGCTGCCAGCGCTCATCGGATGGACGGCGCACGCCGGGACCATTGATGCGGGCGGCGCGGCGCTCTTCGGCATCATGTTTCTCTGGCAGCTCATTCACGTTCTGGCCCTGGGATGGAATCTTCGCGACGACTACGCACTGGCAGGCTTTCAGCTGATTCCCCGAGGATCCTCGGGACGCCTCTCCAGGCTGATGGTGGGCAATGCGCTGCTGCTGCTGCCCGTCAGCCTGCTGCCCGCCGCGCTGGGTCTCAGCGGGAGCGTGTACCTGGTCGGGGCGGTGATTCTGGGCTCGGCGCTCGTGGCCGTGACGGTCACCTTTTTTCTCAAGCCGACGCGTCGGCGCTGCAACTGGGTATTTCTGGGGTCGCTGGCGTATCACCCGCTACTCTTGGCCGTGATGGTGGCGGGCGCGCTCTGACGTCTGGCGCAGGCGCACGTTGGCGCCGCTGTTGTGTTCAGGCTTGGAGGCCAACCGATGGTGGCCGTCCTCTGCGGCAGTTCGGTCGATGACGGCTTGCCCCCGGGGATCATGGCGACAGCCTTGGGGGGGCCGGCCTGCACCCCCGGGGCGAAGCCGGGGAGCACAAGGTCCCAAGACAACGCTCAAGGAGTCTGATATGACGCAGAAAGGGGTGGCCGGACGGTGGGAGAGACCGCCGGGCAAGACCGTCCTGTGCGGGACGGAAACGGGGGTGATCCATGCCGCGGCCAGTCCGGCTCGGTTGCCTCGCCCACGGCGCGCCTGGTTCCTGGGCGTGATGGTGGTGGGTTCCGCCTTGCTGGCGGTGTTGGCTCCGGACAGCACGCCCGCGGCGGCATCGTGGCAGGAATCGTCTGCGGGTTCGACGCGTGTGCGGGCTCGCGAGTTGGGCATCGTTGTCGGGGTCTTCCAGCCGGGCCCCCACAACGCGATCACCGATGTCGACGGTGTCCAGGTGGGTCATGCGACCGTGTGGGAGGGGGATCGGATCCGCACCGGGGTCACCGCCATCCGCCCTCACCCCGGTAACGTGTACCGGGATCGGGTGCCCGCGTCCATCCATGTGGGCAACGGCTTCGGCAAGCTCGTGGGCGTCACGCAGGTGATGGAGTTGGGAGAACTCGAGACTCCAATCCTGCTGACCTGCACGCTGTGCGTGTGGCGTGTGGCGGACGCGATGGTTGAGTGGGCGCTTGCGATGGACGGCATGGAGCAGGTGCGCTCGATCAACCCCGTTGTAGGCGAGACCAATGACGGAGTGCTCAATGACATCCGAGCGCGCCCCGTGACGGCGGCGCATGTCGTGGACGCGCTGGAGTCCGCCGCCGGTGGCCGTGTCGAAGAGGGTTCGGTCGGAGCGGGCACGGGCGTGTCGGCGTTTGGTTGGAAGGGAGGGATCGGAACCAGCTCCAGGGAGTTGCCCGCGTCCCTTGGCGGCTACCGGGTGGGTGTTCTCGTTCAGTCAAACTTCGGCGGGATCCTCTCGATCGCGGGAGCGCCCGTGGGCCGGGAACTGGGACGCTACGCCTTCCAGGAACATGTTGAGCGAGGCGGCCCCCCGGGGGGAGCCGCGGGTCGCGCCGAAGTCGGGGAGGGGCCATCGCCTGAGTCCCAGGGATCCATCATGATCGTGGTTGCCACCGACGCGCCGCTGTCCAGTCGCAACTTGGGCAGGATGGCCCGCCGGGCGATGATGGGGTTGTCGCGCACGGGCTCGTTCGCGAGCAACGGGTCGGGCGACTATGTCATCGGCTTTTCCACCGCCCGGAGCGTGCGCAGGCGCGCGGGCGAAGAAGTGCAGCTCGTGGAGGACCTGGCCAATCCGCGCATGTCGGCGATCTTCCAGGCCACCGTGGAGGCGACGGAGGAGGCGATCTACAACTCCATGTTCATGGCCGTGGGCGTGAGCAGTAGCATGGGGCGACGCGAGGCGCTTCCCATCGAGGAAACGGTCGAGGTCCTAAGGCGCTACGGCGCGATTCGTCGGTGACACTCCTGTGGCGCCGAAGGGCGAGGCGGCCGAGCGACGGGATCCCAGGAACACTGTATGGACTTGGGCGCGGCGCGATGAGTCGGGCGTGCCGGGGGGCGGATCTTGGGGAAGGGAACCATACGTCCGGGCAGGTGTACCTCTTCTTGATCGCGGCCCGAATGGAGTCGCGACTCGTCGGGGGAGCCTTGGGTCCCCCCGCTACGGACAATCCGACAAGGAGATGTACGACCAATGAACATGAAGCATGCCCGCGTGTTTCTTCTTGGACTGCTCGCGCTCGCGGCCGTCCCGCTTGCCCAGCGACCTGCGCCTGCGGCTGCCCAAGTCAAGATTGGCCTCTCGGGTGGCCTCAACTTGGCGTCGATGAAGGTCGACTTCAGCGACGCTGAGGGGGATGTTGACGGACGATGGGCTTATCGTCCCGATTTGGGGGTGTTTGCGGCCGTTCCACTGGCGGGACCGGTCGCGCTCCAGCTGGGCGCCAGCTACACGATCAGGGGCGGGATCACGAAGTTCAGCTTGGATGGAGTGCCCGCCGAATGGACACACAAGGTCGGCTATATCGAGGGGTCCGCGCTGGCTCGATATGGGTGGCAGTTGGGAAATGCGGGGTTCTCCACGCATCTGCTCCTGGGCCCGACGGTGGCGCGCGAGCTGTCCTGTAATGTCACGGTGGCTGCAACGGCGGGTCGCGACTCATCGCAGTCCGGGGACTCGACATGCGAGAACGCGGACTTCACCCCCAACAAATACGATTTTGGAATCGCGGGTGGCGGGGGACTTGAGTTGCTGGTCTCCAGGAGGGCTGGATTCACGGTGAACGCCGTCTACTCCTATGGCCTGAATGATATGGATCGGGATTCCGATTCGGGAGTATGGCACCGGACGGTGAGGGTGACCGCAGGCCTGGTGTTTTCCATCGGCTGAACCGTGCGGTTGAGGTGCTTGGGGGTCGGCCTGCAAGAAGACCGGGGCCGGCCCCCAAGACATGGCGCAGGTCGGAGCGGTCGGGGACATGGTCTCGCCGCGAGAGCCGGCCCCCAGGCGTTTTCGGCGCAGGGTCGCGCCCGCGCTGTTCGCTCTCCCGGAGGGTCCAAGGGGGAGCAGGCCCTTGTGCCGGGAATCGGGGGCGCTGGACCTCTCGGGACGATTGTGGTGTGAGACGGGGTCGCAAACGGGCTGGGTCGGCCCCCAAAGCGGGGATGTGCCATCCAGGGCAGTTCCCCCAAAGAGCCCATTCGTGATCGGGGCGGTCCCATTGGGCGCCGCTACCCGTTCCCAACCTGGCCATGGTGCCCCGCCGGGCCATGTTGGGGTTGCCGCACATCGGTCTCGCTTGTGAGCAACGGCTCGTGCGGACGCGTCGGTGATCGGTGGGCTCGCCCAAGGGTGGGGCGGCGCGTTGTGGCCCCCGCGGGGCTTGAGACCCACTCCGGTGTCGCCCTGATCATGCCCGAAGGTGTAACCTTTTTGATGCTCGGAAGTGTAGTATTCTCCGAGTGCCCATTGATTCCGTGGATCTGTGGCGCGCCGGGGAAAACGTCGTTCCGTCGTTTTCCAATGACCGACCATCCGATCAGGGAGATGTCAGAATCAATGAAACATGTCCGCCTGTTTCTTCTCGCGCTGCTTGCGCTCACGGTCGTCCCGCTCGCCGCGCGACCGGCGCCTGCGGGTGCACAGGTCAAGATTGGCATCTCCGGTGGCCTCAACCTGGCCTCACTCAAGGTCGATTTCAGCGACGCGGATGCTGTCGTTGACGTACATTGGGCCCGTCGTGCCGATGTGGGTGTGTTTGCGGCCATTCCACTGGGAGGGCCGGTTGCGCTCCAGTTGGGGGGCAACTACGCGCTCAAGGGCGCGATCACGAAGTTCAGCGTGGATGGAGTGCCCGCCGAATGGACACACAAGGTCAACTATGTCGAAGGGTCCGCGCTGGTCCGGTATGGGTGGCAACTGGGTGGGGGCTTCTCCACGCATCTGCTTCTGGGCCCGACGTTTGCGCGCGAGCTGTCTTGTGATGTCACGGTGGCTGCACGGACGAGCCGCGACTCATCGCTGTCCGGGGACTCGACGTGCGAAGACGCGGGCTTCACCCCCAACACCTACGATGTCGGGATCGCGGGTGGCGGGGGACTTGAGTTCCTGAGCTCCGGCGGCATTGGAGTCACCGCGCATGCCGTCTACACCTACGGACTGATTGACGCGGACCAGGGCTCTGATTCCGAGATTTGGCACCGTACGGTCAAGGTGACGGCCGGCCTGGTGTTCGCCATCGGCTGACCCGACCGGCGGCGCCGGGGGCATGCTGCGATCGGTGTGTCCCACCCGAGGCTGTGAGCGCCCCGTGCTGATGCCGGCCTCGGGCACACGCTCCCTCCCCCAAGATCGACCTCCCTTGCCCGGCCCGGGGGAAACGCGGCAAGTCCCGCTACGGCGTGGGCGACTTGGCGAGAACGCTACCCGGGCGTCGTCCCGTGAACGCGGAGTTCATGATCGCGGCCTCGCCGCCCACAAAGAGGTGAACGACGCCCGACGCCAACTGGTGCGGGTCGGTGAACGTGGCGTGGTCCGTGAAAAAGTCGGAGAAGACCACCAAGTCGGCAATCATGCCCTCCCTGATGCGGCCGCGCTCCCGCATCCCCATGATGTCGGCCGGCAGGGAGGTCATGGACCGTACGGCGTTTTCGAGCGTCACGACCCGATCGTCGAGCGCGAACTTGCGGATCTTGCGCGCGAACGCGCCGTATGAGCGGGGATGCGGTGTGCCGACGCCGAACTCGACCAGATCCCCGTCGGAGGAGGTCATGGTCCATTCGCGCGTCATCAGGGCGAGAAGATCCTCCTCGCTCATGTTGAAGGACACGATCGACGGGCTGCCAGACAGAATGAGCTCCAGGGACAGGTCGATGGCGTCAAGACCGCGTTCAAGGGCGACATCGGAGAGGAGTCGGCCTTCGATCGAGGGATCGGGGGTGAAGCGGCGGAACTGAATGCGCTCGGCACCTCCCCTGCGCAGGAGGTTTTGGGCCATGGCGTCCTGAATGATCTCCAACGTATCCGGGTGCCGCGTTCGCCGGGCAAACTCGTCTCCTCCTCCGACCTGCGACCAACGAGGCAGGAGCGCTGCCGCCAAGCCGGTGGCCGAAGCGAGGTACGGATACTGGTCGGCGTAGACGCTCAGGCCCTCGGAGCGGGCGGCCTCGATGCGCTCGATCATCGCGTGGGATTCGCCCCAGACCGGCGGCCCCAACGCCTTGATGTGCGTAATGATCGCGGTAATCTCCGCGGCTCGCGCCACGTTGATGACCTCCTCAACCGCGGCCACGACCCCGATGCTGTAGTTGGACTCATCGCGGATGTGGCTGGTGTAGATGCCGCCGTATGGGCCCACATCCAGGGCGAGCGTCTCCAGCTCGGATGGGGCCGCGTAGCTGCCCGGCGTGTAGAACGTGCCCGAAGAGAGCCCCCAGGCTCCGGCGTCCATGGCGCCCTGGACCAGCCCGCGCATCCAGAGTATCTGTGCATCGTCGGGGGCGCGATCCTCCATCCCCATCACCTCGCGCCGCACCGAGCCGTGGCCAATGAGCTGCATCACGTTCAGCCCCAGGCCGTCGGCTTGGAGAGCCTCTCTCTGGGCGTGTATGTCCACGGGTCCCCCGCCGTCGGGGTTAATGACCACGGTCGTCAGCCCCATGGCGAGGAGAGGTTCACCCGCGCTGAGGCCGGGGGTCGCCAGCCCGGGCCCGGCATGCGAATGCACGTCAATGAACCCGGGGCTCACATAGAGTCCAGACACGTCCAGGACCGTCTCCGCGTACGCGCCCGAGAGGTCGCCGATGGCCGAGATGCGACCTTGGCTGACACCGATATCGACCGTGCGCTCGGGCGCGCCCGTGCCGTCGATGACCCGCCCGCCCAAGAGTAGCGTGTCGTAGCCCGTCGGCGTGCAGGACACCAGGGCCCAGGCGAGGGTCACCGGTAGGAGCCGGCGTCGGATGAACATCGTTGGGTCAACCTTCGTCATCGTCGGTGCCATGTGCGTTGTGGGTTCACGGGTTGTCCGGGCCAAGGGCGCGCGCCCGGGCCTGTGGCGGCGTTCTCCGGGGGTCCATCAGCCCTCCGGGCCGATGGCGGCCCCCTCCCAGTCGGGGTCGGCGACTCCCACGGCCTCGCCGGTGCGGGGGTTCATCCAGATGCCGTGGATGCGACCGAAGGCCCCGTCCGCCTCGACCTCCTGCACCTCCAGGCCCCACGACCTGACCCGGGCGACCTCGTCGCCGGTCCAGCCAATTCCGGGCGAGGTTTCCATCGCGATCCCGCCGTCGATCGGATGGACCCGAGCGGCCGCCAGGGCTTCGGGCAGGCCCATGCCCTGGTCAATCACCCGCAAGACCGATTGGACCACAGCGGAGATGATCCTCGCTCCGCCGGCCGCGCCCAGCACCAGGACCGGTTGCCCATTCTGGATCACCATGAGAGGCGAAATGCTTGATGCCGCCCGTGAACCGGGCGCCATCTCCCCCAGGTATCCCCCCAGGGTGGCCGCGTACAGGAAGCCCAGGCCGGGGGTCACCACCTTCGATCCCAGGTTGGGGCCGATGGTCTGTGTCAGCGAGACGTACATTCCTCGACCGTCGGTGGTGGACAGGTGGGTCGTGTGGCTACTGCCGGCACCCCAGGTCGAGCCGTCCCAGTCGACGTGTCGGGGAAGGGAGCTCGCCATCAAGGTCGCTGATAGCCCGGCGCCAAGAATGACAGGTTCCCCGGCCCAAGACCGGTGGCCCCAGGCGAGCGGCCTCGAGCGAGCCGGCATGTGCGGGAAGGGCTGCCACATCGTGGCCCCGGCGCCCGGGTGGCCAAGGGCCGCCGCCCGCAGCGCGACACCGGGCACATCGATGTCGGTCGCGATCGCCCTGGCCCAGGCCTTGTCCGTCATGAACCGGAAATCCACCGGGATCATGGTCCGCGCCCGCACACGCTCCTCGAATGTCCTGGCGATCACGGTGCCCACCAGAGCGGCCCAGCTGTCCCGCTCCAGCTGGGCCATGTCGAAGTTCTCCAGGATATGCAGGATCCCGATCGTCACCGCCCCCGACGCGGGGAGGCCGGTCCCCACCAACTCCCGGCCCCGATAGCTCCCGCGCACAACGGTGGCGTCCACCGCCCGGTAGGCTGCCAGCGACGCCGAGTCTACCGCTCCGCCGTGGGCTTGGATGTCCGCCGCCATGCGTTGGGCGATGGAACCCCGATAGAATGCGTCGGCGCCCCCGGTCGCGATTGCCCGGAGCGTCGTGGCCAGGTCCGGTTGGCGAAACAGCTCGCCCGGTTCGTGCGTGCGTTCGCGGGCACTAAAGAAGTGGCTCCGGGACCCCTCGAACTCCGCCAATTGACCGCTTCCGGCGCGATGCCGCCTGGCCTCGCCCTCCAACAACTCAAATCCGTTCTCCGCCAGGGAGATCGCCGGGGCCATGACCTGCGCCAGGTCAAACGTTCCGTGCTCGTTCAGGAGGCGCTCAAGACCCCGAACGGCGCCGGGCACGCCGACCGTCGGATAGCCGTAGCTCGCCTGGGGGGCGGTGTTCGGATCGTAGGACCACGGTGCCTGGGTGGTCGCGTCGATTCCGGCGAACGTGCCGTCCGGCCGCCGCACCAGAACCTGCGTCCGTCCGCCGATGCTGTTCATGGACGGCTCGACCACCGAGACGGCGAAGGCCGCGGCCACGGCGGCGTCGGCGGCGTTGCCGCCCATGCCAAGGATGCGAGCACCCGCCTGCGCGGCCAGCGGCTGGGCGGCGACCACCACGCCGTCGGCCGAGGCGGCCACCTTTGGCGGCGCCTCCCATTGACCGGGGTCCATCGTGGGAGCCTGATCGCAACCCCACGCGAGCAAGAGGACGAGGCCGGGGAGCATGCGTGCCCACCGGGGCAAACGCCCGTCGCGCCCATGAGCACATCTCTGCCGGCGCGCACTTTGTGCGCGCGGGGCCTGGAGGTCTGGCGCAGGTTGGGTCCCAGGCAGTCGTTCGCGGATCATCGCATGGGTCGGATCGGCAGTCATCGGTTCCATCGGCTGAAGTACTGAATCATCACCGCAGTGCCGGTTGGGATGTTCCTCCCGGTAAGGGCCAGGCGGGCTCCGGCCTCGACGGTGCCGAAACCGACATCATAGAGCAGGGAGGGCTGCAATTGCACGAGGTCGCGCTGGAAGCTGGGGACCCGAATGCCCTCGGTGACGCCCGGAGCGCCATCGGATCCGTCCAGCGCCAGTCGGTAACCCACCCCCCGCACTCGGCCCCCGACCTGCGCGAAGTAGAAGCGCTCATTGCCGAAATCCTTGCGGCTTTGGGTGTTCTCCCTCCGCCACCGATAGCCGACCCAGCCGGCCATGTACATGGAGCGGGGCCAGAACGAATGCCCCGCCTCGATCATGACCTCAAAGTCCGTCTGGCCGTCGCCCAGCGGAATGATCTCGGCGTCCACATCGAAGTCCCCCACCGGGAGCTTGGCGCCCCAGCGAACGGAGATCGGCACCGGGGAGCCCAGCCACGTCAGCGGCGCCGCCCGCAACCAGAGGCGGACATCGCCCAGCCCTGACCGCAAGCGCCGGCCGGCCAGGTCGTCGTAGCGAAGGCGGTGGGCCGACAGTTGGGCCCAAGCGTCGACGCCCCGCACGAGGCCCCAGGCGGTGGTCACGAATGTCGATGTCGTCACTGCACGACCCTGGGCAAAGAGGTCCAGCACCTCACCGCCGGGCCCGAATCGCTTGGTTGTGCTTTGATGGTAGGTGGCCAGCGCCACCCACCCGTGGCCCGCCTCCTCCACCCACTGGTCTGCCGCCGCGCCCGCAGGTACTGCCGCTGCGGCCCAAAGGACAACCGATAAACGGGCCTGAGGCTTGGGGCGCACAACGGGTCGCCGGCGAAGGCAGGTCAGGGGTGACGGGCGCGCCTGGGGGCCGGGCTCAAGCCCCGACGATACCGGTCCGGCGGCGATCACTCGAGCGCCAGCTCCGTGCCGGGATGGAACGCGGCCCACGGCCACCAGAACGCGACGTAGGCCTCCTGGACGCCGGGCATCCGCTCTCCTCTCAGGGGACCCTGGACCGCTTGCCCGGCCACCGTCCACACGGAGCCGGTCTCCTCGTCCACAAACCCCTTATCGCCGTCCACCTCCAGGGTCAGGCGCCGCTCCCCGGCCACGGGGCGCAGCGCCACGGCTGCGGCCAGGTCGCGGTCCCAGAGAACAACCGCGGGCTGGCCGCCGTAGTTGAATTCGTGACTCCACTTGCCACCCCGGGCGGCCATGGCCTGGAAGGGGAACGCCAGGGAGGGCTGTCCCTCCAAGCCCGGAAATCCCAGAACCCGCTCCTTCGGCAGCCGCCGGGTGTCCCGTGGAATCGGGAACCCCACGAAGTTGCCGTTGGTAGGGTTCTCGTAGGCGGTGCCGTATGGATTGATGCGGTATATCTCCGACTCGACCGGATCGACGGCCACGACCCGGGATACCGGAAACAGGGTCTTGAACCCGCTCCAGGTCATCTCGAGCACCGGTCGCGTCACGAGAGGCTGGCCCTCTCGGGGACCGCAGGCGGCGCGCCGGGCCATCTGCGGCCAGAGAGAGTCGTCGGATGCGCGATCGTACATCATGAGGTTGGATTGGAACAGCAGACCGGACACGCCGAACTCCGAACCCCCAAGCGATGCCCTCTCGAACACCAGCGCGGATCCCGTCAGAGGACAGTATGTGATGGCGAGAGGCTGCCCTCCTGCGCCCATGTTCACAATCTCGTGGCGGTACATGAGATTGTGCGGAAAGGCGATCCACTCGCCGTTGATGTTGACGGCGATGACGCGGGATTCGTCGGAGAGGTACGAGGTGGCCGATTCGTGGTCGGGCTCGACCAGCTCGGGATCGCTCAGCGCTGGTATGCCGTCGCGGCCCACGCCGCCGTCGGCCAGCAGGGAGGGGTCCAGGACGCCGCAACTGAGATCCTGGGGCACCAGGCCGACGCGGATGTCGCCTTGGCATGCAAGAAGCGCCAAGGCGAGGAGCGGGCCCAGGGTGGCGGGTTCCCACCGCTCTGGCCCGGAAGCGCCGCCTCCGTGAGGGTGGTGTTGATGAGCGGCCATGTGGGATCACCTCCTCTTCAGGGAGACCGAACAAGGTCTTGGGGATTTTAGGGAACACTCGTGACGTTCCCAATAGGGAACAGTGGAGGCGTGAGATCGGAACCGACAACGACCTGAGACGCATCTTGCGGGGCATCGACGGGCGGGGTTATCCCGCCTATCGGGACGTCAAGGGAACGTGGCATCATGCACCGTACACTCTGGAGGTCCGCCGGGTCCAGGGCGATCCCTTCGCCGCCCCTAGCCGGCTTGCGGTCATTCTTGACCCCGACCAGGCGGGATTCGAGGCCTTTGCCGTGGCCAATGCTCCGCGCCGCACGGGACTCTCGTGTCTGCTCGCCCGCGCGTTTGCCCGGCGCGCCCGGGTCTTGGGTGATCCTGTGCAGGCCGGCGGGCAACGGCATGGGCGCCGACGCGGGGGATACGGAAGCGGGCGAAGCGGAGAGATCCGCATGGCCGATCCCGGGCAGACAGTGGTGGAGAACACCGCGGTTCTGGTTCGTCCCGACGGCAGCGTCGAGGCGCGCTTCACGGCCGGCTTGCCCGCCGCCGGGCGGCGGATCCTGGGGCGCCAAGCGGAACGGCTCCTTCTGGATGTCCTGCCCGAGTTGGTGGCCAACACGTTGCTGCGCACGGCCCACGATCCCGCGGATGTGCTCCGGCACATTCAGGTCAATGAGGACGCGGATGTTCTGCGGCGGCAATTGGACCCGAAGGGCCTGGTTGCGTTCATTGCGGACGGTGCTGTCCTGCCCCGGATGAGCGGCGTGGACGACCGTCCGCTGGTCGGAGAGGGGGCGCGGGTGTTCGTCTCGCCTCCCAGTCTTCGCGTGACCCTGGAGCGCAGACACGGCGGGCCGCTCAGCGGAATGGGGATCAGGAAGGGTGTCACACTTCTGGTCGGCGGCGGCTATCACGGCAAGTCCACCGTGCTGGAGGCGGTCGCCCGGGGCGTGTACAATCATCGCCCAGGCGATGGGCGCGAGTGCGTGGTCACCGATCGGACCGCGATGAAGATCCAGGCCGAGGACGGGCGGTCCGTGGCGGGCGTCGATATCTCCCCCTTCATTGGCGCGTTGCCGGGCGGTCAGGACACGTCGTCTTTTTCCACGCCGAACGCGTCCGGCTCGACGAGCCAGGCGGCGGCCATCATCGAAGCGGTCGAGTCGGGGTCCAGGCTTCTCTTGATCGATGAGGACACGGCGGCCACCAATTTCATGATTCGCGACCGCCGCATGCAGGCCCTGGTCCCGGGTGACGACGAACCGATCACACCCTTCATCGACAGGGTGGAGAGCCTGTACAGGGACGCCCGCGTCAGCACTCTTCTGGTCATCGGCGGCTCCGGCGACTATCTCGATGTGGCCCACGAGGTTGTGGCGATGCTCCGGTATCGGGCCCGTAACGTGACCCAGGCCGCGCACCGGGTTGCGGCCCGCCACCCCACCGGTCGCCAGAGAACGTCGGGAGCGCCCCGGTGGCCCGAGCGCCACCGCGTCATTGACCCCGGGTCGATTGATCCCAGGCGTGGGCGGCAGGGCACCTTTGTCAGGGCCCGGGGCCGGAGCGAGGCGACGATCGGACGGGTCGATCTCGACCTGTCCGGGATCTCGCAGATCGTGTTGCGGGGACAGGCGCGAGCGATTGCGCTTGCCCTGGTCCAGGCGCGACACTACATGAAATCCGGTGCCGTCGTGGAGGACATCCTGGACGGCGTCGCGCGCTTGATGGAGAGCGGCGGCCTGGACGCCCTGGACACAAGCCTTGCGGGCGATCTCTTCATGCCGCGGACGCAGGACATCGCGGCCGCGCTGGGGCGCCTGCGCACCCTGACCCTGACCTCAGGACACCCGGTTTCGGGGGCTCGCCCCCCGCTTCGTAACAGATCCGGTCCTGCTTCCTTTGAAGAGAGGTAAAAGACGATGACGATACACCGAGACCGCCCCGTGTCCGGGGCGAGAACCAAGGCGCGTGTCGGGGCCCGCAGGGCCAAGGCGGTGGCTCCCCTGGCCCTGGCGTTGCTCTGGGCCGCCGGGATGTCCCCGCTGGGCGCCCAGGAGGCCACGTTCTACACGACCGTGGAAGGGATCAGCGAATACCGCCTGGACAATGGACTCCGGGTCCTGTTGTTTCCCGACGCCAGCCAGCCGCAGACCACGGTGAACATCACCTATTTCGTGGGGAGCCGCCACGAGGCCTATGGCGAGACGGGGATGGCCCACCTGTTGGAGCACCTGGTGTTCAAGGGCACGCCGAGCCACCCGAATATCCCGCAGGAGATGAGCGAGCGGGGCTCGCAACCCAACGGGACGACATGGCTGGACCGGACCAACTACTTCCAGACGTTCCCGGCATCGAGCGAGAACTTGGCGTGGGCGCTCGGGTTGGAGGCGGACCGGATGGTCAACTCCTTCATTTCCGCCGAGGACCTCGCCTCTGAGATGACCGTTGTGCGCAATGAATGGGAGGCTGGCGAGAACAACCCGTTCGGTGTCCTGATGAAGCGGATGAACTCGATCGCATACCTCTGGCACAACTACGGAAACTCGACCATAGGCGCCCGATCCGATCTGGAGAACGTGCCGATCGAGCGTCTGCAGGCCTTCTACCGCAGGCACTATCAGCCCGACAACGCGCAGCTGGTTGTGGCCGGCCAATTTGATCCCGATGAGGCGCTGGCCGTCATTACGGAGGTGTTTGGAGCGATTCCGGCGCCGGATCGCACGGGCGAGCTGCGGAAGTATCCGACCTATACCGTCGAGCCGGTCCAGGACGGGGAGCGCTCGGTGACGCTGCGGCGCGCGGGAGACACCAAGCTGGTCGCCCATCTGTACCACGTGCCCAACGGGTATCATGAGGATTATCCGGCCATCGACCTCTTGACCTGGATTCTGGGCGATGAGCCCTCGGGCCGGCTGTACACGGCCCTTGTTGAGCCGGGCCTGGCGGCGGCGGTCAATGCGGGCGCCGACCAATACAAGGAGCCCGGCGCGCTGACGATGATCGCGGTGTTGGGCGAGGACGGGGATGAGCAGGCTGTCGAGCAGGCTATGTCGGATGCCGTCCAGGATGTGCTTACCCGTCCGATCACGGGCGAGGAGGTCGAACGGGCGCGGCAGGCGAGGTTGTCGGGGATTGAGCGCCTGTTCAACAACTCCCGCGCGGTCGCGCTTCAGCTGAGCGAGTGGGGAGCCATGGGCGACTGGCGCCTCTTCTTCGTGCATCGAGACCGGTTGCGGGAGACCACGGCGGAGGATGTGCAGCGAGTGGCGCTCAGCTACCTCAAGCCCTCCAACCGGACGGTGGGCATCTTTGTGCCCGAGGACAACCCGGATCGGGTAGCCATGACGCCGGCCCCCGATATTCGGGAGTTGGTCGATGGCTACGAGGGCGCGGAGGCGGTGGCCCAGGGGGAGATCTTTGAGGCCACGCCCGAGAATATCGACCGCCGTACGCGAACCGCCGCCGTGACCGGAGGCATGGAGGTGGCGCTGCTGTCAAAGGACACGCGCGGCGAGACCGTCGTGGCGACCCTGACGCTGCGCCTGGGAGATGAGGGGGCGCTGACGGGGCGAATGGCGGAATCGGACCTTGCCGCGTCCATGCTCATGCGGGGCACGACAGAGCGCTCGCGCCAGGAGATCGAGGACGAAATGAATCGGCTGCAGGCTCGCGTCAGCGTGGGCGGTGGTGGGGCCACGGTGTCGGGACGGGTCGAGGCGACCAGGGAACACTTCGCGGATGCCCTGCGCCTGTTGGGCGAGGTTCTTCGCGAGCCTGCCTTTCCTGAAGAGGAATTCCGCACGCTGAAGGAGCAGCGGAGGGTGTCGCTGGAGGCACAACGATCCGAACCGCAGTCGCTGGCCATCCTCGCTCTGCAGCGGCACATGAGTCCCCATCAGCGGCGGCATCCGCGGTATGTGCCGACGATTGAGGAGTCCCTGGAGGAGATCGACGCCGTGACGCTGGAGGAGGTTCGGGACTTTTATCGAACGCTCTACGGGGCCGCGTCGGCCACGATGTCCGTGGTGGGCGACTTCGACGACGCGGAGGCCCTGTCAGTCGTCGAGGACATCTTTGGGGACTGGGTGTCCACCGTGTCCTTCGCTCGCATCGATGACGATTATGTGGAGGTTCCCCCCGACGATATTCAGATTGAGACGCCCGACAAGACAAACGCCATGTTCCTGGCCGGCCAGCTGTTGCCCATGGCGGACCATCACGATGACGTGCCGGCGCTCCTGATGGCGAACTATCTTTTGGGGGGCGGATTTCTCAACTCGCGGCTGGCCACGCGGGTTCGCCAGGAGGAGGGGCTCAGCTACGGGGTGCAGTCGGTCCTCAATTTTCACCCGATCGATCGCAGGGCCAACTTCATCGCGCTCGCAATCTACGCGCCGGAGAACCGGGACAAGTTGGAGGCGGCCGTTCGAGAGGAGATCCAGAAGGTTCTGGACGAGGGATTTACCGACGATGAGGTGGCATCCGGGGTGGCGGGATACCTGGAGCGGGCGTCCCTGGGGCGGAGCGACGACGGCGCGTTGGCCGGGGTGCTGAACAGCAATCTGTACTTTGATCGCACGATGGCGTGGCAGGCGGCCCAAGAGGACCGGGTGCGGTCGCTCACCGCCGATGACATCAACCAGGCGTTTCGGCGCTGGATCGACCTGGAGAAGATGACGTTCGTCAAGGCGGGTGACTTCGCCAACACCACACCGATCATTCCCTGACCTGGAGGCGGGTTGCCGGTGGGGCGCGGGAGGGTGCGCGTGGACGGGGCCGCGTCGTGGCGCGGCGTGGGCCCCGCATGCGCGCTCCTCCTGGTCACGCATCTGATGGTGGCGGGACCGCTGGACGGGCAGCGTCCGGGCCCGACCAATTCGCTCACCGATGTGCCTGGGCTACGGGTGGGCCACCACTCGCGCGACGGCGACGGGTATCGCACGGGAACCACCGTGGTGCGCACGGAGCAGGGGGTGACGGCCAGCGTCGATGTGCAGGGCGGAGCGCCGGGGACGCGGGAGTCAGACCTGCTGGCTCCCGGCGGATTGGTCACGCGTGTGCATGCGATCGTGTTGAGCGGGGGCAGCGCGTACGGGCTGGCGGCGGCCGACGGCGTCATGAGGTGGATGGAGGAGCGGGGCTACGGGTTTTCCGTTTCCGGGGGAGTTGTCCCGATTGTCCCCGCGGCCATTTTGTTCGATTTGGGGCGGGGCGGTGACTTCGACAAGCGCCCTGATGCGACCTTCGGCTACCGGGCGGCCGATGCCGCGACCGGCGATGCCGTGCCGATGGGTCTGGTAGGCGCCGGCACCGGTGCGCGCTTCGGCCTGGGGTCGGCCAGCGCCGTGCTGGAGGACGGAACGACCGTGGGCGCGGTTGTGGCCCTGAACGCGGCCGGATCTCCGGTGAACCCCGACGATTGCGTGCCCTACGGTCGCTTCCTGGAGCTTGAGGGGGAGTTTCGGTTAGCAGCGCCGCTGCCGGAGCAGTGCGATGGGGGTTGGGGTGGTGAGGGCGGCCCGTGGCCGGGCGAAGCGTTCAACACGACGATCGCGGTGATCGCCACAGACGCCCCGCTCAGCCAGACGCAGTTGCAACGGATGGCGCGCACGGCCAACAGTGGTCTGGCCCGTGCCATCCGCCCCGTGCACGGCCTGTCGGATGGCGATGCCGTCTTTGCGCTGTCGACCTCGGATCCGGCGCCCCCGGATGCCTTGGCGGTGTCCAGGTTGCAACCCCTCTACCAGGTGGCGGCGGATGTGTTGGGCCGGGCCGTGGTCCACGCGCTTCTGGAGGGTGGAGCGTACTGTGCCCGGTATCCCAGCGCGTGCCGGCACCGGTGACTTGCGGGCGAGGGCGACCGCACCTTGGCGCTGGCGGACGATATCGTGACGGCAATGGTGAACAGTGATACCGACAGGCGCGACGCCGGTGAGAAGCGTGCTTGGGGCGTTGGACCTGAGCTGGCTCAACGACCGGCGAGTGGACGCGCCCGATCGGGACCATGAGCTCGAGGAAGGATTTCGCCGACTCGCACGAACGGTTGCCACAGAAAGGGCGTCGTGGATTCTACGCTTTGACGTGCTCAAACAGGATCCGAGTGGCATGGGTTGCACTGTCTTGGCGGATGAGTTCGATCTCCACGCTCAATACTGGTGCTTGTCGGAAGCGGCGGCTCTGTTCCGAGGACGCGCGGGCCGGGAAGTGAGGTGTCTGGGGCCAGGTGGTCACATGCTCGAGACAAGCGAGTTGCGACGGGCACGCGTTGCGGGAGACACAGGGGTGCTCCGATGAGGGTGTTCTCGACTCGGTGGTCGCCGAGCCGCCGTCGTGTCGTGGGACCTCAGCTGACCGGAGGGGTGTTGCCCATGACCCACCGGTCGTACCAGGCGAGATAGCGCTCGTAGCGGTCCTTCTGGTAGCTGGGGACCCGGATGCCGTGGCTCTGGCCCGGGTAGACCACCAACCGGGTGGGCACACCCCGGCGCCTGAGTGCCTGGTATAGCTGCTCGGAGTTCAGAATGGGCACGTTCCAATCGTCCTCCCCGCCCATGATGAGGGTTGGCGTGACGATCTCCTGCACCTTGTTGAAGGGGCTGATGCGCTCCCAGTTATCCCGATTGTCGCCTTCCCACGGCAGTCCCAGCTCGGCCTCCCACTGCCGTTGATAGTGGTCGTGCCCGTAGTTGGCGATGTACAGCACTTCGCTGGCCCCCGTGATGGCACCCTGGAAGCGGTCCGTCTGCGTGATGACGTAGTTGGTCAGGATACCGCCGTACGACCAGCCGCCCACGCCCAGCCGATCGGGGTCGGCCCAGCCTTGCTCGATCACATGATCTATGCCCGCCATTACGTCCTTGAAGTCCGGGTTGCCCCAGTCGGCCCACAGAGCCGCCGAGAAGTCTTGGCCGTATCCGGACGAGCCGCGCGGGTTGGTGCGCACGACCACATACCCGTGGGCTGCGAAGAGCTGTGACTCGAAGTGGAATGCGTGGTTGTACTGGGAAACGGGACCACCGTGGATGCGCAGGAGGGTGGGGTAGCGCTGGCCCTCGCGGTAGTCCGGCGGAAAGGTCACGAACCCCTCGATTTCTATCCCGCCCTCGGAGGGGAAGCGGATGTTGCGGGTCTGGGCGATGTAGACCTCCTCCAGGAGGTCGTCGTTGTAACCGGTGATCCGGCGCAGAGCCGCCTTGCCGTCTTCGTGGTCCTCGACGGAATAGATCTCCCCTGGGCGGTCCAGGTGGCTGATCCGGGCGGCGAGGACATCGTTGTTCCAGTCGAAGCCGGAGGCTGCGAGTCCGCCCGACACCGGCCGCTGCAGCCCTGAACCGTCGGGCCGGATGCGCGCAATGTGGTTCTCGGCGGAGTCCTCAAGCCCGAACCAGATCCACTCGCCGTCGGGTGAGAACCGGGGCGACCGCACGTTGCGGTCGAGCTCGGTGGTGAGTAGCCGGGGCTCACCGCCGTCCGCGGAGATGACCGCCAGGTGCGTGGTCGCGTACCAGATCAGGTCGGGCCGAATGCCGGTGGTGTGGGCGATCCAGCGGCCGTCGGGGCTCCACGCGGGCGCCCCGTCGCTGCCTGGGTTGTGGGTGAGCTGTCGGGGGGCGTCGGTTGGCTCTTCAAGGTCTTGGGAGATGACCCAGATGTCGGTGTTGGCGTTCAGGTCCGGGTCCTCGGTCCGGTTCGAGACGAACGCGATTTGTGAGCCGTCGGGGCTCCAGGTCCCCAGCGACTCATCCCACCGGCCCTTCGTGAGCTGGCGCAACGTGCCGGACTCAATCTCGTGGACATACAGGTGCGTCCTGCGCGAGCCCGTCAGGTAGCCGACTCGGTCCCGCTTGAACTGGATTCGGTCGATGACCCACGGATCTTGGGGCGCATCGGGGTTCGCATCCCCGTCACGCTCTTCCTCCGGGTCACGGATGGCGAGGAGCAGCCGGGTGCCGTCGGGAGACCATCGGTATCCGCTGACGCCCTGCTCAACATCCGTCAGAGGGAATGCCTCGCCTCCCCGTCGGTCGAGCGCCCATACCTGGGTCGCCTCCCCGTCGCGGGCTGCGGTGAAGGTGAGGTAGCGGCCATCGGGGCTCCAAGCCGGGGCGCTGGCCGATTCCCTGTCTCGCGTGAGCGCCACGGTCTCGCCGCCCGCCGTTGGCGCCATGTGTATGCTGGTGTACGAGCGCTCATCCTCCAGGGATGTGCGCGAAACCGTATAGGCCACCCAGTCGCCCTCGGGGCTTACCACGGGAGCGCCGATGTTGTAGAGCTGGAAGAGGTCGTCGACGCTGATGTTGCGGCGCTCCTGCGCCGCGCCCGAGCGGGGCGCGAGGGGTGTAGCAGCCAGCGCGAAACAGAGAACCGCAGCGCCGGAGAGATTCATGTACGGACCTCCTCAAACCGATGAAACCAGCACCCTGGCAAAATCCTGACCCAGGCGCGTGAGCGATGCGTTGTAGAGTCTACAGAGGTCGGCACGCAGGCAAGAGCGGGCACCGTCGGATGCGGTGCGGGCTCCCGGTCGCCCCGGATGCGTCGGCTCCCCGGCCCCGATCGGTCTTTCACCGACGGCTGCGAAGACTCCGGCGTCAGCGCAGGGGTGGTGCCGATGCCGGCGGCCGGCGATGGGCCGTCGCCTGTTCAAAGGCGTAGCCAAAGCGCAAGAGCGTCGCTTCGGTGAAGGGGCGGCCCAAGAACTCGATCCCGATGGGCAGGCCGTCGGGGGTGAAGCCGGCGGGGACCGTCAGGGCGGGAAAGCCTGTCAGGGGGCTGAGCAGGCGGTTGTCCCCCAGCCCATAGTCGTCGGCCGGGGCGGGGTGGGTCTCGACCCCGGGAGCGATCAGGGTTGGCGGGTGGTCGAAGGTGGTATGCACCAGTGCGTCCAGGGCGTGATCGGCCATCACCTGGTAGATGTCACGGCGAATCCGGTCCCGGGCCAGCACGTAGGTCAGGTATCCAGGGTCGGTGGTGGCCTTCCCAAGCGACCTGGCCAGTCCCCGTGCCCGCCACGGCGTCACCCGACCACTGAGCAGGATGGAGCGAAGTGTTGCATAGGGCGCGCCATCAAGCTCGGCCAAGTAGGCATCGGTGGCGGTCTCGGTTTCATGCACGTTCATGGAGAAGACGGTGCCCACCCTGTCGATGCCGGGGATGGGAATGCTGTCCACCACCTGGGCGCCCAAGGCGCGTATTTGCACGACGGCGGCGTCGACCAGGGTGCGCGTTTGCCGGTATCCAACCGACGCCGGGTCCACGGCGCGGTCCATGGGATCGCGGATGACGCCAATGCGGGCTCCGGCGAGTCCGTCGGCGATAAGGCCGGCGCTGTAGGAGTCGGGGATTTCGCCAAAGGAGCGGGCGGTCACGGGATCGTTGGCGTCGTATCCGGCGATCGCCTCCAGCAGGATTGCGGCGTCGGTGACCGTGCGGGTGATCGGCCCCATCACATCGGTGGTGGGGTTGGCGGGCATCATCCCGTGGCGGCTCACCAGCTCAATCGTCGGTCTCAGGCCGACCAGCGCATGCACCGCGGCCGGTCCGCGGATGGAGCCGCCGGTGTCCTCTCCGATGCCGATCATTCCGAAGTTGGCGGCCACGCCCGCGCCGGTGCCTCCCGACGAGCCGCTCGGGTTGCGCCGGGGATCGTAGGCGTTTCGGATGACGCCGAAACCCGAACCAACATAGCGCGAGGCGAACTCGCCCATGTTGGTCTTGGCGAGAATGAGCGCGCCCGCATCCCTCATGCGCCCGACGATGGTGGCATCCCGCGAGGACATGAACCCCTCAAAGAGTGCCGAGCCGTAGGTGGTCGGCATGCCGCGAGTCTCGACCTGGTCCTTGAGGAGAACCGGGATGCAGTGCAGCGGCCCGGTGAGTCCAACGGAGTCGAGGGCCTGGTCCAGGCGGGCGGCTTGGTCCAGGGCGGCCGGGTTCACGGCCGCGATGGTGTTCAGGCGCGGGCCCTGTTGGTCGTAGGCCTCGATGCGGTCCAGGTAGCGTTGGACCAGCTCGACGCAGGTCAGCTCGTCGGAACCCAACGCGGCATGCACCTGGGCGATGGTTGCCTCCTCAAGCCGAAAATCCTGGGCAGAGGCGGGCTGCGGGCAGGCCGCCACCAGGCCTGCGCCCAGCAGGAAGCAAGCCGCGCCGGGGGCCGAGGTACGGGAGCGCGTCGTCGGTGCGGGGGAAGGCCGTCGCATCTTCATCGGGCGTCTCCGGGGTGGCGCGAATGGGGGACAGCGGTGGGATGGGGTGTCCGGTGCGGGTGTCGTGACCGGAGCACTATCGTATCAGGTGGCGGCTCGTTACAACACAGCCGGCGTTTGGGGACATGGGTCCAAGCCGTCCTCTGGGGCGACAAGGGGCCCGAGGCGGTTTGGTACGCGACTACGCGAATCACGAGGTGCCGGCCCCCGGTGTGGACGCCGGCGCGCCTTGGGGGGACCGGGAGACCGGTGGCGGGAGACGCGCCAGCCGGCGGGGCCGGCGGAGCGAATGCTCTTGCCGAAGGCGGGAGCCGGGCTCAGGGCCCGGGAGGCTCCGTCCCTGGGACAAGCTCCGGGTCCTCGTCGTAGTAGCGGAAAATCTTGTAGCCTCCGTGCCTTTCCGCGACATGCCTGAAGAGCTGCATGCGATATTCACGATCGCGGGAGCGGAAGTGGGCATGGCATTCCGTATGCACCCGAAAGGTCGCAAAGCTCTCGGTCTCGCCCTCGCACTGGACCGACAGGAACTCCAGCGGACGCATCTCCTGCAGTACGCGCCCCGCACGGGGGATTGAGCGGGCGTTCCTCAACTGAATGTTCTGCCAGGCGAGGTCAATCGGATAGCCTCTCTGAGCGGCGGGCAGCTCAGGCCAGATGACCTGGTTGTGCTCTGACTCCGCGAGGCGAACGCGCGCGAGCGCCTCAGGGTTACCCTCCTCAAAGGCGGACAACACGGTGGCGCCCAGATCGTCCAGGCTCTTGGCTGATCCGGCGAAGGGCCGCCCGCCTTCGCTGCACCCGACCATGGTGGCCCACAGGATGACCGCCGCCTGCCAGCTTCCCCTCCCCGGGGCGCGTGCCCCAGGGAGGAGTCTCCCTCTGACCCCTGCCGATATCGGGTGCCTTGGGGGACTCCCTGATCGCTGGCTGGCCGGGGGTCTTCCAACACGATGAGGGGCTGTCCGGCCTAAACTGACCGAGCCACCTCGGGGCCGGGGGCGGCTGCGGCCCCCGACCCCCGGACTGCTACGAGTGGCGGCAAAAGTTTGCGACGGCCCCCTGCCCTGCCGGTTCTGCCCGCGCGTAGTGGGCTGGCATCTTGGGGCTGGCTCACCTCTCCGCGACGCTGGTCCCTGCCCGTGGGAGGTCTTGTGCGATTGCGACCCTGCCCGAGTGGGGGGCGGGCCGTTGTCAAGGCCAGTAGTAATCGATGAGGGTTAAGGCTTGGCTGAGGACGAGTAGCGCTGCGGACACCCTCATCATGTTCAGCCCGTAGCGCTCTTTGTCTTGGCCTCTGCCCCCCCGGCTCTTCTTCGGATGGCCCGTCCTGCGGTCAAGCCGCGCCAGTTGGCGTCCAAGAAGCACAAACATCACCACGCCGCCAACAAGCGCAGTCCACGCCAAATAAACGAGGCCGGGCGGGAAACTCAACATCAAGCGCGGTCCGAGATTTTCCGCCAGAATGCGTTGCCTGCCGAGACACAAAATCCGAACACGGCGGACGTGGTGCAAAGGCTGACGAGGCCAAATATCGCGCGAGACAGGTTCATCGGGGTCATCGTGGGGGACTTGGGCGCGTCAAGAGATGGCCCCGCCGATGGCCACGAGGCACCCGCCGCACGATGTCACGAGGCCAACATTGGTCAAGAGGCGTCCCGCCAAGAGCAGGCCCGCCGGAGCTGCTCCTGTCTCCAGTTCGCCCATCGAAAGCCCATTTGTGCGAAGCGCAGCCGCACATCCCGAGACGAGAGACCATGTGCTTGTTTGTCTCACACAGGAAGGAATTTTGATCGAGGTCTTACCCCTGGAACCACGCAAACGGTACAGTGGCAAACCTGCCTCCGTCGCGCAACCCCTTGTACCGGCGGACGGGCTAGTTGGTGATGAACGATGTCCAACCCGTCCACCACTTGTCTCCATCGGGGTCGGCTGCACCGATGAAGTCGGTCTCGGTGAAGAAGCCGTCCATGGGCGGCGTTGCCGCACCCGTCAGGAGTGGCGACCCGGCCATGGGCGTAAAGTCCGGCGCTTGCCGGTTGAACGGATCCACCATCATGGCGTCGGCTTCGACCCTGTTGGCCCACGCGGCCGTCTTGAAGAACGCCTCGACGCTGTAGCCGCCGTTCGTCCCCTGCACTTCATCGAAAGACGCCGCGTTGCTCGAGAGAATCGAGTTGCGGATCTCGAGTCCCTGTTCAAACGTCTGCACATCGTCAATGTCCAGGCCGTGATCCGGGAAACCGACCACGACGGCGTTGGCGATCACGCCGGCCGTTCCCCGGCGGAGGCGCAGACCGTCTGCGCCATCCGTGGCCCCGCTCCCGCCGCCGACCAGGGTCACGTTGTAGATCATGGGATTGGTCAATGGAGTGGCCAGGGGGTCGTCTTCGTTGCCGTCCACCTCGAAGCCATTGTCGGCGTCGTCCGGGTTCTGTTGCACAATCCAGAATTGGCCACGCCCCTGCCAACCGGTTGAGTAGTCGAAGCTGTCGTCGGAGGCGTTCGTGACCAGCGCGTACTTGATGTCCACCGTGCCGCCGAACAGTTCAATGCCGTCGTCCAGGCCCACGTTGGTCTGCACATGGTGGATCTCGGTGCCGCTACCCACACCATTGAGCGTCAGCGCATTGAGTTCATTGCCGAAGGATACCTCGAAGCCCGCAAACTCGATGCGGGTGTACACGATCCGGCCACTGTTGTCGTCCCTGATGTCGCCGCCGTAGCTTCCCGCGCCGCCCTCGCCGATGCAGCTTCCGGCCGGGAAGTTACAGAGCGATCTGCCGTTGAGGATCACCCCTCCCCAGTCTCCGGCGCGGCGCTCGCCCTCGACGGCGTTGCTCGTAAAGACCACCGGGTTGTCGGCGGTGCCCTCGGAGAACAGCTTGCCGCCCGTGCGCACGATGAGCGCGGTGGGTTGCGTGGTGATGTCGCCCATCAGCGTCGTGCCGGCCGGAATGTGCAGCTCGCCGCCGTCGCCGACGGTGACCAGGCTGCGCAAAAGGTACACCGTGTCCGCGCTGAGGATGCGGCGGTCCCTGATTTGTCCGGTGAGCACCTGAAACTGGCCTTGGACCTCAACCAGCGCCGGATCCGATGGATCCGATTGCAGGTTGCCGGCCACGGCGATCACCCTGTAGGAGTACGAGCCCGGCTCCAGACCGGCGTCGACGTAGCGCGTGGTCGTGGCGGTACCGACCTGCTGGAATGCGCTCCCCGCCGTCTGGCGCTGCACGATGAAGCTGTCCCCGGACCCGGACCAGGTGACGGTGACATCAGCGCCGGTCGCGGACGCGGACACACCCGTCGGGGCCGCCGGCGCATCTGGATCAGCAGGTGGGGGAGGGGTGGGAGTGGTGGCGTCATCGCCGCAGGCGGCGACCACGGTACAATACACGAGTGCTCCAAAGAGCGAGTGCCTTCTCAAGTTCATCTGGGAACATCCCCTTAGGTGTTTGTTTTGCTTGGGCTTTGGGGCGCAATTGCCCCGTTGGTGCCCGCCACCCGATCTCCGCGGCATCAATGCCTGGAAGACCCATGGGGTGGATTGGGTATTGGTGCGGCAACGGGGCTGAAATTGACCACGCCCCGCTGCCGCGTCACCAATGGGCGGACCTAGTTGTCGGTGTCCCATCCCACGGAAAGAGATACGGTGCGTCCGCTGTTCCAACGGCGCAGAACGTCACCGTCCTGCGTGAATTCGACGATGTTGCCCAGGAGGCGGCTCGCCGAGAGTTTGACCTTGGCTGCGTCGGAAACCCTGTGCTCCAACACGACATCCAGTTGACTGCGCGCCTCCTCGAATACATCGGCGGTCGCCTGCCCCCCGACGGCGTCGATGCGACGCCCGAAGCGATTAAACAACACGCTTGCCCTGGAGGCCTCGGACCGAGATGTGTAGGTCATGGAGACGTTGGCGACATAGGGTGACTGTCCCTGCAGTGCCCGGGTCTTGGACACCACGGGCAGATCCGCGCCCCCCTCTCCCGGGATGTAGATGCGTACGACATCCGGGGTGGTTACTTCGGAGCGCACCAACGTAAGGTTGCTGTTGAGCGTCACGGACTTGAGCGCGGGCGCCACAAAGCCCAGGCCCGATCGGAACTCCAGTTCCATGCCGTAGTTGCTGGCTGAGCCGCCGTTGATCCAGGATCGCAGCAGCTCCGTGCTGGGCAACACGGCCGCCTCAATGGGGGCGTCGAAGGTCTTGTAGAACGCACCCACGGACATGAGGTTGCCGGGCGAGAAGAAGAACTCCCAGCGGGCATCGTAGTTCTGGATCAGCGAGCGCACCAACTCCGGATTTCCGACGGTAAGGTAGCCACCCGCATAGTCGGCGAAGGAGAAGGGAGCGAGCTCCCTGAGCTGCGGTCTGGCCAGCGTCCGGGACGCGGCGATGCGCAGGTTCATTCCCTCGCGAAGGGACAGCGTCGCGTTGAAGGCCGGAAGGATGTCGGTGTTGTTCAACTCGGCCCCGATCAGGGGCTCTTGGCGGACATCATGGAGATCGTAGGGAGTCACGGTCTGGACCGCGGACTCCATGCGCAGGCCGGCCATCACGGTAAGGGACCGGGAGACTTCGGCATTCAGGAGGGCGAAGCCCGCGCTCAGGTCCTCCTGGGCATCGTAGTTGTCGGGCCTGAACGTGGCCTCGACGAGTTCAAAGCCGTTGGAGGCGATTGTCGTGGGGTTGAAGAGGTCGTTGGGGTCCCGCTCGCGGACATCGTTGGTCACCACGCCGCCAGGAATCAGGAGGTAGCGAAAGCGTCTGGTGAACGCGTTGCGCGTCTTTGTGCTCATCGAGGCGCCCAATTTAAGGGTGCCGGATCGGTCTTCGATGGCGTATGGGACGTCCACGCTCACCGCGCCGCTATGGGTATCGTCCACAAGGTCCTGATGGAAGATCGAGCCTGACGACACGAAGTTGTCGAAGAGGAACCGGTCTCCGACCTTGCGGTAAAGCACCTCCCGGGTGTTGGGTTCGTAGCGGCCCGCCCGGGACCATGCGCCGCGCCAGTCGAATGTGGCGCCCCTCAGAAAGCCCAGGCGGTGTTCGCCCTTCAGCTGGGCGTTGATCAGCGTCTGGGCCAGGAATCGGATGCGATAGTTTCGCTGGTCGGTTCCAGAGTCCAGATTGTAACCCTCGTACACGCGCGCCTCGTCGTCCATGAGTCGGTTGTACACGAAATTGCCGGTGATGCGGCTCGTCTCGGCCAGTTCGTAGGAGAGGTTCGCCAAGCCCCCGATGGACACCGAATGCGTGGTTTGGTCGCCCGAGTAGTCCACCTCCGGGTTGTCCAGGCCCGCGGTCGAAAACACCCGCTCGATCACGTCACTCTTGTTGTCGTAGGAGTTCGAGTAGGTGACGGCCGCCAAGATGCCCAGGGAGCGGTCCCACACCTCCAGGTCATCTCCGAAGGAGGCGGCCAGGGAGCTGTTGGGCGGGATGCGCTTGACCGTGGGACCCCACGCACCGCCGAACGCCTCGCCGAATTGCTCGAGTTCGCTGCGCGAAAAGTTGGGAAAGATGACCCGTCGGTCAGTCGGTAGCGTAGCGGGCAGCTTCCGGGTCCCATCGTCGAACCCGAGAAAATCCCGCCCGCCCCCGGCGTACCGCAAGCCGTCGGCGAAGGTCGATGTCGAGTTGTAGCTGCTGGAGACCGAGACGGAGAACATTCTCTGTGGCGGGAAGTCCTTCGTGCGCAACTCCACGAGGCCGCCGGAGTAGTCACCGGGTTGGTCGGGCGAGTAGCTCTTTGACGCGATGACGGACTCAAGGAGGTCCGACGGCACCACGTCAAGCGGCACGACCTTGCGATCCGGCATGGGGGATGCCAGTGGCGCGCCGTTAAGCGTGGTGGAGCTGTAGCGCTCGCCAAGACCCCGGACGTAGGCAAACCTGCCGTCCACCACGCTCAATCCGGGCATCCGCTTTAGCACTGCGGCCGCATCGCCGTCGGGCGAACGGGAGATCTGATCTGCCCCGATGACGTCAGCGACGAAGGAAGCGGTGGCCCTCTCAGCGAGCATGGCCGCCGTCGATCCGGTCTCCACCACAGCCTCAACCGTTATGCCCTCGATCTCGACGGCCGCCTGCTCCAGTCCCACATCGATGACGGACACGCTGTCCGATCCGACGCTGACGCCCGTGACGGTCTTGGTGGTGAATCCGATGAGCCGGACCACCAGGGAATGGGTGCCGGTCGGGACCCGGCGCAGAATGAATCGTCCATCGACATTTGACCGGGCTACGACGGACCGGTCCTGCAGGAAGACCTGAGCGCTGGCGATGGGTTGAGTGGATTTGGCATCGACCACCCGGCCGACGATCCGGCCCACGGCCTGTTGGGTAAGGGCGACGTTGGGTGGTACGGCTACAAGTATGCCCAGCAGCAGAGGGCAAGCGATTTTCAAATACGGTGTCATTGATTGACTAATCTCATGTGCGAAATGATCGAAGTGATGCGTTCACAGGTTTGGTGTAGCGTGGATGCATCTGTTGCCCTCCCGGTGCGGGAAGAGCGAGGGAAGCGAGAGGGGCAGTGGGCCGGGCATCTCCGCGACCACGGGGCCGCATCTCTTTCGGAATCCGGCGATTCCCGTCTGCTCCGTGCCGCCCCCATGGCTGGCACCATGTCTTGGCGCGGGGTCCAGTGACGTGGATGTCTCGCCCCGATACGGCCGCCGACGCGCCTGATGGGGGTCGTGGGCTGGGGCCCCCTTGCAGGTCGATGGACCGCCAAGCGCCTTGGCGAATCGAGTGCCTTGGTGCCGTGCGTTCAAGCCGTCCGGGGCATGGTCCGGTGAATCGGGGCACCGTGCCCGATGTCCCGCGGCCCCGGCGGGTATGGACAGGGAAACGCTTGCGGAAATGATGGGCAACAATAGGGCGCGGGTCGGGCGCCATACCCGAAAATACTGCGTCCGGTCCGTGGTCCACCTCGAGGGAGCCGTGCCACGGAACGGGCTTCACGGGACCGTCCGCCCCCGCCGGGCGGGGCGCGAGCATCCCCCGGAGCGCCGGGGTGCGGCCACGCAAGCCTGGAACGGGGCCCCGGCGAGCGGAATCGCCGCCGCGTCGCGGAGGCCCGTCCGGCGCGCGCCCTCCGCTACAGAGGGCGCTTGGACCAAGTCGCCTCGGAAGAGATCCCGAACACGCGCGAAAACCATGGGGGATGCGTCGCGAACGGGCGTCGGGGACCTTGTGTCCCCGGCGAAGGATCGAAGGCCGGCAACAGGGCGGGCCCGCGAATCAATCAACAGATCTTCGGACACGTCCCTATCTCAGGTCCGCCTTGCTCCAGGCGCACTGGGCCGCAGCCCATTGAGTTGTGATCAGGGCGACCCGACAGCGGGCCATGCCTCTGTCCATGAACTCTGCGTCGCACTCCTACTGTTGTTGTGTATCACCGATGAACGGGAATGTGTGTTGACACATTGAATCAGTGCCGCGCGGTGATGCTGTCCGGCACCGTTGGGTGACGAGAAGCCCGGCGCTACAGCCCGACGACGACAAGTGACTGAGCGTCACCGCGCCACGGTCGCTGGAGCGTTCACCCTACAGGCACTGGGACATGGCCGGCCATCGCCGAGGGCTAGGCAGGACCACTGTCCCAAGCTGATCCAAAGATGGCCAGGGTGGGCCGGTCACGCAACCCCCGGTGTTGTCCAATGGGGGGGAAGCCCGGACAATCTTGGGGGGCGCATTGGTGTCCAACGGCGACGAGACTTCGGGGGCGAGGGTCTCCGGCGAGGAATGCGGGTCACCTGGATCGCGCACGGGGATGGGGAACGCCCGCCCTGCTGGATTGTCGCCGGCTCGTGCGAGCGCTAAGATCCGTCCCCGATGTGGCCGGTTGCCTGAAGCAGTTGGCGTAGCCGCTGCTGTCGGTCCCTGAGGGGGGTTCTCGTAACTTCGCTGGCCAAGCGGATCCGCTCCTCTCGAGAGACCTTGTCGAGAACCTTGATCGGGCAACCATAGCGCAGGAGGATGCGCTTGGCGTCCACGGTGACGGAGTCTTTCATCGGGCCTCCGGGCCTGGGTGTTCCGAATTGGGATCGTGCATGTTCCTCGGATATCCGATAATATAGCCCCTGATACCGAAAGGCCGGATCGGTTTGCCGCGCCTTTCAGCTCATCCGGGGACGGGAGCCGCGTGACCCACCGGGCCCTGTTGCTCCTTCGGGGACGGTGTTTGGACAATGATGGCCCTCTGAAGCGGGCTCGCCGTGCCACGCGCCAGTCGCTGCCAAAGGCGTGAGCGGTGCCGGTCTCCGCCGGACGGTCACGGGTTACCGGCCGATCTGTGTACCGCCGCTTGGGTGTCTTGGTGCGTGGATCAGGAGCGCCCTATGTTAGGTGTCCCATGAGCTCCGCCCCACTTTCCCGCTCGGCCGAAGACTATCTGAAGGCGGTCTATGAGCTGAATTCTCGAGGTGGCGCGGCCGGAACCGGCGATTTGGCCCGGGCGCTGGACGTGCAGCCGGCGTCGGTGACCGGCATGATCCGCCGCCTGGCGTTGGAGGGGCTTGTGGACCATGTGCCGTACCGGGGCGTGCGATTGACCGAGCGGGGCGCCCGGATTGCCCTCCAGGTGTTACGGCGCCACAGGATTCTGGAGACCTTCCTCGTCTGCCGCCTGGGCTACGCTTGGGACGATGTCCATGACGAGGCGGAGCGCATGGAGCACGCGGTGTCCGACACGCTTGTGGAGCGCATGGCCACAGTGCTCGGACACCCCGTTACGGATCCGCACGGCGCGCCCATCCCAAGCCGTGGCGGAAGGATAGATCCCACACCCTGGTGTACCCTGGCCGAGGTTCCGGCCGGGCGGTGTGCCAGGGTGCGCTCGGTGTCTGATGAAGATCCCGATCAGCTGCGCTACTTCCAGTCGGTCGGACTTGTTCCGGATGCGCAAATCGAGGTCCGCAGGACGGGGCAAGCGCACGAAGCGAGCGAGCGTGTTTCCGTCATGGTGGAGGGACGTGGCGAGATCGTGGCACTCGCCCCCGGGGTTGCCAGAGGGATCACCGTCTGGAAGTCTGCGGGGGCGCCCTGAGGGTCTTGGGTGCGCAACATCCGGCGGTACTGCCCGGGGAGGGGGCCCATCGGGCCTCCTAGCCGATGTCGCTGATCGAGAGGGGAATGTGTAAGATCGGGGCGCTTGGCCGCTTGGGATTCACGGTTGGCGTCCCGGTTGGTGGCCTTCAGCGTGGCTGGACGATGGTGCAGGATCCCGGCCTGGCCCTGGCAGGTCCCCCGAAGGTCCTTGGATTACGGCGCCTTGTGGGGTATCGCCGCCTGCGGTCAATCTCTTCGGTCGAGCCGGGGTAACGGTGGTCGTGCATATCGGGCTGTAGCAAAGGGGGGCCGGTAACGCCGGATCGAATGTGGTATCGAGTGAGGTGGTCCGACGTTGTTGGACAGATTTTGGTCGGGACACTTCAAGACCGGTGTCCGGTCACTCGGCCGAGCTGACACTGGACGTGCGATCACGGTAGCCCTTTGTGTCCCAGGGCTTCCCGATCGGGAATGCCCCGGCTGAAGAGCGCTTGGAGGCGCGGGCGCGTCCCCGGCGTGTCTGCTACGCCGAAGGGGCTAGGAGCTCCCGCATCGGGAGGGCCATCAAGAACGCCCCGGATCTGGCGGGTCACCGGGTCGCGCAGAATGGTCATGGGACGATCGGTGTCATGGTCGAGGATGGCTGAACCGTCGGGGCCCTCGAGCGTGATGCGGGCCAGCTTCCCCCTCCATGCGGCCGGTACGGCGAAGGCGAAGTCGGCGCGTTCGTTGTCGGTGTCGGCGACCTTTGACATTGCGAAGGACAGGGAGAACAGCTCCCGGCCGGTGGCGTCGGTTCCGATGAGTGTCCAGGGGCCCGGGCCCTCAGGCAGCGTGGGCGGGGCGTCGATGAAGAAGGAGGGCCGGAGGGTGGGCAAGCCGGGGCTCTCCAGGCCGCCCCAGACCAGCAGGACCCGGCCGGAAGCCGGCGGGGCGGAGACGCCGGAGACGCCGGTCCATCTGTACGGGTACGCGAGGCGGTAGCGGAGGGCAACGTTGAAGTGGTAGTCGCTGATCCACTGGGGGAAGCAGTAGGACATGACGTCCGAATGGCTGGGCGGTATCAGCGCGCCGGCGCTGAAGTCGTAGCCCCAAGCGCCGATGTTGCCCGCCCCGTACGGATATCTCGGGTCGAGTAAGGGGGGGAGGGATGGACTACCGCAGGGCGCGTGGTCAAGGTTCATGTTGTGGCCCAGCTCATGGGCGATGGTTTCCGAGTAGAGGGCAGCGTAGCTGGCGCGGCCCGCCACATACGCTTGCCCGCCTTGGATACCGTTTGTCATGACCCCCAAATAATGGCCGCGACTGCCTTCGGCGATACGGATCAAGTCGACGACGCGCAGGACATCCAGCATCGCCCGCGAGCGCGTTGCGACGGGTGCGTGCGCCGTTGCGTTGATCCCGGAGACCGGCAACGCGGCATTTGTGTGCTTGAGCAGACCATGGCCGTCCGGGTCGGCGGCAACGGCGGCGACCGTCTGGATGATCGAGGAATCCGGGTCCTGCTCCCAGAGAAGCGGGACGATTGTCAATTGAAGGGCCGGCGTCGAGCGCACCTCCACCGCCATCCTGCCCGTTGCGGGGATGCGCCGCGCCACCGCCAGCGTCGAGTCCAGCGTACCATTCGGGTCCGGCTCGACCACGACCTCGAGACCGGGCTGGATCACCCAACCGGGGATCTCGGCGTTCGCCGACCGGGACAGTGAGCTCTCATCGACCGCTGCGGGAATGGGATAGGATGTGGCGGCGATCATCGTCTGGTGGACCTGGGAGCCGCCCACATAGAAGGTGGCCCGCACGGGCGGCATTTGCGCCGAATTCGCGCCCTTGGCCGTCACGAACACCCGCAACAAGGCCGGCTCGCCGGCGACCAGAGGGACCGACCGCTGCAGCGTTTGGACCGCCTGCACCAGATAGAGCGACGCTGGACCGGGCTGCACGCCCGACACCGTGACGCTCCCCGTCAGCGAGGCCTCCAGCCCCGAGGGGTCGGACGCCGTGATGGTGACCGTGGCCACCCCCCTGGTGTGGGCGGTGATGGTGACCGATGTCCCGGAGGTGGAGGCGCTCGCCACCGAGGGATCGGACGACGATGCCTGGAAGGTCAGCGCATCGCCGTCCGGATCGGTGAAGTAGGACGCTGCATCCAGCGTGGCCGTCCCGCCGACGCCGAGCGCCTGGTCCGAGATTGTGCCCACGGCAATGGGTGCCTGATTGCCCCCGGTGTTGGCCGAGACCGTGACCTGGAAGGCTTGCGTGGTCTCCTGTCCCCCGGGGTCGGCGGCCGTGATCGTGACCTGGGCCACGCCCTCCAGAAGTGCGGTGATGGTGACCGTGGATCCCGACGCGGAGGCGCTCGCCACCGAGGGATCGGACGACGATGCCTGGAAGGTCAGCGCATCGCCGTCCGGGTCGGTGAAATAGGGCGCAGCGTCCAGCGTGGCCGTCCCCGTGGTTCGGAGCAGGTACGCCTGGATCACGCCCACGGCCCTGGGCGCTCGGTTGCCCCCGGTGTTGGCCGAGACGGTGATCTGGAAGGCTTGCGTAGCCTCCTGTCCCCCGGGATCGGCGGCGGTGATCGTGATCTGCGCCACGCCCACCTGGAGCGCCGTGATGGTGACCGCTGTCCCTGAGGTGTAGACGGTCGCCACCGATGAATCGGACGATGATGCTTGGAAGACCAGTGCATCGCCGTCCGGGTCGCTGAAGTAGGGCAGGGCATCCAGCGTGGTCGTCTCGTTGACCCGGAGGACATGCTCCGCAATCACGCCCACGGCGGCGGGTGCCTGGTTCCTGCTGAGCACGGTGACCTGAAAGGCTTGCGTGGCCTGCTGCCCCTCCGGGTCCGATGCGGTAATGGTGGCTGTGGCCGATCCCTCACCCCCGGCCGTGACGGTGACCGTCGAGCCCGATGTGGAGACGGTCGTCACCGAGGGATCGGAAGACGACGCCTGGAAGATCAGTGCATCGCCGTCTGGATCGCTGAAGTAGGCCGATGCGTCCAGCGTGGCGGTCTCGCTGACGAACACCGATTGGTCCGGGATGGCACCGACGGGTTCAGGCCGGCGATTCGGGACGGTGACTTCAAAGGCTTGCGTCGCCTCCAGTTCTTCCGTGTCAGACGCGGTGATGGTGATTGTGGTCGCTCCCTTCTCGAGCGCGGTCATGGTGATCGTCGAGCCCGATGTGGAAACGGTCGCCACCGAGGGGTCGGAGGACGATGCCTGGAGGGTCAGTGCATCGCCGTCCGGGTCTGTGAAGTAGGGTGCGGCGTCCAGGGCGATCGCCTGGCCGACATGGATGGTTTGGTCGGGCACGACGCCGACGGGTTCAGGCCGGCGGTTCGGGACGGTCACCTCAAAGGATTGCGTGGCCTCCTCTCCAGAGGCGTCCGATGCGGTGATGGTGACGGTCGCCGCTCCCTTCTCAAGCGCGGATATGGTGGCCGTTGATGCCGTGACAGAGACGGTCGCCACAGAGGGGTCGGAGGACGATGCCTGGAGGGTCAGTGCATCGCCGTCCGGGTCGCTGAAGTAGGGTGCGGCGTCCAGGGCGACCGCCTGGCCGACATGGATGGTTTGGTCGGGTACGACACCGACGGGCTCAGGTCGGCGATTCGGGACGGTGACCTGAAAGGCCTGCGAGGCCTCCAGTCCTTCCGGGTCCGATGCGGTGATGGCAACCGAGGCCGCCCCCTTCCCGAGCGGGGTGACGGTGATCGTCGAGCTTGAGATCATCACATCCAGCACCGAGGGATCGGAGGACGACGCTTCAAAGACAAGCGCGTCACCGTCCGGGTCGGCAAAGTGAAGCGCGGCGTCCAAACGGGCCGTCTCCCCGATGTGGACCGTCTGGTCCGGGACGGCGGCAAGCGGCTCGGGCGGGCGGTTCGGTATCGTGACCTGGAACGCTTGGCTTGCGGTGAGGCCCGACGGGTCCGACGCGGTGATGGTGATCTCGGACGCTCCCTTCTCGGGCGCCGTGATTGTGACCACGGATCCCGCAAGCGACGTGCCGACCACGGACGGATCGGACGAGGATGCCCGAAAGGAGAGCGTATCACCGTCCGGGTCATTGAAGTGGAGTGCGGCGTCCAGGGCGGCCGTCTCGTTGACGAACACCGTCTGGTCGGGGACGGCGGCGAGGGCCGCGGGCGATCGGTTTGGAACCATTACTTGGAAGGATTGCGTGTTCCCCAGTCCCGAGGGGTCGGTTACCGCGATGGTGATTCTGGCCGAGCCCTTCTCAAGTGCCGCGATTGTGACCGTGGAACCTGAGTTGGCGGCGGTTGCCACAGTCGGGTCGGAGGAGGATGCCTCGTAGGTCAGCGCACCGCCGTCCGGGTCGCTGAAGTGACTGGACGCGTCCAGCGTGGCCGTCTCGCCGACACCGATGACCTGGTCCGGGATCGCCCGCAGAAGTGCAGGCGGGCGGCTGGGCGGCGGGCCCACAGCTCCCTCATCACCGCAGCCCGATACAAGTGCCGCCGATAGAGCGGCCCAGCCCAGTATCGCGGTGCGCCACCGGGATGACCGCATCCAGCGATGCCCGTGGCCGTACCCGGAGCGGAGCGCACTCAACCGAGGAAAGCCACCGTTCAACATCATCTTCACCCGCAACTTCCTGCGCCAGCACACCGGCCTATGCCAAGCGTGCCTGTGCTCCGCAAATAATCACAAGCATAGCGGGGCGCAATCCGCAAACCAAGAAGATATCGCTACTGCGGGCTCAATCGTGAAGGGTGCGATGCCGGACTCGATTCGGAATCGCGATAACGACACAACTCCGGTCTCGCAGCCATTCGGGACGCACTCGCCTGTGTGCGACACGAAATGCCCTTCCGGCGCGCCCCCGGCCCCCAAAGATTTGCCGGCTCTACGCCGCCGGAGAATCGCAGGGGGGCACACCGGAGCTCTCGGTGGCGGGCGCGGCCATGACATTGATGATTCGCTGCACCGCGGTCCCGAAGACGCCCGACCCCTGCCCGAAGACGGACGGAACACGGACATCGCCGGACGGGTTGAAGCTCACCCGGGCCCAGTTGACCCAGTTTCGGTCCACGGCCGCCAGAACAATCATGGCCCGGCTTCCCTGCGGCATTCCCTCCGCCAAGCGCCGAATGATCTTCCGCTCATCGTCGGTGCCGTCCAAGAAATCAAAGACGCCGAAGTCTTTGGGGAAGTCGATCACCGTGTCCCTTCCGATGGACAACCCTAGAAGGTACAGGGAGTCGGGTACGTTGATGTCCCGGCCCGCCAGCGCGCGGCTCAACCCTTCGATCCGACTGTCTGCGGCGTAGGCCCATGAACCGGTTGCCTGCGACCAACTGATCCGCGTGTGCGTGTCGGGGTCCATTCGGCAGACACCGTTTGCATGGCCTGCGCCCGCCAGCGAAAACGCTCCCGGTGCACGGCTGGCCCCTTGCATCGTGCGGCCGTCCGCAGTCGTGACGCGCATCTCCAGTTTCTCGCCTGGGGCGAAGGGTGGCGGTGACCGAATCGCGCGGTAGCAGGTCGCGCCATCAAACGGAATCACGATCTCCTCAATCGTCCCGTCCAGCCTGAAGACCTGATCGGCCCGCTTCTCCACGCAGCTGGACACGCTGTCTTGTTCAATGAGGGAAACCGTCACCCCGGATGCCCCGTGGACGGTGACCGACGCACCCGGTACGGCCCGGCTTCCATCCACTTCGGCGGTCCGGTGAAGCAAAGCCATGGCGCTCATCGATTCGATGTTGTCGTCGTGGTCCAACTGAATGACGACCTGTCCCTCAGCGACGACGACATCATCGGGCGTGACCAGGGTGACCTCGGTCAACGCGCACGCCGCCATGAAGGGCGCCAGCAGCACCGGGGCCACGCGCGACCCCTGGCGCCACATCGAAGTCGGACGCATCAGAAGGAGACCTCGACGCCCAGGGTAGGCAGGAGCGGAATCATGGAGACCCCCGATCGAACCGGCGGGTTCAGCTGATAGTCGTAGAAATAGAAGAGAACGTTCTTCTTGTTGTAGACGTTGATCACGCTCAGGTAGGGTGTGAGTTGCCCCCATCCCGTGACCATGGGCTTGCGGACGGAGATGTCCAGCCTATGGCGGGCCGGATATCGCGTCCCGTTTCTGGGTCCCAGGATGACGCCCGGCTCCCCGTCGTCGTACACCATGTCCTGGACCAGGCGGCGCCGGAAGACGGGATAGGCTCCCAGTGCGCGGGTGTAGGGCAAGCCGGTCCCGAAGTTCGCGCGCAATCCGCCCTCTAGGCCCCACCAGCCTAACGGGCGCCGAAGCACCAAGTCGACATCAAGGCGGCGATCAAACACCGGTGGGTATGTGAGGACGGGAACCGGATGGACGCCCGAGCGGGGGTCTGGAAACGTGCGCTCCGTCTTCAGGAAGGAGGCGGAAATCCATCCCGTGGTCAGGCCGATATCCCTCCTAAGGTAGGCGTCCACGCCGTAAGAGTAGCCCTCCCCGGCCAACAGGTCGTCCAGGGCGTCATTGGGGTCTTCGGCGGAGTTGACCGTGATCACGCCGTCAAAGGTCCGGTAGTATCCCTCCAGCGACAAGAACCACTCTTGGGCGCCGCCCAGGAAGCGCTCGACGCCTAGTTGAATCTGGTCGCTCAACACCCTTGGTGCCCGGTCGCCCGCAAGCACCCACTGGTCCAGGCCGACCGGAAATTCCTCATCGCGAAGCGAGTGGAGAAACTGCGAGTAGCGGCCGCCGGCCACCCGAATGGCCGTGTTGCGGTCGCCGAGAAAGTGCTTGACGGCGACCCTGGGGGAGAGCGTGGTGGAGGGTTCTCCCGGATCGGGGCGCCAGTGGTCCAGTCGAAGGCCCAGCTCCAACAGCCATCGTGAGCTGGGATCCCACTCAATTTGGCTGTAGGCGGCGCCCTCCCATCCATCGCCCGCGCTGGAGCCGAAAGATGTTCCACCCGCCCGGGTACTGTTCTCAAAGGCGAGCCACTTTGCGGCAACCCCGGACGCCCATTTTGTCCTGGTTGTGGGCCGTCGCTCAAGGCCGGCCCTGATCGAGGCCTCACGCACATCGGTGGCGAGGCGTGAGCCCAGGTCCACGAAATCGAAATCCGCTGCAAAACGGGTGAAGGAGGCCCCGATATCCATCATGCCGCCGCCCCGCATGGGGTGGGTCCAAGAGGTGCCGATGGCGTCGTTGCCCCAACCCCAGTTGAAGTTCAAGAGGTTGTCTTCCGTCTCGGACAAGCGGAGAACGTCGCGGCCCGTGTACGCGGTGACCTGAATTCGGTTGGCCCCGCGGGTCCACGCCTCCATGACCGCTTGCACATCGTTCAGGTGGTACGGAAAGTTGGTCCAGGGCTTCAGCAGGATATCGAAGTAGGATCGACGAGCCGATACGCGCCAGCGGGAGTTGGCCAAGCCCAGGCGCCGGGCCAGTCCCCGGGGCAGAGCCCCGCCGACGGCCAAGCGGGAGGCCAACAGGCTGATCCCCCCGTCGAAGCTGGTCAACCCGTCGCCCAAGTCCGACTCCACGGCCAGCACCGAGGAGACCCGCCCGCCGTGGCGGGCCGAGAAGCCCCCCGCCTGAAGCTCCGCCCGGGACACCATGTCCGCGTTGAAGACGGAGAAGATCCCGCCCAAATGGAAGGGATTGTAGATGGGGACGCCGTCCAGGAGAATCAGGTTCTGGTCTGCGGATCCGCCGCGCACATTGAAGGCTGCGGAAAAGTCGGACACCGTCGTGACTCCCGGCAAGAGCTCGACCACGCGGATCGGGTCCGTCTCCACCAGTCCTGGCAACGCCTTCATGACACCCCGACTGATTTCCTGGACGGTGGCGCCGGCGGACTCCTCGAAGCGGGCCCTGGTGCGGCTCCGCTCCGCCTCGACACTCACTCCCGCGAGCTCGATGGCGTCGGGCGGCACCCGGATCTCCAGCTCCGTGGGCTCCGCGGCCCCGACAGTGACGCGGCTCCGGTAGGGCTGGTAGCCGATCACGCTCATGGTGACGACATAGGTGCCGGGGCGGACATCGCGAAACGAGAAAAACCCCAGTGCGTCCGTGCCCGTTACGCGCAGCTGCGCGGAGTCTGCCACGGGAAAGATCCTCACCGCAGCTCCTCGAATCGGCACGCCCTCATCGGACCACACGCGGCCACGCACCTCATCCATCTGGGTGGACTGGGCCGGAGCGCCCGGGGCGATCCCCAGCGAAGCGGCCGCAGCGAGAGCCAGCAACGAAAGCGGTAGCCGGTAGCGCCGCCCGCGATCACCGAATGCGGGTCTTGTCCCGCGAGCGCCGGTATCGCCCCCAGCCATGAACGGCGTGTTCCTGTTGATCAACACGGTGGACTCACTGTTGCGGTGGCAACGCGGGTTGCTTGGGCGGGAAATGAGAGGTGTGCCCCAGGCGAACGGGGGGATTGGTGGAACTACAGCCCGGGCGGGGTTTTGTTCCAAAGGGGATGCAGTGGGTTGCCCGGTTGGGTGGACGCGAGGTCCATCCCGTTGTTCGGGCCACAGCTCCTGCCGGCCACATCCCGTCTTCGCAGGCGGTGAACCAACGGGCATGTTCTTCGCGCCGGGGCGGCATGACCGACCTTTGGCGGCTGAGTGAGATCTCGACAACCGGTAGCCCCATGCAACCCCCAATGGTAACCGATTGTTGGCGGCGGCGGTCACTCGGTGGGCGTGCGTTGCGGATGGTGCGCACCTCCGGCGTGATCCGGCGGCCAGGGCCTGGGGTGCACCCGAGGCGGTGGGGCACTGGCGGTGTCGCCCCTTGGCGCCCCGACTTTGCCCGGCTCTCGCGAGACACCGTACCTTACATTCCGAAAAGCTGACAAGCCCGGGCGCGATCCCCGGGGCCCGGCCTTTGCGTTTCTTTGCGTGTGCCTCGGCCAGGCGTGCCCCGGCGAAGAGCGAGGCTCTTGGCTCCGGCGTCCAAGGGTATGGATCCGCCCTTCCAGTCTCGGGATCCGCGACAAACCTAATTGGAGGCAACCATGGCCACACCACTGACCACCAGAAGAGCGGTAGCGCTTCTGTTCTCCATCCCGTTTCTGCTCCCGACCGTGCTTGGCGCGCAGAACGAGCCTGACGGGACGCTCAAGCTGGAGACGTACCTTGATTGGGAATGGGTGGGAAGTCCCGAAATTTCTCCTGACGGCGGGCAAATTCTGTACACCCGAAGCTGGGTGGACAAGATCGGCGACCGGCGGGAGTCTGAAGTGTGGATCATGAACGCCGACGGCAGCCGCAAGCGCCGCCTGGTTGAGGGCTCGTCGCCGCGTTGGTCACCCAACGGTGATCGCATCGCGTTTACGGCCCGGGGGGAACCCCAGGGAAGCCAGCTCTTTGTTCGCTGGATGGACGACGAGGGCGCGGTCACCCAGGTGACCAGGGTGGACAACGGTCCCGGCAATGTGGAGTGGTCGCCCGACGGACGCCATCTGGCCTTCACGATGTCCGTTGACTCCGACCACCCATGGCCCATCTCGCTTCCGGGACGCCCCGAGGGGGCCGAGTGGACCCAAGCCCCGAAGGTGGTGGAGCGACTGCAGTACCGGCGTGACAGAAGGGGCTATATCGACGAGGGTTACACCCACCTCTTCGTGGTGCCAGCCGACGGCGGCACGCCGCGGCAGCTGACTGACGGCGACTGGAATCACAGCGGTGTGGCGTGGACCCCGGACGGATCGGAGATTCTGTTCACTTCGCTTCGCGTGGAGGACGCCGAACATGAATGGCGGCAGTCGGACATCTACTCGGTGGCTGTCGGGAGTGGCGAAATCAGACAACTGACTGATCGCTCCGGGCCCGACGGGTCACCTCTGCCCTCGCCGGACGGACGCTTGATCGCGTACACGGGCAATGACCTGACCACCGATACCTACATCACCCGAAAGCTGTATGTGATGGAGCGCGACGGCTCGGGAGCGCGCATGATCAGCGGTGACTTCGACCGTCAGCCGAGCGGCTTGATCTGGTCCGACGACAGCCGCGGCCTCTACATGACCGTGAGGCGCGAGGGAACATCGAATGTTTATTTCGCCTCTGTCGATGGCGGGGTGGATCCCGTAACCCAGGGAAACCACATGCTGAGCGTCACGTCAGTGGGCGGTGGGCTGGCGGTGGGAACGCTCTCGAGTCCTCACAGTCCCGGCGATATCGTCGCCTTTTCCCTGGATGAGCCGGGGGAGATCAACCGCCTCACCATGGTCAACGACGATGTTCTCGCGGGTGTCAAGCTGGGAGAGGTTGAGGAGGTGTGGTACAAGTCGGTGGATGACTATGATATCCAAGGGTGGGTCATCAAGCCTCCCGACTTTGATCCTTCCCGCGAATACCCGTTGATGTTGGCCATCCATGGCGGGCCCCACGGGATGTACAATGTGGGGTTCAACTTCGCCTGGCAGAATCACGCGGCGAACGGATATGTGGTGCTCTACACGAATCCCAGGGGTTCATCGGGGTATGGCAGCGCTTTCGGCAACTCCATCAAGAACGCGTATCCGGGCAAGGACTTTGATGACCTGATGGCGGGTGTCGACTTGGTGGTCGGGCGCGGCTACATCGATGAGGACAACATGTTCGTGTACGGTTGTTCGGGCGGCGGCGTGCTTACCAGTTGGGTGGTGGGTCACACGGATCGCTTTGCGGCGGCCTCGGCGAACTGTCCCGTGACAAACTGGCTCTCGTTTGTCGGGACCACGGATGGTGCGAGCTGGTATCGTAATTTCGAACATTTCCCGTGGGACGATCCCAGTGAGCACCTGCGACGTTCTCCTCTCATGTATGTGGGCAACGTCACCACGCCCACGATGCTGATGACGGGCGAAGGCGACCTGCGCACGCCGATGCCACAGACCGAGGAGTACTATCAGGCGCTGCGGGTGCTCAAGGTGCCCACCGCCATGATCCGATTCAAGAACGAATGGCACGGCACCAGCTCCACACCGTCGAATTTCCTGCGCACGCAGATGTATCTGCGGGGGTGGTTCGAGAAGCACAGACGGGGAGCACCCGTGACCCAGGACTGACCGCATTGGCCCCCCGGCGCGCGCTTGGCGCTCCGGGGGGTACCCAGCAAGAGCAAAGTGATCGCGGACGCCATTCACGACGGCCGGGTGCCCAGTTCTCTTCAAGCCGGGTCAAGGCAATGTGAGGTGGTCCCGGTTTTTTTGGACAGGTCGTTAAGGTGGATTGACTGTCTTAAATGGAGGCACTGACATGACCAGAAAAAGACGGAGATTCACCCCACAGTTCAAGGGCCGCGTGGCGCTCGAAGCGGTCCAGGAACGCGACAGCCTGCAGGCGATCGCACGCCGCCACGAGCTCCATCCCAATCAGGTCAGCGGATGGAAGCGGCAACTGCTCGACGCCATCCCCGACATCTTCGCCACGGGCGCGAACAAGCGCACCAGGGATCACGAGGCCGTGATCCACTCCCTGCACGCCAAGATCGGGGAACTCACCGTCGAGCGGGATTTTTTTTCGGCGCGGCTTGAAGCACTGAGCAGGCCGCAGCGGATGCAGATGATCGACCGCGACCACCCCATGGGGGTGTCGAAGCAATGCGCCCTGACGGGGGTGAGTCGGTCCTCCCTGTACTACCGTCCCAAAGGTGAGAGCCCAGCGAGCTTGGACCTCATGAAGCGCCTTGACGAGCTCCACATGAACGATCCCTTCTACGGTAGCCGCCGGATGGTGCGGCACCTCGGGCACGATGGCCTGAAGGTGGGCAGACACCGGGTCCGGCGGCTGATGCACAAGATGGAAATCGAGGCGATGTACAGGCGGCCACGAACGAGCGTGGCGAACCCAGAGCACCGGGTGTTTCCGTATCTGCTGCGCGATGTCGAGGTGTCGCGGGCGAACCAGGTGTGGTGTGCGGACATCACGTATGTGCCAGTGTGCCCGAGGCTTTTTCTACCTGGTGGCCGTGATGGACTGGGCGACCCGGCATGTGCTCTCGTGGCAGTTGTCGAACACCATGGACGCATCCTTCTGCGTCAGGGCGCTGGATGATGCGTTGCTCATGGGGAAGCCGGAGATCTTCAACACGGACCAAGGCTCGCAGTTCACGAGCGAGGCGTTCACGGATCGGGTGCTGGGTGCGGATATTCGAGTCTCGATGGACGGTCGGGGGCTGGACTGAAGTGGAATTGAGTGACCCGGGGCTCCGTCGACAAAACCGGCGAAATGACGGCACGTACTTGGCGCGTTGTGGTGCGCCGGTTGCCTCCATTTTTTCCCATCGGGGAAACCCCGCCGGGAAAAACGGAGGTTAGATTTAACTCCCGTGAGAGGGGATGGGCCCTGCGAGTCCGTCTGCGGCGGCGGGTCTTTCCGCGACACGGTCCGATTCCCGCGACGTCGGCTTGAAAGCGGTTTTCCAGAGGGCGGAAGTACACCTTATTTTTGCCAAAAACCTATCCAACAAAGTGGGACCACCTCATAAACGGGACAAAATAACGGAGAACCAATACCTACATCAGCACCTCACAAACTTCAAAATACCCGCCATCCGGTTTTTGCACGTGATAAAAATTTGTGCAACATGCACCCTCCGACGAATACCGCCCTGACTTACAACTACCGTCACCGGTGACACCATTTCCACCGCTATCTGTACCTCCTCCGTTGCCGTTTCCGCCACCGTTGTTATTTTGGTTCCCATTTCTGCATTGTGCGCAAGGCCCTAACGCACAATAAAGGCAGATTTTTGTGGCGTTGGCCGAAGCAGCGATACACGCCGCAGTTGCAATACCAGTCGGAATGGCCGCGCACGCGGCAACGGCGATCCCAACGGCGATAATGCAATCCGTCGTGCAGGAAGCGCACTTTGCACAAGGAGTTTGACCGCTCGCAGGCGAACAAGTAGAATTGACTCCGCGCGCCGAGGAAACGGCAGGTACAGTGCCACTGGTCTACAGGACCACGGTGACTCCGGTCACGAAAAAACGAAGACTTGACGCTGTCGGGCGTCTCATCGCCGCTGCTCCCTTATCCGCCGGACCGTTTTGGACGGCGAACGGAGAGAAGGGTCGGTACCATCCATCAACGCACGGGTTGCCTGATCAATGACTTCCGAGGTCGACAGTCCCTCGCCCTGAAGGCGCTGCACGGTCGCCATCAACGCAGAATCACGAGCGACTTCACGCAGGGCTTGGACGTCCGCTGGATCGAAGATCGCGAATGGATCCTTCGGGTCAACGACTCCCGCATAGCGGCTTAGGCCATCCGCACCCACTTCTACAACCTTGTAAGGACCTTGGTATCCAGCCGCTGCACCGGAGATTTCCACGCGCGTAACTCCACCGTTGTGGATGCCCGAGAACACGGTGATCGTCGGATCGTGTTCTTCTTCAGGCTCAGAATCAACAACGGCGTCGTGGCAGGCAAACATCACCGGGGCAAATGCCAGCACGAACGCGCACTCGATAGGGATGATCCAGTTTCGGTGGTCGATCAGTCTTTTCATTTTCTACCTCCATTTGAAGCAGAATCCACAGTGACGAGCGGATTGCGACTCCCAAAGCAGTGTTCGACACATTATGGCGATTATGCTGTGGCCACCGCAAGGGCTAGCTAACGGCCCACCTTCTCAATAGCCTTGGCGGCAGATTCGGTCCAAACCAGCGGTTTTGCCACCGCCTGGTCCCCGAACACATCGGTGATCGGACGATCCGAGCCTAGAACCGTGGGGTAGGTGCGCGGCAATGTCAAGGGCGAGTGTTGTCCAATGGGAGATGAGCCTGAACGGGGGCCCGGTTTCCAACGGGAATTGAGCCTGAGCTGAGGCGCTGCGATCATAGGAGCATGATCGTGACACTCAGAACCACCCGGATTCACACCCTAAGGGAAGGTCCAGGACTTCCTCGACGGCACCGACAAAACCGATATCGAGATCTCCCAGCGCACCGCCGCCTACGACTTCACCCACGGGAACGCTGGTCGAGTTCGAGTACCACCACCGGCTCTCCAAGCCCGAACAGGGCCTCATCAAGCGGTACATCCAGAAGGTCACCGGTTTGTCGCGCGCCCAAATCACCCGCCTCATCTTCCGGCACGGCAAGACCGGCCACATCCGCGACCACCGTGGCAGACCCCCCGCCAACGCCTTCGAGCGCCGCTACAACTGCCACGATATTGCCCTGCTCGCCGAAGTTGACGAGGCTTGCGGCCAGCTCTCCGGGCCCGTTGGGCCGTTGTCGCTTGGGTCGCTTCCCGCAACGGGTCGTGCATGTCCGGTTGTGTGTGGGTCCCCTGTCCATTGACTCTGCTGTCACGAAGAAGGTCAAAGCCAATTGAGCAAGGCGGTGGCCAGAAATGTTGTGTGGACCGGCCTCTGCGTGGAATCGGGCCTTGGCTTCGTGCTTGGCCTGACCGGGATGGTTGTTGGCGGAGGCCGGATTTGGCGGGCCATGCGCAAACTGAGGACCGCCTTGAAGTGGGCTACGGGCCCAAATGCGGGGAGCGAGTCTCCTGCGACGCGCGGGAGGAGTTGTCGTCAGGACTCTTTGCGGGTGCGCCTGTCCGGCTCGGGATCCCGCAGTCGCCCCGGCCCGCTCAGGTGGAGGCTGGCGCGCGGGCGTAGACGGCCAGTTTGAGAGGGGGATCCACGGCCCAGCGGAAGTGGAAGCGGTTTTTGCCGTCAACAATCACATCGTCCCGCGCCTCCCTCGTCTTGGGCCAGTCGTCGCGGTCATTGCATACCAACACGACCTTTTCCTGTCCCGCGCCCTGCACCACATCGTTCAGGGCCGTCTCCAGGTTGGCCAGTAGCGTGCGCTCGGCGTCACGCTGAACATCGGATTCGGCGGTGGGTGCCAGGTTGTGGGTGTCCACCTGCCGGTATTGGTTCTCGAAGTCCGTGGCCGCGATGGAGAACTCTCGGTCGCGCATGAATCCGATCTCCGTCATCGCGGTGGGGTTGAAGTTGGGTGTCACCGTGTGATACCAGTTGCCGTAGCGCTTGAGAATCATGACTCGCTTCCCGGGGTGTCGTGTCGGAGCAGAGCGGCAAGCTCGTCCGGCTCAAGGGAAACGCCGGCCTTGCTGCCCATGCCCAACCCTGATCTCGATTTCTTCTTCTTCCGGTCCACGGGCTCCATGACCACGCCCCCTGCGAAATCGAAGCCCGGGTGATGTACCTTGTCCAGCTTGCGCTCCAGCTGTTGTTCGAGCGTGCGGTATGCGCCGATGTCGCCCGCGGTCACAAACGTGATCGCCACCCCCGTCTTTCCCGCCCGCCCCGTGCGGCCAATGCGATGCACATAGTCGCCTGGGTCCAAGGGTACATCGTAGTTGACGACATGGGAAATCCCATCGATATCCAGTCCGCGCTGCGCGATGTCGGTGGCGACCAGAACCCGAACGTCCCCGCCGGCGAATCTATCCATCGCCCGCGTCCGGTGTTGCATTTGTCGGTCCGAGTGGATGACATCGCACGAGATCTTTGCGGACCGCAGTCGCGTCCGCAGCACATCCGCGCCAATCTTTGTGCGCGTGAACACGAGCACCTGATTCCACCCCGGCTGATCCAACAGATGGATCAGAAGGTCGGGTTTCTTCTCTGGCCTCACGGAATAGGCGATTTCGGAGATCCCTTGGGCCGTGGTGCCGGGCGGCGAGGCCTCGATCCATGCCGCGTCGCGCGTCATGCGTAGCGCCAGCGCATGGACGGCATTGGGCATCGTTGCGGAGAACAACAGCGTCTGTGGACGGGCCCCGAGTCCACGCACGACATCCTCGATCTGCGGCCGGAATCCCATGTCCAGCATTCGGTCGGCCTCATCCAGAATGAGAATGCGCACCCCCTTGAGGACCGCTTGGCGCCGATTCTGCAGATCAATGAGCCGGCCGGGTGTGGCGACGATCACTTCGTCACCACGGCGAAACGCGTCGATCTGGGGCCCGTAGGCGACGCCGCCGGTGATGACATCCGACCGCACGCGCGATCCCCGGGCGAGGCTGCGCGTGTCCTCGCACACCTGCTGGGCGAGCTCCCTGGTCGGACAGAGGACGAGTACCTGAAGGCCGCCATCCGCCCTGATGGTCTCCAGGGCGGGGATCATGAAGGCGCCCGTCTTTCCGGTGCCCGTGCGGGCGATGCCCACCACATCGCGCCCGGACTTCACCAACGGAATTCCCTGGCTCTGTATGGGGGTGGGATCAGTCCATCCCAGCGCTTCGATTGCGGCCAAACAGGTACTCGAGAGCCCGAATGACGCGAAACCCGTCGATTGATTCAATGGTGCACTGTACCGATAGCTATTGCCGGTTACCCGTGAATTGGCGACCCGTGGCGGGTGCGGGGGCACCGGCACGAAACGCCGCGGCCGAATGCTCACCTCGGCCGGTTCCCGACCTCCCGCCCCTCGCTGGGCGGTCAGGAGCCCACGAGTGAAGCTAACGCATAAGGTGCGGGCGGCGGTGTGAGGGCGGGCCCCAATAGTCGCTGATGACGGATGTCAGCGGACGTCTGCAGGCCCGAACTGCCCCCCAAGACGGGACCGGTCGCGGGGTGTTGGGGGGGCACCCCAAAGCGGTGTCCCCGGGGCACCATCACGGTCGCCCCGGCACGTGGGCTGCGGGAACGCCCCGACTAAAGAGTGTCTGGAAGCTTTCCGCGCGATCTCTGGCGCCAAAGGGGCTTGGTGCCGGTTCGGGCGAGCCGTCCAAAATTCCACGAATTTCGCCTGTCTCGGGGTCCCGCAGAAGCACCATCGGAAGGTCGGTATCGCCGTCCAGTGTGCTTGAGCCCCCCGGACCCCGCAGCATCATGCGCGCCAGCTCGCGCTCTCCCCATGTGACGGGCACGGCGAAGGAGAAGCCGGCGCGATCGTCCGCGTGAGCGGTCTCGGGCATTGTGAAGGACACGAAGAACAACTCGCGGCCGGCCGCGTCGGTCCCGGTAAGCGACCATGGGCCACCTGCCTTCGGCAACGTGGGCCGCGCGTCGATGAGGAAGGAGGGGCGAAGCGTGGGCGCTCCCTCCTCGTCCAGGCCGCCCCAGACAATCAGTGCCCGGCCGGATGTTGTCGGAGCGTGGTCCGCAGGGTGGGCGGACGGCGCTTCATGCGCGAGCCGATAGTGGAGGGCCTTGGTGAAGTGGTAGTCGCTCGTCCAGTTGGGATTGCAGTACCCCATGAAGTCGAGCCATGTCGGTGGCACCAGTTCGTCGGAATTGAAGTTGTAGCCCCACGCGCCGATGCGCGATTCCTCGTAGGGATAGTCGGGGTCAAAGAAGCCGGTTGGGCCGCAGGGCACATGGAGCAGACTCATGTTGTGCCCGAACTCATGCGCGATGAGCCGGGAGTTGCTGTACGAGGCGAAGTCGGTGTAGCTGGACCAGCCTCCCACCTCTGCCGACCCTCTTATGGTCGGGCCCTTCACGCTCATGATGCCCAGGTAGTGGTTGCGCCCGCCCTCCGCGGCGCGGATCAATTGGACATGGTCAAGGAGCTCGCGGTGGTGGTTTGTGGATGTCACCACGGGCGCGTGCGCCGTCGCGCCGAGTCCCAAGATTGGCAGGAACAGATGCGAGTGTTCGAAGTGCTCGTGGTTCTCGGGGTCGGCGGCCATTGCGTTGACGAGCGTAATGACCGATGAGTCCGGGTTTGGCTGCCAGAGCATGGGCACGATCGTGACGTTGAACGCCGGCATCGTATGCACGGCCACCGCCATGCGTCCGGTGGCGGGCATGCGAGGCGCCACGCCCAGCGCAGGGTCGAGCGTGCCGTCCGGGTCAGGCTCCACCACCACTTCCAGGCCGGGACGGATCACACGCGCCGGAATCCGCGCATTTGCCGATTTCGACAATGCACTCTCGTCGATCACCGTTGGGATGGGATGGGATGTCCCGGGGATCTCGGTCTGGTAGGTCTGGACGCCGCCGGAGTAAAACGTCGCCCGCACGGGTGGCATGGGCGCGTCCGCCCCGCCCGACACAGTCATGAACACCCGCAGCAGCGCCTGTTTGCCGGCGACCAGAGGTACCGACGACTGCAAGTTTTGCACGCTTTGGACGAGATAAAACGAGGCGGGGCTCGCTTGTGGGCCCGTGACGGTGACGTCTCCCGTGAGTGTGGCCTCCAGCCCTGCGGGGTCCGACGCGCTGACCGATATCGTGGTCGATCCCTCGGCCCCAGCAGTGACGGTGACGGTGGCACCCGACACGGAGGCGGTTGCCACGGAGGGGTCGGACGACGATGCCTGGAAGGAGAGCGCGTCGCCGTCCGGGTCGGTGAAGTAGGGCTCGGCGTCCAGGGTAGTTGTCTCGCCGGTGCGGAGAGACTGGTCCGGGATCGCGCCTGCCGGCCTGGGTGGCCGGTTCGTGTCCGTGTTTGTCGACACGGTGACCTGGAAGGCTTGGGCGGCCCATAGTCCCTCGGGGTCGGTCGCGGTGAGGGTGACGTCGGTGGTCCCTTCCCGGAGTGCCGTAAGCGTGGCCGTTGTCCCTGTGGCGGAGGCGGTTGCCACGGAGGGGTCGGACGACGATGCCTGGAAGGAGAGCGCGTCGCCGTCCGGGTCGGTGAAGAGTGGCGAGACATCCATCGTAACCGTCTCCCCAATGAGGACCGAATGTACCGGAATCGTGCCCACGGGCCCGGGTGCCCGATTCCGGCTGCGCACGATGACCTGGGCATCTTGGGTGGCCGCCAGTCCCTGGGGGTCGGAGGCGCGGATGGTGACCGTGGCCGCTCCCTTGGCGAGCGCCGTGACGGTGACCGTCGATCCCGAGGTGAACACGGTGGCCACCGCAAGGTCAGACGCGACGGCTTCAAAGGTCAGCACATCGCCGTCCGGGTCGGTGAAATAAGACGCGGCATCAAGCGCGACGGCCTCGCCAATATCAATGGTCTGGTCGGGTACGGCGCCGACGGGTTCGGGACCGCGATTCGGGACCACGACCTGAACGGGTTGTGTGGCCGTGAGTCCCTCCGGGTCCGATGCGGTGATGGTGACGGTTGCTGAGCCCTTCCTTAGCGCCGTGACGGTGACCGCGGAGCCCGAGGTGAGGACGGTCGCCACCGCGGGATTGGACGACGATGCCTGAAAGGCCAACGCGTCGCCGTCCGGCTCGCTGAAATAGGACTTGGCGTCGAGCGTGACGGCCTCACCGACATGGATGGCTTGGCGTGGTATGGAGCCCAGGGGCTCGGGACCGCGATTCGGGACCGTGACCTGAACGGTCTGTGTGGTCGTGAGTCCCTCCGGGTCCGATGCGGTGATGGTGACGGTTGCTGAGCCCTTCCCCAGCGCCGTGACGGTGACCGCGGAGCCCGAGGTGAGGACGGTCGCCACCGCGGGATTGGACGACGATGCCTGAAAGGCCAACGCATCGCTGTCTGGATCGCTGAAGTAGGGCGCGGCGTCCAGCGTGACGGCCTCACCGACATGGATGGCTTGGCCGGGTATTCGGCCGACGGGTTCTGGCGCTTGGTTCAAGACGGCGATTTGAAAGGCCTGGGAGGTGTCCAGGCCCCCCGAATCCCGTGCGGTGACCGTGATCCTTGCTTCTCCCTTGGCAAGCGCGGTGACGGTGACCGTGGTACCGGAGACGGATGCGTCAGCCACGGAAGGGTTGGACGAAGAAGCCTGAAAGGAGAGCGCATCGCCGTCCGGATCGGTGAAGTGGGCTGAAGGGTCCAGGGTGACTGTCTGGCCGATGTGGATGGTCTGGTCGGGGACGGCCAGAGCGGGCGTTGGCGGTCGGTTCGGAACGGTGACGAGAAAGACCTGGGTCGAGGTGAGTCCCGCCGGGTCCGAGGCGGTGATCGTGACCCTGGCCACTCCCTTCCGTGGTGCGGTGATGTCGATCAGCGAGTCGACGAGTGACGCGTCAACCACGGACGGGTTGGACGACGAAGCCTGAAAGGAGAGCGCATCGCCATCTGGATCGGTGAAGTGGGCTGAAGGGTCCAGCGTGGCTGTTTGGCCGATGTAGATGGTCTGGTCGGGGAGGGCCAGGGCGGGCGTTGGCGGTCGGTTCGGGACGGTGACCTGAAAGGCCAGGCTCGTGGTGAGTCCTGCAGGGTCCGACGCGGTGATGGTGAGGCGGGCAAAGCCCTTCCTGAGTGCGGTGATGGTCACCGTCGGTCCTGAGTAGGATGCGTCAGCCACCGAGGGGTCGGAGGAGGACGCCTCGTAACGCAACGGGTCGCCGTCTGGATCGGTGAAGTGGGACGAGGCGTCCAGGGTGGCTGTCTGGCCGACGCCTACCACCTGATCCGGGATCGCCCTCACAAGCGCGGGCGGACGGCCCGGAAGCGGATCCAGGGCCCGCTCACCGCCGCACCCGGACACGAGCGCCGCAAACAGCACCGGGAGCGCGGCCCGGCAGTCCGACGGCAGGAGTCGGCGGGGCCAAGCCCCGTCGTGGGGCCGCAGCGCATTCGGCAACATGCGCTTCGTGGCCGATGTTGACATGGTATCGGTTTTGCCGCTTGCGGCGCGGGCGGGTTCATGGTTTGGTTGGCCCTTGGGGCCCAGCCCCCGAACTTGGTTCGCAGGGCGGCCAATTGCATCTTGGGGTCGCCACCCAACCTCTGTCCAATGAAACGGGACGAATCCGACATGCCCGGTCGCCGTACCTCGATCCTCTTTGTGTGCCTGGGGAACATATGTCGCTCCCCACTGGCGGAGGCGATTTTTCGGCACCAGGCAGACGGGGCCGGCCGCAAGGGCGACTTTCTGGCCGACTCCGCGGGCACGGCCTCCTACCACATCGGCAAACCGGCCGACCCCAGGAGCCGCGCCATTGCCATGAAGCATGGGGTGCGCTTGGCCGGACGGGCTCGCAGCGTCACGGATCGGGACTTCGCCGAGTTCGACATCATCGTTGCGATGGACCGGAGCAACCTGGACTGGCTAAAGCGCTCTCGCCCACCCGGCGCATCCGCCCGGTTGGTTCTCATGCGCGACTACGACAACCAGGACCCGGGTGCGGATGTGCCGGACCCCTACTACGGTGGTTCACGCGGATTTGAGCGTGTCTACGATATGCTGGATCGCTCCTGCCGGGTCCTCATCGCGAAGCTGGGTGACGGGGACAAGCCATGAGACGGATGGCTGGCCCGGGCCGCCGCCCGCACATGTGAGAGATCCTGTTGGGGAACGTCAAGAGCGGGGGGCTACGGCGAAGCCGGACCGGGGCGCCCCGTAGCCGTGGTGCTGCGCCGCACCGCGAAGAGGAGCCCGTCACCTACGGGAAGAATGGTGGCCGCAAAGCGGCGATCCGACGAGATGGTGCGGTTGAAGTGAGCGAGCGCCGTGCTGGTTTGATCGTCCCCCGGTGCCAGGACCCGTCCCGACCACCAAGCGTTGTCGGCGAGGAGTAGTCCGCCGGGGCGCAGGAGTCGCGCCGCGTGCGCCGCATACCTCGAGTAGCGCTCCTTGTCCGCGTCCAGGAAGACCGCGTCAAAGGACTCGTCCGGCCCCAGATCGGCCATCAGTTCACGCGCGTCCCCCACCAACAACTGAACCCGCTCTTCCACGCCGGCCAGCGCCAGGGCTCTTTGCGCGACCCGCGCGTGATTCGGGTTGACTTCAAGGGTGATGAGCTCGCCATCCTGGGGGAGCGCGCGGGCGATCCATATCGCCGAGTATCCGGCGAGCGTCCCGATCTCCAGGACACGTCGGCATGAGGAGGCCATGAGCAGTACCTGGATGGCCCGGGCCGTGGCCGGCGGGATCTGTATCTGGGGCATTTCCGCTTCGCCCGCCGCCGCCCGAACACGCCTGAGGACATCGTCCTCGCGCGCAAAAAGCCGCTGCACATAGCGCTCCAGCTCGTCGTGGTCCAGCGTGGACGGGGCGGGTGCCCCGGATGGCACGTTCGGGTACTCAAGTGATGGAGGGAGATCCTCTTCGGGGTCCGATCCGCTACGCGCCATTGGTCAGGACCTTGGCAATCCGTCGAACGCCCTCCTGCAGATCCTCGTCTGAGGACGCCGTGCTCATGCGCGCAAACCGCCCGTCGCCGAAGGCCTCGCCAGGAACGATGGCCACCCCCTCCCGCTCCAGCACGCGCGCGCAGAGGTCGCCGGAGGAGCGGATCTCGGAGTCGAACGCCGCGTCGACCCGGAAGTAGAGGTAAAAGGCGCCCTGGGGCTGCACATAGGGACAATGGGGCAGCAATTCGTCGAAGAGGCCGGTGACCAGGTCGCGCCGCCGCCGGAAGGCGTCCAGCATGCGGTTGTGGTCCGCCCGTCCCCTGTCCCCCCGGGTCAAACCCTCCAGGGCGGCCATCTGCGAGGGAGTGGCGGCATTGAGGGAGACGTGACTCTGGAAGGCGGTCATCTTGCGGGCCAGCTCCTCGGAGGTGTACGAGAATCCAACCCGCCACCCCGTCATGGCAAACGCCTTCGACATCCCGTTGATCACGACCGGATCCAGAGCCGCGCGGGGCTTCATGTCCAGCATTCCGGGCGCGCGATCACCCTCCCCATAGTAGATCTCGCGGTAAATCTCGTCGCTGATGACCGTGATCTGCCGCTTCGCCGCCCAGCGCGCGATCGCATCCAGTTGCTCGGCCGAATACACCGCGCCGGTCGGGTTGGCCGGGGAGGAGAAGATGAGCCCCTTCGTGGCATCCGTCGCGGCCCGGTCCAAGTGGTCGGGTGTCAGCAAGAACCCGTCCGTCTCATGTCCGCCGACCGGCACGGGCCGGGCGCGGGCCAGCGTCACCATCTCCGGGTACGAGGTCCAGTACGGGGACCCGATGAGCACATCGTCACCGGGCCCGAAGAGGCAGAAGCACGCGTTGAAGAGCGATTGTTTTGCGCCTGCGGAGACAACGACCCGATCGGGATCGGCGGGGTATGCCGTTGTGGCGGTCATGTATCGGGCAGCGGCGTCACGCAGCGTGGGCATGCCCGCCGCCGGCGTGTAGCGGGTGTGACCCTGCAGGATGCCCTCGATGCCTGCGCGCGCGATCCCCTCAGGCGTGCCGAAGTCAGGCTCACCTGCGCTGAGATTGATGATGTCGCGACCCTCCCGGGCGAGCTTCTTCGCGAGCGTGCTCACGGTGACGGTGGCTGACGGCACCAATCCCGAAATGTTGTCAGAGTATTTCATCCGTTATTGTTATACCCGTTCCCGATGTCCGTGCAACCCCCTCAAGAATTCGTCGCGGCTCCCGATTGCACATGATGTCCAGATGCCGGGAGCCTCGCCGGGGGGTGTGCGTGCGGGCGAACACGACTGACAGGATGTGGTCCATGGATCGTCCCTGCCGGTATCCGGCGGAGCGCATGCTTCCCACGTTCTTCTTCGACGTTGTCGACCCTGCCTCCTATGTGGTCAGTGCTCTCTTGGAGAGCGCGGGTGCGGCGGATTGCGTGCAATGGAGGGGCCTGGAGATTCGTCCGCCGCCGGACCCGCCGATGGATCCGGCCGGTGGTGCTTGGCGGAGGCGAAGCGAGAGCGTTGCGCAGCTGCTTGACCATGTCGACGCCCCCTGCGCTTCTGCCAGCCTGGAATCTCCCCCGTTCATTCCTTGGAGCCGCAAGGCGCATGAACTGGCCGAGTTTGCGCGTGACAGCGGCGGCGGGGATTGCTACCACGCCGTGCGGCATGCACTGTACAAGGCCTTCTTTGTTGACCGCCGGGATGTCGGGCGGATTGACGTGCTGGTCGATATTGGAGTCAGGGCTGGGCTTGAGCGGGCCTTGGTCAGGGTGGTGCTTGACGTGGACCGTTACACGCAGGCGGTGCTGGATCATCGCAGCGTTGCAGCCGAGTTGGGGGTGGCCGGGGCTCCAGCCCTGGTGTTAGGGCAGGACCGTGTGCAGGGGCTTGTCACAGTGGCCGACATGGCGCGGTGGAAGAGGTTGATTGCGGACATCCGGTCCACGGTCGAGCGCAGTCGCTCGGGGGCTGCGGGGCGGGGGCCGCAGGTCCCGCGCACCGCGACCTGACGTCCGGTTTTGGAGTGGGACTCACAAGGGTACATGGGATATGACGATGGCAGGCTATCAGCGTAGCACCGCATTGCAAGCAAGCGAAGTGCTGGAACTGGCGGAGAAGCACCTCCCGGCGTATATCGGCGTGCGCCGGACCAGGCACACGGACAACGCAGCGACGTACACGGGCGAGGAGGGAACGGTCGACCTATGGCTGCACGCCCACGGGCCATTTACCGATGTGGTTGTGCGAACCGATCGGTTGCGCACCTCCCGTATGGACTACGAGATCCAACGGTTCCTCTCCCGTCTCCCCTATCAGCATGAGGACAAGGGCGGCTTGATGGCGGGCGAAGTCCGCTGACATCGTTCGACGATCTGCCGCTGGGTCCAGAGATCGTTGCGGCTCTGGCCGCCGAGGGTATTGAGACACCGACGCCCTTTCAGGCGACAGCCGTACCGGTCCTGTCGCGGGGACGTGATTTGCTGGGGCGTGCAGGACCCGGAAGCGGGACGATGGTGGCGTACGCCGCTCCGTTGCTTGAGCGGCTCGAGGGTGGCAAGGGTTCGCCCTCGTGTTTGGTGCTGTGCACGGGTGCCGCCCAAGCCACGCAGGTCGCGCGTTCCTTCGGCCGGCTGGCTGACGGGTTTGGGTTGCGGATTGCAGCGCTGGCACCGCACTGGAATCTGCCGGCGCTGGCCGATGTCCTCGTCGTGCCTGCGGGACGCATTGATGCGATTCTGGACCGCTCCGTGTCGGTGGATCATGTGCAATGCCTGGTCGTCCATGATGCGGACGGAGTTGTAAATCTGGCTCCGCCCGATCACCTGGAGGCTGCGCTGAACGAGTTGCCCAAGGAGTGTCAGCGGGTTTTTTGCGGGCTTCCCCTGGGGCAGCGCGCACGCTCTGTTGCGCGGCGTTACACGAGGCGCGCGGTGACCGTGGGTGTCGGTGCGCCGGAGGGCGGGGACGGCGCATCGGAGTCAGCGCGAGCGGGACGCCCAAGGGCGGGTAGCGGTGTTCCCTCGGGTCCAACCCTGACCATGAGGGTGCTGGATGGAGACCGACACGAGGCTGTGTTGGCGCTGGTTGCCGAGTTGCTGGGGCAGGATTCGGTTCGGCATGTGCTGGCGTTCTGCGCCTCGGACGACCATGCGGCCGATATTGGCGACTTGCTGCGCCTGCACGGATATGCGTGCGGTGGTTGCGGGGAGAAGGTGGTGCCCGTATGGCTGTGTGGAAGTGACGAGGAGGAGGCGGAACGAACGCTTCGGGAGGTGGACGCCCGGGAGAACGTGGCCACTGTCTCCTGTTTTGCCCCGAGCGGGGTGGATCAGGCGCGGCTGCGGCATGCTGGTGCAGGACCGGCATGGGCCGTGGTGGCGGTAAGGGAGCTGGGGCATATGAAGGATGTGGCGCGTGGGGCGGGGTTTGGTCTTCAGCGCCACCGCGCTCCTCGGCCTCCCCGCGTGGCCGCGCACCTGGAAGAGTTGGTGGATGGTCTGCACGAGGCGGCGCGCGATCCTCGTGTAGCCCCGTACTACCTCCTTGTGGAGTCGTTGCTGGACCGGTTCTCGGCCGAGGAGGTTGCCGCGGCTGCTCTGATGCAACTGGGTCTCACGACGGTGGCGTCACCGACAGAACGGGGCGGCGCCCGAAAGCCGGCGCCGCCGGAGAGCTGGGTGCGGCTCTTTGTGTCGGCGGGTGAGCGAGACGAGGTGGGACCCGGCGACCTGCTCCGCATGATCACGGGTCGTTCCACCGTACCCGGTGGGCGGGTTGGTCGCATTGACATGCGCGCGAGCCACTCGCTGATCGAGGTGCGGGAGAGCGATGCCAAGGCCGTCATTGCGGCACTGAACGGCTGCACCCTGGGGGGACGTAGTGTGCGCGCGGACTACGACAGGCCGCCTTCGGCAAAGAAGCCGGGAGGGGGCCACCGATCGCAGCGCCCCTCGGCTGGGCGCGGCGGAGGTCGGTCCGGCGGATCCCATGGCGCCCGGCGGCAGGGCACACGCAAGCCGGATCCCCGCGCGGGTCCGCCCCGCCGGCGCTCCTAACCAGTTTGGGTGACCGCATGCACGCCGGGATCGTCGAACGCTTGACTTAAGTCTGCACGCCCTGGCCACGACTACATCACGCTGTTTGCCGACTTGAAGGAGCGTCGGCTGCTGTATGCGACGTAGGGCCGCAAGGCGGGGGTATTCAAAGAGTTTCGCGATGACCTGGAGGTTCACGGCGGGGATCCCGGCCGGATCGTCGAGATCTGCATGGATATGTCGAAGGCGTACATCAAGGGCGGGGCGGATGTCCTCCCTCACGCCCAAGTGACGTTTGGCCGGTTCCATGTCGTCAAGCTACTCAACGAGGGGATCCGGCGGGTGCGTCGGGCGGAACAGAAGGACCGTCCGGACCTCAAGCGGACACGCTGGCTGTGGCTGAAGAACCAGCGGCGCCTTACCGCCTCGGGAGATGGCTCGGCTGGATGCGTTGCTTGACTTGGCCACGGACACGCTGGAGACGGCGAAGGCGTACGAGCTGAAGCTGGGCTTCCAGGAGTTATGGGCTCTGCCGCCGGTGGCGGCAGGGCGTCACTTGGATCGTTGGTGCGTGAGGGCGGAGAAGAGCGGGCTACAGCCGATGGTTGGGGTGGCCAAGACGATCAGGCGGCACAGAACGGGCATTCTGCGCTGACGACATTCGCGGCTGACGAATGGTCTCCTTGAGGCCATGAACTCACTGATTCAGGCCGCCAAAGTCCGTGCTCGGGGCTATCGGACAGCGGAGACCTTCATCACGATGGCGTACCTGGCTTGCGGGAAGCTCGAATTCCGGCTACCCACATAAAACAGCGCGGAACCCCATTGACAGGATCCAATGACGACGGTCCTTGCATCAGGTCATCCAGCACCCTCCGTCCGCCGTCACTCCCGGTCCGGCGCTTCCTTGGTTGATGGCCACCACAGAGCCACTGGCGAGCGGAACGCAACCACCCCAGTCCGTGGAGACCACCCGTGGAATCAGTGGTCAGCCTCCCCTGGGACCCGTGGTCAGTATCCTCTTGGAGTCTGCACAGTCAGGTGCTCAGGTCCAAGTGACGGGCCAAGATGGCGTGAATTTCACCGGGCCTCAGCGATACGTCCCAAGCCCACCTTCCAAAACGCCCATCGGTGTTGACGGCCTGGACCCACTCGGCCAGAAACTCCCGCTGCGTTTGAGTCCGGCTGGTGTCCCGACCCTTGGTCTCGAGCACGAGCATGCTCCCGGACGTGAGACGAACGAGGAAGTCAGGTCGGTATTTTCTCACCACGCCCTGATGGATGTACGATATCTCGAACCCGAGATGGTCGTTCTTGGCCCAAGCTTCCACTTCTGGAGCGTGGTCGAGCGCATGGGCGTCCGACGCCTCCCAAGTGCTGTCGCAGACGCAGTAGTTGATGTGACTGCGCTTTGTGGGTTGGCACGGCTTGGTCGTATGCCAGGTGCGCATGTCTCCGGTCGACCGCTCGACCTCTTCACGGTCGAACACCGGCTCCAGCCTCTCCGTGTTCTCGTGGCGGATTGCCTTCCAGATGTGGTTCACGACCGAGGTCATGTTGAGCGTGATGATCAGGCGGCGCACGAGATCGTCTCGGCCGTATGGGCCAGGCATGACCACAACCTTGTCCGAACGAATGAACTGCTCTGTGAGCCGCACGACTTGTCCGAGCAGGTAGCTGCGGTCCCCCCGCCAAGCTTCCCGCATCTGGTCGTACACGTCTCGCGCGGTCTCAAAGATGATGCGCTGAGTACGGTGCTCGCGAGCCAGTCCAGCGAGGGATATGAAACTCAGGCCCGCGAGGTCCGGCGTGCCGTCTAGCGTTGGCGCCAATTCGACGAGCTGCGCGGTGTGGGAGGCGTCGAGGTTCAGTGGCTCGACCCGATCCCAGTCGAGCGACAACCGCGGTTGGTAGGTGTGATTGATTCGCACGATGTTGGGCCATGTGATGGCAAGGGAAGATCTGTCCTTCAATGGCTCAATAGCGGTTTTGGGCGGCACTGGGGGAGGAGGGTCGCCTCTGCCTTCATGAGGCAGGAAACTGAAGGGAATTCCGAAGACGTTGACGTACTCCGGGTCGTAGAGCCCCGTGGCGGGATTCACATCGTACGATGTGCGGCGCAGACCCCGTCCGACCACCTGCTCGCACAGAAGGGGGCTGGTGAACGCGCGCAGCCCCATGATGTGAGTGACGGTCTTGGCGTCCCACCCCTCCGAGAGCATCCCAACCGAGATCACATTCTGGATCCGTTCGCCCGGCTGTCCGGGCTGGCCCACCGTGTCCACCTGCTGACGCAAGAATTCGGCCTGCTGGTCCCTCGACGGCTTCGGGCTTCCAGGATCGACCTCCGCGATCGGATCTTCCGTGGCCTCGGCTTTATCGAGCACTCGAGAATCAATGTGTAACGTGCATGCCGGGTCACAGAGCTCGTCGATGAGAATCTTCCCGTGGTCGAATGCATACTTGACTCGGGCGGCTGTCTCGGTTCGGTTGGCGACGGTGATCATCACGGGCGGCGTGGCGTTACCTCGATCTCGCCACTCCTTTGCGGTCTTGAGCCAGTCGCATCCGAGCAGGTAGTAGCCGTTCATGACCAGGCTCGGCAACGGATCCTCGGGCTTCGCCGCCCGGCGGTTGAGGTCGTCCTTGACCTCGACATCGTCGTAGATGTGGTAGAGTCGGGATTTGTACGTGTGGGCGTCCGGCACCGCATCGTCTCGGATCACGACCCGAGGGGTCTTGACCAAGCCGGATTCAATGGCGTCGGTCAGGCCGAAGTCGCTCACGATCCATCGGAACAGCGATTCCTCCGAGGTTTTCTTGCCTGGCAGGAACGGTGTCGCGGAGAAGTCGTAGCACATACGAATACCACGGACTCGGTGGATTCGATCCAACCCGCTTATCCACTTGGTGGCCTCCGCCCTGGCCTTCTTTGTCACGCCTTTGACTCGGGCGTCCACGGGATCACGCCATGCGTGATGCGCCTCGTCGTTGATGACCAGCACGTTGCTCGATCCTGACATTCTGCCCAGTACGTCGCGCACCCAAGCCTCGTCGCTCCTGACCCCTCGTTTGTCGACGCCCCTCTTGCGTTTGATCTGGGCGTCTGTCTCCCACCCGAGTGCGTGCCAGTTTCGGATTTCGACCCTGCCTCGACGAAGCCTTGCCAAGAGGGCGGGAGGCACGATTCGGAATGCCTCGTAGTAGTTCTCTGGGTGCGAGGGTCCCAGAACAGCCAGACGGCTCCGCACCGTCAGGCCGGGGGCAACGACGAGGACATTCTTTGCAAACCGGGGATCCCGGGGGTTTGCCACTTTGTTCAGGATGTGCCATGCGATGACCATGGCCATGACCACGGTCTTGCCGGATCCGGTTGCCATCTTGGCGCAGAGACGCGTGTACGCGCTGCCGTCCGACGGGATCTCGATCCCGACATGCTCGGCGGGTGGCGCCTCCAGAAGCCAGATGAGGGTCTCGGCCGCTTCCAGCTGGCAGAAGAAGAAGCGGCGGGACTCGAACCCCTCGGGATCCTGCCAGTGCTCCAACAGGCGTTTCGTGATCCCGGTGATGCCCGGGTAGCCCGCTTGGCGCCACGCCTTGACGCGCTCTCGAATCCGGTTGATCAGCGGAATTTCACGCAGCACGCCGGGATCGTCGAACCCTCTGGAGTCTCCCGACGTCTCCACCCAGCCCGCGGGCCTGCGACCCTCGATGAGGCCAAACCCGCGCGCCACCCGTTCATAGCGCCAGTGCTGAGATGGCTCCTCGTAAGGGGAATTGACGATCAGTCGGTCGATTTCGGGTTGAGACCGGAGCATCTACTCGTCCTCCGGCGGCACCAGCCGCTGCAGGTGGGCGGTCAAGCTCGGAAGTTCGTCGGAGATGATCTTCCGGGCGTTCACCAAGTCGATGTTGAAGTGGGCGTGAGTGACCCGCTTAGGCAGAGCCTCAATCTCCCTCCACGGTATGGTGGGGTGCGCTTGTCTGGTGCTGTCGCCCACATGGGCCGCGGCTTCGCCGATGATCTCCATCAACTTCAGAACGGCAAGTTGGGTTTGACGGTCTTCCGCCATCTCTTCGAAAGTCAGCGCGCTGGTTAGGGCCAGCGTTTCCCGCGCGGCAAGGAGCATGTCCAACAGGTACGCCAATTCCCTATGTGGCAAAGAGGACCTGCGCAGACCCCAGAATCGCTTCTCGGCGAATGTAGTTGCGGCTATACTCGATGGCTGCACGATGGACGATGTGAATCTTGCGGAATGCCAATTCCTCCAGCTCGCGCTCCATCGCCGCCATGGAGAACAGGCTCGGGATTTGGGCCGGGTCAAATCGCACCAAGAAGTCGATGTCGCTCTCCCGGTCGAAGTCGTCTCGCATCACGGAGTCGAATACAGCCAGCTCCACCACATGCCAACGGATGCACCAAGCGGCGAGGTCGTCCATGGAGATCTGAATGCGGGAGGCCAGTCGTCCACCGTCCTCGAGTGCGGTGCTCCGGAATGCGGACCGGATCATCGTGAGAGATTCACGATTTTGAGGCTCTCGACACCTCGGTCGTCCACCACCTTGACGGCGGCGCGACCATGTTCGCCGGATTCGAACGGTAGGGAAACCGTGCCACTGTAGGCGTCCATTCGGGTTGCGTCGATTTCGGCCCTGAGGTTCTTGGCCAGCTTCTTCCATCCTCCATTGGGGTCGGAGGTCGGGAAGAATACCTGCGCGGGAAACAGGCTGCGCCCGTCGTAGTCGGGGTCCAGCATCCACACGGCGATCCTGTCGGCGTCGCCGGACTCCACGAGGCCGGATCTGGTGTTGTAGTAGTCGTACCCGCGGACGGTCACGCGGTACTTCCCGGCGTCGGTCCCCTGGAGACACTTAAGGCCGATGTCGGGCTGCCCGATGAGCCAGAAACCGTCGTTGCTCGCCCGCGCCTTCTTGAGGTCTCCGGTAAGCAGATCGGCGTTCATCTGGGCCTTGAGCAGGGTGACCCCGGGCCACTCCGTCTCGTCGATGTCCTTGGCGGCCTCTGGATCGAATTGAAAAGCCGCAAAGAGAATGACCGATGGCTTCGGCACGAGGTTTTGCGACTCCTCAATCGCCAGGTCGACCTGGCGCTGCTCCATCGGAGCGTGATCGGGGCCGAACGATACCACGACCCGAGCGCCCGCTGTACGCCGGGTGCCATCCTCCGCCAACCCGCCATCCGGCGCCGTCTCACCGTCTGCGTGAAGCCACCGGGTACCCGGAAGTGGCTCCAGTCGCACAAAGGAAATCCGCTGACCGGCCCGGCCACGAACGCCGGTCTTGAGCAGCTCGTCGCGCCAGTCCCCCTGGCGAACCGTGGGTCCGGCCCGGCCCACCGAGTCATCGGCGGTCAACAACTCCTCAGGACGCCCCACATCGTCGATCGGAAGCACGGTCGGAGCGGGGACCGCTTCCGCGGTGAATGGACCGGTCACGCGCGCTCTGGTTCGATCGACACGGGGTCGGTCCTGAAGCACGATCTCCTTGGGCGGGTGGCCATACGCCAAGGTGCGAGCAGATACTGCTCTTACCCTCCGACACTTTAGGCCGGAGCCAACCCCCTCATCTGGATGGGCCAGCTCGTAGTAGTCATAGTTCGCTGTCATCAGTCGCTGTTTCGCCAACACAGTGGCCACGCGAGACGTATCGCAGGTGATCCAACGGCGACCCCATTGTTCTGCCACGAAAGCGGTGGTGCCGCTGCCGCATGTGGGATCCAACACCAAGTCACCGGGATCGGTTGTCATGAGCATGCACCGTTGGACCGGCTTGACAGCGGTTTGAACGACATAGCTCTTCCTGTTCTCGGCCATCTGGTCGGGCCAGACATTGTTGATCCTGCGCCCGGGGACCTCGTTCTCGAATCGTTTCCAACTCAATGTGGATTGCCCGCTTGCTGCGTCCAAGCGTCCCAACGCCGCCAGTTGGTCCATCCCCTCGGCGGACACGCTCCAATGGCGGCCGGCAACGCAATCGAACACGCGGCCGTTCCATTCGTACGGTTCGGAACGCCCGGTGGTGGACACGCCTTGCGAGTCCAAACTGGTGCGCCTATACAAACGCGCACCTTTGGGCAGGTATCGATCCGGGTCGAAGCGTTCTTTGTCTGTGAGTTTGCGACACTCACCGTCGGGCATCTGAACCATGGCATGCCAACTGAACAGATCAATAACTTCTGCCCGAGTGAGCGGCTCGTAGAGCTGTCGATACTTTACGACACGACGGTCCCTCGCGTACCAGAGCAAGTAATCCGCGACCTGCGGAAGTGTCTTCGCGGAGCTTCCGCTCGTCGTGGAATAGGAAATGGTCGCGATGCGGTGTTCGGACCCGAACACTTCATCCATGAGAAGCCCGACACGATGCACGTTCTCTTCGCCAATCTGCACGAAGCAGCTCCCGCTCTCCGTCAGTAGCTCACGGGCGAGCAGCAGGCGGTCCCGCATATAGGAGAGGTAGGAGTGGATGCCCAGCTCCCACGTATCCCGAAACGCCCGAATCTGCTCAGGCTCGGTCGTCAGGTCGTCGTCCCTGCGATCGGTCACCTGGTGCTGATGCACGAAGGGCTGGAAGTTGGAACCGTAGCGGATTCCGTAGGGCGGATCCACATAGACCATCTGCACTTGTCCACCCAGTCCCTCTTTCTCGAGCAGACTCGTCATGACGAGAAGGCTGTCGCCCGCAACCAGCCGATTGGTCCACTTCTTCTTGTGTTTGTAGAACTCGATGGCGTGGCGAATCGGAAGGTTCTCGTCCTGTGAGGCAAACAGAGAAGTCTGCTGTGGAGCATCCTTGCGCTTCCGCACCGCCTCGATGATCGTGCGAGGGTCGATCCGCTCGTGGACATGCAGGGACACCGTCGGCACTTCGAAGGAGGTGTTTTCGGCCTTGCCCGCCCACGAGAGTTCGGGATCCAGATGGGGATCGTGGGCGTAGGATGTGGGATCAGCATCCTGGTCGGTTTCTGGAGTGACGAGGCCCACCGGCGGATTGTTGACGCGGTCCTCCTGAGGGTGCGCGTAGGCGGCGATGTCCTTCGTTGCCTTCGTGCTTTGCCTCGCCATGGTGACCGCCCGGGCAACAGGAATCAGGATTCGGGGCGGCCAAGCAGGTGTTCGCCGCGACCGATCGGTCGAAGGCGCCGATGTCGTGTGCGCCTCAATGGAATGCTACAGGGTTCAACGAACTTGGGCGATGTCAGCGCGCCGATCAACTTCGGAGCCCGTGCTTTGGGTCACGCCTCGACCTGGGGAACCCCTGCCACCGCCGAGGGGTGGTAGCGGATCACCCTTGGGAGGTCACCCGGCCTGCCGAAGGGGTGACGGTCCAGACGACGGCGGGCCTCCGCTTCCCACCCTCCCTCGGGGGAATGTGCGCACCACACCGCGTTCGGCCCCTCAACCCTCCGAGTGCGTCAGCGGGCCGGATACGCGCCCCCGAGAAGTATGCGTCGCAGAACGGTCCGCCCGCGGCCACCGCACCCACCATCCCGTCCAGTGGCAGGTGCTCCAGCGAGCCAATCTCCAGCTCCGTTGTGCTCTCGGTCCACGGTCAGGCGTCCGCCCACCAGCTCCTCCTGCGATGGCATGGCGAGCCGTCGGAGCATGCGTGCCGCGGGCTAGTCCTAAAATAAGCGCGTTTGGCATTTTGACGGGTCGGGTGCTATAAATAACGAGCGACCTCGGTCACCTGACCGAGAAATATTCGGCCCACATTCGGTTTTCGTCGGCATTTTCCCTCCGTTAGCTGCCTCCGTCTGGCCTCCTCGACCAGGCCCGTGCCGTACAGACGCACTGGTCCCAGAAAATCGCACCCCAATCAAAAAATCCGACCAGTCGCTGACAATCAGCGACTAACGTTACCCATATTCGGTCCGCTCGATCGTGCACCACGCCCTGTACAGCAGGTCCACGCTCGGTTGCCACCCAATCACCCGCAATGTCGTCTGGCGCGCCTTGCGGATCACCTGGCACGGAATCAACACCATCTCCCGAACAAACCGCTTGAACTCCATCTTCACATAGCGCCGACGCTGCGACTTGTAGTGCATCTGCATCGCCATCCAGCTCTTCAGATTCCACGCCAACGCCGCAATCACCATGTACGCCCAGTTGCTGACCAAATCGTACATCGGCACCCGGAGCGCACCCATCCCGCTCTTCAACTGACTGATCAGATTCTCTTGGTCGCAACGCTGATTCGCCAACCGAACCACCTCAGCCCTGCTCTTGCCCCGTAGCGTCGTGATGTAGAAGAGGTACTTCACCTCATCACCCAGATCCAACTCGCCCCTCATCACACGCAGGTTCTTGCGCACCACCACCATCCGATACGCCTTGCGACACGCCCTCGGCCGATACTCAAACTCCGCCACATGCTCGCCCTTGAGCTTGACATCCTTGAACTCGCTCTCGCGCACAATCCGCGCCTTCTCGTTCGGACGCCGCTGCCGTGTCTCGCCCGTCTCCGACACCCAGCGTGGCCGTCGCTTCAACTGCTGCCACCGATCCTCCTCGAGCGCCTCCGCCCGTGCGACCAGCGACCGATGCGCCGTATACCCGAACACGAAATCCGCCCGACCACTCCAACGGTCAAAGTTGGTCGTCAACGAAAACGCCGTATCGCCGCGCAGGCACAGCCGCTCTGCATGGGGGCCCACCAGGTCAATCGACTTGTCAATCCACTTCGCCGCACCGCTGTGGCTGGCCGCGTTGCCCGGTCGATTGTCGATGTACAGGACCTCGCCCGTGTTGGCGAGCGTAACGATCAACGGCTGATACCCCCAGACCTTCTTGTACGACAGCCCCAAGCCCTCCTTCTTCTCTCCGTCCGTCGGCACGATCGTCCCGTCCACATCGATGTACGTCACCGGACCCAGCAGGTCGCGCCCGCGTCCGTTCCACAGCTGCGGCCGCACCTCGTTGATCCCGTCCATCAAGGTCTCGATATCTCCCTCGGAGTGGCGCCGCAAGTAGTCGCCCACTGCAGTCGGACTCGGGATCAACCGGGCTCCCAAGGCGTCCATAACCGACACATCCTGGCGCAGTCTCTCGATATCGCCGAGCCGGGTGCCGCCACAGTACACACTGTACGCGAGGGTCAACACATGGTCGGAGTCGAAGTACGGCAGGTTACGCTTCAGCACACCTGATCTGTTGATCTGCTCCGGTAGGCCGATCTTGGTGATCAACCGGTGGGCGGCGCCGATGCCACCGTAGAGTGTGGCATTCACGCGCCGGCTAACCTCGTAACGAATCTTGCCGGCCCCGAGCATCGGTTTACTTTGTTGCTTCCAACGCCCTGCTTGGGCGTGTCTGGCACGGAGGCGACGCCGGTGGGCGGCGCAGTTACGGCGGGTTTGGTGGTGGCTGATGGTACTCACCCGAAAGTCCTCGTCGCTGGAGGGATGACGCTTTGACCTCGCGGTATAAGTACAATAAAGATAAGCTGTTCTGCATTAAATTGACAGGCCCTCCCCCGGAACACGCTTATCTGAGGGCTAGTCCTAAAATAAGCGCGTTTGGCATTTTGACGGGTCGGGTGCTATAAATAACGAGCGACCTCGGTCACCTGACCGAGAAATACTCGGCCCACATTCGGTTTTCGTCGGCATTTTCCCTCCGTTACCTGCCACCGTCTGGCCTCCTCGACCAGGCCCGTGCCGTACAGACGCACTGGTCCCAGAAAATCGCACCCCAATAAAAAAATCCGACCAGTCGCTGACAATCAGCGACTAACGTTACCCATATTCGGTTCGTTCGATCGTGCACCACGCCCTGTACAGCAGGTCCACGCTCGGTTGCCATCCAATCACCCGCAATGTCGTCTGGCGCGCCTTGCGGATCACCTGGCACGGAATCAACACCATCTCCCGAACAAACCGCTTGAACTCCATCTTCACATAGCGCCGACGCTGCGACTTGTAGTGCATCTGCATCGCCATCCAACTCTTCAGATTCCACGCCAACGCCGCAATCACCATGTACGCCCAGTTGCTGACCAAATCGTACATCGGCACCCGGAGCGCACCCATCCCGCTCTTCAACTGACTGATCAGATTCTCTTGGTCGCAACGCTGATTCGCCAACCGAACCACCTCAGCCCTGCTCTTGCCCCGTAGCGTCGTGATGTAGAAGAGGTACTTCACCTCATCACCCAGATCCAACTCGCCCCTCATCACACGCAGGTTCTTGCGCACCACCACCATCCGATACGCCTTGCGACACGCCCTCGGCCGATACTCAAACTCCGCCACATGCTCGCCTTTGAGCTTGACATCCTTGAACTCGCTCTCGCGCACAATCCGCGCCTTCTCGTTCGGACGCCGCTGCCGTGTCTCGCCCGTCTCCGACACCCAGCGTGGCCGTCGCTTCAACTGCTGCCACCGATCCTCCTCGAGCGCCTCCGCCCGTGCGACCAGCGACCGATGCGCCGTATATCCGAACACGAAATCCGCCCGACCACTCCAACGGTCAAAGTTGGTCGTCAACGAAAACGCCGTATCGCCGCGCAGGCACAGCCGCTCTGCATGGGGGCCCACCAGGTCAATCGACTTGTCAATCCACTTCGCCGCACCGCTGTGGCTGGCCGCGTTGCCCGGTCGATTGTCGATGTACAGGACCTCGCCCGTGTTGGCGAGCGTAACGATCAACGGCTGATACCCCCAGACCTTCTTGTACGACAGCCCCAAGCCCTCCTTCTTCTCTCCGTCCGTCGGCACGATCGTCCCGTCCACATCGATGTACGTCACCGGACCCAGCAGGTCGCGCCCGCGTCCGCTCCACAGCTGCGGCCGCACCTCGTTGATCCCGTCCATCAAGGTCTCGATATCTCCCTCGGAGTGGCGCCGCAAGTAGTCGCCCACTGCAGTCGGACTCGGGATCAACCGGGCTCCCAAGGCGTCCATAACCGACACATCCTGGCGTAGTCTCTCGATATCGCCGAGCCGGGTGCCGCCACAGTACACACTGTACGCGAGGGTCAACACATGGTCGGAGTCGAAGTACGGCAGGTTGCGCTTCAGCACACCTGATCTGTTGATCTGCTCCGGTAGGCCGATCTTGGTGATCAACCGGTGGGCGGCGCCGATGCCACCGTAGAGTGTGGCATTCACGCGCCGGCTGACCTCGTAACGAATCTTGCCGGCCCCGAGCATCGGTTTACTTTGTTGCTTCCAACGCCCTGCTTGGGCGTGTCTGGCACGGAGGCGACGCCGGTGGGCGGCGCAGTTACGGCGGGTTTGGTGGTGGCTGATGGTACTCACCCGAAAGTCCTCGTCGCTGGAGGGATGACGCTTTGACCTCGCGGTATAAGTACAATAAAGATAAGCTGTTCTGCATTAAATTAACAGGCCCTCCCCCGGAACACGCTTATCTGAGGGCTAGTGGGGCGAGGTATGGTGCGCTTGGCGGCGGCGATAGGCCTGGATCATCCGGTACGCGATGAACCCGAGCACAGCCCAAAGGCCGATCTTGAACGCTACGGCCATCAGGCCGATCAACATCCCAAGCAGCGGCACCACCAACGCGAGCACCAGCTTGACCAGCGCGAGAGTCACGGTGGCCGCGACCGCCGCCGCGCCTATGTTCCTGAATATCCGCATCCCTGACATTCTCCCTATGAAGCTTCAACGCGTCTGCCGCGCCGGCCTGGCGGGCATATCAGGTCCGCCGCCGGCGTCCGCCGGCTCGCGCTGGCCGTTTCCGTCAACAGCGCGGTCCGTACCAGATACTATCCGCGAAACCGGTAGGAAAGTTTCATGAAGAGCCCATCGGCCCTGGACTGGACATCCCTGAACCGGAAGCGCTCGGTGTCCCGCATCCGCCTGGAATAGCCCAGAAAGAAGACCGATCCCGGCGTGGGCTCGTAGCTCAGGAGGAGTTCCAGGGATATGTCATTGGACTCCGACCCGCCGAGCTCGGAGCAGGAGTCGTCAGAGCAGTAGGACAGCGGAGCCCCTGTGTCTGGATCCAGAAGCCGCCCGCGCAATTGGCTTCCGTACTCGGTGATGGCGCGCACGAAGAGCGACCGGCTGAACTGATACTGGAGCCGGGCCCTGGGGATCGTCGCCTTGGAGTACAGTGTCCCGTCGCGTTTCCGGTGCAGGTTCGTGTGCGCCAACCCCAGTTCCCCGCTGAGGTGTGTGGTTGGGAAGAGGTTGACGGACGCGTCAACTGACCAGGAATCGGCAGCGTCGACCGGCGCGTCCGTATTGAAGTCGAAGAGCGGAGACTCCGACCGCGTGATGCGGAGGTTGCCCCGGACCCGCTCAAAGGAGTTGATCCAGAAGAAGAGCGTCCCGGAGTTCAGCCCCCGAAAGTGCGACGCATCGGCCAAGAGCGGCTCTTGCACCCCGCCCGGGCCCGTGCGGAAGAGCCCGTCGTAGTCCCGGTCGGTGACGCTGTAGTCCCGGCGGGACACGTTGGCAAAGACCGTGAGGTTACCCCGAAACGAGATGCTTCCGCCGAACTGGAAGCTCCGCTCCTTGGGGCCCAGGCCGCCCAGGAAATCTCCGTGGTCCCAGAAGCCCTCGGCTTCCAGGCTGGGCCCCCAGCGCTCGATCAGGTCTCCGGGCTGTCCGCGGAAGTTGTAGCTGACGCGAGACTGAAGCTGCGCCGTGCCGGTGCGGCGGATGAATCCGCTGGCCGCCAGGAAGTCGTCGCTGACATCAAGGGCGCTGGCGTTGAACTGGAAGTGGCGTCCCGAGCGGGCGAGCTGTGCGGAGAGCAGGCTGCCATGCGTGGGCGTCGGACTTCCGGCGGCGCTGCGGCTTCCGGCCGCCAGGAGGGTGACCGTGTACCTCTGCTTGAACTGAAAGCGCCCGTCGATTCCCGCCAGGCGATTAAAGCGCTCTCGATCGTGGGTTCGGTCCGTCACCACCAACCCGATGTTGGAGGTGGCACCCAGATCGCGACGCACTCTCAAAATGTTCACGACCGGGCGAATGTGCGATTCGGAGTCGTTCGGGGCGGAGACATCGTCGACGGCACCCAGGTAACCGGCGTTGAAACTGCCGATCTTGCCCTGCAGCTTGGCCCCGCCCACCGGATTGATGATCGACCGCGTGTACACAAGCCGCTGCGGCAGGTTGAAGATCTCTGTGCCCTCCAGAAAAAACGGCCGCTTCTCTGGAAGGAACAGCGCGAAGCGCTCGTTCACCCTGATCTGGCTGGCATCCGCCTCGACCTGAGAAAAATCGGGGTTGTAGGTCCCGTCCAAGGTCAGGTTTGGGGTGATCCCGTAGGTCAGGTTTAGCCCGAAATCGCCGTCGATGCCGCCGCGCTCCAATGCGTCACGGTCGCTGTTGTACGTGCCCTGTCTGGACAGAGTCTGGACCGGATTGATCTCGAAGAACAGTCCGGGGTCCAGGTTGGCCAGCCCCGTGAGGCGGCCGGATTGCTCCAGTTGGTTGGCCACATCGGCCGTCACCGGCGCCCACGACTGCGAGTACCCGTTGCGCGCAATGCTGCGCTCGACCTGAAGGCCCCAGTCCTGCAGGGGCTGTTGGCGAAAGCGAATGCTCTTGAGGGGCAGCTTCACCTCGACGGTGTATCCCTGGTCGTGCAGGCGCCCGCCTGAGTCCCAGACAAAATCCGGGTTCCAGTCGATGGGAGGTCCGAATCCCCGGCGCCGCTCGCCACCCCCGCCCTCGACCCAAAGCCCGTCCTGCTGCACGCCGTAGGGATTGACCATGATGACGTAGGCACGCCTCCGATCGTTGAACGTGTCGAAGATGAAGCGCACATAGTCGTCGGAGCGGGCGAACGAGTCCCTGTCCCCCAGCGTGGCGCGCACGCCGCCCGGGACATCGTCATAGGCCGTCACGGCGAAATAGACGGCGTCGTCGGTCAGCAGGATCCTGGCCTCGGTGCGCTGGCTCGCCGGTACGCCCTCGACTGGGTCGAACTGCGTGAATCCGGTTAGCACGGGCGCGGCATCCCAAATGGGTTCGTCCAACCGGCCATCCACATCGATCTTGGCCTCAGCGACCCAAGGGCTTGGGACATCCAGTTGGCCGTTGCTGCCGTCGTACACGACATTGCCGGTGGCGTCACTCACCGCCGGGTCATCGCCATTGGGGGGTGCATCCCTGTCCTGAACCGGGAGAGACGCCAGGGTCAGCGCGGCCGCCAGCACATCGATCATCGAGTCGTGACTTGCATGTCGAGAGATTGGTTACAGTTTGTGAAACGCGCCCCAGGCGCGACTTTGCCGGCTTGGGATCATGTTCGCGTGATACTCGTCCAGGTTGTGTGGCGGACAGGTGGCAGGTTTGGGCGGACCGACGGACACGAATCCGCTTGGAGACCGGCTTGGCAAGCCGGCGGTCCCCATGTTCGGGCGCGACGCAACCTCGACGCAGGACTTCATCAGCGCCCAATAAGGCGTGACTTCGGTGTCGGCGGCCTTGTGCGCCCTTCTGTTAGGAGACACCCCCGGGAGGTGAATCGTTGAAATCGTTCTTCCGGGTGCCACCTTCGTCAACCGGTCTCGTCAGCAACAAAGGTAGCGGGCGAGACTACCGCGCTTCAGAACGAGAGCTGCTCCGGGCGCAGTGGGCGCAAGGGGTGGCCAGCCCGTCGTGCCCTCGTTGTGCCGGGGCCAGCGCGGTAATCCGAACCCGAGGCCGCAGCGATCTTTCCTATGTGCGCGACCGGGTCGTTGTGCGGTGCAGCCGCTGCCGCCGTAGCTTCTCGTTCGAGGTGGATCTGGAACCGGGGTAGGTGGCGAAGGGGGGCGTGGCGTTGGGACGTTTGGCCTTGATGGTTTGGCGCGGGTGAAGAACGGCGGCTTGGGAGCGGTTGGAGTCGCTCTGTTGCTCGGGGCGTCGGTGGCCGGGTCCCTGCTGGTGTACGGTCCCCTGCGGGCGCAGACTGACGCCGGGCCACCCCCGGGCCCCCTGATTCTGGACATGACGTTCGGCGCCCGCAGTTTGGCTCTGGGGGGTGCCCTGTGGACCGACGACGGAGCGTTTTCGATCTTCTCCCACCCCGCACTGCTGTCTGGCGAGGGCTTCGGTGTAGCTCACCGTCGCTTGGGGGACGCCACGCATATGGCGGCCAGCGCCAGCCGGGGATGGCTGGACGGCACCGTGTCGGCTGGTCTCTCGTTGCTCACCTACCGTGGGACGGCCTCGGGGGCGCCGGGCCGTCCGGTGTTCGTTCACGACCTGCTCGACAGGGGCAAGGGCGTCGCTTTGGAATTCGTCGCTGCGGTGGGATTCTCGCGCCGGGTGCGGGGCACGATGGTCGGGATGGCCGCCAAAGTGGTGGAGCAGCGCATGGGTGGGGTTCGGGGGAGTACCGCTGCCGTGGACATCGGCGTTGGCCGGGACCTGGGCCCCGTGACGGCAGCGCTCTCCATTCAGAATCTGGGGCCCGGCATGGATTTCGGGGGTCACGCTGCGCCCCTGGCCACGCGGATTGTGCTGGGGGCGGGAACCGGCCGGACGCCGTTGGGCCCCTTCGATGTGGGCGCAGCTGCCCAGCTAGCCCGCTCCGGCGGGGGACACCTGATCCCCGGCGGTGGGGTCGAGGTTGCTTGGTGGCCTATCTTGCGCCGGACCTTCATCGTGCGGATGGGTGCGGTGCGGGTGATCGACTCCCCGGCCTCTCCGCTGACCTTTGGAGCGGGCTTTGAGGGTGACCGGATACGGATCGATTATGCACTGACGGACCACGCGAACGGCCGTCGGGCGGCCAGATCGCACGTCATCGGGCTGGCGTTTCGGTAGGACTTGACGGCCCCCGAGGCGGCGAAGGGGGTCGGCTTTGCCCATGATGTCCACATTCGGTGTGCGCGCGTGGTGAAGTCTTTCTGCAGGAGGACCACCTTGGTGCGCGCCCTCGGCCCGGGAGAGCTTAGGCCTTGATTGTCTTGGCGATGTCGCGGTGTTCGTTTTGCCGCTCCCTGAGCCTGGCCGGGCTGGGGGTGGGTTTTTGGGCCCCAAGTGCGCAAGCCGCGTGCGCCCGATTCTGATCGATCGCCCCGCTCAGGGTCGATGCCCAGAATTTCCGAGCGTACGGTACTCGGGGCCGGAGTGCTTGGTTGCGACTCTTGTTTTGGCTGGTGTGGTCCCGGGACGGAGGGCGTCTCCCTCTGGACGAGATCGGGGCGACGGGGGCGGTGGGAGGTTTCTCGTCGTGAAAGGTCGACATCGTCCGCGCTCCAAGAGCAATGCCAGCGCTACGCTGTCCGAAGTGTACCCACGATGATGCGCTTCCGGGATGGCGAGGAGATCGGATGCTGGCTCAGCTTTGAGCCGGAGCTCATCCGGGGGCTTGTCTCCGACGCGCTGGGGGCGAGAGCCGTCGCCCGACGGGGGCGGAGCCAGCGAGCGGGATCACGGCGTCACCCAAGGCTACGACCATGTCCATGGGCCTGTGTTCGATAACAAGGACCACGCAGTTGGACATGATCATGCCCGGACCGCCCATTATTGCATGCGGCTCCACGTACCATGGTTGCGACCCGCCGGGAATCTAACGCCCGGCTCCGCGCCGTATCGAATGGTGGAGTATCGTCTCAGGCAGAGACCCACCGCCAAGGTGGCTCTAACGTCTATAGGGCAAGGCCAGCCCGACGCCGCGCCCTTCGCTCCCGAACCGTGAAGGCTACGGCGAAGCAAGTGACGAGAAAAACCTGCAGCAGGCTTGCTGGACGATCCGTGAACACATTCACCAACAACGCCCCCCCAAGGTTCCACACCACCACCGTGAGGAGCGAGATGATCGGCAACGGCCACCGATCATACCAGCTCATTCTACGCTGCTCGCGCAACCCTTCGTGGGCCAACACCATCATTTCACACCTCCTTCTTTTCGAGTGCATTTGATGACGGACGCCACCGTCCCTGTCCCATGATTAACGCCTCTGCCCCCACGATGGCAAGCAGAACGGAGGTGCCGCCAACCAACATGAGCTCGGCCGTTGGGCGGTTGAGGGTCGCCCGTGGTCTGAACACCGCTGTCAGTCTCGCCGGGAGCCACCGACCGACCACACGACAAACGGTCGGGGTGAATGGTGCGTCGACGGCGCTCTTGGGGAAACTCTGCATTTGATTCTTGGGGGCGAAGTCCCGGGGACCGGTGTCGACGCGGCCCCACAGTGTTATCGGGATGCGCGGCTCCAGAAGCCCGGGTGCGGATGGGCGAGACCGATGTCGTCGTCGACGAGGGTCCCGGCCGGGGCTCTGTCGAAGACCGGCGACACCTTGGTCAGCGTCTCAGGGTCAAAGGCGGGTGCATGCGCCGTAAAGTCGCCAAGCGGGATGGAGATAGGGTGCGAATCCGGGTAGTTCTGAGTGTCACAATCATGCTCCTATGATCGCAGCGCCTCAGCTCAGGCTTAATTCCCGTTGGGACCCGGGCCCCCGTTCAGGCTCATCTCCCATTGGACAACACTTCGGGTTGCCCGGAATGCGCCGTGATGTCACCTTGATGTTGCAATCTGCGACACGGGAGGCCCGGATGAAGACACACAGCTCAATGCTCCATGTTCGGATGGACACGGAGATGAAGCGAAGGGCGATGACGGCACTCGCGTCGATAGGGCTGACGGCCTCCGAGGCCGTGCGGCTGTTCTTTCACCGAATCGCGGTCGATCAGGCGCTTCCGCTTGAGCTCAAGGTCCCGAACGCGGAGACCCGCAGGGCTATGGCTGAGTCGGACGAGATGGTGCGAGGAGCCAAGCCGCGGTTTGCTACCGCGGACGAGATGTTTGCAGAGCTTGAAGAGGGCGTCAGCCGGTAAGCGGGCGCGCCCGCCCAGGTGGGTGGACTACACGCGGACCTTTGTCAAGGATTGGAAGCGTCTTTTGCGCTCGGGTCGATACGACATGAACCGGTTCAAATCGGTCATGCTCGATCTCATCGCGAACGATGCCCCACTGGGTCCTGAACGCAGAGACCATGCGCTGACAAGGTGTTTGGTCGGACCACCGTGAATGTCATGTCGGTGGAGACTTCCTGCTGATCTATCGGATTGAGGAATCGCCGAGCCCGGGTGGGTTGGTCCACTTCGTGCGGGTGGGCACTCACGCGGAGTTGTTCAAATGACCTCCGGTAGCAGAGGGATACCGTCCGTCTCCGTGCGTTACACCCAAACGGGACACACCACCCGGTCTAATGAATTCGGGATGCGCCCGATGCAGGAGCGGGTTTGGGAGAAGCGGGGAGAGCAGTACCTGTCCGTCAAGTAATCGCCCAGCCTCCGCGAAAATCCGGGTGCTGGCGTTCATCGCGCTTGACAAGCTCGCGAACCAAGGGCTCCGTCAGGCTATCATCGTGGGCCCGGATGAGACCATCGGCGCCAGCTTTGCGGATGTGTCGTTCTTGAGTTTCGGCTACTGGGCCGACTGGACCGTGCGCCGGCAGTGGAATCTCTGTTCGGCCGCCCGCACGGACGGCGGGGAAGTCAGTTCGTTGGGGGGCGTACCCGGACAGCGACGACCAAGGTGTTTGTATGCACGCACGCCACCTTTCGGTTCGCCATGGACCGGTTCGGGGCCGAGAACAAGTGCCAAGATCCGCGGGCTCGGGGGACATTCGCATGGATGCGCTCTCCAGACCATTGGTAACCAGGTCTTCTGGTTCCCCTGCGGCTGGCTTCGGGATCACGCCTTCTACAGGACCGCGCCAAGCACTCTTGTGCCGGACGACAAGGTGATCTTGGGGAAACGCGGAGCCGGACATCGGGGCAGGTCCCAAGCAGGGGACCCCACTACCGGCGGCTACCAGGGTCGAACCGGCCGTGGCGGCACTGTGTTGCATGATTCCGCCCACGGTGTTCATGGCTCAAACGCACGCGAGCTTGGTCCTTGGGGGACGATGTACGGCGGCTATCGTAACACCCCCCGGGCGTCATCTGGACGCCCGGCGTCCGGGTGCGGATGGGCGAGACCGATGTCGTCGACGACGACGGTCCCGGCTGGGGCCCTGTCGAAGACCAACGAAACGATGGCCAGCGTCTCTGGATCAAAGGCGGGTGCATGTGCAGTAAAGTCGCCAAGCGGGATGGAGAAGTGCTGTAGCACCAGCTCCCACGCGTGCTCGAAGCGGTCGTCCTCCAAGTCGCGCCGTCGGAGCACCCGAATGCTGAGTGGGCGGCGTAGCGGCCCATAGTCGGTCAACCGGACACGGGCCGTGTCGCCATCGCTGTCCACGGCCATGACCGTGAGGGTCAGGGGCGGCTTGTCTTCCTCCTGTGGCTCGTCCGTGTTCCTCCCCTCCGGGCGAGCGTTGCCTTGGCCGTCAGCGTCGGGGTGTGCGCGGGGTGCAGGCGTCTCGTCAAGTCCCCCGACATGCATCTCCAATGTCGAACGAGGCCCCAGGGACCAGTCCCGCGCGATCTCTGCGGGAAGATGGATCGAGTAGCTGGCCGCGGGAGCGGGTTCTTCCGAATTGCGATACCGATTGTTCCATCCCAACCAGACAGCCTGGTTCAGCTGCGAGGAAGAGGTGTTGGCCCGATTCGATGAGCGGAGCTCCATGCGGCCTTCCCGCCAGACGCTGAGGTCTTGTCCCTCCAGGATGATGCCCCCGGAAGATCCGGTCGTGACGTCGATGTCCTCCTCAAAGTCCGCCAGCGCCCGGAACGAGGCGTCCTTGAAGCGTGTGACGTACATCGTCTTCGGAAGCCAGCCGCCCGCCGTGCGGTGGTCCCTGAAGAGCGGCCGGTAGCGATCGTCGCGCTTGAGCGTGATTTCCAGGAAGGAGGAGATGAAGACCAGGCCCAGCTCGCGCTGATCCTGGGGCGCCAGCAAGCCGCCCAGCTCCAGGATGCGAGGACTGCGGGGACCATTGTCGTGTGCGCCCCACACCGTGTTCCACTGCCCGTGATTGGCCCGATAGACGTAGATGGCGGACTTGAACCCGCCCCGCCCCCGTGTCAGGTGGACGCGGTTGAACTGCCTGAGTCCGTGGAAGCTGGTCACGTCCCCGTCGTGCGATCCGTGCAGGACCAGGTAGTTCACATCGTAGACCGGCACCCGTTGGTCGGCGGGCAGGTACTGACCGTCGACCGGCGCGATCGCGACGATGCCCCGAATGGAGAACCCGAAATCAAAGGTGAGATCGGCGTCATCCGGATAGCGCGTCAGGTGGTTGAAGGCGGCGGCGTGTCCAACGGCCTCGCCCCCCCTGGAGTGTCCGACCAAGGCAACGTTGTCCATGTCCACCTGTCCGAAGAACGCGCCGCCCGGTTCTTGGGCGAAGCGCCGCCACAGCTGAAGATGCTTGAGGAGCAGCCAGCCGCGGGCGTCGTTCTCTCCCCGGATCCCGCCGTTGATGAAGTTCATGTCGATGGACGCCAAGATGTAGCCGCGACTGGCCAGCAGTTCGCCCAGCCAGTCATAGCCCGGGTCCGAAAAATCCCGCATGTCGTGATTGCCGTGGACGACCAGGACCAGGGGATGCGGCCCGGGCGCGTCGGGATACCACACGCGCGCGTTCAGCGGAAAGCTGTCCGGCCCGAACCCCCAATACTTGGCCCTGGACTTGGCCGAGTTTCCCAGGTCCACAAGCTTGGTGGCGTCGACGGACTGCGTCACGATGGCGACCGAGTCGCGATATTCCGGGCGGTTCTTGTCCGTGCCGCTGCCGTAGTACAGTGTGCGCACCCCGTGGGGGCCGGGGCTCGCGGGGTTGGGATGCTCCAGGGAGTGGCTCGCCAGGACGACGTCCGCGTCCGAGGGCGAGAGCTCAAGCGAGGTGGCGCAGGCCTGCAGGGAGATGAGGGTGCCCGCAACGAGCCCGCGCGCGGGCCACGGGGATCGGTGGGGCGTCTTCATGATGGGCAACAGTGGGCACTGTGTGGTCCCCCGGGCAAGGGGGCGACTATCGTCAGTGTGCGTTGTCGGGCTGTTGCCCCGGGCGCCCGCATGAGGGATTTGCCATGGCCAAGCTGAAGCGCGAACTGGGTCTCTTGCATGTCTACGCCATTGCCACCGGCGCGACGCTGAGCTCGGGGTTCTTCCTGCTGCCCGGCCTGGCAGCTTCGCAGGCAGGCGCCGCGGTCCCGCTCGCGTACCTGGCGGCCGGTGTCCTTCTCCTGCCGGGGATCCTGAGCATGGCCGAGCTCGCCACGGCCATGCCGCGGGCCGGAGGAATCTACTATTTCCTGGATCGTAGCATGGGCCAACGGATCGGCTCGATCGGCGGATTCGGGACCTGGACGACGCTGACGCTCAAGTCCGCATTCGCGCTGGTGGGGCTGGGCGCCTACCTGCGGCTCTACATCCCCGAGGCGCCCGCCGAGCCCATCGCGTTCGCCTTTGCGCTGGGCTTCGGCGCCGTCAATCTCTTTGGCGCCAAGAAATCCAGCGGCCTGCAGCTGGTGATGACCTTCCTGCTCCTTGCGATGATGGGTTGGGTCATTGGTGCCGGAGTGCAAGCCCTGGATCCGGGGGCGTTCGAGGGTGTCTTCGACCTGGGCGCCTCGCCCTTCTTCGGCACCGTCGGTCTGGTGATCGTCTCCTACATGGGGCTGACGCATGTGGCGTCCATCTCGGAGGAGGTCAAGAATCCGGACCGCAACCTGGCCCTGGGCATGATCCTCGCCTTCGCCACAGTGCTGGGCATCTATGTGTTGGGGACCTGGGCGATGATCGGTGCGGTTGGCGTCGACGCGCTGGCCGCCGACGGGGGCAGTCTGACGCCCGCGGCGCTGATGGCCCGCTCGGTGGCGGGGGACAGCGGTCACGCGGTCATGGTGATCGCGGCCATCCTGGCCTTCACCTCGGTCGGCAACGCCGGTGTCCTGGCGGCCAGCCGCTACCCGCTGGCAATGAGCCGGGACCTTCTCCTGCCCGCTGTCTTTCGCCGCATCGGTGCCCGGGGCAGTCCCTATGTGGCGGTCATGGCGACCGTGGCCCTGATCATCTCCTGGCTGGTGCTCTTTGACGCCTCCGGCATCGCCAAGCTGGCGGGGGCCTTTCAGCTCCTCATGTTCGGGCTGGCCTGCCTTGCGGTGATCGTGATGAGGGAGAGCGGCCTGGTGCCCTACGACCCCGGCTTTCGCTCCCCGTTCTATCCTTGGGTGCAGATCGTGGGGGTCATCGTTCCGTTCCCGCTGATTGTGCAGATGGGGTGGCTGGCGACGCTCCTGAGCGTGGCGTTCATCATCTTCGGAGTCACGTGGTACGGTGTTTACGCCCGCGATCATGTCCGCCGGGAGGGCGCGCTGTATCACGTCTTTGAGCGCCTGGGGCAGCAGAGAAACGAGGGGCTGGAGCGGGAACTGAGACAGATCCTCAAGGAGAAGGGCGTGCGGGATGCCGACCCCTTCGAGGAGCTCATCTGGTCTTCCGAAGTACTGGACTATCCCGGTAGCGTGGCGTTTTCCGAGTTGGCCGGGCGGGTGGCCGGGATCTTTGCCGTCCGAACGGGTGTCCCGGCGTCCGTGCTGGCCAGGGAGTTGTGTGAGATAGGCGGAAGTGCGCTTACACCGGTCTCAGAGGGAGTGATGCTTCCGGACCTGCGCCTGGACGCGGTCGATGAGCCCTGCATGGTGCTGGTCCGGGTGCGTGGCGGCATCAAGATCGAAGGCGAGGAGCCGGTCGTCTCACCGCCGGATGATGAACCCATGCAAGCGGCGTTCTTCCTGGCCAGCCCCGAGGCCGATCACCGGCGCCACATGCGTATCCTGGCCCAGATCGCGGGCCGGGTCGACGACGCGAGCTTTCTGGTCGAGTGGCTGGAGGCACAGGACAGCCTGGAGCTGCGCGAGGTGATGCTGCGCGACGAGCGCATGCTGGTGGTCGAGGTCCTGCACCAGGGCGCAAGCAGCCGGCTGGCCGGAATGACGATCGCCCAGATGGAGCTGCCCGACAGCACCCTGGCGGCGATGATCCGGCGCAAGGGTCAGCTGGTCGTGCCCCACCATGACACCGTGATCCAGGCGGGGGATCGCCTGACGATTCTGGGGTCCCCTCGAGACATCCTGGACCTTCGGCACCGCTACGATGTGCATGCAACGACCGCGCCACGCTGGTGGAAGACCAGGGGTTCGCAGGCCGGAATTCAGGGTGGGGCGCCGTCGTGAAGCTGTGGCGCGGCACGAGCGGTTTCTCGTACCGGGCGTGGCAGAGGGCTTCTATCTGGAGACCAACCAGACCGGCACCATGCTCGCGCACTACGGGCTCAACGCCTGAACAGCGTCGAGATCCACAGCACGTCTTATCGGGTGCCCCGGTCGGGGATGCTGGCCCGTTGGGCGGGCATGGTCTCCGAGGAGTTTGCCTTTTCTCTCAAGGCGAACCGATGCATCACGCACCTGAAGCGGCTGCGTGACATCGCCGAGCCCCCGGGACTACACGGTCGGCACCTTCCTGGGCTCGCTGGGGACGTGCCTGGGGCCGATGCTCTCTCAGCTACCGCCGTACCAAAGATGCGCCCCGGGTCGCACGCCCTTTTGGACAGGCTTTCCGACGGACTGGTAGCCGCCCTTGAGTTTCGGCACGAGGGCCGGGACGTGGATGTGGTCGATCAGGTGCTGCCCGAATCGCAATCGTGCGCGCGTTGTGGCAGATACCGACAGCGGCGCGCCTGAGGTCGTCCCCACCGCCGACTTTGGATACGTCAGGCTGCGGCGTTTTGGGTATGCGGTGTCCGATCCGGAGGGGTGGCTCTCCCGACTTGTGCGCCGGCCTTGGCGTCGGGCGTATGTGTACTTCAAGCACGAGGACGAGGGCTCGGAGCCGGAGGACGCGCGCTGGATGCGTGATCTCTGGGGTGCGAGGGAGACGGCGTGAGACGCTTGACACCCGGGGCCACGGTCGCCGATCATGGGGAGTGGCTAGGGGGATCCGGTGCGGGCGCTCCAAGTGCCATGGTGTGGTCGTTTCGCGCGGCGTTGCCGGACCCGGGGGGCGAGCGTGAGGTGCGGGATTTGTCAATGGATCCCTTGCCGCCCCACCCGAGGACGTTCCTCCCGGCCTGAGTCCTTAACCTCCAGAGAGGGTGGTCCCATGCTGATCAGGGTCAAGAAGCACAGCGACATAGCGGAGTCGGAGGTGACGCCGGAGTCCGTCTACGTCAACCGGCGCAAGTTTTTGGGTGGTGCCGCGGGGCTGGGATGGGCAACGCTCCTGGCGGGCGGCTCCCCGGCGCCCCTGCGGGCCTTGGGCCGTCGCCCGGACGATGAGCCGAACACCTTTGAGGAAATCACCACCTACAACAACTACTACGAGTTCGGGACGGACAAACGGTCTCCGTCCCGCAATGCGCACACGCTTCGGGTCAGTCCGTGGTCGGTGCGGGTCGACGGGTTGTGCGACAATCCCGCCGACTACCAGCTTGAGGACTTCATCAAGCCCTCAACCATCGAGGACCGGACGTACCGGCTTCGTTGCGTGGAGGGATGGTCGATGGTTATTCCCTGGCGGGGATTCCCGCTGGTCGACGTCATCCGGCGCGCCTCGCCCACCACGGCCGCGCGCTACGTCCAGTTCGAGACCCTTTGGGACCCCGAGGAGATGCCCGAGCGCAGGTGGAAGCCGCGCATTGGATGGCCGTACCGCGAGGGGTTGCGCTTGGACGAGGCGCTGCACCCCCTGTCGTTTCTGGCGACGGGTCTTTACGGCAAGACACTCCCCAACCAAAACGGTGCGCCGATCCGTCTCGTGGTGCCGTGGAAGTACGGGTTCAAGTCCATCAAGTCGATTGTGCGCATGACCTTCACGGAGAATGAGCCGCCGACCACCTGGGCCACGCAGACTCCGAGCGAGTACGGATTCTACTCCAACGTGAACCCCGAGGTTGCCCACCCCCGCTGGAGCCAGGCGACCGAGAAGCGCATCGACAGCAGCAAGCTCTTGGGTTCGCGTCGCATTGATACCAGGTTCCTGAACGGATACGCCGAGGAGGTGGGCCACCTCTACCAGGGGATGGATCTCAAGAAGTACTTCTGAGGGTGGCGACCCTGGCTGGCGCCCGACGCGGGGTCGTTGCCGCCAAGGTCGGCGTGTGGCTGGTTGCGCTGGCGCCCACCGCGTGGCTGGTGGCGGCGCTCTTTGGCCGCACCCTGGGGGTCAACCCAACCGAGACGATCATCTTGGTCGAGGGGCGCTGGGCGCTCGGCTTCCTGATCGCCACCCTGGCCGTCACCCCGCTGCGCCGTCTCCTGAGGTGGAATCGGATCATTCAGTTTCGCCGTCTCCTGGGGCTCTTTGCGTTCTTTCACGCGTGCGTGCATGTGGTGGCCTATGTGGGTCTGGACCACCTTTTTGACCTCTCGGTCATCGTCGAGGACGTTTTGGAGCGGCGCTATATTACGGCCGGCTTTGCATCGCTGGTTCTCATGGTCCCCCTTGCCGTGACATCGACCAAGGGGTGGATTCGGCGCCTGGGAAGGCGATGGCGGCGCCTGCATCGCTTGGCTTACGTTGCGGCGGCGCTGGGGGTGCTTCACTTCTATTGGAAGGTGAGGGCGGACACCTTCTGGCCCCTGGTGGCCACCGCAATTCTGGGCTCTCTCTTGGCCGCCCGACTGATCCATTGGAGGAGGGCGAGGATGATGAGGAAGGGGGCCGGGGGATGACATCCGGGAATCTCCGGTGGGCGAGGCGGGGTGTTCCTGGTGCCTTGGCGGGCCTGCTACTGGTTCTGGTCGGGCTGTTTGAGCGCCCGGGCGGGGAGCGGGACATGTCGAGCGCTCCGGCTCCCATGGTCGCCGGCCCCGCACAGGGCCCGCCGCCCGAGTGGCACGAGTTCTACTTTACCCGCGCGGCCTACACGTCGCCCCGGGGCCGTGGCGGGCACAGCTGGCACACCGATTTTCCCAAGGCGGACCAGCAGTTCCTCACCGTTCTCAAGCGGCTGACCAACCTGGATGCGTACGACAGGGAGAACGCGGTGCTCCTGACCGACGAGGCGGTGCGCCGCTACCCGTTCCTGTATGCGCTGGAAGTCGGTTACATGCGCCTGACGCCCGAGGAGATCACGGGGCTGAGGGACTATCTGTTGGCCGGCGGCTTCCTGGTCATCGACGACTTCTGGGGTTCGCGCGAGTGGGCGCGCTTCGAATACCAGATGGGCTTGGTCTTTCCCGGTCGCCCGATCATCGAGTTGAATCTGGACCACCCGGTGTTCAGCACGTTCTACGACATCGACGAGATCCTGCAGGTTCCGGCCTATCGGCGCTGGGGCGGGCGAACCAGCGAGCAGGACGGCTTCGTCCCGCACGTCAGGGGAATCGAGGACGACGATGGCCGATTGATGGTGATGATCAACTGGAATACGGATCTGGGCGATGCCTGGGAGTGGGCCGAGCGCCCCGACTATCCGCTGGAGTACTCGACCTTTGCGTTCCAGATGGGGGTCAACATGATCGTCTACGCCATGAGTCACTGAGGGCGGGTCTGAATGCGTCGGGTGGGCGCGCCGGGGCGGTGAGCGCGATCTTCGAGTTTCTGTTCAAGTACCCGGCCATCCTGTATGAGGAAGGAGAGATCGGGTTTCTCTCTCCGTGGCCCCTGTCCTGGACGCTGGCCCTGGCCGTTCTGCTGGCGATCTTCGCGCTCCTGAGCTACCACCGGGCCCGGGGCAGGAGTCGCCCGCGTGACCGGTTGCTCCTGGGGGCGATCCGGGGCGCGCTCCTGGCGCTCCTATTCCTGGTCCTGATGCATCCGGCGCTTGTCCTGACGACCGTCGTGCCCGAACGCAACTTCGTGGCCGTGCTGGTGGACGACTCCCGGAGCATGACCATTCGGGATGCCGACGGGCAAACCCGGGCGGAGAGGACCGTGGCCCTGGCGGATCCCGCCGGTGACCTGGTGGCCGCCCTGGAGGAGGACTTCGTCGTTCGGCACTTCCGCTTCTCGTCCTCGCTGGAGCGCATGGAGGGCATGGAGGGCTTGGCCTTCGACGGAGGCCACACCCGCATCGGCCAAGCGTTGACCGGTGTTGCGGGCGAGCTGCAGGGGGTGCCGCTGTCCGGAATCGTCCTGATATCCGACGGCGGCGACAATGCGGAGGCGACGCTGGGAGAGTCGTTGCTGCCGCTGGCGGCGGCCTCGGTGCCCGTCTTCACGGTCGGCATGGGGGATGAGGAGTTGGAGGCCGATGTCCAGGTCACTCGTGCCGATGTGCCGGCCTCTGTGCTGGCGGGCTCCTCGACGGTCGTCAACGTGGTGGTGGATGCCCAGGGGTATGCCGGCCGCGCGGCCCAGATCGTTGTCGAGGACATGGGCCGCATTGTGGCGACCGAGGATGTGCAGTTGCCCCGGGGCGGCCAGCCGTTGGTCGTCCCCATAGCCGTCGCGCTGGAGCGCGCTGGAGCGCGCGAGCTCACGGTTCGCATTCCCGGCCAGCCGGGCGAAAGGGTCCTGGAGAACAATGAGTTGCACGCAGTGGTCCAGGTCGGCGATCACACGGAGAAGATCCTGTACTTCGAGGGGGAGCCCCGCCACGAGGTGGCGTTCATGCTCCGTGCAGTGGCCGAGGACGAGAACCTGCAAGTCGTTCTGCTGCAACGCACGGCGGAGAACAAGTTCTTTCGGCGCAACCTGGATGACCCCCTGGAGCTGCTGGCCGGCTTCCCGACGACCCGCGAGGAGCTGTTCCGCTACCGGGCACTCGTGCTGGGGTCGGTCGAGGCCAGCTTCTTCACCCACGATCAACTGGACATGATCGCCGACTTTGTCAGTGTCCGTGGCGGGACCCTGCTCGTGCTGGGCGGGAGGCGCTCGCTTGCCGAGGGAGGCTACAGGGGGACGCCGCTGGACGATGTCCTGCCCGTCGTGTTGGAGGAACCGACGCTTGGCACGCCCACCGATCGCCTGGTCTTTGTAAGGGTCGTTCCCACGCGCGTGGGAGCGCAACATCCGGCGGCCCGGATCGCCGGCAGCGTGGCGCAGTCGCTGGCCCGTTGGGACTCACTGCCGCCGGTCTCGACCACGAATACGGTGACGGCGCTCAAGTCCGGTGCCACGGAGCTGCTCCAGGGTGAGGTCGTCCAGGGCGCATCCGCCGCAAACGCCGGCGACCGGGTGGTGTTGGCGTATCAGCGCTATGGAAAGGGCCGTTCGATGGTCTTGGCCGTCCAGGACACATGGCTGTGGCAGATGGACCACAGCGTCGCCCTGGAGGATGAGAGCCACGAGACGTTTTGGAGGCAGCTGCTACGCTGGTTGGTAGCACAGACGCCGGGTCGCGTGGCGGCGCGCACCTCGCCGGAGTCCCTGGAAGCGGGAGAGCGTGTGACCGTGGCGGCCACGGTGCTGGATGGGGGATTCGGGGAGGTCAACGGCGCCGATGTGGCCGCGCGGGTCACGACGCCGACCGGAGAGGTCATCGCGCTGCCGATGGAGTGGACCGTTGCCCAGGACGGCGAGTACGCGGCCGAGTTCGTGCCCGAGATCGACGGGCTCTACGAGGTCGCCGTCGAGGCGATGCTGGACACGCTGGCGCTGGGCGCGGCCCAGACCAGCGTGCGCGTGGCCCCAGGCGTGGCCGAGTTTCGCGATCCCCACCAGCGCCGTGGCCTGCTGGAGCGGATCGCGGACGAGACGGGGGGACGGTACTACAGCGCCGGGCGGGCGGGAGAGTTGGCCAGGGATCTTCAGGTCAAGGGAGGCGGCGTGACGGTGATGGAGGAGTTGGACCTCTGGGACATGCCCGCCCTGTTCCTGTTGCTGGTTGCTCTCCTGGCCACCGAGTGGGGCTATCGCCGCATGAGGGCGTTGGCATGACGGGGCGGTGGAGGACCTGGCCCGCTTGGCTCATCGCCTGGACTCTGCTCGCCCAGGTTGCGCCCGCGAGCGGGCAGAACACGCACCTGCTTCTGATCGCCGGGCTGGGCGGCGAGGCCCGCTACACGGAGGCGTTCCATGGATGGTTGAGCCGGCTCGCCGACGCGGCCGTGGAGCGCCACGGGATTCCGGCCAACCGGATCACGTACCTGGGAGAGGATGTGACGCTGGACCCCACCCGCATCCGGGCCCGCTCCACGGCCCAAAACATCCAAGCGGCATTCGCGGCGCTCGGCAGGGCCATGCAACCGGCCGATGAGCTGGTCGTCGTGTTGGCGGGGCACGGCACCTTCTCCGACGGGACGGCGCGCTTCAACATGCCGGGCCCGGACATGACACCTGAGGACATGGGCGACCTCCTGGACGGTCTGGGCCCAAGGCGGGTGACCTTCGTCAACACGGCCAGCGCGTCGGGCCCCTTTGTGCCCGCGCTTGCCGGCCAGAACAGGACCGTCATCGCGGCGACCCGGACGGGACGAGAGCGGAACCTGACCCGCTTCGGGCTTTACTTCGTGGATGCGTTCGCCACGGAGGGCGCCGACGTGAACAAGGACGAGCGCATCTCGGTCTCCGAGGCGTTCGCCTATGCGGTGCGTGAGGTCGAGCGCGAGTACGAGGGGGACAACCTCCTTCTCACCGAGCACGCCGTGCTGGACGACAACGGCGATGGTGAGGGCAGCCGCACGCTGGGTGCCGAGACCGGCGATGGCCAGCTGGCGGCCACCGTGTTCCTGACATCGGTGGATGGGGGGGACGCCGCGCCCGTCTCGGACGCGCTGCGCGCGCTGTACGCCGACAAGGTGGCCATCGAGGCGCGCATCCGGGAGCTACGCCAGATCAAGGCACAGCTGTCGCAAGAGCGCTACGAGGATGAACTTGAGGCCCTGCTGGTCGAGTTGGCGCTCAAGAACCGGGAGATTCGGGCGGCGTCTTCCGGGGGTTGATGCAGCCGCCCTCAAAACCGGGCCACGATGTCGGACAGGACACCATGGGCCGTCTCCCGGTTCAATTCGTGGTGCGCAAACTGGTTGCGGTAACTGCGAAGGCAACCGTAGCAGCTCACGGTGCATCCGCAACCGCCCTGCACCCGCTCCAGCGCGTGAGCCAGGGTCTCCTTCAGGACACGCTGCCGCTTGAACTGTGCCACCAGTCCGGCGCCGCCCGGCACGTTGTCGTACAGGATGACGGCCGGGTGCTCCACGCCCCGCTTCGTGATCGTGACGTTCAGGTCCGTGTCGGGGACGCCCAGGACATCGGCGGCACCCAGGAGAACGGCGTAGGCCACCGAGTAGGCTGCCCACTCGTCGGAGAGGGCCGGGAACTGCAGGCGGACGATATCGGTGGCGAGCTCGTGGCCCAGCGAGTAACGGTCCAGGGTGCCGCTGCACTGGATGCCCAAGGGCGACTCGTGTGTCGATTTTCGCGTCACGAATCCGGCGCCGCAGTCCAGGCAGATGTGGAACCCCTCTCCCCTGCGCCCCGAACAGAGGATGACGAGCGTTCCCGGCGTGGCTTGGGTCACGCCGATTCCCAGAGTCGTCCTCGTCTCGGGCAACCGGTTGAAGTCACCGAAGTAGGGACGGGTCGTGAAGAGGCGGAGGCCCCGGCCCTTGGGCTCAACGGGCTTCCGATGCAGGTGCGTCACGAACCCGAACTCAGGAATGAGGTACTTGCCGTCAGCGTGCCTTCGCTCCTGCCCCTGGCCCTCCGACGGACCCCCGCCCTCATCCCACCGCTGGAAGTCCAGCGCTCCGCTTCCCGAATAGTGGCGCATCGCCAGCGCCTTGCCGGGGAGAATGCGCACGCCGGCCGACTCCCACGCCAGCTTGTTGGCGATCACCTTGCTGGTGGGAGCGTATTCGGCCACGGCCTGACCCAGATTCCTCTGCAGCGAGACATCCTGGGCGTGGCGGTCCGTGCTTCGCACCTGAAGCTCCACGACATCGACCGGGAAGCCGTACTTCGGGATCACCGCCTTGCGGGAGTAAAATGTCAGCGTCGGGGTGCGCGCGATCGTGCCGAGACGCCGCTCCAGCACCTCAGCCGGGGAATACGCGCGGGCCTCGGCATGGGTCTGCCGAAGCTGATCCAGCTCCACGTAGTGTGCGGACACCTCCTGTTCCGCCCGATTGAGGCGACTCCCCGGGCCCGCGATGCGCTCAACCCACGCACCCGAATTCAACCCGAGTTCGGCGTACATGTCCCCTGGCACGATGCTCCTGAGCATTTGGCGGAGGGGTTCGTTGCCCGTGCAGTGGGCCCGGAGCCGCCGGGTGCCCCCGGGGTTGCCGAAGTCGCCGCCCACGAAGTCCTTGATGGTCTTGAAGGCGGCGGGATGGGCCCGGAAGAACCCGGCCATGGCGACGGCGACCATGTGGCGCGTGATGATCTTTTCGTTCGTCAGCTGCAGGCGGGGCGGATGCACGCGAGCGTGCAAGAGACGACTCTCTGGATCCTGGTAGTGATACAGGTCATGGGGATTGCGGCGACAGTAGGTCACCACCAGGCCGGGAGCGTCGCCTCGCCCCGCCCGTCCCGCTCGCTGCGTGTAGTTGAAGGGCTCTGGAGGCACGTTGCGAAGGAACGCCACATCCAGGTCCCCCAGGTCGACGCCCAGCTCGAATGTGGTGGAGGAGCTCAGGAGATGGATGCGGCCCTCCTTGAACCCGGCCTGGCGCTCTCTCGCCAGCCGGGGGCTGATCTGTGCGGTATGCTCCTCGCTGGAGAACCGCGCCGGCAGGTCCTCGTCTTGGTACAGGACTCGATTGTAACTCTGGGTCAGGCGGCCCGGGTCGGCCGGGCGGAGGTGTCCAAGACACCTGTTTTGCAGGCAGATGCCGCGGATGTTCATGGTGTGTAGCGAGAGACAGGTGTCGCACTCCAGGAGCTCTTCACGGTCCAGGGGCCGAATCCGCAGCAGATCCCCGTTCAGCCGGAAGGTTCCGTCGCCTGAGGCGCGCCGCAGCACCGGGGGGGTGCGGGCTTGTCGAAGCGCGTGCCACACCTGTCGCAGAAGCTCGGCTACGATCTCGTGGGGGGAGCCGTCACCACCCCCGCCGTCTCCCAGAAGACGACGCAACACATGCTGCAGCGCGGTCCGCCCCGTGCTGTCCCATTGACGAACATTTCGTTTTCGGTTCACCCGCCCCAGCCGGTAGGCGGTCTGTGGGTAGTCCGACAGATCGCCCCACGGCGGGGCGGTGAACCCGGTGCTGGGCTCCATGGCACGCTGCGCCCGCATGTGATCCAGGAGGAAGGCGACCAGCCGGGATGCCTCTGCCTGGCTGAGGCCCCAAGGCGCCTCCTGCATCGGCTCCGTGACGGCCGGATCGCCGGGAAGCGCAACCGACCACTGGATCAGCCCCACGCCGCTCAGGGACAGGCGGCGCTCGACGGTGAAAGCCTCCCGAAGGATCGCGGTGAGGACATCGCGCCGTCGATGTTCCCGGGTACGACCTCGCCGAAACAGACCGGCGTCGCCCCAGACATGGTACAGGCGGTTGTGAAGATCCTCGATCGACAACCCCTCATCTGCGACGGGTGCCGAGGACACCGCCCGGTAGATCAAATTGCGGTTTCTCAGCGTGCGGTATTTGTCTTCGGCGTACCAAGCGAAGTAGGCGGCGTCTTGTCGGCTGTCCACGAAGGCGAGGACCTTGCGGCGGTCGCCGGGCAGACGTTGGTGCAACGCCAGGGCGATCACGGTCCCCGGGCCGTCGTTTCCGTGCACGATCTCCTGCACCGGATCGCCCACGGATCCGCGGCTGTATCCGCACGCCGCACAGTTCTTCAACTGGTCGGGATGTTGCTGGTGCGACGGACACTCTCGGACCCGAATGGCGGCGCCGCACTGGCAGGTGGGCCGCCTGGTTCCGCAGCGACCGCAGGACCTGCACAGCCAGGCGTCGCCGGTGTCGTCCGGCATGAAGTACGTCGCACCGAAGTCCTCGCGGCTGGGGTCCCTGGTGGCCTCCACGAGGGTCCCGCCGGAGACCCGCCCGACGTAGTAGTGCTGCCCGCACTCCCGGCAGAGCGCGAGCTCCAGCGGGACGTGCGGGCCTCGGTCGCTCGCTTCGCGCGCGCGATTCAAGACCACGGAGTCCCGGCCGTCACGGTGAATCAGGAATGCGCCCTCCAGCGCCCTGAGAAACGTGTGGTAGCGATTGGGCTGCGCGTCCTCCGCCGGGGGGGTGGCCGTGCTGAAGATGACCCCCTGAGGAAGAAACCGCTCCCCGAAGAGAGCCTGGGCGAAGTCGGCGACCGCGCGCTTGTCCTTCGGCCCATCCCCGGTGGTGATCGTCGCGCTGGTCGCCACGCAGCGAAAGGGATCCTTGCGCCCACCGTCTTGAAGCCGCTGCTTGAGGCGGCGGATGAGCATGCCCATCTCGATGCCCTTGGCGCCCCGGTACTGGTGAGCCTCATCCAGCACGAGAAACTGCCAGTGAGCGCCTCGCCCGCGGTCGAAGAGGGGGCTGTCGCTGGGCCGGATCAGCAGATACTCGAGCATTGAGCAGTTGCTGAGCAGGATGTGGGGGGGGACTTCCGCGCATTTCTTCGCGAAATACCAACTCGCCCGGCAGCCGGTCCTCGGCCCTCTGTGCGGCACCTCGCCGTTGATCCCGCGCGTTTTCTGGCGTCTCTCCGATGTACTGTCCGAAGGTGGGCCTGAAAGTTGAGCCCGCCTCCATGAGCGATTCCGAGATCTTCCCCAGGCGCTGGCGCTGGTCGTTGGCCAGCGCGTTCATCGGATACAGGATCAAGGCCCGCACCCCGGGCAGCGAGAGCGTTCCCTTCAGGTGCTGGCGGTAGAGCTCGAAGAGGATCGGATAGAGGAAGCTCTCGGTCTTGCCGCTGGCGGTACCGGTGGCGACCACGATGTTATGCCCGCCCAGGTGCGAGGCCCGAATGGCGTCGGCTTGGTGGGAATAGAGCGGGCGGTCAATCAGGGCGGGTGCGAGGTCCAGCGCTTCGTCAGGGAAACACGAAGCGGCGAGCTCCCGCGCGTTTGCGTCCCTCTCGAAAGATTTTGGAGACTCAGGATACAATCCCCGCAGCAGGCTCTCACCCCCTTGCAGTGCCTCCCGAAACGACGCGCGCAGACCGGGGTCCCTGAAGAAGAACGAGGTCGCCAGATAGCTCTCGTAGCGCTCACGGATGTGCTCGGGCAGCTCTCGGAGGTCGCCGGGTGTCGTCATGGCGCCTTCGTTGCTCGGTCTTCTTGACCGTTGTCCTCCGCGATGTCCCAAGACTCGGGTCTGCTGTGCTCCCTGAGTAGCTCGAGAAGCTGTCCGGTGCTGAGCCGGGCTGCGTCGGTCGCATCGGCCAGCACTTGGCTCGCCAGCCTCCGCTTGTTGCTTTGCAAGCCGAGGATCTTCTCCTCGATCGTGCCCACGGTGATCAATTTGTACACCGTGACCTCCTTGGTCTGCCCGATTCTGTGCGCCCGGTCTGAGGCCTGGTCCTCGGCAGCCGGATTCCACCAGGGATCCATGTGGATGACGTAGTTGGCCGCCGTCAGGTTGAGCCCCGTCCCGCCCGCCTTCAGCGAGATCAAAAAGGCGTCGCCGTCGCCCGCCTGAAACGCCTTGACCCGTTCTTCGCGTGCTCGGGCCGGCGTCGAGCCGTCCAAATATTGGTACGGGATTCCGGCTTGGGCCAAATGCTCCTCGACCAGCTTCAGATGCCGAACAAATTGCGAAAACACCAACACTTTGTGGTTGCCCCCGCGCAACTCATCCAGAGTCTCCGCAAAGGCCGCAAGCTTCGAGCTGGCCGGCGCCCTCCCCGACCAGCCGTTCAGTTCCACCAGCCGGGGATTGCAGCAGGCGAGACGTAGCTTCGTCAGATGGGCAAGAGCCTGCATGCGTCCGGTCCCGGACGCCGCCCCGTCATCCGAAAGCGCCTCAAGGTCCTCGACAGCCCTCCGGCGCAGCGCCTCGTAGAGCGACGCCTCCTCCGTGGACATCTCAACCTTGCGTGGCACCTCCGTGCGTGGCGGCAGGTCTGCCAGTACCTCCGTCTTGAGGCGGCGTCGCACAAAGGGCTGGATCAGGCGGCCGAGATTCGTCCCGGCCGTATCACCGTCACGCTCTACCGGGAGGACAAAGCGCTCGCGAAAGCGCTTGAGCGAGCCCAACAAGCCGGGATTCAGGAAGGCGAAGAGCGAGTACAGGTCCATCAGGTTGTTCTGCATCGGTGTACCCGTGGTGGCAACGCGAAAGTCCGCGTTCAGGCGCCGGGCGGCGCGCGCCTTCTGGGTGGCGAAGTTCCTGATCTCCTGCGCCTCGTCCAGCACCGCCGTGCTCCAAGCAATGTCGGCCAGGGAGTCGGCATCAACGCTCAACAGATTGTATGTGGTGACCACGACATCAAAAGGACCCAAGTCTTCCAGGAGCGGTGCCCTTGAGGAGACCGGGCCGGCAAAGGTCCTGACGTTCAGTGTTGGAGCGAAGCGGCCGGCCTCATCCTTCCAGTTGGCGACGACCGATGTGGGGGCGACCACCAGGGCGGGGCCCTCGGGCGCACGTTCCAGCAACAGGGCCAGCGTCTGCACGGTCTTGCCCAGCCCCATATCGTCCGCCAGACAGGCGCCCACGCCCAGGCGGCCCCGGCGGGCCAGCCACCGGAAACCCTCCTCTTGGTACGGGCGAAGCTTGGCCTTGAACCCGGCTGGAACTCGCGGCTCCCACTGCAAAGCCTCCTTATGCCGTAACCAGTCGAAGCGCCAAGCCGCGTCCCCGGCCGGGGATGCGGCATCAATCAATTCGCTCAGCGCCAGCGCCGATGCCCCGTTCATTCGCCTCCCGCCACCGGAATTCTCTGTGGAGAGGGCACCCAGGTCCGCAAGCTGATTCTTGAACGTGTCGGACAGGGCGACAAAGGAGCCGTCGTCCATGCGCACATAGCGCGTGGGGTCGCGGGCTTGCCTCAGGAGTTCGGATAGCTCCAGCACGCGCTCCTCATCCACGACCAGCGTGCCCGATGCCACCAGCCAGCCCTTGATCGTCTTCATGGACAGCTGCAGCGAGTCGGCATCGACGCGGCCGACGACGTTGAACAACTCGCCCTTGGGCCAAAGGCACCGCGCTCCCGCCGCCTTCAGTTCCTCCACCAGCTCCAGGCACTGCTCCCGGTCAGCAAACTCCAGCGATGCTCCGGCCTCAATGCCGGCCACCCGCGGGCAGTCACGCGCCAGCGCCGCCAAAGCCTGGCGCTCCGCCTCCAAGTCCCGGTCCGCCACGATGCGTTGTCCGTCCTGGAGCGCGGACACCCGGGGCTCACCCAAGCCGGGATCAAAAAAGAGCTCGGCCCCGGGCAAAGGCCTCACCCGCACGGACACGCGGAGTCCATCTCCCGACGGCACCAGCCGTACATAGGGAACGGGATCGGCGTCGGTCTTCCGTAGCCCACCCTCCAGGGAGTCGCGGCCCCGGGCATCCGTATCCGTATCTGGATGTGGTCCCTGCCCGGGTCCGGCGAACCACGCGTCGTCGAGCCCATCAATGAACCGGCGCGCCTCATCGTCCAACACCATGCGCACCAGCACATGGCCCTCAAAGGCGGGTTCCCCCGGATCCCGGCCGTCCCCCTGGTCCCCGTCCCCGGAGTCGGTGCCGATCCTGACCTCGAGAATTCTGCCGCCGGCTGCCCGCCCGGCGTCGATCGCCTCCTGGATGCGCCGGAACACGGCCACCTCCTGGCCCGGCGCGGTTCGTAGCGCGTACCACTCCGCCCGGGCCAGCTCCGAGGGGAGACGGATGAGGGGCAGCGTCTCTTCGCCGCACCGCACGTTGAACCAGATCGCCTCGCCGCCGCCGCCCTCCTCGACCACGCTGTAGTCGCCGAAGTCCCGCAGCGGAATAACGATCTGGCCCTGGTCGGCGGAGCGCGCATAGTCGCGGCGGGGCTCGCCGCCAAAGCCAGCGTCCACGGACCTGAGAGGCCCCGCGATCAACCACACGCTTGCTCCGGCCCGGGCCCGCCGCCGAAACTCACTCCGGCTCCATTTCAGGGGTGTGTCGCGCCACTCGGTCTCCTCATCGCCCGTGCCGGCGTCGACGCGCCACCACACGCGGGGCAGGGCGACGATGACGCCAACCGCCCGGCCCCGCCCCTGCGGCGCCCGGCCTCGCAGGCTCACCGACACATGGTCGGACTCCGGCCGGGCGGGGACCATCAGGCCACCGTCGTCGCCCTCCCCGACACCGTGCCCCCTGATCCGCTCGATGGTCAGGGGTGCCGGCTGGCCGTCGAACCCGATGAAGTCGATCTTCGAGGGCAGATGACCGCCCGATGACGGCACCAGCAGGGTGTCATGCCCGTAGAGTCTTCCGTTGACCCTGATCTCGGCCAGGTCGTGCAGGTAGCGGAAATCCACGCTGTCCAACAACACCGCATCCCCGTCGTAGACGCGCAGGAAGAACCGACCCTCCCGATTACCCAGCACCGAGGACAGCGATCGGTCCTGTGGTCGGAAGTTCTGTCCCCAGCCGTCCTTGCGCTCCTCGCCGACGCGGGCCGACTCCAGGTGTTTCCGCGCGTCCAGGCTCAAGCCGGGGCCGCCAAACAGCGGACCCTCCTGGGAGTTGTCGACGACCCGGTGTCCGCTGAGCCCGATGCGTTCCCAATAGAGTGATCCGTCCTGTTCCAAGAATCCCGCCCGCGTCTCCGGGTCTTGGTCCGTTTCGGCGTCCACAAAAAAGAAATGGGCCCTGAAGGCCCCATCGGCACAGCGTTCGGGCGCGTGCGGTACATGCCCGGTTCTCGTCCACTCCTTGGGCGCCAGCACCAGGAAGTGCCCGCGCGTCAGCGCGCGCATCTGGATGCCGACACCGTCCCAGTCCTTGCCGAAGCGGAACACAAGGGGCGTGCCTCCAAAGAGGGCCAGCTGATGCTCGCGGCCGTCATCGCTGGCGATGTCGACAGGATCCCGGAACGACTGGATGGTGTAGATCCCGTTCGCATCGGTCACCGACCGGCCCCTCTGGGTCACAGTGGTCAGGGCCCCGCCTTCGGGGGTGTCACTGACAAGGAACACCTCCCAGTGGCCCGGCTGGCTGGAGCGGCAACGGAGCTGGGGTGGCCATGAGGTCCTCTCGTCCTGCTGCGCCGCTCCCGGGGGTGGCGTGCCGCGGCGTCCGGAAATGGCCCGTGGCTGTCTGGGCGGGGTCGGTGGAGGCCTGATCACCGGTGGCCTGGGCGCGGGTACGCCCAAGTACTGCAGCGATCCGATGGCGGCCGCATCGGCGCTTCGCTCCAGGGTCTCCAGCGACAGGGCTGCATCGGCGGTCAGCCGATTGTAGTGCATCCTGATTTCGACCAACGCGTCGCGCGAAGCCTTCCTCGTGAGCGCTCCGGTCTCTCGCCGAATGTTCGCGTAGCCCTGCACGAGGCGCGCCTGCCGACGCATGGCCCGCTTGGTTTGCCGCGCCGAGGCGTGCCCGTCCGCACCCTGAACAAAGCGCCAGATCAGGGTGTCCATTCGCTCCCGACACAGGTCGACGGCTTTTTGGAGCGAGTGCAATTCGTGAGCGGCCATGGGGTGGCGTGCCCGGCCGTCCTCGCCCTCATCCACGCTGGCGTAGCGAAAGGACGTGATCTCCAGGGCCTCGTCGACCCGGTCGCCGCTGTCGGTCAGGATGCGCGCGGTCCGGGTGGTCTCGCGATTGAACGCCCTCTTGGCCTCCGTGATTGCCTGCGACACCAACGCGGGCGGAACCTGCCCGGAGCGCCTGATCTCCCTGGCGCGCTTGATGACATCGCGCACGGCTCGCCGCATCCACTTCCCCGCGGTCGTGGGGTCCAGCCGTCCGTCAATGAGCTCACTGCCGATGAGCTCCAGGTGTTCTCGGCAACGCTTCACCCACTCGTCAAGCTGCGCCTGGGGATTGCCGTTGCCGCCCTCCGTCATGACCCGAACCGGCCTGGGGCCGCCGTGACCGTGACCGAGGCAGCGCGCGCTCCGCATTGGGGGCGTCGCCGGGGAAGGGCCAATGAATCCATGGATCGCCGGCTCGCTGGGGAGAAGACATGCCCACCGTGCGTCACACTGGACGATACGGGAGGGGACGAAAAGCGGGTATTGGAGTGACATGCAACCGAAACCAGAGTGGACAACCTTATGTTTCTCGCACTGGCGCCGCAACGTTCGTGCTCGGGAGACTTTGGATCTTCCGCTCGCACGCGAGCGGTCAACAGGGATGATCGGCAACGGGCTTTGGGGCCCGATTTTTGCAAGGCGGGCGCCGGCCCGCACGCCACGGATTGGGATGTTTGACCCGACGCAAGGCCGGTGACGATGTTCACTGCAAGGCCTTGAGGGTCGGCCGCATCGCCGGAAGCGGCCTAAGGGCCTACGAGCGTAACCGGGCTTGCGGGCGGACGGCAGGGTCAACCACCCGGCTGGCCGGCTCATTCCAAAGTTGTGGTCCTGAAGACCGCGCATCTCTCGGGATAAGGGCACGAGGTGATGATGCTGAATCGGCGCATTTCATGGACACGGGTCTTTCTGCGGGTGCCGGTTGCCCCTGCGCTGGCCGTGGTGTTCATGATTGCCTCTTCGGACGCTGCGGCGGCTCAAGAATCCCCGGGGTATCTGGCCCTTCGGGAGGGCCGCTACGACGAGGCCGTGGGGCTGCTTGAGCGCGACGCGCTGGGCGGAGCGGCGCAAGCCTGGCACGGGTGGTTGAGCGCGCTGTGGGAGACGGGGGAGTACGAAGAGGCGGTGCGCGTTGCACTCCGGGCCCGGGAGAGTGGCGTGGCGGTGGGCAGCGGCCTCTTGGGCGCCGCCCTGGCGAAGCTGGGAAGGATTGACGAGGCACGCTCCGTGCTGGGCGAGGGCTCGGGGGACGCGGGAGAGGCCGGCGCGCTGGCGCGTTTGGAGTTGGGTGTTCTCGATTATTGCTACGGAGACCGGGCGCGTGCGCGGGAGATCTTTGCCGGCTTCATCGAGTACTACAACCGGGGACCCCGCCTGACGCGGGCCGAGCTGGTCGCCGTGGGCAGCGCCCTCAACCACCTTTCGCGATGGAGCTGGGAGTACGCCCACGACGCGCTGCGGGTGCTGGATGAGGCGATTGCGCGCCAAGGCGGGGGTCACGCGGCAGAGATCGCCCTGGGGGAGCTGTTTCTGGAGCGCTACGACGCGCGGGAGGCGGCCGCCGCCTTTCAGAGGGTTCTCGCCATGAACCCATCCCATCCCGATGCCCTCTTTGGCATGGCCAGGGTCGCCCGGCTGGAGGGCGGCGGCCAGCCCGTGCGGCTCCTGGAAACCGCGTTGAAGACGAATCCCCGCCATGTGGGCGCCCGTACGCTTCTGGCCCGACTGCGGCTCTTGGAGGGTGCCCGCAGCGAGGCCCTGGACCAGATCGACCGCGCCCTGGCGGTCAACCCGAGTGACCTGGACGCGTTGGGGACCCGGGCCGCCATCATGCGCATGGAGGGCGAGAGGGACGGGTTCCAGGCGGTGATGGACCGCACCCGCTCCCTCTCTCCGACACCGACCCAGCCGCTCTTGGTGCTCTCCGAGTTGAGCGCGGATCGCCGCAAATACGAGGATGCGCTGATGTTTGCCATGAGGGCCACGGAGGCCGATTCGTCGAGCTGGCGCGCTTGGGGGCTCCTGGGGATCAATCAGATTCGGCTGGGTCGGGTCGAGGCGGGTCGGGCCAATTTGGAGAGGGCGTTCGGCGGCGATCCGTTCAACCTGTGGTTCAAGAACACCTTGGACCTCCTGGATACCTTCGGCGAGTACCGGACGATCGAGACGCCACACTTTCGCCTTGTGTTGCATGAATCCGAGGCCAATGTGCTGGCGCCGTACATGGAGCCGATCGCCGAACGCGCCTTTGCCGAGATGTCTGGCCGTTACGGGTACGCGCCCGAGGGTCCCGTTCGCGTCGAGGTGTATCCCAGGCACGAGGATTTCTCGGTGCGGACGGTCGGTCTGGTGGGCATCGGCGCCCTGGGCGTGAGCTTCGGTCCGGCCCTGGCGATGGACTCTCCTTCGGCGCGTGGCCGCGGCGCCTTCAATTGGGCCTCCACGCTGTGGCACGAGATCGCGCACTCCTTCCACCTGGGCGTCTCCCAGGGCGAGGTGCCACGCTGGTTCTCCGAGGGATTGGCCGTGCACGAGCAGCGCAAGGCCGGTCCCGGGTGGGGACACCAGGCCGGCATTGGATTTGTGCAGTCGTTGGCGCAAGGGACCCTGAGGCCGGTGAGCGAGCTGGACAGGGGGTTTACGAGTCCCCGGCACCCGGGCGAGGTGGTCCAGAGCTACTACCACGCCTCGCTCGTCCTGGAGCTGATCGAGCGTCGCCACGGATTCCCCGCGATCGTGGCGATGCTGGAGGCGTACCGTGACGGCGCCACCGACGCCGAGGCGTTTGACCGGGTTCTGGGCGTGCGGCTGGCCGACTTTGACCGGGAGTTTTTGGAGTACCTGGGGGACCGCTTTCAGACGGCGCTGTCGTCTGTGGGCGGTGAGGATCCGGGGGTGGCACCGGGTTCCGGCGTGGCGGCGCTCCAGGCACGGGTGGCGCGTCAGCCGGACCGCTTTGGCCCCCGCATGGCACTGGGCCAGGCACTTCTGGAAGAGGGACGCCAGGCCGAGGCGGCGGAGCACTTCGAGGCGGCGCTACGCCTCTTTCCCCGGTACGGAGGGGCCGACGGAGCGCACGGGCAATTGGCCAGAATTCGTGAGAACCAGGGTGATGTTCGATCGGCGATCGCGCACTATCGAGCCTTTCTTGAACTGAACGAGGGTCACTATGAGGCCCGCGTCTCATTGGCCGGTCTGTTGGCCGAGTCCGGTGACCGGGCAGGTGCGGCTGAGGTCATGCGCGCCCTGGCTCACATCGATCCCTTTGTGGTCGAGGACCGTGAGCGCCTCGCCGAGTTGTTGGTCGCGCTGGGCGACATCGAGGGGGAGATCATCGAGCGGAGGGCCGTCCTCGCGTTGGATCCGGTTGATCGCGCCCAAGCGCACTATCGACTGGCGCTGGCGCTGGACCGGGCCGGTGACCGAGCCGGCGCCCGCAGCGCGGTCCTGGCGGCACTGGAGCTGGCCCCAAACTACGAGGCCGCTTTGGAGCTCCTTCTGTCCCTGCGCAGCGAGGCGCAACCGGGGTGATCAGTCGCCCCTTGCCGGTCCTGCTGGGCGCGGCGCCCGCTCTCTCGGCTGTGCTTCTGGTCGCCGGCGTGCGACCGTGGTTTGCCGGCGACGGAAGCCCGGAGCCGCCGCCGGCGCTCCTTGCCCAGGCGGGCCAAGCGCTGGCCAATGTGGACTACGATGGTCGCTTCACCTTTGTGAGAGTGCGCTTCAAATCCCAAGCCCCGGTGGGCGGGCGCTGGGGACTCAGGCGGCGCGGCGACCCGCCGTGGGCGCATGACTTCCCCTTTGCCGACAGAAACTTCACCAAGATCCTGGACGAGGTGACGCTTCTGGGCCCCAACACGGGGGGCACGAATGTGATCGATGCAGCCGACCCGGAGCTGCACCGCTACCCCGTCGCCTACATGTCCGAGCCCGGGTACTGGTCCCCGACCCGGGATGAGGCGGACAATGTGGCCGCGTACCTGCGCAAAGGGGGCTTCCTGATCCTGGACGACTTTCGGGGAGTGCGGGAGTGGGGCAATGTGGAGGCGGTATTTGGCGCGCTGCTCCCCGGTCACCGCTTCCGCGAGCTACAGCTTGACGAACCCGTGTTCAACTCCTTCTTTCACATTGAGACGCTGAATCTGCCGCCCCCGACGTTTCAGCAGTACCGGCCCGTGTTCCTGGGGTTGCACGAGGGTGACGATCCCTCGGGACGCCTCATGGTCGTCGCCAACTTCAACAACGACATCGGCGACTATTGGGAATACTCCGACATGGGGTACTTTCCCATTGATCTGTCCAACGAGGCCTACAAGTTTGGCGTCAACTATGTGATCTATGCCCTGCAGCGGTAGGATTGTCCGGGGTGCGCCCCGCCGCCGGCGCACGGGTGGGCCGCGAGCCGCCAAGGCCGCTTTCTGGAGCGTGGCGGCCGGTTTATCGCCGCGACAGGCATGCATCTGCTATCTTGGAGCTTTGCCGCCACGCCCTTGGGGTGGGTTGTGCGTAGCCGTCGCTCCTCCTCATCCGGGCCACCCGGACGCCCTGCCATTCCTGAACGGGGAGGGAGCATTGTGATTGACCCGTCGCCGACCGTTGCCGACGAACCCACTGCGGATGTGGCCCTGGCCCGGCGCATCCAGGAGGGCCGCGAGAGGATCCTCTCCGAGCTCCGCAAGGTGATCGTTGGCCAGGACGAGGCGGTCGAGCAGGTTCTCCTCACCCTGTTCGTCGGGGGCAACAGCCTGTTGGTCGGCGTGCCGGGGTTGGCCAAGACGCTGCTGGTCCAGACGATAGCGAACGTGCTGGACTTGGAGTTTTCGCGCATTCAGTTCACGCCCGATCTGATGCCGTCCGACATCACGGGCACCGACATCATCCAGCAGCGCCAAGACGGCACCCGGGGCCTGCAGTTCGCTGCGGGCCCGATCTTTGCCAATGTCGTGCTGGCCGACGAGATCAACCGCACCCCGCCCAAGACGCAGGCCGCGCTTCTGGAGGCGATGCAGGAAAGGCGGGTGACGGTGCAGGCCAACACCTACGACCTGGACCCGCCCTTTTACGTGTTTGCGACCCAGAACCCGATCGAGCTGGAGGGAACGTACCCGTTGCCCGAGGCGCAGCTGGACCGCTTCATGTTCCTGATTCGCATGGATCACGGAGACGAAGAGGAGGAGTTGCGCGTGGTGCGCGAGACCACGGGCGATGTTGCGCCCGAGCTCGCGCCGGTGGTCTCCAAGGCGGACATGATCGCGTTTCAGAAATTGGTGCGGCGCGTCCCGGTGGCGGAGCCCGTGCTGCGTTACGCGGTGGGCCTGGTTCGGGCCAGTCGTCCCAACACAAACGGCGCGCAGGACTTCGTCAAGAGGTGGGTCTCGCACGGAGCGAGCGTGCGCGCGGCCCAGTATCTGATCCTTGGCGGAAAGGCTCGCGCCCTGACGCAGGGTCGCCTCACGGTCAGCTTTGACGACATCGACGCCTTGGCTCACCCCGTCATGCGCCACCGGATCCTGAGGAACTTCCATGCGGAGTCGGAGGGGCGAACCACAGACGAGCTTGTGGATCGGCTCTTGGGTGCGGTGCCCCGTCCGACCTCCGGGATGTAGGAGTCTCGAGTAGTGCCGGCCAATGTCGCTCCGGCGGCGCCCGCTCCCGGCGCGTCTTTTCTGGATCCCGCGGTGTTGGCCAGAATCGACAACCTGGAGTTGTTGGCAAGGACGGTCGTGGACGGTTTCCTTCAGGGCGTGCATCCCTCGCCCCATTTGGGTGTCAGCATGGACTTTGCGGAACACCGCCCCTACATGCCCGGCGACGACACGCGCAGGATCGACTGGCGCCTGTACGCTCGCACCGACCGTCTCTACGTCAAGCAGTTCGAGGCGGAGACCAACGCGGACGTCGGGTTCCTCCTTGATGTCTCGGCGTCCATGGACTACGGGTACCGGGATGTGAGCAAGCTGGACTATGCCCGATTTCTCACGGCCAGCCTTGCGTACCTGTCGGTCGCCCAGAGGGACCGGGTCGGGCTGTACGCGTTCGATGCGGACGTGGTGGAATATGTGCGCCCCTCGGCGGCCCACCTGCAGAAGCTGCTTCACGCCATTGCCCGTGCAAAGGCCGTGCGGCCGGGTCGATGGAGTCGTCCCCTGGCCCGCGTCTCGGCAACGTTCAGGCGCAGGGGCATCCTCGTCGTGGTCTCGGATTTCTATGACGATCCAAGCGAAATCGCGGCGGCGTTCGGTCTTTTCAGGGCCCAGGGCCACGATGTGGTCGCCTTCCACATCCTGGATCCCGCAGAAATCGACTTTCCCTTCGAACAGGCCGCGCGTTTTCAGGACCTGGAGACAGGAGAGGTGCTTCCCGTGGTGCCGGGGACCTACGCGACCGAGTATCGCAAGAACATTCGGGACCATATGCGCGCCCTGGGCGACTGCTTCGGGCAGCACGGGGTCGACCATGTTGTCATCCGGACGAGCGAGCCCCTGGACGAGGCGCTTCGCGAATACCTGGCGTTTCGCCGCGGCAAGGCATGGGGCCGGCGCTGACCGGCTTGCTTGCGGCCCCGTCTGCGCCCCAAGCGCCGCCGGAGGGTTGACCTTTGAGCGTCTTGGCGCCGCTGTTTCTGCTCGCGTTGGCCGGCCTCGCGGTCCCGGTCCTGATTCATCTGACCCGCCATGAGCGAGGCAAACCGGTCCGCTTCGCCTCGTTGATGTTCCTGGAGAGGATCGCGTTTGAAGAGACATCGCGGCGCCGCGTCCGCCATTGGGCGCTGCTCGTACTGCGCCTGGGCGCGTTTGCGCTCTTGGTCGTCGCGTTCGCCCGACCGTTTGTGGAGCGGGGGCGCCTGGCCGCCGCGGGTGGTCCCGGGCCCGAAGAGGTTGTGCTCTTGTTGGACCGCTCGTATTCGATGGAGAGGGAAGGTCAGTGGGACGAGGCGCTGGAGAGGAGCCGCGAAGTGGTCCGGTCGCTCGGGACCCGGGACCGCTTGACGCTGATCGCCTTTGCCGAGACGCCCACGGTGCTTCACTCTTCGGGCACCGATGTCGGACGGATCAGGGCGACGCTCGACACGCTGTCGACCACCGCGCTCGCCACCCGCTTGGCGCCTGCGATCAAGTTGGCCGCTTCCACACTTGCCGCCTCAACGCTACCCCGCCGCCGGGTCGTCGTCGTCAGTGACTTCCAGCGCACCGCCTGGCGCCGGGATCCCGATGCCACGCTACCCGCCGGGACCGTGGTCGAGGCGATCGCGGTCGGAGAGGAGGAGGCGGAGAACCTGGCGCTGGTGGACCTGGAGCTGGAGCGTCGATCCGACGGTGAGCGTGAGAGGGTGGTGGTCGGGGCTCGCGTCGTGAACACGGGAACGGGCGCGCGGGATGCCGACGTGTTTCTGGCGGTGGACGGGCAACAGGTGGACCGCACGTCTGTCACGGTGGCCGCGGGGTCATCCGAGACCGTCGCCTTCGATCCGGTGACGCTGGCCAATCCGTTTACGCCGGGCGAGGTGCGCATCCCGGGCGGACTCGGGGGCGCTCTCGCGATGGATGACGCGCTCAGCTTTGTGGCCTCGCCGGGGGGTGCGTTGACTGTCCTGGTGGTTGATCCGGCGGGCACGGGAGACTCCAACCTGTATCTTCGGCGTGCTCTGGGCGTTGGTCAGGGGGCCGGCTTTTCCGTGCGTGTGAGGCGGACCAGCCCGGGCGCGGACGACCTTGACGGCGCGGACGTCGTGGTGCTCAACGGGGCTCCCTTCCCGGCGGCGGAGAGTGGGTCCCGCCTGCGTGACTTTGTCGAGTCCGGCGGCGGGCTGCTGGTTGTCCTGGGGGAGCGGAGCCTGGTGCCCGAGGAGCATGCGGGCGTCTTGCCCGCGGCTGTGGGGCGGACCAGGGATGCGCCGGCTCAAGGCCGCCGGCTGGGCTTCGTGGATTACGACCATCAGGTATTCGAGGTCTTTCGGGGCGCGGGCGCGGGCGACTTTGCTCGGGCGTCGTTCTTTCGGACGCGCGACCTGCGGGTCACGGACGGGAGGGTGTTGGCGCGCTTTGACGACGGGGCAGAGGCGTTGGTCGAGGGCCGGCGAGGTCAGGGTCGCGTCCTGGTCTGGGCCTCGGGCTTGGACCGCTACTGGAACAACTTGGCGTTGCAGTCGGTCTATCTTCCGTTCCTGCACAGGATGGTCAGCCGCCTGGGCGGACGCAGCGAGATGCCGGAGTGGCACCTGGCTGGGGCGGCCGTGGATCTGGAGGCCCTTGCCCAAGCCGCCGGCCTCCCCGGTGTGCAGGAGGACTGGGTCGCCATGGGGCCCGAGGGGCGAGTGGTGCCGCTGGCCACGCCGCTGCTGCGACCGGACGCCAGGGGCATTTGGGAAATCCGCCCCCCGGGGGAGAGGGTTGGCCGTCCCATGGCGTTGGCCGTGAATGTGGATGTGCGGGAATCCGAGGTGGCGAGACTGGACATCGAGGAGTTCTTGGCGGCCACCGGGGCCCGACGCGCGAACGCGGCTCCCGCCAACGGGCCCGATGGGGGAGAGGGGGACGCCTCAGCCCTTGAGCTGGCAAACCTTGAAGGGCGCCAATCCTTTTGGCGCTACATCTTGGCGGCGGCGTTCGTATTGTTGGTTGCGGAGACCTTTGTTTCCAACAGGTTGTCGAGGGAGCAGGTTAAGGGACGGGTGGTGCGGGTTTGAAAGCCGGGCCGAGACCGAGAAAGCCCAAGCGAGGGAGGAGAGCGATGCCCATGTCGAGCAAGCTGCGACCTGCCGCACAGATCCTGGATGTGGTCCGCGGTGTACGTCGGCGCTGGCGACTCAAGCTGCTGTTGAGGGGACTCGCGTTGACCGCCGCCGCGACGGCGCTGACCCTGCTGGTGTCGGCGTCGGGGCTGGAGATGCTTCGCTTTCGGCCCGAGGCGGTCCTGATCTTCCGGGCCGCGCTGTGGCTGGTCGTGACGGTCGTGCTGGCCCGGTATGTGTTGTGGCCCCTGTTCAGGCCCATCTCGGATGAGCGGGTCGCGCTGTACCTGGAGGAGAACGAGCCGTCGCTGCAATCAGGCGTGCTGGCGGCGGTCGAGTCGGCCGGCAGCCATGAGGAGCTGCTTCGCTCCGACCTGGTTCGAGAGGTGATCGGCTCTGCGGTGCGCAGGTGCCGCGAGATCGACGATGGCAGGGGGATCGAGCGCGCATCAATGCGGCGCTCCGCGACTGTCTTGGGTGCCCTGTCCCTGGCCTCGATCGCGGTGTTGCTCCTGGGGCCGGGCTTCCTCCGCCACGGCATGACCGCTCTGGTTCTGCCGGGCCGCACCGCCGAGTCAGTGAACCCCTATCTTGTCACCGTAACACCCGGTGACACCACGATTTTCCGCAATTCGGACCTGACGATCTCGGCCGTCCTGCACGGGTTCAGCTCCGAGGATGTTGCCCTGGTGGTCCGCGAGGAGGGCGCCGGCGCCGCGGTGTCCATGCCGATGATGTCCAATGGGATGGGCGGCTTTGAGGCGCTGATGCTCAACGTGGCCGCCCGCACCAGCTACCATGTGGAGGCGAGGGGGGTGCGTTCGGGCACCTTCACCCTTGGGGTGGCGGACCTGCCGGCGATCGAGTCACTGGGGATGGTGTACCACTTCCCCGCCTATACCGGATTGGCGCCGCGCACCTTCGAGCACGGGGGCGATGTGGCCGCGCTGCGGGGGACCCGGGTTGAACTCAACGTGACGCCGACGCTGCCGACTCCAGAGGCCATGCTGACGACGGATTCCGGCGACTCGCTCGCCATGGAGCGGCAGGCGGACGGCTCGTTTTCGGCTTCCCTTGTCGTGCGGGGCGACGGGTTCTATGGCATCCGCTTTCTGACGGCGCAGGGCGCGTGGGTGGCCGGAGCGCCGGACTACCGAATTGATGCGTTGGATGACCAGGGCCCCTCGATCACACTGCGCAAACCGGGTCGGGATGTCGACGTGAGCGCCGTTGAAGAGGTGTTCCTGGACGCGTGGGCCGACGACGATGTGGGGATATCGGAAGTTCTCCTGGTCTCCAGCGTCAACGGTGGACCGCCCGACACGATGCGTATCCACTCGTCATCGGGCGTTGCCCCCGCTCGCCAAGTCACCGCAGCACACACCGTCTTCATGGAGGATTATCGCCTGGAGACGGGCGACTTGATCGCCTATCACGCGGTTGCCCGCGACAACGCGCCGTCGCCGAACGAAGCGGTCACCGACATCTACTTCCTGCGCGTACGCCCATTTCGACGTGACTTTCGCCAGGCGACGGGAGGTGACGGTGGTGGTGGCGGCGGCGGAGGAGAGGGCCTGGAGCAGGAGTTGTCGGCCATTCAGCGCCAGATCATTGCAGCCAGCTTCAACCTCGTGCGTGACCGGGACAGCTACGCCCCGGAGGTATGGGAGGAACACGTGGTGAGCGTGGCGTTGAGCCAGCAGCGGCTGAGAGCGCAGGTGGAGACCCTGGCCCAGCGAATCGTGAACCGTGGTATCGCGGGGGCGGATGAGACCTTCACGCGGATTTCCCAAGCGCTTCCGAGAGCGGCCCAGGCCATGGGGGAGGCCGAGGATTCGTTGCGGACCCTGAGCCCCGGCGGGGCGATCGGGGCGGAGCAGCGCGCGCTGCGCGAACTGCAGCGGGCGGAGGAGACCTACGAGCGCTTTGTCTCGACCGAGCGCCAGCAGGGATCCGGTGGAGATCGGAGTGGTGGGCAGGGGCCCGGTGCCGAGGACTTGGCGGACCTCTTCGAGTTGGAGACGGACCAGCTCCGCAATCAGTACGAGACCGTCCGGCGTAGCCGCCAGGAGACGGCGGACCAGGCCGTGGATGAGTCGCTGGAGACGTTACGGGAGTTGGCGCGCCGCCAGGAGGGGGAGCTGGAGCGGCAGCGCCGGCGCGCCTCCATGCAGGAGGGAGGGTCGGCTGGTGGCGGGGGTGACGCCGCCCGGGACCTGGCGGAGAGGGCCGAGGATGAAGCGCGCCGTCTGGAGCGCCTCTCCAGGGAGAGCGGCGAGCGGGAGCTGGACGATGTGGCGCGGGAGTTGCGGCAGGCGGCCGACGCCATGCGGCGTTCAGCGGCGAATCGGGGAAGCGAGGGTGTTGCGGAGGCGGAGTCGGCGCTTCGGCGCCTGCGGGGTGCGCGCGACCAGCTTCAGGGGACGCAAGGGGAGCGCGCCGAGCGGGACCTGGCCGATGCGCAGCGGCGCATCGATGACTTGGCCCGGCGCCAGCGGGATGTCCAGCGGCGCATGGATTCCATGTCCGGCGAGCGGCGGGCACCCGAGGAAGAGGTCGCCGGGGTCCGGGCGGCCAAGGAGGAGATGGCCGAAGAGGTCGGTGACATTCTGGTCCAATTGGATCAGCTGGCGGCCGGCCTTCGCCGTGACGACGCCCCCGGAGCCGAGGAGCTGGGCGAGGCCACCCGAACGATTCGCGAGACGCAACTCCGGGAGCGCCTTCTCTACTCCAGGGGATTGGTGGGCCGGGCGGATCAAACGGAGTACGCCCAAGCCTTCGAGCGCCAGACCGCGCAGGCGATCCAATCCCTGGGCAATCGCGTGGACGAGGCAGCCTCTGTGGTGCGGGAGGGCAGGCAGACAGACACGCGGACACAGGCTCTGGACGCGGCTCGGGACTTGGCTCGTAGCCTGGAGTCGATGGAGCGCCGCCTTGGGGATCGACCGGCCGACGGGGAGGAGGGGGAGCCCCGGGGATCCGCGGGCGCGCCTGAGAGACTGGGGCCAGGCGGGATCCGGCAGATGCGCCGCGAAATCCGGGAGCGGGCCGGAGAGGCCCGCAATCTGGCCTCACTCCTGGAGCACTCCGGTGTCGACGCGGGCGAGCTCGGGGCCATGATTGATGCCATGCGCGCTTTGGACCGTGACGGGATCTACGCCAACCCCCAGGAGGTGGCACGACTGCAGCGCGAGCTGGTCGAGGGAATGAAGAGGCTGGAGTTCAGCCTGCAGCGCGAGCTTGGCGGTGACCGGGAACAGGCGATTCTGTTGGATCCCGTCGGCGATGTGCCGGACGAGTATCGCGAGCTGGTTGAGGAGTATTACCGTGCCCTGTCCAGGGGAAGCGACGCCTCCGATCCGCCGGACGGGGGGAGGGAAACTGGGTGACGGGCGCGTCGGCGCGGACGCGAACAATCGAGTGTGCCCAAAGGATTGATGCGGCTCCCGATGTGGTGTGGAGGGCGATATCCAGCGGTGAGGGCCTGAAGCGCTGGTTTGCACCCATCGCGGCCGTTGACCCCGGAGAGGGGGGCGCCGTAACCGTGGCCTGGGAGGCGGGGTCGGAGTGGACCAGTCGCATTTCGGTCTGGGAACCGGGCGTGCGCCTTAGGCTAGCGGACATGGCGGCGGGCGGGGAGGAAGCCGCCATGGTGCTGACCTACGAGCTGGCGCCGCTTGATGGCGGCACAGAGGTGCGCATCGTTAATTCGGGCCTGCCCGGATCCCGTGACTGGGATGAACCGATGCGCATGATGACGAATGGATGGCATGTATTCATCTGGATGCTGCGCCACTCGCTTGAGCGTCACAGGGATGTGCCGCGCAGGGTCGTCAGCGCCCGCCCCTGGGTCCAAGGATCAAGACCGGACGTTTGGGATCGCCTGTTCGGTATGGGCGCGCCGGGGGTTCTGCCTCGGCAAGGTCGCCGCGTTCACGAGGCGCCCGCGGGGGGTCCTTTTCGCATGGTCCTGGACGGAGGCACGGTGCTCGAAGGGACGACCGTGTGGCAGGACCGCCCTTGGGCGTTCGCGGGATTGGTGCGATCGCTGGGTGACGGGGTGCTGCATGTGGAGCTCGAGGGCTCTGGAAATCGGTGGAAGCTGGGCGTGTGGCTGTCGTTGTGGGGAGTCGGAGATGCCAAGCGCCATGGTGTTCAGACGCACCTGGATGCGACCATCGACAGGCTCTTTCCCGACAACGACGCGCTCTGACGGGACGCGCATGGTTTGGCGCGCGGGGATGATCGGCGCCGCTCGCTGGGGAGGCGGCCACGAAGTGGGCCCCGCGCGTTGGGCGTGGCCACCCCGCTCCTTCCTTCCTTGGCGCGTGACAGTGAAGAGCGGTCGGGCACGGTGAGTGTGCCTCCGGCGGTCGCCAAATCCGGGATCAATTGCAGGGGCGCTTCGCCTGTACGCGCGGGGTTGGATGTACTGCTTTCCGCACACCCACGCGATCCCCTGGGGGCGTCGCTCAGGGGACTGAGGCTGGGTGTCGTGGCCCACCCCGCCTCCGTCACGTCGTCTCTGACCTTTGGGCCGGATGCGCTTCTTGCGCGTGGCCTTGACGTCCGGGCGCTCTTCGGGCCGCAGCACGGGGCCCGGGGCGAGAAGCAGGACAACATGGTCGAGTCGGCCTTCTATGTGGATCCCGTCACCGCTTTGCCCGTCCATTCGCTGTACGGAGAAGTTCGCAAGCCGACGCCGGACATGCTGGATGGGTTGGATGCGCTCCTCTTCGATCTCCAGGATGTGGGCGTACGCGTCTACACCTTTGTCTGGACCATGGCCCTGGCGATGGCCGCGTGCGCGGAGGCAGGGATCCGGTTCGTGGTGCTGGATCGCCCAAACCCGATCGGCGGCCTCATGCGGGAAGGACCGCTTGTGAGTCCAGGATTCGAGTCGTTCGTGGGGCTCCATCCGGTCCCCTTGCGCCACGGGTTGACCTGCGGGGAGCTGGCCCGATGGCTGAACCGGGAGCGTGGCCTGGGTTGTGATCTTGAGGTCGTTGAATGTGAAGGATGGCATCGCTCCATGGACTGGGCCGAGACCGATCGTCGGTGGGTGATGCCCAGCCCAAACCTGCCGACTCCGGAGTCTTGCGCCGTCTACCCCGGGATGGTGTTGCTGGAGGGCACAAACCTGTCCGAGGGCCGGGGGACGACCAGGCCCTTTGAGATATTTGGCGCGCCCTGGTTGGATTCCGCCGCGCTCTGCGACCATGTCGGGCGCCAAGCTCTGCCTGGCGTGGTGCTGCGCCCGTGCCACTTCGAGCCGACATTCCAGAAGCACGCCGGAGAGCTCTGCGGAGGGGCGCAGCTTCATGTGACCGACCGGCAGGCGTTTCGGCCGGTCCGCACCGCCGTGGAGATCATGGTTGCTGCGGCAGCGCTGGCTCCCGAGCACTTCGCGTGGACGCCGCCACCGTATGAGTACGAGGAGCGACTGCCGCCGATCGACATTCTGTGGGGTAGCACTCGTCTGCGGGATGGCGTGGAGGGAGGAAGGACCGCCGAAGAGATGCTGGCTGCCACGGGGGGCGATCTTGACCGTTTCGAACGGTCGGTTGCTTCGGTGTTGCTCTACGAAGATTGATGTGATGCGGTTGCGGCCGGCGCCGCCTTGAAAGAGCGCTGGCACAGAATGGCCGGCTCATGACCCCAAGGGCCCTTGGAGCTTGATGCGGCGACCACTGTCCGTCGCAGAATCCAGGCGTCCGGGCAAGGGCGGATTCCCCCTCGGGAGCTGTGCCACGTGGCGCGAGGGTTCTCCGACCCGACCCCGGGGCTGGTGATCCGGTCCCAGGCCGCCTTGCGGTCGCTGGCGACCCCGCCCGCGGGGTTCGCCCTGCGCCCACCAGATCGAGAGCGCCCCCCGACAATGGGGCGGCGCCGTTTCCGTCGCTGGCTCCCGGGCGATGACCTGAAGCAGTGTGGCGCCCCGAACTTGGGCAGAGACGATCTTTGCCGAAGGTGCCGTCCTTGCCCCTGAGGCGTGGGTCCGCGCTCCCCGTCGCCCGAAACGTGCGCCACTGTCTCTTCGGTCAGCCAGTACGAGTTGGAGGCCACACCACCGGCCGGGCGCACCATCGGGACATTCCGTGCCGGTAACTGGGGACTCGCCGCGCAGCGAATGCCGACCACTCCGCCGCCAGTTCACCGACGCCCCCCGCCACAGCGCTTCACCATCGCGACCGGCGCACATCATTTCTTGGGGGGTCGTTGCCGGATGCTGCCGGGCCAGCCCGTGAAGGATCCAAGATTCCTGTGGTGGGCGTCAACCGTCGCGTTCAAACCGGAACCTGACCAATAATGGTGTCACATGTCCGGTCAGTGACGCGCATAGCGCGATGTCCGGCTTTCGGGTGAATCGCACCGAAACCAGATATGCAACAAATACTTAGCCTTCACAAACACACGGCGCCGAAAGGCTTGGCACGGCAATTGCATTGATTGGGGAACGAGCCGTGGGAATCCCGCAGACGATGGAGGCCTGATGACCATCCGGAGGTTCCGCGCCACAGCGCGAAACGGGAGGCGAGTGTCGGCTTGGGCGCGTGATGAAGCAGGGGGTATGCACGACCCGTTGGCCCTCCGATTGTCGACGAGCCCGATGAGTCAGGTAGTATCGTCGCTTCCACCGGGGTCGCCAGCCGGCGGAGTTCATCCGCCATCGCCCGGGACGCACGGACCCTGGCGCGTTCGTGTGTCGGTCAGCCTCCTTGCCGTCCTCAGCGGCCTCATTGCGGGCCCTGTCGTGGGTCAAGACGAGGTTCGGCGCATGGCCTTGGCGGCGGATCCCGTGTTTGTCTCGACTCATCACCCAGAGTCGCGGGTTGCCGAGGTAGGACACCTGGAAGCCGCGGTACTGGTCGGACCTCGCCAGGTCGCATTCGTGGATGGGGTCGCCCAGACCCTGAGCTTCGTTGATGTTGCCACCGGTGTCTCATGGACAGCGCCGGACGATGGTATGGACCCGGTATTCGGACCGCGCCTCCGCCTTCTGGATCGATCACAAGGCCGCGTCGCCACTGACCGCAACGGGTCGGTCGCGCTCTTCAACAGCGATGGAGAGGTCATTGAGCGGATAACCTACGAACCTGGCGAACTGAGCGTGTTCGCCTTTGCGACCGCCATCGCGATGTTCCCGGATCGCCGCCTGCTTTTCCGACGCGTCGAAAAAGCACCGTCCGGATTCTCGCTGGCCGCGCTGGCCAAGCCGGATGGCCTGCAGCGGGATACCGTGCGCTATGAGACGCCGGTCATCGGCGAGAAGGGAACGCTGGTTGCGAGAGCACCGGAGGACGAGAGGATGTTCCTGTCGGTCAAGGTGAACGGTGTGTCGTCGATGGCCGCAGAGCCCATTCTCTTCGGCCAGCGGCTGTTGGAGGCCCGTGCGGGGGAGCACTTGGTGATCGTCCAGACGGACCGCCCCGAGATCGTGGTCCATGATCGGTCTGGGGCGCAGGTCTCGGTGATCCCGATGCCCGGGCGCCAGCGCCCCGTGACCGAAGATCAGCGAAGCGCGCAAAGAGAGTTGCGCATGGCAGAAATGGCACGGCGCAATGAACTCACGGAACTGGTGGACCGGGCCCGAGCCGCACGGTTTGGTGTTCCGTATTCGACCACCGGGGACTCCATACGCATCTCCCGGCTTCCGGCCAACGATGTTGCCCCACCGGTTGACCGGATTATTGGCGACCTTGATGGCCGAATCTGGTTGCGCATGTATGCGATGCCCGGCGATACCGTCGTGTATTGGCGTGTTTGGCAACCGGGGCAAGATGAACCTGATTTTGAGATTTCGCTCCCGCGGTCCAGGAGGCTGCTCGACGCGAGCGGGGTCACGCTCCTGCTGGGGACATCGGACAACCTTGATGGGCCCGGCTTCTCGCTACAGGAAATGGTGGGTGTGACCCAACGCCGCGGAGAGGCACCCGCGGGTCACCCATTGCGCGAATGAGGCGCCAACGGCCACCGGAATCCGCAGATGACAATGTCCAGGGAGAACGGCACATGATGACATACAACGGAATCGGGCTCCGACTGCTGGGCCTCCTGCTGATCGCGTTCTTGGCTGCCGGTTTTGGGAGCCGGCCGGAAAACAGTGAGGCGGACGGCTGCATTCGAGCGCTCGACGGATGCAAGGTTTGTGATGCTGCCAAGCCGGAAGGCGGCACCTGTACCGTCGAGATCTGCACGGATGGAATCGCACACAATTGTTTCTAATCCGAAAGCGACTCGCGGGCATCGCGGTGGAATGCCAGCCCGCGTGTGCGGCGCAGGATTTCATGCGGAGGGCAACCATGAGGAGGTGGTCATGATCGTGTGTGGACACGTTATCAGGCTGTTGGGTTTGGCGTTGATTGCAGTGTTGACGGCCGGGCTTGTTGGTCCATCGGCGGAGACCACAGCGTCTCACCCGTGTCACGAGAGGCTGAACGGGTGCCTGGTTTGCGAGGCCTCCAAGCCGGATGGTGGCACCTGTACCGTCGAAATCTGCGGGCGTGATGTCGAGACCGATTGTTTCGACGAGGAAGACGACGAGCCCAGGTGAAGGGGTTCGCAGGCCATGGAAGTCCGGACGTTTCCCAAGCGGCGTAACCGGCTACGCATCGCGATTGATACGTGTATCGTGGTCGCGTTGGCGGTGTTGTTATTCAATCCGCATGGCATCGTCGGAAGGCGGGTGGCGGACGTGTACCAGACCTGGCAGGATCGTCGCAGGATTGCCGATGTTTGGGACGACTTGTCTGGGGCGGAGTCAAGGATTGGAAGGGGCGACAGTCGGCGCACGATCGTCGGATTTGTGGATTATGAGTGCCCGTTGTGCAGAAAAATGTCGCGATCGGTATCCGGGGTCGCGGATCTCGGGGTCACCGTCGTGTTTCGGCATTTTCCCCTCACCCAGAAGCATCCGGGTTCACGTGATGCTGCCTTGGCCGCCGTCTGCGCTGAGCGGTACGGAGTCTTCGCCGCGGCTCATGAAGCCATGCTTGAGGACGAAGCTTGGTTGGCCACCCGGGATTGGGCGGGCCTGGCCCAGCGCCTTGGTGTCTCCGCCGGATCCTTTGAGGCGTGCATGGGTGGCGACCATGCGCTGGAACGGCTTGAGACCGATCGAGAGCTGGCGAAGTTCCTGGGTATTCGCGGGACGCCGTCGTATGTGACGCCGGAGGGGATATTTGAGGGTGCCACGGGGTGGACGGTGGCGCTTGAGGGGTTGCCCGCAGAGCTCGAGAAATCCTTGGGCGCGCGGGTGTCGACATTGGAATTGTCGGGAGATACCCTGTTCGATTCGGCCGCACATCCGAATGCTGCCATCGCGATGCTGGGCAGCCTGTCGACGGCCATGTTTCTGCCGGGTGACCGGTTGCTCATTCAAGACGACGCGTGGTTTCATTTTGTCGATCTCGGCTCGGGCGAGGTCGTGACCACCGGCGGGACGGGCAGGGGGCCGGGCGAGTTTCAAACTCCTTGGCATACGGTTCGATTTGCGGGTGGTATTGCAGTATGGGACGTGGTCCTCATGCGCCTGTCTTTGTTGTCGGAGTCGGGGAAGTACATCGCGTCCCGGTCCATCAATCTTGATCAACTGCAATCTCCGGTTGCGTCTTTGGTGGCTGCCCACGCGGATGGCACCGTTGTTTTTCGTGACGACAGCGTAAGCGCGTTTACTGAGTCGTGGCCCGTCGGTCGTCATCGGAAGACGGCTCACTACGTTCGATTTTCACCGGATGGAACGAAGGAGCTGATTCACTCAGCGAAAGAGAAGGAACTCGTGTACAGGAAGCCGCAGAGGGTTCCGATTCTTTTTTCGCACACCGTACTCGATGCGCCGTTGGGAGACGCGCTTGCCATAGCCCAAACCGATTTGTCGAACATCAGGGTGGTTGATCGGCTTGGGAATATTGCATCGGAGCTTCCGGTTCCCGAGATGATTGACGTGACGGGAGGTCAGATTGATTTGGCGCGGCATCGGTCGATTGATGAGGAGAAGCGATGGGTGGCCACAGTCGGCAAGCGGGTGGGCATGGCGCCTCCCGGGCGGCTGCTCTCGCACGACCTGCCGGCGAATGATCCTGCACCGCCGATTGACAGGATGTTTGGCGATCTGGAGGGAAAGAGGCTTTGGCTTCGGCGGTATCGGCTGCCGGGAGAGTCGGTTGACCGGTGGGAGGCGCGAACGCCTGGTGACGGCGCAATCGTCGAACTCAACGTTTCGGGTAAGGACGGAACTCTTCTTGATGTCAGCGGTGACAAGGCGCTCCTTCACGTCCGGGACGACCTGGACGTGGATCGTGTACTGGTTCGGCGTATGGTCCACTCGACCCGGTAGGGTGGATGCGTCGACCCGCAGTCGCACCCGATTGGTGTGCAAGAGGAGGGCGTGTCGTTGGATGTGGATGGCTTACGCGCGGCCTGTCTCTCTCCAGGGGCATCGGGTTGTTTTTCTGCCTTACCGGGATCCCGGGCCCCTCGGCTTCATGCCGTTTGTGTTGCCCAAATCCGCGCGCTCAGCGCCGGTACGAACCGCGTGGGCGCCGGAGCTGACGACAACAAGAGCCCGGTGACCGGGGGTTCAACGGATACGGGATGGGCGCGATGACTAAGCTGGACGGGTGGCGATGGTACTGTGCTGGCGCCGGCATCGTGATTGCTGCGGCCCTGGTGTCGCTCCCTCTGGAGAGAGGTGTCGGAAGGCGGGTGCGGGACCTATACCACGGTTGGCAAGATCGCCGCAGGATTGCCGATGTGTGGGACCAGCTGGCCGAGGCTGATTCAAGGATCTCAAGCGGTGGACGCCAGCGGACGATTGTGGAGTTTGTCGACTATGGATGTTCGTCGTGCAGGAGCTTGTCGCGACCGATATCCAATGCGGCGGAGCTTGGGGTGACCGTTGTGTATCGACACCTCCCGACCAACGAAACGCACTCAGGGTCACGCAACGCGGCGCTGGCCGCCATCTGTGCTGAGACGCATGGTGTTTTTGCCGAGGCTCATGAGGCCATGCTCGGGGACGACACCTGGGTGGTCAACGGGAATTGGGGTGGCTTGGCCGAGCGTCTTGGCGTTGCTACTGGGTCCTTTGGAACGTGCATGAGCGGATCCCAAGCGCATGAGCGTCTTGAAGCTGACCGAGAGCTGGCGGAATTTTTGGGTATTCGGGAGTCGCCTGCGTTTGTAACACCGGCGGGGATATTTGAGGGCGCTGAAGGGTGGGCGGCGGCACTCGAGGCGCTGTCCGCCGGCCGCGGCAATTTCCGAGGCGAAACCTGGTCGACATTGGAGTTGGCGGAAGACACACTGTTCGATTCGGCTGCGCATCCGAATGCGGCCATAGCGACGCTGGGCAGATTGTCGACCGCCATGTTTCTTCCGGGTGACCGGCTACTCATCCAAGACGGTGTGTGGTTTCACTTTGTTGATCTCGGCTCGGAGCAGGTCGTGACCGTTGGCGGGCGGGGCAGGGGGCCGGGCGAGTTTCAAACTCCTTGGCAGACGGTTCGGTTCGCGGGTGGCGTCGCAGTATGGGACATGGTGCTCATGCGGTTGTCTTTGTTTTCGGATTCGGGGGAGTACATGGCGTCCCGGTCCATCAATATTGACCAACTGCGATCTCCGGTCGCTCCGTTGGTGGCCGCCCACGCGGATGGTTCCGCTGTTTTTCGCGACGATAGCACCAGTGCGTTTGGGAAGTCGGCGACCAAGGGTCCACATCGAGAGCCGATCCACTATATGCATTTCTCCCCGGATGGAATCAAGACTCTTGTTCACAGGGCGATGGGAGAAGAGGTCGTGCATAAGGACCCGAGCATGGTGTCGTTTCTCTTTGCGCACACCGTGCTGGAAGCGCGTTTGGGAGGCGCGCTTGCCATAGCCCAAACCGATTTGTCCACCATCGAGGTGGTCGCTCGCACCGGTAACGTGGCGCTACGCGTTCCCATGCCCGCAAGAGTCGACGTGTCAAAGAGCCAGATCGAGAGTGCGCGGAAGCGTTCCATCGAGAAGGAACAGCGGGATGTGTCCCGACTCGCAAGGCAGTTGGACATGTCGCCGAATCGCCGACTGCTGTCCTACGACGTCCCCGTGAACGATCCGGCGCCGGCGATTGATGGAATGTTCGGTGATTTGGAGGGGCGAAAGCTGTGGCTTCGGCGCTATCGATTGCCCGGGGACACGGTTGTTCGCTGGGATGTGTGGGCGATGGACATGATGGCCCTTGACGCTCGTCTCATTGTTCCGAAAGGTGCCGGGTTTCTTCTGGATGTCGATGGCGAGAAGGCCTTGCTCCACGTTCGGGACGCCTTCGATGTGGATCGCGTGCTGGTTCGGGGGATGGTTCGCCCGACTGGCCCTTCGTCCTAACATCGCGAACCATGGCGGTGACCGGAAATCCCCGGCCGTGGGATTGCGGTGGATGAGTCCCGCGACCCGCCGGCGGCGGGTGGAGCCCAGGACCGCGGTGCCCCAGTCCGCGGGGTTGCGGGTGGAGAATGGCGACGGCTTCGCGCATGGAGAGGAAGGGCAACCGCCGCCCTTGAGGAGGATGCGCAGGCCGTTGACGATGTGGTTGCGCCACGTGCAGTACTGGCCTTGAGGGTAGCGATATGGGTGTGTGCGGGGACCGCTGCTCCAGAGTTGGCGTTCATCGTAGGCTGTGGGCCGGTTCCGATTCGGCAGTACCGGCGCCGAGCTGACCTGCGCTGAGGCCGCGTCGCCAGAGTCCGGCGGTGGTCTACCGGATCAAGAAGTCGACTGTGACGGGCAAGTGGTCGGAATTCCGGCTGTCGCCGTCTCGGAGGCCCAAATCCTTGCGGGCATCCGCTGTAAGGTCGGCGGCGTCGAAGACGAACGCCTTGTGAACATCCATCCAGCGCGCACGGTACAGCACGAAGTCCAAGCGGCCCGGTGAGAACGGATCGCCCGTCCGAATGCTGCGCCAGGTGGCGAGAGACCGGTCACGCAACCTCGGGATGCGTACAACCGTGATCGGCCTTCCGTCGATTCCCAGTCCGTGGCGAAGCGCCTGCATGGGTCGGGAGGATCCCACCAGGTTGAGGTCACCTCCGACAATCAGGCCTGCGTCGCCCCTGCCGTCGAATGCTCGGGCGATCGCCCTGTTCAGTACGGTGGCCTGAATTTCTCGAAGTCGATCTCTGGGGGAGCCGTCGTAACCGGCGCTCTGCAGGTCGACAGGAACAAGGAGGATGTCCCTTCCCAGCACCGTGATCCACGCGCCCGTCGCCGAGAGGCCTCCCTGTGCCTCCGATTGGGCCATGCGCGACGGGGGGGCCATCCATGGGATTTCGCCCTGGTCGCTGACATTGTTCGCCCACCGCTCGAGCGCGCCCTCGGGGTACTCCAGGCGAGCCATTGTGGGCTCGCCGCTTAGCGGGATGCCGACCGCGCCCACGGCGGTCCGCTGGCGGCCCCCGCCCGCGGCCAGCCACCAGCTCCAGAGGGGCGAGCCCCCTTCCGCCCCTGCGCCGGTATCCATGCCGCGGGAGAAGGCCTCCAGCTCGGCCTGGGTGATGTCGGCCGGAAGCTCGTCCAACAAGGCCGCATCTGGACCAAGTGCGCGAAGGATTCTTTGGAATGCGGCGCGCTCCTGCCGGAAGTTGCCATCGGAGACGTTCCAGGCGACGACCCTGAACGTTCCGGCGTCCTTGCGCACCGCCTGGATGTCCAAAAGGGGCGGTGGGTTGCCGGGCGAGGCGGCGAGAACATGTCGAAACACCGGAGTCTCATCCAGGACGGTGTTGTGGCGGAGGTGGCGCACTTGTCCGGTGATGACGGCGCCGGCGGCGGCCGGGGGCAGGGCCCCGGCACGGGTGCCGGTGGTGTCTGCGTCCCCATGGGCAGCCGGCGCCGCCCCAATGCGGCTTAGCCGTACCTCAAACCGGTCCGATGAATGCGTGGGAGCCAGCAGCAGACCCACTTGATCCGCGCTCTCCAGATCGCCGGCACCACCGGTGCCGATCCGTCGGATGGCCACGCCGGCTCCGTGAAGTTCCTGTGCGATGGTGTCCGCAATGTGGCCCGCACTCCATGCATTCGTGTCGACCGGACGGGATAGGACGGCAACCAAGTCCGCACCCTCCACATCGCCCCACCGCGCCCCCGTACCCAAGTCCCCGTCCGCGTTGAGGATGACCTCGACAAGACCTCGCATACCCTGGATGGTCACCACGCGTCCCACATCCAGCAGAAGATGCAGATAGTTCGGATCGTCCTGGACCAGGACCGCGCCCAAGTCCACGGCGGAGCCCTCCAGCGCGTCTCCGATGGGGTCCTCAGGCTGAGGAAGTGCATGGGTCCAATCCCCGAACGCGCCGTCAGTCCAGATCGGGTCCGTATCAACGGAGCCGCATGCGACGGGACCGATCGCAAGCCCGACTACCCATGGTGACGACGCACGCCGCACGCGGCGACGGGCCGCCGCCGAGGTGGTTCCCGCTCTTGCCGTCGCCGCAGCACTGGTGGGCGGTGGATCCGGGTGCGCCCGGTGACGATCCCGAAGGAGGGTGCGGGCGTCGTCGTGTTCGCCCCCGCACGGGGCGTCTCCCGGGGTAACCTCATTTGATTGAGCCGTCCCAAGACTCGGGTATGGCCGAAAGAACGCGTTGGGGTGCCCGGGAAGAGGCGGATAGTCTGCCTGCGAATGCTCGGGGACGCCGAGCACCGATTGCTCTCTCATCCGTCGGGCGTCAGCTGACCTGCACGGGCGGCGTCCACACTGACCTTGGCCCGCCGTAGCCGAGTGCGACCACCCGCTCGCCGGAGATGCGCTGAATCAGGCCGTTGTCCGCCGGCCCTGCCAGAGGGTGGCGGCCCCTGGATCGGGAACGTGCGACCATCTTTTGGCCAAGGTCGCCGGGGCCCCAAGTAAACGGCTACCTGCAACATCCGTCCTCCTTGAACCCCCCTGCAACTGTCGCCTGATGCCAGCTGTCGGGAGCGTGCTCGGCAGAAAGGTTGTCAACGCACGGTGAGCCTGTGGCATGGGGTGACCGACTTGCACATGTGGCCGCGCAGCGGATTTGGCGTGCCCAATGGCCACAACACAGCGATTGAACGGCGTTTTGGTTGCTGGAGGGACCGATTTCCAGGGTCCCGGGGCTTGCTGGCCCCGAATCCCGGTGGTCCGACTGCCGAGAATTCGTGGTTGTGCGCAATGTCTCTATCTGCCGCGCACGCTCCTAGCGGAGTGCAAGATCGTGCGCGAGAGCGCCCCCTGTTTTCGGATAGTCCTGGCGCTCGGGAGACTCTCGACACGTTCCAAGCCGGGTGCATCAGGTGTCCGCGCCTCCTCTGCGCTCGTTGATCAACCGCATACACCGCTGCCGGAAGAGCTCGCCCACCTCATGATGGAGCCCCAGCACGATGGCAGCCCGGCGTACCTCATATCACCCTGAACGCAATCGGATGAGGTCAGCGCGCCGGACCCCCTCGGACAAACCCCTGGATTGCGATGGCGGGGATGCCCCCGGCGCTCACGCACATGCATTCCTCCTGAGGTCGTCACTTCTCCCCCTCACCCTCTTCAGGCTCCTCTTCCGGGGCGGTCCAAAAATCCTCGTTGGCGGGTGTGGCGGAGGCAACCGATGCACTGAAGACCACGGCGTTGAAGAGGATGCGGAAGTTGCCGAATGGCTGGCCCCGCCACTGCGGCCTCATGCCCAGGAGGACAACCCGGCCGTCACCACGGCGTACCTCCAGGGCGGCGGCGTATCCCTGGATGTGCTCCTCGCCCAACAAGTAGCCGGACAACAGGGGTGAGCGTTCGACGGGGTACTTGGCAAACACCGCGCCCCTGAAATCCTCCGTCGTGGTAAAGACCGGACTTTGCTCCACGACAATCTTGGCCCGGGTTGGCATTCCAGACATGACGGGATGCGAGGGATCGACCTCCATCTCCACGATTGAGCCGCTCATGAAGTGCACCGACGGTTCCAGCTCGCTGGTCACGTTCTCCACCGGCAGGTGGAGATGGTCGATCAGGAAAACGGTGGCATTGTTCAGGGCGACCAGAGTGCCGCCCGAATGGACAAACTCATCCAGGGCCCGCACCCCCACCTCCCCGATCCCCCCTGCATAGCGGGGAGGCACCGAGCCCTTGGCGAAACCGTTGAGGATCTGGTTGGCGCCCATGTCGGCAAGGATGATGACATCGTAGCGCTCGCCCAGTTCTCCGGCCAAGACATCCGCGTTGCGAAGGCTCGTGATGTCGAAGTCGTACCGCTCCAGCAGCCAACGGGTCCACCCTTCGTCCATCGACGGGTTCCAGGGGCGGTACAGTCCAACCCGGGGACGCGGCACACTCACCGCCCCTGCGCCCACTCGGGAATCGGTGGTGTGCAGGTGAAGCTCGCTGACCAGCGAGCGACGGGCGCCCGTGGAGAGGCCTGAGATCGCATAGCGTCCCGAGCGTCCCGCTTCACCCGGCTGGCCGGTCTCGTCGGCGCTCCCCGGGAGGAAGTGTACCTGGGCACCGCTCGCCCACCCCCTGTTGAGCGCCCTGAACGAATTGTTCTGTGCCGGGTCCACGATCAGCATGCGACCGCCGGGATCCCTGCCGGCAGTGGGCACAATTGCCCGCGCGACGGGATGACTGTCAAAGCCAACGCCGGTCGGCGAATCGAAGGGGGCGGCGTCAGCAATGTCGGCATTCCATGCCAATGGCCGGGCGGCATCAGGTTGGTCTGAGTCAGCGCCCAACGGGAGCATCGCCGCCCGTACGGCGTCGTCCAACGGGGTTGTGGCTTCGATGACACGCACACCCATGAGGTAGGGCAGCGTCCACCCGGCCACATCGTACGGCTGGTCCGGCGGGCCCTCCGGATACTGACGGAGGTCTGGGTAGTCCTGCACGGCGAAGAGTTGCCGAACGAAGTTGGCAAAGGGTTGGTCCATCGCGATCACCCACGTCCCGGCCGGATGGGCTATGCCCTCAAACGTGATTGCCCGGCTCAGCTGATGGATCTCAATGCCGTTGTATGCGAGTCGCCTCAGCATCTCGACGGGGGCAACCGGATCACGCTGCTCAGACGGGACGAAGAACGCGTACGGTGGCGCGGCCCGATACTGGGCGATCACGTCCCGGCCGGCTTGGTATCGGTTGAACAGAACATCGAACCTGTACTTGGCGGCCACATCCAAGACCGAGATGGACGCGGTGAGCATGTAGTCGACCGCATCGCGCAGACGCCACCAGCCGCCCTCCCAGGGGCTGCTGTACAGCGACTGCGGCCTGAGCTCCCTGGTTCGCGCCGGAAAATCGCCGACCGTGTAGAAGTGCGGAGTGGCGTACCGGTACAGCGCCGTCTCCGTCAGGAAGGACGCCACGTTGTGGAAGTTGTGGGCGTGGTCCATGAACCCCGGATACCAGTTGTCGAAGCCGGTGCCCATGTGTGTGGCCCCCTTCTGGCCCCGCTCCTCCAACGCCTGGGACATCGCCATTCCGATCAGGTTGACGGTGCGCCACATGAGGGGATGGACGTGCGGCGAGATCGGCTCGGCGAAGGGCGGAATCCAGATCCGGGTCGGGAAGGGCGATGTCTGGTGGTGGTTATACAGAATCTGCGGCTCCCACTCCCGCGCCACCCGGGTTGCCATGCGCGACTCGATCTGGTTGATCATGTAGCCGTCGCGGTTGTTGTCGTGCCCGATGTACTTCTGATAAAGGAAGGGTGCCGACGACACCTCGTATGGCGTGCCCACGTTCGATCGGTACCATTCGGCAACCATGGTTTGGCCGTCGGGGTTGATGGACGGCCAGAGCATGAGAACGACCCTGTCCAGGATGTCCGCGATTTCCGGGTCATCGTCACCGGTGACGAGGTCGTAGGCCAGCTGGATCGTGTGCTGGGCATGGGCCACCTCGGTGGAGTGAAGCCCCCCGTCGATATGGACGAGAGCGGGTGTCTCGCGCGCCAAGGCGCGGGCCTCGGTGTCGGTCAACCCGCGCGGGTGGGCCAGGCGTATCCACGTCTCGCGGTGACGATCAATGTGCTCAAGATTCTCGGCGCTGGATATGAGCGCGATGTAGACGGGCCTTCCGAAGGAGGAGCGGCCGACCTCGCGCAGCTCCAGGCGATCACTGGCCGCATCCAGTTGCTGAAAGTAGGAGATGGACTCCTCGAAGGTGGCCAGCCGATAGTCGGCACCGACCGGATACCCCAGGACCGACTCAGGCGTCGGCACCTGAGCCCCGGCGAACTGGGTGGCCGCGACCATGGTGCCGATGATGAACAGGGCGGCCCACCGAACCAGCCTGGGGCCCTCCGGGATTCTAGGTGCGTGGTTCATTCGTGGTCGCTCTCGGTGGAGGGGTCAAGCGGGATTGTGCATGCAATCGTGGTGTACCGCGTGGCAGAGGGGATGGGCGGCATCGGGGCACGGATGCCCCCGACCGGGCCAATGGTGTCTGGGCGCGCCTCAAGGGCGGCCAAGACGATCGCCACCGCCCCCAAGATCCGCTCGTCAGGGGCCCACCACGGGCCACGGCGCCCATGACTGCCACCGTCCCCGGGTGAAATCGGGAAAGTCGACCGGGACACCACCCTGGGAGACGCTGATTTCCGAAAGCTCCGAGACGGCGCTCAGCGCGGCGGCGTCATAGACATTCATGTCCGTGGCCCTCCCCTCCCTCAGACATTTGATGAGCCGATAGTCCTCCATGAAATCCATCCCGCCGTGACCGGCGCCGATCGATTCCTCCCGGAGCGCCGCCCAAAGAGGATGCTCGAATGTCTCATAGTACGCCTCCGCTTCATCCCATTGGTGCGCCGAGCTTCTACCCTCGATGTACACCCGATCGGGATAGCCCTGGAAGATGCCGCTCGTACCCTGGACCAGGTTGATCCGGCTGTAGGGGCGGGGAAGGTTGGTGTCGTGAGACACATAGATCGTGCGTCCCTGGGCCGTCTGGATCAGAGAACAATTGACATCGCCCAGGGCAAAGGTCTCGGCACGCTTGGGGTGGCCCGCCGGATAGTGCGTCCGGGCCCACGCCTGCAGGCCGCGCGAGGGGCTACTCATCGACACCAGGGTCAGGAACCGGTCGCCGCGGTTGATGTCCATGCAGTTCGCGACGGGTCCCAGGCCGTGGGTCGGATAGAGGTTGCCGTTTCTGTGCCAAGAGTGCGCGCGCCGCCACAGCCCCTCGCCCTCGTCGGCAAACTTGATCGCCCTGAGATCATGCAGATAGCCGCACTCGGCATGCACGATTTCCCCCAACAGTCCCTGGCGCACCAGGTTGAGGCACAGGAGCTCGGCTCGTCCGTAGTTGACATTCTCCATCATGACGCAGTGGACGCCGTAGCGCTCCGCGGTCTCCACGAGTTGCCAGCATCCCTCAAGCGTGGTTGCGGCGGGAACCTCCGTGGCCGCGTGCTTGCCGGTCTCCATCGCGGCCACGCAAACGGGCACATGCCACCGCCAGGGCGTGGCCGTGTAGACCAGGTCCACATTCTCCTCGGCGCACAATCGCTCAAAGTCCCTTTCACCGTTCGTGTACAGCGACGGCCTGGGGTGTCCGGCGCCCTCGATGATGTCGGCCGCGCGCCGGGCATGCGCCGGGCGAATGTCCGCGACCGCCTGAACGACGCACCCCTCGATGCGCACAAGATTGCGCACATGCGCGGTCCCCATGCCGCCGACCCCGACGAATCCGATGCGCACCGGATCCAGGGTCCGGGCCGCCAGGGGCTGGTCCGGCGGCGGGCCGAGTCCCCGCGGCACCCCTGAGGGATCGGCCGCGGATGCCGAACCCATGGAATCCGGCGGGGAGTCGGCGGGATCGCAACCAGGCAACAGGCCTGCCGCCAGACTCAGCGTGCCCCCCTTGATCATGGCCCTTCGGTTCATCGCGGGCAGGCGAGGCGGTCCGCCGCGTTCGTCAGTGCTGGTCATGGTGCTTGCGCCCTGATCGAATCAGGCCTTGGTGTCGGGTCCATGTCGGTCGGGCCCGCGCGTTTCGCGCCGGTGCCCCCGACCAACAAAGTGTGCCGTGGCACATCGATTGTGGCAAGGCGGGTCGCAGTGCATCCCCAGGAGCCGGGTAGCCGGATCAACGCGCCCGGGCGGTGCTCATCCATCTGAGCGAGGGGTGTCGCGTCAGCAGGGCCGCAAGTCCTGCCGCGGGCATGGCCCACGCTGCGGCCGCTTGAGGTCCCACATGGTCCCCCAACGCCCCGACCCCCAGGATCATGATCGCGGCGACCGTCCAAGCGAGGCCCATCACGATGCCTGAGCCGGCCGCCGGGGACCGGGGGAGAAGCTCCTGTGCCATGACCACGATTGGCGGCAACGTGGCCATGCCCAGGAAGCCGGCCGACGCGATGGCCGCCATTCCGACGGTGCTCCATGGGCCCAGCCACACGGCCAGCAGGTGCGTCGGCAGAGCGGTCGCGCACAGCCAGAACAGAAGGCGGCGGCGGTCTACGCGATCCGAGAGGAATCCGCCCGTCAGGGTGCCGAGGGCCTGCGCGCCCAGATACACCGAGAGCGCGGCGGCGCCCAAGGCCTCCGTTCCGCCCAACTGAGCCACCACCATGGGTTGCATGGTCAGATAGACGCGTTGCACGAATGCCATCGCCGCGCTGATGCCAAAGATGATTCCCAGGGGCCCCACCAGTTGCTTGACAATGCGCGCGGTCTGAGGGCGGGTGGTTGCGCGGGCCCGCCGCTCCTTGCGGCCGCCGGACATTCCCGCGATGAGCAGGGGTGCGCAGAGAACGGCCGGCACCATGGCCACCCACAGCCGCTCCATTCCTCCCCAAGCCACGAGCGCGACGCCCACCAAGGGGCCGGCGGCGTATCCCAATGCGCCGCCGAAGGAAAAGATCGAGTAGCGGCCACCCGCTCCCCGAACCCGTGCAGTACGCACCGCGTAGGCGGCGGCGGGGGGATGAAACGCGGCTCCCCCCAGTCCTCCCAACAGGAGCAGGATGAGGAGAGGGCCGTAGGACGGCGCGAATCCGATGACGGAGACGAAGATCGCACTGACGAGCATGCCTCCGATCATGATCGCCCGACGCCCGACGCGATCCGCCAAATACCCGAACAGGGGTTGCGGTAGCGAGTTGGCGACGGCAAACGCGGCTGCCAGTCCCGCGGCTGCCGTGATCGAAAGATCAAGCGTCTCCATCAACCGTGGCAGCAGCGGCGGCACGATGGATGCGTAGGCGTCGTTGATGCCGTGGGCGACGGCAACGACCAACACGATCCGCGTTACGGGAGTCCGGTGATGCCAGGCGGCTGTGTTGTGGGTGTTCGCGATGCTCATCACCGTGCCCCGAGGCACGTCCGCCAAGGCTTGTGGGAGGCGTCGTCGGGGCGAGCTGGTGACACCAGAACTTATGAGGGTCGGGCCGTGAAACTGTGGCCGCCGGTGCCCGATCTCTGCACTGGAAAACGCCCGTGAAAAACCATAGTATATGTGGGCGCATACATGTAGAAGTACTCTCTTTGGCGGACTCCGCCCCTGCGGGGCCTTCGAGGAGCCGAGTTGATTGGGCAGGCCGGTAGCGGGACCGGGGCTGGCCGATTCCAGAAAGACCATCCCAACGGAATGCCGGCGCCGCGCGAGCGGCGGACCACAGACCACACCATGCAGGAGACCGACATGATTCCCACCGGTAACCCTCGACTACTCGCGACCCTGACGGGCCGCTTGGCCGCGTTTGCGACGCTCGCACTGGCGAGCGTACTGGCCGGTTGCGCATCGCAACCGATGGGCCGCGACGCTTCGATGCCCTCCATGGCGGCGGGGGAAAACGCGGCGCCGGCGGCCACGTTCTCCGAACCTGCCGGGTTGCGGGTCGATCCGCCCATGCCGGACCCTCGCGTGGGTCTGGAGCCCGGCCTCTTTGACGCCGGTGAGGCGATCTGGAACCTGCGGTTGCTGTCCACGACGCCTCCGCCCTCCGAGTTCGTGGGTTCGACCAACTCGGATCTCGCGTTTACCGGCAACTACGCGATCCAGGGGAACTACGATGGTGTGCAGGTGTGGGATATCTCCGATCCCCGCGCCCCGACCTCGGTCGTCACCTATCTGTGCCCGGCCTCCCAGAGCGACGTGTCCGTGTACGAACACCTCTTGTTCGTGTCGGGTGAGGGTCTGGGCGGTCGCTTGGATTGCGGCGAACAGGGCATCCAGGAGGCCGTCAGTCACGACAGGCTGAGGGGCATCCGCATCTTCGACATCTCCGATATCCGCAACCCGCAGTATGTGGCGAATGTGCAGACCTGCCGGGGCTCCCACACGCACACCGTGCTGAAGCACCCGGGAGACGATGAAAACGTGTACATCTATGTCTCGGGGTCTGCGGGAGTGCGTCCGGCCGAGGAGCTTGCGGACTGTGTGGCGGCGCCGCCCTGGGAGGATCCGAACTCGGCGCTGTTTCGCATTGAGGTGATTCGGGTGCCGCTGGCCGATCCGCAGTCCGCCGAGATCGCGAGTTCGCCCAGGATATTCGAAGATTTGGTCGCCGCGCCCACCCATGGACTCTCGCCGGCAGACTTGCGCGAGATTGAGGAGGCGCGGCAGAGGGGCGCCTTCGTGATGCAGCAGGGAAATCGGTTCATGGTGCTGCCGGACCAATGGGTGATGCCGATGCTGGACAGCATGGTGGCGACGCGCGGGGGAGAAGGTGCGCCGACCGCAGCGGACAGCGCATCGCTCCGACAAATGATCGAGATGATGGCCGCGGAAGGTGGTCAGGGGGGAGAGGGGGAAGATGACGGCCGTCCCGCCCCTGGACCGACGCAGTGCCATGACATCACCGTGTATCCCGCCATCGGGCTGGCTGGCGGAGCCTGCGGCGGATACGGGTTGCTGCTGGATATTCGCAACCCCGTCGCGCCCCATCGGCTCGCCGCCGTGGCCGACTCGAATTTCTCCTATTGGCACTCCGCCACGTTCAACAACGACGGGACCGCGGTCATGTTCACGGACGAGTGGGGCGGCGGCGGCGCACCGAAGTGTCGCGTTGACGATCCCATGGAATGGGGTGCCAACGCGGTCTTCACCATCGAAGACGGCGAGATGGTCTTCCAGAGTTACCACAAGTTGCCCGCGCCCCAGACATCGCTGGAGAACTGCGTGGCGCACAATGGCTCGCTGATCCCGATCCCCGGGCGTGACATCATGATTCAGGGCTGGTATCAGGGCGGGATATCCCTGATTGACTGGACCGACCCCGCGAATCCGGTCGAGATCGCGTACCATGACCGGGGTCCGGTGAATCCCGAGCGGATGGTGATGGGAGGCAGCTGGTCCGTGTACTGGTACAACGGCCTGATCGTCAACTCGGAGATCGCCCGCGGTCTGGACATCTTCGAGCTGACGCCCAGCGAAGCCCTGACGCAAAATGAGATTGACGCCGCGAATTCGGTGCGGCTGACGCAGCTGAACTCCCAGGGTCAGCCGATCTTTGAGTGGCCGGCGACATTTGCGCTGGCGCGGGCGTACTTGGACCAGCTTGAGCGTTGGCACGGTATGGGAGCCGGGCAGATTGAGGCCGCGCGGAGTTCGCTGGACGCGGCGTCCAGCATGTCGGGAGCGGCGCGGCGCGACGCCCTCGAGGCGCTGGCCGAGTCACTGGAGAGCCAGGTTGGCGGTGCCCGGGACAGTGAAAAGGCGGCGAAGTTGCTTGATGCCGTCGAGCGCCTGGCCACGGAACCCTGATGTCGGCGCGGGGGGGCGGGCCCCGCCGGGTCCGCTTCAGGGGCTTCCGTGGAGCGCTCGGCGTCGCGGCCGTGTTGGCGGTCGCCTCCGGGTGCGCGAGTTACGGAACCGTTCCTCACACCGGGGCGTTTCCCGACACGGATCGTGGGATGAGGTCCGGGGAGGATCAGGTGTCGCGGCCAGACTCGGCAACGATCGCCGCATTGGAGGCCCTGTACCAAGCCCGCGCGGAGGCCGCCCTGCAGGGGCATCACGACGCGGATGTCCACTTCATGGCCGGCATGATCGGTCACCACGCCCAGGCACTGGTCATGGCGGGGTTTGCGCCCGAGGCGGGCGCAAGCCCCGCCATCCAGACGCTCTGCGCACGCATCATCAATGCGCAGAGGGACGAGATCAATGCCATGCAGGCGTGGTTGCGGGACAGGGGCTTGGCCGTGCCCGAGGTTCACATCTCGGACGGACACCTGACCATACATGGCCCGGAGCACGCCATGCATATGCCCGGGATGTTGACAAGGGCGCAGCTGGAGGAGCTTGGCCGTGCCCGGGGAGCGGATTTTGACCGGCTGTTTCTGGAATACATGATCATGCACCATGAGGGTGCGGTGACCATGGTGGAACGGCTGTTTGCGACGGATGGGGCCGCCCAGGGAGACTTCGTGTTCAAGTTGGCTTCCGATATCCAGGCGGACCAAGGCTCCGAAATTGCCCGCATGGAGCTGATGTTGGAGGGGCTGTCGGCCAGCAGTGGCCGCTAGCCCTGGATCTGCGGCGGGGCTGGGCGTGACGCCTTGCGGGCATCGCTGTGCCCGCCGGGAGCCAGTGCGGTGGCCACGGGGCAAGGATGTAGCCCGCAAATGACCCTTGGGGGCCTTGCGGGACCCGAGGCCATGAAGATGGGTCCGGCGGGCTCTTCCGGTGACGCGCGTAAGCGGATTCTCTTGGGTTGGAGGGAAGCGCCCCCCACAACATCAGCGGAGAGCGAACGACACGCCCGCCCCGTATGTGAGCAGGTTCGCGTCACTGGTAATGGGATCAACCACCCATCGGCCACGATGCATACGCAGACCGTCTTGGTTCATGTACTCGGTCAGTCCGCTGTACTGATAGGCGGCGGTCAGGTCCAGTGAGATGGGATTCGCCCCGCCCCGGAGCGTGATGCTCAGTCCGCCGCCGCCCCGGAGGGCCAACTGCAGGTCGTCGAGATTAGTGGTGGATGCGATGGGGTCGCTTCCGAAGTTCTCTCCTTGGACGCTGGTTCTGGTCAGGAAGTACGCGAGGCCCACGGTGCCGAAGACATAGGGTCGGACTGTGCCCCTTCCCATGTACAATTGAGGTCCCGCCGAGAGCGAGATGATGGAATTCGTGGTCCTCTGTACCACGTCCACGAACGGTACGGTGGAGCTGAAGGGCACCCGAGTGCTGCGACTTCCGTATAGCACGAAGCTGGCCGCGGCACGGATTCCAACGCGGGCGGGTCCGCCCGCTCTTGTCAGGTGAAGCACGCCGCCCACCCGTCCGCCGATCCCACCGTCCACATGGCGTTGGAACTCACCCGTGGGATCCGCCAAGTCCAGTTGGACGAACACCTCACCCCGGGCATCGGCTGGCCCACCCTGCCGGGTTCGATCGCCGACTTGGCCGTGAGCCGCCGTAGCTCCCACTGCCGCCAGGACCATCAGGATGGCGAAGGACGTGAGGCGGCATCCCTTCATGCTGCTCATGGTTCGGTCCTCCCTATCTGGACGGCTTATGCGGGTGCGGCGGTGATGGCTGGCCGCGGGGCTCTTCCGGGTGGCGTGGCCGGTGGTGACCGCGGGGGCCGGGCAAGGGCCCAATCGTCCGCATGACCCAAGAATCTCGATGCCCCCCAAGGGGATCCGCTACGGGCGCTTTGGGATCCATCAGGGCGGTCCCTCACTGTCAGTCTACGATCCCGGTTTATGGGTCGTCAAGAAGATCGCGTTTTCAACTCGCACATGATCGTCTCCACGCCTACCGCCTGGGCCTCATCCTGATCGTCGGGGGTGGTTCTTCTCGCCTGCACCGGTGCGGCACCCCCAATTGGATCTTGCTGTCGTTCCTGGTCGCCTCCGATCCTGGCCAATGCCCACATCGCGTGCTCCCGGACAAGGGCCGACGGGTCACGCGCAGCGCGTTGCAAGACGGGTAGCGCCTCAGGAGATCCCCCGTTTCCGAGTGCCACGCAAATGTTGCGAAGCATGCCTCCCCGCCGAGCTCGCGCGATGGGCGAGTTGGCGTATTGGCGCCCGAATTCCTTCCCGCTCATGGCCAGTATATCCTGGGCGAGTGCGATCAGGTCCCGGTTGTCCAGGTCGCGCCGGGTTGTGTATGCGGGCTCCTCCGCAAGCCGGGAGAACCTGAGATTCCACGGGCAGACCTCCTGGCAGATGTCGCACCCAAAGACGCGGTTGCCGATCTTGGGCCGAAGCTCGAGCGGAATCGGCCCCTTGAGCTCGATTGTCAGATAGGAGATGCACCGCGACGCGTCCATGATCGGGGCTCCGTCTTCGTCACGCCCCAGCAGCGCGTTGGTGGGACAGCTATCCAGGCATCGTCGGCATGTGCCGCAGCGATCTTCCTGCACGGGGCCAGTAGGCGTGAGGCCAACATCGGTCAGGAGCACACCCAGAAAGAAGTATGAGCCCCGGCGAGGATGGATGAGCAACGTGTTCTTGCCGAACCACCCCAGCCCCGCCCGGTGAGCCAACTCGCGCTCTCCTATCGGCCCGGTGTCGACGTATAGGCGATGCCGGACGGTTCGTCGGGCCTTGGCGGTCATGCGATCAGCCAGGCGCGACAGGCCCCTGGCCAAGACATGATGGTAGTCCTTGCCCCTCGCATACCGCGCGACGATGGCCCGCGAGGGGTCGTCGTCGGGCGTTCCGGGCTGGGTGTCGGCGTAGGAATGCGCCACGATGATGGCGGATTTGAAATCGGGCATGCTGTGGGACACGTTGGAGCGGCGCCTGATCGCGTCGTCGCGCCCCAAGTAGCTCATGGTCCCATGCAACCCGGCCCGGATCCAGGCTCGCATGTAGGACATATGGGCGCTCCTTCCATCCGTCACCACGCCCGCCATTTCGAATCCCAGATCGCGGGCTTGGACGAGGACCCACTCGGTGTCGACAGAGCCGGGGGGTGGGTCGTCGGGTGGTCCCGGTCCCGGGGACTCGTAGAGGCCGCCTGTGGCCCCGGATGGTTCTTGCTGCCTCGTCGTGCTCACGCTTGTCGGCGGGTATAGAGTCGACTCTGATTCACGCTGAATGGCTCGCACACTGTTGTTGTCCCCGTGAGATCCAAATCCCCGTGAGATCCAAAGGTACACGCCTCGCTTCGGTGAACGCGCGCTCTCCACACGCCGTTGAGTACCGACAGTGGGTCCGAACGACGGCGGTCCGCTGGTACGGGGACAGCGATGCCGGGACAGTCTTGTTGGGGATCAAGACATCAATTGCGCTCAACGCTTGCCGCCTTTGGGGGCGACAAAGGCTGTGACCCCGGTCCCGCATTTCGTGATACCTTGGGTGATTGGTTGCGCTTGGTGCCGTGAAGGGCCGCTTGCGCGTGAACTCCGGGAAGGCGCGATGTGACGGAATCCAACGGGAAGCGGATCGCTGCCGCGGAGACGTACTTTGCGGGGTTGCGCCGGGTCCGGGCCTCTGGAGGCGCGACCGGTGAGCGATCCTACGCCCCCGTGCTCAAGGACCTTCTCGACGCGGTTGGTCGCACGCTGGAGCCGAAGGTCTTCTGCGTCGCGGAGGGGGCGGACCAGGGCGCGGGCCATCCCGACTTCGCCCTCTACACGAGCCGACAGCTCCAGAAGAGCCGCCCTCGGAAGGGACAGCTCCCGGAGCGTGGCGTAGTCGAGGTCAAGTCCGTTCAGGATGACGCCGGGATGGCCGCGCGGTCCGACCAGGTCAGCCGCTACTGGGCACGGTACCGGCTTGTTTTGGTCACGAACCTGCGCGACCTGGTCCTGGTGGGAGACAACGGTTCGGATGAGCCCAGCGAGCTCGAGGTCCTCCGCTTGGCGTCCGATGCGGAGGATTTCTGGCGCCAGGTCGAGAGCCCGCGCGGCTTTGCACGCCGGGTGGGCGCCGCCCTGGGCGAGTATCTTGCCCGGGCGCTCTCGCACCGGGCCGCGCTGAGCGAGCCCGGGGACTTGGCGTGGTTGCTGGCGTCGTATGCCCGTGACGGGCTTGGCCGGCTTGAGGCGGCTGGACATGTGTCCTCGCTTGCGACTGTCCGCTCTGCCTTGGAGGAGGCGCTGGGCATTCGCTTTGAGGGCGAGCGCGGGGAACACTTCTTCCGCTCGACCTTGGTACAAACGCTCTTCTACGGTGTCTTCTCCGCCTGGGTGCTTTGGTCACGAGCCGAGCAGCAGAGGAACGGTCCGCTGTTCGACGGGCAGTACAAGCCGAAGCGCTTCAGGTGGCGGGAAGCGGATTGGCACCTGCGCACGCCCGTCTTGCGCGTGCTCTTTCGCCAGTTGGCCGATCCGGGCCAGTTGAAGCCCTTTGATCTGGTTGAGGTCCTGGACTGGACGGCGGCGGCGCTGGACCGGGTGGATCCCCAAGCGTTTTTCTCGCGCTTTGATGAGGGCGAGGCGGTGCAGTACTTCTACGAGCCGTTCCTGGAAGCGTTTGACTCGGAGTTGCGCAAGGAGCTGGGTGTCTGGTATACGCCGGTCGACGTGGTGCGCTACATGGTGGCCCGGGTGGACCGGGCGCTCAAGGAGGATCTTTTGATCCCGGACGGGCTGGCCTCGGACAACGTGTATGTGCTGGATCCCTGTTGCGGCACCGGGGCGTATGTGGCGGAGGTGCTGCGGCGCATTGCCCGCAATGCCACGGAGCGGGGCGGTGGCGCGCTTGCCGGCGAAGCTGTGCGGAGGGCGGCGACGGAGCGTGTGTTCGGGTTCGAGATCATGCCGGCGCCGTTTGTTGTGGCGCACTTGCAGGTTGGCCTGACGCTGGAGGGGCTGGATGCGCCGTTGGCACAGGACGGCTCAGAGCGTGCAGGCGTCTTTCTGACCAACGCGCTGGCGGGGTGGGAGCCACAGAGTCGCAAGCCGCTCCCCTTTGTCGAGCTTGAGGAGGAGCGTGACCGGGCGGAGGCGGTGAAGCGGGACACGCCGATCCTGGTGGTTCTGGGCAATCCGCCGTACAACGGCTTTGCGGGCGTGGCGGTCGGCGAAGAGGAGCGTGAACTCACGACCGCCTACCGCACGACCGTGCGTGTGCAGGAACCGCAAGGCCAGGGTCTGAACGACCTGTATGTGCGCTTCTTCCGCATGGCGGAGCGGCGAATCGTGGAGAAGACCGGTCAGGGGGTGGTGTGCTTCATCTCGAACTACTCGTGGCTGGACGGGCTGTCGTTCACGGGGATGCGGGAGCGCTACCTGGAGGTGTTTGACCGGGTTCGGATCGACTGTCTGAACGGGGATGCGTACCGGAGCAACAGGGCGCCGGACGGTTCGCTGGACCCGAGCATCTTTTCGACCGATGCGTCGGTTGGCATCAAGGTGGGCACGGCGATTGCGACATTGGTGCGCCGTGTTGATCACGGGCCGGCCGAGACGGTCGAGTTCCGGCACTTGTGGGGGCGCTCGAAGGCTGAGGAGTTGGCGAGCAGCGCTGAGGAGAAGCCGGAAGCGCTGTACTCGGTGGTCGAGCCCTCGCTGCCGCTGGGATTGCCCTTCGTGGAGACTCGGGCTGATCCCGACTGGTTCGACTGGCCGTCGCTACCCGAGCTGTTTCCGGTGTCGTTTCCGGGGGTGACGACCAGCAGGGACGGGTTTCTGGTGGACACGGATCTGGAGCGGCTCCGGGCGCGGGTGGGCGACTACTTCGACCCGGCCTTGGGCCACGGGGAGATTGCGCGGCGCTATCCCCGGGTCATGAAGGCGACGGCTCGCTATGACGCGCGTGCCGTGCGGGATCATTTGCTGAAGCGGGGTGGACCGGACGAGTCCGGGTTTATTCGCTTCGCGTACCGGCCGTTTGATGTCCGCTGGCTCTACTGGGAGCGGGACACGAAGCTGCTTGACCGCAAGCGCGCCGACTACAGGCCGCATGTGTTTGAGGGGAACATGTGGCTGTCCGCCGCCCAGCATGTACGCAGGGGGGCCGGTGAACCGCAGGCCTGCTGGACTCAGCACATGGGCTCCTACCACCTGATTGAGCGGGGTGCGCTGATGTTTCCGGTATGGTTGCGGGAAGACAGTCTGGCGGTGTCCAACGGAATTGAGCGCCGCGCCAATCTCACTTCCCAGGCTGAGCGTTATCTCGCGGCCCTGGGAGTGAGCGTCGAGGAGCTGTTTTACCATGTCCTGGCCACGCTGCACGATCCCGCCTACCGGGAGGCCAACATGAGCGTTTTGCAGTTGCAGTGGCCGCGCATTCCGCTGCCCGACTGGCCCGGTGGTCACGAAAAAAACGCGCGGGCGCTCAGGACATCGGCCGCCCATGGGCGGTTCATTGCCGCCCTGCTGGATTCGGAGACGCCCGCGGCCGGGATCACGCAGCCGCCGCTTGGGCCCGAGGTCGCCGCAATCGCGGTTCCCGCGACCCGCCGGGGGCGCAACATGGCGGGCGAGGACTTTGCCGTGACGGCGGGCTGGGGGCGCAACGGGTCGGGTGACGCCGTCATGCCGGGCCGGGGCCTCGTGGCGGAACGCGACTACACGGCGGACGAACTGCGGGCCATGTCGGGAGCCGCGTCCGCGCTGGGTGGCGCCACCCAGGATGTACATCTCAACGAGGAGGCGTTCTGGCGCAATGTGCCTGCCGCTGTCTGGAACTACCGGCTCGGGGGCTATCAGGTGCTCAAGAAGTGGCTGTCGTACCGGGAGCGCGCGATCTTGGGCCGCAATCTTCAGGCCGACGAGGTGCAGCACTTTGCCGACACGGCACGACGTATCGCCCAGTTGCTCTTGGGTTCATCCTCAGATCATTCTTCGTGAGGAGGCGCTTCCGCCTTCCGCAAGACTCCTCTCATCATTTTCTGATGATGTTGACCTTCTGCTCCGACAGTGGCGACTGGCGGACCTTCAGGAGTCTCTTATCGCGGCGCCGGCAAAGTGCTGAGTCCCGGATTGTAGATCAAAACGCCTTCAAAGCCCCAAAGCCGGCCACGGCGAGTCGGCCTTCGGGACCGATGCCCATGTCGGTCATGATACCTTGCAACGCTGAGGCGGGTGCCTCTTCGGGGCCGTGCGCCCGTACTTGGAAGAAGACCGGATGAACGAGTTGAACGGGAAGCTGATCGCCGCAGTGGAGGCGTACTTCACCGGTCTCCGCCAGGTTCGCGGGTCGGGTGGCGCCACCGGCGAACGCTCCTACTACCCTGCGCTGAAGAACCTTCTTGACGCGATCGGTCGTACGCTCAGCCCCAAGGTCTTTTGCGTCCCTGAGGTAGCGGATCAGGGCGCGGGCCATCCTGACTTCGCCCTGTACACGGCCCGCCAGGTCCAGCGGGGACGCCCCCTCCAGGGACAGGTGCCGGAGCGGGGCGTCGTGGAAGTCAAAGCCGTCGAGGACGACGCTTGGTTGACCGCCCGCTCGGACCAGGTCAGCCGCTACCTGGGCCGCTATCGGCTTGTCTTGGTCACGAACCTGCGCGATCTGGTGCTTGTGGGGGAGGACAGCGCCGGAGAGTTCACGAAGCTCGGGACCCTCCGCTTGGCCGCCGATGCGGAGGACTTCTGGCGCAAGCTGGACAGCCCGCGCGCGTTTGCCCGTGAGGTGGGCAGCAGCCTGGGCGAGTATCTCATCCGCGCGCTCTCGCACCGGGCCGCGCTGACCGAGCCCGTGGACCTGGCGCGCTTGCTCGCTTCCTATGCGCGTGACGGCCTGGCCCGGGTGGACGCGGCGGGGGATGTGCCGTCGCTTGTCGCTGTCCGCTCCGCACTCGAGGAGGCGCTGGGGATCCGCTTCGAGGGCGAGCGCGGGGATCACTTCTTCCGCTCGACCCTGGTACAAACGCTCTTCTACGGAGTCTTCTCCGCCTGGGTGCTCTGGTCACGAGCCGAGCAGCAGAGGAACGGTCCGTTGTTCGACGGACAGTACAAGCCGAAGCGCTTCAGGTGGCGGGAAGCGGATTGGCACCTGCGCACGCCTGTCCTGCGCGTGCTCTTTCGCCAGTTGGCCGATCCGGGCCAGTTGAAGCCCTTTGATCTGGTCGAGGTCTTGGACTGGACGGCGGCGGCGCTGGACCGGGTGGATCCCCAAGCGTTTTTCTCGCGCTTTGATGAGGGCGAGGCGGTGCAGTACTTCTACGAGCCGTTCCTGGAAGCGTTTGATCCCGAGCTGCGCAAGGAGCTGGGTGTCTGGTACACGCCGGTCGACGTGGTGCGCTACATGGTGGCCCGGGTGGACCGGGCGCTCAAGGACGATCTTTCGATCCCGGACGGGCTGGCCTCGGACAACGTGTATGTGCTGGATCCCTGTTGCGGCACCGGTGCGTATGTGGCGGAGGTGCTGCGGCGCATTGCCCGCAATGTTGAGGAGCAGGGTAGCGGCGCGCTTGCCGGCGAAGCTGTGCGGAGGGCGGCGACGAAGCGTGTGTTCGGGTTCGAGATCATGCCGGCGCCGTTTGTTGTGGCGCACTTGCAGGTTGGCCTGACGCTGGAGGGGCTGGATGCGCCGTTGGCACAGGACGGCTCAGAGCGTGCGGGCGTCTTTCTGACCAACGCGCTGGCGGGATGGGAGCCGCAGAGTCGCAAGCCGCTCCCCTTTGTCGAGCTTGAGGAGGAGCGTGACCGGGCGGAGACGGTGAAGCGGGACACGCCGATCCTGGTGGTTCTGGGCAATCCGCCGTACAACGGCTTTGCGGGCGTGGCGGTCGGCGATGAGGAGCGTGAACTCACGACCGCCTACCGCACGACCGTGCGTGTGCAGGAACCGCAAGGCCAGGGTCTGAACGACCTGTATGTGCGCTTCTTCCGCATGGCGGAGCGGCGCATTGTGGAGAAGACGGGCCAGGGGGTGGTGTGCTTCATCTCGAACTATTCGTGGCTGGACGGGCTGTCGTTCACGGGGATGCGGGAGCGTTATCTGGAGGTGTTTGACCGGGTTCGGATCGACTGTCTGAACGGGGATGCGTACCGGAGCAACAGGGCACCGGACGGTTCGCCGGACCCGAGCATCTTTTCGACCGATGCGTCGGTTGGCATCAAGGTGGGCACGGCGATTGCGACATTGGTGCGCCGTGCTGATCACGGGCCGGCCGAGACGGTCGAGTTCCGGCACTTGTGGGGGCGCTCGAAGGCTGAGGAGTTGGCGAGCAGCGCTGAGGAGAAGCCGGAAGCGCTGTACTCGGTGGTCGAGCCCTCGCTGCCGCTGGGATTGCCCTTCGTGGAGACTCGGGCTGATCCCGACTGGTTCGACTGGCCGTCGCTACCCGATCTGTTTCCGGTGTCGTTTCCGGGCGTCAAGACCAGCAGGGACGGGTTTCTGGTGGACACGGATCTGGAGCGGCTCCGGGTGCGGGTGTGTGACTACTTCGACCCGGCCCTGGGCCACGGGGAGATTGCGCGGCGCTATCCCCGGGTCATGAAGGGGACGGCTCGCTATGACGCGCGTGCCGTGCGGGATCATTTGCTGAAGCGGGGTGGACCGGACGAGTCCGGGTTTATTCGCTTTGCGTACCGGCCGTTTGATGTCCGTTGGCTCTACTGGGAGGCGGAAACAGAGCTGCTTGACCGCAAGCGCGCCGACTACAGGCCGCATGTGTTTGAGGGGAACATGTGGCTGTCCGCCGCCCAGCATGTACGCAGGGGGGCCGGCGAACCGCAGGCCTGCTGGACTAGGCACATGGGATCTCTTCATCTGATTGAACGGGGCGCGCTGATGTTTCCGGCTTGGTTGCGGGAAGACAGTCTGGCGGTGTCCAACGGAATTGAGCGCCGCGCCAATCTCACTTCCCAGGCTGAGCGTTATCTCGAGGCCCTGGGAGTGAGCGTCGAGGAGTTGTTTTACCATGTCCTGGCCACGCTGCACGATCCCGCCTACCGGGAGGCCAACATGAGCGTTTTGCAGTTGCAGTGGCCGCGCATTCCGCTGCCCGACTGGCCCGGTGGTCACGAGAAGAACGCGCGGGCGCTCAGGACATCGGCCGCCCATGGGCGGTTCATTGCCGCCCTGCTGGATTCGGAGACGCCCGCGGCCGGGATCACGCAGCCGCCGCTTGGGCCCGAGGTCGCCGCAATCGCGGTTCCCGCGACCCGCCGGGGGCGCAACATGGCGGGCGAGGACTTTGCCGTGACGGCGGGCTGGGGGCGCAACGGGTCGGGTGACGCCGTCATGCCGGGCCGGGGCCTCGTGGCGGAACGCGACTACACGGCGGACGAACTGCGGGCCATGTCGGGAGCCGCGTCCGCGCTGGGTGGCGCCACCCTGGATGTACATCTCAACGAGGAGGCGTTCTGGCGCAATGTGCCTGCCGATGTCTGGAACTACCGGCTCGGGGGCTATCAGGTGCTCAAGAAGTGGCTGTCGTATCGGGAGCGAGCGATTCTGGGCCGCAGCCTACGAGCCGAAGAGGTGCAGCACTTTGCCGACACGGCACGGCGCATTGCAGCGTTGCTCCTGGCGCCGGCGGATGATCCTTCGTGACGAGCCCCGTTCTCGCCGGGGTCCGGGGCGTTGTGGGTCACTTGGCGGAAATGCTGCCCCCGATTCCCGTCAGCTGACGGGATTCTTTCGCTTTCTCGGCACTGCGGAATAGGGCGCTTCCCGGGGTCTCATGAGTGTCAATGGCGAGCGTGTGCCGGTTGCTATGTCCGCTCCGTGAAACTCTCTGTCCATTGTCGGGGGACCATCAGCGGCGGGTCCACGGATCTCTCACAAGGGCGTCACCGGGCACGAAGCCACGGTTCCACAGTTTCAGCACCCGCGAGGGTGACCGGCCCCGCCCGGTCATGAGGTGTTCCGGCGGGACTCGACCAAGTGCCGCCAATCGCTGCAACTCGTCGTTCTCGATCGTTGAACGACCGCTCGGCAGTCGTCGTTTCTGAGCGCCGGCCCGGCAAGTGAAACACTGCCGCATTCGCGAAGTCCCCGCATTCAGAAAAGGAAGCGTCCGCCTCCAGTGCCGGATCACCAACGGCGGTGCGGGAGATGCTGTTGCGCCGATCCGGTGCCCGGTGGTGCCCTCTGCAGGTGTTGACCAGAACGGTAACGCCGGGCGGTGGCCGCGGAGGGCGGAGTGTATCCAGCAAAGCGCCGGCGGCGGATGGGAGAATGAGAGTTCTAGAGGTCGGAGGCCGCGAATTTCTCTCCCTGCCCGAAGGAGGGCTGTACATTCTGTTTATCTCCCGCGGCACTGATCGCTCCTGGCGATGCGTTGCCCCGGATCGCCCTGGCTTTCCCCAAGGAACCCCCAGTCCATGCTTGCCACCCTCGCTCTCGCTGCAGCGATTCAGGTTCCCCCGCTTGCGCAGGATCTCGTTCCTGGAGTGCGCTACGACCCGGAGATACCCACCCACGCCGACATTGTCGGGGCTGACTTTGGCGATGTGATCACGTCGCCGGCCGACATCATGAGGTACATGGAGGCGCTCGCGGCCGCAGCGCCAGAGCGAACGCGCCTCATACAGTACGCTCAGAGCTGGGAGGGCAGACCGTTGGTCGTGCTTGTGGTGGGATCGCGCGAGCGCATGGCGCGAGTCGACGACATCAAGGAAGACATCGCCCGGTTGGCGGATCCAAGGAGCCTGAGTGATTCCGAGGTCGAGGCATTGGTGGCTCGGCTTCCGGTGGTCGTGGCCCTCATGCACAGCGTTCACGGAAATGAGATCTCCCCCGCCGGGGCCGCGATGGCTGAGGCGTATCACTTGCTGGCGGCGATGGACGACCCCGATGTCGACCTCGTGCTGGAGGAGTCGCTGGTTCTGATCGACCCCCTGGAAAACCCGGACGGGCGCGCCCGGTTCGTGCATGGCAACCGGATCACCCAAGCGCGCTGGCCGGACGAGGCGTCCTTTTCGGCCGAGCATGACGAACCATGGCCCGGTGGCCGGGGCAATCACTACCTGTTCGACCTGAACCGTGACCTCTTTATTCAGAGTCAGCCGGAGACGCGCGGCAAGGTAGGGATTTTCCTCGAATTTCGGCCCCAGATCGTTGCCGACCTTCACGAGATGGGCGGAGACGCCACCTACTTCTTTCCGCCCACCGCCGAGCCCACCAACCCGTGGTACGGGGCTCGACAGGTTGCCCTCATGGACGTTTTCGGATCGGCGATCGCCCGGCGCTTTGACGAGCGCGGCTTCGCCTATTTCAATCGCGATGTCTTTGACCTCTTCTATCCCGGATATGTCGATTCCTGGCCGATGGGCCATGGCGGGCTTGGGATGACCTTCGAGCAGGCCAGCGCACGCGCACTCCGGCTGCGGCGCGCGGACGGAGACCTGTTGACCTATCGGGACGGAGTGCTCCGCCACTTCACTGCGGCACTGGAGACCGCCGTGACCGCCGCGCGTCACCGGGAACGAATCCTGCGCGATTATGTGGCGTATCTGCGAGGTGGGGTGGAGGCGGGCCGGAGCGGGCCGGAGCAACTGGTGCTCCACTCGGGTCACGATCCGAGCATGGCCCGCGGGTTGGCCCAGATGTTGGCGAACAACGGCGTCGAGGTGCATCGGGCGGGAGAGCCACTCCGAATCGGCAACCGCACGCTTGCAGCGGAGGCTAGCTTCATCGTGCCGCTTGCACAGCCCGCACACCACCTTGTCCGCAACCTTATCGACGCGCATGTGCCGATGGATGAGGATTTCCTCCGCCGGCAGGTGGAGCGCCGGGAGAGGCGGCGCCCGGATGAGATCTACGACCTGACGGCGTGGAGCCAGTCACTCCTGTGGGATGTTGAGGTCATCGAGAATCCGGGGGCCGGCGCCCTGGGCGAGGTGCTTGTACGGCACCACGAACTTCAGGGTGGCTCCGTTGTGGAGGACGCGGCACCCCTTCCCGATGCCCGGGTAGGGTATCTCGTGCCGTGGGGAGCTGCCGGAGCCGCAACCGTCACGGAAGCGTTGCGCGAGGGGCTTCGCATGCGCGCCGCCGGCGGAGTCTTTACCCTCGACGGACGTCGCTTTGGCGTCGGCACCGCGATTGTGCGCAAGGCCGACAACGGACCCGATCTCCCGGAAGCGCTCGCCAGGATCGCCGCACGCCAGGGTGCAGAGGTGGTGCCCATTGATGACGCGTATGTAAAGGAAGGAGCATCTCTGGGCGGACGCCGGACACGGTCCCTGCGATCACCCCGCGTGCTTCTGGTGTTTGGGGAGCCGGGCCAGGGCTACTCGGTGGGGTGGGCGCGCTACGTGCTGGAGCGGCGCTACGGGCAACCCGTCACGGCGGTTCGCGCCAGGAGTCTGGGCCGTGCCAGCCTGGACGACTTTGATGTCGTGGTCTTCCCCAGCGGCAACTACGGGGGGGTCGTCGGGGGCGGACTCGTGGACCGGCTGGAAACCTGGATGCGTGAGGGAGGCACGCTGATCACCATGGCCCAGTCGTCGGTTTGGGCGGCGGAGGCCGGATTGCTCGCCGCAGCACCGGAGCGTCGGGGTGGACGGGCGGTGGGGGAGGATCCGCCGGACCCCGGAACCCCGGACCAGCCCATCGACTATCTGAGTGAGATTTCGCCGGCGGATGAGTCGCCGGAGGGCGTGCCCGGGGCGATCCTGCGCACGCGGCTGGACACGGAGCACTGGCTGGCCGCCGGCACGGACGGCGAGATCGGCATCCTGGTGACGGGATCAAGAGTGTTTGGGCCCGTGACGCTTGACCGCGGCACCAATGTGGGTCGTTACGGCGAGGTGGACTCCCTGGTTCTGAGCGGAGTGGTCTGGGAGGAGGCCAAGCCCCAGTTGGCGAACAAGGCGTACCTCGTCCATCAGCCTGTCGGGCGGGGCCAACTGGTGGCCTTTGCCGAGGATCCCAACTACCGGGCCTATTCCGAGGCGACGCAACTCCTCTTCATGAACGCCGTGTTGCTGGGCCCCGGACGATGAACATCCGGCGTGACGCGCGCCCGCCGCATGCGGCCGGCGCTGGGGTCTAGCGAATCAGAATGTCGACGCGCTCAATGACTGCGCCGCCCTGGATGCGATCAACGATGTCCATTCCGGCGATGACCTCGCCAAAGATCGTGTAGTCAAAATCCAGGCGAACGTTGTCGACGACGTTGACGAAGAGTTGGCCGTCCCCGGTGTCGCGGCCTCGCGTGGACAGGCCGACGGTGCCGCGCCAGTGCGGATGATTGGAGATCTCGTCGCGGCTGTAGGAGCCGTGGCCGGCGTATTCGTTCGCGTTCGGGCTACCTCCCTGGATCACGAAGTTGGGCTCGACCCGATGAAATGTCAGCCCCGTGAAGCGCCCGGCCTCGGCCAGTTGCAGGAAGCGGTCCGCGTTGGTTGCGGCCAGGTCGGGGCGGAGAGCGACCACGATGTCGCCCAGCCCCTCCATCTGGAATCGGACCGATGAACGCGCCAGCTTGCGCAAGCGCTCTGCGCCGGGCGTGCGCGGCGGCGAAGCGGGCCGCCGGGGGCTTGGCCGGTGCGTCGTCCCCGTGGATCGGGTGAACAGGGCGGCTGCGCGACTCGCGACGGCCGGGTCGCTGTCGCGAAGATAGGTCGCGAGGCCCTGCGGACTGCCACCGATCGAATCCAGCGCGTCCAGCAACGCCACACGCACATCGCGGTCGGTCTGCCGGCCGGCCTCGGTGAACCGCTCCAGAGATGTCCGCAGGTGGTCCCGGACGACACCAACGGATTGGGCTGCCTCCCGCATCCGGACGAGGAGCCTTGAGGCTGTCATCACGAGTTGGGGGTCGTCGTCGGCGAGCGCGCCAAGCAGGGCTGTAACGAGTTGGGCGTCCGGCCCGGGATCCAGCCGCGCAAGGGCCCTGAGCGCGGCCTCCCGCACATTGGCGTCTGGATCTTCTGCCAGACGGAACAGAGCGTCCAGGACGCCGCCCTGGGATGGGGCCACATCTGCAAGGATGGACGCCGCCCGGGCGCGTGCGAAGGAAGTGTGGTGTGCGGCCGCGAGGAGCGCCGGGGCGGCCACCAATGGAGCATCGCCTCCCCCTCCCGCCGCGCCGACCAGCTGGGCCAGCGAGGCGAGTGCTTCGACGGGCTGGTGCCAGTCACCGTCTTGGTCGAGGCCGGGATCAATCAATGGCTGGACCTTGGCCCAGAGCCTTTGACGCTGATGCTGGCCGTCGGGACATGGCCGCCCCGCCATCGTGATGGCGACGGATCGCACATGGACATCCGGGTCGTCCATCGCGCCGTAGATGGCGCCGCAGCCCGAGCGCGAGCGCACTGTTCGATCAAAGGCCCGAAGCGCGTCAACGCGGACCCGCGGATCGGGATCTGCCAACCCAGACGCAACCGCTGCGTCCACGGCGGTCCCGGTCCCGGCGGCCCAGATCATGACCTGCCGGCGCACACCCCAATCCGGGTCGTCCAGGGCGCTTGCCACGTCGGCCGCCGTCAGCAGACCGGCGCGTGCCAGACTCGCCACTGCCAGGCGGCGAATGCGTCGAGCACCTTGGGTCTGTGCCTGGTACCCCGCTGACCCGGGGCGAGTGTTTTGTTCGCGCCCCGTCGCTGCCAGTGTCCTGGTGACCGCCGTCAGGTCGGCCGACATGGCGGGATCCTCGGCCTCCGCGCCACGCCCGGTGCCGCGCGCAACCGCCTCGATCCCGCGGGCGATTCCCAGGCGCGCGTCCAGCGCGTCCTCTGTGTGGACAGGGGGCAAGCGACCGTGCGCGGCGAGAAGCAGCGAGTCCACCAACCGGCGCTGCCCCGGCGCCGAGACTGTCAGTCGGCCGAGATGGGTTGCGAAGGCACCCAGGGCAACCGGCGCAGTCTCGGTGGGGAGCGCCCGGGCAAGCATCTCCAGTGCCGGAGATGGGTCCTGTCTCAGCACGGACTGGGACACGGCCATCGCGGCGGCCGCGCGGACGGCCGGAACCGAATCCGTGAGCATCGGTTCCAGGCGGGCGAGGTGGGCGGGATCCTCCAGCCGCCCAAGCGCCCGCGCCGCAAGCCCCCTAACCCTGGGATTTCGGTGCGTCAGGTGTTGCTCAATGGCGCCCAATCCGCGGAGGCCGCGGGCGTCCTCCTGGGCGATAATGTCGGCGTAGGCCTGATGGACATCGGAGTCCCCATCGAGATTGGCGCTGCAAGCGGCCAAGAGACAGATGCCCACCGCGAGCGGACCGCCCGTGGGCAGTGTGCGGCTGCGAGAGCGGGGTACGCCCGCCGCTACGCGTATGGGTCCCAACCGAAGCGAGACCACGATGCCTCTCCCTGGTCGTCAAACACGATTCCTTCCCTCTCAAGCAGGGCGCGCTGAAGCTGGGCCAGGCCGTGGACGCCCGAGGTCGAAATGGCACCCCGCCGATTGACGACCCGCCACCACGGAACATCCGACTGCGCCGGCAGGTGGCTCAGCGCGTACCCCACCCCCCGCGCGGCACGGGGACTGCCCACCAGGGCGGCTACGCCGCCGTAGTGAATGATGCACCCCCGAGGGATCTGCCGAACGCAGGCGTATACCTGACGGGAAAAGGTGGTCATGGTACGAGAAAACCTACGCGCGCCCGGAGCGATTCGCTACGATTGACGGGATTGGGGCACAGAATGCCCGGTGTGGTGTAGTGCTGTTGTTGCGGCAGTGTGGCCGATAGTTTGGCGGGAGTGGGGTGCAACAAGGGATTGGGGTGCGTGATGACAGGTACGGGTGGACACGGTGGCAGGGCTGGTGCGATGAACCTTGGCGAACCACGGGGCCGGAGGTGGTCGGCCAGGTGGGCGATCGGCGCGGTCACGGGTGCGGGACCGCTGTGTGTGGTCCTCTTGGCCTGTGCTCCGGGGGGATCCTCCAGGGCAACGGTCGACGCGGTGCCCGCGTCGCCCCCAACCGGCGGTGATCGGGTGATCGCCGATGCCGCGCCCGAGACACCTGAGCCGGAGGCGGTGGACAGCGTGGGCCCCGATGCGCGGGTGGACCTGGCGGCGATGGCGCCCGGCTACCCCGCCTCCGTCCAGGTCGGTGCTCGGGTCTCGGTCGTGCAGACGGAGCCCGACGAGATCGTCGTCCAGGTCGGCGACTCTCTCTCGATGGGAGACGATGTCCGCATGGTTGCCGTCTCGGAGGATGGAAGCCCGGTGGGCGGGGTGCGTATTCTCGCGAGCGTCGAATCACGCTTTGCGGTACTGGAAGATGGGTTTATCCGGGGGATTGCCGAGGGCGAGGCGGAACTGCGGATGGCGATTCGGGCGCCGCCGCTCGCGGGCACGGGGCCGGCGGTGGTGCGCACGTTCTCGGTGCCGGTCCGGGTCCGGGGGCGCCCCGTTGCGACCGTTGACATCACGGATCCGGGAGTGCGCTTCCTGACCGGCAGCGTTGTCGCGCTGGGGGCCGTCGCGCGCACGGACAGCGGGGATGTGCGCTCCAGGGTGGACATCTCGTGGAGCAGCAACAGACGTCGGATTGCGACGGTTGACGCCCGGGGATTTGTGCACTCGCACCGGCCGGGCAACGCGACGATCACGGCCACCGCGGACGAAGTTCAGGGAAGCATCGAGTTGGTGGTTGAGGAAAACCCCGTGGCCCAAGTGGCGCTGTCGGGCCCGACACGGGGCAGGACCGGCGATGTGTTGCACTTTGCCGTGAGCGCGGTGGACGGGTCGGGGGTCGCCCTGGACCGCGTTCCCGTCGACTTCTCGGTGTCGTCCCTCAGGACCGAGTCGGAGCTTGGTGCGTCCGTGTATGCAGATGGGGCCTTTGTTGCGGAGCGTCCCGGACTATACCGCATCACCGCAACAGCGGGTGGCGTCAGTGGCCAGGCCCTGGTCGAGGTCAGTCTGCGGGGGGCCGATCACGACATCGCGATCGTGGGGCGGGGGCTCGTCGCTGACCGGCCCACCTCGGACCTGTGGGCGTTTACGGGCATCGACGGACGGGATTATGTCTACACGGGTACCCATTCCGGGGGTCAGCGCATGCTGGTCTGGGACGTGACGAACCCGGGCAACCCGGTGCTCACCGATTTCGTGGAGGTCGATGCCCGGGTTGTCAACGACGTGAAGGTCAATGCGGCGGCAACGCTCGCCGTGATCACGCGCGAGGGCGCCTCGGACCGAAAGAACGGGATCGTGCTTCTGGACCTGGCCGATCCGGCCCATCCGGTGATTGTCGATCAATACACCAAGGACCTCACGGGAGGCGTGCACAATGTCTTCTTTGCCGGCAATGTCCTGTACGCGGTGCATAACGGGACCTTTGACGTGCATGTGCTGGACGTGACCGACCCGGGGGATGTGCGGGAGGTGGGTCGCTGGGGCATCGACTCTCCGGGCAAGTATCTCCACGACATCTGGGTGGCCGATGGGATGGCCTATGTGTCCTACTGGGACGATGGGGTCTATGTGCTGGATGTAGGAGACGGGCGGTGGGGAGGAGCCCCCGCCCGCCCGGTGGAGGTCAGTCGATACGCCTACCCGGAAGGACACACGCATGTAGCGTTTCCCTACACCAACGCCGACGGACACCGGTATCTCTTCGTGGGTGACGAGGTCTTCGGGTGCGACCGATGTGTTTCACGCAACGGTCACCCCGGGGACGGGTCGAGGGGATTCGTCCACATCTTGGATCTGGAGAACCCGGAGGAGTTGCGGGAGGTGGCCCGCTATGAAGTGCCCGAGGCGGGGGCCCACAACATCTGGGTCGAGGACGACAAGATGTATGTTGCGTACTATCAGGCGGGGCTTCGCGTTGTCGATGTCTCGGGCGAGTTGAGGGGCAATCTCTACGCTCAGGGTCGCGAAATCGCCTGGTTGCCCACCGGGGCGCCGGACGGACATGTGCCCAACGCACCGATGGCCTGGGGGCCGCATCCCTTCAAGGGACACGTCTTTGTCTCGGATTTGAACTCAGGCCTTTGGGTCGTTCGCGTGGAGCCCAAGTCCCGGGCGCGGCCCGTATCGTGATGCCCTCGCCCGGCCTTGGGAGGTGGGCCCCGGCCCTGTTCGCGTCGACGCTGCTCCAGGCGCCCGCCGCCACGGGGCAGATGCCTGCGCCTGTTCCCACCTACCGGGTGTATGTCGCCAATGAGTCATCGGACATGATCAGCCGGGTTGCGTTCACCCCCGGCCAGGGCGCCACCGTGGAGCGGGAAATCCCGGTCGGCATCATGCCAGGCGACAACGACGGCGCGCACGGCGTTCGCGTCTCGCCCGATGGGCGCCATCTCTATGTGACCATTGCCCACGGCACCCCGCATGGCTCCCTGTGGAAGTACCACGCCGGACCGGACACGTTGGTGTCCCGAACGGAGCTGGGATTGTTCCCGGCGACGATGGGGGTGACACCGGACGGCCAGTTTCTTCTGGCGGCCAACTTCAACCTCCACGGTGACATGGTGCCCTCGGACATCTCGGTGGTCTACACCCCGGAAATGGTTGAGGTCACCAGGATCCGAACCTGCGTGATGCCTCATGGCAGCCGGGTCCTGGGCGACGGGACCAGGCACTACTCCGCGTGCATGCACTCGGACCAGCTGGTGGAGATTGATCTGGCCGACTTTCGCGTCAGCGCGCGGTTCGATCTGACCCCCGGGCGCGAGGGCCTGATCGTGGACGCCGCGGTGGATGGCACCCGGTCCACCGGGGAGGCACCGATGGCGATGCGGGAGCCGGCCTGCAGTCCGACCTGGGTGGAGCCGGGCTCGAGACCCGGCGCCGAGCATCTTGTGTATGTCGCCTGCAACCGCAACGCCGAGGTCCTGGAGGTGGACACCCGCTTCTGGCGGGTGTCGCGCCGCATGCCCACCGGCCGGGGCCCGTACAACCTGGAGGTGACACCAGATGGAGAGCTGCTGCTGGTGACGCTGAAGGCGGAGCGGGCCGTGGCCGTGATTGATTTGGAGAGCGGGCGGGAGGCGGGAAGGGTGGCGACATCAAGGGCGGTCACGCACGGGGTCGTCGCCAGCCCGGATGGTCGCTACGCATTCATCTCCAACGAGTCGGTCGGCTCGCTTCCGGGCACTGTGGATGTGATCGACCTGGAGACCCTGATGGTCGTTGATTCGCTGGAGCTGGGCCACCAGTCGGGAGGGATCGACTTCTGGCCCGGTACGCCCGGATCCGGTCCCTGGGAATGAGCCCCCGGCCCAAGGATCTCGCGCGGGCCAGGAAGCGCATGCTGCGCCGCCATCTCCAAGGTCGGGGCATCGTCGACCCGCGCGTGCTGCGGGCCATGGCGGAGGTGCCTCGGGAGTTGTTTGTTTCCCCTGGGATGGAGCCCCTGGCCTATGAAGACACCCCGCTGCCCATCGGCCAAGGCCAAACGATCTCGCAACCGTACATGGTGGCCCGGATGGCCCAGGCGGCCCGGTTGGCCCCCGGAGACCGGGTGCTGGAGGTGGGAGCGGGGACCGGCTACGCCGCTGCGGTCCTGGGTCGCATCGCGAGGATCGTGTACACTGTCGAGCGGCACCCGTCGCTGGTCCGGGAGGCGCGCGCCCGCCTGCGTCGGTTGGGCGCGGAGAATGTACATGTCAGGAGCGGCGATGGAACCCTGGGGTGGGCGGCGAACGCCCCGTTCGATGCCATTCTGGTGGCGGCCGGGGCGCTCAGGGTGCCCGAGCCGCTCCGGGACCAGTTGGCCACCGGCGGTCGCTTGGTGATTCCCGTGGGCGCCTCGCGCGAATGGCAGTCGCTCATCGTCGAGCGCAGCGACCCGTCCGGTGCGCCCATCGTAAGAGACCTGGGCGCCGTGCGCTTTGTTCCGCTGGTCCACCCGGAGGAAGAGGTGGTCTCCAGAGCCACAGACATGGCCTGACGCACGGTCGTCGCATGTGTTTTCCGTGCGGAGCTTCCGCACGTCCACGGGGCGGGCCCGAAGCCTGAGCCAGGAAGTGCTCCGTTGCTCAGAACAGCTGAATCACCTGAGCGACGATCATGACGAAGGCCGCGACCATGGGCACGAAAAGGGTGAGCCCAACCGAAAACGTCAGCCCGGCGCGAAAGAGGTGCGGGCCAACCGGTCGCACCTCGTTGCCCCATATCTTGTGAAGGACCGCCTCCGTGATGGGGCCCAGCGTATAGCAAATGTTCGCCACCACGAGCACAACCAAGGCGGGACCGAAGGCCTCGGAGACCGAGACACGCCCTCCCAAGAGCAGATTGAGCCCGGTGATGACCGAGGTTGACAGGGCTCCGCAGGCTCCCACGATGGCGTTGTAGCCCAGGCGGCGCCTTTCCCACCACTTGACGATGCCGCCGACGGAGCGCTTGGCCGGGAGAGGATAGAGGAAGTCGGTGAGCGAGAATCTGGCGCTCGCTCCCCTGGAAAAGCGATCAATCGATTGTCGGTCGGTCACGAGTCTGCACAATCTCTTTGGGGGGTACGCGCGCCAAGCGCACTCTCAAAACATATTCGTTCGATGGGGCGAGGTGGTGGATCGGTTGTCCGGCGTGGCGCTCGCTCCCCGGGCGACCGGGGCCCCTCGCCCCGTCTCCAGCGACGGGGATAAGTTGTTTCGGGTCCCCGGGGGCTGAAGATCGTCCCGTACCGATGGTTGCGCATCGCATCAGATTCACAGGACTATCCAGGTGCCTGCGGCACGTCCGCGGGATCGAAGAACCGGCTCTTGGGTGCCCGGGATTGATCACGGGCGTGTCCATCCACGAGCGGGGGGCCCGACGATCACGGCCCCGACCACACCGCACTCCCCTTTGAGGAAACAAGATGGCGACTGCCACCACAACCGGACACCCGCGAGGGCTTCTCACGCTTTTTTTCACCGAAATGTGGGAACGCTTCTCTTACTACGGCCTGCGCGCGCTTCTCATCCTTTACCTCACACAGGAAACAATCGGGGCGAACCCGGGGTTGGGCATCAGCAACGAGAACGCGGGCGCCATCTACGGGCTCTACACCGGTCTGGTGTACTTGCTGGGGCTTCCCGGAGGCTGGGTGGCCGACCAGCTCTGGGGACAACGAAAGGCTGTGATGGTGGGCGGTTGCATCATTGCGGCCGGCCACTTCATCATGGCCGTGCCGAGTCAGGACACGGTGTTCCTGGGCTTGATTCTGGTGGCGGTTGGAACGGGCCTGCTCAAGCCGAGCATCAGTTCGGTGGTCGCGGACCTCTACCCGGAGGGGGGAGCCCGGCGTGACGCCGGTTTTTCGATCTTCTACATGGGGATCAACATTGGGGCGTTTGCCGGACCGTTGGTCTGTGGCTGGCTGGGCGAGGACATCAACTGGCACTGGGGGTTTGCCGCGGCAGGGGTCGGCATGGTCCTGGGCCTGATTCAATTTCGTTTGGGGTACGGGCGGCTGGGTGACGCTGGCGCTCTGCGCTCGACGCGCACCCCGGAGCAACGCGCCAGCACGAGTCGCTGGTTCTTCGCGGGCTGTGCGTTCGTGGCGGCGGCCGCGGTGTTTTTCGGGTTGCTGGTCAACCAGGGCGTGTTGCCTATCCCCCTGACGGACATCTTGGGCGGCCTGGGCGTCCTCATTATCGTTGTGGTTCTCCTATTCTTTGCGCGCGTTTTGCTCTTCGGCGGTCACAACAGGCAGGAACGAGACCGGGTCAAAGCCATCTTCTGGTTCTTCTTCCTCGCCGTCTTCTTCTGGGCGGGGTTCGAACAGGCGGGATCTTCGCTCAACATCTTCGCACGCGACCTCACTGACCGCACGCTGGGCTCGTGGAGCTATCCGGCCACGTGGCTTCAATCGGTCAACGCCTTCTTCATCGTGGTCCTGGCACCGGTCTTCGGGTCTCTCTGGGTTTGGTTGGCCAACAGGAATGCGAATCCGTCCATCCCGACCAAGTTCGCCCTGGGCCTGATGCTGTTGGCGGCGGGTTTTTTTGTGATCTCCTGGGGGGCCTCCAACGCGACGACGGCCGCTCCGGCCGCAGCGTACTGGCTCGTGGTCATGTACTTCCTGCACACGGTGGGCGAGCTCGTGCTGTCGCCCGTGGGGCTCTCGGCCATGACCAAGCTGGCCCCGGCCAACCGGGTTGGCCAAATGATGGGTATCTGGTTTGTGGCGACCTCCGTGGGCACAATGTTCGCTGGCCTGGTAGCCGGGCGCCTGGGCTCGGTGGCCTTCTCCAGTCTCTTTGCCTGGGTCGCAACGGTTGCGGGCCTGGTGGGAATGTTGGCCCTGTTTGCAAGCCGCCGCGTCAAGCAACTGATGGGGGATGTGGTCTGAGAGGCAGGTGCCCCCGCCCCTTCCAGGAGCCGACCTAAACACACTGTTTGCGCTCAAGGGCGGCCGAATGAGACAACACGGGGAGTCGGTTTCCGTCCAGGTGTCGAGTCACGGGGGGATTTCCCGAGCGCGAATTGCCCGCGGGCAGTTGCAGAGTCCAACCTGGTGCGGGGTCTGCATTTCGCCGTCGGGGGACTTGCGACTTGGAGGCCGCCGGAGTGGTCGGACGAAGGGATCAAGCGGCGGGTACAGTCGAATCTGCGAAGGCGGGAACCCTGTTGAGGGTAGCTCCAGTGCTCACCCGGAAGCCCAAAGGTGCCGAATCGGCCCGACCCGACACCCACGCCGGTGGAAAATCGACAACGAGCGTTGCGTCGCTCATGAGGCGCGCCATCCGCTCTGGCCCGTTTCTTCCAGCGTTTTCACGGGGACATGGAGGGCAACATCCTTGTTCCGGCTGTCGCGCCCCGGGGATCACTGGTTGATCTCCCGGATTCTGCACAGTATCTCGGCCGCACCTGGTTTCTCTTTCCGGGAAACTACAGATTTGGGCGGGGTCGATAACGGCCTCGGGATGCGGTGTTCAAGGCCAACTGTTTCCGGTTCTTACGGCCGGCGACGAACGGCGTCGACATCATGGAGTGACTGCCCAACCCCAGGGAGCCGTCAAGCGGCCCGTTCCAGCACCTTGACACGGGCGCCAACAGTGAGCGCACTTCCAGTTTCAGCCCCCGCGAGGGTGACCGGCCCCGCCCGGTCATGAGGTGTTCTGTTGTCGCTTCAATGGTAGTGACGCTCGAACGGCCTCGCCAGGGATGTGGGACATGCCCACGGCGCCGCCGCTGCGCGGGGCAGGAAATTTGGGACCGTTAAAAGGGTATATTGCTTCGAAAGATTTTCCATAAAATACTCTATAGTCATCAAAACACATTCTGTCAGTTGGGCATATATGCTCTAGTATCATGACTAATCTTCCCGACAATCGCTGGATTTCATGCGTAACAGTACCGATTTAGCTCGGCAGACTTCGGTATTGCTGCATTCCGCCCAGGATCAGCTGTTGACGACCCGGATTAGTCCGGTGAAACGTTTTTTCGTTTCAACGTGTCCACATGACGAGGGAGGCCCTCCCAAGGGCGATCCGGTTTGGCGCCTCCAACCCAAGGCGGAGCCAATTGGCCGGCTTGCTTGAGCGAAACATATGGCGAGAACTCTGGTCACAGGCGGGACCGTGTCGGACACCTCGGCAGTTCAGGGCTCTTCTCCCACTGGGACCTCCCAAAAGCCGGCCCCAAGAGGGGGCACGGCAGTTTACCCGAGAGTAGAAGGAGGTGTTTGATGCGTACTCTCATCAATGTTCTGGCCGGGCTGACGATTCTCGTCGGCGGGTGGGTGCTTGTGTCGCCCGGCCCCGTCTCCGCCGATCCAGATCGGGCCTGCTGCAGGGTCGGGAACGCGGAGTGCTGCGGGGACTGGTGCGAGGTCACCGGAAATGGTTGCAAGGCCTGCAGCGGTCCTGCCTGCGTCATCAAGGGCTGAGGCTGGGCTGATTCCGGCGCTGAACTGGGTTTGGGCGCCGGGTGCCTTGGTCGCCCTGTGTACTTCGGGGCACGCTTCGGAGTACATGGGGCGACCAAGGAGCGGGTGGCGCAAGGAGCTCTTTAGAATCGGGGATCCAGCAAGAGCTTCTGGCCCGAGCAAGCACCCGGGTGAAGAAAACGCTTTTCCTAACGATAAGGAGGATGTCCATGCGCACTCTCATCAATGTTCTGGCTGGGCTGACGATTCTCGTCGGCGGGTGGGTGCTTGTGCCACCCGGCCCCGTCTCCGCCGACCACGGTCGGGCCTGTTGCTCTTCCCGCCAGGCGCGTTGCTGTGGGGACCGATGTGAGGCTGACCAGGACAAATGTAAGGCGTGCAGCGGTGCCGATTGCGTCCTTGACACTGACGGTAACTGACCCGGACCTGGATGACCGGTTGCGGGCCTGACGACACCATTAAACTCCAATTGAAAGGTGGTCGCTCGAATGCTCGTCGTCTCTTCGGTGCCCGTGGTTTTTGTTGGGGCCTCAAGCGTCATGGATTTTGTTGCCGTCCCTCATTCTTTTTGCCCCATGTACCATTGAGGGCAAACGGAATCAACGAACCCCTGTAGGGAGACCAAAACGTGTCGACACTTGACGAATTCATCGGACATCAATTCCGAAAAATTTCGCTTCCGGCGTTCTTGTCCGTGGCTTTTTTTGTTCTAGCGCTATTGGGATGCGGTACGGATTCACCGAACGATGAAAGTCCACCGGTTTCCATTCCAGAATTAGAGCTGCACGAGACTCACGCATCCCCGGCTTCTCTCTCTCTCTCGTCGATTAGGGAGGTCGAGATTGACTCTAGGGGTCGCGTGTTTCTTGTCGATGGCTTTCAGGGTGGCGTAACCTTGTTGTCGCCCGCGTTGGAGCTCCTTCAGATGATCGGGCGTGCGGGCGAGGGGCCTGGAGAGTTTAGAGTTCGACTGATACGAATCTTGGCTGGCGATTCGCTGGCGGTATATGACCCCAACCTGGACCGCATGACCGTATTTGACCCTTTCACAATTTCGGTTATTCGTACAGCGCGACCATCAGCGGAATACGGTGGCTTTCCGCCCACTTGGTACTGGTCTATGGGAGAGAGACGATCCGTTGCGATTGCAAGAAAGGCCTTTTATGCTGGTGAGGGTTCGGAACAAGATGTAGACCGTTTAAACGACGTTTTGGTTGCGGATCATGGTGTGGTTGACACAATACTTACCGTGCCTTCAGAAGAGTTCCTGGTTTGGCGCAGCGGCGGCGCTCTTTCCGTATCGGGTCACCCGTTCGGGCGGGAGCCGATCATCAGAGCGTTGGATTCTAGGCGTCTTGTCTACGCACACACAGCCGAAGCCCGTTTTTGGATTGTGGGTATGACCGGAGATACTCTTGCCTCGGGGCAAATCCCCGTGGCGCCTATTGACGTATCTCGATCGGACCTTGAGGCGGCAGCCGGGGAACTGAATGATGACATGCGGGGGGTATTGCTAAATGGCGCGCCCTACCGATGGCCGGTCATTCGTGGCCTAACGGTGGAAGGTGGCGGGAATCCTCGTGTCTGGATAGGTGTGCGCGGATCTTCAGATTCGGACTTTTGGCCAGTCCATGTGTTTGACTCGACTGGCCGTCACGCAGCTGTTTCCGAGCTTCCCGCCGGACAAGAGTTGCGTGCGGTGAGGGACGGGATTGTCGTGGCCACGTCGACGGATACCGTCGGCGTCCCTCGGGTCCACAGGTATCGTATTTCCCGAGGCGGCTAGTCCGTTGTATTCAAGGTGTGGGGCGTCTATGCGACGCGCGGCGTAGTGTGTGTTTTTGTTCAGCTAGCCGCTCAATGCGAGGAGAGCGCCATGCGGGTTGCGGTCCGTAGCCGGTTGTTGGGATCACGGACGAGTAGCCTGGCGGCGTCGGTATCGGCCGCGCAGGTTGTTGCTACGGTAAAGGGTACGGAGGTGTCACATGTCCAACCAAGGACTGACGGCCTGATGCACAAGGCCCCTTGGATGTCCATATGGGGAGATATAAGGAGAGTGCGCCGGTGGACGCGGCTTGTTGCAAGGCGGGACGGTCAGTGAGTCCGGTTAGGGGAGGGCCGATGCGGGAGTAGTCGGGGGTAAATGATCGGACGCACATAGGGGAGCCGAGTAATGAGATATAGGGCATCACAACTAGTCACAGGCGTCTTGGTGATTTGTGCTGTCGCCGTTGCGGCAGCCGTTGTGAATCGGGAGTTTCTTTCGGATATGCGTTCGGGAAACGGAATATCTAAAGAGCCTCGTGAAATCCCGGATTGGGAAGAGCTGTTGTCGTCCGGTCTTTGGATCGGGCCGCCCGAAGCGACCGCAGTTATTGTCGAGTTTGCAGATTTCCAGTGTCCATTTTGTGCGGACGTCTCGAAGCATTTGAAGGTGTTGCGTGGTCGATACGGAGATGAGATCGGTGTACTTTATCGTCATTTTCCGCTGTCGGCAATTCACCCGCACGCGTTTGACGCGGCTGTCGGTGCTGAGTGTGCGGCGAAGCAGGACAGCTTCGCAGAGTTTCACGATTTTCTGTTTTCGGCACAGGAAGCTATCGGTAACGTTGGGTGGGAAATCTTGGCGGAAGAAGCGGGAGTGCCGTCGGTCGCCGAATTTGTTGCTTGTAAATCCGAAGATTGGGCTGTGAAGCGCGTGCTCGAAGATGTTTTCTTGGCGGACCGGTTGGGGCTGACGTGGACGCCATCAATAATTGTCAACGGTACGCTTCTGCCGGGGACCCCCAGTCTTGACACACTCGACGCGTATGTACGCACGGTTTTGGACGCGGCCAAGATGAACGAGTCCATTGCGTCTGAAGAGACGGTTAGCGACTCAAGACCGTGGGCGACCGGTCCGTGGCTTTCGGTCGGTGAGTTACCAGCCGTGGCGGATCGGGAATTGGTGCCGTGGCCTCGAACGGTTAGCGGTGCCTCGTCGGGCCGGGTGTTGGTGCCGGTTGGGGGGGATGTGGTTGTGTTGGGGGAAGAGTTAGATGTTGTCGGAAAGTTGGGGACTGGATGGTCAACCACCTGGGTGAACGTGAGTGTATCACGGGATGGCACGGTGAGTGTGTTGAATTCCGAGCTACACATGGTATCGCAATTTCAAGAGGATGAGACAACAGCGAGCCGCTCGGTATATCTGCCTCGCTTTTCGGGTGAGTTCCCTTATGCAGCGTGGGCATTTGATTCGGCCGGGTTGGAGTTCTTGGTGGCATATGAGAAAACATTTGCCTATGGGGACGACACGAATGCCGAAGAGAGATTTGATGTGTTGCGAAGGGTCGGGGCGGATGGCCAGCTTGTTCGTGATTCTCTGGCGGTGGTGCCGTCTGTAAAGAGATTGGTGGTTGAGCTGGCGAATGGCGTGTCGGTTGGACCGTATCCGTTTGGTGGCGGCCGGTACATTGACTTGATTGGAAATCAACGGATCGTCTACGCGACGGCCCGTGCTTTTGATGTCGCGATCGTAACCCCGGGTTATTCATGACGGCGGCTTGAGGGGGCTGGATTTGTGGGGGCAAGTGATATATCTTCAATGTGTTACCAAGATCCACCAGCGTTTTCCGGCCACCAACCCAGGGTGAAGTCATGGCAACGACATTTAGCTTCAACAAATCGCTCCGAATCGAGTCCCGAGACGAAAGATTGTCATCAGACGCAGGGGCGGCCACCAGCCGAGAAATCCTCGAGCGTAGCGGTATCATCAACGCCGCAACCAAACGGATCAAGGACGAGCGCGACCCCGTCAAGATCAAGCACTCCATGGCGGAGTTGCTACGCACCGCGCTCTTGCTCCTCGTCCAGAATCGCCGGGACCATAACGATGCGAATGTCTTCCGCAACGACGTGTCCTTTGGCCTCGCGGTATCCGACCGGAAGGGAACGAAACCGGTCGACCATGCGCTGGCGTCGCAGCCTACCTTGTCGCGCTTGATCGCGGCGCTCAGCAACGAGGAGAACACCGAGGCCTGTCGCGACGTGATCATGGACTTCACCTCGTGGAAGGTGCTCGCCACAAACGGCGGTCGCCTGCACGATACGTTGGTCATTGATGTGGACAGCTTACCGGTGAAGGTGCATGGACAGCAGGCCGGTAGCGACTATAACGGGCACTATCGCGCCAGGGTTTTCCATCCGTTGGTGGCGTTGGCGGCGGAGACGGGAGACATCCTGGATGTTGAGCTTCGGAGGGGCAAGGTTCATACGGCGAACCGCGTGGTGGGCTTCATCAAGAACGTGGCGAAGCGTGCGAAGGGGAAGATCAGCAAGAGGGTCATTTTTCGTATGGACGCCGGGTTCCCGAGCGGGGTTCTGATGCATGCGCTCGAGGAGGAGGGTATCGACTTTGTGGTCCGTGTGGCGAACAACAAGGTGCTGGCTGATCGTGCCGAACCTGCGATCGATGAGTTCCGTGCTGACATGGACAAAAAGGACAAAGAGGACAAAGAGAAAGAACGCCCGCGTGAGACCACGACGCGAGTTCGGGAAGCGGAGCGGTACAAGGCGGGGAGCTGGCCTGTTGAATGCCGCATGGTGCATGTGATGGTGGCTAAGCCGGGCGAGCTGTTCACGAGGTCGTTTTGGTTGGCCACATCGGTGTCTGCCGATGAGATGACGCCTGAGGAGGTGTTGGAGCTGTACAGGCAGCGCGGGAAGGCTGAGGGCCACATTGGCGAGTTGATGAGTGTGGTGAATCCGTCGTTGTCTTCGACGTCGCGTCCCAAGAGCCACTACCGGAACCAAAAGGTTGCGGTGGCCGATACGGAGGAAGAGGTGAGTGGCGACGAGAACGGCGAAGAGGAGGTGGTGGAGGATCCAGAGCTTCTGGATGCCTTTGCCCGCAACCGGGTACGGCTACTGTTGTCGATCCTGGCGTACCAGGTGATGCATGTCCAACGTGTTCTGTTGGCGCGGCGGACCGGTGTTGGCTGGAGTTTGCGGCGCCTGTTGGAGCGAGTGTTGCGCACGGCGGCACGATACATCGTGTCTGGGCGACGGATCACGATGATCACAAGCGCAGTGTCGGTGCATTGGCAGATGCTGGTTGCCGGAGTGCGAGAGCTTCCTGATGTCCGAATCTTGTCCGCCGAGGTTGTCTGATACTCAACGGCGGGTCTGGGCGCAAGGGCGGTTACAAGGGAAGTGGCGGAAGTGCGTCCATAAAATGGGTATTTGGGGGGTATGATGTGCACGAGGCGGTGGTCGGCCGGCAAAATTGGGGGGCTGGCCGATGTCGGAACGCCGAGAACCCTTTCACTGGCCTTGATGACAGTTTCAATTGTCACTCATGAATAAGGTGGGGTAACGTCTGAAGGTGCCAACGTGTCACGGATTTCCTATGATGTGGATCCGGTTTCAGTGAGCGACCAGGAGCTCAAGGTGGCAATGGACAGACTTTCTCCCCATGTCTCCGAGGTGCTGGCTGAGAGGTCACCGCATATGTGGTCGCCGCTGGTGGGGGTTGTCGTTGAGCGCGAGGGCAGGAGGATTTGGGTTGGGATTCGAGGAAGTGATCGCGCTGTTTGGGAGTGGGCGGCATTTTCGGAGGATGGGACTCATTGGGGATCGGTTGCACTCCCGAGCGGGGTGGAGGTGAAGGCGGTGGGCGGGGCGCATTTGATCGGGATTCGGCACGTGGCTGAGGACGGGTGGCCAGAATTGGTTTCGTACAAGATGATTCCGTAGCGTGATGGTACAGATTGCCCTCGAAATGTTGGATGGATCTCGCGTGTGGATGCGGGGAACGTGACCATGGACGGAGGTGGGCTGACAGGGACGGGGACGTGCTGACGGATGGAGGGGGAACCTATAGTCGGAATGATCGGTATGTGGATGTGTACGGTGGTGTGACGTGGCGGGTGCGAACAACTGGACGGGTAGCACGTTGGACAGATGCCCGAAGCGCGGAGGGGAGCGTCGCGTGTAGCGGGGCCATCCAGAAGACGCGGAGCGTCACTATGGCCCTTGGCCCGCGACTGTTTCCAGACGGGCGGTGTGGAGCAGGAGGGGATCATGGACGACAAGAACTGCGAGCATCCGTGTGATCGCAACGAGGGTGATGGCCTGCTGCGGCGACTCGAACCAGTAATACTGGGGTCCGTAGAGCCGTTCGCGCATGACTCTTTTACTTTCGACGAGCTGGCCCAGCTCTGTCGGATCCGGATTTACGAGAAGCGAGAGCAGTGTCGTGATCCAAGAGCAATTCGCAAGTGGGCCCGGACACTGTGTCGTCGTGTCTGCATCTCGGCGGTTGCGGCCGAACGTGAACTGGACCGCGACATCGACGACGAAGTCGCCGTGACTGAGATCCCGTGGGCAAACCCCGACATCGCCTTTGAGGCCAGAGAGAAGCGGCTTCGGGTTGAGGCCGCGTTAGGGCGTCTTTCGTCGCTGGAGCGGCGGTTGCTTGATCTGCGCTATTGGCAAGGCGTCAGCGCTGTTGAGATCGCGCGCCGGGTTGAGTTGCCTGCCGCGACGGTGCGAACCAAGCTGAGACGGGCTCGCTTGCAGCTACGCTGGGCGCCTGAACTTGTTTGCTACGCGCCGCGCCGCCCCTCGTTGTGGTCGGTGAAGCCGGATGTCGCTCCGATGGAAGGTAGACCCTGAGGGGCGTTATCCACCGCAGTCACCATAGACGAACCGAGCCAAAGGCCCGTTCCAGTGGTGGCTCGTCATGCACAGGCTGGCGCGGGCGAAGCGGCTCCGATGCGATGTGTCTTGTCGGCCGAACGTATCCTCGCTTGGCCCCGGGATGAACTGGTCGCGGCCCGTCGGTGGAGGCGCTGGCTCCCCATCACGTCAAGTGGGCCACATCCGGCGCTGATCGGAGTACGTCGGCCACCCTGCATTACGTCTGGTGGCTCCCGGCATGGAGTCCCTGGCTGCCGAAAAGGACTGTACCGAGTTCCCCGTCCAGAAACCGGTCCGGTGCATTGTGTGGGTGTGTTTGTCTGTCTTGCGCGGATCTCCTGGGCGGCGAAGTGTCACGCCGGTTTGGAGCTGCTGTGCGATAACGAATTGTTGATGACAGTCGGGGTCAATGGCAGGTTGGGGCAATGAAGACGAGGAGATGAGCCTTGGCAGGGAGCAGCAGGGGGCGGTATCCGCCCGAGTACAGGGAGCAGATCATTGAATTGGTGCGTAGCGGGCGCAGCCCGGGTTCGCTGGCCCTCGAGTTCGAGCCATCGGAGCAGACGATCCGCAACTGGGTCAGTCAGGCGGACCTGGACGAGGGACGCCGTGACGACGGGCTGGCGACCCAGGTACGGCTCGAGATGCTGCGCAAGGATCAAGAGATCAGGCGATTGCGCATGGAGTGTGACATCCTGAGAAAAGTCGGGGCCTGGTTCACCCTGGAGAACGAATCAATCCCCGGAAGGGATACGGAGTCATGAAGGGGCACCGGGCCGAGCTTCGGACCAGCCCTTATGTTGGCCGGGGATTCCCTCCGACCGATTCCGGGTTTTTGCTGTCGCGATACGTTCCTTGGGTGTCCAGCACAACCGTAGCAATCCCACATGGCCGGACGGCGGCAACCGGGTGCGAGCGCATAAGAAGTGGTGGGCGAGTTCCACGGCGGCGTCAAGCAAAAGCTCACGGCAACACGGGCCGTCGCCCCCCGATGGTGGAAATGAGGCTGATGCCGAAGTGTGTTGACGCGTCGACGAAGTGGATGCATCATCGAACGAGATCTCTGCCGGGGGCCGATGTACCGGACGACCAAGCCAGCTTGCCCGCTCCGTGTCCTGCTGCGGCAACCACGGATGTGGACGACCACCACACCGTTGAGGGTGTACAGGGAATTGTTCGGGAAGTCCTGGACAACCCGATCCGGCATCACGGCTGACGGGTTGCCATGAGCCATCGTTGTCGCGTCGTTGTCGTTGACGATCACGCGGTCGTTCGTGTTGGCATCAAGTCCCTGATCGAACGCACAGAGCGCTACGAGGTGGTCGGGGAAGCCGATTCCGGCGAGGCCGCAGTGCAGTGCGTGGGCGCTCTCCGACCCGATCTTGTCGTCATGGACATTCGTATGCCGGGCATCGACGGGATCACCGCCACCAGGAAGATATTGGACAAGCACCCGTGTGTCCGGGTGCTCGTCTTCAGCGCATACGACGCCCCTGAACACGCTGAGGCCGTCATCAAGGTCGGGGCCATGGGTTTCGTCAGCAAGCGCAAGGACACCTCCCAGATGGTTGACGCTCTCGACATGTTGGCGTCGGGAAGGATGACATTTCCGGGGCACGTCACCAGACTGTGGTCGAAGCGGGGTGACAGAGAGCCTCGGCGATACGATGTGGCCTCGCTTTCTGAGCGCCAGCGTGAAGCACTGTTTCTCACCGTTGCTGGCTACACTGCCAGTCAGATCGCTCAGAAGCTCGGTCTGTCTCCGAAGACGATTGCGAACTACCGCATCTCCCTAAAGAAGAAGCTGGGCGTCAAGACCCGTGTTGGACTGATGCGCGTGGTGGTGGAATCGGGACATATCTCGGAAATGCTGAGGGCCGCCGGAATCGGACGGGCGGACCCATGAGGGACGCGGGCGTCGTCGACGATCCGGGTTGCTTGGGAACACGCCGCGAGGCGGCGATCGGGGCAAAGGCCGCTGTCTTCATCTCGGGACGCCCGCGCGCCCAAACCGACTCACCGGGACCGAAGCGGGTGGTCGGCGACCGGGTCTCCTGAATCCAGGTCCCGGTCCGTCTTGATCCCGCCTCGCCCGAAAGGAAGATGAAGCGGAGGATTCTGCCCCCGCCGCTACGGAGAGCCAGCTCAGCACTGACCTCTCCGGCCTATTTGTTCAGGCGCAACTCAGCGAAGTCCTCCCAGCCCACCGTGACCATGCGCCCGTCGCGTGTGACCACGATTCCCCCATTGTTATGGTCCACATCGTTGCTGCCCCGCAGGTCGAAGGATCGCCCGTCACGCAGCTCGACCGTGGCTCCCTCCTGGTTGCGCGTGATGAGGGCAATGTGCGCGAATTCGATGTCCAGGGCGACGCCGCTGGCCATGCCGTTGAGCATCTCCCAGCTCTGGCGCTCGTCACGATCCCACATGATCTCTCCCGACCACTCTTCGCCACCGGTGGTCTGGATGGTGCCGGTGATCGCGGTGCCGCCGTCAAAGTCGGCCAGAGATCCCAGCGGCCCGGCCTCGTGGAACACCACTCGGTCGAACTCCGCCCACTCCACCTTCACCTCGCCCAGCCCCGGGTCCGAAACGGTGATGCCCCGATTGCCGCGGTCGACATCATTGCTGCCCGAAAGCGTCAGATGTTCGCCGCTGGTCAGCTCGATGTCGGAGGAGCGGAGGTTGCGTCTGCTGATTGACTTGATCGCGCCAAAGGGAACTTCGTATGTGTACGCGTCCAGATCGCCGTCCAACACATCGGTCTTGAGGACTTCGTCGACATCCCAGCCGATTAAACCCGTGAACTGCATTCCCGACGCGGTCGTCAAGGTACCGTACAGGCGGTCCGTCAGAGGGCGGGCCTCGGGCGGCGCCCGATGGAAGTGGACGCTGTGAAGGTCCTCCCACCTTAGCTTCGCGGTAGTCCGGTCTTGACCGCTGACGACCATGCCACGCATGCTGGACCCCAGATCGCTGTGGCGGCTCCGCATCGTCACGCTGCGGCCGGACCGCAGGGTCACCAGCGCCGATTGCGAACGCGCCATCGGCCGGATGCTCAGGATGTGTCCCATGCGAACGCCCGACTGACGGGCAGCTCCCCGGGTCACCTTCACCCCATCCAGTTGATCGGCCCAGCTGGCCTCGTTCCTGTCCCAGCGGATAAACCCCTCGTGGCGGCGCCCGTCGCGGGTGTGGACGGTTCCGTAGAGACGGTCCGCACCGGTCGATGATTCCTCCCAGGACCCGGCGATCACCCGCGGCTGTTTCGGCGGTGTCAACGATGCATCCCCGATTCCCCTGAGGGACCAGCCATTGCCGACGGTGGCTGCCAGCGCGCAGGCGGCACAGACGCCGATCAGGCCTACGAAACGGACATCTTCAATACACTTCGGGCGTCGCATTGCCATGGGCGCTCCTCCATTCGTGCCGGCTGTGCCGGGCCCATCCGGGACCCTGGACGGTTGGCCGGGCTCCTACTGTGACGCGACCGTACTTCACGGTCTTTAGGACTCTGTACGCTCAGGCGCACGTTTTGTTCCATCTTGGGGGGGTTCGCCCCGGACCCGCGCCCCCGGTTCAGTGAGGCGTAATGGTTGTGCAGGGGGGGCGATGTCCCGATGGAGTCCCGCACGCAACAACGATAGGCGCCACTCCACCACGGCACTTTGGGGGTCTTGGGGGTAGCTTGGAGGCCATTGATACGGACAACCTTGCCCACGCCCCAGAAACCGATAGCTTGAAGTTCGTGTCCCGGATGCCGCAATGTTGTCTGCGGGCATGGACGGCAAAGCGCGCATGCCCAGGACCGGCGGTGTGTGGGCAAGGGCACACGGTGCCGACTTGATCGGAGAGTCAGGTCGATAATTGAGAGCGCGGGAGCGGCTGCTGTCTTTCCTGAACAAGATCTTCGGCGGACCCGGCAAGGCCGACCGCATCGACTATTACGAGGAAGGCCTCGCGCTGTCCAAGGACGGCAAGTTCCACGAGGCCCTGACCTCGTTGCGCCTGGCACTGAAGGAATCGCCCAGCCACCCCGTGATCCTTCAGCAGATCGCCATCGCGTATACGCGGATCGGTATGGAGCAGGAGGCCATCAAGACCTATCGGCACGTGTTGAGCAAGTCCCCCGACGAAGCCGGCGCGCACTACGGACTCGCGTTCCTTTTGCTGCGCCAAGGACACCGGGGAGAGGCCATGGGGCACCTGGAGGCCTTTCTGGCCTGCAATCTCGCGAGCGAATCCGCTGAGCAACACGTCGAGCTTGCCCGCCGGACCCTGGAGGGTCTGCGGGGTGGCCCGGCGAAGGAGTCTGCCGCCGGGGAACCCTAAGGCGACCAGGACGCTATGGTCCCGGGGAGATCCGGGTGTTCTTGATCCCCGTTTTCTTGGAGGAGCGGTGAAGGTGGACAGGGAGATCAACCTCTCGTGGTCCGGCGCGGGCCACGTCTTTGAGGGTGGCGCCGTGGATGGCCCGCAGATTGTGGTGGACGGAGATCGGGCAACGGGTCCGTCGCCCATGGACCTGCTATTGATCGGCGTGGCGGGCTGCATGGCCATTGATGTCAGGCTGTTTCTGGAGAAGGGACGGGTCCCCCTGGAGAGATTGGATGTTCGGGCTCAGGGTTGGCAGCGCGACCGCTCGCCTCGTCATTACACGCGGGTTCGATTGACCTTTCAGGTCGCCGGCGTGCCTCCGGACGGACGCGCCAGGGTGGAGCGGGCGATACGCCTGTCACGGGAGAAGTACTGCTCGGTGCTCTTCTCCCTGAGGTCGGACCTCGAGTTGGAGACAGCTGTCGAGGGGGTCTAGCCCGGTGGGCCACCGAGACGGGCGAGTTTCTTGATCACCATTGAGGAGAGCGCGATGTCGGATCCCGTTCGATACTTTGCCACCAAGGCCGATGTGCCGAAGGGCACGTTGGTGGATCTGCTGCTCCAGGTCACGGACCGCCTGGCGGACCGGCCGGCGTACCTGGGCATCGAACCCGACGACCCGACCTGGAGCTACGCTGAGGTGCTCGACGCGGTCCGACAGGGCGCGGCCTCGCTTGCCCGCTTGGGGCTCGGGCGCGGTGATCGCGCGGCCATTCTGGCGGAGAACCGCGTCGAGTGGGCCTTGGCGGACTGGTCGTGCCTGTGCGCGGGAGTTGTCGATGTCCCGATCTACAGCACCCTCCCGGCCGCCCAGGTCCGCTACATCATCCAGGACTCGGGCGCTTCTCTGGTCTTCGCCTCCGACGCAGACCAGGTGGCCAAGGTGCGCCAGGCCACGAAGACGCTGGATCAACATGTTGCGATCATCGCCTTTGACGAGGATGCGGCCGGGGAGGAGGGTGTCACCTCCTGGAGTGACTTCATCGCCATGGGTCGCGACGCCCCCAGCGACGCGTTTATCCGGGATGCGCGCCTGGCCGGACCCGAGGACACCGCGACGATGATCTACACGTCCGGGACGACCGGCAAGCCCAAGGGCGTTGTGCTCACGCACAACAACGTGTCGTCCAATGTCTGGACCTGCAAGGACTTGCTGGTTGTTGGCCCCGACGATGTGAGCATCTCATTCCTGCCCCTGTCGCACATCTTGCAGCGCATGGTGGACTACCTCCTGTTTTCCCGGGGGTGTGCCGTCGCGCACGGCGCGATCGACACGATCGCGCGCGACATGAAGCGCCTGCGCCCCACGATGCTGGCCTCGGTGCCCCGGCTGTACGAAAAAGTCTACCAAGGCGTACTTGATGCGGGTGGCCTCAAGGGCAAGCTCGTGGCGTGGGCTGCCGGGATCGCACTGCGGGTTGCGGCGCATCGGGAGAACGGCACGCAACTCCCGACGCTGCTCCGGTGGCGGCACGCGCTAGCCGATCGGCTGGTGTTTTCCAAGATCCGCCAGGCCGTCGGGGGCCGCCTCAGGTACTTCGTCAGCGGCGGCGCCGCCCTCGCTCCGGAGATCAACCGATTCTTCCTGGGCGCCGGAATGGTGATTCTTGAGGGCTATGGGCTGAGTGAGACCTCTCCGGTCACCAATGTCAACACCCTTGAGCGTTGGCGCATCGGCACCGTGGGCCGCCCCGTCCCCGGGACCGAGATTCGGATTGCGGAGGATGGGGAGATCCTGGTCCGCGGACCCCAGGTCATGAAGGGCTACCATGGGATGGAGGAGGAGACGCGGGAGGTGATCTCGGACGACGGCTGGTTCAGCACCGGTGACATCGGCGAGCTGAGCCACGACGGCTTTCTGCGGATTACGGACCGCAAGAAGGACCTTCTCAAGACATCGGGGGGCAAGTACATCGCGCCGCAGCCGATTGAGAGCATGCTGAAGAGAAATCCGTATGTGGATCAGGCGGTGGTTGTGGGCGATGGTCGCAAGTTCGCTTCTGTGCTGGTGTTGCCGGCCTTTGAGCGTCTCGGCGCCTGGGCTGTTGAGGCCGGCCTGGACGAAGACGGCGCGGGCGCCCGGCAGTGGCTGGCTGACCCCGGGTGTCAGCAGCTGTTGGAGGAGGAGGTTCTGGGGGCACTGCGCGATCTGGCGAAGTTTGAGACGCCGAAGAAGATCGGTCTCCTGCATGAGCCCTTCACCGTTGAGGGAGGGACGCTGACGCCGACCATGAAGGTGAAGCGGCGGGTGGTCACGGAGATGTATGCGGAGTTGATTGATGAGTTCTACCGCCCCGAGTCCGTGGAGCGGACGGTGTTCGTGGTGGGCGAATGAGCGGAGGCTCGGGCGGACTCCCGTCATCCGGGCGTCAGGAGTTCGGCCGCCGGGACCGGGAGCAGGTTGCCACCGTCACGCTGACGGCACCGGATGAGGCTGTGGCCGAGTCCGTGGTGCGGGCGCTCCTTGATGCCAACCTGATCGCCTGCGGACAGGTGGTGCCCGGAGCGATGAGCCTCTATCGCTGGAATGGCGAAGTTGTTCGGGCGCGCGAGCTCGTCGTCACCCTGAAGACGCTCCTGCGGCTGGTCCCTGCTGTTTGCGAGCGCGTCGCACAGCTGCACCCCTTTGAGGTCCCAGAGATACTCGTGCAAGAGGTGGTCGGCGGGTCACCTGCGTACCTGCAGTGGGTCAGGTCGGAGTGTCGCCCGGCAGCGGGGCCGGAACAAGATCGGTGATCGAGCGCCTCAGGGCATTCCTTGCCGGCGGGATGAGGTTGTCCGAGATCGAGGCCAATCCCGGTGAGCGGGGCGGGGAGTCGGACCCCGAAGCGTTGCGGGTCGCCGCCTGCGCCCTGCTTTTGGAGGTGGCCCACGCCGACGACTATTTCAGCAGGGCGGAGCGGACCCATCTGCGGGCGCTGGCGCGGCGCCAGTTCGGGCTGCGGAGTGCTGCGGCCGATGAGCTGATTGCGGCCGCCGAGGACGAGCGCCGAAGCCGGGGCAGCGATGTCCAGAGCTTCGCGGACCTGATCAAACACCAGTATTCCGATGGGCAAAAGGTGGTGCTTGCCGAGGCCATGTGGGGCCTGGTGCTGGCCGATGGCGATCGCGAGGGCCGGGCGGACTTCATCATGCGCAAGATCTCCGGGTTGATCGGTCTCAAAACGGGATACCTGGCTGATGCCCGCAGTCGCCACGACGAGCTCAGGGGCAAGGATTCCCGGTGACGCTCCTGCTTCAACTGCTGGGGGGCGCCCTGGCCCTAGCCCTGGGGCTGTACCTGGGAATGCCGGGCGTGCGGGGACGCACGGGTGCGCGGGGACGGCGTTGGAGGGGCGGTCGGGCGGCGTCCCGGCGCCCGGCCGCGCGCTTTGAGGGTCATGACGAAGAGGAGCTGGAGCAGCTGGAGCGCGACCTAGGGATGACCCGGGGCCTCCCCCGGAAGGCCAAGCGTCACTTCACTCCGCTTGACCTGCTCCGAAGCAAACAGCGGGCATCGAAGGAGCGACGCGCCCGGAGCCACTTTCGCACGGTCGCTCCCTCTGCGGAGGCGAAGAGGGAGGGGTAGGGCGCGCGCATGAGAGCTTGGATGGCGCGTCAGCGGGCGCGCGGCGCATGGGCCCCAAACAGCCTTCATTGCCCCAGCCTGATTTGCCTCAGCGCGGCTACCCCAACAGGTAGTTGACCAGGACCAGGCCGAGACCGATGGCGGTGCCCAGCCCATAACCCAGATACACGATGACGCGAAGTTCCCGGTGGGTCACCCGGCGGACGAGGTCCTCCAGATCGGCCACCGGAAAGTCCAGCACCTTCTGCTCAACCCGCTGAGCAACATCCAGCCTTTGCACCAGTGCCGGGACCTGGTCCTGGAGCCAGGCCCACAGCGCGGGGCTCGCCACCTGCTGAAGTCGATCCGTGGTGCCGGCCGGCAGCCAGCGGGCCGGGCGACCGATGGGCCGCTCCAGGGCCGCTGCAATGATCCGGCGAGCCCCCTCTCGGTAGATCGCCTGCACGGTCTCGCTCCTCGCCCCCCGCACCAGCCACTTTGACGCGCGCCGGGGCGGGATGCCGTCAAGGACCTGGCCCCAGGTGCGCTCGGAGGCTCGGGCCACGGCGGATTCGATCCTGGTGGCGACGAATGTCCTGGCTGCCGAGCTGCGGGCCAGGTCGACGGCCCAGGAGACGATCGCATCCTGGGCGCCCTGCACCTCGGGATCGTCCGGGTCGCCCAGCACGGAGCGGACGGGGCGGTCCATGAAATCCGAGATCGCGTCGTTGATCCCCGTGGCCATCGCACCCCGGACCGTGGGATCGCGGAAGAGCTCGCCGATGCGGGCTGCGCCCTCTTCCTCAAAGGTGTCCAGCACCCGGGCGACCGCGTCCTCCGTCATCACCAACCGGGCCACCACGCGCTGATGGAACTTCAGGTCCCGCAAGAACCGGTGGAGCAGGTCCTGGATGGCGCTTTCGAAGCGCACGCGGGGCTCCGGCCGCTCCAGAACGGTTCCCAGGCGGCCGATGGCGAGAGGCACATAGCCCGCCACGGCACGCTCCAAGGTGCCGACCGCGCCCTCAGGGAGGATGTCCCGGAACGTGACCTCGGGCGCAAGGAGTTGTTCGCTGGCCTGGCGCACATACCTGGCCACCGCGTCGCGAAATCCGTCCTCGGCCGTGACCCGGTCGATCCAGGAGTCCAGGGCCTTGGAGATGGCGACGCCCCGCTTCGGCGTCAGAATGTCGCTCACGGGTTGGTCGGCCAGGTGGGCGGCAAGTCCGTGAGCCCTTGACCGCACCGAGTCCTCAAAGGCGTCCGATGCCAGGTATTCGTCGACACGGGCGATGCAGTGCTCCAGCACCGCCTCCGCAATGTCGCTGACCTCTTGCATGACATCGGGGCCCAGGAGATCGCGGATCGACCCGCGCTCTCCCTCGAGGGCGTCGTTCAGAAAGCGGGTGAGCCGCTCATCGAAGGTGCTGCGAAATGCGCCGCATCCCAGGACTCCGACCAGGTCGTCCCGTGTCAGAAGCTTGGTGCCGACCGTGCGACCGATGGTCGAGGCCAGTCGCGCCTGGTTCCTGGGGATGGCGCCATGCAGCCAGCGCGGGCGACGCCCCAGTATCTTGGGCGGCCGATGGGGATGAAAGAGCATCCAGATCGCCAGCGTGTTTGTGAGACCGCCGGCAACGGCCCCGAATGCGACGGTGATGATGGCCTTCAGGAGGGTGCCGTCCATGCCGTGGCTAGCGCTGGGCGTGGCGCAAGAATCCCCTGACCCGCCACGGCACTCCATGGACGGACAGATCGCCGGCGACCTCGTGGAGAGCCAATACCGGGGAAATGGGGCCGGATCCCGCCAGGGTCCGGTGGTCCCGGCTGACGCTGAAGAGCGTGCCCCGAAGCGTCCCGTCGCTGGAGACCACGTCCCAGGCGAGCGGAATGTCGCGCCGGGCCTCTTCCACGACCGCCGTTTCTGTCCAGGAGACGGCCACGGCGGGCCAAGGAGGCGCGCCGTCGCCATCGTCGGGGGAGGGTGCCTCGGGGCCCTCCCAGACCCACGCCCCGAAGGGGCCCGGGCGATGCGGTCGGGCCATCATCAGGTACCGACCGTCGTCGGTAGCCAGAAAGGCCCACTCGTCACGCTCTAGGGCCTTTGGCGCGTGAGCGCTGGAGACATCGAGCAGCCATCCCTCCATCTCGGCCTCTCCCAATCGGGCCGCGCCCGCATGCACCCGGTAGCTGTTCCCCGCGCCGTCGGTCCAATCGGCGATCTCGTCGCCCAGGCGCAGCGCCAGACGCCGGTCACTCTCTTGGTAGCGCACCTCCCGGAGCTGGTCAGCTTGGCCGACGATCAGGCGCACCGCCCCCCGGGGCAAGATGGTCCAGGGTGATCCAAGGGGCCCTGTGGTCCATGCGTCGTCGACGAAGAGCGACCACTGGCCGCCCCGCCCCAGCCATCCCCTGATGCTACGGCGGATCGAGTCCCCTTGGATTCCTGTGCCGAAGTCCCAGGCGACGACCATCGAGGTGTCGGTGGCCATCTCCAGAAAGACGAGCGTTCTCAGATATTCCGTGCCTAGGGCGATCTCCCCCGACGAAGGCTCCACATCGCCGCCCACGCCCGCCGCGCCCTCGTTGCCGGGGGGACTTGCGTCCCGGAAGGCATCCCGGCAACCGGCCCCGAGCACGGTCGCCGCCACCGCCCCGAGCACAACCGGGCGCCAACGGGCGCCCGGCGAGATGCGGCGGCGGATTCCCACCAGGGACCCGAGCGATACGATGTCCCGGTATGCGCCGGGTGCGCGGTCAACCCGCCCGGACGACAGCGATGCGCACATGGGGCAACGCCCGGCTCGCCGGGGCGTCCCGGCGCCCTAAGGGAACCGCGTCCCCAAGGGGTCGCTTGCTTGGCCGTCGCCCGTGCCGAGGCCCGCATTGTGGTATTGTGCAAGAGACGGTGCCGATGGAGCTGGCCTCGGGAGGCTTGGGCGGTTTCATTGCGCGCACCGATGACGGGGCCGTTGCCGCGGCGGAGGGAGGCCCGCATGCGCAGGCGGCCGGGGACCTGGATCGAACCATAATCGTAACGTCCCAAGGGCCGCCGCGGGCGTCAACCGTCTGTCCGGCGCCTCTTCGTGGACCTTGATTGATCATCACGGAGGTCGGCGCAGCGCGCGCCCCCTAAGCTCATGAATGCCATCATACCGCTCGCGGGCAAGGGCACCCGTCTCAGGCCCCACACGCATGTTGTTCCGAAGTCATTGATCCGGGTTGCCGGCAAGCCCGTCCTGGACTACATCCTGGACGACCTGGTTCGGCTCGGGATCGAAGGGGTCATCTTTGTGGTCGGGCATCTTCGGGACCAGATTCGGGGGCATGTGGCCGCCCGCTATCCCGGACTTGCGGCCCGCTATGTGGTGCAGGAGGTCCAGGACGGGACCGCCGGGGCCGTGGCCCTGGCGAAGCCGTGGATCGACGATGACGTGTTGGTACTGTTTGCCGACACGTTGTTCAATGTGGATTTCTCCATCCTCGGGAAATCGAGTCCCTCGCCGGATGGCATCATCTGGGCCAAGGAGGTCGAGGACTACCAGCGATACGGAGTGATCGTGACGGATGGGCACGGGGCGATGACCCGGATCGTGGAGAAGCCAAGCGAGCCCGTGAGCCGCCTGGCCAACATCGGACTCTACCATATCCGGGACCCCGACTTGCTCTTTCGGGGTATCGAGCACACGATGGCGGCGGCGCCCAGCTCAACCGGGGAGTTCCACTTGACGGATGCGTTTCAGTACATGGTCGACCACGGGGCCCGCATTGTGGTCGCAGGGGTGGACGAATGGCATGACGCGGGCAAGCCGGCGGCGTTGCTGGAGGCGAACCGGCACCGGCTGGGCGGCCGCAGGGGTGGCGTGCAGGCCGGGGCGCGGGTGGAGAGATCCCTGGTCTCGCCCCTGGTCCGCATCGAGGCGGGCGCCGTTGTGCGGGGATCACGGATTGGCGACAACGTGACGGTGGAGGCGGGCGCCACGGTGGCGGACTCCGACATCTGTGATGCCATCATCGGCGCGTCGGCGTCGGTGGTCGGGAGTCGTTTGCGCCGCTCGCTTGTGGGGCCGGGCGCCGTGGTCGAGGGATTTTCAGGCAGACTCAGTGTGGCCCACCACACCCGGGTACACGGGGAGCAACTGCGCCACGCCTCGGGAGAAGGGGCGTGACCACGAGGTCCGGCGTGCCTGGACAGGGGCGGCCTGATCGGGCGCCGTCATGCGGGACGCGGGAGCCATGTCTTTCCATAGGGGGTTGAGCGGGTGGTGAAGCGATCATGATGCAGGAGAGCCGGCTGATTCACGACTGGAACGTCCAGGAGTTCGAGACGCTGGCCTGGGGCCGCCACGTCGAGCTGGTCGACGAGACGTTGCGCGACGGGCTTCAGTCCCCGTCGGTCGTCGATCCGCCGATCGGTGCCAAGGTGCGGTTGCTGCACCTCATGGACGGCTTGGGGATACACGGGGCGGACATCGGTCTTCCGGGAGCGGGGCGCCGGGCCGTGGCCGACATCACGCGCATGGTCGAAGAGGTGCGCGATGCCCGACTCTCGATCAGGCCCAACTGCGCGTGCCGGACGGTTCTGGCCGATGTGGTTCCGGCCGTTGAGATTGCGCAGAAGACCGGGGTGCCGCTCGAGGTGTGCGTCTTTATCGGCAGCTCGCCGATTCGCCTCTACGCCGAGGGATGGACGCTCGACGGGATGTTGCAAACCGCCCGGGAATCCGTGTCCTTTCTGGTGAAGGAGGGGATGCCGGTCACCTTCGTGACGGAGGACACGACCCGGGCGGACACGGAAACGCTCCGCGCTCTCTATGGCCAGGCCATCGAATGGGGGGCGCGACGGATCTGCCTCTCGGACACGGTGGGCCATGCGACGCCGTCCGGAGTCCGGTCGCTTGTCCGCTTCGCGCGTCGTGAGATCATCGGCGTGTCGGGCGAGAACGTGAAGCTTGACTGGCACGGCCATCGGGACAGGGGCCTGGGGCTCGCCAATGCGCTGGTCGCGATCGAGGCGGGTGCGGACCGGATCCACGCCACGGCGCTGGGGATCGGGGAGCGGGTGGGCAACGTCGAGATGGACCTTCTGCTCGTGAATTTGACGCTGGCGGGTGTGCATGATGCCGACCTCACGCCACTGGCGGAGTACTGCGAGCTGGTCTCCCGGGAGTGCGGCGTGCCCCTGCCTCCGAACTACCCGGTGCTGGGCGCCGATGCCTTTCGCACGGCGACGGGCGTGCATGCGGCGGCGATCGTGAAGGCGAAGAAAAAGGGGGCCAACTGGTTGGCGGACCGCGTGTACTCGAGTGTGCCCGCCTCCATGGTGGGGCGCACGCAGGAGATCGAGATAGGCCCCATGTCGGGGATTTCCAATGTGAAGCACTGGCTCTCCGTTCGTGGTCTCGATGCCGAGGATGAGGATCTTTGCGGGCGGATCTTTGCTCGCGCCAAGGGGGTGGACCGCATCCTGACCGAGGATGAGGTACTGGAGATCGTGCGAGGGTGACGGGCGCGGGGAGCGGGGTTGCCGACGATGCGGGTGCCCCAGGGTTCGGCGACGCGGTGGCCGACCTCATCGGCCAGGTCGCCACGGAGCCCGAACCCCGCTATCGGTCGGAGGCCCCGTCGGAGCGGGGCAGGGTCGCCCTGGTCACGGGTGCGTCCAGCGGGATCGGTCGGGCCATAGCGATCGCCCTTGCCCGGGAAGGCGCGCATGTGGCCTTCAACTTCCTGGATACGGGTGCGTCCAGCCGCCGGGCGGCGGTCGACGTGGAGAAGCGGTTGCGCAACCTGGGTGCGCGGGTCTTCATGCGCGCGGGCGATGTGCGGGATTCACGGTGGGTCCAGGAGTTTGTGGAGGAGGCGCACGAGCGCCTGGGCGGCCTCCACTACCTGATCAACAACGCGGGCGTCGGTCGCGATCGAGCTCTCTGGCGTATGTCGGATGACGAGTGGCGCTCGGTGATCGACACCAACCTGACGGGCGCGTTCTACATGACGCGCGCCGTCGCCCCTCATTTTCGGGCCCAGGAGTACGGGAAGATCGTCAACGTCTCCTCGGTCCATGGCCTGACCAGCGAATTCGGGCTGGCCAACTACTGCTCCTCCAAAGCGGGTCTCCTCGGCCTGACCCGCAGCTCCGCGGTGGAGCTGGGAGGGGCCAACGTAAACGTGAACGCCGTGGCTCCGGGATATATTCGGACGACGGAGCTGACCCGACGGGTCCCCCCCGACCTCCTGGACAGGGCCCGCGAGCGCAGCGTCCTCGGTCGTCTGGGGGATCCGCAGGATGTGGTGTCCGTGATTCTGTTCCTGTGTTCGGAGGCCTCGCGCCACATCACGGGAGCGGTTATCCCCGTGGACGGAGGGTATTTGGTGTGATGTGCAAGAGCGACCGGGAGTGGCGAGAGCGGTTGACCGATGAGCAGTTCCGGGTAACGCGCAGGGGAGCGACCGAGCGGCCCTTTGCGGGCGCGTACTGGAATCACGTCGCTAAGGGCATCTATCGGTGCGTGTGCTGCCAGCAGGCGCTCTTTGAGTCCGCCGCCAAGTTCGACTCGGGCACGGGCTGGCCCAGCTTCACGAAGCCGTCGGCCGCAGGCGCCGTGGAGACCAGGGAAGACAATAGCCTGTTCATGCGCCGCACGGAGGTTCTTTGTCGCCGCTGCGGGGCTCATTTGGGCCATGTGTTTCCCGATGGTCCGGGGCCGGGCGGGCTCAGGTACTGCATCAATTCCGCGTCGCTGGACTTCCAGGCCGACCGCTAGAATACACCGGGCGACGACGATCCTCCGCGGGGCCCCGGGGGCCGGCCGCGTCGTCCACACCCAACAAGGCGAGGGAGTGCCCCAGGCCCATGGCGAGGACAATTACCGTGATCCCGGGAGACGGGATCGGACCCGAGGTCACCAAGGCGGCGCTGCGCGTCCTGGACGCGGCCGCAGCGGAGCTGGACTACGACGAGCAGGTGGCCGGGATTGCTTCGGTCCGGGCGCACGGCAGCCCGCTGCCGACCGAGACGCTCGACTCGATCGAAAGGAATGCCGTGGCGCTCAAGGGGCCGCTGACGACGCCCTCGGGATCGGGGTTTCGGTCGGTGAATGTGGCGATTCGCAAGCACTTCGATCTGTACGCGAACCTCAGGCCGGTGCGCACGATCTTGCTCGGCGGGCGCTATGAGGGAATCGACCAAGTGCTCATCCGCGAGAACACGGAGGGCCTCTATGTGGGTGTGGAGCACTTCATCGGGATGGATCACGACCCCCGGGCGGCGGCCGAGTCGGTGATGATCGTGACGCGCTTCGGCTCGGAGCGGATCGTGCGCTTTGCGTTCGACTACGCGATTGCCGAGGGGCGCAAGCTGGTCACGTTGGCGCACAAGGCGAACGTGCTGAAATGCACGCAAGGGCTGTTTCTGGATGTGGGCAGAGACATGGCCAGCGAGTACGCCGGGCGGGTTCGCTTTGAGGATCGCATCATCGACGCCACGGCCATGGCGTTGGTTCTTGATCCCCACCAGTTCGACGTGCTCGTCATGGAGAACATGTTTGGCGACATCGTGAGCGACCTGATGGCGGGCCTGGTCGGAGGCCTGGGGTTCGCCCCGGCCGGCAATATCGGTGAGACCCATGCGGTGTTCGAGGCCGTGCACGGGTCGGCGCCGGATATCGCCGGGCGGGGCGTGGCCAACCCGACCGCCCTGCTGATGTCCGCCTGCATGATGCTGGACCATGTTGGGCAGTCGGATGTCGCCCGGCGGATCCGCAAGGCCCTCTTTGGCGTGGTGCGCACCGGAAAGGCACGGACCCGGGACATGGGTGGCCGGCACAAGACGGCGGAGTTCGCCGACGCGGTGATCGGCGCCCTGTGAGCTGACGCCGATGCCCTTGGGCGGTGACCTCTGCTGCGTTCGTTGCGGCAGTGAGCGCCTCGCCGGCGAGCTGGACCGGCACCTTTGGTGCGATCTCTGCGTGGCCGCAGCAATGGCGACGGCGCGTCGGGTCGGATGGTGGGCCGGAGCGCTGTTGGCGGTTCTGTTTGCGCTGTGGATCTACTTCGTCGAGCGCCCGTCGACGATGTTGCTGGGAGGGTGGCTCGGGGCGGTCGCCGCCACGCTCTGGCTGGGGTCCCGGGTGGGCGCGGAGCTTTCCTACGGCGTGCAGCGTATTCGCCACCGCCCGCGTTGACGCCGCGGCTCGCATTGGACCTGGAGCTTGGGGACCCTTGAGGGTCGCGGGCTCGGAAGCAACCGGGCTGCACCCTTTGGGTGGCACAGTATTCGTGACGGCCAGGCCGTGTCGGTGATCCTGTCGTGTGGATTACGTGGCTGATGATTGAAGGGGAATTGGTAACCTGAGCCGGAATGCGGCACCATCCAAGGCATGACGATACAGGTGGCTGGGCGGGCGCGCGACATACCCCGAAGGGCAGACGGAGGCTATTTTGGAATGATCGGTGGCGGGGGCTTCCACAAGGACTGGCTCACTACCCCGGCGAGTTCCGCCTGGTTGCACCTTACCTCTCGGCGGGACTCATATGGCAGAGGCCCCCCATACTCCGAAGGATTTCACGCTGACATCGCGCTGGGGTTGTCCGACGAAATGGGATAAACCCACTGCACGGAGGTGATGGCGGGGATGGGTTCACCGAGGGGTGGTCGAGTGAGTGAGGTGAGTGGGGCCAACGCCCCTCAGGCGGCGCCAGAGGTCCAAGCATCCCTCAATCAAGGCGCAACGGGATCTTCCGTCTGTGCAGTTGATCTCTTCTGTGGGGCGGGCGGACTCACGCGAGGACTGGAAGAATCAGGAATCGACGTACAGCTGGGCGTCGATATTGATCTTCTCTGCCGATATCCTTACACATACAATAACAAGGCGAGATTTCACCAGAAGCCCATTGAGCAGGTCACGGCGACGGACTTTCCGAGCGGGTTTCAGGGAGCGTTCTGCCTACTGGTCGCCGGGTGTGCGCCATGCCAGCTGTTCTCGACCTATAGCCGATCTCGGCCACGCAGCCCAGCCGTCCGGTGGAAGCCCCTGGACCATTTCAGTAGGTTGGTAAAAGAGTTGAACCCGGGTTATTCATGACGGCGGCTTGAGGGGGCTGGATTTGTGGGGACAAGTGATATATCTTCAATGGGTTACCAAGATCCACCAGCGTTTTCCGGCCACCAACCCAGGGTGAAGTCATGGCAACGACATTTAGCTTCAACAAATCGCTCCGAATCGAGTCCCGAGACGAAAGATTGTCATCAGACGCAGGGGCGGCCACCAGCCGAGAAATCCTCGAGCGTAGCGGTATCATCAACGCCGCAACCAAACGGATCAAGGACGAGCGCGACCCCGTCAAGATCAAGCACTCCATGGCGGAGTTGCTACGCACCGCGCTCTTGCTCCTCGTCCAGAATCGCCGGGACCATAACGATGCGAATGTCTTCCGCAACGACGTGTCCTTTGGCCTCGCGGTATCCGACCGGAAGGGAACGAAACCGGTCGACCATGCGCTGGCGTCGCAGCCTACCTTGTCGCGCTTGATCGCGGCGCTCAGCAACGAGGAGAACACCGAGGCCTGTCGCGACGTGATCATGGACTTCACCTCGTGGAAGGTGCTCGCCACAAACGGCGGTCGCCTGCACGATACGTTGGTCATTGATGTGGACAGCTTACCGGTGAAGGTGCATGGACAGCAGGCCGGTAGCGACTATAACGGGCACTATCGCGCCAGGGTTTTCCATCCGTTGGTGGCGTTGGCGGCGGAGACGGGAGACATCCTGGATGTTGAGCTTCGGAGGGGCAAGGTTCATACGGCGAACCGCGTGGTGGGCTTCATCAAGAACGTGGCGAAGCGTGCGAAGGGGAAGATCAGCAAGAGGGTCATTTTTCGTATGGACGCCGGGTTCCCGAGCGGGGTTCTGATGCATGCGCTCGAGGAGGAGGGTATCGACTTTGTGGTCCGTGTGGCGAACAACAAGGTGCTGGCTGATCGTGCCGAACCTGCGATCGATGAGTTCCGTGCTGACATGGACAAAAAGGACAAAGAGGACAAAGAGAAAGAACGCCCGCGTGAGACCACGACGCGAGTTCGGGAAGCGGAGCGGTACAAGGCGGGGAGCTGGCCTGTTGAATGCCGCATGGTGCATGTGATGGTGGCTAAGCCGGGCGAGCTGTTCACGAGGTCGTTTTGGTTGGCCACATCGGTGTCTGCCGATGAGATGACGCCTGAGGAGGTGTTGGAGCTGTACAGGCAGCGCGGGAAGGCTGAGGGCCACATTGGCGAGTTGATGAGTGTGGTGAATCCGTCGTTGTCTTCGACGTCGCGTCCCAAGAGCCACTACCGGAACCAAAAGGTTGCGGTGGCCGATACGGAGGAAGAGGTGAGTGGCGACGAGAACGGCGAAGAGGAGGTGGTGGAGGATCCAGAGCTTCTGGATGCCTTTGCCCGCAACCGGGTACGGCTACTGTTGTCGATCCTGGCGTACCAGGTGATGCATGTCCAACGTGTTCTGTTGGCGCGGCGGACCGGTGTTGGCTGGAGTTTGCGGCGCCTGTTGGAGCGAGTGTTGCGCACGGCGGCACGATACATCGTGTCTGGGCGACGGATCACGATGATCACAAGCGCAGTGTCGGTGCATTGGCAGATGCTGGTTGCCGGAGTGCGAGAGCTTCCTGATGTCCGAATCTTGTCCGCCGAGGTTGTCTGATACTCAACGGCGGGTCTGGGCGCAAGGGCGGTTACAAGGGAAGTGGCGGAAGTGCGTCCATAAAATGGGTATTTGGGGGGTATGATGTGCACGAGGCGGTGGTCGGCCGGCAAAATTGGGGGGCTGGCCGATGTCGGAACGCCGAGAACCCTTTCACTGGCCTTGATGACAGTTTCAATTGTCACTCATGAATAAGGTGGGTTGAAGCCCCACCTTGTCACCATGGAGAATGTCCCGATGCTCCAGCGCGAGCGTGTGTTTTCAGACTTCATGGATATGTTGCGGGACGAAGGGTTTGCCGTCGCAACCGGGATCGTCAATTGCGCCGACTATGATGTACCTCAATGTAGGCGGCGTCTTGTGGTGCTTGCGTCGACCCTGGGCCCAATCGAATTGATTGCCCCGACTACGCCCGGCGCCCGACGCCCGACGGTTAGGGACGCCATCGCCGATCTGCCCCCATCGACGCAGGCGGAGAGTCCAGCACCGACTCACTACACCGATCAAGCAGATTGTCACCCTTGAATGTCGAGCGGATTCGCGCCTCCAAGCCGGGAGGAACTTGGCGCGATTGGGACGAAGCTCTGGTCGCCAAATGCCATCGGAAACCACAGGGACGGACCTATACCGGTGTGTATGGCCGCATGGAATGGGATAATCCCTCCCCCACCATGACCACGCAGTATTACGGATTCGGCAATGGCCGATTCGGCCACCCGGAACAGGATCGCGCCATCTCCCTTCGCGAAGGAGCGATGCTTCAGAGTTTTTCCGAAAAATACCGTTTCGTAAAGCCGGGCGAGCCAATCTCCGCAAAGGCGATAGGTCGTTTGGTCGGCAACGCAGTTCCGGTCAATCTCGGCCGCGCGATAGGGCGAAGTCTGGTGAACCATGCAGAATATCATCTCCGATCTCAGGAGAGGCCAGCATGACCCATGCCATCGTCGGTGATGGCGACGGCGTGGTTGTTACGCCGGGCCAGTCGCCATACAAGATGACGGTCGACCTCAACGTCATCGAACACCTCGGGATCAACCTCTACAGCAACATCGCGGCCGTTTTGACCGAGGCAGTTGCGAACGCATGGGACGCCGACGCGGGCAAGGTGGATATCACGGTCGATCCGGGCCACCAGTGGATAGCGATCTCGGATGATGGCGAGGGGATGTCGATTTCCGACATCAACGACAGATACCTCCGCCTAGGGTACCGCCGACGCCAAGAAACCGACCGGGGGAGCGTCACAGCCAAGAAAAAGAGACCCGTGATGGGACGCAAAGGGCTGGGCAAGCTGTCCTTGTTTTCCATCGCGAAGGTGATCGACGTTCAGTCCGCAAGAGACGGCGAGGCTCATGGCCTTCGCATGACCGTTAAGGGAATCCACGAATCCCTCGATCGTGGCGACCACGCCTATCATCCCGACCCGATTCCGTCAAAACAGGTCAAGGTTTCCAAGGGTACCCGGATCGTTCTCAAGGATATCAAGCGAATCCGGCTCACAACGGGTGTGGCTGCACTTCGCAAGAGGTTGGCCCGACGCTTTTCCATCATCGGAGAGGAACATGGTTTCCGAGTATCCATCGACGGTGAGCCGATCACTACTGCGGATCGTGGGGACCTGCCCATCGCACAGTTTCTGTGGACTTTCGGCGACTACCAACCCCCGAAATCGGCGATACCGAGAGTGGTCGAGAAAGAGCGCCTTCCCGATCGGTTTGAAGATTGGGACGCGGGTTGGGCGGTTCGGGGATGGCTGGGCACCGCCCGGACACCCAAGCAGCTGGACTGCAAGGAAGCCGGCAATCTCAATGGCATCGTAGTTTTGGCGCGAGGACGACTTTTCCACGAGAATATCCTCGACAAGGTTAACGATGGCCGACTGTACACGAAGTACATCACTGGGCAAATCGAAGCTGAATTTCTGGACCAACACGACAGCCCCGACATTGCTACGAGCGACCGGCAACGAATTCAAGAAGACGATCCTAGGTACGAAGCGCTGATTTCGTTCCTGAAGTCCAGTCTCTTGCGTGTTGAGAAACGTTGGACAGTATGGCGCCGCAAGCATGAAGCGAAGCGTGCAATGGAAGTTTCGCCTGCCCTTGGGGATTGGCTCGCCACACTGCCGGTGGGTCACAAGAAAACCGCCGAGAAAATGATCGCAAGACTCAGCGCTCTGCCGATCGACAAGGAAGATGACCGGAAGCTATTATATCGACACGGGATTCTTGCGTTTGAGCGGATGAGATTGCGAGGATCAACCAACGAATTCGTGGGCAATCTGGATAACGTCGACGGACTGCTTCGCGTCTTGGCTGACCGTGACGCCTTGGAAGCTGCGATGTATCGCGACATTGTCAATTCACGCCTGGAAGCTGTCCGTCAGCTTCAAGGCCTTGTCGATGCGAACATTGTCGAGAAAGTGCTACAAGAATATCTCTTCGATCACCTCTGGTTGCTTGATCCAGCCTGGGAGCGCGCAACCGGTAGCGAACTTATAGAATCCAGCCTGCGAGAGGCCGGCGTCATCATTGACAGCCTGACTCATAAGGAGAAAATGGCCCGGGTCGACATTGCGTATCGCACGAATGCCGGCAAGCACATGATCGTGGAACTGAAGCGTGCTGGACGGCGACCTAGGCTGTTGGAGTTGCAAGAACAAGGTATTACTTATGTCGATAAGCTGAGAAAAATCCTTGTGAAGCAGGGAGAAAGGTCTCCAGATATCGAAGTGGTCTTTGTGTTAGGAAGACCGTTACCGGAGCAGACAGACAATCCTCAGCGGCTGAAGGCATCGATGACGGCAGTATCTCCCGGTAGCCGGGTAACCTACTATCAGACCCTGATCCGTGGTGCAAGGGAGGCATACACATCCTACATGCGTGCGAGCGAGAACCTGGATCGTCTCGCGCGGATCGTCGAGAGGATTTGAGACGTGGGCGGAAGCCGGTGCCGGGGTTCAGGAGCAGCGAAGGCCGGTTGCGATGACGTACTTGGATTGCGGTAAGCTCGAATACCGGTTACCCACATGACACCGAGAGGAACCTTTGAGTTGCCGGTCAGTCATCTGATTCACTCGACCGGACCTTCGCCACGGCCTGGGCGAAGGGTCACAAGGTGTTCCCTGCGGGCCGTTCGGGGGAGAGGCTAGGGAGGATCATGGCAGTACGATATCAGGGCGTGGACTTCTACGACATCGAATCCCTCCTGAGTGAGGAGGAGATCATGGTCCGCGACACCGTTCGCGACTGGGTCGAGGACCGCTTGGTGCCCATCATCGGGGACGCCTACACGCGCGGTCGGTTTCCCGTCGAGTTGATCCCGGAGATCGGCGAGTTGGGCATGTTGGGGGCCAACCTTCCGGTCGAATACGACTGTGCCGGTCTCAACAATGTCTCGTACGGGTTGATCATGCAGGAGTTGGAGCGGGGCGATTCCGGGATCCGCTCCTTCGTGTCGGTGCAGGGGGCGCTCGTGATGTACCCGATTCACGCCTTCGGCACCGAGGAGCAGCGTCGGGGCTGGCTGCCCAGGCTTGCCTCAGGGGACGCGATCGGGTGCTTCGGCCTGACTGAGCCCGACTACGGCTCCAATCCGGCGGGGATGATCACCCGCGCGGAGCGAGCGGGCGACGGCTGGGTTCTCAATGGCGCCAAGATGTGGATCACCAACGGGTCGATGGCGGATGTGGCGGTGATCTGGGCCCAGACGGGAAAGATCGGCGATGTGCAGGGCATCAGGGGATTCCTTGTTCCCACCGACACCCCGGGATTCAGTGCGCGGGACCAGAAGGGGAAGTTGTCGCTGTTGGCATCGGACACGAGCGAGTTGGTGTTGGACGACGTGCGCCTGGGCGCCGACGCGCTGTTGCCCGGCACGGCGGGGCTCAAGAGCCCGCTCCGCTGCCTGACGCAGGCGCGCTACGGGATTTCCTGGGGGGCTGTTGGGGCCGCGATGGGCTGCTACCACGAGGCGCTCAGCTACGCGGGCGAGCGGATCATGTTCCAGGGACCGATCGCAGGCAAGCAGATTCAGCAGGTGCGCATTGCCGACATGCTTACGGGGATCACCCAGGGGCAGCTGGTAGCGCTCAGGCTGGGTCGCCTGAAGGACGCGGGCACGATGACGCCCCAACAGGTGAGCCTGGCCAAGCGGGCCAATGTCAACATGGCCTGTGAGGTCGCCCGCGAGGCGCGTCGCTTGCTGGGGGCCAACGGGATCCTGGCCGAGTATTCGGCGATGCGCCATATGGCGAACCTGGAGTCGGTACGTACCTACGAGGGCACGCACGATGTCCATTCCCTGATTCTGGGTCAGGCGGTCACGGACATATCTGCGTTTTGAGGGCTGGGAGCGCCGCACTGCATGGGAAGCGCCCCACACGCCGGGTCGCGCACGTCATGCGAGAGTCGAGGTCTTGCTGCCAAGGGCAGCCACTTCCTGGGCCCGGGCCAGCTCTCCCTGACGCCGGCCCAGCCAACGCGCGAGGATCAGCCAGATGCCGGCCACCGGCACCATGAGCCACGCGGCGCCGGCCGTGGACACGCCCAACACCCTTATGCCGGCGAATGTCCATGCTCCCACCTGATCGCCGGCCCGGTACACGAAGGTGTCATTGAAGTTCTTCGACTTGTACTTGTCCGCGCGGGGGAGAACGGTGTAGAGAACCTCCCTTGCCGGCACCGTAACCGCGAAGTTGCCCGCGCGGCGCAGGACTTGAAACACCACGAACACGGTGAGCACAGGCGCTGCACCCAGGGCGAGGAACCCGGCCAGGCTCAGGAGGGGCAGGAGCGACAGCGCGGTTCCCACCCCCAGCCACCTCATGAGGCGCCCGGTCAGAAAGACCTGGGTGGCCAGCGTCAACGTGTTGACGGCAAGGTCGATGTTCGCGAACAGTTCCGTGCGATGCACCTCGTCAAACTGGCTCAGGATCTCGGCCTGGATGTTGTAGAGGAATGTCGAACCGATGGTAAAGAGGAGCATGAAGGCGCAGATGCCCCCCAAGTAGGGTGAGGTCAACACCCGTCTGACGCCGTCCAGCGTATTTCCGCCCACGATCTGACCCGGTGTTTCGCCGGGCGCCGAGACGGCGGCGGGCTTCGGAGACCGGCGCTCCAGCGCCAACAGGCATTGGACGGCGCACTCAAGCAGGAGAACCGAGACCAGGAGCAGCAGGGCGGGCCCCAGCACGCCCACCAGGGTCGAGGTGATTGAAGACCCCAAGACACTGCCCAGGGTGCCGCCCACGGCAATCAGCCCGAAGAGCCGTCGGCCACCGCCCGGCCGAAAGAGGTCGGTCATGAAGGACCAGAAGATGGATACGACGAAGAGGTTGAAGACGCTGGTCCAGACAAAGAACACGCGCTCGACCCAAAGATGGACCCGGCCGTCCGGCACCTCCGTGAGCAACCAGTAGAAGACCACCAGGTTCAGCATGAAGAAGCGATATGTGACGGTCACGAAACGCTTCCGGGGCCAGCGCGACACCATTGCCGAGAAGATGGGGTGTGCGATGAGCATGCCGATCAGCGTGGCGGTGAACAGCCACGGGATGTTCTGAATTCCGCCGGAGATGCTGACGTCATCCCGGATGGGCCGAATCACATAGTACGCCGACAGAATGAAGAAAAAATAGGCCGCTGACGGGAGCACCAATCGACCTTCTCCCCGGCGCACGTCGGCCAGGGAGCCCGCCAGTCCCGGAAGCCACCTGACCGCGCGCCGGAGCCTTGACCCGGGGGTGGATTTCGGTGTCGGGGGGTGGTTCACGCGACTCCTTCCGGGGGAGGTGTGGGGCGGTACCCGTATGCGTATGGAACCGCTTGCTTTGGCCGGGGGCTTGGGCTTACTTCGGACATGTCGACATGGGCCCGCGCCCCCTTGCGCTCGACAGATATGGCTCCAGGCGCCGGAGTACAAGACTCGGAACCCCCGGAGGAAGCATGCCGCGAGCGCGATACGGACTTCTGAACCTGAAGCCGGGGGAGTTGCCCCTGGCGGCGATGTCGGCGCTGTTCTTCTTCCTGGTCTTGTTCGGTTATTTCCTCCTGCGACCGCTGAGGGAGGCCATGGGCGTGGCCCGGGGCCTTGATGATCTGCGTTGGCTTTTCGCGGTCACCGCCTTGGTCTCGCTGGTCGTCGTGGTGGTGTTCGGTGGCGTGGTCGCGCGACTGGACCGCCGCCGCTTCATCCCGTTGGGATACCTCTTCGTTGTCGCGTGCCTGCTCGTGTTCGCAACCCTGCTCGTCCAGGACGTGAGAGCGGGAGGCGGGTTCATTGGCACCGGCATCGAAACCGATATGGCCCGGCGTGTGGGCTACACCTACTATGTGTGGCTGAGCGTGGTCAACCTCTTCCTCACCAGTGTGTTCTGGGCCTTCATGGTGGACATTTACGATGTCGATCAAGGCAAGCGGATGTTTGCGTTCATCGGCATTGGCGGGACGCTGGGGGCGTTCGCGGGTGGGGTAGTGGCCCGCGAGATTGGTGCCCGGATTGAGCACCCCTATATGCCCGCGGGCTTGATGATGCTGGGCGCCGGGATGTTCCTCCTGGCAATTGCGGTCATGCTGACGCTGGATAAAATGGCCGAGAGATCCAGGGCCACCAGCATGGGCCGGCAACCGTCCGGCCGGGATGCGGATTCGCCCCCGGTGTCGACGAGCGACCCGGGCTCCGACGAGCTGGGCGCCTCGGCCGCAAGGGCGATCGGAGGGTCCGCCTGGGAGGGGGCCCGCGCGGTGCTCTCGTCTCCGTACCTGTTGGGAGTCGGACTTTGGGTGGTGTTCATGACGATTTCCAGCACCCTGCTCTACTTTACCCAGGCCGAGATCGTGCTGGAAGAGTCGGATTCGTTCATCCAGCTGGTGGCGAATTTCGCTGAGATAGACTTGGTTTCCCAGGGAGCCACGCTCTTCACCCAGGTCTTCGTCACCACGCATGTGATACGAAAAATGGGTGTCGGGTGGACGCTGGCGATTCTTCCGGTCATGACCATGGCCGGGTTTGCGGTCTTGGCCGTGTGGCCCGTCTATGGCGCGCTGGTCGTGTTTCAGGCCGTGCATCGGGCGACCCGCCATGCCGTTGCCAGGCCGTCCAGGGAGACGCTCTTCAGCGTGGTGACTCCGGCTGAGAAGTACAAGGCCAAGCCCATCATTGACGTGTTCCTATATCGGGGCGGGGACCTGGCCGGCGCCGGCGTCGTTAGCCTGTTCGCGCTCGTAGGTATCGGCATCGCGGGCGTGGCGCTGTCGACGGTGCCCCTGGCTGCCATGTGGATCGCGCTCTCCGTGGGGATGGGGCGGGCCCAGAGTCGGCGCATGGCCGGTTGATCGGGCGCCGGTTGCGCCTATAGGCCGTGGCTCTCACGCAATCTCTGGACGGTATCTGCGAACCTGTGGAGCGGAACGATCTTCAGGTCGTTGAACCGAGCGAGGTCGGTATCGACGCTGAAGTGCTCAATCAGATGGGGAGAGTCGGCATCCACCACCCAGAGAAAGGTGTGTTCCAGTGCGGAATGGTATCGGGCAACGAACGTGTGGATGCCGTACTCCCGGGCGAGGTGGCCCGGGTCCAGCTCGGCGATGGCCGTGAAGACCCGGGCATTTCTCGGAACATAGATGGGGCAGACATCCGGGGTGTGCCTGCCGTGAATTCCGTACAGGGCCATCGTTGGGAGCCAGGGGTGTGGATGGGTGTTGGCAAAGGGCGGCCGGGTGCAGGCCGCCCAAACGGCGTGCCTCGCAGCGGTGAATGTCGGAACTTGGTCCCGGCGGTTCAAGTCTTGCCCGTGAGAGGGCCGTGGGCGCCGGTGGCCGACCCGCCGGGGAAACTCTGCAAGACATGACGACGGAGTGTGCTCGTCGGTTCCCGATACGGGCGGGCCCTTGCCCCATTCTCGGCCCGGCGGACCCGGCTTCATGGGATCCGGGCGTGAGTGCGCCTTGGCCGCTGGTGTTGGCGGCCAGGGCGACGACATCGGGGAACCGGAACGCTTGGCGGTGCAAAATGAGGCGGGGATAGGCGACCTTGATTGTGCGACTTTGTGTGCAACCCCCTGGTCGGGGAGAGCGTACAATAGGCGCCCAAGGGCGGACGGGCGGTCGCCTTGTCCGGCGACCCCCCGGATGCGTGCATACGGACACACTCAGCACTGACACGGAACCCAAGTGCGGAGGACGTGCTCACTCAAGGAGATTGGTATGAACATGATCAGACGTGGATTGATGGTATTGGCCCTGGCGGCCATGCCGGCGGTTGCCGTCGCCCAGAATGCGGTCATCGAGGGGACGGTTCGCAGCATGGATGGAGGGCAGGGACTTGGTAACGCCCGGGTCGAGTTGCCCTCGCTGGGGCTGGTGGACATGACGGGCGTTTCGGGGGCCTTTTCGATTGCCGGCGTACCGGTGGGCACCCATACGCTGGAGGTCAGACTCTTGGGATACGGCCTCCACACACAACAGGTCACGGTATCGGCGGGCCAGACGCTCTCCCTGGATGTGTCACTGGGCGTCTCTGCGTTCAGTCTGGGTGAACTGGTTGTGGTCGGGAGCCGGACGCGTCCCCGCACCGTGACGGAGTCGATGGTGCCCGTGGACGTGATTCCGGTTGCGGAGATTGCCAGCCAGGCCGAGACCAACATCGACTTTCTGCTCCGGACGGTGGTGCCGTCCTACAACGTGAACATGCAGCCGATCAGTGACGCCGCCACGGTCACGCGGCCGGCCAACCTGCGGGGCCTCGCGTCGGACCACACGCTGGTGTTGGTCAATGGCAAGCGGCGTCACAGGGGAGCGGTCATCACCTGGCTGGGTGGGGGTCTATCCGACGGAGCCCAGGGGCCCGACATTGGCGCCATCCCCGGGATCGCGCTGCGCCAAGTGGAGGTGCTCCGTGACGGGGCGTCGGCGCAGTACGGATCGGATGCCATCGCCGGCGTGCTCAACTTCGCCCTCAAGGATGATCGCTCGGGCGGAAGCGTGGAGGTCAAGCAGGGGAGCTTCTATGAGGGCGACGGTGACGCGCTCAGCGTCGCCGGGAACTTTGGACTGCCGCTCGGAGAGTCGGGGTTTGCGAACTTCACCGTGGAGTACGGAAATCAGGACCCGACCGATCGCGCGGTGCAGCGGGGTGATGCGTCGCGGCTGATCAGCGCCGGCAACACGGCGGTGCGCAGGCCGACCGCACAGATTTGGGGATCCCCGAAGGTCACCGATGACCTCAAGGTGTGGTCGAATTTGGGATACACCTTTGATGACGATGAGCAGGCGTACGCCTTTGGCAACCTGGCGGTCAAGGAGGTGGACGGGGGCTTTTTCTTCCGCAATCCGAATACCCGGGGCGGCGTCTTCAGCGGCGACGGCGGCGAGACCCTTCTCGTGGGTGATGTTCTGGATGCCAGGGACGGGATCGACGACGGATCGGCCAACTGTCCGACCGTCCGTATTGTCAATGACGTGCCGGACCCGGTGGCCCTCAAGCAAGTGTTTGACGATCCCAACTGCTTTTCCTTTCAGGAGATGTTCCCCGGAGGCTTTACTCCGCAGTTTGGCGGTAACGTCCTTGACGGGTCGGTGACCGCCGGGATCAGGGGCCGCACGGACGGAGGCGTCTCTTGGGATGCGAGCACCAGCTACGGCAAGAACCTGGTCGACTTCTTCATCTACAACACGGTGAACGCGGCTCTGGGTCCCGCGACGCCCACCGCCTTTGACCCGGGCTTCTATCACCAGGAAGAGATCGACTTCAATCTTGACGTGGCATATGAAGTGAGCCAGAGGGCGCACCTGGCGGGCGGGGTTGAGCGCAGGGAAGAGCGCTTCGAGATCGGCCAGGGCCAGGACGATTCCTGGCGAATCGGACCGTACGCGTCGCAGGGTTTCAGCGCGGCTTCAAACGGTTTTCCGGGCTTCAGCCCGCTGGCCGCGGGCAACTGGAGCCGCAGAAACATTGCGGTCTACGGCGACCTGAATCTGGGCAACGCCGGAGAGGATCGCTGGAGTGTTGGTCTGGCAGGCCGCTACGAGGACTTCTCCGACTTCGGCGGCAAGGCCACGGGGAAGGTGTCGGCCCGCGTGGAGGTCACCGACAGGCTCTCCTTCAGAGCCAGCGCAAACACGGGCTTCCGGGCGCCGACGCCGGGCCAGCAGAACGCATTCAACGTCTCCACGGTATTCGACAGCGAGATCGGCGATCTGGTCAATCGTGGCACCATTCCCTCGACCTCTGCCGTGGCGGCGCTCAAGGGTGGGCGCCAGCTGGAGCCGGAGTCCTCGGTGAGCCTGGCTGCGGGTACGGTGGTGGAAGCCGGCGACCTGAGATTTACGGCCGACTACTTTCGGATCTCGATCTCGGACCGCTTTGCCCAGACGAAGACGTTTCAGCTGACCCCAGCGGAGGTGACCAGGCTGGTGTCGGAGGGTATCACCAGCGCCTCAAATCTGGCGGAATTTCGCTTCTTCACGAACGACTTTTCGACACTCACCCAAGGCGTTGATGTGGTCGCGAACTTCGCCCCTCAGTCCATGGGGTCCGCCACGAGCTTCAACTTTCTCTTCAACTACACAGGCACGGAGGTGACGGAGCGGAACCCTGAGGTCGTGGATGATGACCGCGTCCACCAGCTGGAGCAGTCGCTGCCGAACTTCCGGGCCGCACTGAGTGCCCAGCACGGATTCGGGATGGTTCGGGGACTCGTTCGGGGCACATACTACGACGGCTGGTATGACATTGGGGACGAGCACGAATACCCCGGTCGGTTCGTCATGGACGCCGAGATGGCGCTGGATCTGTCGGGCAACGCATCGGTGACGCTAGGCGCGCAAAACTTGTTGAACACATACCCCGAGGTCAGCCCCAACGCCCTGAATGTGGGCGCACAGTATCCAGAGAGCACGCCCTTCGGCTTCAATGGCGGCTACTACTATGTGAGGATGAACTACAGCTGGAGCTGGTTGGGCCGGTAGCGGGCCCAAGGGGTTGTAGGCGTCAACCCACCGCGACCAGAACACTTGGGGGGAGCCCCGGCGAGGCCGTCAGCTTCGTCGGGGCTCTCCTTGAATTGGGTGAGCCTTTTTCGGGATTCGGGGGGATCGGTGTCTCGTAAGGGGTGCTCCGGGGCGGGGCGGGCATAAGTGTGGTTGCCGTCCGGTTATCCCTGGTTTTCGCTCCCGGTGCGGGCCTTCAGTCGGGCGTCCCGCTCCTTGATGGTGACGCCGTTGCGGTCTTTCCACGTTCGGGGCCCGTCCCGCTCGGTGCCGCAACACACTGCCGCCGCTGCGGAGGGCGATCCGAAGTGCCAGTCAGTAGTGAAGCGATAGCGACCGCTGGTATCCTCGACGAGCACTCCCTTCTGGATGAGCTCCTGGCGCCGCCGCACCGTCCATGTCCCCGCGGCGGGCGAAGTGTCTCGGCGGGCGTACGAATCCTTGACAACCAGAAACCCATTCGGCGTTTCAATGCCCTGGGCCGTCACGCCCCGGACAGAGAGATAGTGGGTGACCTGCGGTGACGGGTCGATCCCGTCACCGCCGCTCTGCGCTCCGTCAGGTGGGCCACCATCGGGCAGGCCACCGCCAAGCAGGTCAATATTGAGCACCCCCAGAATGGAACGCATGTGGTTCAGGAAACCCTCCAGGTCGGCCCTATCCGGCTCCGACAGCGGCGGGCACAGGGAGTGGCCCCGGTTTTCGACCCGGAGGTGTCCAAGGTTGCCGACGAGGCCCACCATTCGAGACCTCAGATACGATCTCTCGATCGGGTTCAGGGGCGTCGGGCGACGGACGAAGGTGGTGGCCATCCGCCAGTCGGGTCGCCTCGCGCGCCGGTCAAGGTCGTCGCGCAGACATTCGGCCTCGCCGATATACACTGCGCTCCGCCCACGCCCGGCGCGGCGCGTGACCAGATAGACCCCGCTACCGGAGAAGTAGTCCTGGCCTCTCACCCGCGGATACCTCGACCGGGGACAGAGGGCCCCCTCGCCGTCCCAATTCGGTTTGGTTACCCGGCGCCACCCTCCGGGAATCCCCTCGGCGGCGAAGACACGGATGCTGAAGGGGTCCGAGGGCGGCGCCGACATCTCAGGGTTCACTGTGAAATCCAGGTTGCGACGCACGATGGAGCGTTTCTCTTCGGCGCGGATGTCACCCGCAAGTCAAGAGTGGGGGGTCGTTTTGCCATGGCGCGCATCAGTCCCGGGGCAGCCTCAGCGCCACCAGAGACCCGGGGAGGTCGGGTCCGTTGACCGCCATGACCACATACTGGACGCCGTCGTGCATGTAGGTCATCGGTGCCGTAATCGTTGATCCGGGAAGGTCGACGCTCCCGACCTCCTCTCCCGTCATCTTGTCGATGGCGCGAAAGATGGGGGCCGCCCCCCTCCCCTCGCCCACCATGAGGAGGGTCTTGGTGACCAGCTTGGTGGCGTGCGAGCGGGCGCCCGTGTTGCCGATAGCGACGCCCTGGAGCAACGGGTGGTTCGAGATCGACTCCGGGGTCGTCCCGTTGGGGATCTGCCAGAGGTGGTCTCCGGTGTTCAGGTCGATTGCGGTGATCGTGCTGTACGGAGGCTTGAAGATCGGCAGCCCCTCAGGACCCCGAATGCCGCCGGGCCCAACGCTCACCCACTCCACGTTGGAGTCTGGATCCACATCCGTTCCCGGAACCAGTCGGGGAGCGCTGCATCCCCGGGTCGAGGCCACATACAGTATGCCCGTCTCGGGATCCACGGCCGACCCGCCGGGAATGTTGGCACCACCATTCGCTCCGGGACAGTGGATGGACGCTTGGGTACCGTCGGCGGCGTTTTCGATCGAGGGGGGGTTGAACAGAGGTCCCATGCGAAAGTCGCTCACGATGTCCAGCGCCATCGCCCGCAGCTCCGGCGTGAAGTCGATCAAGTCGTCCTCGGTGAGGCCCTGCATCTCAAAGGCGGCGGGCCGGGTGACGTGCGGCTGCGTGGGTGAGAGCTGCTCACCAGGCACGTCGGTTTGGGGAACCGGTCGCTCTTCAATCGGCCATACCGGCTCCCCCGTCTCCCTGTTCAGCACATAGGCCCAACCCTGCTTCGTGGTCTGCGCGATGGCCGGAATCGGGTTCCCGTCGACGGTGATGTCGACCAAGTTGGGGGCTGTGGGGATGTCGTAGTTCCAAACATCGTGATGAACCGTCTGGAAGTGCCACCTGCGCTCCCCGGTCCGTGCGTCCAAGGCGAGGATGGTCGTGGCGAATAGGTTGTCGCCGGGGTGGTGGCCCCCGAAATAATCGATTGTCGGAGGATCGGTCACCACATAGACCAAGCCCAGATCCGCATCGGCCGACAGGGGGGCCCAAGCGCTCACGTTGCCCGTCCACTTCCACGCGTCGTTCTCCCAAGTGTCGTGCCCGAATTCACCCTCCTGCGGGATCACGTTGAAGGTCCAGAGGTGCTCCCCCGTGCCCGCGTCGTACGCGAGAACGTTGCCCGGCACGTTCTCCTGCTTTGTCTGGTAATAGCCCTGCTCATGGGAGTTGCCCACGACGACCACGCCATTGACGACGATCGGCGGGGAGGAGTTGGTGATGTAGCCGATGTCAGGGTCCAGGCCCTCGGTGGGGTGGTGCTGCCAGGGCCCCAGGTGGTCCAGCAGGTCGACCATGCCTCCGCCTCCGAAGGACGGGATCGGATATCCCGTTTCCGGGTCCAGGGCGTGCAGGAAAAACGCAGGCGTGACCAAGAAAATGCTCCCCCCGCCTCCGACTTCGCCGTAGGCCACGCCCTTTCCGTAGTTCTTCCGCATGGAGTCCTCCCAACGTTTCGTGGATGGCTCCCGAAAGGTCCACAGCGTCTCTCCCGTGGCCGGATCGATGGCAACGGCGGTGCGGCGCGACCCGGCGACCGAAAACAGCGTGCCGTCCACATAGATCGGCGTGGCCCGCAGGAACGGGTCGGGCTCGCGGCTGAAGTTGTCCCCCCGCCAGATCCACGCCACCTCTAGCTCTGCAAAGTTGGATGCATCGATTTGATCGGCGCTTGAGTACCGCGTGCTGGCCGCGTCGGCGCCCCAGTGGCGCCACTGGACATCTTGGGCCGTCGCGCTTGACTGTAGCGACGGTGCAACCATGGCCAAGGCCAACAACCCGGCCGTCAGCGACCGCATCTGCCCAATCTCCCCCTTGCCATGTCTCTCTCCAAGTGCGGGTCTCTTATCAGGTGTCAAGGCTTCCTCTCCGTCGGGTCAGGGCTTCTCGGTGGGATCGCTGTGAGGCGCGGGCTATTGTGCCAATGCCCCCCAATGTCGTGTCGTCGGGTGCAATGGTCCGGCTGAAGGTCGCACCAATGGTCCCCAGCGAACCAGAATACGGCGCCCGTCGATCTTGGACCAGTACCCCCACACCCGCTTGGAGGGGAGGTGCGCGCCCGGCAGGTCTCGGCCGTGGCACCCTGGATCGGATCGGCGCGGATGCCGTCCCGCACGCCCCGTCGCACCGTCGCTCCAGGTCCGCGGCCTACCTTTGGCCCATGCGACGATGACCGCCGGATGGGGCCACCTCGAGGGTGCGTCGGGGCAACGTCAGCCTTACCTTGTCCGTGATCCGGTGCGCGCCCAAGAGAACTTTGGAGGCGCGCTTGGAGGGATCTTTTCCAGAACGGGTGCCCGGGGATGGGCGCTCGCCTGATTCTTGAAGCTGAAACCGATAGACATGGAGGCCGCATGAACGTGTCGACATGGACCCTTACCCTTGCCTGGGTTCTGGTCGTGGCGCCGTCAGACGCCTTGGCCCAGTCGGGCCGGGGGATGATGGGCGCCGAGCAGCGGGCCGCGATGCAGGCCCGCCAAGCCCAGGCGTTGTTGGCCGACATGGAAATGGATCGGCCCATTGAGGCTCTCAACTCCGTGTGGATTGAGGAGCTGACATGGATGGAGGTCCGTGACGCCCTTCGCGACGGCAAGACGACGGCCATCGTCTCGACCGGCGGCATCGAGCAAAACGGACCCTACCTCGCCACGGGGAAGCACAATGTCGTGCTGCAGGGGGCGTGCGAGGGGATCGCGAGAGCGCTGGGAAACGCCCTGTGCGCCCCGGTCATCAAGCTGGTGCCCGAGGGAGATATCGACAGTCCGAGTGGACACATGCGGTATCCCGGCACGCTTAGCCTGCGTGAGCCCACCTACCGCGCGGTTCTGGAGGATGTGGCGGGAAGCCTGCGCGCGCATGGCTTTACCGACATCGTCTTTATCGGGGACAGCGGTGGCAACCAGGCCGGCATGGCTGCGGTGGCCGAGTTGTTGAATGAGCGCTGGGGTGGGAGCGCCAGGGCGCATTACATCCCGGAGTTCTATCGATACCGAGAGGTCTTTGCGTGGATGGAGGCCGAGTTGGGCATCAGCGAGCCCGTCAACGACGGCATTCACGACGACTTCGTGATCACGGCGATCATGATGACGCAGGACCCCGAATCGGTGCGTTACAACCAGCGCGTTGCAGCGAACAAGGCGATGATCAACGGACTCAGCATTGCCGATTTGGAGGGCACGGTCGAGACGGGCAGGAAGCTGCTTGAATTCCGGGTCAAGAGCACCGTGGAGGCGATTCGAACGGCGGTAGGCGGCGTGGAATAAGTAGTCCGGCCGGCCGGGTCTTTCCAGTTGGTCGGTGTCCCCGATTGGCTGGGGAGCGGGGCGCCCGAGAGAGGGGCGACCGGGGTGTTTCTTATGAACGGTTGGCCAGCGGGGGCTGGGCGACCAGGGAGAGTGCGCAAGTGGAGAGTGTGATGGGTAGAGCGTTGCTGGGGGCCGCACTTGTGGCCGCGGTCGTATTGGCCGCACCCTCGGGCGGTGCGGCGCAGGAGGCTGGCGACGGCCTCATTGCGGTGGGCTCCATGGCCCCCGACATCGAGTTCGCGGGCGCGACCCGCCACGGCGTCTTGCGGGATCGGGTGAGGCTCAGCGACTACCGGGGCGAGACGGTTGTTCTGGCGTTTTTCTATCGTGTCAGGACGCGTGGCTGAACGGTTCAAATGAGAGCGTACCGTGATCAGTACGCAGAGCTGTTCAACGAGGGTCGCAACGTCGTGGTCATCGCCATTTCCAACGACGCGCCGGAGGAGGGCGCGTCGTGGCTCAAGGATGAGGATTTTCCCTTCATGTTCGGCAGCGATGCCGGGAATCCGGGCGAGTCCTACGCCGCATTCGGCGGGACACTCCGAGACAACGGGGGCATCGGTGGCCGGACCGTGATCGTCGTAGGCCCCGATGGACGCGTGGCGGATGTGATTCCCGCCTTTAATCAGGTGGATCCATCGGCGTATGAAGAGTTGGGTGTGGCGGTCGATCGAATCACCCCGACTCCAGAGGAGGGTTAGCAAGGGGAGCCCTGGGAGGAACGGACCTGCCCAGTGTCCCCCGTATGTTCGACACTTGTCCCTGCGGGGGGACAGGGGTGGGCTGGTTTTTCCGTGACCGGTTGGCAAGGGGGGAGCGGTGTCGGGCCTGTCCGGTATCGTCTTGGTGAACCAATGGGCGGTGCGGAGATCCTGTGACGCGTGGCCGGGCACGTTTCTTGCTTGGCTATGCCGCTGTAAACGGACCGGTCCAGATAGCTGGGGCGTGCGATGTGTAGCCCACGAGGATGAGGCAGGCGGGGGAGCCGGTGATGGGAAGAGTTGAGGGGTCCGCTGGGTGTTCAGGTGCGCTTGGCTTACTCATTGCGGCGGCCTTGGTGGCGCCGGTGGGGCATCAGGAGGCGTCCGCGCAACGCGGCTTCCTTCTGGGAACGCCCAAGGCGTCCCTGACGGTCCGGATTGGCGCGAGTGTGCCCCGCACGGGTAGCGGCGACGGCACCGAGAGCCTCTGGGACTTCAACCGCAAGCAGTTGACCGTGGAAGGCGGGGACTTCGCGGGCGCGTCGGTTGGCGGTGAGCTGGCCATTCGGGCGTCCGAGCACATGGATGTGACACTGGGTGTCATGTATAACAGGGGCGACACCCGCTCCGAGTTTCGCGACTGGGTGGACGGCGACGACCTGCCGATCGAGCAGAGCACCGTCTTCGTGACGTTGCCCGTGGTGTTGGGGGTCAAGGCGTACCTCAGGGAGCGTGGCCGGTCGGTGGGTCGGTTTGCATGGATTCCCCGGACCTGGAATCCGTACGGAGGGCTAGCCCTGGGGTGGACCCGCTACAAATTCCAGCAGTGGGGCGACTTTGTAGACTTTGAGACCCTGGACATCTTTGCGGACAACTTTCTTTCCGAAGGGTGGGGGCGGACCCTACATTTGTTGGGTGGCTTGGATGTGCAGCTGAACCGGCGCATGGTGCTGAATGGGGAGGCGAGGTACGGTTTCGCCCGAGCTCCGCTGGAGTCGGATTTTGTGGGCTTTCCCGACCTTGACCTGGGCGGAGCTCAGGTGACGGTCGGACTGGGATTCAGGTTTTAGGACGTTGGGGGGACAGATGAACGACGCCAGAGGTGGGTTGGGGAGAGAAGGCAGCGGCGGATTGGGATTCATGCTCGGGGCTGTGGTGTGTCTTCTGGCCGTTCTCGTGCTCCCGCCGGCGCCCCTGGGGGCGCAGGACAGCGATGCGGTCCGGCAGGGATGGACGGGGTTTTTGGGGTGCTGGGAGGCCGAGGACAGCGATGTGGTTGGCGAGGGGGCCCTCTGCCTGATCCCCAATGATCAGGATGTGGAGATGCTGACGATTATTGATGGCGAAGTGGCGTTCAGGGAGCCATTCGTTGCCGACGGTTCGGTGCGCGATGTCGAGAGGGACGGTTGCCGAGGGACCGAGTCCGCGTACTTTTCCGAGGATGCCCGGCGACTGTACACGCAATCCAATCTTACCTGCGAAGACGGGTCGAACAGGGTGAGCACGGGCATCATGTTCATGCCGAATCCCGGCGAGTGGCTGGATGTGCGCGCCGTGGGTCCGCGTGGACGCGCGTCCGCATGGTCCAGGTGGTATCGACGCACCGGCGACGGCGTTCTGGCCGCACTGGGCCTGGCGGCACCTGGGCGGAGCAGGGTGTTCGGAGTGGGCGGGGAATGGGCGTCCCGTGGTCAATCGATCACGATTGACGATGTCATTGACGCCAGCGCCGCCGTCGAGGGCAGCGCCGTCGAGGGGTGGCTCGTTGCGGTCGGGCACCAGTTCCGTCAACTGGATGCTGAAGACATTGTTCGCCTGGACGACGCGGGCGTGCCTTCGTCGGTGATTGACGTTGTGGTTGCGGTGTCGTTTCCGAAGCACTTTGCCCTGGGTTCCGGGGAAGCGGAGCCCTCGGAGCGGGCGACGCGGCGGGCCGCGCGCACGATCTGGGCCAGCCCGATGGCGTACTACGACCCCTACTACAGTCCCTATGGTCGTTACGGAGGGCTCTACGGATACGGATACGGCGGCTACGGGTATGGGTACAGCCCCTGGGGAATTCGGTATCGCCCTGTTGTCGTCGAGGTGGATCGGGCGCCTCGACGCACAGGTGGACGCGTCGTGGCCGGTCGGGGGTATCGGGGTCCCCGGAGGGCGGAGCAACCCTCCGGCGGCAGGCCCGGCGTCGGTAGCGTTCGCACCGGTCCCACCGGGTCCGGGTCGGTTTCACCGCCCTCGACCACGGGCGGCAGCGGGGCAAAGACCAGGAAGGCCAAGCCACGCGGCGGTCGTTGACCGAGTCCCCGGCCCGATCGGGACGGGATCCGGGCTTGGCGGGTTAGGGGATGGTTGATGTTCTGGCGCAGGATGCCGCCGGTGGACTGGCGGACACCCTAGGCTCCAGCCCGGCGCTGGCGCTGGTCGTGCTCTTTGGCGCAGGGCTGGCGACCAGCCTGACACCGTGCGTGTACCCGATGATCCCGATTACGGCTTCCGTGATCTCGGGGACGGCTCGGGATCAGCAGCCGTGGAGACGCACCCTGGGGCTCACCTTGGTGTATGTGGTGGGCATGGCGCTGCTCTATGCTCTTCTTGGGCTGATCGCCGGGATGACGGGCACCCTGTTCGGCACGGTGAGCGCCAGCCCATGGGCGCTGCTCTTCATCGGGAACCTGTTGTTGCTCTTCGCCCTGGCCATGCTGGACGTGATCCCGGTGCGGATGCCGCAACGCCTCCTTGCATGGGCCGGTAGCCGTGGCGGTGGCTCCTACGGGGCCGTGTTCGTTCTGGGCGCCACATCGGGTATCGTTGCTGCGCCCTGCGGCGCCCCGGCGTTTGCGGCCGTCCTCGCCTGGGTTGCTGCCACGCGCGCAGGCGCGATGGGTTTCGTGTACCTCTTTGTGTTCTCCTTGGGAATGACCGCGTTGCTCGTGGTGGTCGGGCTGTTCTCGGGGACGCTGTCGCGGTTGCCGAAGTCAGGGAAGTGGATGGTGGTGGTCAAGCGGGTGGCCGCGCTGATCATGATCGCCGTGGCCCAGTACTATTTTGTTCAGGCGGGGTTCAACCTGTAGCGGGAGCGATATCGGTGGCAATCCGAGGGATCAGGCGGGGGAGAGGGTCTTGTCTGGAGATGGCCCGAGCGTGGCGGTATTCCGGCACGGTCGCGTGGCAATTGGCCGTGGTTGCGACTGTGCTCGCCGCGCTTCCCCTGGCGGCCCAGTCGGGGGAAGAGGTGGGGCTCGCTGTGGGCACGCCGGCTCCGGACGCGGTCGTGCTGGACCTGGACGGGGAGGCCCATTCCTTGCTGGACCTGATCGGCGGCGGGCCTGCAATCCTGAATTTTTGGGCATCGTGGTGTGAAAACTGCGAGGCCTTGGAGCCTCAGATGCAGGAGATCCACTCACGCTTCGGGGACCGGATCGCCGTCGTTGCTGTTGCCGTCGCCGTCGCACAATCCATGCGCCGTGTCCGTCGCCACGTCGAGCGCCACGAGTCGCCATACCGCTTTGTTTACGATGCCGACGGCGAGGCGGTGAGGGCCTATGAAGCCCTGACGACATCCATCGTTGTGGTGGTCGACCACGACGGGCGCATCGCATCGACCGGGGTTGGCCCGGGACAGGACCTTGTCGGGAGGGTTGAGTCGATGCTGGGTGTCAACGCAGCGTCCTCTCCAGGTAGGCCTTAAGGCGGCGCCACGCATCGGCGGCGGGCGCCCGGCGTACCTCTGGATCCTCGTCGACGCGTAGCCAAAATCCGTGGTTCACGTCGTCGTATATGTGGATGTCGTGCTCGACCCCGGCGGCCCGGAGTGCCGACTCGAATGCCGCCACAGACTGTGGTGACGGTCCCTGGTCCAATTGGGCAAAAGTCCCGTAGACTTCGTGGTCCAACAGCGCCACGACCTCGGGATCGTCGATCAAGCGGCCGTAAAAGATGGCCGTCGCATTGTGATTGACGCCTCCCAGGCCGAAGGAAAGGGCCACCCCGCCTCCAAAGCACCATCCCATGGCCCCCACCTTGCCCGTCACGTCGTCGCGTTGCCTCAGGTACTGAACGGCCGCGTTCAGGTTGGTGATCATTTGGTCCGGGTTCGCCTGCGCCTCACGCACCAGAGCCATGTTTTCCTCGCGATTGCTACCTGTGCGGCCCTGGAAGAGATCCGCCGCGAGCGTCACATATCCTTCCATCGCCAGGTCGTCGGCCAACTGCCGAATGCGGTCTTGGAGTCCGTTCCATTCGTGGACGATGATGAGCGCGGGAAATGGTCCAGGTCCCTGGGGGGCCGCGATATACCCCGTGGTTATCGTGTCCCCATCCACATAGTGGATGTCAACGCCCGCCAGCGGACCGCCCTCACCCACAATGGCGGAAGGCAGGTCCGCTTCGTCTCGGGCATCGTCCGACGCCGAGAATTCCGGTGGTGGCTCATTCCCGCAGGCCAGCGCAAGAAAACCGAGTGTTCCGGCGACCAAGATGCGACTCATTTGTACCCCTTCCCTGTCGGGTTGATGTGGTGGTGCGCCGCACCAATCCGAATCGCTCCAGTCGGGGTCGGCGGGCGATGGATTGATGGAAGGTATCAACTTGGAGCCCCTCGGTTGCCATCTGCAACCCACGGTAGCCTGCCCGGCTACGGGCACGGTCTTGGACATGGTGCCAGAACCGGTCCATTCCAAACTTCTTCATTAACTGGACGCAGCGGGCGACGGGGCTCATCTGCAACTCGTGTTTGGGGCCTGACGCCTGTTGGACTTGTCCCCGTCCGCCTGCACCGATAACTTTGGAGGTGAGGATGCTGGGCCGGTGGTGTTGCGATAAGTGTCGGGGTGACCAAAGAAGGCGGTAACATTGGGAATCGGGGTTTTCAATGCCGTCAAGCAGACGAGGACAGAGGTTGTAGGCGGCGGTCCGGCCCCCGGCACCCGGGTCGAGTTTTTTGATTACTGTTGAGAAAGTCGCGGATCTAGATCAGATTTCGAGTACAGTTGAAGCGAGTGGTCTCGGGCATACCCTGCCAGGGTCCCACGGCCCCACAGTTTCGACTCATTTGGGAGGCAATTTCCCGGGTCAGGCACCCCTGCTACTGGATCATACCCAGGGTTGCCTTGTAATGATCCCATCGGTAGATTGCCCCAAAATGGCAAATCCGCCCTAGAGAGGAGCGTTGCATGATAGATCGTCAGCCACCAGACCATTCGCAAACAGAAGACGTCAAAAGACGGCAGAAAGAGCGCGACGAGCTACTGGAAGAGGCTCTGCGCCGTCCCGGGATTCGTGAGGTCATGAAAGTCTACGAAGATTGGAAGCGGGCGGATCGTGCCCTCGAATCCCATCGAGCGATTGAGCGATGGAAGGGCGAGATCACGACTCGAAGTAACACCTCGGCCACGGAGAGGTAGAAGAGCTAGTAGCCCATGCCGAGCTGGAGCGAAATTCTAGCAGAACTAAGTTCGGGGTTCGAGACAGGCACACCGCCGTTTGATGCCATTCGCCGAAAGTATCTGACTCTTTTACGCGAACACACTGGCCGTCCGGTTATTCTGTATGCTTCGGGATGGATCCAGAAACCGGCTACTCCCCCAGAGCTTCTGAGCATCGGTGACGAAGACATCCAAGCCCTCATGGAAGTCACACAAGGCTTGACGGGCACTGAGTTAGATCTTGTTCTGCATAGTCCGGGTGGGTCCCCTGAAGCGGCGGAGGCAATCGTTTCTTATTTGCGATCTCGTTTCGAGCACATTCGAGTCATCGTACCTAATCTCGCCATGTCTGCAGCCACGATGCTGGCCTGTGCTGCGAACGAGCTCGTGCTCGGCAAGCACTCATTTCTCAGCCCAACTGACCCACAGCTTGTTTTGGCCACTCCATTGGGAGTACGATCTGTACCCGCTCAAGCCATGCTAGATCAGTTTGAGCGAGCACAACGCGAGTGTCAAGATCCGGCGAAACTTCCTGCTTGGCTTCCCATGCTCGCACAGTACGGTCCCGATCTGATAACTACTTGCGGTGCGGCTCTGCGGATGTCACGCAATTTGGTCGGGACTTGGTTGACCAATTACATGTTCGGTGGCCAAAGGGAAGGGGAAGAAAAGGCCGCGTCAATTGCAGATCGGCTCGCGGACCATGCATCTTTCAGCAGTCATGCCCGTCACATTTCCAGAGCCGAACTGAAGCACAAAGGGCTGATTGTCACTGATCTCGAAGCAGATGAAAAACTTCAGGACATGTGCTTGTCCGTCTTTCACGCTACGACACACACCTTTTCTGGAACAACTGCCGTGAAGTTGGTCGAAAATTACAGGGGTCGCGCCTTTATTAAGAGCTGTCGCGTCACATAGGTGCCAACATTTCATCCAGCAGGCGATTGTAGCCACCCTCTCACCACCGAAAACACTCGGAGCGTAGAGCTTGAGTAGCTCTTGTTGTACGTCGCTATGTGTTGCCCAACCGCGCCCGTCAGGATCACATGACGAACGTGGTTGCGATCCCACAACAGCGCCACTGATTGTGACAGTCATGCCGCCGTTGGTCGCAGCGCTTCAGCTAAAGCTCGTTGTGGTAAAATCGGCTACCCTCAGCGGTCGGGCGAGTCCAAGGCCTGCGAACCGTGTCCGTGCCGGAATCGGATGCCGCATGACGGCAATGTCGAACCTTGATGAATACATTTCACTTGGGCGACTTGAGGACAACGGAAATTCGCGGCCGCATTGTTCGTCAAATGCGGCTGGTGGAAAACCCCAGGAGGCCCCGACCATCGCCGGAGCACCTCGGTAGCCTTGTGAACGCGCCCAAATCGCCGGCATCCGCAAGCGTCAGGTACGAGCCTGACGAAAAACCTACGATGTCGGTCTCCATCGGACTGGCTCTCCAGTACTGCGTCCTTTCCGTGGGGGGCATTGTGATCACGGTCGCTGTCGTCGCCCGGGCGGCGGGCCAGGACGAGGCGTATGTGGCCTGGGCTGCCTTTGCGGCCTTGCTGGTATGCGGGATCTCTACCATGGTCCAGGCCAAGAGGGTCGGCCGCCTGGGCGCGGGGTATGTCTTGCTCATGGGCACGTCCGGGGCGTTCATCGCGGTTTCGGTGTCCGCGCTCACCACGGGAGGCCCGGCGCTTCTGTCCGCGCTGATCATCGTCTCGTCATTGTTTCAGTTTGCCTTAGCCCATCGACTTGCCCTGATCCGGCGGGTCGTCACCCCGACGGTTGCCGGCACGGTCATCATGCTCATCGCGGTGGCCGTGACCCCGATCGTGATGGATTTCCTGGGCGATCTGCCGGCGGGCGCGGCTCCCTCGGCGGCGCCGGTCATTGCGGTCGTGACGCTTGCGGCCACGATGCTGGTGGTCTTGCGCGCCTCGGGTCCCTTGCGCCTCTGGGCGCCGCTGATCGGCATCGGAGCGGGTTGCCTCGTCGCTTTCTTCTTTGATGTTCTGGACGGTGGCGCGCTTCGCGCAGCGGACTGGATCGGCGTCCCCTTGTCGGGTCGGCCCGGCCTCGCCCTTGATCTGGGACCCGCCTTCTGGTCTCTCTTGCCGGCGTACACCTTTGTGACGGTGGTCGGCGCGATCGAGACGATCGGCGATGCGGTGGCCGTGCAGCGGGTCAGTTGGCGGACGCAACGGGCCACGGATTACCGGGCGGTACAGGGAGCCGTGGCCGCCGACGGCCTTGGCAACATGCTCTCCGGGCTGGGCGCGACGGTCCCCAACACCACCTACTCAAGCTCCGTGTCGATCGTGGAGATCACCGGGATCGCCGCTCGTCGTGTCGGGGTCGTGATTGGCGTCATCCTCTGCATCTTGGCCTTTTTTCCGAAGGTCGCGGCGGTGCTCTTGGTGATCCCGAACCCGGTTGTCGGCTCGTACCTGCTGGTGGTCATCGGGGTTCTCTTCGTGCTGGGGGCCCGCGTCGTCGTTCAGGACGGGCTTGACTATCGCAAGGCCACGATCGTGGGCGTATCCTTCTGGGTCGGCGCAGGCTTCCAAAGCGGCCAGATTCCCGCGGACATCCTGGGGCCGGTGTTTCAGGAGTTGCTGGGCAATGGCATGACATCGGGGGGATTGACCGCGCTTGCGCTCTCCGGGTTTCTGGAGCTCTCGGGCCCGCGTCGCAAACACCTGACGACAATCCTTGAGAACGATTCGTTGCACCGGATCCAGGAATTTCTTGTTGACGGCGCCCGCCGGAAGCAGTGGAGCGATGCCGGTCATCGGCGGCTGGCCCACGCTGCCGAGGAGGCGTTGCTGGTGCTTCTGGACACGGTTGCCCTGGAGCACAGTGAGCCGGGGAGAAGGCTCCGTGTGACCGCGCGATTCCGGCGGGACCAAGCAGAGGTGGAAATGGTGGCGGCGGGTGGTGAGGAGAACATTGAGGACCGCATGGCCGTGGCCGGGGTCCATGGAGCTGAGGCGGGGGAAGAGTATTCGCTGAAGTTGCTCCGCCACCTGGCAACCACCGTGCGGCATCAGCAGTACGAGGACACCGATATTCTGACGTTGCGGGTGAAGGCCCATGGCGCCCCCGCAGGAGACCATCCGGAATCCCAGCGGCGCCAGCCTGTCGGGAGTCCCCACAGCGAACGGGAGGGATAGTTCAAGTGTCGATTGAGCAGCGAGGTATCCGGTATCAGGCCGACGAGAACCCAGGGACTCTGATTTCTGTGGGGCTTGCGCTCCAGTATGTGTTGTTGAACATCGCCGGAATTGTCATCACCGTGGCCATTGTGGTGCGGGCCGGTGGGGGCACGGAGGCGTACCTGTCGTGGGCGGCCTTTGCGGTGCTGGTCGTATGCGGGATCACGACCATGATCCAGGCGGCGAGAGTGGGAAGGGTGGGGGCCGGACACATTCTTCTCATGGGTACTTCGGGGGCGTTTATCGCGATCTCGGTCGCGGCTCTTGAGCGGGGCGGCCCTGCTCTCTTGGCGACCCTGATCTTTGCCTCCTCCCTCTTTCAGTTCGTTCTTTCGGGTCGCTTGGCCTGGATCAGGCGGATCATCACGCCGACCGTTGCCGGAACGGTCATCATGCTGATCGCCGTGACGGTGATGCCCATCGCCTTCGACATGATGTTCCAGACCCCGGAGGGCGCATCGGCGATGGCGGCACCGGTCACCTCGGTGGCCACGACGGTGGTGACGCTCGCAATTATCCTTCGGGCAAGCGGAGTCATGCGATTGTGGGGAGCGGTCATAGGTATTGCGGTGGGATGTGCCATCTCCGCGATATTCGGTCTCTACGATCACGGCGTCATCGGGGACGCCTCTTGGGTGGGCGCGCCCTTGGCGGGGTGGCCCGGATTCGACCTGCACTTTGAATCGACCTTCTGGGCCCTGCTGCCTGCCTTCATCTTTGTGACGTTGGTTGGCGCGATCGAGACCATCGGCGACGGGATGGCCATTCAACGCGTATCGTGGCGCGATGCGCGCGCCACGGATTTCCGGGCGGTCCAGGGCGCCGTGGCGGCGGACGGGGTGGGCAATTTGTTGTCCGGTCTTCTGGCCACGGTCCCCAACACCACGTATTCCAACAGCGTGTCGCTCGTGGAGATCACCGGGATCGCCTCGCGTCGGGTCGGTGTTTGGATCGGGGTGATCTTCGTGGCGCTCGCATTCTTGCCCAAGGCGACCGCCACGGTGCTGGCGATCCCCAATCCCGTCATCGGGGCGTACATTCTGGTTCTGATCGCGATTCTCTTCGTCCTTGGGGTGGAGATGGTGGTCCAGGACGGGATCGACTACCGAAAGGCCGCCATCGTGGGCGTGAGTTTTTGGATCGGGGCCGGTTTCCAGAGCGGCCAGATCGGAACGGAGGCCCTGGGCTCGTGGGCAGGAGCGCTTCTGTCCAACGGGATGACCTCGGGCGGACTGTGCGCGATTGTGCTCTCGACATTCATGGAGCTGTCGGGTCCTCGCCGTCGCCGCATGCACACCGCACTGGACATGGAGGCAATGCCCAGGATTCGGGCATTTCTGGAAGACTTGGCGAGAAAGACAAAGGTCCCGGATGCCTTTGCCAATCGCGTGGTGCTCGCTGCGGAAGAGGCGATCCTGGCCCTGCTCCAGGACGAGGAGGCGGGACGTGGGGCGGGGGATGACCCGGCACCCCGCAGCCTGCGAATGACCGCGCGAATGGACGCCGGGAGCACGGGGGGAGCCGATATCGAATTCGCGGCTTCCGCAGGCGACGGCAACATAGAGGACCGGCTGGCCGTGATCGGCAAGGGCGGAATAGAGGTCCCGGGCGAGTCGGAATTCTCGCTGCGCCTGCTCCGTCATCTGGCCAGCTCGGTGCGGCACCAGAAGTACCACGATGTGGACATCGTCACCATCCGGGTGGATCGTTCCGGGGTAGCGTAGCCAAGGGGGTCGCCCCTTGGAGGTGATGCGGCCGGAGCGGGGGATTGGGTTGTGCGACCGGCTGCGGGCTGTCCGGTGCGCCCGGATGCGTCATGGTTGCGAGGGGGATGCATCGGCGGTCAAGTTGGTGTGATCGGGCTGGTCGCACCTGCCGGCATTGGATTCGAGCTGCATGCGGGTGGCGCCCCCGGGAGTGTCTGTGCGGGGATCGTATGCGGGACTCCTTGGGGGGCCCGGTGGTCGTCGTTCGGAGCGAGGTAACCTGATCTGCAAGCAAGCTTCATGGGCCTCGGGGGGGTCGCCGAACCTCAAATACAAGGTGGTCAGGAGCCTAAGGTGAGACAATGACTGAGATGGAAAGGCGTGAGCGCCGGCGATCCCGTCGCTTCCTTGGGAGCGGGATTGGCAGGCCGGGTTGCATACGACCCATGCCCGCATGGGTCGGAATTGTCCTGGCCGGTGTTGTTGCATGGTCCTTGACGGGTGGGGGCCTGCCCCGGCCCCTTGCAGCCGCCCAGGAGCCGCGCGTTGAGGCGGTGCTGGAGCAGGTTCAGGATTCGATCATTCGGCTTCGGGAGGTGATTCACCAGTACCCGGAGCTGGGCAACCGCGAGTTCAAGACTGCGGCCCTGGTTGCTGAACACCTGCGGGCGCTTGGCTTTGACGAGGTCAGCACCGGGATCGCCCATACCGGTGTTGTCGGAATTTTGCGGGGGTCGCGCCCGGGTCCCGTGGTGGCGGTGCGGGCCGACATGGACGCGCTACCGGTTACGGAGGATACGCCGTACCCCTTCAAGTCCACGGTGCGCACCACCTACCTGGGCCAAGAGGTCGGCGTCATGCACGCATGTGGCCACGACATTCATGTGGCCGTGCAGCTGGGCGTGGCATCCGTGCTGGCGTCCATGCGTGACGAGCTTCCAGGAACGGTCAAGTTCATCTTTCAGCCGGCCGAGGAGGGACCGCCTCCGGGCGAGGACGGCGGGGCCAGGCTCATGGTTGCCGAGGGCGTCCTGGAAGACCCGGTGCCGAGCGCGATTTTTGGGTTGCACAGCTTCGCCGAAATGGCGGTCGGCAAGGTGGGCTTCACATCGGGGCCGGCCCTTGCCGCAGTGGATCACTTCAAGATTCGCATCGCCGGCAGGCAGGCCCACGGTGCCGCACCGCACCTGTCAGTTGATCCGATCGTGATGGCCGCCCAGGCCGTGAGCGCATTTCAGACGATTCGTTCCCGCAACCTGAGCCCTTTGGAGCCCAGTGTGGTCACCGTGGGCATTGTTCGCGGTGGAACCCGCTTCAACATCATTCCGGGCGCGGTGGAAATGGAGGGGACCGTGCGTACCTACAGCGCGGAGGCAAGGGACGCCGTGGAGACGCGGATGGGGGAGATTCTGGCCGGGATTGCGCAGGCCGGCGGGGGATCGTTCGAGCTTGACTACGACAGGGGCACCCCTGCCACGATCAACGATGTGGCGCTGGGGCAGCGCATGTTGCCCACGTTGAAGAGAGTCCTGGGCGATGAAAACGTGCTGGACCTGGATCCCACCATGGGGGGTGAAGACTTTGCCTACTTCGCCAACGAGGTCCCCGGGTTTTTCTTCCGGTTGGGGCAGGTGGCTCCGGGCGTCACCTCGGGCGGGCATCATACGCCGACCTTTCAGGCGGACAACAGCGCCGTTCCGGTCGGCATACGAGCGATGACCAACCTGCTGCTGGACTACCTCAGGACCGCTCCCTCCGCAACATGACCGGCCTGGGCTTCGTGAACTTGATTCCTCGTAACCCGGAGCTGTTGCAATGAGCATTGAAGAGACCGGCAAGCAGTCGGCGGGTGGAGCCCCGCTTCCCCTCGTCTCGCATCGATTCGTGGTGCGACCGGGGAGTTTCTTTCTTCCGTTGGTGGCAGCGTTGTTATGCCTGGCGGGAAAACCGATCGCGGCGGCCCAAACGTTGGGCCCGGTGGATGGCAACGACCTGGCTGCCACCGATCTGGAGCGCGTATCGGTCGGAACCGAGGCGCCGCTGTTCACCTTGGAATCCTACGACGGAGATCCGGTGGAGCTTGCGTCATTTCGGGGCCAGAAGAATGTGGTCCTGGTCTTCTACCGGGGCTTCTGGTGACCCTACTGCGCCGGTCAGCTCGTGGAGCTGAGAGAGCTGTTGCCCGCCGATTTGGAGCGCGAGACTGAAATCGTTGCCGTGTCGGTGGATGACCGCGACGGAATGCGCAGGATGATTGAGCGGGTGTACGAAGAGGACGATCCGGAATTGGACTTCATCATGTTGTCCGATCCCGACCACAGCGTGATTGATCGCTACGGCCTGTTCAACGCCGACGCCCCGCCGGATCGCCCCCTGCCACACCCTGCGACGTATGTGATCGATAAACAGGGGGTGGTGCGTTACCGCTTTGTCGAGGTGGACTACCGGGTGCGCCCGTCAAACGAGGATATCCTCGCGGTCCTCCAGGACCTGTAGGGTCCAGGGTTGGGGTGCGTGGGCTTCGGCCGCGGAGGTGTTGCGGCTGGCCCCGCTACGTTAGCGTCGCCGTGTGGGACCATTCACGCGTTCCAGCCACCCGTTGATATCCAGACGTGCATGAGTGCATGCAAGCATGACCACGCGCGCGGCGGCACGCGCGTCGTCCAGCGCTCGGTGGTGCCGGAACTTGATCCCGAGTTCCCTGGCGATATCGTCGAGTTTGCGGGACCTGAATCGGCCGGGCCAAGCCTGGTCGGCGATCTTGGCGCTGTCCAGCCATGTGACCGGTAACACCGGGGCGCCCAGATTTCCAAAAGCTTGGTTCATCGCGGTGCGGTCGAACGATGTATGGCTGACAAGAGCATGGCCGGCGAGAAGTCGGATCAGGGGCCTATGCAACCTTCGCATGGTCGGGCTACCTGTCACGTCACGAGGTTGAATTCCATGAACCCTCACATTCCGTGGGTTGAAGGGCGTGCGGGGGTTGACGAGCGATTCCCATTCGTTGACCACGCGGCCGTCTCGAACCTGTACGATACCGATAGCGCAAATGCTGGAGCGGCTGGGGTTGGCTGTCTCGACATCGATTGCGTTGAAGCTGACCATCGGTTGGAGGGTTCTCCAGAAAGTTGGGTGAGCTGGACAGGGAGCGAAACTGTGCCTCGTGGCCCCAATTTCAGTACTGAATAGCTGTGGTTACATGCGTTTGTCAACCCCCGTGTCCAGTGCAGGGGTTTGCCGTACACCCAGGCCCACATGAAATTGGCTGGGTTCGGTGCGTTGTTGGCGATGCCGACGCTGGAAGCTCCGGCTATCGTCTTCGTCCAGATTGTTGGAGGCGTGGCACCTGTTCACCGACCGACGCCCGATGGGGTGCGACAGATTCTGCGGCACTGACCACGAGACCCCGTTTGCTCCACACGATATGGCCCGACAGAGGGAAGCCACGGATATCTGATGGGATGATTGCCACGGGCCACGCGAAGAAGATCCAGAAAATCAGAATGGGTCCGGCATGTACTGGCGATCGCGTCCGCCCACCGGCAACAGTGGCAAGACGGCATTGCGGCGCTTGGTGTCGCCTAAGGCATGTGCTGCACGCCAAGTCATTGTACCGCACCGGGGCGATGGGTTTCGCTCCGCGCCCCACTTGACGAATCGGGGTCTCTCGAATGACGGTCGCAATCGACTGTGGGTGGCAGACACCGCACGTTGGTCTACCGGGGTGGGTTGGCTCGTGGCAGTCCTGAACGCATGGATCCGGCTGGACGGTGGGTTTGGAGATGACGGCGCAATGGCGGATCGGGCTGGTGACCCGTTCGCTGCCGACAACAGTTCCTCGCCGTCAACCGAAGAGGCGCAGGTTCGGTTCTCCGAGGCGTTCGGCGTAGCGGCGTAGCGCATGCGTCTGTCCTGGAACGAGGTCAGGGTGAGGGCCGCGTCCTTTGCCGACGACTGGGCTGACGCGCATTACGAGAAGGGCGAGACACAGAGTTTCTACAACGACTTCTTTTCCGTCTTCGGTGTTCAACGCCGCTCGGTTGCCCGATACGAGGAGCATGTGCATAAGTTGGCCAGCCAGAAATCGGGGTTCATCGACCTGTTTTGGCCCGGCGTTCTCATCGTGGAGCAGAAGAGTGCCGGGCGGGATTTGGGTCGAGCCTATGGCCAAGCGGGAGCGTACTTTGACGCATTGGAGGAGCGTCAGCGTCCACGCTTCATTCTGGTCAGTGATTTTCAGACCTTCGAGCTCCACGATCTCGGCGAGCGCGAGAAGTTGTGTTTTCCTCTCGCCGATCTGCCGCAACATGTCGAGGCATTCGGGTTCATCTTGGGCGTCACGAAGCGCGCCTTTCGAGATCAGGATCCGGCCAATGTCCAGGCGTCCGAGTTGGTGGGGCGCCTGCACGACGCGCTGGAGGGGGCGGGCTATGTCGGGCACGACCTTGAGCGCTTTCTGGTGCGCATCGTGTTTTGTCTGTTCGCCGACGATACGGGGATCTTTGAGCCCCGAGACATCTTTCTTGATCTGGTTGAGACCCGTACGCGCGACGACGGGTCGGATTTGGGGCCGTGGTTGTCCCAGTTGTTTCAGGTTCTTGACACGCCGGAGCCGAAACGTCAGCGGACTCTGGATGAAGATCTGGCGCGCTTTCCCTATGTCAACGGCGAGTTGTTTGATGAGCCGCTTCGGATTCCGTCCTTTGACGCCTGGATGAGGGCAAGGCTCTTGGAGCTCTGCCGCTTCGACTGGTCAGGAATCTCTCCCGCCATCTTCGGCGCGCTGTTCCAATCCGTCATGGATCCGGCGGAGCGCCGGGCCCAGGGTGCGCACTACACCACGGAGAAGAACATCCTCAAGGTCATCGAGCCGCTCTTCATGGACGATCTGCGCCGCGAGTTTGGGCGCTTGGTTGCCCGCAAGGACAGCAGGCGCCGGGCCGAGTTGCGGCGATTTTTGGAGAAATTGGGGTCACTCAAGTTCTTCGATCCGGCGTGCGGGTGCGGCAACTTCCTGGTGATCACCTACCGGGAACTCAGGAAACTGGAGCTCGAGGTCCTGAGAGCACTCCACGTAGGGGTGTCTCAGATAGAGATTGACGCGACCATCCTCTCCAAGGTCGATGTCGATCAGTTCTACGGTATCGAGATTGATGAGTTTCCGGTGCGCATCGCGGAGACGGCGATGTGGATGATGGATCACATCATGAACAACCAGCTGAGCCTTGCATTTGGCGAGACCTTCACGCGAATCCCGCTGGCCAAAGCCCCCAGAATCGTGCATGGCGACGCGCTTGAAATCGATTGGGAGGATGTGCTTCCCGCCGATCAGTGCTCCTACGTCTTTGGCAATCCTCCATTTGTGGGGGCCAAGCTACAATCCGCGGAGCAGAGAGCGCAGGTGCGGCGGATCGCGGCGCTGGGCGGGAGCGGAGGAACGCTGGATTATGTGGCGGCGTGGTTCATCCGGGCAGGCGCCTATGCGGCAGGCCGCAATGTTCCGATCGCCTTTGTGGCCACCAACTCGGTGACGCAGGGTGAGCAGGTCGACCAGCTCTGGCCCGTGCTCTTGGGGCGCCACCGGCTGGAGATCGCATTTGCCCACCGCACTTTCGCGTGGGGGTCGGATGCCCGGGGCAAGGCGCACGTGCATGTGGTCATTTTGGGGCTTTGCGGTCGCGCTTATGCGCCCAAGGGAAGGCGGCTCTTTGACTACCCAGACATCAAGGGTGACCCTGAGGAGAGTCGCCACCGGGTGCTCTCCCCGTACCTGGTCGACGCAAGCCGCTTGGCCGACCCGCAGCTCACGGTTCGGGAGGTGGCCGCGCCAATCAATGGTATGGGGCCTCTTGTCATCGGCTCAAAGCCCATTGATGGCGGCCACTACATCTTCGGTAGCAAAGCTGAGCGAGATACGTTCCTGGACGCCGAGCCCGGTGCGGCACCCTACATGCGCCCGTTCGTGGGCGCGCTTGAATTCCTTCGGGGTAGAAGGCGCTGGATCTTGGCGCTTCATGACGCGCCGCCCCAGGTCTTGGCGGAGCTGCCTCTGGTGCGGGAGCGGATCGCGGCTGTGCGGGACTATCGTGCCAACAGCAAGAGCAAGCCGACCCGCAAGATGGCCGAGACGCCGACGCTGTATCACGTCAACGTCATGCCGACCCGGTCCTTTCTCGTGATTCCAGAGACCAGTTCTGAACGACGAGAGTACATTCCCGTCGGATGGTTGCATCCGCCAGTGATTCCAAGCAATCTCGTCAAGGTTCTTGAGGACGCCTCCCTGTCCGACTTCGCGTTGATCAGCTCATCAATGCACATGGCGTGGATGCGGTGGGTGGGCGGACGGTTGGGAAGCAGTTACCGCTACAGCATAGGCTCAGTCTACAACACCTTCCCGATGCCACCCCCGGACCGTGACCGCTCCGGCTTGGCGCCTTTAGTGGATGCCGTACTGGTGGCGCGCGGGGAATACAAGGGCGCCACCTTGGCCCAGTTGTATGATCCCGACACCATGCCCCCGAAGCTCCGCGCGGCCCACCGGGCCCTGGATCGCGCCGTGGACCGGCTCTATATCGGTGGGCGCACTGGCTTCTCCTCCGACAGCGAGCGCTTCGAGCACCTGTTCATGCTCTACGAGAGGATGCGCGCGCCTCTCGATTTCTCCGCGGGTAGGCGCCCTCGGCGCGTGCGGACCCGACAGTCTCGTTCCCGTCGCATGTGAGCGAACGATGTTGGCTACCCTGGGGCAGGGATTGAATCGCTGTTGCTAAAAAGCACTCTGGACTTGTCGTCCCAGAGTCCCAAGTGGGGGTCGCCGATGTACTGGCTTGGACGACTGGGCCGCCGGTCGGGTCAGGTGAGCCCTTGCCCTCCAATGCGCCACCGGTGTCGAGACCGCAGGTCCCGAATCGCCCCACCGATGATTGATCGCCAGCAAAGCGCTAAGACGGGGACTCCCGGGGAAACGAGAGTCCCTGATTGATCACGGTGTTGGCTTGAGCCTGATCATCTCGCTTCGAGCGAGAGATGGTTTTGGCTTTGTGTCCGTCCGACAACGTGGCTTGTCGTCCGACCAAGGCCACCATAAAATTGGTTATGTTGGGTGCCGTTAGCGATGCTGTCCGGAAAACTCCCGATATCGGCTTGGCCAAATTGCTGGAGGCGTGACGTTTGTTCACCGATCAACTCTCCATAATCTGCAGAAGCTCCCGGCGAACTTGCCCACGACACCCCGTTAGTGCGCCCCGACATCGACCCGATAGGCTCGAGCCGGGACCTCCATTGCAGCACCACCGATGAGCGACCATTTGCCGCATTGCCCCAAGTGCGGGAACCCGATGGAACGCCGCACCGCGAAGAAAGGACCAAATGCGGGGAGTGAGTTCTGGGGCTGTAGCACGTTCCCCCAGTGCAAGGGCACTCTTCCTCTCGACAGTTCTTCGGGGGCGCATCAGAGCGGGTTTGAGTCTATCCCGGTGGGGTGGACGGAACCGGGGCGGCGGATTGACTACATCCCGGCGTATCATTCGGTCGGTGCCTTTCCGGGGACCCTCGGTCCTCACCTCCATGATGATGCAAACGCCGTACTCATGCGGCAGGTCATCAGCCAGTGCGTGGTCTTGTCGAATCTCGATCGCAGTCGAAATTACGACCCTACTGAAGACGCGAGGTTTGCGGGCGATCTCTTGCTAAAGTTGCTGCGCCGGGGCAAGGCTCCCTTGCCGACGCTAGAAGTCGAACGTGAGGCGCTTCGTGCACGTAACCTCTTGGAATCGGTGAAAGAGTATCGTGGCAAGGATGGTGTTGGCTGGAATGGTTGGCAGCATGGGGTACGAGCGGCGTCTGAAATGGTTGTCGCGGTGGCGCTCACACGTAAGGCCTTCGTTCTTGACCAGAATCACCGTTCCGAAGGAGACGAAGAATTTGGGCTGCTTGAAAGCGCTGCGGAAGCGACGTTTCTGAGTGAGTGGGTACCAGCGGCCCTTGGGTTGTCGGCCGGCCACTGGTTTACACCCCAGGCACCCATGGATGTCCTCCTTAGGTCAGCAGGCATCGGCGAGGGCGGTGCCCGCCGGATCGACTTCCTGTTTTCTCATCCGGGCGGGCGTCCCTTGGCGATCGAAATCGATGGGCCGGAACACGCAGACGCGAGGGACGTTGACAACGCGCGCGACCGCGTGTTGCAGGATATCGGAATCGATGTTGTCCGTATGAGCAACGATGAGGTGTTGCGTGGATATGGTCCGGGTTTGAGCCGAATTCGCGGAATATGCTTGGAGAGCTTTCAGGCGTGCGAACCAGCATCTGATCAGAATGTGGATGCGGCTTCCTTTGTTGTGGATTGTGCGACGGCCGCAAAAATGCAGTTCGCACTTGCGTGTGCCGTTGGGAATGGCTGGTTGCCCGTGGGTGTTGACTGGACGGTCGAGATCACCGGTGCAGAACCATGGATATCCGCCGGCGTTCTGGATGTGCTGAACATGCTTACGGCCCTCAGAAGACTCTACGGAGTCGATGTCCTTCCCCGAAGTTGCGCGGTCCGCATTGATGGCCGGGCTCTTGTCGTGTACCAGCCGCCGTCGGGCCACCTTGTGAAATGGAGGAAGGTCACAGAGACGCTACCGCCAACCGCCGACGAGCCGCGTAACGAATTCCTTCTTCGCGTCGCAGTGGAAATGGACGCGAGTCCATTCCACGCCTTGAGCGATGGTGCCATTTCGGATTTCGTGATACGCCCGGCGTTCCTTCCGGTAGAGTTTTCCATCGACGACTTGAGGGTTGCCCCCCAGAGAGAAGTGCCATTTTCGACCTATGGCCGTAATGTTTGCCGTCCGTTGACATTTTTTCTTCGGCAAGTGTTTCGGAAGCGCAAATTCAGACCGAAGCAGGGCGAGGCAGTTTTTCAAGTGTTGCGACGACGAGAATGCGTCGTTCTGCTGCCGACCGGTGCTGGCAAGAGCATCATCTATCAGCTCGCCGGTCTTCTGATGCCCGGGATTACCTTGGTAGTTGATCCGATTGTCGCTTTGATTGACGACCAGGTCGAAGGGTTGGGTAGATACGGAATAGACCGCGCGAGGGGCATCAGTGGACGTGTTCATCGCGACACTCTCGACCGAACACTGCTGAAGGTAAAAAGGGGCGAGTATTACTTTGTGCTTCTCACGCCCGAGCGACTGCAGTCCAAAAAAGTGCGCAGCGAAATCAGCAGTTCCATGGATTACAGTCTTGTCAACCTCGTCGTTATTGATGAAGCTCACTGCGTGTCGGAGTGGGGCCATGACTTTCGCCCTTCTTATCTTGATCTGGGTAACATAATTCGCGACCTGAGTACGGGTCCCGATGGCAAGCCGCCACCGCTACTCGCCTTGACCGGCACGGCGTCGCGGGCGGTACTGCGAGACATGCTCACGGACCTCGATATCGACAAGAGTCGCTCTGATGCGGTGATAAGACTCGAATCATTTGATAGACCGGAAATCGAATTTAACTTGGTGGCAACCACGCCGAAGAAAGATGTTCACGCTGATCTACGGCAGGTATTGGGATCCTTGCCAGGCTTCTTTCGTCTGCCTCCGCCGGAGTTTTTTCGACCCAAGGGGTCGAGGACTTATTCGGGTATCGTTTTTGTGCCGACGGTGATGGGGCGTCCGCATGGTGTCCGCACCACCAAGAAGGTTGTCGGCGACTATGCTTCTACGCGAGTGGCTGTGTATTCGGGCAAGTCGCCTTGGTTCAAGCAGAATGAACAAGTGTGGGAAGCCGAGAAGAAACGGCATGCGGAGGAATTTAAGCGGAATCGGGCCCCGGTTCTTGTTGCTACCAAGGCCTTTGGCATGGGAATAGATAAACCGAATATCCGGTATACTGTGCATTTCGGAATGCCGCTATCGCTCGAGAGCATTTATCAAGAAGCTGGGCGGGCGGGGAGAGATGGGAACAAGGCATTGGCCACATTGGTGTTTTCTGAATACGACCACAAGCGTTCGAATGCTCTGTTAGAGTTGGACATACCGGAGGATAAGGCGCGTGACCGGTATGAAGAGGCGAGTAGACACGTTAAAACACGCGACGATATAACGCGCAGTTTGTATTTTCACTTTGGATCGTTTCATGGGGTGCAAGATGAGATTGATTGCGTGGCAGAACTGGTTACGCTGATTGATGTACAAACCGTCGGGAAGCTCGTGGAGTGGCCGTATGGGGATAAGTCGCAAAAAATGCGCCGCGAGAAAGCGATCTATCACCTGGTGAGGGTGGGCATAATATCGGGATACGAAGTAAATTTTGGTTCAAAAAAGTTCGTGTTGCATGTAAACCCCTTTGATTTTTGCGCGTGTAAAGAAGAGATTTCGAAGCGTGTCAGCGTGGCTAAACCTGGTGCTATAGATAATGCCATGACGAAGGTCGCCGCTGCTCGCGGCCTTCCTGTGCAGAGGTGTATCGTCGCTCTGGCCGAGGTTCTGATTCGGTTTACATACGATCAAATTGAGCGGTCCCGCAGACGGGCGATGTACGAAGCGCTACAGCTGGGCCGTGCAGCGCGGGCAGCTCCGTCTGCGAAGAGAGACGGGATAATTCGCAAACGGCTCCTTGATTATCTACAGGAGGGGTTTGACGGAGGGTCAATTGACGATATGCTCGAGAAGGAAGAGAACGAGGGGGAAGTAGAACTGGGGAGGTGGTGGGAGTTGTTGGCCAAGATGCAGACCGCGGTGGACGCTGGACAAATGAGGGGCTTGGCTATTCGGGGGTTGGAATCATACCCAGATCATCCGGGTTTGCGGTTGGCTCGCGGCGCATCGGAAGCGATGTGCTCCGGTCTGGACATCGAGGTGTGCATTCGGGAGATTCGCGGGGCAATTGATTCGGCGATGGATTATGGGTTGTTGGATTCGGACATCGAGCACGTTCTCGACGGGATGTTTGAGTTTGCGGCCAAAAAGGCGGTTCATTTGGGTCCGGCCATGGTGATGGCACTCCTTGACTTGAATCGGAGTAGGGACGATACGTTTCTCGGACGTGTCTTGAAGCGTGGGGTGGGGGTATTGAGAGATGACCGAGTGGATACACTGATTTCGGGAGTTCAGTTGGGAGTGACGCTGGAGGTGTTGGAGTCGGCGGTTGTTGGGTTGTTGGAGTCAGCTGGGTCACCAGAGGCGAAAGGGTTACTTGGGGGTGGTTTATGGACGTGATGGAGGCCATAGCGGCGCGGATTCGGGAGACGGAGAATAGGGCGGTCCGCGTGGTTCAAGACCTTGAACGGCTTGGGACGTTGCAAGAATCGTTGGGTTCGGCAAAGTCTGGGTTGGTGGATGCCAGCAAAGGTGTGGCAAACTTGGCGTCGGCTGCCAACGATGTGGTGAAGTCGCTTTGTGACGCGGCGCGAGCGCTCCGTGAAACTGTTGACATGGTCCGCAAATCGGACCCAGAGTTGGTGAAAGACGCGTTGGAGCGGACTGAGGCCCAGAGCGGGAGAATGAGCGAGCAGCTTGAAAATCTTGGGAAACGGGTTACCTCGCATCTTCGCGATATGCCGAAACTGACCTTGGACATGACGCAGAATCGACACGAGGATACCCGGCGGAGGCTGGGCGGTCTGGAGTCACGTGTGCAGCAGCTGCAGGAATCGGTGTCCGTGAGCGTTCAGGAGCTCGGGGATAAGATTGAGCGTGTTCGGAAATCCGCCGACGAAGGTGTTCGGGCCATTGAGTCAATGTTTGATCGGAAGGTGGGGGAAGCGGTGGAGGGCATTTCGCGGCAGAACGTCTTGGACAGGGTATTGGGACGCCCGTCGCGAAAGACCCGGACGTAGGCGGGGAGCGGGCGCTTTGGCCGCTTCTTGGTCTTCGCTCTAACCCTGCCTGTCGGGGACCGAGTCCAGACCGTTGGCGAGCCCGGCACAGCAGCACCGTCACCGAGATGTTGCCTGCGTGCACAGATCTCGTGACCAGGCGGGCACCGCTGGAAGAGGCTGTCGGCCGGTCGTTCAGCAAGGGAACTTCAATGCTCTCAGCACGTCGCGAAAGAAATCGGGGTCATCTCCCCTCCGCCGCCGGCCGGTAGGCCGCACCCAAGAATCGGTGTCGCTGACGGAGTGCATGGGCGGATGATTTCGGCCGCTACCAAGGGTACTTGCGCACATGGTTAGCTTGAGGGCGTGAACCCCGTCTGCACCGCGTTGCTTGAGGAGATCCATGTTTCAGAGTTCAAACGCATTGACCCAATCGTTGCTCGCGGACGCGTCGTTCAAGTTTGGGTGGAGCCTTATCGAGCGATTCGCGATCTTGGTTCGGGAGTCCGGCTCCACCGATGAGCGCGCCGCCGCCCACTTCATCGTCACGAAGCTGGAGACCGAGGGGATTGATGTCGAGGTGTTCGAGCCGGACCTCTACCTCTCAGTGCCCAAGGGTGCCGGCCTAGAGTTCGGGTGCACCAGAATCGAGGGCAAGACGCCGTCGTTCTCGGCGTCAACGGGTGTCAAGGGGGTGGCCGGTGCGCTGATCCATGTCCCGGCGATCACCGAGGGCCCCCCGTTCGGTTTCTTTGATTCCCCGCACCGGAAGCGACCACCCGACGTCGCGGGGAAGATCGTGGTCACCGAGGGCTTTCCCATGCCCTCGACCGTCGCGCACTTCGAGGCGGCCGGCGCTGCGGGACAGGTCTACATCAACCCGGGCAGTCGGGTCCACTGGGGCATTTGCACGACGGTCTGGGGGACCCCTGGCGCCTCCGAAGCGAATCTGCATCCGACAACTCCCGTTGTGGCCATCTCCAGACCAGACGGCGATCAGGTCATCCGGGCCATCATCGATGGGGTCGACACGCTCACGCTCCACACCGACTTGGAGACGGGCTGGTATCCTTGCCAAATCCCGGTGGCCAAGATCGAGGGCCGGGATCGCAGGTTCGTGTTGGTGCATGGCCACTATGACTCCTGGGATGTGGGTATCGGAGACAACGCGGTTGGAGACGCCACCCTGCTCGAGATCGCCCGCACCGTGCATAGGCATCGGGAGTCTCTGAATCGCTCCCTCCGGGTGGCATGGTGGCCCGCCCACTCCACGGGACGCTATGCGGGATCCGCGTGGTATGCGGACCATTGTGGCTTGGAGTTGAGGAGTGACTGCATCGCCACGGTCAACATCGACTCGCCAGGATGCAAGGGTGCCACGGTGTACGACGAGGTGTCTTGGATGGCGGAAGCGGGCGCGGTGTGCCGCGAGTCCATTCACGCTGTGACCGGAATTGAGCCCACGCGCCAGCGGCCCCCTCGGGCGGGCGATTACTCGTTCAACGAGTTGGGCTTGTCGTCGTTTTTCATGTTGCTGTCCAATATCCCGGAAGAGGAGCGCGAACGGCTGGGGTACTATCCGGTCGGCGGCTGCGGGGGCAACATCGTTTGGCACACCGAGTATGACCGGATTGATGTGGCGGACCGCGAGAATCTGAAGCGGGATCTGCGCATCTATCTCACCGCGATCGGGAGATTCCTGAACGACGATGTGATACCGCTGGACTTTCGGGCGACAGTGGATGAGATGAGTGAGGCTCTGGCCGAGTACGAATCAACCATCAGCAAGCCGTTGGCCAAGATTTTCAATCTTGTGCCGGTGCGCAAGGAGTTGGAGGGCCTCAGGAAGAGACTCAACAAGTTCTACACGGTGATTCAGGAGGTGTGCCTGGTTCGTCCGGCGACCAATGGGGCGTCGCCGGAGCTACCGCCGGAGCACCAGGCGCGCATTGCAGAGGCGAACGATCTGCTCCTGAGGATTGGCCGATTGCTCGTCAACATCGGATACTGCAAGAGTGCCCCCTTTGACCGGGACTTGGCCGTTCCGCTCCCGCCGCTGCCCCGCTTGGCCCGGGTCAAGGAACTGGAGGCAATGTACCGCCAGTCGCTCGAGGATGAGGGATCGGTGGAGTTTCCGTTCGTTCTCGTGGATTTGCGCAGGGAGGCGAACAAGGTCGTGGAGAGCCTAAGAGAGGCGTCGAGGTATCTGGATTGGATGAGTTCCGTGTGGTGACCGGCGCTGGGCGGGCCATTGAACGAAATCGTTGCCGCCGGTGTACGGGAGAGTGGCGGGGGTCTCCGGCGCGCTGAGCCCTCCCAGGGGTCCGTGAGCGCGCGTGTTCAGAGGCGGGTATGGACATAGGGGGCGTGGCTGATCATGCGGAGGGGAAGCGATGCGAGAGCGGCGGGGCTTGAAGACATGAGGATGGACAGTCAGCGATTCGCTGCGGGCGCGGGTTGGCGTCACTGCGCGGGTGGATATCGGGCTCGGATTCTTGTGGCATTTCTGGTTGGCGGTGGGTTGGTGGTCGCCGGCGCCCTGCCGGCCGGGGCTCAGAACAATGAGGTAGCAATCCCGGAGCAGCGGTTGTATGTGGCCAATCAGGCCTCAGCCTCGGTGTCTGTGATTGATGCCCAAACCGGCGGCGTCCTGCATACGGTTGACCTGACCCAGCTGGGCTATGGACTCAACAGCCGCCCGCATGACACGGCGGTGGACCCCGACGGCCGTCACTGGTATGTGTCGCTGATCGGGGGCGGCGATGTGCTCAAGTTCAACGCCGCTCACGAGTTGGTGGCTCGAACGCCCTTTGAGACTCCCGGTCTCTTGTCCGTCCACTCGGAGAGCGGCATGCTGTTCGTGGGCAGGTCCATGATGGCGCCGACCCCGCCCCAGCGCATCGGGGCCATTGATCGGGGCGACATGAGCGTGCTCGAGCTGGATGTCTTCTTCCCGCGTCCGCACGCGTTGGCGGTTGACGCCCGCACGGACCTGGTCTATGCGGCCTCGCTTGTTGAAAACCGCATCGCGGTCCTTGATCCCGCGTCGGACGACCTGCGCCTGGTTGATGTGGCCGGGCCGCCGCACACCATCGTCCAGTTTGCCCTCTCTCCTGACGGAAGCCGGCTGGCCGCGACTACACAGTTAACCGGAAAGCTGATGGTCTTCGACACCCGCAGCCCAGACTTTGCGCTTGTGGCGGAGATTGATGTGGGCGCGCAACCGTGGCATCCGGTGTATTCTCCCGACGGCGACCGGGTCTACTTCGGTGCCAAGGACGACGACGAGGTGGTGGTCGTGGATGCCCGGTCATGGAGCGTCGAGAAGAGAATCTCGGCTCCGGGCATCGTCGAGCCGCACGGGAGCGCTGTAAGTCTGGATGGGCGCTACCTGTTTGTCTCGAACCGAAACCAGAAGGGGACCTACACCCCTCGCCGGGCGGTGGAAAACCCGGCTGATGTCGGGACGGTCGTCAAGATTGACACCGAAACATGGGAGGTGGTCCAGACCATCGAGGTCGGCGCCTATCCGGCCGGCATCTCCCTGGGGCGCGCGGCCCCCGAGTGACTTCGACGATCCGCTGGCTTGTGGGCTCGGCGGGGCCGGTCGGGCGCTCATGCTCCGCCGCCCTGCTCTGCATGGCGGCCAGTTGGAGCCTGGTTCAGGCCCAGGGGCCGGCGACCGGGGACGGGTCGTGGGGCGAGTGGGAGCGCCTTGTGGTTGGCATGGAGGTCAGGGACACCGCCGGCATGCCTCTCGCCCACCCCTTTCTGGGCGGGTTCAACCTGCCTCGCCCGCAGCTGGCGGATGCGGACGGAGACGGCTTGGTCGACTTGTTCTTGCAGGAGCATTCCGACCGGGTCATGTACTTCCGCAACGGCGGAGGCGGCGAGTTTCATTGGGTGACCGACACCTTTGAGGACCTGTCGGTTGGCGAGTGGTTCCGGTTCGTGGATGTTGACCTGGACGGAGACCTGGATCTCCTGGCCGAGGAGCCGTACAGCCATATCCGGTACTATCGCAACGACGGGGGCCCCTCGGGCCTGGCCCGCTACGTCCTGGCCGAGGACACGTTGAGGGATGTCGAGGGAGACGCCGTCTTTTCGGACCGGCAGAACATCCCCAACGCGGCCGACATTGATTGCGACGGTCGCCTTGACCTGTTGATCGGGCGCCTCACGGGGACCATTACCCGGTTTGAGGAGGGTGCCCCGGAGGGGGAGGGTCTCCCGCGGTTCCGGCATGTGACCGATCTGTTCGAGGGCATCGAGATCGTGGCTGCGTTTCAGGGGCTTCGCCATGGGGCGAATACCATGGCCCTGGGTGACGTGGATCAGGACGGAGACCATGATCTGTTTTGGGGCGACTTCTTCGAGGCGGGGCTGCTGTACATCGAGAACACCGGGACCTGCACCCGCCCGGTACTTCGAGGCACGCCCCGGCCCTTTCCCCTGGACGATCCCGTGGCCACATCGGGCTACAACGCCCCGGCCCTGGGTGATGTCGACGGCGACGGGGACATGGATGTGGTGATGGGCGTCTTGGGCGGGGCGTTCAATCCGAACCTGAGCTCGGTGGAGAACCTGCACTACTTCCGCCACGGCGCGGGCGGGACATTTGAGGCGGTGACCCGCCGCCTGATCCGTACCCTGGATGTTGGGGCAGAATCCCTGCCCGCGTTCTCCGATCTGGACCGTGACGGTGATCTGGATTTTCTGATTTCCAACAAGATCGAGCCCGGGGAGACGCGCACCGGCCGCCTCTTTGTCTATGAGAACACAGGGTCATCCACGGCTCCAGAGTTCCAGGCCAGGGGACCGGTGGCGGGGTTTCCCGACGCGTATCACCTGGCCCCGGCCTTTGGAGACCTGGACGGCGACGGTGACGAAGACATGTTGCTTGGCGAATGGCGCGACCAGATCGCTTACTACCGCAACGACGGACCCGGTGCCGGCGGACCGTCGCCCCGCTGGATGCTGGTCGACAGCGTGGCGGCCCGGTTGACCAGGGGCCGCAACACGACCCCCCACCTGGCGGATCTGGACGGCGATGGGGATCTGGATCTGCTGGTCGGGGAGTCCTCCGGCGCGATCAACTACTACGCGAATGTGGGAGGTCCCCGCTCACCCCGATTCCAGCTGGTTTCCGATGAGTTCCAGGGCATTGACGTGGGCCGGCGCAGCGTGCCGGTGACCCTTGATGTGGACGGGGACGGCGACCTCGACCTGATTGTGGGTTCGGAGGTGTCCGGCCTGCTTCTCTACAGAAATGAGGGGTCCCGGACCGATCCGGTATTTGTGGAGACCGTGCCATTTCCGTACCAAGTCCCCACATTCTCTGCACCGGCCTTTGCCGATCTTGATGGCGACGGATTGCGAGATCTGGTGCTGGGCGGCGGTGGGGGCGGGTTGACCGTGTATTTGAGGCTTGCGGGGGGTGACACTTGAATCTTCAGGATGTCCGGGCGGTCATTGACAGTGCCAAGGTGCGTGACGGCGGAATGCTGGAGGAGTTCATTCGGGGCACGGCGCCCTCGGCAACCGACGCCGAGATATCCGAGGCGGCCGAGGTGGCCGTCGAGGTTGTGGAGTCCGTGCCGCTGCTCTTCGCCAGGGCTGTCCAGGTTGCCGAGGAGCGAGACATGGAGGTTGTGGTCATGCCGCTCCTGGAACACGCCGCCAACTACTTCGTGAATCCCATCGACCTGATACCGGAGATGACCAAGGGGATGGCCGGGCTGTTGGACGACACCTATCTGGCGCTTCGGGTGCTGGAGACCCTGAACCGGGGCACGGAGCATTTGTTCGAGGGTGATCTTGAACACCCGCTTCGTTTCTTGCGGCGCCTCGTGGGCACCAAGATCAGTCGCAAGCTTGACGCGGTGTCCATGCTCGCCCTGGAGGATGTCTCCTCCCAGGTTGGTCACGCGTTTGCCCAGATTGGGCGGTCGTGATGATCTGTGACGTCGGCCGTGCGGACCCGCACCCGAAACGCCGGGGCCTTGGGCGGCGTAGTTTGCGGGAGCGTGAACTTGGATGTGAAGGGCCCGGTCGTCACGCAACGGCCGGTGGGGATGCATGCATTAAGGAGGCGATCAACCGGTGATTGAGCTGATAGCCGCCGGGGTGGCGGGAGCGGCGAGCCATGCGAAGTCGAAGAGCTTTGTGCGTCGCAGGTTGCGCTACACGAAATACGTCAATAGCCCGGCAAAGATCGGGGTGGCTGCCGGAGTCATCACGGCTTGCGCCGTCGCCCCCGTGGTGGCGTGGTTGCCTCTTGTGGGCGCCACGACGGCGGTGATGCTGGGGCTTGGGGTGGGCACCGGGGTGGGAGTGGGGGCCAAGCAGGCGAAGGGGCCGTAGCTCCCGTAAGAGAGAGCCCCGTCCATTGAACCAAAGTCACGCGAACTCGGACCGGAAGATCCGCTCCTGGATCCTTTACGATTTCGCGAATTCGATCTATCCGGCCGTCGTGACGACGGCGATCTTCCCGGTGTTTTACAAGAGCCAGGTGGTTGGCGGGGACGCCGGGCAGGGCGAGTGGTGGTGGGGCAGGGCCGTGTCCACCTCGGCGTTGATTGTTGCGCTCACGGCTCCGTTTTTGGGGGCTGTCGCCGACCGGGGCGGCGTCAGGAAGAGGTTCCTTTCCCTGTCGGTTGCCATATGCCTGGGCGGCGTGGCCCTGATGACGCTGTTGGAGCCCGGCATGATCGTGGCGGGCGCTTTCGCCTTCGTGGTCGCGAATGTGGGATTCGAGGCGGCCAATGTGTTTTACAACGCCTACTTGCCCGACATCGCTCCCCGCAAGGAGATAGGCCGGATCTCCGGCCGGGGCTTTGGAATGGGATACCTGGGATCGGCCCTGGGTCTTCTCATCGTGCTCCCCTTCGTGCTGTTCCCGGACACGAGCGGATACCCCGAGCCGCTGGCTAGGGTCCTCGGCGGGCTCCAGAACCTCGATTTCGTGTGGTTGACAGTAATTGCGTTTTTTTTGGGATTCTCGATCCCGGCGTTTCGACACCTTCCCGGTGACGCTGGCGGCGCGGTGGATGTGCGCGCCGCCGCCCGGGAGGGTCTGGCGAGCACGGGCAAGATCCTGCGAGAGGTGTGGCGCCACAAGAATCTGCGCCGGTTCCTGGGTGCCTACTTCTTCTACATCGACGGCGTGCTCACCGTCATCGTCATGGCCGCGCTCATTGCGGAGGGAACCTTCGGATTCAACCAGCAACAGATCATCATCCTGTTCCTGATCGTGCAGTTCTCGGCGCTTGTGGGCGCGCTCACATTGGCCGGCCCGACGGATTCCATCGGGCCCAAGAAGGTCCTCACGGGCGTCTTGGTCCTCTGGGTGGTTGCAGGTGTGTGGGCCTACTTTGTCGAGTCGCCCAGGGTCTTCTATGTGCTGGCGATCGCGGCGGGGTTTGGCCTGGGGTCCGTCCAGTCGGCGAGTCGAGCGCTCATGGCGTCCATGGTCCCCAAGGGACGCGAGGCGGAGCTCTTCGGGTTCTACGCGCTCTGCGGCAGGTCGTCGTCCGTCCTGGGTCCCTGGCTGTTTGGCCTGGTCACCCTGATGGCGGGAGGCAACCAGCGTCCCGGTTTCCTGGTGCTGACCGGGTTGTTCCTCGTCGGCCTGGTTCTCCTGCAGCGGGTCCGGGATCCCAGGATGACTCCCCGTCAAGCAAGGTAAAGGGGGCAGTGCGTCCCCCGGAGTGTTGGGCCGGTCGCGGGCCGCGAGGGTCGGCCACCGGGGGGCAATGCGTCCCCGCCAGCGGGCGGTCCACCGAATCATTTGGACCGAGGGGGTGGCTGGGCATGATCGGGGAATTGACGGGGTGACGGCCCGGGCGATGGATCCGTCTCGGCGTCGAAGCGCGGTCCGGGACCGCTACGCGCGGGCGGCGGTGGAAGAAAGCGATTGCTGCGGCACTTCCTCCGGGTGCGGCGTTTCGCCAGGCACCGCCCCGGGCGCCGACCGGTTGAGCCGCGCGGTCGGCTACGATTCGCGCGACATGGAGCAAGTGCCCGAGGGCGCCAATCTGGGTCTGGGCTGCGGCAATCCTGTCGGCTTGGCGTCGCTGCGACCCGGGGAGACGGTGCTGGATCTGGGTTCGGGCGCGGGCTTTGACTGCTTTCTGGCCGCCGGCAGGGTGGGCCCGGGGGGCCGTGTGATCGGCGTGGACATGACGCCCGAGATGGTCGAGCGGGCGAGGGAGAATCGGGATAAGGGCGACTTCGGGAATGTCGAGTTCCGGCTGGGCGAGATCGAGGCGCTGCCGGTCGCCGACGGCGTTGTCGATGTCGTTGTCTCCAACTGCGTTCTCAACCTCTCGGGCGACCGCCCCAGGGTGCTGGGCGAGGTGATGCGGGTGCTCAGGCCCGGGGGTCGCGTGATGATCTCCGACCTGGTTTCGGATGGGACGGTGCCCGACTTCATCCGGACCTCGGAGCACTCCCTGGTGGGATGCCTGCCGGTGCAAATCGCAGAGTATGAGGCAGATCTGGTGGCCGCGGGGTTCGCCGATGTCGCTGTCGAGCGAGGGCGGCTCTATCCCGGCGGACACATCCTGGCGGATCCCCAGGTCCAGGCCGTGATCCGGGACGATCCAGACAGAGAGGCGGTCGTTAGAGCATTTGTCGGCGCGATTCACGGGGGCCTGATTCGGGCGGTCAAGTCAGGGGCCGCCTCGGCGTGAAGGGGCTCGGGGGACCGCCTCCTCAGCACGTGGGCTTCAGGCAAGCCGCGCCGGAGTGGACGCCCTGCCCTCCCCCCAAGCGGGGGGTATCGGGATGGCGCTTTGTACCGCCGAGATGGTCCCATGGTGTAGCTTCCAAGTTGAAATCATGCGGGAGAGGCGTGCGACGGAGCGCTCCGGTTGGGGGGAGCTGTCGCGCAATCATGAACCCTGGAACAAGAGAATGCGAGATATGAGAAGGGCCGCGATCACGACGGCGTTCGTTGCCATGGCCACCACCCTGCTGGCTGATGTGCCGGAGGCGACCCCCCAGCAGGCGGGCGCAGAGGTATCCCGGGCATTGTTCGGCGGTTTGCGGTACCGCCCTGTCGGCCCCGCCCGGGGCGGCCGGGTCACCGCCGTGGCGGGTCACCGAAGCCAGCTCTCCACCTTTTACATGGGGGCAACAGGCGGCGGCGTCTGGAAGACGACCGACTACGGACACACATGGCACAACATCTCGGACGGCTACTTCTCCACGGGATCCATCGGCGGGATTCGCGTGGCAGAGTCCGACCCCCGGATCGTGTATGTGGCGACCGGCTCCGACGGCTTGCGCAGCAACGTGATCATCGGCAAGGGTGTGTACAAATCCACCGATGCCGGTGAGACATGGACGCATGTGGGCTTGGAGGACACGGGGAACACTGGCGCGCTCCTGATTCATCCCGACAACGCCGATGTCGTGTATGTGGCGGCGATCGGAAACCCGTTCAAGCCGACGCCCGAGCGGGGCGTCTACCGAAGTCTGGACGGGGGTGGCAGTTGGGAGAAGGTGCTCTTCGTCTCTGACAGCACGGGTGCGGTCGATCTCGAGTTCGCCCCCGATGACCCGGCCACCATCTACGCCACGACATGGCGAGGCGAGCGCAAGCCCTGGACCATCATCTCTGGCGGCCTGGAGGGAGGCGTCTACAAGTCCACCGACGGCGGCGACAGTTGGACTCAGCTGGAGGCGGGGCTGCCGTCCGGGCTGAGGGGTAAGGCGGACTTGGCCGTCAGTCCTGCGGATCCCGACCGGGTCTACGCCCTCTTTGAGGCCCCGGCCGACACCGGAGGCGTGTACCGCTCGGACGACCGAGGAGAGACGTGGCGCCATGTGTCGGCATTTCAGCCGATCCGCAATCGGCCCTTCTACTACACGAATCTGGATGTACACCCGAGTGATCCGGATGTCCTCTGGGGCATGGCGGAAGGTCACTGGATGTCCGAGGATGGCGGCCGCACCTGGCGCTCGCAGCCCACGCCCCACGGGGACAATCACGACCTGTGGATCAACCCGGACAACCCGGACATCATAATCCAATCCAACGATGGCGGCGCCAACGTGTCCCTTGACGGGGGACAGACCTGGTCGACGCAGTACAACCAGCCCACGGCGGAGCTCTACCAGGTCGATGTCTCGGACGACTTCCCGTACCGCCTCTACGCCGGCCAGCAAGACAACTCGACGATTTCGGTGCCCAGCCTGCCTGAGCGTAGCGAGCCGGGCGGCCCCGTCGGCGCCTGGGAGGCTCATGGGGGATGCGAGACGGGACCCGTGGTGCCGAAGCCGGGCGATCCCGATGTCGTCTACGCCAATTGCAAGGGGCGCTTCGGGCTGTATAACCGCAGAACCGGACAGGAACAGCAGTACTATGTGGGATTCGCCAACCTGTACGGACATAATCCGCGTGACCTGGAGTTTCGCTTCCAGCGTGTCGTTCCCATCCATGTCTCTCCCCACGATCCCAATCGTGTGTACCACGGGTCGCAGTATGTGCATGTCACCACGAACGGCGGACAGCGCTGGGAGACGATTTCTCCCGATCTGACGGCGTTTACGCCCGAAACACAGGTGGTGTCGGGCACCCCGATCACGCTGGACGTCACGGGCGAGGAGCACTTCTCGGTGCTTTACGACATCCAGGAGTCCGTGCTGGAGCCCGGCGTGATCTGGGCGGGCGCCAACGACGGGCCCGTGCATGTCACCCGCGACGGGGGCCGAAGCTGGGTCGACGTGACGCCGCCGGACATCGGGCCCCACGGGCGCGTCCAGAACATTGAGGTGTCGCACCACGATCCGGCGAAGGCCTATGTGGCCATCCTCCGCTACCAACTGGGCGACTTCGCCCCCTACGCGTACCGGACCCGGGACTACGGGGCTTCTTGGACGCGGATGACCACGGGGGCCAACGGGGTGCCGGCCGACCATCCGGTACGGGTCGTGAGGGAGGACCCGGACCGCGAGGGGTTGCTCTATCTGGGGACCGAATTCGGTTCGTTCATCTCCTTTGACGATGGCGACACTTGGCAGTCGTTTCAGCTCAATCTGCCGGCCACCCCCATCACGGACATGAAGGTTGTGGCCCGCGATCTTGTCCTCTCCACCATGGGTCGGGGCTTTTGGATCCTGGACAACGTGACGCCGTTGCACGAGATGGGTGACCAGATCGCCAGCGCGGACGCCCACATGTTCTCCGTGCGTGACGCCGTGCGGATGCGCTATCGGGGGGGCTATCGCTTTGCCCCCCAAAGACCCGACGAGCCCGTGTACCCCGATCCAGGCGCCAACATAGACTACCTGTTGGGCGAGGGAATCTCGGGTCCGGTGACCCTGGACATCGTGGATTCCCAAGGTCGAGTGGTGCGGTCCTTTTCCAGCGAGGGCCCGGGCGAGGCAACCGTGCCGGCGGAGCCCGGCATGCGCCAGTGGCAACTGGAGCGATTCGGCACTCCGGGGCTACCTTCCGGCGCCGGCGCTCACCGCTTTACTTGGGACCTGAGCCATGCGGGACCGTGGGATGCGGATGCCATGCGGGCGGGTCGGGGCGGCCCCATGGTGGCGCCCGGTCTGTACACGGCGCGCCTGTCCGCGGGTGACTGGAGCGCCAGCCGCACCTTCTCGGTGCTCTTGGACCCCAGGGTGGTGGCCGAGGGCGTCGGAGAGGATGTCGTCCGGCGCCAAGTGGAGCTCGCGCTTGAGACCCGCGATGCCCTGAGCGAGGCAAAGCTGGCGGCTCACCGCATCGGGGAGGCGCGCTCGCTGGGAGGAGGGGACCTGGCTGCGGAGATCGAGGCCATTGAGATGGAGCTGGTGACCCAGGCCAGGCGGTACTCGCGACCGATGCTGATCGATCAGCTGCAGTATCTGTACGGCAACCTCACGCGCGCGGACCAGGAACCCGGCCAGGACGCGGTGCGACGGTACGATCAGCTCTACGACCAGCTGCAACGGCATGTGCGGAGGCTGGAGCAACTGCTCCGCTCCACGGTTTCGGACGGCGCCGGAAGCTCGGCGGACGGAGCCGGCGCCGGCGCCGGGAGCTAACCTTGGATCTGGGTCTCGCGGGCAAGGTCGCCGCGATCACCGGGGCGAGCCGCGGGTTGGGGTTTGCGGCGGCGAAGGCCTTGGCGGAGGAAGGGGGGCGGCTGGTGATCTGTGCCCGTGGCCAAGAGGGACTGTCCAGGGCGACAGATCAGCTCGCCGCCTTGGGCGCGGAGGTGCGGGCGGTCGCCTGCGATGTGGCCAGCGGGAGCGGTGCACGGGCGCTGCTGGACGCGTCTCGGGAGAGCTTCGGGGGACTGGACATCCTTGTCAACAACGTCGGTGGCAACCGCCGCGGTCGTTTCGAGGAGACGAGCGACGAGGACTGGCTGGACATCTTGGAGCTCAATGTGCTGGCGGGTTTCCGGGCCGCCCGCGGCGCCATACCGATGATGCGAGAGCGTGGCGGTGGGTCCATCATCTTCATCTCCTCGGTCTTCGGCCGGGAAAAGGGCGGCCCGGGGTTGTCGATCTACAACACGACCAAGTCCGCCCTCATCTCCGCGGCCGGCATCATGGCGCTGGAGTTGGCGAAGGATGGCATCCGGGTGAACACCGTCGCGCCGGGATCCATTCGTTTCGAGGGCGGTAGCTGGGACAAGCGCGTCAGGACCGACCCGGAGGGCATGCGCCGCTTCGTGAAGGAGAACCTGCCCTTGGGACGGTTCGGGCGGGCCCATGAGGTCGGGGATGTGGTGGCCTTTCTGTCGTCACCCCGGGCCAGCCTGATCACCGGAGCGTGCATCGCCGTCGACGGGGCCCAAGGGAAATCCCTGGTGTAGAACACCGAGGCTGACCCGTTCTCTGGAGAGCGCGTTGGCTATCCGAAGCGGTAGAGGCGCACATCCAGATCCCGGGTGGTGCGCCCGGGCGCTTTCCACTGGACTAGAATGGGGCTCTGGTATCTGCCCCACCCGATTGCTCCATTGCCGTCTCCCTCGCGGTCCAGGACCGGCAGGCTGAATCCGCGCTTCATGCGCAGGAAGTGCGACACCGGAAGCGCCAGCGCGCGGTTTACGACGCGCTCGACCACCGACTTGCGCAGGCGCGTCGTGTCGATCACCCGGTTGAGGACCTGCAGGGCGTCGAACTGCGCAAAGTTCAGGGCCTTGGTGGGGATTTCCCGGGGATGCCGCAGGACATCACGCACCTCCTTGCCGGTCTCGGCCATAAAGCGAAAGGGGTTTCTCAGCACGTCGCGCAGGTCGTGCTTGATGAGCAGCGGCTCGTATTCATTGACGGTGAGCCCGGCGTCCCCCTCTTCGTCGGCGAGCGTGACGTCCAAGCGTCCGAACGTCACGCCGTGTTCCAACACCATGCGTTCCATGTGGTCCATGAGTCCCAGGGACGGATCACGCAGGTCTTGGGCGTCCACATCGTGCGGCGACGCCTCGACCGGCAGCCGCGCCCTCCCCACCACCACCTCGTTTGTGTATGCCAACACGGTCGTGCGCCGATGCCTGGTACCCCCGATATGCACGCCGTCAAGCTCGACAAACCAGACCGGCTCGGGTCCGTTCAGCTCGTACTCAGCCGAGTTGCGGAGTCCGGCGCCGATGAAGGTGAGGTGGGAGTCGGCGTTCATGGGCTCGCTTTGGCGCTGCTCCTCGGTCAACTCCGAGCGCAGGTGCATGGTGTCGTGCACATAGTCGGCACCCGGTGGAAAGAGCTCGCCAAAGAGATCCAGGTAGTCCTTGATCTCTCCCCCGTCGTGATCCAGCAACTCCGCCAGTCGCTGGTCTAGGTAGCCGGCCGTCGTGTGGTCGGAGATGTAGAAGGACTTGGTGTAGCGCGAGAAATCGTCCCCGAATTCCTCCAGCAATCGCCCGCGAACATCAATCAGCTGCATCCTTGATGCGGGCGTGATCCTGAGCGTGGCCCGAAACGGACCTTCACCCGATGTGGTGTGGCGGTCGACCAGAATGATGGGGGTATCCTCCAAGCGGATTCCAGGGGCCGCCAATTTCGGGCCAACGGTGTGTGCGCATTGACAGGCGACGCAAAAAAATAGAAATCGGGCGAGTCTCCGGCAACCCAGAGTCTTGTCCAACGGCAGTTGAGCCTGAATGCGGGTGCTGTTTCCCCAACGGAAATTGAACCTCTCAGCGCACCGGAGCCTGCGACATTGGCCATCAGCACGTTGAGTTCCGGCACCACCACGGCCTCTCCAATACCGGGCAAGGGGTGTGGGGGGTCAAGCGGTACACTCAAGAAACCCCTACGGGCCAGTGGCCCGCTCTCCGGGTCCGCCGACAAGGGTTCTTCTTTGGTCAACCTGTACCTTCCTCTCGGCAGCCGGGGATTACTCCCGTTCTTGCGAATTCCAGACGTGATCGCTGATGCGAAGCCACGCGATAGGGGCCCGCGGGCCCCGTCAGTCGGATGTACCGCCGACTGACGGGGCCACCGCTGTCCCGACACTCGCTAACGAGGCTACGGCTTGGCCTTGAGGCTGGTCTTCGCGCCCCTCATCCATGTCCCGGAGCTGCCCTGCCTGGAGTCGATCCTGATCTCCATCGGTCCCATCATCTCCTTCCTGGTAACCCTCACGGAGGCACTGTTCACCGTTCGGAAATCCACCCAGTCTCTATTGCTGGCAAAAACCCACCACGACCGCCTGCTGTCCCAATTGAGCGTGGTGCTTGATGCGATGTAGGCGAACACCGTCGCGCTCGACCCGTCCAGGTCGGCGATCGACGGGAAAGTGAACGCCATCCGGTAGCTTGACCTGCCGTTCGATATGGCGGTCCAGTCGACAATAAGCGAGTCGTTGGTCCCCGCGGTCGCGCGCCTCGCCTTGACTGACGTAGCCCTGGGATCGACCGCCGGAATCTTCACATAGCTGGTGTCAGTGCCATTCGCCACATCGGCACTGCCCTTCAGCGCCACACTCCGGATCCTGATCGAAAACGTGTCATCAGGCAAGCCTTGGCCCGCTGTACTACGCCTAATCGCGTAGGCACGTCCCGTCCATCTGGAAAACGTATCGCTGAAGGTCGTGTCGTCCTTGTGCAGGAAGTCGAGATCAACCTGCGTCCAAGTACCATTGATCAACATGTCCGGGCGAATCTGTACGGGATTGCTGCCGTTCTTGTCTGCTGGATTTCCTCGGTCCTTGCCCTGATCTTTGATCAGGTTTTGGTCCATGCGAATGATGACGGCCGCAGTGTCAACCAGGTCGAGCCTCACTCCGCCGGTGAGGGTGCGCCTCTTCTGCAACCGCGCCCCGGTCGCGGTCCCGATTCTCTTTCGAGGTTGATCGCCCAAGACGATAAAGGTGCGGACCTTGATGTCACCGTAGCTGATGCTCTGCCCCGGTGCCGTGTTGACGGTCTGGCCACTGCTCGGGTACTCGAAGCCGAAGTGCCTCCTTGACGCCTCGATCTTGTAGGCACCGAACGGCACGCTCAGCGTGTATGTGCCCGATGCCTGGGTGGTCATGGAATCAAGGAGCTTGGAATCGCTGACCCTCGTCGCTTTGACCAGGATGCCGGAAACCGGACCGTTTATCCCGGAAAGAGAAACCGACTTTGTGGCGATTACTCGGCCCGAGACGGTGCCGTGCTTGAACCCGGTGAAGTTGACGCCCGACAGGTTGGTGCCCGGGGCGGCCGGCAGCGTGAGCGATTCGGGCGCGAAGCTCATCCCGGCCATCGATGCCCTGATCGTGGCGTTCGTGCCGGCACCCTTGTTCCCGATCTGCGCGCGGAAGGTGCCGTCGGCGCCCGTGACCAGCTTGCCCTTGTTGGGGCCGGCCGTTGCCGCGTTCGTTGGCGCCTTGTTGTCGATCGTGATCGAGACGCCCGCGAGCGGCGCGTTCGAGCCCGAGGCGACCACCGTGCCGCTGTAGAACACCGGCGTCTTGGTTGTGTTGAGCGTGAGGTCAACGCGCGCCGGCATATTCGCCTGGAACGCGACCACCTTGGCCGCCGACCCCAGGTGCCGGCTCGCCTTCACGTGTATCCTGTTGCCCACCCTGTTGACGGTTGCCGGCGCGATGCCGGTCACGATGTAGCGGCCCACGGCGTCGGTCATGGTCGTCATGCCGTTGACGTCGATCATGACACTGTCGACGCGGAAGCCGTCCGCCCCCGTCACGATGCCGTAGACGGTGCTCGTGGTGGGCGTGACATCAAGCATGACGGCCGTGTCCAGCGGGTTCAGTGCATTGCCGACCATCGTGGTCGAGCCCACCTGGCCCAACCTGACGCGCCAGCCCGCCGGCACGGCCAACGTGTAGGCGCCGGCGGCGATCTTGCCGAAGGCGAACGTGCCCTTGGTGGTGCCCGCGCTGGCGGTCGTCTTGCTTTGCGCCATGCCGGCCAGGTTCTTGCCCGTCACCGGCGCCAGGTCAACCTTCACGCCGCCGACCATCTCGGTCGACACGGCGCTGAAGTCCTCGTTCGTGGCGTGCTTCTTGACCATCTTGCGGGAGACGTTGCCGCTGACGCTGTAGGTCATGACATAGGCGAAGGTGCTGCATTCGCCGAAGTCCTGGCCCGTTGGGTTGGTGGCCATGAGCGGGCAGAGCTCGACCATGGGGCTGAAGCCGCCCATATCACCGAACGCGCCCTTCATGATGCCGTTGGCGTCCTTGTCCTTGAACGCGAAGAGCTCCATCGGGTCCAACAGCTCGATGTCGCCCGCGTCCGCCTTCTCCTTGGCCTGGACCATGACTTGTGCGTCGGCCGGCAGGTGCTTGAAGGTGATGACGCCATCCTTCTCCGACTTGTTCTTCGTGTTCCACTCTTGCGCGGTGAACATGCGGGAGCGACCGGTGGCGTCGATGTAGCGCACGTCGACATCGATCTTGCCGGACATGCGCGTGTCGCCGCCCAGCACATTGCCCGTGTAGCCCATCACCTGGTCACGCTCGTGATGCACGTAGACCTTGAGCGTCTGCGTCGAGTAGGTCGCCTCAATCGTCCCGGCGTCCATCTCCTGCATGAGCTTGAGGCCCGTGTGTTCGTGCATGACGGAGGTGGCGCTGAACTTCTCACCGCCGTCCAGGGCGTCGCTCTGCACGGTATCCAGCATGACGGTGTATTTCGCGGGCAGGTCGGCGGGCTTGACCTCCATGTCGAGCATTGCCATGCCCATGTTGTCGAACTTGGTGGGTGCTCCGGTGACCGCCTTGCCGCCCATTGTTACAGAGATCATCCAGCCGGCGAGCGGGTTGCCACCGCCCATGTCGGTCATGACGGTCTTGCCGCTGACCGAGGCGTCGACCATCAGGTTGAGAATATCGAAGTCGTTGGCGGCCATCGTGGTCCTGGACTTCGGGTCCCAGCGCACGGCCTGCATCTTGTCCTCGACATGGTAGTCGTCGCTCATGACCTTGGCGTGAACCATGGCTCCGCCGGTGGCCATCGAGCGCGCGAACCGGATCATGGTCATGCCGTCCTTGTCCGTGGTGCCCTTGGCGACCATGGAGCTACCTGCCGCATCGGCGTAGAGCATGACGGAGGCGCCCTCGAGTGCGTCACCGGTGTTGTCGCCGTGCCGCAGCGTGACGGAGTAGTGGACCGTCTGGTGGGTGATGTCGTAGGGCAGGTGCTGCTTCTTGTGTTCTCCGACGGCGACGGTCAAATCGTAGCCCGTTGCGGAGCCGCCGTAGGCGTGGTCGCCCAGCATCTTGGTGACGTCGGGGTTGGTGACCACGGCCAAGACATAGGAGCCGGCCTTGAGTTCGCTGAACTGGAACATGCCCTTGTCGTCGGTGGTGGCCGTCGTGCGGTCGGTGACCCCTGGGCCCACGAGCACGACCGGGATGCCCTGGATCTCGAGCGCGTCCTCGCCGTCGTCGTGCATGTCGTTCTTGGTGGCTTCATCAATGAAGAGCATGCCGGAGATGCTGGCGGTGGTGGCGTGGGCGCCCATGAAGTTGACGGTTTCCAGGGCGTCGTCGGCCAGCGTGATGTCCATGCTGGTCATGTCGAAGACATAGGCGTCGCCCGTGACCATGATGGAGACGGTGTAGTCGCCTGCGGCCAGTGCGCCGAAGGCGTACATGCCGCTGGCGTCGGTGGTGTCCATCATGTTGTCCATATTGTCGGACTCGAGCGTGACGGTGACGCCTGCCAGCCCCATGCCCTCGACGCTGACGCGGCCGGTGATACCGGCGGTGCGCAAATAGTTGCCGTCGAACTGGACATTGGCGGTCTCGCCCAGTGCGACGGTGACGCTGCGGGAGGTGGCGTCAAAGCCGACCTCATCGGTGTCGTAGCCTGAGATGGCGACGGAGTAGTCGCCGGCTCTGAGCCGAGTGAAGGAGAACTGGCCCCCGGCATCGGTCTGTGTGCTCTGGTCGTTTTCGCCGCCTGAGAGGCTGACGGTGACGCCTTCCAGCCCGGTGCCCTCGACGCTGACGCGGCCGGTGATGCCGGCGGTGCGCAGATACGTTCCGTCAAAGCTGACGACCTTGGTGTCGCCCACGCCGACTTCGGCGGTGCTCGAGACGCTGGAGAACGCGACTTCGTCGGCATCGAAGCCCGAGATCTGGACCGAGTAGCGCCCGGCACGGAGTCCGGTGAAGCTGTATTCGCCGGTGGCGCTGGTGGTGGTCTGGTTGTCGGCCATGCCGCTCAGGCTGACGGTGACGCCAGCGAGACCGTTGCCTTCGACGGTGACGGAGCCCCGCACGCTGGCGGTGCGGATGTAGGTGCCTGAGAAGTTGGCGGTGGCTGTGCCTCCGGTGGTGCCGACGGTGACGGACATGGAGGTGGCGTCAAAGCTTGCTTCGGCGGGGAACCCGGCGATGGAGACGGTGTAGGTGCCGGGTTCGATGTTGTCGAAGCGGTAGGAGCCGCCTCCTGCGGTGGTTGCGGTGGCCCCGCTGCTGAGTGTGACGGAGACGCCGTCGGCGCCCTGGCTCTCGATCATGACCTGTCCGGCGATGGAGCCGGTCGGGGGCGGGGGTGCGATGTCTTCTCCGCAGGCCGCCATCATGATCGGCAGCAGCATGAGCGCGCCTGCCATGAGTTTCTGGAATCTGTTCATCTTGGAGCTTTGCCCTCCCTGAAGGTGTTTGGAGCGTTGCCCTTGGGGTCCTTGCTTCCGGGGCCCCGACGCGTTGCATTCGCGTCATCCATGACCCGCTTCACCGGTTGCCTTTGGTACGGAGGCGGCCGGCACCGAAACGGGTCTCGGATTGCCGACTACCGTGGGCGATGTGTGATGGGATAAGCCGACATGGGTGCATAGCAATGCAAGATCGGTGCCGCGATAAGGGTAAACTCTATAAATCTATAAAAAACAAATACTTACAGTATCAGGGGGGGGGGGACTCCTCACCATTTGTAAAGTGTGAGGTTTGGCGTCAGATTTCTGAGGGGGAACGGGTTGTGTGGTGTCTTCGGCCGGACAAAAGACGCGGTTTCAGCGCGGTTTATTTCAGCCGAGTGGCCATGTAATCGACTCACCCCGGTGGATGCGGGGTGGGCTTTGATGAGGCGTCTGCGGTGGTCGTCGGCCTCCTGAACCCCGCCTTGGCCCTGATGCACAGGTGTAGCCGTTTGTGTTTCAGCTGGTGGTGCCGTGATTGGGCTGGAACTAACGCTCGTGGTGTCTGCCGAGCTCATCGTTGCCATGTGGCATGTGCGGCCTTGCGGCTCGTTCCCCTCTGACGCGCCGCCTGATGCTGGGCGGTAGCATTGATGCGCCCCTGGTCGCCCTTGATGTGCTTGATCTCGCCACCCGGGTCGCCTGTCAAGGAACATCGGAGTGCCCCTCTGTCGCCGCACTTCGGTGGGGGTGTCGGTGGCTGGCGGCTCCTGATTGCCGGACCGGTCTCTTTGGCCCGCATCGGTGATGGCCCAACCCCGAACCCCAACACCCAAGACCAACCCCGGGCTTGGTCGAGGTCGGTGCTGGGCACAAGTGCGAGAGCGGGCAGGATCATGCGCCGCGGCGGTTCTGCGGGCCGGTTCGACTTGGATAACCGCCGGTGTTGGGTTGGCCCTTGTTGAACCCGGCTCGGTGCCCCTGAACACGCGTTCTTTCGTAGCCGCACTGTGTCGTCGTGCCTCTCTGTCGATGCCTTGCACGGGCCCGTGGGCACACCCTCGTCCCCCTGCCGAACCCGAACGGAAGAGCACCAGGCCCGTGCCACGGGAGGACATTGCTGCCTTGTCCAGATCCAAACACCCCCATCGGAATGCCCCCCTGTCGCCCCCCTTCGGTGTGGGTGTCGGTGGTTGGCTGCCCCTGATTGCCTGGTCGGTCGCTTTGGTCCGCATCGGTGGCACCCCACCCGGAACCCCAACACCCAAAACCAACCCCGGGCTTGGTCGAGGTCGGTGCTGAGCACAAGTGCGGGAGCGGGCAAGATCATGCGGCGCGGCGGCTCTGCGAGCTGGTTCGACTTGAAGGACACTGGAGTTGCGGTGACCCTTCTCGGCTTGACCAGACGCCCGGCGAACCCGCGCTCTCCCCGGCCGTTTTGCCGCGTGCTCACTGCCTCGCACACATCCGTGATACACGCGTTGGCCGGACACGGCTTAGGCGACTGCCCAGGGTTCGTCGCTGACGGGCCATTCCCGCAACGGTGCCACCCCATACGAGCCATGCGGCTGGCGCCCGTGGGCGCCCTCGTCCCCCTGCCGAACCCGAACGGAAGAGCACCAGGCCCGTGCCACGGGAGGACATCGCTGCCTTGTCCAGATCCAAACACCCCCATCGGAATGCCCCCCTGTCGCCCCCCTTCGGTGTGGGTGTCGGTGGTTGGCTGCCCCTGATTGCCAGACCGGTCGCTCTGGTCCGCATCGGTGGCACCCCACCCCGAACCCCAACACCCAAGACCAACCCCGGGCTTGGTCGAGGTCGGTGCTGAGCACAAGTGCGGGAGCGGGCAGGATCATGCGGCGCGGCGGTTCTGCGGGCCGGTTCGACGCGCTTGATCGGCGGTGTTCAGTTGCCCCTTCTCGGCCTGGCCACGTACAGCAGCGCCTGGCTGATCGCGTTCTCCGGAGGTTGTGGCGGCGGCCGGTATGGGAGTCTTCTGCGCGGGTTTGTAGAGCGTCTGGTCCCGGAGCATGGCGCATGCGACGGCCAGGAGTCGGTCGCCGACGGTCCGCAGAGCGCGTCCATGCGTATGTCCGCGAGCCCGCAGCGCTTGGTACTTGGCCTTGGATGTCGGGTCGCGCTGTGCGGCGACCCGTGCCAAGTGGTAGATTGCTTCCTGGAGATGCGGATGTGCTGCGAGCCTGCGGGAGACCCGCAAGGACTTCCCTGATCGCTTGGTGACGGGAGCGACGCCGCAGAGGCATCGTAGCGCTTGATAGTCGCGTGTCTTGATGAGGTGGGGTGCCTCGGCGATCAGCGTGGCGAGGACGATCTGTCCTACTCCCGGGATGGAGGAGAGGATTGTTACGTCGCGCTGGCCGCCGCCCTCCTCGCCGTCGTCATCCTCATCGGTTGCCTCGGCCGCGATCAGTTGGTCTGTGATGGTGGCGATGTCTGTTTCGACGCGCCGGATCTGCTGCTGCGTGACCTCAAGCCTGATCAGATTCACATCAATGGCGGATGTGGCGGCCTCGGTGACGCCAGACACGATGTGAACCGGCTCCACGCCCAGTGCCTGCTTGACCTGTTGGGCGCTCAGGCGTCTGATGCGGTGGCGGTTGAGGATGGAGCGCAGCGTGCTCAGGTGGACGCGCTTTGCCTTCTCTGGAGTGGGTACGCGCCTCCACAGGTCGATGAAGAATGGCTCCCACATGGTTTTGCAGATCGACAGGATGGCGGGGTAGTACCGCCACAGTTGCTCGCGGACTTGTGCGGCGATGCGGGTGCGCTCCTGTTTGAGTTTGCGGAGATACCTGGTTGCGGTGCGGAGCCTGATGACCAGGGGGTCATCAATGTTGATCTTGCGCAGACAATGCGGATCGGTTCTGAGCGCGCTGGCGAGGACCAGTGCATCCCTGGAGTCGTCCTTGGCGCCTGCGGGTGAGTAGCGGTCGCGGAAGCGGTCCAACTGCTTGGGGTTGATGGCGTGGACGGCGCACCCGTGGTCGATGAGGCTATCGACGACGGGGCCGTGCGGGACCTCGATGGCGACGGCGATCTCTTCACCGCCGGCGCCGGTCTGCTCCTGGATCCATGTTCTCATGGCGACGAGGCCACTGCCGCTGTGCGGGAAGGACCGTTCGCCCAAGTGCTTGCCGTCGCTGTTGATCAGGCAGACGTGGTGGTCGCTGGATCCCCAGTCGACACCGACGTAGAATCGGTGTGGCGATTCATTCATGGGTACATCTCTCCTTATCGGAGGTGAACGCGCAAACGTTCGGGGTAAATGTGTGTGAGACGATGCGTTGGGCCGCCGCGATGCTTGTCGGTCCCTGTACTGGCGCTCGTGGCGCGGACTCCCCACTGGGCATCCATCGCGGCATCAGGCCGGGGCACGGGTCCCCCCCAGGTTGCTCGTTGGCACAGGGGGCGATGGGTTGCTCCCGGCCTGACGCCCGTCTCGCGGAACTGGTGGTGATGATAAGTGTTGGCGGGTGCTATTGGCACACCCGGGTGGCGGGCATGGTCGACCTGGTGGCGGGCACCGTTGAGATCTTGGCACCGGGGCCCGTTCCGGTCGCTACGCTCCCTGCACGGGCCCCGGTGCCAAGAAGTTGCCGCGAGGCCGTGGCGCACGTTGCCGCCGTGGTGTCCATGCAAAAGCGGCCCATGCCCGCTGGTGCTACGTTGCGTCGTGCGTTCTTCGGTGCCCTTGCGTTTCATCCCCCGCCATGCTAGAAGTGCTCTGAAAAGCTCTTCTGAATGGTACAGGGGGGGACGGATTTTGAAGAACCCGAGACGTCAGATTTCTGAGGGGGAACCGGGTTGTGTGGTGTCTTAGGCCGGACAAGAGATGCGGTTTCAGCGTGGTTTATTCCAGCCCGGAGGCCATGGAGTCGACTCACGCTGGTGGATGCGGGGTGGCCTTTGATGAGAGGCGTCTGCCGTGGTCGTTGGCCTCTTGAAGCGCACCTTTGGCCCTGACGCACAGGCGCGAGGGCTTGTGGTTCAGCGGTCGTTGCTGCGACGCAGGTGCCGAAGCACCACCCTCCCGCCGTTTCCCGACGCGGGCGAAAACGCGAGTCTTGACCTGCCCTCAGGGGTGATACAGTGATTGTTGGGGGCACCGGGTGCATGGCGGGGCGTCAACGGGTCGGTACCCGCCCGCGTCGCCCCCACGGTATCTTATAACCGAAACGCGAGCGCGCCCGTTCGCGCGTCGTGCCTCCCGAAATCAAGGCAGATAGCTTTCAGCGCATCATGAGCAGTTCATACTTTGACAGCCCGAACGCGGCCTATGTCCAGGCCCTCTATGAAGATTTCAAACGCAATCCGGAGGGTGTGCATCCGGATTGGCGCGAATTCTTCGAGAGGGAGTCGGGCATGCACCGGGACGACGGCATCCCGGCACTGGACGACGGTCGCCCGTCCCCGCCTTCGCCCGTGGCGGTGTCCACCCGCGTGGCGCCGGGGAGCGCGCCGCAGGAGCGAGCCCAGCCGGATCCGGCGAAAGAGGGGGAGGACACCCCGAAGGGGCCTGTCCCGCTTTCCCTGGTTGGTCGAGCCGCCAACCTCTTGCAGGCATACCGGGAACACGGACACCAAGCAGCCCGCATCGACCCCTTGGGCAGTCGTCCTCCCGGACACCCGCAGCTGGACCCTGCATACTTCGGAACATCAATGGAGGAGCTGAGGGCACTTCCGGCGGCGATATTCTTTTCTGACGGCGGTGACGAGCCGCTGGCGGCGACCCTGGGCCGCCTGAAGTCCACATACTGCGGCGCGCTGGGGTACGAGTTCGAACACCTTGAGGATCCCGCCAAGGTCGCATGGCTTTGGAGCCAGGTTGAATCGGGTGCCCACTTCGATGGGATCACCGATGCCATGCGCGTGGGCATTCTGGATCGTTTGAGCCAGGTGGAGGGGCTGGAGCAGTTCCTGCACCGGGCCTACCTGGGAGCGAAACGCTTCTCTGTCGAGGGTACCGACATGTTGGTGCCCATGCTGGACGAGGCCATCGAGATGGCGGCGCGAAACGGTGCGGCGGAGGTCGTCGTGGGAATGGCGCATCGGGGACGACTCAATGTCCTGACCCACATTTTGGGGGTTTCCTATCCCGAGCTCTTGGGCGAGTTCGAGGGGCGGGCCTTGCCCGGGAGCGCACTGTGGATCCCCGACCCCGGCACGGGCGACGTGAAGTATCATCACGGCGCCACCGTGGACTACCCGCTTCGCGACGGCGGCTCAATTCGCGTGACTCTGGCGCCGAATCCGAGCCATCTGGAGTATGTGAATCCGGTCGTCATGGGGATGGCTCGGGCGCAACAGCGCGCGGAAGGCACCGGGGACTCTTCCGAGGCCCAGGATCGCGTGGTCCCCATTCTCATCCACGGAGATGCGGCGTTCGCAGCCGAGGGCGTTGTGGCGGAAACCCTGAATCTTGCCCGCCTGAAAGGCTACGACGTGGGCGGCACCGTGCATATCATCGCCAACAACCAGGTGGGCTTCACCACAAATCCCGGCGATGGACGGTCCACGCGCTACGCCAGCGATCTGGCCAAGGGCTACGACATCCCCGTGATCCACGCCAATGGCGATGCCGCCGAGGAGTGCATCGCCGCCGTGCGCCTGGCCATGGCGTATCGGGCCGAGTTTCATGACGACACCCTGATCGACTTGGTGGGTTACCGTCGCCATGGCCATAACGAGGGCGACGAACCCGCCTACACGCAGCCTACGCTCTATCGCAAGATCGCCGCTCATCCCACGACCAGAACGGTGTGGGCCGACCGCCTTTTGCAGAGAGGGCTGATCACGGAGGAAGACCTGAGCCGGGGCGCCGAACGGGTGAGGACGGAGTTGGTCGAGGCCCGCGACGCGCACCGAGACCAAAAGGCCGACGACGTTGCGGTCCCATGGACACATCCGGACTTCGGAGCGGTGGTTCAGGACTTTGATCCCCACACCCAGGTCGCGCTCGACCAGCTGGCCCAGATCAACAGCGATTTGCTGGACCTGCCGGACGGCTTTACGGTCCACCCGAAGCTCAAGCGCCAGCTGGCGCGCCGGGGACGCGACTTCGGGTTGGAGCTGGCGCTGGACTGGGGACACGCCGAGGCCCTGGCGGTCGGCTCCCTGCTGTTGGACGGCGTCCCGGTCAGGCTTACCGGGCAGGACAGCGAGCGCGGAACCTTCAGCCATCGCCACTTCGTGCTCTCCGACGCCGAGACGGGTGATCGCTTCACGCCCTTGGCCCACCTGTCGGACACCCGTTTCGAGGTCTACAACTCGCCGCTCACGGAGGCCGCGGTCATAGGATTCGAATACGGCGTCACGGTTGCGGCGGATCGGGATCTCGTGCTCTGGGAGGCGCAATTCGGAGACTTTGTCAACGTTGCGCAGGTGATGATCGATCAGTTCCTGTCGGCAGGCTGGGCGAAGTGGGGCCAGCGCTCACGTCTCACGCTCCTGCTCCCGCACGGTCATGAGGGGCAGGGACCGGAGCACTCCAGCGCACGCCTGGAGCGATTCCTGCAGCTCTGCGGGGAGGACAACATGCGCGTGGTGTCCCCCTCGACGCCTGCGCAGTACTTTCACTTGCTCCGGTTGCAGGCATTCAGCGAGCCCGAGCGGCCCCTTGTGGTCATGTCGCCCAAGAGTTTGTTGCGCCATCCCAAGGCGATGTCGCCCGTCAGCGACTTGGTCGAGGGCAGTTTTCAGCGGGTGATTGACGATCCCGCGATGGTGCGGTGGGAGGACGCGGAACGGGTTCGCCGCCTCGTGTTATGCAGCGGCAAGATATACTACGAGCTCGCCGGAGCGGATCGGGGTGAGGAGTCTTTCCACACGGCAATTGCGAGAGTTGAGACGCTCTATCCATTCCCGGACGATGAGATCCGCGCTCTTGATGCACGCTACCCCAATCTGGAGTCGGTGCTCTGGGTTCAGGAGGAGCCCATGAACATGGGGGCGCTGACGTATATGATGCCTCGTCTTCGGGAGGCGATTGGGGCAGCGGTGAGTTTACACCACGTCTCCCGGCCCGAGCGTGCGAGTCCCGCGGAGGGCCATCTCGCCGACCACGAGGCCGAGCAGCGTCGGTTGGTCGCGGATGCGTTTGGGGGCATGTCCGCCGACGGTGGTGCCAGGGAGGCGGCCCTCCATGGACAGGGGCTGGACCCGGAAAGGGGACGCGCCTCCTGACGGACAGGGGGTCTTGTTCGGCCCCCCCAAGGCAGCCTTCCATTCGAGGTATGGCGGATCGTAACCGCTTCCGCTGATTGCGTGGGCCAATACGACGACGCGACAACACCGATACACCGATACCGTTGCATCGTGTTCCAAATGGAGGGGGGAATGATCAGCTCCACGCTCCGCTTTGCGAGGAATGCCCTGCGCTGGGCCGAGACGATCCTGTTCGTGCTCGCCGTCTTCTTGTTCCACGCGTTCATGGGGTCGCCCGGCACCGAGAGCGACATAGTCGAGACGGTCATGGCGCTGACGTTCTTCTTCGGCGTTCTGTTCGCGATTGTCCTGCTTCTGCGAACGCTGTGCGACCACCGAATGGCGCGGATGCGGTCCGACGGGAGTGGATAGGCCGGAGACCCTCGTCGCCGGATGGGGGCCTCGCCGGGCAGGTGAAAATCTCGGGGGCTTGGCCTCTCCGGCATCGGGACGCTCACCATCGGGCCAAGGCAGCGCGGTGGCGAGTTGTTTCGGTCGCTCCCGGGGCAGAAACGATTTCTGGCCGGCGCATGTGCAGAGCGGATAGCCGAATCCGTCCTGACGGCCCACCCGTGCTGCCGGCATCACGACGCAGCTTGCTCGCCGCCATGGCGGTAAGCTCACATTCATGTTCCTTCCTTCGTTCGTGAGCGGCGGCCGGTGTGGGAATCGCATCGCGCATCGCCGTTCGTCGTCTCCCGATTCCCCTGGGGTCCCCCGGTAACAAGATGTGCTACGCCGGTTTGTCGCGCGTCCGGATGCCGTAGCGCCGCAGCGTCGTGGCGAGCGTGGGGCCACCGATTCGTACGCGACCGTCATCCAACAGGTAGGAGAAGACGAATCCGGCGCCCAACATCAGAATCCCGATAAGAAAACAGTACATCACGGCGCGATCCGGATACGTGTCCTTGAGGTAGCCGACGTACATCGGACCGGCGATGCCCGCGGCCGCCCACGCGGTCAGCACGGTGCCGTAGATCTTCGACATGTTGTCGGCGCCGAACACGTCGACGATGAACGGGGGCATGGTGGCGAATCCTCCTCCGAAGCAGAGCAGGACATAGCAGACCAGAGCCGAGAAGATCCACGGGTTCGTCTCGGTCATCAGGATGCCGAACACCACCATCTGGCTGGCCAAAAGGACTCGGAACACGCCCACCCTGCCCAAGCGGTCGGACAGCAGGCCCCAGAAGAGACGGCCCACGCCGTTGCAAAGCGAGCTGACCGCGATCAGGGTCGCCCCGTATTCCGCCAAACGTTGGGGACTGACCGTGGGGTCGGCAATCCCCCAGACCTCCTGTAGCAGTTCGGACTGAAAACTGATCACGGAGATCCCGGCGGCGATGTTGAAGAAAAAAACGGTCCAGATGATCGCGAACTGGCTTGTGCGCAGGTATGGGGCGGCGGGCTCCGGCCGGGCCGAACCGGGGAGCGCCTTGGGGCCCGTCCCGTTCCCCGCCGCCCTTGGCCGGGGGGGATCGCGCAGCATCATGCTACTGGGAATCAGGATGCACGCGAACACGATGCCCAGCCAGAGGAAGACCAGTCGCAGGTCGCCCTGTGCCCGAACGACCAGCAAGGGAGCGAGTACCTTGCTCAGCAGGAAGGCGCCCACCCCGAACCCCATGACGACGATTCCCGTGACCAGGCCCTTGCGATCGGGATACCATTTTGCGGCGGTCGCCACCGGAGTCACATAGCCCATGCCGATTCCGATCCCGCCGATGACCCCGTAGCCCAGACAGAAGAGAACGATCGAGTCCAGCGCCAGGGCCTGGCTGGCGATAACGTAGCCGCCCGAGAAGAGTACGCTGCCCAGAATGGCCAGGAACCGGGGGCCGACCCTGGGAAGTGCCTGGCCCGCCAGCGCTGCCGACACGCCCAGGGAAAAGATGGTGATGCTGAAGGCGGCCGCCGTTTCGCTGAAGGTCCAGCCAAAGCTCCGCACGAGCATGGTCTGAAAGAAGCTCCACGCGTAGACGGTTCCAAGGCACAGCTGAAGAATCGTGCAGAAGACGACGATCGTGACCCCGGGCCCCCCCGCGCTCTGCGCCTCCGCTTGAGCCCTAAGGGCCATCGGATCGGTTCTTCGGGCGCCCGGCTGCGCGCGGGCCCTCCGGGGATCCCGTGCCTCGGGCGACATAGCGCATCAACCTCGCCAGGTCTCCGATCTCGTCGTCACGGCTGAGAACGCTCGCACCGGGCTGTTCCTCGCCCTCACCGTCGCGCGCCAACCGGGCCACATAGTCCAGGAGGTCCGCCAGCGGCGCGGAGACCAGCCTGATCAGCCAAATGGACGCCAAAACCCCCACGATCAGGATGATGCAGAACAGGTAGATCTGCCGGCCGACCGCGCGCTGAATCTTGAGTGCCAGCAGCTCCTGGTCCATGCCGACGTGAACCGTGCCGGCGGCTCCCGAGAGAATGGGGCTCCCCACCTCCACAAAGTCCCCCAGGCCGGCCAGGCTGCGCGGGATCGGCTCGGTGCGGGCGGGATCGCTGGCGAGGATCTCATCCGGGATTCCGGGCACGAATGTGTGTGCCAGGAATTCTCCCGTGTCGCTGGTGATGTAGATGTAGCGGATGCTCGGGATCTCCACGAACTGATCGATCAACGACTGCAGCGTGGCCAGGTTGCGGTTGAGAAGGATGTCGACGCTGGAGTTCGCGATATTGGTCGCGATGCTGGCGCTGTTGCTCACATACTCGTCTTGGAGTTCCCGCGACACGGTGGAGATCGACAGGATCGAGATCGAGAGCAGCACCAGGCCAAAGATCGCGAAGAACCCGAAGCGCGCCTTGCGGAAGAACTTGTGCGGAATGCGGCTCGTGAGGTCGGTCATCGTGGGCTTCCCTCGAGCGTTACGGAGCCAGGGGGCGCAGCAGCGGGCTCTGCCGCACCGGATCAGGGCATGCCAAATCGGGCCTGCCAGTCGGTGAGCGGCACGAACCGGTCCCCGTCCGGCACCGTGTAATAGACGCTCTGCATTCCCTGGCGACGGCTAGGCCCAAAGGAAACCCGCTCACCCACGCCCATGTCGTAATCGCGAACGGCGAAGACGGCGTCCTGAATGCGCGCCCGATCAAGGCGCGGGCCGACGCGCCTCAGGATCTCGGTCATCAACTTGGCGTTAAGAAACCCCTCCAGGCTCACGAAGCTGAGCGGAATCGCCTCGTGGGGCTCATGGGCCGCCAGCTGCGCCACATCCCCGGGAGGCTCCGGATCGTAGCGGGCCATCATCTCCCGGTATTCCCGCACGGCCGCAAGCGCCGTGTCCTCGTAGCTGGGCACGACCTGCGAATTCACAAGAAAGCGTGTGTGTCTGTCGGGATCGTCGCTCGCCTCGCGCATCAACGCAAGCAGGCTTTCGCTGCCCACGAAGGACACGTTGGCCACTGGCACATGCAGTCCAAACAGCTCCGCGTCGCGCGCAAATGCGGCGCATGCGGCATAGGCGCCGATGCAAATGACGGCGTCGGGAGCGCGTGCGCCCAGGATTTCCACCTGCCGGCGCATGCTGGTGCCGAACTGGGCGCCGCGCCGATAGGTCGCCTCGCCAACAATGGTCTCCCCGTGTGCCGCAAGCGCCTCTCTCACCCCGGCCCAGCCGCTTCGACCATAGGCGTCGTTCTGGTAAAACACGCCGATGCGGCGCCGACCCAGGCCCGCGAAGTTGTCGACCAGGCCCGCGGTTTCCTGTCGGTACGAGGCGCGCAGGTTGAAGGCAAACTCCGCGTACGGCGGCTCGCGTTGCGGCTCAGCGCCGGTGAAGGGGAAGAATAGGTATACTTGCTGGTCGCGATACTTCTTGAGCAGCGGCAGCACGCGGGTGACGGTGGGGGTCCCGACGTAGCCGAACAGAAGGAACACGCTTTCGTCGTCCATCAGCGCGATGGTGTTGCGCACGCACGGGTCCGGCTGATACCCATCGTCGTACAGCTTCATGACGATCCTGCGGCCGTGGACTCCGCCCGACACATTGACGTGGCGGAAGTACGATGCCGCGCCCCGATACAGCTCGATGCCCAGCCCCCGCGAGGGCCCGGAGAACGCGGCCGACACGCCAAGCACGATCTGGTCGTCGCGTGCGCCCGGGACGCGCGGACCGGAACCCCATGATGGTTCTGCCCAGCCTGCAGCGGCCAGGGCGCCCAGGCCACCGCGGATCAGGGATCGGCGGCTCAGTGATCCACTCATCGCGGGTGTGCTCTTCATGAAGCGCTCAAGCTCCCGCATCGCTCTCCCCAGGCCGAAGCCGCGCGCCACGATGGCTGGTCTCTCTAACGGCCAAGCAATGGTGGGGTGCATGACGCGCACCCACCGGCGCTAGCCGATTGGCCGGCAATGTACTTCCCGCGGATGGCGTTTGTCCAGCGTCGCCGGCGGCTCTGCATCCCGGGGGCCGAAAGTCCCCAAACGAACGCGGCTTCCCCGCTTGAACCCCCGCCCGCCTGCACGGTCACCGTTCCCAGGCAAGAAGAATCTTGCCGAAATTCCGGTTGCCCTCCATGCGACGATGGGCTTCTGCGACTTGTGCCGCCGCCCAAATCCCGTCAACGGCGGGCTCAAGGGTGCCGTCCCGAAATCCGGGCATGACATTGGCGTCAAACTCGCTCGTGAGGGCCGCCTTTTCCCCGATGCTCCGGCTCCGCAACACGGTTCCCGCCAAGCTCGCCCGACGGGTCATCAGGGCGCGCAGGTCCAGTTGGGCCCGGGTGCCCCCCGGAATCCCCACCACGATATGGCGTCCCCGGGTGGCGATGGCCGCCTGGTTCCCCTCAAGGTAGGGGCCGCCCACCAGGTCCAGGATCACGTCGACGCCCTTGTCGGCGGTGGCCCGCAGGACCTCCCGGTGCCAGTCGCTCCCGCCAGTTGGGTCCGCATGGATTCCAATGTCCAGCCCCATTTCCCTCGCCTTCTTAATCTTGGCCTGGGTTCGCGACGTCCCGATGGTGCGCGCGCCGGCCCGGTTCGCCAGCTGCAGGGCCGCCACGCCGACCCCGCTGCCGACAGCGTGGATGAGACAGGTCTCGCGCGCGCCGAGGGCGCCCAGGCGAAACAGCGCGTCATAGGCGGTCATGTACGCTTCGGGAATTGCGCCGGCAGAGACCATCGGCATCGCCTCCGGCACGCCCACGACCATGTCCTCGTGCGTGACCAGGCGCCGGGCGTAGCCGCCGCCCGCCACGATTCCCATCACGCGGTCCCCGGGCTTGAATCGGGTGGCCGCCGCTCCCAGCTCCTGGATCACACCGGCGAATTCAAGTCCCGGCACCAAGGAGGCGCCCGGCGGCGGCGCGTAGAGTCCCCTGCGTTGGAGAATATCGGCTCGGTTGACGCCTGAATAGCTCACCTCCACCAGGATCTCCCGGTCGGAGGGGCTGGGGTCCGCCAGGGTTGCGAGGCTGAGAACATCCGGCCCGCCGGGCCGAGTTACCGTGATCGCGCGCACGAGCTCATGAGCAAGTTGTGCGGGGCCCAAGCGCGCGTTGGGAGCGACAAATCGTACACGCTACCCCAGCGCCCGGGGCTTGGGGCCAGAGCGTATCCTTGTCGGCAACCCCAGCCGGCTACGATTGATACCGAGCACCGACTCCGCGGCGGCTGCGCGCCCGAGGACCTGGTGGTCGTGGTGGCCAGGGCCCATCCAGTGAAGGCCGACCGGCATGCCGGCCCGGTCCAGGCCGACGGGCAACGTGACCGCGCACATGTCCACCATGCTGGCCGGGCTGGTGACCGAGAGCAGGGTGCGGTTGGCGGCTCCATAGGCGTCCAGCGCTTGCAGCGTGTCCACCGCGGGCGGCGTGATCGAGAGCGTCGGGGTGGCCAGGATGTCGATTTCGTGTTGGGCGAGTCGCGCCCGGAGCGCACGGGCCAGGCGATGGCGCAGACGCAGGGCCTTGAGGTAACGGGTTGCGGGTACATCGGCCGCCGATCTCAACCTCGTGCCCACCAAGGGATCCAGAACCGAAGTCCACTCCAACAGTTCGCGCTCAAGGAATTCCAGCAATTCGGGTTGGATCAGGTCACCCGAAAGATAGGCCTCGCCCGCGCGATCAAGTTCCGGGGCATCCACCTCCACGAGCACGGCGCCAGCCCGCTCGAGCTCCTCAAGCGCTCCCTGTGCCACCGCGGCAATGTCGTCGCCGGCTTCCCGCCAGGGGGAACTCCCGCCGGGAACCCCGATCCGCAGTCGCCTCACGCCCTCCCGGTTTGTGCCCGAGCGACTCGGCCCTTCTTTGGCCGCACGAGGGGCTATGGCGTCCACCGCGCAAAAGACATGCAGGAGGTCGGCAACCGTATGCGTCAGGACCCCTACGGTGTCCAGCGTGGTGCTCAGCGGCACCACGCCGGTGGCGGGCCACCGGCCCGTCGTGTGACGGTATCCCACGACCCCGGTCGCGGATGCGGGTATCCTGATTGAGCCTCCGGTGTCTGTTCCCAGCGCGATCATCGCCGAACCCTCCCAAAGGCTCACGCCGGCGCCTGCCGAGGACCCTCCCGGTATGCGGTGATGATCTGCGTCCCAAGGATTGACGGGCGTGCCCGTGTGGGTGTTCATCCCCACGCCCCCGAAGGCAAACTCCACAGTGTGTGTCTTGCCGACAATGACCCCGCCCAGCGCGCGCACCGCCCTGACCAGGAAGCCCTCCCTTTGCCACTTGGCCGGCAGCTCCCTGTGCGTCCCGGCCCGCGTGGTAAGTCCTTTCACGCCATAGAGATCTTTGACCGAGACGGGGACGCCGGCCAAGGGACCGGGATCCTCGCCCCGTCCCACGGCCCGGTCGATGGAACGCGCCTGGGCTCGAGCGCCCCGGGTATCGAAGATCACATAGGCGCCCAGGTCACTGTCCAGGTGGCGGCAAATCGCCTCCTCGACGACGTTGACGGCCGTCCGCCGTCCGGCTCGTACCGCTGCCGCAACGTGCTCAATGCCGTGGCCGATCAAGGCGACCGTCCCTCTGTGGCGCAGTCCACGCACCATGTCTCGAAGAACCCGTCTCCCCACTCTTCCAGCGATGCTCCCTGCAGCCGGCCGGCCAGCGTGGCCCCGCCGCGCATCTGAAAGAAGAGGGCGTCTCCCTGAGCGATGGGAACCCGTGTGTTGCGCGCGTGACGCACGGTGACCCTCAGCGTGAGCGAGTCCGCCCCGTCGGTGGCCACGACCACAATGGAGTCCGGTGCGTGGCCCGGACCGGTGCCGGGCCACGAGGTGTCGATCCGCCGGACGGGCAGTACGCCGGCGAAGCCGTGTTCATCGGCCAGGTAAAGGAACCGTGGGCCGCCGGGGGCGTCCGGGGCCGGTTCCGTCTCCCCAGTGCCTCCCGCGCGCGTGAGACTGACGCCGCCGTAGAGCACCGAATAGCCTTCAATCCTTGCATGACCCCAATCCCACGTCACCCCCGACCATGTGCCCCAGTTGTGGTCGTGGTAGGCCCGGGAGCCATTGAGCTCCGTGCACCGGTGGCCCTCGCAAACACGGCCCCGTGCGCGAGCGTCCAGCAGGGGGACGACATAGCCGGACAACACCGCGTCGCCGCCGACATCCACGGGTGGAAGGTAGCGCCGGGTGCTCGACGCCAAGGTGAGATCCACGGTGAGCGCATCGCCGCCGCGCGTTGCCGGGACTTCGGCGATCAGCCGGTATGCGCCTTCCGGCGTGACAGTGACGGCGGAGGGCCCGATCCTGAGGTCGGGGTGACCTGCGGCGAACGACACACGGCCTGCGCTCCAGATGCTCTCAAAGACGCGATCCGGCGCGCCGGGCTCAACCCGGGTCGCGAGCATGCGCCCGCTCCAGCTCCCGTCAGAAAATCTTCCGCCCACCATGTAGGTGAGGTAAAGCCACCCGGACCCGGGGATCAACACATTGAAGTAGTGCCACTCGGCCCATGTCGAATCGTTGGCCGCGTTGCCGGTGGGGATGTGCATGGCGTCGATGGAGCGGTAGAGCTCGGCGTCGGTGGGGTTCTGCCAGCGACGCTCGTCGTCCACCTCGGTCCATTGTCCCTCGATCAGGTCGAGGGTGACGCCCAGTTGCCGTGCCAGACTGGAGATCGTCGCCGTGGCGGTGACGGCAACCAGGCCCGAATCGGACTCCAGATAGAGGAGTTCGCCGTCGATCCAGGGTGCGGCGGCCGCGATTTGGTCTTGAAAACGTGTCCCGGCCAGGACATCCCTGTACAGCATGGATGCTTGGTCGATGGAGTAGAACATGGAGCTGGTTCCCCCGGTCCGCATGGTCTCCGTGTCCAGGCCCGCGGGCAGCACGGCGAGGTCACCCCCGCCCACGAGTTGGGTGTCCCGGGACTGCTCCACGAGCGCCGCCCCGATGGACAGCAGAACAATGGTGACGCCCACCCCCACGGCATATCCGGCCAGCAGGAGCAGGGTGTGGAGGGGTCGATGCGTGGCCGAGGCCAGGACGAGGCGCCCGATCATGTCGGGGGTCGCCAAGTGTGGGCCCAGGTGGCTCGGCCCGCGGGTCGGGTCATTCCCCGATGGCCCCGTCCACGACCTGGACCCGTCGCCCGGCGCCCGCCGCAAGGCTGGGGTCGTGCGTGGCGACCACAACCGTGGCCCCGTCGTCGTTCAGGGCCTGGAACAGCTCCAGAATCTGCGCGGATGTCGACCGGTCGAGTTCCCCCGTGGGCTCATCCGCCAAGAGGAGCGCGGGTCGGTTGGCCAGGGCGCGCGCGATCGCGACGCGTTGCTGCTGGCCGCCCGACAGCTCTCCGGGGCGGTGACGCAAGCGATCCCCCAGACCAACCCGCTCCAGCAGAATGGTGGCGCGCTCGCGTCTGCTGCGCCGCCCGGTTCCGGCTGCGGCCAGGGGCAACTCGACGTTTTCCCGGGCCGTGAGCATCGGCAGCAGGTGAAATCGCTGAAATACGAGCCCGACCCGCCGCAAACGCAACCGCGCTCGCTCCTCAACCGACAACCGGGCCATATTCCGCCCGAGGAAACGGACGGTGCCGCTCGTTGCGAGATCCAAGCCGCCCAGCAGGTGAAGCAGCGTCGACTTGCCGGACCCGCTGGGCCCCGTGACGGCCAGGAAATCTCCTTGGTCGACGGTCATCGAAACCCCTCTGAGCGCTTGGATGGGTCGCGCCCCACGCCGGTACACCCGAGATGCATCCGTGGCGTCCACGATCACCGACCCGGTGCTCTCACCCCGCTGCATCCACCCCGTATCCGGCGTCATAGGCGCGTAGGAGCACGATCAAGGGCCGCCCCGGTGAAGGAGCGTGGCAGCCTCGCTGCGAAGCGCCGTCCAGGCGGGCACGGCCGCAGAGGCGGCCCCGCACGCCATCAGGAGCAGGACGGCCCAGCCAAGGGCGACGGGATCCGCGACGAAGAAGCGGACACCGACGGGCAGGCCGGGAAAGTCGCCCAGAATGACTTCGAGCCGGGTAGCCAGGATCAGTCCCAGTCCCAATCCAACCGCGCTCGATGTGGCGCACACGACAAGGCTCTCGGCGGCCAGTTCCGCCATGATCCGAAGCTGCGGGACGCCGATCGCGCGCAACGCCGCCAGCAGGGGTCTGCGCTCACTGATCGACACGGCCGCGAGGGTGCCGACCAAGAGGGCCGTGACCACGAGGCTCACCGTCCCCAGGATCACGGCGAGTTGCCGAAAGTACGAGAGGCGCTGGTCCAGTCTCTCGCCAACACCGCCCAGCGTGACTGCATCCACTCGCCGCACCGCCGAGACGATATCCCGTGCAACCGCCTCCGGGTCCGCCGCGGGAGCGACCGCGACCATGGCGAAGGACACCTCGTTCGCCTGGTTCATCAGAGTCTGGAGGTCGGCCAGTGCCATGGCGAGCGGCGCGTCTCCCCGGGCCGCAAAGGGAAACAAGGCCGTTCCAGAAATGCGCGCCGTGAGCGTCCGGGACCATCCCCCGAACCCCCTGGAGGGTTGAAGACGAAGTGCATCGCCGAGGTCGATGTCCAGGCCCTGGGCCAGTGCGTCGCTGACGACGACCTCGCCGGCCTCGGGCGCCTGACCGGCGGTGAGACGGAAGAGACCGCCGTCGCTGTCCCGGACGCCCATGGCAAGCGATTGCAACGATTGCGCGGGCGCAGCGTCGGATTCGCTTGACCCGCCGGGCGCCCATGCGCGCTCGACGGTCAGAGATGCGGCCAGTATGGGCGCCACATCCCGTACGCCGGCCATGCCCGTGATGCTTCCCTCGACATCGGCAAAGTCCCGAATGGTCGCCTCGGTGTCGAAGGGCAGGGTCCCTCGCGGTGAGACCCGCAGCTCGTAGCCGGGGCCTTCCAGCAGGTCGCCGAAGCTCTTTCGGATACCGCCGCTGAGCATCGTCATGTCGGTGAGCATTGCCATGGCCACGGCGATGCCGCTCGTGGCGAGGACCGTACGCAACGGGCGTGTGCGCAGCTCACGGACCGAGTTGCGAAGCAGAATATCGAGACTCCTGCGGCTGGACGGGCACAGACCTGGCGGCGTGCGCGGCAGAGGGCGTCAGCGACCAACCACCAATGTCTCGGCGGTCGGACCATCGGTCATTAACGATATAACACCACCGCGATCCGGGTCCCGAGATTCCCGCGGGCCGGCCATATCTCTTGGGGGCGACCCCGCCAGCAGGACACGGAGTCGCCGCACATCGGGGCTTGGGGCTCATGCCAGGTGCCACTGCGCGTACGCATCCGCCACGGTCTTCGCCCCGTGTGATGGACACGTCCTGATGCGGTGGTCAGCGAGTGCTTTGTCCGCACCACACGTCTTCTGGCCTGCGGTCAGCACTCAGGAGCGGGCTTTGGCCTCTGCCAAACCCTTGGCGGCCGTCTGGCGCGGCACGCCGCGCAACGCGTAGAGCGTTGTCTGCGACACGCGCCAGGAACCCGGGTCTAGCCTGTGACCGTGCCCAGCGGGTCGTTGCGAAGCAATCGACGTCCGGCAAACACCCCGGCGCCAAGCCCCAACGGCACGGCCAGCGCGAGCGCCTGCAGCACCGTGGTGCCGGTGACGCGGGAAAAGACCAGGGATGTGTCGTAGGCCCATTGATAGTAGGTGTTGACCGCCCACGAAGCCGCGAGACCCACGCCCAGCCCGGCTACGCCGCCCGCGACCGACAAGAGTGCGGCCTCCGCAATCGTCCAGCCCAGGAGAATGCGCCGGGAAATCCCGGCCAGGCGAGCGGCTGCAACGGCTTCGCGTCGCTCCTGAACCTTGAGCACCATGATGCATGTGAGGAAGACGCCCCCCGCCACGAGCGTGATTCCTGCGATCGCGCTGTGAAACTGGTTCACGACTTGGAAAGTTGTCGAGGATTGCCGGGCCACCTCCTGTGTCAAGAGCACCTGGGTGCCCACCAGAAGCGGCGCCACGTTGTCGGCGGTTTGGTCCGGATCTGCCCCCGGGCGCAGGGCGACGGAGAAGTGGTCGACCTGGTCGTTGCGGTCGGCCAATTGTTGCAGGTGCGGAAGGCGGAGCATGACGCGGGGGCGGCTCTCGACCAGGCGAGCCGGATCCGGTGGCGTCTCCATGATGCCCGCGATTCGCGCGGGACAGGCAGACGCCTCGGGTGTGGAGCGCAGGGAAACCATCGCTCCCGTGCGCAGCCCCGCCGAGGCGGCGTAGGAACGCTCAACGAGAAGATCAAGAGAGGCCGGGCACCTATGGTCGCCACCGCGCAAGGACACGGTGTCGGGCGAACTTGCCGGCCTGGCCCCTCCCCCGGTTGTCGCAAACCCCGTAACGACCGCCGCAAGGTTCCCTGGCGGCCATGCAACCAAGGGGGTGCCGATCGCCAGGAGCGTGACGAGGTGCCCAAGGGCCGGGGCCTGATTGATGCGCGTGCGGAGCTTCCCCGGCCGGGTGCCGCGCAGCCGGGCCACAGCAGTGTTCCGGGACACTCCCTTGGCCTCGCCGCATGGGAGAAGACGAGCACACCGCCGCACCCTGCGCCACCGGGACATCAAGCCCGGCCGTCGGGACACGCGGATCTCATTCGGTGCCTTCCCGGTGCCAAGTCGCCCGCACCGGGCCTCTGGACTCAGCGCGCGGTTGTGGCCATTCCGTCGGGGAAGATCTCGTTCCATGCCTCCAAGAAGCGCTCCATGTCCGCCTGTGCGCCGACCGAGACGCGCAGATAGTCGAGCATTGGGGGAAAATCCCGTCCAACCGCTATTCCGCGCTTGCGGAACTCGTCGCGCACCTCGGCTGCGGGCCGCCCCGTATGCACCATGAAGAAGTTGGTCTCGGAGGGAATGACCTCAAAACCCTGCTCGCGCAGTGCCTCGGCTGTCTCTTCGCGCAGTGCGATGGTGGCGTCCCGGACCCAGGCCTCGGATTCCTTGTCCTCCAACGCGGCGACACCGCCCCACTTGACCAGCGCGTTGACGCTGCCCGTGGCATGGTCCTGCATCTCGAGAATCATCTCTGGCGGTGCGATCCCGTAACCCAGGCGGAGGCCGGCCATCCCGTAGATCTTGGAAAACGTACGCGTGACGATGACCTTGCGGCCTTGCTTGATGTACGGGACGGCGGTCGCGTAGGCGGGGTCCTGCACAAAGTGGTGATACGCCTCGTCGATCAGCACCGGGATGTCTTCGGGAATGCTTTCCAGGAGATGGCGAATGTCGGCGGCCGGCACAACGACCCCGGTGGGATTGTTGGGGTTGCACACATAGACCAGACCGATGTCGCGGTAGTGGCGCTTCGTCACCCTGATCAGGTCGTCCATGTCCTGCGTGTGATCGGCCAGGAGCGGTCGCGCGATGACGTCAGCGTCGATCCCCGATGCCGCCGCATAGACGGCGAGGAAGGTGGGCAGAACGCCGACAACCTTCTCGTCGTGCCCCAGATATGTGAGGCCCGCGACCCGTAGCGTCTCCCCCGACCCGGCGTTTAACAAGATGTTGTCGACGCCGACCCCGTGGTGATCGGCGATCTTCTGCTCAATGTCGCCATCCGGGTAGCCATAGCGATTCGCGTACTTCCACGCCGTGTTCATCGCCCCCAGCATGGCTTCAGAGGGTCCGTAGGGGTTCTCGTTCGCGGACAGCTTGACCAGGTCGTCGTAGGGGTCCAGGGGTGCCAATCCCCTGGGCGGCGGGGGAAGCGCCGTGCCCAAGGCGGTAGCGGGGCGCATGGCGAGGCCGCCCAGGGTAGCGGCTGCGGCGCCCATGAAGCGGCGGCGCGAAGGGCGGGGAGCGATGTGGGGCTTGGTCATGATGTCCGTCCCGGTGAGCGTGCGTGTGCCAAGGTGATCTGTTCCGAATGGGGCCTGCGTTGGCCCGTAGGGGGATGATCTTGAGCGGTGTCTGGAGGAGTACATTGAGACGTATAACGAGGATCCGAAGCCGCTGTTTTGGACGAAGACTACCGCGGATATTCTTGAGAAGGCGAACGGTGCTCGGCAGTCCTTAGCGGCGGCCACCGCATAACGGCCATTATGTTCGAAACACCAGACTGGTTCTGCGTCCAGCGCCGCCCAAGTGTGGAACGCGAGGAATCCGGGGACGATGGCCGGCAGCGCCAAAGGCAAAGATACTTCAGTCCCTCCAACTCAAAGTCACTCAAAACGTAAAGCCCTTATCGTGTCTTAACCCCTACCACCTCCAAGGAGGCAGGGGTTCGCCGCCGCCCACCCGCGAAGGAACACAGGGGACGAGGCGCAGAACCGTCAGGCCCGGCAGCTCGGTCGCGGGATGCGCAGAAGTTGCATCAAGCTCTGTAGCTGTGCCCGGGATTATCGAAGACGCCATGGCCAGGATCACATTCATTCCTTTTTGTCGAGGATGTCGCCGTGTCTATAAAGCACCCAAGGTACGATCAGCAAGAGGACAACTGCCATGACGACAAAAAAACCGATTCGCCCGCCCATTAGCGCAACAGGCAGGCCTACCCATAAACCTAACACAACCCAATAAAACAGGCTGATGAACGCGAGCAAAATGATTTTGCGCAAGACGAATCCATAATCAAAGTTGTCCTTCATTGTTGCACACCTTCGGCGCGCTGTTTCAGTTCTCGCTGAAAGTCTTTGATTCTTGCTTGCGCTTCTCTCCCCGCCGCTTCCCGTTCCGCAGGTGTCGTCGCCTGTAGCTCCCTCCAATCGAGCAGGCCGTCCATCAGGGTGCGTAACTCCTTCATGTCAGCAAGGTACTGTGGGTCATACTCGGTGTCGGGCCAGGCGCCCGGCTCCCCAACAGCGGCAGTCGACATCTTCAGACGTTCCGCATTAACCCGATCACCCATCACCATCAACTCCATTTCTGCCGTACCCATCGCGTCATGTAGGTCCACCCCCTTCACATCAACCCGGGTTATTCATGACGGCGGCTTGAGGGGGCTGGATTTGTGGGGGCAAGTGATATATCTTCAATGTGTTACCAAGATCCACCAGCGTTTTCCGGCCACCAACCCAGGGTGAAGTCATGGCAACGACATTTAGCTTCAACAAATCGCTCCGAATCGAGTCCCGAGACGAAAGATTGTCATCAGACGCAGGGGCGGCCACCAGCCGAGAAATCCTCGAGCGTAGCGGTATCATCAACGCCGCAACCAAACGGATCAAGGACGAGCGCGACCCCGTCAAGATCAAGCACTCCATGGCGGAGTTGCTACGCACCGCGCTCTTGCTCCTCGTCCAGAATCGCCGGGACCATAACGATGCGAATGTCTTCCGCAACGACGTGTCCTTTGGCCTCGCGGTATCCGACCGGAAGGGAACGAAACCGGTCGACCATGCGCTGGCGTCGCAGCCTACCTTGTCGCGCTTGATCGCGGCGCTCAGCAACGAGGAGAACACCGAGGCCTGTCGCGACGTGATCATGGACTTCACCTCGTGGAAGGTGCTCGCCACAAACGGCGGTCGCCTGCACGATACGTTGGTCATTGATGTGGACAGCTTACCGGTGAGGGTGCATGGAAAGCAGGCCGGCAGCGACTATAACGGGCACTATCGCGCCAGGGTTTTCCATCCGTTGGTGGCGTTGGCGGCGGAGACGGGAGACATCCTGGATGTTGAGCTTCGGAGGGGCAAGGTTCATACGGCGAACCGCGTGGTGGGCTTCATCAAGAACGTGGCGAAGCGTGCGAAGGGGAAGATCAGCAAGAGGGTCATTTTTCGTATGGACGCCGGGTTCCCGAGCGGGGTTCTGATGCATGCGCTCGAGGAGGAGGGTATCGACTTTGTGGTCCGTGTGGCGAACAACAAGGTGCTGGCTGATTGTGCCGAACCTGCGGTCGATGAGTTCCGTGCTGACATGGACAAAAAGGACAAAGAGGACAAAGAGAAAGAACGCCCGCGTGAGACCACGACGCGAGTTCGGGAAGCGGAGCGGTACAAGGCGGGGAGCTGGCCTGTTGAATGCCGCATGGTGCATGTGATGGTGGCTAAGCCGGGCGAGCTGTTCACGAGGTCGTTTTGGTTGGCCACATCGGTGTCTGCCGATGAGATGACGCCTGAGGAGGTGTTGGAGCTGTACAGGAAGCGCGGGAAGGCTGAGGGCCACATTGGCGAGTTGATGAGTGTGGTGAATCCGTCGTTGTCCTCGACGTCGCGTCCCAAGAGCCACTACCGGAACCCAAAGGTTGCGGTGGCCGATACGGAGGAAGAGGTGAGTGGCGACGAGAACGGCGAAGAGGAGGTGGTGGAGGATCCAGAGCTTCTGGATGCCTTTGCCCGCAACCGGGTACGGCTACTGTTGTCGATCCTGGCGTACCAGGTGATGCATGTCCAACGTGTTCTGTTGGCGCGGCGGACCGGTGTTGGCTGGAGTTTGCGGCGCCTGTTGGAGCGAGTGTTGCGCACGGCGGCACGATACATCGTGTCTGGGCGACGGATCACGATGATCACAAGCGCAGTGTCGGTGCATTGGCAGATGCTGGTTGCCGGAGTGCGAGAGCTTCCTGATGTCCGAATCTTGTCCGCCGAGGTTGTCTGATACTGAACGGCGGGTCTGGGCGCAAGGGCGGTTACAAGGGAAGTGGCGGAAGTGCGTCCATAAAATGGGTATTTGGGGGGTATGATGTGCACGAGGCGGTGGTCGGCCGGCAAAATTGGGGGGCTGGCCGATGTCGGAACGCCGAGAACCCTTTCACTGGCCTTGATGACAGTTTCAATTGTCACTCATGAATAAGGTGGGATCAAGAACGGTGTCAGTACCGCTATGCACCAAGAACCGCACGGGAGCCCCCTCCGCCAAGGCTGCCTCCTCGGAGATGTTCTGCGCTACAGTCCCGTCTTCATGGACGCGAAATTCCATGATCACCGTATCGAGCGTGTCAGCGGTCACATTGCCGTCGCACCCAGAGACCCTGGCTCCGGTACCCGAGCGAGGGGGTTGATCATCCCGGCAAGGTACGGTGCCTCGGTTCCGCAAGCAAGTCCCAGCTCAGCACACGTCGCCACACCGCCTGACACCCGCGCCCCCACCGACCGCTCATCGGCCTGGGCTGCCGCGAGGCCTTCGGCTGGATGCACCGAGATACCCGACCAACCGGAGTCCCCATCCATCCCCCACACATCATCGTATTCCGTCAATCGCGCCAGTGTTGTCCAATGGAAGATGAGCCTGAACGCGGGCCCGGATTGAGCCTGAGCTGAGGCGCTACGATCATAGGAGCATGATCGTGACACTCAGTACCAACTGGATTCGCACCCTCGAGCAGGTCCAGGTAGGTTGCTCGTTGGCACAGGGGGCGATGGGTTGCTCCCGGCCTGACGCCCCTCTCGCGGAACAGACGGTGATGATCAGTGTTGGCGGGTCCTTGAGGCACACGCGGGTGGCGGGCATGGGCGAACTGATGTGGGAACCGTTGGGGTCTTGGCATCTGGGGCTGTTCCGGTCGCTACGCTCTCTGCACGGGCCCCGATGCCAAGAAGTTCCCGCGAGGCCGTGGCGCACGTTGCCGCCGTGGTGTCCATGCAAGGGGGGCCCATGCCCGCTGATGCTACGTTGCGTCGTGCGCTCTCCGCTGGCCTTGTGTCTCATCCCCAACCATGCTGGAAGTGCTCCCAAGAGCTCTTCTGAATGGTACACGGGTGTGTTGGCGCAAACTTGCCCCTGTGCAGTATGATTGGTTTTGGATGTGTTCGCGCTCTGGGGAGATTCACCATGGCTTTTTCGTGAGGCGCTGACAAACGATGTCGTATGTTCGAGATACCATGAGGTCCCGGCGCGGCGGGCTCACCCGGCGCGTGTTCATCAAGGGTGTGATCGCCGCCGGAGCCACGGTGTCCGCCGGGGGCTACCTGGTGCGCGGGACCGGCCTTGGGGCTGGGTCGCCGGCGCTGCGCGGCGCCGTGGGACGCCTCCTGACATTGGACGTCAACGGACAACAACGCCGGATTGACGTGCCCAAGCACGAGACGTTGGCGATGACGTTGCGCTACCAGCTGGGGCTGACCGGCACCAAGCTGGGGTGCGACCGGGCGGAATGCGGCTCATGCACCGTTCTCATTGATGGGGTCACCCACTACAGCTGCTCGATACTGACGCACTCCGTGCGCAGCCGCTCGATCACGACGATCGAGGGGCTGGAGCAGAACGGGCAGATGCACCCCGTGCAGCAGGCGGTCATCGACGAGGGCGGCTTCCAGTGCGCCTTCTGCGCCCCCGGGTTTACGATGAGCATGGTTGCAATGTTGGCCAAGAATCCTGGCCCCAGCCGAGAGGAGGCCGCCCGGCTACTTTCGGGAAACCTTTGCAGGTGCGCGGATTACGACAAGATACTCAACACCGCCATGCGGGCTGCCGAGTTGTCCCGCGCTCGCGCCTGACCGGTGCACTGGGGACGCGAACGGCACGCATAAGAGTCCATACCTGAACCGCTGACGACATGACGAAGAAACTGATCGGCACGGACATCTCTCCCCCGGACCTGCCCGCCAAGATTACCGGCAGGGCCCGGTACGCCGAGGACTTTCGGGCCGAAGGCATGGTCTTCGCCAAGCTGTTGCTGTGCCCGATGCCCCACGCGCGAGTTCGCGGCGTGGAAACGACGGCCGCCGAGGCGATGCCGGGTGTGCTGGGAATCCTGCGGGCGTCGGATCTGCCGCTTCAGGAGGCAGGCGTCGGTGAGGCGGCTCTGACGGACGAGCCGAAGTACGAGGGGGAGCCGATTCTCGCCGTGGCGGCCGTGGATGAGACGACCGCCGCCGCCGCGGTGGAGGCGATCCGGCCGGACCTGGAGCCGCTTCCCTTCGTGCTGAATCCGTTGGAGAGCCTGCGCGAAGGCGGCCCCGATGCGCGCCTGGACGGCAATGTCGGTGGGCGGGGCGAGGCGATCACCCTGAAGTGGCCCGACTCGGTCTTCGCCGCGGCGGGCCCGGATGAGTTGCCCAGGGGAGAGCCCGCGACCGAGTGGACCCTGGGCGATCTGGAGGCGGGATTCGCCCAGGCGGAGGTCGTGATCGAGCAGACCGTGGCGCACCAGTCGGTAACCCACCATCCGATGGAGCCCCGAAGCTGCATGGCGTACTGGCAGAACGGCAAGCTCTTCCTCCACGGATCCACGCAAAGCACGGAGCGGACGCGGGGTAGCGTGGCCCGCATGGCGGGCGTCGACCCCGAGAATGTGGTCTTGATCGGGAAGTACTGCGGGGGTGGATTTGGCAGCAAAATCGCGGGATCCCCGATCATGGCGGTGCCCGCAATCCTGTCGCGCAAGATCGGGCGCCCCGTCATGCTGCGGATCACGCGCTACGAGGAGAACTACATCGGGAGGGGGCGCGCCGGATTTCAGGGGTGGGCGAAGCTGGGGTTCCGGGCCGACGGACGCATGACGGCGCTGGATCTGTACCTGGTGCAGGATGGTGGACCGTACGGGCGGGCCGGCGACTTCACGACGGCCGCGACCGTGGCCACCGCATCGTATCAGCCCGAGAACATGCGCTTTCGCGGCGTGCCCGTCTATACAAACACGCCGCCCCGCTCCGCTCAGCGCGCTCCGGGCGGGGCCCAGATCGTGGCCATGCTTGAGCCTCTGGTGGACCAAGCGGCGCGCGAACTGGACATGGATCGCCTGGAGATCCGCAAGGTCAACGCGCCGGATCGCAACGGGTGGTTGGGCCCGAGCCAAGGACCCTTCACCAGCGCCTATGTGAGGGAGGCGCTTGACCTTGGCGCCGACCTGTTCGGCTGGGAGGAGAAGAGGCTCCTGTCTGGACGCCGGCGGGGCTCGAAGGTCACCGGGGTGGGCCTGGGGCTGAGTCCCTTTACCGCGGGTAGCTCGGGTCGTGACGGCCTCCTTGTGGTGCGGCCGGACGGGAAGCTGCATGTGCATCAGGGGATCGGCAATCTGGGCACGCACTCGATCGCCGACACGGCGCGGGCCGCCGCCGATGTGCTGGATCTCGAATGGGACCAGGTCGTGGTCGTTTGGGGCGATACGAGCAAGCACCTGCCCTTCAGCACCGTGCAGGCCGGCAGCCAGACCACGCATGCGCACTCAAGGGCAAATCACGCGGCCGCCACCTCGCTGGTCGGATTGCTTCAGGAGCTGGCCGCCTTGGAGTTGGGGGGCGCGCCGCGCGACTACCGGGTCCGGGACGGGCGCGTGTTCCTGGGCGGTGATCCGTCCGTGGGGCTGGACTTTGCCCAAGCGGCCTCCCGCGCGATCGCTCGGGGCGGGAGGTTCAGCGGGGGCGAGGTCCCCGGCGATCTCAACGACGTGACAAAGGAGGCGGTCCGGCAGCTCGCCGGTGAGGGACTCATCGCGGCGGCCAGGGACAATTATGCGCAGGCGGGTGCGGTGTACACCTGGGTCGCGACCTTCGCACAGGTCGAGCTTGATGTTGAGACCGGCCAGGTGGATCTGGTGGACCTGGCCTCGGCCACGGATTGCGGGACGGTTCTGCACCCGCGAAGTCTGGCGGCCCAGACCAACGGAGGAGTCATTCAGGGCATCGGCATGGCAATGGGACAGCGCTGGGTGTTTGACCCGAAGTGGGGAATCCCCTTCGCCAAGCGATTCTACACCGCCCGCCCGCCCGGCATCCTGGATGTACCGCCCAGCCCCCGCTTTGCGGCCGTGGGTCGGGCGGATCCCCATACACCGGTAGGCGCCAAGGGGATTGGCGAGCCGCCGGTGGGGGCCGGCGAGGCGGCTTACGCGTGCGCCGTCGCCGATGCCATGGGGGGGCGCCTCCTCTGCCGCACACCGCTGACCGCGGACGTGATCCTGGCCGCGCTGGAGGGGCGCCCTTTGCCGTACCGGTTATTGGACACACACGTGTAGGGAGCGGGATCATTGTCGGAGTGCGGGGCGGATTCCATGGCGACACCATAAGGAGCGATTCAGATCGTGGCTGTGATACGTGACATGATTGCGCCGTTCGAGCTCTTTCAGCCGACGGCCCTGGGCGGTGCGCTTCAGCTTCTGAGGGAGCACCGTAAGGACAGCTGGATCGTGGCGGGCGGCCTGGACACCTTTGACTGGCTCAAGGACCGGGTCAAGCGCCCCGGCGTCGTCATCGACCTGGGAGGCGTCGACGAGCTTCGGGGCATCTCCGCAACCGATGACGGCGGGATCGCCATCGGCGCCATGACCACCCTCACGACGGTGGAGGAGGATGCGCGCGTCGCAGGCGACTACCCATTGTTGGCGGAAGCGGCCGCCCTGGTGGCGACGCCGCAGATTCGCAACCAGGGAACCCTGGGGGGCAACATCGTCCAGGACACCAGGTGTTGGTACTACCGGGGCGGCTGGCCCTGTTATCGGGCGGGCGGCAACATCTGCTACGCGGCCACGCCGCAGAGCATGAACCGGGAGCACTGCATCCTGGGTGCGAGCCGATGCGTGGCCGTGAATCCCTCCGACACCGCGCCCGCCTTGATCGCGCTGGACGCGCGCATGGAGGTGGCCAACATCTCCGGCACGCGCATGTACGAGGCGGCCGACTTCTTCATCGGTCCGGACCTGGACATCACGCGCATGACCGTGCTGGAGCCCGGCGACCTGTTGGTCCGGGTTCTCCTGCCGGCGCCCGGCGCCAACCGACGGACCTATTTTGAGAAGGTTCGCGATCGCCGGGCCTGGGACTTCGCCCTGGTCACCGTGGCGTCGATGCTGACCGTGGAAGGTGGGGTGATTTCCGACATCCGCCTCTCGGTCAACGGCGTGGCTCCGTATCCGGTGCGCCTGCGTGGCGCCGAGGCTGTGGCCCGGGGGCGCGCGCCCAGCCACGAGACGGGAATAAGGGCGGGCGAGGTGGCGGTCGAAGGCGCGCGGGCCCTTAGGCACAATGACTACAAGATCGCCATGACCCGAAATCTTGTGATGCGCGCGATCCGTGACGCGGCCTGACCGGTAGGAGGCCTCCCAGGCGATGGACTTCCTGCTTCGGCGCGCTCTCAATCCGTGGGGCGACAGTGTCCCGATCGGTGCCTCCTGGGACCTCATCTGGGTGGCCGTGGTCCTTGGCGCGGTGTTTGTGGTCGGCCATGCGTTGATGGTGCCCAAGAAGGTCCCCGCAGTCATCATTGACCCCGAAGAGGCGAAGGGGTTGCCGGACCGCGTGCAGCGCCACACGTTGGGTGCCCGGTGGTTTCATTGGTCGATGTCGGCGACCATGTTCGTGCTCCTGATCACCGCGTTCTTCCCCGTGCTGGGGATCCAGTTTCCGTGGGTGACCATTCACTGGATCGCGGGCGTTCTCTTGGCCTGCACCCTGGTGTACCACCTGGTCCACGTCTTCTGGAAACAGGACTTCTGGTCGATGTGGATCTCCGGGCGCGATGTCCGTGAGGGGCGCCAGGGGCTCCAGGCGGCGCTTCGCAGAAGGGGTGAACGGCGGCCGCGGGCGGGCAAATACCCGGTGGATCAGAAGATGTTCCACCATGCGGCCACGGTCGTTACCCTGGGCGCGGTCGTCACCGGGGCCCTGATGATGTTCCGCGTGGAGCAGTTCCTTTGGAGCACCAATACATACATGTTCAGCGACGCCGTGTGGGGGTGGATCTATGTGATCCATGGCTTCTGCGGCATCGGGTTAATCGTGCTCGTGATCGCCCATGTGTACTTTGCGGTGCGACCCGAGAAGCGGTGGATGACGTGGTCGATGATCAACGGCTGGATTCACCGCGACCGCTACCTAGAGCATCATGATCCCGAGCGATGGGCGGTTGCGGGGCAGGGAGTCCGGGCCGGGGTGGCGGGCCCCGAGACGCCTGACGATGCCGTGGTGCCGCACGACGCGACCGAGCCGGATGCAGGGAAGGGGTCCCCGTAGATCGATGCGGCGCGGTTGGAGCGGGTGGAGGACGTGATGGTGGCAGTCGGACATTGAGCCTGGCCGCCGACTCGGGTTCGGACACCTTGGCCCTGGAAGAGCTCAGGGCGCGCGTTGACGTCATCGAAGAGGGGTACGAGTTCTTCCTGGCCTACGCGGCGCAGGGATTGACCACCGATGCCTCGGGCGATCTGGGCGGGGAGATTCGCGACTGGTTGCGACGCTACGACACGGCCCTCACCGGCTTGGACGAAGCGTTTCGCGCGGTGCTTCCGGCCACCCAAGATGTCGAGGTGGTGCTGGCCGTCCTCTGCCGGGACGCGGACGCGACCAGAGCATTCATCCGATTGGTCGCGGCCCAAGAATCGGTGTCGTCTCTGCTGATCGACAACCTGAACGCCTCAGTCCATCTGAGGGCCATGCTCACCGACGTGTTCGTGCTGGGAGAGTTGGCCCAGGTGTAGGCGTTGGGATCGCGCCCCGATGGAGAGCATTGGGGTGCGTGTCCGGTCACGCGACCTCAGGTGGACGCCTGGGCTGTGCGCAGCCTCCTGTATTCACGGAATGAAATCAGCTTGCGGCGACCCTCGTCCCAGAGCGACAGACGCAGGGACTTGAACCCGTCTCGGATCGTCATGCGGGGAGCTTGCCACAGCTCGGGGTTCTCGTCGTGGCAGCGCTGCAAGCGGTAGTTCGGGATGCGCGCGCTCAGGTGGTGGACATGGTGGAGGCCGATGTTGGCCGTGAACCACTGCAGCGGCTTGGGCAGCTGCAGGAACGAGGATCCGTGGAGCGCCGCGTCGTAGTAGTTCCAGTCCTTGTGCCAATGCCAGTAGGCATCCTCAAACTGGTGCTGCACATAAAACAGCCACACGCCCATGGCGCAGGACATCAGGGTGATCGGCAATTGGATCATCAGAAAGGGACCGATCCCGATGGTCAGCCATGCGCCCCCCACCAGTGCGACCAGCGCGGCGTTCGTGTACCAGACCGACCACCATTCGCGCTTCCAGGTCCTCGGCACATCCCAGGGAAAACGGTGCTTGACAAAGAAATGGAACGCGGCGCCCGGACCGAAGAGCACGAGGGGATTGCGGTAGATCCTGTATCCCAGCCGCTGCAGGAGGGACATTGCCTCGTATTCCTTGGTGGTCACGGTCACGATGTCCCCGAAGGAGCGCAGGTCCAGGTCCCCGGAGTGCGCGTGATGGATCGCGTGGGTCTTGCGCCAGTAGTGGTACGGGGTCAGGGTCAGGACCCCGATCACGGAGCCGGCCACGCACGCCCAACGCCTGGATCTGAAGTAGGAGCCGTGTCCGCAGTCGTGCTGGAACATGAACAGGCGGATCAGGAGGCCGGCGGTCACCGGCGCCAAGAGCAACGTCAGCCAATAGCCGATGTCCAGGCTCCAGTACATGAGGCCCCACCCAAGGACGAACAGCGCGAACGTGTAGCCCATCTGCCACGCGCTGCGACGGTCGTCAGGGCCGAAGTAGGGAGAAAGGACGCGCTTCCAGTGCTGGACCTGCTCTCGGGTTGGCTTCATGGGCTCCGGTCGGGATCGGGTTTCCTCGTGGACGGACGGGCAGAGGTTGGGAACTTTGGGTCTTGGGGAACTAAACTACTCTACGGAGTTGGTGGTCAGGGTCAAGGTGCTTGGGGCCCCCGCGGGCCCCGGGGACGTCGCCCCTCCATTACCTCCGCTTCACAGGGATTCCGTAGGGGTAGAGCTCGCCCAGGTCGACGTGCTCGTAGGCGAGGGCGTCCAGAAATGTGGTGCCCACGAATGGCTCCGGTGCCTCTGCGATGACGATCGTTCTTGCGTAGCCCGTCTCGTCGAAGCCTCGGCGGAAGTGGACCCTCGACTTGACGACGAACACATCGTAATCGGCAGGGTCGATCGGCCCCAGACGGAAGCGCTCCGGGTACAGGACTTGTGCATAGGCGGGCACCAGGAACACCAGGTTGCCGTCGCCGAACGAGATGCCGGCGGTCAGGTCGTAGCCCAGGCCAGCTCCGAGATAGTCCAGAATGCCGCTGACGCGATAGGGGGCCCCGCCGGATGGCGTAAAGCCGCCGATGTCGACCTCCACCGAGTCGCCGGGAGCCGCCCCGTCCTGAGCCAGCGCCTCCAATGCGGCGGGAGACGTGATCGCTCCATACAGAACCCTTGCGATGCCGGCCTCCTGGAACGCGCGCAAGAGGTGCGTGGCGTCCCCCGGTCGGTCGCTGTGGTCTCCCACGGCCACCGGAATCTCGCCCCGGGCCACGGCGTCGGTGACGATCTGGGCGGCACGGGCGGGGCCAGGGTACGCACCCACCGCGAATTCGCGCCGCACACGCCAGATGAAGTCGTCCATGTCGTCGGCGATTCTGTCGGCCAAGGCTTGGTCACTGTTGGTCATGACCTGCACGGTGGCGCCCACATCGGGCACATCGGACCAAGGGTATCCAAAGAAGACGGAGACGTAGGCGTCGACTTCCCGCGCCTCCCATCTGCGCGCCCTCTCCATGATGTCCATGGCCGGGGACTGGCCGGTCCACTGCAGAACGGTGGCGGTGATGATCCCGGGTTTCCGGGTCGCGGTGGTGGCGCGGTAGTCCCCCTTCGCGGCTTGTCGGAGGACGCGGGCCGCGCGCTCACCCTGAATGTGGGCATCGTAGTGCGGGTAGCGCTTGGTGACGAACGCCAGGTCGGCGTGTGCCAAAAACTCGGCGTCCTCGTTGCCGTGCAGGTCGAAGGTTGCGGCGATGGGCACCTCGGGACCAACCACCTCGCGAAAGCGCCGGGCGATCTCGGCCTCGGGGCGCGGCAGGTCCCGCACGGCCATGGCCCCGTGAAGCGCCAGATAGACGCCGTGGACGGGAAGCTCGGCGCGGAGATCCTCGATCATGGCGTTGAGGAAATGGTCAAAGGTCTCGCGCGTGTTCCAACTGCGCGATGAGCCGCCAAACACGCCCACCGGCGACGACAGCGCCACGAGCGTGACATCGTCAAATTCCCGGGCCTGCTTGACGAAACCCCGGACATAGCTCCCAGACGACAACAGGTCCTCGCCGTCAATGGGTTCGCTGAGTCGCAACCAGTCCTCGACCCGGGTGTCACCGCCGGGACAGAACGTGCAGGTCTCGTGTTGGAATCGGGCCACTGCGATGCGCAGCTGTTCGTGGCCCCCTGGCTCCGGCGGGCTACAGGAGATCAGCACGCCAAGGGCGGCGCTCGCCCGCATGGCGCGGAAGCGGCCAAGGGGGCCCCGACAGGCAACAACAGAAGGGTGAACGGATGTTTTGGCCATCACACAACTCGCTTCACGGGCAATCGTTGGGGGGTGCAGAGGTGATGCTCAAGGTCTGGGGACATCAAGCAGACTCAATCCAAGGTGAACTCCACCGAGCGGCGGGCGCCACCCCGGATGCCCGCTCCCGGGGTCCGGCAGCCAGCGCGTGAACCGGCAACGGGGTCGTGCAGGGTCCGGCGCCCCGGCGGGACCGGGCTAGGCTACCTTGACCGGTACGACCCCGGTGGCCCACATTGCCCGCAAGCGTTGGCCCACCCGGTGGCTACCGCCGCGGCCGGAGCTGGGGTCCACCTTGAGCCCCTTTGTTGCGCACCGACTCGGGCCCCCGATCCCTGAACATGACGAGAGGGCAGGTTTTCATGGAGTTCAACCCCGATCTTCCCTGGTATCGCCGCCTGCACTGGCAGGTGCTCTGCGCGATGGTGCTGGGCGTGGTCATTGGCCTCATGCCGATGGGCGAATCTGTTGCGGGAGCAACGGGTTGGCTGGGCACGCTGTTCATTCGGCTGCTCAGGATGGTCATCGTGCCGCTGGTCGTGACATCCATCATCTCGGGCGTGGCGTCATCCGGCGGCGGACGGACGGTGGGCAGACTGTTCGGCAAGACCATGGCGTATTACCTGGTGTCCAGCTTCCTGGCGGTGATCACGGGGCTGATCTTCTTCAACCTGATCAATCCCGGCAGGGGATACCCCATCGGGAGCGGCGAGATGCCGCCCGAGCTCGCCACTCCAGAGTCCCTCACCGAGCTGATCCTGAATATCGTGCCAGAGAATTTCTTCGGCGCGGCGTCGGCGGGGGACATGCTGGGCATCATTTTCTTCAGCATCGTCTTCGGTGCGGCCGTGACGACCTTGCCGGAGGGGCCCCGCCAGAAGATCTCCACATTGGTCGACGCTCTGTTCCAGGCGATGATGTCGTTGACCACCGGCATCATCAAGTTCCTGCCGATCGGCGTGTTCGGGCTGATTGTGACGCTGGTGGCCGGCACGGGACTCAGTACCTTCGGCAATCTCATCCAGTATGTGGCTGCGCTCGCATCGGGGCTCGCGGTCCACTTCCTCGTCACGCTGCCCGTGTTGCTACTCCTGTGGGCCCGCGTGTCTCCCTGGAAACATGTCATGAACATGCGTGAGCCCCTGCTCGTGGCGTTCTCGACAAGCTCGTCGGCCGCCACGCTGCCCGTGACGCTGACGGCCGTCAAGAACAAGGTGGGGGTATCGGACCGGGTGTCGTCCTTCACATTGCCCATGGGTGCCACCGTCAACATGGACGGCACGGCCATCATGGAGTGCGTCGGGGTCTTGTTCATCGCGCAGGCGATCGGGACCGAGATCACGCTCATGACCCAGATCGTGGTGGTGCTGACGGCCCTGCTGGCCTCGATCGGGGCCGCCGCGGTCCCGTCGGCAGGCCTGGTCGTGATCTTCATCATTCTCAATGTGCTGGGCATCGGTGAGGACCCGGGCGCCATGCTGATTGTGGGCGCGATGCTGTCCATCGACCGCCCCCTGGACATGGCCCGCACGGCTGTCAACGTCTACAGCGATTCCTGTGCCGCCGCGGTGGTGGCGACCTGGGAGGGCGAGACCGGGATCGACGAGGAGGTGCGTTAGGCCGGGGTTTCCAGGCCGCAGACAGGACCGATCGTGTGGTCGGCAATTGCGCTTCTGCCATAAGGATAGGGACATTCGGGAGAAGAGCGGCACAATGGGGTGCGAGATTTGCGGGAACCTTGACTTTCGGTTGCCCACCAAAAAGCTAGGAAGCTCTAATGGACGGCAAAATTTGACCTAACGGGGCCAGATTTTTGCCGTATGTATCCCGTCGCGAATCGTACCCAATCCCTGTGGAGACCGCTGGTGATGCACGACGTTTGATGACGGGGGCGGTCAGGTCAGGCGTCTACCCGGCCACTAGCCAACTGGTCCGGGTCATCACCCGGTTGCGGATGTACCTTGAAGATCGGAGGAACTGATCGGTCCATTCGCTTCATCACCCGGCGAACATACTCCCCGGTCTGTGCGCGTCGTTTCCTCAGAATATCCTTCTGAATCTCTCGGTAGTCCCTCACTACTCTCCTCTCCGCTAGGATTGACATTGGGTCTGGTTGGGTTGGGGCTCGTCAGGCAAGTTACGATGTTCGGACCACGGACCGGGACATGGACACCCGGCATGACCCTAGCTACTGCAACCTCAAGATCTTTCTCGGGCTCTGTTAGCTCTCTAACGTGTTCCAGTTTCAGGATCTTCTTGGCCTCTTCGGCGTCAATTACAAAGCCATGGTCGGGATAAGCTGTTGTCAGGTGCGCGATCGCTTCATGGGGGATGTTCAGTCGATCAGCGTACGCACTCGCAATATCCATCGCGCGTGTTTCTCGGCTGAGTCTGTGGGGGTCAATCTGTGCCGAAATCGGAGCTATCAAGCCAACGGTCAAATTCGTGGCGATTTCCGCTGCTGTTTTTGTGGAGATCTGACCGAGGCTCCGCTGAATCGTGGTGACAAAGTAACGCTCGAACGAGGCAAACGCGGTCTCGGTAAGGATTTCCAGTGACGTGGCGATCTCAAGGCCGGACCCATACCGACCCAACTCATCCTTCTCGGATATCTGAACATCAAGAGGACCAAGTTCATCTCCTGATCCCATAGCCACTTCGTGGCAGCCAAGTGCCAATAACGTTCCGGCGCTCTTACAGTATCCAAACACGCAAACTATGATGTGGTCGTAGATCCTGCGCAAAAACCGTGCAATAAGGCCCGAGTGAGCAAACGTTGACGTGATCGCCCACTCCCCAAAAATGCCTTGTGCAACAGCTGGTTTTCTGGGTAGGCCACCCCAGCGGCCAGCCGTGAGATGTTGTCAAAGAGGGTCCTGTGGTCTCGCTTGGTGCTCTAGACACACCGCAAATTGAGGCGAAGGGGGCCCCGTGCCAGCGCCTCTGTCGAAACATGAGGCATGACTGGCAAACGCCATGCCTCCGTGTCGTTGCCGGACGAGGGGCCGCCCGAGATCGTCCGCCTCCACCAATCCGTTTGTCCAACAAGACAGCCACTCCGGTCCGATCAGAGCTTCCAGCCCTCGCGGTACTCCCTTGTCAGGTACTGGTTCGCGTGGTCGACGTTGGTGACCCTCATCGCGTCGCCGTCATAATGAATGGTCTGCCCTTGGCCCGCCCTCAGGGCGACAATGCCCAGTAGCATGACCTCGGTCAGTCGAGATGCGTAGTCGAAGGGGCAGGACGCCTCGGTGCCGGCCTTGATGGCCTCAACCCAGTTCATCTGGTGCGTCTCTTCGATGCGCGCGTGGGTCTGCGGCACGCTCTGCGCTTCCGCCGCGAGCGCCGTGGGGAAAAGCCGGGGGTTGCGCCCGTATGTGTCGTGCAACAACACGCCGCGCTCGCCAACGAACAGGACGCCGCCCTCACGGCCCAGCTCTACGTGGTCCTCCAGGGCGGCGGGCCGTGGCGGCATGAAGCCACCGTCATACCAGTGGAGATCGACGGGCGGCTTGTCTGCCCGTGGAGGAAATTCGTAGTGCGCGCGCATCGCCACCGGGTACGACTCGGGATCATCGGCCGGCCCTCCCCACGGCGTCGATGTGGCCTCGACACGCGTGGGGTATGTGAGTCCCAGTGCCCAGTACGGGTGGTCGACCAGGTGCGCGCCCATGTCACCCAGCGCGCTGACGCCGAAGTCCACCCATCCGCGCCAGTTGAAGGGGTGATAGACCGGGTGGTACGGCACCTCCCTGGTGGTCGGGCCCAGGTACAGGTCCCACTCCATACCCGCCGGCATGGCGTACCCGGCGTCCATCACGTCCGCGGTGAGTGACCGGATCGCTCGGTCGTTCCACTGCTGGTACCACCCGGGATTCAATCCGCCTTCCCAGCGCGCGGGTCGCCGGATTCCTTGCGGCCAGACCGGACGGTTGGTCCAGATATGCACCTCGGTGACGTCGCCCAGCAGGCCGGCCTCAATCCACTCGTTGATGAGTCGCGCGTCGTCGCCGGAGTGTCCCTGGTTGCCCATCTGTGTGACCACCCCTGTCTGCCGGGCCGCGACGGCGAGCTTGCGGGCCTCATGCACGGTGTAGGTGAGTGGTTTCTCGACGTAGATGTGTTTTCCCAGGGACATCGCCATCATGGCGATGGGGGCGTGCAGGTGGTCGGGTGTCGCCACGACCACCGCGTCCAACCCGGTCTCGCGATTAAGCAGCTCTCTGAAGTCCGTGTACTGGCGTGCCTGGAGGAACTGTTCGCGCCAGCGCCGGCCCTTTTCGCTGGGTCGTCCCTCGTAGTCGACCAAACGCTCGTGCGCCCGGCGATGCACCACCCCGAAATCCACATCGCAGATCGCCACGATATGCTCAGTGCCGAGCTCCAGGGCCATTTCCGTGCCCTGTCCACCCACCCCGATGATCGCGATGTTCAGTTGGTCCGAAGGTGCCTGGTAGCCTTGGCCCCCGAGCACATGGCGCGGAACGACCATGGCGCCCATCGCCGCTGTGGCACCCCGATGCACAAAGTCCCTGCGATTGATCCCCGTCTTCGCCCGCTTCATCTGCTGACCTCCGATTCCGGTGTGTGCGCACCCGCCCGCATAGCCCCCTCCAGGCCGCCGGCGCGTGACCCTCTCAAAGAAATGTGGCAATCTCTTCCAGCGGCTTCCTGCGAATCGCCGGCACCCGCGCGTCAGCGGCCGGGTATCCGGTGACCAAGAGAAGGAAGGGCCGCTCATTGTCACCCCGCCCAAGGATCTCTCCCAAAAAGCCCATGGGCGAAGGGGTGTGGGTGAGCGTGGCCAGGCCGGCGGAATGGAGCGCAGTGATCAGAATTCCAGTGGCGATCCCCACGCTCTCTTGCACATAGTAGTTCTTGATCCTCTCCCTCTCTCGCCCCAGGTGGTAGCGTTCCGCGAAGATGGCGATCAGGTAGGGCGCGGTCTCCAAGAACGGCTTGTGCTCATTTGTTCCCAGCGGGGCCAACGCGTCCAGCCACGACCGGGGTGCTCCCCCGTGGTAGAATGCGCTCTCCTCTGCCTCGGCGGCTCTACGGATGCGGGCCTTGACGCCAGGGTCCGATACCGCGACAAAGTGCCAGGGTTGATGGTTTGCGCCGCTGGGAGCGGACCCGGCCGCCCGGATGCACTCCTCAATCACCCTTCGGGGGATGTCGCGGCTGCTGAAGTCCCGTACCGTGCGGCGACGGGTTGCAAGCGAGCTGAATGCGACAGCCCGGCGGACCATCTCGTCGCCGCCGTGCCGGGGACGCGCGGGAAGTGCCCGGAAACGGGGGTCAATCACCTGTCGCGGCCGCTTCTCAGACGCTGAAGGGCGGCAGCGGCATCGGTTCCTCGGCGCAGCTCTCCCACGACCTGGGCGGGCGGCACGCCCAGGAAGACGGAGATGAAGCGCAGATTCACCAGTCCGACGACCTCTTGGTCGGTCAGTCGAATGCCCGCCCACGCCGATGAGGCGACGCCGTCAAAGCGCTCGTAGGCCGCCGCCAAGAATCCCGCCGGCCCTTGGAGCGGAACATACAGGTCACCCGCGTGGACCTCATGTCCAAGCGCGATGTCCATCCACTCTCGTCCCCGGCGCCGCTGTGCGACGAGCACATCGGGAGACACGCCGGAACGATTGGCCAAGTAAAGGACCACCGGCATCTCATCGGCGGACAGGCCCCACCTGGAGAGTACATCAACCTCGCTGAACGACATGCCAAAGTGCTGCGCCGCAGCCCGCAGAAACTCCTCTGTTTCCCTTGGCCGGTCCTGCTGCGCCTCGGCCAGGCATGGCATCGCCAGCGCCACCAGGGTCGCCATCCGAACCGCGAACTGCAACCATGCGATCATGCCGTTCCCCCTCACAGCGAAATCATAGGGCCGTGCCGAGTGCCCCCGCCAGTCCTTGGGGGATGGCCGCACCCGCGCGGGTGCTCACCGGGGGCGGCGCCCGAGAAGCGCGCGGGCCCTCCTGTTGGCCGCCGTGGCCGGGGATATCCCGTCCCGATCTGCCTCGGTGAAGATCTCGCCCAGGCGGTCATGGATCAGGCTGACGCGCCGCATCAGCTCGTCTTGGTCGGTGATCCCCTGGTCCATGAGTCCGAACGCCGTGGCGCCGCCCCCGTTGATGACGTAGTCCGGGGCATAGAGAATACCGCTGTCGGCCAGGCGCGCGGCGTCCGTGGGCGACTCCAGCTGGTTGTTGGCCGCGCCGGCGATGGCGCGGCACCCCAGCTTCGGGATCGAACGGCGGTTGACCGTGGCGCCCACGGCACAGGGAGCGTACACGTCGCACTCGGTGACACCTGTGTCACGCGGATCAATCACGCGCGCGCCGCACTCGCGAGCAATGTCGGCGGCCCGCCCTGGGTCCACATCGGACACCAGAACGCTGGCCCCGGACTCCCGGAGCAACCTGGTGAGTCGGCTTCCGACGGCGCCCACCCCTTCCACGAGCACGGTTGCGCCAGCCAGATTCGGGCTACCGGTCAGGTGTTCCACGGCCGCCCGAATGCCCGCATGCACGCCGGCTGCCGTGTAGGGCGCCGGGTCCAGCGACAGGCCGCCTCCCCGCGCCCCGGCCACATGCGGAGTCACGGTGGCCAGGAAGTCCATATCGTCCATGGTCGTGCCCAGGTCCTGGCCGACGCTATAGCCGCCGTTGAGCGCATTCAGGATCTCTCCCAGCCGCCGAAACAGGCTACGCCTCTCCTCCCCACTGAGCGCGGCGGGAACCGCCAGGACCGACTTGCCCCCACCGTAGGGCAGTGCATTGGTCGCCCACTTGTAGCTCATCCCCTCCGCCAGCCGCATGGCGTCCAGCAGGCCGGCCGCGGGTGTCGGGTACGTCTTGAGACGACAGCCGCCCGTCGGGCGACCCAGGGTGGCGTCGTGCATCGCGACAAAGATCCAGCTGCCGGATTCCCGGTGGCGGGACACCACCGCCAGAAGACCGTCCCAACTCTCAATCAGCGCCTCAAATCCGAGGCCGTCGCCGGGCTCCTCCATTTGTCCTGGCATCCCAGCCCCTGGTTTGTCCAGTGCCATCCCCTTCCACCTTTGGAGTGCATGTGTCCGGCCCTGGGCGTCATCGACCCCTTGTGGGGCGCTGGTGCCGACCCCGCCACCCTGGCACCGCCATCAAGGCGCCGGTGCGTGGCCGGGCATTCAAGGGCCGGTTGCCCGGCCAGCATCACGGGGACGGTCACCAAGTCCATCAAGGACGGGAGTGCGTAGCCAAACTGGGCCCGTCCCCCACCAATAATGTAGATTCCCGAGCAAGCCCGATCACACCCCCATAGAGACTCAACGGCACATGGAGTGGATATCCAATCCTGAAGCGTGGATAGCCTTGGCCACGCTGACCATTCTTGAGATCGTGCTGGGGATCGACAACATCATCTTCATTTCGATCCTTGCCGACAAGCTGCCGAAGAACCGGCAGTCGAGCGCCCGGCAATTCGGCCTGTTGTTGGCCATGGCCACCCGGCTTGCCTTGCTGGGCACGATCACGCTGATCATGCGGCTGACCGAGCCGCTCTTCGAGATCGCGGGTCATGGCTATTCCGGGCGCGACCTGATCCTCATAGCCGGCGGCCTGTTCCTGCTGGCCAAGGCGACGCGCGAGGTTCACAACCGGTTGGAGGGTGAAGGGGGTCACCAGCGCAAGGCGCGCGCCGTCAGCTACGCATCAATCCTGATCCAGATCGCCATCATGGACATGGTGTTCTCCCTGGACTCGGTGATCACGGCCGTGGGTCTGGCGGAGGACTTCATGGTCATGGCCATCGCCATCGTGCTGGCGATCGTGGTCATGATGCTGGCGGCCAACGCCGTGGCCCGCTTTGTCAATGAACACCCAACCGTGAAGATGCTGGCCCTGAGCTTTCTCCTGCTCCTGGGGATGATGCTGGTCGCCGAGGGGTTCGGCCAGCACATACCCAAGGGCTACATCTACTTTGCCATGGCGTTCTCGATCTTTGTCGAGGCGTTAAATCTGCGGGCGCGCTCTGGCAAGAAACCGGTGCAGCTGCGGCCGTCGCCGATGGCCGAGCGAGTCGATTCGTGAGGCCTGCGAACCGCGAGTACGCCCGAGAGGATTCGAACCTCTGGCCTCTGCCTCCGGAGGGCAGCGCTCTATCCAGCTGAGCTACGGGCGCATTGCGCACCCCTTCATGATCCCGCTCACGCGTGATCAGGTCAAGGTATGCGCTTGCCGTCTTCGCGAACCCCGGGTCCCCGGGCAGCGTCCCCCAAGTCCTCGTCCCCCGTCGGGGGGTGTGATCGGTCATCCGGCGAGATCAGGAGGACGCGCGTCATAAGCCGAGTTCTGTTGCCCGCCCTTGGCCGGGGACCCGCTGGAGGCGGGAACCCCTTTTGCCGGTTGGGCCAGGATCATCTCACTGGGATTCGGATTGCTCCGAACCTCAAGCGGCCTACCCGGGACTCAAACGGGGCAGGCGACCCCCTCGTCCCTGCTTGGCCTTGCTCCGGGTGTGGTTTGCCATGCGACTCCTGTTGCCAGAAGCCCGGTGCGCTCTTACCGCACCCTTTCACCCTTGCCTGTGCCCCGGCGCACCACAACCAATGGGCCATCGGCGGTCTGCTCTCTGCTGCACTTTCCGTCGCCTCACGGCGCCCGGGCGTTACCCGGCACCCTGCCTTGCGGAGCTCGGACTTTCCTCCAATGGCCGACCCGTCGGATTCTTCAAGGGTCTCCACAGGCGATCCTTCCGCTCGTCCTCCTGAACTCGGGTGTAATCTAACCCGGTAGCGCCAGGAACATCGCTTTGGGGGGTCGGTCCGGCGCGTGCACGCCGGACCCCGCGGCAGGGGGACTTCCTCAGCTTGGGGGTCGCCCCGGTCCGGGCGCGCGGATGGCGCCCGGAGCTTGACAAGGGCGGGCCGGGTGGCCACAATACAAGGCGTTCGGTAATGGAGTTTTTCATCATTTTGGAACTCGGTATGCCAGCGCTTTGATGAGGCGTATATGCGCGGCCATCGGCCTCAGGGCCATGGCCGTAACAACAGGATACTTCAAATCTCGGGCCGGTTGTCGGGCCGTCTTGGGATCGCTTCTTCTCCTCATCTTGTCTCCGACGCTCGGCCGAGCCCAGGAGCCGCCGCCAGGAGCGGAGGACGACGCTGTCATCGTGTACCTGATCCGCCACGCGGAAAAGGCCGACGACGGCACGAGCGATCCCCCGCTGGCGATCGCGGGCAAAATTCGGGTCCAGGTCCTTCTCAGGCTCTTGGGCGATGTGGAGTTCACGGGCGTACATACCACCGACTACCGCCGTACCCGTGAGACCGCTCGGCCCTTTGCCCAGAGGGCGGGAGTTGAGGCGCGAGTCTACGATCCCCGGGATCTGGAAGCGTTCGCCAGCTTCGTCAGGATGCAGCCGGGCCGTCACCTGGTGGCCGGCCACAGCAACACGACGCCGCGACTGGTTGCGAGTCTGGGCGGCAAGCCGTTCGGGGACATTGACGAATTGGAGTATGACCGGCTCTACATCGTCTCCATTCTGCCCGGACGGCCTCCCTTGACCACGTTGCTTCGCTTTGGCGAGCCGTATGTGGAGGGCACCGATTTGGGACTGCGCAACGGGTCGGCGCGGTTGTCGCCGCTTGGGGGTGGCAGGTAGGACCAGCCCTGGCCAGGCGGCTTCCCCAAGAGCAGCCGCGGAAACACGTTACAAGGTCACCACCAGCGCCAGCGTCAGCATGCGGTCCAGCTTCCTGCGAGGAAGGAGTACATGGCCCGCGGCGTCACCGGACGGCGCGGTCAGCGGCACCTTGGCCAACGCGGGCCGGTGGTCGTATGCGGTGCTGAGCGAGGTCTTGAGCGCAAGGTGCTCGTTCATGGCCACGCCCACCGAATTGGAAAAATCGGCTCTCACGTCCGACCAGTTCCTGCTGTTCCCGTCCACGGACAGGTTGCTTGTCCACTCCGTGTTGTCGGTCAGCCCCAAGTGCAACTCCCATGTCAGTCGCACGCCCAGGAATCGGTCAGGGACATCCGGGTTCGCCACCACATCCTCCTGCACGGTGTGCGTGAACCCGTAGGCGGTCCGAAGGCGCAGGCGGTCCAGATCGCGCCACTTGGTGGACACACCCAGCACATTGAGATACCGATTCCGGACCCCCGAAAAGGTGTTGCGGATCCATTCAGACTGCAGAAAAAAGGCGGTGCGCTGGGAGAACCGGCGGTCGACCCGTGCGCGCACCCTGTAGTTTTCGGCCAACACCTCGCTGACGCTGTTCTCCCTCACCACATACGCGGTTTCGGTTCCGACGGCGCCGCGAGTCGAGCGGGTTCCCCGCGTGCGAATGCCCCCGATCTCGACCTTGGCCTCGGCCGCCTCCCAGGAGCGGGTGACCGTCGTCGCAAGCCCCAGAGTGGAGGTCTCCGCGTTTCCTCCGGCCTGGACATAACTCAGCTCGCTTGAGCTCTCCCAGCGCCTCTCGGGTTGGCTGGCCAAGCCCGCGGACGCTTGAGAAAGCGCGGCCGCGAGCACGAGCGGCCCCAATACGCACAGTCGGGCAAACGCCCGCAAACGAAGAACTCCGGCTCGCGGGCCCTGAGCGTCCTGGCCCATCCGGCATCGCGGCTCTATCGTTGATCGCCTCCGTTGCCTAACCGCTCCATGATCCCATACGTTCGTTCCCGATCCACACATTGGCTCCCCCTTGCGGGCAGGCGTGACTCCCAAGGCCATGCGATGCACAAGTACACAACAGAATTTATCGGGACCTTCTTTCTCGTCCTAACCATCGGGCTCACCGGAGTACAGGACATAATGCCGGCGCCTCTGGCGATCGGGGCTGCGTTGACGATCATGGTCTACATGGGCGGCCATATTTCGGGGGCCCACTTCAATCCGGCCGTGAGCGTTGCGTTGCTGCTGCGCGGCAAGCTGGATCGACGCGACCTGGCACCCTACATCGTGGCCCAGCTGACGGGCGCCATTGCCGCCGCGGCGGCAACCCGGTTCATCACGGGGGAGTTCGTGGCGGTTGCGCCAGGGCCTGACATTTCGGTTCCTGCCGCGTTGGCGGCGGAGATCCTCTTCGCATTCGCGCTGGCGCTGGTCATCCTCAACGTCGCCACATCGCCCCGGACGGAGGGAAACCCCTACTACGGATTGGCCATCGGCGCCACCGTGATGGTCGGCGCGTTCGCGGTAGGCGGGCTGTCAGGCGGCGCGTTCAATCCTGCCGTCGGTACGGGTCCCATCCTGGTGGCCATGGCCGGGGGCGGACCCCTGGACCACCTTTGGCTGTACTGGGTTGGCCCGGTTGCCGGGGCCTCGCTCGCCGTGCCTGTCTACCGCGTCCAGCACAACGGGCCGTAACGTCCGGCGGCAAATCCTAACGGCGGCCGGAGTGCCCGGCTTTTGAACGATGATCGGGTGCCGGAGGGGCATTATCGGGTGGCGTTGGCTGACGCTAAGACCCGGACCTCGAAGAACGGGCACGACATGATGGTGTTGACTTGGGAGATCACGGACGGTCCGTTCGAGGGCCGTACGACTGCCCAGTTCATCAACTTCTGGCACCCCAAGGAGGACGTCCGCGAGATCGCGTTCAAGGAGTTCGCGGCCATTTGTAATGGGTTGGACGTGGCTGAGGTGTCGAACACGGACGAGCTGTTGGGGCGGGAGGCTGAGGTGTCGATCTCCTACTCGGGGGGTTATCCGGTCTATGTGGGTTGGACAAGAGAACCACAACCGACGGCCCCTCGGGCGGCAAGGAGCTACCAGGTTGCCTCATATCCCTTGGCCGCCAGGTTCCAGCGGCGGCCGTAGACGTGAAGACGGCGTGTTGGAGACGCGCCGGCCCGGAAGGTGTAGCCTGCGTGACTCCACGCCAGGATGCCGCCCTCCAGGTTGTGGACCCTGATGCCGCGCGCGCCCATTCTTCGGGCATACGCGGAGCTTCGCAAGCCGACGGTGCAGTACGCGACCACGGTGAGGCCTCCGGCGCGCCATTCGCTGGTCCTGGTCTCGAAAGCCGCCATGTCGATCGCACCGGGAAGTGTGGACACGGCCCGCTCCTCGGGCTCCCTGACGTCAACAAGAACGACCGTCCCCGTCTCCAGGAGACCGCGGAGCGCAGCCGGCGTCACGGTTGCCACATCCGGGTAGTCCGCGGCGATGGACTTGATCATCTCCTGCAGAAGCTGCAGTCGGTCGCGATCGTCGGATCCGAACTGGGCGCCGGCCAGATGTCCCGGAATGAACCCGACAAGGGCGATCCCCCAGGGTCCCCAGCGCCGCGTGCCCGCAATCGTGCGCAAAAAGCGACCTGTTCGGATCACGCCTGGTCGCTCAGCGGAACGCATTGACCAGCACATCGTTCACCGCGGACACCTGGAATCTCTCCCGTGCCAAGAGCGATGCGGCCGCTGCCGCCCGGGCACCGCTCAGGCAATGGACTACTACCTCCCGGTCCCGGGGCAGGTCGGACAGTCTGTCGGGAAGCTGTGTATGGGCAATGTTGAGTGCGTCCTCGACATGACCGGCCACGTACTCGGACGCCCGCCGCACGTCCAAGAGCCGATAGTCCTCCCCGAGCGCGCGACGACGCCCAAGATCCTGGAAGCGCAGCTCCGGGATATGCGCGAGCCTGCCCCCCAGGGCGGGGATGGCGTCAAGCGCCCCAGGCGGAGCCCAACCGACCACCCGGTCCAGCCCGACTCGAACGAGCCTTCGAACGGCCTCCTCCACGTGATCCTTGCGGCAGACCAGCACCACGGGGGCGGATGGGTCGAGATAGCATCCCGCAACCGTGCAGAATAAGGCGTTCACGGGCGCGTAAATGGATCCGGCCAGATGGGCTGCGTAGTATGCGCCGCGGTCCGAGCGCGTGTCCACAATCGATGTGTGCCCATCCTTCGATACCCGCAACAACTCTTCCGACGTGAGCCGGGTCGGTTGCGGAAGCGGTCCCAGAAGCTTGGGTCCTCGCTGGTTCTCGAGCTTCATGCGGCGAAAATAAAGCGGCGGTTCAGGCTGGCCTCCCAGGATGTACGACACGAACGGGTCCTCGCCCCGCCGAGCGGCCGCGAGCGCCGGATTGGACCCCTTCTCCTGGCCCACGGTCGTGCTTGGCGCCGACCCAAGGGACTTCCCGCACATACTGCCCGCGCCGTGGCCGGGCCAGATGCGCAAGTCGTCCGGCAGCTCCAGAAGGTGTTGTGCCGATGAGTAGAGCTGTCGGGCAGAGGGTTCCATCCGGCCCTCCTGTCCGACCGCCAATTCCAGTAAGTCGGGACGGCCCAGATCGCCGACAAAAATGAAGTCGCCCGACACGACTGCTTCGGCTTCCGACATCCCGGAATCCAAGTCCGTGATCAGGAAGCACATGTGCTCAGGCGTGTGGCCCGGCGTGTGTTTGGCCTGCACGCCCACGCTGCCCACAGCGAAGCGGTCGCCGTCGCGGAGCAGCGTGACCCCCTCCTGTCCCTGGGCCCACTCGTACTGCCACTCTCGCCCGCCCTCGGCGGACAGATATGCGTGGCAGCCGTGCGAGGCCACGAGCTCCTTGGTGCCGGCCAGGAAGTCGGCATGGATGTGGGTCTCGGCGACTGCGGTGATCCGGGTGCCGGCTCGGCGCGCGATGCTCTTGTACCGATCCACGTCACGCTGGGGGTCGATCAGCAGCGCATGCCCGCTTCGCTGGCAGCCGATCAGGTAGGCACGCTGCGCCAGGCCCTCATCCTCAATCTGCTGGAATAACACGCCCAAACCTCCTATGGAGTCGCTTGCCCTTTGGGATTGGGGGGCACCCGCGCCACCGTCCATCCCGCGTTGTCGGCAAGATAACGCTTGATCGGGGCCGGGCGCGCAATGTCGGACCCCAAAGGCGATGCATGACTGAGTGGAGCTGGACCGGATGGTGTCCACGATGGATGCCGGAGGATGTAGCCGCCAACCCCCGAGGCCAGCGGCGTTGGAATTCCGGATGGGTCGCACGTTGCCAATTCTGGGCCGACGGTAGCTCTTGCAGCAGAATCTGAAGCGGTTGTTCGGTGGCCCTGTGCAGCGGTAGGAACCCACCGATGCCTGGACGGGGCGACACTGGATCGGGGCCACCCGGTGAACCCGCGGGGCGATGGTGGGCCGTTCTGCAGCAGCGGTGGATGTCGGCTTGAATCAAAGACGGGGTATGGTTGTGAAGGAGGGCCGACCCGTCCCGAGCGCTACGTTACGGCGACCGAATCGTGGCGGTACACAGGCGGCGAGCCAATCCGCGCCCAGCCACGATCCATGATTGGCCAGCGGCAAGACGTGAATGTCCTAGCAAAGCCACGGGTGTCGATGCGAATCAGGGGGCGGTCGTGAGGATCGGCGTGGCCCCCAAGGGTACCTCGACGTGGAGGGCCGGGATTGCGGCTCGTGACTTGGACCGCAGACGCGATCAGCGGATTGAGGCCAACGAAACATACGAGCAAGCATCTGCGGTTGTTATCCAACCGGTACGCTGACGATGTGTTCAGCGCGGATTGTGCCGCTGCCGGGAATCGTTACCGTGCGGCGGGCGTTGGACCGGTTGTGTTCGGGATTGACCTGCCCGCAAAGGCGGCGGACCGGCCCTGAGGAACGTCTTGTGCCATTGCGAACCGACCGAGCGGCCCGAATCGGCCTCCCATTGTCCGGTGAGGAGTTGGTGGTCGATGGCGGCAGTGATGCGTGAATGGAGCAGTTCCAGACTCGTGGTTCCCCCCGATTTTGTGCTCAGGTACATGTGGGGTCGTCCAGAACGTCATCGCGGGAAGAAGATGATGTCGACGACTCTCTCCTCGCATCTGCCCCATTCACGTAACGGCGCTGACACCGAAGTGCTCCGGCTGGGTCGTAGCCTGCTCACTCCACGCCGGTATTGGCTCGGCATGAGGATCTGGAGCAATACTCGGTGCTGCTGTCGCAGTAGGAGGCACCCACCTTAGCCCTGTCGTGGCAATGAAATATCCCGTCGTCGTAGTAGTAACAGGCACAACACCTGCCTGGTCCGCTGGAGCTACAGGTGGTGGCCATCGACGCCGTCGACGGGATTGGGGCCATCCCAATAAACAGGGCGGCGCATGCGATGAGCGCCGCCGCCCAGAGAGTTCCCCACTCTTGAAGCAACGGATGGTGCGAGTACGTCTGGCGCAGATTGGTCATCGGCCTGCTCCTTCCTCGGATGCCGCTGTCCGCGGCAGTGACGTGGGTCGAAATACAATTTCCACAATGATTGGATGGAGACGCACTGAATGGGATATGGCGAAAAGCGTGTCTCCCCTGAATGCCGCCGGCACCGCGCGCAGCAGGGAATTCTTGTCGTCCACGAACTGCCGCATGCGCAGCTGCCCGTTGTAGTCTCTCGCTTCAAGGACGACCATGGACGCCCGCTCCGTCTTCATGTCGCCGGTCTCATCCTCAGGGTCCACGGCCGCTGCCCGGCCAACCGTCATCGAGGCACCGCAACGGATTTCGGAGCTCCTCAATCCCGAAATCCACTCGTCCCCCCGATGTGGCACCGGCGGGCGATCCAGATCGGTCAGATAGTGAAAGCGTTCGGCGCGGGTGTACGGATCCATGCCGACAACCTCCATCGCCCACTCGCTGATGAGTACGGCGACGGGATCACCCCCGCGGGGTCGAATGCAACTCCCCCCATACTGAGAATCGAGGGGTCGCCGCCGGCTACGGCGATTGGGGGCGGACCCGCCAGCTCGCGCACCCACTCGCCGCTACGTGAATCCAGAAGTCCCAGACTTGTGTGTCCGACCGATTCCGTGCTCACGACCAGGGTGGAGTCGTCCAGAACATCAATGTGGGACAGCTTAAAATATCCAGCCCGCGCCTCCGGTCCCCGGACCAGCACGCGCCTCGCCTCGACTCCCGCGAGCGACCAGACCGCGATCTGATCGCGCTCATGGTCATAGACAAAAAGGGAATCGGGCGTTGTCGCAACCGCCCGAATGAAGCCGAATTCACCGGGTCCCTCCCCGCATCTGCCCCACTGACCCCGGCGATGCCCGCTGGGCCGCTCCACAATGACAAACGCGCACAAGTCCGCGTCCGCGACGGCGAGCGCGCCATCGGGGAGCACTGCCACCGCATAGGGAAACCCGAACTGAAGTGGACCGTCCAGCGAGCCGTATTCGCGCAGTGGCTCGGCCACCCAACCGGAGTCCGGTACCGCGGCCTCTGGAGCGACCGGGCTCAGCCCTGGCAGCAGCACATCCCGATCGATGTCCGGCCCGCACCCGCCCAAGACCGCCAGCCCCAGTGCGACCGCCGGCAGGAACATGGACAGGCGAGCGCATCGCGCGATTCGGGGATTCATGGTCATTCAAGACCCGGGCTCACCCAACAATGCGGCTGGTCTGTCGGGCAGTAGTCGTCATCGCACACCACTCCCCCGGTGACCGCCCCGTCCTCGCAGAACCCGTTCCCACATGTGCAACACCCATTCTCAGGGCTGGCTTGGCACGACCCACGGGAATGGGCGAGCGCCTGAGGCCCCGCAGGTGCGGTGATCGCCGCCAAGACGACCGCAAACGCGAGGCTCCACGGGAGGAGTGGAATCGATCCAACCTTATTGTTTCTCATTGTCGTTATCCTCCTCGGGCGAGATATACACGGGCTCCGAAAAGGCGATACTCTTGGGTGTGCGGGGGTCGAATGCGAAGTCCGCCAATTCGCTCTTCCCGACCCCTACATCGACGACTTGTCCGCCCGCGACAGCAAACCAGACCGGGGTCACGCTGCTCGGGATCCCGACCGACCACCATCCCGTGCTCGGCGTGACCACGCGACGTTGCATTTGGGGGCCAAGGCGCCTCAACCACTCAGCCCCGCTTGCGGAATCGGCGTCCAACAGGATGACCTCTCTGCCGCCGTCTTGAGCGACCTCTTCGGCCATCCGGACAGCCTCTTCTGATCTGGGGCAATCCAGATCAACCACCAAATAAATGCCGTCGGTCGGCTCTCTCCAATGCAAGGGTAGCCGCCCGGTAGGGGCCACCCACTCGAACCCACGCAGGAATGTGGGTCCGAGGTCCCTGACCGGGCGTCCCAGAAACCCCTCCTCGTAGGCGCCGAGCTTGCCCTTGAGCGCGCCCGTCTCTCGCTCAAGCCGCTCGACCTCGACCAGCATGTCACTGGCCGAGGTGCGCACCTCGTGAAATCGATACCCCACCCACGCTACGGCCAACACGGTCACGAGTAGGGATGCCCATCCGCCACCGGCCCCTCGGCCCCAGGCACTCAGCTTAGTCCTGTCCATTCACCACCTCCATGCCCATGGCGAACCTTGAGGTCGGGCCAAGAGCCGGCGGTTCGGTGGGAGCCCGCAGAGTCCGCCTCTCATTTGTTTAAACGAATCCAGCGTGTGCGGCGCCCCCCAAAAATTGAACACCACCCTTGGGACCCAAGCGCACATGCGATACAGGATTCCGAGCAAGAACAACGACAAACTCCACAAAATCAATGTGTTAACTGACTTGACGGTCTTCCCCGTGGCCGTTGGTACCTGGGCGAGCCTGTGTCAGCGCCCGAGCGGGTGACGGCATCCAGAACAGCCCCTGACGGTCGCCTGACCATGCCCCCGGTGGCTGACTGTTGGTCGATACAGGTCCAGTTTGTGGCTCGACCCACAGTGCCATCGCCCCAAAAAGGGCCATGGTTTCCCAGCCGGAACACCTTGGGCGCGCCAGATCTTGCTCACGATGCCACGGACCCGAGTTCCCGAAACTATCGGCCACCCGGAAAGAAAAACCGCCTCGGGGGGGAACCCGCAGCGCCTGACCAAGCCCTTGGGCTCAGTCTGGAGAGCTGCAGGCGGTGGCGCGTTCAGGGCCTTCACTGTCGGATGCGTTGGCGCCGTCCGGGAGGGCTTGGGTGCCTGACCCTGGCGAGCGCATCCAAGTGGTGTCGAGTGTCACGATCACGCTCCAAAGAGCGCAAACACCCCGGCCTCGATTCCCGGTGCCGGCCGCGCGGACGCCTCGTTCTCGTTGACAGGTCGCGTCGGTTTGGCCATAGCTTCAAGTGTGTGAGAAGCGTTTTAATCGTTGTGGCCCTGCTAGCTCAACTGGTAGAGCATCCGACTCTTAATCGGCAGGTTCGGGGTTCGAGTCCCTGGCGGGGCACTCTGTGGACAAGGAGGGGGCTCCGGTTGGCCCTCGTCCACCGGGAGGCGTGATCCGGGCCGGCGCCGGGGCAGGTACGCCCGCAGTAGCACGGCTCTGGACGATGCGGTGAGCCTGTAGGGCCCCATCGTTGCCGGCAAGAGAACGAATTGCACACCATCCAGCGTCTGGACCTGGGCTGGCCCGCCGGGTGTCTCCACGCTCACGGATCCTGACAACACGCCCCAGATCTCGAACGTGTCGCCCCGGAGATCGCCCTTGAAGACTCCGTGTGGCTCGAAGCGCACTCTCTCCACCATGAAGTGGTCACAGGCGACGAGTAGCTCTTGGCTGTGGCCGGGGCCACTGCGCAACAGTTCGGGGATCGCGTGGGCCGGTGCGGTAGGGTGGTCGAAGTCGACCACATCAAGCGCCTGCTCCTGATGGAGTTGCCGTGGATCGCCGCTCTCATCCGTCCGGTCCCAGTCGTGGAGGCGATAGGTTGTGTCGGAGTTCTGCTGGATCTCTACCAGGACGATGCCCGAAAGGATGGCATGCACCGTTCCCGCCGGCACGAACACCGCGTCTCCGGCGGCCACGGGAACCCGGCGTAGGCAGTCCTGGACGCGGCCTCGGGCGAGGGCGCGCGCCAGGTCCGCCCTGGCGATCCCCGGCCTCAGCCCGTGGATGATCTGGGCACCGGCTTCGGCGTGAAGGACATACCACATCTCCGATTTGCCGGTCTCTCCCAGTTGCCGAGCGGCCGCCTGGACGTCCCCGGGATGGACCTGAACCGACAGGGCGTGGTTCGCGTCCAACAACTTGATCAGCATCGGGAAGGTGCGCCGCGCGGCTGCCACGGCCCGTGTTCCAACAAGGTCTGCTCCATGGCGAGCCATGAGCGACAAGAGGTCCCGGCCCGCGAGGGGTCCCGAGTTGACGACGGTGGGGGCGCTGGGGTGTCCCGAGATCTCCCAACTCTCGGCAACATCGCCCTCCGGCAGCGCCCGCCCCAGAAGCAGCTCCAGTCTGCGCCCGCCCCAGAGATATTGCTTGAAGCGTGGGGCAAAGGTCAGGGGCGCCCGTAGCGCGGTGGCGGATGCATCCACGGCTCGGGTACTCATCCCGTGGGTTGGCCAGATGGATGCCTCTGCAGCTGATTGGGCACCGCCCGCAAAGTCGGGCCGTCTCCCGGAAGGGATTCTCGGAAACCCCTAATTCCTAGCGCTGCCCGCGGAGTCATGGACGTTGTGTGGCAGGTCGGCGCGGCCTCAAGACTTACGCGCGGGCGGGGTGCCACCCGGCCCGGACGCGACCCGCGCCGGGTCATTGCCTCGAACGCCCTTTGGAGCCGCCGGCGTCGCGATTCTGGGTGAGGCGCGTCGAGCTGGAGCGTCGCGCCAATCCGGGCCGGTGCCGAATCATCACGAGGGGCTTCTGGATTGACCTTGCGATGTCAAGCATCAGGGTACTGAATACCGCTCGACGCCTGCCGTGGCCGTGGAAGCCAAGGATGAGCAGGTCGGCTTGGGAAGCTCGTTGGGCCACCTCTCCTACGACGTCGTCGCTTACGCGAAGTTCTGCGTGGGCGGCGTCCCCAGCCTCATCGCGCGCCAGCCGCTCCAGATCGCGCATTGCCCGCCGCTGGTCACCCTGGCTGGCGCCTGAAGGGATCACGCCCAAGAACGCGATATCGCGGGCTTGGGTGCGGGCCAGGTTGCCCAACAGACGAGCCCGCACCGGACTGTGGTCGCGCCCACCGCGCGACGGCACCAAAATCCGACGCGCCTGCGTCGGGTCCCATCTCTGCGGTGTGCGCATGATGACGACATCGGAGTCGACGGCTCCGACCAAGCGAGCCAAGGGGCCGGTCATCAGAGAATCGTCCAACTCTCCCACGCCCAGCAGGAGCTTCTCGCAGCGAACCGCGTCAGCAACGCGGGCAATCTCGCTCCAGGGGTCGCCACTCACCGTGATCAGCGCCTCCGGCTTCGTGCCGGCCCTGAGCGCAGTGTCAAGCGCGCTGCCCAGGACCGCCTGTGCGCTGGCGATCGTCTGTTGACCGGTCGCGACGCCGGAGCCGTCGTGGCCCGGCCCCACGACGGACAGCAACTGAACGCGGGAGACATCCGGGGGCGCCACGGCCTTGGCCATCATGACCATCGTTTCTGCACTTGCGGGATTGGCGATCGGGACCAGCACAACGGGTCTGCGACCGCGCAGTCTCAGGATCTCGGGGTCGCGACCCTCGGAGCCGGCGTCCACGGAGCGCGCGCGCGGAGCCAGGAATAGTGCGTAGAGAAGGGCGCCCGCGCCCAACCACAGGGCCGCCAAGACGCCGGCCGCCGGAACGGCAACGGACTGATACAGCGCAATGGCGACGCAGGCAGCCCCCCCAATGAACGGAACCGCGGGGAACCAGGGCGTGGCGAAGCGAGACGGACGCCCAGCTCGTCTGCGAGCGAGATAGCCGATCACATGGGTGAGAGCGAAGCAACCCAGGAATATGAGACTGCCGGCGGCGGCGGCGGTCGCGACGTTCGGAACGACCAGAAGCAGGAGCGCCACGATGGCTGCCGTGAGGCCCACGGCTGCCGTCGGCGTCCCGGTTCCCGCAGACAGCTTGGCATAGCTCTGCGGCAAGGTGCGATCCGTCGCCATCGTATAGGCGAAGCGCGATGCGGCCATAATGTTGGCCTGCAGCGCGGACAACATCGACAACAAACCCGCCAAGACCACCATCCAGTATCCGGTGGGCCCCATGAAGTTCCGCGCCGATTCCGCCACCAGGATCTCGGGGTTCCGGGCGGCCGCGTCGCCCACGAACTCGCCCGGGGTCCCTACCGCGGTAATGAGCAGGAGCATGGGCAGGTAAATGGCCAGGGTGATACCCACGCACAGGAACATGGACTTCGGAACGTTGGCCTTCGGGTTGCGCACCTCGCCGCCCATCGCCGCGATAAGATCGAACCCCTGCAACGCGATGAACGTGTACCCCATGGCCTGGGCAAACCCACCCAGCCCGTCGCTGAAGAAGGGTCGGAATCGCTCGACCAGAATGCCCGGCGCGGGCGCGTCTACGGCAAGCGCGGCCACGCCTGCCGCGAGGAGCACGAGGAAGACGATCACCTTGCCCACGGTGGCCCACTGACCGCCCCCCATCGCCGAGCGCGTCATGCTCCAGGAATACAGACCCACTGCCGCCAGAGCGCAGACCACCGCCGCCGACCGACCGACCAGCCACCCGGGTGCCTCGCCCACGAGCCACACCGCGATTTGGGCCATAACCTCTTGCAGGAACACGGCAAAGCCCATCGCGTAGAAGACGGCGGCAACCACCGAGGCGAACCAGACCACCCAGCCCACGCCGAATGCGGCCTCCACCGTGAGCACCTGGCGCGCGTAGGTGTAGGTTCCGCCCGAGCGGGGGAAGCGTACGGCGAGCTCCGCGAACGCGAACACCGTGATGAACGCCACCACCCCGTTGAGGGCGAAGGCGAGTACCGCGCTGGGGCCCGTGGTTGCAAACGACACGCCCGCCAGCGCCAGAATACCCCCGCCCACAGTGGCGCCGAGACCAATTCCGGTTGCGCCAAGGAGGCCGAGGTGGCGCTCAGAACGCCCAGTGTCGGTGCTCATGATCCTTTAAAGTTACCCGGCAGGGATGGGTTCCGAAAGCGGTGTTCGCATTTGACCGGGTCCTCTCCCGGCCGATGTGATTTCCGGGCGGCCACGTCGGCCAGACGGACCTCTTGGGTCCCTTCTCGGCGCTTTCGTGCGCGGGTCACCGCCCGCGCGCGCCACCCAATTCTTGGCGGACCCTCATCAACCGGGATTCTCTGGAGGGCTGCCTTTCGGGGGTGCGGCTTCGCACGCTTGTCCCCAAGAACCGTAAACCGCAGGAGCGGACGCTTCTTGATGGACGAGGGGTCGATCCATGTAGAATGGGCGCGGTTGATTGCGACCCGTGTTCGGATCAACCGAGGTTGCCGCAAGGTTGCGTGCCCCGCCCCGAATGGGGCATTCTACCGGTGTTGGTCGTTGCACGGAGCAGGTGCGCACGGTTTCCGTGGACTCCGCATGTGTGCCCACCCATTTGAGGAGGGTTGAGGCCGCGCTCCCGAAACCAGTCGCCCGAGGAGAGGCCGGTGACGAAACACATCGCTTGTAAGGGCTCGCACGGCTCGGCGCTGGGCCGTGCCGGGAGGTGGACCGCCCTTGCCGCGGCCCTCGCTGCAACGGGTTCCTTGGCAGGGGCCTGCGCAGCGGGCTCCGGCGGCGGCCGAGGCCCCGTGGACGCCGCCGCCGCGCCAACCCGCCATGTGCTGCGCTTTCAGGGCCATCAACCCGTTGAGATCACCAACGAGGGCGCCATGAGGCGTCGGACCGTGGAGGCACCGCCCGAACTGGTGTGGTCGGCTCTGGGCGGCGTCTATGTGGGCCTGGACATTCCCGTAACGGTATCCGACGATGCGCAGCGGACATTGGGCAACATGGGCTACACGGCCAACCGGATAGCGGGAAACCGCATGAGCCGTTATCTGGACTGTGGTTCCAACCTGTCCGGGCCACGGGCCAATCAACAGCAGGTGACGCTCACGGTGATCTCCTGGGTTGTCCCGGAGGGCGACGGCGCCGAGCTGGTCACCTTCCTGGATGCCTACGCGAAGCCCCGGGCGGTGAGTGGCAACGCGGTGCATTGTCAGTCCAGCGGTCGCCTGGAGGAGCTGATCGGCCAACGGGTGGCAGAGGCGCTGGGTGTTGGGCCGGCGCCGCCACCCTGGAGTGCGGTCGGCCCCGGGGCGGCGGACCGGCTGACCCCTTGACCCATGCCGGCCGGCATGCCGGGTCCCCGGCCACCGCCGGGAACCTTGTCGGCGTCATCGCGTCTCGGGCGCCGGTGGGGCCATCCCTAGGGGACCATCCGGCTGGACGCGGCCGCTCCGTAGTGGATTGCGTTGAAGAGCAGGGGAAATGTGCCGTGCGACTGAGACCGGAAGGTGATCTTGGGGCCAAACAGGAAGAGCTTGCCGGTCCCGATGGATGCCTCGATCATGCTCGCGCCGCCGCTGAGGTGCTCTTGTCCCCATGCCCACCCGCTCACCAGCGGCTCTTCCGTGTCATACCACGCAAGAACCCTGAGGTCGGACGTGCCCTCCTGGCTCTCGTCGATCTTGAACACGGGGCTGTGGCTGTGCAGAACCCTCAGTCGATCACCCAATCCATGGGTGGCCGGGCTCCCGTGCTCGACCCTGATGTCGTGGATCGAGCCGGGCGTGAAGTAGTCGCCTCTGCCGAGGGGACGCCCGTCGCCGTCAACCAAATGGTTGCTCAGGGGTAGGCCGAGTTCGGGTCCAAGCGCCGTCGAAGTGCCGACCGCGATCACCACGCCCCCTCGCTCCAGGAACGTCCTCAGCGCTCCCACGCTGGTCTCCGCCGTGAGCCCGCCCACCCGGTTCCTCAGCGAGTCCGGCAGGCTGGCCATCAGCTCGTCGTTCGATACGCCTGGACGACCCCGGGCCGGACCCAGGGCGCCATCGGGCAGGAGAACGACATCAAAGCGCTCCCTGAGGTTGCCCTGATCGATTTCGGGCGGGTAGATCACCTGGAAGTCGAATCCGAAGTCCTCAAGCACATGCCGGGTCCACCCGGACGGCATGGACCCGCCGTAGCGGTCCCAGAGCCCGATGCGCGGGTGCCCCAACTCGAAGGTGGACGCCGCAGGCGGAGACTCCAGGCCGTGGAACGAGATCCCCAGCTCTCGGGCCCACTGGGTGGCCCGTTGAGGCGTGACGCCGGTCCCCGTGAGGTACAATGATCCGGCGCCGTGCGTCGTCCCGTCCAACCGGACATCATCCTCCAGCCAGAGGACTTGGCCGCCGTCATCGAGTGTACGATTGACGGCGACGTAGGCCGCATTGACGTGCTCGACCAGGTAGCCGGCGGGATCCGGTGCGCCCGTCACCCCGCCGGCCAGCGGTTCCGCTAGGCCCGATATCGGCTGGAACGGTCCGCTGAAGGCATCCAGTACGCGGTCAAACTCAACGCCCATCTGCAGCGCCAGCGTCCATCCGGCGTTGTCGTAGGGCGCGATCGGGGGGCCGCCCGGATACTGAAAGTCGTTGGGATGGTTCTGGGGCTCGAACATGTCGATGACATGGGGGCGAAACGCCTGCGCTGTCGTCACGACATACGATCCCCCGGGGTAGCTTTTGGCCCCCACGACAAAGTCCCGGGTGGCCTGATGCACCGTGACTCCGTTCTTGAGCAATGCGTTGACGAAGCGGGTCGCCGTGGGAAAATCGCGCTGGTCGCGGCTCAAGATGTATCCCCTGGGGTCGCGCTTGTCGGGGTTCCGCAGGTGGGCCTCGTAGTGGTCTGCGGTGCCCCAATCGCCCACCGCGTCGGCCGCGCCATCGATCCACTTCGGCAGCACGGTCCATGAATCTCGGCGGCCTCGCTCGATGGAGTTCATCCCCATGCGCCAGATATTGAAGAGCAGGTGCTCTCGATTGCGCGAGGCGTAGTCCAGCACTGCTCGGTTCGCCGTCTGGGAATACTCGACCGATTGCCGGAAGTGCCAGGGCCCGGGCTTGATCGGAAGCGGAAGATCGCCGTGCGAGATCTGGCGCGATGGCAGGAACGGGATCTCCATCGGTGTCGGGTGGCCGATGGTCTCGGTGAGGAGACCGATCATGTTGTGGAAATAGGGTGTGGTGCGAAGCCCGCCATTCCACCAGGTGGAGTAGCTGGCGCCGCTGCGCATCGTGGTGCCGCCCTTGCCCTCGACCAACATGCGATGGTGTATGGAGGATCCCACCTGGTCCAGGCTCGTGAGGATGATCGGGTCCAGGTTGTGGTTCGGCGGGTCGCGAAACGGAGGGGCGAACATGACCGTTCCCCGGGGCCCCGTTTGGTGGTGATTGTACACGATCTGCGGGAACCACTCCCGGTACATCACCCGGTTCATGTTCTCCGTCTCGATCAGGGCCGACATGAAGAAATCGCGATTGTTGTCGTGCCCGGCGTACTTCTGGTAGAGCACGGGCAGCCCCTGAAGCGAGCGCTGCATCGGGTCGTCGTGGCGCATGTACCAGTCGGCCACAAGCGCATGTCCGTCGGGGTTGGCGTGGACCGCGAGGAGCACGATGTCGTCCAGAAACCGCAGGGTTTCCTCGTCGGTGCGACTCACCATCTGCCACACCAGCTCCACGAGCTGCTGCGCGCCCAGGAGCTCGGTTGAGTGAAGGCCGCCGTCGATCCACACCACGGCCTTGCCCTCCCGCGCGAGCCGGCGCGCCTCCTCCTCGTCGATATCCTCGGCCAACGCCAGGCGCCGGGCGATGCTGCGATACCGGTCGAGCTCCATGTGGTTCTCAGGCGAGGTGATCGTCGCCATCCACTGTTCGCGTCCATCCTCGGATTGGCCGATGGACTGAAGGCTCATCCGCTCCGATTGTCGGGCGAGAAGCTGCCAATACTCGGACAGCTCGTCATAACTGATGAGCTGGTAGTCGGTGCCGACCCGGTATCCGAATTGCTCCTCGGGCGTGGTCGGCTGGGCGGCCGTCCAGGTGGGTGGCAACCCCCCTGCGACAATCAGAGCCACGAGGGTCCACAGGGGGCGCCGCCACGGCGAGCGTGACCTCGAGCGAGTGCGGGGAGGGCAGGTGGGAGGAGAGAACGTCATGGTCATGCAACCATCCCGTGTTGGTGGTGGAGGGAAAGGGGGCGGGCCCCTCACTGTGGGCATGCGCTGGACGGTTTCCAAGGAACGGGCGGCCCGAGGTCTTCATCCTTGCCCGGACGGCCCAGGCCCTGGGATCGGGTTGTTGTCCCCGCGCACCCCAAGCCGCAGACCGGGCTCTACCAGGGGTGCTCGGTCCGCTCTCGCCTGAAGCGCACAAGGTAACTGTAATCCGCGGCCGATGTCGACCTGATCCATCCGGCTTCGATCCTCAGGCGGAGCGCGGTCGCTCGGCGGACGACGCTCCCCTGCACAACGGCCCAAGACCGTCACGACAGGTGCAGGTTGCCCACCTCCTGGAACAGGCGAATCACCGTTTCGATCCCCTTCTCGAAGCATTCGGTCGCAATCCACTCGTTCGGGGCGTGCATGTTGGCACCCGGGAGGGCGAAGCCAAGAAGGATGATCTCGGCGTCCAGGATCTCCTCCAATGCCCCGACGATCGGAATGCTGCCCCCCTCACCCACGAGCACGGGCGGGGCGCCAAACGACCTCTCCAGGGCACTCATGGAGGCTTGCGCGAACGATCCGGCCGGGCGGGCGCTCCAGGGTCGGCCGCCCTGAAGCTCCTTGAGCGTCATCGTCACACCCGGGGGGCTCACGCGGGCAAGATGATCCCGTACCATCCGGCTCACCTTGAGCGGGCATTGGTTCGGGACCAGCCGGAAGCTGACCTTGGCGGTCGCCGTTGCCGGGATCACGGTCTTCGCCCCTTCGCCGACGTAGCCCGAGTAGAATCCGTGGACATCGCAGCAGGGACGAAGCCATAGTCGTTCCAGGGGGGAGCGGGCCACCTCTCCGCCGACGGGGGGAGCGCCAACCTGATCCCCGTACGCATGAGCGTCGAAGGGTAGCGCCCTGACCATCTCTGCGATTTCTTGGGAGGGCTCCCGGACATCGTCATAGAAGCCGGCTATGGCGATGCGGCCCTCGTCGTCGTGAAGTGTGGCGATCACGCGGGCCAGCGCATTGGCCGGATTTGCGACCGTGCCGCCGTAGGCGCCGGAGTGGAGGTCCGTCGAGGGGCCGGTGGCGTGGATCTCGAAGTAGGCCAAGCCCCGGAGTGAGAAGAGGAGGGACGGGACACCCGGAGCAAACATGGCCGAGTCGGAGATCACGACCGCGTCCGCAGCCAGAAGTTCACGATGCCGGTCCACAAAGGGGATCAGATTCGGCGAGCCGATCTCCTCTTCGCCCTCGGCGAGCACCACAACATTGACGGGGAGCGTGCCGTCGGTTGCGAGGCGGGCCTCCAGGGCCTTGATGTGGGCGAAGAACTGCCCCTTGTCGTCGGCAGCACCCCTTGCATAGAGGCGGCCATCCCGAATCTCGGGCTCAAAGGGCGGGGAATGCCAAAGGTCAAGGGGTTCGGGAGGTTGCACATCGTAGTGGCCGTAGATGAGCAGTGTGGGCGCCCCCTCCGGTGCGCCTCGCCACTCCCCGACCACGATGGGATGCCCGGGCGTGGCGTGCGTTCGCGCTTGAAGTCCGGCCCGGCCCAGCTGGTCCTCTACCCAGGCTGCGGCCGATGCCGTATCGGCATGGTGCTTGGAGTGCGCCGAGATCGACGGAATGCGGAGAAACTCATCAAGCTCCCGATAAAAGCGCCTCCTGTGGGCGGCCGCGAACTCGATCGCTGTTGCCGGTGTCACGGTGCGCGTCGCCTGGGTCTCGTTCAGGTCAGCGCCGTGACGCCCCAGCGGTACAACCAGGTGATCAGGCCCGCCAGCCCCATGGCGCCGGCCATTCCGCCCCAGCTCAGAGCCACAGGGTCATAGAACTCGAAGATGCCCACGCCGAGCATGCCCCCCACGACGCTCCCGAAGGCACCCAGCACACACAGAATGCGCGTATGGCCCGGACGCGTGCCCGGGTGCTTGACGATCACCTGCATCGCCAGTCCGATGACCACACCGATGACGATCCAGACCGCCACACCGATCCAATTTTCCATGGCTGGCTGTTATTTCCTCCCCATGCGTCGCTTTAGCTCATCCAGTCGCTGTCCGACCTCGGCCTCGCGCCGGGAGTCTTCCAGCTCCTCAAATGCACGCTCATTGCCAAAGAGCGCGTCGTCCACGCTCCGCGCTCCGTCTCTCCTGTGGATCTTGTCGGCCATGCGGTCGAGTTCGCCGAAGAGATCGTCGGCGCCGCGCAGCGACTCGGTGGCCCGAACGCGTCCCTGTCGGGCGGAAAGGTCGTCGCGGCTCGAGCGGGCCTTCTTGATCTCGGCGCACATCTCGCCGTACTCGCTTCGCAAGAGCCGGATCTCCGCCTCGATCGCTTCCCTCTTCCGGTCCAGCACCTGGTGCCGAGCTTCGTGTTTTTCCGCGTACTCGGCCGCGACTTGGGCTGTTTCGCTATCGCCGATCTTGACCGCCAGGGATTCCCGACGCCGACACACCTTCGCCTCTTTGAGCTCACGCTCGGCACGCTCGCGCACGCCGCCAATCTGCTCCTCCAGGCCCTTCAGCGTTGCTAGCGTCCCCGCGGCCTCCTGTTCCATGCGTCTCAGCAACCCGTCGACGGTACCCCCCAGCCGGTCCCTGTCCAACTCCCGGTGGAAGTTGTCGACCGCTTCCCGAAAGGCTCGTCGGAGATTCTCAAACATGGTGGTTCAATCTATCAGTCGATCGGCCAGGGCATGAAGAACCCCGCCCTCCGAGATTCCCCCGTACAGGGCGCTTTGGGGATCCGGCTCTTGATCCCGTGAGCGCAGCGCGTCCTGGGCTGCGGCATCAACCTGTCGTGTGGCATCCCTCTCGACAGCGGCCATCTGCTCCCCTGTCACCCCCTCCCGGGCAAGGTACGCCTCGAAGAGCCCCACCGGGTCCCGGCGTCCCCAATACTCGAAGAGCTCTTGGGGAAAGGTCTCTCGAGCTTCGCGCTCGTCGTGGGTCGCATGCCCGCCCATGCGAAAGGTCTGTGCCACGATCACCACCGGTCCCTGGCCCTCGAGGCAACGCTCGCGTGCCAGCGTCGTGGCCGCGTACACGTCAAGAACGTGATTCCCGTCGCAGCGCAGCGAATGAATTCCATGCGCGGCGGGGATGTCCTCCAGGCGTCCCGATCCGTGTTGGTCCACCCGGGTTCCCAGCGCCACTTGGTTGTTCTGGATCACCACGATCACAGGGACGCCGGTGTGCGAGGCGACAACCAGGCCCTCATGGCAAGCGGCGGTTCTGGTGGCGCCGTCGCCGACCCATGTAAGCGCCACGCGCCGTTCGCCCAGGTTCTTGAAGGAGAGCGCGACACCGGCTGCCACCGGAACACTGGCGCCCATGTGGCTCACGGGTTGGATGACCCCGCGCGAGACGTCACCGAAGTGAAAGTCGCGACCGCCATTTGCGCTGTCGGATGTGGCCAGGTACGACGCGAACCCCTGGCGCAGCGGTAGTCCCATCATATGGCACGCCCCGGCGTTGCGGATCATGGGAATCACCACATCCCCGCTGGGGTTCAGGGCGGCTACCGCCCCGACAGTGACGGCCTCCTCGCCGACGCCCAGCCAAGCCTTGCTGATGATACCCTGACGCACCCAGCGCTTCAGGCCGATGTCCAGCAGGCGGTTGATCAGGAGATCGCGGTAGAGATCCAGGAGGCGGTCGGTTCCCAGGCCGGCGATGTACTCGGCGCGCCCGGGATCCCGACGAATCCGGTCCAGATAGTCGTCGACTAGCTCGCTGTCGGGAGACCAATCCAGGTACTCTGGCGGGTCATACATCCGGTAGCGCTTCACCGGAAGGAGACCGGGCCGGACCCGGACAGCGGTTGTCGGAGGGGCATGCTGGCGCTTCCCGAGGGCGCAAGGGGGCTCTGGTCAGGGGGGTGCTCTCGCGGGGGACGCGCTCCAGATCAGGCGCCCCGCTTCAGTTCTCTCAATCTACGGCCTCTAGCTTGGGGGGCGGCGCAGTCGACCCCCAGACCGGTGTTGGCGCCCAAGGGTCGATCCGGCCGCCACGTCTTGCCCCGTTCCCCTTCAAGCGGGGACTCGATGCCCCGCAAAAGAATGGACATTGTCGGAGCCGGATCCCGCTGGCAACGTTGGCGCAGACGGGCTCTTTGGCGGATGGCACGACCGCGGGACCCACTTGGGTTTGGCCGGCGGGAGTCCCGGCCCCGCCCGGACGGCTTGTCCCCTTACCTGAAGCGATGGAGCGCACCGGAGGTGACCCGATCCGTTACCTTTATGTGCCAGCGGTAGAGTCAGGGCGCTGTCCACGAGGCTCGGCACCCCGACAGACAGTATGAATGGTTTGGATCCGGGCGCCTGTCGCAGGGCGCCCGTGATGCATCGGTGCCCCCAAGCAGGACTGAGCGGGAAAGCGATGGTGACTGAAGTCCAACGACCCAAGGTCTCGGCGCAGGTGGCGCTGTCCCTGCTTGAGGCCATTCGGGCGGTTGATGCCCCCGTTGAGGTGATTGAGGACGAGGTCTTTGAGGCCACCATGCCTCGGAAGCTGGGCCTCAGTCGGGTCGTACACCGGCAGATCGAGCACTACAAGCAGCGTGTTCGCAAGGGCAATCAACTCTCCGCCACAGAGCTGGAAGAGTTCTTCTCCCTGGTCACCAAGCGGCCCGACTCCGACCGGATCTTCGTCGAAATGGGCACCCGGCTCGCCGATGTGGAAGCACGGATCCGGGGCAGGTGGCTCCCCCGGTCTGCCCGCCTGGTGCTCGTCAAGCGCGTGCTGGAGAAGGGGATGAGGAGGCTCTTCGGGCAACAGGTCGGCGGTTTCGTCTCGGGGCCCTTTACGCTGGAGGTGGCCGCGTCCCCCCTGGTTCAGCTCGACCCCGGCGGGGACGCGTGCGGGTTGATCACCGGGCTTTGTCAACGGGCATTGCGCCGGGGAGTGGGCGGCGGCCTTGTCGTCGTGCAGCAGCTCTGCGAGACCAGGGGCGAGCGTTGTTGCCGCTGGTCCCTCCAAGAGTAGCGCTCCTCCTTATGGCGTCTCGCGGAGGCGCTTCCTAGAGTGGGGCTCCCCGACTCGCCCGTCCTCAGGACGGGTAGATGTGGTAGAGGACGACGTAGACGAAGAGCCCGGTGACCGACGTGTACAGCCACACGGGAAGGGTCCAGCGGGCCAGGCTGGCGTGCGCATGAAATCTCCGGGCGCGAACCAGGAAGAGCAGGCGTACGACCATCGGCACGATGATGATCGCCAGCACCATGTGACTGAACAGTACCGTCAGGTAGACCACCCGAAACCCGTCGGGCCCGGCAAAGGCGTGCGTGCCGGTCAGCAGGTAGCGGGTCACATAGGAGAGCAGGAAGAGCCCCGACGCCGCTGTGGCCCCGATCATGAAGCGGAGGTGGCGCTGCACCCGCCGCCGCCGAATGGCGATCAGGCCGGCAGTCAGAAGCACCGCGGTGCCCAGGTTGAGGCACGCGTTGAGAGCTGCGAGCGCGCGGCCCAGCACGTCGATTGTCACGGCGCCGGTCGCGGCTCGTTGTCGCGGGCATGCGTTGCCAACCCGACCGCCAGCGCCAGGAGCGTGGCCGCCAAGAGGGTGTGGACGGAAACAAAGGGCGCCTCCAGCCGGGCTGCCACGGACACGAACCCCAGGATCACCTGTGTGACGATGCCCGTCGCCAGCAGGGCTGCGAGGCGTCTGGTCAACGCGTCACGGCTTGTCCTCCATACGCGCCAGCCCACGGCGAACGCTCCGATGCCGATGACGACACCCAGCACCCTGTGCGTGAAGTGGAGTTGGACCAGAGGGTGATCAAGTGGAGGCACCCACCGTCCCAGACAGAGAGGCACATCGGGGCAGGCCATCCCGGCATCGGTGTGCCGCACCAGGGCCCCGACCAGGGATTGGAGGAACAGGAGCCCGGCCGTCCATGTACCTGCCCGCCGGGCACGTCGCCAGGCAGCCGGCGCGTGGCGGGACGCCACACCCCCCGGGGGGGTATCCCCGTCGCCTGCCCAACCGCCCGCACCTCCCGGCCTTCTGCTCTGAACCAGCATCGTCGTCACGAGGGCCACAAAGATGAACGCCAGGCCCAGATGAGCGGTCGAGAGCGCGTCGGGCAGGCGAAACAGAACGGTAAGGCCTCCCAGGAGCGACTGCACCAGGAGCAGGCCGCATCCCGCAAGGCCCAGCCCAAAGAGGTCGCCGCGGTGGGGCAGCTGCCACCTGACCACAATCGTTGTGGCCAGGAACAGGAGGACAAGGCCCCCGGCCCACAGGCGGTGAAGGTGCTCCCAGAAGATGCCGCCCACCATGTTGGGCATCATGGTGCCGAAGCAGGTCGGCCAATCCGGGCACGCGAGACTGGACCCGGTCGCATGCACCATGCTGCCCAGCCACAGCAACGACAGGGTCATGCAAAGGGTGCCGAACAGGAGCGGGCGCACCCAACGCCCCCCTCCGGCCTGTCTCCCGCGGGGATCGGCCGTCACGAGGCGCTTGGGTCCTCCTCCCCCGCCGACCCGTCCGGGGGATCCGACCGGGCCGAGGGGGTCGCCGCTCCCCCGCCACCGGGTTCATGCGCCTGCGCGTCAACGGATCCGGGCCCCTCGGGCCGAACAATACCCTGCTCCAGCCAACGGTAGCGGTGCTCCATCGCGCGGCTTGAAATTTTGTAGATGTCGACATCGTCGTTGCGGAACACCGAGCGAAAGCGCTGGCGGATCCTGCGGCGGGCCAGCTTGCTCGCGGCATCCGCGAGTTCGGTGGCGCCCGTGTCCTCGGGGTGGTCGCGCGCGTGCCGCACCGCGGCCACCGAGCACGCCGCGATGACGAACAGGTCGCATCCGATGTCGACCAGGCGGCCCAATACCGCTTGTCTGCGCTCAAGGCCGGGCCCGAACCGGACCATGGTGTAGAAGAGTGTGCGGGCCAACTTGCGGCTGGTTCGCTGAACGTAGCGCATGTGGGTGGCAAGGGTCCCGAACTCGCGATACCTGGGCCAGCGCCCCCAGCCGATCCAGCGCGAGGGATACCAGTAGGCATAGTATGCAACGGCCCTCAGAAGGGAGGCCAGGCGCCGGGATTTAGGCAGCCTCGAATCAATCGCGTCCCCCGCAATCGCCAGGTGCCCGTCAACCGCCTCGCGCGCCAGAAACAGCCGCATGATCTCGCTTGAGCCCTCAAAAATCAGGTTGATTCTGGCGTCGCGCATGCATCTCTCGACCGGGGCGGGGTCCTCGCCACGCCGGCGCAGCGAATCGGCGGTCTCGTAGCCCCTGCCTCCCCGAATCTGCACGGCGCTGTCGACCACCTTCCAGGTTGTCTCGCTGTGCCACAGCTTGGCCATGGCCGCCTCCATGCGGATGTCCAGCGTACCCAGACCGGCCATGGCCGCAGCCAGATCGACGACCGCCTCCATCGCGTAGGTCTCGGCCGCCATCCGCCCCAGCATCTGGGCCACCGCGTCGTGGCGCCCCACCGGCTGGCCCCACTGAACCCGCTCGGCCGCCCACCGACGGCAGGTGGCCAGAAGGCTCTTGCTCACGGCCGTGCAGAACGCCGGGAGCGCCAGCCGCCCGGTGTTGAGCGTGATCAGGGCAAGCTTGAGGCCCAGTCCCTCCTCCCAGAGCAGGTTCTCCCGGGGCACCTTCACGTCCCGGAAGCGCAGGACCCCGTTTGAGATCCCCTTGAGTCCCATGAAGTCGCAGATGTGCCCCACCTCGACTCCGGGCCAACCCATCTCAACGACGAAGGCGCTGATGGGGCGCTTGCCTCTGACCCCGGGGCCGGCGGGTGTGCGGGCCATCACGACCACGATCTCCGCCCGGGGGCCGTTGGTGGTCCACAACTTCTCTCCGTTCAGGATGTAGTGGCGTCCATCCGGGGACGGCCGGGCGAAGGTGGTCATGTTGGCCGGGTCGGAGCCGACCATCCGCTCGGTCAATGCGAAGGCAGAGAGCGCGCCTGCTGCCAGGCGGGGCAGGTACTTGCGCTTCTGCTCCTCGGTGCCAAACAGGGTCAGCGGTGTGGGGACGCCGATGGACTGGTGCGCAGACAGGAACGCCGCGGTGGAGCCGCACCGGCTGGCAACAAGCGCCAGGGCCCGGTTGTAGGACATTTGGGAGAGCCCCAGGCCACCGTATTCCGCGGGAATCTTGATGCCGAAGGCGCCCAGCTCGGCCAGTCCTCTGAGCACGGAGTCGGGTACCCATCCGTCGCGGTCGACGGCGTCCCCGTCGACATGCTCCTCAACAAAGCGGCGCAGACGCTCCAGGAATGGCTGGGCGCGGGCGGCCTCTTCGGGATCCTGCCTCGGGTGGGGATGGATGAGGTCCAGCGACAGCGTGCCGGCGAACAGGTCCTTCATGAAGCTGCGCTTGGCCCACTGGTCCTGACGCGCGGCCTCCGCCAGGTCTCTGGATTCTTGGCTGCTCACGCCCACTGTTGATGGTCCTCCTTGGATCTCATCCTCTGCCGCCCGGCGGGGGGTGCCGCCTTGCCGCCTCGCTCTGCCTGAGGCAAAGGGGGCCGGGCACTTGGGACCCCAAGGTCTACCCGTGGGGCTCCAAGAGGGCAGCCAGGCTGTCCTCGCGCGCCTCGGCGTCGGCTTCCCCCATCTGGATCAGCTCGACCATGTAGTCGGACTGAAACATGATCAGGCTCAAAAAGTCTGGGGCTTCCATCTGCTTCGTGCCAAGCCCCCGGGTCATGAAGCGAAAGGCGCGCGGCAGCTGAGGCTCATATTTGTTGGCCAGCTTTCCCAAATCAACCGTGGGGCGGATCGTCAGGCGCCGGACGATCCTCATGCCCCGGCGATCCTCGGGCTGCATTTGTCGGAGCAGTTCGTTGATTCGGTCCAGGCGGTGACCGTCCTCCTCAAGGGAGTCCAGGAACACCGAATTCAGCATCACGCCCGCAACCTGTGCGGGTGGAGGGTAGCCGCCGATCGTGGGTTGGTCGGCCTCCCTGATGGAGCGGTCGCGACGCGTACTGATGGCGAGAATGCGCGCGGCACCCAAGTGGAGCGCGGGCGAGAGCGGCGCGGTGAGGCGGATGCCGCCATCTCCGTACCAGTGGGGGCCGATGCGCACGGCGGGAAAGACCAGGGGCAACGCCGAAGAGGCCATCACATGCTCGACGGTCAGGTTGGTCAGCCTGGAGCGGCGGTTGGGGCGCTGCCACTCATCAATGTCGCGTCCCTGGACCCACAGGACGGATTGCCCCGTCGAGTAATTGGTGGTGGAGAGGGCCACGGCCTTAAGCCGGCCCATCCGGACGTTGTAGCGAATTCCGGTGAGCTCGCCGTTGACGGCGTGCATCGTGTCCGTCAGGTATCGTCGCAGGGGCTGCGTGTCCAGAAGACCCCGAACCCTGGGCGGCCCGCCCCGCCCGCCGGACAGGACCTGGCGGCCCCAGCGGAAGGTGTGCTGCCTGAGAGAGCGAAGATCGGTTCGGAACACCTTGTCGACGCTCAAGTCGGACCAGAGATGCGTGAGCTCTTCGGTGGCCTGGGGAAAGGTGCCGTGGTGTGCGGCCAGGTGGGCCGAGTTGATGGCGCCCGCGCTGACGCCCGTGACGATCGGGATGTGCAGCTTGGGGAAGCGACGCGATAGAAACCGAAGAACGCCGGCCTGGTAGGCCGCCCGCGCGCCTCCCCCGCCCATGACGATGGCGAGGTCGCCGGGATCATCAAATGGCCGGGCGTTCGAGGTGCGGTGCGATGTCGCCATGAAATGCGCTGCCCCTTTTGCCCTGTTTGCTCCCCGTCGCGGTGGTCCCCGAATGCTCTGTGACCCAACATTGTACCATAACCGTCGGCGGTGTGTCGACGGGGCTTGGGGGAGGGTGTCCGGGAAACACCGTTCGGGGTGAAGGGGTGGGCGACATGCTCGCACGACCGACCCCCCCGATGCACTCTTTGGGGGCACCATGGTCGCGCAGGCCTCGAGCAACAGAGCGGGGGATGCCCATGCAATGTGGAGTGACCGGTCTCGGTTCCCTGGGCGTGTGTGGCACGTCCGGGCGTCTCAGGGGGCGCCCGCCGATGCGAGCGATGGCGCTCGCGTCGCTGCTGGCCGCAGCGTCGGGCGGAGTGAAGCCGGCGGACGGGCAGCAGGTCCCGGCAGGACAGGCGCAACGCGCTTCCGGGTTTGCGGGATCGGCGGCGTGCCTGCCCTGTCACCAGGAGCAATTCCGCGAGTGGGAGGTGTCCGTCCACGGCACCGCGGGCGGCCCGCCCGGTCCCGAGACGGTGGTGGCCCCCTTTGGCGGACCCCCGCTGGAGTTTCTGGACGCGACCGTGCATCCGGTCATGGACGCGCTGGGACGCCACGCCTTTGTCGTCGCGCGCCCCGGGCGGCCGGACGTGACGTTTCTCGTCTCCGGCGTGATCGGTCGGGGCCATATGGTCGGTGGCGGGACCCAGGGGTTTCTCACGCGCATGGAGGACGGCACCGAGCGCTTCCTGCCCTTTGACTATTCGGTCAGCGACCGGGCCTGGTTCTGCAACACCGCCCATTTGGGCGGCCGCTGGCTCCAGGACGCAGGGCGCGCCGCGTTGCGCCTGGATGCGGGCTGGCAACCCGTCACGCCCGGGCTGCGTTTGACGCACTGCGGTGACTGGCCGCCCGCGCGGATTCTGGGCGATGAGGCCCGTTTTGCGAACTGCCAGGGCTGTCACGGCAGCCGCATCGGAATCGAGTACAAGAGCGACCTGGGTCGCTATGAGACGACGAGGGCAAGCCTTGCGATCGATTGCGAATCGTGCCACGGGCCCGCCCTTTGGCACTCGCTGGATCCCGAGGTCGACGGTACGAAGATGGCCGCTCTGGATACGCTGGACACCGATGCGTCGCTGGGCGTGTGCCTCGGGTGCCACGCGCTGAAGCGCAACGTGGGGTTTCAGGAGTCGTCTCCCGCGCGCGGAGCAGGAGGGTTGGAGCCCGACTACAGTCTGGGCCTGGCGCTCATCGGCGATGCGCCGCTCTTGCCTGACGGCCGGATCAAGACCTTCGGCTACCAGCAAAACCACCGCATGAGCGCCTGCTATCTCTCGGGGTCCATGAGTTGCGTGGATTGTCATGACCCGCACTCCCAAGGCTATCGCGACATCTATGGCAATGTGCTGGCCACACGCTTCGACGACGGTCAATGCACCTCGTGCCACGCCAGCAAGCTCGCGGACCCCGAGGCGCATACCATGCATCGGGCGGGGTCCCCCGGGTCCGCCTGCACCTCGTGCCACATGCCGTACCTTCAGCACCCGGAGCTGGGTAGCGCGGTGACCTACGCCCGGGCCGACCACACGATCTCCATTCCCCGGCCTGCATTTGACGCGTCACAGGGAGTCACCTCGGCGTGCGCGTCCTGTCACGCTGATCGGTTGCCTTCTCAGCTGGACGCCCAGGTGCTCGCCTGGTGGGGAGTTGTGGCGCCTCTTCGCGGGGAGGTTCTGGCGCTCCAGGACGCCCTGTCCCCGGGCGCGGACGCCGTCTCAGTGGACCGGGCGCTGGTCCAGGCAAGCGGATTGGGCTCGAGGCACGGCGTGTCCAAAATGGCGGCGCTTGAGGCATGGATGCGGGCATGGATTGCCAGCGGCGGCCCCACCGGCCCCGCGCGGGACGGGTTGGAGGATGTGGCCGGCCGTGCGCTGGTGGACCTGGTGGGGGATGCCGATGAGGATGTGCGCGCGGTCGCGGCTGCGGCGCTGCATGCGACCCGTGGGAGGGGCGCGCCCGCCCGAGCCCTGCTGGACGACATCATCGGCGCCCCGGCCAGCGCGTCCGACGGGGCGGGCGCCCGGGACAGGATGCGCCGCCGCTGGGCTGCGGCATTGATTCAGTGGGCGGGAGCGGCGCGGGCTGAGGGTGGCCCCGCAGCCGCGCTCTTCTTCCTGCGGCGGGCCCAGGAGGTCGATCCAAGGAACCCGGAGACGCTGACGGCGCTGGGGGTCGGGCTGAGCGCGGCGGGCGAGGTGGACGAAGCCGTCCACGCCTACGTTGCCGCCCTGGGGATCGCGGCCGACAATCCGGTCGCGCTCACGAATCTGGGGATCGCCCTGGAAATCCTGGATCGCCCCGAAGACGCAGAGTCGGTGTATCGGGACGTGTTGCGCCGCCGCCCCGGGGAGGCGTTGGCCCACATGAACCTGGGGAACATTCATTTCCGGCGGGGCGATTACCAAGGGGCGGCGAGGTCCTATCAGAGGGCGGTTCAAAGCGATCCCGGCCTGGGGCGCGCGCACCTCTACCTGGCCGTTTCGCTCATCAACACACAGCGTCTGGATGACGCGTTGCCCGTCCTGCACGACGCGCTTGAGTTTTCTGTCGGCGAGTATCGGGAAGAAGCGCGTCTCGTGCTACGCCAGCTCGAGGCCGCGCTGGGGGAGAGGGATAAGGGCCGCTCAGGCCCACCCGCCAGCGGGGAAGCCAGGGGGCGCAGATCGCTCCGCTGAGCGGGCTGCCTCTGCGCCGGCTCCGCTCCTCCGCTGCCGGCGAGAGACGTTAGGTTCAATGCCGCCATGACGATCCTTCGGTTTTCCCGTGCACTCGCCGCCGTCGTCGCCGCCGTGCAGATGACCGGCGCGTGCCACCAGTATCGACCCGCAACCTTGCGCGAGTTGCACACCGGGGATGACGTTCGTGTGCTCCTGACTCCCGGGCAGGCCCAGGAGTTGAGCGAGACGGTCGTCGTGGCTGATCGGCGGGTTGAGGGAACCGTCATTGAGCCCCTTGCGGACGGCGTGCTTCTGGAGGCACCCTCGGCCTCCTTCGCAGAGGGGATCCGCATCCGGTCGTATCGTCAGCGGCTTCGATTGCCCGCGTCGGCGGTGGTGGATGCGGAGCGCCGGGAGCTCGACCGGCGCCGGACATTCGCGCTGGCCGGTGCGGTCGGGGCCGTCGTCGCCGCCATCCTTTGGAGTCAGCTCGGAGACTCCCGCTTGGGGGATCAGGTGGGGTTGCCGCCTATCCAAGAGTTCCGCTCGTGGGGTGTGCACGTACCGCTGTCGCCGCCATAGGGGGCCAAGTGTTGTCCAAGGGGGTGGCGGGGGCCGGGGTGCGTGGACCCTATTGCCCGAGCCCTGCGGCCCCCGACGCGCGTCTGTGGCGCATCGTGAGGACACAGTGGTACATTGCACGGCGATCATTCGGGGCGATGACACCCCGGGGCCGGTTGGACTGCCCTTGGGGGTTGCCGCCGCTTGCGGGGGCTCGCCGGTGACCGGCCCCTCGCCAAACCGGGGCTTGAGTTGGCCGTTTCGCTCCCGGGCGGTGCGGCGCGTTTTTTTCAGCGATGGGGATCAAGGTATGAGAACACATCGGTTCGACAGGCGTTCGTGTGCGCGCGTCTTGGGCACGCTCTTGCTGGCGGGGGCCGCGTGGCCCGCTTCGCCCGGACTGGGCACCGCCCAGGACGGCATGATCACCGGCACGGTCACCGACGCGACCAGCCAGCGTCCCGTGGGGTCCGTGCAGGTGTATCTGGTCAACACCGGGCTGGGGACATTGTCGCGGGACAACGGCCGCTTCATCGTGCTCAATGTGCCGCCCGGGGACTACACACTGCGTGCGGAGCGAATCGGCTTCGTTACCGCGGAAGTCCAGCTGACGGTGGGGGCGGGAGCGACGATAGAGCAGGATTTTGCCCTCACGACCCAAGCCTTGGGGCTGGATGAGATCGTGGTCACGGGGACCGCCGGCGCCGCGCGCCGTCGTGAGGTCGGCAGCTCGATTTCGCAGTTGGACATTGAGAGGCAGGTGGTCGGCCCGCCCCCCAATGTGGACGCCTTGCTTCAGGCTCGCGTTCCGGGAATGTCCATCACGCAGAGCTCGGCAAGTTCCGGCGGCGGTGCGATGATCCGGCTGAGGGGCAACGTGTCGATGACGCAGTCGAACCAGCCGCTGATCTACATTGATGGCGTGCGGGTTCGCAGCGACGGGTTTGCCAAGAATGTTCCCCCGATCGGTTATTCCGGGCGCAGCAACAACGATGTGTCCAGTCCGCTGAACAGCGTCAATCCCGATGATATCGACAGGGTTGAGGTGATCAAGGGGGCGGCCGCAACGACCCTGTACGGGACGGAAGCCTCTGCGGGCGTCATCCAGATCTTCACCAAGCGCGGAACCGTGGGTGACAGTCGCTGGACGGCCAACCTGGAGCAGGGCGTTGCGCGCAACCTGACGTTTGGCCCTGATCCGAGCCTGCGCCCGCCTTCGGAGAAGCCCACATCGCTGTCGGGGGGCAGGTCGGATTTTCTGTTCATCAACCCCTGGTTGCGGGGACATCGACCCAAATGCACCGACCCCATCGTCGTGGACGACCAGCCCTGTGACGACGGCCTCCTGAGTGACATGGGCGCGCACCAGCAGAAGTACTCGCTCAGCGTGGGCGGTGGCGCGCAGGATGTCCGCTACTTTGTCTCGGGGTCCTTCGAGAACGACGACGGCGTGTTGATCAACGACAATGAGAAGAAGGTCATCCTGCGGGGCAACTTCACCTTTAACCCGATGGAGTCGCTTCAGCTGCAGTGGAACACCTCGTACACCAACGACCAGTTGGCGCACACGGCGGCTGGCAACAACGCGCACGGCATGACGCTGAACACGTTTCGTCGTGATCGCAACTACCTGAATGACGAATCGTTCAACGCCATCAACCCGTTTCTCAACCAGGACATCACGACGCAGATCGACCACCTGATTACGGGCCTGACCGCGACCTATTCGCCGCTTGCGAACTTCACCAATCGGTTCAGCGTGGGATACGACCTGGCCCAGCAGGACAACCGCAACCTGCGGCCCTTCGGCTTCATCCGGGCTCCCACCGGCATCCTGGCCACCTCGCGCTACGAGTTCAACACGCTGACGGCGGATTACGTCGGGTCGCTGGACTTTCAACTGACTTCGGCAATTCGCTCCGCGCTCTCCTTCGGGGGACAGAGCGTCACCACGCGAACCGAGGTCACGACGGCCTATGGGGACAACTTTCCCGGCCCCGGCGACCCGGATGTCGACAACGCGGGCAACACGCTGGGCTTCGAGGACCGCACGCGGGTCGTGAACGCGGGACTGTTCGTGCAGAGCGTCTTCGACTTTTCGGACAAGTATTTTCTGACGCTTGGCGTTCGTGTGGACGGCAACTCGGCGTTCGGGTCTGACTTTGGCCTTCAGGCCTACCCCAAGGTGCAGGGCTCGTACATCATCTCGGACGAGGATTTCTGGGATCCGGGCTGGGGCACCATCAAACTGCGCGGTGCCTGGGGTCAGGCGGGTCGGGCGCCGGGGGCGTTCGATGCCGTGAGGACCTTCTCGGCGGCCGGATGGGGGGGCTCTCCCGCGTTCCTTCCCAGCAATGTCGGCAATGCGGAGATCGGCCCCGAGACCACCTCGGAGTTGGAGCTGGGAATGGAGGGGTCGTTCGTCGATGATCGCGTGGCGATCGACTTCACCTACTTCCTGCAGCACACCACCGACGCGCTGTTCAATGTGCGCCAGGTGCCTTCCCTGGGATTTACGAGCTCTCAGCTGGCCAATGTGGGCGAGCTCAGGAACAGTGGTTTCGAGGTGGGGCTCAACGTCAACATGGTCAGGAATGACGCGCTGTCCTGGGACATCCACGGCACGGCCTCACTCACCGACTCTGAGGTGACGTCGCTGGGAGGCGTACCCGAGTTCTCCATCGGCGGCTTCGGGTGGGTGATGGAGGGGCATCCGGCACCGGTGATCCGGGGCAAATGCGTGGGGAATCCGACGGCGTTTGACGATCCGGTCATCCTGGGTGCCAGCGATCCAAAGAAAGAGTGTCTCTTCGGGCCAAACCAGGCGACGACCATCACGGGATTCGGGACGACCCTGGAGTTGCCTTGGGGCGTTCGCCTGACCGCGCGGGGCGAGTACCAGGCCGGTGCCTGGATGTCCAATGGCGCCCAGGCTGCGGCGACCCGGCGTTCCGTGCGCTGGGCAGGGTGTTTCGAGGCGTACCACACATGGGAGACCCAGGGCTACGAGGCCCTCACGGCGGAAGAGCGGGCGCGGTGCGACGTCAAGTTTTATGAGTCGGACTTCTCCATTCAGCCGGCGGACTTCTTCAAGATTCGCGAGGTCAGCGCTCAGGCGCCCCTGCCGGGTTCATGGGTGGACCAGATCGGCGCCTCGCGGGCGCACGTGACGTTGTCCGGCAGGAACTTCTTCCGTTGGGTCGACCCCAGGATGCGCACACTGGACCCGGAAGTCGGGGGCAACGTGGGCTTCAACACGCAGGTGCGCAGCATGAGCGAACATGTGCCGCCGCCCGCGTACTACACATTTTCCTTGCAAGTGGTCTTTTAGGAGAGGCGAGATCAATGACCCCAACATCAGCCAATTCGATTCCGTGGGCGCGCCGGGCCGTTCTCGCCCCCGTTGCCGCCCTTTCCCTGCTCGCGGCCTGTGACACGGATGTGGTCAATCCGGGCAGGGTGCAGGAGGTGTTTCTCTTCGAGACCGAGGCCCAGGACGCCATCGTGAAGGGGATCGGGAGGGCCGCCGCGGAAGCCCAGAACTGGGTGGGATACACGGGGGCGGCCGTGACCCGGGAAATCCACCCCTCCGGGTCCACCGGAAGCTTCGGAATTCAGGTCGAGTGGCAGAACGGCGAGCTCGACTACGAGACCATCGATACCCACTGGAACCTCTCCCAGCGAGCCCGCTGGTGGGGCGACGACGGTATCGCCAAGATCATGGAGACCGGGGCCGAGGACCAAGCCACGCTGGGGGAGGCCTACCTGTGGGCGGGTTACGCCTATCGACTCCTGGGCGAGAACTTCTGCGAGTCGGTGATTGACGGGGAAGCCCCGGGGTCTCGCAGTGTCTACCACGAACGGGCCATTGCGCGCTTTGATGAGGCTGCGGCCACCGCGTCCGGCGGTGCCAGGACGGCGGCGGTGGCGGCGCGCGCCTCCGTGAAGGCGTTCACGGGAGACTGGGCCGGGGCGGTTTCTGACGCATCCGGCGTACCGGACGACTTCGTGTTCGTCATGCCGTACTACCCGGACCGGGGCGATGCGACCCGGAACCGAATCCAGTTCGCGAGTCACAACGAGCCCTACAAGGCGCACACGGTGAAGTTCACGAAGTACGAGGAGTATGGCCGCAGCGACAACAATCCCGACGGTGATCCGAGAGTCAGCTACCGCACGACGGACGAGACGGGTGATGCGGCGGTCCAGTGTTGCGGTCAGGTTCCCTGGTGGCCCCAAACGAAGTACGCCGACTCCGGTGCCGACATTCCGCTTTCCACGGGCGCTGAGATGCGCCTGCTGGAGGCCGAGGCGATGCTGGTTGAGGGAAACTGGCGGGGAGCCATGGAGAAGATCAACGCGTTGCGCACTGCCGCGGGCGTTGCCCCCGCGGAAGCCGAGAGTGCCACGGAAGCGTGGACGGCCCTCAAATTCGAGCGGGGAGTGGTTCTGTGGCTTGAGGGGCGTCGGCTGGGGGATTTGTGGCGCTGGAACGACGGGAACACACCGGGCAGCCTGCATCCGTTGGAGCAGCCCTCGGGTAGCCAGGATGAAGGCTCGCACCTAGTCCAGCAGGACCTGTGTTTTCCGATCTCGCGGGGCGAGCGCGAGACGAACAAGAATATCTCCTAGGGGGGAGCGTCTCCGCGCAGGGCCGATGGACTGAGGCGCCCCCGGCAATGGGCCGATGGGGTGCCGGTGATGCCGAGTGTGAGCCTCGGGCCGCCTGTGCGGGAGTCCCTGAAACGGCGGCAACTGAACGGGGGGCGCGGGGTCATCCCGCGCCCCCCGTTGCTGGAGCTTGGTGTCAGATCAGCCCCGGCGAGGGTCGGGACACCAGCCTCTTTATGGACTACAGCGTTGATTGGAGGACGCCCCGCCCGATCGCGGCGACCCCGAAGACCACGAGTGCCAAGGCGATCAGGGTGGCCACCAGGTGGGGGCCGTAGCTGCGTTGTGCGACCTCTCGGCGCTTCATCGTCGTGTTCACGAATTGAACCACGGCGGCGCCGAGGAGCGTCAGAAAGATGTGGCCGATGAGCGGCGTGGAGAAGGGCCGCGTGAACAGAACGGTGAATCCGATCAACACCTGCAGGTGGAACACGCCCGCGAAGGCGGTGGCCAGACGCGACATCATGGTTGAGTACTCGCGCTTGCCCGCGAGTCCGACCGACGCGTAAAGGACCACCATGACGGCCAGGGCCAAAACCACGAACCGTAGACCTGAGTGAGCTGCGAATAACATCTGATCGGATCTCCCGAAGGGACGGCTACAAGAGGCGGTGGAGCGGCCGGCCGGGGGGTGCGATGGAACGGCCGCTGCGTGGCGGGGTACACCCCGCATGAGGACAATTCTGTTGATTGAGGCTGGCCGGTGCAAACAATCGGCCACACGGCAGTCATTGGGTCGGGGTGATGGCGGAGCGGTCATGCATATTGAGGTTGCCGTCGCGATGTCCCGGCGGCCCTGTTGCCCTTGGAGGCCATCAGGGTGAATTGGTCCATTGGGAGGGGTGCGACATGAAGATGATTCTGATGCGTTGGTTGGTCGTGGTGCCGCTTCTGCTTCCGGCGGCGTGTGTCGCGACGGGTGGAGCCACCACCGGTGGTTCCAGAAACGTCATTCCCGCCGAAGAGCTGTTGGAGTTTCCCCACAATACGCTGTTCGACGCTGTGCGAGCGCTCCGCCCGCGGTGGTTGCAGGGGCGCACCGGGACGTCATTGCGCTCGCCCGGGCGTCAGACACCGCGGGTGTATGTCGATGGGCAGTCTCGTGGCGGGATCGGCGAGATGCGGTCCATGCTGCCCGGTGAGGTTGGCACGATCAGGTTCATGAGCCCAACGGATGCGACCACGCGTTTCGGGACCAATCACATTGCCGGGGCGATCGTGATCACAACCAAGCAAAGACTGAGGATCGGCAACTCGTACAAGACAACAGTCGGACCGATTTAGCCCGGCTCGCGCGGGATTTGGACCGGGACGCCGTATTGCCGCCCCACATGGTCTTGCGCATTGGTTCCAAGGGATGAGGGACCCTTGCGGGTGGCCGTTGGGAACACGATCGTCGGATCTGGACGCCGCTGCGCCCCAAGCAAACGCTGCCGTGTTCCGGGACGAGGGCCTTCAACAGGGTGTCGGTTGGCCCACAGCAGTTAGGGTGGGGTGGAACAGTGAGAAAACCCAGGCGCGGGGTCGCTCAGGTCGACCCGGCGAGCGCCTTTCGGACGACGCGGATGACCTCAGGGGACATGTCGTCCAACTTGAGCATCCAGCGAAGGTAGTCCGGCTCAGCCCGGGCCAGGTCGGACAGCAGGGTGCCCTTGTGTTTGCCGCGTTGCAGGGTGAGCCCCGCCCGGGTCGTCGTGAACCACTGGTCGAACTGCGTGCGAAACGGCGCCACGTCGTCGCAGTACGCATGGAGACCGTCGATGTCCCTGGGCAGATGCCGATAACGACCGAGTTGAGCTGTGAGTACCGCCGCGGTCGTGCGGATGTCGCCCAGGGCCGTATGCGCGTCCTCGTGGTCGCGGCCAAGGTAAAAGCGGGCAGCCGCGGACAGGTCACGGGGCTCCTCGCGGTGAAAGATCATCTTCATGTCGATCAGTCGACGATTCCTCACGTCGAACTCGATCCCGGAACGACCGAACTCGGCCAGCAGGATCGGCAGGTCGAAACGCCGAATGTTGAATCCCGCCAAGTCGCACGGCTCGAGCAGTTTCGCCAGCGAACGTGCAGTCTTCTGGAACGGGTGTTCATCGGCCACCACCTCGTCGGTGATCCCGTGGATGGCCGTGGCCTCGGGCGGGATCGGAACCCCCGGGTTGTAGCGACGCACCCTCTCCAGCACATCCCCCTGCGGTGACATGCGGATGATGGCGAGTTCGACGATCCGGTCGGTGGACAGGCTGAGTCCGGTGGTCTCCAGATCAAAAAACGTGATGGGCCGGTCAAGATCGAATGGGAGTTTCATGGCGGCTAATGTACCGTGAACCGGGCGCGGGCGCACCGGCGAGCTGGTGTTTGCGGGCAACGCTCGCCAACCGATCCCGGCGTTGCCCGATGCGGAGGTGAGGCTGTTGGCATCGGCTGTGGTGCGCGCGGGGACCCCAGGTGCTCCGCGGGACGGGGTCTCGTTGATCCGGCGATCGCCCGAGCGTAACACTGGCCCTTCGGCGCAGGGACTTCCCGAAGCACCGGTTTGTGGTGCCGTGGCGGCGGGCAGTGGCACAGCTCTCAGGTCTCCGCCGCCGTAACGGAATCGACGCCTGCCGTATGTTTGGAGGCTTGTATGACCCTTGGGCGCACGGGCTCGTTCCCAGACCCCTGATGCCGGGCACCTCGGTGGACGGTTAGTTTGTGAGAACACGGGGGGCGGTTCGCCGCCGCCGGAGATGATCGTGTCGCGAGAAGGGCCGTCCGTGAACCGCCGCGGAGACATTTGAATCGGGATTGCGGTGTAGGGTGTCCGGTGTCCGAGCGGTGTGGGTTGCCCGCGCGCCGGACGCTTCTGTGGGCGCGCGTCGACGGAAGTGGCGTTTGCGGCCGAGCGCAGATTCGAAGGCCGTGGCATGATTTTGGTCCGTCGGGGCTCCGCGCTCGCCGTCCAGAGCCGATCCGCTGAGTGGTCTCGGGCGACTGGCTGGTTCCTTGGTGGCGGATGTGCTCGTCTGAAGGTCCTCACAACGTGAAGATCACCTAAGTCTCTCATGAGGAGGTTGTTCCGTGTCGATTGGGCGTCGCTCGTTTATCCGAAAAGTCGCGTCGGCCGGTGGTGGCATCGTGCTGACGCCCTCAATGGCGGGTCTCGTCGCCTGTGCCGACCCGAAGGATGTTGTTGCACCCGGCAGGTTTATTGCCCCCTACGGTCGGTTGGTGAGGAGTGAGGATTGCCCCGAATTTGAGATTCCCGAGCGGTTCCGTTGCGTGCGTCTGAGCACCGGAGGGGCCCGATCCACGGTTCGCGATGGGTTCCAGGTACCCAACGCGTTTGATGGAATGGCTTCCTTCCCGATGGACAATGGACATGTCCGTCTCGTTCGCAATCATGAGTTGGTGGACGATGCGGAAGATGCGCGCCCCTTTGCGACGCCTCACTATGATCGGCGGGGACCCGGGGGCACCTCCTCGCTGGAGGTGCGCGTGTCCGGGGAAGGCGAGGAGATCCGCGTGGATTTGGTGGATGAGTTTCCCACGCTGGCGGGGACCAGGCAGAACTGCGCCGGCGGGCCGACGCCCTGGGGCACCTGGCTCTCCTGCGAGGAGATCACGTCCGGGCCGGAACAGGGCTTCGAGCATCCGCATGGATATGTGTTCGAGGTTCCGGCCGCGGCAACGGGGCCCGTCGATCCCGTTCCCTTGCGGGCGATGGGGCGTTTTGTGCATGAGGCGGTGGCAATCGACCCGGCAACGGGCATTGTCTATCAGACGGAGGATGCCCACTACATTCCGGATGAGTTGCCGGGCGCCGGGTTGTACCGGTTCATACCGAACGAGCCCGGTGTCCTGGTGAACGGCGGGGCCTTGCAGATGTTGGCCGTCACGGGAGAGCCGGGATACCTGACGGCGCGGGGACGGACGCAGGGAACGGTGGTGCAGGCTCACTGGGTGGATATTGAGGATCCGGATCCCGGCAATTCCGGCGTCGATTCGCTGGCCGTCTTTCGCCAAGGGCTGGACCGGGGTGGCACCCGCTTTGCTCGCTTGGAGGGGGCGTTCTATGGGGACAACGGGATCTATGTGGTGTCGACGAATGGAGGGGATGCCCGTGCCGGACAGGTCTTTCACTATCGGCCCACATCCCAGGAGTCCGGCGAGTTGCGGCTGGTGTTCGAATCCCCGTCGCGGGACGTGCTCGACAGCCCTGACAACATCGTCGTGAGCCCCAGGGGCGGGCTTGTGATGTGCGAGGACGGCAGGGGCGACCAGTACATTCGGGGGCTGGATCCCGACGGGCGCATCGTGAATCTGGTGCGGGCGCCAAGGGATGCGAGTGGGCGACAGCCGGGTGAATTCGCGGGATCCTGCTTCAGCCCGGACGGCCGGGTCCTGTTCTTCAACCAGCAGGGATCCTTGGTGAGCAGCGGCGATGTTCCAAGCGGCACATATGCGCTTTGGGGACCATGGGAGGATGGCCCCGTGTAAGTGCGGGTGTCGCACGGCCGGGATGGCGCGCAACCCGCCGACAACCAGTCCGATGTTGCTAAGATGATCGCATGAAGGAAAACGAGATCCCGCGGATTCCCTCCCTTGAGGAGTTGGGAATCGACGAGGACGAGGTCGCCGAGCTGGAGCGTGGCGCGGCCCAGCCTGCGGCCGAGGGGGACATCGGCCCAAGAGCGCGCTCGCAGGGAGAGAGCGGGCGCCGGCGGATGGTTGCATCCGCGGAGGACCAGAAGCCGAGCCGGGGTCAGGGCGCGTCGGTTGCGGGGGTGTCCTGGCGGACGTTCCGGGGCGTGGTCACCCTGCTTGTGTTGCTCTTGGTGGCGTGGCTGTCACGATCGGGCGCCGTCGTCCCGTCCCCCGTGTCCTCCAATGCGCCGGACGCGGTCTTCTCCTCCGGGCGCGCGATGGTTCATGTTGCACGCTTGGCTGCCGAGGCCCGTCCTGTGGGATCTCCCGCGCACGCTGATGCGCGCCGGTACCTACTACGGGAGCTCCGCGCCATGGGACACGACCCATCGGTCCAGGCGTCAGTGGCGGTCTTGGGCACATCCGCTGGGGCGACGGTGGCTCGGGTCCACAACATCGTCACGCGAATTCCGGGCACCCGCCCCGGTGGTCGGGCCGTTCTCTTGACGGCGCACTATGACAGTCGCGGGATCTCACGGGGCGCCGCCGACGATGCGGCGGGCGTGGCGGCGATTCTCGAGTCGCTGAGGGCATTGGGCGCCGGTCCCGCGCTGGACAACGACCTGATCGTCCTGTTGGACCGATGGAGAGGAGATCGGGCTGCTGGGCGCGCGCGCCTTTGTCGAGGAGCATCCGTGGATGGCCGATGTGGCCATGGTGCTCTCCCTTGAGATGCGTGGGGGTGGCGGGGGCGCGTGGATGTTCGAGACCGGGCCTGACAACGGCTGGGTGATCGACGCGCTACAGAGGGCGGACCCGCATCCTCTGGTCAACTCGGTATCGCTGGAGATCTATCAGCGCATGCCCAACGACACCGATTTCACGCCCTTTCGGGACGCTGGACGGGCGGGACTCAATTTTGCCGGCGTGGGTCGACCCCATGTGTACCACCAGGCCTACGACACGCCGGGCAACCTGTCGGAGTCCACGTTGCAGCATCACGGCGCACGGACGCTGGCCCTGCTTCAGCACTTCGGAACCAGGGACCTGGCGTCCGTTCACTCGCCGGATGTGGCCTATTTCTCGGTGAGCCATCTGGGTCTTTTCGCCTACGGACACGCATGGATCTGGGGGCTGGGAATCTCGGTGGCGGCGCTCTGGGCCCTGGTGTTGATGGTGGCCAGGAGGCGAGGCGCGACATTGGTGCGCCTGCTCGCGACCTGCCTGTTGTCCGTTACGTATCTGGTTGCCCTTGGATTTGCCGCAAGGGGACTGGTTGCCTGGCGCTCCGATGCCCACTGGGAAGTGGGGGCCCTGCAGGCGGGCACGTTTTTTGGTGAGGGTTGGTATGTGGCGGCCCTGGTCGCGCTCTCGGTTGCATTGTTGAGCGCCGGGTTCGGCGTGTTTCGGCGATGGTTTACCGTGCTTGAGTTGGGCGCTGGCGCCCTCTTGGTGCCCGCCCTCCTTGCGATCCTGGCCACGGTGGTCGCGCCCATGGCCGCCCAGAACCTCCATTGGCCCGTACTTGCGGGGTGCCTGGGAGTGTTGGCTGTCGCCGGCACCCCGAAGCTCGGGCGTCTTGCCACCGGCCGCTGGCTGGCCGCGTTGGTGGCCTCAGTTCCGGTTCTCGCGGTACTGGTCCCGCTCACGGAGGGAGTGTGGCTGGCCATGGGACTTCAGGCAGCGTGGCCCGTGGCCGCCGTAATCGGGGTGCAGCTCTTGCTTGTCCTGCCCGCTCTGGGTGGCTTGGGCACGCCCAATGGGTGGTGGGCCCCCGCAGTGGGGCTGGCCGCTGCCGGCGGCTTTCTCCTGATGGGATCCCGCGCGGCAGCGCCGTCTCCTGATCGCCCGGCGCCCTCGACGCTGGTCTACGCGCTTGAGCGGGGAAGTGGGGCAGCGTTCTGGGGCACGGATGCCATGCGGGGCGCTTCGGATCCCGGCTTCTTGTGGGCGAGCCGGACACTGGGGCCCTTTCAGGCCGGAAGCGCGGACACCGGGGCAGGAAACGGGGGAGAGACCGGTGAGGGCGGCTCCGTGGCCGTACCGGGCGCGATTGCCCTGCACGGGGGAGGCGTCGATGGGCTGGTCGATTTCAGCACCGCGCGGGTTCGCTACGCGCTCGCCCCGGCCACCGTAGCTGATATCGCCCCACTGGAGGTGTCGGTCATTCCCGATGGAGGCAGCGCAGGTATCGGGTTCTCCGGTCGCCCCTTGCGGGTCATGGTCTCGTCCTCAATCGGCGCGGAGATGATGCTCTTCCGCTTCGGCGCGGGATTGGAGTTGACCGCAGTGGACGGGCGACCGATGCCAGGGGGCGGGACGGCGCGTGAGCGGACGCTTGAGCATTGGGGGTCCATGGGTGACGGGGTAGCGCTGGATATTTTGGCGGATCCGCAACAGGTGTCCACGGTGGAGTTTGTTGTTGTCGAGCACCACTTGCGTCCCGTGGATCTGGTGGGCAGCGATCCCTTTGCACGTCCGCCGGAACTTGCCCCCAACGTGGCGATGTTGTCGGATCGCGCCATGGTTCGTTCCCGGGTCTCCGTCAACGTTGCGTGCGCCAGCGCGCGCATCGTCGGTGGATCGGATTCGGGGACGGAGGGGATGACACGGCCGGACAGCCTCCCTTGTGGTGACCGCCCGGTGGCGGAGTCGGCGTCAGGCGAGGCGTCAGACCGAGTGTCGGCAGGTGTTGAGGCCGACACCACAGATCCAGATTCACTGGTGGCGGACACGCTGGCGCCCATCGCGGCGGCCGCGGTCCTGGTGCGCGCCGACGCCCGGCCTTGGGAGTCGGCACCGGACTTGGACACCCACATTGTTCAGTGGGCGGGGGTGCCGGACCCCGGTTTCGCCATGGACTCCTGGTCGCCCACGCCGGTCGTGGTGCGCGTCGACGCCCCCGGGCGGAGTGGCGTGAGCGGCCTGGTCGAGATGGCCGGTGCGCGGGCTTGGGGTAGCGTTCAGGAGCGAGCGCACCGTGGAGCGGGCGCTTCATGAAATTTGCGTTGGCGGGCTTTGCCGGGTCCGGCAAGACGACCCTGTTCAATGCGATGACGGGTCTTCAGGTACCGGTCGGCTATGGAGGCGAGATCCGCGTGGGCACGGTGCGGGTGCCGGATGCGCGCGTCGACCACCTGGCGGCCGCGTTTGCTCCGAAGAAAACCAGTTATGCCACGCTGGATCTCCGCGATGTTCCGGGAGAGCACGGCGCTCGTGAGAGGGTGTTGACGCCGCGGAGTCTGCAGGAGATCCGGGACAGGGACGCGCTTTGCCTCGTGGTGCGCGACTTTGTGAACCCGGTGCTGGATACGGCCCCGGATCCCCTGGGCGAGCTGCTCGCATTTCACGACGAGTGCGTCTTGGCCGATCTCGGGGTGGTGGAGCGCCGCCTGGACCGGGCGCGCAAGGAGCGGGCCGACGGGCGCGAAATCGCCGCGTTCGAGGTGATGTCCGCCGCCCTTGAGGAGGGCACGCCGCTCCGCAACGTGTCCAGGAAGCTGCTGTCGCGGAGGTTCCTGAGAGGCTACGGGTTGCTGACGGACTTGCCGCTTTGCGTGGCGGTGAACGTCGAAGAGGATCGGGTGGGAGAGGAGGTGGCGCCCGAGCTGGATGAACGCGTCCGCTCGATGGGTGGCATCGCCATGGTGCTTTCCGCCCGTGTTGAGGCTGAGGTCGCTGCGCTCGAGCCCGACGACCAGTCCGAATTCCTGGAGGACCTGGGGCTGAGCGAGGCGCCGTTGATCCGATTCATCCGCACGGCGTACGACCTGATGCACCTCATATCGTTCTTCACGGTGGGTAGCGACGAGGTGAAGGCTTGGACGGTCCAGAGCGGCACGGTCGCGCGCAAGGCGGCCGGCCAGATTCACAGCGATCTGGAGCGGGGATTCATTCGGGCGGAAGTCATCCCCTTCACTGTCTTTGCCGAGTTTGGGTCGGAAAGGGCCGTCCGGGATGCGGGACTTGTACGGGTGGAGGGAAAGCATTATGTGGTGCGGGACGGCGACTTGATCAACGTCCGATTCAACGTGTAGCGCGTCGGCCGGCCCAGCCGGGAACCCTCCGGTAGCGGACGCTGGCGCCCCCGGGCCGCCGTGCGTCTTCGATCATCGCCCCATGGGAGTTTCGGTGGCCGGGCAGGTGGGTCGCGGTGACTTCTTCGGGCCCCAAAAGACTTCCTGAGGGCCCGTAGCCACGTGTGCCGGGGGACACCGCCGCGGATCCCCCGCGAACATCGGCCGGCAAAAGGGAGACAGGATGGTCCCGCACGAGGTGGCCACTCGGGTGTTCTCAGTCGCTCTCGCCCCAGCAATGGATGGTGTGGTCGGTTGTGACGCCGCAGGTGCGGTCGTCGCCCGCACTGACGACCGACCACCTGTGGCCGCCGGCTACCCTCACCGGAGACCGTGACGAGCGCCTCTCGCCATTGCCCAGTTGTCCGTCGTCTCCCTCCCCCCAACACCACGCCTCACCGTCCACCGCGACCCCGCACACATGTTCGTCGCCCGCGCTCAGCATGATCCATGTATGATCAGTGCCGACCGGGCGAGGGTCCGCTGACCCGCGTTGATCGTCATCATACTTGTATTCGCCGCGCCAGCAGTACGCGTCACCGTTCCCCGAAATGCCGCAAGCGTGTTGGTCGCCCACCGTGATCATCGACCACACCTGTTCTCCCCCGATGCGCAGCGGTGAGCGTGATCGCCGACGTTGATCGTCATCGCTGCCCCAGCAGTAGGCCTCGCCAGCCGTTGTCACGCCGCAGGCAATGTCGTCACCGACGCTCACGTCAGTCCACAGGTGCTCGCTCCCCACCCTTTGCGGCCGGGACGCGACCGTTCCCCTGGAATCGTCGTCATTGTCATCGCTACCCCAGCAGTACGCATCGCTGTCCGTTGTCACGCCGCAGGTGCGGTCGTCGCCCGCACTGATGACGGACCATCTGTGGCTGCCGGCCACTCGCACGGGAGACCGCGAGGAGCGCATCTGCCCATTGCCCAGTTGTCCGTCGTCTCCCTCGCCCCAACAATAGGCGTCCCCACCCGAGGTCACACCGCAGCTGTGCTCATCCCCTACCGTGACGGTTGACCATGCCAGATCGCCGGCCACCTTGACGATCTGGCCGTTGCGGCTCGCCCCATCGCCGCCCAGTTGGCCGTGCTCGTCATCCCCCCAGCAATAGGCGATCTTCCCGGTCGTGACTCCGCAGGCGTGCGAGTCCCCGGTTGCCACCAAGTCCCAAGCGTATTCGCTCCCGGTGGCCTCTTCATCCGGCGATGCCTGGACCTCTGGAGTCGTTGTGGCACTGTCACAGCCCATGGACACCGCCAAAATGGCCAATACGCCCACGGCCCTCCGAACAGGTACGAAGAGAAGACGTGTGCATTCCACGGTCGGCCCCTCCTTGGCATATGTCTGGCCACGAGAATCAATATGATTGATGATGTGGTAACTGTCAATGGCCATCTGGAATTGCACACTATTGGCCACGAAGAATCGCACACTTTCGGCCATCTGGAATTGCACACTCTTGGCCATTTGGAGGATCCGCAGTGGGTCGGGCCCCCGTGGCGGGAGCGGAGCGACCAGAACGGGGGCCCCACCCACTGCTCGGCCATCCTCCCCCACCCCGGATCCGGCGATTATAACCCCGTCCGAGCCGTCACTTCCATGAGCCCCATTGATGCCCGGTTGTGGATCCGCGATCAGGTCATGCCTCATGCCCTCCCCATGATCAGCTCCCCGCCAGCCCGCTTGGCCGCAAATTCCAGGGATACCATTACCCCTCGGAGCCCCGCGATCGCCCGCCGCCGGCGATATCATACCACCAATCTCCGACGTAACCCCCCAGAATCGCTTGATCCGTCGGCATAGCGCGTGAATCGCGCTGTGGCCCAAGCGCCGCTCCACACACGGGCCGTTCTCCCATGGCGTATTCGGTCCAATGCCCTGTCTTCGCCGGTGGGCGATCAGGGACTATTGATTGTGCTGTCCCCCCGAGATCGTCTCTGCCCAATCGGGCAAGCTGGACAAATCGACATCCAAGACGGCCAGCCCAACGGTATACACGACGGATGCGATCACGAGGACGCCAATCAGATTGAGGAGCAGCCCGGCACGAGCCATCTCGCCGACCGTGATCCTGTCACTTCCGAAGACAATCGCGTTGGGCGGAGTCGCCACCGGCATCATGAATGCGCAGGAAGCCGCGAGTGTGGCGGGGACCATCAGCAGGAGCGGATGGGTTCCCGTATGCACCGCGACCGACGCGAGAATCGGGAGGATCATCTCCGTCGTGGCGGTGTTGCTGGTGAACTCAGTGAGGAAGGTCAGGGCCATGCAGACGAAGACGATCATCACAAATGGGTGCAGGACGCCCAGCCCCTCGAAACGGGATCCGATGAGCTGGGCGAGCCCCGTGTCCTGGAACCCCGCCGCCAGAGCAAAGCCGCCGCCAAAGAGCAGGACGATATTCCATGGAAGGCGCGGAATCACATCGGGTCCCATGATGCGGGTCGCGCCCCCGGACCGGTTTCGGGCGGGTATGAGGAAGAGCAGGGCCGCCATGGTGATCGCGACGGTCCCATCGTCAATCAGGGAGGCTGAGGGAATCAGTCGGGACCACCCCGGAATGATGAGGAAGCCCAGATTGAGGTCGACCCGGAATACCCATAACAGGGCCGTTGCGCCGAAGACGAGGATTACCCAGCGTTCCTCGTAAGACACCGGGCCCAAGCTCGCCCGTTCGGCTGCGACAAGATCCTGATCAATATCCAGCCCGTCCGGTGCCCGGTAGAAGACGTGGGTGATCAGGAGCCAGGCGACACACAGCATCACCACGCCTACGGGAAGGGCCATGACCAGCCACTGGCCGAATGCGATTGATGGAGCGGCGGGAAAGAGGATCTCAAAGATCCTGACGAAGGAGAGGTTGGGCGGTGTCCCGACAAGTGTCGTGAGTCCGCCCACCGTGCATCCGTAGGCGATGCCCAGCATGAGGCCCACGGAGAGGTGATGCGTGTCAACACCGTCCGCCTCATCCTCCATCTGAATCACAATGGCGAGCCCGATGGGGACCATCATGACGGCCGTGGCGGTGTTGGATATCCACATGGACAAGAACGCGGACGCCACCATGAAGCCCAGCACGAGCCGGGCGGGGCCGCCGCCCACCGCGTGAATGATGTTCAGGGCGATGCGCCGATGGAGGTTCCATTTCTCCATGGTCAGCGCAATGAGAAAGCCCCCGATGAACAGCACGATGGTACTGTTGAAGTAGACTGGAGCGGTGTCGCTGCCGGCCATGATCCCCAACAGGGGATAGAGAACGAGGGGCAAGAGGGCGGTGGCGAAGAGGGGGATCGCGTCGCTCACCCACCATGTGGCCATGAGGACGGCGACAGCTGCCAGGCGACTGGCGCGCAGGTTGTCGGGATCGACAGGGAAGATGAGAAGAAGCAGAAAGCCGGCGACACCCAGCCACATCCCCAGGGTGCGGGCCCCGAGTTTGGGGTTTCGCTCAACGGCCATGGCGGACCCTGATCAATCTTCGGGCTGCAGAGGCCACGGACCCGGGCACGGGAGCGTCCCGGGCCGCACCGTCGCCGCTCGCCCGGTTCTCCGTAGAGTCCATCTCCGGCGAGCGCGTCATGCCCCCAAAGAGTTGCGAGGCCACCATCCGCACGCAGAGATCAACGGGAAGTCGGGTCACGGGTGTGCTTGTCCCGATATCGGATGTCAACGGCTGCCCCCGGACCCAAAGGTGTGGCCGGCCCGGCCGGACACACTCAGCGGACCAGGTGAAGCTCGGTTTGGCGGCGCATCACCCAGCGGACATCGCCCTCGATTGTGACCTCGGCCTCCTCCTCCAACGCCATCCTGACCGGCTGTCCTCCCCACTCGGCGACCGGAGTTGTCACCTGCAGCTCCGTGGAGAACCACATGCCTGGGATCACCGGCGGGTCGCCCCGGCCGGGAACACCCGTCTGGTAGTCCCACAGCCCGATCAGGGGGCCCGCTCCGTGGCCGTGGTCTCCGATCGGGTGCGTGTACATCGTCCCGTTCAGCCCTTCGGCGCGCATCCGGTCCAGGACCGTGGCGAGGATCTGGTTGCCGCTTTGCCCCACCTTGATCTCCTGCATGAGGATGTCTTGGAGTCGGTTGCCATTGAGGAGCGCTTGGTGAAGTCCGGGTGGCGGCTCCGTCTCGCCCTCGTGCAGGACATAGCCCATGTGTTGTGTGTCGGTGGCCAGTCCCAGGGCAAAGATCCCAAAGTCACAGTGAAGCACATCGCCCCGCTCGATGGCGGGAGCCTGCACGTCCGCCATGGAGACGCCGCGGCGCTGGACCGACACCGAGGGTTGGAACCATGTGTCTAATCCAAGGTCATGCACCCTCTGGCGCATCCACCACACCACGTCGTCGGTCGTGGTCTCGCCGGGTACGATGACGACCTCGGAAAAGGCGGTGGCGATGATCTCATGCACGATCGCCTGCAGCTTGCGGTACACAGGCGTCATCGAGGGAACCCTCATAGCCAAATAGTCAATCGCCAGCAACGGCTCGCGGACCACCCGAGATTCCAGGCCGGCCCCGAGAGCGTCGCGCATCTGTTCCCATTCGCCGGCGCTCAGGCCATCGGCGAAGTTGTGGTCGTGGGAGATGTTCACCGCGATCCGGCTTGGATCCCGGTCACGCACCATGCGTGCGAAGAGGTCCCACTGGTCCTTGCCCCAGAGCTCGGCGGCGCGCCCGTCGGGCGCCTCGTTCGTGGCGCGCACGGCCTCGTAGACCCCTCCCTGGGATGTCCCGCCCAGGGCAATCCGCTCAACCCCCTGCTCGGGCCCTCGATCATGGAAGATCAGGATCGTCCGTCGCCGGGCGGCAAAGGTGGTCGGGGATACCAGGGCCCGAAACACGGGGTCCTCGTTGTACTCCCGCATCGCCACGACCCACATGTCGACGGCGTGCTTGCGCATCAGGAAAGGCAGGTTTTTCTCAAGCCTCTCCCGCAACCATGCCTGTTGGGTGCGGGCCTGTTCGCGCAGGGTGCCGAAGGGGCGCTCCGGCAAGTAGCTGCGCGTCTGGCCCACCACGGGGCCGGCAAATGTGATGGCGCCGAGCAAGAGGGCCAGCGGAGCCCTCGCCACGAGGCGCCGGGCGCCTCCCTTCCTTCGCGTTGTCCAGGTACGAGTCATTGTGTGGTTACCGATGTCGTGGTGGTTGAAGCTGTAGCCTCCTCAATGAGGCCCATGATCTCTGCCAGTATGGCCTTGCCCTTGTCGCGGGCGTAGAAGCGGCGAGTTTCAGCGTAACGAGACTTCGGGTCCATCGCGATGCCCACCTCCATCACCCATCGTTGTAGCGCACTCGGGCGGGGTCCCCACCACCCGCGCTCCCTGAAGTCGGCGTCCAGGAGGATCACAACCGGAATCGAGCGGCTGGTCCCGTTCGTCAGGTGACGGTCCATAAGGTCCGAGTTTTCGTCCCGGGATAGCACGCGAAAGCCGATATGCTCAACCGCCTCGCTCAGGCGGGCCACCACGGGCAAGATGTTGGCGGCGTCTCCGCACCAGTCCTCGCTCAAGGCCAGTAGGTGCCAGGGCCCCCGATGGCTACGGGCCCGGGCCAAGACCGTACCGGGCACGCGGGCGCGCTCCCAGACGCCCGTCCAGAGCTCCTTGTTCTTGACAACGGTTTCCAGGTATGCGGGAAACGGAAGCGCCCCCTCGTAACGCGTGCGCATGACGATTTCTTCGCTGGTGGGCTTGGGGGCCCGGGCCTGGGTCATTGACGTAGTCTTGATCACGTGCCGGACCGAATGCCTGTGCGCACAAGGCCCTCTTGGGCCACGGAAGCAACCAGGGTTCCTTCGCGCGTGAAGAACGTCCCTCGCGCAAAGCCCCGCGCGCCGTGAGAAACCGGACTCTCGACCACATAGAGGAGCCACTCGTCGGCCCGGAATGGTCGGTGAAACCAAAGCGAGTGGTCGAGTGACGCCCCCATCAGATCGGCGTCCCTGAAGCTGCGCCCATGGGGCTGCAGCGCCGTGGCGAGGAGACCTGAATCCGAGGCGTAGGCGGCCATGGCCTGATGCAGAACCAGATCGTCGCCCATTGATTCCGCTGACCGCACCCATGTGTGGCGAATCGGGGGGCGGGGTTCGGGGTCAAACGGGTCGTAGCGGTTGACGGGCCGTGAATCGATCGGTCGATCCTGCGTCAACACGTCACGCACATGCTCGGGAATCCTGTGGGCGCCCTCCCGCAATACGTCCAGGTCGGAGCGCAAGGACTCGGGCGGGGGCACATCGGGCATCGGATGCTGGTGCTCGAATCCCCGCTCCGTCTTGTGAAAGGACGCTGAGAGGGCAAAGATGGCTCGGCCACGCTGGATCGCCCGAACCGTTCGGGTGGTGAAGCTCCGACCATCGCGCAGACAGTCGACGAGGTAGACCACCGGGATGGCCAGGTTCCCCTCCAGGATGAAGTAGGCGTGGAGGGAGTGCGCCGAGCGGTTGGCCTCCTCAATAGTGTGCCGGGCTGCCACCAGCGCCTGCGCGAGGACCTGCCCGCCGAAGATGCGTCCCGCTCCCAAGTCCCGGTTTTGGCCCCGATAGATGTTTCGTTCAATGCGCTCCAGGTTCAGCAACCCATGGCACGTGTCGGTGCCGCCGCCGAGAGGCCTGGCGCCGTGATGCGATGTTCCACTCACGGCGGGTTGTGCCTCCTGTCCCATCGGGCATGGGTCTGTCCAGAGCGATTCGTACGAGCGCGAACGCCTGGCACGGAACATATTTGAACGGCAAAGATGACGTACGCACCGTGCCTGGAGCAACCCCATTCAAGGACTCATCCGTTGGCGACCGTGTCCCCATGATGGAGGTTGGGCCAATATGCCCGGGCCAGGCTAACCCGTGCCCGGGGGAACGGCCAAGATTGACGCACCTGGCCGCCGTTGTTGAAAGCCCCGGGGTGCGGGTGCTCGGTGCCGTCCGGGGAGGAGGTCTCGGGCGGGAAGCCGACGCGGTTTCGGGGTCCCGCAGGAAAGGGCAGCGTGGATAAGGAGTGACGACCGCACAACGGGGGTCGCCAGGAGCACCGGGATGATCTGACGACGATCACCAGGACAGGGGGAACATTGGTTGCCAAGAGCGTGACTCAGCGTGGGACTTGGGCCCTCGCCCTTGTGGTCTGGGCGTTGCCGGCGTCGGCGTGGGGCCAAGAGGCGATCCCTCCCAGGGAACCGGTTGCCATCGACGTGACGGAACTCCAGGTGGCGCATGTGCATGACGCCCTCGTAGGGTCAAGGTATACGGTTGTGGAGCTCACCCGGGCGTTCCTGGAGCGCATCAAGCGCTATGAAGACCGGTACAACGCGTTCATCTCCATGAACCCGGACGCTCTTGTGGAGGCCAGGCGGCTGGACGATGAGCTGCGCGAGAGGGGTCCCAGGGGGCCGCTGCACGGAGTTCCGGTCGTCATCAAGGACAACATCGACTACGCGGGTCTGGTGACCACCGCAGGATTCGCCGGGTTCAGTGCCGCAGCCGGGGGAGTCGACATGGTTCCCGGGGATGACGCCGTCGTGGTGCAACGCCTGCGCGCAGCCGGGGTGGTCGTGTTGGGCAAGACCAACATGCCAGACTTTGCGATGCACGGCACCAGGACCAGGAGCACCGTGGCCGGAGAGACGCTCAATCCCTATGCGATGGATCGTGTGCCGGGCGGCTCCAGCGGAGGGACCGCAACGGCCGTCAACGCGAGTTTTGCGGTCTTGGGGTTGGGCACGGAGACGGGAGGATCGATCCAGAACCCCGCGGCTGCCCAAGCGTTGGTGGGCGTCAAGCCGACCTTCGGGCTCGTGCCGCTGGAAGGCGTGGTTCCGATTGATGCCACCTACCGCGATGTGGTGGGCCCGCTGGCGCGGTCCGTTCGGGACGCGGCCATCGTTCTTGACGCCATTGCGGGGCCCAGCCCGGAGGACCTCGCGACTTTTTCGGCGAGCGGGCGCGTTCCCGAGACGGGTTATGCCTCAGGCCTGGCGGCCACCTCGCTTGCGGGAAAACGCTTCGGACTGGTCGGCCCCGGATGGCGGGATACGTTCTTGCCGCTTGCGGCCGAGACCGAGGCCGAGTACGGGCGGGCGATTGCCGCTCTCCAGGCTCAGGGCGGGCAAGTGGTTGCCGATCCCTTTGCCGCCACGGACTGGGTCAAGCTCTATTCGGAGCGGCCCGGGGTGTCGGTGAGGAGCCACGACCTGTTCCTCTACCTTCAGGGGCTGGGCGACGGGGCGGCCTTCCAGACCATTGAGGAATGGGAGCGACTGGCTGGCCGCCCCTTTGGCGGCGGCCGACCCAGGGGCCCTCCGGTGGCCCCCACGGCGACCGAGGAGGGGGATGCATTTCAGGCGTGGCGAAGAGACATGCGAGCACTCTTCCGACGGGTCCTGGCCGACCACGGGCTGGACGGCCTCTTCTTTCCGCAGGCCTCCGAGCCGATACGGCCGCTGGTCGAGGACGCGGAACGCCCGGACTACCGTCCGAACAACCACGCCGAATTGCCCAGCAACATCGTCAACGACATCGGGTTGCCGACGGTCACGATTCCCTTCTCCTACTACGCTGACGGGACGCCCTTTGCGGTGGCGTTCATCGGCGACTTGTGGACCGACGCCGATCTCCTGTCCTTTGCCTACGCCCTGGAGCAGGCCCACCGGGCCCGCGTGGCCCCGGTACTGCGGGAGCGCCGGTGATTCGCCGGCTCCGGCACGGCGCCCCGCCCGTGGCGCGGCGGGTGGGCGGTACTTGCGCACGGGAGACCGAATGACGCAGTCTGGGCCACTCAGACCGCTGATCGGCTTGCCGGCCCCAGGGGGGCCCGAGCGCGTGTCGGTCGATTGCGCGACGTGGAAGCTTGTCGCGGCACATGTCCTTGTACGCCGGGCCGTAACGGCCCGGGGGGTCTTGTTCTCCATGACAACATCTTGTTCGGTGCCACGCGTCATCCTCTCGTCCGTATGGGGTCTCCTCCGGGTGGGTGCCCTTGTATCGCTGGTCGTAGCGGCGGCCGGTACCCTTGGTGCGCGTCCGGCGGCGGCGCAGGAGGCGTTGCCGTCCATCGCCCAGAAGACCCAGAACGCGACTCGCATGGAGGGTTTTCTCGACCTGTACTGGAGTGAGGAGGAAGGGACGCTTCACTGGGAGCTGGATCTGGACTTGGGCGAGTTCCTGTACCAGATCTCGATGGGTTCCGGCCTGGGGTCCAACCCGGTCGGCATTGATCGGGGTCAATTGCGCGGCACCCATGTGCTGGAGGCCAAGCAAATCGGGCCACGCGTGCTCCTGATGGAGCCCAACTATCGCTTCCAGGCCCGCAGCGACAATCCCGAGGAGGTCCAGGCCGTTCGGGACGCCTTTGCGCCGTCGGTGTATTGGGGGTTCGACATTGAGGCCCGCACAGGCAACCGGGTTCTGGTCGACGCCACGGACTTCTTTCTGCGCGATGCCCGGGGGGTGATCGACCAACTCCGTCAGCGTGGACAGGGGACGTTTCGCCTGGACGCGAGTCGCTCGGCGATTCACCTCCCTGCCACGCGCACATTTCCGGACAACACGGAGGTTGAGGCGCTACTGACCTTTACGGGCGACAATCCCGGCGTGTTGGTGCGGGGTGTGGCCGTCAATCCCAGGGCTGTCACCCTGCGCCAGCACCACTCCTTTGTACGCCTTCCGGGGCCGGGATACCAGCCCCGAATTGCGGATCCCCGCATTGGTGTCAACGGGCCGACCATCCTCGACTACGCCACGCCCATCGACGAGGACATGCGTCTGCGCCTGGCCTCGCGCCATCGGCTGCAGAAGCGCAGTCCCGGACAGGATCCCTCCGAAGCCGTTGAGCCCATCATCTACTATGTGGATCCCGGGACCCCGGAGCCCATCCGCAGCGCGCTGATCGAGGGCGCGTCCTGGTGGGCGGAGGCGTTCGAGGCGGCCGGGTTCGTGGACGCCTATCGGGTGGAAATTCTCCCGGCCGGCGTCGACCCCCAGGATATCCGTTACAACATGATCCACTGGACGCACCGGCGAACGCGGGGGTACTCCTACGGCAGCACCGTAACGGACCCCAGGACGGGAGAGATCATCCGGGGCGTCGTCAACCTGGGGAGCCTGCGGCTGCGCCAGGACTATCTTCTGGGACAGGGAATGGTGGCCCCCTTCGGGACCGAAGCGGACGCGTCCCACTCCATGGGGCCCCACGCATGCGGCCTGGCCCTGGCTCCCGGGTTTGAGTATCTCGCGCAAGTCGCCGACAACGCCGATGCGGTGCAGATGGCGCTTGATCGGGTGAGGCAGCTGTCGGCCCACGAGGTGGGCCATACGCTGGGGTTTCCGCACAACTACCTGGCCAGCGCCTTCGGTCGCGAGAGCGTGATGGACTACCCGGCCCCGTATGTGGGTATTGACGGGTCGGGAGACCTGGATCTGTCCGATGCCTATGTGCAACGCATCGGCGCCTACGACAAGCTCTCGGTCGACTGGCTGTATCGGGAGTTTCCCGACGGGACTGACGAGAAGGCCGCGCTGGAGGACATTGTGCTCCAGGGGATTCAGGACGGTCTGCTCTTCATGGCGCATCCCAACAACCACTTCATCGGGGCGGGTCACCAGTTTGCCGGAGTGTGGGACAACGGAGCGAACCTGGTCGATCACCTCAAGCACGAACTGGAGGTTCGCGCCATCGGGCTGGAACGCTTCGGGCGCGACAATATCGGAGTTGGGCGGCCGGACTCGGACCTGGAGTTCGTGCTGCTTCCGCTGTACATGCACCACCGGTTCCAGCTGCGGGCGGCCGCACAGAGCCTGGGCGGTGCCAACTATGCCTACACCCTGAGCGGGGACGGTCAACCGCAGGTGGCGATCGTGCCGGCTGCGGAGCAACGTGACGCCTTGGAGACCATCCTAGGGACATTGTCGGCGGATTTCCTTGCCATTGACCCCGAGGTGGTCGCGATGATTCCGCCCGCCGCCTATCGCCACGGTGACGGCGAGGTGTTCGACGGCCGCACCGGTGTCCTCTTTGATCCGCTGGGCGCCGCCGAAGCTGCCGCGGCCTTCACGGTCGGGGAGATTCTTCATCCGCAACGCGCTGCGCGCCTGGTGGTCTACGGAAGCATGGGAGATTATCCGGGTCTGGAGGAGGTCGTGGACCGCCTTGTGGCGGCGACCTGGGAGGTTGTTCCGGCGAGCGAGGGGTATCATCGAGCGGTCCAGCGGACCGTCCAGCGCACGGTGGTGGACCGCATGATGGAGGTGGCCGGAGCCGGGGGTGCGATGGCCGACGTGCGTGCCGTCCTGTCGGACCGCCTGAACGCCTTGGCAGGCAGACTGGAGTCGATGGCGGATGCCTCGCCGCACCAATACTCGGTGGCCGCCGACATCCGCCGCTGGCAACGGCGCATCGATGACGGGCCTCCGCTTCCCGGCCTGGAGCTGCCGGCCGGAGATCCGATCGGTCAGAGCAAGAGGGGTGGATAACGGGTCTCGTTTGTCCGAGCACTGTGCAGGGCTGCGGCGCCCGCCGGGTGCGGCCGTGAGTCGTGGCCTTGGTTGGATGGGAGAAGGCATCGCCAGGGACCCGGGCGCGCCGGGTCCGGGGTCTTCCTCATGGAGGAGGTGAAGGACCCCAGACCTGACCAGGTAGGCGTACAGCCCTGGCGGCGACTGCTACATGTGGGCTGCGGTGTGGCTTTGGTCGTGGCGCATGAAGTGATCGGGCCTGGCTCCCTGCTGTTGGCGATCACATTGGCGGTGGCAACCGCCTTGGGGTTCCTGCTCGACTGGCTGCGCCTGGCCAATCGGGCCGTCAACCGGGCGGTCTTCAAGCACCTTGCCTGGATCGTGTCACCGCGGGAAGCCGATGGGATCGCATCGTCGACCTGGTTCCTTGCCGGGGCGCTCTCCGTGTTGCTGATCGCCCCGGAGCATTTGTTTCGACCCGCCATGCTCGTTCTGGCGCTTTCGGACCCCGCCGCCTGCATTGTGGGCAAAATGTGGGGGCGCCGCCGCCTGGGTTCGGGAACACTGCTGGGAACGGCAGCCTTTCTTCTGGCCGGCTTGGCCGTTCTGACTCCCCTTGTGGGCATCCCCCGGGCGGTGATCGGCGCAGTGGCTGCCGCGGCAGTGGAGGTTGTGCCCGGAGGCCTGGACGACAACTTCAGCGTCCCCCTGGCGACCGCCCTTGTTCTCTGGGCCGCCGGTGCCGAGCCCTGATTGGTGTGTCCGTCTTTTTGGGGCACCATTGACCCCGGGTTGCTTTGTCGCCATCTTACCTCTGTACAAATTGGGAGTGTGTCTGCGAGATCCATGCAACGCGCGCCATTGCCGATGCAGTGCCCCCGGCTCCACGTGGGGTGGGCGCATCGGCGATGTCTTACGCATGGCCCCCCAGCTTGTCCGTGAGGCTCTTGGGACACGGGAGTCGGAGTCTCGTAGTGAGGGTGGCAGAGACGCTCCAAACACCTTAGGAGAGTAGCAACGTGCGAACGCAGGGAACCGTCAAGTGGTTCAACGATCAGAAGGGGTTCGGGTTCATTTCCCGGGCCGACAATGGACAGGACTGCTTTGTCCATTTTTCCGCCATTCAGGGCGACGGCTTCAGGAGCCTCGCGGAAGGCGAGGAAGTCGAATTCGATGTGGTCGAGGGCGAGAAGGGACCGGCGGCGGAGAACGTCGTGCGGGTAGGCGGCTAGCGACAACCGAGCTGTTCTGCGCCGGCGCTCGGGTCTGTCCGGGCGACGACGTGGTTGTGTTGCCCACTGGGTCCGCCCAGCGTCAGTAGCCAAATCCCATACGCAGGTCCGCAAGGGATCGCTCGTTTCTGGGCGGTGCCCTTGGTCGGTCCATTGGTTTCCGCCTTGTAACCGTCGGTGCAGTGCGGTTGCTTGGGGGGTGCGGGCAACAGGGGGCGGTGCGGATCCGGGCGTGGATCACGGTGTCTTGTTGCGCGGGGCGCCGCGGTTCTCCCGCGTGTTGTGTGCGTGCGCGAGGCGCAAAAGCCTGCGGCCCGGGACCAGGAATGGCACGGGCGTAGCGGGACTTGTGGGTCATTGCGCCCCAAGGCAGCCGATGGGGACGGAGAGGGCGATGAGGGCGCCGACCGGCGCGGCGTCGCAACCCTGTCCTCACTGCGGGGAGTGGCACAGGTCGTCTTGGCCACGCTAATTGGCGAGGCCTCTCACCTGCATCGGACATCTGACCGCCAAGCCCGATGATGTCGCATGCGTCGCTGCTCCCGTCACTCGGGTGATCGGGGAGGTCCGTCCAAGTTTCCCAGAGGACCGCAACAAAATCCCGCACATTGGGGACGCAGGTCACCATGCGACATGTGCCGTCGCCCGGCGTGACCGCATCTGAGAACATTGGACCATAACCGGGCGGGCTTGCGGACACGGGTCGTGGCCATGCGCTCCTGGAGGACCGTTTGGCGAGGCCCTGAACGCGCGCGTCTCTACAACAACTTGGAACAACATGTGCGCCTCAGGCGCCAGGACCTTGGTCACGGGCCCGTAGAGTTGGTTTCGGGTCTCGCGCGCTCAGGGAGCGACATCCCTTGGCGGCGATGCCAAAGCGCTCGGGGACGGGGTCTGCGGTGGCCTTCCCGAATGTGGCCGATCTCTTCCGTGCAGGAAGATGAGACGGATGATTTGGCGGCCCCCTTGGCCGAGGCCGGTGACTTCCCATGGAGGCATGTGTTGACGATGTCCTTGGCCCTGGAGCTTCAGGATGTGGTGGTACTCGAGCTTGGGGGCCAAAGCGATTGAGGCCGAATCGATCGGATGCTCCACGTGCGCTCAGAGATCGGGATCAAGGGATGCGCCGGGTGTCGTTCAGGAGGTTTTGTGCGCCACTGAACCGGGCTCTTGGTTGTGTTTTCGTGCCGATTGCGTCATTTTGATGTTGCGTTGCAGGTGTTGGCCAGGTGGCCTCACTCGCAGCGGCCGCGCCAGAACATCGCCAGAGTGGGGCGGACAAGGGGAGATGGTTGCAGCGCTGCCGCCCTGGCGGAGGATCCGTGAAACCCAAGAGACAGTCCGCCGACCGGCAACAGGACCGCAAGCTTGCGGATGTTCCGCTGAAAGAAGAGGTGGTCTTGGTGCGTCTTGATGTCGCGGGCGCGGATATCGAGCCTCTTCTGGAACGCGGCATTGTGCCGGGGTGCACGCTGTGTCCGATCCGACACGCGCCCGCGGGAGGTCCCACCGTGTACCGTGTTGACGGCACACTTGTGGCGCTTCGAAGGGAAACCGCGTCGTGTCTTTGTGTGCGCAGCGCACTGGAGGCCGCGGGGGTTCTTGACGCCAATTGACCGCAGGGGCACCATCGGTGCATCCATTGGTGGCCTTGGTCGGCCCGCCCAACGCCGGCAAATCCACCCTATTCAATAGCCTGACGGGGTTGCGTCAGCGCGTAGCCAACTATCCCGGCGTTACGGTGGAGCGGCGGGCGGGGACGGTGCGGGTGCCCGCGGGCTCCGTGGAGTTGATCGACCTGCCCGGCGTGCATGGCCTGTCCCCCAGGAGTCTAGATCAGGAGGTCACCCACCGGGTGCTTACCGGTCGGCTGGATGGCGGTGACCGCCAACCCGAGGCGGTTGTGTTGGTTTTGGACGCCACCCGGCTCAGGTCCCACCTGATGGTGGCTGAGCCCGTCCTTGCCTTGGGCTTGCCCACGCTGGTCGTGCTCACGATGGCCGATGAGCTGAATCGTGGCCAGGGGACGCTCCAGACCGAAGATCTGTCCCGTGAGCTGGGCGTGGAAGTGGTGTTGGTGGACGGACGGGATCCACAGTCGCTGGGTCCAGTGCGACGGTTCTTGCAGGCCCTGCACACGGGCGGCGAAGAGGCCCGCGCATGCCCGATCGTGGTCAAGGCCGAGGAGGTCCTGCATCGGGGGGAGGAGGGTGAGGGCCGGACCCTCCCCATGATTGACCTGTTCACGGAGCGAAGGGAGCGGGCTCGCGCTTTGGGTGCGGCAGCGGGGTTTCGGGCCCCGCAGCAGTCCCTGGCGTCAGCGCGCTTGGACGCCCTGGCGCTTCACCGATACTGGGGTCCGCTGATCTTTGCCGCCATTGTCGCAGGCGTGTTTCAGGCGATTTTTGTGGGGGCGGCCCCGTTGATGGACGCCACCGAGGCGGCGATCGCCTGGACGGGCGCAGGTGTTCAGTCGCTCCTGCCCGAGAGCTGGTTTCGGGCGCTCCTCATTGATGCCGTGTGGGGCGGGGTGGGGTCGGTCGTGGTGTTTCTGCCCCAGATCCTGATCCTCTTCTTTTTCATCGCGCTACTGGAAGATTCCGGCTATATGGCGCGCGCGGCGGTGATCGCCGACCGCCTGATGCACCGGGTCGGTCTTCAGGGCAAGTCGTTCCTGCCGCTTCTCTCGGCGTACGCCTGCGCGATCCCGGCGATCATGTCGGCACGGACGGTGGAGGATGAACGGGACCGGATCGCCACGATCTTCATCGCTCCCTTCATGACCTGTTCGGCGCGTCTGCCCGTGTATGCCCTCCTCATTGCGGCATTCGTGCCGGAGCGGCCTCTGCTGGGCCCGGTCCTGGGCACCCGCGCCGCGGTGCTGTTCGGCCTCTACGCCCTGGGGCTTGTCGCCGCCATTGCCACGGCGGCCTTGCTCAAGAAGACGCTCCTGCGTGGCCGCGCTACCCCCTTCGTGATGGAGCTTCCGCCGTTCAGAATGCCGGGCGCGCGGGCGATCGTTACCCGGCTTCTAGATCGCGCACGAGTGTTCTTGAGGCGCGCGGGAAGGATCATACTGGCCGTCACGGTGGCGCTGTGGGTGATGGGCCAGTTTCCTCGCACGCCGGAAGGCGGCCCGCCCCCGATCGGCGACAGCGTTCTCGGTCAGGTGGGCCATGTGATCGAGCCCGTCATTGAACCGTTGGGCTTTGATTGGCGGATCGGCATCGGTCTGGTCACGTCGCTGGCCGCACGGGAGGTCATCGTCGGGACGTTGGGGACCATCTACGGGGTGGAGCACCGCGAGGACGCGGATTTCGAGTTGATAGCGGCCCTCCAGCGGGACCTCGATCTGGGCTCCGTCGTTGGCCTGCTCGTCTTCTTCGTGTTCGCGCTCCAGTGCCTGTCAACGGTCGCGGTCATGCGCAGGGAAACCGCGGGCTGGCGATGGCCCATCCTTCAATTCGTCTATATGCTGGCGCTGGCGTATGCAGGGGCCTGGGTTGCGAACATCGTGCTGTGACCCACATCGCGCGTTGACCCGTGTTGGCGTCCGCCTCGCGGGGGCGCTGCTGGTGGCGTTGGCTGGCGGCGGATGCACCGAGCCACCCGGGGCGGGGCCGGCGGGAGGTGGTGGCGGTGCCCCAGCCGACCTCACCTTGGTGGACGATGCGGGGAGGAAACAGGATCTTTCCCGGGTGCCCGTCCGGGTCGTATCCCTGTTGCCGGCAGTCACCGAGTTGCTCGTTTCAATTGGGGCATCGGATCGCTTGGTTGCGCGCACCCGGTACGACCACCAGGAGAGCCTCGCGCATTTGCCCTCGGTCGGGGGCGGGCTGGATCCGGGTATCGAGTTCATGGTCTCTCTGACTCCAGATCTCGTGGTGCTCTGGCCCGGCGCTCACGCGAGTCCGCTCCTTGATCGCCTGTCCGACCTGGAGCTGCCGTGGTATGCCGCGGCGATCCAAACCGTCGACGATTTCGAGCGCCACGCCCGCAATCTGGGGCTCATGTTTGACCTGGAGGCGGCTGCGGATTCCCTGATCGCGTATGTAGGGGCCGGGTTTGACGCCGCCCTGGACCTGTCGGCGGGCCGCGAGCCCGTCGATGTGATGTACGTCGTGCAGCGGGATCCACCGATGACCGTGGGTCCGGGCACCTTTCTTGATTCGATTTTCACGGTTGCCGGCGCCCACAATGTCTTTGGCGATGTGTCGGGGCAATGGCCCTTGGTGAGCATGGAGCAGGTTGTCGTGCGCGCCCCCGAATTTGTGCTGGTGCCGACCTCGCGGTCCGTGCCGAGGGGAGGCGACAGCCCCGTTGCGGCCGCTGTTGCCCGGGAGCTGGGGATGGACGGCGTCTGGATGCGCGTGCCCGCGGTAGCGTCGGGCCGGGTGATCGCCCTGGATGGCGATCTCTTTGCCCGTCCGGGCCCCCGGATGGGCGAGGCCACGCTTCACCTAGCCCGACTGTTGCACCCGCGTCCAAGAAACGAGAGGCGCGAGTGAGGGTCCTGGTTTTGTTGCTCGCGGTGGCCCTGGTGTCGGTGCTGCTGGCCCTGGGGGTTGGGTCCGTGCATATCGGCCCCGGTGAGATTGTCGATGTCCTGGGCGGGGGCGGGGTGGAGGCGCACCGAACCGTAGTTATGGACATTCGCCTCCCGCGCGTCGCGCTGGCGTTCGTGGTGGGCGGGGCGCTGGCCGTGGCGGGAGCGGTGTTTCAGGCGATGCTGCGCAACCCCCTGGCCGACCCGTACATACTGGGCGTCTCCGGCGGGGCGGCCCTGGGCGCGGTGTCGATCACGGTGTTGGCTACGCCCGCGTGGCTTGGTGGCGTGACTGTCGGGGCGGCCCTGGGCGCCTTGGGGGCCATTGCCCTGGTCCTCAGGGTGGCGTTGTGGGCGGGTCCGGGATTGGACACCCGCGTCTTGCTCTTGGCGGGTGTGATCGCGGGAGCGTTCTTCAACGCCCTGATTCTTCTCACTCTGACCATGGCGGATGATCAGACCTTTCGCTCGGCGACCCATTGGATGATGGGAAGCCTGACGCATGCGGATCTCGGTGACGTGCAGGGCCTTCTGCTCCTGTTGGTGCCCTGCCTTGTTGCCGTGCTGGCCCTGGCGCGCCCCCTGAATCTCCTGGCGGCCGGCGACGATGTGGCGACCCACCTGGGAGTGCGGGTCGAGCGGGTAAAGGTGGTGGGCTACCTGCTGGCCTCGCTGGTCGTGGCCGCTTCGGTGGCGGTGGTTGGGGCTGTCGGCTTTGTGGGATTGATCGTGCCACACGCGGTTCGCCTTCTGTGGGGTGGCAGCGACCATCGCCTTGTCCTTCCCGCCTCGATGCTGGGAGGCGGCGCCTTCCTCGTCCTTACCGACACCGCCGCTCGCTCCGTGGCGGCGCCGGCGGAGCTGCCTACCGGCGTGATCACCTCCCTGATCGGGGTCCCGCTGTTTGCGTTTCTTCTTGTCCGGCAGTCAAGGTGATGACCGGCTCCGCGACAGAGCGCATCAGGGGCGTCGCCGGCCGGGCCGACGAGGGAGCCGGTGGGCTGGAGGCCCGCGGACTGGGTTTCCGGTATCCGGGCGCCGACCGCGACGCCCTCGACGATGTTTCGCTGCGGGCGCACTCCGGCCAACTCGTCACTGTCCTGGGACCCAATGGATCGGGCAAATCGACGCTGTTGCGCCTGTTGGCCGGTGGCGCAGAGCCGGTGAGGGGTTGGGTGCGACTCAACAAGAAGGCGCTGGGCGAGTGGCGCCGCCGTGACATCGCCCGACACGTTGGCGTCGTGACGCAATCGGAGCATGTACCGTTTCCAATCGATGTGCGGGGTCTCGTGTCGATGGGGCGGTATCCCTATGTGGGCCCGTGGCGCCGGGAGGGGCCTGCCGACAGGAGGGCCGTGGACCGCGCGATGGAGCGATGCGGCGTGTTGGCCCACGCGGGCAGGGCGGTGCAGACGCTCTCAGGGGGCGAAATGCAGAGGGTGCGCATCGCTCGCGCCCTGGCCCAGGAGCCTGGGGTGCTGATCCTGGACGAGCCGACCGCCTCGTTGGACATGCACTTCGAGATGACAATCTTTCGCCTGCTGCGGGCCCTGGCCGAAGACGGAGTAACCGTGGTCGTGGTGACCCACAAACTCAATCTGGCCGCGCGCTTCGGTGACTGGCACCTGCTCCTCGACCGAGGATCGGTGATGGCTGAGGGTACCTCCGAGGCCGTGATCAAGGAGCACCACATCTCTAGGACCTACCGCTGGCCGGTGGAGGTCACCACTCGGTCGTTTCGCGAGGGTCGCGTACCTCAGGTGGCCCCCCGATAGGGATGTAAGTGGCACCCGAACAACATCAAGGATGCCGCCGGCCGAGGCCCCCGGTGGGTGTTGCGGCCCTGGCCCCCCACGCTATGCCCACCGCAGGGTGGCCTTCGGCTCCGGGGATCCGGGAGCGGGCACCCCGTCGCGCGAGGACCCGCTCCCGCCCTTGGTTTCAGGGAATCAGGTTTCTCTGGGTGTGGCGGAGAACGAAGACGCCCTCGGCCCCCGAGGTGACGACAATGATACCGCTGGCAAAATAGGGGTAGTTGCTCCAAGAGCCGTCGAAGCCGGGCTCGTCCTCGCCCCATGGTACGGTGTCGAAGTACCCGATCTCCTCAGGGTTCATCCGGTCGGAGATGTCGAAGACCCGCAGGCCGCTCACATAGTTTGACTGGTACATCACGTCGCCCAGGATGTACAGGTTGTGATCGGACGAGCGGTTGTCGGAGAAGTGCTCGTTGATCAGCAGGGGATCATCCAGGTCCTTGACGTCCCACACCAAGGTGCGGGTGTTGCTGACGTTGCCCCCGAGCTCGTCCAGCTCATCGTTCATGTAGAAGTACTCGTGTTCGGCATCAATCCATCCCTGGTGGGAATACCCAAAGTTGGGATAGCCGGACATGGCCAACGCCACGGGCGCGTCCTTGTCGGAGACATCCGCGATGCTCAGGGCGGTCTCGTTGGAGCCGAAGCAAATCTCCTTGCCGCGGTGCTCCTCGTCGGGACCCTGATAGACGATGCACATCGCGTCATGACTGTATCCGGTGCTCTGTCGCCCGGTGTTGGCATCGGCAAAGCATCCCGTGAACACGGGTTGCGTGGGCTCGCGAATGTCGATCATGTGGAGACCCCCGCCGCATGTGTCGCCGCCCCCGCTGGCACCCACCGCGTACGCAAATCCGGTCTCCTCATTGATGACGATGTTGTGGGCGCTGTGAATGCGGTCATAGTGGGCCGTGGCCTCAAAGTCCTGTGGCGGGTTGGCGACATCGCGAAGCTGCGTCAGGTCAAAGACCTGCATTCCATGCTCGCCCGCACCATCGGCGACGATGTAGGCGTGGTCCTTGTAGACCTTGATGTCGCGCCACACGCTGGGGTTTGCTCCCTGGGAGAGCGGAAGGTTGCCCGCATAGACCGGGTTTGAGGGGTCGCCCAGGTCCACAAACGCCGTTCCGTCGTAGCGTCCCACCAGTGCCCACTCCCGTCCGGTCTCGGGGTCTGTCCATCCCCAGACATCGCTCACCTTAACGCCCCGCGCCCCGCCCAGCTGCTGAGCGGGTAGGAACGAGACCAAGTCGACATCCGAGCAGGAAAAGAAGCTGGCTGAGCCCTCTTCGCAGGAAACATCGCCACCGGTGACGGGGTCCAGGCCGACAATCTCGCTGGCGACCCTCGGCCCCGAGATCCAGCTTCCGCCCGCCCCGAGCTCCATGACCACGGCGGTTCCGGCGCCAAAGTCGTCGCCGGTGAGTCCCGCCACGCCGGTGCGCTCGCCGACGGCGATCACGCCGCCCAATCGGGCGCCTTGGGCCAGTCCATCCACCGCCACTTTGTCCATCGCACTCCAAGACTCGGTGTCGGAATCCCAAGTCACGACGAAGATGCGGCCCTCAAAGCCCCCTGCCAACGGTGCTCCAATCCACAGAGACTCTCCGTCAGGCGTGGGGATGATCGTGCTGCCGAAGTCGGAGTATCCGCCCTCAAAGGGCTGCAGGGCTCCCTGCTGACCCCAAGTCCCGGTGGCTGGGTCCATGGAGTAGCTGTACACCGCTCCGCTCCGCTCATTGGCGCCGGGCACCCCCACAAGGGCCATGCCCCGATGGAACGCCACCGCCGAGCCGAACCCGGCGCCAGAGTCGGAGTCCCCAGGCTCAATTTGGCCAGTCTCGGACCACTGCCCAGCTGCGCTTCGCCGAAAGCTGTAAACCGCGCCGTGTTGCTCATTCCTGCGGGGTGTGCCGATGAGCGCGTGCTGGCCATCGGTGGCAATGGCGAAGCCGAACCAGTCCCCCGGCTGCCCGTCGCTCGCCATGAGTTTGGCCTCCTCGATCCAGCGGCCGGACTCCTGGCGCGCCAGCACATACACCGCGCCCCGTTCGTCAGCATGGGCCAAGGACGACACGAGTGCGATATCGCCCGCGCTCGCAAGGACGCGCCCGAAGGCGTCGCCCTCCGCGCCGTCGCTCGCCGCAATCTGATCCTGCTGGGACCACGCCCCGTCGGGACCCCGGCGGAAGATATACACGGCTCCTCGGGTTGCGTCCGCGACCGTGGCGCCGACCAGCAAGTCGTCGCCCCGGGTCGCCAGCGAGCGTCCAAAGTGGTCGCCGTCCGTTGCGTTGGATGCCTGCAGGCGCTGAGCCTCGGTCCATTCGCCGCCGCTCTGGCGATAGACAAACACATATCCCGGACTGCGGACATTCAACGATTCGCCCACCAAGAGCTCGTTGCCGCTCACCGTCGCCGATGAACCGAATCCCTGGGCGGACACGGTCGGGACGCCAATGCCCAAGAGCAATGGAAGGGCGATCAGGCTGCACACGGTTTTTCTCACGATCCTGAACCTCGCTTGTGAAGAGATAGTTGGTTTGACTTGCTGTGAAATGTGGGCGGGCTGGGTCGGGCCACCATGAGCGGAGGCCCGGGCCCCGAGCCTACCGCGGAAGCACGCAGAGGCGGTCCGGGCTCCCGGTGGTCGGCCTCGCGCGGGAACTGCGGGGGCAAGGCGATGACGCAAACGCCATTTACGATACGAGGACGGTTCGCGGGCGGTTTCCATCATTGCCCGGGACGCAGCAGTGTTGTCCCCCGGGTGGTGAATCTGACGGACCGTCGCCATGTGAGTAACAAGACCGCCGTTTGTCCCCTTGGACTCCCTTCCGTGAGCAATACTATCCGCTTGTGTTCCTGCAACAGCCTCTGGTACGTCCGGCTCAGGGCCAGAAACATATTGGAGAGCACGGATAGCGGTGTCAACGCTTTAGCGTTGACCCGCGGGGCGTTGAGGCCGGCGCGCCGAAGGCGCGCGCCCGGCCCACTCCAGGACGGGTGCCGGCCACCATGGCGTCCCCGAGGGTCTCGGCGGAAGACGCGCCCGCGAAGCCTGCGACTTCGGATAAGCGCCGGTCCCCGGCCTCAGGCAGCAGTGAGACGAGATGCTTCGGGGGTGGCCTCCGGCCTCATGGCCACTTGCGAACCCTGCCGGTCACCTCGACGTCGACCGGATGTCCATGGGCCGATGTAGGAATGCGCGCACGCAGCCCGGCGTCGTCCGCCTCCAGGTACACCTTGACGCAGGGTCGCCCCCGTACCAGCCCGATCGCTGTCCCGGCGACGCCGGGGATCTCGATCACTTGGCTCGTAATCTCGTTGTGCGCCTCGTCGATCCCCTTGCCTTGCGCAGGATTCACGCCGTCACCCTCCGTCGATCACCACGCCAAAGCGGTCAAGGACGAGGTCGATGGGATTGGCGATCGTGCTGGTTTCGCTGCCGGCGAAGAGAAGTCCTACCGGTCTCGCGTTGCGCTCACCCTGCCCTCGCGAGACGATGAGTGATCCAGAGTCGCCGGGACCGGAGAAGCCGGTCTCCGTAATGACGATCTGCCCCGTGAACCGGGCTGTTCCGGCCCGAAATCCCACGTTCATCACCGCGTTGATGCCCGTGATTTTCCCCGTGGTCAGACCCGTGGTGCGTCCGTACTTCTGCACCTCCATCCCCAAGCGGGCCTTGATCGGGGCACTCCTCGGGACACCGTAGCCGTTGGCGGGCGTGCCGTTGCTCAGCTGAGCGGTGGTGGTCTTGGCGATTGCCGCATCAATCGTGTTGGCGGGGCAGGAGGGGAAGGGGGAGCAGAACCGAATGGGCTCGAAGTCGTGAAGAACCCCAATGGCGTCGGCTGAGCTGCCCCCATCGGCCCGGCCCGGCTGAAGGATGCGGTCTCCCAGGTTGGCGTTGTTCTTGTTGGCGTAAACATGGTTGTTGCTCAGCGCGAACACCCCATCGGCCGAGACCACGCGGGCGGCGATGGTCCCGGCGGTCACGTCCTCCTGTCCGGTCGAGACCCCGATGGGGACGGGGCGCGGGAACGGACGCCGAGGGTCGGTCTCTTTGTCGTCATTGCTCGCGCGGGGCCTCTCCAGGGCGACGAACGCGCCCGTGATTTCCGTCACGAAGCTGTGGCCGTCCAGGGACGCGGGCAGGCCGGCGACGCTCCCGTGGTCCAGGAACACCTTAATCACGGGGAGGCCGTTGGCTCCGATTCCGACCGCCGTCCCGGCCACGCCCGGAATGGCCAAAAGATCCGGATTGTGGGCCTCCTGCAACGCCATTGCACCTTGGATATCACCCGGCGCAAAGGTGAGAAGGCCGCCGGGCTCCCCGCTTTGCTCGTGTCCGAAGCGGGGAAGAAGCGCGATCGACAGGTCCAGGGCGATGGCCAGTGCCAAAGCGGTCGTCCGCACATCGCGACGACGGAACATTTCGGCCAGCCAGGAACCCAGGACAACCGGCCGGATACCCGTGGAGACACGCTTCGCCGGCGGTCCGGGGGCCGCGCGAATTTGTGGCGGATGTTCAGTCAAGGGATCCAACTCTCGTGGTTATGGACATGGTCGCCATGCGGGAGGGGAACAGGCGTCCTCCGCGAGCGGTTCCTCGGAGACGAGGGTTTGCACCGGGTGTCCCTAGAACTCGTACCCCTGCCGCCCCCAAATTGTTTCTTTCGGGATCAGGGGACGCTCCCCATCCCGACCCAGTGATGCCGGTGCCGCGGCTACGTGCACTATGGCCAATGGTATGCGTGCGTGGACCCGGGGCGCCACCCCGGCCGGCCCCCTGCCTGTCTCGCACCGGAATCTCCATCTGCCGCTGAGCCGGCGGCGACGTGCGCTACGGTCGGGGCTTGGGCCATCGGGAACCGGCATCTCGCGGAGTCCCTTCGGGGTTGAACACCTCCTCCTGGTGCTGGGCTATCGCGGGCGGATGGCGTCGCAGAGGTGCCCGGCGCCCGTCCCACCGTATCGGCGTGGGTATATCGACATAGCTCTGCATATCGGGATGAGGCGCACCCCGTACCATTCCGGTGGCGGCGGTCTGGGGGTCCAGCAGTGCGGATGGCACGCTGTGGATTGGAGCGGCCGGGACCCCGCAGTTGTGGAGAAGCTCCAGGAGCTCCGCCTGGGACACACCGCTTGTCCGTTCGGCAATGATCTCGGCCAGGCGCACGCGATGGGTGACCCGGGCTTCATTGGTTCTGTAGTTGGGGTGATTCGCCACCGGAAGCCGAAGGCCGTCGCAAAGGCGGCCGAAGATCTGGTCGTTGCCCGCGGCCACCATGACCTGCCCGTCGCTACACGGAAAGGCTTCGTAGGGTGCGATCATGGCGATGGAGGTGCCCATGGGACCCGGGGCGACACCGGTCGCGAGGTAGGCGGTCAGGTGGTACGACATCCATGCTAGCGACGTATCCAGTAGCGATGTGCTCACATGACATCCCGTCCCGGTTCGATCCCGGTTGATCAGGGCAGAGAGGATTGCGGTGGCCGTCCACACGCCGGTGCCCAGGTCGATGACCGATGCCCCGACGCGCACGGTTCCGCCCTCAGGGTCGCCAGTGACGGACATCAGCCCGGAGCGCGCCTGCATGAGTGGATCGTAGCCGGGCTGCTCCGCCAGGGGCCCGTCCATCCCGTATGCCGTGACCGAGGCGTAGATGATCTTCGGATTGGTGGCCCGGACGCGCTCGTAGCCGACTCCGAGTCGATCGGCGGCCCCGTGGCGAAAGGCCTGGACCACCACATCGGCTGCAGTCACAAGATCTCGGGCGCGGCCCCTGTCTCCAGCGTCCTTAAGGTCGAGAGCCACGGCGCGCTTATTGCGATTCACGACCTGGAAGAGGTGACTTTGGCCGGCGGCAAAGGGCGGACCCCAGCGCCTCGCGGGGTCGCCGCCGGGGGGTTCGACCTTGACGACATCGGCCCCCATGTCCGCAAGAATCTGTGTGGCGTACGGGCCCGCGAGATTCTGCGAAAAATCAACGACCCGCAGTTCCGCAAGCGGTGTTGGGGCATGCGCATCGGTCGGGTCCGGCGGCGGGGTCCTGGGCGCTCCCGGGGAGGCACGGTGTCCGTCTATGGAGGGCACGGCTGTGGCGATGTCCTTGCTGGAAGGGGGAGATCGTGGCTTGTTTTAAGGCATGGAGACGATCCGAATCCCGAACAGCGCGACCTACTCCCCGCTGTCGCTCACCGACCTCATGGTCGCCGCCCCGCTGGCGTCGCGCTTGCTTCTGGGCGCGACATTGCCGGGGCGGCTGATCCAGGTGGCCGCTGCGGGAGCGTACGCGGGAAGTGTGATTGGCGACTGGGCTAGCCGTCAAGGCGTCCGCAAGATCGACTTTCTGGAGACGTTCCATGCCGATGTAGACCACATGGATGAGATGTCGGATGCCCGGCGCATGGAGGATGTGGAGCGCTACTCCCGGGAGTTGATGTCAATCTGGCGCCCGGTCACGCGAGGCAGGAGTGTGTTGGCGGCGGATGTCAATGAGCGCCTGACATCGTACATCGCCGGCATCACCGGGCAGAGGGTGGAGACGAGCAGCTCCGTCCGTGAGCTGACGCTGGCGCGGTTCCTGTTGCCGTTCGCGGCGGGCAGTTGTGACGTGCTCTCCGGGGACATTGCCGTATTTCGTAGCACCGGTGTCTTTGACGCGCACATTCTCGCGCACGAATTTTGCCACCGGAAGGGGTATTTCAAGGAGTTGGAGGCTCAGGCTCTAGCGTACCTGGCCCTCTCGGGATCGCGGGACCCCCGGCTTCGCCAGGCTGCCCTTGCGGAGCGGGTCTATCGGAATTTGAGGGTTCTGGACGGTGACGATCCCGTGCGCTACCGGGAGCTACTGGACGACACGCCGCTGGCCGGGCAGGTTTTGGAGGATTTTCGGCGATTGCGCCCGCCTGACCAGCGCCCGGGACCCGTGTCCAAGGCGATGCGCGACCTGTATGACGCACGCATGAAGCTGACCGGGCAGAACGGCCTCTCGGATTACGACAGGGGCTTCACGAATTTCCTTTATACATGGGAGACTTGGGAGCGGGACCCTCGGGACGCGACGGGGCTGGACCCCTCGGGCCGGGGGCCAGCGGGTGAGAGTTCTTGACGAGAACACCTCATGACCGGTGTCCGGTCACCCCGCCGAGCTGAAACTGAAAGTGCGATCACGGTGGCGCGGTGTGTCCGTGACCCCGTGACGGGGGTTGCGCAACGACTGCGACCGGGCTTCCCATTCAAGCTGGGGGCAGAGGTCGGCTGCTTATTTGGTGCGAGCGAACCCGGACTGGAACATGACCCACGGCGCTTTGAGGCAGCCCGCAGTGTTGAGACGCCAGCAGCACGGTCGTCATCACGGACGGAAAAATCGATGAACCCAAGCGCCCGCCCCCGGACACGGACACCTGACCCGGACGAACGGAGGCGATGACCATGAAGGTAGTCAACGAGAGGTGCGCGGGCCTTGACGTGCACAAGAAGAGCGTCACGGTGTGTGTGCGTACGCCGGAGAAGGACGGCGTAAGGGGACGGCACGGGGTGGTGCGTACTTTTCTCACCACGCTGTCGGCCCTGGGTGAGATGAGGGACTGGATGGCGTCTCTTGGAGTAACCCATGTGGCCATGGAGTCCACGGGGGTGTACTGGTGCTCGGTGTGGTCGGTGCTCGAGGGTCACTTCGAGCTGTTGCTCGTGAATCCGAGGCACTTCAAGCAGGTGCCCGGCCGCAAGACGGATGTCAAAGACTCCGAGTGGCTCGCACAACTGCTCGAGGCGGGACTGTTGCGGGGCAGCTTCGTGCCGGACCGGGCGGTCCGGGAATTGCGGGATCTGACGCGAACGCGCAAGAAGGTCACCCAAGAGCGTGCTCGGCACGTCAACCGCGTGGCGAAGCTTCTCGAGCAGGCGAACGTGAAGCTGGGCTCGGTTGTGACGGACATCATGGGCAAGACCGGGCGGGCGATCCTGGAGGCCATGGTGGCGGGCGAGACGGATCCGAAGCAGCTGGCTGAGCTTGCTCGCGGAAGATTGCGGGGCAAGCGGCACTTGCTCGTGCAGGTGGTGCCGGGCCTGATGAACGATCATCGCCGGTTCCTGATCGAGCTGGAGCTTCAGATGATCGACCATTTGGATCAGGTGCTGAGGCGCTTGGACGCCCAGATCGCGGAGGCCGCACGCCCTTTCGAGAAGGCGGTCCATTTGCTGGAGAGTGTACCGGGCGTGGGAAAGCTGTCGGCCAAGGCGATCGTCGCGGAGATTGGCGATGACATGTCGAAGTTTCCGACAGCCGGTCACTTGGCGTCGTGGGCCCGGGTGTGTCCCGGGAATCGTGAGAGTGCGGGCAAACGCAAGCCGGCAGGGACGGGCAAGGGCAACGCGTGGTTGCGGGAGGCTTTGTCGCAGGCCTCATGGGCTGCGGTGCGTTCGCGCTCCAGCTACTACCGGGCGCTGTACTACCGCCACAAGATGCGCGGTGGCCCCAAGCGGGCCATTGTCGTGGTGCAACACGCGATGCTGGTCGCGATCTGGCATATGCTCAAAAACGAAACGTCCCACATCAACCTCGGTCCGGACCATTTTCGTACTGGCAACAAGGAGCGTGCGGTGCGGCGGCACCTGAGTCACCTGAAGAAGCTTGGCGTCCATGTCGAGGTGCTTCAGGATGCGGCTTGATGGTCCCGCGGGGTTGGGCAGTCACTCCATGATGCCGATGCGGTCTGTCGCGAACCGTAAGAATAGAAACCAGCTGGCCTTAGACACCGCATCCCGAGGCCGTTGTCGACCCCGCCCAAATCTGTAGTTTCACGGAAAAACGCAAGCAAGTGTCCCTGATAGCGTACTCTGCACGGGTCAATCCGGGGGGACAGGGGCATGACCGTGCGGGGTCTCCAAGGAACCACCCTGAAGTGTATTGCCTTGTCGTGATTCCGTGAGGTGACCATGGGAGCGGGCAGCGCCGCTACCACAATCTGGCCGCGGAACAAATGTCAGTTGCGAACTCGATTGAGCACGACGCTGCTTGTGCTCTTAGATCTGCCCCATTGCATGCTCCCGTTCATGCTGTTGTTGTCGGGGTCGAGCATGCCCGAGTACACGAATGTCCATGTCCCATTAATGTTCACGTAGGTCAAGACGAACCCGACTTTTCCGGTCGATGTTCTGAACCCGGAGGTGATCCGTGCGGAAACCTGCCCGGGCTCACCGTATCGTCGCCATGACAATGTCCCGCTGCCCGAAAGGGTTCCTGCGGTGTCGATGATGCGGAGATCAAACTCTACCAGCGGCACGCTGAGGAGGTTGTAGGTGGCCGAACCTTGCCAACTCCCGGTGAGGTTTTGGACCGTGAAGACGAACGTCGTGCGCGCGGTGAGCCCGCCCGGGTCTCGCGCCGCCACCACGATGGTTACCGCCCCTCGCGCAAGTCCGCGTGCAGTCAACGTGTTGCCGACCACGGAAACCGACGCAACACGCAAGTTGGAACTGGTTGCGGCGTAGGTTAGCGAGTCCCCGTCCGGGTCCGTGAAGTAGGGTGCCAAGTCCACGATTGCTGTTCCGTCCACAAAGACGGTTTGGTCCTCAATGGTCCCTACATCGGTGGGTGCTCGGTTCGGTACGGCCACCTGAAAGGTGAGTTGCGCCGAGAGTTCGCCCGGGTCGCTGGCCGTTACCGTGATGGTGGCTGTTCCTTGGGCGACCGCTGCCACGGTTACGACACGGTCGTCGATGGACACGGCGACGACCTTGGAGTTGGAACTGGATGCAGTGTAGGTCAGCGAGTCCCCGTCCGGGTCCGTGAAGTGTGACACCAAGCCTATACTTGCCGTTGTGCCCTTGAACATGGATCGGCTGGCAATCGTACCCACGGTGGTCGGTTCCCGATTCGGTACGGCCACCTGAAAGGTGAGTTGCGCCGAGAGTTCGCCCGGGTCGCTGGCCGTCACCGTGATGGTAGCTGTCCCTTGGGAAACCGCCGCTACGATCGCGACACCGCCAGCCATGGACACCGAAACGACGGCCGAATCGGAGCTGGACGCGGCGTACGTCAATGTGTCCCCGTCTTGGTCGGCGAAATGCGGTCTGACGTTTACTTCTGCAGTCTTGCCCACGAACAAGACTTGGTCTTCGATTGTTCCCACACTGCCCGGTGCGCGATTGGGTACGGTTACGGGGACAGTCAGTCTTGCGGAAAGCCCGCCCGGGTCAGTGGCCGTCACCGTGATGGTGGCTGACCCTTGGGCTACTGCTACCACTGTTAGGGTACGACGATCCATGGACACGGCGATAACTCTGGAGTTGGAGCTGGACGCAGTATAGGTCAGCGCGTCTCCGTCCGGGTCGGTGAAGCTGACGGTTACCGTGGTGGTGTCCCCCACCGCCACGGTCAGGTCCGGGAGCGCACCCCCGGCGACCGGTGGCCGATTCGGTTGTACCGGGGCCGTTGCGGGTTCTTCGTCGCCACACGACCCAGCGCCCAAGGCGGCAAGTATCACGAGACTGGCAACACCGGGAAGCCGCACGAACCGTCTCCTTGCGACGTGATCACGGTGACACCGCGAACGGATGACCCGTCGCCTGGCGCGACGGCATCTGGTCCAAGGGGCCGTGCTTAGAGACTCAGGTGCAGAATTTTCTGGGGGGGGGGGGGGGGGGGGGGGGGACGGCATTTTAAGGCCCTCAGTCCAAGGATGCAGCACGAATCTGGTAGAACTGTAACATGAATTGTGGTAGCCGTAAACGGGAGGCCCCTTTCATCCATGGCGGAACCCTGGACCGTCCGCGAAGAAAGTGGTTTTTGTCTGCGCTCCGTCTGCGCACATTGCTACCATCCAATCGGATCTCGCAGTGCGCGGCAGAAGCGGTGCTGGTTGTGCATTGGAAGAGGACGTACTTGGGTGGAGGCTTGGGCTATGATCCAACGGTTTTTTGGGGTTGTTGTCCGCCTTGTTGGGCGGTACGGCATTCGATTTTCAGCATTTCCTGGGCCATTTCGATCGTGCGCAGAGATCGTGTGAGATGCGCCAGAACGCCTCCACGTTGAGATGCACATCCGGGGTGGTTCCACCCCGCGCAGACGCGGTATCCGACATGGCCCGCAACTCATCCGGCACGTAGCCTCGTTCGGCTACCCGGCCCCGGCCCGGCATGACAGCGTCACCCAATTCGTAGTGCATCCGGCCCCCGGTGATGGCGTAGTCCTCGCTCGCCGGGTTGCGCCCCCGGCGAGTCCAGGGTGTAACGCGGCGATCTGGATGGTCGCTTGACGACCAGCAAACCAAGACGTCGAGGTCGCGACGCAGGAGCAGGGGGAGCCCTTCAAGCAGAGTAGTCTCTGGTGGCGCTCATCGGCAGAGACCCCCGCCGCCCATGTCCGATCACTGGTATGCATTCACGGGACAAACCGGGGGGATTCCGGTACCCGACTGATCCCTCTACACGCCCGGATGCGGGTGTCCTTTCCCCCGTGTACGCTGGGCTCCGAATCCCCGATTTCCCCAGGCAGACCCAGGAGGCGCACAAGCACGGCTCGATCAAGATCCGCCCGGACCGGGTCCCGATACGCCTCGTTGGCCGGCAGAAACGGACGGTCCCGAAACTCAGCAAAGATTTCCCGGGCTTTACGCACTTGGCCCTTGCTGAGTTCGCGGGGATCAAGGGCCCACAACTCGGGCAAGCGGCTCAATGTTATCGACGCACGGCCCTGGTGCTGCCTGGAGCCCTTCCACCAGAACGACATCAGCCCGAGCGTCGTGTTGGCCCAGAGAACGACAGGTACCTCCCACTCCGGGCGACCGACAAAATAACTGGGCCAAGCCCTGCCCCCGATCGCCGGCTCCGGTGTCAAGCACGCTACAAGACTCTGAGAGCTGAGCTGGAAGTCGCGATTGAAGTGAAGTCGGCTGGCAGCTGTTCTCCACCGATCAAGAGCCAGATCCTCGCAACCCTCTCGAACCCGACCTGCACGATCCGGCTCGACCACCAGGTACCGCTCCCGCCGAGCGTGATGGGCCCATAGGGCCGGGTACGTCGGTGGCGTCTCCGCTTCGCCGTAGCCCACCATGTCCCACGGCCCCCGAGGTGAGCCCCGCGAGTCCCGACCCACCAAGTCACGGTCGATCGGACCACGCTGCCCGAGTTCGGACAACCTTGCCACGGGAACGCGGGGCGCGTCCCTCCATCTGGGCAGTTGAAGCGTCCCCGCACCCAGCGCCAGCATCGTGGCGGCAAGGTCAGGATTGCGGACCCCGACCGCTCCCGCCGACGACAATCTGTCACGCACATAGCTGCCAGCCACCGAGCTGTCCCCCACCAACAACCAGCCAGCACTCCCACCCTCGCGCCGCACGCCCCGAATCGCCCGCGCCACATCCGTGGCTTCCAACAGGCTCCCTGGACGCCGCTCGAGATTCGCAAACAGCGCCGCTCCGCTCGGCCGCTCGCCGCCCGCCCGCTTCCTCGCCACCAAGAGCACCTCCGCCATCCCCGTGTCAGCGGAAAACGCCCGATCCGTGTTGCTACCCGTCGCCGCAATCGCCACAACCACAATGTCCTCGTATTCCTCTTCGACCAGCGCACGCGCCGGCGCCCACGACCCACCCTGCGCAAACGATGCAGGCAACACCAGCGCAATCAACCCGCCCGGTCGCGTCTTCATGTGGACAAGGTCCACAAAGTGCGAAGCCAGCCCCGCATTGCCACTGCCGACCGGACGAGATCCCATGCCGCGCCCAATCTCGCTGAGCCGCCCCGACATCTCCCGTTGCTCGGCCCGACTCGTGTCAAAACCGGCAAACGACGGCACAGGCACCGTGGCCGACTCGTGGTTTGTTGGACGCGTGAAGGGCGGATTCATGATGGCCAGATCAAGACACCCGGACGGAATATCCACATACGCATCGGCGTTCCCGACGGCTTCTTGATCCCCGCGCGTCTGCCGATGCCCGGTCCCAAACAGCGCCCTCGACGCACGCCCCTCGTCCAGGAGATCCAGCGATCCGATGGCAACCGGAAGCTCTCGCTCCTCAGGCTGACGTCCGTACGGCATCGTGTACACGCACGTTCGCCTGAACGTGACCCCGGGATGGGCGCCAGAGAGATTCGAGGCCGTCAGGTGCGTGGCAGCCGGCATGATGTCCGCAGCCACCAGGCCTCGCTCCATCATCCCGGCATGCAGCCCCTCGTCATCACCCCCGGCATGTCGGTGCCGCGAAAGCACCCCCTGATAGGCCGCCAGCAAGAGCGTGCCCGTCCCGCACGCAAGATCACCGATCCGAAGCCGCCGGACCGCCGCCTCATCCCCCCAATCCACATCAAGTTCCGGGACCGACAGCTCGGCCAGCAGTGCCGCCGAGTTCGGCAGCGTGTAAAACGTGGCCAGAAACTTACGATCCACGATCAGACGCTGGAACATCCTGCCCGAGAGATCGTTGAGGTTGGCAGCCCCGATCTTCGCAAGCTCATGCGCGACAGCCGAGAGGCGGTCCATGATGGTCAGGACGGGTGCGTCGCGTATCGCCAGCAGCAGATCAATCGCGATCTTGAAGATGGGCCAGTAATTGACGCGCAGGATGCCGCGCCAGCACTCAATGAGCCGGGGCCGCAGAATGCTGCCCAGTTCCCCGCGCAGGCTGTCCAGGTGGGGCACTCCGTGCAGGCCAACCAGCGTCGTGTGGTACGTCATGGCATTTGCGATGATCGCCATCGCCATGCGCGATGTCTGCTCGCTGTCCTCTTGGTGCAACAGGCGGGCGATCGCGTCCAGTCCCGCCCTTGAGTGCGCGGCTGCATCGGCGCGGAGGATATGTGCGGCCTGCCGGACACCCTGCTCCAGGATCGTGAGGCCCTCGGCCACCAAGCGCTCCGAGAGGGAGACCCCCTCGATCGCACGGGCGAGGTCGTCCATGCCACCGCTGAGCCAGCCCCGGTCGGGCCACCGCATGACGTGCTCGCGGTCGCCTGAGAGGACACACCATTCGACCTGTGTCGCCTCGACCGCGGCGGCAAGATCGGTTGTGTCACGGATCGCGGCGTCCAGACGAACCGCGACAACCTGTTCGATTCCGTGGGCTGAGTCCTTCGCAAGCTCGCCCAACCGGGCGCGGGCATCCTGCTCGACGGTGGTGGCCGGCTTGAACTTTGTCTCCAGGACGACAGGCGGCAGGTCGCCCAGGCGGACGACGATATCGGGGCGGAGTCCCCTCTGGCCCAGGACATCGGTTTGCTCGGCGGTCACGCGCCACCTGGGGTGCCTGCGGTCCAGGGTAGCGGCCAGGGCGGCATTCACCAGCGGTTCGGTATGTCGTGCCATCCGCGACTCTGGGCTCGGGCGGGGGAGAGATCCAAGCTTAACGTTCTGGGAATTGCCCGCCCCGTGGCAACCGGCCCGTCACGTTTGCGGATACCGAGATTGCGGCAGCGGGACACACCGGCGCTTCGCCCGAAGACTGGGGCCCACAGCCACGGCGGCCTGGCCCCGCCGTTACGACCCGCTGAAATCGAATGCCTCAAGCGGCAAACACAAGGGTTGATCGCATAGTTCGCATCACGGTGATTCGCTTCCGCGGCGGGATTTTGGGCCGTGGAGCATACCGCCCGGCAGACGCCTACAGGAACGGGCTCCATCTGGGGTCGACGGACAACACGATCTCAAGTGCTCCACCCGGTAGTCCCCAAGCGCCATCCACACGCACGATGTCGTGGAACGTGGCGATTCCAAGGGCCACATATCCGGCCACCCCCTCGGTTGTGGCGAGGCCCCATCCCTTCCTCGCGGCCGCCGACAGGCTCCCGGTCGCGCCCGCGCCCGCGCCAAACCGGGCCGTGAGCCACCCCTGAACCAGAGCTTGCGTGGCCTCGGCCTGCGCGAGCAGATAACGCCGTCCCCCGTACGAGCGATAACGGTGTCCAGGAAGTGTGTTCCGTCCCCCCAGAAGAAACAGCAGCTGGTGGGGTACGGCACCCCCAGACACACCCCCTTCAAGAGTCAACCGGGCCTGTCGTGCGAGATCGGCGGAGGCCGCGCGTCCCCCAAGCGTCATGGCAATTGTGGCGTGGGCCTCCCCCCTCCAGCGTCCTCCCGATGCCCAGACCTCCACATTTCCGCCCCAGGCTCCCATCCCTCCCCACTGTCGGCGCGCGCCAACATGAAGTCGTGCCAACGCTCCCTCTTGGACGGGACGGAGTCGCCGAGTGGGGGTTGTGGATCCCAGTCCAGTTGACCAAGGGGACAGCGGGGGTCCGGCGTGGCGCTCCCAACTGGCCGCAAGACTGACCCCGGTGCGCTCGTCCAGGAATCGCTCCACCGAAATCCGAGCACCTGAGGCGAAGTGCGGATCGGTGTAGTCGGTACTTCGGAGCGCTGTGGCCAGGGAGTTGACCAAGCCCGCCGCGCCCGGGTGGGGACCGCTGTCCCGGAGCTGGCGGCGGAAGAATTCCAGTGTTGTCTCCCCGCCCGAAGAGCTCCACCGCCCCCGTGCCCCCACATGCAACCAGCGACTGTTTGTGCCCCATCCGGCGACGCCGTCCAGCCGAAGCGAGGAGCCGGCCGCATACGAAGCGCCGATGCCCATTGCGATCCCCTCTGCCCGGTTCACCCGCAGGACCGAAGACGCCTGTCGGGCGTGCAGGCGCAGGCGCGGCAGCCCGCTCACCACGCGGTCCCTGGCCCATCTCCTGGCCTGCGCCTGCACATCGGCGAGGTTGGCCGGCGAGAGCCCTTGGGCGGCCATTCCGTCAAGCAATCCGGTGCGAAACCGGGTGGAGTCGCCTCCTCCGTTCGGGGGCAAGGTGACCCGGGGGCCCTCGAAGAACGACGGCTCGATCAGGGTGTCAAAGTTGTAGTCGGTGACCTGCAGGATCGCCCGAATCACCGAACCGACCGGAAGGTCGAGTCTGGGCACCTCGCGCCGCACCTCCACGACCTGCCGGTAGGGAAGCCAAAAGACGCCATCCCAGAGGCCATGCTCCAGTTGCACATGGATCTGGTCGGAGCGGGGATCCACATACGAGGCCGGGGTAAAGGTGAAGGCCATCCTGGCGAGCGCACCGGTCCGCGCTTCCAGGAACACGCTGCCCCAGAACGCGGGCACATCGTCCCGGCGCGGTCGCACGGCGACCTCGTACACCTGGATGGGCGTCGCCATGGTGTGGACGCTCACCGTGACCGAATCGACGATCCGATACCGGTAGAGCTCGTCTCCGCCCTGTGCAAGGGGATGAAGAATGCCCCGGACATCCAAGCCCTCGCCGATCTCGATCCGGTCGCCAAACCCGTTCTGGATCGCGGTGAGTCGATCCAGGTAATAGCGGAAATCCCGAACCGGGAGCAACTCCTGTTTGCGCGTTGCCGCGACAACCTGGCGGGTCTGGCCCCGCGGGCCCCGAAAAAAGTCGAGCGCGACCTGATCGACGCGCATGGGCACCGGCTCGCCGCCGGCGTCGGGATCCAAGAAGAAGTAGATGTGCCCCTCGGCCTGCGCGTGGTACGAGAGCTCCGGCCTTTCCGATGCGGGCAACTCGCGCAGGGCGCGGGCCCTGGCAATCAGTTCAAGCGTTTCTGGACGATCGAACTCTGGCTGTCCCATGGAGGACGCCGACAGCGGGGTCACTCCGTAGCGACCGAGCGCGGCAAGGCCCAGGATGACGGCGAAGCACAAATGTGCGAGGCGACCAGGCGCTCGGCGCGCGCCCTGTCTCGGGCAAAGAGTCAGGCGAGATCGTGGACCGAGCGCCCGCGCTTGCGCAGATATGCCGCCAGCCCAACCTTGTCGATCGTTCGCAATGTCGAGGCGGCGACCTTGATCTTCACCGTCTTGTTGAGCTCCGGCACGAAGATGCGCTTGGTCTGGAGGTTCGGCAGTTGCCGCATCTTCGTCTTGTTGTGGGCGTGGGACACGTTGTTCCCGGTCAGGGGGCGCTTGCCCGTGATTTCGCATTTGCGTGACACAGGGGGTCTCCTCGTGAGTTGCAACCCGACCGGGCTACTTTTCTTCCTTGAACAGGACATGGCGTCTCAAGACCGGGTCGTACCGCTTGAGCTCCAGGCGCCGGGGGTGATTCCGCTTGTTCTTGGTCGTGGTGAAGCGGTAGGGGCTCTCGGTGCTGGACATCTTGATCATCACCCGGGGCCCCTTTCCAGACTTCTTGGCCATGCTCGCTCCTCCAGAACAATCGTTCAATCGGGGCGTCGACCCGACCCGGGTCGCTCGCCTTGGGCGCCATCGATCCCAACGCACCGGGGACCCTTCGCACCCGCAACCTGAAAAGATAGCCAGTTGACCCCGCTCGTCCAAAGCGGATAGGATTGTGGGCCCCCTGATTCAAGGGTGCCGCGCTCGCCGGCGGCGGGGCGTCGACCATGGACCGAAACGCACAAAGAGCTCGCTGTGAAGAAAGGCATTCATCCCACCTACCGGCCCGTCGTCTTCCAAGATGTCTCGACGGGATACTCCTTTGTCACGCGATCCACCATCGCCACCAAGAAGTCGATCAAGTGGGAGGACGGGGAGGAGTATCCGCTTGTGACGCTTGAGATCTCCTCCGCGTCGCACCCGTTCTACACGGGCACCCAGCGGCTCCTGGACAGCGCGGGTCGCGTCGATCGCTTCCGCAAGCGCTACGGCTCTGGCCAGGGGAAGACCGATCAGGAGCCGTCGGCTTCCCGGGGCTGAGCGGACGCCTCCTCGACGACCGCATAGGCATCGTGCTCGTGGATCGACTCGTGGTTCACCACCCTGATGCGAAACCACGAGATGTGGTTGATCGCGCGTAGCCGGAGGGTGACCTCGCGCACCAGGTCCTCGACGAACCTGGGGTTGTCATAGGCTCTCTCCGTTACCCACTTCTCATCCGCCCTCTTGAGCACCGGGTAGAGGCCGCAAGAGGCCGACGCATCCACCAATTCGACCACCTCCTCGATCCAAAGCTCGCCATCGAAGCGCACCTCCACGGTGACCACGCCGCGTTGGTTGTGTGCTCCGCGGGCGCTGATTTCCCGTGAGCAGGGGCATAGCGTCGTGACCGGCACATTGACCACCAACTTGAAATCGTCCTCGCTTCCGCTCGACGCCTCGAACGCGCAGTCGTAGGAGGCCAGGCCGCTCGAACCGGTGACGGGGGCCTGTTTCGCCATGAAGTACGGGAAGCGCACGCCCAGGTGGGCGTTGCGGGCACCCAGACGCTTGCGCATGGTGCGCAAGATCAAAGGCAGGGCTTCCACGGAGATTTCCCCGTCGTACTGGTTCAGGATCTCCATGAACCGGCTCATGTGTGTTCCCTTGAACCGCTCCGGGAGGTCCACGGACATGTCGATTTGACCGACCGTGTGTTGGGCGGTTCGCTGGCGATCGCGGACGGCGATGGGGAAGCGGATATTCTGCACACCAACTTTGGCGATGGGCACCCGGCGTCGATCCGGGTTGGCCTGCACATCGGCCAGGGCGGCGGTCCGCGTTTGGCTCATCGGCTGTCCTGCTGCGCGTGGGTTGACGTTCCCCGGGCAAGCCGCAACTCGTCGATGCGCCTCATCTTGCGCTCCACGGCCGACGCCAGGTCGATCCCCCGGCTGTTGGCGAAGTTCAGCAACGCGATGTAAACGTCCGCGGACTCGTCCTCGAAGTCAGCGTCGGCGACCGCGCGTCCGGTCCAGACTTTCTTCTCCAGGTTCGCCAGCTCCCCGGTCTCGCCCGCAAGCTCCAGGGCGAAGAAACTGGAAGAACGACTCGAGAAGGCGGCGGCCTGGTAGACGCTAAATTCTTTCTGGATGGTGCGGAGCGGGTCGTAGCTCCGGGGAAGCAGGGCGCTCGCCTGATCTGAATTGCTGTCGTTGCTCATCAATGGGGACTCGTGGGTTGGGGGGTGGGGCATGGGTCGCCCGCCGCACAAAACATGCCACAGGGAAGATCACTTGTCGATTACGAATCGGTCCGCTGCGGGAGAAGGGGTTGCGCGCATCGGCGTGGTCACGGTCTCGGACCGGGCGGCGGCGGGGGTGTACAGGGACTTGGGAGGCCCGGCCGTCAAGAGCTATCTGGACAAGGTGTTGGCGTCTCCCTGGGAAGCCGTGTTCAGGATCATCCCGGATGAGCATGACCTGATCTGCGCGACGCTCGTCGAGCTCGTGGACGAGGAGGGTTGCTGTCTGGTTGTCACCACTGGCGGCACGGGTCCGGCGCCCAGGGACGTGACTCCCGATGCGACCCTGGCTGTGGTCGAACGGGAGTTGGCGGGCTTTGGGGAGGCGATGAGGTCGGCCTCATTGGATGTGGTTCCGACGGCGGTGCTTTCTCGGCAGACGGCGGGGGTGCGGGCGGGTGCATTGATCGTCAACCTGCCGGGATCGCCGAAGGCCGTGAGCGAATGTCTTGACGCCGTGTTCGCGGCCATTCCCGACTGTGTGGAGCTGATTGGCGGACCTTCACTGGACACGGATCCGTCGCAAGTGATCGCCTATCGTCCCCACGGGTGCTCTTAGACGCTGGTGTCTGTGACTCCGGCCTGTGTGCGCGGGGCCGTCGATGCCGTTACAGCAGGTGACGCCGCTTGACTTTGTGGTTCATCGTCGTCATCGTGGCTGTTGATTCGACCGTATTGAATCAGCCGTCACCTTGTGCGCGACCGCACATTTTGGTTCGTTCCGGCTTCATCGGGTATCGGGAACAACGGGTGCGGCCGTTCAAGAATGCAATGTTGCAAGAGACGTGATTGATGGCCAAGAAGGGAAAAATCGAGAAGAATGAGCGCCGGGCGAAGTTGGTAGCCCAATACGCGGAGCAGCGCCGCGCCCTCACCCGGGTGGTCAAGGATCCGGGCGCCACGTTGGAAGAGAAACGCACGGCCATGGCGCAGTTGCAGGCCATGCCGCGCGACTCATCCGCGGTGCGCTATCGCAATCGATGCCAAATGTCGGGCCGGCCCAGGGGCTTCGTGGGCAAATTCGGGATCTCTCGGATCGCGTTTCGCGAGATGTCCCTGCACGGATTGATTCCGGGCGTGCGCAAGTCGTCCTGGTAGGGTCGGGCTGCGCCCTCATCTCTTCGCCGTGTCCGTTGTCCGCCGTGACTCGGTCGGCGGCATCCCCGCGCCACGCCGGGTGAGCCGAAGCGGCTGTACGGCAGGCCGTTCGCGGATGCGGACGCGAATGGCTGGGTTCTCTCCCATCGGCTGGCCTATCCGGCGGATGCGTCGCCGTACACCGTTGTGTCTCCAGATGGGACATGGCTGGGGCGGGCCGATCCTCCCCGCCCAGGTTTCGCATCCTGGATGTGGCCCGAGGGAGTGTCCTCGGGGTGATGAGGGACGATAGGGATGAGCAGGGTATCCCGGTGTACAAGTTGCTTGCTCAGCGGTAGTCGCGGGTTCGGTATCGCCGATTTTCGGCGACCGCAGACCTTGGCCGCAACGGCGTCCCAATCGGCCACTGCCGAGCGCGCCCTCTCCCGCTCGAAGGCTTTGGATACCGGTTTCACCGTCACGGCAGGGTCCTTGGGGCTGCTTCGCTGGCAGCCGGCGGGGGAGCGGCTTCTTTACTCGTCTGGGTACTCCGTGTAACCGTCAATCCCGCGAAGGAATTGGCCGTTTGTCGCGCGAATGGCCTGGGCCAAGGAAGTGGCCGGGATGCTCACCACGACAAAACCCCCGTACGGGGATTTCTGAATCCGTGTGAAGGCGCTTGCACCCGCCTTAACGGTGCGGCGCTTCGCCTCCCGACGGGCTTGAGCTTCGCTGTCGAAGTGCGTGTCCGGGACAACTCGTGGCACCGGGGCCAACTCAATGAGGGGGGAATATGATCGCTGCACTGTCCTTCTCCACGGCGGGGGCGTCGGCTGAGTCAGGCACCTCCTCTGCCGAAGCGGTGTCAAAGACGTCAAAGCGACGCGACGCGGGGAGCACTTGGCCGGCGATGCGAACCAAGGGGTCCCCAACGAATCCGACCGCCGGCTCGAGCGCGTCTTCGGTGTAACGACTTCCTGGATTCCACAGCACCCATTCCCGAATCCCCACATCGTAGGCCGCTTGGATCTGCGCACGAACCTCGGCGGCCCCGTACCTGGGCTTGCCCAATGTGAAGTCCTGTAGCCAAGGCCGGGTATCCCCTGCACCCTCGACCAACGCAGAGCGACGCCCCGCGTCCTCAAGTGCCCTGCGCACCACTTCGTAGGGGTGCGCGTTGGGATTCTCGAGGCCGAACGCGCCGGTCCAATAGTGGCTGGGGTACACCATCGGCAAGGCCACGTCCACCACATCGATGAATGACTCCCAGACCTGCCCGATTCCAACGTCACCCGTCGCCGAGGTCGTGACGCCGAAGACATCGGCGGTGACATCGACCCCCATTGGTGACAGCGCGTCACGGCTGTATGCCAGGAATTCGCGGATGGCCTGTCGCTTGGGTTGTCCATTCCCGCCGGGGAAGTGGGCCCGCCGAAGAACGGACGCCGGTGCGTCGGGGAACCGCACATAGTCCCACTGGATCTCGCCGATACCCATGGCCGCGACCTCGCGCGCCAGGTCCACGTGGTAGTCCCATACCTCGCGCTGGTAGGGATTGAGCCAGACCGTGCCGTTGTTGTCTCGCCACGGGCCGCCGGCGGTGTCCTGGATGGCCAGGTACGGCTTGGCCCGGGCAAGCAACGGATCCTTGACGATGACGATGCGGGCGATGGGGTAGATCCCCGCCGAGTCCAGCTGCCGGAGAGTCCACCGCAGGTCCGGAATGCGCACTTCGCCGGTGGCGCCCACCTCTCGGGCCAGCGGGACATCGGTCGGGTGGCTTACGAAGCCAGTCGCGTCCTTGATGTCAATGACGAAGGCGTTGATCTCGGTGCGCCGGGCAATGTCGATGAGCGCGGCCAAGCGCCGCCGGGACCCGGCGGACCATGCGTTGACGTAGATGCCGCGAATGTGCTCGGGACGCTCGAATTCGAACCTGGCCGGCGGACTTGTCGGGGCGGCCTCGGGGGTGGCCGCAGCAGCCTGGGGGCGCTCGTGGAACGATTCCGAATCCGTGCCGACTGCCCGGTTTCCGGGCTCCGACCGAGAAACCGACGAGGCGGCGCCGTTTCCGGCCGGGATGTCGGCCGCGGACGGTGACGCGGTACCCGTGAGAGGCCGGCCGGCCTCGGCAGGGTTCCCGGGGGAGTCAACAGAGTTTGCCCCAACGCGGTCCGACGATCCGTCCACATGGCAGCCAGCCAGCGCGGTGCCGGCCGTGGCGGCCACAATCCAACCCGCGAGAAATCGATTCATGAGCGAAGTATAGCGCAATCGAAGCGGGCCTGTCGGGGGGCGCCCGCCACCGTTGCAGAAAGGGCCAACGCGCCTACGGGGAACCGGGTTGACCGGCTCGGACATCAAAGGATGGCCCGCCGGGACTCGGTGGCCCGGATTGGCTATACTGTACGGTAAGGATACGAGGTGCGCGGGTTGTTGTTGGGCAGGACAGAGGGGGCCATAGCTCAGCTGGGAGAGCGCTGGCTTTGCAAGCCAGAGGTCACCGGTTCGATCCCGGTTGGCTCCATTTCCTGCCCCCTCCATGCGGGGCGGGCGGGACCTTCGGGGGGGCAGGGCTGCATCAGAAGCGGTATGTGTAGTTTGCCTTGACGGATCCGCCTCGGGAGAGGGTGATCAACTCGGGGTCGCCCAGGAGATCCGCGCCCAGGTTCCGCCAGTTGTGGGTATAGACCAGGAAGACATCGTTGCCTGGTCTGACGATCCATCTCAGGCGGGCGAACAGGCCCATGATCTTGCTGTCATTGTCGTACTGGATTTGGTTCGTCAGGCTGATCCACTGGCTGGGATTCCATTCTCCCTCAATCTCGTAGACATCCGCACTGAACGCCCCCCGGGGCAGCCAGACGTCATTGTGCTCGAAGTTGCCCGACAGGATGATCCCGGGGTTTGGCCGAAACGATGCGCGCGCGCTGTAGCGCGTGCGTTCGCCGTCCCAGAATCCGCCCCGACCGAACGAAGCGAACCCGGACACGCGTCTGCGGCCGGTGGTCCGGCCCCGAATGCTCCATTCCCAGTTCGTGTACTCACCCGGAAGGATGTCCACGCCATCGATGACTTCGTAGCCGGCATCCAGGAACTCAAGCGTCCGGGTGGCTGACAGCTCCACGTTGTCCCCGCTTTCGAAATCCAGCTCCAGCAGGTCGAATTGCCATTCGCGTTCCTCCAGAACACCGGTCCCCAACTCGGTCAGGTTTCGGAACTGGACCGCAAATTCCATCTGTCGGATCCAGTCGATTCGCTCTGGCCGGGGCGCCCACCCGATGCGCGGCTCCACGCGCCGAAATCCGTTGCGGGGCACAAAGCCCATGGTGGGCCTGTAGTCGTCGCCGAACTCCCGGTACGACAGGTGCGCCGACCAGATGTCGTTGGGGAAATTGAAGCGAAAGCCGCGCGCGCTGAGGTCGCCGAAGCTCCGGGCTACGGTGGCGTCCGGGTTGGAGTTCCACACGACAAAAGCCTCCAGCTCGGCGCGCTGGTTACCCAGGAAGTGACGCGTGTTGAGCTGAACGTCAATCCCCGCCGTGTGTCCTTCCCGGGGCCCGTCTTCCGCGTCGTCCAAGGCGCCCGAGGAGCGACGCGTGTAGATCGCTCCGAGGGTTGATTGCTCCAGAATCCTCCGCTTGGCGCGGGCGACCGTGAAGCTCTCGCTGGCCAACACGACATCGGCGGCATCGCCCACGCTTACCTGAGATCCGGTGCCGATCTGGTAGAAGCCCACCTCGTAGCGTCCGACCTGGCCTGTGAGGCGCGTCCCGTAGCGGATGGGTACCTGCCGGCCGCTGCTGAGTCCGATCTGTCTTGAGAAGAAGGGGGTCGGGCCGCTTCTGGGAGCGAACGAGAATACCCCGGATCCCTCCAAGAAGAAGTCCCTGCGCTCTGGAAATCTCTGCGAAAAGCGGGTGAGGTTCACGCGCCGCTGGTCACTCTCGACCTCCGCAAAGTCGGTATTCACGCTCGCCGATGCGCGCAGACTCGAGGTGACACTGTAGTTGACGTCCAGGCTGATGTCTCGCGGAAAGGTTGTCGGGTCCGCAGTTCCCGGAACGTTCTTCCAGCTGGCAATGGTCGAGGGGCGGGCTTCAAGGCCCAGACCCTGGGAGAGGTCGCGAAGCCCCGTGAGACGGCCGGCGTACACGGGCCTGAACAGGCCTTCGTTGCGGCGATAACCCCGCCACAGGATTTCTTCGTTGTATCGACGGATGGTGCGCTGGAAGTTGACGCCCCAGTCCTCAAGCTCAGGATTGAAATTGAGCGTGCGAAACGGGATGCGAATCTCGGCCGACCACCCGTCGTCGCGTCTGTGGGTACGGGCCTCCCAGATGCCGTCCCACGCCTTGCCGCTTCCGAAAAATCCGCCCCCGCCCCCGCCGGTGAGGAGCCCGTCTCCCATCAGTCCCGCCGGGTTGATCTCGAAGAAATATCCCGTTCGCCCATCCAGGAAGGTGTCCAGGATCCACATGAAGCGGTCGTCCGTGCCCAAGCTGGCGTCCCGCTGGCGCTGGTAGGCGAGGATCCCGTCCGGGTCGTCATAGAGAACCGCCCCGATATAGAGATGATCCTTGTCGAAGAGGGCCCGGATCTCCGTGCGTTGCGAGGGGGAGCCGCCCTCATTGGGCTCCTGCTGGGTAAAATCGGTGATGGGAACGGCGGTCTGCCAAGGGGCCTCATCAAGAAGACCGTCAAGGTCAATGGAGAGCGCCTGCGGGATCGCCATGGCCCTCAGGTCGACGCCGGGGCCATTGCCGCCCGCCTGCCCGTCGGCCTGACGGGCCCAACCCGCCGCCGTGGCGCACGCGCATGCAATCCAGGCGGCGCGCGCTGCGCCCCCCACGAGTCCGCTTGATCGATTCAACGACACTGTCCTCCGACGGGGCAAGAACCCCCGCGCGGCACTTGGCATTGGGCGGGCACCTGGGGCCGCTCCCCGGTCACGCTCATTCACTGGGCTACTTCAAGACACCGGTGCATCCGAATCTGTTGATTCCGCGGCGCCCGCCGACACCGCCCATGATTGTAACGATCGGGGCCGGCGGCGGAGCACTGGAATCTCGCCGGACAAGTCGACATCCGGCGGGTTCGGACTCGTGCTGTGTCCGCAGGGACGAGCCGGTGAGGGTCTTCACACGCCTGCCAGGCTACCAGATCAGCGGCGCAAGTCTGGTGTTGCCCCTGTCCAGGTGTTTGACGAACCACTTGGTGTAGACTCTCAGCTGGGCCGTGGCCGGGATCCAGTCCATGGAGTGGACGTCACTGGCGGGGAAGGCGCTGAGTTGAACCATGCCCTCGGGCAGGGGTGCCTCATCCAGGAATACGCCTATGCGCCGAAGTTTCCCGCGCCTGGCGATGCACCCAAAGGCGCCCCAACCCACCTCGCCTTCCTCCGTGGGGCACGTCGTCACGGCGGAACGGGCGTTCATTCGGAAGATATGCGCGAGGTCGCCGTTGATGGATCGGCGAATGGTCGCCTCCGAAATCGTGGTGACCCGGAAGGGGAAGCGTTGGCGTCGTCGACCGAGGAGCTGTTGGCCGAACGAGCGTACCCGGAAGCCCTCCATCTCGACGGGGTCGGGAATCAGCCGCACGATGAGCCCGTTCCCTCTGGTCACGGTGGCCGACCCGTCGACGGTGTGATACCCCAGCTGCTCCACGACAATGTCCCAGGTGCCAGGCGGGATGTCCGGGAGCCGAAAGCGGCCATGGACATCCGTGAGCGCGAAGCGCCGAAGCGGCGGAATCTTGATGACCGCGGCGACAAGCGCCGAGCCGGTCCAGGCGTCGAGAATCTCGCCCGAGAGCGTGAATGTGGCCGTGTCGGGCTCTTGACTGCGGGCAGGGGCGACCAGCGCGGCTGATGCCACCGACCAGACTCCCAGGCCCATCGCTACTTGCCAACTGGCTCCGGTTCTCGACGGAATCGGCGCCTCCTTGGTTGCGCGCAAACGCAACTTGAAGATGGTTAGGGCGGCGCACGCAAACGCGTTCACGGCGTCGAGCGCCTACATCGCTTGCATCACCGCTTGGATCTGGCGAACGGCGGCCGCCACTCGCAGATCCATCCCGACTTCACCATACTCCCGGGAGGCACGGGTGGGATCTCCAGAGACCCCGCTTCCCTCGAATCCGCCCCCTGGGGCAAGCTTGTCGGAGCGGATGTGTTGGGGCGCCACATAGAGCAGGAGCGAGGTGTCGGTGATGCCGGCGTGCCGGCCGATCGACTCCGGTGTCTCCCCCTGTTCTTGTAGCCACTCCCGGAAACCGTGCGCGGCGTAGTAGTCGCCGATGAAATGCACCCGGGCGCCCGCTCCGCCCCACGCCTGGTTCAACGTGCGGGCCGCCTCCTCCATGCCCCGCTGGTTGCCACCGCTGTCGCCGATCAGGACGATGTCCGTGAAGCCGTGAACGCGAAAGCTGGAGGCCGCATACTCCAAGAGCTTCACGAAGTACTCGTTGGGAAGCGTGATGGTTCCCGCGTAGGCCATGTGCCCTGTGGGCGGGTCCAGGTCGCCCTCGGGGACATAGGTGACGGCGGGGGCCACCAAGGCGTTGCCCAACTCGCGGGCGATGCGATCGCTGGCCTCCTCGATGATGTACCGGTGCTTGCCCGTCACCATATGGGGCCCGTTCTGTTCCGTGCCCGCCGTGGGGATGATGATGGTGGTCGTCCCCTCTCCGATGGCGGCGTCTATCTCGGTCCAGGTCAGCTTCTCGATGAAGACCGTGTTGGGTGGCTGCCGCTCACCCGGTCGGGCCTCCGCCTCTTGCCGCGCCGGATCACACGCCGTGGTTGCCAGTGCCAGTGCCGCGCCGGCGCCGATGACAGAGCGTGGCTTCATGTCCCGCGAGGCCCCCGCGCGAAGCAATAGAACAACCCACTGCCGCCGGTACCCTCCAGGTCTTCTTGGCTGCATCCCCTGGAGGAGTGTGCCGACGACCACGAGGTGGGATTTTCCCCGCCACCCACTCGATCGTGGTGGCCTACCCGGGTACTCCCGGCACCGTTGCTCGTCCAGTTGCCGCAGTTGTCGTGTTCCCCGCTGAAGGCGGTTCCGTCCAGAGCCGTTCCGGTCAGGATGTCGTGCATGTTGGGCTCATCACCGCGGCCATTGACCTGGTCACCGCTCTCGGTGAGGATCGATTCCTTTGTGAGGTTGGCCATGTCCGAGTGAAGCTCCTCGACATCGCTGGCGATCAGGGCTCCCTGCTGGTTGTGCCACGGGCCAGCCCCGATGCGATCCCGCGCGTGGACCGGCGCCGATCCGTCTTCCGCGATCGTGCTGAGGTAGGCCGCCCACTCCAGATCTCCGGCTCCTTGAGCGTCGGCGAGATCCTGGCAGTGGGCATCGGCCCCCGCCAACCCTCCGAGATTGGCCCCGTCGCCGCTGCCCGCGCTGGTGATGAAGAAGGTCATCGCCGCCTGGTCGGCGTCCGCAACAGCGTCGTCTTGGGCGGCGCCGTCGGCGTCGCCGACCGCGCACCCCAGGGCAAGCAGGATAGCACCGGGCGCACCGCCGAGGAGCAGCGCGGTCCTCATTGAGTCTCTACGTATCATGCGTCTCTTACCTCCGGCTCTCTGTGAATCATCTCTCTTCATGGGTCTTGCCTCCGCCGGGCCCGGGATCAGGGTGATCGTCCGGGCGGTGACTGTTTTTGCAGACAGACCGGCACCTGTTGTCGGGCGGGGTCCCCGGATCATGGACTTTGGGGGCGGCAGTCAATTCCCCCGGGGCCACGGCGCTCCCTGATCGGTGGCTGTCACCGGTCCGACGCCCATGTACCTGAACTTTTGGACCCGTTTCCCCTCGTAGGTCTCCGTCGTGTAGATGTTGCCCCGGGAGTCCGTGGCGATGCTGTGGACGGCGAAAAACAGTCCCGGCTGCCGTCCGCCGTCACCGAAACTCGTCAGAACGCTCAGCGACAGACGATCCATCACATAGACCTTCATGTTCTTGCCGTCTGCCACATACATGTATCTCTGCTCTGCGTCACGAGAAAATGCGATGTCCCAAATGGATCCGTCCCCCAGTGTACGGGGAGCGATCTGCACTTCGTCGACGAAGACGCCGTTCTTCTGGAATACCTGGATGCGATTGTTGGGTCGGTCACAGACGTAGACCAGACCGTCCAACGTGGGCTCCGCGCAGTGCACGGGCGTGCGAAACTGCTGGATCAGGGGCTGGTCCGGGTCGTACGGCGGGGTTCTCGCGTCGTCCGGCTCGTTTCCGTAGGCCCCCCAGTAGCGCTTGAAGGCCCCGGTGGAGGCGTCCAGCACGGCGACCCGCCGTCCGCCGTAGCCATCGGCCAGATAGGCCTCGTTCGCCTCGTTGTCAAAGGCCAGCTTGGCGACCCGATTGAACCGGGTCTCGCTGCGGCTGTCGGGCTCGGGGCCGGCCTCCGGTTCCCCATAGGAGGCCAAGAACTGCCCGTCTCGCGAGAACTTCAGAATGTGCGTGTCGTTGGCTCCGTTGCCGCCAATCCAGATATTGTCCATGTGGTCGACGGTGATTCCGTGGTTCGAGGATGGCCACACATAGCCCTCGCCGGGCCCTCCCCAGCTGTTGACGAGGTTCCCGTCCGGATCGAATTCGAGCACCGGCGGGGCAGCGCGACAGCATTCGCCTATCGGGGGATCGGCATCGGCACCGCCCTCGGTGCGCTCGGTCAGGTTGCCCCGATGCACGATGAATACATGGTCTCTCGAGTCCACGCCCACCCCGATGGTCGAGCCCAAAACCCAGTGGTCCGGGAGGGGCTTGGGCCAAAATGGATCGACCACGAATATCGGGGCCTCGTCCAAGGAGCCGGAGATTGCCTGAAGCCGAGTCATGCCGAGATAGGTGATGAGCGCGGCAAGAACCAGGACGGCGGCGGCAATGTGTTTACGCTTCATGCGGCGGATACTCTCTTCTCTGGATCACGTTGGGGTACGCTGGCGAACAGGACGGATATGCAGCGCAACGTAGGGGCATTGGGTCGGTCTGTCGAATTTGGGCGACCCGCCCCGGAGCTTGGGCGCCGGGGCGCGGATGGTCCCGGACGACGACGGAGGCGAAGGCCCCTCGGAAGACCGGTCAGGGTGTTGCCAAGGTGAGGATGAGGCGACGGCGGCGGGCATCCTTGCGGACGGCTGGACTCTGGTTGGCCGCGAGTTTGGGGATCGGTGTTGTTGGGGGCGTCGTGCCGATGGCGGGGGTCGGTGGTGCACCCCGGGGAGCCGAGGCCGAGGGGCCGCGCCCCGGGCGTACACCTGTGCCGGTGCCCCACGACATCCCGTCCGATGTGCTCGTGCGGGCGCTGGTGCACGCGAGCGGGGGTGTTTTGTCGCTGGTGGTGCGGGTGCCGCTCACCTCAATGCGGGATGTCGAGTTTCCGACCCGGGGCCCCGGGTATGTCGACGTGGAGGCGGTCACCCCGTTGTTGGTTGAACAGGCATCGCTCTGGATTGCCGGCTATGTGTCCCTCTATGAGGAGTTCGAGCGCCTGCCCGGGCCGGTGGTTGTCGGTGCGCGCATCTCGCTTCCGTCGGACCGTTCGCTCCACACGCACGCGCTCGGCCGTGCCCATGTTCTGGAGGATCCGCCGCTCCCGGCTGATGTGGACTTGGTCTTGGAGCAGGCCATGCTTGATGTCGTTCTTGAGGCCCCGATTCGCTCGGACAGCGCGCGGTTCTCCATCGAGCCACAGTGGGTGCACCTGGGAGTGCGCACCACGACGGTTGTGCGCTTTGTCACGCAGACGGGCGATGAGCGGGTCTTTCAGTTCCAGGGCAACCCGGGCCGGGTCCTGCTTGATCCCCGCTGGCATCAGTCCTTTCTGCGCTTCGTTGCCCTGGGTTTTCTCCACATCTTGGATGGCATCGACCACCTCCTGTTCCTGCTGTGCCTGGTTGTCCCCTTGCGACGCCTGTGGCCCCTGGTCTCGGTCGTCACGGCCTTCACCGCGGCGCACTCGATCACACTGGCCGCCTCGGTCTTGGGGCTGGTCCCGCGCGCCCTCTGGTTCCCCCCGCTCATTGAAACGATGATCGCGGCGTCCATCCTCTTCATGGCCATGGAGAACATGCTGGGCACGAAGCTCGAGCGTCGCTGGATGTGGTCCTTCGGCTTCGGCCTGGTCCACGGATTCGGGTTCTCGTTTCAGCTTCGCGAGTCCCTGCAGTTCGGGGGCCAACATCTCTGGACATCGCTGCTCGGGTTCAACCTTGGCGTGGAGGTCGGTCAGCTGATGGTTCTGGTGGTGCTGGTGCCGGCGTTGGCGCTTCTGTTCTCGAGGGTGACGTCCGCCCGCGTCGGATGCATTGCGCTGTCGGCCGTGGTCGCCCATGCGAGCTGGCACTGGATGGCCGAGCGATGGTCCACACTGCGGGCCTTTGAGTTTGGGCTCCCCGCTCTGGATGTCCAGACCGGGGCCGGGTTACTTCGATGGCTGTTGTTGTTGCTGGTTGCGACCGGCGTCGGCTGGGCGTTGCATGAGGTCTATGCCCGGGTCGCCACACGATTCGGAGGATCCTCAGACGGTTCCGATTCGCCAGCCAGTCAGGGGATCAGGGACAAAACGAGCCCCCAAGAGCCATCTGAGTAAACAGATCAAGGCTCCCGGGGGCTCGGGAAACCGGCCGCAACCCGGCGCGTAACCGCTTACGGCGCAGATGTGTCGATCGTGTCTCGGCTCAGTGGCCGAAGCGGCGACCGCTTGCCCTTGCCGGGTTGGGCTGGGTACTTGGACTAGACAAGGGATCACCTCCTTCGTTGTGGGTTTGACATTGGGCTGGATGTTGTTCGCTCGGTCCCGGATCCTGACGCCATGGCTCCTCGGTATCCTACAAATGTGCCCGGTGCGCCTCAATGCAGAAACCGACAGAGAAAAGCTATACGCCCCGGGGATCCCGGGGCAAGGGCCCGGTGTTGTCGTGCCCCCGAGTCAGCATGTCTGGCCGAAGTGTGGGCTTTAATCTCTCTTGGGGCCCACCGGGGTTGGCCGTGGTAGCTGTGCGGACGCGGCGTCAATTCTGGCGGGACGCTCTGGGGCGCAAGTCACGGGATCCGGGTGTGGTCGCCGGGAGATCTCACTCCTCCAAGGGTTCGGTGCCATCCACTGGGGTGGGGCGGCCGCTTATCGGTTGGCGGGAATTCAGGTCCGCCGGATTCCCGGGTATGAAGCGCCGTCGACGCGGGTTGGTCGCGTTTTGACGAGGCGCCATACGCCCCGCCTCGGAATCACGAATTTGGGGTCAGGATTCGAACCAGTCGGCTGCGTCACCGGCCATCCTCCCCCTTCCGCTGGGCCTCCTTGGCCGCCCGCGTGTAGTGCAGGTCGTTCCACCGGTGGCCATCAAATGAGGCCCGTTCGGGTGCGACAAAGTCCGTCCGAACCTCGGCGTCCCCGTCGCCCGGACACCCCCAGAACCACGGATAGTCCGTGCGCGAACGCGGCCCCTCCGGCTCCTTCCCGCGGTCCCTCTTCCAGTGGACCCCGGGCCGCCGCCGGAGCACTCCGGCGCCCTTCTGGCCGCCCTTGAGCAACTGGGCCCGCATGAAGGGCCGAATGTTCAACCGCACACCGTCGTCCAGGTCCGGCCGCCAGCCCAGCGGCTGAGCACCCAAGGGCTTCCAGCGCACAAACAGGTCGCAGGGAGGCTCGCCCTCGAGAATGCGCTGCAGTTGACCCTGAAGGTCCTGCGCGTGCGCAATGCGGGCGTCGGCGCCCGGCTTGCCCTCGCTCTGCTCGGCCTGCTGACGATCCAGCCAGTCGTTCAGGTAGGCCCAGGTCAGTGACTCCAGCGTGCGCCGGGCCCCCTCGCCCGGACCTGCGAGCTTGTGGTAGTTGACCAGTGCGGAGAACCCTTCCGGGTGCCCGTCCCAGATGTGCCAGATAAAGGGCCGGTTGTGGAAGAGCTTGCAGTGTTCGGCGAAGAAGTTGTTTCGCAGCCAGGCCTCCAGCGACTTGGGCACCCTGCCGCTCGAAGTGGCGGCCTCGAGCAACCGGTGCTCGGTGAACTCGGACCATTCGTCGCCGTAGGCGTGCCTGAGCAACTCGTACAGGCGGTCGGCAGCCCTGTACTCGCCCCGGACCGGCGGGATGCAGACGATGCCGTCGGTGTCGGCGAACCGGTCGTAGACGGTGGGACTGCGGTTGGCGAGGGCACGTTGCTCAGGCGCCAGGCGCATGTCGGGGTCAAGCTCTGCGGGCCAGTGGTATCCCACCAGGCGGGCCACGGCGACCTGTAGCACGGTCTTGTCAAAGCGTGTCGGGCCGGGCGCAGTCTGTTTGGTGCGCTTGTCCCAGATGACGCTCCGGCAGGGGTCTCCGTGGAAGATCCACTGCGTGGGGTCGTCGGAGTAGGGTTCGGGGAGGCCTCTGGGGTAGCGTTTGGCGGCGACCTTGGTCCAGTGTTCGAGGTCGAAGGGTACCTTGACGAGGGTGGCGTTGGTGACGTTGAGCTTCTGGTCGATCTCCCGCACGGCTGCGGCGTATTCGGGCGAGGAGCAATAGGCCCAGACGGCGGGGAGATGGTCGGGGCCCAGGGGGCCAATGGCGGCGGTGTTGTTGTCGAACTTCTCGCCGGTGTAGCGGGTTACGGGAAGCGTGCCCATCTGGGACACGGCGATGCCCTCACGGTTCCACGTCCCCCCCCTGTACCATTCAGAAGAGCTTTTCAGAGCACTTCTAGCATGGCGGGGGATGAAACGCAAGGGCACCGAAGAACGCACGACGCAACGTAGCACCAGCGGGCATGGGCCGCTTTTGCATGGACACCACGGCGGCAACGTGCGCCACGGCCTCGCGGCAACTTCTTGGCACCGGGGCCCGTGCAGAGAGCGTAGCGACCGGAACGGGCCCCAGTGCCAAGATCTCAACGGTGCCCGCCACCAGGTCGACCATGCCCGCCACCAGGGTGTGCCAATAGCACCCGCCAACACTTATCATCACCACCAGTTCCGCGAGACGGGCGTCAGGCCGGGAGCAACCCATCGCCCCCTGTGCCAACGAGCAACCTGGGGGGGACCCGTGCCCCGGCCTGATGCCGCGATGGATGCCCAGTGGGGAGTCCGCGCCACGAGCGCCAGTACAGGGACCGACAAGCATCGCGGCGGCCCAACGCACCGTCTCACACACTCTCACCCCGAACGCTTTCGCGTTCACCTCCGATAAGGAGAGATGTACCCATGAATGAATCGCCACACCGATTCTACGTCGGTGTCGACTGGGGATCCAGCGACCACCACGTCTGCCTGATCAACAGCGACGGCAAGCACTTGGGCGAACGGTCATTCCCTCACAGCGGCAGTGGCCTCGTCGCTATGAGAACATGGATCCAGGAGCAGACCGACGCCGGCGGTGAAGAGATCGCCGTCGCCATCGAGGTCCCGCACGGCCCCGTCGTCGATAGCCTCATCGACCACGGGTGCGCCGTCCACGCCATCAACCCCAAGCAGTTGGACCGCTTCCGCGACCGCTACTCACCCGCAGGCGCCAAGGACGACTCCAGGGATGCACTGGTCCTCGCCAGCGCGCTCAGAACCGATCCGCATTGTCTGCGCAAGATCAACATTGATGACCCCCTGGTCATCAGGCTCCGCACCGCAACCAGGTATCTCCGCAAACTCAAACAGGAGCGCACCCGCACCGCCGCACAAGTCCGCGAGCAACTGTGGCGGTACTACCCCGCCATCCTGTCGATCTGCAAAACCATGTGGGAGCCATTCTTCATCGATCTGTGGAGGCGCGTACCCACTCCAGAGAAGGCAAAGCGCGTCCACCTGAGCACGCTGCGCTCCATCCTCAACCGCCACCGCATCAGACGCCTGAGCGCCCAACAGGTCAAACAGGCACTGGGCGTGGAGCCGGTTCACATCGTGTCTGGCGTCACCGAGGCCGCCACATCCGCCATTGATGTGAATCTGATCAGGCTTGAGGTCACGCAGCAGCAGATCCGGCGCGTCGAAACAGACATCGCCACCATCACAGACCAACTGATCGCGGCCGAAGCAACAGATGAGGATGACGACGGCGAGGAGGGCGGCGGCCAGCGCGACGCAACAATCCTCTCCTCCATCCCGGGAGTAGGACAGATCGTCCTCGCCACGCTGATCGCCGAGGCACCCCACCTCATCAAGAGGCGCGACTATCAAGCGCTACGATGCCTCTGCGGCGTCGCTCCCGTCACCAAGCGATCAGGGAAGTCCTTGCGGGTCTCCCGCAGGCTCGCAGCACATCCGCATCTCCAGGAAGCAATCTACCACTTGGCACGGGTCGCCGCACAGCGCGACCCGACATCCAAGGCCAAGTACCAAGCGCTGCGGGCTCGCGGACATACGCATGGACGCGCTCTGCGGACCGTCGGCGACCGACTCCTGGCCGTCGCATGCGCCATGCTCCGGGACCAGACGCTCTACAAACCCGCGCAGAAGACTCCCATACCGGCCGCCGCCACAACCTCCGGAGAACGCGATCAGCCAGGCGCTGCTGTACGTGGCCAGGCCGAGAAGGGGCAACTGAACACCGCCGATCAAGCGCGTCGAACCGGCCCGCAGAACCGCCGCGCCGCATGATCCTGCCCGCTCCCGCACTTGTGCTCAGCACCGACCTCGACCAAGCCCGGGGTTGGTCTTGGGTGTTGGGGTTCCGGGTGGGGTGCCACCGATGCGGACCAAAGCGACCGACCAGGCAATCAGGGGCAGCCAACCACCGACACCCACACCGAAGGGGGGCGACAGGGGGGCATTCCGATGGGGGTGTTTGGATCTGGACAAGGCAGCGATGTCCTCCCGTGACACGGGCCTGGTGCTCTTCCATTCGGGTTCGGCAGGGGCACGAGGGCACCCACGGGCGCCAGCCGCATGGCTCGTATGGGGTGGCACCGTTGCGGGAATGGCCCGTCAGCGACGAACCCTGGGCAGTCGCCTAAGCCGTGTCCGGCCAACGCGTGTATCACGGATGTGTGCGAGGCAGTGAGCACGCGGCAAAACGGCCGGGGAGAGCGCGGGTTCGCCGGGCGTCTGGTCAAGCCGAGAAGGGTCACCGCAACTCCAGTGTCCTTCAAGTCGAACCAGCTCGCAGAGCCGCCGCGCCGCATGATCTTGCCCGCTCCCGCACTTGTGCTCAGCACCGACCTCGACCAAGCCCGGGGTTGGTTTTGGGTGTTGGGGTTCCGGGTGGGGTGCCACCGATGCGGACCAAAGCGACCGACCAGGCAATCAGGGGCAGCCAACCACCGACACCCACACCGAAGGGGGGCGACAGGGGGGCATTCCGATGGGGGTGTTTGGATCTGGACAAGGCAGCAATGTCCTCCCGTGGCACGGGCCTGGTGCTCTTCCGTTCGGGTTCGGCAGGGGGACGAGGGTGTGCCCACGGGCCCGTGCAAGGCATCGACAGAGAGGCACGACGACACAGTGCGGCTACGAAAGAACGCGTGTTCAGGGGCACCGAGCCGGGTTCAACAAGGGCCAACCCAACACCGGCGGTTATCCAAGTCGAACCGGCCCGCAGAACCGCCGCGGCGCATGATCCTGCCCGCTCTCGCACTTGTGCCCAGCACCGACCTCGACCAAGCCCGGGGTTGGTCTTGGGTGTTGGGGTTCGGGGTTGGGCCATCACCGATGCGGGCCAAAGAGACCGGTCCGGCAATCAGGAGCCGCCAGCCACCGACACCCCCACCGAAGTGCGGCGACAGAGGGGCACTCCGATGTTCCTTGACAGGCGACCCGGGTGGCGAGATCAAGCACATCAAGGGCGACCAGGGGCGCATCAATGCTACCGCCCAGCATCAGGCGGCGCGTCAGAGAGGAACGAGCCGCAAGGCCGCACATGCCGCATGGCAACGATGAGCTCGGCAGACACCACGAACGTTAGTTCCAGCCCAATCACGGCACCACCAGCTGAAACACAAACGGCTACACCTGTGCATCAGGGCCAAGGCGGGGTTCAGGAGGCCAACGACCACCGCAGACGCCTCATCAAAGCCCACCCCGCATCCACCGGGGTGAGTCGATTACATGGCCACTCGGCTGAAATAAACCGCGCTGAAACCGCGTCTTTTGTCCGGCCGAAGACACCACACAACCCGTTCCCCCTCAGAAATCTGACGCCAAACCTCACACTTTACAAATGGTGGGGAGTCCCCCCCCCCTGAATACGTATCTTCTTGCGTCCACCAGGTATGAGTTCTTTGGCGGCTTCTTCGATTCCTTCCCAGTGCAGGACATGCTCACGGCCTCCGAAGTCCACATGCTGTTTGACGGTGCTCTGTTGAAATACCCAAGACCGATCCTCGGACGAGATTTCCCAGTACATTCTGCCGTAAGCAGAATAGTCTGCGGTTGCAATCCCCTGATGCCCATCCGCCAGGCCCCCCAACATCTCGCGATCTCCAAATGGCCGCATCAGCACGGCCGCATCCGGGTTCGCCAGTTGATCCTCCTGCACCGACGGGACCACCGGCGCTTCACCCGCCAGCAGCCTGGCCTTCTCCGTCGCCCGAATCGGTGGCTGACCCCGGGGCGACGACACATCCATCCCCATCATCTCCCAACCAGCACCAGCCCTCCCAGCCGATAAAATGACCAACGCAACGTTGACCACCTCGCCGCTGATGGTCTCAAAGGCGCCTGGTCCCAGACGCGCGACCACATGCCACTTACGATCCCGCAACAACCGCTCCCGAAACCGCCGGTACGTCTTCAGAAACAGCCAGTTCTGCGGCATCACCAGCGCCTGCGTACCACTACCGCCCAACCACCCGAAGATCCTGGACGCAAAGACCGTCGCAAGATCACCCTTCGCATCCCCGTGGTTCGCCACAGCAAACTCGCGCAATCCGGGCGCCTGCTTGCCGCGCGCCAGAAACGGCACGTTGGTCACCACCAACGTGTAGCTTCCCCGAAGGATCTTGGCCGCCCGAGCCATGTCCTCCGCCGCCACCACGCGTTCCTTACTGGCTTCCTCGCGCTCAATGAGCATGGCCGCGCCACGTAGCTGCCTCAGTTTATCGTAGCCGGCACGACCCATCTCTCCCTCGACGGACTCTGGCTCAATCAGAGAGCCCAGCTCCCGCGCCTGGTTGAAGAGACGGTGCAGCGCGCGCATTCGCGTCTCAAGCGGGCCCATCGCACGCGGCACAGTTGCACTGAACAGGTCTGGTTCTTGGACTACTTTGGTGAGCTGCTCCAGCATCGCCGCCAGCCGCCCCCAGTCCGCTTCGCTGCACTCCGGCCCGATCCCGCTGCATGCGATGTTGAGCGCCGGGAGCTCGATCCACCCGCCCGCCAGCCGCCACGCCGCCAGCGCCACATGGAACACCGCGATCTGTTTGCAGCGGGGATCGATCTCCAGACCGAAGAGGTTGTCGCCCAGAACGGCCCGCGCGGCATCAGCACCCGTGACCTTATCCTCCTCTATGCGGAGCCGGGCCAGCAGCTCGAACGCCTCGACCAGGAAGTGGCCGCTCCCGCAGCAGGGATCAAGGATGCGGAGCTGGCGCGCCGCCTGGGGCCAGTCCGGGAACGTTCCCGCAACGGGGCGCCAGGGACCGGTGCGCTCGTCCCCCTCGTCCGTCTCCGCCCTCGTTCGCACAAAGCGCAGGTGGGTGAAGTCGTAGCCGCCGCCGGCGCTCAGGCGCACTCTTTGGCGTAGCGAGTCCTCGTCCGGGGCCAGCGCCGCTAGCGCCGGGTCTTGGGCCAGCACCTTGCCCGCCCACCAGGCGCCGATGGTGTTGTGGAGCAGAAAGAGGACCATGTAGCGCTCGGTGAAGAGCTGGGTGACCGCCGGGATCTCATCGGCGCCGATCTTCACCTCGCTCATGTTGACGCTGTCCTTTTCGTCGGAGCGCCAGTGCTGATAGGTCCATCCCAATGCGTCGCGCGCAGTGAACACCTGGGCGGGAAGCGAGTCCAGGAGTTTCTCCAAGTCCTGGCCCGTCTCGGGCGGGAGCGAAAGTTCCAGTACCGGGTCGTCGGCGCGGAAGAGCTCGGGTAGCATTCTTCGTATCCAACCGCCCGCGAGCTCCCAGTGATTATCCTGTCCTCTGTCACGCGCCAGATCCCGGCAGTCGTCCAGCGAGACGGGCAGCTTGTACTCGGGTTCGATGAGCAGGTCGTTTTCGGCGAGGAAGCGCGCGAACAGTATGCGATGCCAGTGATTGTAGGAAACCTCGTGGGCGAGGATTTTGGTCTGTTGGGCCTTCTTGGCGGGGCCAATGGATTTGTCGCCCGCCTGCCGGCCCCTCAATCGCAGCCTGTTGCGAAAGGCGCTGGCCCGAATAGCGACCTTGTCGTCCTCTTTTCTGTGATGTTCATGAGGCTCGGGGTCACCGACGGCCAGCGCCTCCAGGGCCTTGGCGGCGCCGGCTTGAGCCACGCGCCGTGCCTCCTCGATCACCTCACCCAGTCGGGTGCGGAGTTCGGGGGACAGAACAGGTGAGGGGCGGGGGTGAGTCACGCCTGGACCGCGTGTAGGCGACTGAACCACGAAGTTGGGTGAAGGGGCGCAGGACATCTCATGTGTGCCTAATCCTGTATTCGCTCTCCAGAATCGACGTCACGGGACAAGCGGTCCAACCCCTGAAGCCTTTTAGCATCTCGCCGGGAATTCCCAGCATGGGTGCGAAGGTCCATCATCTCCTGAGGCAGTAGCCACGCGTCCATGGTAACCTGCCGGTATGCGACCACCGTCCCCGCGCCACGCCTTGTGGGTCATGTGACAAATGGTCGCCAACATGGGGCGACGCGGTCTTGTTGCGCCACCTGACGGCCGGTTCCGGTGCCGTGTGATTCGGCTTTGCCACCGACGGGCCGGTCAGTGCCGCAGGTGTCGACCTCGCAGAAAACGGGGCCATCGGGCTTCCCACAAGGCCCCGAACACCGAGGCGCCTTCAGAACAGCCGGGTTCTCCCAGGGCGGCCGAACAGAAAGCCGGCGGCCGTTAGGGGTCCCGCCAGATCCCGCCCCGCCGGAGCCGGAGTCACAGCGACCGGTATTCTCTCCGAAACGCCCAGGCGCAGACAATGAGTGCCGTGGCAATCCAGATGATGCCCCACGCCGTGGTCGGGACACTCGTCAGCTCGGCCAGCATCGCCGCGTCGGACCGAAGCTCCGGCCTGTCCAGGACGTCGCTCTTGATGTCCCAGATGGCGTACAGGCAACTGGTCAGCCCCAGCACGGTGAGAACCACGCGGCTGATCGTCGGTCCCAGGCGCCGCCCCGCCATCGTCAACGTGGCGCCAAAGCACAGGCCGAACAGCAGGCCGAACCCACTCCGAACATACAGAAGCGTCAGAATCAAGGTGGCCACGCCGACCAGCGTCACCACGAACCGATTGGAGATTCTGGGCGCGCTGGCGGCGCGCAGGAGCAAGACCCCCCAAACCAGACTGCCCAAATATCCGGCGGACATGATAACGAACGCGCTCCCGCCTCGGCAGTACGCTGCACCGCCCTGTTGCGGGCTCAGCGTGATGCTCTCCAGCGTTCCGCCGGTGCCGGCGCAGGCGATGCCGTGACTCACCTCGTGCAACATGACCACAAAGATCTTGAGCGGATACAGCACGGGCGTGTCCCACGCGAACCAAATGGCTCCCAAGTACAGGGCGAGGGCCGCCAGAAAGGTCAGCCTTCTTTTCCTGCTCGGCGACAAATCTGCGTTCATCCGAGGTGTTCTCCTGCGCTGGACGGGGATCTTCGGCGCGACCCTGTGGCATTCCAATACGAGATTGAGGCCGCCCATGTTCCATTTTAGCCCCCGGCTCGCACCGCCGGCGGGGACCGAGCACCCCCGAAATGCGGTGGCCGGCCCGCTCGGCATGGGGTATTTTCAAGGGTTCACGCGCCTGGAGCATCAATTGATCGGGAGGGGCTGTCTTGGGCAAGTATGTGGTGGTCGGGTCGCTGGTTGCCTTGGCGGCCGTCGTTCTGTGGGCTGGATTCAGGGGGGCCGACTACCGGCCGCTGGAGGTCGGTGATCCCGCGCCGGAGTTTCTCGCGCAACGCATGGACGGTAGCGAGATGGCGGCGGCGGAACTCCTGGGCCGGCCCTACATGCTCAACATTTGGGCCACCTGGTGCGCTCCCTGCCGAGATGAGATGCCCGAGCTCAAGGAGCTCCATCATCTGTACCGTGACCGGGGGTTCCAGGTCGTCGGGGTCAGCGTCGACGACCGGGGGTCCAAGGCCACCATCCGCGCATTCCTGGATGACCTGGACATCGACTTTCCCATTGTCCACGATCCGACCTGGGGGGTTGTCGATTCCTATTCTCTCATGGGCTTGCCGGGGACCTTCCTGATTGATGCCGATGGCGTGGTCTTCCGCCGGTGGCTGGGTCCGTTCCGGCCCCTGGAACCCGATGTCCAGGAGGACGTAAGGGCGTTGCTTGATGCCGGGGTACGGGTCCCCGGGGAGTGAATTTCACAGGTGCCCGGCTGCCGGCGTCGCACGGTGTCCTGGGAATAGCCGTGGGGCGGCCAGATCAATCCTGAACCCATGAGCCGGCCGTCTGAATCGCTCCAGACCGGTGAAGGCGACAGGGGACCCCGGGACGCGGTTGTCGCGGGGCTGAGCCGGGATTTGGGGCTGGTGTCCGCACTGGCGATCGGTACGGGGACCATGATTGCCGCCGGCATCTTCACGCTGTCCGGGTTGGCTGTGGGCTACGTGGGCAGTGCGGCGATCCTGTCCTTTCTGCTTGCGGCCGTGGTGGCGGCGTTCACGGCGCTCACATACTGTGAGTTCACCTCGATCTACCCCGCCTCGGGCGAGGGCTACCTTTACGCGCGAAAGACCTTTCCCCCGCTCCTGGCCTATCTGGTGGGGTGGTGCCTGCTCTTGGGGTATGCGGCGTCGTGCGCCTTCTACATCGCCAGCCTCTCCACCTATTTCAACGAGTTCATCTGGCACGTCGGCATCGCGAGTTTGCCCGGACTGGTCTTCCTGGCCGCCCTGACGCTGCTGAACATGAAGGGGACGAAGGAGAGCGGCACGTTCCAGATCGTGGTCACCGCCGCAAAGATCATTCTATTGGTCTGGTTCGTGGTCGGTGGCCTGGGGAGCCTGGACATCGCGGTGCTGGGGGAGCGCTTCAGCCGTGATGTTCCCCTGATCGCGTCGACGGCGGCGCTGGTCTTCATTACCTTCTTCGGATTTTCCGCGATTGCCGCGTCGGCGGGCGAGGTCATCAATCCGACAAAGACGATCCCGCGGGCGATCTTCATCTCGATGATCGTCGTAACGGTTCTGTACAGCCTCGTGGTATTGGTCGTCGTGGTCGCCGACCTCACGGAGTACACCGAGGCGGCGATGGGGGTGGCGGCGCGGGCGTTCCTGGGCCCCATCGGCGGCATGGTGATTGTGGGCGGGGCGATCTTCTCGATGATCTCGGCCTCCAACGCCTCCATTCTGGCCGGCTCGCGCGTGGCTCTCTCCATGAGTCGGCTGCGCCATCTTCCCCGGGCGTTCGGTCTGGTCAGCGCACGCACGCAGACGCCCACGGTTGCGCTCCTGGCGGTGGGAGGTGCCATCGGAGTCTTCGCGCTCCTGCTGCCCCTGGAATCGCTCGCGCACTTTGCGAACCTGGTCCTGTTGTTGGCGCTCTGCCTCGTCAACCTGGCCCTGATCGTCCATCGGCGGCGCTTTCCCGACTTGGAGCGACCCTTTCGGGTGCCGTTGGTACCGTTGGTCCCCGCCCTGGGAATTGCCGCCAACATCTATCTGATCCTTCAGGTGCCGGCCGGCGGACACCTGGGGCCCGTCATTGTCACGATTCTGGCGATTGCGGCGGGTCTCTTCGCCTTCGCGGCGTGGCGCGGCACCAGGTTTGAGGTGCCCGGCGAGGAAACATCAGACTCAAAGATCGTGGCGCTGCGGGCCTCGCCCGGATCGGCATCCTTTCGCATCCTGCTTCCGGTTTACAATCCCAAGACGGCCGAGGCCTTAGTGAGGATGGCCGCTACGGTCGCGCGGGACAGGGGAGGCGAGATCGTGGTACTGCGCGTGGTGCAGGTGCCCGAGCAGCTTCCGCCGGAGCTGGCCCGGGACCAGATCAGGGGCGAAGAGGGGTTCCTGACCCGCATCCGTGCGCTGGAAGACATGGTCGGCGTGCCCATCACCACCGAGGTGCGCGTCGGACACAACGTGGCGCGCGCGATCCTTGAGTCGGCCAGGGAAAACCGCAGCCACCTGGTTCTGCTGGGATGGAAGGGCTACACGACGACGGCGCGGAAGATCTTGGGCGAGGTGACCGACGATGTGGTTCGCCTGGCGCGCTGTGACATCATGTTGGTGAAGTTCGGGTCCCGCCCCGGCGTGCCCAAGACCGTTCTCCTTCCGACGGCGGGAGGCGCGCATGCCGGCAAGGCCAAGAGTTACGCCCTGGCCATGACGGATGTGGACGATGGGTGTCTCACGCTGGTGGCCGTGGTGCCCTCGTTTGCCGGGCCTGATCGGCGCGAGGAGGAGAAGGCGCGGTTGGCGCGGGAGCGCTCGGAGTTGCCTCTGGATGCCCGGGTCGAGCACCGCGTGATTTCGGGTGCGGGAGTGGTGGAGGTGGTCTTGGCCGTAGCCGGGGAGCACGATGCCGTCATGGTGGGTGCGTCCGAGGCAAGCTTTTCCAGCCGCGTCTTGTTTGGCAGCCTTTCGGAGCGTATTGCCAGGGAGGCGTCCGGCACCGTGATCGTGCTAAAGAGCCACGAGAAGGTGCGTGCGTTCATCGGGAGGGTGACGGCAGATTGAGGGCGATGAGGGATGTGGGCGCGAACAACCGGGAATGTCGGCCATCCGGTGGGATGGCAAGGGCGACGTTTGGGCGGGGAGGGCTCCATGGGCGGCCGCGGCCGGGATGCCTTGGATGAAATGCCCCCGTGGCGAGCGATTCTCCGGGGGTGCGGCGAAGTGCTCTTGGGGGGTGGGGGCTTCGGGGGTACATCTGGGGCGGTATGGCTGAACCCGCGCGCCCACACTGGCCCGTGGGTGCGGGACGGCCCCGGGGTGATCGACCGCTTGCCCGAGCTCTTCGGGAGATGGCGATGAGCGCGATCATGGGCCGCACGAGTGAACCTGGAGCTGGCCTTGGGACCAACTGTGCTCGTCTTGGGCGCCGGGATCTTCGCCCGCGCTCCTGGATTTCGGGGGCGTTGCGGTGTCGGGATGTGGCGCCCGGGGAGGTGGCGTGACGGTCGCGCCGGAGCGGCGCCCCCTTTCTCGGGAGGCGGTCTTGGAGCGGGCCCGGGGCATCCGTCCGTGGCACGTGGTTGTGATTGGCGGGGGGTGCATGGGGCTCGCCACCGCTCTTGACGCGGCGGCCCGGGGCTACCGCACCCTGTTGGTCGAGCGGGGTGATTTTGCCGCAGGCACCTCGAGCCGCAGCACGAAACTTGTGCATGGAGGCGTGCGCTACTTGGCACAACTGCGAATCGAGATGGTCTACGGCGCGTTGCGCGAACGTCATCGCCTGTTGAACAACGCGCCGCACCTGGTGGGTGATCTGACACTTCTCGTGCCGGCCTATCGCTGGTGGGAGCGCTTGGTCTACGGGTTGGGGCTCAGGGCGTACGACGCGCTGGCGTGGCCGCTCGGTATGGGGGCGTCGCGCATGCTCGACCGTCGGGAGGTCCTGGAGCGGGCCTCGACGCTTCGCGGGGCCGACCTGCGGGGCGGGGTGCTTTTTCGTGACGGACAGTTCGACGACGCGCGCCTGGGCTGGGTGCTGGCGCGCACCGCGTCCAACCTGGGGTGCGTGACGCTGAACTACGCCGAGGCCACGGGGTTCGTGGAGGCCCGGGGGCGGGTGAAGGGTGTCGAGGTTCGAGATGTCCTGGGCGACTCCCGCTGGGTTGCCCGCGCCGCGGTCGTGGTCAACGCGGCGGGCCCTCACGCTGACGCCGTGTGCCGACTGGACGAGCCCACCGGGGCGTCTCGCGTCGTTCTGAGCCGGGGCACCCACATTGTGGTGAGTCGCGCCTTCCTGCCGGGAGCCTGCGGCGTGCTGATCCCGTCGACCGATGACGGGAGGGTCCTGTTTGCGATCCCCTGGCAGGGGCATGTGGTGATCGGAACCACGGATGTTCCTGTGGCGGAAGCACCGCTGGACGATCCCGTGCCCAGCGACCGGGAGATTGCGTACCTGCTGGATCATGCCGGACGATACCTCGGGCGAACCATCACCACCGGCGATATCTTGTCGGCGTGGGCCGGCCTTAGGGCACTGGTCGGGGGGCGTCCCGGACGCCCGACATCCACGCTACCGCGCGATCACAGCGTGAGCGTGTCGCGTCGGGGAGTCGTGACCGTGCTCGGCGGGAAATGGACGACGTGTCGGCGCGTGGCCCGGGATGTGGTCGATGTGGCCGCCGATGTGGGCGGCCTTTCCCCCGCTCCCTCGGTGACGGCGGCGCTCAAGCTGTACGGCTACAGTCGGCGGCGCGACATTCTGCCGCCCTGGAACGTGTACGGGAGTGACGCAAACGCCGTCCGGGAGCTGGAGTCCGTGGAGCCCGAGCTGGGGCAGCTCATGCATCCCGGCCTTCCGTTTCGCCTCAGTCAGGCGGCGTGGGCGGCGAGATGCGAGATGGCGGTGCGGCTGCAGGATGTGCTCGCCCGCAGGACCAGGGCCCTGTTTCTGAATGCAAGGGCGGCCATCGAGGCGGCACCCGCTGTGGCCGCCGTCTTGGCGAGGGAGCTGGACTGGAGCGAGGACCGGACGGCCCGTGAGGTATCGTCCTTCACCGCGCTGGCCGAGCGTTATGTGCCGGGTCCGGGCAGTGGATCGGATGCGGGCGCTCTTGCCGAGGGCGGGTGATCAATGAAGCTCCGGTCACCCCCGTGACGAAGCCGACCCCGTGTTCCGCCGCCGGCGCGCGCCCCGGCGGAGACATTTGACCCCATGAATCCCGCAAGCGACACACGACACTCCAAGGGAGTCCACCGATGAATCCACAGCCATCTTGGCCCGAGCCGGAGGAGTGCTCCGAGTTCTACCGGGGCTACATCGAGGAGGTTAGGGGCCCGTTGCTTGATGCCCTGGAGCGCGATGAGCGGCGATGGCGGGGCCTCGTCCTGACGGACCGGGCAGCGCGCCGGGCCGGGCGCCGGTACGCCCCCGGAAAATGGTCACTCCGGGAGGTGGTGGGACATGTCACGGACGCCGAGCGCATGTTCGTGAGCCGCGCGCTGGCCTTTGCCAGGGGAGATCGGGCGGCCTATCCCGGGTTTGACGAGAATGAGTACGCGGCCGCCTCCGGGGCCGACCGGCGGGAGCTTGTCGACTTGGTGGAGGAATTGTCGGCGGTCCGCCGGGCCACGATTCTGATGCTTAAGGGATTCGGCGACGAGGTGTGGGACCGTCGGGGGGTCGCCAGCGGGCGGAGCTTCACGGTCAGGAGCTGCGCCTGGATCATCGGGGGTCATTCCTGCCATCATCGCAGAATCGTCAGGGAGCGATATCTGCCGTGAGTCTTGGCATCAGCGGCCGGGCCCGTCGATGCATGGGGGCGCCTTGATGAGGATTCGCGTGATCCAGGGAGAGGAGGCGGCGCGCCTGGTCTCGATGCGCGAGGCGATCGAGGCTATGGCGAGGGCCTTCGGCGAGCTGTCGGCCTCGCAGGCCGAGATGCCCGTTCGCACGATGCTGACAAGCGGCGGCGGGGTGTCCCTGTTCATGCCGGCCCGTTTGAGGGGGAGCGGCTTGCGGGGGGCGAAAATCGTTTCGCTCTTTCACTCCAATCGTGACCGGGGGCTCCCCGCCATCAATGGCGTCGTTCTCCTGTTGGATGACGAGACGGGCTTGCCGAAGGCGCTGATTGACGCCGGCGTCTTGACGGCAATGCGGACGGCGGCCGCCGCGGGTCTGGCGGCCAGGCTGCTCAGCAAGCCCCGGAGCCGGGTGCTTACCGTTTTTGGGGCCGGGGCGCAGGCTCCCTACCAGATCGAGGCGATCCGGGCGGTGCGCCCCATCAGGGAAGTGCGTGTGGTGTCAAGGGGCGGAGCGTCGGCTCGCCGGCTGGTCGCCTCGCTGGCCGGCATCCGCGCGAAGGCCATGACCGACTCAGCCCGGGCGGTGAGGGGGGCCGACATCGTTGTGGCCGTCACGACCGCGGATCAGCCCGTGTTCGACGGGTCGCTCTTGGCGGTGGGCACCCATGTGAGCGGTAGCGGCAGCTATCAGCCCCACCAGAGGGAGATCGGGAGTGAGGTGGTTGTCCGGGCGCGCGTGGTGGTCGAGGATCGCGCGGCGGCGCTGGAGGAAGCCGGCGACCTGGTTATCCCGATTGAAGAGGGCGTCGTGGCCGCTTCCGACGTGATTGACGCGGAGCTGGGCGAGATCGTCAATGGCGATCGTCCGGAGGGCCGCGCGGGCCGTGAGCTGACCTTCTTCAAGTCGGTTGGGGTTGCCGTCCAGGATATTGGTCTGGGGGAGTTGATCCTGGCCCGCGCCGAGAGTCGGGGTTTGGGCGCGCTGATTGAGACTTGACGTTGGGCGGGGATGGTGCCGGGCCGCTCCCTTGGGTGGACTCCGGGTGCGGCACAGGACTGACTTTGGGAGCCTGGGTGGTGCCGGCGGCGATCCGCCGCGCCGGATACCGGTCGCCCGACCTGATTGCCGGGCGTCGTGCTCCGTTCCAGAGTGCGCAAGAAGATGCCGTGCGCTTGGGTCGGCTCCTCGCAGCGCTCGTGCCACTCAGAAAACACCGCCGCCTTGAGGAGGTAGCGCAGCCCATTTCTTCGGCGGAGCACGAGGAGGTCTACTACTGGTTCAGCAAGGTGACGACGGGGCCGGAGCAGGGCCGGGGGCGCCGTGAGAAGTTGCTCGACCTGCGCGACCTGGGCGATGGGACCATGGCTGGGCTTAGTTCTGAGGTGGGGTATGCCCTTGCCGGCCGGGCAGATGGAAACCACCCGCTGTCTTGGGAGCTTCCGGACGAGCAGGCTCGGCATACATGGCGCAATGAGATCGACGCCACCGAGGACGGGACGGAAGGCGTTGCCATCGTGCTTGACCGCCAGCTCGGCTACACGGTGACCAGTCGATCCCGACACGGAACGGGATTCGACTGCTGGCTTGGGCGACAGGCCGATGGGAACCCGATTCAGGATGAAGTTTGCATGGAGGTGTCGTGTGCCGTGGAAAGGCACCATTTCTCAGCGGGTGCGAATCCCGCCCGGCAACTGTCGTTCCGGCCGGTAGCAATCGGAGCGGGTCATGGAGGTAACGACATGGTCTGAAGCACTTCGAGCAGACGGACCGCCTTGGGCGGTTCAGCGAACATGCGGGCCGTAACGTGAGTGAACGTTGAGCAGGCCTCGAAAATGCTGATGCGGAGGCCGACCCGCCGACAATTCGGGGAAGGCTGCCAGCGTCCGGGAAGCGAACGACGAGAGCACCGGGCGTCTCCGCCGGGGTAGTGATGACGGCACGCATGGAAGAGGGAAATGGGAGCAACACGGGAAGCCCCAACGGTGGCGTGGCACGCGCCAACCGGGACCCCGCGAGGGGCAGACTGGGCTGTTGGGGTGGCGGAGGGGCCTGTAGTACTGCGGACGCCGGGTAATGCTGGTCGAGGGAAGGGGCCCTGGTTCGGGAACTGTACGGGAAGGGGGAAAGGACATGGCTACTGGCGATTGCCTACCAGGGCCGGACAAGGTTCGGAGACTCCAGAACGTGCTACACGCGAAAGCCAAGGGGGAACCTGAGGCGCGGTTCTATACGCTGATCGACAAGGTATGGCGGATGGATTTTCTTGCGGAAGCCTGGAGGCGGGTTCGTCGTAATGGCGGGTCAGCCGGGGTGGACGGGGAGACATTTGCGGATATCGAGGAGTACGGTGTGGGGCGGTGGCTTGGGGAACTGGCGCGAGATTTGGAAGGGGGGAGGTACAAGCCGCGAGCGGTGAGGCGGATGCTGATCCAAGCAGGCTCCCCGCTGTTTTGTGTGGGTAAATCGGTTTCGCGAGACAAGCTCGCGAGGTTGATTTCTTGTGGACTCGCCACTTCAAGCCGCTCGGCTTACCCTTTGACCTCAGTTGCCAGGCAACCTTCGGCTTGGCCGTGCCGACGAAACAGTGTCGTGTCGGTCACGTTGCTCGGAGCACCATGTCGGCGGGGGCTATCTGAGATGCCGGCGTTTGCTCGTCGAGGTGGTCGTGCTCCCTGTGTTCGATGACATTGGTCGGGTCCAGTGGTCGCATCGGACACCCATGCCGAGCGGCAACGGCATGGCCGAAAGTGTGCAATTCTTCGTGGCCAAAAGTGTGCAATTCCAGATGGCCAGTGACAGTGGATGATGAGACCGTCACCACGTCCGATATCAGCAGGCGGCGAAGCGGCTGTGTTCGCAGCGTTGTTGTGCTCGGACGAATCCGACACGGGCGGAGGCAAGCATTCCATGCACGATCAGCCGACGGTTGAGATGGCACGCCGGCTGCAGGGGCACCGCGACCATATTGAAGCTTCGAGTCCGGGCCTTTCCCGCCGATCCGGTCCCCGTTTCGGTCGCTCCGCTCCCTGCACGGGGACCGGATCGGCCATCGGGTCCGATGCCGCCCCCCTTCGTGGGTGGGTGGCACTTGGTGTTGGCTCATGGTGTTGGTCGTGCATGCGAGATGTTGTGGGGTCCATGTTGTCATTGGGGATCGTCGTCGGGTACGTCAGGTGATGAGCGTGGTGACGTTGTCCGACAGGCCGACCGTCATCCAGGGGGAGCGAGTGCGCATGGGTAAGCGGGAGCAGGCTTTAGCGCGGGCCGATGGCGCCAAGAGGCCAAGGCGCCGCTTTACGGCGGAGTACAAGTTGCGGATGGTCGAGGAGGCGAACGCGTGCAGACGGCCTGGCGATATCGGTCGTTTGCTGAAGCGCGAGGGTCTTCATTCATCGCAACTCTCTGCGTGGCGTCGGGCAGCGCGGCAGGGCATGGTGGACGCATTGGGCCGCAAGCGCGGGCGCAAGCCATTGATGACGTCGGCCGAGGCGAAGCGGATTGAGCAGTTGGAGCGCAGCGGCAAGCGTATGCGCAAGAAGCTGTGGGAGTGCAGGATGGTCCTTGAGGAGCACCGAAGAGTACTGGGAGATCGCGCTGTAGACCCTGATGATCTGTCGTGGCCGGAGGGTCTGATGGACGAGTGGTATGGTCCTGATCCGATGGAAACGGACGTTTGCCAGGGTGACGACGAGGGGGTGGACCGAGGATGATGTGTGTTGGGCTGACCGCGATGGGCGGTGTCAGCGAACCGAGTGATCAAGGAATGATGCGGATGAACGGATTGTTTTCCGGAGTGGGTGGTCAAGGCGGTTGCGATGAGTAAGCAGACGAGACGCACGTTTACCGCCGAGTACAAGGTAAGGATCATAGAGGAGGCGAACGCGTGCAGACGGCCTGGCGATATCGGTCGGCTGCTGAGGCGCGAGGGTCTCCATTACTCCCATCTCTCCGAATGGCGCAAGGTGGCGCGCGAGGGGATGATGGCGGCGTTGGGCCGCAAGCGCGGGCGCAAGCCGTTAGGAGAACCGGAGGCGGTCAAGCGGGTCCGGGTGCTCGAGCGTGAAAGGATTCACCTGATGAGCGACATTGATGCGGCTGTGACGACCGTCGAGGTGCAGAGGAAGACGTGTCAGGATGCGGGTCTTGAGCCGCCGCGCGAGATATTGCTTGAGGGGGCGGAGCGGTTGGCGAAGAAGATTGGCGTGACGCAGGCGTGTGCGAAGATGGGGGTGTCGCGCTCTACGCTGTACCGTCGCGGCAAGCCGAAGCTCGAGCTGAAGAAGCGGCCAACGCCGAAGCGGGCGTTGTCGGAGGCAGAGCGCCAAGAGGTGTTCGATGTCCTGTGTTCGGATCGGTTCATTGACAGGTCGCCCAGGCAGGTTGTGGTTACGCTGCTTGATGAGGGCAGGTACCTGTGCAGCGCGCGGACGATGTATCGGATCCTTGGGGAGAAGAAGGCGGTGCGGGAGCGCAGGGCGCAGCGTAGTCATCCGAAGCGGGAGAGGCCGCACATTGAGGCCAGCCGGCCCAATCAGTCGTGGTCGTGGGACATCACGCATCTGCGGGGGGAGAACAAGTCGACGTACTACCTGTATGTGATGATGGACCTGTTTAGCCGCTATGTGGTGGGATGGATGGTGGCTGAGACGGAGAATGCGGCTTCGGCGATGCACCTGATCCGCGAGACCTGCGAGAAGCAGAGGGTTGCCGCCGGGCAGCTCACGTTGCACTCTGATCGCGGGGCGCCCATGAAGGCTGGTTGCACGAAGGATTTGTTGGAAGAGTTGGGGGTGACGCGTTCGTTCAGCAGGCCTCGGGTCTCGAACGACAACCCGTATTCGGAGGCGTTGTTCAAGACGTTGAAGTACAGCCCGGACTATCCGGGCCGGTTTGGTGATGTCAATGATGCGATCATGTTTTGCCGCAAGTTCTTTCAGCGGTACAACGAGGAGCATCGTCATCAGGGGATCCGGATGCTGACGCCACAGATGGTTCACTCGGGCAAGGGTCCTGAGATGATCGAGAGGCGACAGGCGGTGATGGATGCGGCGTATGCGGAGCACCCGGAGCGGTTCGTGGGTGGTCGGCCGCAGACGAAAGCGTTGCCGACGAAGGTTGAGATCAACAGGGTATTGCCGGCACTGGCGATTGACGATAATGTAGGTAGCGTGGAGGTTGCCCGCCCCCACTAAAACAAGTGTGTCACTGCTTCAGGGGCGTTGGCCCGTTCCGGTCCGGCTCGCGGCATAATCGTGGTTCCTCGCTGTTTTATGTGGGTAGCCGGAATTCGAGCTTCCCGCAAACCAGATACGCCATCGTGATGAAGTTCTCCGCTGTCCGATAGCCCCGAGCACGGACTTTGGCAGCCTGTATCAGTGAGTTCATGGCCTCAAGGAGGCCATTCGTCAGCCGCGAATGTTGCCAGCGTAGAATGCCCGTTCTGTGCCGCCTGATCGTCTTGGCCACCCCAACCATCGGCTGCAGCCCGCTCTCCTCCGCCCTCACGCACCAACGATCCAAGTGACGCCCTGCCGCCACCGGCGGCAGAGCCCATAACTCCTGGAAGTCCAGCTTCAGCTCGTACGCCTTCGCCGTCTGCAATGTGTCCGTGACCAAGTCAAGCAACTCGTCCAGCCGAACCATCTCCGAGGCGGTAAGGCGCCGCTGGTTCTTCAGCCACAGCCAGCGTGTCCGCTTGAGGTCCGGACGGTCCTTCTGTTCCGCCCGACGCACCCGCTCGATCCCCTCGTTGAGAAGCTTGACGACATGGAACCGGTCAAACGTCACCTCGGCGTCAGGGAAGACATCCGCCGCGCCCTTGATGTACGCCTTCGACATGTCCATGCAGATCTCGCCGATCCGGTCGGGATCCCCGCCGTGAGCCTCCAGGTCATCGCGAAACTCATCGAACACCTCTGCCTTGCGGCCCTTCGTCGCATACAGCAGCCGACGCTCCTTCAGGTCAGCGAACAGCGTGATGTAGTCATGGCCACGGCGTGCGGACTTCTCGTCAACACCGACGGCCTCGACCCCCGAGTGATCCGCGTCCTTGCGCGCCACGTCCACATAGAAGCGCAGGATAGGCCACAGCTTCGTGTCGTGCTCACCCACGATCCGAGCGGCCACGGCCACCGGCATGGCGCTGCAAAGCGTCAGCACCAGCCGCTCGAACAACAGAGTCGCGCTGCTCCGGGGCCTGGCCCAATCAAGCTTCGCCTGCCGTACCCCGCACTCAGCACAGCGAACTCGCGGAACGTTGGCGTGCAGGTGCGCCTGATACTGGAAGAAGTCCAGGTGCCGCCACGAACGCCCGGACATATCGTGGGCCTTGCAACCGTCTTTGCCGCAGTTGCCGCAGGTGAAGGTTGCGCCGGCGGAAAACGCCAGGAACACGTCCAAGCGCTTGGCCTGGGCATCAAAGGCGACCTTCTCGACATACCATGGTGACGTGATTCCCAACGACTGCTCGAAGACCCTGTTGCTCGCGTTCAACCAAGACATCCGTCCACTCTCCTGTGTCCGGCCCCGTGCATAAGCGACCGATGCCGAGGGGGCCAGGTACGGTACGTCGTCCGCGAAGACGGCGGTTGCCGCTCGGCATGGGTGTCCGATGCGACCACTGGACCCGACCAATGTCATCGAACACAGGGAGCACGACCACCTCGACGAGCAAATGCCGGCATCCCAGATAGCCGTCGCCGACATTGTGCTCTGAGCAACGTGACCGACACGACACTGTTTCGTCGGCACGGCCAAGCCGAAGGTTGCCTGGCAACTGAGGTCAAAGGGTAAGCCGAGCGGCTTGAAGTGGCGGGTCCACAAGAAATGAACCTCGCGAGCTTGCCTCGCGAAACCGATTTACCCACAAAAAACAGCGGGGAGCCATAATCGTCAGCCGTTATTCTGAAAAATCCACTTTATCCACCCACTGCTAAGGAGGTGTGAGATGATGGAGAAGAGCTTGGCCCGACTGGTTGCCCACATCGCCCGCGCCCTGCTGGCGTCTGCCGTCATGCTCTCGGCATGCGGCGACGAGGACGCCAGCATTTCGCTCGTACCAGACGAGGCTGACCGCACATTGGCGCTGGCGAACGAGATCGTGCTCGGAATGGTGGAACATTATGCTGACAGAAGCTACGGCGGTGAGAAGCGTGCCTACGCGGTGGACCTGAGCTCGCTCGACGCCCCCGAAATAGACGCGCCCCATTGGGAATATGAGCTTCGGGACGGGTTGCGCCGCATTGCAGAGACGCTTTCCACAGAAGGAGCATCGTGGACGCTTCGGTTTTTTCGGATCGAACAAGACCCGCTTAAGATCAGTTACACTCTTTTTGCAATGGTCGTCGATCTCCACGCTGAGTTCTGTTGCTTGCTAGAATCGGCGGGGCTATCGCGAAGTGCCACTGGCTGGGAAGTGACTGGTTTTTGGCCAGGTGGTCATGCTCGGGAAACAAACGAGTTCCGGCAGGAACGCGTTGCGAGCGGCAGAGAGTTGCTGCGATGAGAATTGCGCGACCCCTCGTCATCGTCTTTGGTTTTACCTGCTTGGCCTCGACCTCCGTTTGGGCACAGGGTTGGACATAGAGGAATATGAGGAGTGGTCTACCAAGCTGGCGAACGTTCATGTTATTGCCGTCTCCGACGGGGATTCTCAGTGCGCCGATATCATTTGGTACTGCAATAACAGGATGGACCAGTCCAAAGCTCAGAGGAGTTTCGTGGAACAACAGCCTCCTGAAAAACTATAATGCGCACGGAATGACGATTAGGAACCATACCACCGGGATCAGTGACGTAGAGATTGACCCTGGAACCGATAGCGTCGCCTGGACACTTGTCCACGAATTGCTGCACGTCAGTGGGCGGTATAGCGTCAATGAAGCGCATGCTTTGGAAAACAACATTGGTAGATGCACGCAAAGCTCCTTCCGGGACTAATCTTTGCTGTGGAAGACCTCATCTCATCCCGGGTTATTCATGACCGGGGTTTGCTGAGATGGTCCCACTTTGTTGGACAGATTTTGGGCGAAAATAAGGTGTACTTCCGCCCTCCGGAAAACCGCTTTCAAGCCGCGTCGCGGGAGTCCAGCCATGTCGCTGGAAGACCCGTCCCCGCAGACCGACTCGCAGGGCCCGCTCCCCCCAACTGGGGTTAAATCTAACCTCCGTTTTTCCCGGCGGGGTTTCCCCGATGGGGAAAAATGGAGGCAACCGGCGCCCAACAACGCGCCAAGGCCGCGCCGTCATTTCGCCGGTTTCCTCGACGAAGCCCCAGGTCACTCAATTCCACTTCAGTCCCGCCCCCGACCGGTATGCATCAGCCGGCGTCTGCCCATCCAGCGCCGAGTGCGGCCTCACCTCGTTGTAGAACTCCATCCAGCATCCGATGATCCGACGCGCCTCCAGCCCGTCCCTCAACTCCCGCAAGTAGATCGCCTCGTACTTCAGTGACCTCCACAGCCTCTCGATAAAGATGTTGTCCAGATACCGCCCCCGACCGTCCATCGAGACCCGAATATCCGCACCCAGCACCCGCCCCGTGAACGCCTCGCTCGTGAACTGCGAGCCTTGGTCCGTGTTGAAGATCTCCGGCTTCCCCATGAGCAACGCATCATCCAGTGCTCTGACGCAAAAGGATGCGTCCATGGTGTTCGACAACTGCTACGAGAGCACATGCCGGGTCGCCCAGTCCATCACGGCCACCAGGTAGAAAAAGCCTCGGCGACACTGGCACATACGTGATGTCCGCACACCACACCTGGTTGGCCCGCGACACCTCGACATCGCGCAGCAGATACGGAAACACCCGGTGCTCCGGACTCGCCACGCTCGTTCGTGGGCGCCTGTACATCGCCTCGATTCCCATCTTGTGCATCCGCCGCCGGACCCGGTGTCTGCCCACCTTCAGGCCGTCGCGCCCGAAGTGCCGCACCATTTGGCGGCTACCGTAGAAGGGATAGCTCATGTGGAGCTCATCAAGGTGCCTCATGAGGTCCAGGCTCGCTGGGCTCTCACCCTTGGGACGGTAGTACAGGGATGACCGACTCACGCCCGTCAGGGCGCATTGCTTCGACACCCCCATGGGGTGGTCGCGGTCGATCATCTGCATCCGCTGCGGCCGGCTCAGTGCTTCAAGCCGCGCCGAAAAAAATCCCGCTCGACGGTGAGCTCCCCGATCTTGGCGTGCAGGGAGTGGATCACGGCCTCGTGATCCTTGGGTGCGCTTGTTCGCGCCCGTGGCGAAAACCTCGGGGATGGCGTCGAGCAGGTGCCGCTTCCATCCGCTGACCTGATTGGGATGGAGCTCGTGGCGGCGTGCGATGGCCTGAAGGCTGTCCGCGTTCCTGGACCGCTTGCGAGCGCCACGCGGCCCTTGAACTGTGGGGTGAATCTCCGTCTTTTCCTGGTCATGTCAGTGCCTCCATTTAAGTGAGTGACTCCACCTTAACGACCTGTCCAAAAAACCGGGACCACCTCACCACCGCTTGGCCGAACGGTTACGACGATAATGTAGGTAGCGTGGAGGTTGCCCGCCCCCGCTAAAAAGAGGTGTGTCACTGCTTCAGGGGCGTTGGCCCGTTCCGTTTTCAGAGCGGCAAGCTATTCGGTGAACATCCTGCTGGGGGCAGTCAACTGAGTTTGCATGTACTTCTTGATCTGCCGGGGCTGCCCGAGGTCATTGACGAATTCCTGACGATCGTGGAGGGAGTGGATGAGCGCGGGGAACATCGGCTCGAGGAGCTGATTGCCGACGGTGCATACCGTAGGAACGCACTCATGTTGGCAAGGCGGATCGCACCCGATGGCACCAACATCAGGCAGGTTGGATTCGCGACATCCGGCGTTGCGGGGTCTCGTGTGGTTGGGTTCACCCGTGTCGGACGGGATGTTCTGCGGGCTACACCGCTCGCGGGCGAATCGCCGGAGCAGGTGGAGATCCAAGGCACGCTACTGTTTGCGGATGCGCGCAATGACGGCAATGAGATCAGCATTGTTTCAGATGACGGTGTCGAACAGAAGGTGAGGGTTTCTCCAGAAGCGATGGACGATATCGTTCCTCCCATGTGGAACTCAGCGGTTGTGGTGAGGGGTGTGCGGGAGGGGAATTTCGTCAAACTCGTGGAAATCGATTCAGCAGGAGAATGAAATGAAGACGGACGCCTTGGCCCCTGACCACGCCAACCCTGATTGCGCGGGCAACATGGACGGTCACGACAGTGTTTTGTCGGCGCGATCAAGCTGTTGCGGTTGCCTGGCGAGCAACTTCAAAGGGTCACATGGGCGGCTTGAAGCGGCGAGACCACCCAGAAACCGAACTCGCGAGCCAGCCTTGCAAACCCGGTTTGCCCACACAAGACAGCCGGGATCCCAATTTCAAAATCCCGCCGATCCCGCTCGCGGGATCCCTACCTGATCGCGTCGTCGGTCTCGCGGGTAAGCGCCTCCAACATCTCCACCAAGTATTCGCGGCGGGAGCGCTGGTCCTGGGTCGGGGGCGCAACGGCCCCCTCCATGGCGCCAGCGAGGCGCGCCAGGCGGCTGGCCAGCTCGCCCCACTCCCGCTCAAGATCCTGGAGTCTTGAGGCGCGCTCACCGGCGTCGGCGCCCACCGGGAGCTGTTCCAGCGCCTCGCGCACGCGCTCAAGCTGCGTCGTGGACTGCGCATGCAGGCTGGCCAGCTCCAGCAGCGCCAGCGTCCAGGCTCGCTGCTCTCCGGGTGTGGCGTTGATCCTAGGGTCCGGCCGCACCACGAGGGGTTGCGGACCCCACGTCACCGTCGTCGCCGATGCGTCCGTCACCTCAAGGCGGACCGAGTATGTGCCGGGGATGACCAGGCCCCCCCTTCTCGGCCGCCCGCCATCCGCGGACTGACTCTCCGCGGCCGGCCACTCGTGCCTCAGGTCCCACACCACGCGGTTGATTCCCCGCTCCGAGGTTCCATCGATCGCCGCGACCCGGTTCGCTTGCGCATCCAGAACGACGACGGCCACGGAGCGGTCCTGGGCGGAAGTCCCCAGCCAGTAGTCGATGATCGCTCCATTGGGAGGATTGTCACCCCGAAAGTGGATATCGCCGGTGTGGGCTCCGGCCCCGCTGCGGCGCACTTGCACCGCGGGCTCCATCGAAAACAGGTGGGCTTCGCTCTCCAGCACCTCGGCGGTGAGCTCCTGAAGCGCGTTGATCTGGTCCAGGATCCAGACGCCCCGACCATGCGTACCCATGACCAGGTCGTTGTCCCGAGGGTGGATGACGAGGTCGTTGAATGCCAGCGTCGGCATTCCGCCGCGCAGCTCCGTCCAGCGTTGGCCCCCGTCTATCGTGTAGAACAGCCCGATCTCGGCGCCCAAGAAGAGAACCGCCGGGTTGCGGGGATCCTCCCGCACGGTGCGCAACACGCGCTCGCCCGGCAAATCGCCCGCGATTGATACCCAGGTGCGCCCGTAATCGTCGGACCGGTACAGGTAGTTGTCGAAGTCATTGTTGCGGTAATTGTTCCAAACGGCGTACACGCGCCCCTGTTCGTGGCGCGACGGCTCGATCCCGCTGACCCAGGCCCCCGGGGGAAGGCCGGGAAAACCGGATTCCCTGGACGGGCCGTCGGAGTCGCTGGCGTCCGGGGCGCCGGCGTCCCGCCAGCGCGCCCCCCCGTCCACCGAGACAAGGAAACGCCCGTCGTCGGTGCCCACATAGAGGACCCCCTCCTGGAGCGGACTCTCGGCAATGGCGGCGAGTGTGGGATAGTAGGGGATGCCGTCGTCCAGCGACGGCATCTCCTCGTCGGGAAGCTCTCCCATGATGGCGAGGGTGCGCCGGTCGACGCCCGTGGTCAGATCGCCCAGCGACTCCCACGAGTCGCCACGGTCCCTGGTTCGCCAGAGCGCGTTGGTTCCGGCGTACAGCGTCGATGCGTCGTGCGGAGATAGCACAAAGGGCCCGTCCCAATTTGCGGGCGCCATGGCCCCGCCCAGCCGCTGCTCCTCGAACGACCCGACATCCCTCCACGTCTCCCAGTTGCGCCTGGCCGCGATGTGGCCCTCAGGGTCCCCGGGCCGGATCGCGACCCGCTCGCCCGTGTTCCTGTCGAACCGGGAGAGCCCCAAGTATTGGCTCGCGGTGTACACGATCACGTTGTTGGTCGTGTCGGGCAGATTCAGGAAGCCGTCCCCTCCGCCGATCTTCACCCAGTCGCTGTTGACGATGCCCGCTTGGGAGTAGGTCTCGCTCGGTCCCACCCACGATCCGTTGTCCTGAAGACCACCGTAGATGTTGTAGGGGGTGGCCATGTCCACGGCCACCCGATAGTACTGGCTTACGGGCAGGTCGGAGATGTACAGCCAGTGGAGGCCCCGATCATAGGAGATGCCCACTCCGCCGTCGTCGGCCTTCATCACGTGACGCGAGTCGCGGGGGTTAACCCACACCAGGCGGTCGTCCCCGTGCAGGCTCTGTGGCGGCACCGTGAAGGTCCGCCCGCCATCGTCGGAGAAGGAGTAGCTGTTGACCATGTACACGCGCTGGTCGTCGTTCGGGTCCACCAGAATCTGGCTGGCGTACATGGGGCGGGGGTTCCAGTCGCTCATGTGCGTCCAGCTCTCGCCGTGGTCCTCGGAGCGATAGATGCCGGCCCGGCGCTCCGTATAGGCCGTGGAGGCGTTGTAGCGATACCCCTGCTCCACGCTGGCGTAGACGATGCGGGGATCGGCCCGGTAGACCGAGATGCCGATGCGGCCGATGATGCCGGTGGGCAGGCCGCGCTGGATATCGGGGCCGCTGAGGGGGGTCCAGGTGGCGCCGCCGTCCACGCTTTTGTGCAATCCGCTTCCCGGGCCGCCGCCGTGAAATCCCCAGGGCCGCCGCCTGCGCTGGTATGTGGCGGCGTACACGACATCTGGATTGGCGGGATCAAGCGCCACGTCCACGACGCCGGTGTCGTCGTCCACGGCCAGGATGCGCACCCAGGTGGCGCCGCCGTCCACGCTCTTGTACAGCCCGCGTTCACGATTCGGTCCCCAGAGGCGACCCATGGCCGCGACAAAAACGACGTCGGGGTTGGTGGGGTGTAGCGCGATGCGACCGATGTGATGGCTGTCGGCAAGGCCGACATGTTCCCAGCTGGTGCCCCCATCGACGCTCTTGTAGACGCCGTCGCCCCAGGATGAGCTCTGGCGGTTTGCACGCTCTCCGGTGCCGACCCAGACCACCCCGGTGTCCACCTGATGCACCGCGATGGCGCCCACCGAGTGGGTCCCCTCGTGCTCGAACACGGGGTTCAAGGTGATGCCGTTGTCCCCGGTTTTGTAGACCCCTCCGGTTGCCGACGCGACGTAGAACTTGATCGGATCCGACTCCACGACCGCAAGATCCACGATGCGGCCGCTCATGACCGCCGGGCCGATGCTGCGGGGGCGCAGCGCCTGAAGCGCCTGGCCCCACTCTTCGGTGGCGACCTGCGACTGCGCCCCGGCTTGCTGTGCGAGCAGTCCGTCCTGGCCGTGGGCCACCGTGATGCACCAGGCAGTGGCGGCCAGAAGGGCTGCCCGCGAGGCGGTGCCGTCGAGGGTGATCACCGCTGCCTTGGTGGAGGACAGCCAGGATCCGGGTGCCTGATGTGGAGCGTGCATGGGCTTGGGGTCTCTCCTGCCGGGTTGTCAGCAGTGTCGCTGACGGTTACGGGGTGCATGTGCGGGTCGGGCGCGGGTCCGCCTGGGGGCATCCCCCCGGAGCGGCCCCGTGCCTCCGCCCAACATGATCGATACCGGAGTTCATCTGGGCAAGCAACGGTTCTCGGGGAGCCTGGGTTCCCGCCCTTGGGAGCACGTCGGCCGCCGCCATTCGTCCGCCCCCCAAGGCGCATGCGCCCAGAGTCCGGGCATTCGCCCAAGACGGGGGGTCAGGACACGGCATTCTTCCGGTGGGCGGGCAGGGACGCCACCACGACCCGGTCTGCTTGCTCGTCCCAGAAGTAGTAGATGCGCAGGCAACGGCGCGGATCGTGCGTGTTGCCGCCCCGCTTGATGTGCCAGTCGACCTGGTGGCGGCGTCCCTCCCAGCTGCAATCGAATGTGTCGTTGCCGCAGGGACGATTATGGATGCCGGTGGCGACGGAGTCGATCGGTCCCATCAGTGCGTTGTTGCCGCCATTTTGCCGTCCCGTTCGATACGAGGTGGCAAGCCAGTGCAGACAGCGCGCAACGAGCTCCACATCCTGGAACACGGCCCGCCCCAGCTCCCGGCGCGCCGCGGGCGTCAGGACCAGTCCATCCAGATGATCCTCGCACCAGGCCGAGACTTCGTCCCAGCGGATCGGAAACGGAGCGCCGGCGTCCGGGTCACCGCCCAGAAGCCGCACCTGCCCAACCAGCCTTTGGTTGCGCCGCTCTGCCTGGGCCAGTTCGTCCTTGGCAGCAAGCAACTCACCTTGGAGCTTGGCGGCCCGCTCGTCCACCTGGGCGGTCTGGCCATCCGACGCCGGGTGGGGATCCGCGGCCTGGTCTTCGTGCTCCTTCACATCCGACCGGGGATCCCGAACACGCGCCGGCTCTCCACTCTCGCGGGTCGCGCGCCGGCCCGCCCCTCGCCCGAACACCCGGCGCCACGCGTAGGCGATCCGGCGGTGGAGCTTCGATTCAAATGCCTGGGCCCGGATGCTCTCGAAGCCGGGAGCCGTGATCGATGACGGTCGGGTCTTTTGGGCGCGCAAGGCTGTGGCCCTGCGCACGATGGTACGCGGTGCCCGGTCGAGCTTGTCGGGCATGAACAACGGGTGATCCAGGCGGTTGGCGTCCAGCCTGAACCCGGGCTCGTACAGTCGCCATGCGCCCTTGAAGACCGACAGCTCCTTCTGGACCATCTCCGTCAGGCGATAGGTCTGTTCCGGGTTCAGGGTCCACACAAGCGCCAAGCCGGTCAGGTCCCGCGCCAGAGAGCAAGATTCGCGCTCAAGCGCCTCGGGGTCGTGGTCCCCGGAAGGCGTGGTCACCACGACAACGGACATGGTGCGGGCATCATCCAGGATCAGGCTCCCCAGCGCCGCCATGTCTTCCCTTGACTCAGGCACCGTCGGTCGGCACTGGATCTTGCGGGTGTCGTCCAGGAGCACGACATCCCGGGCGATGCGCGCGAGCATGGTCGCGGGAAAGGCGTCGTGGGGGATGAGGGGCGCACTTGATTCGTCCGGGATGTCGATATGTACCCACGCGCCCTGCGACCTTGAACCCACGACCCTGACCTCGGTGGTGATGTAGGACCGGTCGTTGTTGTGGGCGACCTGCACGGCCCAGAAGTCGGTGTCGCCCCGCCGGTGTCGCACGGCACGACACGTGGCCGCCTGTCCCCAGCGACCGGTGGTGCGGTGGCGGACCATCGTGCGGGGCGCTTCTTCGTTGCATTGTTCTTCGGCCCAGCGCACGGTCTCGCGCCGGCAGATTTCGAGCGCGTCCGAAGTCGATAGGTTGGTCAGAGGCGCGATGCGATAATCCGCTTGCAACATCGGGGTGCAGGTGAGGTGGTCTGCTCCTGGGGCGAGCCGTGATGCGGGCGGTGCCCCGGTGGGCGAGGCGCGCGTGGCGGCCTTGCCCTGTTGGTGGCGCTTCAGATCGCCAAAGCTCTTGAATCTCTTGGCGCGTCGCGCTGCCATCAATCTCCGGGGGCGTCCAGGTGTGGTTTCGAGAGTCCGGGTCGGCGCACACGATCGACTCTGTAGGGCAGCGCCATGAGGTCTCTGATGGCCAGCAGAAAGCGCAGGCCCTCCATGAGGCGGCCGGGTCCGCGCTCGCCCTCGCCGGAGTGAGAAAACAACGTACTCACCGTGGCTCTGACATCCGCGTGCGGCCCGAGGGCGCGTTCCAACCGGGCGGTCTCCGTATAGGGGACCAAGTGGTCCATGCGCCCGTGAAACAAGCGAACCGGGGGCAGGGGTCCCAGTGCCCAACGGGCCCGCGCGGGTATTTCCTCACTGTCCGCTTCTTCGATGATGCGAAGGTCGGGATGGGTTGCCGTGGCCGCGCGCGCCAAGCGGGAGGCGATTGCTCGGGCGGCCGCGGGATCGGGTTCACGGTCCGCGGGTGGAGCAAAGAGCCGAAAGAGACGGCGCTGCGGGGAAGAGAGTTCCGATTCGAGGCGGTTCTTGGCGTCGTCGTAGCGTGCGTCCCAGGACATGATTCCCCGCTCTGCGGCGAGGAGCGCCAGGGTTCTGAGAGCCGCCGAGACGTCTTCGGCATCGCCGTAGCCGGGGATCCGGTGAAGATAGTTCGCCGCCACAACCCACCGGCCATACGGGTCTGGGCGCAGGTAGCGGGTGCGCCCCGGGGTGCCATAGTGTCCGGTCAGGCCGAACCGTATCGTGTGGTGCAGGCTGGCGTAGCCACCGAAACAGACAACGGCCCCGACAAGGCCCAGCCGCCCCAGTTGAGCGCCCAGCCGGAGCACCTGCGGGCAGCCGAATGAGAGTCCCGCAAGCACGGTGCCCCGGCGCGCGCGCGGGTCGGCGTTCAGGTGCGCGACGGCGCTCGTCAGCGTCCGTTGCGCGGGAGCGGGGTCCAGATCCAGGCGCCTCCATTCGGGGACATTGGGCACCAGCACGATCCCGCGAGCGCGAGCCAGCGACAAGGCAAGCCGAACGATGGCCGGATGGTCGGGACCGGCGCGGGTGACGCCGTGCAGGAGTACCCACCCGGCGACCGGGCGTCGGATCCGTGCGGGCTCATAGCGGCGCGCCCAGGACGAGCCCGAACCGGTCGACCCCGCGCCCGCGGGGCCGGCGTCCAGGGTGACTGTTGTGAGGCGAAGACCGGCGGGCGGAGTCCAGTCTCCGCACGGGTCCATGGTCGTCTCATTCCAGTGCTCAGGTCGCTCTTGGGCCCACCAGTCCGGTACGCCACGCCCCTGCTTCCACCCGCGCGCATACCGGAGCGCATCCAGCGTTGCTTGCGCCACGCTCTACTGCCAGGCGCCGGCGCCCATCCGCCCCGCTCCGGCACCCCTGCCGGAATACACCCCGTTCAAGCGACCGGCATATCCAGACCCGCCACCCGGCCGGGCCCGTGTCGTTGGAGGCAAGGAGGAAGGCCCACGGGACCGCCCACGTCCCGTGATCTGCGCCGGCTTCCTTCCCTGAGCGGGGAACGACATGGCAGCGCTCCAAGGGGCCAACGCCCGCGCCCCCGAAGCCGGCGATGGGGACCCTGGCATCGACGCCATCCCCACAAAGCCGGCTTCAGCCAACATCCAAGCCAGGCCAAGGTTCCAACTCGGTGCGTTTCCCCCAAGGGTCACGATCCGGCGCCGGCGGCCAAATTCCCGTCCGGCGGCGAGGTTCCAACGCGGTAAACGGCGTCGGCAAGCCTCTGCACGGTCCGGTCGACATCGGTCAATTTGTCCAACCCGAAGAGCCCCAAGCGAAAGGAGCGAAAGTCGTCACCCTCTCCGCAGTGGAGCGGAAGCCCGGCGGCGATCTGTAGGCCGGCGCGCGCAAATGCGCTACCGTCGTGAATGTCACCCCGATCGGTGTGGCTGACGACCACCGCCGCCGCCTCGAAGCCGGGCGCCGCGACGCTGGGGAATCCGTGTTCGCCCAGCAGGCGCCGGACCCTGCTCCCCAGCTCGACCTGGCGGCTGCGGGCCGTCTCCATTCCCAGTTCGGACATCGCGGCGATCGACTCTGAGAGCCTGACGATGCTGTCCGTGGGCAGGGTGCAGTGGTACGCGTGCCCGCCACTCTCGTATGCCCTCGCCACCTGCAGCCAGCGCGACAGGTCGCAGGAAAAACCCGTGTTTCGTTCGGCCTGCATCCTCTCCAGGGCCCGGTCTCCCAGCATGACCAGTCCGGCACAGGGGGAGCTGCTCCACCCCTTCTGGGGAGCGCTGATCAGGATATCGACGCCCGTGTCTTCCATTGAGACCCACGCGGCGCCGGACGCGATACTGTCGAGCACGAGGATCGCGTCGACGGCGCGGGCGGCGTCCGCCACGGCCCTCATGTAGGCGTCCGGCAGGCAGATGCCCGACGATGTCTCGACATGGGCGGCAAAGACCGTGTGGGGCCCAAACTCCCGGATCGCCGCCGTCACGTCGGCGATCGGCGGAGGGGTGAAGGGTGCAGATCGTCCCTCATGGGTCGGGCGGGCCGTGATCACGAACTCATCCTCGGGGATCGACCCGGCACGGAAGATCTGGGTCCAGCGATAACCGAAGTACCCGGTGCGGATGACCATGCATCGCTGGCCGGTCCCGAACTGGCGGGCCACGGACTCCATAGCGACCGTGCCGCCTCCGGGGACCACGGCCGCCGCGCGGGCCCCGTAGGTCTCTCGGAGCTGGGTCGTCACGAAGGCCATGACGCCGCGAAAGCGCGCGGACATCTGGTTGAGCGAGCGCTCCGTGAAGACGACCGAATACTCGAGAAGCCCGTCCAGATCAATGTCGAGGTAGGGGGTGGACACGTGCGGGCTCCTCTTCGCAGAAGTCTTGTCCGTGGCGCCGGCGGCACCAGCGGTATGCGGTATGGGGGCGGGTTGCCGCGCACCCCGGCACACTTCTTATGTGGTGCGCGGCATCGCTCACAACCCTGCCGGTTTGGCGGGGGTTGGTGGACGGTGAATGAATTATAGGGCCAGTCGAGTGTCTTGTTTGTCGGGTCCATCAGCTTGGAAGTCCCTCGCCGGCAGAAGCAGGCCGGTCAACGAGTGTGAGTTGGGCGGAGGGCTTCATGCCGGAGACCACGTTGGGGCCCGGCACCCCTGGCCATGGCACCGCGACCCCCAACCGGCCGTGGGTGTGCCCGCCCTTGGGGCCCGACGCCCAACCGGGATGACGGCGGGAAGGGCGTGGTCACGAAATGAGGAGATCTCCCCCGGGAAAAGGACTGCCGAGGCGGCCTCAACGGGAAAAAAGCCGTCTGTTGAAGCACCGCGCTCCAAGCTGTCGTGTTCGGCAATGCGGCCCTTGCGTGCGCCGGCTGCGAACGTACACAGTACTTTGGTGACATGATGAATCGGACACCACACTGACCAAGCCGCTTCCGTGTCCCTGGGGCAAGCGCTGGCGAGCATGAACCTTTCAAGTCAGGCGCTGGCGCGCGCGGGGGCGGTTGCGGCAATCCTCTGCCATTCGGCGTGTTCCTTCACACCCGCTCCGTCCCTGCCGGAACCGGTGGCCGGTCTTCCCGACAGCTTCGAGGGCAGCGGGGAGTCGCATGCACACCGGGCGAGGGAGTGGTGGACCACGTTCCAGGATCCGGTGCTCAACGCCGTCGTCGACTCGGTGATGGCCGCCAACTTTGATCTCGCCGAAGCGGTGGCCAGGGTACAGCAAGCCAGGGCCCAGGCGGGGATCGCCCGCGCCGGCCGCCTGCCGGCCATCAACGCGACCGCGTCGCTCAGCGAAACCGACAACCCCTCCAACGTCGGGCTGGGCCAGCAGTTCAGCCAAATTGCGGGCGACTTGCTCCCGGCGGACACGGCGCGTCCGGGCGGTGGTCGGATCGAGGCGCTCCCGACCCGCTTGGAAACCAGAACATGGTCGTTGGGCGCGAGCTTTGCGTACGAGCTGGACTTTTGGGGCCGGGCCCGCAACGATGCGCGCTCGGCCGGACTCGGCTATCTGGCCTCCGAGTCCGACTACGACGCTGCGCGCATCGGAGTGTTGGCCGAGACCATTTCGACCTATTTTGAGATCGTTGATCTGCGGCGGCGCGCCGTGCTCGCTCGCGAGGCCGTCGATCTCCTTCTGGAGCGAGAGGAGCTGACGGACTCCCGCTACGGCCGCGGGCTTGTCACCTCCCAAGATCTCTATCGCGCTCGCCAAGATCTCTGGGGCGCGCAGTCCGCGCTCCCCCGGATCGAGAGCCGGTTGGTCAACGCCGAAGGGCGCCTGGCCGTGTTGGCGGGAGGCTTTCGGGACAAACTCCGGGCCATTCTCACCGATTCGCTGGCGCCGCTGCCATCAAATGATCCCGTGTCCACGGGAGTGCCGGCCGACCTGCTGGCTCAGCGGCCGGATGTGCGCGCAGCCGGACTCAGGCTCGACGCCGCCCGCTTCCGTATCGGTGCGCGCCGGGCCGAGATGCTTCCTTCCCTCTCATTCTCGGGTATCATCGGGGTGCAGTCCGTCGACGCCGGCGAGCTCTTTGACGTCGGCCAGTGGTTTAGCAATCTGATCGGCAACCTGACGACCCCCATCTTCGGGCGAGGCCGCATCCGCGGCAACATCGCTCATGCACAAGCCCGTTTCGCGCTGGCGGCTGCCGCGTATGGTCGCGCCGTGGTCACCGCCGTTCATGAGGTCGAGGCCGCGCTGGTTGCGCTCGACAACGAGGGGCGGCGCCACGAATTCCTTATGCTCCAACGTGAGGATGCTCTCGCATCGGTGGCGCTGCAGTCGCGTCGTTACGCGGCCGGAGTGGGCAGCTACATCGAATACCTTGACGCCGCGCGGGCGCTCTTGGGTGTCGAATCGACGCTCGCCGGCGGGCGACGCGATCTTGCACTGGCTCGCCTGGCGCTACATCGTGCCCTGGGCGGGGACTGGACCGCGCCGCCCGAGGAAGCGGATGGTCCACGAATGGTACCCGTCTCGGGGTCCCGGGAGCGGGTGGACACGACAACGGGGGCGTGGAGCCCATGAGCCGTCGCCGCAGCTTCCTGATCGGGGCGGGCATCTTGGGGGGTGCCGTCGTCGTCTCCTACACCATGATCGCCCAGCGGCCGGATCCCCCGGTGCGCGAGCCGGACTCCCCGGCGCCCTTCGTCACGACCGTCCCCATTGCCCTGCGCGAAGGTGTCATCCCGGTCCACAGCGCGGGAACGGTGCGTCCGCGGGCCGAGATTGATGTTGCCGCCCAAGTCGCCGGCAAGGTGGCCGACGTTGCGCCCGCATTCCAGAGCGGGGGGCGGGTTCCGGCGGGCAAGGTTCTCTTCCGGCTCGACGACGCGGACTACCGCAACCGCGTGCGCCAGGCGCGGGCCAACGTGGCGGCACAGCTGGTCGCGCTCCTGGAAGCCCAGGAGGAGGTTCGCATCGCGCGCGCCGAGTACGAGGGATTCGCGCGTCGCCGCGGCTCGAGCTCGGGTGTGCCCAGTCCGCTCGCGCTGCGGGAACCGCAGCTGGCTGCAGCCCGGGCCGCGCTGGCACGCGACAGCGCGACGCTGGCCGATGCGGAGCTGGCGCTCTCGCGTACGGAGGTGCGGGCACCCTTCGGGGGTGTGGTTCGGGCCGAGTTGGTTGATGTGGGCCAATTCGTGGCTGCCGGTCAGAGTGTGGGACGCCTCTACGCCGCCGACGCAGTAGAGGTGGTCGTCCCGCTCACGGACACGGACGCGGCTCTCATCCCGAATCTGTGGTCGCTGGCCGCGGGCGACGGCGTCTCGGGCCCCGGGGTGACGGTGACCGCAGAATATGGGGGTGTGACCTACGCGTGGCCGGGATACCTGGACCGCGCCGAAGCGGCCCTGGATGAGCAGACCCGCATGATTGATGCGGTGGTGCGCGTTCCCGACCCGTTTGTCGGCGGTCGCCCGGGGGAGAACGGTGGCGCGGCCGGCCCGCCCCTTTTGGTTGGCCAGTTCGTGGAGGTGCGGATCGACGGATCCGCCCCGGGCCGGTACTTCACCCTGCCGCGCGCCGCCCTGCGCGCCGGAAACGAGGTCTGGGCGCTGACCCAGGACACCCTGGTCACCATCGTTTCGGTGCGCGTGCTGCAGCGCATCGACGACACGGTATACGCGGCCGCCCCGCTGGCCGATGGGCAGGCGGTCGTGTTGGGCGGCCTCCAGTTCGCCATTGAGGGCATGGCGGTGCGGCCGCGACCCGCCATCCGGTGAGGCATGAGCCCCGGCCGCCGTAGCGGGTCGTGCAGTCCGGGACGCCCAGATTTTCGTTGGATGCGCCGGTCGTGACGCATGGCGCTCCCGTTCCGGGCGTGCTTCTCTTGGGGCCTGTCCTGTGCGGGGTTCCGGCTGGCGCCGTGCAGGAGGCCAACCGCATGGGCGGCCGCCCAAGACCCGTATTGAGGCCCGCTCCCCGCACCGCCTCTTCGCCACTGGCGCCCGGGCCGCCGCGCCGCACGCAAGACACTCTGCGGACAGTGCCCCGCAGCACCCCCGGGCAGGGTCGGTTGCCGCGGGGCCTTGGGCAGGCTTTGAGGGCCCCAAAGCAGTACCGCCCGCACCCCCGTCAGGGACGGGCGTATGCGTCGATGTATCCCAGCACCCGAAACTTGCGGGCAGTGTTGGCCGAACTCATGTAGCGAACCTTGCCGTACACGGGGCGTTCGGGACCCCACGGGCGATCGTGGAGACCCAGCGTCCAGAGGATCCCCGTCCAGGAGTTGGGGTCGCGCCCATCCAGGCCATACTTGTTGTTGAGGTGGACCATGGTGCGGAGTGCGTCCTGGGGACTTGGGCTCCACTCCAGGATCTTCTTGCCCCACAGCATGCGCATGTAGTTGTGGATGCGCCCTTCTCCCAACAGCTGATTCTGTGCTGCGTTCCACAGGGGATCGTGCGTGGCTGCGGCCTCGAACTCCTCCGGGGAGTAGAGGAATTCCCGGCGGTCGGCCCGGTGTTCCTCCAAGGTCGCCCTCGCCCATTTGGGCAGTGATTCGTACGACCCGTAATGCTCCACATGGGTGCAGCGCACGAACCCCAGCTCGCGCCACGTGACCACTTGGTCCAGATACGACTCCGCCCCCTCGCTCAGGCCCCACCATCCCCGGCGCCGGCCCCTGGCGTCACACGCCAGATGGTCCGGCGTCCATCCCTCTCGGCGGGCGATGCCATCCCACACATCGTGGACGGAGATGTGTCCGAAGTGGAGATAGGGCGCCAGCCGACTGGTCGCTTCCGCTTCCGGGCGGCTGGCCTGGGTGGCGTAGTGCGCCAGCGCACTGTCGGCAAAGGACATCCACCGCTTCATCGCGGCCCGGGGCCCGCCCTGCACATCGGCTGCCGGGACCGCGTGGTCGACGGGCAGGTCCCGGATCAAACCCGCGGGATCGGCCACATCGGCTACCGGCCAACGTTCGAGTATGCCTGGCTTGACCCGCGCGCAGGGCCGGGAATCCCGCACACCGGATGCGGCCAGGATCGGGGCCAAGAGGGGCAGAGGATCCGGATGCGGGGACGCCCCCAGATGCGAGGGCAATTCGCGCTGCAGAAATCGCCTGAACGCGTAGGCTGTCGCAAAGGGGCGCTCGGTGGCCGCCAGCGGGAGCAGTCCATTGCTGTCGACCGCCTCCAGCCGGACCGGAAGGCGCGCTGCCGCCGCCCGCAACATCCGGGGCAGAAAAAATGCCGGATAGTCGTCGGTGACGACAACGGACGCCTCGTGAGCCAGGGCCTCCAGCAGCCCGCTGCCCGCCCCGGGTCGGGGCTCCACATACGGGTAGTAGGCGACGCCGTGGGCAGCGCAGCGCCCCAGGTTGTCCGCCATGCCGTCGATGACAAAGCGGTGGATGCGCGCGGAAGCCCATCGGTATCCTGCGCGTAGCGGCTCCAGCACCAGCAGGGGCACGCGGTGGCCGAGACACAGCTCCACCGCCCGGTCCAGGGCAAAATTCATGCACATTCTGCGGGCGCTGGTCATCCAGTAAAGGACAAACGCGCCGCCTGCGTTGACGGGAGCCCGATTGCACCGCCTGATTCGAACCCCGGGCGTCATGGGCGATCGTCGCTCGCAGGCCTTGACCATCGACGGCCCGCTTTGGCTGGCGCCCGCCCCGTCACGTCCCGATTGTCCGCAGTCCATACCCCCAAGACCCCCTCGCGCAGTCGCCTAAGGTTGAGACCCCCGTGCTCAGCACCCAAGGGTTCCCGCCGCTCAACGCCTCCTGGCCGGCCCCGACCGCTCATCCCCGCCAACACGGGCAAGCTCAGCCTGCATGTGAACCATCAGCCAAGAGCTTCCCGGACCCCGGGTGGGCAGAGGCTCGGCGCTCCCATGTGCGAGGACCCCGACCCCGGCGCCCAACGACGCTTGGCGGTACATCCGGCGCCGTTGGCGCAGGAGCGACGGGTACAACTCTTCAAGACGCAAAACTTCCCCGATCTTGCCCGCCTTCTTGCATGCGCCGGCACTCTCGACCACACTACGCTTGCATGTGGTGCTGTATCTTTGCCAAAGTGTCGGCTTCGCCGGTACCCCCGGACTTCGGCAGAGACGCTTCACCCTCGCCGATGACCTTATACCCGCCAGAGATGTACCACCGCCTCCTCACCCCTTGCTGCCCATCCGTCCTTGTTCACCTCTCGCCCTGCCGTGATCAATGTACCCGTCTGGACGTCACCGTCAGTGCCGGCCAGGAATGGGAGGGCGGGGCTCAGCGGGAGCGATGTGCGATCCGTGGGCGAGTGTGAACATCGGGGCCGTGCACTTCGCGATCGGCTATGTGTTCCAGCGCCGGTGCTCCGCTTCATCGGCTATCTGGCGACCGGATCGGGGCTGACATGATCCTGAGATTTGCCGAGGAACTGCTCCTTCTGCTCCACAATCAGGAAACGGGATATTTCGTGCCTGTTCCGGAGTGGAAGATGTCCTGTGCGCTCTCTGGCGCCGTGCTCATGGACCTGGCCATCGAGGACCGCATCGATTCCGACCTGGAATCTCTCACCCTGACCGATCCCACCCTGACGGGGGACGAACTGCTGGACCCGACGCTCGAGAAGCTGATCGAGAGCGAAGAAGTCCACACGCCGCAGTACTGGGTTGAGCGCATTGCCCGCGAGGCGGACAAGATCAGCGACGTGGCGGTGGCGCGCCTGGTCGACAGGGGAATCTTCGACCCCGATGCCGGCGGCTTCTGGACCCTGAGCAGGGCGGTCACCCGCACGGGACGCTACCCCCTTGTGGACGGCCACGCCGGCGAGGAGATCAAGGGGCGCATCCTGCGCGCGTTGCTGGACGGGGAGATCCCCATGCCCCGAGATGTGGCGATCATCGGCCTCGTGAACCACTGCGACGGATTTCGGGCGATGCTGGAGCCGGAAGAACTCGAGCGCGCCCAAGAGTTCATCGATCTGTACAGCCGCATGGACCTGATCGGCAGGGCCATCGGACCGGCGGTGCGCACCTCGTACCGTCCTCCCGAGAGCATGCGCTCGACCAGGCGGCGGCCGATGCCGAACATCGGGCTTCGCGACCTCCTCATGTCGAAGTCGTACCGGTCAGGAAATCTGCCCAAGTTCTTCGCGGAAGCGAGCGGTGAGCTTGGGCCGGTGTTCGAGCTCAAGGCCTTGCACCGCCGCTTTGTGGTTCTGGCCGGCCTTGAAATGAATCAGTGGATGGCCAAGAAGAGCCGGCTCCACCTGCGAACCCGGGACTACCTGGAGGATTTTCAGACGGAATGGGGAGCGTCGCGCTCCATCGCGAGCATGGACGGGGGCGACCACTTTCGCATGCGCAGGGCGGTGCGGCACGGCAACTCGGGCAAGGTTGTCCGGGACCGGTTGGCGGAGCTGTTCGCGCTTGCCCGGGACTCGTTTGCCGGATGGGGCATCGGGAGCGGGGTGCGGGGAGAGATGGCTTGCCAGAGAATGATTGGCGAGCAGATCGCCCGCCTCAGCGTGAGCACCCCGGCCTCCGGGGTCCTCGACGATCTGCTCAAATTCGAGTACCGGGCCCTCTTGGTGCATGTGCATCGGCTGTTGCCGACGTGGAGTTTGCGCACCCCCAGGATGAAGCGCTACAAGAAGCGGGTGCTGGAGCTTTACGCCCAGATTCACGCGGCGCACACGCCGGGGCAGCGGGAGGGCAAGCGCCGGGACCTGGTGGACGACCTGATGGAGCTTCACCAGGCCGACCCGCAGTTTCTGCCGGAGACCGACTTGGGTTTCGCGTTCGTTGCCCCGATCATCGCCGGCCACTATCTGGGGAGCGCGATGGCGTTCTCCATTTACGAGCTGATCAGGAATCCGGTCTTTCGTGAACAGATCGCTGCCGAGGCCGACGCCCTCTTCTCAGGCGGCGATCCGGCGGGGGAAGAGCTGACCCCGGAGGCGACCGACGCGGCCCGCCGGTTCTCCATGGAGGTGTTGCGGCTGCACCCGGTCATTCCGGTCCATGTGCGCACCGTCATGAACTCCTTCGAGGTCGATGGCATCGAGGTGCCGGCGTACAGCAGGGTTCTGGTCGCGTATACCGCCACGCACTACATGGAGGAGCACTTCCCCGAGCCGGAGAAGTTTGACATCGCCCGCTACGGGGAGCCTCGCAACGAGCACCGCCAAACCGGGGCCTATGTGCCGTTCGGGGTCGGAACCCACATCTGCGGCGGATCGGAATGGTCCCGGACCCAATTGGTGGCGAACCTGCTCCTGATTGCCCGCCACTTGGAATTGGAGCTGGTGCCCAAGAACTACCGGCTGAAGCGCAGTTCGCTGCCCAAGGCCAGCGTGAACAAGGGATTCAGGTTCCGGGTCACGGGTCACCGCAGTCCGCTGGCGCCCTGAGGCGGGACGGGCGTCGGCGACCTCGGGCGGCAAGGGCGCCCGCAGAGCGGCCGCGCCTCTCGCGCTTCGTCAGGCGGGGGCGCGCTGGTGTGTCAGTGCCCCGGCGGAGGCACGGCGGCGTGACGATGCCCAGCGAATCCGGACCGAGGCCAGCGCGGGCACCAGGAACATCAGGATGGCTGTGGTGAAGAGGATGCCGCAGCCGATCGAGGCGGAAAAGGGGACGAAGAACTGTGCTTGGATGGCGTCTTCCAGAATCAGGGGAGTGAAGCCCAAGAACGTCGTCAGGGAGGTCAGCATGATGGGGCGAAAACGCCCCTTGGCGCCCTCAATGATCGCGGTGCGCATCGGGAGGCCCTCCTCCAGCTCCTGGTCGATGAAGTCCAGCATCACCAGCGAGTCGTTCACCACGACGCCCGCCAAGCCGAAGATCCCGACGAAGGATTCCGCGCTCACGGCGACGCCCAGCACCCAGTGACCCAAGATCACGCCAATGAAGCCGAAGGGAATGACGGCCATGATGATGAACGGCTTGGTGTAGGAGCGCAGCGGAATGGCCAGCAGCGCGAACATCATGAGCAACGCGATGACAAATCCGCGGATGAGCGCGCCCATGGATTCGAGCTGCTGTTGTTGCTCGCCGCCGAACGTGTATGCGAGCTGCGGGTCGCCCGCGGCCAGCTCCGGGAGGATGTCGTTTCTCAGGATGTCGTTGGCCTCCCCGCCCGAGATCACGCTGGCGTCCACATCCGCCGTGACCGTGACGACGCGTTGCCCGTCCTGGCGTCTGAGAGCCGGTGGAGACAACCCCAGGCCGAGTGACGCCGCTCGGCGCACCGGGACCTGGGCCCCGCTCCCGGTCTGGAGCATGTAGCTCTCCACATCGGTGATCGAATTGCGCTGTTCTTCGGGCAGTCGCACGTAGACCCGAACCTCGTCACGGCCTCGCTGCACCCTGAGCGCCTCGGCTCCGAAGAAGGCGGACCTGGTCTGTCGGGCCAGCTCGTCAAGGGTGAGGCCCAAGGTTCGCGCCTCGGGCAAGAGCTCCAGCTGCACCTCCGGGACGCCCGGGGTGTGATCCGAGCGTATGTCGAACACGCCCCCGATTCGGCTGAGCCGCTCTGCCACGGACGCGGAGATCTCGACCAATTGCACGGGATCCGGGTGCGACAGCACGACCTCAACCGGGTTGCCCAGGGTGAAGAGCTCACCGCTGAACGCGATTCCCCGCACCTGCGGAAGGACGCCCACCTCCTCACGCCAGGCCTGGACAACCTCTCCGGTGGTGATGGATCGCTGCTGCGCGCTCAGAAGTTTGAACTCGACGGTGGCGATGTTGGCTTCCGGATTCAGGGTGGGCGAGGGGTTGAGCCCGCCTCCCTCGGTGCGCGGTCGCTGCCCAACCGTCACCGTGACCCCGGCCAGCAGGGGGGGCGCGTCCAGATCCCGGCCCTCGGAGAGGCGCTCAAATGTCCGGCGCCCGGCGGCCTCCAACTCCCGCGCCACCGCAAGCGTCCCCTCGGCGGTGGTTCCGTCCGGCATCTCGAGGGTCGCCGTGGCGAAGTCAGACTCGACCTCGGTGGCGAACGTGGTCGGGACGATGCCCGCCGGCAGCAGGGAAACGGTGAGGATGAAGAGCGCGACGGCACCCGCGAGCGTGACGCCGGGCCGATCGGTGGCGAACGCCAGTCCCCGGTGCAAGGGACCCTGCAGGAAGCGGTTCAGCAGGGAGTCGACGCGATTCTGGACGCGGGCGACGAGGCGCCCGGTGCTGGAGCGCGGCGTCCAATCGGGGCCATGAACACTGTGGGACAAGTGGTTTGGCAATATGAGGAGCGACTCGACCAGGGAGAACAGAAGCATGGCGATGACGATGATCGGTAGCGCCTTCCAGACCTCTCCGAAGCCTGCGGGAATGAAGAGCAGCGGGACGAACGCCACGACCGTGGTGAGGACCGCGAAAATCAGCGGCACCTTGATTCGCCGGACGCCGCGAATCGCGGCGACGACGCCGGGAGTGCCCCGCATCCGCTCCAGATGGATGTGCTCCGCCACGACGATGGCGTCGTCCACGACGATCCCGATCGCGAGTACGAAGGAGAAGAGGGAGACCGCGTGGATCGGGATGTCGAACACCACCATGACCGTCAGGGTGCCGATCCCGGCAACCGCCAGGCCGACGGCCACCCAGAAGGCCAGGCGCAGTTCAAGAAACAATCCCAGCGCGATCAGCACCAGCAGAAGCCCCAGGGCGCCGTTCTTGAGAAGGAGGCCGGCGCGCTCGGTGAACGCAGAGGAATCGTCGTTCCAGACGGTGACGCCCACGCCCTCGGGGAGGGAGGGAATCACCTCGTTCTCCACGTGCCCCCTCACGGCGCGCGCGACCGCCAGCACCTGCTCGCCGTCCGCCCGTGAGATCTCGACGAAAACCGCCGGGTGGCCCTGGTGACGCACGATCAGGTCGGTGTCCCGGAAGCCGTCACGCACCGTGGCGACATCCCCAAGACGGACGACCGTGCCGTCGCTCCGGCTGAGCAGGACGAGCTGCTCAAAATCCTGCTGGTCGTAGTTCTGGCCCAGCGTTCGCACCCATACCTGGGACCGCTCGGTGTCGATGGTGCCCGCCGACAACTCCAGGGAATTGCGCCGTATGGTGTTTGCGATGTCGGTCAGGGTGAGCCCGAGGGCTCTCAGCCGCTGCAGCGGCACCTCGATCGAGATTTCGTAATCGCGCATACCGCTGATCCCGACCTGCGAGACCGAGGGAAGCGCGGCGAGGCCGTCCTCGATGCGGTAGGCGAGCTCCTTCAGCGAGCGCTCGGGCACATTGCCGTAGAGGATGAGCCGGATCACGCTCTGGGCGTTGGTCATCTCCCGGACCCGGGGCCGCTCGGCCCCTCCCGGGAATGTCTGTATGCGGCTGATTGCCGATTCGATCTCGTCCTGCTTGGCACCCATGTCGGTGCCTGACCTGACTTCGACCCGGACGGACGCCATCCCCGGAGCGGCCACCGACCGAACCGCTTTCACGTCGGCGAGCCCCCTCACCTCGTCCTCGACCTTGACGACGATGGCGTCCTCCACCTCCTCCGGGGTTGCGCCCGGAAAAGGCACGGAGATCTCGAACATGTTAAAGGGAACCGCGGGCCACGCCTCCTGCTCAAGGCCGGTCAGCGACACCAGGCCCGCGGCAACGATTGCGAACATGAGCAGGTTCGCTACGACGCTGTTGCTCGCCATGTAGGCGATCGGTCCGGGCTTCTCGCCGTGGTGTGTGGCGTCGGGTTTCATGGGGTTGCGCCTGCGAGCGGGGTGGGGGATCCAAGGACAACCGATGCGGGCACAATAATCACCGGGACGCGGATATGCATCCCGCGCCCGCCGGACTGGACGCGGTGGCGAGTTCGCCCAACGGCGCCCGGCGGCGGTGGCCGCAAACCGCTCGGAGTCCGGTTACCATTCCGAGGGTTCGGGTTGATCCGGGGCACCGGGCCGGGGGCAGCCAACGCACTGCAGTGCCGAGCACCCGATCGACTCGTGCCCCGGACCCGGGGCCGCCATGGATGCCCAGTGGGAAGTGCGCACCATTAAGCGCCGGCACGGGGACCGACAGGGCAATCTCGGGCGAGGCTCACGACTGAGCCTGTCCCACTCTTCCTGACCCTTTGCCGGAGACGAGCGAGCCCTGGGCGAACCGTGACCGCGGGTACGCCGGGCGTGGCCCCGGGGTGGCAAAAGCCACCACATCTTCGTGACAGACGGAAACGGCAGGGAAAAGGCAGAGTAGTCGTTCCGCTACGGAGAGGACGGGCTGCTTGCGACGGCCGCGTGGATCCAGGACCGGGCGCCCGCGGACGCCGGCCGGATGGCCGTGGCCATTGAGCTCCCCCGCGCGGCCCAGTCGCCGAGACCTTGGCGGATCAGGGCGTCCGAGTCCACTCCATCAACACCGAAGCAGTTGGATCGCTTGCGGGATCGGTTGTCGCCTGCCGGAGCCAAGGGCGACTCCTAAGGATGCGCGGGGTTCTGGCCAACTCCCCCTAGAATCGACCGCCGCTGCTTCAGGAAGGTCCATGCCAACGATCCCGGTGTGGTCGGGCTCGGCCAAGGCCACCCGGACCCGCATCGCCCACCGCATCCCCGGGCAGACTGTGGCGGCACCATTCGGCGACTATTCGAGCCCAGCAAGAACGAGTGCGAGCCGTGGTCGGGGAGCTGTGGCGGCGCGCGCCCGTCCCGCAGAAGGGCCAGCGCATCCGCTTGGGCACGCACGAAATCCTTCTGGGCAAGCACCGCATCCGCTTCCCAGGCGGATTGCTTGACGGCGGGACCCCGGCAAGAAATCACATGAATCCAACGTGGACCGCATGATCTGCCATTCTTGCACGTGAAGAACGTTCGGTTGTAACCTGCCGGAGCGGCGGGAAAATCGGGTCAAACAGCGGGATAGAGCCCGACCGGGGAAAGACGTGAACTGGCGGTTCTCGGCGGCGCTGATGCTCGTCGGCGAGGCGAGGCGCCGCATCGGAGCGATCCGCCGGCTACCGTGGTCGGACAGCAGTCCCGAAGGCTTCATGATCCGTTGGAGGGGCGAGCATGAGAAGATCGGCCACGAGCACAGGACGTTGCCGGAAGCGCTCGCGGTCCCAAAGGGACCCGCCCATGGGCGCTGGCCCCCGCCGGCGTAGCGGGTTACCCTTACCCCTTGAGCGTTGCTCCGCAAATGATGATCCCCGGTCGCAGGGTAGCCGATGGCCAGGACGCCCCTTCATGAGCTCCGCAGGCATCACCACGAGTGCCTGTCCGTCATTGAGGTCGTGAACCAGTGTCCAGGCATTGATGGAGCGGACCCAGGTGGCCCGGGGGTTGCAGAATCAGCCACGATGTGCCACCTGATCGGGATCGCAGAGCGTTGCCCTCAACGGGGCCGTGACGCTCCACGGGGCGGTTGGGTTCAGTCGGGAGTCGGTTGGATTCCGGCCAGCGGCATTCGAGCCCCGGCGAGAGAGTCATCGGTTGGCCGCGCGGGGGCCAAGCGTGGGGGGTATGCGAGAAGGGTTGTCCGGTTGAGGTCCGGGGTGCCGGCGCGTCACCCGATGCAGGAATTGATGATCGAGGTGGAACCTTGATGAGAAAACGGTTCCCGACATCCGCCGTTTTGCGGCTCGGGTTTCGACCGCCAACCTGCGGGATTTGGGGGTCCGATCCACCGGTCGGAGAAGGCGGGAGAGGGCCGAGTGCGGTCGCCGGAGCGGCCGTATCTGGCGAATTGAGAGCGCCGTAGCGTGCTGAACGGGGGGATCGCAAGGGGTTGTGGAGCAGGGCTACGCCGGGTAGGCTTGAGCGTTGGGTGCCAAGATTGGGCCGCAAGCCCGCGGGTCAACCACAGGAGTCAGTCATTCGTGTCTGATAACCACCGCACCGGCGTGACGGACGGGCCCGGCAATAGATCGGTGGAGAGTCCCCCCCCCCCCCCCCCCCCAAGAAATTGGCGCGAGAGTGCCCGGTGAGCGCCATCAGGAGGGCGGTCCGCCGCCTTAACGGGCGACTCCTTGCCGCCGCCTTGCCACTCGCGGCGGCTTTCGCGCTACTCGCGCATTCGCCCGCGCATGGGCAAAAGTCGATGTCCCTGTCGGTAGCCACAACCGCGATTGACGAGGGGGACTCCAACGATGAAGACGTGTTTAACGTGGTGACAATCACCGCCACCGTCACGGGGGTTTCCGATGAGAAAGATGAGTGGTTCGGAATCGAGCTTGTCACTGACAGTAGCACGGTAACCGACGCAACACGCATCGATTTTCTTTCCTGCCAACGTCCAGCTTTGTCACCCGGTGCGGATATCTGTTACAAAGACCTCCATCGAACCGACAACCGATTATGGAGAGCTTATCTCAAGACGGGTACAGAGACCCGTGAATTCAGGATCGGCATCTTTGGCGACACCCTGGTTGAGGAGGATGAGATCGCCGCATTCCGGCTGGTTCCCCGTTCCACTACCGCAAACGAAGGTTGGCCGGCGAGCAGCAACATCGTCAAGTTCACAATCAGGAACGACGACTACGCGCCGCCTGTGGTGGATGTCTCGACAAACGCGCTGACGGTGGCCGAAGGTGGCAGCGGCACCTACACGGTGAAGCTGGGGGCGAAGCCGTCGGGCGATGTGACCGTGAAGATTCGGGGTGCGACCGGTGATGTGTCGGTTGCCGACACGGCGCTGACGTTCACGCAACAGAATTACGGCACGGCGCAGACGGTCACGGTGCGTGCGGCGCATGACAGGGATGCTGACACGGACGCCGATGTGACGCTGACCCACCATGCGAGCGGCGGCGGGTACGCCGGTGTGTCAATTGATCCGGTGGTTGTTTCCGTGACCGAGGACGATGAGGTGGGCTTGGTGTTCTCGGAGAAGGAGAAGGCCTTGCCTGAGGCTTTCTGGGGCACATACCTGGTGAAGCTGGCCACGGAGCCGTCGGGCGATGTGACCGTGAAGGTTCGGGGTGCCACGGACGATGTCAGGATGGAAAGCGACACCTCACTGACGTTCACGAAGGGAAACTACAACACGCAACAGGTGGTGAGGTTATTTGCCGTCAAGGACAACGACGCCATCGCGGAAGTTGTTAAGCTGACGCACCACGCCAGCGGTGGCGGCTACGACGCGGCGCCGGTCGATACGGTGACCATTCGGGTTATAGAGAGCGATACTGCCGGCGTGACGGTGTCGGTGTCCGAGCTCGCGGTGTCGGAGGGCGGTACCGGCACGTACACGATCAAGTTGGCCACGGAGCCGTCCGACACAGTGAAGGTAAAGGTTCGGGGCGCCACGGGCGATGTGACGGTGTCGGATACGGCGTTGTTGTTCACGACGACGGACTACGGCACGGCGCAGACGGTGACGGTGAGCGCGGCTGAGGACAACGACGCCATCGCGGACGCCGATGTGACGCTGACGCACCACGCCGAGGGCGGCGACTACGAATCGGTGTCGATTGGCTCGGTGGTTGTCTCTGTGACGGAGAACGATACTGCCGGCGCGACGGTGTCGGTGACCGAGCTTGAGGTGGTCGAGGGCGGCAGCGCGACCTACACGGTGAAGCTGAATTCGGAGCCGTCGGACGATGTGACGGTGAAGGTGCGGGGTATGTCGGGCGATGTATCGGTGGCTGACACCGTGCTGACGTTCACGACCGGGAATTACAACACGGCGAAGACGGTCACGGTGCGGGCGGCCGAGGACGACGATGATGACACGGACGCCAATGTGACGCTGACGCATCATGCGAGCGGCGGCGGCTATGGCTCGGTCACATTGCCTTCGGTGGTTGTCTCGGTTAAGGAGAACGACCTGTTTGATGTGGTGGTGTCGGTGACCGAGCTTGAGGTGGTCGAGGGCGGCAGCGGCACATACACGATCAAGCTGGCCGCAGAGCCCGTAGGGATCAACGTCCCCGGTTTTTTCAGTCCGGCCGAGACGACGATAAAGGTGCGGGGCTTTGTCGGCAGCGACGTGACCGTGGCCGACACCGCTCTGACGTTCACCGATCAGAACTACTCCGTGGCGCAGACGGTGACGGTGAATGCGGCCGAAGACACCGACGCCTTCGCGGACGCGGATGTGACGCTGACGCACCATGCGAGCGGCGGCAACTATGGCGGGGTGCCGATTGATTCGGTCGTGGTGTCCGTGACGGAGAACGATACCGCGGGAGTGACGGCGTCGGTGTCCGAGTTGGAGGTCGGTGAGGGCGGTAGCGCGGCCTACACGATCAAGCTGGACTCGGAGCCGTCGGGCAACGTGACGGTGAAGGTGCGGGGCTTTGCCGGTAGCGACGTGACCGTGGCCGACACCGCGCTGACGTTCACGCCACAGAACTACTCCGTGGCGAAGACGGTCACGGTGAGCGCGGCCCAGGATAACGATGCGATCGCGGACGCTGACGTGACGCTGACGCACCATATCGAGGGCGGCGGCTACGAATCGGTCTCGATCTCCAGCGTCGTGGTCACGGTGACGGAGGACGACGTCGGCGGTGCGACGGTGTCGGTCACCGAGCTGGCGGTGGCTGAGGGTGACAGCGCGACCTACACGATCAAGCTGGACTCGGAGCCGTCGGACAATGTGACGGTGAAGGTGCGGGGCATGGCGGGTGATGTGTCGGTTGCTGACAGTGCGCTGACGTTCACGACGGAGAACTACGGCACGGCGCAGACGGTGACGGTGCGAGCCGCCGAAGATCCCGATGGGGTCACGAACCCCACGGTGACGCTGACGCACCATGCCAGCGGCGGCGGCTACAGCGGGGCGTCGGTTGGCTCGGTGGTGGTGTCGGTAACCGAGAATGATACCGCGGGGGCGACGGTGTCGGTGACCGACTTGGAGGTGACTGAGGGCGGCAGCGCGACCTATACGATCAGGCTGGACACGGAGCCCTACACCATTAGGAGCGGTCTGTTTATTCTGCCGTCCGATGTGACGGTGAAGGTGCGAGGAGTTGCGGGTGATGTGACGGTCGCGGACACGGCGCTGACCTTTACTGCGCAGAACTACGCCACGCCGCAGACGATTACGGTGCGAGCCGCCGAGGACGACGACGCCATCACGGACCCCAAGGTGACGCTGACGCACCACGCCAGCGGCGCTGACTACGACTTGGTGTCGATTGCCTCGGTGGTCGTCTCGGTGGCGGAGAACGATGTGGCCGGCGCGACTGTCTCGCTGGATACGCTGGAGGTGACCGAGGGCGGCAGCGGCACCTACACGATCAAGCTGAACTCGGAGCCGTCGGATGACGTGACGGTGAAGGTGCGCGGTGCCGCGGGTGATGTGACGGTTGCGGACACGGCGCTGACGTTCACGACGGAGAACTACGGCACGGCGCAGACGGTCACGGTGCGTGCCGCGGAGGACGACGACGCCGACACGGACGCCCCCGTGACGCTGACCCATCACGCCAGCGGCGGTGGGTACGGCGGGGTGTCGATTGATTCGGTGGTCGTGTTTGTGACGGACAACGATGTGGCGGGCGTTGAGGTGTCGGTGGCCAATCTGGCTGTGCCCGAGGGTGACAGCGCGAGCTACACAATCAAGCTGAGGGCGTTGCCCTCGAACACGGTCACGCTGAAGGTGCGGGGCATGTCGGGTGACGTGACGGTGTCGGACACGGCGCTGACGTTCACGACCCAGAACTACAGCGCGGCGCAGACGGTGTGGGTGCGGGCCGCACACGATTCCGACGCGGTGACCGATGCCGCGGTGTCGCTGAAGCATCATGCCGAGGGCGGTGGCTACGCGTCGGTGACGATCGACAGCGTCGTGGTGACGGTGACGGAGGATGACACGCCCGGCGTCATGGTGTCGGAGACCGCGCTGGCGGTGGATGAGGGTGACAGTGCGAGCTACACGGTCAAGCTGAATACGGAGCCCTCGAACACGGTTACGCTGAAGGTGCGGGGCATGTCGGGTGACGTGACGGTGTCGGACACGGCGCTGACGTTCACGGCCCAGAACTACGGCGCGGCGCAGACGGTGTGGGTGCGTGCTGCACACGATTCCGACGCGGTGACCGATGCCACGGTGTCGCTGAAGCATCATGCCGAAGGCGGCGAGTACGCGTCGGTGACGATCGACAGCGTCGTGGTCACGGTGACGGAGGATGACACGCCTGGTGTCATGGTGTCGGAGACCGCGCTGACGGTGGATGAGGGCGACAGTGCGAGCTACACGGTCAAGCTGGACACGGAGCCCTCGAACACGGTCACGGTGAAGGTGCGGGGCATGTCGGGTGACGTGACGGTGTCGGACACGGCGCTGACGTTCACGGCCCAGAACTACAGCGCGGCGCAGACGGTGTGGGTGCGGGCCGCACACGATCCCGACGCGGTGACCGATGCCGCGGTGGCGCTGACGCATCATGCCGAGGGCGGTGGCTACGCGTCGGTGACGATCGACAGCCTTGTGGTCACGGTGACGGAGGATGACACGCCCGGAGTCACGGTGTCGGCGCCCGTGCTGGCGGTGGATGAGGGTGACAGTGCGAGCTACACGGTCAAGCTGGACACGGAGCCCTCGAACACGGTCACGCTGAAGGTGCGGGGCATGTCGGGTGACGTGACGGTGTCGGACACGGCGCTGACGTTCACGGCTCAGAACTACGGCGCGGCGCAGACGGTGTGGGTGCGTGCCGCACACGATCCCGACGCGAATGCCGATCCTGCGGTGACGCTGACGCATCATGCCAGTGGCGGCGATTACGCGTCGGTTCCGGTCGCGGAAGTCGCGGTCTCGGTGATCGAGGACGACACGGTTGGCGCGACGGTCTCGGTGACCGACCTCAATGTGACCGAGGGTAGTAGCGCGACCTACACGATCAAGCTGAATGCGTTGCCCTCGGGCGATGTGACGGTGAAAATCCGGGGCTTTGTCGGTACGGACGTATCGGTGGCGGACACGGCGCTGACGTTTACGACTGTGAACTACGACACGGCGCAGACGGTGACCGTTCGTGCCGCACACGACCCGGACGGAATCGAGGGTGCCCCTGTGACGCTGACGCATCATGCGAGCGGCGGCGGCTACGGCTCGGTGTCGATCAGCAGTGTGCGGGTCCAGGTAAAGGAGGACGATGCCGTTGGCGTGACGATATCCGAGACCAAGCTGACGGTCCTGGAGGGGGACAGCGCGAGCTATACGATCAGGCTGAACACCAAGCCGGTCCAGAACAGGCATCCCCAAATAGCCCACGCCTCACGGCAGAGCAACGCCAATGTGACGATCCGGATTGACGGTGCCTCCGGCGATGTCACGGTTTCACCGGCCTCTCTGACCTTTACGGATTCCAACTGGGACACGGCGCAGACGGTGTGGGTGCATGCCGCACACGATCCCGACGGCGATACGGACCCGACCGTGACGCTCAGGCACCGAGCTGACGGTGCGCACTACGGCTATGTCATCGCGGATCCCTGGACACGGGATGTGAGGGTTCCGATCAGCGGTGTGGCGGTCACGGTGACCGAGGACGATATCCCTGGTGCGACAATTTCGGAGACCGAGCTGGAGGTGGCCGAGGGTGGCAGCGCGACGTACACGATCAAGCTGAACACGGCGCCGACGGACGATGTGACGGTGAAGATCCGGGGTGCCTCGGGCGATGTGTCGGTGTCGGACACGTCGCTGACGTTCACTGCGCAGAATTTTGATACCGCGCAGACGGTGACGGTGAGTGCTGCGGAGGACAACGATGCCATCGTGGAGGCTGACGTGGCGCTGACGCATCATGCGAGCGGCGGCGGGTATGGCTCGGTGGCTATGGATTCGGTGGTTGTGTCGGTGACGGAGAATGACACGGCCGGCGCGACGGTGTCGGTGACCGAACTGGAGGTGGGTGAGGGCGACAGCGCGACGTACACGATCAAGCTGAATGCGGAGCCGTCGGGCGATGTGACGGTGAAGATTCGGGGTTTTGGCAGCAGCGACGTGTCGGTGGCCGATACTGCGCTGACGTTCACGGCCGGAAACTACGGCACGGCGCAGACGGTGACGGTGCGAGCGGCGGAGGACAACGACGCGATCACGGACGCGGGTGTGGCGCTGACGCACCATGCGAGCGGTGGCGGCTACGGTGGGGTGTCGATTGCCGGGGTGGCGGTATCGGTGACGGAGAATGACACGGCCGGGGTGACCGTGTCGGTGATTGAGCTTGATGTGACGGAGGGTGACAGCGCGACGTACACGATCAAGCTGGACTCGGAGCCGTCGGGTGACGTGACGGTGAAGATTCGGGGCTTTGGCGGTAGCGACGTGTCGTTGGCCGATACTGCGCTGACGTTCACGGCCCAAGACTACGGCACGGCGCAGACGGTGACGGTGCGAGCGGCGGAGGACAATGACGCCGTCGCGGATGGCAATGTGATGCTGTCGCACGTTGCGAGCGGCGGCGGCTACGGTGGGGTGTCGATCGGTTCGGTGATCGTGTCGGTGCAGGAGAACGATGTGGCCGGCGGGACGCTGTCGGTGGATACGCTGGAGGTGACTGAGGGCGGCAGTGCGACCTACACGATCAAGCTGGACACGGAGCCGACGGGCAATGTGACGGTGAAGGTTCGGGGCGCCTCGGGCGATGTGTCGGTTGCCGACACCGCGCTGACGTTCACGACCCAGGACTACGGCACCGCGCAGACGGTGACGGTGAGTGCGGCGGAGGACATCGACGCCCTCAAGGACCCCGACGTGACGCTGACGCATCATTACAGCGGCGGCGGTTACACCGGGGTGGCGATTGATTCGGTGGTGGTGTCGGTGAAGGAGAACGATGTTCCGGGTGCGACCGTGTCGGTGGATACGCTGGAGGTGACCGAGGGCGGCAGCGGCACCTACACGATCAAGCTGGACGCGGTCCCGTCGGACACTGTGACGGTGAAGGTTCGGGGCGCCTCGGGCGATGTGACGGTGGCGGACACGGTGCTGATCTTCACGACTGCAAACTACGGCACGGCGCAGACGGTGACAGTGCGGGCTGCGGAGGACAGCGACGCCATCACCGACGCGGACGTGACGCTGACACACCATCCGAGCGGCGGCGGCTACGGCTCGGTTGCGATCGCTTCTGTGGTGGTGACGGTGACGGAGAACGATGTGCCGGGCGCGACGGTGACGACGGCGGCTGGTTTTAGTTGTGCCGCGACCCCATACCCCGGTTGTATCGCGTCGCTCGAGGTTCCCGAGGGTGACAGCTTGAGCTACACGATCAAGCTGAACACGGAGCCCTCGGGCAATGTGACGGTGAAGGTTCGGGGCGCCTCCGGTGATGTGTCGGTGTCCGACACGTCGTTGACGTTCACGACCGCAAACTACGACACGGCGCAGACGGTGTGGGTGCGCGCTGCGGAGGATTCGGACGGGGAGCGTGAGCCAGAGGTGTCGCTGACGCACCATCCCACAGGCGGCGGGTACGACGGGGTATCGCTCGATTCGGCGGCGGTCACGGTGTTGGAGAACGACACCGCCGGCGTGACAGTGTCGGTAACCGAACTTGAGGTTCCCGAGGGTGACAGCGCGAGCTACACGATCAAGCTGGACACGGAGCCGTTGGCGACGGTGGTGATTGCTTCGGAGATTCGTGCCGATCCGGGCGATGTGTCGGTCTCGATTGCGTCGTTGACGTTCACGACCACGAACTACGACACGGCGCAGACGGTGTGGGTGCGCGCCGCGGAGGACGGTGATGCGTTCACTGACGACCCTGTAACGTTGTCGCACGTAGTGACGGTGGGATCGCAACAGGACCAGTACGTCACGACGGTGAAGATTGATTCGGTGGTCGTTTCGGTGACGGAGAATGACACCGCCGGCGCGACGGTGTCGGTGACCGAACTTGAGGTGGATGAGGGCGGCAGCGGCACCTACACGGTGAAGCTGAACACGGAGCCGTCGGACGACGTGACGGTGAAGATTCGGGGCTTCGCTGACAGCGACGTGTCGGTGTCGGACACGGCGCTGACGTTTACGACCCAGAACTACGGCACAGCCCAGACGGTCACGGTGCGTGCGGCGGACGACGATGACGCAATCTCGGACGCAGATGTGACGCTGACGCACCATGCCAGCGGCGGCGGGTACGGCTCGGTGTCGATTGGCTCGGTGGTGGTGACGGTGGCGGAGAACGATACGGCCGGTGTGACGCTTTCGCGGACCAAGTTGACGGTTTTGGAGGGTGATAGCGCGAGCTACACGGTGAAGCTGAACACGGAGCCGTCGGGCAATGTGACGGTCAAGGTGCGTGGCCTCTCGGGCGACGTGACGGTGGCCGACACCGCGCTGACCTTCACGACCGGCAACTACGGCACGGCCCAGACGGTGTGGGTGAATGCGGCCGAGGACAATGACATCGTCACGGACCCCACAGTGACGCTGACACACCATGCGAGCGGCGGCGGCTACGACTCGGTGTCGATTGGTTCGGTGGTGGTGACGGTGACGGAGAACGATGTGCCCGGCGCGACGGTGTCGGTGACCGAACTTGAGGTGGCTGAGGGCGGCAGCGGCACCTACACGGTGAAGCTGAACACGGAGCCGTCGGACACGGTGACGGTGAAGATTCGGGGTGCCTCGGGGGATGTGACGGTGGCCGACACCGCGCTCAAGTTCACGACCGGGAACTACGGCACGGCGCAGACGGTGACGGTGAATGCGGCCGAGGATCCCGATGCGGCCACGGACCCCACTGTGACGCTGACGCACCATTCGAGCGGCGGCGGTTACGGTTCGGTGTCGATTGGCTCGGTGACGGTCACGGTGACGGAGAACGACACGGTCGGCGCGACAGTCTCGGAGAGTACATTGACGGTGGCCGAGGGTGACAGCGCGAGCTACACGGTGAAGCTGAACACGGAGCCGTCGGGCAACGTGACGGTGAAGGTGCGGGGTCTGTCGAGCGATGTCACGGTGGCGGACACATCGTTGACGTTTACGACCCAGAACTATGGCACCGCACAGACGGTGTGGGTGCGGGCGGCCGAGGATCCCGACGCGGCCACGGACCCCGCGGTGACGCTGACGCATCATGCGAGCGGCGGCGGGTACGCCAGCGCGGAGATCGCCAATGTCGTGGTTTCGGTGACGGAAAACGATGTGCCCGGCGCGACGGTGTCGGTGACCGAGTTGGAGGTGCCCGAGGGCGGTAGCGGCACCTACACGGTGAAGCTGAACACGGAGCCGTCGGACACTGTGAAGGTGAAGGTGCGGGGGATGTCGGGCGATGTCACGGTGGCCGACACTGCGCTGACATTCACGACTGAGGACTACGGCACCGCGCAGACGGTGACGGTGAATGCGGCCCAGGACAACGACGCCATCACGGAGGCTGGCGTGACGTTGACGCACCATGCGAGCGGCGGCGGGTACGGCTCGATCACAATCGGAAACGTGGTGGTCACGGTCACCGAGGACGATACCGCCGGTGTGACACTTTCTCGGACTGAACTCACGGTCTTGGAGGGCGGCAGCGGCACCTACACGGTGAAGCTGGACACGGAGCCCTCGGGCAACGTGACGGTGAAGGTGCGGGGCGCTTCGGGCGACGTGACGGTGGCCGACACCGCGCTGACGTTCACGACCGGCAACTACGGCACGGCCCAGACGATAACGGTCAGCGCGGCGGAGGACAACGACATCGTCACAGACGCAAACGTGGCGTTGACGCACCATGCCAGCGGCGGTGGCTACGGGTCGGTGTCGATTGATTCGGTGATTGTTTCGGTGACGGAAAACGATGTGCCCGGCGCGACGGTTTCGGTGACCGAGCTGGAGGTGGCCGAGGGAGGCAGCGGCACCTACACGGTCAAGCTGAACACGGAGCCGTCGGACACCGTAACGGTGAAGATTCGGGGTGCCTCTGGTGATGTGTCGGTCACCGACACTGCGCTGATGTTCACGACCGGCAACTACGGCACCGCGCAGACGGTGACGGTGAATGCGGCTGAGGACGACGATGCGGTGGCGGATGCGGCGGTGACGCTGACGCACCATGCGAGCGGCGGCGGGTACGGCTCGGTGACGATCGGCTCGGTGACGGTGACGGTGACGGAGAACGACACGGTCGGCGCGACGCTCTCGGAGAGTGCTCTGACTGTGGGCGAGGGTGACAGCGCGAGCTACACGGTGAGGCTGAACACGGAGCCGACGGGCAGCGTGACGGTGAAGATTCGGGGGATGTCGGGTGATGTGACGGTGGCGGACACGTCCCTGACGTTTACGACCACGAACTACGACACGGCGCAGACGGTGTGGGTTCGGGCGGCCGAGGATCCCGATGCGGTCACGGATGCCACGGTGACGTTGACGCATCATGCGAGCGGCGGCGGGTACGCCAGCGCCGAGATCGACAGTGTTGTGGTGACGGTGACGGAGAAGGACGAACCCGGCGTGACGGTGTCGCTGAATGCGCTGACGGTCACGGAGGGTGACAGCGCGAGCTACACGGTGAAGCTGAACACGCCGCCCTCGGTCGACGTGACGGTGAAGGTTGAGGGTGCCTCGGGCGATGTGACGGTGGCGGACACGTTGCTGACCTTCACGCAGACGGACTACGGGACGGCGCAGACGGTGTGGGTGCGAGCCGCACACGATGCTGATGCGATTGCGGACCCCAGTGTGCGGCTGAGTCATGCCTCGAGCGGCGGGGAGTACGAGGCGATCGAGATCGGTACTGTGCTGGTGACGGTGGAGGAGGACGACACTGTCGGTGTGACGCCGTCGCGTAGGACGCTGACGGTCACGGAGGGTGACAGTGCGAGCTACACGGTGAAGCTGGACACGGAGCCGTCGGGTAACGTGACGGTGAAGGTGCGGGGGATGTCGGGCGATGTGACGGTGGCGGATACTGCGCTGACGTTTACGACCGCGAACTACGACACGGCGCAGACGGTGTGGGTGCGGGCGGGTGATGATCCCGATGCGGCCACGGATGCGGCGGTGACGCTGACGCACCATGCGAGCGGCGGCGGGTACGGTTCGGCGTCGGTTGATTCGGTGGTGGTGACGGTGACGGAGGATGATGTTCCCGGCGCGACGGTGTCGGTGACCGAGCTGGAGGTGGTCGAGGGTGCGAGCGGCACCTACACGGTCAAGCTGAATACGGCGCCGTCGGACACGGTGACGGTGAAGATTCGGGGCACCTCGGGCGATGTGTCGGTGGCGGACACGGCGCTCAAGTTCACGACCGGCAACTACGGCACCGCGCAGACGGTGACGGTGAATGCGGCTGAGGACGACGATGCGGTGGCGGATGCGGCGGTGACGCTGACGCACCATGCGAGCGGCGGCGGGTACGGCTCGGTGACGATCGGCTCGGTGACGGTGACGGTGACGGAGAACGACACGGTGGGCGCGACGGTTTCGGAGAGTGCGCTGACGGTGGTCGAGGGCGGCAGCGGCACGTACACGATCAGGCTGAACACGGAGCCCCCGGGCAATGTGACGGTGAAGGTTCGGGGCGCCTCTGATGATGTGACGGTGGCGGACACGTCGCTGACGTTCACGACCGGCAACTACGGCACGGCACAGACGGTGACAGTGAATGCGGCCGAGGACGCCGATGCGGCCACGGACGCCACGGTGACTCTGACGCACCATGCGAGCGGCGGCGGATATGCCAGCGCGGATATTGCGAGTGTGGTGGTGACGGTGACGGAGAATGACACTGCCGGGGTGACGGTGTCGCAGAGTGCATTGACGGTGGTCGAGGGTGCGAGCGGCACCTACACGGTGAAGCTGAACACGGAGCCCTCGGGCAATGTGACGGTGAAGGTTCGGGGCGCCTCTGGTGATGTGTCGGTGGCGGACACTGCGCTGACGTTCACGACGGGCAACTACGGCACGGCACAGACGGTGAGGGTGCGGGCGGCGGAGGACCCGGACGCGAATGCGGATGCGGCGGTGACGTTGACGCACCATGCGAGCGGGGGCGGGTACGGCTCGGTGTCGATTGGCTCGGTGGTGGTGACGGTGACGGAGAACGACACGGTCGGTGCGACGGTGTCGGTGACCGATCTGGAGGTGCTTGAGGGCGGGAGCGCGACGTACACGATCAAGCTGGATGCGCAGCCGACGGGCAATGTGACGGTGAAGGTTCGGGGTGCTTCCGGTGATGTGACGGTGGCGGACACTGCGCTGACGTTCACGCAGGGGAACTTTGCCAGCGCGCAGACGGTGACGGTGAATGCGGCTGATGACAACGACGCGATCACGGACGATGATGTGACGCTGACGCATCATGCGAGCGGCGGCGGGTATGGCTCGGTGTCGATTGATTCGGTGGTTGTGTCGGTGACGGAGAATGATGTGGCCGGTGCGACGGTGTCGGTGGCGAATCTGGCTGTGCCTGAGGGTGACAGTTCGAGCTATACGGTGAGGCTGAACGCGGAGCCGACGGGCAATGTGACGGTGAAGGTTCGGGGTGCTTCGGGTGATGTGTCCGTTGCGGACACGTCGCTGACGTTTACGACCGCGAACTACGACACCGCGCAGACGGTGTGGGTGCGTGCTGCGGAGGACGATGACGCGGTGGCGGATGCGGCGGTGACGCTGACGCACCATGCGAGCGGGGGCGGGTACGGTTCGGTGACGATTCGGTCTGTGGTGGTGACGGTGACGGAGAATGACTCGGTTGCGATGACGCGTCCGGATCCTCCGCAGGCGCTGCGGGGCCTGTCTCGCGATGGTGCGGTCGTGCTGTCCTGGACGGTGGGTGGTGATGGTGGTGCTGCGCTCACTGGACATGAGTACCGGATGCGCGTGGGCGAGAGCGGGGACTGGGGTGAGTGGACGGAGATTGGGTCCAGTGGTGCGGGCGGGGCGAATGTAGCCGGCTACACGGTGACGGGTCTGGTCAACGGCACGGCGTACATGTTTGCGGTGCGGGCGGTCAACAGGGTTGGTGCGAGCGACGCGTCGGATGCGGTGACGGTGACTCCGGAGCCGACGGTGACGGTGCCTCCGGCACTGGAGTTGCGTGGTGAGCCGGGCGATGGTGCGGCGGTGCTGTCCTGGATTGCATTGGGCGATGGCGGCAGTGCGATAACCGGCCACCAATACCGGATGCGTGGGAGCGGGGGCTGGGGTGAGTGGACGGCGATTGAGTCGAGTGCGGCGGGCGAGGCGAACGAGTACGGCTATACGGTGACGGGGCTGGTCAACGACAGCGTCTACACGTTCGTGGTTCGGGCGGTCAACGAGGTCGGGGCCGGACCTGAGTCGAATGCGGTGGCGGTGACGCCTGTGCGCAAGGTGCCGCCGGCCCCCGGCGAGCTACGCGTGGAGCCGGGCGATGGTGCGGCGATGCTGTTCTGGACGGTGGATGGCGATGGTGGCAGCGGGATCACGGGACACCAGTACCGGATGCGCTTGGGCGGAAGCACGGAATGGGGATCCTGGACGGACATTGTATGGACTGCGGCGGCGGGCGATGCGAACGCTGTGGGCCACGCATTGAACACCTACAGCTACATGGTGACAGGCCTGGCCAATGGCACGACCTATGCCTTTGAGGTGCGGGTGGTCAACGAAGTTGGGCCCGGACCCGCGTCGAGCACCGTGACCGTGACCCCGACATCTACGGCGACGGTCCCCGCGGCCCCCGGTGAACTGCGTGGCGAGCCGGGCGATGGTTTGGCGGTGCTCTCCTGGACGGTCGGTGGCGACGGTGGTAGCGCGATCACCGCACACCACTACCGGATGCGCATGGGCGGGAGCGCGGACTGGGGTGCGTGGACGGAAATTGAGTCCAGCGGAGCGGGCGGGGCGAACGCGGCCGGCTATATGGTGACGGGTCTGGTCAACGACAGCACCTACACGTTTGAGGTGCGGGCGGTGAACGAGGTTGGGCCCGGATCTGAGTCGAATGCGGTGACCGTGACGCCTGAGGCTACGGCGACGGTCCCCGCGGCCCCCGATGAACTGCGTGGCGAGCCGGGCGATGGTTTGGCGGTGCTCTCCTGGACGGTCGGTGGCGACGGTGGCAGCGCGATCACCGCACACCACTACCGGATGCGGGTGGGAGTGAGCGCCGACTGGGGTGCGTGGACGGAGATCGAGTCCAGCGCGGCCGGCGGGGCGAACGCGGCCGGCTACACGGTGACGGGCTTGGTCAACGACAGCACCTACACGTTTGAGGTTCGGGCGGTCAACGAGGTTGGGGCCGGGCCCGCATCGAATGCGGTGGCTGTGACGCCTGAGGCAGCGGTGACGGTCCCCGAGGCTCCGGGTGCGTTGCAAGGTGAGCCGGGCGACGGTTTGGCGGTGCTCTCCTGGACGGTCGGTGGCGACGGTGGTAGCGCGATCACCGCACACCACTACCGGATGCGGGTGGGAGTGAGCGCCGACTGGGGTGCGTGGACGGAGATCGAGTCCAGCGCGGCCGGCGGGGCGAACGCGGCCGGCTACACGGTGACGGGCTTGGTCAACGACAGCACCTACACGTTTGAGGTTCGGGCGGTCAACGAGGTTGGGGCCGGGCCCGCATCGAATGCGGTGGCTGTGACGCCTGAGGCAGCGGTGACGGTCCCCGAGGCTCCGGGTGCGTTGCAAGGTGAGCCGGGCGACGGTTTGGCGGTGCTCTCCTGGACGGTCGGTGGCGACGGTGGTAGCGCGATCACCGCACACCACTACCGGATGCGCATGGCTGGGAGCACGGACTGGGGTATGTGGACGGACATTGAGTCCAGTGGAGCGGGCGAGGCGAACGCGGCCGGCTACACGGTGACGGGCTTGGTCAACGACAGCACCTACACGTTTGAGGTGCGGGCGGTCAACGAGGTTGGGCCCGGACCTGAGTCGAATGCGGTGGATGTCACTCCAGAGGCAGCGGTGACGGTTCCTGAGGCCCCCGGTGATCTGCGAGGCGAGGCGGGCGACGGTTTGGCGGTCCTCTCCTGGACGGTGAGTGGCGACGGTGGCAACGCGATCACCGCACACCAGTACCGTATGCGCATGGGCGGAAGTGCGGACTGGGGTCTGTGGGCGGACGTGCCTTCCAGCGGAGCGGGCGGGGCGAACGCGGCCGGCTACACGGTCACGGGTCTGGTCAACGGCACGGCCTACACGTTTGAGGTGCGGGCGGTGAATGGTGTTGGGCCCGGGCCCGCATCGAATGCGGTGGCTGTGACGCCGGAGGCCGAGGTGACGGTGTCCGAGGCGGAGATGAGTGAGTCGCTGGCGGCGTTGGGTCGGGGCTACCTGTCGAGTGCGCGGATGACGTTGAGCAGGTGGCTGGAGGGTCCGGGGCGGGGCAGCACGCAGGTCACAGTGAGGGGTCGGCGGTTGCCTCTGGGGGTGACGGAGGCGGTCAACGAGGGGCGGAGCTCGATTTCGGGGTGGTGGACAGGGTTGCTTTCGCAGGCGGCGGGAGCGGCGGGGGTGTCGGGCGGCGGCCACGGGCACGCCGTCGGCGTTGGAGTGTCGGGTTCTGGTGCCGGCGGCTCCGGTGGCGGTGTCAATCTCGGGTTGCCCGGTCTTGGCTTGGGGTCCGGTGGCGGGATCGAGCAGTCGAGTTTCTCGCTGGCCCTGGGTGGTCGGCAGACGGCCGGTGAGGGGAGCGGGACATGGGCGGTGTGGGGCCAGGGCGATGTGCAGAACTTCGAGGGTGTCGGGGCGTCACGCTACGATGGCCGGTTGATGACGGCTTGGCTGGGCGTGGATCGCCGGGTCAATGACGGCTGGGTGTTGGGATTGGCGGCCACGCGCAGTGTTGGGGAGAGTGGATGGCAGTCTGGCGGGAAAGCGGGTGGTGTGGAGACAACGTTGACGGCTGCGCATCCGTATGCTCGTTGGTCCAATGGGAGCACGACGGTGTGGGCGATGATGGGTGTTGGTCGTGGCGAGGCGGAGGCGATGGCGGAGGGGCGGGAGTCAGAGACGCGTCCGCTGAGTTTGGCGATGGGTCTTGTGGATTTCCGGCAGCGGTTGGTGTCCGGGGGCTTTGGGCTTGACCTGCGGGGCGATGCGGCGTGGATGGGTCTTGAGACTGATGCGTATACGGGGATGGGTAGTGGGTTGAGTGTGCCGATTCATCAGGGTCGGATCGGGATGGAGGCGACGGGGGTTGTGGGTTCGAGCGGTTGGCGGCTGACGCCCTTTGGCGGGGTGAGTGCTCGCTGGGACGGCGGGTCGGGACAGACGGGGTTTGGGCTGGAGTTGGCGGGTGGGCTACGTGTTGCCGGGTCGGGCCTGGAGGTGGATGCGCAGGGTCGGGCGTTGGTTCTGCACGAGGCGTCTGGGTATCGGGAGCATGGATTTGGTGTGAGTGTGCGGTACGGGTCGGGCAGTGAGGGTCAGGGTCTGAATCTGTCGGTGGCGCCTCGCTGGGGGTCGAGTGCGAGGGATTCGGGGATGCTGTGGCAGGAGCAGTTGCGGCGTATGCGGCCGGGTGCGGAAGGCGGGGTGAACCGGAGTGGGTTGGATGCGCGTGTTGGGTATGGCTGGCGGTTGTCTGGTGGCCAGCTTGTGTCTCCGTATGGTTCCTACGGGATGTCGGGCCATGGTGGTCGCATGCAGGTGGGTGCACAGGTTGCCGGGTTTGGTGGCGGGGTCGGAGACCGACTTCGGCTGGGGGTGTTGGCGGAGCGCGCGCCGGGATTGGGCGGTGGGCATGATCACCGCTTCGGACTTCAGGGGTTCATCGGCTTTGGTGGGTCTCCCCGCTGACCGGGCCGATACCGGGGCACCGTTCGGGAAGGGCTGGAAGCCGCCGGCTTAACGCCTCCGCAGGATCCATAAGGCGGTCCGGCAGCACGGGTGCGCCTCCTCTCCGATGCCCCGGAACGCCACCAGTGACAACGCGGGGAAAAGCATCGGCGGTTCCGATCACCGGTCACCTCTTCGCTCGACGCCTCCCAGGGCCGCGGGCTCAAGATGGCGTGCCGGAAGCTGTTGCACCTGCCTCTCGTGGTGGCCGAAACGCACTCCGAACGATGGTTCAAGAAAGCCAATGGCCAAGTGATCCGCGCCCATGGCGATCTTCGCCGGATCGTCTCTCGCGCACATGAAGGGCATTCTCCGCAGGTAGCGTCTGCGCCTCGAACCGCCTGCTCGATACAATGAATTCCATCACCGAAGCCCCCCAAGCCGCGCCCGAGAGTAGCGCACGAATGAAGGCTTGACCACCATGGTCCGCATCGTCTACGGCAAGCTCAAGCCCCACCTACACACAACAAGAACTGGCGAAGTGTTCCTGGCTCTCCTTGCCGCCGTCGAGGTCAAGGTGGACGAGGGCACCAGCCGCGGGACAGGGACAGGATCACGGTGGGACCGCCCCGCGCATGGCGCGAAAACCGGATGCCCAAGGCATGGGAGCCCTATGCCTTTCTGAATCGCCGACCGTGCAGGAGGCCTCCGTAATTGTTGAAGACGCTCCTCGCCTCGGGATCGTCAAACGGGTAGTCCGCGCCCAGTTGGGTCGCGGCGGCCAACCCGCTGACGAAACAGGTCTCCTGGTTGTTGATCAACGTGTGGGCACCACAGTGCCAAGTCCGCCTCTTTCCCTGGATCCAGCGGAACATGGGAACGATCCGGGTGACATGGCGCACATCGTGGACAATGTGCTGAAACCACCACCGTGCCACGACCTTGCTCTCATCGATTCGGCTGATGGGGTTGTAGGTCACCAAACAGGGCTTGTCTGACCGCCCCACCCATGGCTGCTGGTTATGCATGATGTAGGTGATTTCGTAGTTGTCCGGCCTGGAACCGTACTGCTCAATATGATTGCTCCGCGTCGCGAGCGGCTTGACTTCGTTGTCGGGAAGGACGGAGGCGTCGGAGTGGATGACGGTGTGGTTGTGCAATTCGCTCTCGTAGCGCACCGATGAGAGAAGGTAGCGCTCGAGCATCGTGGGATTGTCGATCAACATGAGGGTCTGGTTCGCGTTGCACGCGAAGACCACATCGTCGAAGGTCTCTTGGACGCCCTTGTCGTCTTCGACCACAACGTGGGTCGGGTGGCGGCGGACCTTTCGGATGGGACGATTGAGGTGGATCCGGTCTTGGAAGGCCGCCGTCAGGTGTTGATAGATGCGGCGCGTTCCCTGGTCCCATGTCTGCATGGGTGTGGCGGACTCGATGTCAAAGAATTCGAGATAGCGCGAAAAGAGGGCCGCGGGCATGTCGAACACGTTAGTGGCCATCAGGAAGTTGACGAACATGGGCTTGAGCACCTTGTACCTGAACTGACCCGATAGCCCGGCCAGGTTCAGGACCGTCCCCATGCTGACGTAGTTGTATGGATTCAGGGCGTTGACGAATCTCGACCGGGAACGGCTCATCCAGCCGAACCGTTGCAGATGCCCGAGCACCCGTTGAAACTTCGCGATCTCGGCTTGCAGTTGTTCCCGGATGTCGGAGTCGAAGTCGTGGGCATAGACCCCGTCGCCGTACTTGACGCTGTAACTGAACCGCGTGTCCATCACCTCGATGCCGAAGCTGCGCATCAGCAAAACGATGTGATGGTACACGGAGGGAATACATGCCGTAACCGAGATGTCGAAGGGAATTGAGCCGCCGCCCTCCTGCGGCATGTCGATCGTGACGGCGTTACCGCCGATCCGGTCCCCGGCCTCGAACAACTGGAAGTCGAATCGGTCGGGGTGGTGGTTTAGCCCCCACGCGGTTGCCAGCCCCGATACGCCGCCACCGACGATTGCGACGCGGCGCGGTCGGTCGGGGTGCGCCTTATCCACGATAACCGCCGGGCGCGCCGGTGTGGTGCGGGAAGCGTGCGGTGACAAGCTGTCCCGCCACCTGCATCCATGTCCTGTTCCAGCAACCGTTTTCGCGCATGGTCGTCCCCGGCGTCGCCCGAAATCCCACCTTATTCATGAGTGACAATTGAAACTGTCATCAAGGCCAGTGAAAGGGTTCTCGGCGTTCCGACATCGGCCAGCCCCCCAATTTTGCCGGCCGACCACCGCCTCGTGCACATCATACCCCCCAAATACCCATTTTATGGACGCACTTCCGCCACTTCCCTTGTAACCGCCCTTGCGCCCAGACCCGCCGTTGAGTATCAGACAACCTCGGCGGACAAGATTCGGACATCAGGAAGCTCTCGCACACCGGCAACCAGCATCTGCCAATGCACCGACACTGCGCTTGTGATCATCGTGATCCGTCGCCCAGACACGATGTATCGTGCCGCCGTGCGCAACACTCGCTCCAACAGGCGCCGCAAACTCCAGCCAACACCGGTCCGCCGCGCCAACAGAACACGTTGGACATGCATCACCTGGTACGCCAGGATCGACAACAGTAGCCGTACCCGGTTGCGGGCAAAGGCATCCAGAAGCTCTGGATCCTCCACCACCTCCTCTTCGCCGTTCTCGTCGCCACTCACCTCTTCCTCCGTATCGGCCACCGCAACCTTTTGGTTCCGGTAGTGGCTCTTGGGACGCGACGTCGAAGACAACGACGGATTCACCACACTCATCAACTCGCCAATGTGGCCCTCAGCCTTCCCGCGCTTCCTGTACAGCTCCAACACCTCCTCAGGCGTCATCTCATCGGCAGACACCGATGTGGCCAACCAAAACGACCTCGTGAACAGCTCGCCCGGCTTAGCCACCATCACATGCACCATGCGGCATTCAACAGGCCAGCTCCCCGCCTTGTACCGCTCCGCTTCCCGAACTCGCGTCGTGGTCTCACGCGGGCGTTCTTTCTCTTTGTCCTCTTTGTCCTTTTTGTCCATGTCAGCACGGAACTCATCGACCGCAGGTTCGGCACGATCAGCCAGCACCTTGTTGTTCGCCACACGGACCACAAAGTCGATACCCTCCTCCTCGAGCGCATGCATCAGAACCCCGCTCGGGAACCCGGCGTCCATACGAAAAATGACCCTCTTGCTGATCTTCCCCTTCGCACGCTTCGCCACGTTCTTGATGAAGCCCACCACGCGGTTCGCCGTATGAACCTTGCCCCTCCGAAGCTCAACATCCAGGATGTCTCCCGTCTCCGCCGCCAACGCCACCAACGGATGGAAAACCCTGGCGCGATAGTGCCCGTTATAGTCGCTGCCGGCCTGTTTTCCATGTACCTTCACCGGTAAGCTGTCCACATCAATGACCAACGTATCGTGCAGGCGACCGCCGTTTGTGGCGAGCACCTTCCACGAGGTGAAGTCCATGATCACGTCGCGACAGGCCTCGGTGTTCTCCTCGTTGCTGAGCGCCGCGATCAAGCGCGACAAGGTAGGCTGCGACGCCAGCGCATGGTCGACCGGTTTCGTTCCCTTCCGGTCGGATACCGCGAGGCCAAAGGACACGTCGTTGCGGAAGACATTCGCATCGTTATGGTCCCGGCGATTCTGGACGAGGAGCAAGAGCGCGGTGCGTAGCAACTCCGCCATGGAGTGCTTGATCTTGACGGGGTCGCGCTCGTCCTTGATCCGTTTGGTTGCGGCGTTGATGATACCGCTACGCTCGAGGATTTCTCGGCTGGTGGCCGCCCCTGCGTCTGATGACAATCTTTCGTCTCGGGACTCGATTCGGAGCGATTTGTTGAAGCTAAATGTCGTTGCCATGACTTCACCCTGGGTTGGTGGCCGGAAAACGCTGGTGGATCTTGGTAACCCATTGAAGATATATCACTTGCCCCCACAAATCCAGCCCCCTCAAGCCGCCGTCATGAATAACCCGGGAAAATGTCTCGGTCATGTCACCATTCCTGGAGCGGATTGCCCATCCCAAGGACCCCCGCCCCCCAAGATCCGATTGAGTCCCTGTGCCCGAGGCGGGCGCACCTTACGAGTTTGTGCGACTCCACGGGCCCCAAGCCTCTCCTCAGCCTTCGTCGTCTTACGGATACATGAACACTGCTGCCCTGGTCCTCCCTGTGTCCAGTTCGATTATCCATTATACCTCTGTTGGCCGGGATGGACACATTCGTGTGATGCCACCTTGACATCCCCGGAACGCGCTCACGATTTTCATCTTGGTGTCGCGAGTGCCAAGGAGGTTGGCTGTGAGGGATTCAAGAGCCATGTTTGAGCACTGCGTTCCCGGGATTGGCACCTTCTTGATGGACAGAGGAATCCACCGCAGGTGTTGGGCGCGCGTACGGATTCAATGTTGCGATTGCGAAGCGGCTCCGCATGACGCGGTGACAAAGAGAACGGGTCAGGACAAGGGGCGCGGTGGATGAGAAGGGCGGTAGGGGCTGCGGTGGCGGGAGCCGCTCTGATGGGTGCGCCAAGGGTGACACTCGCGTTGGGCGAAGTCGGTGTGGTCCGTCACCACCTGGCTACCCAGAATCCAGATGGCGGGAAGGTCGGCGCCTGGATTCGGTGTCCCGTGTCCGGCATTCGGGGATGATCTTCGTTACGAGGGCGCGGAGTCTGCCGGCGAGTCCCATTCGTGCGACAAGGGCTGTGACCGGTGTGCTGGCAACCCTGTTGTGGGGGTGCGGGGGGCCGGTTGATGAGCTTGGCTACGAGCTCCTGCGAACGCTTCCCCATGATGACCAAGCCTATACCCAGGGGTTCCTTCACCACGAGGGGACCTTCTTTGAGAGCACCGGACAGTACGGCAGGTCGGAGATACGCCAGGTCGATGTCGCCACCGGACAGGTTCTGCGCCGTCAGGCACTGGATGAGGCGCGCTTTGGAGAGGGCCTAGCTCGGGTGGGGGACACGCTGATTCAGCTGACCTGGAAGGCCGGGGAGGCGTATGTGTACGACATCGCAACGTTAACCCGGCAGGGGGTGTTCGCCTACGAGGGTGAGGGGTGGGGGCTCTGCCATGACGGAGAGACCCTGTTCATGTCCAATGGCACGGCCACATTGGTGAAGCGGGACCCGGTCACCTTTGAGATCACCGGGGAGCTGAGAGTGACGCGCAACGGCTTCTCGCTACAGGAGATCAATGAACTGGAGTGCGTCGGGGGTGACATCTTCGCCAACGTGTACTTGTCGGATCAAGTGGTGCGCATCGACAAGCTCACCGGCGAGGTTACCGGCGAAATTGATGCGGCCCGGCTGTCGATGTTGAGCGGTCGGCCGGGAACGGATCGGGGCGCCGTCCTGAACGGAATCGCCCATGACGCCGCCACCGGAAACTTCTATCTGACGGGCAAGCTGTGGTCCAGGGTATTCGAGGTGCGGCTGACGGATGGATGACTCCCGCCCCCTAAGGCCTCTTGGGCTGTCTGGAGGTCGCCTTATTTGTTGGCGTGCCCCGGGGAAGGTCACCCCGGATGGTCAAAGAGCAGCTGGTCCAACCCACGCACCAGTCCCCTGACGCGGGTGACTCGGCGCGCGGCCAAAAGGGTCCCGGCGACATAGGGAGCGGCGCTGTTGTCGGCGTCGTGACGCAGTGTCAGGCGCTCGCCCGGGAGCCCGAACAGCGCTTCGACCGAGAGGGTGTAGCCCGGAAGGCGAATGGAGTGGACCTGGGATCCGTCCATGGCAGCGCCCCTGGTCGCCGCCTCGCCCAGCGTCTGGGCGACCGGATGGTGGATCCGGTTAGCGGACGGAGCCAGGAATTCCGCCAACTCCCTGGCAGTGCCGCTGGGAGCGTCGGGTTTGCCGGCGTGCGCGTAGTCGATGATTTCGCGGTGCGGCACATACCGGGCTACGATCCCGGCAAGGTGTTTGAGCAGTGCGGCTGTAACAGAGAAATTGCCCGCCGCGATGACGCCTCGTCCGGCCTCGTGGGCCACGCTCCCAATTTCTTGGAGGTCGTCGGGGGTCAAGCCGGATGTGCCGATCACGACATGCGACCCCGCCGCAAGGGCAGCCAGGGCGTGGGATCGGACTACGGCGGGATGTGTGTAGTCGATCCAGACATCGGGGCGACTGGACAGGGCGACGGACGGCTCAGGCGCGATCTTGACGCCCAAGGGCTGGATGCGACCGATGCTGACTCCGAGGTCCTTGCCTGCCGCGCGCCTGGCCAGCCCGGCCACAACGGTGAAATCGTCGGAGTCCAGGGCCGCATGGGCAATGGCTCGGCCCGTCCAGCCGGTGGCGCCGGCCACGCACACACGAATGCTCACGAAAACAGTTGCCGTGCGTCGTCGGAGCGAGCAAAGGCGGCAAAGCCTTCCCTGTCCTGGGCGGCTCGCGCGATGCGCTCGACTCCCTCCTGGATGTCGTCCATGCTGTTGGCAATCGACAGCCGCAGATGGTCTTGGCCCTCCGCCCCCAGGGTTCCGAAAGAGGCGCGGTCCATGGTGGCCACCCCATGCCGGTAGAGCAGGAACATTTGCAACATGCCAGAAGGTGACGTGCGCCGCCGGCGCCGATGTCCCCATTGCCGGTGGGCGTCATACACCCGGAGATTGCGGCACACGCCCGAGACATCGGGAAAGACGTAGAACGCGCCCTTGGGCGTGCGGCATGACATTCCGTCGATGGCATCCAAGCGAGGGACGATCCAGTCGCGCCGCCGCTCAAACGCGTCCACCATGCGCCTTGCGGTTGCGGGCGAGTCGGGGTGCTCGAACGCCGCCTGCCCCGCCTCCTGAAGGAACGGGGGCACGCAGGACACGGTATTAATGTTCATGCGCTTGAACAGCTCCGCTTCTTCCCGGGTCGGAAGCACCGCCCAGCCCAGGCGCCAGCCAGTCATGGCGAACCCCTTGGAGAGGCCGCTGACCAGCACGGTTCGTGCCACCATGCCGCGGTGCGACACGATGCTCTCGTGGCGGCGCCCGTCAAAGAGGGTGTGTTCGTAGATCTCGTCGGACAGGACGCGGACATCCGGGTGGCAACGCTCGCGCACGAGCGCTGCGATGTCGGCAAGTTCCTCCCGCGACAGGACACCGCCCGTTGGATTCGAGGGCGAGCAGAGCACGATGACCTTGGTGCGTTCCGTCAGGAGCGCTGCCAAGTCCTCGGCCCCGAATGTAAAATCCCTCTCTGCGTCGAGCCTGAGCGGCACCGCCCGTGCTCTGGAAAAGCGCGCCCAAGACTCGTACATCGGAAACCCGGGCGTGGGGTAGACGACCTCATCTCCCTCGTTGACATAGCACTGCATGGTGTACCCAAGGGGTGGCTTGGCTCCGGGCGTCACCACAACCTGGGCCGGGTCGACCTCGATATCCCTTGTGCGGGACACCTGCCGGGCTATGGCTTGCCGAAAGGAGGGGATGCCCGCCGGGTCGCAGTAGCCCGATCGGCCGGCATCCAGCGCGTCAGAGGCGATGCGATTCAGGAAGGGCGCGCTGCGAAAGTCTGGGGCGCCTAGATTGAATCGAATGACCTTTATGCCCCGGTCCAAGCAGCGTTGAATGTCATCGCCCAGGCCGAAGGCGTTCTCCGTGCCCAAGCGGCCCATCCGGTCAGCGGTAAGCGCCATCGCGGCTTGCTCCGTTGGATGTCCCTTTGGTGACCCGGCTGTTCGTGGTGCTCCCCCGCGCCCGCCAGCCTCAAGCTTGCACGCTCGCGGGCGCCGGGGTCAACCGGGTTCCCTCGGGGGGTGCGTCGCCCGCGTGTGAATCGGGCCGCCTCTGGCAACGCCGGCAAAGTTGGCTTGGCGGTCCTGCCCCTCACCCGCGCGGAAGCAGGAAGCCCGAAGGGGCTCTTTGCCGGATATCCCCGCATCCCGAATTCCGTACTATGTTGGCCTGGTCGAGTCTTCAAAGGGGACGCCCGATGTCGGGCTGATTCCCAACACAGTCAAGAGTGTCCAAGACATGAAGCGCAGTGTCGGTCGCCGTGCGTTCCTGGGCCGCATCTCGGTGGGTGCAGCCTTGGGAAGTTGTTCGTGGTCGGAATTGCTGGGACACGCGCGTGTCCCGGGGACGACGTTGACGCCGGGGTCCCTTGGCCGGGGCGAAGAGGACGATGAGCCCTATTGGGGGAGGGTGCGGGACCAGTTTGCGTTCTCCGAGGACCGGGTCCCCATGAACGCGGCCAATCTCTGCCCGTCACCCAGGTCGGTGGCTGACCGGGTCGAGGAGCTCACGCGTGACATTGACCGCGACTGCTCCTTCGACAATCGGGCGAAGTTCGCCGAGCTCACGGAGCGATCGCGGAGGCATGTAGCTGCGGGCCTCGGGGTTGAGGCGGACGAGATTGCCCTTGTGCGCAACACCAGCGAGGCCAACAACGTCATCAACAACGGGGTTCCTCTGGGCCCCGGGGATGAGGTCGTGCTGTGGGATGAGAACCACCCGACCAACAATGTTGCCTGGGATGTTCGCGCCGCCCGCTACGGCATCGTCGTGCGGCGCGTGTCCGTGCCCACCGGCGCCACGGCGCCGGAGGAGTTGATGGAGCCCTTCCTTAGGGCGGTGAACGACCGAACCCGCGTGTTGACCGTGACGCACGTCTCCAACGTGACTGGCGTGAGGCTGCCCGTGCGCGCACTTGCCGACGCGGTGGCCGTCCGGGGAATCCATGTTCATGTCGATGGCGCGCAGTGCTGGGGCGCCCTGGATGTCCGCATCCCTGAGCTTGGCTGTGATTCGTACGCCGCATCCACGCACAAGTGGTTCATGGGGCCCAAGGAAGCCGGAATCCTGTACGTTCGCCGGGGCCGTGTGGATGACATTTGGCCCAGTGTGGTGGCTCCCGGATGGGGATCCGACGCCGAAGCGGACCTGGTCGGTGCCCGGAAGTTTGAGTCGCTGGGTCAGCGCGATGACGCGTGTCTGGCGGCGGTCCAGACAGCCGCCGCGCTTCACGAGGCCATCGGACCTGACCGCCGCTGGGCCCGGATTGCCTACTTGGTGGGCGCGCTAAAGGAAGGCGTCCGGGAGCTGGGCTTCGAGTTGGTCACCCCCATGGAGGAGACCCTAAGCGGGGGGGTCTGCGTGATCAGGGCGCCGGGCGATCGCCCGGCCGCTCTGTCTCGGCTGTACGCCGAGCACGGTGTGGCCGGCGCACCGACGGGTGGACTTCGCCTCTGCCCGCACATCTACAACACGATGGAGCATGTGCATCGGGCCTTGCGCGGGATCGACGCGCTGCGGGGGGTTCTCTTGGGATAGGGAGCGATCAATACACCGCCCCCGTCGCCAACGAATCCGAATCCGGGGCGGGACACCGCGCGCCTGGGTGCGGGCCGCCGGGAGGGACTACCTCTGGACGGCGATCCCCAGGACTTCAAACCGCGCACCAAAGAGCAGGGGGCCCGAGCCGATAAACGCGCGTGCGGGGAATTCACTGGTGAAGTATGTGCGATACACTTGGTTGAAGGCCGCATAGTCGCCCACATCGCTGGCGAAGACCTGGACGCTGACCAGGTCGTCCATGGTCAGCCCGGCGCGCTCAAGCACCGATCGGACATTGTTCATGACGTTGGTTGCTTCCTGCTCCGCCGTCTCGGGAACCTGGCCACCCTCAAGCCCGAGGCTACCCGAGATGTGGAGGGTGTTGTCGACCCACACAGCTCCACTGAACGGAGCGACATCGCCGTCGGCGGGTGAGCGGGGGTTGATGTGCTCAACAAGAGCGCCCTCGTTGCTCTCCGGTTGCGGCGGAAAATCAAGAGGCGCCTGACATGCTGTTGCTGTGGCCAGAATGGTCATCAGCAGGGGGAGGCCACGTCTGCCTTTGGTGTTCATGGTAGTCCCGTTCCTTTGGATGTTCTGGGGTGTGCGGGGGTGCGGTAGCAAGATCAATTGGCAACGATACGGCTGGCTCTGGCGCCGGGCAAGTGTTGGGCAAGGGGGCCGAACGATGGTTCCTGGGGCGCTCGGGGCGGGATTTCCGCCTGACCCCGAAAGGGATGCGAACCGGGCCCCGGGTGTTCACGTTGGGGGAGCGCGCGCGGGAGTGCCTGGACCCAAGGGGGCGCCCCCAAGGGGAGGTCCGTTGCGAGCACGGCGTGCGAAACCCCAATTCGGGAACCGGTTTTGACAGGTGCCCGTGACCATGCACATTCTAGGGTGCGTACGCTTGAAGGTTGCGGGTATTGAGATTCCGAAGGGGAGGCATGAAATATGGCGGTCGGTAAGGCGGAATGGCTGTATCACCGGCGCGGCTGACGGAGCTGCGACCGGACGCAGGAGTTTCTTGCGAAGAACGATGTGGCGGTGGTCGAGACGCGGCGGGCCAACAAGGATCCCGTTGATGCGGCGGGAGCGCTGGCGCTACTTGACGGCATGACCGAGTTGTGCGTCGCCAAGGGGCGGCGCGTTGTGAGGGTGGACCTGGAGGCCCCGGATCGCCCATCGGACGATGAGCTCCGGGCAATGATGGTGAGTCGCTGGAACAAGTTGCGCGCGCCGACGATGAAGGTGGGGCGCACTCTTGTTGTCGGATACAACGCCGACCTCTTGGCGTCGGTGTTTCCGTCCGCCATGTCCGGGTAGCGCATGGTGAGCCAGCTTCGCCCCACACTGTTCCTTTTGCTCCTGTGGGCTGCCGTGGCGGCCCCCCTCGCTCGGTCCCAGAACAGGCCCCTTGAGCACGAGGACGCGCTCGGCTGGAACAACATTGCGAGTCCGGTCCTGTCGCCGGACGGTACTTGGGTGGCATTTGTGATCTCGGCCATGGAGGGTGACCCGGTACTGCGAGTGCGGCGCGCGCGGGACGGGTCGGTGGGTCTCTCGCTGCGCGGATCCTCCCCGGTCTTTACCTCCGATTCACGTTTTGTCGTCTACGAGATACCGATCCCCGATGCTGTCGCCGACTCCCTGAAGAGGGCCGGCGTCGGGCCCGACGATCTCCCGGGCGATTCCCTCGGGGTTGTGAGCTTGGTCGAGGGCGGCCCTGATCCGCAGACGATCGCGGCCATAGAGCGCCTGGAGGTCGCCGCCCGCGGTAGCTGGGTAGCGTATGTGCCGGTGGACGACGGGGACGAGGATGCCGCCCCGAAAGCCGAGGCTGACGACACGGTCGAGCGCGACGAGGACAAGGATGAGGGGTCAATGCTCGTGCTCCGCAACCTCGAGACGGGTGCCGAGATCCGCTACGAGGACGTGTCCGAATTCCTCTTTGCCGAGGGGGCCCCGGTCCTGGCGTTTGCCACCGCCACCACGGATGGATCGGGCGACGGAGTCTTTGCTGTTGCGCTGGACGACGGGGTCCGCCATTCGGTTCTGGTGGGTGAGGGGCGATATGAGCAGCTGGCGCTGTCCAGTGACGGCCGACAGTTGGCGTTTCTCACGGACCGGAACGACCGCGCATCGCAGCAGAGGGAGTTCACTCTGTTCCATGCCGGCACACCGACATGGGCGGGGGTCGAGGTGGCGGACTCGAGAAGCGCCGGTGTGCCGCCCGGTTGGTGGCTGAGCGAGCACGGCGTCGTCGAGTTTTCGGACGATGGCTCCCGGATCTATGTGGGTACGGCGCCCCGCCCGGAGCCCGAAGAGCCAGACGACACGCCGGAGGAGGACAGGGTCCGGCTGGACATCTGGAATTGGCGGGATCCGTACCTGCAACCCATGCAGCTGGTGCAAATGGACGAGGAGCGCGAACGCTCATACGCAGCCGTCGTGCATCTGGACGCCGGATCCCTGATCCAGCTGGGGAGTGCGGATGTTCCCGTCGTGCGCTTTGCGCCGGCACGGGAGGCGACCCACGCTTTGGGCGTGAGTGATGTGCCGTATCGACAGCTTCTGTCCTGGGACGGCCGGTACAGTGACCTCTACGCGATCAATGTGACCACAGGCGAGCGTCGCCTCCTGGCCGAGCGGGCCAAGGGCTCCCGAGGCGCCTTGATATCGCCGGGTGGTCGATATGCTGCGTGGTGGGACGGCGTCGCCCGACACTGGATGGTGGCGTCGCTGGACGGGGGCGAGGCGAGGCCGGCCAGCGCCGGGGTGCCCCATCCGGTGTGGAATGAACTGGATGACCACCCCGACCTGCCGCCGCCCTACGGGTCCGCGGGCTGGTCCGAGGGAGACGGCGCTTTTCTGTTCTACGACCGCCACGACGTTTGGCGCTACAACCCACGGGACCACAGCGTGATGAGCGTCACGGCCGGGGCGGGCAGGGATGCGGGTGTGCGTTTCCGCTACGCCGCCACCGATGATGACCTGGACCACATTCCCGATGGCCGGGTCCTGTGGCGCGCCTTTCACTCGGAGGGCAAGCAATCCGGGTTCTTCCGGGGTACGACGGATCAGGCGACGGCGCCGGTACCTGTGGTCATGGAGGACAAGGTCTTCCGGCTCGGGGACAAGGCCGCCGATGCCGACCGGTGGTTGATTACGCGGGAGGATTTTCGTGAGTTCCCCGACCTCTGGGTGACGGACGGCGACGATGGCATCATCCGTTTCGACGACATGGTCAGGGTTTCGGACGCGAATCCGCAGCAGGCCACTGTTCGCTGGGGATCGGCCGAGATTGTCGAGTGGGATTCCAACGACGGCGTTCCCTTGCAGGGTATCCTGTTCAAGCCCGACGACTTTGACGCCGACGCCCAGTACCCGATGATGGTCTATTTCTATGAACGCATGTCCGACGGTGTCCATCAGTATCGCTCACCGCGTCCCGGCGGGTCGTCCATTTCTGTTCCCTTCTACGTCAGCCGCGGGTATGTCGTCTTCATACCAGACATCCCCTACGAGATAGGGTATCCTGGCGAGAGCGCCCTGGACGCGGTCGTCCCGGGCGTGCTCAGCGTGGTGAGCAAGGGGTTTGTCGACAGGGACCGGATCGGTGTGCAGGGTCATTCGTGGGGCGGCTATCAGATCGCCTACATGATCACCAGGACCAATCTCTTCCGCGCGGCCGAGGCGGGCGCACCGGTCAGCAACATGACCAGTGCCTACGGCGGGATCCGGTGGCAGTCGGGCATGAGTCGCATGTTTCAGTACGAGCGCACACAGAGTCGCATCGGCGGCACCCTCTGGGAGTCGACGAGCGAGTACCTGCACAACTCCCCGATCTTCTTTGCGGACAAGATCCAGACGCCTCTGCTGATGATGCATAATGACGAGGATGGCGCGGTGCCCTGGTATCAGGGAATCGAGATGTTCGTGGCGATGCGCAGGCTTCAGAAACCGGTTTGGATGCTCAACTACAACGGTGAGGCCCATGGCCTCAGGCGTGACGTGAATCGCAAGGACTGGGCAAGGCGCATGCAGCAGTTCTTTGATCACTACCTCATGGACGCACCCGCGCCTGTGTGGATGGAGGAGGGGATCCCCGCGATCCTGAAGGGACGGGATCTGGGCTTGGGCGTGGCCCCGTCGGCAGCTTCCGCGAGCGGCGACCCGCCTTAGATGCCTCGTTTGCAGTCCCCCCGACCGGCGCGCATGGCAGGGGAGGCACCTTGGGTGCGCGGGCGCGCAGCCGTGTGGGGCAAGGTACCCATGGGCACCGGGGAAAACGTGCGGTTGTCCGCCGCCACCGGAATTCGCGCGAAAGCGACAACCACAAGGGTGCCCGGCCGACACCAATGGTAGCGTGCCGCCGCTGGCCGGCTTCTGGAATCGGCACGGACGCTACCGTCGCCATCGGGGCCGACGACATCAGCCTCATGGGGAGCGGGCTGGCGGGGGTGAAGGTTGCCGTTGGCGTCTCGCGCGACCCCCGAGTGCGCGCCATCCGCGAGAATCTCCTGTGGGCCTTCGGCCTTTGTGGCCAAAACGTGGCGTTCACTCCGGTGGCTACCGCAGGTGGCGAGCGTGACGGCAGCAGCGCATTTCCATATCGCCCGAAGCTCAGCTCCGACTGGTCCCGGGCCTGGTGAAGACCAGGACGCGCCACAGGACGCCGTCCCGTTCGAACCGCTTCGCCAGTCCGTGGCCCTCCACGACGGTCTCGACCTCCAAGGGGTCGTGGGCAAAGACCCGGAAGGGGTGCCTTCGGAGGCGCTGGACAAGGTTCGCCAGTCGGATGCCGAGGCGGATCCATCTCGTTCCGCGCGGTAGCACCAGCCCGAGTGACCGCTTCGCCAGGGGAGCCGCCGCTCCCAGCAACGCCGGCATGTCGGGGTAGCAGCAGACGACCCGGTCAAGAGTCACGAAGTCCGCCGCCGGGAGTTCACGGGCCCGTTCGACAACGTCACCCTCCACGTAGCGTACGCAGTCGGCGTAGCCCCGAGCTTCGGCCTCGGAGCGAGCCGCGCGCAGAAACGCCGGGGCCGCATCACAGTTGGTTCCGCCGGCTGCGCCGCGCGCCATCAGTTCGTGTTGGACGGCCCCGACTCCTCCGCCGACATCAAGGAAGGAGCGCCCGGCGACGCCATGATCGGCGACCGCCTCGATCAGCCAGCGCGTGGCATTGGCGGGACCCTCACGTCGGAATCTCCGCAGGTTCCGCTTCGCATGGCGGTCGTTGAACTGACGCTCAAGCCCGCCGCACTGAGAACAAACCAAGTCGCCCCCCGGTCAGATGCGCTGGTGGCCCGTTGGCTAGGGTGAGACCCCTCGCATGGGGCACCGTGGCGACCGTCAGGTTGCCGCCGCGCAACCCGGCACCGCTTGTCTTTTGAGGCGAAGCGCGGCCCGATCAGCGCAGCCGCGCTCCGCTTTTTGATGCGACCCCCCAAGGGGGCAGCAGTCTCGCCATGTGCTGCCGGCGTCCTTCAAGATCAGCCACCCGCCGCGCAACCCGGCGCCCAGGCGAGGTGCCTGCCGAAGCGCCGGACGCAACCAATAGCGGTGCATGGGACCGGTGCCGTCGGTCGATGGACAGCCAGGAAAAAAGGGCCGCGCGGACGGTCGTCGTGGCGAGCAGGGATATGAGGAATTGCGCGGGCGCGCGCCTTCCGTGGTAGAAACAGCCATGAGGAGTGACCATGAACGACTCGCTGGATCCCGGTACGGATCGGCTCGCCCAACCTCAAGCTACACAGGAGCTCATGGAAAGCCAAAGCCCGTCCATGTGGACCGGCGGAAAGCGAGGCCGTGCCCGCCCCTTCCAAAGCGACCGTAGCCCGTGCCCTCTACGTCCGGTCGCCGGGTGTGTTGCGGCCCTCTCGTCTGCAGTAGTTGATACACGCGAAAACGCGGTGTGCCGTGGAAAGGCACCGTTTCACAGCGGGTGCGAATCCCGCCCGGCAACTGTCGTTCCGGCCGGTAGCAATCGGAGCGGGTCATGGAGGTAACGACATGGTCTGAAGCACTTCGAGCAAACGGGCCGCCTTGGGCGGCTCAGCGAACATGTGGGCCGTAACGCGAGTGAACGTTGAGCAGGCCTCGAAAACGTCGTCGCGGAGGCCGACCCGCCCGCATTTCGGGGAAGGCTGTCAGCGTCCGGGAAGCGAACGACGAGAGCACCGGGCGTCTCCGCCGGGGTAGTGACGACGGCACGCATGGAAGAGGGAAGCGGGAGCAACACGGGAAGCCCTGCTGTGTGGTGTGGCACGCACCAACCGGAACCCCGTGAGGGGCAGGCTGGGCCGGCAGGGTGGCGGCTGGGCCCGTAGTACTGTGGACGCCGGGTAATGCCGGTCGAGGGAAGGGGCCCTGATTCGGGAGGGGCGCAGGAAGGGGGAAAGGACCCGACCAATGGTGAGAGCCTATGAGAGTCGAGAAGAGGTTCGGAGACTCTGGATCGTGCCACACGCGAAAGCTAAGGAAGGACTTGGGCGGCGCACTGCACATGCGGGTGCTGACCCTGGGAACGGGCGCGAGCCTTGGGGCTGGTGCTGGTAGCTTGCGATGGAACGGAAGATGCGTACCGGGGCTTGTGCAGGTTCCGGGAGATAAGGGGCGGAAGGAGTCGCTGCTTCCATCTGACAGGACGGATGCGAGCTTTCCGAGTGCGAAGGGCGTGATCTCGTCTGAGAGCCGGATGCGGGAAAACCGCACGTCCGGTTCGATGGGCGGGGACTGGAAACGTGGGCATGGGAGCCGGACTGAGGACCCAAGCGAAAGCGAGGGATGAACTACCGGACCCTAAACTTGGCGCGCCAGTCCCCGACCCTACCGCACAAGCCGATTGGGTGGTCGACGGGCACTGGACTGGTCCCCGCTGCTGTCCTGCCTGCGGTAACCGGCAACGTCACCCGAACCCCCATTGATTTGGCCTGGAGCTTGCGGCAACCTAGGCGATGGCGTGGCTCTTGGCCGCACCCCTGAGGTTGGTGGTCGCGAAGATCGGCGCGCGAGCGATCCCCGTGAGCCTGCTGGTCTCGTTGCTCGTCTTGGCCGGGGCCTTTCTGGCGGGAACCGGTGGCGGCGTCCGCGCGGGCTGCGCGGCCGGGCTGACCGGCCTGCACACACACTGTTCCGGTTCGCGCTAGGCTTGGGCGTAGCCCCCGGGCGCCGCTCCGCAACCCCCGACGCTATGATCTTGGTGGGTGTGTGTGTGGTGCCCACCCATTTGCTGCCCGCGGCCATGGCCTGGCGAATGCGGTCCTTCACCCCGTCCCCTAGGCACTGGAGCTGGCTGTGCGTCAGCGCCAGGGGGATACCAAGCCTTATGGGATCTCCTCTGGACGGAGACCATGGGTGCCTCCGATCAAGAAGACCCGCGGCAGAGCGATTGGACGGTTGCGGAATACGAGTTCGCATGGGCCTCATATTACGGAACATCTCATGACCGGGTGGTGCGGGTCACCCTCGCGGGGGCTGAAATTGGAAGTGCGCTCACAGTAAAGGAAGCTTGGCGTCAATGTCGAGATGCTGGAATGGGCCGCTTGACGGTTCCTTGGGGTTGGGTAGTCACTCCATGATGCCGATGCCGTCCGTCTCCGGCCGTAAGAACTGGAAACAGTACGTCTTGGACACCGCATCCCGAGGCAGTTATCGACCCCGCCCAAATCTGTAGTTTCCCGGAAAACATGGCTGGGGCGGGTCGAGCCTCTCCGCCAAGGTTTCGGATCTTGGATGTGGCCGGAGGGCGTGTCCTCGGGGTGCTGAAGGACGATATGGATGTGCAGAGTCTCCCGGTGTATAAGTTGGTTGCTCAGCAGTAGTAGAGGGTTCGGCATCGCCGATTTGCGGCGACCGCAGACCTTAGCCGCAACCGCGTCCTACTCGGCCACTGCCGAGCGCGCGCCCTCCCGCTCGAAGGCTTTGGATACCCGCTTCACCATCACGGCAGGGTCCCTGGGGGCTGCTTCGCTGGCAGCCGGTAGGAAGCGGCTTCGTTACTCACCTGAGTACTCCGTGTAACCGTCAATCCCGCGAAGGAATTGGCCGTTTGTCGCGCGAATGGCCTGGGCCAAGGAAGTGGCCGCACCTTGTTGTGCTCCGGCGTCTGGCGTTCGACACTGGGAGAGTAGTTGCTCAGCGGCTGCCTGTGCAGGTCGTAGGTCCGGTCCGCTTCCACGGGTCCCGCCGGGGCATCGGCGGGAGACAGGGCCCCACGGTGTTCAGCATCGGCCACGATCCCTCGCCGGGATTTGTCGATGCCGTCGCGAGGTTCCGCACCCGGTCCAGCGCCTAGGACCGAGCGTCCATCACCTCGTCCAGGCTCGCCGCCGTCAACACCGCCGCCGCCCAGGCTTCCAGCTTGGATGGCGACGCATTGCGCACCTGCTCGCCCACCGCATCAGGCACAACCCCGAAGCGCAACTCCATAAGGTGTAGAATGATCCCGGCCTGGCCTTCGGCTCGGCCTTCAGCTCGGCCTTCAGCTCGGCCTTCGGCTCGGCCCTCAGCCTTTCCCTGTTCGATCCAGGTTTCGGCCACCGTGTCCATAAGTACCTCCCAGCGGTCTGGCTTCGTCCGGTGCAACGATTCCTCGAGCATCTCAGGCGTCAGGCGCATGCGCTCGACGATATAGCGCAAAAGATGACGCTCAAACGCGCTCTCGGCAACCGTCCCGCCGGTCATGATGTCGAGAAGATCCGGCGAGATCTCCCTGGCATAGACCACCTTGAGCGCCAACAGGCAGGCCCTGACATCCGGCGCCCGCGACAGTAGCTCAGGCTCAATCGCGCCCAGGTCGTGCAGCACGTAGGCGAACTCCTTGGCGAAAGATTCCAGTCCTTCGGGCGCATCGATCATGCCCGACACCGAACGGGGTGCGGTCCACTGGCCCTGGCCGTGGTAGAACACGAGCGGCACGATCACCGGTAGCTTGTCTCCGGCGCCGCCGTCAATCTCGCGGAGCCAGATGTTGACAAGGTATTTCAGGATCTGGAGTGGAGTGGCGGGGTCAACGTGGCTCTTGTGTTCGAGCAGCGCATAGATGCGTGCATCCTCTCCGGTTTTTAGCCTGACCCTGAAGAGGGCGTCGCACTGGGAGTGTGCGGCGTCCTCGTCGACGAAGCTGCCCTCGACCGCCTCGGGTGGCGTGTCGGGGTCGAGCAGATCGGCGACCTGCGGCGGCAGGTATTCTGCCAGGAGTGTGCCAGCGCGGGCCGGGTTGGAGACCAGTGCCCGGAACAGCGCGTCGTGCGGTTTCGCGGGAAGGCTCACCGAGCCGGCGTCCGACTTGTGCGAGGATGCATGCCTGCTCCCTGGTTCTGGTCCATGGGTTGCGTCCTGCCGATGTCCATCTGTGGCGAAAAGATCACACGGGTATCCTCATCGAATGTCATTAAGCTGATCAAGTGGAACATCTCATGGCCGGGTGGTGCGGGTCACCCTCGCGGGGGCTGAAACTGGAAGTGTGCTCACGAGTAAAGTAACCTTGGCGTCCATGTCGAGGTGCTTGAACGGGCCGCTTGACGGTTCCTTGGGGTTGGGTAGTCACTCCATGATGCCGATGCCGTCCGTCTCCGGCCGTAAGAACTGGAAACAGTACGTCTTGGACACCGCATCCCGAGGCAGTTATCGACCCCGCCCAAATCTGTAGTTTCCCGGAAAAAATGAATCACTGGGGCGACCAAGCCGCCCCGTAGAGCTCGCGCGCGTGTAGGTGAGGTCTTGGCAGAGCGCAACCGCGGCCAGTGGACTCGCCGATGTCACTCTTGGCGCCGCCGGTTGCGGCCCGCATGGTAGTCGACCGGCTTGCTGCCAAGGATCTGGCCGCCCAGCTCACATACCGGGAAGCGGTTCGGCGTTATCCCGAGCAACTGAAGGGTTATCTTCGGCCCGTTCTCTTCCCGGCTACGCCCATTCATCAAGTGGACGGGGAGCGGGTGCCCGTCCTTGAGCTGGCCGGAGAACCGCCCGCGCGTGCCGGTGTCCCGGCCGTGATCGCTCTGGTATTGGCTTCCGTCTGCGCACTGGTGATTTCGGCTTGGGGGTGCGGCGAAGGACTGATTGACGCGCCTCTTTGAATCCGGCTCACGTCGGTAGCGGCGGGCAAAGTCCCTCAGCTGAGACACGGTGACTTGCGTCGCCTTGGCTCTCCGCAACTCTTTGAGGTGTCCGGGCCCCGGGGGCCGACTTGAGTGAGCGCCAGGCGGCACGGCTACTTGGTCATTTGCCCGGATTTCCGCCTTCCGCAACCTGTCTGTCGTGTCGGCTTTTGGGGCCCCACGACGGACCCATGTAGGAAAGACGTATGGATGGGGGCACCCGTTTGCGTCAGGGGGCACTGGCCGCGCGTGCCGATCGAGGCCCGCAAGCGCCTCGGGGGTACTTTAGTTTCATTCACGCCACCTCACTCCACAACCCGACCAGAGCCACATGAGCATCACCGTCTTTAAGGACAGCTCCTACAGCGTTTCCAATCTGATCGAAGAGATCGGCAGGGGCGAGATCGCCTTACCGGAAATACAGCGCCCCTTTGTCTGGACGCCCGTCAAGGTCCGCGACCTCTTCGATTCGATGTATCACGGCTACCCTGTGGGCAACCTCCTCTTCTGGGCAACCGGTGCGGAGGCCAATGCCCGCCGCATCGGAACGCATGCCCACGAAGCCGCCCCCCGCCTCATGATCGTGGACGGCCAGCAGCGTCTGACTAGCCTCTATAGCGTGCTGACTGGCAGGGAGGTGCTCCGCAAGGACTACACCACGGCGCGGATTCGTATCGCGTTTCGGCCCCGGGACCGCAGCTTCAAGGTCGCCGATGCCGCGGTGGTGAGGGACCCCGAGTTCATTCCCGACATCTCGATACTTTGGAGCGGCGGCATGCGGGGCAGGAAGGTGCGCGAGTTTCTCAAGCGTCTTGATGCGGGGGACAAGGGCCCGTTGACGGAGCGCGCTCGGGACGACCTAGAAGAAGCGATCGACCGGCTGTACGATCTCCGCAACTATCCCTTCAAGGTCCTGGAGCTGGGATCGAACGTGGAGGAAGAGCAGGTTGCGGACATCTTCGTTCGAGTCAACAGCAAGGGTGTCCAGCTTGAACAGGCCGACTTTATCCTCACGCTGATGTCGGTGTGGTGGGAGGACGGCCGCAGGGAGCTGGAGGACTTTGCCCGCCGCGCGAGGCTGCGGACCTCGGGGGCGTCTCCCGCAAACCCGTTCATCGATCCCACGGCGGACCAGATGCTGCGCGTGGTCGCGGGCCTTGCCCTAAGGCGCGCCCGGCTCAAGTACGTGTACCAGGGACTCCGCGGCAAGGACTTGGAGACCGGCAAGTTCTCGAGAGAGATCCGGGAGAGCCGGTTCGAGGCGATGCGAAGGGCCCAGGAAGCCGCTCTCTGCCTCACGAATTGGCACGAGTTCCTCAAGGCCGTCCGCCGAGCCGGCTATCGCAGCAAGAGGATGATCAGCTCGGAGAACAACCTGATGTCCTCGTACCTGATGTATCTGATCGGGCACCTGGACCATCGGATTAACCGGGGCATTCTGCGCGAAGCGATCGCTCGATGGTTCTTCATGACCTCCCTCACCGGCCGGTACACGGGCAGCTTCGAGACCCGGCTCGATCAGGACCTGCGCCGCATCGCCGAGGCGAAGTCCGGGGACGAATTCGTGGCAACGCTAGACGGTATCGTCGGCACGGTGCTGACGGAGGAGTACTGGAAGGTCCGACTGCCCAACTCGCTCGAATCGTCGGGTGTCTTCGCCCCGACATTGTTCGCGTATCATGCGAGCCTCGTTCTGCTGAACGCCCGGGCGCTCTTCTCGCCGCTTCAGTTGGGCGAACTGTTGGATCCATTGATGGACGCAACCCGGTCGGCTGTCGAGCGCCACCACCTCTTTCCCCGGGCCTACCTGAAGCGGATCGGCATCGATAGGAAGGTGCAGCAGAATCAGATCGCCAACTACGCCTACGTCGAGTGGCCGGACAATGCGGCCATCGGCGACTCGCCACCCGCAGAGTATTTCCCGCCCCTGTTCCAGAAGCTGGCGCCCCGGGAGCGGGAACGGGCCCGGTTCTGGCACGCCTTGCCGGAGGGCTGGGAGCACATGGACTACCGCGAATTCCTCACGGAGCGCCGGAAGCTCATCGCCCTGGTCGTCTGGAAGGCCTTCGAGAAACTCCGCACCGGGCAGTTCTCGGACGAGCCGTGGGTCATTGCGCCCGAGGTGTCCGTCGGAGACCTCATCACCGAGAGCGAAACCGACCGGATCGAGTTCAAGTCGTCCGCGTACTACAGCTACAGGCACGGCGTGCCGGAGAAGGTCATCACCCAGTCCGTGCTCAAGACCGTCGCGGGTTTTCTGAACGCCGATGGCGGCATCCTCGCGGTGGGCATCGCGGATGACGGCGAGATCTTGGGGATCCAGCCGGATCTTGACACAAAGAACCTGGACGGGGACCGATATGTGAACTCGCTCACGACAGCGATCGAGCGCTCGCTGGGCTCCCTGGCCTCCACCCGGGTCGGGATCAGGCTACAGCCCGTCGACGGCCTGCAGGTTGCGCTGGTGCATGTGGCGCCGTCTCCCAAGCCGATTTACGCCAAGGCCACCAAGCGAGGCGAGACCTTCTATGTCCGGGTGAACAACTCGACGCGGATTCTCGAGGGTGCGGATCTCGTCGGCTATGTCAAGCAACGCTGGCCGTAGTTGCGCCCGAGACCGCGCCTGGCGTTTGGGGGCGCCTTCCTATGAGATCGCCGGGGGACCTTGCCACGCTGACGCGCAACCGGGTTCATCCGGCTGCGGAGGGCGAGGAAGCGGCCGATGTGCTCTGCAACCCGACACCACTTCAGGCCGGGGTGTTCCGCTTACTGGACATTTGGGCGTGATTTGTACCCGGTAGGGAACACCTGGCGATTTTAGTTATGATGCATGACTACAACGCGTTAGCCAATTTCGGCTCGCGAACTTCAGATTAATGTAGGAAACAAGACCAAGCTCCCGATGGTGCTCCCTGCAACGCTGGTTCAGCTCCTTGGAGGTCGGGGTACCCGGAGGTCGTCGCAGATTTTCCTAGCGAGTTGCCGGTTGATCTCGTTGTGCCGGGGTATGGTCGATACCTTCCCGACCGCCCGGTTGACGTAGAGGGTGTGGTTCGATCCCTCACGTATAAAGGCGCACCCGTGTCGCGCCAAGTGCCGTAGCAAATCCCGGCGCTTCACGCCGTGACGGTGATAGGCTCTCTGATTACCGCACTGCCGTCGACTTCGTCGCGGACCATTTCTCGGTTGGCTTCGATCACCAAGGCGACGGCTTCCCGAAGGTTCGACCGGGCCTCTTCCAAGGAAGCACCCTGGGTGTTGGCACCGGGAAACTCCTCGACGAAGGCGATGTAGCCTTCAGGAACTTTCCGAAACACCGCCATGCACTGTAGGTCCACAACGGGCCTCCAAGCGAATTGGGGTTGCCGATCAGCGGGTGGAGATTCGGAGGGGGTGTGTAAATCAGCATGAATGTAACAAACAACAAGGTTTGTCGCTACAGTCAGTGTTGTCCAATGGGAGATGAGCCTGAACGGGGCCCTGGTTTCCAACGGGAATTGAGCCTGAGCTGAGGCGCTCACGATCACGAGCCCACCTTATTCATGAGTGACAATTGAAACTGTCATCAAGGCCAGTGAAAGGGTTCTCGGCGTTCCGACATCGGCCAGCCCCCCAATTTTGCCGGCCGACCACCGCCTCGTGCACATCATACCCCCCAAATACCCATTTTATGGACGCACTTCCGCCACTTCCCTTGTAACCGCCCTTGCGCCCAGACCCGCCGTTGAGTATCAGACAACCTCGGCGGACAAGATTCGGACATCAGGAAGCTCTCGCACACCGGCAACCAGCATCTGCCAATGCACCGACACTGCGCTTGTGATCATCGTGATCCGTCGCCCAGACACGATGTATCGTGCCGCCGTGCGCAACACTCGCTCCAACAGGCGCCGCAAACTCCAGCCAACACCGGTCCGCCGCGCCAACAGAACACGTTGGACATGCATCACCTGGTACGCCAGGATCGACAACAGTAGCCGTACCCGGTTGCGGGCAAAGGCATCCAGAAGCTCTGGATCCTCCACCACCTCCTCTTCGCCGTTCTCGTCGCCACTCACCTCTTCCTCCGTATCGGCCACCGCAACCTTTTGGTTCCGGTAGTGGCTCTTGGGACGCGACGTCGAAGACAACGACGGATTCACCACACTCATCAACTCGCCAATGTGGCCCTCAGCCTTCCCGCGCTTCCTGTACAGCTCCAACACCTCCTCAGGCGTCATCTCATCGGCAGACACCGATGTGGCCAACCAAAACGACCTCGTGAACAGCTCGCCCGGCTTAGCCACCATCACATGCACCATGCGGCATTCAACAGGCCAGCTCCCCGCCTTGTACCGCTCCGCTTCCCGAACTCGCGTCGTGGTCTCACGCGGGCGTTCTTTCTCTTTGTCCTCTTTGTCCTTTTTGTCCATGTCAGCACGGAACTCATCGACCGCAGGTTCGGCACGATCAGCCAGCACCTTGTTGTTCGCCACACGGACCACAAAGTCGATACCCTCCTCCTCGAGCGCATGCATCAGAACCCCGCTCGGGAACCCGGCGTCCATACGAAAAATGACCCTCTTGCTGATCTTCCCCTTCGCACGCTTCGCCACGTTCTTGATGAAGCCCACCACGCGGTTCGCCGTATGAACCTTGCCCCTCCGAAGCTCAACATCCAGGATGTCTCCCGTCTCCGCCGCCAACGCCACCAACGGATGGAAAACCCTGGCGCGATAGTGCCCGTTATAGTCGCTGCCGGCCTGTTTTCCATGTACCTTCACCGGTAAGCTGTCCACATCAATGACCAACGTATCGTGCAGGCGACCGCCGTTTGTGGCGAGCACCTTCCACGAGGTGAAGTCCATGATCACGTCGCGACAGGCCTCGGTGTTCTCCTCGTTGCTGAGCGCCGCGATCAAGCGCGACAAGGTAGGCTGCGACGCCAGCGCATGGTCGACCGGTTTCGTTCCCTTCCGGTCGGATACCGCGAGGCCAAAGGACACGTCGTTGCGGAAGACATTCGCATCGTTATGGTCCCGGCGATTCTGGACGAGGAGCAAGAGCGCGGTGCGTAGCAACTCCGCCATGGAGTGCTTGATCTTGACGGGGTCGCGCTCGTCCTTGATCCGTTTGGTTGCGGCGTTGATGATACCGCTGCGCTCGAGGATTTCTCGGCTGGTGGCCGCCCCTGCGTCTGATGACAATCTTTCGTCTCGGGACTCGATTCGGAGCGATTTGTTGAAGCTAAATGTCGTTGCCATGACTTCACCCTGGGTTGGTGGCCGGAAAACGCTGGTGGATCTTGGTAACCCATTGAAGATATATCACTTGCCCCCACAAATCCAGCCCCCTCAAGCCGCCGTCATGAATAACCCGGGACGAGAGCGTGATCGTGACACTCGGCACCACCCGGATTCGCACCCTAAGGCAGGTCCGCGACGGCAACGACGCAAGACCCCCGCCAACGCCTTCGAGCGCCGCTACAGCGGCCGCGACCGTCTTGATGGCGGTGGGCAAGTGAATGGCGTGGAATATGCAATGGACAGCGAATGGACGGCGGCGGAACCCCTTGGCCGGCGCGGCAGAGGCCGAACCTCATCGCTTGCTCGGAGCGAGAGCTGCGACCACCAGACCCACAAGAACAACGATTGCAGCCCCCACGACATTGTGCCAGAGGAAGGAGACTTGGGGTGCGCCGAGGCTCACCGCGGCCACCGCCGCCATGCCAAGCACCAAGCCCGTGAGTGCGCCCGCGCTTCGGGCTGGGGGCACCATGGCGAGCAGAAACACGCCCAAAATGGAGCCGTAAAAGAAAGATCCGAATCGGTTCACCACCTCGATCAGGGATCCCAGACTGACGGCGTAGTATGCGACCGCGCAAGCAAATGCTCCCCAAAGTGTCGTGACGACCCTGGACACCCGGAGGTAGTGCTCATCGCTTGCATCCGTGCGAAACCAGCGCCGATACATGTCGATCACGCTCGTTGTGGAGAGCGAATTGAGCTCGGAGGAAATGCTTGACATCGCGGCCGCGATCACTGCGGCGATGAACAGGCCTGCGAGCCCTATGGGCAACTCGCTCAAGACGAATCGCGGGATGATGTAGTTGGTGTCCAGCGAGGGTTGCCCCGTGACCTCGGTGGCCATCTCAAGCGCCTGGCGCCGAATCTCCTGCACACTCGCCTCGCGGGCAAGAAATTCGTCCATGGCGTGGATCCGCGCCGTCTCGTTTGCGTCCGCGCTCTGGAAAATCGGCGACCCGGAGAGATCCGCGACCCTGCGCGCGGCATCCCCGCGCTCTGCGGTCGCGGCGGCGTGCCGATCCAGCAGCTCGCGGTACTCTGGTCCCCGCGCCTCCATGACCGCTTCGTCGTGGACCGGATTGTAGAGCAGAGGTGGTTCCTGGAACTGGTAGTACACGAAGACCATCACGCCGACCAAGAGGACGAGGGCCTGAAGCGGGATCTTCCAATACGCGCTCATCATCAGGGAGCTCCGGGCGGCGTCCACGGAGCGGGCGGCAAGATACCGCTGGACTTGCGATTGGTCGGTGCCGAAGTAGGAGAGCATCAGAAAGGTGCCCCCGATGATGCCCGACCAGAAGGTGTATGTCTCGTTCAGTTTGAAGGAGAAGTCGAAGGCCTGAAGTCGGCCCGTGGCGCCTGCGATGTGGAGAGCCTCCGACGCGGAAACCGGCATCTTGAGCAACAACACGACAATGACGGCCAGGAGCGCGACGACGATGAGCACCATCTGCTTGACGTCGGTCCAGGTGACGGCCTGGATGCCGCCCACCATGGTGTACGCGACGGTGGGGATTCCGATTAGCGCAACGCACCAGATGAACGACCAGCCGAAGACGGCCGACAGGACAACCGCCGGGGCGGCAATGATGACGCCGCACGACATCCCCCTGCTTACGAGGAACAGAAAGGCGGTCAGTGTGCGGGTGCCCGGGCCGAAGCGCCGCTCCAGGTACTCGTATGCGGTGTAGACACCGGCGCCCCGCAGCAAGGGGACCAGCGTGACGCCCAGTATTGCCATGGCGATCGGCAGGCCGAAGTAGAACTGAACGAACCGAATGCCGTCGGTGGCGCCCTGGCCCGTTGTGCCGACCATGGTGACCGCGGACAGCTGCGTCGCCATCACCGAGAGCCCCACCGCCCACCACGGTAGGCTTCGGTTCGCCAGGAAGTAGCCCTCAATTTTGCGGGTGCCGCGAGCGCGGCGAATGCCGTCCGTGACGACCCAGCCCAAATAGGCGATGACGATGATCCAGTTTATCGGGTGCATGGCCTGGGGTTGCTCGACATCAGCGGTGGTAGGTCCACTGCAGGAGCCAAAGCAGCATCAGGGCCAACACCTGGAACAAGAGAAGCCGCGCCACGCCGGAGCTGCGGTCACGCGACGGTTGGCCTCCTTTTCCGATCGCACTCCGATGCTCCGGGCGCGAAGGCGAAGGCGCAGTCACACTTCGGCGCTCCATGCTCACCGCGCCCGGAGACCCGACGCGCTGGCCTGCATAGCAGGTTGGACGGCCGTCCCCGGTCCACCCTCAACCGGGGGAGGGGCGTTGGCGACCCGGCCGCCCTCGTGACCGGGTTCCGTGTTCGGTGCGCAGGAGTCCGCCACGAAGTTGCCCGGGAACACGGCCATCTGGATCCCGCCCGGCATCCTTATGGTTGAGGTGGGGAGGGAAGGTACTCGGGTGGCAGGGGATGGTCGGGCCCCTCGGCCAGCCAGAAGATCGACACGATCCACCAGCGAGCCCCGTCGTTCAGCAGCTGGATCGAATTGATGCCCCGAGCAAACGGCTCGGGGTCGCTGGCGCGAACCCGTGACTCGTAGGTGCTGAACGCATGGGCGATCACTCCGTACCTCTCCGTCACGCGATGCAATTCGGTCTCGTGAAAGCCGTTCTCCCTGAAGTAGTCGCTGACCTGGCCCTCGTACTGTTGGGGCGTGATCACGCTGCGACCATACCTGCCGACGCCGCTTTCTCGTCCGACGGGGCTCAGGGTCCCCCCGGGAGCGAACAGCGAGCGAAATCGGTCCCAGTCGCGTGCCTCGCCCGCATCGCCGGAGATCACGGCGTAGAGGGCGGTGATGATGGCGTCGATGGATGCCACATCGGCGGGGTCGGCCGGTGCGGATGCGGGAGCGTCGTCTTGGGCCAAGAGATGTCCGCAAAACGGGGCAGCGGCGAAGAGAAGGGTCCCGACCAGCAGCAACGAGGCGCCGACGGCGGGGGAATTGGATTGGAAAGAAAGGCCAGTGGGCAGAAGTCGGCACCGAAATCGGGTCATAGGCATGGGTGGATCCGTCCTCCATGGGTACGCAAGTGTCGGAGTGCCCACTTCAAGCCGACGGCGGGGAGCCGGTGAAGCAGGACAAAGGTAAGGCTAGGATATGCGGGTGGCCGGCGCAAAGCGATTGCCGCTGGTCCAGAGCCGACTGGCGGTTCGGTGGTGGCCCAGCGCCCCAAGCCGCTCCCCGGGCACCGAAGTGCCGCTGCGCAGGTGGCGCGGAACGTGCGGATGACATGGACCGGCGCAAATTCCTGCGGCAAGCCGGAGGGTTGGTTGGGCTTGGACTGGCAGCGTGCGTGAGCCCGGTGGAGCCGGCGGACACCCCCGGGGCGCTGACGCCAGGTCGCCGGCGTCAGAGATTCGTGGTGGTCGGGGCCGGCATGTCCGGCCTGGTGGCCGCATACGAGCTCGGGCGGGCCGGACACGTTGTGACCGTGCTGGAGGCGCGCCCACGAGTCGGCGGCCGCGTGCTGACGCTGCGGGCGCCCTTTGCCTCGGGGCATCTTGCTGAGGCGGGCGCGGCCCGCATCTTGCCGGCCCACAACCTAACGCTGAGCTATGCACGCCATTTTGGCCTGCCCGTGGATCGCTTCTATCCCGACCGTGGGCGCTATCTGCGGGTCCGGGCCGGTCGGCGGGCGACGGTCGATCCGGAGACCTTTCTCGCCTCCAAGCCCGACTTCGTCAAGATTCGCGGGGGGAGTGACCTCCTGCCCCACGCTCTTGCCGACGCCCTGGTCCAACCTGTGGTCACGGGTGCGCCGGTCGGAGAGATTCGCGCCGGGAGACCCGTGCGCGTCGTCGCCATGGATGGTCGCTCTTGGGACGCGGATCGCGTCCTGGTTGCCGTGCCGGTGACGGTTCTTGCGCGCATCCGTTTTGTTCCGGGATTGTCGGCGCAGAAGCGAGAGGCGCTGAACGGCGGATTTCGGTATGAGAGCGCCACCCGCGTGTTTTTCCGCATGAAGAAGAGGTTCTGGGTCGATGAAAGGCTCAACGGATGGGGCACGACTGACTGGCCCGAAGAGTTGTGGCATCCAACCTGGGACTCAATCGGCACAGAGGGAGTGCTTGCCACCTATGTCCGGGAAGCGAGGGCCCGGGAGCTGGACCGGCTGATTGGCCGGGACCGCGCGGCGGCTGTCCTGGGGCGCTGGGATGGATTCCTGCGTGGTGCGTCCGCGAACGCGTTGTCCGGCGTCTCGCACTCGTGGCAACGGGATCCCTGGAGTCTGGGCGGCTGGGCGGCGCCCACCGCCCGGCAGGATCGGGAGCTGGCGGACGCGCTGGCCCGCCCGGAGGGGCCGGTCCACTTCGCCGGGGAGCACATCTCGGGCGCGCGGGGTTGGATGAATGGAGCGATCGAGTCGGGGTTGCGGGCGGCGACGCGGATTCATGGGCGTTAGGGCACCTCAATCGGCCACAGGACCTGCAACGCCCTTGGGCGCGACCCATACCGACGAGCACGGCGCCCCGTGTCGGGGGATGTTTGGCGCTGTGTTTGGAGCGCGTGTTGCGGCTATCTGGTGTCCCGGTGTGATCGCGGATAGCCCAAGACGCGTTCCTCAATGAGGTGTGTTGCGCTCTCCCACGCGTCCAAGTCGGCACTCCATGCGGGCTCTCGAAGGCGCCGCAAGTATGTGACCTGGGCCAAGTGGTACATGTAATGTTGCGCGAGATGGATGACATCGTGCCCAAGCCTTGAGGTCGAACTACCGTCCAACGACCGACGTTCGATGACGAGGTCTTCGTCGCTCCCGCACGCCTCCAGCTCTCCGATGATCTGCTCCTGGATCGTCCGCATTCGCACGGCGATGGTGTCGGCGGAGCCCGGGCCGTCCTCGGTGATCACGGGCTCGACGCCCCACCGCCTCAGAAACCAGATGTCGACGCGATACACATGTCGGTAGATCTTGCCAATGCCGCGCATCCCCGGTCGGGGCTGCCAATTGAGATCCTCGGGTTGGATCCCGTCGAGGACGGCCAGCAGTGGTGCCCTGCAGGCGTCGAAGATCTCGCGGGCGTGTCGAATCTTGGTCCTGCTGGAAGGGCTCACTGGCCTTGTATCCCCTTGGTCGGAGTGAGTGGAGAAGCTGGTCGTGTTGTCGGGGACGGCCCCCAAAGTGTACGCCGGAGATTACTGCCGGGGCCGGGAGCGGAGGCCGCGAAGGGCCTCGCGAACGCGATCCACGGCGGCACGATCGTCGTCGGTGACGCCGCGCACCGAGAGCACCACATGCGGCGAGATCTCGATTCTGGTCCACACATGGGAGATCGGGCGCCCCACCGGATGGCGCGAATGCGCGAGATCTACGATGTCACGCAATGCACCCAGAACCGGGTCCTCACCTTGTTGCTGATGACCCCCGAATGGACGGGCACTCAAGAAGCAGTGTATGTCCGGGCGGTCCGCAGACCTCTCCAAATCGGATGAGCGGTCCCCGCGCAAGGGCTCCGCTGGCGGGGCTGCGGAGCGCGCGGGCGCCGCGGGATTTTGGCGACTGACCGAGGATTCGCCGATCAGCCCCGACGTGACCGGAATGTGACCCTCCGCCACCGCGGCGACCTGCGCCCGGGACAGTCGTCTAAAGAGGTGCCTGATTCGCCGCAGCGAAACGGCCTCCACATTGCCGGCCTCCTCTGCCTCCCGCACCCGCCGAATGAAGAGCAGGCGGTCGCGCGAGACCTTGGGGTAGCGCGTACGGGGTCCCCGCCTTCCGACCTTGGGGAGAAGGCCTTCATGGACGTAGTAGGCGATCGTCCGTCGATCGACACCCGTCTCCTCCTGCAACTCCGTTGCCGTGTAGCTGGTGGCCATCCCGTACTCGACCTGACGTTATCTGTATTTTGCTGACATTGACTGTTGACGTGCGGACGAGTGTTGGTTACAGTATTTCACTGACGACTTTTCCTCATGTACTCTAACACATAGGAGGGGATTGATGGAACAAGTCAAGTCGCTGGTCGACGGTCTGATGATCGGGCGACCCATGAGGCACGGGAGGCTCTCGGTGTACCCCCTGGGCTCTTCAGCCCCGGAGAGTCCGTTGCGCTACATGATGCTCGAGGAGGGCATGCGCAAGAATCTGGTCAGGATTCGCGAGGTTACCAAGGGGGGCAGCGTGCCTGAGCTGGTGGTGGAGAACAAGGCGGAGGTTCCGGTGCTGATCGTGGACGGCGAAGAGCTCGTCGGCGCGAAGCAAAACCGGGTTGCCAATCTCACCCTCCTGGTCCCGGCCGAGCAAAACACCGTTATCCCCGTGTCGTGCGTGGAAAGGGGGCGATGGTCGTACCGCCGCCGGGATTTCGGGGTGACGGACAATGTGCAAAACGCGCGTGGACGCCGAGCGAAGATGGCCAGCGTGAGAGACTCGATTCGGCGATATGGTAGCCGGAGGTCCGATCAGGGGCAGGTCTGGGACATGTTGGACGAGGATTCAGAGGCCCTGGATGCCCAGTCGCCTACGGGCGACATGGGAGTGATGTTCCTCCGCCACAAGGACACCTTGGACTCCTATGTCAAGGCGATCACCGCCGACGACCGCCACATCGGGGCCGTTTTTGTCGGTGGGTATGATCGCATCGGCTTGGACCTGTTCGATCAGCCGTCCACGTTTGCGGCCATGCTTCCGAAGCTTGTGCGCAGCTACGCGATTGACGGACTGGCCGATGGATCCCCGAGTTCATACAAGCCGCCGAAATTCACGGATCCCGGGTTCGTCTTGGACATGATCCTTCACGACGCCAAGTTCGACGACCACCCCGCCGTCGCGATGGGGAGAGATGTTGGGATCACGGGGATGAGCTTGGTCGGTGGCGCGCTGGTCGTCGACGACACGGTCGTGCATATGACGGTGTTCGTGGACCCGGATCAACCGGGGATCGTGTACGACCGCGACCCGGAGCAGGGATCGTCGTCCCGCCAGGCGGGCTACGAGCAGAGGCGAGACGCGCTGCGGCGGCGCTTCCCCGAGTCATGACCGAGGCGACTTCCGGCCTGATGTTGGCCGGGTAGCCTCCCCCTTGGGGGTCCCCCGGGGGTCCGGTGCGGCCGAGCTGATCGTACATGCACGGCGACCCCGGCCCCCGGGGGGGATGTCAGGTCCCGGCCCCCAGCCTGGGGGATGCGGTGCAGGGACCGGCGGCCTCCGGGGGGCACGGCCCGGGTCACGCCGCACGTGGTCGGGGCCAAGCCCCGCCTTTGGGGAGTGGCGCACTTGGGGGGTCCCTCGCTTGGGTTGAAGTGCATTCCCACCGGGCAAGCACGCCCGCCCCCCGGCTAGGGGGCCGTCCACATCTGGACGACCGGGACCCCGCGCGGGCATCAGCGGTCTTCGGCCACCGCATTCTATGGGGGGATCCCCGCAGACCGGCCGTCTCTTGACCGACCACGATGACCCGGCTCACATTGGGGCGCTGACATCAAGTACACATTTGGCCTTTGGGCTTCGGGGTCCCTCTGAATGGTTCAAGAGACGATCTTCGCCAAGATTGTTCGGGGTGATGCTCCCGCCGATGTGGTGTACAGGGACGAACTGGTGACCGCGTTTCGCGACATCCGGCCCTTGGCTCCCACCCATGTGCTCATCGTGCCCAACGAAACGGTCCAGACGCTGGCCGATGTGACGACGGACCACGAAGTCGTGCTGGGTCGCATGTTGCGCGTGGCTGCCGACATCGCGCGGCGGGAAGGAATTGACGGCGACGGCTACCGGGTACTCATCAACTGTCGGAGCCATGGTGGCCAAGAGGTCGATCACCTGCATCTGCATCTGGTGGGTGGCCGGCCCCTGGGCCCGATGCTTGGCCGGTAGCGCGCATGTTGGGGCCGCGAGCCTTTGGATTCGTTCGGTTGGATGGTTTGATGGGGTGTTCAGCCGCCCGGTCTCGCGGAAATGGGCGGGGTCTGAGTGCGGCGTCCGCAAGGGAGGAGATTGGTGATGGGTAGAGAACAGACCAGGCGCGACTTCGTCAGGAGGACCGCCCAAGCGGGTGGCGCGTTGGGCGTGTTGGCCCCCTTTTCCGCGTTCGCCTGCACACCGGGGCCGCAGCGGATCCTCATCCTGGGCGGGACGCGCTTCATCGGACCCCACCAGGTCAAGTACGCGCTGGATCGGGGCCACGAGGTGTCAATCTTTACGCGCGGACGCACTGAGCCGCCCTTCTACGGGGACTATTTCCAGCGGGTGGAGCACCTGATCGGTGATCGCGACAACGATCTCAGCGCCCTTGAGGGGCGGCGCTGGGATGCCGTGATCGACAACTCGGCGAGTATTCCCCGGTGGGTGGAGATGAGCACAGATCTGCTTCGCCCCGCCGCGGGTCGGTATCTCTTTGTATCGTCGATTTCAGCGTACGCGGACTTTGCCTCCGTCGGCATCGACGAGAACTATCCCGTGGCCCGGCTCTCGGCCCCCGATGTTGAGGATATGGGCGAGTACGGGGCCCTCAAGGCGCGTTGTGAACACATTGCGCGCGACGCGTTCGGTGACGACGCGATCATCGTGAGGCCGGGCTTGATCATCGGGCCAGGTGACAACACCGACCGCTGGACCTACTGGCCGGTCAGGGTGGATCGGGGCGGCGAGGTGCTGGCGCCCAACTCGCCCTCGGACCCGGTGCAGAACATTGATGCCCGCGACCTCTCGGAATGGATCATTCGACTGGCGGAGCAGGGCGGAAGCGGCACCTACAACGCGACCGGCGAGGTGCAGGGCTTTGGCGCCATGCTGGATGACGTCCGAAATGGACTGAATGCGGACGCGACCTTCACATGGGTAGCAACCGAATTCCTTGAGCGGCACGGGGTGCGTCCCTGGTCCCACATGACGAACTGGGTGCCCCCGGTGGGAGAGACCGTCGGTATGAATCGCGTCTCGGTCGCGGCCGCCGTCGAGGCCGGCTTGACCTTCCGGCCCCTGGCGGATACGGCCCGGGATACATTGCGCTGGTGGGCGTCCCTGCCCCTGGAGCGCAGGGAAGAGCCGCGCGCGGGCCTCCCAATGGACCAAGAGGCCGACGTTCTGGCTGCGTGGGCGTCGGAGCAGCCGTAGGCCCGACTAGGGGGAGGGGAGCGAGCAGGAAGCCCGCTGGTTGGCCGGATTCCAGTGGATGTGGAAGCGGGCCACGTTAGCTTGCGCGGCCAGCCAGGAGCGAGGCCTCTAGCGGGCAGCGCGGCGACACCTGCGCCACGAGGACCCCCCCTGCCTGGCAACGGCACGGCGCGGTCCGGGCCGTGGGCGCTTGAGCGATGCTCAGCGGCCTTGGAGCCAGCCCAGGTCCCGCACCGTCTCGACCAGTCGGATGAACTCGCCGCGGTATCCTCGTTGGTCCAGGCCCATGCTGTCCCGGGCCAGCCGGATCAGCTCCTGCAGCGTGAAGTCGCCCGCATGAGGCGAATCACGAAGCAGCATACCGAAGCCGGCCACGGCGGCCGCAAAGCGAAAGTCCCTGGACGGGTGCGTGGGGCGATCCACGACGGCCCGGGTCAAGAGGTGGCTTCCAGGCGCTGGGCCGTCCCTTCCCGCCGGATCCTTGTAACGGACCCGGACAAACAGTAGCTCGTCGGCGAAGTCGCCCTCCGCGGAATCAAGCGCGGGCGCCGCTTGGTAGCGTAGCTCGCCCGCGTCGGCCTGGGGAACCGGCTGTCCGCTGGGCACGACCTCGTAGAGGGCGGTGACCGTGTGCCCGGCACCCAACTCGCCCGCGTCCTTGGTGTCGTCGTTGAAGTCCTCATCGTTCAGGAGCCTGTTCTCATACCCGATGAGACGATATCCGGCCGCTCGCTTCGGGTTAAACTCGACCTGGACCTTCACGTCCTGCGCAAGCGTGAGCAGGGTGCCGCCCATCTCTTCAACGAGCACCTTTTTGGCCTCCAAGAGCCCGTCTACGTAGTGGTAGGCGCCATTTCCGTGATTGGCCAACTGCTCCATCTTGGAGTCCTTCAGGTTGCCGATCCCCAGGCCCAGCACCGTCAGGAACACGCCGGCATCGCGCCGGTCCTCGATCAGGCGCACCATTTCGGCATCGCTCGAGGGGCCCACGTTGAAGTCTCCGTCCGTGGCAAGAATGACGCGGTTGTTGCCCCCGGGCAGGTAGTGCTCGCCGGCCACCTCGTAGGCGAGCTCCAGGCCGGCCCCTCCGGCGGTGCTGCCGCCCGCGGTGAGGTTCTCAAGCGCCGCGGTGATCTCCCCGTGGCGGTCTCCCTGCGTGGAGGGCAGCACCAATCCCGCCGCTCCGGCGTAGACCACGATCGCGACCCTGTCGCGCGACCGCAGTTGCGTGACCAGGAGGGCGAGCGCCCGTTTGAGAAGGGGCAATTTGTTGGGCGCGCGCATGGACCCCGACACGTCCAACAGGAGAACAAGGTTGCTGGCGGGCAGGTCTTCGGTGTCGACCGTGGGGGCGTGGAGTCCGATACGCACCAGCCGGTGTCCGCGCGCCCAAGGGGCATCCCAGACTTCCGTGGTGACGCTGAAGGGATGGTCGCCGTCGACGTGGCGCCATTCGTAGGGAAAGTAGTTGACCATCTCCTCGATTCGCACCGCATCGACCGGTGGACGCACTCCGCTCTGGATGAAGCGGCGAACATTGGCGTACGACGCCCGGTCGACGTCGATGGCAAACGTGGAAAGCGGAGAGACGCCCACGAGCCGGAATGCGTTCTCTTCGACCAGGGCATAGCTCTCGGTATTCAATCCGGGGTCGATCATGACGCGTCCGAGGCCCGAAAACTCCATCTCCCGGGCCATCACCCGTGACTGGGGAACCATGAATTGCACTCGATGGTGATCGACCGAGGTGCTGTCGGAGCTCAGCGAGAAGCGGACGGCGGTGATCTCGCCCGCGACCACCCGGGCGACCTGACGGCCAGGGAGGTAGCCCGGCGCCCAGACAAGCAACACATGCGACCCGGCCGAGAGGCTCCGCAGCATAAAGAGCCCGTCTGGATCGGTCAGCGTGCTTGCGTCGCCGTCCTCAAGGCTCACCTCCGCCCCGGCGATGGGTGCGCCGGTGGCGCCGTCGACTACCTGTCCGGCAACGCTACCCGTGGGTTGGACCGGGATCTGCGGCGAGCGGGCATCTGCGGGTGATGCGGCCGCCAGCGCCCAAGCGGCCAGGGCAATGACCCCGGGGCGCCCGGTGACCACGACGCGCAGGCCGGACCCTGCGCTCAGAATGAACAGGCATGTGCGGAGGGCATCGGATAGCATGGGTTTCCCTGAATTCCTTGTGGCCAAGGCGCCCGCTCGCCCGGGCCGCCAAATCGGCGCCGCCCAAGCCCCCTCGAAGGAGGACCCGGTGAGCGCTCATCACGGGTGCGGTGCCCTGCGGGTATGTTTGGGACGGCGCGGGGGTTGGGCGCGGTTGCCCCAAAGCACGCCTCTCATTCCATGCCAAACGCGTCTCCCGCGCCCCGGATTCAGTCGCTGGTGGACGCTGGCACTCGATCTGGAGGATACCAGCAGCCTTCGCTGCGCATCGTATCGACAAGCTGCGTGATTTGCCAGCCGGACTCGCCCTTGTACAGCTGGAACGCGTCGGTGCCGCAGTGCGAGAACTCGTCACCGATGTAGAACGCGTACTTGGTCCACATCTGGGCCAGGCGGCCATCTACCTCCACGGTCCAATCCCAGAGGGGCTCGTCGTAGACCTCGTCCTTTTCGCGGGCGATCATGCTGATGAGACCGTCGGGGGGTTCAAAGCTGATACCGTCTTCGCTGGCGCGCCCCAGGCGGGCCTCGGGGTGAAACGTTCGGGCAGCCATCTCGCCGTCGTTTGTGCGCATCGCCTCAAAGAGCTGGTGAACAACGGCAACCACCTGGGCCTCCTCTCCAGAGGCGTCCTGCGCCGCCGGCGTCGGCTTGTCTGTGACCGCGTCCGAGTCGTCGATCGGCTGGATGCACGCGGCGGCCAGGATCACGGCGGTGACCAGCGCGCGGTTGGGAGACGCGGGGCGGGGGAGGGGCGCGGTTCTCATGTCTTCTCCTTGAAACGTGGTATGTGCCAGGTCGTGCCCGCCGGCGGCATGGACCCGCGAGCGGGCGCGCTTGTGACAACGAACGTGAACCATGGATGGGGCGTTGACAAGGCTCCCGCCCCGACCCGCTCACTCCGGCGGGCACCCGCCCAAGGCCTCAAGTCCTCCCAAGGCTCCACGAGTTCGCGCGAACCTATGGCTCCGTACCGTCGGCCCGCCCCAACATCCCGGCGATGTCCTCCATCCTGCGTCCAAGGTCCTCCACCGCCCCGACGTAGATCCTGATCCACGCGGGGATGTCCGCCCGGTCGTCAGTCTCGATCTCATAGCGCAACCCGGGAAGCATCCACGACGCGTAGCCGCTGAAGGGGTCCGGCGACACATAGATGGACCGGCTCCAGGGGCGGCCCTGCAGGCCGCGGTCGTTGAGCCAGGCCTTTTCCAGCCCGATCAACGCGCGGTTGACCGCCGCCTGGGTGGTCGCCTCGACACGGCCGCTGGCCAAGCGGGCATCCCGCGCGGCGATCAGCGTCCCCGCCGCCTGATCCAGGGCCGCGGTCGCCTCCTCCAGGGCCTCCAGGTCCACGTCGTGGCCGCGGGCCCGAGCAACATCGTACAGTGTTTCCACATGGGTCCTCGTGTCCCTTCCGTAGCGGGCCACATCGTAGGGAAGCACATCGGCGTTGGCGAAGCGGAGTGCCAGGATGCCGTCGACCCTCGCGATCATGGGCCCGAACACGAACTCGGTGTCTCCGAAGCGCTCGAACCAGGCAAAGTTGTCGTAGTTCGAATGGTATACACCGCTCGGATTGCTCGCGCCCAGTCCGGCCGACGGTATGCCGGCGTGCGTGTAGAAGGCCACATGATCCGACCCGCCGCCCAAATTCCCCAGGGTGGGCTCAGGCTCGTCCCCGGCCGACCCCAGCAACCACCGCTCATAGAGCGACTCCCCGCTACCCGGGTACTGAACCGCCCTGGTCGCCTCCACGATGGGTTGTTTCAGCGATGGGGAGGCAGACGCCGAAAAATTGCCGCCCGACACGGCGCCGTCGGCGTTGATGTACGCAATGGCGTTTGCCTCCAGATCGTCGCGCAGGTGCTCGACCCATTCCGAGGAGCCGATGATCCCGTACTCCTCGGCGTCCCAGTGTGCGATCATGATCGATCGCCGGGGGCGGCAGGTCTCATCCTCCGCCAATTCACCCAGCGCTTCGGCCAGCGTGAGCAACATGGCCGTGCCGCCGTTCGGATCAATGGCCCCGAAGCTCCAGGGATCGTAGTGGGCACCCAGGATGAACCACTCGTCGGGAAACTCGCCGCCCCGCAGGGTCCCGATGATGTTGGTCGCGCGGGTGATCGCCTTGGGCTGGTTGACGCGCACGCGCACGGTGAGTTCGGGGCCTCCCGTGATGCGGTAATCCAGCTCCTGGGCCGCCTCCCAGCCCGGGGGTGCGGGAGGTCCCGCCATTCGCGTCAGGATCTCGGCCGCCGCCTCGTAACCCAGGGGCAGGACGGGGATCGTGTGAAGCGCCACCTCGGAGGGATCCAGTCGCTCGACCTGGACATCGGAGTCCAGGGGAAGCGCGGGGACGAAGGGCGTCAACGGATCTCCGGTCCACGGCAGCGTAAGAACGGAGCCCCTCTGGATGGTCTGGCCGTTCATCATTGGCCCCTCGGGATACGGGGCCAGGTCGCTCGGACCCGGATCGTTGAACATGATGACGCCCGCGGCACCCCGCTCCTCGGCGAACTTGACCTTGAAGCCCCGGAAATTCCCCCCGTAGCGCGCCACCACGATCCTGTCCCTGACGGAGATGCCCATCGAGTCGAGGGCGTGGTAATCCTCCCGTCTGCCATAGTTTGCGTACACGACTTCACCCGTCACGTCCCCGGAGCCGGAGAACGCGTTCCACCCGTTCAGCAAATCGGGGTGATCGGAGAAGCGGTCCTCGGCCAGGACCGGCTCCTGGTTGGATAGCCGCAGAGGGGCGGGAGTCACGATGTGCGCTTCCACATCGTCGGTGAGCCGGGGGAGGTATACGTCATAGGGGTAACGCTGAACCTGGAGTCCGGCCGCCGCCATCGACCGCGCAAGGTACTCGCCAACCCGCACCTGGGCCTCCGATCCCGCCGGATGCGGCTCACTGGTGATGGTGCGCAGGTGCTCCCGAAAGGAAGCGCCTTGGGGCAGCTGGAGGAATCGGGCCTCGCAGAACAGCTGGCGCTCCCCCTGCTCGGCGGAGAATCCGGTCAGCGTTGCGCCCTGGCTGGTGGACTGGGCCAGGACGGCAGGCGCACAGAGCGAGGCCAGGAGCGTGGCCGCGGCGCAGAGTCCGCGTCCGGGACGAGCGATGGGACGGCGATCTAGGGGGAGCATGGGTGATGAGGGTCCTCACAAAGGGGGAAACGGGGCGCAGTGGCGGGAAGAAGGGACCGGGGAGACTGCCCCCATCCCCCGGGGAGCGCTCGGGCAAGGGATGCGCGATCCTCAAGGCCGGTTGCGTGGTTCCGGGCGCCGGACGGGGTGCGCTTCAGGGGGAGGCCGCCCCATCAAGGTTGGCGCCCACTGTGCTACCTTGGCAACATGGACACCGATGGTTGTCTGTCGCGGGCGAGGACGGGCCGGGGCTCGGGACTCGTTGTTGTCGATTCTAACGTCGGGCAAAGGCACCCGGGGTCTCGCTCGCGCGGCCCTTGAGTGTGCTGGCGGGTGCCTTGAGGCACGGGGCACAGCCGGGGTGCTCGCGTTCGCGTGATACATGGTCTTGGGAGGGGGGTGACAACGTTGGTTGGACCGATACCCGCCGCCACGGGCGTCCCGACGCCGTCAGGTGCGAGCGCGCGTGCCGGGGAGGCGATGCGCAACATCGCAATCATCGCGCATGTCGACCACGGCAAGACCACGCTGGTGGACCAGATGTTCCGCCAGGCCGGCGTCTTTCGGGCGGGGCAGGTCGTGCGGGAGCGGGTACTGGATTCCAATCCCTTGGAGCGGGAACGCGGGATCACCATTCTGGCCAAGCACACCGCAGTGCGCTGGCAGGGCACCAAGATCAACATCGTGGACACGCCCGGGCACGCGGACTTCGGTGGCGAGGTGGAGCGGATCTTGCGCATGGTGGACGGCGTTCTGCTGGTGGTGGACGCCGCCGAGGGTCCCATGCCCCAAACCCGCTTTGTGACGCGCAAAGCGCTGTCGCTCGGTCTCGCGCCGCTGGTGGTCGTCAACAAAGTGGACAGGAGCGACGCCAGGCCGGCTGAAGTGCATGACGAAGTGCTGGAAATGTTGATGGATCTGGAGGCGGCGGACGAACAACTGGACGCGCCGTTTCTGTATGCCGCGGGTCGGGAGGGCTGGGCCGTTCGGGATCCCGGGGAGCGGGGAGTGAACCTCGCCCCGCTCTTTGACCAGGTCCTGCGCTCCGTGGCCCCGCCCAGGGTTGACCCGGAGGGCCCGTTTCAGATGCTCGTATCGACCCTGGACCACTCCTCCTATGTGGGCCGTATCGCCGTGGGCCGCATCGAGCGGGGCCAAACACGGGTGGGCATGCGGGTGCGACGCTTGAGCCCGACCGAAAGGGACGGGGTTGACCTGAGCGCGCCGGCTTCGGACTTCCGGGTCACCAGTCTCTTCACCTTCGAGGGTCTGGAGCGCATCGATGCCGACGTAGTGTCTGCGGGCGACATCGTGGGTCTGGCAGGGGTGGACGGGGTTGAGATCGGCGATACCCTGGCCGATCCCGGGTATCCTGAGCGCCTGGGCGGAATCACCGTTGAGGAGCCCACGATTTCGGTAGACTTTCTGGTTAACGACTCGCCCTTTGCGGGCCGCGCGGGCAGGTATGTGACCACGAGGCAGCTTGCGGATCGCCTGGCGCGGGAGCTGGAGCGCAACGTTGCCCTCCGGGTCGAGGAGGCGTCCAACGCAAACGCGTTCTCGGTGAGTGGGCGTGGCGAGCTGCACCTGACGATCCTGATGGAGACGATGCGCCGCGAGGGATACGAGTTCATGGTTTCGCGCCCCCGGGTGCTCACCCGCACCGGGCAGGACGGTGCCCTCCTGGAGCCGTATGAGGAGGTGGTGGCCGAGGTCCCGTCGGCGCTGGCGGGAACCGTGATCGACAAGCTGGCGCAACGACGCGGCACGCTTGTTCTCATGAAGCCGGTGGGGAGCTCGGGAGTCACGCGACTGGAGTTCGGCGCCCCTGCGCGGGGGCTGTTCGGATATCGAACGGAGTTTCTCACCGACACCCGGGGCGAGGGCGTGCTGCATCACCGCTTTGAGCGCTGGGGCGCGTGGGCGGGTGACATCCGTGGTCGCGGCCGTGGCGCCATGGTGGCGGACCGAGTGGGCAAGGCCGTGGCCTTCGCCCTCTTCGGCCTGCAGGAGAGGGGCAGGCTGTTTGTCGAGCCGGGAGACGAATGCTATGCCGGCATGATCGTTGGCGAGCGGGCCCGCCCCGACGACCTTGACGTCAATGTCAGTCGCACCAAGAAGCTGACCAACATGCGCGCGGCCGCGGCCGATGAGAACGTGCGCTTGGAGCCGCCGACACGGCTGACGCTGGAGCAGGCACTGGACTTCATCGAAGACGATGAACTCATTGAGGTGACGCCGGATGCCCTGCGTCTGCGCAAGCGGGAGCTGGACGGCACCCGACGCCGCAAGGCGGCGCGCGCCCGGCGCTCCGGGGCGGTGTCGTAGCATGCCCCTTGCCGTTCGCGCGTGTCCTGGGGCCGTCGGGGTCCGTCGCAGCCCTTCGCTCCAACGACGCGGGATGGAGCAGCGTTGAGTCGCCCGCCGCAGACCACGAAGCGACCCACGGTGGCCGCGGCCGAGGAGATCCTGGGGGGGTATTTTTGCGTCCTGGACCACGGCTTTGTGTCCTTGGTGGACTACATGGGGAGCGACGAATCGATCGAGAGCGCGGCCCGGGTCAGCTATGGCCACGGAACGAGGCCGGTGTCCCGGACCCGGGGACTCATCCGCTATCTGCGGCGCCACCTTCACACGACCCCATCGGAGATGGTGGAGTTCAAATTCCACTGCTCCATGCCGATCTTCGTTGCGCGCCAGTGGGTACGCCACCGGACGGCCTGCCTGGCGGGCAACGCGGGCGTCCATGTCGAGATGCCGGCTCCGGCGGGGAGCTGGGTGCGCCGGTGTGTCCCCATCTCGCGGTTGTGGCGCCTTGTTCATGCTCGACACACCGGGGGCGGGGAAGCGGCTGGGGTCCCGATCCACCTCAGCCGTCTGAATGAGGATACCGGCGCGATGGGGCGCGCCCGCCTTGTGGATGTGGTTCGAAGCGGCACGAAGCCCGTCGTCAGGATGGTTCTGGAGGATGGCAGGTCCATCGACGCCACCGCCGACCATCGGTTCCTGTTCGCCGATGGCTGGAGCACGCTTCGGCGTGCGGCGGATCTGAGGGTGCTGGGCGGGCGGGCGGTGTGGACTCGCAGGGGCCAGGCGGTTTATGTCGACGGTGCATCGAGGGATCCCGATGTGACTCTGCGGGGCGCGCGCGTGTGTATCCCGGGTCGGGAAGCCGCAGCGCCAAGCCTCTCCGGGGTTCATGCGGGCGTCCCTGCGGGTGCGTCTGGATCTTGGGCGCCGAGTTGGCACCGGGGCATCGGCCGGGCACGGGGAGAGCCCCTTCGCGCCGGGGGCACCGGAGACCGGGCCGGGCTCCTGCGCATCGCCGACGTCCAATACCTCGGGCCCCGGGAAACGTACGACATCCAGGTCGAGGGGCCGTACCACAACTTCGTGGCGAATGGCATCGTCACGCACAACTCGGTTAACGAGTACAGCGGCCGGTACAGCCTGATGCCGCTGCTCTTTTACTCGCCTGAGCGGGAGGTGTTCGCGCTGCAGTCCCAGACGAGCAACCAAGGCCGCGCACCTGGGTCCACGGGTGGCGAGGTCTACCTCGAGGCAATGCGGCGCTGGACGCGTGCGCGTACGCGTGCGGGAAGGGATTACGAGTGGATGGTGGGGGAAGATGTGGCCCGCGAGCTCGCCCGCATCGATCTGCCGCTCTCGACGTACACGCAGTGGTATTGGAAGATCGACCTGCACAACCTGCTTCACTTTCTTCTGTTGCGAATCGACGATCACGCGCAGTGGGAAATCCGGGAATTCGGGCGCACCATGGCGGGAATGGTCAAGCGGGTGGCGCCCCTGAGCTACGAAGCGTGGATGGACTATCAGGTTCTGGGCGCCCGATTCACCCGGGGCGACATCAGGGCGCTGGCAAGGCTCGTGAGCGCCGGTAGCGACGGTCTCGCCGCCCGGAGCGGGTCCAGCCTGACCGACTCGGAGTTGACGCAGTGCGGCTTGTCGCCCCGTGAGATACGGGAGCTGAAGGAGAAGCTGACGCCGCGCGAGGCCCCCGAACACGACCTCGATTTGGGCGCGATGCTTCAGGCCAGGGACATCGAGGCGATGACCCGGACAGAGGTGCCGGCGGGCGAGCCCTCCGGGGAGCCTTGAGGGGCAACAAGGAGCCAAGAGGTCGCGGGCGCTCCCTGCGGCGCTTGACGCTATTGATCAACACGGACCGTCTTCACGTTTACGAACTCGAGGACACCGAAGCGGGACAGTTCGCGGCCGAAGCCGCTGTCCTTGACCCCGCCAAAGGGTAGGCGGGGGTCCGAGCTCACGATGCCGTTCACCACGCAGGTCCCCGCCTGGATGGACTCCCGCGCGATGCGCTCGCCGCGTTTCAGGTCGCGCGTGAAGATGGCGGCGCCCAAGCCGTAGCGGGTGTCGTTGGCGATCCGCACTGCCTCCTCCTCCGATTCGACCTCAATGATGGCGGCCACCGGCCCGAAGATCTCCTCCTCGTACGCCGCCATCCCCGGGAGGACCCCTGCCAGCACGGTCGGCCGATAGTACCATCCGGGCACGCTTGGCACCTCGCCCCCCAGCAGGCAGCGGGCGCCCGCGCCCTTGCTTTGCCGAACCTGGTCGGCCACCTGATCGCGGAGATCCCGCCGCGCCATGGGGCCCACATCCGTCGCCGGCGCCATCGGCTCCCCGACGCGCGCCCGCTTCATGCGCTCCACAACCCGCTCCGTGAATTCTTCTGCCACCTCACGATGCACGATCAGGCGCTTGGGCGAGATGCAACTCTGCCCGCCATTCAGGAGTCGGCCCGACACGCACATGTCGACGGCGCGCTCAGGGTCGGCGTCCTCAAGCACGATGTACGGGTCGCTTCCGCCCAGCTCCAACAGACAAGGTTTGACGGCCGACCCCGCGATGCGGGCGACCTCTGATCCAGCCCGCGTGCTCCCGGTGAAGGACACGGCGCGAACGCGGCGATCTCGAATCAGCGCCGCCGTTGTGGGCAGGTCCACGAAGAGGCTCGTGAACACTCCGGGCGGAACCCCTGCGCGACGAAAAACCTGCGCAAGCTCCAGTGCGCAAAGTGGAACGTTCGGGGCGTGCTTGAGCAGAACGGCGTTGCCGCCCAGAAGGGCGGGAATGGCGGCCCGGACGACCTGCCAGAGAGGGAAGTTCCAGGGCATGATGGCCAGGACAATCCCCAGCGGACGAAGCACCACATAGCTGCGATGCGACTCCGTCGGCACCGCGGAGTCGGCCAGAAGGCGCTTTGCGTTACCGGCGTAGTAGTCGCAGGCCCGGGCACACTTTTGGACCTCTTCCAGGGCCTCGCGAAGCGGCTTGCCCATCTCCATCGTGATGATTTCGGCCAGTGACCGTCGCCGCTCGAGAAGCTGCTGGCCGACCGCGCCCACGACCCCGGCCCGGTCCGCCAAGGCGGCGCGACTCCATCGTCGCTGACCAGCGGCGGCCAGCGTCAGGGCGTCCTCCACCTCGTTGCCGGAAAGATAGGGATATCGGCAAAGCAAGGTCTCGGTGGCCGGATTGATGGTCTTGAAGGCCATGCGGAAACGGTATCGCATTCGGGATGCTCGATCCAGGGGATGGGGTTCGGGGAAGATCGGGGACACCCGGACTGGATGGACATCGATTCTGGCGCACCACCACCACGGACACCGGCATTCTGGACCGCCGGACTCCTCCGGCGACGCCCGGGGGTGCTTCGGGCTGGCGTCGGTGACCGCGGGGTATATCCTTGGGGGGTGCAGGGAGCGGCGGCCCGGATGGAGAGTCGAGCCGGCGCGCGGGGTCTTGTTGGGGCGAGCCCAACGTGACGGCGAGCATGCACCCAACCTTAGGCGACCAAAGGTGCTGAACATGGGGGCAACCATGCCGGTCTTTGCGGGGCGTACCCGTGATGCAGGGGCGCCAGCGGTGACCCTGGCCACCTTGGACCAGCTCTGGTTTCAGGTCGCCGGCACCGTGTGCAACCTCCGGTGCCGCCACTGCTTTATCTCCTGTTCCCCCGACAATCACTCCTTCTGGTTCATGACGCGCCGGATGGTGCGCCGGGTGCTGGACGAATCCCGTCCATACCGGGTCGGCGAGTACTACTTCACGGGCGGGGAACCCTTTATGAACCCGGAGATGGTCGAGATTTTGGGTGACGCGCTTACCGCGGGCCCCTCAACCGTGTTGACCAATGGCACCCTGCTCCCGGAGCGCCGGGTGCGTCAGTTGGCGCAGCTGGCGGAGGGTTGTTCGCATCCGCTGGAGGTGCGCGTGAGTCTGGACGGTCCGAACGCCGGGATCAACGATGCGGTCCGGGGCGAAGGCGCGTTTGCACGTGCCATGGTCGGTGTGGGACGATTGGTGCAAGCGGGTTTTCGTCCCCTCGTCACAACCATGCAGAGTTGGCCGGACGGGGAGACGGACGCGATGCTAGAGGGGTTCACGTCGGCACTGAGCGCCTTGGGATACGGGGATCCTCGAGTCAAGGTGTTGCCTCCGCTGAGAATTGGGCAGGAGGTGACCCGCAGTAGGGGCTACCGGCCCGATGAGCGGGTCACGCGCGAGATGATGCGTGGCTACGATGCGAGTCGCCTCCTGTGCAGTCGGGCCAGGCTCGTCACCGCGCGCGGCGTCTACGCTTGTCCGATCCTCCTGGACTATCCGAGCGCCCGCTTGGGCAATTCGCTGGCCGAGGCCGCCGGCAGACCAGCGTCGCTGTCCCAGGCGGCTTGCCACACCTGCTATGTGCATGGCGCCATCTGCTCCAACGTCGCGACTGTCGCCTCCGGCCGCTCCGGGGAAGCCACGTGTGGGGTGACCTCGGCCGAGGGTCCCGAGGCTCCCCGCTGACTCTTTTTCCTCATGGGCGGTGCCGGCTACCAATGGTCGGGGTTGTAAGGGAGACGCCTCACCCGGGCTCCGGGGTAATCCAGGGCAAAGGCGGCCACGCTTGAGGCCGGGCGGCTGAGGTGCCCGACCATCCACTCACTGCTTTCCTCGCCCGTGTCCCGCGCGCGGACCAGGGCGCTCACCCTGTTGCCGGTGCCGTCGGGGCCTTCGTCCCCCGGCTGGACCGAGAACGAGCTCAGTCGGATGGTCAGGCCGGTGCCCAGAGCCTTGGTGAAGGCCTCCTTGGCGGTCCACATCCTGAAAAACAACCGGCACTGTGTCGGCTCCGGCGCCTCCGCAAGGCGGCGAAACTCATCCGGAGCAAAGCGTCGCTCGGCCAAGCGTAGCATCCGGGGAACGGGGCGCAGCTTCTCCACATCAATCCCCAAGCGCCCATGGCGGGCCACTCCGATGACCAGATGTTCGCCCGAATGGGATTGGTTGAAACTGGGGCCACGCGCCAGAGATGGCTTGCCATGGGGACCGAAGGAGAAGCCGAGATCGCCCGCCGGCAACCCGACAAACCACCCCAAGAGATGGCGCAGGTGCGCCTGCGCAACCGTGTAGCGGCGCCTGTGAACGCTCCCGACGAAGCGGTCCGCCCGGGCGCGCTCCTGGCGGGCCAGAACAGCCCGGGCAGCGATGACTCGCTCCGGCGTGGCGTCCAAATTCGCCTCGCAGACGTACACGATGCCGGGCTGAAGTACCGGCGGATCGCCCGTCATGCGTGAGACCTCCAGATCGACGGCCTCGACGGAAACACCGGCAACGAACCGGTTGATGCCACGAGCCTCACCTGGGATCCCCGAGCGCCGGATTCGAGGTCAGGCCCGGTCAGCGGTTCGGCGCGCTTCGCCGCCCCAAGACCATCCAGTGATAGGTTGCCACCTGGGCCCTTGAGGGCTCCGGCGGCAACCCCACGAGCACCAGGTGCCGCCCCTTGGCGTGAGGAACATGCAAGACCACATCCGTGGGCTCACCCGGCGGTTCAAAGGGCCGCGAGCGTCCCGAAGCGTCGACCGCCACCGGGTTGCCGGGAGCCGTGAGGTCAGCCAACAGCAGTCCGTACGCCTGCCAGGCCTGGATGGGGTCCTCGCCGTCCTCAGCCACGGATGGGATAAGTTTGTTCCGGTAGTGTTTCGTAGCCTCGCGGTACGCCTCCGAGTTGGTGCGCTTGAGCTCCCGGAGGCGTGAGCGGTAGAAGTCTCGCGGATCGCGCGCGCCCGTTGCCGCCAAGGCGGCGGCCAAGCGGCCGTCGGCCAGTTGCTGAAGTTCGTCGGTCATCGGGGCTCAAGGTAAAACCTTGTGGGCGGCAAGGAGAAGGGTGAATGATGAGCGGCAGACTGGATCCCCTGGTGGGGGCGGCGGACGAGACGATGGACCTGTCGTGGGAGATGTTCGGCGAGATGTGCCGGGCGCTCGCCCTGAAGGTCGCCGCCGGGTACGATCCCGACATCGTCATCGGCGTGGCTCGGGCCGGTGTGATTCCGGGCGCCGTAGTCGCGTCGATGCTGCGAAAGGACTTCTACTCGCTGACGATCAGCCGGCGTGAGGGTGCAGAGGTAGTGCGGCGGACGCCATCCATCTTCTCGGCCGCGCCCCGGCAGGCCAGGGACAGGCAGGTCCTCATCGTGGATGAAGTCACCACATCGGGCGAGACGCTTCGCCTCGCCCTGGCTGCCGTCCGGGAGGTGGCCCCCTTGGGGGTGCGTACGGCAACCTGTTTTGCCCGAACCCGGGGCTATCAGCCCGACTGGTACGCCCTGACCACCGATGCCACGCTGCTCTACCCGTGGGACCGGAAGGTTTTCTTGGACGGCGAGCTGACCGTCAATCCGCGTTATTCAGGTCCCCCGGATCGCGACCAAAACCCATAAACAGGGGTTTTTCGTCGCCCTCGACGCCGAAGGGGGAAAGGGGAAGGCGGGTACTTGTTTGCGCTGGAGCTGTTCGGCGTGGAAGCTGTGCAGATGGGTCGGTGTACCCGATGTTGATGCCTCCCAAGACCCTGTCGCAGGGGAAGTCGAAATCAACGAATCGGCGACGCTTGTTTGCTGAAGTGTCATCGTTGCGGCGCGGGCGGCCTGTGTGAGGCCTGCATGACCGATGCCAGTCCGGGAGAGGCCGGCCCCGGTTGGTACACACAAGCCGGTGGCCCAAGTATGGTTGCGGCCTTGGCCATGGTCTGCGCGGCATGTTGGCTGCCGGTGCATCAGGTTGGGTATTCGCACCCGTGTTGGTCTCTCCCTTATGGCCGGTCGGTGAGGAGTGTGGCGATGGGCGTATGGTAGTGGAGGGCCCGCAAACTCCCCCCTGAGCGCATGTTGAATCGGGGGCTTGGTTGGCCGCATGTGGCGGTGGCGCCCCCACCTACGCGCCTTGGGCCATCGCGTCCAGGAATTTCTGGTTGGTGTCGTGCAGGCGAAGGCGCTGTGCCAGAAACTCGATGGCATCGGGGGTCGGCATGTCGGCCAGGAAGTTCCGAAGCAGGAATACCCGATTCAGTTCGGTGCGGGAGAGCAGCAGCTCCTCTCGGCGCGTCCCGGAACGGTGAAGATCGATGGCCGGAAAAATTCGCAGGTCCGCGGCCTCGCGGCTCAGGACCAACTCCATGTTGCCGGTCCCCTTGAACTCCTCGAAGATCACCTCGTCCATGCGGCTACCCGTGTCGATCAACGCAGTGGCGATCACCGTCAGGGAGCCGCCCTGGTTGATGTTTCGCGCAGAGCCGAAGAACCGCTTTGGTTTGGCCAGCCCGCGGGCGGCCACGCCGCCGGACAAGATCCGGCCCGACTGGGGCGCGACGATGTTGTAGGCCCGTGCCAGGCGCGTGACCGAGTCGAGGAGCACCACCACGTTGCGCCCATGCTCCACCCGACGCTTGGCCTGCTCCATCGCCATTTCCGCCACCTTGACCTGCCGCTTGGCCGCCTCGTCGAAGGTGGACGCCACGACGACGGCTCGGTCCGCATTCCCGATGGCGGCCTCCATCTCGGTGACCTCTTCGGGGCGCTCGTCGATCAGCATGACGACCAGGTCGGTGTTCGGATGGTTCGCGATGATCGCCTGCGCCATGTTGCGCAGTATCGTGGTCTTGCCCGCCTTGGGCGGCGACACGATCAGGCCCCTCTGGCCCAGGCCCACCGGCGCGATAAGGTCAATGAGGCGCGTATCCATGGGTCCCCCGGGAGTCTCCAGCGTGAGGCGTTTCTGAGGGTAAAGGGGGCGCAGCTCCTGAAAGTGGGGCCGATCGAGCGCCTCGCTCGCGTCAAGACCGTTGATGCGGGTCACGCCCGCCAGCGCGAGATAGCGCTCCGTGCGAGCGGGCGGGCGCACATCTCCGGTCACCGTGTCGCCGGCCCGCAGACCAAAGGAGGCGATTTGGCGCGGGTTCACATAGATGTCGTTCGGGCCGGCCAAGTAGCTCCATGTGGAGGACCGCAGGAACCCGTAGCCATCGGACAGGATGTCCAGAACCCCGGTTGCCGTGGGCGCCCGGCTTTGCTCTGCCATCCGACGGCAGATCCTGACGATGAGATCCGGCTTGCGGAGGGTTTGGAAGTGCGGAATCTTCAACGCTCTCGCGCAGGACTGGAGCTCGGCGACCGTCTTGTCCTTGAGTTCGGCGATTTCCATTAACGAGGGATCATGAGGGGCCTGGGGATGGCGCGGGACGAGAGGCTCGGTCGGGGAGGCACCGGGACGGGATCCCCGCTGTTGTTTGAGCGCTTCCGGGGAGTTCAAGCCCGCTTGCACCGAGCCCGGTGGGGCCGATGTTGTGGAGGGCCATGTTCACTTTGAGGGCCGGTCCCCACCGGATGGTGCGGGGTCTGGTCCGAAGAGACATCTCCGTTGAGAATTCATGGTAAAGGTGGCGGATCGGGAGGATCAAGTCCAGACCCATGACGGCGAGCCAGGCGCCGTAGTGGCGGCTTCTTGGCGACAACGGGGGGCGCTCCCCGGTCGCCGGCTCGCCCCCCGGCGCTTCCTCTGCTGGCGAAATTGACGATGGTCATGGTCCTCCCCGCCTCGTTGCCGGTGCCTTCGACCTTGGCCCCGAGCCCCCTGAGGTTTCCAGGGCGATGGGGGAGGTCGCCCGCGATAGACCCAAGGGGTGGCTGGGTGGGGGCGCTGCCACCGAATTCGCTACCATCCACATGGACGCAGATGGATCGTGGAGTCACGCGTGGGTTGCCGTCGGGCCGACGGGCAACCGACACTCTCCTCATCGAGTTTGCGGCGGGTTTTTCGGGATTTCGGGGGAGGCGCGCCTTCGGGCGCACACATGGAGTGCCCGGAGCAGGGGGTGGACATTGACTGGGCCGATCGGCTTCAAGGCCTCTCGGGAGAACGCCGGGCGTCAACCGATTGGCGGACCCGTGATGTTCGAGCCGGCGAGACTGCCACCGCCCGAGGGAGAGTGTTGAAGCATGGCGTTTCACTCGCCGCTTTGGCGACCGATGTTGGCGGTGGGCCGGTCCACCCTGGACGTCCTGGAGTCTGTCGGGCAGATCTGGGCGGTGCTCGTCGCCACCGGCACGTCGGTCAGGAATGTCGACATCTGGGCCCCGCAGGTTCTGCCGCAACTCTACAGGACAGGCGTGGCGTCGGTCCCTATCGCCCTATTCATCGCCGCCTTCACCGGCGTCGTGATGTCGCTACAGGCCTCCTACACGCTCACCGGCACCATACCGCTTTACTTCGTGGGCGCCTTGGTTGGCAAGACCATGATCTTGGAGCTGGGACCGGTGCTGACCGGCCTCGCGCTTGCGGGCAGGGTCGGAGCCAACATCTCGGCGGAGCTGGGTTCAATGAAGGTCACCGAGCAGGTCGACGCCTTGGAGACGCTGGCCTACAATCCACTGGCCTACCTGGTCGTCCCCCGGGTGGTGGCCGGAATCGTGATGTTCCCACTGGTGGTGCTTCTCGCCATTGCGCTGGGTATCGTTTCGGGATGGTTTACGGCGCTGCAGCTCCTGGACATGTCCACATACGAGTTCATCAAGGGACTGCGGCTGTTTTTCCAGCCCTGGGATGTCTGGTTCGCAATCATCAAGTCGACATCGTTCGGCGCCGTCGTGACCTGGGTGGGTTGCCTCTGCGGCCTTCGCACCCGGCGGGGCGCAGAAGGCGTGGGCCGAAGCGCCACCAAGGCGGTGGTCGTCTCAAGCATGATCATTGTGTGCCTGGACGCCTTCTGGGCGGCGACGCTGTTGTGAGCATCAAGATTCGCGGGTTGTGCAAGTCGTTTGGGGACAACGATGTTCTCAACGGGTTCTCGCTGGACGTTGACGACGGCCAGACCGCCGTGATCCTGGGCCCGTCCGGTAGCGGCAAGTCCGTGTTGCTCAAGCACATCGTGGGGCTGCTCCGGGCGGATCGGGGACGTGTGGAGGTCGACGGGCACTCGGTGGGCGAGCTTGGCCCGGATGAACTCAACCGGCTCCGTCGGCGGATCGGCTACGTGTTCCAATTCGCCGCCCTGTTCGATTCCCTGACCGTGGCCCAGAATGTCGGGATGGGTCTTCAGAGAATCCCCGGATGGGATCGCGCCAGAATCCGGGCCAGGGTGGAAGAGTGCCTTGGGCTCGTGGGTCTGGCCGGCTTGGGGGATCGCGACCCGGCAGCGCTGAGCGGTGGGCAGCGCAAGCGCGCCGGATTGGCGCGGGCGATCGCCCAGGCGCCCCGGTATCTCCTGTTCGATGAGCCGACGACGGGGCTGGACCCGGTCACGGCGACGGTGATTGATCGGCTCATCCTGCGGATGCGCGACGAATTGGGGGTGACATCGCTGGTCGTGACCCATGACATGGCCAGCGCCTACAGGGTTGCGGACCGGATTACGTTGCTGCATCGCGGCAAGGCGAGGTTCACCGGCTCTCCGGCGGAGGTCCGCGGGACGCGCGATGCCGTGGTCCGCGGCTTCGTCGACGGCGACCCGGAGCTCTACCGTGGACGCAAAGTGGGAGGGGGAGATGGACCGTAGGCGAGAGGCGCTCGTTGGGCTGGTGGTCGTGCTGGGTGTGTTGGTCGGAGTGGTAGGCACCATCTGGCTGCAGGGCGGGTGGGGAAGCGACAGGGTCGCCGTGCGGGCGGCGACCACGACCGTCGGCCAACTGGTGGAGGGGGCGGCCGTGAAGTTCCGGGGAGTCTCGGTCGGTCGGGTCGAGTCGGTGAGCGTGATGCCCAGCGGCGATGCCGTGATGGTCGAGATGTCGGTGGGCCCGGATCTTGTGGTGCCCCAGGACGCGGCGGTACTCATCGCGCCCGAATCGATGTTCGGAGACTGGCAAGTTGAGATTATCCGGCAGGGCGACTATCGAACGCACCCGTTTTTTGATCTCGGCGAGGAGGGGGTGCTGCCGGGCGCGGCGCTGCCCGACTTCTCTCGGTTGACGGCCACGGCGGATGAGATTGCGCAGAGGCTGACGACGATCGCCCAGCGCTTTGAGGTGGCGTTCACCGAGGAGACGGCCCAGAATCTCGGTCGGGCGATTGACAACTTGGGTACGGTCAGTGACCGTCTTTCGGCTGTGGTCACGCAGCAGGCGGATCGTTTCGACCAATTGGCGGACGGGATCGACGCGTCGGCTCGGGAGATCGAAGCGGCGGCCAGCGCCGCGCGGCGATCGTTCGAGCGCGTTGATGGAATCATTGCCGGTGCCGGCGTGGAGGGCATCGTGCGGGATGCCGGCCTGAGCATGGAGAGTGTGCGGGCGTTGACGGAGGAGATGCGGGCGGGCGTGGGGGATGTGCTCGGCGCGGCTCGGCGGGCCGACATGACGTTTGCTCGCGTGGATGATTTCCTGGCCGCCATCGAGAGGGGGGACGGAACGCTGGGGCGCCTTATGGAGGATCCGGCGCTGGCCGAGAGTGCCGTGGAGATGGTGGAGGATCTCCGGAGCCTGTTGGTGGATCTCCGCGAGAATCCACGACGCTACTTCAGTTTCTCGGTCTTCTGAGCCGCAACGGGTCAAGTGTCTCGGACGAATGCCGCCGAGGAGTACATGTGGGAGCCCTCGCGAACCGAGAGGAGCGCGGGTGGCGTGGTGGTGCGTCGCCTGGACCAGGCTTGGCACGCTCTGCTGATCCAGGATCGCAACGGGCATTGGGGGCTGCCGAAGGGACATATCGAACACGGCGAGACCGTTCGCGAGGCCGCGCTCCGGGAGGTTGCGGAGGAGACGGGAGTGCGCCCGGACACGGTGGGCCCTCGCATCGCCACCATCGACTGGCACTTCCGCTCAAATGGCGAGCTGATCCACAAGTACTGCACGTTCTTCCTGATGGTGAGCCGCCGAGGCCGCCCCCGCCCCCAGGAAAGCGAAGGGATCGCCGATTGTCGCTGGGTTCCCCTGGACGATGCGCCCGACGTGGTCCGGTACGCCAACGCGATCGGCGTCGTCGTGCAGGCTCGCGAATTGGTCGCTGAGCTGGATTGGTGACGGGGCCGCCATCCCTGGAGGCGAGGGTCCACCGCGTGTGGCACCTCGCCCTGCCGGCGGTACTGATCCTGGTCGCAGGAGCATTTCTGTACAGTCTTCGCGATTTGCTCAACCCCTTTCTCCTCTATTGGGTCCTCATCGCCCTGTTAATCCCGTTCAGGGGCATTCCCGGCCAGGGACTCCTGATCGGCGTGGCGACGGCGCTGGTTGCGATTTGGGTGCTGCACACCGCCGGCTCCCTCTTGGCCCCGTTCATTCTCGCGTTCGTGTTGGCCTATATCCTGGACCCCGTTGTAGACCGGATCGCCCATCACCCCCGCGTGAGCCGCACGGGCGCGATCATGCTCATCGTCGTGCCCACTCTCGCGCTGGCCGGAACCGTAGTGTTGCTGGCCATCCCCCAGGTCGCGGGACAGGCTCGGGCCCTTGTGGGAGAGGCCCCCCGACTCGTGGAGCAGGTCACCGGATGGGTCCAAGGGTTGGACCCCGCGACGCCCGGATTCGATGTTCCCCTGGTGGACGAATCGGCCCTCCTGGAGCGGTTGCAGGCCATTGATGCCCAGACGGTGGCGGAGTTCCTGGAGTCCAGCAGGGCCCGGCTGACGGAGCGAGCTTGGGCGACGGTCTTGGGCCTGGGACGCGGCTTTGGCACCCTGTTCACGGTCTTGGGCTATCTCGTGCTGACGCCGGTGTTGCTCTTCTACCTGCTACGCGATTACGACCGCGTCGTGGCGGCCGCGGGCGAGCTCCTCCCCGCCCGGATTCGTCGGGCGGCGACCGGCCTGTTGGCCGAGTACGACGACCTGCTCTCGCGTTATCTGCGCGGCCAGGTGTCCGCCTCCTTGATCACCGGAGGCATCACCTGGCTGGGTCTGGCGATCACGGGATTTCCGTATTCCTTCCTGTTGGGGGCCACGGTGGCCGTGCTGGGAGTGGTGCCCTACCTGGGCGTGGCAGTCTCCCTGGTGCCTGCGATCGTGCTGGCATTGGTGAGCGACGATATCGGCCTGTCGCTGGGAACGCTGGCCATCGTGTACGGAGTGGCACAGGGTCTGGAGAGTGCCGTGATCAGCCCCCGCATTGTGGGGGACTCCGTCGGGCTCCATCCGGTGTGGATCTTGCTGGCCCTGTCCCTGGGCGGCTTCTTCTTCGGATTCACGGGTCTTCTCATCGGCGTGCCGGTGGCCGTTGGGGTCAAGTTGCTTCTTGTCCGGGGCCTGAATCACTACAAGGGGACATCGTTGTACGTTCAGGAGGCGGAGCCATCCTGAGCGGACCCGTCGGGTCCCGGGCTCCGTCGACAACCCGTACGATTCCGGCAGGGGACATCGGAACGCTCTGCGCATGAAGCCAGAATCTCTCGTCGTCATCGGATCCGGTCCCGCCGGTTGGACCGCCGCCATTTACGGCGCTCGCGCGAACCTGGACCCCTTGGTCTACGAGGGGGCCGCCAGCCGCACGATGGTTCCGGGAGGCCAGTTGATGTTCACCACTGATGTGGAGAATTACCCCGGCTTCCCGGATGGCATCGGGGGCGTGGAGATGATGATGGACTTCAAGAAGCAGGCACAGCGCTTCGGCACACGCGTGGTGAGCGAGGACATCGTTGAGGTCGATTTCTCGGTTCGCCCCTTTCTGCTGGTGTCATCGGGGGGGAGGGAAACGCGCGCCCGTACCGTGATCGTGGCCACGGGTGCCAACGCCCGTTGGCTCGGTGTGCCGGGTGAGGAGCGTCTGGCCCAGAGCGGGGGCGGGGTGTCGGCCTGTGCGGTGTGCGACGGGGCCCTGCCGCACTTCCGGGGCAAGGTGGTCGCGGTCGTTGGCGGAGGGGACAGCGCCATGGAGGAGGCGCTGTACATGACGAAATTCGCGAGCAAGGTGCTGCTGATTCACCGGAGGGACGAGTTCAGGGCCTCCGGGATCATGCAGGCCCGCGTGCTGGGGCACGAGCGCATTGAGGTGTTGTGGAACCGCGTGGTTGTCCGCGTTCTGGGAGAGGAGGTGATCACGCATGTCGAACTGGTGGACACCACCACCGGTGCGCCGGCCGGACAGGTGCCGGTGAGTGGAATGTTCGTGGCCATCGGTCATGTGCCCAACACCAAGTTCCTGGGTGACCAGATCGATCTCAAGGAAAACGGCTATATCCGTCTTCCCCATGCGTGGCGCACCGAGACCAGCGTGTCGGGGGTCTTTGCCGCCGGCGATGTGATGGACGACTACTATCGCCAGGCGGTATCGGCGGCGGGGACGGGTTGCATGGCCGCGCTGGATGCAGAGCGGCACCTGGCCCACGGGGGATGAAGGCGGGGCTCCCGGATCCCCTTCCAAGGGCTTCTTCGAGGACGGACAATGAGGAGGGGGTGGGGCGGTGAGTGGCCCCCACGGGGGGAGACGCGGCATGCGAGCCACGCGTTCTCAGGGCCTCGTCGGGTCTTCAGGCGGGCGTGTGGGTCCTACAGTGACATGCCGCCGTCGACGACGATGACCTGTCCGGTCACATAGTCGGCGTCCAAGAGGAAGCGCACCGCGTCGGTGACGTGCCTCGCCTTCCCCAATCTCCCCATCGGGATGCGCCGTCGCAGGGCGTCAAGCTCCCGGTCCGTGTAGTGTTCCGGCGCAAGCACGACCCCGGGCGCGATGGCGTTGACGCGCACCCGGGGGGCGAAGGCCCGCGCCATGACCCTGGTCAGGTGAAGGAGCCCGGCCTTGGAGACTGCGTGGTGGGGGTGGCGGGTCCACGGCCTGAGCGCGGAGAGGTCCACCATGTTGATGATGCTTCCACGCGCGCTGGAGAGCAGAGGGAACGTGTCACGGACGAGCACGAAGGGCGCTCTCAGATTCACGGCCATGACGTCGTCCCAATCGTCGGTTGTGACATCAAGGAGATCGGATGCCGCAAAGGTTGATGCGGAGTTTACGAGCAGATCGAGGCGGCCAAAGGCCCCCCGGACATGGGCGGCCACCTGAACGCCGCCTGACGCCGTGGCGAGGTCGGCCTGTACGGCGCTGAACCGCCGCCCTGTCTCGCGTACTGCATGCGCGAGGCTCACTACCCGGTCCGATGACGTCATGTAGCTGATCGCCACATCGAATCCCTGGCGTGCGAGCGCAAGCGCCATGGCCCGCCCCAGGCGCACGCCCCCGCCGGTCACGAGGGCGACCGGAGAACCTGCCCCATCGGGCTTGGGCCTCCTCATCGGCGCTGGATCAACGTTGCCCGAGATGGTCACAAAGACGGGGCTTGACCCGGGACTTGGGGTCTTGACGATGCATGGTGACCTCCGAAGTTTGCCCAAGACCGGGTTTGACCGTTGTTCCAGCCGATGTCGGGCCCCGGTGCCGGTGTCGTGAAAGGCCTGCCTGCAGCGCGCCTGTCCGGCTGCCGCCCATGGCCGCCCGAAATTCGATACGCCCCGCCAACGGAACGCTTCGCGCCGGCATGGGGGTGATCAGGATACCAAGGCCGCTCGGTCGCTATTATACAAGCATCACGGACTGTTGCATCCGGTGATGGTTCGCTCTTGTCTGCCTCCAGGCCAGCACAAGGAACGTGTCGCTGCCGGAAAAATCGCAACCAGGGTTTTCCCCAAATCTGAGTGGACGCCAAGGAGTGAGCGGCTTGAACCGAGAGACTCGTGTTGAGACGGATTCGCTGGGTGATGTCCAGGTGCCCGGCGACGCCCTGTACGGGGCACAGACCCAGAGGGCGGTTGAGAATTTTCCCATCAGTGGGCGCAGGTTCAGCCGGCGTTTCTTGGAGGCGCTGGGGGTTCTGAAGGAGGCTGCGGCCCAGGCCAATATGGAGCTGGGTCTGCTGCCGGCCGATCAGGGACGCGCGATCGCACAAGCGGCCGGCGAAGTCGGAGCGGGGAAGTGGGATGATCAATTTCCGCTGGACATCTATCAGACCGGCTCCGGCACCTCGACCAACATGAACGCCAACGAGGTGATTGCGGAGTTGGCCAATCGCCAAGACTGCGCTCCGGTGCATCCGAACGACCATGTCAACTTCGGACAGTCATCCAACGACGTGATTCCGACGGTCATCCATGTCGCCTGTCGCGTTGCGCTGGACCGGGATCTGACTCCTGCACTCGAACACTTGCGGCATGCGCTGGAAGAGAAAGCCCGCGAATTTGACGGGATTGTCAAGTCTGGCCGCACACACCTGATGGACGCCACACCGGTGCGCTTGGGCCAGGAATTCGGCGGCTATGCGGCGCAGGTGACCAAGGGGATCGCGCGGCTTGGGCGGGCGGGCGAGGATCTGGCCGAGGTCGCTCTGGGAGGCACGGCGACGGGGACCGGGATCAATACGCATCCAGAGTTTGCGGCGCGCGCGATCGCCAAGGTGTCCCGGCGCTACGGCATTGAGTTTGTAGAGGCCGAAGACCATTTCGAGGCGCAGGGTTCGAAGGATGCATGCGTGTCCCTGGCGGGGGCGCTGAACACGGTCGCCGCGAGCTTGATGAAGATCGCCGACGACATTCGCTGGTTGGCCAGCGGCCCTACCTCGGGGATCGCGGAGATCCGGCTACCGGCGGTGCAGCCGGGTAGCTCCATCATGCCCGGCAAGGTCAACCCGGTCATTTGCGAGGCGATGATGATGATAGCCGCCCGGGTCAGCGGAAACGCGGTCACGGTGACCATCGGCGGGCAGAGGGGCAACTTCGAGCTCAACGTGATGATGCCGGTCATGGCTGATGCGCTTCTGGAGTCGATCGATTTGCTCGCCAACGGCGCCCGGGTGTTCACGGACCGCTGTGTTGTCGGGATTGAAGCGCGCCCGGACCGGGCCCGGGAACTTCTGGAGAGAAACCCCGCCATCGCCACGGCCCTCAATGCGCATATCGGGTATGATCGCGCGGTCCTGGTGGCCAAGCGAGCCGCGCGCGAAGGCCGCTCCGTAAGGGATGTGGTCGGGGACATGGGGTTGATGGATCCTGAACAACTGGATCGCGCGCTGGATGTACGCCAAATGACGGAGCCCGGAATCCCGGGAGGCTGCGGGTAGGCCCCTTGGCGCCCGGCACTTGACGGGTGGGTTCTCCGTCGCCCGTGTTGCGTGCGATCGCTCTGCGGCCCATATTGGTGCCGTGCCGGGGGTCACGTATTTGAGCCAACACTGGAAGAGCCGGGACTACCTCCTGCGGTGGACGTCATGCCTTGGGGATCTGAGGACTTCGGAAGCGGTGGGGGAGTCACCAACTGTTTGAGTCCGGGCTTCAGGTTACGCCCTCCGGTATCTGGGAGGCCGATGTTCCCTTGGCGGAGTGTCGGCCTTCCGTTTTTTTGTCCCTGATGGAGCCAAGGTAAGGAAGCGTGCGCGATGCCAAGGGTGCGAATCACGAGGCGAATGCACTTCAGCGCCGCCCATCGGCTGGCTCATCCAGAGTGGAGCGACGGAAAAAACCGGCGCACTTTCGGCGACTGCGCCAACCCGAACTGGCACGGCCACAACTATGAGTTGGAGGTCACGGTGGTTGGGCCCATCGACTCCGAGACCGGCTATGTGATGGATTTGGGTGACCTCAAGCGGCTGGTGCAGCGCGTGGTCATCGCCGACTTGGACCACAAGAACCTCAACCTTGATGTGGCTTGGCTTGAGGGGGTGATCCCCTCGACCGAGAACCTGGTGGTGCGGATTTGGGAGCGCATTGATGCTGCGCTTGACCCGCCTGTCACGCTGGATCGAATCGTCTTGTGGGAGACCCCCAGGCACAGCGTGGAGTATTCCGGTGGCGACTGAAGCTCCGGGCGTACGGGGGCGGGTCGCCCTGGTCACCGGGGCGACGGGTGAGATTGGCGGGTCCATAGCGCGGCGCCTGGTTGTTGATGGTCTCCAAGTGTGTGTTGCAGGGCGCCGGCGGGACCGGTTGGCTCGCTTGGCCAGGGAGACGGGAGCCCATGCGGTGTGCTTCGATGTAACCTGTGCGCGCGCCACGGAGCGGGCGCGCCTCCAAGTCGAGGAGAGATTCGGGCGGGTTGATGTTGTGGTGAATGCGGCAGGGGTGTTCGATCTGGCCAGAATCACGGATACCGACGTAGCGCTACTGGAACGGAATTTGGACGTGAACCTGAAGGGCGTATTTAACGTCACCAGGACCTTCTTGTCCCCGATGCTGGCGGCTGAATCGGGTCTGGTGATCAACATCGGATCTGTTGCCGGGCAACGAGCGTTTGTCGGCAACGCAGCCTATTCCGCCTCGAAGTACGGTATGCGCGGATTGCACGAGGTGTTGGTCCAGGAGGTCCGTGGCACTGGGGTGCGGGCGTGCCTGATCGAGCCCGGAGCCGTGAACACGCCGATCTGGGACCCGATCAAACCATTCGAGGACCTTCACCTCCCCGACCGGAGCGTGATGCTCTGCCCCGAAGCACTGGCGGATGCGGTGGGGTTTGTGGTGGGGGTGGGACCCGAAGTCAGCATACCATTGATCCAAATTGAGCGTGCGTGAAGACGTGGGTTTCGGATGTCCTTGTGTGTCCCCGTTGCGGTCCACCGTTCCGCCTGATCTTGGTGGCCCACGATGTCTCTGATCGGGTCATCTACTCTGGGGAACTGGGTTGCCCCAATTGCCGAGACTGCTTCCCCGTCGGATTGGATGGTGTCGACTTGCGGCCGCCGCCACGGCCAGCCTGGCGCGAGGACGGAAGTCGGGCGGCAAGCAACGGGGACCCGGATGTGCAGGAAATCTCCGACGGCGGTACCGAAACTGGGTGGATGTGGATGGCTGCCGCGCTGGGTCTGGACAGCGGCGGAGGGTTGGTTGTAATGCCGGATAACCTTTGGTCGGTGGCATGTCAATTGGCCCGCGCTACCGGAGATTTTGAGGTGCTGGTCGTGGGCCGCCAGGCGATGGGCCGGGTTGCCCCGGGTGTTACCGGGATGCTTACTGGAGCCACGTTGCCATTGCTGGACGGAGTCGTACGCGGTGCTGTGGGTCGGGGAGGCGAGTCGGTGAAATGGTGGTCTGAGATCCTACGGGTGGTTGCTCCCGGGGGCCGTCTGGTGATCGTCGATGTGACACGTGACGCCCGCGACTGGATTCGTCAAACCGATATTACGGTGATGGTTGACGAGAGCGATGTGGTCGTCGGCGCGGTTTCCCCAGGAAGTCCTGGGCGTGGCATGGCCCGTTGGATGGATACACAGTGAACCGGGTCGTCGTGGCTACTGCCGATTTTGGGCCTGTCTTGGGGGCGAGGCTGTGGTCGGCATGAGGCGTTGCGTCGCCCACGCGATCTTGAAGAAGGCGTCAGGCTTCGTTTACCTTTGCGGGTCACATAGCGTAGCGGGGCCTGTAGCTCAGGTGGTTAGAGCGCACGCCTGATAAGCGTGAGGTCGGTAGTTCAAGTCTACCCAGGCCCATTGAACTTACGGGATTAGGGGGTCCGATTAAGGCAAATTGTTTTGGCTAATTTGACGCGAAATCCGCATCCCGGTACTCCGCGAGAGCCTTTTATGAGCCGGTCTTCGTAGGGTCTCTGGTAGCACTGGAGGACCGTCTGCGCGGTCTTCCCGCCGCCGAGTTCGCAGAGCACCTTGAGCGGCAGGTCCATGAAGTCGGACGCGAACTTCCGTCTGAGCGAGTGCCAGCTCCGCCCCCACTCGGGTTCAAGGCCTGCCAACTTCTCATCTTTTTTCCAGTGGCGCACCCGCGAGCTACTCATGCACGCGGACGGATCCTTCGGCGAGGGCATCACGGGCGCATCCCCATTCCGGGGTTGTGCTTCCGTGCCTCCGCCAGCACGGCCCGTGCCTTGGCGGTGATCGGCGTCCGGTGCTCATAGCCGGTCTTCTCGTGCTCGCTTGGCCACCGGATCAGGCGGCCCTCGAGGTTGATGTCCGACCACCGTAGCTGACGGATCGCCGCAATGCGATGCCCGGTCTCGTGGGCCAGCACCAGAGCCACCCTGAACCGCCATTCCACGTCCCCGGCCACCCGGAGCAACGCGTCGTACTCGTCCTGGGCAAGCGTCACCCGGGTCGGGTTCTTCTCGGACGGAGCCTTGAGGCCTCGGGTCGGGTTCGACTTGAGGAGGAGCCTTCCCTCCTCGTCCCGCGACCTCGCGGCCCAGTTCAGTGTCGCGAGCTGAATGTCAACAATCAGCCGGAGCTTCCGTACCTCTGCACGCAGAAGCTCGCGTTCCCCCTCGGCCCCGCGAACCCACTTGCGAGCAGCGCGCCCTCGCACAGACTTGGCGCCACCCTGGACTCCCTTGTCCAACAACCCCTGGCGGTACGCCCGGCGCCATTGATACAGGTGCGACGAGTACAACCCTTCACGTCGCAGCAGGTCCCCGATCTCGCCTGCCTCCTTGCATGCGTTGGCCCTCTTGACCACACTACGCTTGTACGCTTTGTTGAAGCTCCGCCGAGTCGGCTTCGCCAGCACCTCCGTCTTCGGCAGAGGCACCACACCTTGATGATGCCCGTTACTTGTCAGAGATGTCCCACCACCGCCCCCTCCTTGAGGACCGTCCATCCTTCCAACCCTCGCCATCGCTCTACAGTGTTCATTTTGCCCCTCTGGGCATCACCGTCATTGGCACCTAGGCGCTAGCGCCAAGGAAACTGACACGCCGTCCATGTCCGGGGAGTGCGGGCGGGGAATGCGCTACATTGGCGCATGGAGCAGGTGAATATGACGCTTCCGAAGTTTGAGGATGCCGCGCACCGGGCCTACCGGGAGATTCCCGAGACGTACAAGGGCGGGTTGGACGGACTGTCGGTGCGTCCAGAGGAGCTTCCGCATCCGGTGTTCTCGGACATCTACACGCTCGGAATGTGTTCGACGGAGTGGTATCCGTCGGACTGGCAGGGGCCGGAGACGACACGCTCGGTGGTGGTCCTGTACTTCGGCTCCTTCTGTGCGCTAGCGCGGAACGATCCCAGCTTCGACTGGCATCAAGAGCTATGGGATACGCTCACCCACGAGGTTCGCCACCACCTCGAATCGCTCGCTCGACAGGATACGCTTGGTGGCGTCGACTATGCCATGGAGGAATCCTTCAAGCGGAGCGGGGGGCTCGACTTTGACCCCTACTATTATCAGTCGGGGCAACAGGTTGCGCCCGGGATTTATTGTGTCGAGACTGACTTCTTCATTGAGCAACAGTGGACCGCCGGCCAGTTCGCAGGGGCTGGGGAGGTGCATTTCGATTGGCGGGGAGAGACCTTTGCCACCCTCGCGCCCGAACGCTTGGGCGACGCACATTTTCTTTGGATTGACGGCGTCGACGCCGGGGCGGGCAAACTCCAATTGGTGCTGTTGCGGAAGCGGAAATGGTGGGAGGTGTTTCTGAAACGGCCGGCGACGGAGCTCTGGGAGTCGGATGCGGTTGCGTGGAGGATGTAGAGCGGTGGTTCAAGGCGTGGGCACGGGCGAGTGTCGCTCGCGGGAAGGGGTCACTTATCCGTCTGGTGGGGTGTCCTCACCCCTCGCCTCGGGTGGTCTGGCGCGGTTCATGCGTAGCGTGACACCGCCGAAGAAGGTCGAACCGGAGCGCTCGACCCGGTGGTCACCCTCGTACAGGTAGTCAAGGATGGCTTGGTCCCACGCGAGCCCCGCCTCTGCCACCAGCTTCATCCACGGGCCGTAGGCGGTCTCATCGGGAGCTTCGGTTGTTCCGCTCCAGACGGTGACCCGCGGATTGTAACCGCCCCCTCTGCCGGTGGAGCCCTTCAGAGGCATTTCAATCAAGACACTGTCGGTCATGGGCAGGCGGAAGACCTCGGTGTCGAAATTGGCCCCGTAGCGCCGATAGCGGGCATAGGCGCGTTGGTTCAACGCGAACACATCGCTGCTCGCATTGATGCCGCGCGTGATATAGTCGCGAATCTGGAAGGCCGCGTCCCTGTGGCGCGGGAACTCGGGACTGTCGATGTATCCGAATCCGGGAATGAACCAGCCCTTGTTGAATCCCCAGTTCCGCTCGGTCACCCGTCCCCTGCGCACGAGTCCCGTGTACCCGGAGAACAGCTGCACCACCTGGTGCGATGGGTAGCCGTGCGGGTTCAGGAAGATGTCTGGTAGCCAGGCTTGCCAGAGTCTGCCCCGCACATTTGACTCCGGGTAGATGGGGTGGTCATCGCCTGAGCCCGAGGTGATGTCGACCCCAAGGGACCCCAGGTAGCCGGCGTGCAGGATGTAGTCGGGGGTCAAGCGGTACAGGTCGTAGGCCAGCTGTGCCCCGTCTGGATTGGCAAAGGGGTGGATGATGACGTTGACTCGGTCCAGTTTCGCTCGCTGCTCCGGATCGGTGAGTAGCAACTCGGCGTGCCGCAGGACATGGCTGGTAGAGGACACCTCGTTGGCGTGCTGGCGCGCCGAGTAGATGACGGTCGGTTTGTAGGTGGTGGCCTTAGCGCGGGACCAGTGCGAGGCATACACGGGCGGCATCAGGTCCATCGCCCAGATCTTCCTGCCGAGGTAGGACTCCCCGGCCTGATATACATGGGCCTCCTCAAACGCTACACCCATCTGGGCAACGATGCGGTGGCCCTCCCCGGGTGGCATGGGTGTGTTCCACTGCACCAGGCGCTCCCCTTGATAATTCCAGTCCTCGGGGAGCATGTCGCGCCAGTTGGGCAGGGGCTCGGGCTCCCCGTTCGCCGCGAGGCGCACCGTGCGCCGGGCTCGGGGGTCCTCCTCATGTGTCCACTCGGCGTGGACTTCCAGGGATCCCAAGCCGTGAAACGCGAGCGCCGACGGGTACATGCCCCGGGCGCGCATGGCCTCAATGTGGCGAAGCACGGCCACTACCTGCTCAGCCGAGAGCATGCGCTCGTCCACCCGCAGCGGGGTGGCGTAGGCGAGAAGGCTGTCACGCATGTCGGCGTCCGTATCGGTGCGCACCCGTAGCGTGAGGCGTGACAGTCCAGGCACGTCTTGGAGTACATGGGCACGGCGGGCCGAGGGGCGCTCCATTGCAATGCGCGGGATATCAAGTCGGACCTCTCCGGCATCGCCGGACCTCTCCCGGTACCGCACGACCACGGCGGGTCGGGAGGTCGCGAATCCAGAGAAGGAGATATGAACGGCGCCTGCCGTGCCGTCGGACTTTGGGGTCATGACGGGGATGATGCGTCCAGGGTAGGTAAGTCCCTGCCCACGAGAATTGCGGCCGATCAGATCAAAGAACTCAACGGTGCCGAAGTACACCTCCTCGTGGAGTGCGTCCATGGTGGCATGTATTTCGTTGTCGATCCCCAGGCGGTAGTCCGGTTCGCTGAGCGATACCTCAACACGGAGCTCCCCGAAGAAGGGCGCGTCGGCGCCCCCGCCCCTCGGGAGGCCCTCGTGCCGCGCCATCACATAGTCGTAGATGGCCGGAAGCGTGTTGCTCTGGTAGTGATCCCAGAACGCCTCGGGATCGGTGACGATCCGCTCGTCGATCAGTGTTCGACCACCGGCGTGCGCCTCGATCCAGCCAGTAGAGACACGGACACGCTCATAGTCGCGGAAGCGGTCCACGTAGGGGCGCACCACCCATCGGGGATCGAAGCTCTCCTCCAGGATCAGGGAGCCGTCCGTACTTGTCACTTCGACCTGATACACTGGGCCTTGGAGGGCTTCTTCGAAGCGGACCTGATCCAGGTCCAGCTCCAGGTCACGCGCCAGGATCTCGTCGATCGGAAAGATCTCATGTAGCCATCGTAGCGGGGTGTGGATGGCCTGCTGGGGCCACTCTTCGAGTGGGTCGTTGCGTCGGAAGCGAATGAGGATCTCGCCGATGTCCTCGCCCATCAACCGTGGCCGCACACCCTCGTAGAGCCAGGAGTAGCCCTGCTTGAAGGCGGATCGCACCCGAACAACCGACGCGGCCGGGTCAGCGCCGTGCTTAAGCAACGTGGCCCGGACCGCCCCCTCCAGGCGGCGGCGTACTTCGGGTGGCTCGCTCAGGCGTGCGAGCACGGTGACCGCCTCGCCCGGTGAGACGGCCGGAATAACGACCTCGTTGACCAGTGCGTGGAAGCGGTCGACCTCGGAGGCAAGCGTGAAAGACTCAGAGAAGATGGGCGCGGCGCTCCCGACATCTCTATTGTCGACAACGATGCCCAATTGGTCCGCCCCCAGTGTGGCCGCCCGTTCGCGGACGAGGCCGGCGAGGCCGGGGTCGGCTTTCTCGACCGAGATCAGAATTTCGGCGGTGGCCAGGTCGCGGTCGCTGAGATCGGTGAGGATGCGGTCCAATTTGTAGAGGCCGATGGCCGCTTGACCCGCCGGGGAGCGGCCGGAAAGCGTGCTCCAGAGGGCGTGTTCCACATGGTCGACCGTGGGTCGGTCGTCGCCACGCGCCTCCAAGTGGGGAAACGTGAGGGCGAGGTGTGCGAGGGCTCGATTGGCGCCCCGGTCGTCGCCGCCGGTCACGACCAGCGCGGGTTTGTCGCCGAAGGCGGCTGGGACCAGCTGGATGAGTCCCTCCCCCAGTTGGAGGGCGGCCAGGTCAATGCGTCCGCTGTCGGCCAGCGAGTGCGCGAGCGGATTGGCGGTCCCCGCAAGCACAAGTGTGGGCGTTGATGCGGGGCTCCCAAGGTCGGCCGCGGGCTCCACCAGCGGGACGACCAGCCCGGTCGACTCGAGTCCCAGGCGCGCCGCTAGGTCGGGTAGCGCGTCCACACCGGTGACGCTTGGAGCGAGCAGGGCGTCGATTCGGTCGGGAATCTCGTTGTCGTCGGAGTCGCCCAGAAGCCCGTCCACGGTGTAGATGTTGGACAGGTCGAGTGACCGCTTCGCTCCCCGGCCCGGCCGAGGCGCGACAGCGCCTGCCATGTCCGGGGCGGCCCGGCTTGTAATGCGCACCGTCGGACCGAGTGCCAGGCGCACCTCCACCGAGCCCAGACCGGTGTAGGCAAACGCCTCTTCCGGCTCGGCGGGTTCATCTGCCCGGACGGGCTCGGTGGACGCCGCATCCCGAGGCACATCCTCTCCGGCGGCGACCGAGCGAAGGACGCTGGCGGCGGTGTCCACCTCGGTTCCCGGTACGCGGACGTCCACGACAAGGCGGCGTACCCCCTCTGAGCCGGCACGGGACCGGGCCTGCCAGAGCCGCAATTCATGCACCGTCAGGCCCGCCCGCTGCAGGGCCGCCCTCACATCTTGGCCGACCCTGTCCAACGGGACCGTGGAGAGCGTGCGCGTGTGCGGGAGCACACCGGCGAACATGCGCGCCGCCGAGATGAGCCCTTCGTCGTCGCCGCCCACGACCAAGACCCAACGGCGGCCCTCGGTTTCACGCACCGCCACCACGCCCTCGCCTGCGTCCAGCGATGCCGGATCAATCCCGGGCGAAATCAGCCCTGACGCCGCCAGTCCACTCCGCCCGACTGCGATCAGCACTCCGGCCTCGGCGGGGCGCCGCTCCAGCGGAAGATCCAGGGCCATGGTCTCAAAACCCAAGCGAGCGGCGATCTCGGCCGCCGCCCGAATCTCGGCTGCCGTGGGCGCATCCCCCATGATCAGTGCAGCGTCAACGAAGTCGGGCACCTCGTCTCCATTGGTGTCCAGGACAAGGCCCCCAACCTCAAAGAGAGCCCCGAGGTCGCCCGCAACGGAGGACATTGCGGACTGCGCCGTACCCTGCTCCGGCATGCCCAGCGCGAGCGCCAACGCCACGACAGAGACCACAGTTCTGCTCCGTCCACGCCCGAGGTCACGGTCCATGTCCGCCCGTGCGGACATTCCCCGGCACCCTCTCGGTTGGGGACTGCCAGCGGCAAGGCTCATTGCGTGGTGCACTGGTTCGATGATGTCCGGCAATCCTTCACAATCGTTTTTTCCTTGTATTGGAGTCTCCTGCACATCGTCCGGTCCTGAACCGATTCGGTTTCACGATGCCTGTTTGTTGGCGCACTGCGCCACCGCAAAAGTCGACCCCGCGATCGCCAGGGGCCGGCCGGACCGGTTGCCCTTGGGGGGAAGCCTTCGGGCACTCGGTTGCAACGGGGGCACCCGCTGCCTGGGAAACGCGGCCCGACGACCCCCAGACAAGGGATTGCCACGAATTACCGATCAACGTGTCCGAGACTGCCCGATTAAACCCGATGGCACCCCTCTGCTTGCTCGCCTCCCGGTACGACTCGACAAGCAACCTGGCCCCCGGGCCCGACACGTCGCCGGAATTCCAGGTTGCCACGCACGGAACGCGCCCATCCACTGAATCGCCCGCAGGGCCATCGATCGGCGTCGCCCGTGCACCGCCGCGCACTCCCTGGTTAGGATGTTCCTTCGAGTGGTAGCCTCCCAAATTGGGCGAGCTACGCCTTGTTTGCGCACCATCAACATTGTCGGTCGTTTCACGCGCCTGGAGCAATGGGCGGTGACGCTGTTGCTCCATGACCGGTGCCACCAGGCGAGGCGCTGACCTGTGGGAGAGAAGTTCTTGCTTCGGCGGACGCGTGAATCACAACACGTCGGCTTGGGAATCTGGCGGCTCCGGTGCCCGAAGCCTGCAGCTGGACAGAGAGAGGACAGTCCAAGGAGCGGAAGATGAAGCCGGGCGCGGGATGTCGTATGCACCTCTGCGGGCCATTCTCCGGCCACGGTGTCGATGGTTGCCATGGTGCGGGCGCCGCTGATGCTCCCTGTCCCTGGTCCGCCCTTCGGGTTGCGTTTCTCCGGGGCCGCCGTCGGGCATGGGCAACCTCAAATTGAATGGATGGCATCCGCGAAGTAACTTGCCCCGGTAGCGGTGATCTATTTTCGTGGAAGGTAGTGCGGGCCCCCACAATCGGTATGTTCTTGAGTTGGGGCCGGCTCAACGGCGCCTTCAGCGCAACAATGTCTCTAAGTCCATAGGGGGGTTCATGAACCTGCTTGGCAAGCGTACCCGGTTTTTCAGATTACGATTGATTATGATCATGGTCGCCTGCACGGCGCTTCCGGCGTCGGCCCATGCCCAGGAAGGCTCTGTTGCGGGTACGATTCGTGACGCCACCACGAATCAGGGGATTGCGGGCGCCCAGGTGTTCATCTCCGCCCTCAACATCGGGGCAGTCAGCCGCAGCAACGGCTCGTTCCGCATCGACGGCATCCCCGCGGGATCCCATGTCGTGGAAGTTCAGTTGATCGGCTACGCGATCGAGCGCCGAGATGTGACGATCACCAGCGGTGATGTGACCCAGCTTGATGTTCTCCTGGGTGCGGAGGCCATCGCTCTGTCTGGGATTGTTGCCATCGGAACAAGGGCCAGGCCTCGTACCGTGACTGAATCCGCCGTCCCGATTGATGTCATTCCCAATATGGAGATCGTCAACCAGGGGGACACCGATTTCGCAAATCTCCTGCGCAACGTGGTGCCGTCCTTCAACGTAAACACGCAGCCCATCAGCGACGCGGCCACGTTCGCGCGCCCGGCCAATCTGCGCGGGCTGGCACCCGACCACACCCTCATCTTGGTGAACGGAAAGCGACGCCATCGCTCGGCGGTGATCACGTGGTATGGCAACGGCTTGGCGGACGGCTCACAGGGCCCCGACATCTCGCTGATCCCCGGGATGGCACTTGAGCAGGCGGAGGTATTGCGGGACGGAGCGGCCGCGCAGTACGGATCCGACGCCATTGCGGGAGCGATGAACTTCGTCCTCAAGAACGACGCTTCCGGCGGTGCGCTGGAAATCAAGACGGGCGGTAACCTGCTGGCTCAGACCGGTGCGCTCTTTGATGACGACGCCATTCCGGGTGACGGCGAAATGTACAGCATCGCGGGCAATGTGGGGCTACCGCTCGGGGAGAACGGCTTCCTCAATCTGACCGGTGAATATGGCAACTCGAACCCCACCGATCGCAGTGTACAGCGCGACGACGCGCTTGCCTTGATCAACCGGCAGGGCAATTCGAGCGTGCGCAATCCGGCGCAAGTCTGGGGTTCCCCGGATATTTCCAACGAAGTGAAGCTGTGGGCGAACACGGGCTATCTCTTCAGCCAAGCCGCCTCTCTTTACGGACACGGCAACTTTGTGCGCAAGCAGGTGGAGGGCGGCTTCTACTTCCGTAACCCGAATACCCGCAGTGGCGTGTTCGGCACCACGAACGCCGATGGCGAGTCCATCCTTTTGGTCGGTGACATGCTTGATGCGCGCGACGGGACGCTGGATGGTTCGGCCAACTGCCCGGAGGTACGGGTGTCAGCGGATGGCGTGGTGGTCGACACACCAGAAAACAAGGCGGCGTGGAACCAGGTCCTCAGCGATCCCAACTGCTTCACCTTCCAGAAGATCTTCCCTGGAGGCTTCACGCCCCAGTTTGGGTCCCATGTGCTCGACGCTTCGGCCGTGTTGGGGGTGAAGGGCACACAGGGTCGATTCGACTGGGATTTCAGCGGTGCCTGGGGGAAGTCCAACATGGACTTCTATATGTACAACACGGTCAACGCGTCGTTGGGGCCGGATCAGCCTTGCAGCGATCAGGGCAGTTCGATTGCGGTGCCGGACCAGCAATGCACCCCGTACTTCGACCCGGGCATCTATGATCAGCAGGAGCTCAATCTCAACGCCGACTTCTCCTACACCGTCAATGATCAGATGAACGTCGCCGCCGGTGCCGAATGGCGCAATGAGCGCTTCGAGATCATCCAGGGCGATGCGCCCTCGTGGACCGAGGGACCGCTCGCAAGACAGGGGTTCACCCCCGGCTCCAACGGCTTCACCGGCTTCGGCCCCCTCACGGCCGGTGTGTGGAACCGGAGCAATTTTGCGGGTTACGGTGATCTTGAGCTGCGCGATCCGACGGGTGCGTGGACCATTGGCGTCGCCGGGCGTGTGGAGAACTTCTCCGACTTCGGAACCACGATCAACGGCAAGGTCTCGGGCCGCCTGAGCTTCTCCGAGGGATTTGCGATCCGGGGCAGCGCCAGCACCGGCTTCCGGGCCCCGACTCCGGGGCAGCAGAACGCCTTCAACATCTCGACGATCTACGACCCCGTGATCGACGACCTCACCAACAACGGCACCATCCCCTCGACATCGCGGCTTGCGATGGAATACGGAGGCGAGGCGCTCACGCCCGAGAAGTCGGTGAACGTGGCACTGGGCACCGTACTTACCGCGGGTCAGTTCAGCCTCACCACGGACTATTTCGAGATCCACCTGTCGGACCGACTGACGACCAGCGCCGACCGGACGCTCAGTCCCGATGAGATTGACCGACTGGTCACAGCGGGCATAATCCGGCCGGGCGGGGTCCTGGCGAGATTTCGTTTCTTCATCAACGATTTCGCTACCCGCACTCGCGGGGTCGATCTCGTGGCCGCCTATCAGGTGTCAGACGGCGATGGTTCGTCCACGGGCGTCACGAGTGCTTGGAACTGGACCTCGACCAAGGTGACCGAGTTCGACTCGCGCACCCTGACGGAAAGCCGCATCCGCATCTTGCAGGAAGGCCTCCCGCGCCTGCGCGGCAACGTCACGGTCAACCACACCTTCCCCATGGGGCTCCGCGGCCTTGTGCGCGGGAGCTACTGGGGCGGCTATTACGATGGTGAGCAGCCGTACTACGAGAGCAACCCGGCTAACACCATCGACTATCCGTCTCGCATTCTCTTCGATGTCGAGGCCGCCTATTCGATGTCCAACAACCTCACCCTGACGGTGGGTTCCCAGAATGTGCTGAACACGTTCCCGCAGGAGTATCCGGGGGCGGCTGCCGGTGTCGGAAACCGGTATGGCCAGTTCACTCCCTTTGGATTCAACGGGGCCTTCCTGTACGGCAAATTGGGCTACCAGTGGTAAGGCGACGCTGACGCGCGTGGGTTACGGGCGCGTCCAGCGCCATTGGGGGCCCCGGATGGTTGCCCGTGCGATCCTCCGGGGCCCCGTGCAACCCTGCCTCCACCTGCGCACTCTTTGCCCGCAGCGCAGGCGCGGCCGGTCACTGGTGCCGCAGTCTCAGATTCCGGGGCTGGCTCAATAACCGGACGATCCCAAGGGTGGCCGAATTTGTGGCGGTCCCATGCCCCTCGTCCGCCCTGGACGGCAATGGCTACAGCGATACTGATCCCGTCGGCGACAACGCAGCGTTGATCCGCCGGACATCCAGTCCTTCGTGCATGCCCATTCGACTTCGCCCAAGGGGGATCGCGGGTCGCGTTGTAGCGGATCAGGGATTGGTCCACTTTGGTTGAGCCATTAGCCGGCCGCCGTGTCACCGGGGGAATGTATGATCCGCAGGATTCAGGCACTCAACTTCCGCTCCCTGCGTTATGTGGACCTCAACCTGGACCGCTTCCACGTTCTCATTGGTCCCAATGCCAGCGGGAAGAGCACGCTCTTTGACGCAATCGTCTTCTTGGGCGACCTGATGAAAGACGGGCTGAGAGGCGCGGTCGGTAAGAGGGCAGTGGATTTTCGGCACTTGGTTTGGGGTCGCCCCGTCGGGGCCGCGGGATTCGAGCTCGCGATCGAAGTGGATGTGCCGGAGAGCCTGATGGGGCGGTTGCCGGCGAAGACGGACTTCGCGGTGTTCCGTTACGAAATCGCGATTCGCGACGATGGCGAGGGGCTGCGCATTTCGTCGGAACGTGCGCTTCTGATGCCTCGGGCAAAGTGCTCAAGGCCGTGCTCCCAGAGATCACTGTTTCCAGACCCGCCCACGCCCCCTGCGACAATTTTGCATGGAAGGGGACGGGCTGGAATGCGGACGGTGGTGAGTAAATCCGGTCGGGGCACGGACAGCTACTACGACGAAACCGCACCGAAGGCGGGCAAGGGCTGGGTCACCACCATCGCGTTTGGCCCGGATCGTTCCACGCTTGCCAATCTCCCAGAGTCCCCGGGGAAATTCCCCGTCGCGGTCTCGCTCAAGCGAATGTTGGAGTCCGGGGTCCGGCAGTTGTTCCTGGACAGTGAGGCAATGCGGCGCCCCAGCCCTCCCACGCACCGGGGATCAAGGCCAGCGGACGACGGGTCGAATCTGCCGTGGGTGATCAGAGAGTTGCGAGAAGGGTCGGTTGACCGGTATCGGGATTGGATGAGACATGTGCAGACGGCATTCGCTGACCTTGTGGACATCAATGTGACCGTCCGTCCTGAGGATCGACACGCCTATCTGACCATGCGGTACAGGACTGGATTGGAGGTGCCTTCCTGGACGGCTTCGGATGGAACCCTGCGGTTCCTGGCGCTCACGATATTGGCCTACCTCCCGGGAGAAAGGGAAATCTATCTCATCGAGGAACCGGAAAACGGCGTGCATCCGCTGGCGCTGGAGGGGGTCCAAGATTCGCTGTGGTCAGTATACGATGCGCAGGTTCTTGTAACCACCCATTCGCCGGCCCTACTCAGCCTCGTGGAGCCCTCGGAGGTGCTGTGTTTTGACAAGGATGCGGACGGGGCGACGGACATTGTTCCTGGCGACAGACACCCGATCCTTGATCGCTGGGAAGGTTCGCTGGACCAGAACGTGCTGTTTGCCAAGGGCATCATCGGGTGAATCTGTCGTGCCAGTCGGAGAAATTGCTTGTCGTTGCCGCCGACCGCGACATTGAGGAGGCGATGGAAGCGATCCTTGGACGCCCCGAGAGCGTGGGCATGCGACGTGTGGATTATGAGTGTCGCCGCCACCCTGGCAGGGACGGAGGATGCAGGACCAATGCATCCCAATTCGTCCGCACGTTCCAGAAGCGCTTCAGCCACACGCTTGTGGTGTTTGACCGCGAGGGATGCGGGAGTCCCCAGTCCAGGGTCAAGATCGAACGCCATGTGGAGGGCGAGCTTGCCCGCAACGGCTGGGGGAACCGCGGGAAGGCCATCGCGATTGATCCAGAGCTTGAGGCGTGGATGTGGTCTAACTCGCCTGAGGTGCCCAGGGGCCTTGGCTGGGGTGGCAGCTATGGTGAGTTGAGGTCGCGATTACATGGGGAAGGGCTGTGGGAGGATGTGTCAAACAAGCCTGGCCACCCAAAGGAGGCTCTGAGGCGCACTTTGGTGCTGACGCGACGGCGAAAGTCCGCACGCATCTATGGCGAGATTTTAGCGAAGGTCTCCCTTATGGGGTGCCGAGATCCCGCTTTTTGCAAAATGAGGACCCTCCTACAGGATTGGTTCCCGCGCGCCACCAATGCCTGAGCTTTAACTCCTTCCGACATTTGCGGCTTCCATGGGTCTGCGCGCACGCCACCGGGAATGGAATGTCCTGCGTATTCCCGTCTATTTGTCTTCCATAACACTCGAGCTCCAATGTGCTCGTAAGGTCTTCGCTGGTGGGGGTGCCTCTTGCCGCGACGCCAGCAGAGCGGTGAGCCTTAGGGGAGATCGCACAGGGGATCTCTCAAGCCCCAATCCGGTGCCGCGAACCTAAATTTCAGCCTTGCAAGGGTCGCTTTGGTCAGTGAGGTGTTTCGGCGAGAACGGGAGGGTAGGCCCTGGTTGGTCTTGGGGGATGGGCACATTGCGCGCCGTCCGCGAGTCCCGAATGATCGCAGGTGCTGATGCATGGCGCAGGGGTCATTACCGGTCCCGGGGGTGTGCCCGGAACCCGCGCCTAAGTTCAACATGGCGGCAGTGTCCGGCCCCACTTCCTATGCTCAACTGGCTCTTCGTGGCGCCCGATATCTGTCAAACCAGGCCACGATGTTTGCAATCTTGGCCATGAGCTGGCTGGGGCGCCGGCTCATGTCGTGCGATGCCCCGGGTAGCCGAACCACCGCTGTTTCGACCTCACGGAACTTGAGGGCGTGGAACAGTTGGTATGACTCCGAGAGCGGAGTGCGAAGATCCTCTTCGCCGGTAATGATCAGCGTCGGAGTGTTGATGTTGCCGGCCAGCGACAGCGGCGAGAATCGCCAGTACGGCTCCGGGTCCTCCCACGGCAGTCCCTCGTAGCGATTGAAGAAGTAACCGTACCAGTTGTCCGCGGTCAGCGTCTTGCTGATCCAATTGACAACGGGTTTTTGGGCCGCCGCCGCCCGGAACCGATTCGTCTTGCCGACGATCCAAGCAGTCAGGATGCCCCCGGCGCTGCCCCCGGTCACAAAGAGGTTGTTCTCGTCAATGAACCCTCGTTCGATGAGCGCGTCGACGCCGGAGATCAGGTCATCGTAGTCCTGGCCCGGATAATTTTGGTAGAGCAGGTCGCCGAACTCCTCTCCGTAACTGGTGCTTCCCCTGGGGTTGGCGTAGAGAACGACATAACCCGCGGCCGCATAGAGCTGCATCTCGGCCGAAAACCGGTCACCGTAGTTGGAGATCGGCCCGCCGTGAATCTCCAGGACCAGCGGGTAACGTCGGGAGGGATTGAAGTCGGGGGGCGTGACGACCCATCCCTGGATTGAGCGCCCATCAAAGGAGGATGGCCACCAGACTTCCTCAACCTCTCCCAGCGTCCGATTTCCGAGAAGGTCGTCGTTCAACGAGGTGATTTGCCTGGGGTGCTCCTCTCCCCGGACGCGCACCGCCAGCTCGCCCGGCATGTCGGGGCGGGTCTGGTTCATGGCGATGCTCCCGTCGGGTGCGACCGAAAAGGAGCCGCCTCCGTAGGGTCGGCCGTAGGAGGTGCCGCCCATGTCATGGGCAAGCGTCTCCACCTCACCGTCCAGCGTCACAAACCCGACCTTTGTATTTCCCTTCTCGTCGTACTGGAAATACAGGCCGCTACCATCGGAGGCCCATGCCGGATTGGCAACACTGCGATCCAGGCTGGAGGTGATCACCCGCCGGTCGCCCCCGTCCAGGTTCATGACCTGAAGCCGGCTCACCTGGTAGGTGCGCATGCGATCCCGATATCCCACAAAGGCGACATGTCGGCCGTCGGGGGACACCACCGGGCTGTGGTCGGGTCCGGGACTCTCGGTCAACGCGCGAATCTCGCCGCCCCTGAAGGGCACGATATAGAGCTCGGAATTCCGGTAGTCGAGCGACCAGTCCGGGTTGCGGTTCGACGAGAACAGGAGGTGCTGGCCATCGGGCGTCCACTGAGGTGGCCCGGAGTGGTTGAAGTCGCCCGTCGTCACCTGGACAGGCGTGCCCCCCTCCGCCGGGATCACGAAGATATGACGGTGGCCGAAGTCCAGGTAGCCGATCCCGTCCTGCTGGCTCTTGAATCGGTCCTCCATGATGGGCGGGTCGGCCCAGTTGGCGCCTTCGGGTGGATGAAAAGGGTCCGCCAAGCTGGGTGCCGGGTGTCCGACCAGCATGTTGAAGGCGATCCACCGTCCGTCGGGCGACCAACGGATGCCGCTCGGGGACTCGGACAGCTGCGATATCGGGGCCGTCTCCCCGGTGTCCATCCAACGGAGGTGGATCTGGCCCCCCGCCGTGAAAGCCAGCCGAGTCCCGTCCGGGGACCACCGTGGCGAGGAGCCTTCGCCCAGGCGCCTGTGATCGGAGCCGTCGGTGTTGATGATCCACAGCTCCGCCCGGCGCCGGTCAAGCATGATGTCCATCGAGTTGCGGACATACACGATCCGGCGGGCGTCCGGGGAGATCTGGGGGTCTGCGGCAAATTCGAGTGCGAAGACATCAATGGGCTCGAAATAGCTCTGTGTGGCCGCAGAGCGTGGCCAGAGCGCCACCGCCGCCAACAACGCGCTGGCCAGCGTGGCGCCCGACATCGAACCAGCGAATCGGAGTCGCTCAAACATTTGGGTATCCATTTGGGTTGTTAGACATCGGTGATGCTACCCCGTGCAACTTCCAGGGTCCCGTGGCGGACGGCAACCCGGCCAGCTCACGCGCGCCCATTGGGGGGAGCGCCCCCGGAAGAGGCACTCTGGTTGCGCCGTGATTCAATGAGCCATGTGTCCAGAATTCACCCGCTGGGTGACATGACAAGGCCGGGTAACCTGTCCGGCAACGAACGGGAACGGGGGGCGGTTACGACACCGGTTGTTGGAAGAAGATCCCCCGTCGGCCTCCGACCACGGGTATCTCAACGCTCGTGGCCCCGAGATCCACCGTCAATGTCGCTCCGGGATCGGGATGCACCGTGAAGTCCCTGTCGCTTGAGAACACCATGAGTCCCAGCCGGGCACCGGCCGGGATCACTTGGTCGTCCGGTTGCAGGGAGAATTCTACATCGACCCACTCGCCGGGGGCCAGCGCCCGACCGGTGCGTGGGCGGTCCATCTCGTCCGCTCCCGCATTGCCGGGATCGGCCCAGCCTCGCGTGATGATGTTGTCCGTGATGTCACCCCTCTCGACCCAGGGCAACGCCACCAGCCACACACTCAGGTTGACGGCCGGGCGATCCGCTGACAGCCGAACCCGCACCCTTGGTTCTCCAGAAATGTGAAGATCCTGGGCCAGCGGCTCCGTTGCGTACAGAAGTCGGTGGTCGGACCACGCGGCCGCAGCGAGTTGATCGCCACCAAAGGAGAAGTTGTCCACCAAGACTCCCGTGGAGTTCTCGGGGGCCCCGATCGCCAGGGTGCCGGTCCAGCGGCCGTCTCCCCCCGGACGCAGCGTCACGCCCCGGGCCTCGGGGTGGGGGTAGTCGGGGTATGGCGTGGGGTCCTTCCTGTCGTCGCCCTCCCGTACGATCCAGGCCTTGGGGTCGCCCTCAACGCCGTTGTCGACGCCCAGGACAAAACGCGTGAACCAGCGGTTCATCATGTGCAGCGGGGGTGGGCCTCCATGACCGCCCTGGTGGTAATACATCTGCACCGGGATCCCGAGTTCCTTGAGCGCGGTCGCGATCCGGACGCTGTGCTCGGGCATCACGTTCCAGTCGTTGAACGCATGGCTCATCAGGGTCGCGGCCCGGACTCCGGCGATGGCGTTGAGGTAGTCCCTTGACGCCCAGAAGTCGCTGTAGTCGCCGGTCGTGCGGTCGAGTAGCGCGCTCATCCGCTCTCGCACCGTGGCGATGCAGTACTCCCGCGTTTTCGGGTAGCCGCTGAACACGAAGTCGAAGAGAACATCGATGTCCTCGCCCGGATACCCCCCGGGCGAGCGCACCAGCCCATTGGAGCGGTAGTAGTGATAGTAGGAGGTATTGGGGGCCACCGGGATGATCGCCTTGAGACCGTCGACGCCGGTGGTGGCAGCAGCCAGCGGCAGCGTGCCGTTGAACGAGGTGCCGGTCATGCCGACATTGCCGTTCGACCAGTAGGCCCGCACCTCCTGGTCACCGGAGACATCAGCAAATGCGCGCGCGCGACCGTTGAGCCAGTCGATCACCGCCTTGGGCGCCAGCGATTCGTTCATTCCCCCGATCGTGGGGCATCCCTCAGACAGCCCGGTCCCAGGAGACTGGGAATGGATCACGGCAAAGCCGCGGGGCACCCAGTCGGCGACATGCGATCTGGAGATCACCACCTGGCGCGACCGATGGGGGATGTCGGGCGGATAGGGGCGCCGGGGACGGGGGTCCCCGCCAACCTCCTGGCGCAGATCCCAGAAGTGCTGAAAGTCGATGCCCGCGGTGCCGGCATAGTAGGGACTCGTCTCATAGATGACGGGGACCTTCAGGCCCCCGCCCTCGGTTTGTCCGGGGCGCGTCACGCCGACATGGACCCGATCAAGGCGGCCGTCGCCGTCGGAATCGAACGAGGTCTCAACCCACGCGTTCTGGCGGATCCAACCGGTCGAGTCGGCGAATGCGGGAACCACCTGGGCCTGTCCGTCCCGGATCACGGGTCCGCTCTGGGCGTGGCCGGAAGGTGCGAGGACGAGCGGGTGAGCGATCGCCCAGAGCAGAAGGGTGGCTGTGCGCGCGACCACCGTGCGGGCCAAGGGCGGTTCCTGGGTCATTGGCGTGAATCCTTGACGATGTACTGGTGCGGGATGCGAACCTTGGGGTTGGAGCGCCCCGAGGCGCGGAGGCGCATCAAGCCCAATGGGGCTCCCCCGGGGACGCGGCTGTCCCTGACGGAGCGCGACCGCAGACCACGGTATCATGAGACAATATGACACGCACGGCGGCAAATCCGGGGTGCTTGGGGGCGGTGCGGCAACGGTGGGTTGACCGGCCGGTTGCTCCCATTCACCTTCCATGACCATGCGTAGCAAAGTTGTCACGATTGATCGCCACATCCTGGATCAGGAGAAGCGATTTCCAAATGCGTCGGGTCGCTTCTCCGCGCTGCTCTACGACCTCGCCCTGGCCGCGAAGCTGATCTCCCGCGAGGTGAACATGGCGGGCCTCATTGATGTACTTGGGAAGACCGGGGACATCAATGCGCAGGGAGAATGGGTCGAGAAGCTCGATGCGTTTGCGCACGAGGTGATCGTCAAGGCGATGGACCATCCGGGCCACCTGTGTTGCATGGTCTCGGAGGAGAGCGACGATGTGATCCCCATCCCCGACCGGTTCGAGTTGGGGAACTATGTGCTTCTCTTCGATCCGCTTGACGGCTCATCCAATATCGACGTCAACGTCTCCATCGGCACGATCTTCTCGGTTCATCACCGGGTCACGCCCGCCGGCGCCCCCGGCTCTGTGGCGGATTGTCTGCAACCGGGCCACCGGCAGTTGGCGGCCGGGTATGTGATCTACGGGTCATCGACGATGTTGGTCTACACGACGGGCCGAGAAAGCGGAGTGCATGGCTTTACGCTGGATCCGTCGATCGGAGAGTTTCTCCTGAGCCACAGGAACATTCGCATCCCGGAACCTCCCGCCAAGGTCTATTCGGTCAACGAAGCCTATTACAGCCGCTGGTCCAGTCGTCAGCGGCGGCTTGTCGACCGTTTTCGAAGCGACGATGGCACGGGATACAAGTCGCGCTACATCGGGTCCCTGGTCTCGGATTTTCATCGGACGCTGTTGCAGGGCGGGATCTTCATGTACCCGCCCGATTCCAGGGCGCCTGACGGAAAGCTGAGGGTTCTCTACGAGGCGGCCCCGCTTGCGCTGGTGTGCGAGGCAGCGGGGGGCCGCGCGTCCGATGGCAAGCGGGATATTTTGGATATCACGCCCGGGGGCCTGCATGATCGCACACCGCTGTTTCTGGGCAGCGGTAGCCTCGTGGACCTGGCCGACCGCCATATCGCCGGCGACACCCGGTAAACCGTGCGAGGCGAGGCCTGTGGCGGGTTCTCCCCGGGGCACCTTCGTGGGTCGGCGGGCGGACCGATGGTTGGGGGTCGAGTGGGGTGCGGGCGGTTGATGCCCCGCGGACCGGCGGTGGATCCGGGCCTGTTGCAGACTCTCTTGGGGGAAACCCGGTGTCGCTGAATTGCCGCCGCGTCACCCGACGGGGCTGGGTTCTTCCCCTGGGGAGCGCCAGCCTGGCTCTTGAGGGACCGGGTCTCGGATCCGGCTGTCGCTAGAAGCGGGTCTCATCTCCGGCGGCACCCTTTGCTCGCAAGGGGTGCTTGAGGATTGACCGGTCCGTGGGCACCCCCCTCGCCCTGAAGACCCCGGGCACTATTGATTGGGATCCCGCGGTACGCGTATGATTCCTTGGGAGGCCCCTGCCCGTGGGTCGGGCAGCTCTTGGGCGCTTCTGTGGATGTCACGGAGGGAAGCAACCTTCGAGCCACACCCGGTTATTGATCCGACCCTGGGGGGGCATCCTGTCCAATCCGCGCGAGACCCCGTTGATGCAACAGTGGTGGGACGTCAAGTCCCGGTACCGGGATGCGCTCGTGTTTTTCCAGGTCGGCGATTTCTTCGAGATGTTTCGTGAGGATGCAGAGGAGGGTGCGCGCCTCCTTGGACTCACGCTCACGACCCGAAACAACGGGGCCGCCCGCCGGGTGCCCTTGGCCGGTGTTCCCGCCAAGGCCTGCGAGCAGTATGTGGCGCGCCTCGCCAAGTTGGGCAAAAAGGTGGCCATCTGCGAGCAGGTGGGCGATCAGACCTCCAGCAAGGGGCTGGTGCAACGCAAGGTGGTCGAGGTCATCACCCCCGGGACCGTGGTGTCGGACAGCCTGCTGGAGGCGTCCCGGAACAACTTTGTCGTCTCTCTTGTGGGTGGCAGCGAGCATATCGGCATGGCGGCCCTGGACGTGTCGACGGGAGAGTTAATCTTGACCCCTGTGCCGTCCGGCGAGCTTGGCGACGAGCTGGCTCGGCTGGAGCCCCGGGAGCTCCTGTTGTCCGAGTCGGGCGATGGACTGCCCGGGGATCTTGGGCCCGCCGTCAGGACCGTGCGCCCGGACTGGCTCTTTGATCCGGCGTTCGGGCGTGAAGAGCTCCAGCGGCGCTACAGGGTTCAATCCCTGGACGGGTTCGGGTTTGAGGAGTCAGATGTGGCGTTGGTGCGCGCGGCCGGCGCCGTGGTGTCCTATGTCGATGAGGTCAGGCCGGGCACAGGCGAGATTCTTCGGATGCCCCGGATCCGCAGGCCGGGCACGGTGATGGCTCTGGATTCCATGACGCGGCGCAATCTGGAGCTCGTTGAGCCGCTACGCCCCGACGATGGCGATGCATGCCTCTTGCGGGTGCTGGACCGCACCTGCACCGCGATGGGGGCGAGACTCCTGCGCAGCTGGGTGCTGGAGCCCCTGGTGGATGCCGCCAGGATCCGGCGACGCCAAGACACGGTCGTGGAGCTGTTCGAGCGCCGTGCCGCGCGGCGCAAGTTACGGGACGCCCTCGCCGATATCCGCGATCTGGATCGCTTGGGAACCAAGATCGGCTCCGGCCGGGCGACCCCGCGCGAAGTGCTCTCCTTGGGTCTGTCGCTTCGGGAGTTCCCCGGGGTGGTTGATGTGGGGAACGAATTGGAGGCGGGGGCGGCAGTCTCCCTGCTGGGAGACTTTGATGTTCTTGCCGATGTCTGCGAACTCATCGCCGGCGCGATCAGCGAAAACGCGCCCGCCCACATGGCGGACGGCGGGGTGATCCAGACGGGATTCAACGAGGCGCTGGATGAGCTGCGTACGGTCCGCCGGGGCGTGTTGGACTCCATTGCCGCACTGGAGGCCGAAGAGCGGGTGCGCACCGGAATTGCATCGCTCAAGGTGGGTTTTCACAAGGTTTTCGGCTATTACCTGGAGGTGACCAAGGCGAACGCGGCGCGCGTTCCGGAGCACTATGTCCGCAAGCAGACGCTCAGCAACGCCGAGCGCTACTCGACCGCGCGACTCCGGGAATGGGAGGAGGAGGTGTCGCGGACCCAAGGCAAGATTCTTGCCATGGAGCAGGAGATCTTTCTTGATGTGCGCGGCCAGGTCGCAGACTCGGTGAGCCGCATTCAATCCGCGAGCCGACGCCTGGCGGCGCTGGATGCCATGGCGTCGTTGGCGGAGGTGGCCGAGGAGCGCGGCTATGCGGCCCCTGAGGTCTCAACGGATTTTGCTCTGGAGATCGTGGGCGGCCGGCATCCGGTGGTGGAGACGATGATGCCTCGGGAGGAGTTCATTCCCAACGACCTGCGGCTCGCCGGGGATTCCCGCATTGTGATCCTCACGGGGCCGAACATGGCCGGAAAGAGTACGGTGCTGCGCCAGGTGGGACTGATTCAGCTGATGGCGCAGATGGGCTCCATGGTCCCGGCTGAGCGCGCCCGCTTGGGCGTGTGCGACCGGGTCTACACCCGCGTGGGCGCCTCGGACAACCTGGCCCGCGGACAGTCGACCTTCATGGTCGAGATGCACGAGACGGCGGCCATCATGCACGGTGCCGGCGAGCGCAGCCTGGTGCTATTGGATGAAATTGGCCGGGGCACATCGACGTACGACGGGGTGTCCATCGCTTGGGCGGTGACCGAGTATCTCCACGATCACGTCGGGGCCAAGGGCATCTTCGCCACGCACTACCACGAGCTGACGCGGTTGGGCGATGAGCTTCAGGGGGCGCGCAATCTCAATGTGGTCGTGCGCGAGTCCGGTGACCGGATCGTGTTCTTGAGGCGCCTGGCGGAGGGCGGCGCCGACCGCTCCTACGGGATACAGGTGGCACGCCTGGCGGGGCTCCCGCCACGCATCATCAAGCGGGCCAGGGAGATCCTGGACCGCATGGAGCGCGAAGGCGCGGGCGATCGAGAAACGGAGCGCGCCACGGCGCCGCCGGAGGCCTCTTCCGCGCAGCTTGAGATGCCCCTGTTTCGGCCGTCCGGTCGCCTCTTGGATGAGCTCGACTCCCTGGACCCCGACCGGATGAGCCCGCGCGAGGCCCTGGAGGCGCTCTACACCCTGCGGGCCATGATGGAGGCGGGATAGGGTCGAGCGCGTTGTCGGGCACAAATCGGGACGTAAGTGGGGCGCCGAGGGCGTCGGAAGCGTACCCCTTGGCGGGGGTGAGATCATCAGAGCTGGGTGGAGGGTGGTCGTGGCGGCCACCAGGGTTGTGCCGCCGGCGGATGGACGGCTTTGGAGGGGTGGATCCTGTATGTGGTCACGGGGGGAGCATGGCGGGGCGAAGAGGTTGATCCGGTTCACGTTCGGGCGCCGGCAGGGCGAGCGCGGGCTCCTTCTCCTCGCTGTGGGGGCGGTGGTCCTCTCCACCGGGTGTGCGGAGGTGGAGGGGCCGGAGCCGTTGGCCCAGGCAAGCCCGGTAGAATACCCCGCAGAGCTGTGGGATCAGGGTGTCGAGGGAGTGGTCACTGTGCGCGCCCTGGTTGGGGCCGACGGTGGCGTGGACAGCGTTGACGTTGACCAGGGAAGCGGAGTGGAGGCGTTGGACCAGGCCGCCCTGGAGGGAATCCGTTCGATGAGGTTTTCTCCGGCCCACCGGCGGGGAGAACCGCTGTCGGCGTGGGTTCGGGTTCCGGTCCACTTCTCGCTGGATCGGGACGTCTCGTCGCCACCGGCACCCGACGGACCGTCGACAGGGAATCCAGAGGCCCGCCGCCCGCAGCCCAGACAGGACAGCATCGACCCGGCGGGGCCTTCGTGAGCGCCGGAATTACGGGGGTCCAGGGCGGCCGGGGGAGCCCGGAGCGGCGTCACCGCCGGCCCTACGACGATGTCATGGACCTCGTGGGGTGGACGCCGATGGTTCGGCTCAACCGCGTCACCGCCGGCGCCCGCACGCCGCTCTACGGCAAAGCCGAGTTCATGAATCCCGGGGGATCGGTGAAGGACCGAATCGGCTTGGCCATGATCACGGATGCCGAGCGCCGGGGGCTACTCGGGCCCGAGGGCGTGATTGTCGAGGGCACGAGCGGCAACACGGGCCTGGCCCTGGCCATGGCGGCCGCCTCACGAGGCTATCGGTGCATCTTCACCATGCCGGACAAGATGAGCCTCGAGAAGGTCAAGCTTCTGCGCGCCTTCGGTGCAGAGGTTGTCATCACGCCGACCTCGGTGGGTCACGAGCACCCCGATCACTATCTGAACCGGGCGCGGGACATCGCGAGAGACACGCCAGGTGCGGTACTCGCGGACCAGTTCCGCAATCCGGCCAACCCGGACGCCCATTACCGGACAACAGGCCCCGAGATCTGGGAGCAAACGCAGGGGCGGGTGACCCATTTCTTTGCGGGTGCAGGCACCGGCGGCACCATATCCGGGACGGGCAAGTTTCTGAAGGAGCAGAATCGCCGGGTGCAAGTCATCGGGGTGGATCCGGCGGGATCGGTTATCGCGGGCTACCACGCAACGGGTTCCGTGGGCTGTGGTGAGCCCTATGCCGTGGAGGGACTGGGCAACGAGACCATTCCCAAGACGCTGGACATGGGCATCATCGATGATGTCCGGGTGGTGCGTGACGCGGACGCATTTGCCATGTCGAGGCGCCTGGTGGCCGAGGAGGGCCTGTTTGTGGGAGGCTCGACCGGACTGATCGTGCATGCGGCTGTAGAGGAGGCCCAAAGGCTGGACGATCCGGACGCCTGCCTGGTGGCGGTGCTTTGTGACTGGGGTGAGCGGTATCTGAGCAAGCAGTATGACGATGAGTGGATGCGGACCAATGGATTCTTGGCTCGGGATCGCTCCACGGTCGCAGATCTCGTGGCCGATAAGCGGGAACGCCTGCCCGGCCTGCTCACGGTAGCGCCCACGACCTCCGTCCGCACGGCGATTTCGACGCTCTCGACGCACAACGTTTCGCAGCTTCCCGTGGTCGTGGGCGACAACTGCGTCGGAAGTGTCGCCGAGCGCAAGGTCATGACCGCCGTGCTTGAGGACGAGGGCGTATTGGACAAGAAGGTCGAGGTGGTGATGGAGCGCCCCTATCCGGTGTTGGACCCTGGGGCCCGGGCAAATGCCGCCATTCGGCTGCTCGCGTCCGGCATTGACGCGGTGTTGGTCCGCAAAGGGGCCAAGTTGGACGGCATCCTCACCCGCCACGACCTGGTGCGCGCCCTGGCCGCCTCGCCGTGAGCCGCGCTCGCCGGTCGACGGGGGAGGACGGTGCGGCCCAGGAGAAGGGTGCGGGCGAGCGGACGCGAGCCCGACTGCGGGTTGCCGTGCTCATGGGCGGCGCGTCGTCGGAGCGCGAGGTCTCTCTGGCCAGCGGGTGCGCGGTTGCCCGGGCGCTGCGCTCGCTGGGCCATCATGTGACGGCGGTCGACTCCCTTGCGGGCGCGCTGACGCTGGCGTCCGAGCGGGCCATTCTGGAGGCGGGCATCGGGGGCTCAAGCGACAAACCCGGGAGCGCGTGGGCGCAGGGCCAAGCCCGCGAGTCCGGCGACCGGCACGTTGCCGGTGCGCGCGTGATCGCGGAGGAGCCCGGGCTCCGGGGTGCCGATGTGGTGTTTGTGGCTCTCCACGGAGGAGCGGGCGAGGACGGGGCGGTGCAGACGTTGCTGGATGCCCACGGCCTCGCGTACACAGGCTCGGGGCCGCTGGGCTGCGCCCTGGCGATGGACAAGGACCTCTCCAAGCGCCTCATCGACCAAGCGGGCATGCGGACTCCCTCGTGGCGCATCGGGCCAGCCGTCGGCGAACGCGTGGCCGATGCCCTGGGGCTACCGGCGGTGGTCAAGCCGGTGAGCGGCGGGTCGTCGGTGGGCCTCACCCTGGCCAGGAGTGCCACTGAGATTGATCGCGCGACCCAGAGGATCGAGGCGGAGGGTGACCGCGTCCTCTATGAGGCATACATACAGGGACGGGAGTTTACCGTCGGGGTCCTGGACGGCGCCGCCCTGCCCGTCGTCGGGATTGAACCCAAGAGCGAGTTCTTTGACTTTGCCTGCAAGTACGAGGAGGGCATGGCCGTGGAGCGGGCCCCGGCCGACATTCCCGGATCGCTGGCCCGCGCCCTGGCAGACACGGCCCAATCCGTGCATGCGATCCTCCGGCTGGAGCACTACTCGCGGGTGGATTTCTTGGTCGACGACAGTGGTCGTATTTGGTGCCTGGAGGCCAACGCCCTGCCCGGTCTAACCGTCAACAGCCTGTTGCCCAAGGCTGCCCGCGCCGCCGGAATAGAACTCTCCCGGCTTTGCGAGCGTATCTGTAGATTGGGGATGGAGGCCGGAGCGAGGAGGGGCGGATCCGAAGGTTGAGCGAAGCCCCGGCCAGCGGGCGGCGCTCGGGACGGGCGGCAAGAATCAGGGGCCCGCGCCCAGGGGACGGGGGCATGGACGCCCCTTGTGTCGGGCCCGGACCCCGGGCAATCGGACATGGTGGAGATGATTTCGTGAGATCGACGATGTCGCGAGGTGGGTTTGGGGGTGGCTTGCCGCTCCCCCGGATGACGCCCTGGGTCAAGGGGTTCCTCATCGCCAACGCGGTCGTCTTCGGGGTGAGCCTGCTGGTGGGCCGGGCGCTTATTTACGACCTCTTCGCCTTTTCCCCCAGCCGCCTCCTGGTGCGTCCCTGGGGCCTTGTCACCTACATGTTCGTGCACGCGGGCTTCTGGCACCTCGCGATGAACGCGCTGTTCCTGTTCTTCTTCGGGCCCCCGTTGGAGCGGCGCTGGGGATCGGATCTCTTTGCTCGTTTCTATTTGATCGCAGGTCTGGGAGGCGTGCTCCTCAGCTTCGCATTCTCGGGAGCCCAGATCGTCGGAGCCTCAGCGGCGTGCTACGGCCTGCTGACCGCGTTTGCGCTCGCGTGGCCGAATCAGCCGGTCCATGTCTGGGGGGTGTTTCCGGTCAAGGTCAAGTGGCTGGTGGCGTTCCTGGTGGTGATGAGCTTGACCAGCGCGGTGGGCTCGGCCAACGATGGTGTGGCGCACCTGGCCCACTTGGGAGGCGTGGTCGCCGCGTTCCTCATGGTCAAGCTGGGGTGGGTCGGCCCCAGCCGCGACGCCGCCGGGCCGGACGTTGCGGCGAGTTGGGGCCCCGGAGCCAGGGGGCGAGAGCCGGAGGCCGGGCGCCGTCGCTGGATGCGCCCAGCGGCTAAGCGCGTGGTCAACAAGCCCGCCCCGTCGATCCGAATCGTGGAGGTGCTGCGTGAGAGGGGAGAGAAGCGGAGAATTCTGGAGGAGCGCGCCGAGCTGGACCGGGTCGACGCCGTGCTGGACAAGATCTCCGCCCGCGGGATCCACTCGCTCACGCCCGAGGAGCGCGCCCTGCTGGACCAGGTGTCCAGGCGAACGCGGGCCAACTGAGCGGGGTGCGTTCGCCCGGGCGCCCGGCTTGACTGCGGGCTTGCGTGGTTTCTACTATGGCCCGTGATTCGCAACGCGTACCCTTGGGAGCCCCTCCGCCCCGGCGGGGAAGGGCTCTTCGTGTTTCCAACCCACGGGAGGTCGGATGGTCGCTCGGAAATCCTTTCTGACAGAGCAGATTCGCAACATCGTCGTCCTGGGGCACGGAGGCTCCGGAAAGACAACCCTGATCGATGCGATCTGCTTTGCGGCGGGCACCTCCAACAGAAAGGGACGCGTGGGCGATGGCACGGCCCTGACGATGACGACGCCGGAGGAGACCGGCCAAGGCATGTCCATGCAGGTCACGGTTGCCCACGCCATCCTGGGCAACGTCAAGCTCAACCTCTTGGACACGCCCGGCTACATGGACTTTGTAGGCGAGGCGGCAGCCGGTGTTCGGGCGGCAGATGCAGCGCTCGTTGTCGTGTCCGGCGTGTCGGGCGTCGAGGTGGGAACCGAGATGATGTGGGGGCTCGCCGAGAAGCGTGATCTTCCCCGTATCATCTTTGTGTCGATGATGGACAAGCCGCACGCCGATTTTTCCAAGGTTGTGGAGGACATTCGGGAGCAGCTGACCACGAAGGCCATCCCGGTGCAGCTACCGATCGGAGCAGGCGAGAACTTCAGGGGGGTCGTCGACCTCCTTGCCGGGGTCGCCCATCTGCACCGCGACGGCTCGACGACCGGGGAGTACGACGAAGACATGGTGCCCGACGATTTGGCCGCCCAAGTGGAGCCCCTGGCGACCGACTTGCTGGAGACCGTGGCCACGACCGACGAAGAGCTCATGGAGCGGTATCTGGAGGGGGAGGAGATCACGCCGGACGAGGTGGCGCGCGCGCTGGCCAGGGCGGTCATCTCCGGCGAGATGGTGCCGGTCTTTTGTGGTGCAGCGGAGCCGTCTCACGGAGTGCGCGCGCTGGCCCGGGGGCTGGTCGGCTTGGCGCCCCATCCGGGAGAGGCCGCTCCGATTGATGCCAGGGACGGTAGCCGGGAACCCGTGGTGTTGCGGGCGAAGGACTCCGAGTCAGTCAGCGCCCTGGTCTTCAAGACCAGCGCGGAGCCCCACATCGGGGAGCTGTCGCTGTTTCGGGTGTACTCGGGCATGGTGACCAACGGGACCGAGCTCCTCAACACGACCCGCAACGCCGCCGAGCGCATCAATCACCTGGCGGTTCCCCAAGCCAAGGACCGCGTGGAGGTTGACGCCGTCCGCGCCGGTGATATCGGCGTGGTGGCCAAGCTCAAGTCGACGCGCACGAACGACACGTTGAGCGCGCCGGAGAGACCCGTGGTGCTCCCTGGAGTCGATTTTCCCGAGCCGGACATTTCCGTTGCGGTGCGAGGCGCCACCCGAGGAGATGAGGACAAGTTGGGCGAAGCGCTGGGGAAGATTCACGATGAGGACCCGACATTCGTGAGTGCCTTCAATCCCGAGCTGCGCCAGACGATTGCGCGAGGCCTGGGGGAACTGCATCTGGAGCTGCAGTTCGCGCGAATGAAGCGCAAATACGGCGTCACGGTGGAGACGGAGACGCCCAGAATTGCGTACCGGGAAACCATCACGGCAGAGGCCAACGGACAGGGACGGTTCAAGCGTCAGACCGGGGGGCGGGGCCAGTTTGGTGACTGCTGGGTCCGGCTCAGGCCCAAGGGAAGGGGCGAGGGCTACGAGTTCGTCAGCGCGATCAAGGGAGGGGTGATTCCCACGAAATATGTGCCCTCCGTTGACAGGGGGATCCAGGAGGCGGCGGCGGCCGGAGTCGTGGCCGGCTATCCGATGGTGGACTTCGAGGCCGAGTGCTACGACGGTTCGTATCACTCGGTGGACTCATCCGATATCGCCTTCAAGGTGGCCGGCTCGTACGCGTTCAAGAATGTGGCGGCGAAGGCCAGGCCGGCACTGCTTGAGCCGATCATTGAAGTAACGGTGACGACACCCGATGAATACGTCGGCGACGTGATGGGCGACCTGAACGGCCGCTCGGCCCGCGTGATTGGAATGGAGCCGAAGGGGGGCAAAACCGCAATCCTGGCCCAAGTCGCGCAAGCGGAGCTCTACAAGTACGCCTCGGCGCTTCGCTCGATCACCCAGGGTCGGGCGTTCCATCGCCGCAAGCTCTTGGGCTACGACTTTGTGCCTCAGGCCAGGGTCGCAAAGATCGTGGCGGAGGCGCAGGCGGAGTAGGAGATCCTCCGCGGCGGGTGCAACCCCCCGATGTCATGGTTCCATCCCCGGCAAGTTGGGATCCCTGCGTCGCCGTGGACGATCCAAACTCTTGTGATGCTCTTCTGGACCCATTGGTCACAGCGCCCATCGGATGAATGGCGGGGCGGGCCGGCGCTCCGGATGAGATATGAACACCATGGAAGGCAGTGTCGAGGAAAGTGACTGATCGCGGTGGAGGGTGATTGCCGGGATGACGGACCAAAGTTGTCGACGGCGGTGGCGGAGGCCTTCCGGCGTGGTTTCCATGGCGGTGGACTGCGCGAAACGTGGACGACGCCACGGCACCACAGCACGAAAAGGGCTGCCGAATTCGAAACGCGGCGGCTGAGATGGAATCGGTGGCGTGCCGGACCAGAAAGGCTCGGCCGGCAAGCCGGTCAGGATGGCGGTGGTCCGGTGGATTATGGTGTTGGCGGCTTCCGTGAACGGCCGCCAGGAGCACATCGTACCCCCGAAGTACCCTTACGGACGCATTTGCGCCACCCCGGTAACCACCCTCGCGCCCATGCCCGCCGGTGAATATCAGACCACTTCGGCGGACAAGATTCGGACATTAGAATCGGGCCTGCCGCCACCGTGGATCAGGGCCTACGAATGCCGGCGATTTTCAGGTCAGCAACAAGCTCAGGCATGCTACGCTGCCCTTTCTTGGAATTGCAGGCGCCGCACAGTATTTGAAGGTTGCTCTCATGATCGCTGCCGCCTTTCGATCTCGGCACAATGTGATCTACAGTCAGATTGCGAAACTGGAAGTGCAAGAGGCATCCATTGCATTTGCCTTCTTGACGTCCGTATAACATATGTCGGTGTGTCCGATAGTTTGGCAGTGTACCAAGATCGGACCGTTGTGGTATGTCGTCGCGGGCAATGATCTTCCCAAAAAAAACCGTGTTCATCTTTCAGCCGTTCCGCGACAAGCTTGATCGCCAGTGGAGACAAATCAATCCCGGCCCAGCGACGTCCTTGGCTTTCAGCAGCAACAAGTGTGGTGGCGCAACCGCAGAATGGATCAAGTACCATGTCTCCAGGGTTACTGGAAGCTCGGATGATGCGTTCAACGATAAAAAGGGGTTTCTGGGTCGGGTAACCTGTGCGCTCCCGCGGGGATCGAGCCACGATACGGTGTTCCCACCATGTCTCCGGGACCTTGCCGCGGTTTCTCATTTCCTCGATTGCATTCGAGGAAAACGCGTTCCCGGTGTCGTACGCGCGACGCGGACGTTGGTTGGGATCCTTGTACGGCACTCGCACTGCATCGCGGTTGAATGTCCATGTGTCTCCGTAGCTATACCAATAGATTGTGTCATGCTTACGGTTAAACTGCCGCATTTTTGGCGAACCTGGTCCCGTGTAGCACCAGATGATCTCGTTGCGCAAATTTGTCGCGCCGAATACAGCATCCATCAGCATCCGCAAATATGAGTTGGCGGTAGGGTCGCAGTGCAGATATATACTGCCGGTAGGTGCTAAAATGCGTTGCATTTCCAAGAGCCGAATAGCCATCATTATCAGATACGATTTCATGGATGTGCCGTGTGCAAGGCCAGCAGCATCGATGATCGCGTACAGGCCGGGGTTACGATCGGACACCTCACCATGCCACGCCTCGTCCACGTCGTCGAGCGTCCATGTGTCTTTGAACGCGGCGCCCGCAGCCATTGAGCCGTTCGGGGCGGAATACGACCTGTTTGAGTTGAACGGGGGATCTAGGTAGATCAAGTCAACGCAATTCGAGTTCAAGCTTCTCAGAATGTCGAGGTTGTCCCCGGTCCAGACAGTACGGTTTAGGAAGTTTGGTTGCTTTGGTTGGTCGTCGTTGTGTGCTGTATCGGTGATTGCCCTTGCCATTAGTGCCCCTTACTTGGTGTAAATCAGCAAGACCCCGTTGGCTCCCCGGCTACCGTACAGCTGTCCGGCCTCCAGCGGCGATATGAACTGAATGCGCCGCACGTCCATCGGGTTCATCTCCAGGAGGAAGAACCCCGCCTCCGGGACCGGGGAGTCGTTGATCCGCACGTCGACCATGTTGCACGCGTTGGGATTGCGGCTCCCCCGGTTGCGCGTCATTTCGATGCACACGCCCGGTTGTGGGTCACCGAAGGCGTTGGCGATGTAGGTCTCGTAGATCTGAAGACCGGGGACACGGGCGGCCCGGGCCAGGTTGGCGAAGTCGAAGACTCGGGGCGCGATCGAGTCCACCTGCGCGCCGGACAGGCCCGAAAAGCGGGTGCCCGGAGTGGTCAGTATTCGGTCTCGGGCCCGGCGGCCGGTGACGACCAAGGGCTCCAGGACGATGGCCTCGGTCGAGAGAACGACCTCCAGGCCTAGCGCCTCCCGACTGAACACGGTCAGGGAATCCACGCGGCTGGCGTATCCCAACTGATCCGTTTGTATGATCTGCTTGCCCGGCGGCACTCCGGTGAATCCGAAGTGGCCCTCCGCACTCGTCAACACGTCGTGATCAGTGCCCACGAGCTGTACGCGCGCGCCCTGAATGGGCGCCCGATTTGCGTAATCGACCACCGTACCCGTGATGGTCACGGGATCCGAGATGTGAATCCCGATGTCCAGAACGAATGGACTGCCGGGCCCGACCTCAAGGGGCGGCGATGTGCTCGACCCGAAGCGCGCCACGACCGTGAGCCCGTCCGCATCCGGCAGGCCGCAGAGGCGGTACCCGCCGTCGGCCTCGCTCGTGACCTCCCTGAGCTCTCTCTGCCTGCCCAAGGCGCCGGGGCGCACACCCAGAGCGGTGACCCTCGCCCCCGGAAGGGGAACGCCCGTCAGCCGGTCGCTGACGATGCCTCCGACCGATGTTTCGCCCGAGGCGTCCTCCGCCGAGCACCACGCTCGCAGAATCGATTCCCTTGACGGCACCGCCAGAAAGGCCTCCGCGACCGACTCGGCCACCACCGTGATGCGCTGCGTCGGGCCCGCCACGCCAAGGCCCGCCAGCCGCGGATGAAAGAACGCCACCTCGTACGATCCCACGGGCACCGAGTCCATCCGAAATCGCCCGGTGCTGTCGCTGTGGACCAGCGCCGGGGTCCCCACCGCGGCCACGCTGGCGCCGGCCAGTGGAGCGCTCCGGGTGCTGTCGTACACCAACCCCACGATGGTCCCGAATTCGGTCGCGGCATCCTGAGCGCGCGCAGGCAAGATGCAGAGGGCACCCACCATAGGCGCGAGAATCCACGCCGCGGTCGCCCCCGCCCGGTTGCTCATCCGCATTGTCTCACGTCAGTTTGTCCGTGCGCCATGTTGCCCCTCCACGTCGTCCCGGCCGGCGTGTGCGTGTCCATCGGGTTTTCGCCCGAATCGGCGCGCCCATTTGCATTCCATTATACAGCGGCGGCGGGCGGGAACGGGACATCCGATGATTATATTTGCCTTGGTATCCGCAGGCACGCCAGGATTGATATCGGTCCGGTGGCCGGCCTGGAGTCCATCTCCATCGCAACCCTGCCCTGGTGGGCACGCTGCCGTTGCATCCATGGAGGCGCGTTGTGGCGGGACATAACAAGTGGTCGCAGATCAAGCGGAAGAAGGCGGTTAACGACCAGAAGCGCGGCCAGGCGTTCACAAAGCTCATCCGCGAACTTACCGTGGCCGCCCGGGACGGAGGCGGGGATCCCGATTTCAATCCCCGCCTGCGTCTGGGCGTCGATGCGGCAAAGGCGGCGAACATGCCGCAGGAGAACATTGAGCGCGCCATCAAGCGCGGCACCGGCGAATTGGAGGGTGTGACCTATGAGGATGTCGCCTACGAGGGGTACGCGCCCGGCGGCGTCGCCCTGTATATCGAGGCCGTGACCGACAACCAGAAGCGCACGGTCGCCGAGGTGCGCCACATTCTGGACAAGAACGGGGGTAATTTGGGCGCCGTTGGGAGCGTGGCGTGGCAGTTTGATCGCAAGGGGAGCATCTACGTCGATGGGGCTTCCGACGAGATGGCTGTCCTTGAAGCCGCGGTCGAGGCCGGAGCCGAAGATGTGCGCCGTGCCGATGACGAGATCGTCGTCACCACCGACCCAAGCCACCTGCACGGTGTCCGCGACGCGCTACTCAGCGCCGACCTCTGTGTCCTCTCCTCCGAACTCTCCATGGTGCCCAAGTCCGAGGTGGGCGTACGTGGTACGGACGGGAGCCGTGTCCTTCGCCTGCTGGACGCGCTGGACGACCACGACGATGTGCAGAGGGTGCATTCGAACGCCGAGTTCGACGAGTCGGTTCTGGCGACCGCGTCGTGAGCCCGGCCGGCGGGGAACGCGGCGCGAGTGCGACCGTGCTGGGCATTGACCCGGGGATCGCTGTGACGGGTTTCGGAGTCGTCGTTGCCGAGGCGCGTATGCGCTCCCGACTGCTTGCCTGCGGCGTGATTCGGACATCGCCCAAGGCCACCCGGTCCCGACGCCTCCTGGAGCTTCACGAGGAGGTTCTGGCGTTGCTTCGCCGCTATTCGCCGGATGTGATGGCGGTAGAGGATGTGTTCCACGCCAAGAACGCCCGCAGTGCCCTGATCCTGGGCCACGCACGGGGCGCAATGATCGTGGCCGCGGGGCGGTGCGGCGTCCAGGTTGCCGAGTATTCTGCCCGCTCGATCAAGAAGGCCGTGGTGGGAACGGGAGCGGCCACGAAGAGCCAGGTGGCCTTCATGGTTCAGCAGCACCTGGGGCTCCGGCAGGCACCCCAGCCCGCGGATGCCGCCGACGGTGTCGCATCCGCTCTGTGCCACCTTCTGATTGGTCAGGGGTCCTCGTCCGCCATCGTGGCCGCATCCGGGTGATCAGTCGCATTGAGGGCGAGCTGGTGTCGGCGGACCTTGACCGAGTCGAGGTGCGCACGGTCAGCGGCTTGGTCTACCGGGTGCATGTGCCGACAAACGTGCTGGACCGCCTTCCAGGGCTGGGCCAGCGTGTGGAGTTGCTGACGCACTATTTGTTTCGTGATGAGGTGCACTGGTTGTACGGCTTCATCGAGGAGCGCGAGCGGGAGCTGTTCCAGCGCTTGGTCACGGTTCCCCGCGTCGGCCCCGTCCTGGCCAGAAACATGATGGGCGCGCATCAGGCGGGGCGCCTGGCCCGCGCCATTGCCGAAGGCGATGTGCATCTTCTCACCCGAGTGAAGGGCATGGGCAAGAAGACGGCTGAGCGCGTTGTCTTGGAGTTGGCGGGCAAGGTCGGTGACCTTGACGCGGGCGATTCTCCCGGAGGCGGCAAGGAGCGTCGCCGACGGACGCAGGAGGCGGTCGAGGGGCTGACCCGCCTGGGCTATTCCTTCGCCGATGCCGACCGCGCCGTACGGGCCGCCATCAAGGAGGGAGGGGACAAGAGCACGGAGGAGCTGGTGCGCGAGGTGCTCGCGGGGCGCAGGAGCGCGGGCGGGAGCTGATGAAGGAGGGTCGCACCGAGATCACCACGCCAGAGGCCCTGTTCGGCGAACCGGAGGCGGCGCTTCGCCCCGGAAGCCTGGCGGAGTTTGTGGGTCAGGATGGGGTCAGGGAGGGGTTGCGCATCGCCATCGCGGCGGCCCGGGCGCGCGGAGAGCCCCTGGACCACGTTCTCTTTCACGGGCCGCCGGGACTGGGCAAGACGACGCTGGCCATGTTACTGGGCGGCGAGATGGGTGTCAGCGTAAAGACGACATCGGGTCCCATCTTGGAGAAGCCCGCCGACCTGGTGAGCGCGCTGACAAGCCTGCAGGCCGGGGACATCCTCTTCATCGACGAGATTCATCGCATGCGTCCCGTCATTGAGGAGTTCCTGTACCCGGCGATGGAGGACTTCCGGGTGGAAATCCGGTTGGGCGACGGCCCCAAGGCCCAGACGATCTCGATGGCCGTCGAGCCCTTCACCCTTGTGGGCGCCACCACCCGCTTCGGAATGCTCACCGCCCCCATGCGGGCGCGCTTCGGCATCACCGAGCGCCTGGATTTCTATCCGCCCGGCGATCTGAGTGCCATCTTGCTGCGCAGCGCGCGGGTGCTGGGGGTGGATGCGACCGAGGCGGGCGTATGGGAGTTAGCGCGGCGAGCCCGCGGCACGCCCCGGGTCGCCAACCGCCTGCTACGCAGGGTTCGGGACTTTGCCCAGGTGCGCGCCGATGGCCTGCTGGAGAGGCAGGTGGTGCATGACGCGTTGGACCTGCATGGCGTGGACGAGCACGGCCTGGACGCGATGGATCTGCGCATCCTGGAGGTCATCGTGGACCAGTTCGACGGAGGCCCGGTGGGGTTGCGCTCCTTGGCGGTTGCCCTGGGCGAGGACAGCGGGACCCTGGAGGAGGTGCATGAGCCCTTTCTCATCCAAGGGGGATACCTGATGCGCCGCGCCAGGGGTCGGGTGGCAACGCGGGGTGCGTACGAGTTGCTCGGTCGAGCGCCGCCGCTCACCGACGACGCCCAGCAGGTGATGGACCTGAAGCCGGGGCCCTTCGAGAGCTGACGTGGCCGGCTGTGCCCCCGTGTTGCGACCCGCCACACGGGACTTCGACTATGCACTGCCCCCGGACCGGATCGCGCGCTATCCGGTCCCGTGTCGCTCGCACGCGCGGATGCTCGTCCTGTCCAGGACCACGGGCGAGCGTTCACATCTGCGCTTTGACGATCTCCCGCGCCTTCTGGAGCCGGGAGACCTGTTGGTTCTCAATGACAGCCGGGTGCTCGCGGCCAGGCTGGTGGGGCGCAAGCCGACCGGCGCCAGGGCCGAGGTGCTGTTGCTCAGGCCCCAGGAGACCGTCGCGGACGGCGGGTCCGGTGGCGCGGCGGGTGCCGCGCGCGTGGGCGCCAGGGTGTGGGAGGCGCTCGTGCGCCCGGGCGGCAAGCTCAAGGCCGGCAGGGTCGTCACGGTCTCCGACGATCTGGATGTCCGCATTCTGGACCACGCGCCGGACGGTCGTCGGATCGTGCGCCTGGAGACCGACCTGGATCCCGATGTGGCCCTGGAGCGTTTCGGTAGAGTGCCGTTGCCCCCGTATCTGGAGCGCGCCGCGGAGCCTCTCGACCGGGAGCGCTACCAGACGGTGTATGCCCGCACGGGCGGGTCGGTGGCGGCCCCGACCGCCGGGCTTCACTTTACTCGCGCCTTGCTCCGACGCCTTGCGGAGCGGGGAGTCGAGACCGCGATGGTAACCCTGCACGTGGGCCTGGGGACGTTTCGACCGGTGGATGCTCCCGACCCGCGCGATCACCGGATGCACGGCGAGGAGTACTGCGTGCCTGGGCGGGTGGCCTCCGCATACCGGAGGGCGCGTCGGCGCGGTGGGCGTGTATGGGCGGTGGGTACCACGGTGGTCCGCACCTTGGAGAGCGCTACGTTGGGCCGCGACAGCATCCGGGCGGGTCGCGCTACGACAGATCTCTTCATTTATCCGCCTCACGAGTTTGGCGCCGTGGATGGACTCATCACGAACTTCCACCTCCCGCGCTCGACCCTCCTAATGCTCGTGTCGGCGTTCGGCGGCACCGAGTCGGTTCTCGGCGCCTACCGGTCGGCCGTGGAGCGGGGCTACCGGTTCTATTCCTATGGAGACGCGATGGCCGTGGTCCCGTGAGCGGGGTGTGCGGCGGGGCCCGGTTCTCCTTGGACGCGGTCAACGCGCGGGCGAGGGCCGGACGGCTGACGCTGTCTCGTGGCGTGATCGAGACGCCGGCCTTCATGCCCGTGGGAACGGCCGGAGCGGTCAAGGGCCTGTCGGTTGAGGAGGTGAGGGAGGCGGGCGCCGGCATCGTCCTGGCGAACACCTACCACCTCTTTCTCCGTCCCGGGGCCGAGGTGGTGGAGACGCTGGGCGGCCTGCACGAATTCATGCGTTGGCCGGGACCCATTCTCACCGACTCAGGGGGCTACCAGGTCTTCTCCCTGGCCGGCACGCGCAGCGTCGATGACGACGGCGTCACCTTTCAGAGCCACATTGATGGCGCCCGACACCGCTTTACGCCCGAGCGCGCCGTGAACATCCAACGCAGCCTGGGCGCCGACGTGATGATGGCGTTCGACGAATGCCCGCCCGCCGGGGTCACCCGGGAGGCGGCCAGGCGTTCAGCCCGCCGGACGCTCCGCTGGCTGAAGCGCTGCCGGTCGCGGTTCCTGGCCACGCAAACCCGGGCGGCCGCTCCGCAGTCCCTCTTCCCGATTCTTCAGGGCAACGTGTACGCGGATCTCCGCGCGCGCCAGGTTGAGGAGGCGACCGCGCTCGACGACTGGCCCGGGTATGCGATCGGCGGCCTCTCCGTGGGCGAGTCCAAGGAGGACATGTGGCGCACGCTGGAGGCGCTGGATCCCCTGATTCCCGGCGATCGCCCCCGGTATCTCATGGGCGTGGGATACCCGGCCGACCTCTTGGAGGCGATTCTGCGGGGCTGCGACCTCTTCGACTGCGTCGCCCCGACCCGCAATGCCCGCCACGGAACCGCGTGGACCAGCGATGGGGCGCAAATCAACCTGAAGGGCGCCCGTTATCGCCTGGACCGCCGCCCGATCGATGTCGCGTGCGCCTGCGCGTGCTGCCGACGCTACGACCGGGCCTACATCCGCCACCTGCTCGTGGCGCGAGAGTCCTTGGGAGCCAGATTGGTGTCGATCCACAACATCAGTATCCTTGTGGAGCTCATGCGCGCTTCCCGAAGGCGCATCATTGAAGGTACGTTTGATATATGGGCCGCATCCTGGTTGCACAGGCATCGCGCTTGGCGTCGACGCGGCCTCTCACCAGCCACGGCAAACGCCTCCCCTGAACGTTAGGACAGAGCAGACCCTTGATTCCATTATCCGCGAAGGCAGGTCCAGAGATCGTGAGCGCGGCGCTGGCCGCCGCCCCGCCGCTCGTCCCCCGCGAGGGGGGAGGCTCAGGGATGGTGCTCGTTTTTCAAATTGTTCTGATGTTCGCCATCTTCTACTTCATCCTTATCCGGCCCCAGAGCAAGGAGCGCAAGAGGCACCAAGCGATGCTCAGGACGCTCTCCAAGGGCGATCATGTGATGACGAACGGCGGCATCATCGGCGTTGTGGTTCACGCCGCGGAGCGTGAACTCACCGTTCGCACGGGAGAGGACACCCGGTTGGTCGTGGATCGGGGTCATATCTCCCGCAAGTTGGAGGACAAGTAGGTGTGTCCAAACGCCGCCGGCACCTCCGTACCGACCCGCGCGGAGTTTGAGGCGAGGCGGTGGCGATCCTTGACATTGAGCTGATGGGGTCGCCCGTTCTGCGGGAGCGGGCGGCACCGGTTGGGTCGGTCGGCGCCGCTGAGCGTCGGTTGGTGGATGACATGTTCCAGACGATGCACCAGGCCCAAGGAATCGGGCTGGCCGCTCCGCAGGTCGGGGTATCCAAGCGGATCCTGGTCGTCGATTTCCGGCTTAAGGACGGCACCCGGCACCGTCATGCGCTTGTCAATCCGGTGATCGTGGAGGCCAGTGCGGCGATGGCCAAGGAGACCGAGGGATGCCTGAGCATTCCAGGTCTGGAGGAAGTGGTCGCGCGCCCCGTAACGGCCGCGGTGGAGGCCTCCTCCATCGACGGGGACCCGGTGCGCATTGAGGCGGACGGAATACTGGCCCGGGTCCTGCAGCACGAGGTTGATCACCTGGACGGCGTGCTCTTCGTGGATCGACTCTCGCCGCTCAAGCGGAGCATTCTTCTCAGGAAGTGGCGCAAGCGCTCAGCGTCCTGACATGCGCGTACTCTTCTGGGGAACCCCGGAATTCGCCCTTCCCACCCTGTGTGCCCTGGCCGACGACGGCCACGAGATCGTGGGCGTGGTGACGAGACCGGACCGGAGCCGTGGCCGGGGTCGCCGCGTGTCCCCGTCTCCCGTCGCTGCCTTGGCTGAGCGGCGGGGATACCGTCTCCTTCGGCCGGAGCGACCGGAGGGCGGGGATTTTCTGGGTGCGATCAGGCTCTTGGGCGCCGATATCGGGGTGGTCGTCGCCTACGGTCGCATCCTTGCCCCGTCGGTGTTGGAGACGCCCCGACTGGGTTTCATCAACCTGCATGCGTCGCTGCTGCCCCGTTTGCGGGGGGCGGCGCCGGTGAACTGGGCGATTGCGCGGGGGTACGGGATCTCGGGCGTGACGGTCATACGCATGGTAGAGGAGATGGACGCCGGGCCGATCGTGGTCCGGGTGGCGTCGGCGATCGGGCCGGACGAGACCGCCACGGAGCTCTCCGGCCGTCTGTCCCAGTTGGGCGCCCGCGTCACGGCGGACACGCTTGCCCGTCTGGACAGGCGTCGTATCTCGCGCATCCACGGGACTCCGCAGGATCACGCGGCGGCCACCATTGCACCGAAGGTGCATCGCGACCACGCTCGGGTGGACTGGACCCGGAGCGCAGGCGAGGTCGGGGCCCTGATGCGTGGGATGGATCGTATTCCGGGGGCATGGACCACTCTGGGGGACACGGTTGTCAAGGTGTTTTGCCCACATGTATTGGACCGGTCCGATTCGCCCGGGTCGGGGGGCGAGTACGCGAGCTTGCCGGGGCCGGGGGGCCGGCCGGGCGAGATTGTGTGCGCGGACCCTGCGCAGGGACTGGTCGTGACTACGGGCCGGGGGGCCGTCGGTATCGGGGAGGTGCAGACGCCGGGCCGCCGCCGCATGCCGTCGCGGGAGTGGCTCAAGGGCGCGCGCGTCTCAATCGGAACCCGGTTGCAGTAGGACAACTCTTGAGAGCTCGCGCCATGTTCACGCCCGCAAAGGGGTCCCCGCCCGCCCGCCCGCCCCGCTCCCTTGCCCGTCTCCATGTGTTGGTGGGCGACGACCAGGTGGTTCGTGACGGGTGGGACGAGCAGGCCGACGAGCTGTGCCGGGCCGGGGGGGCCAAGATCGCGCTGCAGCTCAGGGTCCGACGGGAACCGGATTCACGCTTGTTCGCGTGGGCCAGCCGACTCGCGCGGTTGGCGAGGCAACACGGAACGCAGCTCTTGGTCAACGATCGGGTCGACATTGCGGCGGCGGTCGGAGCTGACGGGGTGCATTTGCGAGAGGATTCCATGGAGCCGGGGGTCGTTCGCGATCTGGCGCGGACGATGTGGGCTCGCGCCAGCGCGGGCTCCCTGGGTGGGCCAAGGCCTCGCGGCCCCGCCCTTCTGGGGCGATCAATCCACGCGTCTTCGCAGGTCAAGGCCATGAATCGGGAACCCATCGATTATCTTGTGTTGGGCGCCCTGTACCGGACCCGCACCCATCCGGGTCGTCGTCCGTTGCCGCCCGGTGCATTCGGGCAGGCGGCGGCAGCGAGTGAGCTGCCGGTGTTGGCGATCGGTGGTGTGGGGATCGAAGCGGTGGGAGAGTTGCTCGGCCAAGGCGCATACGGGGTGGTTGTGGGGAGTGGCGTGTGGCACGCAGTTCACACGCCCACCCGGGCCGTGGCGGGCTACCTTGAGTGCCTGGGGCAGGCCTGATCGCACATTGGCAGGTCTCACCCCCGCGCCCCAGGGCTTCGCTGCTGTCCCCCGGGGGAAGGATGGCGTGTTGGTGCGTCGCGATCGCGAGCGTTGCCGACGGGGCCGGGTCGTTCCTCAAGACGCAGGGACCCAAGTCGACATTATAAGGGGAAGCAATGGGGAGGCAGACGCGGACTACGGGGCGGGACACCCACACGGTCTCGATTGTGCTTAATGGCGAGGCGCGATTGGTCGACGCTGACCTCAGCGTGGCCGCACTGATCCGACAACTGGGTCTTGAGCCCCAGGCCGTCATGGTGGAACGGAATCGAGATATCATGGCCCGAGCCGATCTCGACGGAATCCGCGTCCGGGACCGCGATCGGATCGAGGTCGTTCAGTTCGTCGGTGGAGGCTGAGGGAGGCGTGGTGAGCGAGCACGGATTGCCGGACGCGCCGCTGGAAATCGCGGGGCGCGCCTGGGCGTCTCGTCTCATCGTGGGCACGGGCAAGTACCGGAGTCGCGGAGAGATGGTGGCCGCCGTGGCCGCGAGCGGGGCGGAGATCGTCACGGTGGCAGTGCGGAGGGTTGAGCTGGACGGGAGCAAGGACGAGGGAATTGTTCGCGACCTGGATCCGGCCAGGTATTTCCTGTTGCCGAACACCGCGGGGTGCTACACCACGGCCGACGCCCTGCGTTACGCGCGCCTGGGACGGGCCGCCGGCCTGAATGACTGGGTGAAGCTCGAGGTCATCGGTGATGAGAGGACGCTTCTGCCCGATGTCGTGGCGACGATTCAGGCGGCGCGGCAACTCGTGTCGGACGGCTTCACTGTTCTGGCGTACACCAATGAGGATGTGGTCACGGCGTTGCGTTTGGAAGATGCGGGGTGCGCGGCCGTGATGCCTCTCGCCAGTCCGATCGGTAGCGGATTGGGCCTCGTCAATCCGTACTATATTCGCGAGATCAAGAGGCGACTGTCTGTTCCGGTCATCGTGGATGCGGGCGTGGGCACGGCCTCGGACGCATGCGTCACGATGGAGCAGGGCGTTGACGGTGTGCTCATGAACACCGCGATCGCCGCCGCGAGGGATCCGGTGATGATGGCCAAGGCCATGCGCCGCGCCACACGAGCGGGGCGGGACGCCTATCTGGCGGGTCGGATGGAGTCCAGTCACATCGCGGTGCCGTCGTCTCCCGCGGCGGGGATGCTGGACGCCACTTGACGGCGGCCCGCGCGCGGGGTGCGCCCGGGAAGGCTCGCGGACGGGCCGGGAGCCGCGATATCGCCGCTTCCATTCTGGTCCAGGTGGCCCGGGGGCGTCGCCTTGATGTCGCCTGGGAGAATTCTCCCGCGCCCCGCTCACCGGAGCGGGCGTGGCTCAGGACGCTCGTATACGGGACGGTGCGGTTGCAGGGCAGACTCGATTACATCGTCCGGCGGGCGGCGAATCGTGCACCCGAGGACATGGACCCGGAGGTATGCGCGGTTCTGCGCATGGGGGCCTACCAGATTCTGCAGATGGAAGGTGTGCCCGACTACGCGGCGGTCTCGGAGTCGGTTGGCGTCGTCAAGCGACGCCGCAGGCCGGCGGCCGGCCTGGTGAACGCGGTATTGAGGGCCGTGGCCACGGCCCGCCCCGGGAGGGAGGTCTTTCCCGGTCTGGAGAGCGATCCAGAAGCCCACCTCAGTAGTTGGGGATCCCATCCCCTGTGGCTGGTGCGACGATGGATCAAGCGCTACGGTGTGACCGGTGCGCAGGCTTTGGTGGAGGCCAACAACCGGGATCCGGAAGTTTACTTCCGTCCCGTGGGCACCGGGGGCGCTGACGCCGAGCAGGCACTTTTGCGGGCGGGCATGGGCGAGAGGGCTGGGCACGGGAGCATTCGTCTTGGCCGGGGGATTGATCCGGCGCGGGCGCTCGCGCGCGGAACCGGCGTGATCCAGGATCCGGCGGCCTCTCTGGTTGTGGACTATGTCGGGGTGCGCCGTGCCTCCCCGATCGCGGATCTGTGTGCGGCGCCGGGAGGCAAGGCGCTGGCGCTCAGTGCGCACGGATCCGTGCTTGCCTCCGACCTTTCGCGGGCGCGGATCGCTCGCCTCGTTGCCGGGATCGGCCGGCTGGGTGCCCGGGTCTGGCCGGTCGTGGCCGATGCGCGGAGGCCTCCGCTCCTGCAAGCGCCGGTGGTGGTGCTGGATGTCCCCTGCACGGGCACCGGCACCTTGCGGCGTCACCCGGATGGGCGCTGGCGGGTCCGGCGCCGTCACCTCAGCGCCCTTGTGAGAACGCAGCGCGCCATTTTGGAGGGCGCGGCGTCCGTGGTGACCCAAGGCGGTATAATGGTGTACGCCACATGCAGCCTTGAACCTGAGGAAAACTGGAATCAGGTGAGGAGTTTCATGGCACGTCATCGCGACTTTCAGATCGAGGCGGGTCCGGCGCCGGTGTCGTTCCTGAACGCGCACGGATGCCTCGAGGTTCTGCCTCAGGACTCCGGCTTCGATGGCGCCTTTGCTGTCCGTCTCAGGCGTGGGAGTCCGGCCTCGTGACCAGTCTGGGCAGCTCGATCCGGCGCCGGCGTCGCAGGAGGAGCCGCCGTCGCCGCTGGGTGCGTGCGCCTTGGCGACTGGGTAGAGGCCGCCGGCATCGGCGATCCCGGCTGGAGGATCCCCGGGCACCGGTGCGGGGGATCGGTGATCCCGCCGCCCCCGGGGCCGAGCCTTCGGGCGGCTCTTCAAAGGGGCCCCGGCCGGGGTCTTGGGGGCGGCGGCGGGGATTGGTATTGCTGTCGATGGGGCTGGCGGCGTGCGTCGGTGGGGTGCTGGGGCACCGGTGGGCCACGACCATGTGGTTTCCTCCGGGAGAGCCTCCGGCGCAGCTACAGGGGGTTCCGCAGCTGTCGGGCCGGTCCCTTGCCCACGCCCAGGCGTTACTGGCAGATTCGGGACTGCGGTTGATCCAGGTCGATTCCGTGCGCCACCCCGTGTGGCCGGAGGGCATCGTCATTGGCCAGGGACCGTTGCCGGGGAGGTCCGCCCAGCCGGGTTCGGGCGTTCGGGTGGCGGTCTCGGCGGGACCGTACCTGGGCGCCGTCCCCGACGTGAGCCGACTGCGGGGGGGAGAAGCGATCCGGGTCCTTGAGACCGGCGGGTTTCGGGTCGTGGTGGACACGTTGGCGTCCGAGTCGCCAGAGGGCCAGGTTCTTGGCCTGGAGCCGGGGGCGGGCTCGGAAGTGGCACTTCCCGGGATCGTGCGTCTTTCTCTCAGTCGGGGGCCGCCGACCTTTCTGATGCCGGACCTCACGGGGATGTCGATGGATCTCGTCCGGGGTGTGATCGACTCCTTGGACCTTCGGTTGTCCGGGACGGAGCGGCGCTACAGTCTGCGTCACGTCGACCTGGTCTTTGGTCAGGTCCCTGTGTCGGGCGAGTCGGTGGAGCGAGGCTCTTCGGTGGACATCGTCGTGGGACTCCCGCTTACCGCCCGGGCGCTCGAGGCTCTCCTGCCGGCACCGGTGGATCCGCTTGAACCCGACACCGTGCCCGAAACCGGACGATTGGGCTCGGGCCGGTGAGGACGGGGGCCTTCCGCACGGTACCGCGCCCCTATCTGGGCGCAGCTCTCTTGGCGATCGCCGTCGTCGTGGCGGCATGGGTTGTGCGGGACCGCTTTCAGCCGGTCGTCGCCGGCTACCCAGCGCCCGACTTCAGGGTCATGGATGCGCGGGGCGGGACGGTTACTCTGTCCGATTTTCAGAACCGGGCCGTGCTGCTCAACGTGTGGGCCACATGGTGCGGGCCCTGCGTGGAGGAGATGCCGTCCATGCAGCGACTCTACGAGCAGTTTTCGAGAGACGAGTTTGAGATTGCCGCGATCAGCATCGACGCACCGGCCGGGCGCCGAGACGATGCGGGGAATCCCGGAGGCGATCCCGTGGCCTTTGCTCACGAGTTGGAGCTGACCTTCCCCATCCTCCTCAATCCGGCGGGCGATATCCAAAGGATCTACCGCACTGCGGGGGTGCCCGAGTCGTTCCTCATCGGTCCCGATGGAATGATCTACAAGAAGGTGGCCGGGGCAACGACCTGGGACTCCGAAAGCAATGTACGCCTGGTTGAGCGCCTGGTAGCAAACGCTTCGGCCGCGTCGTCTGGACCCCGGGACCGCTAGGCCTCGCCGCGTCTCTCCTCAGGAAGGCGCCGGTCGGCGGCCGCCCCGTTCTGGACGCACTCCGGTACTGCGGCTTGGTCGAGTGCGACGGCAGGAAGTTACGCGTCACCAACGCCGGGCTCTTGCTTTTCGCCCGGTGTCCTCTGTAGTGGTGGCATTCGCGCGGGGGTTTGCGCGTGTTCCGGGTCGCCGGGCCCCGGATCAAGCATGGGCGCCACCGGAACTTGACCCAGGCCGCACGGGCCGATCCTCCGCTGGCCCGCGCGATCATCGACATCCGGGAATCGGCGCGAAGCCAAGTTCGGGAATCTGAGCGGCCTGTTCTTCGCGGACATCCCCGAGTATCCCGAGTTCGCGTGGCAGGAGGCGTTGGTCAAAGCGGTGGTACACCGCGACTACGAGGTCCAGGGCCGCGAAACGGAGATCTGGTTCTCCGAGGAGCGGCCGGGCGTGTCAAGCGCCGGAGAATTGCTGCTGACCGTGACGGTCGAAACGCAGCGGAAGCGTCGCCGGGCCCACGCCGCCCGCAACCCGATGCGGGTCCGGGTGCTCGCCGACGCGGAGATTATGCGTGACAAGGTGAGGGCTCGGCGCGGATGTTTCGCGAAATTGCCGATAGCCCACTGTGGGAGCCCGGGGTCGAATTCTCTGGAGGCATGTTCCGCATAACGCCCTTCCAAGAGCCCGTATCGGGCGCCACGAGTTCGGGATGGAGTCACCTTCTTGGCACCCTCCCGATTTCGGACGGCCGGCGGCGGATGCTACTGATGCGTCCCGCCGACTACACCGCCCGCGAGTGCCAACGCAACCGGAAAGGATGATGCCGCGAGACGGTTGCGGGACCTCTGCAAGAAGGACATCGTCGGGCACCGGCCCGGGTCTGCGGTATCGCCCGCCAGTTTTTCGGTCGTCCCGGCGCTGGAGGCGGACGACCGGTTTATGGACGCGAGGATTCCGCGACTGCACGATTGTGCGCGGAGTGGCGGCCCGTTGCGCACGCGTCGAAATGTTGTCGCACAGTGCCCTTCATTGGTTATGCGTACCTGGCACCCCCATATTCGCGCCCGCTTGGCCTGCAGGCCAATGCGGCGGCGGTTCGTCGCCGGCACGGGCACCCGGTGATCCACTTCCCGTAATTTCCCTCGGTTCTTCTTCCCGCCGCGATCCGCGCCCGCGGGGCCGGCGGCTTGACTCTTCCCCGCAGCCAACCCGCTCTTTCTGAGCTGATCGTCTTAGGCGAGTACGGGTCTGCGGATCGACCGGCCCCCCACCTGGCTTCGCCGCCTCGTCGACGCCGTGATCCCGCGTCCCGCTTGGGAAAGCTCATGCCCCAGGGTCGTGATCGTCGCCTTGCGGCGGTGCGACTGGTGCAGTGCCCTGCGAAACGGCGCGTCCACTTCGGCACGGGTCTTGAGACGGTGCCCCGGTCGATCCTTCCCCTGGTCTCCTCAGCCACTGCCTGCGCCCTCGCTACCACTTCAACATGCGCTTGCTCCAGCCCATGCCGCGACCGCCAGGACTCCGCCCCCGTCCCGAAACAGCGCAATGGCGAAGAGCGCCCGGGAACCTTTTCGCGGGCATCCGTGTACCACCATGCATCCCTCTCTCTTCAATGAGGAAGGAGAACCTCGGTGAACACGCCCACTGTAACCAAGTTGGGTTGCCGGCGATCTGTCGCGATGTTCCCGGTGATGGCCGCGCCACCCCACTGCGTCACGATTTCCACCGTTGTTCGTCTCATCTCTGGGCGCGCTGCCGACGTGGCAACGGTCACGGCCGCGAACAGAGTTGTGGGAATTAACGACCACGGCGACGGCCACCTCATCCCGCGAGATCCCACATCGGCTGCCACGCAAAATCGACGCGACGAGTGGGGAATAATCGACGGTCACGGTAGCTTCACGATCGACATTCCCGAATCGGACGGGCTGCCCCTTGGTTCGCCCAGGGGAAATGAAACGTCGACGTACTCCTCCGCTTTTCCCGAACAAATCACCACCCCGACCCCATCCCTCCCCATCCAACCTCCAGTTTCCCTGTCCGATGAACGATGCCCCGACTTGAGAACAATGGTCGAGGAAGTGTCCGATCCACCGCACTGCTCCGAGTCCCTCCTCCGATCTTGCTCGACCCTTGTCGGACCATCTCGCCACTTGGCGAACTGCAGACAGTGCGACATCTCCACAAAACAACTGGGCTTTCATCCTGACTTTTGGCCTTCGGATCCCAACCTCTAATCTCGCAGGAGGCGTCCATGACCATTTCCGAAACAGTGAAGGGCCGGTCCGCACTGCTCGCCTCGCAGATCGTAGACCATCGAGAAGTCCTCCTCATGATCGCGGCGCGATATGCGGGTCGCGCCACAACTGCCGAGGATATCCTCCAAGAGGCGTTCATCGCTGCTCATCGCAATATCGAAAATACGCATACCGCACAGTTGACCGCGAGGTGGTTCGCCGGTGTCGTGCGAAACGTCGGACGGCAGCACAAGCGCAAGTCAACACGCCGCAAGGCGCTGTTGCGCACCCATAGCGCGAGTCTAGAGGTGCCGGCCTTTGGAGTTCGCGGCGACCCTGAGCTTCCGGCGTGGCCGAAGAAGGCAATCGCATGTCTACCGGCAAGACAGCAAGAGGTGGTCAGCCTAATGCGGACCGGAAAATCGGACAAAGAAATCGCCGCGACCCTCGGTATTGGCCAAGCTGCTGTCCGACAACATCGCAGAAGGGCAATTCTGAAATTACGGAAACTGACGGGGCAGGACATCCCACAAGATCAATGATGCGGATGCGGCCAGCTCTATCTCTGAGTTGGCGAGCCAAGCCCTGCGGACGCCGAGTCCTTCGTCGGCCCACCCTGTCTTCGACCAATGCCTGCCCATGTGCTCCGGGATCTCCTCGCGGACCGCGGATCCGACGCAATCCCAAAGCTCGAATTCCGGCTACCCATATAAAATAGCGAGGAACCAAACATGAGAATCTCTTGGAGCTGCTCGTCCAGAACATAGAGATTCCCTCCACTGTCCACATCCGCGTCCACAATGCTCGCAAAGGTCTCCGGGCCACCATCGTCGCGGCCCAGTGAAAAAACGACGGGCGCGTCCAAAAGGCGTCTGTGGATCGCCCTGAGTCGCATTTGTTCAGCAGGGAGCAAGGCGGAAGTGGCACTGGCATCTACAATCAGCTCACCACCTTGATCTGGCATGTTGGCAGGAAGTGGGTGCCTGGTTTCGTTCGCACGGCTACCATCTCCGCAAGTGGACAAGGCGAGACTTGCCAACAGGGCAAACAGCGGAATTGTCGATGCCGGCCTCCGGCTCGCGCAAACGTTGTCTTTAGCGTATCCTCGAACCATGGTGAACCTCTTCACGAAGGCACGGCGATCACGACGTGGATGGCGCGGGAAGAGGTGACAGCGCCAAAGTAACCGTACACGCCCTCGTCCCCGCTCAGCCCGAATCTATGCCAAGGCGGCCTCATGACTCCCTCTTGGACACGCTGAACAAACGACCCGTAGTTCCGCTCAAGCCCAAGCAGATACAAGTCAAAGGTGAATCCGGGAGCGACCCATGGCCCATAAACGCGGATCCGCTGGATCTCCCTCTGGACCTTGATGACGTCGGTGGGACTAAACGCTATAATGTCGCTGCGCGTTCGTCCACCCTCCTGGTCCAGCTGGAAGGCATTGGCGACATCGAGGGTCAAGGCGTGGATCAGTCTGGACTCCTCGGTGCTGATATTGATCTTTGCCGGCTCGCGGTACTTTACGCTCGTGAGTCGGACGGTGTCTGCGGGCTCGAGCACAATCGGTGGGGGCGGCACGGTCGTGGCCCCCTCGAATGAACCGTTCACGGCCTGACCCGACAGCGAATAGCGGGCCCCCACCTCAATTGGCTCAGGAAGTGCCGCACGCAAACACACCGCCGGGCCTGCCCACTGTTCCGGCACGAAGACACGGCACCACCCCAAGTCGACCGTGTCAGAAAACCCCGCCTCCCACCAAGGCCCCGATAGCGTCGCGGACACCACGGGTAACCCCTCCCCGAATACTCGATGTGGGTGGCTGGCCAACAGGAAGGCCTCACTCTGGCCGGCCTCGATGATCACCCCGACGGTGGTCACATCACCCTCGGGGACAAACAGGTCGTCGGAACGAAAGCACCCGACGCAAAAGGCGATACCGAGGACGGGAAGCAGTGTCCGCATCAAAACGTGAACTCCACGCCAAAGAAGGGAAATATTGGCAGTTGGTGACCGTACGAAATCGTGGTCGTTCCGTTGTCCCAGTCGTATACTCTGAAGAGTACATTGGGTACGCTCAACAGATTGACCACGGATACATAGGGCGTCAGTGACCCGCCTCCGAACCAAGACACCTTCCTGACCGTGCGCCACCCCACATCCATGCGGAAATAGCTTGGTAGCGTCGTTCCGTTGTAGTCTCCCGCCAAGTGAAGAACATTGTCGTAGACCACACTGTCGACCGTTTTGGATGACTTGTAGTTGGGAAAGGGCAGCATCGCCACGATATGGGTCGTGGGCTGGCCGGATCGGGCCGCCAGACGCAACGACCAGATTGAGACGCCGCGCTCCAGGCCGGCGGACACCTCGAGCTCATGGCTGCGATGGAAGCGAGGTGTGTAGGTCACTCCGCCGACTGTTCGGGAAGCGGTCGCCCAGCGATAGCTTCCCATCACGCTTCCCCGTCCCGTTCTTGCCCAGCTCCAAGAAGTCTCGATTCCGCGGACGGTTCCGCTCGCGGCCTCCCGTTTGGCATTATAAAGAGCAGCATACATGGAGGGATTTTCGCCCAGAACCGGCAATCGCAAGTTGGTCAACCAACGTGTGTACGCCTCCACTCGCAAACGCAATTCACCCGAGGATCCCTCCCACCCCGCGGCAACTTGGGTATTGCTGGACACCGGCCCATTCTCGGGAGTCACCAGCATGTCAAGCGCCCATACGGATGCACCGGAATGTTCTTCGTCGCGCAGCGAATAGAGAGCCTGATTGTGCCGCGATGCATTCAGCGACGCTTGCCAGTTGTCGCGCGCGTAGGTCGCGCCCGCAAACGGTGCCAACGTTGTGGCCAGCCCTGTGAAGTGATCCACCCTCATGCCGGCCCGTGCCGACAGCTCCCGAGTGATCGGAATGTGCGCGTTCGCATACCCGGCGACCCGCGTCTGCAGTGCATCCGCGTCCAAGGAATCGGCTACCATACCGACTCCGTCCCTGCGATTGGGCTCGGCACCTCTGTACCGGCCTGAGAAGCGGACCACTTGCGCCCCCGCCTCCCATGTCGCGAAACCCCCATGGTGGGCCGCGCGCACCGTGGCCCGGGACTCGCGCATCACAGCCGACACGCCCGTCACGGTGGTCGCGGCCGTATCCCCCGCCCGGGGTTGCCACCGCAACATTGCGAAGTCACTCGAGAAGTGGCTGTCCCCAACCGACACATCGACCAAAGTCCGCGGACCCAGTCGGTCGCGGTAGTGCAGTGCGAGGGCACGATTTCCCCATGTCGTCCTTGTGCCCTCCCCCGCCTTCATGAGATCCGCGTCGGTCGGCTGGGAGTTCAGCCGCTCGTCGTTGAGGTATCCGGTCAACGAGAGCCTGCGAATGGCGCCGAAATCCCTCGTCACCTTGGTGTGGACATCCCCGAACGAGTACGGAATGCGGCGACCGGACACGATGTCGATGTAGCTTCTCCGTCCAGCCACCAGAAACGATGTTGCCTCGCCAATGGGGCCCTCGATGGAAACCCGCGTCGATGCCAAACCGATCGCGCCGCTGGTTCTGACGCGGTCCCGAGCCCCGTCACGCGTCACAATGTCGAAGGCTCCAGAAAGGGATCCGATCGCCTGGGATTCTGAACCTCCGTCCGTCAACACTGTCACCCGCTGAATGGCTTCGGCGTTGAACGCGGACACGATGCCCCCGAAATGGAACGGATTGAATAAGCGTACCCCGTCGAGCATCACCGGAGTATCGCCACCTGAGCCTCCCCGGATGCGCGGGATCGCAGCATAGTCCGACGGAGCCGACACGGATGCCGACATCGTCGCCACACGCATGACGTCCGCCTCAACCACCACCGGCTGCAGTCTCGCAAAGGCCGTATCGATCACGAAGGCACCAGTCGACGCGGACAGTGGATCCCCGGAGCGCCGGTAGGCTTTTACGACGAGCGAATCAATCCCGATGGGAGCGCGACGCAAGAGGATGCGCAGCGGGTCGGGAGGTGGAGCCAGGTACTCGAGCGTCCACGGCCGGTAACCCAACCCGGCCACCTCAATTCGGCCGGTGCCCGGCCGTACACCGGCCACCACGAACGTCCCGTGCCTGTCCGTCACCGCCTCACGGAATTCCCCGCTCTCCATAGCAACAGCAACATCGGCGAACGCCACAGGCTCCAAGCTGATGCTGTCGCGAACGACACCCGACACACTTTCTGGCTGAAGCGTCACTGCCAGCGAGACAACCCCGAGAGCGGAGATCACCATGAGCTACTACTGCTCGTCATCGTCATTTCCACCGCCACGTCCACCGCCGCCGTCGCGAACCGGATAACAGGCACGCGTCTCGCACACATCTTTCTTCTTCATGTTGCAGAGAGTTTGTCGGCCCGGGTTGGGTACTCACTTGCCGATTTCCTTTCAGGGGCGCCACCAGACCCTGTACCGCTCGCACTCGTCCTCCTCGCAGAACGGCAGCTCCTGCGCGGCCACCCGCTGCGTCAGAGCCATCGTCGCCGTGCCGACGAATGCTCCGACCGTGACACCCAGAATCAGCAGGGCAACGAGCCCCGAGGTCTTGGCCAGCAGTATCCGGGCACCGTCCTTCCAGCTCCTTCCGTCCGTCATTTCACCACCTCCGTTTTAGTGAAGCGACAACCCGCCGCTCATCGAAGTGCTGTCCGAAGACCCGGGCATCCTCAGCCAGGGTTTCACCTGCGCATGGCCGCGAGGGTGTGGATTCGTGACACCCGGCACCAGGGCGACCCAGCGCCGATGGGCCGGCAGGAGGCTCCCGGAAAGGGGTTCGGTGCCACGGACGCCGCCATTGGGTGCCGGCCAACACCGGCTGGATGCATCCCCCCAAGACCATCACCCCAGATTCACGCGAGTTCGCGTCATGCCCGGCGGGCCCCGCTGGTACAGGGGAATTGACGGGTGCCCGATTCGTGGTGTCGCGATCCTCGCACACCAAGACGGCGAGTAGCTACGACATTCCGACGAGATGAGCTGGAGCATGCGGTCATTGCGCCACGAGGGCGGGTCGCGAGGGGCGTAGCTTTGGATCTCGGTCAGCCACGATGCGGTCCACTCCCACGGCGCATGCCAACCTGTGCAAGGCGCCAGGAGCGTGCAGGGCAGAAAAAAAGGCGGTCTGATTTGATCTCGTTGTGCGGGGAGTTGTAATGGGTTAGAATTATGTAATTCATAGAGTTATCCGTGCGGTTTCTCACATGGAAGACACCATGGGCACTCGGTTCCGGCCATACAATCCAGATCAGTTGATGTTGTTGCCGCCCGACCTCAAGGACTGGCTCCCAGAGGATCACCTGGCCCACCAGGTGAGTGAATTCGTAGACGCCTTGGGTTTGAGCAAGTTCTACGAGCCTTACGAAGGCGATGGGCGGGGCCACAGTCCCCTCGCCCCGCGTATGATGGTCAAGGTCATCCTCTACGAGTACGCCACCGCTGTGTTCTCCTCCCGGAAGCTGCCGCGCAAGATCATTGACAATGTGGCGTTTCGCATGCTGGCGGCGGGCAACACCCCGAAGCACCGGACGATTTGCGACTTCCGCAAGGTGCATCTCAAAGCGTTCAAGGCGTTGCTGTTGCAGGTTCTGTTGGTGGCGCGGGAGACGGGGTTTGTCCAATTCGGTCAGGTGGCCGTGGACGGCACCAAGGTTCGGGCCAACGCCAGCAAGAGCAAAAGCGATGAGGTATGGACGGATGGGGCCGGCGGAGCAGAGGTTCAAGGCTCAGATTGACGAGCTGATGGCGAAAGAGGAGGCGGTGAATGCACACGAGGATGCGAAGCAGGAAGCGGAACCGGAAGGCGATGGCATTCCCGAGGCCTTGAAGCGGCGGCAGGAGCGATTGGCAGCGATTCAGGCGGCCAAAGAGCGTTCCCGAGGCTCAGGCGCGGGAGTTTGATGGTGCGCGGGGTCGCAAGCCGGACGAGGTGCGTAACCCGAAGGGGGGCAGGCCGTAAAAGCGGGCGTATGGGGAGCCGGAAGAGAAGGCGCAGTCGAACTTTACGGATCCAGAGAGTCGGATCATGACGACGAGCACGGAGGGGTTTCAGCAGTGTTACAACGCGCAGGTGGCGGTGGATGGGGAGAGTCAGCTGGTGGTGGGCACTGCGGTGACGAACAATGCGAGTGATCAGGGTCAGTTGTTTGAGGTGGTGGATTCGGTGAGGGATTTGGTGGGGGAAGGGCCGCGGAACGTGTTGGCGGATGCGGGATTTAACAACGAGGCCGATCTGACGTCGCTCGAGGAGAGGTGGATTGGGGGTACCATCGCGCGTGGTCGCGAACGTGGGGGATAAGGCGAAGCCGGTGGAATCGGAGGATTCAGGGCCGAAGTCGGCGTTAAGATCGCATGGCGGAAAAGTTGGCGACTGACGAGGGTCCTTCGGTGTATGCGCAGCGCAAGTGGATGGTGGAGGCACCGATCGATTGGATCTAAGGAGGCGATGGGGTTCAGGAGGTTTCGCCTTCGGGGCTTTGGATGGTGTGCGTGGAGAGTGGGACTTGGTGTGTTTGGCCCTCAATGTGTGCAGATTACATGCCTTGAAGGCGGCATGATGCGTGGCCTCATGGAGTTTCGAGGCACCTCGCGGCCATTAGGGCCCCGTAACGGGCGGAGAGCGGGGCAACACCTCCCAGATATTCGGATATTCTTTGGTATGTTGGCCCTGGAGTCACAAGCGGTGGGGTTCGGGATGTCTTTCGAGGCTTCGCGGGGCGACCGGACAGCGGTCATGGGGTTGCTCGGTCGGAGACCGATGGTCTTCGCCACGAATCAGGCCATGCGATGGTCGATTTGCCCCCAATCCGGGCCGGGCCGCCAATTTTTCTGCCGCGCGCGCGCCTAGGCGTCAATGGGATTCATCCTTCGCAATTGGCGCCTCAAGTCGCTGGCGCTCGCGATCGCTGTGTTCCTTTGGGTGACGATGCGGCTCAGCGACAACAGAGTTGACCGCGTAGAGATTCCCCGGGTCCAGGTTCAAGTCGACCATGTCGACAGGGACTGGTATCTGCGCCAGACGCATCCCGCATCGGTGGAGATGGGGGTGAGCGGGCCCATGGGCGAGCTCTTGCGGGCCCGCATGGCGAACCCCTCGCTCGTGGTTCGTGTCGACTCCGTGTTCAGTGAGGATACCGTGCTCACGCTGGTCGCCGACTGGGTCAGCGGCGTCGACCGCTCCAGGGTGACAATCGAGGACTTCATGCCCAGCACCGTGCGCTTGCGCTTTGGCAGGATGGGCGAGGAGGAGATACCGGTCTCCCTGCCCCTGACCGGATCGCTCTCCGACTCGCTGGCCCTCGTTGCCGATCCCCGGATCGATGTTCTGTTTGTGAGCGTGCGGGGACCTGTCGCGGAGGTCGACGACCTGGAAACCGTGTTTGCCGAGCCCTTTGACCTTGGCCGGATCACCGCGTCGGGGACGTACGATGTCCAGATGGACACGCTCGGACTGGGCCTGGACGTGAGCCCGATGCGGGCCCGGATCATCGTCGCCGTGGCCGCCAGGGTAAGCCGAACACTCTCCGGCCTGGTGATCAAGGCGCCGGCGGGCGCCGGCCAGGGAGGTGCCTTCGTTCTGGAGCCCTCGGAGGTGTCGGTGCGGTTGTCGGGCCCGGATGAACACGTTGCGGGCGCGGCGCCAGGAGAGATCGGGGTTGAACTGGACGTATCGGCCCGTGAGCTCATCGAGTTGCTGCAGGGGTCGTCGGAGATCCGCGTGGGACTGCGAATCGTGGGGCTCTCCCGGTGGATCGAGGGAGCGCTGGACGTTGACTCGGTGACCGTGCGGCGCCCAGGATTTTGAGCGTCCGGCCCACCACACGGGCTGGCGCAGCGGGTCCCGTCATGGGGGTGGAGACCACCTGTGATGAGACATCGGTCGCCGTGCTGGACACCGACGGCCAGATCCTGGGTTGCGTCATCCACTCCCAGGACATGCATCAGCGATACGGCGGCGTGGTTCCCGAGTTGGCCGCCCGAGACCACCTCAGGAGGATCGATCCCGTGGCGACCAGTGCACTGGGGGAGGCGGGCGTAGCCAGGCACGAAGTGGCCGCCATTGCGGTCGCGGTCGCGCCCGGGCTGATCGGCGCGCTCCTGGTGGGCGTGACCTGGTCGCGCGCCGCCGCTCTGGCGCTGGGCGTGCCGTGCGTGGGCGTGCATCACATGGAGGGCCATCTCTTCTCGCCCGTCCTGGAGGATCCCCGCGCGGTGCCGCCCTTCGTGGCACTGCTCGTGTCGGGGGGGCACACCCTCCTGCTCTGGGTGCCGTGTTGGGGCCACTACCAGCTGATGGGCGAGACCAGGGACGATGCCGCCGGCGAGGCGTTCGACAAGGTCGCCCTCATGCTTGGGCTTCCGTATCCCGGAGGGCCGGCCATCCAGAAGGCCGCCACAGGCGACCCGGGGCGGCACCCCTTTCCCCGTCCGATGATCCGTGCGCGCGGGCGCGCCGTATTCGACATGTCCTTCTCTGGCCTGAAAACCGCTGTCGGCCGCCGGGTGGCTCTGCTGGCGGACGAAGGGCGCCTCGCGGCCGAGCTCCCGCACCTGGCGGCGTCCTTTCAGGAGGCGGTCGTGGATGTCCTCGCCACCAAGACGATGGCCGCAGTGGCCGCGGTCGGCTGCAATCGTGTGCTTGTGGGCGGCGGTGTTGCGGCCAACCGGGCGCTGCGGTCACGGCTTCGGGAGGGCCTGGGGTCCGACGGATGTCTGTTCGCCGCATCGCCCAGGCTCTCGATGGACAACGGGGCTATGATTGCGCGAGCCGGCCAATTCCGGCTTCGCAACCCGGACTTGGGCGGCCTTCCCCCGGTAGCGACGGCCCGCTGTCCCCTGCCCGGTGCGGTGCGCTGGCGGGGGCACGGCACCCGTGGAGCCACGCGGGGTGGTAGCATTGAAGGGTCGGGGGATTACCCTGAGGAGTCCCCGCGACAGTTCCCCGGGCGGAGTTGAGCACACCGTGTATCCCAATCTCTTTCGGTTTCCCGAGTGGGTTCCCCTCCTGGGAGGCGAGGCCGTCACGTCCTTTGGCGTGATGATGTTGCTGGCGTTTGTCGTCGCCGGCCTCGTCCTGCGGGCCGAGCTGGTGCGCATGGGCCAGGTGGCCGAGCGGGCCTGGGACCTTCTCTTCGCGGCAGTCATCGGCGGCATTGTGGGAGCCAGGCTGTACTATGTGCTTCTCAACTTTCCCCGCCTGGTGGAGGACCCGCTGGGCATGCTGCTGTCCCGGGGCGGCATGGTGTGGTACGGGGGGTTTTTCCTGGCCACCGCCCTGGTTGTGCATCGATCCAGGAAGCTTCGAATGCCCCTGGGGAAGACGGCCGACGCAGTGGCTCCCGCGCTGGCGCTCTCCTACGGAGTGGGACGCATTGGTTGTTTTTTGGTGGGCGACGACTACGGGCGCCCGACCGACTCTTGGGTGGGCATCGCGTTTCCGAACGGGTTGCCGCCCACCCGGGCCGATGTCATGGCGGAGTACTTTGGCATGACCGTGGACCCCGTGTTGGTCGAGAAATACGGGGAGGTGCTGCCGGTTCACCCCACGCAGCTCTACGAAACCGGCATCTCGACGCTGATCTTCGCCCTGTTGTGGTCGATCCGTCGCCACCGCCGCCGTCCCGGCTGGCTGTTCATGCTGTGGCTTGCGCTGGCGGGTGCGGAACGCTTCTTCGTGGAGATTTTCAGGGCCAAGGATGATCGGTTCTTTGGTTTCTTGACGCTGGCGCAGGTGTTTTCCCTGGGTCTGGTTGCGCTGGGGATCGCCTTTGCGTTCCGCCTTCGACGCCCGGGCTCCCGGGGCGCCGCCGCGTGACGGTCCTGCACGCGTCGGATCTCCACTTCGGCGCCCCCCATCTGAGCCAGGTTGCCGACACGCTCATCCAGTTCGCGCTGCGGCGGGATATCGAGGTCGTGGTCCTCTCCGGTGACCTCACGCAGAGGGCCAAGGTGCGTGAATACCGCGCGGCCCGGACCTTTCTCGACCGCTTGGCGCCCATTCCGGTCATTGCCGTGCCCGGCAATCACGATGTGCCGCTGTATCGGTTCTGGGAGCGGTTGTTGCGCCCCTATCGCAACTACCGCGCCCACATCGGCCCGGAGTCGGATTCGGTGCTGGATGTCGAGGGCCAGGGGGGACGGCCCCGGGTGCGCTTCGTGGCGCTCAACACCGCGCTTCCCCGCCGGGCCATCGTGGCCGGGGGCCTGTCCAAGCGCCAGCTCGCCTTGGCGGAGAGGGCGTGCCGCTCAGCACCGCCAGGCGCGCGGCGGGTCCTCATCCTCCATCACCACCTGATCGCTCTGGACCGACCGGACGCGCCCAAGCCGCTCAGGGGCACCGCGCGCCTTCTGGCGAGGCTCGGCGATTGGCGGGTCAACCTGGTTCTGGCCGGACACGTTCACGAGACCCACTACGGTGCGGTGCCATTTCCGGGGCAAGGTGACGGCGCGTTGGTCCCGGTGGTGGTTGCCGGCACCGCGACCTCGACGAGGGGGCGGGGCCTGGAGGAGGGGCAAAACGCATTCAATCTGGTGCGCATCCAGAACAACGGAATCCGGGTCGCAAGGTATCTTTACAACAAGGGCGCCCGGCGCTTTGTCCCGGCAGGGGACAGAGCGTACCCGGGTCCGCCTGGCCCCCCCGAATAGCGGGGTTGGCGCCTTCGGCCGCCCCTTGGGGAGAGGCGGGTGTGATCGTCGCCCGTGGTCAGCCATGGGCCAACCCGCGCAATGGCGCGAGCGCGGGCCGCGAGATGAGGACCATGGACGCGATTCGGATCAATCCGGTGCAGGGGAGTCGGGTCGACGGGGCGTGGTGATGGCTGTTGTCCCTGTCCTGCGCTGGGGGCTGCCGTGCTGGATCGTGGCATGGGCGACGTCGGGTGTCGGACAGCTCTCGGGCCAGGCCGAGCGTCCAGAGATCGGTCGAGTGGAATTTGCCGGCAACGCGGCGTTTTCCGACGCGGTTCTCAGCCGTGCCGTGTTTGCGGAGGAGTCGGGGTGCCCCTTTGTCTTGGCGATCACGACATGCGCGCTCGGACTCGAGTGGGGGAGGCAGAGCAACCCCTACTCTCCGCGCGTTCTTGAGGACGATGCCGAGCGCCTGCGCATTTTGTACCGGGCGCATGGATTTCGGGGCGTGGTCGTCAGTGCCGTCGCGGTGCCCGAGGACGACGGAGCCATCGCCGTGGTCTTCAACATCGAGGAGGGCGCCCCCTTTCGGGTGGGCGCGATTAACGTGGTCGGGGACAGCCTACCGCCCGGGCTTGCCCTGCTCGAGTCCTTTCCGGTCCAGGTCGGAGATCCCCTGAGCTTCCTGTTGATTGAGGAGGCCGCCGACACCCTTGCCACCCGGCTGCGCAATGTGGGATACGCCTCCGCCGAGGTCTTCCTGGGGTTCTTTCTGGGCGAGGGGAGCGACTGGGCGACCGTGAGCTTTCGGGTTGACTTGGGGCCCAAGACCCGCTTCGGGCCGATCTGGATCACCGGCAATCGCCTTCTGGCCGACGAGGTCATCCTGGGCCGGCTACCCTTCCGGGAGGGGCAGCTCTTCGAGGAGCGTTTGATCGGCGAGGCACAGCGCAGTCTTCACGAGTTGGACATCGTTGTGCGCAGCCGGGTGGAGCGAGACACCCTTGCGGCCGGCCAGGCCGTCATGCCGATTCGGGTCCGGGTCGTCGAGGGGGATGTGCATCGCCTGCGCCCCGGCGGCGGCTTCAACAGCCTGGACTGCCTGAACGCCGAGGTGCGCTGGCTCAGTCGCAACTTCCGCGGCGGCGGGCGCACCCTTCAGATCCGGGGCCGGATCTCGAACCTTCTGGCCACGACCCTGGAGCGGACGCCGCTCTGTGCGCAGGCGGGCTCGGGCAGCTTCGGTCAGGTCAACTGGATCGTGGGGGTCGACCTGAACCAACCCACCTTTCTCACGCGGCGCGTGAACCTGGCCGCCGGCCTCTTTGCTCAGCGGCAATCGAGGCGCAACCTGTTTGTCCGTGACGCCATGGGTGTCGATCTGGGCGTCAATCGTGCGCTTGGCGCCCGCTCCTTCCTGAATGTGCGCTATCAGCCCCAGATCAATCGCCTGGCCGCCGCTGAGGTGACGCTGTGCGCCACCTTCCTCGCGTGCGCCCCCGACGACATCGAGTTGCTGAGCGGCACCCAGTGGCTGGCGCCGGTGGCCGTCTCGTTCAACCGCGACGGATCCGACGATCTGCTGCAGCCGACTCATGGCACCCGGGCATTGGTCGCCCTGGAGCTTGGCCACCGCTTCACGGGCTCGAGTTACCGTTATCTGCGCGCCTTTGTAGACGGTAGCGCGTACCGCAGCGTGGATGAACGCACGACCCTGGCGCTGCGCATCCGCGGCGGCAGGATCGGGCTGGGCGGATTCGGGGGCCGGGACGCGGGCGAGGGTTATCATGCGGTTGTGCCGCCGCAGAAGCGTTTTTACGGCGGGGGCGCGAACAGTGTGCGGGGCTTTGCGCAGGGCAACCTGGGGCCCCGCAGTCTGACGATCGCGGTCGAAGAGCTTCTCCGGCGCCCCACGGTTCGTGGGGATCCCCCGTGCCAACCGGCCTCTGTCCGAAATCTTGCGTGCGACGGAAACGCATTGTTGAACCCGGATCTCTATCAGCTACGCCCCGTCGGGGGACTGGCGATGCTCGAGGCGAGCGCCGAACTCCGCTTTGATCTGGCCGACGGCTTGGTTGGCGGGGCCGCATTCGTCGATATGGGACAGGTATGGCCGGAGAGGTGGACCGGAGCGAAGCTGGAGGTGAGCCCGGGCGTGGGCGTGCGCTACAACACGCGCTTTGGCCCCATTCGCCTTGATGTGGCGTATCCGTTCCGGGGCCCCGAGCCGCTCCAGGTGGTGACGTCCCAGATTCGCCCCTTCGATCCGGGCCTTGACCGTCCTGGGGATCGCATCGACATCGCGCCGCAGGGTGCCCCGGAGGAGCGGATCGACTGGGTGGTATCGGAGGATCTCGCGCTGCTGGGGCCCAAGGTGTTGTACGGCGAAGACGCGAGCTTTTCGTTTCGTCGCCTCCAGATTCATTTTTCTATCGGCCAGGCGTTCTAGTGGCGCCGGCCGGTGATGAGGGGGATGTGGTCGGGGGCGGCCTGGCCGGAGCCGACGGCGGCGGACGGTCCAGACAGGGACGGAAGCGGCGGGGCTTGGTCCGCGTCCTTGTGGGTGCCGTGATTGCGCTCAGTGTGGCGGTAGCCGTCGCTGTCGTGGCACTGGCCGCCGTCAGCCGCACCGGAGCCGGGAGGGAGCTGGCGCTCCAGTGGGCGCTCTCGCGCGTGGGCGGGCTCACGGGGGGCGCCGTACGGGTGGGCTCCGTCGGCCACGGCGGGCTTCTCGCGGGCGCCAGCTTTCGGGACGTGCGGGTGGAAGACGCGTTGGGCCGGCCGGTGCTCGTGGTCGACTCGGTGCGGGCCGGGTACTCGATTGCCCAGTTGCTGGGGCGGGGCTGGGCCCTGGCCGATGTGGACCTGTTCTCTCCCGTCCTTACCCTGGACCCGGGCCACGGGGAAGCGATTGCTTCCGGCGCCCGGGGCCCCGGTGCCGCGGGAGGCGCCGATACCGGCATCCCGGCGCTGCCGGGTCTGCCGGCACCGGTCGACTCTGTCGGCGGGCAAGCTCCCCGGGGTACGGCGGACGGCGAGTCCGCGCTGCGCATTCGGCGTGCACGGATCCACGATGGCGTCGTCGTTCTGCGGGATACCGGCGAGCCCCTTGCCCGCGAGATTGACATTGAGGCCGGCGGGATCGAGTGGCGCGCGGGCGGCCAGCCCTTGGCCGTCGCCGATGTTCGGGAGGGGTCGCTGTCGTATTTGCCGGGCCCTGGGGCGAGCGGCTCTCTGGACCTGCGTGGCATCCGCGGCACGGTGCTTGTCGACGACGCCGGTGTTCGGATCGAGATGGATCGTTTTCGCCTCCCCGGCACCCGGGGCAGGGGATGGGTGTTGGCCCGAAGCGCTTCCCAAGGCGGCGGGCAGATGATGGACATTCGCTTCACCGAGGTGGCGTTGCCCGATTTTCGCTGGCTCGACGACCGCCTGGATCATGGAGTGGCCCGGGGTGACGTGCGCCTCACGTTGGCCGATGGTCCGGGGGGCAGGGATGTGCGCCTCCAACTGGAGCAGGTCCGGCTCCAAACCGGACAGGGTGGCGATGTCTTGGTGTCGGGAGCCGCCTCCCTGGGTGCCGATGTTCGCTTCCACGATCTGCGGGTCTCGACCGGCAGATTGGAGTCAGCCGAGGCGGAGAGATGGCTCGGGCCGGCGCCCGCGGGCCGGCCGCTCACGAGTCTCTGGCCCTCCCCGACCGCGCTCGCGGGCGCGCTCAGTCTGGACGGCTCGTGGGGGCGCTTGGCGATTGCGGGCGATGTGGCGCTTGTGGAGATGGCGTCGGGCGACACGGTGGCGCACCTGAGCGGGGCCGGGACGCGCCGTGCCGCGGGCGGGCTGGAGAATGTCTCGCTCCAGGCTCACAGGCTGGAGTACGCCCTGTTGGGTTCGCTGGCACCGTCAGTCCCGTGGGGCGGCACGGGCTCGGCCAGCCTGGAGGCCGACGGTGACCTGGCGCGGGGACTGCGGGTCAGTGCCGTGGCGCGCCACCGACCCCTGGCCGGCGCTGCACACAGCACGGTTACGGCGTCCGGCGTCCTGTTCGGGGATACGGCCGTGCGATCCTTGGAGTTGGATGTGACGCTGGACCCCCTGGGTTTGGACATGCTCCACTCCATGGGCTTGCGTGAGGGCGCCGAGTGGATGGGCGCGCTGACCGGTGCGCTCGCGGGATCCCTCTCGTTGTCCGGCAGGCTGGACAGCCTTGCGCTGGCGGCATCGCTGGACGCACTGGTGGCCGGGACTGGCCCGGAGACGGCCTCGGACACCGGCACCAGGCAGCTTGCCGGAACCCTGTCCGTGGCCGGCGTGGTGGACGCCGGCACGTTCGCCGGGCCTCACGCCGTCCAGATCGTGGCCCAAGATCTTCGCTTGGACAGGGTCCTGGCCTCGCTGTCGGACTCGGTTCGCGTCTCCGGGCAGGTTCACGTCCGGAGCGGCCCTTCGGGGGTGGACTCGGCGCGTTTGGCGCTGAATGTGCGGGCGGGCCCCTCGATGCTTGGACGCGTTCGCCTGGACTCAGGAGAGGCCCGCATCCTCTTAGGTAAGCGGGGAGAGCTCCGCATTGACACCGTGCGGGTGGATGTTGCCGGGGTCCTCATCGAGGGCCGAGGAATCCTGGGTGCCGGTTCGGGCATGGCCACAGAAGGCGTCCGGCTACAGATGTCAGCGCCGTCGATTCACCGCCTCCGTCCCCTGGTCATGGCGGGCAATCCGGTGGCTTGGGACCAGCTCACCGACATACAACGAGAGGTGATGATCGAATTCGACGGAGTCGATCCTGACACCTTCCCGTCCGCCGAGTCGATCCGCTTCGACGGCTCGGTGGATGGCACCATCCGACTTGATGGTGGCCTGGGCGACCTGAGCGTGCGCGCCACGCTTGGCATGGATGACCCCACCGTGGGGCTGTTCCAGGCCCGGGCCGCCGAGCTGGAGGTCGCCGTGGCCGGGCTGCGGGTGCCGCTACCGGGGCTCTCGGAGCCGGGCGAGCCCGAGATCCCCGGCCGGACGGTGTCATGGGAGGGCCGTGCGAGCGCCGAATCTCTCTCTGTGTCGGGGCGGACCTTCGAATCGGCGACACTGGAGGGATCATTCGAGACGGGAGTGGGCGGGCGGGCACACGCGCTGGTGGTCCGCAGCGGCGCTGCGGGCGGACGGGCCCGGGAGGCCTACGAGATCTTGGGGTCGCTGGAGCTGGACGGAGAGGGCTGGAGTAGCGGGAGCGCAGACCTTGAGCGCCTGGACATTCGCCTGCCCGAGCGGCGATGGAGTCTCGCGCAACCGGCCACCCTCAGGTGGAGTCCCGACGCGTGGATCGTCCGGGACTTGGCGATTGCGGGCAACCGCCCGGAGGCCTTGAGCGCGCGGGCCCGGGGTCGCCTGGCCCGGGGCGGGGGAGAGTCCGACTTCGAGCTGTCGGTCGCCCGGCTGGACCTGGCCTCGGTGGCCGGGATCCTGCAGCTCGACGACGCCCCGCAAGGGACTGCGTTCGTGGACCTGACCGCGACGGGAGCCCAAGAGGCGCGCCGGTGGGAGGGTCGGGTGAGGGTGGATTCCCCGGTCCTCGGGAATCTGGCCTTCGATCAGGTCCGGGCAAGCGGCGCCTACGGGGAGCGCAGGGTGAGGGGCAGGATGGAGGCCTGGACCGGAGGGCGCGCGAGCGTGACCCTGGAGGGGTCGGTACCGCTGGACCTGGGGCTCAGGGAGGTGGAGGAACGGGTGCCTGACGAGCCGATCGATGTGGTCGCGGTCCTGGATTCGCTGCCCGCCCGGATGGCGCTCTTGCCCATGCCGATGCTGGAGGAGGTGGACGGTGCGATCGGGGGACGCGTCCGGCTGGAGGGCCGGCCCGCCAGCCTCAGCTACGACGGCCGCCTGGAGATCGAGGACGCGTCGGCCCGCATTGAGGCGCTGGGTGTTCGCCTGGTCGAGGCCAACGTTCAGATGGGTCTTCGGCCCGACGGCACGGTGACGGTGTCCGGTTCGGGCGCCTCCGGTTCGGGCGCCGTCCAGGTGGCCGGCACCATGGATGCCAGTCAGCCGGCCGATCCGATCTTCGATCTGGCGTTCTGGCCCCGCGAATTCCAGGTGGTGGACCGGCGCGACATGCGGGCGGCGGTGACGGGGGACTCGGTGACCCTGACCGGGTCCTTTCGCTACCCCCTGATCGAAGGTGCCCTGGATGTGGTCGACGGCACGGTCTACATGGAGGAGTTTCAGCGAACGCGCGAAGCGGTAGACTTTTACGATCCCCAGCTCTTCCAGGCCGCCACGGCCCTGATCGGCTCCGACGCGCGGGCGTCTGGCGACGCCGTGCGCTCCCGCAGCGCGTTCCTCAGGAATCTTCGCGTCCTGGTCGACATGAATGTGAACGGGGGGTGGCTGCGGTCCCGAACGATGAATGTCGAGACTGACGGTGCGCTGTCGCTGACCTTTGACCGCCAGGGAAACCGGTTGATTCTGGACGGCGAAGTCGAAGTGGTGCGCGGCACCTACGCGCTGGGCCCGCGAACGCTGCGCATGACGGACGGGTCCTTTCAGTTCGTGGGGACCCCCGGCTTCAACCCGGGCGTTGCCGTCACGGCCGAGACCAGGCTCAGGACCCGCGAGGGCCAGCCCCTGGTCATCACCGCCGACATCTCGGGGACCCTGCTGTCCCCGTCCCTCTCGCTTTCGAGCGATGCCGAATCCGCGATGTCCGAGGCGGATCTGATCAACTACATCGTTCTGGGGCGGCCCACATCCGCGCTCGCCGGAGATGGCGGAGCCGTCTCCATCGGGGGCCGCAACCTGCTCCTGGGCCAAGTGTTCAACGAGTTGGGGTATCTCTTGGCGCTGGAGCTGGACCTGGACCACCTCTCCGTCTCCCAGGCCGAGCAGGGACAGGCCAACGCGGCGTTCGGCACCTCGTCGCTACAGCTTGAGGTGGGTTGGTACGTGTGGGACAACGTGTTCTTGACCGGAGTGTATCAGCGGGGGTTCTGCGCCGATCCGACGCTGCCGGCGAGCAGTGGCGGATTCCGGGTGGAGGTCGGGATGCCCAGGGACGTCATGCTCGAGGGCTTCCTGGAGGGGCAGTGTACGCGCCAGAGTTATCGGGGCCTGGGCGGCCACACGCTGGAGTTGGCGCCGATCTGGGGGTTCTCGCTCTTCCGGGAATGGGGGTATTGAGGTCGTGCATCTCGTCATTCGCAAGGCGCGCGAGCACAATCTGAAGGACATCTCGCTCGAGATCCCGCGCGAACAACTCGTGGTGATCACGGGCCTCTCGGGCTCGGGCAAGTCCTCGCTCGCCTTTGACACGATTTACGCCGAGGGGCAGCGGCGATACGTCGAGTCTCTCTCCGCCTACGCGCGCCAGTTCCTGGGCCTGATGGAAAAGCCCGATGTGGACGGCATCGAGGGGTTGTCGCCGGCCATCTCGATTGAGCAGAAGACCGTGTCCAAGAACCCGAGATCGACCGTGGGGACGGTGACCGAGGTCTACGACTACCTCAGGCTTCTCTTCGCGCGGGCGGGAACGCCGCACTGCCCCCGGTGCGACCTCCCCATCCAGCGCCAGGACGCGGCCGAGATTGTCCGGCAGCTGCTGGGCATGGGGGAGGGAACCAAGATACAGGTGCTGGCCCCGCTGGTGCGGGGTCGCAAAGGTCGCTTCCGCGATGTCTTTGACCGCGCGCGCCGGGATGGTTTTGTGCGGGCCATGGTGGACAATGCGGTGTACGACCTGCGGGAGGTCCCCAGGCTGGACCGATACCGCAATCACGACATCTCGATCATCGTCGACCGGCTCGTGGTTCGCAGGGAGGACCGGGCCCGCCTGTCCGACTCCGTGGAGACGGCGCTCAGGGTTGCCGGCGGAACGGTCGAGGTGCTCCAGCGGGGGCCGGACGGCGACGCCAGGCACCTCTTCAGCGAGCGCTACGCGTGCGCCAAGTGCGAGACGAGCTTCCCGGAACTCGAGCCCAGGGTGTTTTCCTTCAACTCTCCGCACGGCGCCTGCCCCGAGTGCGGCGGGCTGGGCACGGCGAAGGAGGTCGACGAGGCGCTTCTGGTGGGGGACCCGTCGAAGTCCATGCTGGAGGGAGCCGTCCTTCCCTGGGGCGAGCCCGGCGAGCACCTCCGTGGATCGGTGATTCCGGCGCTTGCCCAGGCGTACGAGTTCGATCCCGCCAAGCCGTGGCGGGACTTGGACAGGTGCGCGCGCGAGGCCGTGCTTACGGGCTCCGGCACGATGAAGATCCGCTTTCCCTACAACACGGGAAGGATGACCGGACACTTCGAGGACACGTGGGAGGGCGTGGCGGCCAACGTGGAGCGGCGCTATCGGGACACAAACTCCGAACAGGTGCGCGCGCAGCTAGAGCCGTACCTGTCCAGCCAGGTGTGCCAGGCCTGCGGCGGCTCCAGGCTGGGTCCGCTGGGACGTAGCGTGCGCATCGGTGGCCGGACGATCAGCGAAGTGGTGAATCGCCCGATAGGCGACGCGCTGGCGTTTGTGCGGGCGCTTGGCGACAACGGCGCGGGGGCGTTTGGCGCCATGGCGACCGAGGTCGCGGCACCCATCCTGAACGAGGTGGCCGACCGGCTGTGGTTCCTTGTCAATGTGGGGCTGGGATACCTGTCGCTCAGTCGCTCCGCCGCCACGCTGTCGGGGGGTGAGTCCCAGAGGATCCGGCTGGCCACCCAGATCGGCAGTCGTCTGGTGGGCGTGCTGTACATCCTGGATGAGCCGTCGATCGGGCTGCATCAGAGGGACAATCACCGGCTGCTGGCCACGCTGAGGGAGCTCCGTGACCTGGGTAACTCGGTGCTGGTCGTCGAGCATGACGACGATACGATCCGGGCAGCGGATTTCATCGTCGACCTGGGGCCCGGTGCGGGAACCTCCGGCGGGGAGGTGGTGGCTGCGGGAACCGTCGAGGACATCATCGGGTCCAAGGAGTCGATCACCGGTGCCTATTTGCGCGGTGACCGGGAGATCGCCGTGCCCGGGGAGCGCCGCAGGGCCGATCCCGACCGGTGTCTCGTCGTGCGGGGCGCGTCGCAACACAATCTCGAGCGGGTGGACGCGTCCTTTCCGCTGGGCTGCTTCGTGGCCGTCACCGGCGTGAGCGGGTCGGGCAAGTCCACCCTGGTGAACGAGACGCTGTACCGGGCGCTCGCAAGACGGCTCTTTCGGAGCCGTGCCCCGGCGGGCGCGCACGATCGCATCGACGGCCTGGAGGCCGTCGACAAGGTCGTCGAGGTGAACCAGAGCCCCATCGGCCGTACCCCCCGCTCCAATCCCGCCACCTATACCGGGCTGTTCACCCCCATTCGCCAACTCTTCGCGGGCGTGCCCGAGGCCCAGATTCGGGGCTACCAAGCGGGCCGATTCTCGTTCAATGTCAAGGGGGGGCGCTGCGAATCCTGTCGGGGCGACGGGCTGGTCAAGATCGAGATGCACTTTCTGCCCGATGTGTACGTCGCGTGCGACGACTGCCGGGGGCGGAGGTACAACCGCGAGACGCTGGACATCTACTACAAGGACCGCACCATTGCGGACGTGTTGGAGATGACCGTCGCCGACGCCCTGGAGTTCTTCTCCGCCGTCCCGCAGATCCGCCGCAGATTACAGACCCTGGCCGATGTCGGGCTGGGATATGTGCAGTTGGGACAGAGTGCCACGACCCTCTCGGGGGGAGAGGCGCAGCGGGTCAAATTGTCCGCCGAGCTGGCCAAGAGGGCCACGGGTCGGACGATGTACATCCTGGATGAGCCCACCACGGGGCTACACTTCGAGGATGTGCGCATCCTGCTCAGGGTGCTGCACCGCCTGGTGGACAGGGGCAACACGGTCGTGGTCATCGAGCACAACCTCCATGTGGTAAAGACGGCGGACTGGGTGATCGACCTGGGACCCGAGGGGGGCGATGGCGGAGGACACATCGTTGTCGCGGGTACGCCTGAGGCTGTGGCCGCCGCTCCCGACTCCCACACGGGCGAGTATCTGGCCCCCCTTCTGGGCGTGGCTCGCCCGGGACAATCGGTTTAGCTTTCGGAACCGGTCCTTAAGAGGGCCGGCGCTTCGGGAACCGGTTTTCTGCCCGCTCGGGAGCGGCGGCCCGGATCTCGAGCCGGCAAGCGCAACTGGGAGGCGTCATGGTTACAAGGGAAGACCTGGAAAGCTATCTGATCCGCATGGATGCGGATTTTGACGAAGTGGACGAGGGCATGTTCCTGATCCAGACCGACAATGGAGGCCCCTCCATCGTCGTGCATCACTCCGACCCTCTGCTGCTGGTGCGGCTAAAGGTGATGGATCTGCCCAGGGACCAGGGCGGGCTGGCGAAGCTGTACGAGGCGCTGCTCCGGCTGAACGCGACCGATGTCATTCACGGCGCTTACGGCATTGAGGAGAATCAGCTGATCCTGAGCGACACGCTGCAGCTGGGCACCCTGGACTTTGACGAGCTCAGGGCGAGCCTGGAGAGCGTGCAGATGGCCGCCACGACGCATGTGTCGCGGATTCGCACCCTGGCCGGGATGGGGGAGGACGAATAGAACGATGAGCATCTTCAGCAAGTTCTCGACGATGATCAAGTCGAACATCAACGATCTCATCTCCCGGGCCGAAGACCCGGAAAAGATGTTGAATCAGATCATCCTCGACATGCGGGACCAGCTGGCCAAGGCGAAGCGGGAAGTTGCGGCGGCCATCGCGGATGAGCGCAAGCTCAAGGGGCAACTCAAGAGCGAGGACAAGCAGACCCGGGATTGGGAGCACCGGGCGATGTTGGCGGTCCGGGAGGGGCGCGACGATCTGGCCAAGCAGGCGCTGGTGCGACAGCAGGAGCACGCCGGTAGACTCGCCGTTCTGGAGAACACCTGGCGCGCTCAATCGCAGGAGACGGAGAAGCTCAAGGGTAGCCTCCGGCAGCTGAATGACAAGATCGAGGAGGCGAAGCGCAAGCGCAATCTCCTCATCGCGAAGCAAAAGCGGGCCCAGGCCCACCGGCGCATTCACGAGACGATGTCCGGTCTCTCTGACACGTCCGCGTTTGACGCCTTCAACCGCATTACGGAGAAGATCGAGGATGAGGAGCGTCGTTCCCTTGCGCAGGCCGAGGTCACCGAGGCCTTGGCGGGCGACACGCTGGAGACCGAGTTTCTGCGCCTGGAGTCGGGTGGCGGGGATGAGGTCCTGGACGACAAGCTGCTGGCGCTGAAGGTGCAGATGGGCCTCCTGCCCTCTGGCAAAGACACGTTGCCCAAGCAGCTGGAATCGGGCGACGAGGACGAAGGCGACGAGTCGGCCGAGGAGGCGCCCATCCGGGAGGCCGAGTTGCTGGAGGAGTTCGGGAAGCTGGAGCGGGAGGGTTCCAGTCGGTGAGGACCGTGTACCTGAACGGCGAGTACCTGCCCGAAGACCAGGCCCGGGTCCCGGTCGGTGACCGCGGATTCCTGTTCGGCGATGGCGTCTACGAGGTGACACCCGCCTATCGGGGCCGGCTGTTTCTCTTGGAGCGCCATGTCGATCGGCTGCGACGGGGCTTGGCCGCGCTGCGGATCGATTACGATGCCCCCCTGGTCGGAGAGATCAAGCGGGGGCTCCTTGATCGCAACGGATTGGGCGATGCGCCGGTCTCGTACATCTACATCCAGGTGACCCGGGGTGTCGCGCCCAGGACGCACGCCTTCCCTGATCCGCCGGTTCAGCCGACCGTGTATGGCTTTGCGGGGGAGTACCGGCGCCCGAGTCGGGAGGTGTGGATGCAGGGAATCAGGGCGGTTACGCTGGCCGACCAGCGATGGGCTCGGGCCGATATCAAGGCCATCGCGTTGTTGCCCAACGTGCTGGCCCAGCAGCGGGCCGTCGACGCGGATGCCCAGGGGGCCATCTTTGTCCGGGACGGCATGGTGCTTGAGGGCTCGCACAACAACCTGTTCGTCGTACTGGACGGTGTGCTGACCACGGCGCCCAAATCCAACTATATCCTGCACGGGATCACGCGGGATTTTGTCGTCGAGTTGGCCGCTGACGCGGGTCTCGCGCTGGAGGAGCGCGCCGTCCCGCTTGCCGACCTGTACCGGGCCGACGAGGTGTTCTTCACGGGAACGACGACCGAGGTCCGCCCGGCGGTCGAGATCGATGGACGCGCCGTCGGCGACGGGCGGGTGGGACCCGTGGCGCAGGAACTCTACGAACGCTTTCTGGCGGGGACCCGCGCGGAGTTGGTCCCAGCAGGCCGGCGCGTCTGAGCCAGCCGCTCGGGGGCCCACCGTTGGGGCAGTGTTCCCCAAGGTGCCGAGGCGCCTGCCTGAGGCGTCAGGGATAGAGCAGGTACGGCCGGCGAAGCGCGCGGTAACGGGAGAGTGGCTCGTCCCAGTGGGCGCTCATCTCGGCCAGCGTGGCTCCTCCGTCGATTGCCCGGCGCAGCGCGTCCGTGCCGGCCAGCCGGTCAAAGTGCCCTTCACGCCAGCTCCAATGCTCGCCTGACATGGCCTTGGTCTCGACCAGCAGCGCCAGCGCCGCCTTCGTCGGGTCGTAATCGGGAGCTGTCGCGACAAGGCGCACCCCCTGTATCAGGGTGTCCGCGAACTTGCCGTCGCCGGGATCCAGGGGCGTAAACGTTGCGGGGACAAAGCGCACGCCGGGAAGGTTCAGGCGCGCCATGCGGTCGGCCAGGGCGACCGCGTCCAACCAGGGCGCGCCCACCTGCTGAAAGGCGCGCGGGGTGCCCCGGCCCACGGAGATGGATGTTCCCTCGAAGAGGCATGTCCCCGGATAGTGAAGCGCGCTCTCCAGGGTCGGCATGTTGGGAGACGGTGCGACCCAGGGCACGCCGGTGTCGCCGAACGGCATCGCGCGCGTCCAGCCCGCGGCGACCGCGACGCTCAGTTGGACCCGCACCCCGAACTCGCCCACCGCCAGGCGCGCGAACTCGCCGGCGGTCAGCCCATGGCGCATCGGGATCGGGTACAGCCCCACGAAGCTGGCAAAGCGGGGATCCAGGATGCTGCCCTGCGTCAGATGCCCGCCGATGGGGTTCGGGCGGTCCAGGATGACGAAGGGGATGCCCTGCTCGCCGGCCGCGGCCATCGCCAGTGCCATCGTGGACAGATAGGTGTAATAGCGTGTACCGATGTCCTGGATGTCGAACAGGAGAACCTCGACACCGGCGAGCGTCTCATCGGTCGGGGCCCTGGTGTCTCCGTAGAGGGAGTGGACGGGCAGTCCGGTCCTTGCGTCGATCTCATCGGCCACCTTGATGCCCGCCCCCTCGCTGCCCCGGATCCCGTGCTCCGGGGAGTAGAGGGCCACGAGATCGATATCGGGATGCCGGGCGAGAAGATCAATGGTGGCGCGCCCGCTCCGGTCCCGGCCCGTGTGGTTGGTGATCAGCCCGACTCGCCGGCCTTGCACCAGGCCCAGAGAATCCTCCAGCAGGACCTCGACACCCAGGCGCACGCTGGTATGGTCATCGGTGGCCTGGGGCGTGGCGGGGAAGGCGACGGCGAGTCCGACCAGCAACGCCGGCCCGAGACGCCGAGCCCCGGGCCAGAGAACCGTGGTGGTCAAGAGGGCAGACCAGGTCGCAGGCGACCCGTTCTGGAGTGGGAAGAGCCCGTGTCGGATCGTGCCAATCTCAGTTGACGATGTCCTTATCATGTGGGTCTCCATGCAGGCAAGCAACAGCGTGCCGAATGAATCAAGGGTGCGGTTGGGCGACGGTCAAGCAGACACCGCGCCCGCCCGGGCATGGCTCCTGGTGGGATGGATTGATTAAGATGGCACGGGCCCCTTGGCTTGCGTCCAGTGGTCGCGGCCAGAGCGCGCCGCCTACCGGCACAACGAATCCGGAGGGACAGCCCACGGGTCACCCGGTTTTTCAGGGCCTTGGCGGCGGCGTCCATCCAAGACGGACCTTCAAAGGGCAGAGTCGCCTGTAGCTCGATCTCGTAATTGCGTTTGTGGATTTCGAGCGTTCCGGCGCGTATGTCGGCCAGCGGTTTCTCGAAGCCGTGGCCCAAAAGCAAGCAGGTGTTGTCCGGCCCTCCAGCATCCCCGGCGTGTTTGAAGGCGTCTCCGCTCACCGTCTCCGTGACTCGCTGGTTGCCAACGAATACCTTTGCATGGTGCAGGTAAGGCAAGGTGGCGTGGATCGATCGCTCTCCGTTTTCGGTGGTTTGCGACACACGCACCTTCGCATTGACGAGCAAGACGACAGAGCGTATCTGGGGGTGGGTCATGGAACTCTTGGCGCCCGTTTACACGTGGCTTCTGGGGGCCGGGTGTGTTCTGGGTCGATGGTTGATGCAGCTGACTCTCATCCTGTTTGGGGTAGCATTTGTGCAGGTGTTTTACGGACTGGGTAAGCTGGGTTGGCAAAAAATCAGGCGGTGATCTGCGGGGTGCATCGGGTAAACTCGTCGTTTCAGAGCAGATTCCAAGCGGCCAGCATCACCGCCGTGATCTGAATATGTCCGGTGGCGGCGCGGGTCACCTCGTCGTTGATTTAGGGTCACGCCCTCCCAAATCGGCACCACATAACCTCTGTGCATGCCTCTCCGGGCTATCAGGCCCTGCTTCTTGCTGGCGACGGTCCCGATGGGCGGGCTGACCTTCCCACTGAAGTTCTTCATCTTCAGCGTGGTCCATCAGGTCTTCGTCGGGTTGGTTGCTGGTCGAGCGGTACAGGGTTGTCAGATACGGATTGGTACTGACCCCCATCGGGATTCGTAGCGCTGACGTGTCGCTGGCTTACCGGCCATTCTCAGGTGGATCGGTATAGATGTGGGCGCGTGCTGGCCAACGATCTTGGCCGTGCGGCCTTATGTTGTCCATTCCGGCCCGCGCGATTTGGCGCGGGCGGCCCTGCCGCACTCCCCCAAGGAGAACCTTTACATGCAGCGACCAGGGGTGGCATGTCTGCCGGTAGCCTTGGTGAATCGCAAACGTGACGTGGTCGTGCTCGTCGTGGCGCCGGCGGGAGGGCAAGGTGACTTGGATTGAAGGAGCGGACACTGTTGCTCGCCCGGCGTTGTCGGGCGGAGGCGGCGCGCGCGGGTTCGGGAGGCGCGACCCGGGATCCGTGATCCTGAAGCCCGCCCGCGCGCCGGCGCTTTTTTTGGCAGTGATGCTTGTCGCGACAGGCTGCGGCGGGGGACGCGGATCGTTGCCGCCCGGGGCTGGCGGGGTGCCCGCGGGTGAACCGGCGCCCGGCGCCGGGGGCGGGCCACCGCGCTCGGTCGCGGCGGATGAGTACGCCTGGTACGACGGACGCGACTGGGTCGGCCGGACGCTTCAGACGCTGACGCTGGAGGAGAAGGTCAGCCAATTGATGATGCCGTTCATCTTTGGCGACTTTGCGCCCGTGGGTTCCAGCGCCGCCCGCAGGGCCACGCGGATGGTTGAAGAGCATCAGGTCGGCGGCGTGATCGTGTCGGTGGGGTCGCCCACCGAGGTGGCGGCCAAGCTGAACTGGCTGCAGTCCCTCTCCAGACTCCCATTGCTGGTGGGCGCCGACCTGGAGGCGGGTGCCGGGTACCGCTTTGACGGGATCGTGCATGTCCCGACCATGATTTCGCTGGGCGGAGCGACCCGCTTTCCGGCGCTGATGGCCATCGGCGCCACGAACGACCCCGGCCTCGCCTACGAGATGGGCCGCGTCACGGCCCTGGAGGCGCGCGCCGTCGGCGTCCATGTGCCCTTCGCGCCGGTGCTGGATGTCAACAACAATCCCGACAATCCGGTCATCAACGTGCGCTCCTTTGGCGAGATGCCGGATCGCGTGGCCGCGCTGGGGGCCGCCTTTGTGCGGGGGATGCAGGAGCATGGCGCCATCGCGACCGCGAAGCACTTCCCCGGCCACGGCGACACGGGCGTCGACTCCCATATCGCGCTGCCGGTGATCGAAGTCGATCGCGCGCGCATGGACTCCGTCGAGCTCCTGCCCTTTCGACAGGTCATCGAAGGGGGGTTGGGGGCCATCATGACAGCCCACATCACCGTGCCCGAGATCACGGGGGCGGGGGTTCCCGCCACGCTGGCGTCCGCGGTGATGACGGACATCCTTCGGGCCGAGATGGATTTCGGGGGCCTCCTATTCACCGACGCCATGGACATGGCGGCCGTCGACAGGATGTTCAGTCGCGAGGAGGCCGCGGTGCGGGCGATTGAAGCCGGCGCCGATGTTCTGCTGATGCCGCCGGATGTGGCCCGGGCCAAGCGCGGGGTGTTGGACGCCGTTAGCTCGGGGCGCCTGACCGAAGCTCGGATTGATGCGTCCGTGCGCCGCATTCTCAGCGCGAAGGCCCGAGTGGGACTGCACCTGACCCGGACGGTGGACGTCGCGCGAGTGCGCGAGGTGGTGGGGGTGGACGCGCACAGGGCCGTCGCCCGCACGGTGGCTCGGCGCTCGGTCACCGTGCTCAGGGACGAGCGGCAGCTACTGCCCCTGCTGGGAACCCGCGACGCCCAAGTCTACTCCGTTACGTACCGGCGCCAGAGCGATGTGCGCGCCGGGCGTGCCTTCAATGCGGGCCTGCGAGACACCTATCGGCGCCTTCGCACCGTGAACGTCGATCAGTCGACGACGGAAGAGGAGTATCGGGCGATCCTGGGGCGCGCCGCTCGATCCGCCCTGACGGTGGTGTCGCTGCACGCGGGTGTGCGCACAGGGTCGGGATCGGTGTCGCTACCCCCGGCCGCGATTGCTTTCGTCAATGCGTTGGCGCGCCAATCCAGGCCATCCATCGTCGTCTCCTTCGGGAATCCGTATTTGCTGGACGAGTTCCCCGCTGTGGGGACCTATCTGACGGTATGGTCGGGCGTTCCCGTCGCCGAAAGCGCCGCGGCGGATGCCATTCTGGGGCGGATCGCCGTGACCGGGCGGGCGCCCACCAAGATCTCGGGCTACGGAATCGGAGACGGTCTCCAGATTCCCGCCAAGGAAGGAGCGACGCAGCGGTGAGCCGTCACCGGTGCTGCGACTCGCGTACCTCCCCGGTGACTCGACTTGGGAGCCTGGGCCCGGCCGGCCGGCGTGGTCACGTCGCCCTGGTTGTCCGGGCTGCCGCGTTGATGGTGGTGAGCGCCTGCGCGACCTCCTCGCCACAGGGGGCCCCGGGGGATGCGTCACCTGGGGCGGCAGCCCTGGACAGCGACGCGCAGCGCTGGGTGGAGGAGACGCTGGGCGCCCTGACGCTTGATGAGGCGATCGCCCAGCTTGTGATCCCGTGGATCTCGGGAGGCTACGCCTCGGTCAGCGACGGGGAGCTGGATAAGTTGATGGGTTGGGTCGAGCGCGGTCTCGGGGGCGTGTCGATCTCGATCGGCACCCCTGACAGCTATGTGGCCAAGCTCAACCGGCTACAAGCCCGGGCCCGCGTGCCGCTGTTGGTCACATCAGACTTTGAGAACGGCGGCCCCGGGATGAGGATCAACCACAGCTACGCGATTCCCTCCCTGCTGCCGCAGGGAGGGGGCACCAGCTTTCCGCCCACGATGGCGCTGGGCGCCGCGGGTGACGAGACGCTGGCGTACGAGGTGGGACGCATCACGGGCAGGGAGGCGCGAGCCGTGGGTGTCCACTGGATCTTCGCGCCCGTCCTGGACGTCAACAACAATCCCGGAAACCCGGTGATCAACACCCGGTCCTTCGGAGAGGACCCCCGGGCCGTCGGACGCCTGGGCGCGGCCTTCATTCGGGGTGCCCGGGCCGGTGGCGCCCTGACCACGGCCAAGCACTTTCCAGGCCACGGCGACACGCAGCTGGACTCCCATGTGGACCTGCCCGTCATCCGCGTGGACCGCGAGCGGATGGATCGGGTCGAGCTTGTCCCCTTTCGCATGGCGCTGGCCGCGGGCGTCGATGCGGTGATGACGGCGCATGTCTCCGTTCCCGATGTCTTGGGTGATTCACGTCCCGCGACCATGGCGCCCGAGTTGATGACCGATCTGCTACGCCGGGAGATGGGCTTTGGTGGCATCTTGTTCACCGATGCGTTGCGCATGGGCGCCATCACGCAGAATTACGGTGGCGGGGAGGCGGCGGTGCAGGCCCTGGAGGCCGGCTCCGATGTCCTCCTGGCGCCGGCCGACATCGGCGAGACGGTGCTGGCGGTGCGCGAGGCGGTCCAGTCCGGGCGCCTGACGCGCGCTCGCATAGACCGGTCGGTTCTGCGCCTACTGGAGGCGAAGGCCAGGCTTGGACTGCACCTGGAGGGCGGCCGCCGGGTCGCCCCGGAATCGGTGGCCCACCGCGTGGGGGTGGAAGAGCACCGAGCCTTGGCCCGGCAGGTGGCCGCGGCGTCGATGACGCTGGTGCGCGACCAAGGCAAGGTGCTACCGCTGGCCGCGTCTTCGCGTGTGCTCAGCGTCAGTTACGCGCGCGCCGGTGACCTCCTGGCTGGGCGGACATTTGACGCCGCCCTGGGTGGCCGCGTGAGCGGGTTGCTCACGGCGCGCGTTGGGCCCGAGACCCCGTGGTGGACCTACGATTCGCTTGTGGAGCGCTCCCAAGGCGTGGACGCTGTGGTCGTGGGCGCGTATGTGTCGCCCCGCTCCGGCAGCGGTTCCGTAGGCGTGTCAACCAACTTCACCGCCTTTGTCCGAAGCCTGGAGGCCACTGCCCCCGGGCGGGTGATCGTGATTTCCCTGGGGAACCCGTATCTGCTCTCGGCCTTTCCCGGCGTGGGGAGCTATCTCGTGGCGTGGGGGGGCCGTGAGGTGTCGCAGCGAGCGGCCGCCCTGGCCGTGGCGGGCGCGGCCGATATCCGGGGGCGCCTCCCCGTCTCCATCCCGTCCCTGCACGCAGTCGGGGACGGCCTGGATGTGGAGGCGATGGCCGCCCGGGACCTGATCGTCGCCCCCGACCGGGCCGATCCGCTGCGCGAGGCCGGGTTCGTCCCGGCCACCGAGGGTGGTGGGGACGCCGGTGCGAGGCAGGATTCCGACACCGTGGGGACCGGGGGTCCCGGGCGCTGGCAACAGGGGGAGGCGTGGCCCGAGTGTGGCGATGAGGCCCAGGCGAGCGCCGCCTCGCCGGCGGACATCTTCTGTCGCCACGAGGGTACGGTTCGCTCGATTCTGGAGGCGGAGGCTGATCGGGTCGGGATGAGCGAGGACTCGTTGGCGGGACTGGATCGCTTCATTCTCGCCTCGTTGGCGGATTCGGCCGCCTCCGGAGCGGCTCTCGCCGTGGTGCGGCGGGGCAAAATCGTGCGCCTGAGGGGGTACGGCCGCCTGGATTGGGATCCCCTGGCGCCCCCGGTCACTCCGGCATCCATCTTCGATCTCGCCTCGCTGACGAAGGTCGTTGCCACCACGTCGGCCGTCACGGTTCTGGCTCAGCGGGGACTGATGTCCATGGACGACAGGGTGGTGGATCACCTGCCCTGGTGGGGCGCCGGCGATCCCCGCAAGAGCGCCGTGACGGTGCGCCACCTCATGCTTCATCGGGCGGGATTGCCCCCCTTCCGACGCTTCTTCCTGGAGATGGAGGGCCGGAGCGCCTACCGCGACGCCATCGGCTCCCTTCCCCTGGATACGATCCCTGGTGCCGCCACGGTCTACTCCGACATCGGCCTGATGACCGCGGCATTCATTGTCGAGGAGGTGACCGGGGAGCCACTGGACGAGTTTGTCCGGCGAGAGCTGTGGCGGCCCCTGGGAATGGCGGACACCGGATTTCGCCCCGCGCGGGACCGTTGGCACCGCGTGGCCACGACCGAGATGGATTCGGCGTTCAGGGCCGTGCATGTTCACGGCGTTGTCCATGACGAGAACGCGTACGCCATCGGGGGCGTTTCTGGTCACGCCGGGCTGTTCAGTAGCGCACGCGACCTCGCCATCTTCGCGCAGATGATGCTGGACCGGGGGGTTGCCGCCCCCTGCCGTCCGGATCCCGGCTCCGGCACGCCCTGCCAGCGATCCCGCTTTGCCGCCACGTCGATCTTTGCCCAGGGCTGGGTGGAGCGCATCACGACCCGGGCGCCGGGCCCCTCCAGTCGCGCCCTTGGCTGGGACACTCCGTCGGCTCGTTCCTCGGCGGGCGACTACTTTTCCGAGCGCTCCTTCGGGCATACGGGATACACGGGTACGTCCTTCTGGGTGGACCCGACGCAGGGCTTGGCGGTGGTGCTGCTCACCAACCGCGTGAATCCGTCAAGGGAGAACCTGAGGCACATTGCGCTGAGGCGAGGGGTGCATGACCGCGCCGCCCGCGCCATTGCCGACACTCCGCCCGGAGCGCGCCCCGGCACGGACCGGGCGACGGGACAACGATGACGCTGACGGGGCCGGATTTCTGGATCCTGGCGCTCTACCTGGGGGGCGTCACCGGGTGGGGGCTATGGATGGGCCGCGGCAATCGGGGTGCCGAATCGTACTTTCTGGGAGGTCGGAACCTGCCCTGGTGGGCCGTGATGCTGTCGGTGGTTGCCACCGAGACCAGTACCCTGACGTTTCTGTCGGTCCCGGGCATCGCCTACCTGGGCTCGCTCGCCTTCTTGCAGCTGGCCATCGGGTATGTGGTGGGCCGGGCGATCGTGGGCTGGATCCTGTTGCCCCGGTATTACCGCGGCGAGCTGTCCACCGCGTACGCCCTGCTGGGCGAGCGCTTTGGCGATGGCGCGCGGCGTTACGCGTCGGGCGTGTTCATGGTCACCAGGGTTCTGGCCGATTCGGTCCGCCTGTTCGCCACCGCGATTCCGCTCGCGATGATCACGGGATGGCCCCTGCAGGTGTCGATCGCGGTCATCGGCGCGCTCACCCTGGTGTACACCTTCTTCGGGGGCATCCGGGCTGTGGTATGGGTCGATGCGTTGCAGATGGTGCTGTATGTGGCGGGGGGACTTGTTGCGCTGGCACTACTGGGTGGTGCGGTGGATGGGGGCTGGCAAGCGATTCTCGGAGCCGCGGCCGATGCCGGGAAGCTCCAGGTGCTGGACTTGTCCCTGGACTGGGCCAAACCCTATACCCTCTGGGCGGGCGTCTTCGGGGGCGCCCTGTTGTCGATGGCCTCGCACGGCACCGACCAGCTGATTGTGCAGCGCCTGCTGACGTGCAAGGATGCGGCCTCTAGTCGCAAGGCGCTCATCGGGAGCGGCGTGGCCGTGGGGTTGCAGTTCGCGCTCTTTCTCCTTGTGGGCGTCGGGCTGTGGGCGTTCTTTGAGGCCCGCGAATTCGGGTCCGGCGATGAGATCTTTGCGCGCTTTATCATTGAAGAGATGCCCGTTGGCCTGCGCGGCCTCCTGATTGCCGGGGTCTTTGCGGCGGCCATGTCGAGCTTGTCGTCGACGATCAATTCGCTCGCGTCCGCCTGTACCTACGACTTCCTGGCCCCCGCCACGGGTGTCAGAAGCGATGCGGCCCTGATGAGTGCGGGACGCATCTTCTCGCTCTTTTGGGCCGCCGTCCTGGTTGCCGGGGCGATCGTCTTCATCATGGTGACCGAGCGCTCTCCGGATTCATTGGCCGTCGAGGTCGCGCTTGCGGCCCAATCCATCGTCTACGGGGGCCTGCTCGGGGCATTTTTCCTGGGAATGCGCGAGAGTCCCCCAAGTCAGCGGGCGGTCATCATCGCCATGACCATCGGGGTCCTTCTGGTGGCCACGGTCTGGACGGCAGAGTGGCTTGCGTGGCCCTGGTTTGTCGTCCTGGGGTCGGGGATCACGGTCGCGCTGGGTTCGCTGAGCCGGGGGAGGACCGGGCCCAAACGGGGCGCCGGGTGGCTTCCTTGACCTGGATCGGTGTCGACGGCGGCGGCACGCGCTCCCGGGCCCTGGTGGGAGACGCGTCGGGAGCGTCCTTGGGCGTGGCCGATGGCGGGCCCGGCTTGATTGATCCCCGGTGTCCGGGGCCTGTCGTGGAGGAGGTGGGGGCGGTGGTTCGGGCTGCCGCCGCCAAGGCGGGCGTGGCGCTGCCCGCGCGGGCACTGTGGGCAGGGTTGGCAGGGTGGGGCCATGCGGAGGCTCGCCGGGAGGTGGAGCGCGGACTGGAAGAACTGGGGTTGGCCGATGCGGTTGCCGTGGGCCCCGACGTGGTGGCGGCGCATGCGGCGGCGTTCGGCCGTGGGCCGGGAATCCTCATGATCATGGGCACCGGATCCGTGATTCGGGGCGTGAATCCGGACGGCAAGGTTGTGACGGTGGGGGGTTGGGGAGCGCTCCTGGGCGATGAGGGCAGCGCGTACTGGATTGGGCTTGCGGGCTTGAAGGCGGTGCTGCGTAGCGCGGACGGCCGGAAACTCGAGACCGCGCTGACGGGAGTGCTGGAAGCGGAAACGGGAGCTCAGGGCGCCAGCGGGATTGCGACTTGGGCGTCTCGTGCGACCAAGAGCGACATCGGAGCCCTGAGCGGTCCAGTCCTGGATGTGGCGCGTCGGGGTGACCGCGTTGCCAGCGCCATTGTTAAGCAGGTGATTGTCGATGTCGGAGTCCAGCTGGGGGCGGCGCTCAGGCGCATGGGCAAATGGCCCGGCGCTGTGCCGTTGGCGTTGGTGGGGGGGCTGATTCGGGAGGGTGGCCCCCTTCGGGACATCGTGACCCGCATGGGCCGCGACTTCGGATGTGCGCTTGTCCCCGGCCCGATTCAGCCGGAGTGGGGAGCCCTTGGCGAAGCGCTCCGCATGACCTTGGACTGATTCTTCACTCCCGGGCCACAAGAGGCGTCGTCGTGGACACCGGGTGATTGATTCCGCGCCGCATGCGCATACGAGCCCCTCTCCACTGGTGAAACCGGACACGACCCGCGGGGCTCTCGGGCGACGGGGCCAAAGAAGAACGCACAACTCTTGGGCTCCCGGCTATTGTTGGGGATCTCGGTCCCAACCGTGCCTGTCGCGAGGACCTGGAAGCCTCTCTCGCAGTCGTCCCATATGCGTATCCCGAGGGGGTTGGCCGAAATGGCCGATTGGGCCGGCGCCAGTCCGTCGTTGTTGTCTGCGGGACCGCGATTACAGCGCCAATTTGGCGCAAAATTCTTGGCACGGAACATGCATCATATGGGAAGTAGCCGCGCGACGGTGAGGCGCAGGCGACGGTCAAGTGAATGACCGGTATTCATGTTCAAGTACCAGAAAAGGAGAATGATCATGTCCGTCACGAAGCAGACGGGGGCCGTCAGCCCCTGGAATGAGTTGGACGCGCTGACGAGTCGGTTGGGCCGGTTCCTGGGCACTGCCGACCTCGGGCAGTTGACCTACGGGGCAAGCTGGGTTCCGCCGGTGAGCGTCGAAGAGCGGGGTGACGAGATCCTGCTGACCGCCGAGTTGCCCGGCATGGACGAGAACGCCGTTGAGATCACGCTGGAGAACAACGTGCTCACGATCTCCGGTGAGAAGCGGGATCGCCGTGAAGAGAGCGAGGCCGGCGGCAAGTACCACTTGGTCGAGCGCACCTTCGGGTCGTTTCGTCGCTCGTTCACGTTGCCCAGGACGGTCAGCGCCGAGGGCATCACGGCGGACTTCGACGCCGGGTTGCTGACGGTGCGGCTACCCAAGGCCGAGAAGGCGCTGTGTCGCAAGATCGAGGTCGGCAGCAAGAGCTGACCCCCGATCATTGAGAGCAGGGCACCAAGGGTCCGGGGGTGGACGGTGATGGTCACCCCCGGACCTTTGGGCGTCTGCGTCCCCGGCCTTCGGCGGCTGGGGATCCGGCGTACCCAATCCATCAAGCGAGATTCAAGGGGAGCGGCAGCGCGCGGTATCGCGCCGTCTCAAGGCCAATGCATCGGCGGCCCTGCCTAATCGTCTTGCAGCGCCCTCCGGGGGGGCGTATCCGTGGTCCCCGATCCCGGAATCCGGCGCGTCAGTTCAACTTTCTGACGAAGTGCATGGTTTGATCGGAAAACCCGGACGGTCGCTCCAAGATCTGACCGTCGGGATCGGAGGGCTCGAAGTCGACCCGGAACCGATCCGGTCCCTGCATCTCAAAGATGCCGGTCATCGTTCGTCCCGTGAGCGGACCCGATGACCAGGGACCCACATCCAGCTCCGCCGGAATGGCGTGCTCGTTCGATCGGAACCCGACGACAAGTGTGTCCGGGCCCTCCTCAAGGTCGAGGATCCACTTCATGCGCCCGCCGTCCTCAAAGATGTACCCCAGCTCCGGGACCTGCCCCGCCAGCGAAATCCACTCTCCCAGCAGGGGGTTGACGGGCTCCGAGCACGCTGCGGAGGCAAGCGCCGTCCAGGAGGCCAAGAGCATCAACGCCCGGCTTTCGATGACCCGTCCAGGCCTGTTCTTCCCTGGCCCCCCGGCTCCCCTGACCCTGGCGCCTCGGCCCGTGCGGGCTGGATCACGGGTTCCCCCAGGGGGTCCAACCGAAGTCTGGCCAAGGCGCACCGGCATCAGTAGCGATAGTGTTCGGGCTTGTAGGGGCCGTCCACCGATACTCCGATGTAGTCGGCCTGCCCGGGCGTGAGCTTGGTCAGCCGGATGCCCAGGTGCTCCAGGTGCAGCCGGGCGACGCGCTCGTCCAGTGACTTGGGCAGGAAATGCACCCCCCGGTCGTAGCGGGCGTGGTTGCGCCTCAGCTCAATCTGGGCCATGACCTGGTTGCAGAAGCTGGCGGACATGACGAGGCTGGGATGACCGGTGGCGCATCCCAGGTTCATGAGGCGCCCCTCGGCGAGAACCAGAATGCTGTGCCCGTCGGGAAAGCGCCACTCGTCGAGCTGGGGCTTGATCTGGTTGCGCACCGCCTCGGAGGACTCGAGCGCGGCCATGTCAATCTCATTGTCGAAGTGCCCGATGTTGCCGACGATCGCCTTGTCCTTCATGCGTCGCATGTGGTCAAGCGTGATCACGTCCCTGTTGCCGGTCGCGGTGATGAAGATGTCGGCACTGTCGACCACATCGTCCAGGCGCGCCACCTGGTGGCCCTCCATCGCCGCCTGCAACGCGCAGATCGGGTCGATCTCCGTGATCACCACCCGCGCCCCCTGGCCCCTGAGCGCCTGCGCGCAGCCCTTGCCCACCTCGCCGTAGCCCATGACGACAGCCACTTTGGCGGAGAGCATGACATCGGTGGCGCGATTGAGGCCGTCGATCACCGAGTGGCGGCAACCGTAAATATTGTCAAACTTCGATTTCGTGACCGCGTCGTTGACGTTGATCGCCGGAAAGAGTAGCTCTCCCTTCCGCGCCATCTCATAGAGCCGATGCACGCCGGTGGTCGTCTCCTCCGAGACGCCAAGGATGCCGCTCGCAACGCGGCCCCAGCGTCCGCTGTCAATCTCACGATGCCGGCGCAGTAGCTCCAGGATGACGCGCTCTTCCTCGCTCTCGGTGCCGGTGTGGTCATCGGGCACCCGACCTCTGCGGGCCAGCTGCTCCAGCTCGGCTCCCTTATGCACGAGCAGGGTCGCGTCGCCGCCGTCGTCGAGAATGAGATTGGGGCCCCGGCCATCCGGCCAGGTCAGCGCCTGCTCGGTGCACCACCAGTACTCCTCCAGCGTCTCACCCTTCCACGCGAATACGGGTGGTCCGTCCGGGGCATCCAGCGTGCCCCGGGGTCCGATCACCGTGGCCGCCGCCGCGTGGTCCTGCGTCGAGAAGATGTTGCACGACGCCCAGCGGACCGAAGCCCCAAGCTGGACCAGCGTCTCGATCAGCACGGCGGTTTGCACGGTCATGTGCAACGAGCCCGTGATGCGGGCCCCGTCGAGCGGCCGCTCGTCGCTATATTCGCGCCGAATGGCCATGAGGCCGGGCATTTCGTGCTCCGCGAGGCGGATTTCGTTGCGCCCCCAACGTGCAAGCGACAGGTCGGCCACCCGGAAGGGGGGCCGCTGGATGGCGGTGGCGCGGCCCGGTGGCCGCAGGGTTGTGGTGTTCAATGCTCTCGTTCCTCTTGGGGCGGGCGCGCCGTGACCCGGCGTGCTGAACTCATTGGCTGGCCCCGCAAGCGGGACCGTGGGCACCGGGGCAAGAACCATATCCGGCACACCGGAACCCCTGCGACGGAGCTCCTCCCTACTCCTTGTCCGATTGCTACCGGGGCGCCCCCGCGTTTACGCCGCGCAGAGCGGCCCATGGTCCCTATAAGGTAAACCGAGTGTTTCTGAGGCAAACGGCGCGGACGGGCCAAGGGGCCCCGGCGCGGCACAACAAGGCGCTGGGGGATTCACCTTGGGAGGGCAAGCCAAAGGGTCGAAACCATGCCGGATCTGCGCTACCTTAAGCCAACGGGCGGGAGAGCCTCGCCTCGGACGAGACGCGCGTTGCCTCCCGGTGCATATGGTGCAGAAAAAACGAGTCCTGTCGGGCATTCAGCCCACCGCCGTGATGACGATCGGCAATTATTTTGGCGCTGTCCAAAACTGGGTGAAGCTACAGGACGAGTGCGACTGCGTGTACTGCGTGGTCGACCTGCACGCCATGACCTCAAGCGACGACCCCGGAGCGCTCAGGGACGCCTCCCGCGACATGTTCGTCAGTCTGCTCGCGGCGGGGATTGATCCCGACCGGGCAACCGTCTTCATTCAGTCGACGGTTCCGGAGCACACCGAGCTGTGCTGGATGCTGGCCACGCTGACCTCGCTGGGCGATTTGGCGCGCATGACTCAGTTCAAGGAAAAGTCGGGTCTGCTTCAGGGTAATCTTGCCGACGACAGCGGGGAATTCACCTCGGCGGGCCTCCTGTTCTATCCCGTCCTGCAGGCGGCCGACATCTTGGCCTACCGGGCCGACTATGTGCCGGTCGGGCAGGATCAGGATCAGCACCTGGAGCTTACAAGGGGCATCGCCAGGCGCTTCAACCGCCGCTTCGGGGAGCTGTTCCCGGAGCCGCAGACCCTGTACACGCCCGTCACCAAGGTCCTGTCCACGGCCGATCCCACCCGCAAGATGAGCAAGAGCTTGGGGCCGAAGCACTACATTGGCCTCTTCGAAGAAGAGGATTCCATCCGCCGCAAGATCCGTTCGGCGGTGACGGACTCGGGTACCCGTCCGGGAGCGGACGCCGGGGGGCCGGACGGGGAGCGGGCCGAGAGCAAGGCCAGCCCCGGAATCGAGAACCTCCTGACCATCCTGGGGGCCTGCGGGCGGCCCGCCGACGCGCGCCTGATGCGCGATCAATACTTTGCGGGTACGTTGCGCTACGTCGACCTCAAGGGCGAGACGGCGGACAGCCTGGTGGCGTTGACCGGTCGAATGCGAGACCGGCGGGGCGAGATCCTGTCCCGAGGGCGGGACATGGACGAGTTGATTCTGATCATGGGCGCGAAGGCCCGGGCCCTGGCCGGTGCGACGCTGGAGCGTGCCCGCGACAAAATGGGCATGTACGCGCCGTCATAAGGCGCATCCGTGGCGGGGGCATGTTGCGGACATGCGCGCTGAATGTGGCCGTCGTCGGGTGCGCGCTGTGGCCCCCTAATCGGCCAAGGACGATTGTGACGCAAACGAGAAACCTGGTGTTTGGCGACCCCCAAGAGGATTCAAGAGATAAGCGTGATTGATATCAGTGGAGTCATGATTCCGGCCACGACGCCCTTCGAAGCCCACGGGGGTGCCGTGGATCGTGTGGCGCTCCGCCAGAATGTGCAGCGCTGGGGGGAGACCGGGGTTCGTGGACTGGTCATGGGCGGATCCACCGGCGAAGCCGTTCTCCTGGACGAGGACGAGCGTCATGCGGTGCTTGAGGTGGCCATCGAGAATGCGGCCGAGCACTTGCTCATGGTGGCCGGGACGGGTGCGGAGAGTCGGCGGGCGACGATCCGCAGGACGCGGCTGGCCGGCGATCTGGGATACGATGCGGTTCTGGTCCAGCCCCCTGCCTTCTACAGGGGAGCGATGACGCCCCAGGTCCTGCGGGATCACTATGTGGCGGTGGCGGAGTGCTCCGACGTGCCGGTCATCCTCTATCAGGTGCCGACCAGGTTCAGCACACTCGAGTTTTCGACGGGGCTGGTGGCACAGCTGGCCACCCACGACAACATCGTCGGCATCAAGGACTCCAGGGGGAAGCTTGATTTGGTGGGCGAGCTGCTGAGCCGGACCGACGGCTTTCAGGTTCTGGTGGGGAGCGGCGCGATCCTGTACGGAGCCTTGGAGATGGGGGCGTCCGGCGGGATCTTGGGCGTGGCGAATGTCGCTCCGGCCGAGTGCGCCCGGATCCATGATCTGTTCAGGGCGGGAGACGGCGCGGGTGCGGGACGGCTCCAGGAGCGCATAGGGCCCCTGCACAACGCGCTTGTGGGCAAGATGGGCGTGGCGGGGGTAAAGTGCGGTTTGGACCTCTGCGGGTATCGCGGGGGGGCGCCACGACCTCCTCTTTCCCCCTTGCCCCCGGATCGGCGGCCTGAGGTGGCTGCCCTCCTGCGCGCCGCCGGGATCGGCATCCGGGAGGCCTCGGCAGCGTCGTGACGCGCGTCGGGACGGACCGGGTGGCGGGTCCCTGCACCGTGGTGGTCGGGTGCCAGTGGGGCGATGAGGGCAAGGGCAAAATCGTCGACGTGTTGGCCGCCCAGGCTGACATCGTGGCTCGCTACCAGGGCGGCGCCAACGCCGGCCACACGGTGCATGTGGGTGATCGTAAAGTGGTGTTGCACCAAGTTCCCTCCGGCGTGCTGCACCTGACGAAGCGCTGTCTGCTGGGCAACGGAGTGGTCTTGGATGCCAAGCAGTTCTTCGGCGAGCTTGACGATCTGGCGGCCAGCGGAATCGAGTGGCGGGGCCGCATTGCGGTGAGTGATCGGGCGCACTTGGTGTTTCCGTATCATCGGGCGCTGGACTCGGTCTTGGAGAAGGCCACTCGCAAGAGGATCGGGACGACGCTGCGAGGAATTGGCCCCGCCTATGAAGCAAAGGCCGGGCGGTGCGGGGTCCGGGTCGCCGATGTGTTGAATCCGGCATGTGCCAGGGAGCGCGTCGAGACGGGAGTCGAGTGGGCTCGCCGCCGCTTTGTGGCGCTGGGCGCCGATCCCGGGCTCGCGGGCGAGGTGGATGAGGCGATGGATTGCCTGGAGCGTCTCCCGGGTGTGGCCACCGATGTCGGCGAGGAGATTGCGGGCGCCCTGGCCGCGGGCCGGCGCGTGTTGCTGGAGGGTGCGCAGGGAACAGCGCTGGATCTCGATCACGGCACCTATCCCTTTGTAACATCGTCCAATACCACATCCGGCGCCGCCGCCCTGGGAGTGGGCATCGGGCCCACGGCGGTCAGCGAGGTGGTCGGGGTCGTCAAGGCCTATGCGACCAGGGTGGGCAAGGGCCCGCTGCCGACCTCCTTTGAGCCGGAGATGGATGAGCGGGTGCGCGCCCTGGGTGATGAGTTCGGGGCGACGACGGGCAGGCCGCGCCGATGTGGTTGGTTTGACGGGGTGCTGGCCGCCTACGCGGCCCGCGTCAATGGCCTGACGGGGATCGCGGTGACCAAGCTGGATGTCCTGGATTCGCTGCCCCGGCTCAGGGTGGCCGTCGGATATCGGATTGACGGTGAGGTGACGGACTGTTTTCCCGCCGATTCCCGGCTGCTGGAGCGCGCCGAGCCGGTGTACGAGGACCATCCCGGGTGGGAGATGTCCACCTCGGATGCGCGCTCGCTGGAGGACCTTCCCCACAGGGCCCGGGCGTACCTTGAACGCATTGAGGATCTCGTGGGAGCGCCGATCACCATGGTCTCGGTGGGAACCCGGCGCAGCCAGGTGATCCAGAATTGAGGGTCGGGCACGGGCCCCTGATGACGCCGGAGCGCCGGCGGGGGGAAGACCGCGCCGGGACCCCTGTCGCCAGGAGCGGGCGCGGTGTTTGAGGATCTGAGCCGGAGGCTGGACGGGGTCTTGGGGCGCTTCCGCCAGCGGGGGGTCCTCACCGAACCCATGATCCGAGATGGCTTGCGCGAGGTGCGCAGAGCCCTGCTTGAGGCGGACGTGAACTTCAAGGTCACGCGCTCCTTCCTTGCCAGGGTCCAGGAGCGGGCCCTGGGACAGCGAGTGATCAATTCCGTGTCGCCGGGCCAGCAGATCGTCAAGATCGTTCATGACGAACTGGCGGCCCTTATGGGCGGCGAGGGAGGCAACGAGCTCCGGTGGTCGCCGGCGCCGCCGACGGTCATCATGCTCGTGGGACTTCAGGGCTCCGGCAAGACGTCCACTGCCGCCAAGCTCGCCAAGCGCCTGGAGCGCCAGGGCCACTCGACGCTTCTGGCCGCCTGCGACCTGTACAGGCCCGCCGCCGTGGACCAGCTGCGCGTCTTGGGCAAGCAGGCCAAGGTGCCGGTGCATTTCGAGGAGGGCGCCACCGATCCGGTCGCCGTCGCCCAGGCCAGCCATCGGCGCGCCCGGCAGTTGAAGGCGCGCGCACTCATTGTCGACACGGCGGGTCGGTTGCAGATAGATGAGCCCCTGATGGATGAGCTGGCCCGGTTACGGGAGGTGCTTCGCCCCCGCGAAATCCTTCTCGTCGCCGATGCGATGACGGGCCAGGAGGCGGTGCGGATCGCCCAGGGGTTTGATCGCGTTCTGGACCTGACCGGATTTGTGCTCGCCAAGATGGACGGGGACGCCCGCGGAGGTGCGGCTCTCTCCATCCATGGCGTCACCGGAAAGCCGCTCAAGTTTGTCGGAACCGGCGAGGGTGTGGACGCGCTGGAGGCGGTCGATCCGCGACGCATCGCGGGTCGCATTCTGCGCAAGGGCGACGTGGTGGGTCTGGTGGAGCGCGCACAAGCGGTCGTGGACGCGAATGACGCGCGGGCGATCCAGGACAAGATTCTGGGCAAAGGTCGTTTTAACTTGGAAGACTTCCTTGGAGCCATGCGGCAGGTGCAGAAGATGGGCCCCCTGGATCAGCTGATGAAGATGGTCCCGGGCCTTGCCCGGAAGATGCCGGTCCAAGAGGTGGATCCCAGGAAGATGAAGCACATTGAGGCGATCATTCTGTCGATGACGCCGGCGGAACGCAGGCGACCCGAGATTCTCAACGGGTCGCGCCGGAAACGGATCGCCCTTGGAAGCGGGCGCCCGGTGCAGGAGGTGAATCGCCTGATCAAGCGATTCCGGGAGATGGAAAAGACGCTCAAGAAGATGAAGGGACTCATGTTCCAGTAGCAAGAATGCAACGAAACGCGCCGGGTCCGTGGGCTGGCCACGAGGCTCGCAAGCACCCCCTCAACATGGTTGGTAAACAATGTCGTTAAGGATCCGTCTTCGCCGCATGGGCAAGAAGAAGCAGCCGCACTACCGAATCGTCGTCGCCGACGGTCGCTCTCCCCGTGACGGGAGGTTTGTTGAGAACATCGGCTATTACCAACCCGTGTCGACCCCGGCTCGGCTCTCCGTGGATCTTGATCGGGTCGAGTATTGGGTCGGGCGGGGGGCCGAGGTCTCCAAGACGGTCGGGAGCCTGGTGAGGAAGGCCCGCAAGGGGGGAGACGATCGCGTCGCCATGGTCGAGGCGGCTCCACCCATCCAGGATCCCGCGGACAAGCCGCCTGAGGATCCGGGCACCGAGAGCGACACCCAGGACGACGAGGCGGCGGCAACCGTCTCGGCGTGAACTCGACGGGGGAAGATCCCCGGTTCCTCATCGTAGGCCACATGAACAAGCCCCACGGGACGAGGGGCGAAATTTTCGTCTGGTCGCTCACCGACTATCCCGACAGTCACTTCAGGCCCGGCGCCCGCCATTTGGTGGGCGATGACCAGGGGAGCCAACCGTCGCCCGACGAGGATCCGTTGGTGGTCGAGACCGTCCGCCCGTTTCGCAAGGGGTTCCTGGTTCGATTCGAGGGAGTGGGCGATCGGGGCGCCGCCCGGGACATCTCAGGCCGGTATCTGTTTCGTCCCTTTGACGACATCGACCAAGCGCAAGAGGGGGAGTACTTCTACCACGAGCTCTTGGGGTCCCTGGTCCAAACCCGGGAGGGGGAAGCCCTGGGCGAGGTGCGCGAAGTTTATGCGCTCAAGCCGTCCGACCTGCTTCGGGTGGTGGGGGAAAAGGGTGAAGTGTTGATCCCCCTGATTCGCCAGTATGTGGTGGAGGTTTACCGCAAGGGGCGGCGCATCGTGGTGGACGTGCCGGAGGGGTTGCTCCCGTGATCCGCGTCAATCTGGTCACCATTTTCCCCGATTTCTTCTCCTCTCCGCTTGCCGCCTCCATACCGGCCCGGGCACAGCGCAGCGGTCTCGCGCGCTACCGGGTGGTAGACCTGCGGCGCTACACGCACGATGTCCACCGCACGGTGGACGATCAGCCCTACGGAGGCGGAGGCGGGATGGTGATGAAGCCGGAACCCTTCTTCGAGGCGGTCGACGACCTGGCCCCCCGAGGGCCGGTGGTGCTTGTGTCGGCCCGGGGGCGCTTCTTCAGCCACCGGGACGCCGTGCGACTCTCACTGGAGGCGGAGGTGACCTTTCTCTGCGGGCACTACAAGGATGTGGACCAGCGTGTCGCTGACTCGTTGGCGACGGAGGAGCTTTCGCTCGGCGCGTTTGTGCTGTCGGGTGGCGAGCCGGCCGCGCTGGCGATGACGGACGCGATCGTGCGGCTTCTTCCCGGGGCGCTGGGGGATCACGAGTCGGCGGCGACCGATTCATTCTATGACGGCGATGGGATTTCGGCGCCCTCCTACACCAGGCCGGCGGAATATCGGGGGCTCCGGGTGCCGGATGTTCTGCGCAGCGGCGACCACAACCGAATTCAGGCGTGGCGAAGGGCCGAGTCGGAGCGGCGTACACGTAGGCGCCGGCAGTCCCGCTGTCGCCCTGAATAGTGCCTCGTAACGGGGCCACGAGGGTTGTGGGGCCGGGGTCCTGACCCGACGCCCGTGCTCCGCCGGGTGCCCAACATGAGGCTTGGGGATCGCTGTCGCCCTGCGCTCGGCCGTCATCCGGGGGTGGGCGGTGTGCTCTGCGCGCCGGAGGGCTGAGGATGCGGGAGGCCCAGAGCGGGCTCCGGCGACTCCAGCGCTCCCGCGATCACGGCCCCGCGCCGGACGCCAACCTGGATCGAGGGTTCCAATCGGTGCGCGGTCGGTCTAGATTGCATTATCGGCCATGTGGAGATCGTCGCCAACGGGGCCGCGTAGTGGGTGTGCGCGACGATGAGATCATTGGGCAGGCAAGACATGGCCGACATTCTTCAGCAGCTGGATACGGAGCATTCCCGGAGCGACCTTCCGGAGTTCTTCCCCGGCGATACGATCCGGGTTCTTTATCGGGTGCGCGAGGGGCAGAAGGAGAGGATTCAGGTGTTCGAGGGGGTGTGCCTCGGTCGCCGGGGGTCAGGCATGGGTGAGACATTCACCGTGCGCAAGCGCTCCGGGGGGATCGGCGTCGAACGCGTGTTTCCCGTACAGGCGCCAACGGTGGGCGGTGTCGAGGTCGTGCGCCGAGGCCGGGTCCGGCGCGCCAAACTCTACTACCTGAGGGGCTTGCGCGGCAAGGCCGCTCGGATCAAGGAAAAACGGACCTATCGGCCCCGATAAGCGTTTCGAGAATTGGGGGTGCGCCAGGGCCGAAGACAGCAGTCAGAGGTGAGCCACTGGTTGGTCGGGCCGAGCGTGTCGTAGACTCCGTCGGAGTCGGTTCCCGGCGTCCGTCCTTGGCGGCCGCTCTTGGGGCCGACGGACGGGTGCCCCACGCGGATGCTCCGTTGGACTACGAACGCGAGGCATGGTCGCGGGGTGCCTCACACGTCGCAGGTGTCGACGAGGTTGGGCGGGGACCCTTGGCGGGTCCCGTGGTTGCGGCTGCGGTCGTGCTTCCCGAGGGCGTCCTCATCAAGGGAGTCCGCGACTCCAAGGCTGTCTCGCCCACGCGGCGAACCGAGCTTGCAGAGGCGATCAGGATCCGTGCGGCAGCAGTTGCCCTTGGTGCCGCCTCGGTTCGTGACATTGATCGCCTGAATATCTTGGGTGCGACGACGCTGGCGATGAACCGAGCGTTGGCGCGCCTTCCGCTTGTTCCTGACCATGTGGTCGTCGATGGCCTGCCCGTGCGGGGTCTGGATTGGGCCCACGACGCCGTCGTGGGGGGTGACGCGATGGTGCATTCCATTGCCTGCGCCTCCGTGCTTGCCAAGGTGTGCCGGGATCACCTGATGCGGAGGCTGGCGCCTCGCTATCCGGGCTACGGGTGGGAGCGCAACAAGGGGTACGGGACCCCGGATCACCTGCGGGCGGTGCGGGACGCGGGTCCAACGCCCCACCATCGGATGAGTTTTGGGTTGTTGCAACGGGAGCTTCCCCTTCCGCAGGGGAGTCCATGATGGAAGCCGCCTTGGGCCCTTGGGGCCAAGAATGTTCTTGGCGGGTGGTGTCCGATCAGAGCCGGGTAAAGGGGTGCCCACGCGTCTACGGGCTTGGTCGCAACCGGGCTCATGGAGATGGCCGGGGTGGATTGGGGATCCATGCGTATGTGGGCGAAGTCCACGGTGTCAGACTGGGCTTCTGGAAGGCGTTTCTCGGGGATAGGCCGTTATGCCGGACAATACACGCCGCGTGGCACGACCGGCGCTGGACGGCGACGAAATTATGGGTCCGATGACCCCGGGCCCCTGGAGTACCCGGCTGCCGCAAACGCGCGGATATGGGCCGCACGGCTGGTCTTGGTTGCGGTGGTCCCTGTCGTCGCACAGAACCTTGACGCACGGCTGGACGGTTTAGGACGCAATCGAGATCGAAAGACCTTCTCCCACACCATGCAGTCCTTGGCGCGAGACCATGCCGGAGGCGATGCCCGACGCCATTGATCTCGTTGCACAAATGTCGGAATCATCGCTCGGCCGCGCGAAGACAATTGTCGAGACCATGGAGTACTTCGGGGACGGCTGACTCGTGTGGACACCGCCGCCCTGCTGCAGCGCCCGTTCCACATCCATTCCCGGCTCGCCAAGCCTGACCTTATTGGTACACCTACATCCGGCACCTCAGCACCTTGCCGATGCGGTGCAGCGCATCGGGACATAGGGACCGGCGACCTGAAACGCGTCATCGTGATGATGCCGCCCAGGATGGACAAGTCACTGCTCGTCAGTCTCCTCCTGCCCGGCCGGTGGATTAGCCGCCGGATTGGAAGCTGTGAAATGGATCCTGACACGAGCGACGATTCGTCTGGCTGCCGGCGCCGGGCGTTGCCAAGGCCTGTGGTTGCCGGGACCGGGGTCGCCCGTCAACTCCTTGGGACGGCTCGACAAGACAAGTTGGCGAGTGTCGTCTGAAGCATCACGGGGGTTATGTCCACTTGAGAGCTGGTCCGTCCGGGTTACGTTTTCGGTGAGCCGGTAGCTCAGTTGGTAGAGCAACGGACTTTTAATCCGTAGGTCCTGGGTTCGATCCCCAGCCGGCTCATCCCTGTCGTCTTCGCGCGCGGGAGATTTGTCGCCTTCCCGCGGCGATCCCTCGTCGGGTTTCGGCCATTCCTTGCGGGTCGGTGTGCCGGCGCGCTTCGGACAAGGAACCCTTGGTGCGAGATGGTGGGTCGCCCGTTGCAGAGGATTGTTCCAATTCGATCAAGCTCTGTCTTCGCTCTTGCCCTTGCCGTTTTGCTGTGCGATTGTGGCGGGGAGACGGTCGCCCCGGGTGATCGGTTCCGGGGGCAGGCTTCCAGGCCCGTCCCGTGCAATGTCCCCAATGCGACATGCGTGGACAGGATCCGGATTGGCCAAGGCGCCTTTCTTCCGGTCTTCAGCACCCACCTGTTGTCGCTCGCGCACCCGGGGGTGATCCGAGCCTTGGTCGTTGTGCATGGCAATCTGCGCGATGCCGACCGGTACTTTGAGACTGGAGTGGCGGTGGCGGCGGCCGGGCGACTCTCGGGCGTCGCAGTCGTGGTCGCGCCCCACTTTCAGACGGCCGCCGACGGTCCGGCTACGGACGAATCCTTCTGGTCCAATGGCGGATGGAAGCGTGGCCACTTGTCCAGCCCCGAGGGGCCGAGACCACGGGTCAGCTCGTACGAGGCCCTGGACTCCGTGATCGCGGCGCTCACCGATCCGAATCGGTTTCCGGGCATGAAGCATGTCGTCGTGGCCGGCCACTCCGCGGGCGGCCAAGTTGTGCATCGCCTCGCCGCCACGAGCTCCGCCCAGGAGCACGCGCCCTCCGGCGTCACGTTTCGGTATGTTGTCACCAATCCATCGACCTACCTGTACCTGGGACCGCAGCGGCCCGGTCCCGACGGTTCGTTCGGGGTCCCGGAGGCGGGCTGCGAGGACTATGACGACTGGTACTACGGGTTGAGGGATCGCAACCGATACGCGGGCCGACTGGATCCCGACACCATTCGGGCGCGCCTGAGTCGCAGGGAGGTGCGGGTGTTGCTTGGGGCTGCCGACACGCTGGATGCGGCGCTGGATCAGAGTTGTGGCGCTCGCCTCCAGGGCGTCAACCGGCTCACCAGGGGGCGTGCGATGATGGCGTTTATGGACGCGCAACGCCCCGGCCACGCGCACCGAGAGTTCCTGGTTCCAGGGGTTGGCCATTCCAGCCGCGCAATGTGGCTCTCCCAGGTCGGGCTGCAGGTGTTGCTGGAGGAATCGGCCTCATAGTCTGCCCTCTGCCAGTCGTCGGACGGAACGGGTTGCCCCAAGAATACCGTTCCGCACCTTGGGGGGGCCGCTCGCTCTGGCGGGGGCTACCTTGTCGGCCCCAACTTGGTTCCATCAGGGTCCGCATCGTTCATGCGCCCTTGCAGACCCTCGACATTTTTCTGTCCGCCACTCCCAAGACAACAGGATGTTGCCCACCATGAACCGTTGCCCACGCGCATTGTTCTCCTTCGGGTTGTTCGCGCTTCTGCTGGCCGCTCAGGCCGCCGCCCCATCTCGGGGCCACGCGCTCCAGGATCCTCCCAATGGTGTGTCCGATGCCCAGGCGACGCTGGAATCGAAGGAGTGGGTGCGCCCCCCGGAAGAGATTGCAGAGGCCGTGCTGGCGCCCCGTTATCTGAACGTGACGCTGAACAACCCGAGCCCCGACGGTCGCTGGTTCCTGCACATGGTCGGGGACGGTCCGGTCACGATGGATCGCTTCTCGCGACCCTTCGATGAGCTGGGGGGGCAGTTCCTTGAGCCGCAGGCCAATCGGCACCGGTCACTTTCCATCAGGAATTCCGCCGGGCTGCAGGTGATTTCGGCGGACGACGGCGCCGTGATCAACATCGATGTGCCGGACAACGCGCGGGTATCCGGGGCCCAGTGGTCCCCCGACGGATCCAGGCTGGCCTTCTTCGCCCATAGCGACGACGAGACGCACATCTTTGTGGCAGACCCCGAGACCGGAGACTCGGAGCGGCTCACCAGGAACCCGGTCTTGGCGACGATGGTGACCTCATTCGAATGGACGGCCGAAGGCCGGGAGATCGCCGCCGTCCTGGTGCCGGAGGACAGGCCGGCGCGTCCGCGGATGCACTCGGTTCCCAGCGGTCCGCAGGTCAAGCGCACGGAGGACGGCAAGAATGTTCTGCGGACCTATGCCAGCCTGATGGCCACGCCCCATGACGAGGAACTGCTCGAGTGGCACGCCACCGGTCAGCTTGCCACGATCGCGCTGCAGGGCAGGCGCGTGACCAGGATCGGGGCGCCGGCAATGATCCGCGCCTTCGACTTCTCGCCCTCGGGCGATTTTGCACGCGTCACGACGATGCAAAGGCCGTTCAGCTACATCGTGCCGGTGACCAGCTTTGGGCGGGTGGAGGAGATCTGGGACCGCGGTGGCGAGGTTCTTGCCCAGATCTCGGAGACCGAGCTCAACACCGGAATCCGGGGAGCGCCGTCCGCGCCGGGCGTGTCGGGCGACGATGAGGAGCCCGATCGCAGGCAGGTCGCGTGGCGCGAAGACGGCACGGGGCTGACGTTTCTGCGCATGGAGGAGTCGGAGCAATCCGACGAGGACGGGGAGGAGGGGGCGAGCGAGAGCGAAGGCAACGAAAGGGAGCGGCCCAAGGATCGCGTGATGCTCTGGGCGCCCCCCTTTGAGGACGGGGCCGAGGTCGTCCTGTATGAGAGCGAGTCCCGCATGGCGAATCACCGCTACTCCGAAGACTACGGGTGGCTGTTCGTCACGATTCGTCCCTCTGGAGACGGCGGGACCGTCACCCAGCATGCCGTGCGTCTGGACGACCCCGAGACCCGCTACACGCTCAGCGAGTGGGACACCGATGACTTCTACGACAATCCGGGTTCCCTCGTGATGGGCAGCGGGGCGGCATCGACCGGCGGGGGCCGCTTCCGCTTTGGCGGCTTCGCGAGCACGGGTGCCGAGCACATAGTCAAGACATCCGGCGAGGGCGAGAACGAGGCGGTGTTCTTCGTGGGCATGGTCTACGATGAGGATCCGCTGGCGGCGGGGCCCAGAAGTTTTCTGGATCGGGTGCCAATCCGTGGCGGCGAGAAGCGGCGCGTGTACGAAAGCTCCAACGAGGAGCAGTTTGAGCGCATCACCACCGTGCTGGACGCCGGTGCGGAGACCTTTGCCGTGCATCGCGAGTCGCCCACGGAGGTGGGGCAGGGATACCTGGTTACAAGCGATTCGCGCGCCCGGTTGACCAACAACGTGGACTACACGCCCGACCTGACTCACGCGCCCCGGCACCGCTTTACGGTGCAGCGCCCCGACGGATTCCGGTTCTTGGTCAACGTCACCCTGCCCCCCGACTACCAAGAGGGGGAGAGGCGACCGGCCATGTTCTGGTTCTACCCTCGAGAGTACGAGGACCAGGATTCCTACGACGAGCGGGGACGCACCTTCAACAAGAACGCCTTCCCCAACTTCGGGACCCGGTCCATCGAATACCTCGTGCGGCTGGGATACGTTGTTGTGGAGCCCGATGCGCCGATCGTGGGCGAGGCGGGTCGCATGAACAACAACTACCAGCACGATCTGCGCAACAACCTTGCGGCTGTGATCGACGAGCTGGACGCCCGGGGGTGGATTGATCGCCGGCGACTGGGGCTGGGCGGACACTCCTACGGCGCATTCGGCACCGTCAACGCCATGGTGCATACGCCATTCTTCAAGGCCGGCATCGCTGGTGACGGCAACTACAACCGGACCTTCACGCCCCTGGGATTTCAGTCGGAGCGCCGGCACTTTTGGGACGCGCGCGAAGTGTACTTGGGCATGTCTCCCTTCGTGTACGCGAACAACCTGACCGGAGCTCTATTGCTGTACCACGGCTTGCACGATCAGAACGTGGGCACGGCCCCCGATCACTCTCCGCGCCTGTTTCACGCGCTGAACGGGCTGGGCAAGGAGGCCGCCATGTACCTCTACCCCTTCGAGGACCACGGGCCTGCGACCAGGGAGACATTGCTGGATCTATGGGCGCGGTGGGCCGCTTGGCTGGATGTGCATTTGGCGCAGCAGGAGGCGCCCGTGACCTAATAGGGGGCCGGAACGGAGAACGGCGCGGTCGCCAGCTGATCGTCCCACCAGACGGCGAAGACGCCGCCGCTTCGGCTCATGTCGAGAAACGCGATCACCAATTGGTCGGACGCCATCGGCAGTGTCGCGACCTCCATGGCGGTGCGCAGGACATCGCGGTCCGGGGTGTATCCGTATGCGCCCCACAGCGCGTCCGGGTTTTCTTCGCGAGAGTGTTCCTTGGCCCCCCATCGCGAGAAGATCAGGATCCATTGGTCCTCCCCCAATTCCGCGAACATGCTGTACTCGCCGGCGGGAAGGCGCTCATCGCCGAAGAGCAGATCTATCTCGGTGGTGAAACGAGTCGACCGGTCGGCTCCAAGTCGCCAGACCTCCGCACCCCGCAGAAACGCGACGCCATACTCGTCCCCGGAGCCGAACAGGTCGCGGCCGCGCAGGATCGGCCGCCCGTAGTCGACCACGATCCAGGCGCCGTTCTCGTAGCGGCCGTTGTCGTTGTACACGCCGCCCACCTGCGTGGCGGCCTGCCCGCGGGGGCTCGGTGGCCGCCGCTGAGCAAGTGTGGGAACCGAGGACAAGAAGAGCAGGAACAGGCCGATGGCGCCGAAAAACGGAACCCGACGAAGCGGGCCCCGGCGGGGTCCCATGGGTGATGCGGGACCATAAGCGGCGCCGACGCAAGGATGGGTCATATCAGTTGGCTCCAGTCCGAGGCACCCAGCCCCGGGGTTCAGCGAGAATGCGGTCTCGGATCACAGGTGTTTTCGGACATTCTCACGCGCGTGATGTTCCCGAGGTGTGGAAGATTGCTTCGCGTCGGCGCCACCTGTTCTTTGTGACAACGGGGTGAAGTGATACCGGTTTTTTTTTTGGACAGGTCGTTCAAGGTGGATTCACTCACTTGAATGGAGGCACTGACATGGCCAGAAAAAGACGGAGGTTCACCCCACAGTTCAAGGGCCGCGTGGCGCTCGAAGCGGTCCAGGAACGCGACAGCCTTCAGGCCACCGCACGCCGCCACGAGCTCCATCCCGATCAGGTCAGTGGATGGAAGCGGCAACTGGCCGACGCCATCCCCCAGGGTCTTCGCCACGGGCGCGAACAAGCGCACCAAGGATCACGAGGCCGTGATCCACGCCCTGCACGCCAAGATTGGGGAGCTCACCGTCGAGCGGGATTTTTTTGGGGGGCGCGGCTTGAAGCACTGAGGCAGACACCGGGTCCGGCGGCTGATGCACAAGATGGGGATCAAGGCCATGTACAGGCGCCGACGAACGAGCGTGGCGAAACCCGGTACCGGTATAATGGTTTGTTGGATGTCTACCAAGGTCGTCTCATTGGGCCATATCTCGGTCGTAATGGTCACGAAGTATTGTGTTTGGTGATGGCCGCGTGAGTCGCTGGCCGTGACCTTTATCGGCTCTTGGCTACAGCTAAGGCTGCCGCCGCGACGTTGTGAGGTGGGGCGGCGACGCTTGGCTGGTGTTGTGACGTGAGTGTGCGCCGGAAGCTTGGGGACCGTTTTTTTGAAACGAGGACCATGGTGAGGGAGTATCGGGAACAGCGCCTTGGGTTCCGACGCGCGTTGCCTTGCTGTGTTGGTGCTTTGGTCATTGGGTGCATTGCGCCGAGCCACGCGCCGAATCAAGTCGAACCGGACATTCCCTTGGGGGCTACCACGGAACATTTCATGACCGGTGTCCGGTCACCCCGCCGAGCTCAAACTGGAAGTGCGCTCACGAGTAAAGAAAGCTTGGCGTCCGTGTCGAGGTGCTGGAACGGGCCGCTTGACGGCTCCCCGGGGTTGGGTCGTCACTCCATGATGCCGATGCCATCCGTCGCCGGCCGTAAGAACAAGAAACAGCTGGCCTTAGACACCGCATCCCGAGGCCGTTGTCGACCCCGCCCAACTATGTAGTTTCACGGAAAGAAGCCTTCACTCTCGGAGGCGCGCATGCACCGGATTGGCAGCTGTTTACGGCAGTTTCCCGAGTTCGGTTCGATGGGGCAGGGAATGTGGTCGTGGTCGACGGAGCGCAAAACCGGATCACGGTCGCCGGTCGAGACGGCGAATTCCGTCACTTCGTATCCCGCAGTGGAAGCGGCCCGGGTGAATTGCGACGCGTACGCGGCCTGGAGGTGCCCAGAGACGGCCGCTTGGTCGTAGTCGACCATGGACACGAAGCCCTACTTGTCTTTGGTGCGGAGGGGCGCTTTGTTGAGCAGGTTTCCCTGACGGGCCAGCGGACCGAGCCCGTGTCGTCAGACGACTGGTCAGGCGCGGTCGTTCCGACATCGGTGGTCCGGTGGCCGTCCTTTGTGGGTGCCCTACCCGACACCCGATTGCTGGCCCTGCGCAGCGTCGAGCGCATCGTTGAGTTGCACACCCTGGGTGGGGAAGTTGTCCCGCTTTATCGTGCATACAATCCTCCGGTCGACATCAAGGGAGAAGCAGCCACCATTCGCGTAGGCGGACTGGACATACCGGTGGGTAGCGCCTTGATGAAGTTCGGGCCTCCCCTGCAGGTTGCGGCACTCGTCGGCGGACGTGTGGCGGTCATCGACACCGTAGGATATCGGGTGAAGATCATTCGGGACGACGGAATGGTCGAGGCAGTGTTGGAGAGGCCGATCATGCCGATACCGGTCACTGCCGAGATGCGGGAAGTGTCCAGGCAACGCGGGTATCGAGTGGGGCAGGTCAACTCTTCGAGAATACTCCGGGGGGATGAGTTGACCGGATCCCTACCTCGTTTTTCCGGTTCAGAGGTCATTGTGCCTGAGATGGCATTTGCCTCCGAGGTTCCGGTCTTGAACCGTGTTGCGGTGGACTCCGAGAATCGGATCTGGGTGGAGCGGACAGGGACGGATGGTCTATCTGCCGGACCGAACGACATTTTCACCGAGGGTGGAGACTATCTGGGCACCTTGGCGGCCGATGGTGTGCGCATCCCCAATGCGTTCGGTCCCTCCGGGCTGATGGCCTACATTGAGCTTGACGAGTTGGATGTACCAACCGTGCGGGTGCTTCGCCTCATCGGCCTTGAGCCCGTTGGGTAAGTAGGCGCGACAGGGCCGTTTCTTGATTCATGGGGCCTGGGCTGGGCGCCGGCATTCCCGACGAGCGTGCGGCGATCTTGAATGTTCCGGGCGAAGTAGCGGCGTTGATCGCGTTGAACGACGAGGAAGAGCACACGTTTGACGAAATTGGCCAAGTTGGCCCGACAGCCCAACCGGCTGGCGTTTACGGAGGAGTTACTTGGTGTCCGTGGCTGACTGGTTTTGGTTTGGTGTGGCCGTGGTAGTGCTGATCAGCATGTTAGCGCACTGGCTAGACAGGTAGGAGTTTGCCCCCGAGGGCTGTACCCCCTCTGCCGATAGGTGCCTGCGGCCCGGGCGTCTACGGGTGGCGGCTCCAATGGCGATCGGCGCTTTGTCGGCGCTACGTAAGTGGGAATCCCGGCGGACACGGGTGGCGGTTGGCCGGGCATTGACCCTGGCGCCGGCTCGCGGTGAGCCTGCACCTTGATGGCTACCGTATTGGTCTGCCGGCGCCGTGGGATCGACCCCCATGTTGACCGGTGGCCCTGTGTAATGAAGGCGGGAGTGCCGCCCGGCGGGACTCCATTCACAAGGATTTGGGGCGACAATGATGGTAACAAGACGAGATTGCATTCGCGGTGGCGTGGCAGCCGGCGTGGCCCTCTCTTGGTATCCCGGGATGTTGGGAGCGCTTGAGGGGCTTGCGTCCCAGGAAATGATCAGGCGGGCGATCCCGGGGACAGACGAGAGTGTGCCGATCATGGGACTGGGGAGCTCCGCGACCTTTTCCAGAGCGGCCCGGGGCGAGGAGACGGCGGCCTTGCGGGATGTGTTGCGGACTCTCGTGGACAACGGGGCCACCGTATTTGACACCGCGCCCAGTTATGGAGCGTCCGAAGAGGTGGCGGGGAGGATCGCAAACGAATTGGGCATCGCGGACCGGATCTTCTGGGCGACCAAGGTCAATGTGGCCGGGCGAGGCGGTGGCGCCGCCGACCCCCAGGCGGCCCGCGCCCAGATTGAGCGTTCGTTCGCGCGCTTCCAGCTTCCGGTGATCGACCTGATCCAGGTGCATAACCTGGGAGATCCGCCCACCCAGGTGGGAATCCTGGAGGAGCTCAAGGCCGAGGGCAGGATCCGATACCTGGGGATCACGAGCACGAGGAAGGCGCAGTATCCCGCGTTGGTGGAGGCCATGCGGAGTTATTCACTGGATTTCATCGGCGTCGACTACGCGGTGGACAACCTCAGCGCGGCGGAGGAGATCCTCCCCGTGGCGCAGGATCAGGGCATCGGTGTGTTGATCTACGCCCCCTTCGGGCGCACACGCCTGTGGTCCCGCGTGGAGGGCCGCGACGTGCCCGGTTGGGCGGCGGAGTTCGGGGCTGAGTCGTGGGCCCAGTTTTTTCTCAAGTTTGCGGCGGCGCACCCGGCGGTCACCTGCGTGACTCCGGCCACCAGCCGGGCCGAACATATGCTTGACAATGTGCGCGCCGGCATGGGGAGCCTGCCGAACGAGGAGCAGCAGCGGCGCATGATTGACTTCATTGCCGGCCTGCCACAGGCCGGCGGGGCTTGAGACAACGAATGGCTAGACCACCCGCCGCCATCGATCGCCGCCGATTCGTGGGGCGCGCCGTGGCCGCTCCCACGGCGCTGGCCCTGGGAAGCGCGTGCGTGCCACCCGATTCGGTCCCCGGACAGGTTGCCCAAGAGAGGGACGGGGAGAGTGGGGATGCTGGGCCGGGCGCATTCGAGCTGGACGAGGCAACGGTTGCGGACCTGCAGGCGGCGATGGATTCGGGCGAGCGCACGGCGCGGGAAATCACGCAACTCTACCTGGAGCGCATCGCGACCCTGGACCGTCAGGGGCCAGAGCTCAGGGCCGTGATCGAGGTCAACCCTGATGCGCTGGGAATCGCCGACGCGCTGGATCGAGAGCGTCGGAGGACGGGCGCGCGGGGACCCCTGCACGGGATACCGGTGGCGCTCAAGGACAACATTGACACCCATGACGGGATGACCACCACGGCGGGATCGCTGGCCCTGGAGGGCTCGGTGCCGCCCCGCGATGCGTTCATCGTCGAGAGGCTGCGCGCCGCCGGAGCGATCATCCTGGCCAAGCTCAACATGAGCGAGTGGGCGTATTTCAGGGGTGAGCGCGCGAGCAGCGGCTGGAGTGCGCGTGGTGGACAGGCGCGCCTGCCGTACGCCCTGGACCGCAACCCCTGCGGGTCGAGCTCGGGTTCCGGGGTCGCGGCGGCGGCCAACCTTTGCGCACTCACGGTCGGGACGGAGACGGGCGGATCCATCATTTGTCCGTCGTCGGCCAACGGGGTTGTGGGTCTCAAGCCCACCGTCGGGTTGTGGAGCCGGTCTGGAATCATCCCGATTTCCCACTCGCAGGACACGGCGGGGCCCATGTGCAGAACCGTGCGCGATGCGGCCGTGTTGCTCGGGGCGGCCACGGGCGTGGATCCCAGGGACCCTGCCACGACCCCCAGCCAGGGACGCGCGCTGGCCGACTATACGGAGTTTCTTCGGCCCGCGGCCCTGGCGGGGGCCAGGATTGGCGCTGTCCGCAGCTTTCCCGGCTTTTCTCCAGACGTGATGGTGCTGTTCGACCACGCGGTTGAGACGCTTAGGCTCGAGGGTGCCACCGTTGTGGATCCGGTCAGCCTGGATGCCGCCTCTTGGAACGACAACCTACCGTTGCTGGTGCTGGAATACGAATTCAAGGATGGCCTCAACGCCTATCTGGCGTCGTTGGGGGAGGGTGCTCCGGTCAGGTCGCTGGCCGACATCATCGAATTCAACCGGCAGAACGCCGACCTTGAAATGCCCCACTTCGGACAGGAGCGCATGATCGCCTCACAGGAGCGGGGCCCCCTGACCGATCCGGCGTACCTGGAGGCAGTCCAGACGATTCAGCGGGCCATGCGCGAGGATGGCATCGACGCGCTCATGGACCGCCATGGTCTGGATGCCATCGTTGCCCCCAGTCGCGGGCCGGCTTGGAAGACGGACCACATCCTGGGTGACCGCCTGGGGGGAGGGTCCAGCGCGGGACCCGCTGCCATTGCGGGGTACCCCCACATCACCGTGCCGATGGGACAGGTATCGGGACTGCCGGTCGGACTCTCGTTCTTTGGCAAGCGCTGGAGCGAGCCTGTGCTACTGGGGCTCGCCCACGGCTATGAGCAGACCACGAACCACCGGGTGACACCCAGCTTCAGGGCGACGGTGGGATAGCGAATCCCGCCACCCGACGAAGCGTACCGTCGGGATCGGCGGTGATGTGGTTGATTCCAGAGGTGCCCGTGTGAGGACCCGTGGTGCGCCAGCGGACCAGCGCCTCGCCCCTGCAGGTGTGGGGATCACCCATGTGCTCCAGCCGGTGCCCGGGCATGTATCGATGACAGTTGTCGATGTGCGTGCTCAGGTCCCGAATCCCGACCACGCGTGTCCAGTCGTCGACGTACGTGATGTCCTCGGAACAGCAACGCCCAAGGGAACCCATGCGGGCGTCTGTGTCCTTGCCCTCGTTCCATGCCGCCAGCCAGTGCTGCAGGGTGCGCTTCAGGCCACGGGTCAGGTCAATGCGGCTGGCCATGACATCCAACCGGCTCAACTGAAATCGCCAGGCGCCCGTCTGCTCCAACGCCGCCCTGTCGTTAGGAAGCCCGGCGTGGGCGAGCTCCACGCGGGACCGTCTCCCTTCCGGTTGTACCTGAAGGGTGACCAGCGATGTGCCGGGGGGATGTTGTCCGGCCCGTGGCCCGCGCTCAATTCCCCACGCCAGCGAGAGGGTCCGGCCCGTCGGATCAAGCTCTGCGATTCCACCGCGGATGACGACGCCCGCGCGCGGGAATTCGGCCCGAAAGTCACTTCCGGGCTTGGCATCAAAGGTGACCTGGCCCTCCAGCCAGGCGGAGAATTGTCCGGCGTCCGTGAGAATCCCCCACACCGTGTTGGCCGAGGCCTGAATCCCTGCGGACAGAACGACCGGCCGAGCCGGCGCTTTCTGAGGTTCCCCCGGGTTCTTCATGGTCGATGTTCTGCCTCCCTGAAATTCCTGTGCGCCCGCAAGGCGGGGCCGCCCGGTGCGGCTATCAGCAGAAATGTACACGAGCTGATGCCCTACAGTGCCTGTGTGCGCCAAGGGGCTTGAGCGAAGAGGGGGTGAGCACACCGGCGCGCCTTGTGCGCTCTGGAGTCCGCATGAACGTCCCCTCAAGCGGCCTGCCGGACGCTGTGCCCCCCGGGCCGGGGTCGTACCTGGGGGAGCTTTGGGGGAGCGCGGTCTCCCGGGCGATCGCGTGCGAAGACCGGAAACCGGTTGTTCCGGCGCCTCGTCCGGTTTACGGTGATGGGTCACATTGGGTAAGCGCTGGTCGCGGACCGGTGGCGGCGCGAACGGGTGATCAACGGAGGATGGAATGGAACACCTTCGCAATGTTGGATCGGCGGTCCTGGGGTGGGTTGTGATGGGCCTCTTGGTATTCGGACTGATGTCGTTGCTGTGGCAGGTACTGGGGCCGGAGAGGGCCTTCCAACCGGAGAGCTGGGAGGTGACGGGCGCCTGGATTGTCCTCACGATCCTCTTGGGGGTCATCGCCGCGGTGGTCGGGGGGCACGTGTGCGCTCGCGTGGCGGCGGACGGTCGCGGCGTCTGGATGTTGGTTGTCCTGGTGGTCGTGTTGGGGGTGGCGCTCGCGCTCCCGGAGGTGCCGGAGGTGACCGGTATCCGACCGGTGAATGTGTCCATGATGGAGGCGATGAGCCAGGCTCGGCAGCCCACATGGCTCACATGGCTGAACCCGGTGTACGGGGCGCTGGGGGTTCTTGCGGGCGCCCGGATGGCCCGGCGCGGGTAGGGCGGGCTTCAAGGGCCCCGTGCACATCGACCGGCGAAGCCTGTAGCGCGCAAACCCCTGGCCACGACCGGGCGGGAACGCGCCGCCCGACCCGAGGGGCGCCCCTTTGACCGCTCCATCGTGGAGGGTCCGATCGGGCGGGCCGTGTGGATGCTGGCGTGGCCCACCATGCTCCAGAACGCCATCGGGGGCATCCAGGGACTCATCGACCACGCCATGGTCGGTCATTTCGTCGGTTATGCAGGCAACGCCGCCATTGGCGTCTCATGGCAGATCTTTCTGGTGGTCTATGTCTTCATGGCGTCCCTGTTTACCGGCATGGGTGTGCTGGTGGCCAGGTTCGTGGGCAAGAACGAGCCTGCGATCGTCACGCGGGTGGTTGTCCAGGCGTTCCTGACCGCCGCGTTTTTGGCCCTGTGCGTTCTCGCTCCGCTGGGCTATGTCCTGGCCCCGTCGCTCCTGGACCTGGTACATGCGAGTGCCGAGGTGCGCGCCGAGGCGCTGCCGTACATCCGCACCATGTTCCTCTTCGGCTTTGGGGTCATGGTCTTCTTCATGATGGGCGGCGCGCTGCGGGCCGCCGGCGACGCACGCACACCGCTCAGGCTGGGCATATGGATGACGGTGCTCAACGTGGCGCTGAACGTGGTTCTCATCCCGGGCCTGGGGCCGGTTCCCGCCTTCGGCACCCTTGGCGCTGCGCTGGGTACCGTGATCTCCGCGGGCGTGATGTCTCTTGTGGCTCTGTGGGGGATGCTGCGGGGTCATTGGGTCATCTCGCTTCGCTCGGGGCTGACGCTGAGACCGGACATCGGCGTGATCCGCCAACTCTTCCGGTTTGGCCTTCCGACGGGGGTTCAGGGGGTCGCGATGAATGCGGGCGGTGTGATCCTGCTGCGCTTCGTGGGCTCACTCGCGAACGGCGCGGAGGCGCAGGCCGCGTACGCCGTCGCCTACGCGCAGCTTTTTTCCCTGGTGACGTGGACCTCGGTGGGACTCATGGGCGCCACGGCGGCGATGGCGGGCCAGAATCTGGGGGCGGGGCAGCCGGAGCGGTCGGTTGCCGGCGCGCGCGTCGCATCCCGTATCGGGATGGCGCTGGCCCTGGCGATCGGCGTGGTCTTCCTGATCGTACCCGAGGCGCTCCTGCGTGCCTTTGGCATGGACGATCCGGTGGTCCAGGCGCTTGGCGTTGAGCTTCTCGCCTTTCTCAGCGTCAGCGGCGTCTTTGTTGCCGTCGCACTCGCCTACACGGGAGCGCTACAGGGCACGGGCGATACCAGGGGGCCCCTCTACATCTCCCTGCTCTCCCAGCTGGCGCTCCCGATTCTCCTGTGTTGGGCGGCAGGGGCGGCCCTGGGCCTTGAGGCCGCCCACATCTGGTGGGCGATTCTGTTGGGTCATGTGGGCTCCCCGCTGTTTTGTGTGGGTAAATCGGTTTCGCGAGGCAAGCTCGCGAGGTTCATTTCTTGTGGACTCGCCGCTTCAAGCAGCTCGGCTTACCCTTTGACCTCGGTTGCCAGGCAACCTTCGGCTTGGCCGTGCCGACGAAACAGTGTCATGTCGGTCACGTTGCTCAGAGCACAATGTCGGCGGGCGCTATCTGGGATGCCGGCGTTTGCTCGTCGAGGTGGTCGTGCTCCCTGTGTTCGATGACATTGGTCGGGTCCGGTGGTCGCATCGGACACCCATGCCGAGCGGCAACCGCCGTCTTCGCGGACGACGTACCGTACCTGGCCCCCTCGGCATCGGTCGCTTATGCACGGGGCCCGACACGGGAGAGTGGACGGATGTCTTGGTTGAACGCGAGCAACAGGGTCTTCGAGCAGTCGTTGGGAATCACGTCACCATGGTATGTCGAGAAGGTCGCCTTTGATGCCCAGGCCAAGCGCTTGGACGTGTTCCTGGCGTTTTCCGTCGGCGCAACCTTCACCTGCGGCAACTGCGGCAGAGACGGTTGCAAGGCTCACGACATGTCCGGGCGCTCGTGGCGGCACCTGGACTTCTTCCAGTATCAGGCGCCCCTGCACGCCAACGTTCCGCGAGTTCGCTGTTCTGAGTGCGGGGTACGGCAGGCGAAGCTTGATTGGGCCAGGCCCCGGAGCAGCGCGACTCTGTTGTTCGAGCGGCTGGTGCTGACGCTTTGCAGCGCCATGCCGGTGGCCGTGGCCGCTCGGATCGTGGGTGAGCACGACACGAAGCTGTGGCCTATCCTGCGCTTCTATGTGGACTTGGCGTGCAAGGACGCGGATCACTCAGGGGTCGAGGCCGTCGGTGTTGACGAGAAGGCCGCACGCCGTGGCCATGACTACATCACGCTGTTCGCTGACCTGAAGGAGCGTCGGCTGCTGTATGCAACGACGGGCCGCAAGGCGGAGGTGTTCGAGGAGTTTCGCGATGACCTCGAGGCTCACGGCGGGGATCCCGACCGGATCGGCGAGATCTGCATGGACATGTCGAAGGCGTACATCAAGGGCGCGGCGGATGTCTTCCCTGACGCCGAGGTGACGTTTGACCGGTTCCATGTCGTCAAGCTGCTCAACGAGGGGATCGAGCGGGTGCGTCGGGCGGAACAGAAGGACCGTCCGGACCTCAAGCGGACACGCTGGCTGTGGCTGAAGAACCAGCGGCGTCTTACAGTCTCGGAGATGGTTCGGCTGGACGAGTTGCTTGACTTGGCCACGGACACGCTGGAGACGGCGAAGGCATACGAGCTGAAGCTGGACTTCCAGGAGTTATGGGCTCTGCCGCCGGTGGCAGCAGGGCGTCACTTGGATCGTTGGTGTGTGAGGGCGAACGAGAGCGGGCTGCAGCCGATGGTTGCGGTGGCCAAGACGATCAGGCGGCACAGAACGGGCATTCTACGTTGGCAACATTCGCGGCTGACGAATGGCCTCCTTGAGGCCATGAACTCACTGATTCAGGCTGCCAAAGTGCGTGCCCGGGGCTATCGGACCGCGGAGAACTTCATCACGATGGCGTATCTGGTTTGCGGGAAGCTCGAATTCCGGCTACCCACATAAAACAGCGAGGAACCGTCATGTGACGCGTTCAGCACTGAGCGTGGTCCGATTCAGGCAGGGACGATGGCGAACAATCGAGGTCGGGATCGGGTAGTACGCCTGCGTGGGCGGCGAAGGCGTGTCAGATCAGGGAACCATCCTTCTCGAGCTTGGCCACGACCGCCCGGCCCAGTGCCTGCGTCACGCTGGCCGCCACGCCGGCACGGATGACACCGCCATAGACCGGAATCCAGCGCAGGATGAGGTTGGCTCCTCCCCTGCCCACGATTGTCCCAAGGGTCGCGTAGAGCGTTGAGCGGACCGCGGCATCGGTCCACGGGACCTCAAATTCATCTGCCAGCGCTGTGATCATGCCCACCTGGATGGGAGCGATCGCCACGGAGTCGGCGCCGGGAACGATCGAGACGGCCGCGGCGGTTGCCGCCCCCGCCGACGCAGTGTGAATGATCGCCCGGCAACGCTGCTCCCGCTTCGGCAGGTATCGGTGAAACTCTTCCCTGAAGCCCATGGTTCCCCGCTCGTCAAAGTGAATCATTTCGGGTGGTTAAAGGCGACCGCCCCCCAAGCGGCCTGCACAGGAGCGCTCCGCCTAAGCCAAGGCGTTCAGCCCACGATTGCCGTCCTGTGGTCGCACGCGCCGCTCCCTGAGATACCATACCCCAAGTGCCATACGCGCCCGCCACACCACGTGTTCCAAGACGCGTGTCTTGGGCGGAACCAGCTGCCCGCGCGACCCGGCTACCCCCCAAGGAACGCGTATCCGGCACCCCTACATGCCTCGGGGCTCCCGGAGACTTCCCTTGGGGGACATGCACCAGTCGCAGCGGGCGGGCGCGGATCAACTCACCAGTCTGTCCGGCTCGGACAAGACCACAGCCGGCAACCCCAGCATCTCCACGGCCTCATTGAAGCGCCGAAGCTCGTTTTCCAGGAGATCGATGTAGCGCGCCCGCACCGATCCCCACTCCTCGATGAGCACGCCCATGCGCTCCATCGTGCCCTCGTGGGGCGGACCCTCGGCACCGCCCGAAATATATCCGTCGGTGCCGGTGATCCGGCCGTAAAGCTCCAACCACTGATTGTCCAGGCGGGGAGCAAACCGGATCGGATCCTGGCCGGAGCGGTTGTTCGTCTGCATCAGCTCGTTGGTGACGCCGCCGGACTTCTCGGTCAACGTGTCCGCAAGCGCTTGCAACTCTTCCGCCTGGCCCGCCGTTGCCGCGCGCTCCATCACGCCCTCGACCTGTGCCCGAATCGAGGCAAGGTCGTTGATGGCGCGCGTGATCGAGTTGATGGAGTCGCGGACCTCCAGTGCGATCCGGAACTGAGTCTCGTAGTCTTGGTTCGTGACACCGGGAAGCCTCGGATCGGGATGAAGCTCGAAGGTGGCCGAGGCCGGCTCCCCATCACCGATGGACAGCTGGGCCTCATAGGTCCCCGGCGGCGCCTTGACGCCGCCGGTGTATCCCCAGGCGACGGCCCCCTCCGGCAGTTCCGGGCCCGGATAAAAGAGCGACCACGAGACCCGGTGCAACCCCGCCTCTTCGGAAATCCGCTCTCCTGCGGCCTCCTCGGCGGCCGTCGAGTCGGAGGAGAAGAGCTGCACGACCCCTCCGGTGCGGTCAAGGATCTGCAGGCGAACCTCCCCGGTGGCCTCCTCGCCCAGGTAGTAGTGGAGTTGCACGCCGCCTGCGCGCGGCTCCGGATTGAACTCCGCGAGGAAGGACGCTCCCGCGTTGGTCAGGCGGTGCCCGTCACGGGGGGTGAACAGGTACATCCCCGCATCGACCGCCTGTTGGATCTCCCGCAACGGGCTGATGTCGTCCATGATCCAAAACGAGCGCCCCTGCGTGGCCAGGATGAGGTCATCGTGCGCCACCCGCATGCCCGTGATCGGGGTGATCGGCAGGTTCTGCTGAAAGTGCTGCCAGGCGTCTCCCGCTGTCAGCGAGACGAAGACCCCGAACTCCGTGCCGGCGAAGAGGAGCCCCTCGTGCCCAAGGTCCTCCCGGACCGTGCGCACCGGATAGTTGTCCGGGATGCCGGCGGTCACCAATTCCCATGACCCGCCGTGATCGTCGGTGCGAAAGATGTAGGGTCGAAAGTCATCCAGCCGATACCGCTGCACGGCCACATAGGCCCGACCCGGCCGGTGCGGGGAAAGCTCGATTTCGTCGACCGTGCCCAGCTCCGGCATGGCGCCGGGGGTGATGTCAGTCCAGTTCATCCCGCCGTCCCGCGTGATGTGGATGCGACCGTCGTCGCTGCCGGCCCAAAGCTCCCCGGAATCGAAGCTGGACTCTGCCAGGGAGAAGACCGTGTTGTAGATCTCCACACCGGTGACGTCCGCGTTGATGGGGCCCCCGGACTGCTCCTGGTGCTCCGGGTTGTTCGTGGTCAGGTCCGGGCTGATCGTCTCCCAGGTCATGCCCTCATCGGCCGAGCGGTTGACGTACTGGGAGCCGTGGTAGATCACACTTGGATCGTGCGCGCTGACGATCATGGGCGAGACCCACTGAAAGCGATGGCGCAGGTCCTTCGCCGCCATCCCGAGCTGCAGCTGCGGATAGAGCATGATGTTGCGACGCTGGCCGCTCTCCAGGTCGTAGCGATCCATGACGCCGCCGTAGCATCCCGCATAGACGATGTGCGGGCGGTCGGGATCCAGCGCGACGGGTCCGGTTTCGCAACCGCCCGCGTTGATCCAATGCTGCTTGGGGTACAAGGTGTTGACGTCGCTCCACGCCGGCACGGAGATCGTGGTGTTGTCCTGCTGGGCACCGTAGAGGCGGTAGGGGAACCCGTTGTCGACGATCACGTCGTAGAGCTCCGCCGTCGGCTGGTTGAAGTAGGTGGTCCAGCTCTCGCCCCCGGTGACCGTGACCTGCGCCCCGCCGTCGTTGGCGACGACCATGCGTGCGGGATTGTCGGGGTGGATCCACAGGTCATGGACATCGCCGTGGGGCACGGCAATGGCATCAAAGGTGGTCCCGCCGTCGATGGATCGATACAGGCCGGTGTTGAGGGCATACACCGTGTTGTGGTCCACCGGGTCGGCCTGCACATGCGTGTAGTACCAGGCCCGCTGGCGCAGCATGTTCTCGGAGTTGGTTCGCTCCCAAGTCTCCCCGGCGTCGTCGGAGCGGTACACGCCGCCGTCGGGCTCCGCCTCAATGATCACCCACACCCGGTCGGGACGGGCAGGGGAGACGGTGACGCCCACCTTGCCCACGACCCCCTCCGGCAGGCCTCCGGCCAGCTTGGCCCAGCTGTCTCCGCCGTCGCCTGTCTTGTACACCCCGCCATCCGCGCCGCCCGAGATCAGGGCCCACGGCTTGCGCTCCCCCCTCCACATCCCCGCGTACAGGATCCTTGGGTTGGTGATGTCCATCGCCAGGTCGGACGCGCCCGTGGAGTCGTTCAGCGCCAGGACATGCTCCCAGCTCTCGCCGCCGTCACTGGACCGGAAGATCCCGCGCTCCGGGTTCTTCCCGAAGGGATGTCCCAGGGCCGCGACATAGACCAGGTTGTGGTCCCGGGGGTGGACCTCGATGCGTCCGATTTGTCCGGCTTGGGGAAGCCCGACGAAGCTCCAGGTGCGGCCACCGTCGGTGGATTTCCACATTCCGCGACCCGTGGACGTGTTGCCCCGGATGTCCATCGATCCCTCGCCGACGTAGATAACATTCGGGTCTGAACGGGCGACACTGACGGCCCCGATCGACCCCCCGAAGTACCCGTCGGAGATGTTGGTCCAGTGGGCTCCGTTGTCATCGCTCTCCCAGACGCCTCCCCCGGTGGTGCCCATGATCCAGCGATCGGGCTCTCCCACAAAGCCGGTGGCCGCCGTGGAGCGGCCTCCCCGGAAGGGCCCCACCATGCGGTAGCGAAGATTCTTGAGCGCAAGCGAATCAATGGTCTGGGCGGGGGACTGACGTGGCGGCGCAGTGGCCGATGCCGGAGCACCGCCCGCGGCCAAGGCCCATACGGCCCAAGCGAGCGCCGTGGCCCGGAGAACCGGGGCGAGCAGGGGTCTCGGCGTGCGGAAGACATGTTGCATCGTGGGGCGTGATCTCCTTGTTCGGAAGAGCCGGAGGGCTCAGGCGGACACTGGGGCGGCGCCCGATGTGCAGCGTGGACTGAAGCCGCCAAAGAGGGTTGTATCGGGGGCGGGGGCATCTGCAACGCGTCCACGGGCCAATCGGTGACGCGTGTCTGGCTGTAGCTCCCGCAACCGGTTAAGGATGCGGCATGCGGGTTGTGCGGGTCAACCTGGAGGACTCGTGTTTGAGGAAGGGTGCCCCCAGGGGGTAGTTTCGGGTTTCGGGTGCCTCTCATGACCCCGCCAACGGGTAAGGAAGAGGGCACACTGCTACCAAGAGACTTGCGCGAGGCTACGGTTGACCGATGACGATACTCATGAGGCGCGCGGCCTGCGCGCTACTCTTTCTGGGCGCATTTCCCTCCGTGCTCGCGTCCCAAGGCGGCGAGCAGGTGGGCGGACAGGACCGTTTCTGGTACGGAGATGTCTTCGATCTGGAGGTGGCGGAGGACCCGCGCATCTCGCCCGATGGCGAGACGGTGGTGTATGTGCGACGAGGGTTCGACGTCATGACGGACCGGGCCCGCTCGGCGCTCTGGCTGGTGGGCAGTGACGGGACCGGGCACAGGGCTGTCATCCAGGGCGACGTTTCCTCACCCCGGTGGTCGCCGGACGGCCGGCGCCTTCTCTATCTGGCACCGCTGGATGGCAGGAGGCAGCTCTTCGTCCGCTGGATGGACACGGGCCAGACGGCGGCGCTGACGCACGGGGCGCACCCCCCGGGCAACCCGGCGTGGTCGCCCGACGGTCGCTGGATCGCGGTGACGATGCATGTGCCCGACTCGGCCGCCCTGCCCGGCGCGGCGCGGCCCGCGCCCGAGGGAGCGCAGTGGACCACGCCGCCCACCGTGGTGACGCGCTTGCGCTATCGGGCGGATGGCAGCGGCTATCGCCCCCGGGGGACGACCCAGATCTTCCTCTTGCCCGCCGACGGAGGCACACCCAGGCAGCTCACCGATGGCCCTCACGACCACGGCGGCCGTCTCTCGTGGTCCCGGGACTCGCGCTCGATCCTCTTGAGCGCCAATCGGGGAGACGCCGATTTCGATGTGCGCAACACCGATGTCTTTGAGGTCTCGGTCGAGACGGGCGACATCCGTCAGCTGACGGACCGCTTCGGGCCCGACGCCGGCCCCGTCGTTTCTCCCGACGGGCGCCACGTCGCCTATGTCGGCTACGACGATCGCTACCAGGGCTACCATGTCACGCACCCCTACGTCATGGATCGTGATGGTGGCCATCCCCGACGGATCGGCAATCTGGACCGCGATGCGGCAAGCCTCCAATGGGCGCCTGACGGCAGCGGACTGTACCTCAGTTACGACGACCGGGGCCGCACGCGGATCGCCTTCCTGACGCTGGACGGCATGGCGGAAGAGTTGGCTGACGACATGGGAGGGGTTTCCCTGGGCCGGCCCTATGGAGGCGGGTCGTTCACCGTGGCCGGCGACGGGCGCGTCGCCTACACGGTCACGTCGCCCCTGCGACCGGCGGATGTAGCGGTCGGTGGTCGGGGTATGTCGCCCAGGCGCGTCACGGATCTCAACGAGGATCTGCTCGGCCACAGGGAGCTGGCCCGGGTCGAGGAGATGTGGTGGCCGTCCAGTCACGACGGCCGCCAGGTCCAGGGGTGGATTGCTCTTCCTCCGGGCTTCGATTCGACGCGTGCCTATCCCCTCGTGCTGGAGATTCACGGGGGGCCGTTTGCGAACTATGGACCCAGGTTTTCGGCCGAGGTGCAGCTCTACGCGGCGGCGGGTTACATCGTGCTCTACACGAATCCGCGCGGTAGCACCAGCTACGGGGAGGAATTCGGAAACCTGATCCACCACGCGTACCCGGGCCACGACTATGACGATCTCATGTCGGGTGTGGACGCCGTCATTCAGCGGGGCTTCGTTGACGAGGACAACCTGATGGTCACGGGCGGGAGCGGGGGCGGAGTGCTGACGGCCTGGATCGTGGGCAAGACGGATCGCTTTAGCGCCGCCGCGTCTCAAAAGCCCGTCATCAACTGGATCAGCTTCTCGCTCACCTCGGACGGTTACGCGTCGTACTACCAGTACTGGTTCCCGGGCCCGGTCTGGGCTGAGGGCATGCTGGAGCACTACTGGGCCCGCTCCCCCCTGTCGCTGGTGGGGAACGTCACCACGCCCGTGATGCTCATCACGGGAGAGGAGGACCTGCGTACGCCGATGGGCGAGACCGAGCAATACTATCAGGCGCTGCAGCTGCGTCGGGTGCCCACGCAGATGGTGCGGGTCAACGACGCCGCTCACGGGATTTCGAGCAGCGCCCCGAGCAACATGATCGCCAAGGTCTCCCATATCCTTGAGTGGTTCGAGCGCCATCGCCATCCTCCGCCATGAGGTCGTCCCTCAAGGGGTGGGGTGCGTCTTGGCCGTCCTTGCCCCGGGTGGTCCCGGAAACCCCCGCGACCCCGCCACTGAACGTGGACCTTGGATGCCCACGCCCGGCGAGACGGCTTGCCGCCGGCAGGAAACGTCAATCAAGGAGAGCTACTATGATGCGCACACATGCTGTTGTCGGCCGGCTGTTGGTCGGCCTGGCCCTTTCGTGGTCGGCGGAGGTGTCCGTCGCGCAGTCCGTGGAGGAGGGCAAGCAGGCGGCGCTGGATCACGCGGCCGCCCTGGAGCACCGGGTGGGCGAGATGTCGATGCGGCTTTGGGACTACGCGGAGATCGCGCTCGAGGAGCACCAAAGCGCCGTATATCTTGCCTCCGAGCTGGAGACGGAGGGCTTCCGCGTCGAGCGTGGGGTTGCGGGCATGCCCACGGCGTTCGTGGCGTCATGGGGATCGGGGCGGCCGATTCTCGGGGTCCTTGCCGAGTACGACGCCCTGCCCAACATCGGCAACGCAGTGGAGCCCCGCCGGGCGGAGCGGTCCGACGGTCACCGCCACGGCCACGGATGCGGCCACAATCTCTTTGGCGCCGCCTCCGTTGTCGCCGCCATTGCCATCAAGCGCATGATGGCTGACCACGGGGTCGCGGGAACCGTCCGTCTCTACGGAACCCCGGCGGAGGAAACCGTGGTGGGCAAGGTGTACATGGCCAGGGACGGCCTCTTTGACGACCTGGACGCCACCATCGTATGGCATCCCGGGCAGCGAACGGCGGTCAGCAACACGAGGGCCCGGGCGCTCAACAATTTTGAGGTCACCTTTCGGGGCCAGGCGGCCCACGGCGCGGCGGACCCCTGGAATGGACGCAGCGCCCTGGATGCCGTCGAGCTGATGAACCATGGCGTCAACATGATGCGCGAACACATTCAGCCCAGCGCTCGCATCCACTATGTGATTCCCCGGGCCGGAGACGCGCCGAATGTCGTTCCCGAATACGCCAGGGTGTGGTACTATGTGCGCGACACGACGCGGGCGGCCGTGGAGGAGAACTACGAATGGATTCTTGACATCGCCCAGGGCGCGGCCCTGATGACCAGGACCACACATGCGGTGTTCCTGACCACCGGGGTGCATCCATACACCCTGGTGCGGCCGCTACAGGAGGCGATGCAGGCGAACCTGGAGCGGGTGGGGCCGCCGCAGTTCAGCGAGTCGGACCATGAATTCGCGCGGGAGTTGCAGGCGTCCCTGGGCGTGGAGGTCTCCGGCCTGCGTGACACGATCGAACACTTGCCGCCGCGCCCCTTGCCGGCAAGCGGCGGGTCGTCGGATGTGGCGGAGGTCAGCTACATCGCGCCTACGGTGGAATTCAGCGTGACGACGGCCGCCGAGCATGTGCCGTGGCACTCCTGGGCCACGAGCGCGTCGCACGGCACGGCGGGAGCCGTCAAGGGCGCCCAGGTGGCGGCCAAGGCCTTGGCGCTGATGGGGTCCGAACTCATGCTGGACGCCGAGTTGTTACGGCGCGCCCAGGAGGCGCACGCCCGTACGATCAGTGGCCGGCCGTACCGCTCCCCGATCCCGGAGGGGCAGGCCGTGCCTCTGCCGGATCCCTCAGGGCGGGGCTGAGTGGCGCCGCCGGGGCGCCGTAATCCCGTCATCGTGTCAGAGGACCTGACTGTTGTCCCGGCGAGCCTTGCCACCCAGCCCGGCGGGCCGCCGTCCCTTCGCGCGCTGTCCCTTTGAGGGGTCACTGGGTGTCACGTCGGGGGACACCGCCGCGTCGCGGGGGGCACCCGGCAGGACGACTTCCGCACCGGAGTGGTGCGGGTCCGCCGACGGCGCCTCGGCCGAGGAGCGGATGATGCCGATTGCCCCGAGAATCAGCACCATGGAAAGGGCCAGGCCAACACCGGCCGTCCGCCCCCGAGATTGTCGTTTCAAGCGTACCTTGACCATTCGTTTCCCTCCATTCGCCCCGATGAATCCGGGTGGTTTTGACCACCGCCGGTGCGGGCGCCGTGCGCCCTCTTTGAGCCGCACTGCGGTGGTCTTCGCCGTTGCGTTGCGGCGGGTGCGCCCCGCCCCCGACTCACGGGTCCTTGGGGGTCCTTGCAGACGCCCCAAGGCCGCCGGACCGGCAACAGGCGACGCGCGGCCCCGTCAACGCATATGACTACGCAACAATCGTGCCGTGAGTTTCGGATCCGGTTCCGGGGTCCCGGGCCCGGAGCTGGTCACAGCGCGGGAGCCCGCCCCGGCGGGTCGGATGGCCCGTGCGGTTTGGCACCTCCTGCGCACTGGGGGCCCCACCGCCTGGCGCGCGGATCGTGAATCCCGCCCTGCTGGGCCTGACCCTCTACACGGTTCTGATCACCGCAACGGGTTTGGCGGTTGGCCGCCGCGTCTCGGGTACCCGCGAGTTCTTTGTGGCGGGGCGGTCCCTGGGACCGGGCCTGATCTTTGTCACCGTGCTTGCGGCCAACATCGGGGCGGGCTCGACCGTCGGCGCCGCGGGACTGGGATACAGGGATGGAGTGTCGGCGTGGTGGTGGGTGGCCTCCGCCGGCGTCGGCACACTGATTCTCGCCCTGTGGATCGGGCCCAGGATGTGGCGGGTGGCCCGGGCCCATTCCCTGCGCACGGTGGGGGACTACCTGGAGCACCGCTACGGCCCGTCGGTGCGGGTGGCCGTGGCCTCGCTTCTGTGGCTGGGCACCCTGGCGATCCTGGCCGGCCAGCTCATTGCCATGGCGTGGATCTTGGAGGTTGTCGCCGGCGCCCCCCGATGGTTGGGGGCAACGGCGGGCGGTGCGGTGATGACGCTGTATTTTGCCTCCGGCGGCCTGCTGAGCTCGGTGTGGGTCAACGTGTGCCAACTCCTGGTCCTCATGGTCGGCTTTCTGGTCGCGGCCCCGATGGCGGTCGAGAGTGCGGGTGGCCTGGGCTCCGTGCTGGAGGCGGCTCGCGCCACATCCGGTCACCTGGATGTTCTGGGCTCGGGCGGCGGCGGTTGGGTGTACCTGGTTCTTCTGGTGCCGGCCTTCATCGTCTCGCCCGGGATTCTGCAGAAGACCTTCGGTGCCCGCGACGTCTCCTCGGTTCGCAAGGGACTGGCCGCGTGCGGAGTCGCCCTGATGCTGTTCGCCGCCCTCCCCCCGTTGCTGGGGCTGGCGGCGCTGGTGATCTCCCCCGGCCTGGCCGACGCGGAGATGGCCCTGCCGGTGGTCCTGACCCGGGGAGTGCCGGCCTGGGTGGGACTGCTTGGCCTGGCGGCCGTATTGTCGGCGGAGATCAGCTCGGCGGACGCGATCCTCTTCATGCTCTCGACATCCCTGTCCAGGGACCTGTATCAGCGGTTCTGGCGGCCAGGAGCGAGCGACCGCCAAGTGCTCCTTGTGGCCCGTTGGGCCGCGGTTGCCGGGGGTGGGGCCGGGATCGCGCTGGCCGTCGTCCTTCCCACCGTTGTGGATGCGTTGATGATCTTCTATTCGCTCCTCAGCGTGAGCCTCTTCGTGCCCGTGATTGCTGGACTTCTCACGCGGCGCCCCGGTGTACGGGAGGCGCTGGCGGCGGTGGTGGCCGGAGTCGGCGCACTCGCCGCGGCCAGGTATGTTCAGTGGGATTTGGCATGGATGGTGCCGTCAGCGTGGGGTTTGGCGGCTGCCGCGGCTGCCTATGGCATCGCCTTTGCGGCAAGGGGCCGGGCGAGGGAGGCGGGATGAGTCTTTCGTGGCCCGCGGAAATCCGGACGGCGGAGATGCACACGGGCGGCGAGCCCGTGCGGATCGTCACGTCCGGCTTCCCGGAGGTTCCCGGCCGGACCATCCTGGAGAAACGGCGCTACATGCGAGATCACATGGATCACCTGCGGCGCTTCCTGATGCACGAGCCCCGGGGGCATCGCGACATGTACGGGGTGATTCCCGTGGCGGCGGACGACGGGGATGCGGACCTGGCGGTCCTGTTCTGCCACAATGAGGGCTATTCCACGATGTGCGGCCACGCCGTCATCGCCGTTGCCCGCTGGGCGGTCGACGAAGGCCTTGTCGCCAGCCGCAAGCCCCGCACGACCGTGCGTATCCAGTGCCCCGCGGGTCTTGTCACGGCGCATGTGCTGACGAGCGGACCGCGGGCCGGAGCCGTCCATTTTTTGAGCGTGGGCGCGTTTGCGCCGATGCTGGACGAGCCCCTCGAGGTCGACGGTGCGGGCACGGTCGAGGTGGACGTCGGCTACGGCGGGGCATACTACGCCGTGGTGGCCGCCGAGCGCTTTGGGCTTAACGTGCGCACCTCGCCGCTGCGCTCCCTTGTGGATGCCGCATGGGCGGTCACCTGCGCGGCCAAGAGCCAACTGGCGTTGGAGCACCCGAGCCATCCCGACTTGGCCTTTCTCTACGGGACCATCCTCACCGATGGGAGCCAGGGGCAGGGCGGGCGGCCCAGCGCCAACGTCTGCGTCTTTGCCGACAGACAGGTGGATCGGAGCCCGACGGGTAGCGGCGTGACGGCCAGGATGGCCATTCTGGGGGCGCGGGGATTGGCGCAGGCGGGGGAGGAGAGGCGTTTTTCCAGCGTGACGGGCGCGGTGTTCTCCGGTTGCATTGTCGAGGATGTCATGGTGGGCGATGTCGCGGCCGTCACCGTGCTGGTCGGTGGACGGGCGCACTACACGGGGGAGGCGCGGTTTCGGGCGGAAGCCGGTGACCGGCTCGCCGGAGGGTTCACGCTGCGGTAGCCCTGCCGGAGTGGACGGAACCGGCGCAGGCGGATCAGTTTGGGTGGGTTGGGCGTGCGCCGGACCCTTTAGCCCCAGGGAACGTCCCTTGGGAAGAGCGCGGGATCGGTGGCGAAGCGTGTCTGTGGGCGGCGAGAGGCAATGGACAGGAAACGATTCTTGGGCGTGGTCGGGGTGGGGCTGGGAGCGCGCGGGCTCTCGCTCGCCTCGTTTGCAGGCGCGAGCGGTATCCCGGCCCGCGGGCTCTCGCTCGCTCGCCCGGGAATTCAGCTGTATACCGTGCGCTCCCTCATGGGAGAGGATGTTGCGGCAACGCTTGATGCGGTGGCGGAGATCGGGTACGCGGAGGTGGAATTTGCCGGCTATTTCGGGCGGTCGCCCGAGGAGCTCAGGGGGTGGCTGGACGGCGCCGGATTGGCTGCGCCAGCCGCGCATGTGGGGCTCTTGGAGCTTGAGGAGACGGGTCTGGCGGAAGCGGTCCACGCAGCCGTCACGATTGGTCATCGCTGGCTTGTTCTCCCGTGGATCCCGGAGCACATGCGCACGCGGGACGGGTATCGAGGGGTGGCGGATATGTTGAACCGGGCGGCTGCCGTCACCGCGGAGGCCGGGATACGGGTGGCCTACCACAACCACGAATTCGAGTTTGAGACGCTGCCCGGCTCTCCGTCAGCCGAGCCCGAGACAGGCATGTCCGTGCTACTCGACCACAGCGATCCGGCGATGGTGGACCTTCAGATCGACTTCTATTGGGCTCGAGTGGCGGGCGTGGACGCCATGGCGTTCCTGGGCCTCCATCCGGGTCGATTCCGCCTGTGTCACGTCAAGGACCAGAGCGCGGACGGGGACATGGTCTCCGTGGGCGACGGCGAGATCGATTGGGGGGTGCTGCTGGCACGCGCTGCGGAGGCGGGGGTCAGCCATTACATTGTCGAGCATGATCATCCAGAGGATCCGCTCGCTTCGGCCCGCAGGAGTTACGAATACCTGACAGGGCTCGCGGCGGAGCCGAATCGGGGAGCCGGGACGCGACGCATGTACGGGGACATCGCTTGAGCACCCCGGCTGGAAGCGATATCCGCACCTCGCGCCTCTTCAGGGGTAGTTGCGTCGCCCTTGTGTCCACATCGGTGGCCTTCGCCACGGTCAACGCCGTCGCGTACTCGCTCAAGGGCGAGTTCGGGCTGAGCAACTCCGAAGTCGGGTTCATCACCGGTGCTGCCCTGTGGGGCTTTGCCGTCTCCCAACTCCTGTTTGCACCGTTTTGCGACACTCTGGGGATGCGCTTTCTGGTGCGCATGGCCTTTGTCGGTCATGTGGCCGGGGTCGTGGTGATGATCATGGCCCCGGGATTCGGCGTGCTGGTTGCGGGCGCCCTGCTCATCGCAATGGCCAACGGGCTCGTCGAGGCCGCGTGCAATCCGCTGGTGGCGGCGCTGTACCCCGAGGACAAGACGGTCAGGCTGAACCGGTTTCATGTCTGGTTTCCCGGAGGAATTGTCCTGGGAAGCCTGGCCGCGTACGCCCTGGACCAAGTCGTGGCCGTCTCCGCCTGGCAGGTCAAGATCGCCCTCGTCCTGATCCCCACCGCCGTGTACGGCGTGATGCTTTTGGGCCAGCGCTTTCCCGTCACGGAGGGAGTTCGCTCCGGCGTGTCCATGGGGGAGATGTTTCGCGCCTGCTTGGGCACCCCGCTCATGCTCCTGATGCTGATCGCGATGACGATGACGGCGTCGGTCGAGCTGGGTCCGGGTCGGTGGCTGAACGCCGTGCTGGAGGCGGGCGGGATGACCGGTGTGCTGCAGGCGGCCTACATCTTCGCCATCATGGCGGTGCTACGGTATTGGGCCGGCCCGGTGGTGCATGGCCTCTCGGCCACCGGAGTTCTCCTGGCCTCGGCGATCATCTCGGGAATCGGCCTCTTTTGGTTGAGCGCCGGGGGGTCCGGGGTCTCGATTTTGTTGCCCGCGACGGTGTTCGCCGTCGGCATCTGCTACTTCTGGCCCACAATGCTGGGGTTCGTGTCGGAGCGGATTCCCAGGAGCGGTGCCTTGGGGCTGGGCCTCATGGGGACCGTGGGGATGGCGTTCACGGGACTTGTCACGACTCCGTGGATGGGCGATGTCGCCGACCGACGCGCCCACGAGATCCTTGTTCAGGAGGACCAGACCTACTCGCTGCTGGCGGAGGCGGCCGGGGGGCTGTCGCTGGAGTTGATGGAGGTGTCCGGGCCCGGGCGCGAGGAACTGGTCGCCGCCTCGGACGCGGTCGTGGGTGTTCTTCGCGCCTATTACCGGGATCTGGAGCTCCCCGTGGTCCAGACCGCCGGCGCACTGCGCACGCTGGCGGAGTCGGGGTCAAGGTCTCCGACGGTCGGGGAAGCCCGGCAGCTGCTGGGCAGGGCGGAATACGCAGGGGGCCTGACGTCCTTTCGACGCCTTGTCCCGCTCGCCGGTGCGCTCACGCTGATCTTCCTGGTGCTGCACATCCATCGGCGCCGATCCGGCGCGGGCCCGCCCACCACCCGCCCGGGCTGACCGCCCGCGCACGCATGGGCCGGCAAGGGTGAACCCGCACCTGGGCCGCAGGTTGCGCTACGCGATGGTGGGTGGCGGGCCGGGCGCCTTCATCGGCGGCGTGCATCGCATGGCTGCGGCCCTGGACGGAGAATGGGAGCTGGTCGCGGGTGCGTTCTCATCCGATGCCGCCAAGTCAAGGGAACAGGGCCGGGCGCTGGGGCTCGATCCCAAGAGGGTCTACGCGTCCTTCCTGGAGATGGCCGACGCCGAGGGGACCGGGGGCGCCGGAGCGAGCATCGACGCGGTCGCGATCGTCACGCCGAACCACCTGCACGATCCGGTGGCCCGGGCCTTCCTGAAGCGAGGGATCCATGTCGTGTGCGACAAGCCGATGACCACATCGCTTGAGCGCGCTCGGGAGCTGGCACAAGCCGTTGAGCGGGCGCGCGTTCTCTTTGTGCTGACGCACAACTACACCGGCTACCCGATGGTCAAGGAGGCCAGGGAGATGGTGCGCTCTGGACGCCTGGGCGTCGTGCGCAAGGTTGTTGCCCAGTATTCGCAGGGGTGGCTGGCCACGAGGCTTGAGGCCACCGGCCACAAGCAGGCGGCATGGCGCCAGGATCCCCGTCGTGCCGGCGCGTCGTCTGCGGTGGCAGACATCGGCACGCACCTGGAGAACCTTGTGGGCTACGTCACCGGGTTGGAGATCGACCAGGTGTTCGCCGACCTCTCGACGCTGGTCCCGGGGCGGGCGCTGGACGACGACGCGGCGATCCTGGTCCGGTTTGCGGGCGGGGCACGGGGCGTCTACCAGGTCACCCAGGTCGCGACCGGCGAGGAAAACGGACTCCGGTTGCATGTCTACGGCACGGCCGGCGGGCTGGGCTGGTGCCAGGAGAGGCCCGACGAGCTTCATCTGTTGCGGTCGGACGCTCCCGAGGAGAGGCTCACCCGGGGAAGTCCCTGGTTGTCGGCGGCTTCGCGACGCGCCACCCGCCTGCCTCCGGGCCACCCCGAGGGATTCATCGAGGCATTTGCCAACCTGTACCGGAGCGCTGGGCGGCTCATCGGGGCGCGCAAGGTCGGGGACGAGCCCGATCCCCTGGACCTGGATGTCCCCGACCACCGCGATGGTGTCCGAGGCATGCGCTTTGTGGATTGCGTGCTGAGGGCTTCTGATCAGGAACGCTGGGTCCAGGTCGGGGGGCGGTAGCGGCGCATGCAGGGGCCCGTGACGCTTTTTACCGGCCAGTGGGCGGATCTGCCTCTGGAGACCCTGGCGGCCAAGGCGGCCGAGTGGGGCTATGAGGGGCTGGAGTTGGCGTGCTGGGGCGATCACCTGGATGTGCACTCCGCGATCACGGACCCCGGTTACCTGGATGGTCGCCGCCGGCTCCTGGAGCGTGTTGGCCTCGGTTGCCGGGCGATCTCGAACCACCTGGTCGGCCAAGCGGTGTGTGATCGGATCGACGAGCGCCATCGGGCCATTCTTCCGGCGCGAGTGTGGGGCGACGGGGATCCCCTTGGCGTGAAGCGCCGGGCAGCGCGTGAGATGGCCGATACGGCCCGGGTGGCCGCCCGGCTGGGTTGCGATGTTGTCAACGGCTTCACGGGGAGCCCCATCTGGCACCTGCTGTATTCGTTCCCGCCGGTGCCGCCGGAGTGGATCGACGACGGTTTCAGGAAGGTCGCGCAGGCCTGGACCCCGGTGCTGGATGTTTTTGCCCAAGAGGGCGTTCGGTTTGCCCTTGAGGTCCACCCGACCGAAATCGCCTTTGACATCTTGACGGCCCAGCGCCTCATGGATGCCCTGGACGACCATCCCGCCTTCGGGTTCAACTACGACCCCAGCCACCTGGCCTACCAAGGCGTGGACTACATCGACTTCATCCGTCGCTTCGGCGCGCGAATCGCGCATGTCCATGTCAAGGATGTCTGGTGGGCCAGCCAGCCCGGTTCCGTAGGCGTCTTCGGGGGTCATACCGAGTTCGGGGATCCCCGAAGATGCTGGGATTTTCGGTCTCCGGGGCGCGGGCGGGTCGATTTCGAGGCGGTGATCCGGGCGCTGCACCGGGCGGGCTACCGCGGTCCCCTGTCCGTGGAGTGGGAGGATCCGGGCATGGACCGGGAGCACGGCGCGCGGGAGGCGCGCGAGGTGCTCGGGCGATGGATCTTCCCGGCCTCGGACATCGCGTTTGACGCCGCGTTTGGGGACGCTGCGTCCCACGGAGAATGAGCCGCAAGAGAGATGCCTGCACAGTAGAGGTGGAAGAGATGAGAAGACGGGGCAGAGTGGCGGGAGCAAAGGGAAGCAGGGCCAAGGGGCCGGGATTGGCGATCCCGGGATGGAGGGCGGTGATGGTGTTCGTCACAGCGCCGGCGCTCCAGATCTTCGGCGCGGGCAGCGTCCTGGCCGCCCAAGGGCCGACCATCGCCCCGCTGAGCGCCGAGGAGCGGGCCGCCGGGTGGCGGCAACTTTTTGATGGAACCCTTTCGGGCTGGCGCGGGTATGCCCGCGAAGACGTGCCCTCCGCATGGTCGGTTGTGGAGGACGCGCTCCAATTTCGGCCGAATGGCGACGGCGGTGACCTGGTCACCGTGGATGTCTTCGGCGACTTCGAACTTGCTCTGCAATGGAAGGTGGCGCGTGGCGGAAACAGCGGGGTTTTTTATCGGGTTGCGGAAGGGGAACCCTATCCCTACTGGACGGGACCCGAGTTTCAGGTGCTGGACAACCGGGGCCACCCGGACGGCAGCACTCCGGAGACATCGGCGGGGGCCAACTACGGCCTGTACCCGCCCGTGCGGGACGTCACGCGGCCGGTGGGCGAATGGAACGATGCGCGGATCGTGGTCCGGGGGCGGCAAGTCGAGCACTGGCTCAACGGCGTGCGGGTGGTCGTGTATGAATTGGGCAGCGAGGACTGGAGAAGGAGGCTTTCCGGGACGAAGTTTGCGGACTGGCCCGGGTATGGCCGGATGTCGGTGGGGCACATCGGACTCCAGGACCACGGCGATCCGGTCTGGTATCGCAACATCAGGATCCGGACGTTCTGACGGGCCCCGTCCGGCGGACGGTCCACGGGTCGCGTTCGGGCTGCTCCAATGCGGCGGCGGGGATGTTGCTAGGGCCGCCGGCCCGCCCCGGAATCCGCGGGCGCATTCTCTGTTGAGCCGGCAGGTTTCTTGCGTTCGCGTCCCGTGGGGACAGACATTGAAATACCGCGACGTCACCGGCGCATGGGCCGGGGCGTTGCCTCATCTCGCGGCGGGAGACCCGCAATGAAACGCAGACAGAGTAGAAACAAATACGGACGCGCGGGGTCGGGGTTTGCGGTCGCCGCGTTGTCGCTTGCGGTCGTGGCGGGGTGTGCGGACCTGGGCTTCGACCCCGCCCAGGTCCCCACGTCGATGGCCATCAGCCCGAAGGACACGCTGATCATCGAGGGTCACCCGGCCAAGCTGACGCTCCAGGTCTTCGATCAGGATGGCAACCTCATGGAGGGACCCCCGTCTTGGTCGCCGCCGGAGTGGCGGATTTCCGATCCCGGTGCTGTGGAGATCACCTGGGACGGCAATCTGACGACGCTGAAGGGTGCCGACGTGAGGGTGATCGCCAAGACGGCCGGGCTGGAAACCTGGACCGGCCTGCGCGTCAATCCCGAGTCCGTAGGGCTGTCGGCCAGTGTCCTCTACGTGAACCAGGTCATCCAAAACGCGAGAGCGGGTGTGCCCATCATCGCCGGCCGGCCCGGTTATCTGCGGGTCTTCATGATCGGCGATGAGGTCAGCTTCTACGAGCCTCGCGTGCTGGCCGAGTTCGTCAACGATGGCCGAGTCGTGCATACGGCCGTCCTGGACGCGGCGTCGGATGTCTTGCCCGAAAATGTGCAGGAAGACCGCCTGGACCGCTCCTTCAACGCGATTGTCCCGGGCCATGTCCTGCAGCCGGGCGTTGGTGTGGTGCTGGAGCTGGACATTGACGGCGTGGTGCCCAAGAAGCCGGGGACGAACACCAGGGTGCCGTCCCAAGGCACGGCGCCCCTGAACGTGCTCGAGATGCCGGTCCTTCGGCAGGTGTTCGTGCCGGTCCTCCAGAGCCGGGAGCCTGACGAGCGGGTTCTCGATTGGACCCGAGGTGCCGGCCCCGACGGCCGCAACTCGGAGATGGCGCGCAAGCTTTTGCCGGTCGGCGAGATGGAGGTGGTGGTCCAGGAGCCATTCACGACGACATCGAACCTGAGGTCCAGGCAGGGCTGGGACCGGCTGATCCGGCAGGTCAGGAGCAAGTGGGAGCTTGAGGGTCGCGAGGGATACTACTACGGAGCGGTGCAGAACGCGGCCGGGTTCGCCGTGGGCGGGCTGGGGTATGTCGGGTTTCCGGTGAGTGTCGGCGTTGCCCACAACGCGGTTTACGCGCACGAGCTGGGCCACAACATGGGGCTCTCGCACGCGCCCTGCGGGGGTGCCGGGGGTCCCGATCCCAACTACCCGTATGACGGCGGCAGCAGTGGTCAATGGGGCTACGATGTGCAAAGGGGGGTCCTGATCAGTCCGAAGCAGTACAAGGATCTGATGGGATACTGTTCGCCGGACTGGGTCAGCGACTATCACTTCGTTCGCGCGATGGACTTCCGGTTGGACGAGGAGGGAGACTTTTTGGGCCGGACAGCGGTGGCGGAGCCCTCGCAGGTGTTGATGTTGTGGGGAGGGGTGAGCGAAGGGCAGCTGGAGATGGATCCCGCCTTCCTGCTTGACGCTCCGGTCTCGCTGCCCAACCAGGCGGGCCCCTATCGACTGCGGGGTTTGGGCCCCGGGGGCGAGGAGCGGTTCGCCCTGTCGTTCTCCCTCACACCGCTTGAATTCGGGGGCGGGTCGTTCCATTTCGCGGTGCCGTACGACCCCCGCGCGGACGGTCCCCTGGATCGGGTGGTTCTTGTCGGGCCCGAGGGCGTCGCTGAGATGACCCATGGGGGTGCGCCGTCGATGGCCATGGTTCGCGATCGCGAGACGGGAACGGTGCGGGCGTTTCTGGGTGACTGGAACGGCGGTGGCCTGGGTCGGATTGATGGGGGTGTGGACGTGGTCGTGAGCACGGGCCTCCCGGGAGAGGTACGATGAGGCGCGCGTGCGTGCGGCTCAGGCGCCTGCCGGGCGGTGCCGGGGCGCCTCGCCGGGTGGCAGTGGTTGCCCTGTTGGGGGCGACGCTGGGCTGGATGCCGGTGGATGCCCAGATGGAGGTCGCCAGGGACCATGGCCTCTTCCAGGGCGAGGTGCGAGGCGGACTGACCATCGGCAGTCATTCCGCCTCGGCGGCAGCGCTTGATGTTGCTCCGTCGGTGTCCTTCGACCTGGTGCTTCGCAGACAGGTCACGGGTCGGTTTGCGGCTTACGGCGGTTTCTTCCGAACATCCTTCGGGTGTGAGGAGGGGTTTTGCACGGACCGCGATGTCGTGATCGTGGGTAACCACGGCGCACTGGGGGTGGAGTGGGGCAGCGGCGGGCCGTGGGTTCGGGCAGGCGTGCTGGTCGGCTCGACCGAGGGGCGCAGCGGCATGGTAGCGTCCGGCAGCTCGCCCAAATTGGGCGTGGGCGTGCATGCGGCGGCCGGCTTGACCATTGGCATGGGTAGGTTTCGGTTCCTGCCCGGGCTCTCCTATCGCTGGCTGAGTGCCAACACGACGTTGGAGACCGGCCACGCAATCGCGCTGGCGATGGACTTAGGGGTCGGTGTCGTCGTCGGCGGGGGTGGTTCCTGACCCGGACCGCGATGCGGATCCTGGGATCCGCCCTATTGGCCCTTGCGACGTTGATGTGCAACGACCTGTCGTTTGAGCCGTTGCGCGTGCCCTCGGTTCTCGTGGTCATTCCCCAAGACACGATGGTGACGGTCGGTGATCGGATCCGGTACAGGATCAGGGTTCTGGATCAGGACAGCGTGGCCATGGACGTTCCCGCGGATTGGGAATCGCCCGAGTGGTCGGTCGAGAATCCCGATGTCGCCCGGATCCTGGACGGCGGGCATCTGGAACCCCGATCGCACGCGATAACGCAGGTTCGGGCCACCTTTGCGGGTGTGCGGGGCCAGACCAGGGTGCGCGTCAACCCCGGTACGCTGACGGTGACCGCTCCCGTGTTTTATCTCACCCAAGGCGTTCAGGATTACGCCGGCAGTGTTCCGCTCATCGCCGGGCGCCGGGCGCTTTTGCGCGTGTTTGTCATCGGTGATCGCGGGAGCTTTTACCAACCCCGCGTCCTGGCGTCGTTCTTCCATGACGACCGGCTGGCGCACTCTGCCCTCTTGGAGCTGGGAGCGATCGGGTTGCCCACAGAGGTGGATCCGGGTCAACTGGAGCGGTCCTACAACGCGGAGATACCGGGTTGGGTCCTGCGCCCGGGCGCGGCCATGGTGATTGATGTGGATCCCGACGGCGTTCTTCCTGGGCAGCCGGATGGCCCGCTGCGCATTCCCGAGGAGGGGCGCCACTCCCTGGACGTGCGTGAATTGGGGGGCATGGAGCTGACCGTGGTGCCGGTGCTGGGCCCGTCCGACCCGGCGGGGAGGGTCTTGGAGTGGACCGCCGACCTGTCATCGGACAGCGACCATGTGAGCCTTGTGCGCTCCCTCTTTCCCGTCAGCGCGCTGGATGTTGGGGTGCGCGAGGCCTTCGTGACGTCGTCGGACCTGACGAAGGGTGCGGGCTGGGGCGAGCTGTTGGGCGACTTGACCTATCTGCGCATCCAGGAGGGAGGCACCGGGTATTACTACGGGGCGATCGCCCTGGGCGAGGGCGCACTTTGGGAAGGCTTGGGCTACATCGGCTATCCGGTGGCCATCGGCGCCGCCGATGCAGGGACGTTGGCGCACGAGTTGGGGCACAATCTCAATCTGCATCACGCTCCGTGCGGCGGCGCCGCGGCCCCCGACCCGCGGTTTCCGTATGACGGTGGCGCGATCGGGGTCTGGGGCTACGATTTTCGCGAGAACCGGGTTGTGAACTCGTTCCTGTACAGAGACGTGATGGGGTATTGTCATCCGGCTTGGATCAGCGACTACAGCTTCAAGCGGGCGCTGCTCTATCGCACGGAGATGGAGCCCACGGTGCTTCGGCGGTCCGCTTTGAATCCGGTGGGAGCGGCCGATGCGGGCTTTGGCCTGGAGCGCGCGGCGGGCGCGGGATTGCCCGGAGCCGGCAAGACCATGTTGCTCATGGGGCGCATGACCGGGGGGCAGCTCACGCTGGATCCCGCCTTCATGGTTGACCTTCCGGCGATGTTGCCCACGGAGCCCGGCCCCTATCGGCTCACGGGTTTGGGCCCCGGCGGGGAGCGTCGCTTTTCGCTGAGCTTTCAGCCGCGAATGACCGCGTACGGCGGTGGCCATTTCTTGTTTGCGATTCCCTACGATCCCGCCATGGATGGGGCGCTGGATGAGGTGGTGCTCTCCGGTCCTGAGGGGAGCGTGACGCTGGGGCGCCACAGCGCAAGACCGATGGCGATGATCACCGACCCCCTGAGCGGCGCCCTGCTTGGAATGCTGCGCGACTGGGACGGATCAACGCCGCCCGGCCCGCCCGCGCGTCTGGTCCGGGGGAATCGGGTGACCGTGAGCGAGGGGCTTCCCGGTCACGAGACGAAGTGGTAGGGAAGAGCAAGGAGTCGGGACGGCCGGATTCGAACCGGCGACCCCCTGAACCCCATTCAGGTGCGCTACCGGACTGCGCCACGTCCCGTGACGCCTTGAAACTAGTCGCTTGCGGCCTGCTGCGGAACCCGCAAATGGGTCTTTCGGGAAAGCGTGGCTAGGGGCCGCCGGGTCGTAGCGGAGCCCAGTGGCATGGTCACGCCCGGCGCCCACGCCCGAAAACCCAAGATCGACCGTACGGCGTGTGCGTTTCCGGTGGTGTTCCCCAAGGCGGGGGAGTGGCAGGTGACCGGGGGTGGCCGGTCGACGGGCACAATGCGACACAGCGCCGGGCCGGTCATGAAGGCCCCGCTTGACTGTTTGCGGTCCTGAACATGCTTGCCGAGTTGGAGCCCCGGGTCGTCAAGATCGGCGACCAACCGGCCAGGTTGTACTTGGGGCAGGGCACCCGCCCCCTTGAGGTCGTCATCGTGCCCCCCGTCGCCGGCCGGCCCGCAATCGCGCAGCTGAGGGCCCTGCTCAAGAAGCGTACCCGCGGCCGTGCGACGCCCGTGCTGATTGTTGTCCCGTGGGGCGAAGGTCGAGCGGCCGTGTGCGGTCCAACTGAACACGACCCGTTGGAACACCGGGATCTGTCCACCACACAGGTCGAGGCTCTGTGCCGCAAGGCGCTGGCAGCGTCCGCACATCATGATGCGGTCCGGTTGTTGCAACGCCTCTTGCCCAAGTTGGAGGCGCCCATTCCGGGGCTGCGCAACGAGGGCCTCTTCGCGATGCAGGAGCTTGAGCACGGCGTGCCCCGGAGGGACGACTGGGATCTTGCGGGCAAGCGGGCGCGCGCGGTTCAACACAGGCGCGGGCGCGCACTGATCGAAGGCCTCGGGTTTCAGGCGAAGGACCTCGCCGGCCCTGGAGTTTTGCTGATGGCCGGGGAGCGGCGGACCGCGGTGGCCGTCCTCGTGGACCGGCCTGAGGAACTTGACTCCGCAAGTGGGCGCTTCGACGGCGCCACGGCGGTCTCCTACGCGCTTCGCCAAGCCGACCTCAACAACGTGGACTGGGTGGTCGCGGTTGCCGACGCCACGCTTCGCCTCTACCCGGTCAATCCGGGCGTCGGCACGGCCAAGAGGGGGCGCATGGAGACCTTTGTCGAGATTGATCTCGAGTTGTGTTCCCGGGATCACGCGGCGTATCTCTGGCTGTTGTTCTCCGTGTCGGCGCTGTCGCCGCAAGGGAGCGTCGATGACATCCGGCGCCTGAGCGCGGACTACGCCGCGGAGCTGAGCGGTCGGCTTCGTGAGCGGGTCTACGCCGAAGTGATGCCGCTTCTCTGCCGCGCGGTTGTGGCCGGCACGGTGCCCTCGGAGGATCGGCCGACCGTAACCGAATTGCGGGATTCGTACCAGACGGCGGTGTGTATCGTCTACCGGCTCCTCCTCGTAGCCTACGCCGAGGACCGCGGCGTGTTGCCGCTCCACACGTCGCGCAGCTATCGGGAACACTCGCTCAAGAGGCTCGGCCAGCGCCTGCTCAAGGCGCGCGGGAAAAAGGTTTGCTTTGGCGGCGAGGGTTTCTACTGGGGCGAAGTCCGGCAGCTTTGGAAGGCGGTGAGCGTGGGCCACGCCGAGTGGGGGATATCCGGGTACAACGGAGCGCTGTTCTCCTCCGAAGCGGAGGTCTCACGGATCGGGGCCAAGATTGCCGACCTGACGCTGCCCGACCAGGCGTTCGCCCCGGCCCTTGCGGCACTGCTTCTCGACCAAACGGCCGAGGGCATTGCAGGTCCGGTCGATTTTCGGTCGCTTGGCGTGCGGGAGTTCGGGACCATCTATGAGGGTCTGCTCGAGAGCGAGCTCTCGGTGGCCGATATGGACCTCGCGGTACACCCGAAGACCGGGGCCTACCTGCCCGCGAAGAGGGGAGATGCGGTCGAGGTTGAGGCGGGGCGGGTCTACCTGCACAATCAGTCGGGCGCCCGCAAATCCAGCGGGGGGTACTATACGCCCCACTTTGTGGTGGAACACCTGCTTGACCGGGTGCTGGAGCCTGCACTTGACGATCACTGCGAGCGGCTGGACGGGTTGTCAACCCGCGAGGCGGGGGAGCATTTCTTCAAGATCCGGGTTGCCGACATTGCCATGGGCTCGGGCCATTTTCTGGTCGGGGCGGTCGATCGGATCGAGCGACGCCTGACCAACTACCTTGTCGACCGACCCTTGCCGGATGTACGGGAGGAGTTGGGTCGCTTGCGCGCCATCGCGCGGCAGCCGCAGGGCGGGCCCGACGAGATCGAGGACGCACAGTTGCTCCGTCGGCAGGTTGCCCGGCGTTGCATCTTCGGCGTGGATGTCAATCCGATGGCCGTGGAGTTGGCGCGGCTGTCGGTCTGGATCCACACCTTTGTACCCGGGTTGCCGCTGTCGCTCCTTGACCAAAACCTCATCCACGGCAATTCGCTGGTGGGGATCGCTTCGTTTGATGAGGCCGACGAGCTCATGAAGGTGGACTCGTTGAAGCTCGCCTCGGCAAGCGCCAAGAAGCGGATGGAGGCCGTCCGGGGAACCCTGGCGAAGCTCGCCTTGCTGACGGATGCCAACGACGCCGAGATCAGGGAGGCGCGCACGCTGTGGAACGAGTATCGGGCCGCGATGCTCCCGGAGCAGGACCGCTTCACGATTCTTGCAGCATCCAGGACCAACCGCGTCATCCTGGAGGCAATTGACAGTTGGAAGATGGCCACCACCACGGAGGGCTTGGACGATGATCTTGACCGGGCCGAGCCCCTGGAATGGGAGCGCGATCAGCTCATCCGGCAGGGCCGTGACGAATTCCGGGGCCTTAACGTGGTGCATTTCCCGCTCGCGTTTCCGCATGTGTTTCGGGACACGCGGGGCGGCTTTGACGTCATTGTGGGCAATCCGCCGTGGGAAAAGGTGAAGGTCGAGGAACATGTTTTCTGGGCGAGGTACTTCCCGGGCTTGCGGGCGTGTCCACAGCGGGAGCGGGAAGCACTCAAGGCCCGTTACCGAGACGAGCGCCCTGACCTCGTGGCCGCCCTGAGTCGGGAAATCGAGTCGACCACCCGTCTCAGGAGGCTTCTCACGCAGGGAGCCTTTCCCGGCATGGGCGCAGGGGATCCAGACCTGCACAAGGCGTTCGCGTGGAGGTTCTGGGGACTGGCGGCGCCAGAAGGAGGACGCATTGGGGTGGTCTTGCCCCGTGAGGCGTGGTCGGCTTACGGGTCGACCAAATTCCGGGAGAAAGTGCTTGCCGGTGCTCGTGAGATTGACGTGACGATGCTCACCAACACCGGGCAGTGGGTGTTCGAATCGCATCCACAGTCCACCATCGCTATAACATCTATCACTAAGGGCCAAATAAAGGCAAGGGGGGGGGGGACCGCTTGTCAACCCGCTTCAGGTGGAACACTGGCACTGCGGGGTCCATACCCGAGTCGCGAGCAATTTGAAGCCGGCATTGCTCAGCCGCCAGTCGAGTTCCAGGTCCGGGAGGTCAAAAACTGGAACCACACTGCGTCGCTTCCGCTGCTCCCATCTGACACGTCGGCCGAGGTGTTCGCCCAGCTTCGCAAGAGTCCGCGCCTCGACCTGAACTCGGGGCAAGCCTGGCGGTCGCGGCCCCACCGCGAACTCGACGCAACGAACGACAAGCACCTGATGGATGTCCGGTCGGAGCAGTGCCCCGACGGATTCTGGCCGGTCTACAAGGGAGCGTCGTTCCATCTGTGGATCCCGGACACGGGCACTCATTACGCGTGGGCCGACCCCCGCCGCGTATGTGATCATCTCCAGGGGAAGCGGAGCCGCGCCAACAGAAAATCGGCGTTCTGGGAGTTTGACAGCTCCTGGAGAGACGATCCCGGCACACTTCCCTGTCTGCGCCCGCGGATTGCATTCAGAGACGTGACGAACCGAACGAACCAACGCACGATCATTGCCTCCTTGGTGCCTCCCCGCGTGTTTCTGGCTCACAAGGCGCCATACCTGGTCTGGCCCCGGGGCACGGATCGGGATGTGGCCTGTCTGCTGGGTGTATTGAGCTCCCTACCCCTGGATTGGTATGCGCGGCGGTTCGTGGAAAAGAACGTGTCGTTTTTCATACTCAATCCCTTTCCCGTGCCCCGTCCTCGCCCCGACTGTCCGCTCCGGGAACGATTGATTGCGCTGGCCGGTCGCTTGGCGGCGCCGGATGACCGCTTCGACGATTGGGCGGAGCGGGTCGGGGTCGCCTGCGGCCCGATGGATGCGGACGAGAGGTTGAATCACATCCACGAATTGGACGCGGTTGCGGCGCACCTCTACGGCCTCTCCGAGCGCCAACTCATCCACGTGTTCCAGACATTTCACGAAGGGTGGGACTACGAAGAAAGGCTCCGCGCCACCCTGCATCATTTCCGGGGCTGGGGGGGCTCTTGATGAGCCACCCGGAGTTCATTGACAACCTTGGGGGCAACACCCTGGAGCGGGCGCTCCGGGAACATCTGGGCCACCTCTTGGACACGCTCGTGGAACCGCCTGCGGTCGCCATCGCGACTGGCTACTTCAACCCCGGCGGCTTCGGCAAGTTGGCGGACATGTTGGGGCGCACGTCGGGGGTGCGCCTTCTCCTGGGTGCCGAACCCCTGCCCGCAGCACGGGTGCCGGAGCGCCGGCTCGGGGACCCCAAAGGCGACCGCTACGAGAAGGATTTGGCGAACGAGGAGCTCGGGCAGGTTGAGCGCAAGCTCCGGCAGGATCGTGATCGGCGCCCGTTCTCCGAGGCGAGCTGGGCCGAAGTCCGCGAACTCCTGGATTTCCTGAATTCGGGCAAGGTCGAGGTGCGGCGCTACGAGGGCCGGTTTCTGCACGGCAAGGCATTCCTGTTCTCCGGCACGCAGGGGGTGATCGCAGGGTCGTCGAACTTTACGGCCGCCGGCCTCGCTTCGAACCTGGAGCTCAACCTGGGGCAGTATCAACCCGCCGTGGTTGCCAGGGTCGAGGAGTGGTTCGACCGGCTTTGGGACGTTGCCCAACCCTATGATTTGGCAGCGATTTACGACGAGCAGTTTGCTCAGCACTCGCCATATCTGATCTACCTGCGTGCCCTGTGGGAGCGCTACGGCAGCGAGCTTGAGGAGGAGGCCGGTGGTTGGGACAGAATCCAGCTCACGCGCTTTCAGAACGACGGAGTGTTTCGCGCCAAGCGGATCCTGGATCAATACAACGGGGTTCTGGTCGCTGACAGCGTGGGGTTGGGAAAGAGCTTCATCGCGGCGGATATCTTCACTGAGGTGATCGAGAGGAACCGGCAGCGCGCCCTGCTGGTTGCTCCGGCGCAGCTCCGCGACGGAATGTGGGCTGGGTTCAAGGGTCGCTATCAGGTGGGGATCGAGGTAGTGTCTTTCGAGCAACTGGCGGAGGACCGACAGCTGGGTCAGGGCGACGCGCAGGGGCTCCAGGCTCCGGTCGATGAGTACTCACTCATCGTCGTGGACGAAGCGCACGCCTTCCGCAACGTGGACACGAAGCGGGCGCGGGCGCTGCGGCGCCTGCTTCAGAGTGACCCGCCCCGGAAGATCGTCATGCTCACGGCGACGCCGGTCAACAATTCGCTGATGGATCTCTACGACCTGTTGACCTACTTCGTGGGCCATGACGCGGTCTTTGCGGACCGGGGCATCCCGTCGCTCAGGAAGCGATTCCAACAGGCGGCCGCAAGGGACCCGTTCTCGCTGAGCCCCGACACGCTTTTTGACATTCTGGATGCCACCACGGTCCGTCGGACCCGCCACTTCGTTCAGCGGTTTTACCCCGACGACCGCTTCACGCTGAAGGACGGAACCGAGGTTACGATTCGGTTTCCCGACCCGGTGGTTCGGTCTCGAAGTTACGATTTGGACCGTGTGCTTCCCGGTTTCTTCGATGAACTCGCCCGTGTTCTGGACCCCGGCCAGGGCGACTCGTCGCTCACGATGGCCCGGTATTCGCCGAGCCGGTATCGTGAAGACGGCCAAGCGAAGGCGAGTGAGGCCGCATTGGCGGGACTGATTCGCTCGGGGCTTCTGAAGCGCTTTGAGTCATCGTCGCGCGCGTTTGTGCAGACGTTGACGCGAATGGTCGAGTCGCACGATGACTTCGCGCGGGCCGCAGAGGCCGGCGTTCTTCCCTCTTCCACCGATCTGGTCGCGCTCCGGGAGACCGACTCGGACGAGGCGTGGGACGATCTCTTGCGCGAGGGGGAGCCGATTCAGGGCGACATGGATATCCAGCGGCTGGTGTCCGATGTGCGCTCCGACCGCGAGCTTCTCGAGGGGCTCCGGGCCCGAGCGGATACGATCCGGGCTGCGGGGGATCCAAAGCTTCGCCTCCTCGTGGACGAGCTGGCTGAAATTGCCGCCCAGGCCGAGAAGGATGGCGTGTCCAAGAATGACATCCGTAACCGGCGCAAGGTGTTGGTGTTCTCGTACTTCGCCGACACCGTCCAGTGGATCCGAGAGCACGTGGAAGAGGCGACGCAATCGGACCCACGCCTAGCCCCCTATCGGGGGCGGGTGGCCGTGGTGAAGGGTGAAGGATCAACACCCGCTCAGCGCGTCAGAGCAGTATTCGGATTCGCGCCCAAGTCGACGGAGGCTCCACCGGGCCAATCGGACGACCGCTTCGACATCCTCATTACGACCGATGTGCTCGCCGAGGGCATGAACCTGCAGCAGTGTGGCCGCATCATCAACTACGATCTGCCGTGGAATCCCATGAGGCTGGTCCAGCGGCATGGGCGAATTGATCGCATCGGGAGTGAGCATGCAAAGGTCTATCTCACATGCGTGTTCCCGGACCGCCAGCTCGAGAAGCTCCTGGATCTGGAGAGGCGCATTCGGCACAAGCTTGCGCAGGCGGCCGCCTCCATCGGCCTTGACCAAGAGGTGATCCCGGGAGCGACGAGGGAACCACATGTGTTCGCCGACGACAGGAGGGTGATCGAAGAGTTGAGGCGTGGCGATGCGGGCATCTTCAATCGTGGCGGCGAGGAGGCGCATGCGCACAGCGGGGAGGAATATCGCCAGGAGTTGCGCAAGGGGATCGAGCGCTGGGGAAACCGAATCCGGGATCTCCCGTGGGGCGTCGGGTCTGGACTCAAGGGCTCGGCGCGCACCGGTCATGTGTTCTGTGCCCGTGTGTTTGATCGCGTGTTCATGCGGTTCGTTCCCGAAGATCCAGACGAGCCCATCGAGCGAGACACGCTGGCCTGCCTGGCGCTCTTGTCCTGCGCGGAGGACACGGTGCGCGTTCTTCCGGAATCGGTTGCCGAAAGGGCGTTTCAGGCATGGGATCGGGCGCGCCTCGACATTCACGGGGAGTGGACGGACGCCACCGATCCGGTGAATGTGCAGCCTCGGGTTCGCCCTCTCTTTCGAAAGGCTGCCCATCATGTGCGCACGCATCCCGCACCCGGGTTGACCGTCAAGGACCGGGACCGCGTGGCCGATGCACTGGAGGCGCCCTGGGGCATCCGTCAGGAACGCCGGCTGCGCGAAGTGTTCAAGCCCGGTGAAATGGCTCCCGATGAACAGTCGAAGTTGATCGCCGGTGTTGTGGAGGAGCTGGGGCTGCGTCCATGGAAAGCGCCCGAACCGCTGCACCCCATCGAGGAGGATGATGTGAAGCTCGTCGTGTGGATGGGATGTGTCTGAGTGCGGAACCCCGCTGTCTGCATATTCCACGACAGAGTGGACACGCGATGCACGGGAAGCCGGGCGGCCATGTCCGCGGAAGTGGATCAACTTGAGAGGTTTGGCCCGCATCCGGCAGACTGAATCGGAAGATCAACTGATTCTTGGTAAACTAAGGTGGCGGCGGTGTCGGCACCGCAGGGAGGTGCAGGTGGTGGCCAACCAAGCCGTCCAAGCGGCATTGGGTTACATCGGCGACCTCTTGAAGGACGAGCAGATCGTGCCTGTCGGACCGGAGGAGTTCGAGATCAGGGCCGATGATGTGACGCGGGAGGCGACGATCAGTTTTTCGGCGCCCGTGGCCATCTGATTTGCCCGCTCAAGTCGGCAATGACGTGCTCCGTTCTGCCCCGAAATGCGGCCGGATCCACAAGACCGGCATCATTCGCACGACGGAACGGTGATCTCTCCGAAACACCGAGCTGTCTCCGTCCCGACCTGAAGGAGACGCTGCAAGCGGCGTTTTTGTGGATGCCAACCTTTGGGCCCTTCTCGAGGCCTGAGCGCTGGATTCCCGCAGCATGGCACGGCCGCGGCTCCTCCGCCCTTCGCTTCGGCGTCGGCCCCATCGGCCCTCCCGCTCCCGGAAGCAAGCGGGATTCGTCCTCAAGGCCGCTACTGCGGCCGCGCCCACTCCTCCAGTCGCGCGCCCGCCCGGCTGAAGCGCTCCAGCAGGTTTGGGATGTCGGCGTCTCCGTAGCCGAGGGTCAGGACGGCGCGCGAGAACCGTAGCGCCCCCAAGAGTTCGCGGGCCGCGCGCGTCCGGGCCCCTGGCTCGGCGCTCCCGACGCGTCCGATCCAGATGGGCGCGGTGTGCGCGAACGGGTAGCTGGCCATGGAGGGCCACGATGTGGCACCGCCCACCGCGCGCGCGGCCACCCACCCACCCGCCGGCAACTCGAGCGTCCCCCCGTAGCTCCGCCTCCCGGGGCCGTCGAGCCCCACCGCGCGCCACGCCGCCTCCCCGTTGACGAGCACATCCACGCGGTCGACGGCGCCCGCAGAGCTCAGGTCAAGCGTCCAAGAGGCGGAGCCCGCCTCCACCACGCCGCCCGGTCCCACCCCCTCCAGCCGGAACTCCAGAAAGGGGCCGTTGGTGACCATCGTGCGGCCCTCGCGCAGCGCGGCCATATAGGCCGGCCAGTTGAGCTGGCCGCCGGTCATCGCGTATACCCTCGCGGTTCCCACCGCCATGGTGCGGAAGAAGTTGATCATTACGTCGGTCCCGGCGGTGGGCGCCACGGGAATGCCCAGGTTCAGGAGTCGGTGCCAGAGTTGGACGGTTGCGGTCTCGTCGCTCCACAGACAGACGACCTCGAGCGCGTCCAGGTCGCCGAGCACCGCGTCGGCCACCAGTTCAACGGGCACGCTGACGGCAAGCTCCTCGAAGGGAACCTCCGACCAGGGCCGCTCGCGGAGCCCGCGCGGGCTCACGGGATGCACATAGTATCCCAAGCCTCCGCGCGCGCGGGCGTGGCCCAGCGCCTCGGCGTTCGCGCGGTCGTCGGTGCCGTACACCTGGTAGCCGGGACCCCACACCCATGGCCAGAAGAGGTCACCGATGCCGATCAGGCCCACATGCCCGAGAAAGTGCGAGCGCACCTCCTGGCCAAAGCGGATGAGGGGTGGATTGCCGGCTCGCTGCCAGCCCCACAGGTTTTGGTCCTCGAACCGGTTGTGCAGGTTCGCGATCAGCGGGGTGGCGACATCGAGCGCCTCCCCCTCCATCATGGGCGCCAGGTCGGCGGGAGCCAGGTCGTATGGGCCGCCGTAGTTGAGGTGGAAGTGATGGTCTCCCGACACCCACCCCGAGGCCCGGGCGTCCCAAACGGGCGAAAGCGTCAGCTCCACCTCGGTGGTCCGGCCGGCCACGACCTCGACAGTGCGCACCGCCTCCGGGGTTGCGAGCCCCTGGACAGCCGCCACGGTGGCGATCCCGGTCGGGACCGTGAATTCGGCGATCCCGGTCGAGTAGGCGTATACGCGCCCGCTCTGGCCGTCAAACCAGGGACGAGCGCCGGTCGGGACCGCCGGGTGGCCGGTCGCGTCCACCACGCCCAGGCGGGCGGGCGCGGGCGCGCCGCCCGGCTCGAGGGTGGTGCGCACCCGCAGGGTGCCTGTCTCGGCCCCCCAGTCCCAGGTACGGATCACGACCTCCTCGGCCGGGCCGCCTGCGGCCGGCACGCGGTAGAGCCGCATCGGCCGGTTGCCGTCCCCGCGCGAGAAGTACACCCACTCCCCGCCGGGCCGGCTCCAGGCGGGCGTGAGCGGCGTTCCGCCCCCCGTGTCCGGGGGTCCGACCAACAGCACCGACCCCGTCGGGTCGGCCACGCTGACCAGACGGATCTCCCACCCCGCCTGGGTCGGCCAGTTGACCGCGACCGCCGCCCCGTCGGGGCTGAGCGCCGGACGCGCCATGGAGGCGACATTGCCCTCGAGCAGTGTACGTGGCGGGCCGTCGCCCGCCGTCGCCCCGTCGGTGTCGAGCTCGCGTACCAGCACGCGGTCGCTCCCGCCGCCCTTGGCGAGGTAAACGAGGGCTCTGGCACCCGGCTGGGGCTTGAGCTCGAGCCCGCGCGCGTCGGTGACCCGGGTCCGCTCCCCACTCGCCGGATCGAGCGCCCACAAATCGATGGTTCCGGCCGATGCGGAGGCGAAGTATAGCCGTTCGCCATCGGCCGAAAAGGCCGGATCAAGCTCGATCGCCGGCGTGTTCTCGCGCGCGATCTCCGCGCCGGTCCGGGTGTCCGCCACCACGATCCAAGTGTCGCGCGTATCGTCGCGCACGAACGCGATGCGGGTCCCGTCCGGTGACCAGGACGGGCGCGCGTCCATCTCCCCACCCGACGTCAGCCGGCGCGCGGTGCCGTCCACGAGGTCCATCACCCAGATCCAGCCGTGCGCAGCGAAGGCCAGGCGGGTCCCGTCCGGCGACGCTGCCGGATCGATGGGGCCGCTGGTGAGGGTGGGCAACTCGTAGCCCTCCAGGTAGATCTGGTGCCCGTAGCCCTCCACCCTGGGATACCGGTGGGTCCACTGGGCCGAGGCCACCGCTGGCCCCAGCGCCAGCGCCAGAATAATCGCGCCCGTTCGCGCGGAATCCCGGGCAACGCCTCGGGCTCGTGTTGCGCCTCGATTCATGCCTTCAGCCTCCAGAGCACGGGAAGCGGCCCCTCGCTGCCGCGTCATGATTCTTCGTTTCGTTGGCGCGGCGAGTCCGGTTCCGCGGGCGAACTGGGTGCTGGAGGAGATCGGTCACTCGAAACTGCAGGTAACGGGACGTCCGCCGTTTGGAGCGTGCGGGTTGCTTCCGGTATCCAGTCCCTTATCTCCCCGAAAAGATCGAGGATGGCCCGGGCCCGGGCCAGATCGTCCTCCGCCTGGATGCGCACGGCGTCCAAAAAAGAACCTGGACAGCAGCCCCTCGAAATAGGCTTCGCGAGGGGCTTCCATGTAGGGGCTGATGACGAAGTCCGGCCGGCACCCCAGTCCGCCAGCCACATGAACAGGGGGACCGAGCATGCATCCCCGCGGCCATTGCCGTCGAGACGGGGGTGCAGGGTCTCAAACTCGGCGTGCAGAACGGCCAGTTGTACCAAGTGGTCGGGAAGGCCCCGGTGGACGTACCGCTCCCATGCGGCCACGGCGTCGGGAACGAATGCGGCGTTTTCGATGGAGCATCCGGCGGGTCCGATGAACCTCTGGATGCGCCGATTGGCGCCGGGGACCGGCGCCACCCGGTCCGCGCGACAAGAGAACGCGGTGCGACTCCCGGATGACCCCTTGTGAGAGCGGTCGCTCCTTCAGCATGCCATTTCGCGCGCTTGATGGCCTTGCGGCAATGGAAATCACCTCCAGGATGTGGTCCCGCCGGATCCAAGAACTCGCCTGGCGCCGCGCCTCGAACTCCGGCACCTCGCCGATCGTGGCCCGAATTCCCTCAATCGGAGACGGCCGCTCGACTGCCTGTGGCGGGACAATCAAAATCGGCTCCCCGCTGTTTTGTGTGGGTAAATCGGTTTCGCGAGGCAAGCTCGCGAGGTTCATTTCTTGTGGACCCGCCACTTCAAGCCGCTCGGCTTACCCTTTGACCTCGGTTGCCAGGCAACCTTCGGCTTGGCCGTGCCGACGAAACAGTGTCATGTCGGTCACGTTGCTCAGAGCACAATGTCGGCGCGAGCGATCTGGGATACCGGCGTTTGCTCGTCGATGTGGTCATGCTCCCTGTGTTCGATGACATTGGTCGGGTCCGGTGGTCGCATCAGACACCCATGCCGAGCGGCAACCGCCGTCTTCGCGGACAACGTACCGTACCTTCCCCCCTCGGCATCGGTCGCTTATGCACGGGGCCCGACACGGGAGAGTGGACGGATGTCTTGGCTGAACGCGAGCAACAGGGTCTTCGAGCAGTCGTTGGGAATCACGTCACCATGGTATGTCGAGAAGGTCGCCTTTGATGCCCAGGCCAAGCGCTTGGACGTGTTCCTTGCGTTTGCCGCCGGCGCAACCTTCACCTGCGGCAACTGAGGCAAAGACGGTTGCAAGGCCCACGATATGTCCGGGCGTTCGTGGCGGCACCTGGACTTCTTCCAGTATCAGGCGCACCTGCACGCCAACGTTCCGCGAGTGCGCTGTGCTGAGTGCGGGGGGCAGGCGAAGCTTGATTGGGCCAGGCCCCGGAGCAGCGCGACTCTGTTGTTCGAGCGGCTGGTGCTGACGCTTTGTAGCGCCATGCCGGTGGCCGTGGCCGCTCGGATCGTGGGTGAACACGACACGAAGCTGTGGCGTATCCTGCGCTTCTATGTGGACTTGGCGCGCAAGGACGCGGATCACTCAGGGGTCGAGGCCGTCGGTGTTGACGAGAAGGCCGCACGCCGTGGCCATGACTACATCACGCTGTTCGCTGACCTGAAGGAGCGTCGGCTGCTGTATGCAACGACGGGCCGCAAGGCGGAGGTGTTCGAGGAGTTTCGCGATGACCTCGAGGCTCACGGCGGGGATCCCGACCGGATCGGCGAGATCTGCATGGACATGTCGAGGGCGTACATCAAGGGCGCGGCGGATGTCTTCCCTGACGCCGAGGTGACGTTTGACCGGTTCCATGTCGTCAAGCTGCTCAACGAGGGGATCGAGCGGGTGCGTCGGGCGGAACAGAAGGACCGTCCGGACCTCAAGCGGACACGCTGGCTGTGGCTGAAGAACCAGCGGCGCCTTACCGCCTCGGAGATGGTTCGGCTGGACGAGTTGCTTGACTTGGCCACGGACACGTTGGAGACGGCGAAGGCGTACGAGCTGAAGCTGGACTTCCAGGAGTATGGGCTCTGCCGCCGGTGGCGGCAGGGCGTCACTTGGATCGTTGGTGCGTGAGGGCGGAGGAGAGCGGGCTGCAGCCGATGGTTGGGGTGGCCAAGACGATCAGGCGGCACAGAACGGGCATTCTACGCTGGCAACATTCGCGGCTGACGAATGGCCTCCTTGAGGCCATGAACTCACTGATTCAGGCGGCCAAAGTCCGTGCTCGGGGCTATCGGACAGCGGAGAACTTCATCACGATGGCGTATCTGGTTTGCGGGAAGCTCGAATTCCGGCTACCCACATAAAACAGCGAGGAACCTCAAATCGCAACCCCCATTTCCCTTGTCTTCGACGAGTTGAACAGTATGCCAGAAGGCACACCAAACCGTGCGACATCAACTGCCCTTACATTTCAAACACTACATCAGCTCCTAGCCCTAAAATAAGCGCGTTTGGCATTTTGACGGGTCGGGTGCTATAAATAACGAGCGACCTCGGTCACCTGACCGAGAAATGTTCGGCCCACATTCGGTTTTCGTCGGCATTTTCCCTCCGTTAGCTGCCTCCGTCTGGCCTCCTCGACCAGGCCCGTGCCGTACAGACGCACTGGTCCCAGAAAATCTCACCCCAATCAAAAAATCCGACCAGTCGCTGACAATCAGCGACTAACGTTACCCATATTCGGTCCGCTCGATCGTGCACCACGCCCTGTACAGCAGGTCCACGCTCGGTTGCCACCCAATCACCCGCAATGTAGTCTGGCGCGCCTTGCGGATCACCTGGCACGGAATCAACACCATCTCCCGAACAAACCGCTTGAACTCCATCTTCACATAGCGCCGACGCTGCGACTTGTAGTGCATCTGCATCGCCATCCAGCTCTTCAGATTCCACGCCAACGCCGCAATCACCATGTACGCCCAGTTGCTGACCAAATCGTACATCGGCACCCGGAGCGCACCCATCCCGCTCTTCAACTGACTGATCAGATTCTCTTGGTCGCAACGCTGATTCGCCAACCGAACCACCTCAGCCCTGCTCTTGCCCCGTAGCGTCGTGATGTAGAAGAGGTACTTCACCTCATCACCCAGATCCAACTCGCCCCTCATCACACGCAGATTCTTGCGCACCACCACCATCCGATACGCCTTGCGACACGCCCTCGGCCGATACTCAAACTCCGCCACATGCTCGCCCTTGAGCTTGACATCCTTGAACTCGCTCTCGCGCACAATCCGCGCCTTCTCGTTCGGACGCCGCTGCCGTGTCTCGCCCGTCTCCGACACCCAGCGTGGCCGTCGCTTCAACTGCTGCCACCGATCCTCCTCGAGCGCCTCCGCCCGTGCGACCAGCGACCGATGCGCCGTATACCCGAACACGAAATCCGCCCGACCACTCCAACGGTCAAAGTTGGTCGTCAACGAAAACGCCGTATCGCCGCGCAGGCACAGCCGCTCTGCATGGGGGCCCACCAGGTCAATCGACTTGTCAATCCACTTCGCCGCACCGCTGTGGCTGGCCGCGTTGCCCGGTCGATTGTCGATGTACAGGACCTCGCCCGTGTTGGCGAGCGTAACGATCAACGGCTGATACCCCCAGACCTTCTTGTACGACAGCCCCAAGCCCTCCTTCTTCTCTCCGTCCGTCGGCACGATCGTCCCGTCCACATCGATGTACGTCACCGGACCCAGCAGGTCGCGCCCGCGTCCGTTCCACAGCTGCGGCCGCACCTCGTTGATCCCGTCCATCAAGGTCTCGATATCTCCCTCGGAGTGGCGCCGCAAGTAGTCGCCCACTGCAGTCGGACTCGGGATCAACCGGGCTCCCAAGGCGTCCATAACCGACACATCCTGGCGCAGTCTCTCGATATCGCCGAGCCGGGTGCCGCCACAGTACACACTGTACGCGAGGGTCAACACATGGTCGGAGTCGAAATACGGCAGGTTACGCTTCAGCACACCTGATCTGTTGATCTGCTCCGGTAGGCCGATCTTGGTGATCAACCGGTGGGCGGCGCCGATGCCACCGTAGAGTGTGGCATTCACGCGCCGGCTGACCTCGTAACGAATCTTGCCGGCCCCGAGCATCGGTTTACTTTGTTGCTTCCAACGCCCTGCTTGGGCGTGTCTGGCACGGAGGCGACGCCGGTGGGCGGCGCAGTTACGGCGGGTTTGGTGGTGGCTGATGGTACTCACCCGAAAGTCCTCGTCGCTGGAGGGATGACGCTTTGACCTCGCGGTATAAGTACAATAAAGATAAGCTGTTCTGCATTAAATTAACAGGCCCTCCCCAGAAACACGCTTATCTGAGGCCTAGCGAGCCGCAAGGGTGACTGAGGCGCCCTTCTTCCACTGCCCGGAGGTTCCTTGCTTAGATTCGTGCCAAACCTGCATCGCCCCCATCAACTCCTTGGCTGTTACCCGTATAACATTGTTGCTCGCTGTGCGAAATTCCTTGTAATCAACAGTGTTAAGTCCTGATAGTACCGATTCTCTGACCTTCCAATGGCTCATGTCATTGAGATACAACCTTGCGCCAGACCCATCCAGGTCGGCGACCGACGGAAAGGTGAACACAAGCCTCTGAATCGACCTACTGTTCGTCCTCGTCTTCCAGCCGACAGTAATCGAATCGCCGTTTTTCGACCGATTTGCCGTGATCGAGGTCGCCGCAGAGTTGATTGCAGGCACCTTCACAAAAAATGAGTCGATGGTCGCCGATCTATTGACACCACTGGTTCCAGTAAGAAAGTGCGTCTGAATCTTGATAGTGAACGTGTCGTCAGGAAACCTGTCGCCGTCTTGATCACGGCTGGGATTGGATACCCATCCAAATCCTGTCCATCCACGAACGGCTCTTGTACCCCAGCCGGTTGCGGATAGACTGTCTGGTTTCAGGAACATGACAGTGTCCTGTATCCAGGATCCACTCCTCATGCTGTAGAAGGTGGTACGCCGCCCTCTAGAAACACCGGCGGGATACCCGCGCTCAGCGGGCGAGATGGCTCTGGGGGCGGTACTAACCCTCTGGTCGCCAACTGTGCGCAAGATGACGGCTGCGTGCCACTGTTGGCCTCTGGTTCCGTTACTCATCGTGAAGCCGTTCGGTTTTTCAAACCGATGTGCGCTCAAGCCAACGATCTCCCATGTGTTCGCCTCAATGCTGCGATATGCGATGTGCTGACCGGGCGCGGCGGGCACAGTTTGGTTGCTGTCCGGGTAGATAAATCCGTGCTGCTTCTTCGACGCCTCGATCTTGACTTGGCCGTACTTGACACTAAGCGAATAGATGCCCGCCGGACCCGTTGTGTCGGTAGCAATCGCGGTTGTGCCCATCATTGCCTTGACCACGACGCCGGATACTGGCCCTGGGGAAGGAGCGATGGTCGGGCCCGTATGCACTCGGCCGGTGATGACAGCGTGCTTGAACCCGGTGAAGTTGACGCCCGACAGGTTGGTGCCCGGGCCGGCTGGCAACACCCTACGGGCCAATGGCCTTGATGCTGCTTGAGGCGTTTTTATCACTGAAGGGCGATGTCGAGGTTTCCACAGTATGGAGAGGCACCGAGAGGGGCAGAAAAACGGCACTCCCCTTGCCGAAGAAAGGGGCAACCAGCGTCCGACGCCCATGCCGGACCCAGAGGTCTTGGCGAAGCCGACAAAGCGCCGGTTCTCGGCAGCCTACAAGCGTAGCATTGTCGAGAAGGCCCATGCTTGTACGAAGCCAGGCGAGTTGGGCGCGCTGTTGCGGCGCGAAGGATTGTATTCGTCGCAACTGTCGCAATGGCGCAAGGCGATGCGCGAAGGATCTCTGACCAAGGGCACCAAGCGTGGGTCCAGAGCATTGGCGGGACGCAATCGGGAACGGCGGCTTGAACGGGAGTGCGAACGCCTGCGCAAGGAGGTTCAGGGGCTCCGGTTGATGGTGGACATCCAAGCCAAGGTTGCTGAGTTGGCGGGATTGGGCGCCACCTCCGGCGAACGCGAGTGACCGACGCCCCCGTGTTGCTGACTTGGGGCACCCGGGCATGGGACGGCGCCGGCTCTCGTGACGCGAGCGCAAGGGGAGCCGGCACCGTCCACCGTGTGGGTGTCACGGGCCATCAAGAATCGCACACTTTCGGCCATCTGGAATTGCACACTCTTGGCCATTTGGAGGATCCGCAGTGGGTGGGGCCCCCGTGGCGGGAGCGGAGCGACCAGAACGGGGGGCCCACCCACTGCTCGGCCATCCTCCCCCACCCCGGATCCGGCGATTATGACCCCGCGCGAGCCGTCACATCCATGGGGCCCATCAATGCCCGTGTGTGGATCCGCGATCAGGTCGTGCCTCATGCCCTCCCCCTGATCAGCTCCCCGCCAGCCCGCTTGGCCAGCCAGTTCGTTTGTGTGCGGGAGCCTTCGGGGACCGAGGGTTGCGTGATGCTCCGTACAGGCCGGTGGTGTCAGGCCTCTGTGTCGCTGATCCAGCGAACCCGCCCGGCGGTAAGGATCAGTCGTTGGATGATGGGACCGTCACCACATCCGATATCAGCAGGCGGCGAAGCGGCTCTGTTCGCAGCGTTGTTGTGCTCGGACGAATCCGACACGGGCGGAGGCAAGCATTCCATGCACGATCAGCCGACGGTTGAGATGGCACGCCGGCTACAGGGGCACCGCGACCATATTGAAACTTCGAGTCCGGGCCTTTCACACTGCGGATCCGGTCCCCGTGCAGGGAGCGGAGCGACCGAAACGGGGACCGGATCGGCCATCGGGTCCGATGCCGCCCCCCTTGGTGGGTGGGGTGGCCCATGGTGTTGATCGTGCATGCGAGATGTTGTGGGGTCCATGTTGTCATTGGGGATCGTCGTCGGGTACGTCGGGTGATGAGCGTGGTGATGTTGTCCGACAGGCGGACCGTCATCAAGGGGGAGCGGGTGCGCATGGGTAAGCGGGATCGGGCTTTAGCGCGGGTTGATGGCGCCAAGAGGCCAAGGCGCCGCTTTACGGCGGAGTACAAGTTGCGGATGGTCGAGGAGGCGAACGCGTGCAGACGGCCTGGTGATATCGGTCGTTTGCTGAAGCGCGAGGGTCTTCATTCATCGCAACTCTCTGCGTGGCGTCGGGCAGCGCGGCAGGGCATGGTGGACGCATTGGGCCGCAAGCGCGGGCGCAAGCCATTGATGACGTCGGCCGAGGCGAAGCGGATTGAGCAGTTGGAGCGCAGCGGCAAGCGTATGCGCAAGAAGCTGTGGGAGTGCAGGATGGTCCTTGAGGAGCACCGAAGAGTACTGGGAGATCGCGCTGTAGACCCTGATGATCTGTCGTGGCCGGAGGGTCTGATGGACGAGTGGTATGGTCCTGATCCGATGGAAACGGACGTTTGCCAGGGTGACGACGAGGGGGTGGACCGAGGATGATGTGTGTTGGGCTGACCGCGATGGGCGGTGTCAGCGAACCGAGTGATCAAGGAATGATGCGGATGAACGGATTGTTTTCCGGAGTGGGTGGTCAAGGCGGTTGCGATGAGTAAGCAGACGAGACGCACGTTTACCGCCGAGTACAAGGTAAGGATCATAGAGGAGGCGAACGCGTGCAGACGGCCTGGCGATATCGGTCGGCTGCTGAGGCGCGAGGGTCTCCATTACTCCCATCTCTCCGAATGGCGCAAGGTGGCGCGCGAGGGGATGATGGCGGCGTTGGGCCGCAAGCGCGGGCGCAAGCCGTCAGCAGAACCGGAGGCGGTCAAGCGGGTCCGGGTGCTCGAGCGTGAGAGGGTTCACCTGATGAGCGAAATCGATGCGGCTGTGACGACCGTCGAGGTGCAGAGGAAGACGTGTCAGGATGCCGGACTTGACCCGCCGCGCGAGATATTGCTTGAGGGGGCGGAGCGGTTGGCGAAGAAGATTGGCGTGACGCAGGCGTGTGCGAAGATGGGGGTGTCGCGCTCTACGCTGTACCGTCGCGGCAAGCCGAAGCTCGAGCTGAAGAAGCGGCCAACGCCGAAGCGGGCGTTGTCGGAGGCAGAGCGCCAAGAGGTGTTCGATGTCCTGTGTTCGGATCGGTTCATTGACAGGTCGCCCAGGCAGGTTGTGGTTACGCTGCTTGATGAGGGCAGGTACCTGTGCAGCGCGCGGACGATGTATCGGATCCTTGGGGAGAAGAAGGCGGTGCGGGAGCGCAGGGCGCAGCGTAGTCATCCGAAGCGGGAGAGGCCGCACATTGAGGCCAGCCGGCCCAATCAGTCGTGGTCGTGGGACATCACGCATCTGCGGGGGGAGAACAAGTCGACGTACTACCTGTATGTGATGATGGACCTGTTTAGCCGCTATGTGGTGGGATGGATGGTGGCTGAGACGGAGAATGCGGCTTCGGCGATGCACCTGATCCGCGAGACCTGCGAGAAGCAGAAGGTTGCCGCCGGTCAGCTCACGTTGCACTCTGATCGAGGGGCGCCCATGAAGGCTGGTTGCACGAAGGAGTTGTTGGAAGAGTTGGGGGTGACGCGTTCGTTCAGCAGGCCTCGGGTCTCGAACGACAACCCGTATTCGGAGGCGTTGTTCAAGACGTTGAAGTACAGCCCGGACTATCCGGGCCGGTTTGGTGATGTCAATGATGCGATCATGTTTTGCCGCAAGTTCTTTCAGCGGTACAACGAGGAGCATCGTCATCAGGGGATCCGCATGCTGACGCCACAGATGGTTCACTCGGGCAAGGGTCCTGAGATGATCGAGAGGCGACAGGCGGTGATGGATGCGGCGTATGCGGAGCACCCGGAGCGGTTCGTGGGTGGTCGGCCGCAGACGAAAGCGTTGCCGACGAAGGTTGAGATCAACAGGGTATTGCCGGCACTGGCGATTGACGATAATGTAGGTAGCGTGGAGGTTGCCCGCCCCCACTAAAAAAAGTGTGTCACTGCTTCAGGGGCGTTGGCCCGTTCCGACACGAGCGAATCCGGCACAAAGCTCATTCCGGCCATGGAGGCCTTGATCGTGGCGCTCGTGCCGGCGCCCTTGTTCCCGATCTGTGCCCGGAAGGTGCCGTCGGCACCCGTGACCAGCTTGCCCTTGTTGGGGCCGGCCGTGGCCGCGTTTGTCGGTGCCTTGTTGTCAATCGTGATCGAGACGCCCGCAAGCGGCGTGTTCGAGCCCGAGGCGACCACCGTGCCGCTGTAGAACACCGGCGATGCCCCGGGGCCCGAGATCGAGAAGTCGTGCCTCACCGGCATGTTTGCGGCCACGGCGAACTTCTTCGTGTACTGGACGGAGCCGCCCACGGTGGCCTTGATGGTCGCTGATGTGGCCGGCGTGATCCCGGTCACGATGTAGCGGCCCACGGCGTCGGTCATTGCCGTCTTGCCGTTGACGTCGACCATGACGCTGTCGACCCGGAATCCGGGCTTGTCCTTGACGATGCCGTAGACGATGCCCGTGGTGGGCGTGACATCAAGCATGACGGCCGTGTCCAGCGGACTGAGTGCATTGCCGACCATCGTGGTCGAGCCCACCTGGCCCAACCTGACGCGCCAGCCCGCCGGCACGGCAAACGTGTAGGCGCCGGCGGCGACCTTGCCGAAAGTGAACGTGCCCTTGGAGGTGCCCGCGCTGGCGGTTGTCTTGCTTTGCGCCATGCCGGCCAGGTTCTTGCCCGTCACCGGCGCCAGGTCAACCTTCACGCCGCCGACCATCTCAGGCGTTGTGATGCCGGTGGTGTCAAAGTCCTCGTTCGTGGCGTGCTTCTTGACCATCTTGCGGGAAACGTTGCCGCTGACGCTGTAGGTCATGACATAGGCGAAGGTGCTGCACTCGCCGAAGTCCTGGCCCGTGGGGTCGGTGGCCATGAGCGGGCAGAGCTCGACCATGGGGCTGAAGCCCCCCATGTCACCGAACGCGCCCTTCATGATGCCGTTGGCGTCCTTGTCCTTGAACGCGAAGAGCTCCATCGGGTCCAGGAGCTCGATGTCGCCTGCGTCCGCCTTCTCCTTGGCCTGGACCATGACCTGTGCGTCGGCCGGCAGGTGCCTGAAGGTGATGACGCCGTCCTTCTCGGACTTGTTCTTTGTGTTCCACTGCTGCGCCGTGAACATGCGTGAGCGACCGGTGGCGTCGATGTAGCGCACGTCGACATCAATCTTGCCGGACATGCGCGTGTCGCCGCCCAGCACGTTGCCCGTGTAGCCCATCACCTGGTCACGCTCGTGATGCACGTAGACCTTGAGCGTCTGCGTCGAGTAGGTCGCCTCAATCGTTCCGGCGTCCATCTCCTGCATGAGTTTCAGGCCCGTGTGTTCGTGCATGACGGAGGTGGCGCTGAACTTCTCGCCGCCGTCCAGGGCGTCGCTCTGCACGGTGTCCAGCATGACGGTGTATTTCGCGGGCAGGTCGGCGGGCTTGATCTCCATGTCGAGCATGGCCATGCCCATGTTATCAAACTTGGTGGGTGCTCCGGTGACCGCCTTGCCGCCCATGGTCACGGAGATCATCCAGCCGGCGAGCGGGTTGCCGCCGCCCATGTCGGTCATGACGGTCTTGCCGCTGACCGAGGCGTCGACCATCAGGTTGAGGATATCGAAGTCGTTGGCGGCCATCGTGGTCCTGGACTTCGGGCTCCAGCGCACGGCCTGCATCTTGTCCTCGACATGGTAGTCGTCGCTCATGACCTTGGCGTGAACCATGGCTCCGCCGGTGGCCATCGAGCGCGCGAACCGGATCATGGTCATGCCGTCCTTGTCCGTGGTGCCCTTGGCGACCATGGAGCTACCTGCCGCATCGGCGTACAGCATGACGGAAGCGCCCTCGAGTGCGTCACCGGTGTTGTCGCCGTGCCGCAGCGTGACGGAGTAGTGGACCGTCTGGTGGGTGATGTCGTAGGGCAGGTGCTGCTTCTTGTGTTCTCCGACTGCGACGGTCAAGTCGTAGCCCGTTGCGGAGCCGCCGTAGGCGTGGTCGCCCAGCATCTTGGTGACGTCGGGGCTGGTGACCACGGCCAGGACATAGGAGCCGGCCCTGAGGTCGCTGAACTGGAACATGCCCTTGTCGTCGGTGGTGGCCGTCGTGCGGTCGGTGACCCCCGGGCCCACGAGCACGACCGGAATGTTCTTGATCTCGAGCGCGTCCTCGCCCTCGTCGTGCATGTCGTTCTTCGTGGCTTCATCAATGAAGAGCATGCCGGAGATGCTGGCGGTGGTGGCGTGGGCGCCCATGAAGTTGACGGTTTCCAGGGCGTCGTCGGCCAGCGTGATGTCCATGCTGGTCATGTCGAAGACGTAAGCCTCGCCCGTGACCATGATCGAGACGGTGTAGTCGCCTGCGGCCAGTGCGCCGAAGGCATACATGCCGCTGGCGTCGGTGGTGTCCAACATATCGTCGGTGTCGTCGGACTCGAGCGTGACGGTGACGCCTGCCAGCCCCATGCCCTCGACGCTGACGCGGCCGGTGATACCGGCGGTGCGCAGATAGTTGCCGTCGAACTGGACATTGGCGGTCTCGCCCAGGGCGACGGTGACGCTGCGTGAGGTGGCGTCAAAGCCGACCTCATCGGTGTCGTAGCCTGAGATGGCGACGGAGTAGTCGCCGGCCCTGAGCCGAGTGAAGGAGAACTGGCCCCCGGCATCGGTCTGTGTGCTCTGGTCGTTTTCGCCGCCGGAGAGGCTGACGGTGACGCCTTCCAGGCCGGTGCCCTCGACGCTGACGCGGCCGGTGATGCCGGCGGTGCGCAGATACGTTCCGTCAAAGCTGACGACCTTGGTGTCGCCCACGCCGACTTCGGCTGTGCTCGAGACGCTGGAGAACGCGACCTCGTCGGCATCGAAGCCCGAGATCTGGACCGAGTAGCGCCCTGCACGGAGTCCGGTGAAGCTGTATTCGCCGGTGGCGCTGGTGGTGGCTTGGTTGTCGGCCATGCCGCTCAGGCTGACGGTGACGCCAGCGAGACCGTTGCCTTCGACGGTGACGGAGCCCCGGACGCTGGCGGTGCGGATGTAGGTGCCTGAGAAGTTGGCGGTGGCTGTGCCTCCGGTGGTGCCGACGGTGACGGACATGGAGGTGGCGTCAAAGCTTGCTTCGGCGGGGAAGCCGGCGATGGATATGGTGTAGGTGCCGGGTTCGATGTTGTCGAAGCGGTAGGAGCCGCCTCCTGCGGTGGTTGCGGCGGCCCCGCTGCTGAGTGTGACCGAGACACCGTCGGCGCCCTGTCCTTCGATCATGATGCGGCCTGCGATGGACCCGGTCGGGGGCGGGGGTGCGACGTCCTCTCCGCAGGCCGCCATGACGAGCAGCAGCATGAGTGCGCTTGCCTTGAATTTCCAGATTCCGCTCATCTTGGCGTGCCCCTCTCCCATGGGGAGTGTTGAATTGAAGTGTTAATCCATAGGGTGGATCTACACGGCCGCTTCGGTACCCTGATGCCCGGTTGTCCGGCACAAGGGCCCGACGCCAAGAGGTTGCCCTGGCGATGCGCTGCCAGGACAAGCCACCATGGCCTCACACCGACGCAAGGTTCGTGCCGTTAACATTGTAAAATGCTGTAACAGACATAAATACAAAGATTTACATTTTCTACGGGGGGGGGCGGATTTTTGAGGGTCTTGCAGTGTCGAATTTCTGAAGGAGAGATGTTTTGATCGATATGGGAGGCGCGGTGTGGCGATGTCGTGAGCGGACGACGGATGGGTTACCAAAACGTCTCGAATGTTGATACTACAACTGTCTCCATTTGCGTCAGCCGGGCCCCCGTTCTGGTCGCTCCGCTCCCGCCACGGGGGCCCGACGCACTGCGGATCCTCCAGATGGCCAAGAGTGTGCAATTCCAGATGGCCAGTGACACGCGCGGGTCCTGACCTTGGGGTCCGAATCCGGGTGGTGTCGAGTGTCACGATCATGTTGCTGTGATCGCAGCGCGTCGGTTCATCTTCGATTCTCATTGGAACCTGCCGGTCTCAGGCTTCATCTCCCATCGGACAAGGCTCCCGTTTCCTCAACCCCATGCGAATCCAACACCAGGCGCATGCGTTGGATGTCAGCGGGACCGATGCGACAACACCCTCCGACGGCGTCAGCGCCGGCCTTGATCCAGCGAACGCACTCCTTCCCCCAGTCGATGTGGGCGTCTTCGCCGGTCCAGCGCTTGGTGGCGGGATCGTAGGCGCCTCCGCCATTGGGGTAGGCAAGGACGGGGCAAAGAGCTTGATCGGCCAAAACTCGCACCAGCCCCGGGATCCACTCCCGACGGGTGCAGTTGACCCCGACGGCGGCAACACGGGGCTCGTCCCGAGCCCACCTGGCCACCAAGTCGATGGGCGTTCCGTCACTCAGGTGAATGTTGTCACGGCATGTAAAGCTGAACCACACAGGCTTCTCGCCACCGCCTTCGTGGGCCAGCGCCAACAGCGCATGCGCTTCGTCCAGACAGGGAATTGACTCGGCCAAGATCACGTCCGCCTGGCTGCCGGCCAGGATGCGCCACCGGGGGCGGTGAAAGTCACGCAGCTCGCGCTCGGTGATGCCGTAGCATCCCCGATACTCCGACCCGTCGGCCAGAAACGCTCCGTACGGTCCCACGCTGGCCGCCACCAGCGGGAAGCGCTGCTGCCCCCCGAGTAGGGCTGTTGAACCGCCCAGGAAACGCGCTCGTGCCCGTGTTGCCAACTGTACCGCCTGCAACAGGACTCGCTCTACGTCGCCGGTGGCGAGGCCCCGTCGCATCAGTCCATCGTGGGTGGCCTGGTACGTCGCGGTTGTGATGCAGTCAGCCCCTGACTCCAAGTATCGAAGGTGAGCCGACTCAATGTCGTCGGGATTGTCCAGGAGCACCTTGGCCGACCAAAGCCGATCATCCAAGTCGTGGCCCAGATTCTCCAGTTCGGTTGCGAGTCCTCCGTCCAGAAGCACCGGCTTTGGCCTTGTCCGTGTTGTGATCAGGTGGTGAGAGCAAGCATGCCCCAAGCGATGCGGGCAATCCCCTCAGCGCAACCGCTCCACTGAGAGCCGCGCCTGTCCCACCTTCCCCGCCGCCGGAAAACAGGCCCCTCTTGCGCGACCTGCTTGTCCCCAGAACCCGAAGGTTCGCCGGGGCCGGTGTCAGAAGATTGGTTCGGTATCCAGGAGCAGACCGTCCGTATCTTGCTCCTCACGCACAAGCACCAGGATGGCGGCCTGCGGCACGACCAGGTATGTGGTCTCCTCAAAGCTGATTTCGACGGCGGCCTTGCGAAAGTAGATCGCAAAATCACCCACGTTCGCTTGAATCGGCAGATAGCGCGCCTCGCTTGACGCGATTTTCCAGGGCTCGTCGTCCAGCTCGGTCGGTGCGCCAATCGGGATTCCCGGTCCGGTCGCCAAAACTCTGCCCCCTCGCACAGATTGTTTGTCCACGGCGGAAGCCGGTAGGTAGAGGCCAACCTTGGTTCGCTCTTCGCCCTCTTCGGGCTCGATGAGAACCCGGTCGCCCATGACGATGAGTTCCTTTCCGTCTTGTCCCTTCATAGGCGGTTCACCTCAAGCAGTGTCGTTTCCGTTGCGATTCCCCGATGCACGGGCCCCCCGGGCACCATCGGGCCCACCGCGGCGCACCGAGAGTGGCACACGGAACCTGGTTCGATCAGATCGTGACCGCACTGATCAACGCGTCAGCGACGGCCCTGATCTCGTCCCCTGAGAGTTCGGGAAAGATGGGCAGGGCCAGCGCTTGGGACGCGGCCCGCTCGCTGGCCGGCAGATCGCCATCGTGGTAGCCAAGGCTGCGGAAACAGGGTTGCCGGTGCAAGGGCACCGGGTAATAGATGGAGGTGCCGACACCTGCATCAGCGAGGCGGGCCCGGATCCGGTCGCGGGCCCGGACCCGCACCACATACTGGTTGAATACATGTCGGTCCGTGGTCGCCCGCGGCAGCGTGAGGCCCTGCGCGCCCCTCCCGGCCACATCGGACAGCAGCTGGTTGTAGTGAGCGGCGTTGGCGCGCCTCGTCTCGCTCCAGCGGTCCAGATGCGCCAGCTTCGCATGCAAGACGGCCGCCTGAAGCGCGTCCAAGCGAAAATTGCCGCCCACGTCCCGGTGCAGGTATCGGCCCGCGGCGCCGTGGACGCGAAGGCGCCGCGCCAGGCTGGCCCGTACGGGGTCATCGGTCGTGATCAGTCCACCGTTTCCATAGGCGCCCAGGTTCTTGGTCGGAAAGAACGAAAAGCACCCGTAGTGACCAATGGTTCCGGCGCTCTGGCGGTTGTGTCGCGCGCCGATGGCCTGAGCGGCGTCCTCGATAACCGTGATGTCATGGTGAAGGGCGATCTCCATGATCGTCCGCATGTCGGCCATTTGCCCGAAGAGGTGCACCGGGATGATCGCGCGGGTCTTCCCCGAAATGCGCCGCGCAATGTGGTCTGGGTTGATGTTCAGGGTGACCGGATCAACATCGACGAACACGGGGGTCGCGCCGGATCGCACGATGGCGCCGGCGGTGGCGAAGAAGGTGTACGGTGTCGTGATGACCTCATCGCCTGCCCCGATGCCCTCGGCCATGAGCGCAACGAGGAGCGCGTCGCTACCCGATGAGACGCCGATGGCGTGTTGGGTGCCCACATATCTGGCCAGGGCGCGCTCACACCGCTCCACCACGGGTCCCAGCACGAAGTGCTGCGACGTGACGACGCGGGCCATTGCCCGGTCGACCTCATGACGGATCGATGCGTACTGTCGCGTCAGGTCGAAAAAGGGGACCGTCGTGACGCCGGATGCCAACGGCGGCGCGACCAAGCCCACCGGATCGGGTTCGCTCTCCGTCGGTCGCGTCGACATTAGAGACCGGCCACCCCTGAGCGCTGGCGTTCCCCACGTTCCAGTTGAAGAAGCCATTTTTTGCGGTTCAATCCCCCGCTGTAGCCCCCCGGTTGACCATTGGAGCGCACCACTCTGTGGCACGGGACCAGGATCAGCACGCGGTTCTGTCCCGTGGCATGTCCGGCGGCCCGGGCGCCCCCGCCCGACGATCCGGCCCGGCGGGCCAACTCGCCGTAGCTCATTGTGCAACCGTGCCCAATCGCAAGCAGTTGTTCCCAGATGCGCCTCTGAAACGGTGTCCCGGTCAGGTCCAGAGGGACATCGAACAACGTGCGCACCCCGCCAAAATACTCTGAAAGCTGGGTGAGGAGGAGGTGCAGGTATCGATGTCCAGGACCCTTGGAGAGCTTCTGACAACCTTCAGGCAAAGCGACATGCGCATCCGGGCCGGTACCGGGCATCTCTCGGCCGACAAAATCAAGGCGGTTGATCCCCGCCTCTGTCCACCGGGCCGTCATCTGGCCCAGCGGGGTCCAGATGTCCGCGCCGCCGCTTGGCGGCTTGCCTGCGCCGGGGTTGGCCTTCACCTGACCTGATACATCGGTCCGGGATGGCGAACCCGTACTGGGCGAATTCATTGACCGCGGCACTCGCTTACGTCTTGGCTTCATCGGCCAGCCGGTACAGCACCCATGTCGCCACCGAGCGCAGGGGGCGCCAGTGCTTCGCGCGGATCAACACGGTGTCGGCTGTCGGGCGCTCCTCCAGCCGATCCAGGACTCGCAGGCCCTCCCGCACACCCAGGTCACCCGCGGGCATGACATCCAGGCGTCCCAAGTGAAACAGCAGAAACATCTGGGCGGTCCATTCTCCGATCCCCCACACGGACGTGAGCATTGTGGTGATGTCGTCGTCGTCCATCTTCGCCACGCGATCCAGTTGTACGCGACCGTCCAGAACGCGCTCTGCCAAGTCTTTGATGGCCCGGATCTTCGCTCTCGACAACCCTGCGCTCCGGAAGGCGTCTTCGCTGATGTCCAGACACTCGCCAGCGGTCGGAAAGTCGGGCCCCGGCGTCAGTGCGCACGCCCGTGCATGGATGGTCCGCGCTGCCGCTCCCGCCAACTGCTGGTACGTCACCGAGCGGGCAAGGGAGGCGAAGTGTGACCACCTGGCCATGTCTCCGGTCGGGAAGCCCGGGTAGGGGGCGACGCGCAGCATCGCGCGTCCCAACGCCGGGTCACGCCGGGCCAGCCGGTCCAGCTGTTGGGCGCCGGGCCGGACCGGCCGCCGATCTCCCTGGGCCACGTCTCTAAGAGGTCACCAGGTTGGGGATGGCGACATCCAGGTCGACCTCGGCGTCGTAGTCCACGCCGGGCACATCGAACCCGAAGAGTTGCAAGAACGCTGTGCGATAGCCGTCAAGATCGGAGCGGCGCTTGAGCGTCTCCGTGGAGATGCCTTCCCACGCGCGCCGGACCTCCACCTGGATCTCATCACCCATCTCCAGGTCGTCCATGCGGATGAGCCGGTTGCGGTCGACCTGAACGCCGTCGTCGCCAAACACCTTGTCCCCGTACAGCCGTGCGGCTTGTTCCATGGGCCCCTCGTGCCGGCCTCGCTCCTTCATGACCCTGTACAGAATCGACATGTACAGGGGAACCACGGGGATGGCCGCGCTCGCCTGTGTCACCACCGCCTTCATCACCGCGACATGTGCGCTCCCGCCCGTGGCGGACAACCGGGCGTCGAGCGTGTGTGCTGTGCGGTGCAGGTGCTCCTTGGCTCTCCCGATGGCGCCGTCCCTGTAGATCGGCCACGTCAACTCAGGTCCGATGTAGCTGTACGCCAGGGTCCGGCAGCCGGGCGCCAACACGCCGCCGTCGCCCAGGGCGTCCATCCAGAGGCGCCAATCGTCGCCGCCCATGACCGCCACCGTGGCATGCACCTCTTCGGGAGTGGCGGGCATCAGCTCGATGTCCGTCACTTCGCCCCGGTCGGTATCGAGTGTCCGCGACCGGTACGGTTGACCGATCGGCTTGAGCACCGACGTGAAGCGTTCCTGGGTGTCCGGATGAATCCGCCTGGGGGAGGCCAGGGAGTACACCACGCAATCGACCGGGGGAAAGTCGCGCCTCAGGGCTGCCAACACGGCCTCCCTCGTCGCGTGCGAAAAGGCATCGCCGTTGTAGCAGGCAGATTGTAGCCCAGCCTCTTCGGCGGCCTCCTCGAAGGCGGCCGTGTTGTACCATCCCGCCGTCCCCGGACGCCGCCCCTTTGGCGGCCGGTCCAGGAACACACCAAACGTTGCTGCCCTGCCCCCGAAGGCCAGCGCGATGCGTGAGCCCAGTCCATAGCTTGTCGAGGAGCCAATGACCAGTACGGATCGGGGAGGGTGCGCAATGGGCCGCTCCTGGGCCAGCCTGACCTGCGTCTGCACGTTGGCACGGCACCCTGCAGGGTGTGTGGTGACGCAGACGAAGCCCCGTACGCGGGGACGAATGATCATCGTGTTGACACTCCGGTGTGACGTGGCCGCCCCGTCCAACCCTCTGGCGTCCCGCGACCAAGCTACGGTGTTGCGATGGGTTCCGGGCACCATGGGCCCGACGCCCACTCCGCAGGAATTGACCGGTCTCGGGCGAAAACGCAAGAAAAGAATACACGAAACACGGAAGAGCCGAAAAGCTCCGCCGCGCGATGTCAGGGGGATGTGGGCGCTCTTTGGTTACTTCCGGGCCCGCCCTGCGCGGCCAGTGCTCAGGCAATCAGGCAAAGCAGTCCGGGCCCGCGCACGGGTGGCGTGCCCTGATGGGCGCGCAAGCTATCCCTTGGTTGGTGGCAGAGGTCGAGGCTTGCAGATCTGTCCGCCGCCCCGGCCGATCGGCACCCCCAGCCGCCTCCAGAAGCTCTCGCCCTCGTCCTCGCCGATGGTGTTGTCGTCCACATCCGGGCGCGAATCCAGCGGACCGACGGGTCGCAGCGCGCCGGCCAGCGGACGTTGCGTCGCGAACTGCGGCCGCATCGATAGCGCCAGTTGCGTGGTGAGACTCATGTCCGGTCGGGCGGTGGCCAAGAGGGGAGATCCGCCGAGCGAGGCGTCCGGGGTGCCCGATGGCGTCTCCGGCGCCGCATGGGGTGCGCGTACCGGGAGCACCGGCTTGAGCACGACAGCCTCGACCAGTTCATGCACGGGCGGCTCGGGCGTGTCCGTGACCCGGACCAACTGAATCGACGCTACCTCGGGTGGGGCGGCGATCGCGTGCCCGGTATCGGAGGGGGTTCTCGACTCCACCTGAACCAACCCCAACATGCTGAGCGCGGTGCCGTGAAGAATGATGGAGGCCGCCAGCCCGATGCCGAGAACGCTCCGATACTGACGGTTGCGAACCAGCCGGCGCGAGCCGAGATCTGTCGAGCCTGAATTCACCGTATCCCCCATGTGCCCAGCACTCCAAAGACGCACCCGGAACCATTATGGCGGCGCCGTCGGCATTTTTGCAACGACCCGGCTTAAACCCCCCAAGGTCGCGCATACGCAATCGGCGCCCGGCCCAGCCAAGAATTGTGCCTTGGGGGGAACCCGTGCGACACATTCCAAGGCAAGCGCCGCCCCTGGCCCATTCATAGGTTTTACGTCAGTCGTGGCATCGTGTTTCACCTAATGGGAGGCCCGCGCCCCTTGTCGGCTTGGTGCTTCCGGCCGAGATCGGCAGATTCGTCGCTAATCCCCCGCCTCGGGGCGCCGGGTCACTTCGGCTCAAAATCCGCCACGACAGGGGCATGGTCGGACGGTACGTCGGTCTTCTTTCCCTTGCGTTGATCACGATCAACCCAAGCACCCGCGGATCGATCGGCCACCGACCCGGTGGCATAGATGTGGTCGATGCGCAGGCCGTCGTTTTTGGGGAAGGCCAGGCGGCGATAGTCCCACCAGGTGTACAGCCCACCGTCTGGGTTGTGCTTCCGTACGATGTCGATCAACCCCCAGTCCCGGATCCTTGTCAGCGCGTCCCTGACCGCGGAATCGCAGAGCACGCTGCGAGCCCACGCCTCGGGGTTTCGAGCGTCAAAGTGTTCCGGCGCGACATTGAAGTCGCCGGCCAGGACCACATCGTCCCCGGGATGGTGGCGCGCGTCGATTACCGTGCGGAGCCGGTCCAGCCACGCCAGCTTGTACCTGTATGACTCGGAGCCAACGGTCCGGCCGTTGGGGACGTACGCAGAGTAAACCGTCACGCCTTGGATGTTGGCCCCGATCAGTCGGGCTTGGGCGTCGTTGTCGTCCAGGCCCCGGCGAACGTCCGTGATGTCGTGCGGACTGAGCAACGCGACGCCGTTGTACGCGCGCTGACCCAGCGTCACCGAGTGGTAACCGGCGGCCCGGACCTCATCCGCGGGGAACAACTCGTCCGTCGTCTTGAGCTCCTGCAGTGCCAGGACATCGGGTCGGTGGTCATCCAGCCAGCGCAGGAGCCGCGCCCCGCGGGCCCGAACCGAATTGACGTTCCAGGTAGCGATTCGCATGATTGAAAAAACCTAACATGCCGATCCTTAGGGGTGTCGGCGTCGGTGTTTTGCGCTGCGGGCGCCCGAGCGTGCATTTCTTGCAACACGGACGGCCATGTTGTTGTTGTCCACAACCGCGCGCCTCCGCTCTATCGTGCTCGCCCACGGCTCCCACCACTCGCTTCAACAGAGGACACCTTGGGCTGTGAGATTCGCACTGTGCCGCTTGGGGTGTCATGTCGGGCCCCAGACAACGTGACCCGGATGTGCGTCGCGGCGATCGTGGCCCCGGCCCCGGTGCTCCGGCAGCCCGACCGGTGAGCGGTTTGAGCGCTCGGGCCCAATGGGCACCGATCCTGTGACCCCGCGCTCCGGGATTCTCAGGGGCGTGCGTATCGGCAACGGGGCGGCTCCCGGGGGCCGCTCCCGGGCCTTCCCCTTCTCGATTCCCGCACTGAATGGTCTTGATCACCTGCCCCTGGAGCGCCCGGTGACGATCTTTGCAGGCGAGAACGGCTCAGGGAAATCGACGCTCCTGGAGGCCATGGCGATCGCGAGCAGGTTGCCCACGGTGGGTGCCGCCGACGCGCACGAGGATGAGACACTCCTGGGCCCGCGGGCGCTGGCCCGAGAATTGCGCCTGGCGTGGCGCCGGCGCACGCACCGGGGGTTTTTCCTGCGCGCGGAGGACTTCTTCGGATTCCACCATCGGGTCGAGTCGCTCAGGCGCGAGATGGAGGAGCGCCTGGACCAGGTGGACAAGGAGTATGAGGGTCGCTCCACGCTGGCGCGGACGCTTGCCCGGGGTCCTGCGGCGGGGTCGCTGGCAGCGCTGAAGGAACAATACGGGGAGAGCCTGGACGCCCAATCCCACGGCGAGAGCTTTCTGGAGCTCTTCAGGTCTCGCCTGGTGCCCGACGGGCTCTACCTCCTTGACGAGCCCGAGGCGGCGCTGTCCCCGATCAGCCAGCTGGGGTTCGTGTCGATGATCGGAGACATGGTGGAGAAGGGCAGTCAGTTTGTGATCGCCACGCACTCACCGATCCTGACGGCCGTGCCGCATGCGGCGATCTACTCCTTTGACGCTTCACCCCTGGCCAGCGTCGAGTACGACAACCTGGAGAGCGTCAAGCTTCTGCGCGGGTTCATGGAGGCGCCGGAGCGTTACATGCGGCATGTGTGGGGGGCGTGAGGTGGATCGCCGGCGAGATGGGTGAAGGGGTGGGCGCCCGCCGGGGTGTGTCTGGGGTCGGCGGGCCCCGTAGCCAGAGGAGGGGCTGTGGCGGCGCCGTGAGCACGGGTGTCCACGCCCGTATCGGTGTCGTCAAGGCGAGCCGGCGATCAACCCTGATGCCGGCGTCTGAGCCATTCCAGGACCAAGAGAAGGAGCACGGCGAAGCCGATCAGAAAGGTGGCCACCGCAAGGATGGCAGGGCTGATCTGCTCACGGATTCCCGCCCACATCTGCCGCGGGATGGTGCGCTGTTCGATGCCTCCCATGAACAGGACGACGACTACCTCATCGAAGGACACCGCAAAGGCGAAGAGCGCGCCGGAGATCACGCCGGGAGCAATGAGCGGCAGCTGAACCCGGCGAAACGCGTGAACCGGACCGGCCCCAAGCGACGCGGCGGCCCGGGAGAGGTTGCGGTCGAATCCCGCGAGCGTGGCGCTCACGGTGATGACGACGAACGGGATGCCCAAGGCCGCGTGCGCTAAAATGAGACCGAGGTGGGTTTGGCCCAGCCCGATACTCGAGTAGAAGAAGAACATGCCGGCGGCCGCGATGATCACCGGCGTGACCATTGGCGAGATCAAGAGGCCCGTGACGAGACGACGTGCGGGCATGTGCGGGCTGGAAAGTCCCAGGGCGGCCATCGTACCCAAGACGGTGGCGAGCAGGGTCGCAGAGGCGCCGATGACGAGGCTGTTCAACAGCGCGTGCCTCCACGTCTCGGTCTCGATGATCTCGCGGTACCACCGGAGCGAATACGCCTCGGCGTCCAGGCGAAGCATCCCCTCGGTGAAGGTGAAGTAGGGCTCCGTGTTGAAGCTGAGTGGCACGATGACGAGGATCGGGGCGACCAGGAACACCAGGACGGCGGCACTGAACCCGAGATGGCCCAAGCGCAGGATGCGGGCGCTCGTGGCGGATCCTCGCTCCGGTGCCGCGGGAACGCGTGCAGGGGGAGCGGTCGAGGTCACGGCGGAGCTCAACCCAGGTTCAGGCGTTCGACGCCCACCAGCCGGTCATACAGCACATACAGGGCAAGAACGCAGGCGAGCAGCACCGCACCCAGTGCTCCCGCAAGGCCCCAGTTGAGAGATGTCTGCATGTGGTAGGCGATCATGTTCGAGATCAACTGCCCCTGACTTCCCCCCACGAGCGCGGGCGTGATGTAGTACCCGATGGCCAGGATGAACACGAGCAGGGCGCCGGCTCCCACCCCGGGCAACGTCTGCGGCCAGTAGATCCGCCAGAACGCCTGGGCGGGCGTCGCCCCCAACGAGGCCGCAGCCCGCATGGTGTGGGGAGGAATGGAGCGCATGACGGAGTAGAGTGGGAGGATCGTGAAGGGGAGAAGCACATGCGTCATGGCCACGATGGTACCCGTCATGTTGTAGATCATGGCAAGGCGGCCGTCATCGCCGATGAGGCCCAGGGCAACCAGCAGGTCGTTGAGCACTCCCTGGGTTTGCAGCAGCACGATCCAGGCCGTGGTGCGCACCAGCAGTGACGTCCAAAACGGCACCAACACCAGAATCAACAACAGGTTTGCCCGCTCAGGCCGGGCGTGGGCAATCAGGTGCGCGACAGGGTATCCCAGCAGGAGGCACAGGATCGTGATCACGGCGCTCACGACCAGCGTTCGAATCAGTAGCGCCACATAGATGCGCCGCTCCTCGGGCTGTCTCGCGACGGAGCCATCGGCCAAGCGCGTGAGATCAAGCGCGTTGAGATAGTGGCGGGCGGTGAACCGCTGGCCGGTCTCGCGGATCGCGCGCCAGGTGCTGGGCTCGGACCAGGCCTCATCAATGCCGGCCAAGGCCTCCCGCCAGGGGCCCTCCTCCACGTCTTGGAGCCGGCGGGCCGTCCGCATGAGCACGCTCCGAAGTCCACTCTCGACTCGATTGACGCGGCCGGCGACTTGGCCCAGCGCGCGCTCCTCGCGCGCCCGCCCCAACTCCCTGGCGGCGGCCGCGTACACGGCCTCGGGCGGCGGGCCGTTCCCGTCCCATCCATCAAGCAGGGACAGTGTCTCGCCCAGGGCGTCCGCCACAACGGGGTCGTGGACGCTTCGAGCCAGCATCGTGACGAGTGGCGCCACGAACGTGACCAGGGTGAAGAGCAACAGGGGCAACACCAGGCCCAGGGCCTTCCATCGCGCCCGTCGCACTTCACGTAAAGCCGCCGCACCGCCTCCGGGCGACCCGTTTGGGGCTCGGAAGCGCATGCGGCGCAGGGGTCCTGGAAGGTCCACCCGGCCCGTTTTGCTAGTGAGCGAGCCAGGCGCTAAAGCGCTCGTTCAGCTCATCCTGGTGATCCACCCACCACTCCCAGTCGTAGCGCAGGGCGCGCCCCATGTTGGCCTCGGTGCCCGGCATGTGCGGCGCCATGTCCACGCCGGCGTGGATGTGTCTGGTCATGTGCGTGGCCACCAGGGACATCCCCGATCTCCGGGCCGGCGAGTATGAAATCCGGCGCGCAACGGCGGTCTGTGACTCGGCACTTGTCGCGAACGTGAGGTAGCGGAGCGCCTCCTCCAAGCGGGGTGTGCCGGCCACGATGCTCACTTGGCCGACATCCATCACCTGACCGTCCCAAATGATCACGAAGGGCTGCCCCTCAAGCACCTGGGCGTTAAAAATCCGCCCGTTGTACGCGGTGCTCATGACCACCTCCCCGTCCGCGAGCATCTGGGGTGGTTGTGCGCCCGCCTCCCACCAGACGACCTCGTTCTTGATGGACTCCAGTTTGCGAAACGCCCGGTCCAGGCCGGCAGGCGTGTCCAAGAGAGCGTACACCTCATCCAGAGGTACGCCGTCGGCGATCAGCGCGAACTCGAGGTTGACTTGGGGCACGCGCCGCATCCCCCGCCGACCCGGAAAACGCTCGAGGTCGAAGAAGTCCGCCATCGTGGTCGGGCCCGGCCCGTCAATGACCTCCCGGTTGTACGCGTACACCGTCGACCACACGACCTGGGCGACCCCGCACTCGGTCACTGCGCCCGGGATGAAATCCTCGCTCGCGGGAGTGCCGTCGGCCCCGGGGGGCAACAATGCGGGATCAATGGGCTCCAGCAGTCCCTCGTCACAGCCCCGCACGGCGTCGGACATCTCCAGGTCCACGATGTCCCAATGCACATTGCCGATGTCGACCTGGGCACGAATCTGGGCCAGGCCGCCGTTGTAGTCCTCGACATTGATCTGGATGCCGGTGGCGTCCATGAACGGGATGTTGACCGCCTCATGCACGGCTCTCGCGTAGGAGCCGCCCCACGAAACCGTTGTCAGGGACTGCGCGGCGGCGCCCCCCGAAATACCCGTACCCGGCGCTCCCACGGCGACTGCCAGCCCGATCGCCAGGAGCGCGCCCGCGCGCGCCCCCTTTCCGCCCTGTTTCTCCATGCTCCGTTTCTCCATTTTGCTGTCTCGCCCCAATGTTGCCGTCCTCAAGACTCTCTCCTCTCGTGATCCAGGACCCGGCAGTCTGTTACCGCCCAGCCCACGCGCACCGTGTCACCCTCCAAGATCCCGCCATGTCCGACGATGTTGGGGATCTTGGCGATGAAGTCCGTTCTGCCGCACGCATCCATGCGCACGCGCAAGTGATCGCCCAGAAAGGCGATGTCGCGAACCGTTGCCCCGACCTGGTTGCCGTAAATGCCGGAATCGGGATTGACGGCGATCCGCTCGGGGCGAATGGAAAGGGTGACGGAATCGCCCGCCGTACAGTCCACGACCTGTAGCGCACGGATCCTCTCCCTGCCCGTCTCTACCTCCGCGATTCCGTTCGAGAGGGTCACCACCCGTCCGTGCAGTCGATTGTTCTCGCCGATGAACCGGGCCACGAACGCCCGCTCCGGCTCTTCGTAGAGCACCTCCGGGGCCGCGATTTGCTCAATGATCCCGTGGTTCAGGACCGCGATGCGATCCGACATCACCATCGCCTCTTGCTGGTCATGTGTGACATACACGACCGTGACGCCCAGGTGCCGGTGAATGCGCCGAATCTCGTACTGCATCTCCTCCCTGAGGCTGCGGTCCAGCGCTCCCAAGGGCTCGTCCATCAACACCAGCGTCGGCTCGAAAACCAGTGCTCGCGCGATCGCCACGCGCTGCTGCTGGCCGCCCGAGAGCTGGCCGGGGCGCCGATCGGCGAGGCCCTCCAGTTGCACTAGCTCCAATGCCCGGTTGACGTGCTCTTGCCGTTGCTCCCGGTCCAGCCCCCGCACCTCGAGCGGAAAGGCCAGGTTCTCGCCCACCGTCATGTGGGGGAACAACGCGTAGTTTTGGAACACCATGCCGATTCCCCGGTTCCTGGGCGGCAGGTCCTGGACGGAGGCGCCCTTGATACGAATAGTCCCGGCGGTAGGCGACTGAAAGCCGGCCAACATCATCAGAATCGTGGTCTTCCCCGATCCGGACGGGCCCAGCAGGGTCACGAATTCCCCCTTGGCCACCTCTAAGTCCAGGTTGTCGACCACCCGCGTGCGGCCATCGTAGCTCTTGCTGACGCCGGCGAAATGCACATGGGCCCTCGAGTCGGTTCCGTCCGCGGCGGGTGTATCGCTCCCGGCGTTGGCGCCGCCAGGGGTCATCGCGCTCGATCCCATTGCGAGGTCGCTCATGCCCGAGGTCTGGCGGCTCTTGCCCGCACCCTGCCAGCGGTCAGAAATCTGGCAGCGGTCACCGGGACCGTCTGTTGGTGCGGGAGGCACCACGGACTTCGCGCTTCAGGTCCTCGACCCGGACGATGCGCCGGTCGCCGGAGTCGTCCCGGAGCGTAATCGTATCGGCGAAGATATTGACCCCCACAACCTGTTCCCTCCCCTTGGCGGTTCGTAGCCTTCGTCCCTCGCGCGGAAACCTGCGGCGGGCCTCAAGATAGCGATCATGCTCGAACTTCAGGCAACACATAAGGCGCCCGCAACACCCGGATATCTGCGAGGGGTTGAGCGAGAGATTCTGATCCTTGGCCACCTGCAGCGAGACGGGCTTGAGCTCGGGGAGCCAGGTGGCGCTGCACAACTCGCGCCCGCACCGGCCCACGCCCCCGAGCATCGCCGCTTCCTCCCGGATCCCGACCTTCTTGAGTTCAATCCGGGTCCGAAAGGCTGTCGCCAGCTCCCGTATAAGCCCCCGAAAATCCACTTTGCGCTGCGCGGTATAGTATACAAACAGAACCTTGCGATCGAACCGCCATTCCGTATCGGTGATCTTAATGGCCAGCTTGCGCTTGGCCACCCGTCTGCGCACCTCGCGGTGTGCCCAGCGCTCATCATCGACCTGGAATCCCGCCCGCCGCACATCGTCGTCGGCGGCTCTTCGAAGCACTTGGCGGGTCGGTGTCGTGTCGGGACAACCCGTAGCAACCTCGCACTTGCGCTGGGCAATGTTGCCCACGGCCGTGACGCGCCCCAGGTCTTCGCCGTGATCGGCCTCCACCACCACAGGATCTCCCGGCGCCAGCTCCATACCCTCGTAGCGATAGTAGTCGCAGCGCCGTCCCTTAAACCTGACCTCGGCGAAGCAGTTCACGTCGCCGCCGTGGATGCCGTGCCCTTTGTGCCCACTGCCGGCGCCGACGCGTCGGCGGATCCAGAAGCGCCATCCTCCAACCAAGTGCCCAACCGCTCGAACTTATCCCATCGTTCGAGGACCAGCTGCTCCGTCTCCAGGTGTTCCAGTTCCTCCAAGTTGCGCACCAGCGAGGCCCGTACGGGCTCCATGGCGGCCTCCGGGTCGGTGTGGGCGCCGCCCGGCGGTTCCGGAATGACCTCATCGGCCACGCCCAGCCGGAACAGGTCGCTTGACGTGAGGCGCAGGGCCCGCGCGGCCGCAGCTCTCTGGTCGGCGGAGCGCCACAGGATGGCGGCGCAGCCCTCGGGCGATATGACCGAATATATGGCGTGCTCCAAGAGTAGGATGCGGTCGGTCACTCCCAGCGCCAACGCTCCCCCGGACCCTCCCTCTCCGATCACCAACGAGACCGTGGGTGTGCGAAGGCGAGCCATCTCTCGCAGGTTGGTTGCGATCGCCTCGGCCTGGCCTCGCTCCTCGGCCCCGAAACCCGGATAGGCGCCCGGCGTGTCGATCATGGTCACGACCGGCCTGCGGAACTTCTCTGCCATCTTCATCAGTCGCAGCGCTTTTCGGTATCCCTCAGGGTGGGGCATGCCAAAGTTGCGCCGCAAGTTGCCCTTCATGTCGCGGCCCTTTTGGTGCCCGATCACCATGACGGAGTTGCCCTCAAGGCGCGCCCAGCCGCCCACGATGGCTTGGTCGTTCCGGTAGCGCCGGTCGCCGCGTAGCTCAATCCAGTCGGTGAAAATCCGCTCAATGTAGTCCAGTGTATAGGGACGGCGGGGATGGCGGGCGACCTGGACCTGATCCATGGGATCAAGGTTCTTGTAGGTCTCCTTGCGCAGCGTCTCGAGCTTGGCCATGAGCTCGCGCAACTCCTCGCCAACGTCCCACCCGCGTCGCGCCGCCATCTCCCGCAACCGCGAAATTTGGTCCTCAATCTCGACTATGTCGCGCTCAAAGGCGGGATGGGTACTGGCCATGGCTAGTGCTCCTGAAGGAAAAACGCGGATCCAGGGCCAGCGGAACTCATCAGTCTGGCAGAGAAGTCCGTGCGCGGGTTGCCGAGGTCAACGATTCGTCGCCGCCAAAGGCCCGTAAAAGCGCCGGCGGCGAAGCTACAACAATATGGCAGTGTTGTAGTCGCGAACAAGGAAACCGGCGATGCGGGCGTTGACCTCCAGGCCACGCGCTCCTGAGATCCAACAGCGTGCCTGACGCCATGATCGGAGCCCTCGCGCACCCAAAAAAAAACCGATTCTGCGCTAGCCGGTGGAGTTGCTACGGGATTACGGACACCTTGATCATTGTTGGTTCAATGGCAGGTTGGGGCAACCACAACGAGGAGGTGAGCCGTGGCAGGGAACAGCAGGGGGCGGTATCCGCCCGAGTACAGGGAGCAGATCATTGAGTTGGTGCGCAGTGGGCGCAGCCCGGGTTCGCTGGCCCGCGAGTTCGAGCCGACGGAGCAGACCATCCGAAACTGGGTTAGGCAGGCGGACCTGGACGAGGGACGCCGCAAGGACGGGCTGACGACGCAGATGCGGCTCGACATGCTGCGCAAAGATCGAGAGATCAAGCGGCTGCGCATGGAGCGCGACATCCTAAAAAAAGCCGCGGCCTGGTTCGCCATGGAGAGCGGATCAATCCCCAGAAGGGATACGCGTTCATGAAGGCGCACCGGGCCGATTTTCCGATCAGAGCCATGTGCCGGGTGCTGGAACTCTCCTCCAGCGGGTACTACGACTGGCTGAAGCGTCGTCCTTCGGCGCGGGCGATCGAGGACGAGCGGCTTGGGGCCAAGATCCGTGAGATCTGGGTGGACAGCCGCAAGACGTATGGGCGCCCGAGGGTTCACAAGGCGTTGCGGGCAGCAGGCGAGCAGGTGGGTACACGGCGGGTTGCGCGGTTGATGCGCAAGGAAGGCATCGCGGGTGTGACGCGCAGGCGTGGGAAGTCGGCTGCTCCTGGTCGGGAGGACAAGGGGCGGCCGGCGCCGGATCTGGTGGATCGGGACTTCTCGGTTGACGGTCCTGACCGATTGTGGGTGGCCGACATCACGCATGTGCGAACCGGTGTTGGCTGGCTGTACCTCGCGGTGGTGGTGGATGCTTGGAGCCGCCGGGTGGTGGGCTGGGCGATGAAGACGCACTTGCGGGCGGGGCTGGTGACGGACGCGCTGGCGATGGCGATTGCGCGTCGTCAACCGACGGGCGAGGTGATTCATCATTCCGACCAGGGTTCGCAGTACACATCGCTGGGTTTTGGGCAGCGGTGTCGTGAAGCGGGGGTTGTGCAGTCGATGGGGTCGGTGGGGGATGCGTACGACAACGCGATGTGCGAGAGCTTTTTTGCGACGTTGGAGTGCGAGCTGTTGGACCGGAAGCGATTCGAGAAGGCGTCTGACGCCCGGCGCGAGATCTTCAGGTTCATTGAGGGGTTCTACAACACGCGACGCCTCCATTCTGCCTTGGATTATCAGACGCCTGCGCAGTACGAGGCGCGCCACATATCGGCTGTACCGTCTAAACGGGTAGCAGGGGGAGAAGAACAAGGCGGGTCGGAGGACGCCGCGTTGGCGGGATGCGGGAGGTCGGGGGAGACGGCTGTGCGATCTGCGGCCGTGCGTGGTAGCGCAGGTTGAGGAGACTGGGAAGCGTGGAAGCGATGGGGTGGGTGAGCGCTTATGTGACCTCGCGAGAAGGCAACACGGCCACGATGTGGTGCTTGACCGAGTCACAGGGCGTTATTTCTGGGGAGGGCCCGACTCGCTGGACGTACTTTGGGACAGGTGTGGTGGGGCCTTCCGGAGTGTCTGGATGCGCCGGGACTTGGTGTGATGCAGGGAAGCGTCATTCGAGTCTCGGCCGGGAGCTACGGGTTGGTCACGGGGGCCGGGTGAGGGTGAGATGGGTGGCTGCCCGCCTGGTGGGACTTGGAACGACGGCAGGCCCTGAGACGGCGGGGCTGTCTGGTGGGGTCCATTTGGGTGAGTGTCGGCTTCCCCAATCGCCCATTGTCGGTTTGTTTGTGACCGCCAACCTTAGGGATGGGGTGTTTTGTGGCGAGGGCTACCGGCTGGAGGACATGGGAAGGGGTTGGTGGCGATGGCTGGAACGATGTGTGCGGGATGGATTCCCCTCTGGGCCAACCCGCGAGGTGCTTCGATGCGCTGAATCGGGCGGGTTGACAGCACTGGACGGGGGAATGGGAGGGGTTAGAGTAGGGATAGACCGGGATGGGACGGGGGTCAGGGATACGGGGACAGGACGGCGAAAGGGATGGAGGGGCGCGCTAGCGCGCCCCTCCATCCCTCGGTCAACCACATAAACGCACTGTCCGTGAAACCGTAGCAATCCCACGGTCCGCAAGGGGTTGAACGGTTGACCTGGCCCCATCGGCGAGCGCCAGCGCGGCCGTCAACGCTCCGTCCTTTAGTCCGGCCGGGAGCTTGACTCCTCAGGACAGCAGGTTGCTCGTGGCGCACGACGGCGAAGGCTGTCTGCGCTTGGCCGCAGCGGCCTGTCGAGGCAGTTCTGTCGGCACATTGACTGGCGCCACCGGTGGCCGCAAGGCCATGAGTGCGCGCGTGGCGCCGTGCAGACCTTCCAACCGTGCGTAATCTTCGCTCTTGAACACTTGAGTTTTTGCGACAAGGATCCGTATTTTTCGTATTAGTAGGTGGTAAAACTCGTAACAAGACAAGAATCGGACTGCTCGTGATCACCGCAAAGTCGCAGGAATCCCCGCCCCTTTACCCGAGGCACCTTGCCCCGTTGCTACGCGACATGCTCGGAGAATTCCGGGTAGTATACGTCACTGGACCCCGGCAGTCTGGAAAGACCACGCTGGCCCGCAGCGTCGCCGCCAAGCTGGGGATGCGCTACCTCACGCTGGACGATCCCGCTGTGCGCTCGGCTGCGGCCACCGACCCCCACGGTTTCGTGCGGTCCTTCGAATGTCGGCCCGTCGTGCTTGACGAATTCCAGCATGTACCCGAGTTGGTGCCTGCCATCAAGGAGGCGTCCGACCGGCTGGCCAGTGAGCCACCCTCCAACCGCACGCCCGGTGCTCCGCGCAAGGGACTATTCCTGCTCACTGGTTCCGCCGACCTCTTCCGCTCCGCGCGGACCCAAGAGACACTGCCCGGCCACATGGCCCGCCTGGAGTTGTTGCCACTGTCAATCGTTGAGCTCCGGGGGGGCTACCAGAACCTGGTCGACCTTCTCTTGGAAGGGGATTTGGAGCCTGGGCGCGCCGAGGTGAGCGGCCGACGCGCGCCGCCCACCCGAAGGCAGATCGCGCGCTTGATCCTTCTCGGGGGCTATCCCGAGATCCAGGGCATGAGCCGACGCGCCCGCGGCATCTGGTTTCGATCATATGCGGAGGGACGCTTCCTCAAGGACTTCGATACGCTCTACAGCGCCCGCGGCGACTACCACTCCAGGCTCCGCGTCCTTGCCCCCTACCTTGCGGGACGGACTGCCAACCTGATCAGGTATGTCAACCTCGCGAACGACCTCGAACTGAACGACAAACTCGTCAAGAGCTACATCGAAGTGCTCGAACTCCTGTTCCTGGTTCGCCGAGTCCCCGCGTACCGCAGAAATCCGGCCCGGCGAATGGCCGTGCGCATGCCTAAGCTGCACTTCGTCGACACCGGTCTCGCGTCGAATCTTCTGGGCCTGAGCACGGAAGCCCGGCTCCTCGCCAGTTCGCACTACGGGGCGCTATTGGAAACCATGCTGTTCACGGAGTGCGCCAAGCACGTGGAGTGGGCCGGGGAGGAGGTTGGCCTGTACCACTTCCGGGACAGGCGCAAACGCGAGGTCGACATGGTGCTGGAGCGGCCCGACGGACGCATCGTCGGGGTCGAGGTGAAGGCTTCCGCAAGCCTCCACGGCCGGGACTTCAGTGGGCTGGTGGCGTTGGCAGAGTTCGCCGGGACCGCTTTTGAACGCGGCGTGATCCTCTACACAGGGGCGCAGACGCTTTCGTTCCACCAGGGGCGAACGCGCCTGTACGCCCTGCCACTGGCTCGGATCACCTCCTCAGCGTCGGGCGCAGGGCCCGTTAGCCGGCGTTGAACCGGGCCGCACACACCCACGCACGGCGGGCTCAAGGACATGACGGCGCGCGTGACGTTGCTCGCCATGCGCGCTCCTGCCGCCCTCGGAATAATGCACCCGCGCCCAATGGAGCCACATCCTCGCATGGACGAGGAATCTCAACCGCTGAGCTCCAACACCCCCGCGTGATGCGTACCGCAGTATTCTCGCCACGGCTCGACGAACGGTTATGGGTTCCTCTGGTTACAGTTCTCAACGACTCGGTGCGACGACCTGCTTGACAGCCGCGGGACGACGGTAGGGTCAAGGCGAAGAGCTGATTTATTTCGCGAGGTTACACGCGACCTGGATAGCCCGCAGTGGTGATTCCATCCAGAATCCAAGCTCGCGCGGCTCGCCTTGCGAAACCGATGTATGTACCTCGCCAAACACAGTGGGGAGCCCCACTTGTCCACCGGCGGTCAACGACTCCCCTTGAGCACCCAACCGTCTGGGTCCAAGACGACGGAGTCGGGACGAGCCGTGACGGCAAAGGAAAATTGTTGCTCTCTTTGGGTCATTTCAATCTTATGCCGGGTCGGGCCCCGGGGCGCCTGGATTTCCAGGTCCATGGGCAGGCGAAACGTGGGCCAATCAAAGGACTGGGTTTGCCGCAGTGTCAACTCGAGGGCACGCCCGTCCTCGGACATGGACCATTCCGATGCGAGAATGGGGTAGCCCGGTCGGCGCACCCACTGATCGAAAAACCACTGCAACTCCTCCCCCGTGGAGCGTTCGACGACCCGCCTCAGGTCCCCGGTGAGTGCGTTGCCGTAACGGTGCTCGCCGTAGTAGGTCCGCAAGGCCGGAAAAAATGCGGAATCGCCGACGATCCCCCTGAGCATGTGTAGCACCCACGCTCCCTTCTGGTAGTTGTTGCTGTTCAGGAGGTCGAAGAGACTGCCGGGTCCAGATTCGTCGATGATGGGACGCCCGACAACATCGGAGGCGACGTAGCGCTGGCGATTCTGTTCCATTCGGGCCCGAAAATCGTCCACGCCGTCTGCGGCCTCGAAAAAGAGCGCCCCGAAGTAGGTGGCGAACCCCTCAGAAAGCCACAGATGCATCCAATCCGATTGCGTAGCGCCGTCGCCGAACCACTGATGTGCGATTTCGTGGGCGACCGTGCCTTCGCTCAGCTGGCCCTGAGCGATGGCGCGCTCCGAATAGAAGATTGCCGAGGAGTTTTCCATGCCGCCGAAGCGGGTGGCCGATTGCACGTTGGCGAGCTTCTCGAACGGATATGGTCCGATCACCCGGGCATAGTAGTCCACCATTTGGGGAGCTCGCGCGAACACGCGGCGGGCAAAGGCGATGTCCTCGGGATACGCCCAGAATGAGACATCAACGCAACCGTCGGCATCGGGGCTCGCCGGCGCAAGGCCGCAGGCACCCCTTCCCAGGGACTCGACCACAAAATCCGCCGCACCGACCACCAGCGTGTAGCTGGGGTGGTCCACATCGGTCGCCCAGCGCCAGGTGCGTTTTCCGTCACCGCCCCCAGGGGTCTGGGAATCGGTCGGGGTCGGGGGCCCCATGGGGGCACCGTTGGCGATGACCTGCCAGGAGGCCGGTGCGTGGACAGTGAACGACGCGGTGGCTTTGTCCGAGGGGTGGTCGACGGAGGGTAGCCAGAAGCGTGTGCGGTTCGGCCAGTTGTCCACAAACGCCGTGGGGTGCCCATGTACATTGTCGCGGATGATCAGGCCGTCGTCGGGCGTGCCGTGGTAGACGACCGTGATCCGCACGGGGCTCCCGTCCGCATCGGTCGGGAGCGGGACCGTCAGCTTGCCGTTTCCGTACGCGAAACGGACCGGGGATCCCCCGATCTCGACACCGCGAATTCCCAGTCCGGTAAAGTCCAGGGGTAGCATGCGCTCGCCGTTCGGGTCGACGGTAAGCGTGGCCCGGCCCTCGATGACGGCTCCTCCGTCCAGGGAAAGTTCCACATCGTAGTGCAGAACATTGGCCGCGAGGTCGTACTCGCCGGCAACCGCTGGCATGCCCGCCTCAATGGGAGGCGCCTCCGGGGCGCCGGTCAGCGACAGCAGGGGCCGTTGGTCGCAGTTGGCCGACGTTGCCGTCAACGACAGAAGGCACGCAGGGGCGGCCATGGTGACCGCCCGGACCACTGTCCTGGGCCCCCAACCGGTCGTCCTGCGGAAACACCGCGATGCGTGGTTCATGGACGCGGTCCCGTGGGCTGGCGACCCGCCGAGACCGGGTATACGACGGGAATGAATCGTGCGAGGTGCCATGGTGTGCTGTCTCCTTCTTGGCCTGGATACTCTTTTGAAACAGGGTGCGCGGTTGTCGCATGAACGGGCCCCGGCCCGGAGCTGCCCCAAGTGTTCTCAAGGAAGCTCTCCCCCCGCCGTGCGTGCAACATAAGCGGGAGCACCAACTGCTGGTTTGGGAACATGGACCATTTCTCGGCAAACCTGGATGCGCCGGGGGTTTGAGGCCATGGGCCAGGCCCACCGAAGTGGTCGGTTCTTGTCCGTCGAACCGCCGACGCAGCATGAGCCTCAAGCGCGCTCCCCAGGCACGATTGCTCTGTTGCTCTGGCGCGGTCATGATTTATTGTCAGAGCATGAATCCAGCATGGGCCAAGGTGGTCGATCAGACCCGCTGCATCGGCTGCCACGCCTGCACGACGGCGTGCAAGTCCGAGAACCAAGTGCCTCTCTCGGTGACCCGGACGTACGTCAAGTACGTGGATGCGGGACACTTCCCCGAGACGCGGCGATCCTTTCAGGTGACCCGATGCAATCAGTGCTCGGATGCCCCGTGCGTGGACGCCTGTCCCACGGCGGCGATGTTCAAGCGCGCGGATGGAATTGTCGATTTCGACAAGAGCGCGTGCATAGGCTGCAAGGCGTGCATCGCCGCGTGTCCGTACGATGCGATCTTCATCAACCCGGCTGACGGCTCAGCCGAGAAGTGCAACTTCTGCGCGCATCGGCTGGACATCGGCCTGGAGCCTGCTTGCGTCGTTGTGTGTCCAACCGAGGCTCTCTTGGTCGGCGACATGAACGACCCCGACTCCGCGGTGTCGCACATCATCCATCGTGATTCCGTGGCCGTGCGGCGCCCGGAAAAGGGGACTCGCCCCAAGTTGTTTTACAAGGGTGCAGACCAAGCGACCTTGGATCCCCTTGCCGCGCAACGCCCCGATGGGGACATCCTGATGTGGAGCGAGCAGGCCAGGGGTGGGCGTGTTGTGCCCTCCGGTGCGCCTGGACCCGCCAATTCCTCGGCCGCGGCCGTGCTGAGTTATGACGTTCCCCACAAGGCCCCGTGGGATTACCGGGTCTCGCTGTACACATGGACCAAGTCAATCGCCGCCGGCGTGTATATGGTCCCGTTCCTTCTGGTCCTCTTCGGCGCGCTGGACCCGGCGGGAAGCCTCTGGCGGGTGGCCGTCCCGACGGCGGCCGCCGCGCTCCTGGTCCTTACTTCGGCGATCCTCATCTGGGACCTTGAGCATCCCGGCCGCTTTCACCTGATCTTTCTGCGCCCGCAGTGGAAGAGCTGGCTCGTGCGTGGCGGTTTTGCCATCGGCGGCTACGGCGCACTCCTAGTGGTCCACCTGGTGCTCGGTCGCTCGGGCCCGCCCCCTCTCTGGGTCGGCGTGGTGGGCAGCGTACTTGCGGTCTTGGCGGCCGTGTACACGGCGTTTCTGTTTGGGCAGGCCAAGGCCCGCGACATGTGGCAGAGCCCGCTTCTGCCGGCACAGTTCCTCGTGCATGCTCTGGTCGCGGGCGCCGCATCCTCGGTGTTGCTGGTGGTCTGGCCCGGGGTCTCTGGGGGGGCGGCCATTTCCGCCGCCGCCGCGCTGGGTGTTGCGAGCGCGCTTCACCTGATGTTGCTGGCCGGTGAGGCGCTCATGCCCGCAGCCACGGAGCATGCGCGCCTTGCCGAGCGAGAGATGGTGCGCGGGCGCTTTCGCGCCTGGTTTTGGCTGGGTGTCCTGGGCGCGGTCGTCGGCGTGGCCGCTCCCTGGGTTGGTCCCTTGTCCGCCCCGCTGGCGCTTGTCTGCCTGTTGGCCTTCGAGCACGCCCACGTTCAGGCCGCCCAATGGGTTCCACTGGCGTGACCCCGGAAGAACTCAACGCCCGCGTCTCGGCCGCACGGGCCCATGTGGAGGCTCGAGGAGAGACCTTCTACCCCGGGGCGAGCAGGATCCACTTGGCTGCCTTCCCTCCAAGGGAGCGTTGGAGCGACTGGGTTGAACTGGACAGCGCGGCGTGGCCTGAGCGCAGGGAACGGCGCTACATGCTGGTCCCGACCACCTGCTTCAACTGCGAATCCGCGTGCGGGCTGCTCGCCTATGTGGACCGCGACACGCTGGAGGTGCGCAAGTTCGAGGGCAACCCCGAGCATCCGGGTTCCCGGGGGCGAAACTGCGCCAAGGGACCGGCGACCGTCACCCAGCTCACCGACCCCGACCGGATCCTCCACCCGCTCAAGCGCATCGGCGAGCGGGGCGAGGGGAAGTGGGAGCGCGTCGGCTGGGACGAGGTGCTGGACGACCTGGCTGGCCGCATCCGAGCGGCGATGGATGAGGATCGCCACCGCCAGATCATGTACCATGTCGGGCGCCCGGGGGAGGATGGGTTCACCGAACGGATGCTGGCCGCCTGGGGCGTGGATGGCCACAACTCTCACACCAACATTTGCTCGTCGGGGGCGCGCTGCGGGTATCACCTGTGGATGGGAATGGATCGGCCCAGCCCTGACCATGAACACGCGCGCGTCATCCTCCTGATCAGCAGCCATCTGGAAGCGGGCCACTACTTCAATCCGCACGCGCAACGGGTGATGGAGGGCAAGAGGCGCGGCGCCAGGCTCATTGTCCTGGACACGCGTCTCTCGAATACGGCCACGCATGCGGATTACTGGCTGTCGACCTATCCGGGGTCGGAGGCCGCGGTGCTACTGGCCATCGCCCGGCACCTGATCCAGACCGGACAGTACGATGCCGCCTTCGTGGAGCGGTGGTGGAACTGGCGCGAATTTCTTGAGGAGCGGCACCCGGAGGAACCGCCCACGTTTGCGTCGTTCCAGCAGGTTCTGGCTTCGCTATATTCGCGCTATACCTTCGATTTCGCGGCGGCGGAGAGTGGGGTGTCGGCGGCGAAGATCGCGGAGGTGGCCGACGTGGTTGCCGGCGCCGGCGTGCGGCTCTCCACGCACAATTGGCGCAGCGCGGCGGCGGGCAACCTGGGGGGATGGCAGGTGTCCCGCGCTCTGTTCTTGCTCAACGCGCTGATGGGCGCGGTGGCCGTGCCGGGCGGCACCTATCCGAACGCGTACAACAAGTTCGTACCCCGCCCGATTCGGATGCCCCACCGGCATCCAGAGCGGTGGAACGACGTGACGTGGCCGGAGGAGTATCCCCTTTCCCTGATGGAGATGTCGTTTCTGCTACCGCACCTGCTCGCCGGAAGGGACGGCTTCCTGGATGTCTATTTCACGCGGGTCTATAACCCGGTGTGGACCAATCCGGACGGCTTTTCGTGGATCGAGATGCTGAAGGACCCAAAGCGCATCGGTCTGCATGTGGCGCTCACGCCCACCTGGAACGAGACGGCGTTTTTTGCGGACTATGTTCTGCCCATGGGGCACTCCTCGGAGCGCCACGACCTGACATCGTACGAGCAGTATGACGGACGATGGATCGGCTTTCGGCAACCCGTGTTGCGGGAGGCGCGGGAGCGGCTGGGCGAGGAGGTGGGCTCAACGCTGGGGGTCAATCCGGGCGAGGTCTGGGAGGAGAACGAGTTTTGGATCGAGCTGACCTGGCGGATTGATCCGGACGGATCAAGAGGCGTGCGCCGTTTCTTCGAGTCCAGGGAGCGCGAGGGCGAGAAGATGTCCGTGGACGAGTACTACGGTTGGATCTTTGAGCACTCTGTCCCGGGCCTCCCCAAGAGGGCTGCCGGCGAGGGCCTGACGCCCCTTCAGTACATGCGCCGCTATGGGGCGTATGAGATTGATCGGGAAGTTGGGGCGTTGTACGAGTCCCGGGTGCCGGCGGCAGAGCTGGAGGACGTGAAGATTGACCAAGCGGGACGGGTTTTTTCCAGGGCATCCGAACCACCGGCGACCAACGTTGTCCCCATGCCCGCCGTGGGCGGAGACGACGATGGGCGACGGCGTGTCGGGGTCGAGATCGACGGTGTGACGAGGCGGGGATTCCCGACGCCTTCGGGGAAGCTTGAGTTCTGGTCTCGTACGCTTGCCGAATGGGGATGGCCCGAGTGGGCACTGCCGGGCTACATCCGAAGCCAGGTGCATCCGAGTGCGCTGGAGCCGGGCCAGATGTGCCTCATCTCCACCTTCCGCTTGCCTGTGCAGATTCACACGCGCAGTGCCAACGCCAAGTGGCTGAACGAGATCGCCCATACCAACCCGCTCTGGTTGCACCCGATCGATGCCTCCCGCATTGGTGTTGTGACGGGTGCCCTGGTGCGCGTCGAAACGGAAATCGGACACTTCGTGGTGAAGGCGTGGGTCACGGATGGGATCCATCCGGGTGTGGTGGCGTGCTCGCACCACATGGGACGGTGGAAGCTGGATGAGGGGCCCAGCCAGGCGATGGCGACGGCGTCGCTCGGACGTCAGGGTCCCGACGGCTGGACGCTCACGCGCAAGCGGGGCATCTCGGCCTTCCGCTCGTCGGATCCCGACACGGAGCGGATTTGGTGGGCGGATGCGGGCGTGCATCAGAACATGACCTTCCCGGTCCAGCCCGATCCCATCTCCGGATCCCACTGCTGGCATCAGGCGGTGAGTGTTCGGAAGGCCGACCCCTCGGACCGTCACGGCGATATTGTGGTGGACACGTCAAAATCCAGGAAGGCATTTCAGCGGTGGCTCAGCCTGACGCGGCCCGCCTCCAGGCATTCTCCCGACGGCACGCGCCGTCCCTATTGGCTGTTGCGACCGGTGCGGCCCCGGAGGGACGCGTTCAAGTTGGCGCATGGGGACACGGAACCCGAAACCAGGTAGAACCATGGAGTTGCTCCGTGCCCTGGGCGTGCTCATCGAGCCTCCTGCGACGGAGCATCGGCGTGTCGCGGGTGCGCTTGGCCTACCCCCCGTGCCGGACGCGTCCGCGTACTATGCCACGGTGCAGTCCCAACGCTTTCCCTACGCGTCGGTATACTTGGGGGCGGAGGGCATGATGGGTGGGGTTGCGAGGGATCGGGTGGCCGGCTTCTGGCGCGCCCTGGGGCGTGACGGCCAGGAGGAGCGTGGGAGAGCCCCCGACCACTTGGCGTCGCTGCTGGCCCTGCTCGCGGCCCTGGGTGAGGGAGCGGAGGCCGGAGGCGCAGCGGGTCCGGGGGGCGAGGCCGAAGCCCGGTGCGTCCTCCTCGGGCAGGCGCGGGAAGCCTTGATGTGGGAGCACTTGAGTCCCTGGCTGGGTGTGTACCTCGCCACCTTTCGGGGCTCGTCGGAAGCGTACTATCGGGCCTGGGCCAGTATCCTGACGGATGCAGTCGAGAGCATTGAGGCCCGGATGCGGATCCCGACTCATCTGCCCGTCGTCCTGCGGCAGGCGCCGGTGATCGTGGATCCGCGCGAACAGGGCGGGGCGAAGTTCATCGCCTCGTTGCTGGCCCCGGTGCGCACGGGCATGGTCGTTCTCCGTGAGGACCTGGTCCGCCTCTCCGACGAGACGGGAATGGCCTGTCGGGCCGGAGAGCGCCGCTACCTGCTGGAGTCGTTCTTCGCCCAGAATCCGCAGGCCACGCTGGAGTGGCTGGCGGATCACGCCGGTCGGTGGAGGGACGTCGTTCGGGGACCATCGGTGATTGTGCGCTGGTGGCGGCGGCGGTCGCTTGCAACACGCGGCCTTCTGCGCGCGCTCGCCAACGAGGCGGGGAGCATGCCGACCCCGCGATCCAGTGCCGGTCAGGGGTCCCGGTGAACGCGTCGGTTGCAACGGCTGGCCGTGTGGGCGCGGGTCCGGCGCAGCCGTGGGGCGTTCGGCGTGCAAGCTGGCGTGACGTGATTGCGGGACTGAGCGTCACGTTGCTCATCATTCCGCAGAGCATGGCATATGCTGAGCTCGCCGGGCTTCCCAGCGTGCATGGACTCTACACGTCGGCACTACCGCTGATTGCGGCGGGCTTGTTTGCGTCGTGCCCATACCTGCAGACGGGACCGGTTGCGCTGACGGCGCTGCTGACCCACGGGGCCCTGGTGGCGGTCGCCGAGCCCGGCAGCGCGCAGTATGTGGAGGCGGCCGCGCTCTTGGCGCTGATTGTCGGCGTCACGCGCCTGGCGATCGCGCTGGTGCGGGCGGGAAAGGTGACCTATCTGATGTCCCAACCCGTGGTCCGTGGGTTCACGACGGGTGCAGCCATCCTGATTCTCCTCTCCCAGTTTCCTTCCGCGCTGGGCATCACCGGGGGTGGCGAGTCCGGTCTCGTGCGCAACACGGTGCGCATCCTGAACGAGCCGAGCTCATGGGACCTCACGGCACTGGCGATGACGGTCCTGACGCTGGCGACGACTCTCTTAGCGCGAAGGATCCACCCGCTTTTTCCGGGTGCGCTCGTCGCCGTGCTGGGTGGGGTCATGTACGCGGTCCTGTTCGACTATCAGGGTCCGCTGGTGGGGGATATCCCGGGCTCGTTGCCGCGGATCGGTATGGCGCTTCCCTGGGCGATGTTCCCGGCACTGGTGGTCCCCGGGGTGGTGATCGCCATGGTGGGATTCGCGGAGACCACGGCGATTGCGCGTAACTTCGCGACCCACGACCGGGCTCTCTGGGGGCCGGACCGCGAGTTTCTGGCCCAGGGCGCGGCCAATGTGGTCTCGGGGCTCTGCGCGGGTATGCCCGCCGACGGTTCCCTTTCGCGCAGCAGTCTCAACCAACTGTCGGGTGCCCACACCAGGTGGTCCGGCGCTGTGACCGGTGTGGCAGTCTTGCTGTTTCTGCCCTTTGCCGGTGTGCTCTCATCGCTACCCAAGGCGGTGCTTGCCGGGGTCGTGATCGCGGCGGTCGGGGGATTGGTGCGCCCCCGCTTGCTGGTGCGGGTTTGGGCGCTGTCGCGGATCCAGGCGCTGGTTGTCTGGATCACAATGGCGCTCTGTCTGCTGCTGGCCCCCCGCATTGAGCAGGCCCTGCTACTGGGTATCCTGCTTTCCTTGGCGATCCATGTATGGCGTGAGCGCCGGGCCGGTTTTGTCAGCTGGACCGAGGGGGATGTGTTGCATGTTGAGGTGCAGGGAATTCTCTGGTTTGCCTCGGCACCCCGACTTGAGGAGGCGCTCATCGGTCGGCTGGCCGAGGCTGACGATATCGCGGAGGTTGTCGTGCACTTGGAGGCGTTGGGGAGGATTGATCTCACGGGTGCGATTGTGCTTAAGCGAGCACTGGACGAGCTGCGGGCAAGCGGGATTCCGGTGTCGCTGACGGGGGTTCCGCCCCACTCCAGAACGCTGATCGACAACATTTTCTCGGTGCCGCCCGATACATATCTGTAGCGGCCGGAGGGTGCGCTGTCTCGTCACCGCCGGACTGGCACGGACAGCTTTTTCGTGCCCGGTTGCGTGTTGGGCGTTGGCCAAGCCCAGTGACTCGACTTCTTCGGGGTCGGTTGCCCCCAAGACCCCGAGTCCGCCACCACCTCGTTGCCAGCGTCTGACCGCCATCAGGGGTACCGAAGCGCTTTGGGTTGGCGGGTGGCGCATCCGCAATCCCAGGGAACCCCTGTTCAGCCAGGAAGATTTTCGGGTTCGTGCCCCGCGGTAGGCTCCCGGACCCGATCGGCGAGCCGCCGCGCCCAGCCCAGCGCCGCAATACTGGTGACGGCCATGGAGGCCGCGAGCACATTGAAGACCATGTCCATGGGATCGAAGACCCTGTTGGGAAGGAAGCGCTGGATGTTCTCGTCCAGGACACCGACAAATACCGTTGCCAGGATGGCCAAAAGGGCGGGGGCGGGGACGCGGCGCCCATTGCCCGCGCGTTCCCTGAGGGCTTCATAGATCAGAAGGGCGACGATGCTGTACTCGATGAGATGGCTGCGCTCCTCCAGTGCGGTCATGCGCAGGAAGACGATCAGGTAGGCGCCCGCGACGCCCAGCGCGACGCCGATTTGCGCCCCCCGCGGGCGGGTCCGGAGCCCAACCGTGATCAGGGCGCAGACGACAAGGATCAGGCCGCCCCAGAATGCGGCGACAATCAGTCCGTCATCAATGAGTTCAGCGGCAAGTGTCCGAGCGAACCCCAGTGTCGAATAGATGGCTGCCACCACGGCCAAGGTCCACAGCCAGAGATGGCGTTCCCGCCGAGAGGAAAAAAGGGTCACAGAGGAATCCGGTGACGTACGGCGCGGAATTGCTGGTCCCGGGGTGGCCTTGCACAGCCCGTGTAATTCCGGCAGGGGTTCACAGGTGGTCCGATGAAGGCTTGGCGGACACGAAAACGGCCACCCAGACCCAAGCAATAATGCACGGGCTCTATCGGGTTGGCAGGGCGGAGCCGGAGCGCCCGCGGCTTCCTCTGACCAGGTCAGCCACAGTGACCACCGTGTTGGCAATGGCGCTGGGCCCCCCGCTCCAGCAGAAGCGCCAGTGGGGCTTCGACCACTCCTCGCGGACCTTACGACCGAAGTTGGTGCGCATGAATCGCAGTAGCACCAGCCCGTCGTGGTTGTCCATGTGTGTCTTCACGTCCATGAACGTATCCATCCACCCGCTCTTCCACCCCGTGGGAATGAGTTTGACCCTGATGTTCGGGTCCTTTCTGCGCACCCTCTCAATGGTCTTTTCCGCAGCATTCGATTGAGATTCGGCACCGCCGACCACCAAAACGCGCACCACAAGGGGCTTCTGGTCCGTCTCGGGAAGCGGTCCTTGTTGCTCCGACTCGCTCTCTCGCATTCCCTCAAGTCGCTTGGTCTCGCCCTTGTAGCGATTGGCGTGAATCCCGTATTGCCTGAACAGGTCCAGGATGCCCTCCGCGTCGGCGAGCGCCTCATAAGATCCCGCGTTAAATTTTGCGGCCAGGTGATGAAACAGGTTCCTCAAGACATTGGTGGCATCGACGTAATTCTCCTGCGCTGCCAAGCAATGAGCTCGGGCGATGGCGGCGTCTTCCCGATCCCAGACCGGACTAAGCCGTTCGTGGTCGGTGAGCAGCTGGATAAACCGGTTAACGCCGGCGCCGTTGTGAGCGAGCACCTGAAGTCGGTCCAAGGCCTCACTGGCCTGAGCGAAATCGCGCCTGTTCAGAAACCCACCAAGGGCGGCCCTCGCATCTTTGGCACGCTCCTCCGCGGAGCGATGCGTCTCATCGCCGGACCGCTCGAACAGACGTCTGGACAGGGTCGGACAGTGGTCCAGGGCAGGCTCGCATTCAGCCATCTCTTCCAGGATGGAATCACCCAGGGTGGAGTTGCCGCCTGCCCCTAGAAGTGCTTCCGATACCGCGCGCAGGTCGGCCTTGTCGCCTAGGTCGAGAGCGTCAAGCGTGTCATTGATTAGGTACGCAGGGAATCGTGCGCCGCCTTCCAGCGCCCTCGTGATCACACCCGCGGCATGCGCCATTTTTGCCGGATCAATCCTCTGAGTCTTGGCAATTCCCAGATACAGGTCGGCCCGATGCACAAGGTCGTCCGCGTATTCCCGGTTCCTCTTGGAGAACCGAACTCGAGCCATCTGCAGGTCCGCCTCCGGTTCGTCGAAGGACTTTGATTGCACGGCGCGGCCCAACCCGAGAACTCCCAGGCAGTAGTGTCCGTGTGCCGAGTACTCGGTCTTCGCCTGAACCGATTCGCGAAAGTGGACGGCGCCACGCTCCAGGCGCTCCAGGAAATTGTCCAGTTCTTCCGCTCTCTCCGGGAGCGCGATTTCTTCCAAGTCGTCGAATCCCCCTTCAATGATGCCCAGGTCGGCGTGAACCATCGCGTGAATGTTCGGATCCGGGTCCCGTTCCAGAAGGTCTGAGAGCAGCCGCTTGGCGGCCGTGTGTGCACCCAGCATGCGCAGGCAATGGGCGGTGCGACGATGGGCGAGCAGCACAATTTGGGAGTCAAGCGGCTGGCCTCGCTCGTCCAGTCTGGTGCTGGCATCGTTGAGCAAATCGAAGACGGGCTTTGCGATTGCGGCGTCGCCGCCTCGCAACAGCGAAGTGGCGATGTCCAAGAGGTCTTGGTGCAACTCGGGCACCCTCAAAAGCGCATTGACCGACACAAAATTTGCGGTCTCCGATGAGTGGCGCTGTTTGACCAACGCTTTAACCACGCTTCGCACGACTTCCTGAGACGCGGAATCCAGCCCGTCGCCCAGAGCTTGAATCACCTGATTGCTCTGGTATTCCTTGACGATGCATGGCCATCGCTGGCGCCGAGCCCAACCGTGAATCACGCCGGCCCAGAACCAACGAAGCCGCGCCGGGTCTTCCACCGGGATTCCATCCGAGACCTGGTCGCTGTGCAATCCCTCCATGAAGCCGGCGTGAAAATAGGATTGCGGTCGTTGTCCGTTCAGCTTGATCAGCTCGTCCACAGCATCCCCAAGCTGCGCCTTGCTCAAGGATCCGGCGCGTTCTTCGGCGATGTTGAAGGCCGAATCAATCAGCAAGTGATCCAGGGGCGTGAGGATGCGCACGGGTCTCCTGACGTGACGGGAGGGCTCATCGTCCTCCTCAATGTCCTCGTCAAGCTCCTCCTCGGCACCCGAAACCGCCGGATCATCGGTAGCCTCGCGTGAATCGTCCACCGTGGGCGTCGCAGGGTCAACCGTGGGTGCGACCTCGACCATGTCGTCGTCCGGCGCACCTGTGGTTTTATCGTCTGGAGATCCCGCTTCTTGATGGGAGTCCCGTGCATCGGTTCCTCGTTCCTCCGATGCGGCAGGCGTGCTGATGGGCTGCCCCCCCGCGCGCCCGGAGGCTTGGTCCAATTGATGCTGTGTCCGAAGCCATGCATGAGCGTAGGGGGCCAACGGCGCATGTCCCGAACCCGCCGCAAGCAGGTAAAGTGCCACATCTCGATCATTGAATTTCTCGCTGATCGTATGGGCTCCGAGAACAAAATCCTCCGGCGACAACTCGTTGTCGTCTTCGTCTTCCACGACGCCGTCCGTGTGAGCTATCCCGGCGGCGTCCAGGAATTCCGTGACCATGGCCCGGTGGTTGTACCTGAAGTGGGTCAGGATGAGCTCTGCCGCCAGCGCATGGCTCTCTGGCGAAACACGCATCATATGACCGGCAACCTTCTCGTCGGACAATTTCCGCACGGTTGGAGGTCGGTATTTGAGGTGGTGGGCAATGAGTTCAACCAAGGTCTCCCGTACATCGGGGTGTGAACGTAGCAAGGCCTCGCCCGCAGCCTTGCGTTCCCGTCCCATTAGGGCGCCCCATACCTGGAGGGCTCGGGGCTTGTTTCGTTGGCGCAGCAGTCGCTTGACCTTGGATCCCAAGGGGGATGGCTTGCGCGTCATGGTGCCTCCTGTGTGGAAATCCCAAGGCGGCACAATCCGCCTCTGCGCGGTCGTGCTCGCCACGGGGAGCATGTTGATGTGCGTCGATTCATGATGTGATCTCGCCCACGACGGGCCAGTGACGGCTGATCATTGTTCCAGATACCGTGCGTCTCTGCGTGCGCCACGGCCCTGTGGCTTCCTCCGGGAGACGGGGCGGTCCATCCGGTCAGGTGCCGCATCCTGTCCCCGGGGCTTCCAGCGTATGATACTAACGCTTGGGCGCGCGGGCTCCGTGGGCGCGGTGCCTCGTGGAGCCGGAAATCTCACCGTTGCCGGTGGCCGGAAGTGGGCCCGGGGAGGAAAATTGATGCCCCAAGGGGTGCCCGGCGTCGCGCCAAGGACGATCCGTGACGCAAGCGAGCGCAACCCCGCCGTCGAGCAAAGTCGGAAGCGAATGTTGCGGGCCCACCCGCCGCCCCGACCTTTGTCATCAATGTGGCATCGGGCCGGCGCCGACGGGTCTACGGCACCACGTCTGCCAACCCTGCCTCCGCGACGGCCAGCAGTAGCGCGCGTTGGATCGCCAGGTGGCCATCGACATTGATCCAGTACTCGTCGAGTGAATGCGCCCCAAAGCCGATTCCCCCGCGTCCAATGGTCACCGAGGGAATGCCCAGCGCGATCGGCACATTCGAGTTTGTCGATGAGCGCTCGAATTGAGGCTCGACGCCGAAGTGCACCGTAGCGGCCACCGCCCGTTGCAGGAGAGGTGCTGTGGGATCGCCCTCCCCGGAGGGGCGATCTCCAATCTTGAGATTCTCCAGGGTCAGGGCTTCGCCTCTGCGTCGCAGGGCATTCTCCTCGGCCAAAGCGCGGTCCATCGCCTCGACAAACACGGCCTCGATCGCCGCCAGACTCTCCGGTTCGACGGAACGCATGTCCACTTCCATCCAACTTGAGGCGGGAATCGAATTGACGCTGGTGCCGCCGCCGATACGGCCGACATTGTAGCTCGTACGCGGCCCGTGGCGCGTCAGCGAATCGGCCGCGTCCTGGAAATGGCGGATCGCCCGACCCAGGGCGTGGGCCGGATTGACCAACCCGAAGGCACCCCAAGAGTGTCCGCCCGGTCCCTGAAAGGTCGCGCGATAGCGCACGGAACCCAGGCCCATGGTGACGAGACCGGCGAGACCGCCGCCGTCAACCTCGATCCACGCCGCGGGCGCCTGATCAACATTTCGGTAAATGTGCTTCATCCCCCGGAGATCGCCCAGCCCCTCCTCACCCACCACTCCGACGAACATGAGGTCGCGGTCGGTCTCGATTTCGGCATGCTCAAGGGCTCTGAGCACGCTGAGTACCACCACCAGTCCCCGGGCGTCGTCACCGATTCCGGGAGCGAACAGCGTGTCTCCGCGCTGGCGCACGGTCACGTCGGTCCACTGGGGGAACACGGTGTCCAGGTGCCCGCCGATGGCGATGGTCCGTCCCCCGGTGCGCCCCCTCCTGAGACCGACGATGTTGCCCACCTCGTCGGTCCACACCGAATCGATGCCGTGCTCGGTCAGCAACTCGGCAAACCGCCTGCCCCGGGCCTCCTCCATGAAGGGCGGAGCCGGGATTTCGGTGATCTCGATCAGGCGCTCCAGCGCCCAGCGGTCCCAGTCCCTGATCGCGCGAAAGGCCATCCCGATCTGAGGGTGTGCCGCGAGCTGTGCAATCTCATCGGCGTAGATGGGGTCGGTTGTGACCTGGGCGCGGGCAGACTGGGCGCATGACCAAGCAACCCCGACGCAGGCGACAAACGCCAGCGACAAGAGGCGGGGAGGGGGCCGGTGTGCCATGGGGAAGATGCCTATTGGGGTAATGGGTTTGCGATCACGAGGGAATGCGGGCCTGGTGGAAATCGCGTCGTCAGGCGGCGTCACTTACGGCTCGCCAACTCCATTCGGGGCTTGGGCTGCTGGGTCATCGGCGCGTCGCGACTGACGACGCTGGTCGCCGGTCCGGCGATCAGCGGGTCTGGACCCCGCAGCACGGATGAGTCCTTGTCCGGGTAGGGCATCTTGGTCAAGAAGTGTTGCATGGCCGCGATGCGGGCCCGCTTCTTGTCGTCCGACTTGATGACCGTCCATGGGGCGTCCGCGGTGTCGGTATAGAAGAAGGTCGCCTCCTTGGCGTGCGTGTACTCGTCCCACTTGTCCAGCGACGCGATGTCGATGGGGGACACCTTCCACTGCTTCAGGGGATCCGTGTTGCGTCGCTCGAAGCGCCGAGCCTGCTCCTCACGCGAGACTGAAAACCAGAACTTGATCAACCGGATCCCGCTGTTGACCAACATGCGCTCAAGCGCAGGGCACTGCCGCAGGAATTCCAGGTACTCTTGGCCCGTGCAGAATCCCATGACCCGCTCCACCCCCGCACGGTTGTACCAGGATCGGTCAAAGAAGACCATTTCCCCGGCGGTCGGCAAATGTTCGATGTAGCGCTGGAAGTACCACTGGCCGCGCTCGACGTCACTGGGTTTGTCCAATGCGACCACCCGGGCGCTACGGGGGTTGAGGTGCTCCATGAATCGCTTGATCGTGCCCCCCTTGCCGGCTGCGTCCCTGCCCTCGAACACGACCACGGTCTTCTCGCCTGACTCCCGGACCCAGCGCTGAACCTTCAAGAGCTCCACTTGGAGCATGGCCTTCCGGCTCTCGTAGGGCCTCCGCTTCATCCGGTGCGGGTACGGGTAGTCACCCTGGCGATGGAGCGTCGCGAGTGTATCGCAGCTTCGGGTAGGCTGGGAGTTGGCGTCGTTCCTAGTCGGGGCACGTTGTTTGGATGTTTGACTGGACATGGGTTGCCTTATGCTGTGCCGTGATTGAGGTGGGGCAGGCTACGCGGGCGGGCTCGGCGGCAGACGTTCCAGTTCGCGCGGCAGGATGAAGTCGAGCAGTTCGCCACCCTGCGCCGCATGGGGCCACCCTTGAATTGCGAGCTTGATGACGGCCACCGCGCCGGTCGGAAAGGTCCTGCGAAGTTTGGCGATCTTGTCGCGGGCTCCGGTCCTGGCCAAGTGTGCAGCGACCGCGTGGGTGCCTGGGTTGTGCCCCAGGACCATGAGGACCCGCGTGTCCTCGGGAGCAGAGGCGATGGCATCAAGGATGGATCCGGCCGAGGCGAGATAGAGACCCTCGCGGTACTCGATGTGAATCCCGGTGGCAAGACCAGGCGCCATCGACGACCACGTCTCGCTGGTGCGAACAGAGGTGCTACAGTACACAAGGTCGGGGGTGAGGGCGCGTTCGCTCAGGGCCAGGCCCATGTTGGCGGCGGCTCGGCGGCCGCGGGCATTCAAGGGTCGGTCATGATCGCTCAGATCATGGTTGGTCCAGCTCGATTTGGCATGCCTCGCCATCAATAACCGCCGCATGGCCTCCTGCAACCTCCTTGACGCACTCAGGCGCGCCGTATCCGTGGCGTCGCTACAACATGCCTTGCACGGACCATCAACCCGGCCCCCAGGGCTTGTCGCGGAGCCGCACGGTCATCGGTTGCCGCCCACGCATGTCTTGGACGGGGACGGATTTAACACATCGCCCAACATTGAGGGGAATTTGAGGAGGCGTCAAGGGTAGCAGGGAAGCCTCATTCACGGGAGCGACGAGTAGCCCGCGCACATGGGATCTCTGGTCTTTGCCGTGAGGATGGGTTGCCCGAGCGTACTTCAACGCCCCTTTCGAACGTTCGGGCAATCTACTGGGCGGAGCCCCACCGAGGGTTATGGTGCGCGCTTGCACTTGGTGTGCAACACGGTCCCTACGGAATTCGGACGCCCCCAGAAACCGATCCCCAACCAGGCAAGGCCGATTAACTCAAGTGTTGCTGCCCAAGGCGCAGAGGAGCTTCCCGGTGCTCCAAGTCGCCGCTCCAGACGACCGGCTTGGATACATCGATCAGCCTCTCCCTGTCCGTTGCTTCAGTTTGTCGGGCTGATGCCCGCCATGCGCCGCGGTGACGTTGGAGCCATGACTTGACGATGGGATATTGGCCGATGCGCCGCTGGAAATGGCTGGCCAACGGGAATCGATCACCGCACGGATTGAAGGTGGCGTCGCCCCGGTACGTCTGATGCGGGCGGGTGCCTGCATCACCTCGGCGCTGATGGATTTGGGTGAGTCGCGGGCAACAGCGGGGGCGCCATTCGGCTTGGGGCTTCTGCGCCAATACGATTGACGTTGAACGTTTGGGGGCTCATCTTGGTTTCGGTTAGCACCAAGGTTCGCCGCCCTAACCCGAGGGGGCCTCGCGCCGCGCCCCAACGCTGATTCAGGAGAAGGAATCGATGAAGCCAGCCCCTGTCACAACGGCATGGCCGATGTTCAAGAAACCCTTGCTCTGGTTGGCGATTGCGGCGGCCCTGTCGGGCACGAAAGCGGGGGTGTCCTTCTCCGACGCGCCTCCCAGAGACTTGGTTCTGGAGCACCTTTCGTGGCAACACACGGCCGCCGATACGATCACGATGCTGGGGCGCGAGCTGGCTCGATTCCCAACCGCGCGCGACACGTTTCTCTTGGAAGGTGGAGCCCTGTTGGAGCCGGCCACCGATGGTGAGACGTTCTATTTGGCCGACCGCATGGCAGGCAGGGTCTACCACCTGGACCTTGATGCTCGGTTACTTCGCTCTTTTGGGCGTCGAGGACAAGGTCCAGGAGAGCTGGAGTACATCATCTCCATGCAGGCGGTAGAGGGGGGTGTCTGGGTCCTCGACATGCCGAGCCAAAAGGTGGTGCGATTTTTTGACTCTGGACAAGCCCCCGAGGAACGCAGTCTGAGGCGTGGTGCCGTGACACACTTCGCCGCGTTTGGCGAAAGGCTCATTGTCCCGGACCCAAACTCGTTCTTGGGATTGATTGAGGAGGATGGCAATTACAGAGACGTAGGGCTGTCGCCATCCGTGACCGTCCCGGATGCGCTGAGGGCCACTCCGGGGCATCTCCGTTCAAATTTTGGGTGGCTACTCTCGTCGCTGTCCGGTTACCGAATGTTGCTGGTGCTGAATCAGCCGGACAACTACAGGGCATGGACGATAGGCTTTGCGCCGGATCTAACGGAAGTCAGGGAGATTTCGGAAGTGCCCGTTCCAGACGGGGTGAGCGCGGACTTTATGTCTGGTTTCCGGGATGTGGGATTAGACGAGCTGGAGGGGGATACCACGGGGTTGCGCATGATCCCAAGCATCCGGGCGAGTTCGGTCCACGGTGTGGTGTGGGTTACGGCCCCCAGCCCTAAATACCTTGGTTTTCTGTTGCCGATGAATCCTGACGACCGATTTCAGTGGTTTGTTCGGCCAACAGAAGCCGGAAGGGGTATCGAAGACGACTTTGCAACCCCCGTCGACTACTTGGTATTTGGTGATCGGGTGGTCGTCCTTTGGGACCTCGTTTTGATCATCGTGGAGCGCCGAGATTCCACCTGGGGCGCGTGACCGTAGTTTCTGCCGCGACGGGGCCACTGCGTTCCGGCTTCGGTCCTGGTGTACACGGACGGGCGGTCTCGTGGCGCATGATGTATCGCTGGCTTCGAGCGCAGTAGGATTGTTTTCTGGGGCGGCGGTATTTCAGTCCCGTGGCGACCGGGTGCGCAGGCGCGCAAGCGTTGCGCCCACGCGTGCGCGCGCACGTAGGGGCCATTTTCTACTCACTTGCCGTACGTTATCCATGTAGGCGGGACGCACTGCGTACTGCGAGCCGACCAAAGAGGAGGAGGAGCCAATGTCGGAGACACCGTTGGGACGGTTTTGTTGGCACGAATTGATGACCCCGGAGCCCAAGTCGGCTCGGGAATTCTACGGCCGCGTGGTCGGCTGGACCACATCCACATGGGAGGGTGGGGAGGATCCCTACGAAATGTGGATGAACGGCGAGACGCCCGTGGGCGGTGTCATGGGGCTCCCGTCACCCGACACCCCGCCATGTTGGTTGGCGTATGTGTCCACGCCGGACTTGGACGCCACGCTTGCTACGGTCCGGGACGCGGGCGGGGAGGTGATGGTTGAGATGAGCGTAGAGGAGGTCGGACGCTTCGCGGTTCTGGGCGATCCTCAGGGGGGCGTGATTGCCGTTCTGGAGCCCGAGGGCGAGACCCCCGGTCACGATGGCGCCTCCTTGGTCGGAGAGTTTTCGTGGCGAGACCTGCCGACCACGGACATGAGGGCCGCCCTCGCCTTCTATACCAACATCTTCGGTTGGGAGAAGACCGAGCAGATGGACATGGGCGACAGCGGCATCTACCAGATGTTCGGTCGCGCGGGACGCACACTCGGCGGGATCTTCAACGGTCCCGAAGAGATGCCGGCGGTGGGATGGCTACCATATGTGCGCGTCCAGGACGCGGCGACCGCCGCCGCCACGGTCGAGGAGCTGGGGGGCCGCGTCCTGAACGGACCCATGGAGGTCCCGGGCGGTGGCGAGCACATCGCGCATTGCATGGATCCGCATGGAATCGCGTTTGCGGTGCATTCGGTGAGTCGGGAGTAGTTTGCACCGGAGCCGAGGCAGCCACATGCGCTGGACCGTTGGCCTGGCGATCGCAAGTGCGATGGGTATCGCACTCTTTGCGTGCGCCTCCGAGATTGGTGTCGCCGATGTTGTGCTGATCGGCGGAATGGTTGCCGATGGCTCTGAAGGCGACCTTCGCGCCGTGTCGGTGGCGATCAGCGGCGCGGTTGTCACCGGGATTGGGTCCGGCGCGATGCCTGCCAAGGACACCGTGGACGCCGCCGGTCGGATCGTGGCGCCCGGGTTCATTGATGTGCATAGCCACGTGCCGCCCGCGATGGCCCTGCGAGAGCGCCGATTGAATGAGGGCGCGATCCGGCAGGGTGTGACGACCGTGATCGGCGGGCCGGACGGGGGGCTGTCGCCAGAAGAGATCCGCCGGTTGGCCTCGCTTTATCGGGCGCAGGGCATCGGGATCAACGTGGGATTCTACGTCGGGCACAACGCAGTCCGGCGAGAGGTGATGGGGGCTGATCAGCGCAGGGCGCCCAAATCCGAGGAGTTGGACGCCATGCGGGCCCAAGTGCGCGAGGGAATGGAGTGGGGCGCCCTGGGTTTCTCCACCGGATTGATGTACGAGCCCGGGATGTTTTCGGCGAAGGAGGAGGTGATTGAGCTTGCGCGCGAGTCGGCCCGGGCCGGCGGCGTGTATGATTCGCATGTGCGCGATCCGGTGAATGATCTTTTGGGATCGGACGCCGAGGTTGTCGACATCGCCCACACTGCGGGGCTGCCGGCCAAGATCGGGCACCTGAAGGCCGTCGGGCTTCACAACGAGGGCTTGATGTCCGATGTCGTCGCTTTGGTTGAAGCGGCCCGCGCCCAAGGGATTGACGTGGTCGCAGACCAGTATCCCTACGACGGCGCGGCGACGGCGTCGGTTGCGGACATCATCGTCGCGCCACCCCAACTCGGGGGCCTGGAGAATTTTCGGGGCATGCAGGGCGGCGAATGGACCCGAACCGGGTTGGAGGAACTAAAAGACGCGCTCTCGGACCCCAAGATTCGCGCGGTGCTGCACGATGCCTCGGAGAACGGGATCGACGGCGGGTTTGCCTGGCTTAAGGCAACCGGATACACAAGCATGCGGATCACGAGCTCCGTCGACTATTCCCACCTGGTGGGCGCCTATCTCTCGGAAATTGCCCGGGAGCGGGGTCTGGCCCCGTTCGACGCCCTGTCGGAGCTGGTGCTGGGTGCCCAGCACCCCGTGCAGTTGACGTTGGGAGCGATCAAGGAACACGATGTGCGCACCCTGCTGGTCCAGCCGTGGGCCATGGTGGCCAGCGACGGAGCGTACGCGGACGGCTCGGATTCCTCCTGGGGCCATCCCCGGAGTGCGGGGACGTTTGCGCGCCTGCTGGGCCACTACGTGCGCGACGAAGGCGTGTTGCCCTTGGAGGAGGCCGTGCGGAAGGTCACTTCGCTCCCGGCGGAGTTCCACGGGATATCCGACCGGGGACGCATCGAGGTCGGAATGCGGGCGGATGTCGTCGTCTTTGACCCCGAACGGATCGGGGCCCGGTCGGACTGGGAGTATCCCCAGAGGTTCGCTACAGGCGTCACGGATGTGCTGGTCAATGGCGTGTTCGTGTTGCGGAATGGCCGCATGACGCAGGCGGCGCCCGGCGAATTGGTCCGTCGGTGAGGACCCGGTTCCGCCCGCTTCTCGCCGCCGACTGGCCCGCGGTCGCGGACATCTATCGCCAGGGGATCCAGACGGGGGACGCCACGTTTGAGACGGAGATTCCGCAGTGGGAGGACTGGGACGCCTCCCGGAGCGCGGATTGCCGGATTGTTGCGGAAGCGCCCGATGCGGGAATCGTCGGATTCGCGGCACTGAGCCCTGCGTCCCTGCGACCCGTCTATGCGGGGGTGCATGAGGCTATGGTCTATGTATCGGAGCGCGTGCGCGGCAAGGGAGTCGGATCGGGGCTCCTTGACGCGCTGGTGAAGGAAAGCGAGAGGGTGGGGCACTGGACCCTGAGGGCTGGCATCTTTCCGGAAAACCTGGCCTCCTTGCGGATGTTCAAGCGCCTTGGGTTTCGCGTCGTCGGCATGCAGGAGCGTTTGGGCCGCTTTCATGACGGTCGCTGGCGGGATGTGGTGCTCCTGGAGCGCCGCAGCCCCGTGGCCGGAAGGGACTGAGCGGGACCCGTGACGCGATTGTGGGGAAGCGGCGCCTGCACATTGGGGGGTATAGAAGTTGCCATGGCACCGCCGGAAGCCGGAGCGGGGACCGGGGCGGTTGTCTGCCCGAGGGCAGAGACGGCCGGAGACCCCGAAGGCGATACCCGCAGGCGGTCTGTTGGTCGTGTGCGGGCGGGGCGTGTCTCTGTGGCCCCGTTCAGCCGGGTCGCGGTCGGGCGGCGGCCCCCAAGCGCTATGCGATGGTGATTCCGTCGTCCAGGAACACATCCTGGATCACGTTGAGAAGCTTGATCCCTTCGGCCATGGGACGCTGGAACGCCTTGCGCCCGGAGATCAGCCCCATGCCCCCGGCGCGCTTGTTGATGACTGCCGTGCGCGCGGCCTGGGCGAAGTCGTCGTCGCCGCTTGACCCGCCGGAGTTGATGAGTCCGGCTCGACCCATGTAACAGTTGGCCACCTGGTAGCGCGTCAGCTCGATGGGATGGGTATTGGGCACAAGTTCGGTGTGGACCCGGGGATGTGTGCGCCCGAAGCCGATGGCCGAAAAACCACCATTCACCTCCGCCTGTTTCTGCTTGATGATGTCGGCCTGAATGGTGACCCCCAGGTGATTCGCCTGGCCGGTCAGATCAGCCGCAGCGTGATAGTCTACCCCGTCCTTCTTGAATGCGCCGTGGCGCAGGTAGCACCAGAGGACGGTGACCATTCCCAGCTCGTGGGCCATCTGAAAGGCGTCCGAAACCTCCTGCAGCTGACGTGCTCCCTCCTCGGATCCGAAGTAGATCGTTGCCCCCACCGCCCGGGCGCCCAGGCCCCACGCCTGCTGGACACCGGCAAACATCACCTGGTCGTAGCGATTGGGATAGGTCAGGAGCTCGTTGTGGTTCAGCTTGACGAGGAAGGGTATCCGGTGCGCGTACTTCCTGGAGCATGCGCCCAGGGCGCCGACGGTCGAGGCCACGGCGTTGCAACCGCCCTCCACGGCCAGCTCCACGATCCTCTCGGGGTCGAAATAGATGGGGTTGGGGGCGAAGGAGGCGCCCGCCGAGTGCTCGATCCCCTGGTCCACGGGCAGGATGGAGAGGTAGCCCGTTCCACCCAGGCGCCCATGGTCGAAGATGCGTTGCAGGCTGGAGAGAACCTGGGGATTACGGTCCGTGTTGGACGCGATCCGGTCGACGAAGTCGGGCCCGGGCAGGTGAAGCCTCTCCTTCGGGAATCCGGTGGCCCGGTAGTTCAGAAGGTCGGCCGCCTCGGGTCCCAGCAGCTCTTGTACGATGCTCACGATGGAATGCGCCTGGTTGCAGGTTGCGGGTCATGGGTGGGGGCTGGAGGTGTCATGGATCCCGGCTCCGGGAAGCGACTCCGATGTTGTTCGCCTTGCGTGTTCCCGCGGACGGCAGGCGCGCTGGGGGACACAATCACGACCGCAACAATAGGGCATCGCGTTGGTGGACCGGAAATTTTGCCGGGCACAACGCCCCGACCCGGGCGAGCCCGGATGGGCGCTTTCTGCGTCAGGGACGGAGCGCTCCGCCGGGGGTATCCCCGAAGGCTCACCAGGACTCCCGGAGGCTACGACACCGGCCTGGGCCGGGTGTCGTGCTGGACCGGTTGCACCCCGCTCTCGAGGAGAAATTGATTGAGGGCGTCGACCGCGTCCAAGAGTTCGGCCAGGTCTTCCGCGTGCCCGTCCCATTCGGCCGCAAGGTCACGCCAGCGGTCCTGCGCGCCTGCGGTCAGGGGTGGCTCGGTCCCGTCCACGGAACCGATCAACGCCAGAATCTGCGCGTCCAGTTGGTTCTTGAAGTTGATCACATCTTGAAATGTCTTCTGCCGGCGCTGGACCAATCCCGCTTCCCACTCCGCAATCGAAGCGGTCAGCGCCTGGCCGACCGTGCGGATGGAGTCGGCCAGCGGGTGCTCCTCGGTGCGCTCGACCAGTGCGCCGACTTGGCCTGTGATGTCGGACATCTCGCGCACCGCCTCGTACAGGCCCCGAATCACGTCCTGAGCCTGGGCAACAAACCGCTCCTGCTCCCGATATTGCTCCGGGGACGCGCTCCACCGGGGATCCGCCACAATGGACAGGGGGACCGTTTGCCTCGCCTCGCCGTGGGACAGCCTCACGCTGTAGCGGCCCGGCGACGCGGTGCGGCCAGAAAGCGACCCAAAGTTCTGATACCCCTCCATCCCCGGGATGGGATCGTGGCGAAAATCCCAGGCCAGGCGATTCAGTCCCTCACGGGGTTTCGGTAGCGTGGAGAAGTGCTCGCTTCCCGCCTCGGATGGTTCTGTGGCATAGGTGCGCACGGCCTGGCCGCTCTCGTCCACGATCTCCACGGTGACCAGACTGTCCGGCGCATGGGCGAAGGAGTAGAAGATCTGGGCACCGGCGGGCGGGTTGCCGCCGACGCCGGCTCCCTCACCTCCCCCGAACCCGCCGCCGAAGTTCGCCATGATGGCCTCGCTCGGCTCAAAGAGGTGCATCGGAGCCTCCATGATCTCTTCGTTGACCTGTTGCACGGGGGAGAGATCGTCCAGAATCCAGAAGCCGCGCCCCTGGGTGGATGCCACCAGATCATTGCGGCGAATCGTGAGGTCCGTGATGGGCACCACGGGCAGGTCCAGCTGCCAGTGTTCCCAGCGTTGTCCCCGGTCACGCGAAAGAAACAGCCCCATCTCGGTACCCGCGTAGAGCAGCCCCGGAATCGCGGGGTCCTCGCGAACGACCCTCACCCAATGTTCCTCCGGGATGCCGTCGGTGACCAAGGTCCAGCTCTCGCCGTAGTCGGTGGTCCGATAGATCATGGGCGTGAAGTCGTTGAACTTGTACGCGGAAGCGACGATGTAGGCCGTGCCTGGGTCATGGGGTGAGACCTCGATCGAGTTGATCAGCGCGCCCCCGAGATCGTCCGGCGTGACCGGGGTCCATTCGTCGCCCCCGCTTCTGGTCAGGTGGACCAGGCCATCATCGGTTCCGACCCAGAGGACTTCCCGGTCATGAGGCGACTCGACCAGCGCCATGATCGTGTTGTAGTTCTCGCCGCCCGCGCCCTCGTTGGTGATCGGCACGCCGCCCGCACCCTGCTTTTCCTCCTCATCCCGGGTCAGGTCCGGGGAGATGACAGCCCAGCTTTGTCCCCGGTCCAGGGTCTTGAATACGACATTGCCGGCGTGATAGATCGTGGTCGGGTCGTGACGTGAGGTCACGATCGGGGCGTTCCAATTGAAGCGATGGCGCTGCTCGCCCGGATAGGTGCCCAGTCCCAAGAAGGGGTAGGCCATGATCGGCTTTCTTGACCCGGTCCGGCGATTCCATCGATCGATCAACCCCTGGTAGCATCCGCCGAAGATGTCCTCGGGGTTGTTCTCGTCAAAGGCCAAAAAGGCGCTCTCGCATCCGGCCACGGAGTAGAAGTCGCCCCAGCCGATGCCGCCCGGCGAGGCCGACGGGATGCCGATGGCCGAGTTGTCCTGCTGTCCCCCGTAGACATGGTAGGGAAACTGGTTGTCGGTGATCACCCGGTAGAACTGTGCCGTCGGCTGGTTGCGCTGCGTGGACCAGCTGGCTCCGCCACTAAAGCTCACGTTCGCCCCGCCGTCGTTGGAGTTGATCATGTTGCGGGCATCTTGGGGATTGATCCAGAGATCGTGATTGTCGCCGTGCGGCACCTGTACCTGGGAAAACGTGCGTCCGCCATCAATGGATTTGAGAAACGGGGCGTTGAGCACATACACCGTCTCCTCGTCCACCGGGTCGGCGTGAATCTTCATGTAGTACCAGGAGCGGGCTTGGGTGACACGGTCGCTGTTCGTCTGTTCCCAGCTCATCCCGGCGTCGTCGGAGCGATAGACGCCGCCCTGATCCGGTTCCGCTTCCACCACCGCATACACACGGTCCGGGTTGGCCCGGGAAACACTGACGCCGATCTTGCCCTTGAGGTCGGGGAGGCCGTCGTTGATCTCTGTCCAGCTGTCGCCGCTGTCGCTGGATTTCCAAAGGCCACTTCCGTCGCCGCCGGACTCGACCACCCAAGGACGCCTGAGGTGATCCCAGAAGGAAGCATAGAGGATGCGGGGGTTCGTCATGTCCATCGCCAGTTCGGCCGCACCCGCCCGTGCGTTGACGAACAGGATCTTTTCCCAGCTCTCGCCCCCGTCCATGGAGCGGTACACGCCGCGGTCCTCGGTCTCGCCATATGGGGCGCCTTGGGCGGCGACATACACGAGGTCCGGGTTCTGCGGGTGGATACGAATTCTGGAGATGGCGCGCGTGCGCTCCAGACCCATGTGGTTCCAGGTTCGCCCCCCGTCGGTTGAGCGATAGACGCCATCGCCGTGCGATGTCGTCACGCCACGAACGGCATGCTCGCCCATCCCGACCCACACAACGTTCGGGTCCGATTCCGCAACCGCGATCGCGCCGACCGATCCGGTCGCGAAGAACCCGTCGCTCACGTTGGTCCAGGTGGTGCCGGCATCGGTGGTCTTCCAAACGCCCCCGCCCGTGGCACCGAAGTAATAGGTCTGGTCGTCGCCAACCACACCCGTCACCGCCACGGATCGCCCGCCGCGCGTGGGCCCGATGTTGCGCCACGCCATGGCCTGCGTATACCGCGTGAGATCCGTGGTGTCGGACCCCTGCTCGCTTGCGGGCGGCGTGCCGGTCGCGGGCCAGGCGAACAGAAGCAGCGCGGTGTAGAGAACCGACGCGAGGCGGGCCAGGGCGCGAACGGGCCGCCCGCCGGGCGCATCCTTGGGAGAGTTGGCCGGACATGCGCCGGCGCGGAAAAGCATGGGCGTCCAATGCATGGGAGTGAGTCCTGTCGGGGTGGTCGGATCGATACGCCCCGCCGGAGAGCTTTGGGGCCTGACACGATGGTCTTGGGTGTCAGTGATCATCGGGCATCACGGGTGTTCAGCATCGGGCATCACGGGTGTTCAGCATCGGGCATCACGGGTGTTCAGGCGTACCGCGGTGCCCGAGCGAAAGCGGCCCATGAGCATGGATCAAATGGATCGCAGGTTTAGCGTATGGGCCAGAGGCTCCTCCAGACCCACATTAGCCTCGACCTCCAGTATCGGCAACGCCCAATCGCTTGCGACCGCGGTTGGTCAGCGGCTTTGCCAGTGGCGCTCCCGACACAAACCGTTCGGGGTGCGCCGCGAACGCGGCGTCCAGTACCCGCTGACGCCTCTCGATCATCGCCGGCCCCTCGCCCGAGTGAACCGCCTGCGGGGTCAGCAACCGGATGCCCTCGTGGTGGTGCTCCTCGTTGTACCTGCGGAAGAACTCGCGGCAGTATTCCCTGGCCCCGTCGATGTCAGCGAACCGACCCGGGTAGCCTGGACCGTACTTGAGCGTCTTGAAGAGGGCCTTCGCAAAGAAATTGTGGTTCGATACCCGGGGCCGGGTGACCGACTGATGGACGCCCATCTCCTTGAGCAACTCGATCACCCGGCCAGCCGCCATGGGCGCCCCGCGGTCAAAGTGTAGCGTGAGCTGCCCCTGATTGACCTTCTGCCGCTCGCAGGTCTTCTTGATGAGCCGCACGGCCGTTGTCGCGCTGTCGGCATCGGCCAACATCCATCCCACGACATAGCGGCTGTAGAGGTCCATGATCACATGGAGGTGGTAACACGTGGAATTGTCTTCTCCGGGCAGACGGGTGATGTCCCAACACCACGACTGATTTGGGCGACTGGCCTGGACATCGGGGTTCTCTCGCTTCGGGTGGCTGCGTTGCGGTCTGCGCTCCCGGACCGCGTTTTTCTCGCGCAGGATCCGATACATCGTTCGCGTGCTGCACAGGTATGTCCCCTCGCTAAGCAGCGTGGCGTAGACCTGCGGCGGCGACTGGTTCATGAAGCGCTCCGAACATAACGTCTCATAAATGTGCTGACGCTGTGCGTCCGACAACGATCGCGGCGGCTTGGAACGCGGCTTCGCCACATCGGGCTTCGGCTGCTCCCGGCGGTGCAGCGTCGAGCGGGACACCTGCATGTTGGCGCAAGCCTTCGTCACACCGGTCACCTTGGCCAACTGCTTGGCCGCCATCAGGAAACGCTCCCGATTCCCGGGATCTTGGGCCGCTTCTCGGCACGTCGTTCTCTGCGCCTCGATGGTGAGATGGGCCGCCTTGAGCTCACCGCCCAAGCGCTGCTGGTCCAGCTTCAGCTTCCGGATCTCCTTTGCCGCATCCTGGTCCATTGGCGGTTGCTGCTGGCGCTTTGGGCCCAGCGCCTCCATCGCTCCTGAGCGGGCCACCCTGCGCCACGCCATGAGGTGGGAGTGGTGCAGCCCTTCGCGCTTCAGCAACCGGGTGATCTCGCCCGGTCGCGTACACGCGGCGGCCTCGTCGATGATCTTCAGCTTGTACTCGGCGCTGAAGGTGCGCCGCGTCTCCTTCGATACCCCATGCCGCACACCGCCTACAGACGCTGATCCATTCATTTTCGCTCCTTGGCGGTCGGTTGTATGGCAACCTCGCTGTCTCCAAATGGCCGCCGTATCGGCCCCCCGCTACTCGGGGCCCTTTGGCCACGGCAGGCCGGCAGGGTCCACGGCCGTGGTCACCCGGCACCGTGAGACGCGCATTCAAAAAAATGTCCCACGGCTTCGCGTTGGTCTCCGGCGCAACCGCTCGTGGTCCCGCTTCAGCTCCGGCGTGGACTCGCCCGTCCGATGGCACCTCGCCGGCTCCCTCCTGATCCGGTGCCAGCCGTCTCTCCCGCAGGGGCCGTGCATCTTACCGGACGCCTTGCATCATGCAACACCTTCCTGCGGCGGGAAAGGGGGCCAAACGGCGGGAATCCTTGGCCAATGCCAACGGGGTCGCCCCCTGTTGAGGTCGCCGGCCGCTCCCGTTCACGAAGAAACAATCGCCCCGGAGCTTCGTAAACAGGCCTCATGACTGCGTCTCTCCCGATTCCCGTTGGATTGCTGGGCGCCACCGGCATGGTGGGCCAGCAGTTTGTGCGCCAACTCCATGGACACCCATGGTTTCGCCTGACCTGGCTGGCGGCCAGCAGCCGCAGCGCCAACCGTCCCTACGGTGAGGCCGCCCACTGGGTCCAGGACTGCCCCCTTCCCCGTGGGATCGCCGAACTCGAAGTGCATGCCGCCGTCCCGGACCCGTCCTGCCCCAAGCTGGTGTTCTCCGCCATGGATGCTGCTGTGGCGGGCCCGATCGAGCGTGCGTTTGCCGGAGCCGGGCACATGGTCTTGTCCAACTCCCGCAACCACCGCTTGGAGCCGGATGTTCCGCTTCTTGTCCCGGAAATCAATCCCGGCCACCTCGGGCTGATCGCGGATCAGCGCCGCAGTCGTGGATGGCCCGGCTCGATCGTCACCAACCCAAACTGTTCCACGGTCACCCTGGTCATGGCCCTGGCGCCGCTTGCGGTCTTTGGGATGCGGCGCGTCGTTCTGGCCACCCTGCAGGCGATCAGCGGGGCGGGGTATCCCGGGGTGCCGGCTGTGGACGTGTTGGGCAATGTGATTCCCTTCATTCCAGGCGAGGAGGATAAGCTGGGCGCCGAGACCTGCAAGATTCTGGGCCGCTTCCAGGAGGGTCGAGGCGGCGTCGCTGGGCGGATCGTGCCGCACAACGTTTCTGTCAGCGCCCACTGCAATCGGGTCCCCACGCTCGACGGCCACCTCGTGTGCGCCTCGGTGGCGCTTGAGAGGGTGCCCCCGCTGTCCCGTGTGCGGGCCGCGATGCGCGAGTTCTCGGGGGAGCCGCAGCGCCTGGGCCTGCCGAGCGCTCCGGCGAAGCCTGTGCGGGTGATTCGGGGCCCGGGTCGGCCACAGCCGCGCCGTGATGTCATGGCAGGCAACGGAATGACCGTCTCGGTGGGCCGTCTCCGGGAGTGCCCCGTCATGGACGTGAGGTTCGTGGCGTTGGGGCACAACACGATTCGCGGTGCTGCGGGGGCCTCGGTACTGAACGCCGAGCTTCTGGTGGCCCGGGGGTGGGTGACGTGACCGGGGCAGGTCGGGGCGGGCGGCCCCTGGGCATCGCCGTGGTCGGATACGGGCGGATGGGCCGCGAGGTCGATCGGCTGGCCGGGGGCCTGGGCGCGCGCACAACGCTGCGCCTGGACGGCCGCAGCAACCGGGACGGCAGTGGGCTGACGGCGGAGGGACTTCGGGGAACCGATGTGGCCATAGACTTCTCGACGGCCGACGCGCTTCTGGGCGGCAACCTGGAGCGACTGTGCGAGCTGGGTGTCGACGTGGTCATCGGGACCACGGGTTGGGAGGACGGATGTCAGAGGGTCCGGGAGCTGGTTGCGGGCAGCTCGGTCGGCGTCGTGTTCGGGGCGAATTTTTCAGTCGGGGCGGCGGTGTTTCATCAGGCGGCGATTCAGCTGGCGGAGCGCATGGCCCGAGTTGGCGCGTATGACCTGTCGCTCTCTGAGTCCCACCACCGTCGCAAGCGGGACGCGCCGTCGGGCACCGCGCTCCGGCTGCTGGGTGGCCTGCGGGAGCAGGGGCTGGCGTGCGGGGACGTGACCAGCCAGCGCACGGGCCATGGGGCCGGGACGCATGAGTTGGCTTGGGACTCGGCGGACGATGTGGTCGTGTTACGGCACGCGGCCCGCACTCGGGCGGGATTCGCCCGGGGGGCGCTGATGGCCGCCCGGTGGATTCACGGGCGCAAGGGCCTCTTTGACTTTGCCGATTGCTGGGAGGATGTGGTTGGCGCCACCGGTCCGGCCCCTGCGGACGAGTGCGCGGAGAAGGTAAGGACAATTCCGGTGCGTGGGGTGTCACGAGGGTGACGGGAGGAGATGCCTTGGGTGGGGAACTGGGGATTCGGGGCTGCGGGACGGCGCTGGTAACGCCGTTTCGCTCCGATGGCACGGTCGACGATGATCGCGTGCGCGCACTGGTGGGCCGGCAGTTGGATGCGGGTGTGGACTTTCTGGTGCCGGGAGGAACGACCGGCGAGGGAGTGACGCTTACCCTGGCCGAGCAGGTGAGGCTGGTCCGGGTCGTGGTCGATGCGAGCCAGGGATCCGTTCCGGTGGTCGCGGGATGCGCGGGCAACGCAACTGCCGAGGTGGTACCGCTCGCAAGGGCGCTCGAGCGAGCGGGCGCAAGCGCTCTTCTGTGCGTGACGCCCTACTACAACAAGCCCACTCCCAGCGGCCTGGAGCTTCACTACCGGGCGGTGGCGTCGGCTACCCGACTTCCCGTCGTCGTCTACAACGTGCCCTCTCGAACCGGTACCAACGTCACGCCAAGCTGCCTGTTGCGGCTGGCCAAGATCCCCGGGGTCGTGGCGGTCAAGGAAGCCTCGGGGGACATCGCCCAGGTGGGCCGCATCCTGGCCACGGTGCCCGATGGCTTCGGCGTCTTCGCGGGCGACGACGCCAGCGCCTTGGCCACGATGGCGCTTGGAGGGTGCGGCGTCATTTCGGTGGTGGCCAACCAGATTCCCCGCGAGATGACCGAGTTGTGCGCCCTTTGTCTTCGGGGTGACATGGGCCAAGCGCGGATCCTGCACCGACGCTGGCTGTCGCTTATGGAGGTGAACTTCTGCGAGTCCAGCCCCGGTCCGGTCAAGTTCGCCTTGGCCCGGATGGGGCTGTTGGATGCCCGGTATCGGCCGCCAATGACGGCGATCAGCGAGGACAGCGCCGGGAAAGTGTCCAGCGTCATGGCCTCCCTCGGGCTCTTGGACGGCTCAGGGGGCGCGCGTCCGGCCGGGGAGGGCCCCGGCGAATGAGCTCTGGACCGACCCCGCACGGCAACGGATGGAGCGAGCGGCAACGGGAGATCGCCGGCCGGATTGAGGAGGCGTATTCCAGGTCGTCGCCGGATCCGGGGGATCATGCGCTCTTCAGGGAGTTTCGTGACTTGCTGACGGCTGGCCGTGTGCGGGCCGCGGAGCCAGAACCCGGCGGCATGCACGGGTGGCGGGTCAATTCCTGGGTGAAGCGGGGGATCCTGCTGGGGTTCCGGCTGGGCGTGGTGGAGCGCTACCAGGTCGGTGGCGGTCTCTTTCACTTCGCAGACAAATCTACCTTTCCGCCTCGGCAATCGCCCCCGGACAACGGCGCGCGCGTGGTCCCCGGGGGCTCGGCGATCCGAGAGGGGGCGTTTCTTGGCGCCGGTGTCACATGCATGCCTCCGATGTACGTCAACGTGGGTGCCTGGGTGGGCGACGGCACCATGGTCGACTCGCACGCGCTGGTTGGAAGCTGTGCGCAAATCGGTGCTCGATGCCATATCAGCGCGGCTGTCCAGATCGGGGGCGTGCTGGAGCCCGTCGGGGCGCTTCCGGTGATTGTGGAGGACGATGTGCTCATCGGGGGCGGGTCGGGCATCTTCGAGGGCGCGCTCATCCGCAGCGGCGCCGTGATAGCCGCGGGCGTAGTGCTCACGCGCACGACGCCACTCTTCGACACAGTCAGGGGCCAAGTGGTGCGGGCAGAAGAGGATGGCCCGCTGGTTGTGCCCGCCGGCGCGGTCGTTGTCCCCGGGAGCCGCCCGATGCGTTCGGGTCCGGGACGGGAATGGGGCCTCGCCCTGCACGCCCCCGTCATCGTCAAGTACCGGGACGAGCGGACGGACGCCCGGGTTCGGCTGGAGGAGCTACTGCGCTAGACCGTCGCCCCGGCGGGGACACGGTGTTCCGGGGACAAGTCCGTGCCCCTTCTTGTGCGGCCCGGCCCAACATGCATATTGGCGGCATGTTGCCAAGTGCCGGACTGAATCAGTCCGGGGGTGAGTGCGCCGAGAAAAGCCGTCAGGGTGCGGGAATGGGACCAGTGGACGCCCAAGGGGATCTCTTCGATGAGCGCCATCGGATCGAGGCCCTGGAAGAGCAAATCCGCAGCATCGTAGCGGAAGCGGAACGGGGGCCCCCTCGTGGTGTCAAGGAGGTGGGTCAGCGCGTCATCGTGCCGCTGCTCAGAGCGCTGGGGTGGGACGTCGAGAATGCGGCGGAGGTGGCGTTCGGTTACGAGACCGGGGAGGGTTCCGTCCACTACGCCCTGTGCCCGCAGCCATCGCTCTGGACCCTGGCCGCTTCTGCGGAGGTTGGACTGGACGCCCCGGCGCTCCTGATTCTCGTGGTCGCATCCTCGGGGTCGTACGGGGCCGGTGCGGTGCCCGGAGATGGCCATGTGTTTGCACAGGTGAACCTGCCCGCCATTCAGGTCATCGTCTCGGCGGCCGGTGCCGCCTGGACCTTTCACCACCCCGCCCCCGGGACGCCGCTTGAGAACCGCGAGTTTGCCCGTGTCGAGCTCGGAGGCGATGTCGGTGAGGCAGCCAAGATCCTGGACCTCTATGCGGGGGCAGCGGAGGTTCGCTTGGGCCGCGCGCGTCAACGGGCCGAGCGCGAATACGCGGCCCGACGCTTCCCGGCCGAGGCATGGAAGGCGTGGCGACGCACCGTGGAGGGTGACGCGTTGCGAGATGTGTTCCAAGCGGCGCTGCGGGAGGCCATCGGGGTGCCGCCCGACCCGGATGAGGTGGCGGATTTCGTGTCTCGGAGGGTGGGATCCATTCAGTGGCCCGCCGAGGCTCCCGCGCCGGTGACCCACCGTGAAGTCCGCCCCGGCGACCGGGTGTGGGTATACGATGTTCACAAGCACGAAATTCGCCATTACGATGTCGTCTCCTCGGACGCCGACTTTGAGCGCGGCGAAGTGTCTGTGGAGAGCCCGATTGGGGCCGCATTGATGGATGCGCGGGTCGGCGAAGAGCGTCCCTATCGATTGCCCGGGGGACGAGAAGGCACGTTCAGGATTGTCCTGTTTCGCCCTCGCGGTGGTGTGTAGTCCGGCTTGATGCACACCGAGGCCGTGTCTTCGCCGCTGCCGGGGGTCAAGCGGGGTGCGCCATGTGCCACACCCGCGTATCCAAGCGGCTCCGACGAAGAGGGCGGTGCGTCAAGGTGCTGAGCCGGGGATTGGGTCAGCGGAGGCGCGCGAGGCCTCAGTCGGGCCTGCGTGAGGCATGAAACGTCCTCGCCAAAAACAGCCCCTCCCGCCGGACGGAACGGAGGCCTATGTGCGGCTCGCCGAGAGGGTTTTCTCGCGCGAGCGCATCGATACGCAGGGCCGTCGGGCATTGGAAAAGGTTTATGAGCGCGGTTATGCCACCCCGCGTCAAGTGGTTGTTCTGATTGCACATGTGCTGCCTCGCCAACAGCAGCGGGGGGTGGACACTGGGGCCGACGTGCGGGCGGCCTACAACATCCCCGGATTCCTGGCCCCCTTGTCCGAGAGCGATCCGACCAGTGAAAGGAGGGACGAGAGCCGCAGCAATGTGGCGGTTGCCGCCGAGGATCAGGCCGAGCGCGGCCAGGAGACCGAGGCGTGGGCGGTGTGCCGTGGCGCACTGGAGGGCGAGGCGCTGCGTGCCCTGATTTCCAGGGAGGTACGGGAGGTTGTCGGCGAATCCCCGCGCCCGATCCAGGTGGCGGAGTTCATGTTGCGGTGGGCGGATTCCATCCAGGGGCCGGCCGAGGGCACGGCTTTCTTGGCCAGCCGGGGGGTCGAGTTGGGCGACCGGGTCTGGGTGCGTGATCTCCAGCAACGGGACATTCTCTGCTACGACATCGTGTCCTCGGTGTCCGATGTTGGTCACCTCGGTGGGTCCGTGATCGCAGTGTCCGTTGCGGGCCCCATCGGAAAGGCGCTGGTGGGTGCGCGGGTCGGCGAGGAGTGCTCCTATCAACTGCCTGGAAGACCGCGTCGGGAAATCAGGATCGTCTTGCTGCGCCCTCGCGGCGAAGATTAGCGGTCGCTCCCGGGTAGCCTCTCCTGTTGGTCGAGCCCGGTCGGAGATGCGCCCCCCAAGGGAGCGTGGGCGAGGGAGGCATTGCCGAGGTTGGCGCCCCCAAGCCGTCGCTGTTGGATGGTCCGTCGGAACTATGGGCCACGAGGGCGCATGGACCGCAGGGCGGCTATGCCAGCAGGACGGGGAGCACTTCGGCGGCGGTGCCCCGGAGTGTCATCGCCGAGCTCGAAGACAGCTCGGTGTCCTCTACGTTCACCTCCACGATGCTCCCGCCCGCCTCCAGGGTGTTCAGGGGGAGTGCGGCCGCGGGATAGACGATGGCGCTCGTGCCGACCACCAAACAGAGGTCCGCGCGCCGCGCCCACCGCCGCGCTCGGGTCAGAATGGTGCCGTCCAGCGGTTCCCCGAACAACACGACATCGGGTCGACACAGGGCGTCGCAGGAGTCGCATCGGGGAAGATCAGGGCTCGGGGGGCGGGGGTCGAACCGTTGGTGGCAGCGGCTGCAGCGATCCCGCAGTAGGGTGCCATGCAACTCAAGGGGCAGAGCGGGATCCGGCGGGGTATCTCCATGTGTTTCGTGCCTGGCCTCCTCGATCGCCGCGCGTGTATGGAGGCCGTCGACATTTTGGGTGATCAGGCCGGCCATGCCTCGCCGGAGAAAGAATCTGGCCAGAGCCTGGTGACCCGGGTTGGGCTCGCAGGAGGAGAGAAGGCCGCGTCGCCAGTGATACCATTCCCAAGCGGTCTTGGGATCCCGGGCGAACGCCTCCGGGGTGGCGAGATCCTCGGGTCGGTGTTGCCGCCACAGTCCGTGCTCGCCCCGGAAGGTGGGCACGCCGGACTCGGCGGATATGCCGGCACCCGTCAGGGCGACGATACGGCGGGCCCTTCGCACAAGGCGTTGGGCGCGAACGATTTCTTTCGGTGGCATATTCTTGCACATGCTCAACACCTGTCGCGACGCCTTGATGCCAGTGTCGCTTGGGGGGCACTCGGCCCAATGGCCCATGACCCCGTAGACAAAGGCTCTAAGGTAAGGCGACCACGGCATCCGCGTATGTCGCATTCCGTCAACGCTTGAGCGTCCACCTCCCACACTTCCCGAATGGAACGACCAACCCGATGAGAGACGAAACGATCGCGATACACGCCGGATACGAGTCGGAGCCCTCAACCCGTGCGGTCGCCGTGCCGATCTATCAGACCGTCGCATACGAATTTGACGACGCACAGCACGGCGCCGATCTCTTTGATCTTGCCGTTCCCGGCAACATCTACACGCGCATCATGAATCCCACGCAGGCCGTCCTGGAGCAGCGGGTCACCGAACTTGAGCGGGGCGTGGGTGCTCTGGCCCTGGCCTCTGGCAGCGCGGCGGTCAACTACTCAATCCTGAACTTGGCCGCTTCCGGGGACAACGTGGTGTCCGTCCCGCAGCTCTACGGAGGCACCTTCACCTTGTTCGCGCATATGCTCCCTCAGCAGGGCATTGATGTGCGGTTTGCGGACAGCGACCAGCCCGACGATCTGGCCAGGCTCATCGATGATCGTACCAAAGCCGTCTTCTGCGAGAGTGTCGGGAACCCGGCGGGCAACATCGTCGACTTGGCCGCCGTCGCCGAGATGGCCCGGAGTCACGGCATCGCGGTCATTGTCGACAACACGGTGGCCACGCCCGCGCTGCTCAAGCCGGTCGAGTACGGCGTCGATGTTGTGGTGCATTCCCTGACCAAATACATGGGCGGTCACGGCACCTCGCTCGGGGGCGTGATCGTTGATTCGGGTGCCTTTTCCTGGGAGAAGGAACAGGAGCGCTACCCGATGTTCAGCACGCCGGAGCCCAGCTATCACGGCGTCGTGTACACTGAGGCCCTGGGCCCGGCCGCATACATCGGTCGCGCTCGCACGGTGCCGCTGCGCAACACCGGGTCGGCCATATCGCCCTTCAATGCATTCCAAATCATGATGGGGATTGAGACCCTGAACCTGCGCATGGAGCGCCACTGCGACAACGCCCTGGCCGTCGCCCGATTCCTGAGCGATCACGCCAGGGTGGATTGGGTCCACTATGCCGGCCTCCCCGAAGATCGCTACCACGCACTGGCCCAGAAGTATCTCGGAGGCAAGGCCTCAGGCATCCTCACCTTCGGACTCAGGGGAGGATTTGACGCCGGCGTGCGGTTCTACGATTCGCTGAGTCTCTTCAAGCGGTTGGTCAACATCGGTGACGCGAAGTCGTTGGCGTGCCATCCGGCCTCGACAACGCACAGGCAGCTCACCGAGGAGGAGCAGCTCAGCGTTGGCGTGCGGCCCGAGACGATCCGGCTGTCGGTGGGCATTGAACACATTGATGACATCGTGGAGGACCTGGACCAGGCGTTGGCGCAGGCCTGACGCGGCCAGCGGCAAAGCGATCACAACCGGGACACCGGCGGCGTCCTTGGCGAAAGTGACGGCCCCTACCCCTTGGAAGTCGGCCGAATCGAGTTGGCGGTTCGGCGGTTGCGCAGCCTGGTGCCCTCGAACTCTCGGCGCTGGGCCCAGGCGATCATTGACCCAAAGGTGTCCGTGTCTTGGTCCTGCAGGGGCACGCGCTGCGTGTAGCTACCGTCGGCCGCCATGTCCCAAGCTGAGCGACGATCCTCGAGTTGGATGTCCAAGACCTGCCGGAGCTCTGATCGGAGCGCGGGGTCCTCGACCGGAGCGAGGACTTCAACCCGCGCGCTCAGGTTGCGTCCCATGCAGTCCGCTGACCCGATGTAGTACTCCTCCTTCCCACCGTTTCGGAAATAATAGATGCGGGAGTGTTGGAGGAATCGGCCCACGATGCTGACAACCCGGACGGTCTCCGACAATCCAGGGATGCCTGGGCGCAGTCGGCAGGTGTCGCGCACCAGAAGGTCCACATTCACGCCCTTGGCCGCTGCCCGGTACAGGGCCTTCGTCACCTCGGGATCCTCCAGGGCGTTCATCTGGAACTGGATGAGCCCGGGCGTCTCGTCCCCATGGACCCGGATCTCTCGCTCAATGCGCTCGAGAATGGCTCGGCGCAGGTACTTCGGTGCCGGTAGCAACTTGCGATACCGTCGCTTGGGGCGGTAACCGGTCGTCAGGTAATTGAAGAGCTCCGTCAGGTCGGCGCCGATGTCTTCGTCGCACGTCAGGAGGCCGTGATCCCCATACAAGCGGGCCGTTCCTACATGGTAGTTGCCGGTGCCGATGTGCGCATACCGTCGTAGGCCGTGTTGTTCCTGGCGAACGACCAGCGTGAGCTTGCAGTGGGTCTTCAGCCCCAGCACCCCGTAGGTCACGTGGATGCCGTCCGCCGACAGCGCGTTGGCCCAGCGGATGTTGGCAGCTTCGTCAAACCTGGCCCGCAACTCAATGACCACAGCGACCTGCTTGCCTGATCTTGCCGCGGACACCAGGGAGTCGATGATGTCGCTCTCGGGCGCCATCCGGTAAAAGGTCATCTTGATCGCGCGCACCTTCGGGTCGCTGCATGCCTCGCGAAGGAATCGGAGCACCGAGGTGTCGAAGGCCTGATAGGGGTGGTGAAGCAGAAGGGGCCCCTCTTCGCGAATCACGTCCAGGATCGGCCTGTTGGTCAGAAGCTCCGGGTGTTCGGACGGGTGGTGTGCAGGGTCCTTGAGGTCGGGCCGGGGCAGGTTGTGCAGGGCCATGGCGTCGGCCCATCCCAGCAGTCCCTCGACCTCGAAGATGTCGCTGTCGCCAAGCCCCAACTCGTCGGCGAGCATCAAGCGGCGGCTCGCGTCAAGCCCCTTTTGGACCTGCAGGCGCACGATCGGTGCCAGATGTCGCTTGCGTAGGCCGGCTTCGATGACTTCCAGGAGGTCGTCCGCCACATCCTCATCGACATCGTGAATGGCGTTTCGGGTGACCCGAAAGAACTCGCAGGCAACGATCTTCATCCCCGGAAAGAGCAGGTCCAAATTGTGGGCCATGACGCTCTCCAGGGGCACCCACTGGGGTTCCTCGCCGACATGAACAAAACGGGGAATGCCCGCGCCGACCGGGACCTTGACCCGAGCGAGGGACGTGTGCTCGTCGCCAGGGTAGCGGAGCGTGACCAGCAGGTTGAGCGAGAGGTTCGACACGAAGGGAAATGGGTGCGCGGGATCGGTGGCCTGCGGGGTGACGAGCGGGTAGATGTTCTCGATATACTGTTGGCGCAGGCGCTTTTTGCTCGCCGCGCTGAGACCCGTCCAATCCGTGATGCGGACCCCGTCGTCGGCCAGCAGCGCGAGAACCTCCGCGCCGGCCCGGCGTTGCCGCTCCTCCAGTTCATGTACCAGCGAGGTGCATTGCTTGATCTGTTCGCTCGGGGTGCGGCCATCGACCGTCTGCGTGGTGATCCCCGCCCGGACTTGCTGCTTGAGGCCGCCGATGCGCTTCATGAAAAACTCATCGAGATTGGAGCCCACAATCGCCAGAAACTTGAGTCGCTCCAGCAAGGGCGTGCGCGGGTCTTCGCCTTCGCGCAGGACGCGAAAGTTGAAGTTGAGCCACGTCAACTCGCGGTTCAGGAAGTACTGGGGGTCCTCAAGGTTGTGATGCTGGTCGGCCGCGGGCACCGGCGTCGGGTCGGCCGGTGTGGTGTACGGCGGGGCCGCAGTCCCTGCGGATCCGGGCGGCACCGGGGGCGGCAGGGACCGCTGGGGCTGAAACGGTGTGGATTCCGGGTTGGCCATACCTCAAGATAAGATGATGTCGGGCCCGGGAGACCAAATTCCACTGTGGACCAGACCGGCGAATTGACAGTTGATGCTCTGGCGCGTTGTTGGGTGCCTGGAGTTGCTACGGGATTACGGACACCTTGATCATTGTTGGGTCAATGGCAGGTTGGGGCAACCACAACGAGGAGGTGAGCCGTGGCAGGGAGCAGCAGGGGGCGGTATCCGCCCGAGTACAGGGAGCAGATCATTGAGTTGGTGCGCAGTGGGCGCAGCCCGGGTTCGCTGGCCCGCGAGTTCGAGCCGACGGAGCAGACCATCCGAAACTGGGTTAGGCAGGCGGACCTGGACGAGGGACGCCGCAAGGACGGGCTGACGACGCAGATGCGGCTCGACATGCTGCGCAAAGATCGAGAGATCAAGCGGCTGCGCATGGAGCGCGACATCCTAAAAAAAGCCGCGGCCTGGTTCGCCATGGAGAGCGGATCAATCCCCAGAAAGGATACGCGTTCATGAAGGCGCACCGGGCCGATTTTCCGATCAGAGCCATGTGCCGGGTGCTGGAACTCTCCTCCAGCGGGTACTACGACTGGCTGAAGCGTCGTCCTTCGGCGCGGGCGATCGAGGACGAGCGGCTTGGGGCCAAGATCCGTGAATCTGGGTGGACAGCCGCAAGACGTATGGGCGCCCGAGGGTTCACAAGGCGTTGCGGGCAGCAGGCGAGCAGGTGGGTACACGGCGGGTTGCGCGGTTGATGCGCAAGGAAGGCATCGCGGGTGTGACGCGCAGGCGCGGGAAGTCGGCTGCTCCTGGTCGGGAGGACAAGGGGCGGCCGGCGCCGGATCTGGTGGATCGGGACTTCTCGGTTGACGGTCCTGACCGATTGTGGGTGGCCGACATCACGCATGTGCGAACCGGTGTTGGCTGGCTGTACCTCGCGGTGGTGGTGGATGCTTGGAGCCGCCGGGTGGTGGGCTGGGCGATGAAGACGCACTTGCGGGCAGGGCTGGTGACGGACGCGCTGGCGATGGCGATTGCGCGTCGTCAACCGACGGGCGAGGTGATTCATCATTCCGACCAGGGTTCGCAGTACACATCGCTGGGTTTTGGGCAGCGGTGTTGTGAAGCGGGGGTTGTGCAGTCGATGGGGTCGGTGGGGGATGCGTACGACAATGCGATGTGCGAGAGCTTTTTTGCGACGTTGGAGTGCGAGCTGTTGGACCGGAAGCGATTCGAGAAGGCGTCTGACGCCCGGCGCGAGATTTTCAGGTTCATTGAGGGGTTCTACAACACGCGACGCCACCATTCTGCCTTGGATTATCAGACGCCTGCGCAGTACGAGGCGCGCCACATATCGGCTGTACCGTCTAAACGGGTAGCAGGGGGAGAAGAACAAGGCGGGTCGGAGGGCGCCGCGCTGGCGGGATGCGGGAGGTCGGGGGAGACGGCTGTGCGATCTGCGGCCGTGCGTGGTAGCGCAGGTTGAGGAGACCGGGAAGCGTGGAAGCGATGGGGTGGGTGAGCGCTTATGTGACCTCGCGAGAAGGCAACACGGCCACGATGTGGTGCTTGACCGAGTCACAGGGCGTTATTTCTGGGGAGGGCCCGACTCGCTGGACGTACTTTGGGACAGGTGTGGTGGGGCCTTTCGGAGTGTCTGGATGCGCCGGGACTTGGTGTGATGCAGGGAAGCGTCATTCGAGCCTCGGCCGGGAGCTACGGGTTGGTCACGGGGGTCGGGTGAGGGTGAGATGGGTGGCTGCCCGCCTGGTGGGACTTGGAACGACGGCAGGCCCTGAGACGGCGGGGCTGTCTGGTGGGGTCCATTTGGGCGAGTGTCGGCTTCCCCAATCGCCCATTGTCGGTTTGTTTGTGACCGCCAACCTTCGGGATGGGGTGTTTTGTGGCGAGGGCTACCGGCTGGAGGACATGGGAAGGGGTTGGTGGCGAAGGCTGGAACGATGCGTGCGGGATGGATTCTCCTCTGGGCCAACCCGCGAGGTGCTTCGATGCGGTGAATCGGGCGGGTTGACAGCACTGGACGGGGGAATGGGAGGGGTTAGAGTAGGGATAGACCGGGAAGACCGGGATGGGACGGGGGTCAGGGATACGGGGACAGAACGGCGAAAGGGATGGAGGGGCGCGCTAGCGCGCCCCTCCATCCCTCGGGCAACCACATAAACGCACTGTCCGTGAAATCGTAGCAATCCCAGCCGTGTTGCCGTTCTCCCATCGGGGAAGCCCCAACAGCGATACGGAGGGTCGATTTGAAACCGATGGCACGGAAAGGGCTCTGCGGGTCCGTTTGCGAAGGTCGGAGTCTCTCACGACAGGGCCCGAAAAGCCGGTTTTGCGGAGTCCAGACGCCCAATTCAATTGTTGCCCAAATTCTGTCCAACAGACCGGCACCATCTCAAATTGTCATTTTGATTGTCGCTCCACACTTCACCCCGCAGATTCAGGCGTGATATTACCCGCCGTTGCTGCGCACGAACCGGATTCGCTGTGTCCCCGACCCTGGGTCTGGATTTATCTGGGTCACATCGCCAACGATCTCGTCGCCAGTAGCCGACAGGGATCCCACGAAATCCACCGACCACGCCCTGGGTTCGGCCAGATACCCGCTGACAATCAGAAAGCGAACCTCGCGAGTAGACGGAGACCACAGGCCGCCCTCGACCCACAATGGATTTGTAAAAACGTTCCCGTTGTCGATCCGGCGAACAGCTGTTCCGGTTCCCGAAACAGCCGTTCCGACGTGGGACAGTACAAGAGCGTATTCCCATTCCACCCCAATAGGAGGGTTGTAGTATTCGACTAACTCTGGATTAGTCCAGCCTCCCGACAGGTCTACCGACGGCCCAGACACGTCATCCGTACACCCCACCAAGAACACCACCGAGGCCAACAGCAGAGGCCTCATTTGGAAACCCCGGTTTCGACCGGTCGCAATGAGCCCCGGAAGCCGTCAGGACCGAGGGCCGGGGCAAAGTCCGGTGGGGTAGGGGCCACGGGTGTGGAAAGGAACTCGCGACAGGCATCCACCTTGCTCAATGCGCTGATGCCGACCGCCATTTGGCCGGTTCTCCCCAATATGTTGGCCACTCTCAGCGCCGTGAAGAAGCCACCGTCGTCATACTCTTCAGCGTCCGCAACCGTATAATTCCAATCGCCGCCGCAACCCCGGTAACAATGTCCAACGCGCGGATGGTATTCTCGGTTGTGCAGTCCGAAGTTGCGGGTTGGGTCGCTCCCGGACGTATCACTGGTGCCCCCTTTACAAAGATCAGGGAGCACGCCCGTTGGGGTGAAAGCGATCAGGGCGATGATCGAGAGATTGTGGGTCCTCATGTTTTCCCCCTTCGGGTTATGGGAGGCGCCAAATGTCTAGCAACCAAGGGGTCTGGACTTGTACCGCCACACCGACATCGCCGGCGGAGGTTTGTGTTGTCAACGTAGCCGACGTGTCAAGTCACAGGCTCCCGCCCGAAAGGCCGCGTGGCGTACGCGCAAGCTGCGGCCCAAGGTGCGAGCTGGTCATAGGTGGCCGAAAAGTTGGTTGCGGTCTTAGGCAGCCCGGTGAAAGAGGTGGCGCCGATGATCCTCGTCGGTCTTGCTTTGGGTGACGGGGTGCCGCTGTCGACCTGGGGGCTGATGCCGGTTCGTCGCAGGACCGGCAATTCCGGCGGTGGGCATGCCAGCCCCGGCCAATGGCTGCGGCGTGAGGATGGTGGGCGTTGCTGATCGGCCTCCTGCCCATAGATTTGAGAGTGTAGTCGGAATTTCGCGTCGTATTGAACGCGTGTGCGGTACGCGTCGGCTCCGACGATCGACAACGTACCCTTGCCCCGGGGTGTGGTGAGGGGATGCCAAGGGAGGGTTGGAAAATGGTGAAGTCATGGGGAATCAGGTGTGGGGCGATGGCATTCGCGGTCCTGATCCAGGGGTGCTCCACGGCGCCCATCTCCTACTACGGCGTGGCGCCTCCGGGCAGGGAGCCCGCCTATGATTGCGCGGTCGCCGAGCTGAACATCATGGGTTACACGATTGAGGATGGAAACCGCGATGCGGGTTTCGTCAGGGGCCGCAAACAGACATCCGGCATGGGGACTCAACTCCTTGCCGGCCAGTCACATCACGATGTGCTTACGGCCACGGTGTTTGACGATCCCCGCACCGGACATACGAACCTGCGGGTGGTCACGTCCCGCGTGGCCGATGAGGACATCGCTCCGCTGGGTGGCCTGTCCGGCGGGGGTCCCGAAGAGGGTGAGTCGGCCATCGCGCCCTCCGAGATGGGCAAGGCGGATGCCCAGAGGTTGCTGACAGCGTGCGGGGTGACCAGCGTGGTCGGCCCAATCTCGAACTGAGAATGGTGCGGCGAGGGGCGGGTGAGGTGGCACTGAGGGTGCCGTGCCAGTCTGCCAGGGGGGGTTCCGTTACTCTTGCCTGAGATATACCAGGTGCGCCGGATAGTGCCGGTGCATTCCCCGGTGTCGTTGTTGCGTCTGGCCTCGGGTGGTCCCCGCGGGTTTTGGGCATTTGGTCAGCGTTGGGTCGCACATGCGGGGGTGATCGAGGACATCCAGGTGCAGGGGCCGGGCGATGGGGATCGTTCATGCGGCACGGATTCCCGCTTTGCCGCTGTGGCTGCAAGCGTAGCCAAGGTCGCCCGGGCCCTGGATCCTGACCCCGCGGGCGCCAGGCTCTTCGGGGGCTTTTCCTTTCTGCCCGACGCGTCGCAAGACCGGGTCTGGGCCTCGTTTCCCTCGGCCCGATTTCAGTTGCCCCAGATAGAGCTGGTGCATCACCCGTCACAGGGGGCCTGCACCCTGGTGGCACGGGCCCGAAGCAAGGCCGGGGCGGAGCACCGATGTGCCGCATGGGAGCGGTCCCTGCTGCAGGAGGGGGATCGTCGGGCGAGGTACCCACCGTTCAAAGCAAACGTACGGCGTACGCGCATTGGGCGGCCCGGCGCCTCGATGGAGCGCGCGCTCTGGAATCGGATGGTTGAAGAGACGCTGTCGCGCATCGGGTCCGGCGAGGCCAAAAAGGTCGTTTTGGCGCGGACGATGGATGTTTCTCCGCCCACGGCCGTGGGTCCGGTCGAGCTCGCGGCCGCCCTGTGGGAGGAAAACCACGGAAGTCATGTGTTTCTGTTTGAGCCCGCCGCCGGAGAGGCGCTGGTGGGTGCGGCGCCAGAGACCATCGCCACCCTGGTCGGCACGACCGTGAGGGCGACGGCCGTGGCCGGTAGCATCGGCGTGGGTCGTGACTCGGTCCAGACGGCCCAGTTTGCCCGAGAGCTGTTTCACAGCGAGAAGGACCGTGCCGAGCATGACTTCGTGGTCCGGGACATGGTCGGACGATTGTCGGAGCTGGGTTGCGCCGTCATGCACGATGTCGAGCCTCATGTTCTCGCACTGGCCCGGATCCAGCATCTGGAGACCAAGATCGTGGCCGAGGTGCCCGGCGGCCTCTCCCTCCTGGACATTGTGGAGTCGCTCCATCCCACCCCCGCCGTGTGCGGTAGCCCGCGCAATGTGGCGCTCTCGGTGCTGACCAACGCCGAGGTCTCTGACAGGGGCTGGTATGCGGGGCCGGTGGGGTGGCTCGCATCGGACGGCACGGGCATCTTCGCGCCTGCCTTGCGCTCGGCCGTATGCGCCGGCGACGAGTGGCGCCTGTACGCCGGCGCAGGCATTGTGGGCGGCTCCGATCCGGCACTCGAATGGGAGGAGACCGAACTCAAGTTTCATCCGGTACTCCGGGCGATTGCCAGGGCGGCCGGGGCACCTCGCCTGGCCACTGGATCGGGCGGCCCATTGGGGTGACGCCGGGAGAGCTCAACCTCGCCTGGGCTCAATCACTGCTCCAGTGCTTGGTCGCCTTGGGCGTGGAAGAGGTGCAGGTTGCTCCGGGATCGCGCTCAACGCCCCTTGTCCTGGCGTGCCACACGCTCCCAGGGCTGGCCATTCGGGTTCACATGGATGAGAGGTCGGCCGGGTTCTTCGCTCTTGGGCGCGCCCGGCGCCGAGGGCGTCCGTCCGTGGTTGTAACGACCTCGGGGACGGCGGTTGCGAACCTCCTGCCGTCCGTGGTCGAGGCCGACCAGTCTGAGGTTCCCCTGGTTCTGCTGACCGCCGACCGGCCACCGGAGCTCCGGGGCGCCGACGCCAACCAGACCATCCGCCAGGCCGGGATATTTCGTGATTTTGTGCGGGACGGGGTGGACCTTCCGGCGCCCTCCCTAGCGCTTCTGAAGAAAAAGGGGTCTGGGTCGTTGGTGGAGCTCGTAACACGGACGGCCCGGTCTGCGGTCGATCATCCCCGGGGTCCGATTCACGTGAACGTTCCGCTACGGAAACCTCTGCAGCCCGCCTCGCCGGACCAAGTGGTGGCCGTGGCCCCCTGTGGTGCGGAGGCCGGTGCGCGGACCAGCCAAGCCCGGACGGCCCGTGAGCGGCGTGTAGGTGCCGCCCGGGACATGGCCGATGCACTGGACGCACTGACCGGGGCAACCAAGCCCCTCGTGGTTGCGGGACCCTCGACCAACCCCGGTCGTGACGGAGCCGCCATTGTCCGGTTCGCGCGGCGCTGGAGGGTTCCGGTGATGGCCGATCCGCTCTCCGGGGCGCGTTTCGAGGCGGACATCGGCGAAGGACAGGAGCGCGCGCCCGTGCTGGGCGCCTACGACCACTACACGCGGGTCGCCTCGGTCATCAAGCGCCTGCGCCCGGACCTGATTCTGCGCACCGGCCGCAGCCCAACGTCGGCGGCCCTGGAGCGGGCGCTGGCCGCATGGAGCGATGTGCTTCAGATCGTGATCGACGACGGAGCCCATGCCAAGGACCATCAGAGACTGGCCAAGCGCCATTTGGCGGCCTCCGCGGCCGATGTGTTCCGCCAGCTCGCGCGCATCGGTCCGGCGCCCGACAAGGGTTCGGTCCTTGACGCCTGGACCCGCCGATGGCAAGCGGTGGAGGACGCGTCTTGGAGGGTGATCCTGGGTGCCGCCCACGATGTCGACAACGAGGGAGCGTTTGCCCTGGCCACGCTGCGCGCCCTGCCGCCGGGCTCCGCGCTCTACGTTTCTTCGTCCATGCCCGTGCGCGATATTGACGCCTACGGGCCCCCGGAGGCCAGCGGGATCCAGGTGCTGGGCAACCGAGGAGCCAGCGGCATTGACGGGATGGTGTCCTCAGTCTTGGGCGCGGCGGCCGGAGGCGAGGGGCCGGTGGTCGGCCTATTGGGCGATCTGGCCTTCTATCATGACATGAATGGGCTCCTCATGGCCCGTGACCAAGCGCTGAACGTCGTCTTCGTCTTGGTCGATAACGACGGGGGTGGCATCTTCCACATGCTTCCCATCCGCGAGTTCGAGCCGGTGTTCACCCGGTGCTTCGCCACGCCGCACGGACTGGACTTCGAGGTGGCGTCTCGGCTCTACGGCCTGGCTTTTCAGGATGTGGACACGCCGGCCCAGCTCCAGTCTGCTGTTGCCGGGGCAGTGGCCCGGCCCGGCACCCAGGTCATCCGCGTGCGCACGGACCGGGAGCGGAATCGGGAACGCCACGAGCATGTGCGGGCCCAGGTGGCCCGCCAGGTGCAACGAACCCTCAACCCGGAGACGACATGAGCGCTCCAGCCTGGCAGAAGGTCAAGTCGTATGAAGACATCACCTATCGCAAGTGCGATGGGGTTGCGCGCATCGCCATCAATCGCCCCGAGGTTCGCAACGCGTTTCGGCCAGAGACGCTACTGGAATTGTTGGACGCCTTCGGCGACGCCAACGAGGACACCTCCATTGGCGTCGTTCTGCTCACCGGCGAGGGTCCAGCAGAGGACGGGAAGTACGCGTTCTGCTCCGGCGGTGACCAGCGCGTGCGTGGCGACGCAGGCTATGTCGGCGGCGACGGCGTACCCAGACTCAACGTGCTGGTGCTACAGCGACTGATCCGCTCGATGCCCAAACCCGTCATCGCGCTGGTGGCCGGGTATGCGATCGGCGGCGGGCATGTCCTGCATGTGGTGTGCGACCTGACGATCGCGGCCGACAACGCCGTCTTTGGCCAGACGGGCCCAAAGGTTGGGAGTTTTGACGGCGGATTCGGGTCATCGTACCTGGCTCGGATCGTGGGCCAGAAGAAGGCCCGGGAGATCTGGTATCTGTGCCGCCAGTACGGCGCCCAGGAGGCCCTGGACATGGGTCTGGTCAACGAGGTCGTCCCGGTCGGGCAGCTCGAGGCTGAGGGGTACCGGTGGGCCAGGGAGATTCTGGCCCACAGCCCCCTTGCGATCCGGGTGCTCAAATCCGCCTTCAACGCCGATGTGGACGGACAGGCGGGGTTGCAGGAGCTGGCCGGCAACGCAACGCTGCTTTTCTACATGACCCAGGAGGGCCAGGAGGGTCGTGACGCCTACCTGGAGAAGCGCAAGCCCGAGTTTTCCAAGTATCCCTGGTTGCCCTGGTGACCAGGGGCCGGGCCTGGGTTCTGGCAATCCGGCCGCAGACCCTCACGGCTGTTGCCGCGCCGGTGGTGGCGGCCAGCGGACTGGCCCGGGCGGACGCGGTTTTTGCGCAGGGACCGGCGCTCATGGCGCTGGTCTCGGGGATCCTGATCCAAGTCGGAACGAACCTGGCCAACGACTACTATGACTTCGTCAAGGGAGGGGACACGGCGGAGCGCGTGGGGCCTACGCGGGTGACGCAGGCCGGCCTTCTGGAGCCCGCGGCGGTATGGCGGGGCATGGTCGCCACGCTGGGTGCAGCACTCCTTGCCGGCACCTATCTGGTGGCGGTGGCTGGTTGGCCCGTGGTCGTCATCGGTCTGTTTTCCTTGGTGCTGGCGGTCGCCTACACGGCGGGTCCCTATCCCCTTTCGTACCGGGGGTGGGGCGATGTGGCCGTCTTCGTCTTTTTCGGGCCTGTGGCGGCGGCGGGCACCTACTTTGTGCAGTCCGGCGCCTGGTCTCCGGGAGCGCTGTGGGTGGGCGTCGGGATGGGGGCGTTCAGCACCGCGATCCTGGTGGTCAACAATCTGCGCGACAGGGAGACCGACGCCGCCGCGGGAAAGCGCACCTTGGCCGTGCGCCTGGGCGACCGGTTCACCGTGTGGCAGTACTGCGGCGCGCTCCTCGTTGCGGCGGCCGTTCCTCCTTTGGGCGCACTGTGGTTGTCTTGGTCTTGGTGGGGCATGCTTGCACTCGCGGGACTCCTTCCCTGCGCTCCGGCGCTGCGGCGGGTTTTCGATTACCGGAATCGCGCCGCCCTGAATCCCGCCCTGGGACAGACGGCCAGGGGCGTGGCGCTATGGGGGGCGGGCTTGGGCTTAGGGCTGGCTCTGGGGGGGTGATGACGAAGCGAACGGACGCGGCGGCCATCGCCCCCAGCCCCGCCGACGACCTGCGCGCCGGAGCCGGAGCCGCTCCCGGGTCGCCGGCGCTGATTTTGGACGACGAACACCTGGATTACCGGGAGCTGGACCGCCTGGCAGATGCCATGGGCGAGCGCCTCGTGGCGGGTGGCGTGGCGCCCGGTCAGTGGGTGACCCTGGCCGTGTCACGCGATGTACGCGGGGTGGTGCGTCTCTTGGGGCTCTGGAGGGCAGGGGCCGTACCCGTGGCGCTCCCGTCGGGGCTCGCGCCCCCGGAACTCGCGGCAGCCCAGGCGCTGATCGGGCCCGTGTGGCACCTGGACATAGCCGGGCTGCGGGGGCTCGGGAGCCCGCGTGAACAAGACCCGGGCACCGCCGATGTCACCGTGTCCCTCATGACCTCGGGGACCACGGGCCGGCCCAGCGCCGTGGCGCTGAGTCGCTCGGCCCTGGCCGCATCGGCAGATGCGGTGTCCCGGCGCCTGTCGTTGGGCCCGGACGACCGCTGGGGCCTGGCTCTGTCGCCGGGCCACATCGGGGGGATGGCTCTCCTGGTGCGGGCGATCAGGAACGGCTCGTCGGTGCGGATTTGGTCGGCATTCGACCCCGACCGCATCGCGCGCGACATTCTGTCGGGAGCCGTCACCCACCTCTCGGTGGTGCCCGTCATGCTCCAGCGCATCCTGGACAGCCCGGTCCTGGCTACGGCTCTCGCCCGGGCGGCCCCGCCCCCGACGTTGCGCTGCATCGTTGTCGGAGGTGCTGCGGCCCCGGGCGCCCTGCTCAGGCGGGCGTGGGATGCGGGGCTGCCGCTCGCGACGACCTGGGGCATGACCGAGACCGCCTCGCAGATCGCCACGGCGCCGCCCGGCGAGGCGTGCCGCTTTCCCGGGACGGCGGGTCGGCCCCTGCGGGGACTCCAGGTCCGCCCAGGCGCCGACGGGACACTCCAGGTGCGGGGGCCCACGTTGGCGTCCATCATTGTGGAACCCGGCAGGGACGGCCAAGTCGGGCGCCCGGCGCCCCTGCCCACCGATCGTCAAGGGTGGTTTCAGACGCGCGACATCGGCCGCATCGACGAAGAGGGCCGGGTGTGGGTCGAAGGCCGAGTCGACGACATGATCATCAGCGGAGGTCTCAACGTGAGTGCCGTACAGGTGGAGCGGGTCATACGGGCGCACCCGGGGGTGGCGGATGCTGTGGTTTTCGGTGTCCCGGATCCCGAGTGGGGATCCGTCGTCGCCGCGGTGGTGGAGTCGGCCGACCCGGGAGTGACGGCGGATGCCGTGGACCGCCACTGCCGCGCCCGGCTCTCTCGCGGGCGCTGCCCGTCCCGGATCGTTGTAACCGACGCTCTCAGCCGCACCTCGACGGGCAAGGTCATCCGCCACCCCATGGCCCATGGACTCTGACGTTGCTGGCGCCGCTCGGCGTGCGCTTAAGGCCGAGGGATGGGGAGGTGCGCATGACCTCCGGGCGTGAAACCCTGATCGGGGAGCTTCGCTGGCGCGGGCTGTACGCCGATGCGACCAGGGACGCGGCGCGCGCCCTGGCCCAGGGCTCGGTGACCGGGTATATCGGATTCGATCCGACGGCCTCCTCGCTACATGTGGGATCCCTGGTCCCCATCATGGGCTTGGTGCATCTGCAGAGGGCCGGCCACAGTCCGATCGCGCTGGTGGGCGGCGGCACGGGGCTGATCGGGGATCCAAGCGGCAAGGACGCCGAGCGGGCCCTCCTGGACCGCGTGCGGACCCAGGAGAATGCCGAGGGCATTCGGCGGCAGCTGGCCTCCTTCCTGGACTTTGACGCCCCCACCAATCCGGCGCGCATGGCCAACAACCTGGACTGGCTGGACTCGCTGGGCCTGGTCGACTTCCTGCGCGATGTGGGCAAGCACTTCTCCGTCAACGCGATGCTGCGCAAGGAGGCGGTGCAGAGACGGTTGATGGATGAGAACACCGGCATTTCCTTCACCGAGTTCAGCTATCAACTCCTGCAGAGCTACGACTTTTTGGAGCTCAGTCGCCGCCATGGTTGCACGCTCCAGATGGGGGGTTCGGACCAGTGGGGCAACATCACGGCGGGAATTGATCTCGTGCGCCGCATGGGAGGGCCGAGGTGCCACGGGGTGGTCTTCCCCCTCTTGGCCTCGGCGAGGGGGACCAAGTTCGGCAAGACCGAATCGGGGACCGTGTGGCTGGACCCCGAGCGCACCTCACCCTACCGCTTCTACCAGTTCTGGCTGAACACCGACGACGGCGACGTGATCCGGTATCTCAAGCTGTTTACGCTACTGGGCGAGACGGAGGTGGCCGAGCTCGCCCACGGCGTGGACGCGCGTCCGCACAAGAGGGAGGCGCAGCAGCGCCTGGCCGCCGAGGTGACCCGGCAAGTCCACGGGGCCGATGCGCTCGCCCGCGCGCGTCAAGCGTCGGCCGCCCTCTTCGGCGGGGGTGGCCTAGAGGGCCTCAGCGCCAAGGACATCGCCGAGATCTTTGCCGATGTTCCCTCGACGACGCTGTCCCGCGACGAGTTGCACGACTCCGGCGTCTTGCTCGCGGCACTGATGGCCAGCTGCCGGATGGCCCGGTCAAGGGGGGAGGCCAGGAGGTTGATCCAGAGCGGGGGTGTGTACCTCAATGGGCACAGAGTGCGGGACATGGGCGCCGCCGTGCGCACCAAAGACCTGATCGATGATCGATTTCTGGTCGTGCGGGTGGGCAAGAAGCGATACTATGTGGTGGAGGTCGGTTAGGCGCTGCGCCGGGAAACGGGCAACAGAGGTGGGGACCATGGTGACGAGGACGAATCGGATGTGGAAGGCGGTCGTTGCGGCGATGCTCGTCCCGCTCCCGGCATCGGCCCAGTACGATGGGAGTGCAGAACAGGCGGGCGCCCGCGCCTCTTCCGACCCGGGTCCGGGCTCGGCCGTGGCCACCAGGGTCGCCCGAGCACCCGTGATCGACGGCAGCCTGGCCGATGAGGCGTGGGGGCAGGCCGTGCCGCTGACGGATTTCGTCCAGCGCGAGCCCTACGATGGACAGCCGGCCAGCGAGCGCACGGAAGTGCGCCTGGTCTTCGACGACGATGCGCTCTATGTGGGTGTGTGGGCGTTTGACAGCCAGATTGACGGGATCACCTATGGCGAGCGCATTCGGGACTACGAAGTCAGCCAGAGCGACGCGGTGGTCTTTGTCCTGGACACATACAATGACGACCAGAACGGCTTTGTGTCCGGGACCACGCCGACGGGCATCGAGTACGACGGACAGGTTGCCAACGAGGGACGGGGCGGTGGGCGGTTCCAGGGCGGCGGCTTCAACACGCGGCAACGATTCCAGTCGGGCTCGGGCGGCGGCTTCAACAAGAACTGGGACGGCAGCTGGAGCGTGGCGACCACGATGGACGGCGAGGGGTGGTACGCCGAATTCCGTATTCCCTTCAACACGCTTCGCTACGGGACGGAGACCGGAACTTGGGGGTTCAACATCGCCCGTCGCATCAGGAGGCTGAACGAGGAGTCCTTCTGGATGGCGGTCCCCAGGGAATTCAACCTCTATCGGCTCAACTACGCCGGTGACATCGAGGGGCTGGAGCCGCCGTTTCGACGCCTTGCCACCATGACGCCGTATGCGTTGGCGTCGACGGCCCGCAACTATACGGACCAGAACGCGTTCACGCGCGACGGCGACGTCGGGGGCGAGGTGAAGTTCCAGGTGACCCAGGGCCTGACGCTGGACGTGACCTACAACACGGACTTTGCCCAGGTGGAAGTCGATGACCAACAGCTCAACCTGACGCGGTTCTCGCTCAACTTTCCTGAAAAACGACCGTTCTTCCTGGAAAACGCGGGCTTCTTCAGCGTGGGTGGCGGGGGCGCGGACCTGTTCTTCAGCCGTCGCATCGGGATCGCGGGCGGGCAACCGGTGCCCATCCGGGGTGGCGCGCGTCTCTCCGGGCGGGCTGTCGGTTTGAACATCGGCCTCCTGCACATCCAGACCGACGATGTGGCGGCGTTGCAGGGCGCCCAGGCCTACTCCGTGGCTCGGCTTGCCAAGGAGCTCCCCAACCGGTCGCGCGTCGGCGGACTGGTGGTCAACAAGAGCGGGCAGGAGGGCGAGTTCAACCGCACCGTGGCGGTTGACGCGGCGGTGGGTCTGGGCGAACAGCTCACGTTGAGCACCTTTTTGTCGCGGACCTTGGGGCCCGACGATCTGGCCGCTGAGCACGCCTGGGACCTCTCGGGCAACTGGAGCAGCAGAAGCTGGTCGGTGACGGCGCAGGCCCGCGAGATTGGCCAGGCGTTCAACCCCGAGGTCGGGTTCCTGCCCCGGCGGGGCTACCGGTATTATCAGTCCTTTGCCATGTACACGATCCGCCCCACCTGGTTGCGCGAGGTTCGTCCGCACGTTTCGTACTTCACCTATCGCAGTCGCAAGGTCGAGGTGGACCATGGGTTCGAGGAGTCGGGTCGCCTCCACATCGACTCGCACTGGGAGTGGCCGTCCGGTGCCCAGATCCACACGGGTGCAAACTATGTGGTCGAAGGGATTTGGGAGCCGTTCGAGATCACCGGCACGGGTGTCACGGTCCCGGTCGGGTCCTACGGGGGGTGGGAGTCCCAGTTGGTGTTCCGCAGCAACCAGGCCGCGAGACTCAGCGCCGATTCCAGAATCAACTTCGGGAGCTTCCTGAGCGGTAGCCGCTGGGGAGGAACGGGGTCGGTGACCCTGCGGCCCAACGCCTCCTTTTCGACCTCCGCCCGGATCACCTATTTCGACGTGACCTTGCCTCAAGGCCAATTCGAGACGGTACTCCTGGGTGCCAATGTCGGGTACTTCTTCACGCCGCGCATCTATGTGCAGTCGCTGGTCCAGTACAGCAACCAGGTCGACAGCTGGTCGGCGAATCTGCGCTTTGGTTGGCTGAACACGGCCGGCACGGGGCTCTTCATCGTGTACAACGATCTGCAGGGATTCGACTATCCCGCGGGACTGAATGCGGATGGCGGACGGTTCATTGAGCGGGGAACGCTGGCTCGCTCCTTCATCGTCAAGTTCACAAGGCAGTTCAACGTGTTGGGGGGCTGAGCTGCGCCCTCATCCGGCGCTGCCGGCCGATGCGCGGGCGGAATCTTGGTCCCGCCGGGCCCTACCGGTGGAGGTACAGGTTTGCGGCAAGGCGCCCGCCGACGAACGCGACGAAGGCCGCCGTGACGCCGACCAAGCCCAGCCCCCATCCCAAGGCAGAAAAGATCAGGGAGATGGTGACGATCTCCAGCACGGTTGCCGCCGTGATGGCCCCGGTCTGCCGAGTCAGCACCCGGACGGCCCGTTGGTACGACAGCCAGACGCTCAAGGCCGGCAGCGGCACCATCACGATCGCGGGGACGCGCGCGTATGACGAGAGTTCCGCCGAGAGGCCGGAGATCGTGTGAAACCAAAGGGCGAACAGGGGAGTGAAGGCGAAGAGCGCGAGCCCGATACTGCACACGGCGGCCAGTCCGGTGGCGAAGCGGGCGACCGGCCGGCGATGTTCCAAGTCATTGCCCAAGAGCGCGATCGCGGCCTCCTGATAACTGATGCCGATGGAGCGAAACACGAACGACAGTGCGTGGATGACGGGAAATACGGCCAGGGACTCAAGCGGCGCGCGCGCCCGCCCCATGAAGAACGTGAGCATCGGATGCACGGCCAGGCTGATCAACGACGTGAGGGCCAAGGGTGCATAGAAGTGAGCGATCCCCTTCAAGCTCAGCGCGTCGCCGCCGTCGATGTTGCGTGCGAGTGTGCGACGAATCGCGGGCCGGGCCATCCACCGGGCCATCACCGCCTCGAAGCACACCCCCGCGGTCAGGCTGGCCGGTCCGACCCACGCGCCGGGCAGGTCCGACCAGATGAACAGCCCGACGGCGGTGCCGGTCATCGCACCCAATCGGCAGACCGTGCCGTAGGCGACCTGTCGGGTGTCTCCCTCACGGATCATGACTCCGTGAATGAAGCGCCGATACCCGATCGCCGTGGGCCACGGAAGGAAGATCCACAGCGCGCCATAGGTGAGGTCAGCCACATCCCGGGGCAGGGAGAGGAGCCCCGCCACCGCCAAGTCGAAGACCGGGGGAACCAGAAACGCACCCAGAAACAGCGTCGCGAACGCATTGAGTCCGTGCGAGAACAGTCTGAGGCGCCTGTAGCTTGCGCTGTCGCGAGCCAGGGCGGTGGCGGCGCTCATGATCATCATCACCGGCGCCTCGACCAGAATCGCGATCGCAAAGGCGATTCCGTAGGCTGCCAGATTGATTTTCGGGTCTGGCAGGCGGGCGATCGTGGCCGCCAGGACAGGCCCCTCCATCGACATCATCACCCACGTGGCGGCCAACGGAGCCCAAAAGCGAAGAATCGTTGTCGAGGTGGGGGCCCGGGCGACATTCATGGCGGCGGGATGGTCTTTGGGGGAGCGGCGGAAATGAGCCGGGGCGGCCGACTCGGGAGTGGCGGCCAATGCAACCATAACGACCCGCATGCGCGATTGTGAACCCCGCCAGGCACGGGTCGTCGGCGCCGGAATCTGATTTCGGGATCGGGCACCGGAGCCTCTTTCACGAGAGTAGCCCGTGGGGGCTGCGTCGTCCGCGCGGACCCGGAAAGCTCCTTCTGAAGGCGGCCAGGATGTGTCCGGCCGGCGGACTGGGCGGCCGCCTGGCACTGCTCGCAAGGCGGCTTGCGTCGCGCCATCTCTCCGGTCCGGTCGACACGCGGCTCTGGGGCCAGCGGCTCCGCCTGCGGCCGCAGGGCTCCGTCTCGGAGCGGCGGATGCTGTTTGTGCCCAAGTCCTGGGATCGGGCCGAGCGGAGCGTCCTTGCCTCTTGGCTGGGACCGGGAGCGACGTTTGTGGATGTGGGCGCCAATGTCGGCGGCTATTCCTTCTGGGCCTTGTCGCGAATCGGTGGTCAGGGAACCGTGGTGGCCGTGGAGCCCAATCCGCTGCTGGCCAAGCAGTTGCGCTACAACGTGGGCGTAAACCGGCGGGAGGGCCAGATGCGCGTGATCGAGGCGGCCGTCGGGGCTTCGCGCGCCTGGGGCACACTAATGGTGCCCGGCGGCAACTCCGGCCAGGGCCGGCTGCTGGGGTGTGCACCGCTTGGGGTGGATGCGCGCCAAGAGGCCTTTCGGGTCCCCGTGGTGACGCTGGTCGATGTTGTACGGGACGCCCGACTGAGTCGGCTGGACTGCCTGAAGGTTGATGTCGAGGGTGGCGAGGCCGATGTGATTGTGCCGTACCTGACCGAGATGCCCCGCCGCTGGTGGCCCCGGTGCATTGTCGTTGAGGTGAAGGCGGATCGTCATCCGCCAAGGACCGCTCCTGGACCCGGCGCGAGCGACATCAAACGACGCATTGTCCAGGCCGGCTATGTCTTGACCCGCCGCACTAGGCTCAATGGGATCTTTGAGTTGGGGACCCGGCGGTAGCACATCGGGCGCTCTTCTTGGACCCCGCGTGTTCGGTGGCGATTTGCGGCGATTTTTAGGTTTGCCTAAATTTGGTTGCGCCTTGGGAAGACGGCGCGTGACGCCACCCAGATGATCGCCCCTGTTCTCGACGCCCAAGAGTCTTCATGACGCGCACACCCGACCCCGTCACCGCGCTACTGGTGTTCTTGGGGCTGGTCGTTGTGGGAGTGCTTGTCTTCTGGCCGAGGCATGGCGTTCTGGCCCGACTCAGGCGGCTGGGGCGAGTGAGCGAGCGGGTTCGTCTGGAGGATGTGCTCAAGCAGCTCGCCAAGCTGGAATATGAACGTGCGCCTGCCACGGCGGAGAGCGTGGCGGGCGGTGTCCAGATCTCGCGTCACCGGGCCATCCGCCTCCTGCAGCTCCTGGAGGAGCGCCAATTGGTGACCATGCATGGGACCCGTGTCCGCCTCTCCGATGCCGGGCGGGCCCAGGCGCTGCGCATTGTGCGCACCCACCGGCTTTGGGAGCGCTTCCTGGCGGATCGCACCGGGACTGCGCCGGAGGACTGGCACGACCAGGCCGAGGAGCGCGAGCACGATCTGAGCGTAGGGGAGACCGAGGACCTCGCGTCCTCGCTGGGACACCCGGTCTATGACCCGCACGGAGACCCGATCCCCACGGCCAGCGGCGAGGTGCCCAAGCGGACCGGGATTCCGCTGTCGTCACTGGAGACCGGAGAGCGCGCTCTCATCATCCACCTGGAGGATGAGCCGCCCGAGATTTACAGGGATCTGGTTGCGCTCGGCGTGGGCCTGATGGCACCGGTTGAGCGCCTGGCGGGCCCGGACGGGTTCGCGCACTTCCGCTCAGGAGACCGCGACTTTGCCATCCCGGGCGCGCTGGCCAGAAACGTTACAGTCGATCCGACCGTCGATGTGGAGGACCCGCGCTGGTCGCGCACGCTGGCCGATCTTCAGGTGGGAGACGCGGCCACGGTGGCGGGACTGTCTCCCCGCTGCCAGGGCCCGCCGCGCCGGCGCCTGCTCGACCTGGGCGTTGTCCCCGGAACCGTGATCAGGGCCCGCATGCGGAGCGCGGGCGGGGATCCGGTCGCATACGACATTCGCGGGGCGCTCATCGCGCTCCGCCGTGAGCAAGCGGCGTTGATCCAGGTGCGGGACGCGCCATCGACTCCGGCCGCCTCGTGACCGGGGTCACGGCGGCGCGTCGGCCCTCAGTCGTCGGCGAAGGTCGCAAACGGCAGCTGGTCCGACTGGGCCTGAGTCCGCACAGGTGGGATTACCTGATCGCCCTGGCGGGCAACCCGAATGTCGGAAAGACCACGGTCTTCAACGCCCTGACTGGCTTGCGACAGCACACGGGCAACTGGCCCGGCAAGACGGTGACGAGAGCCGAGGGGGCGTTCGCGCATCGGGGCCGGCGGGTCAAGGTGGTCGACTTGCCGGGTACCTACTCCCTGCAGGCGGGGAGCGCGGATGAGGAGGTGGCACGGGATTTCATCCTGTTCGGCAACCCGGATGTCACGGTCATTGTGGTGGACGCGATGCGCCTGGAGCGCAACCTGAATCTCGTCCTGCAGATCCTGGAGATCACCACCCGCGTGGTGGTCTGCCTCAATCTGGTCGATGAGGCCACCCGCCACGGTGTGACTGTGGACGCCGAGCGGCTTGAACGTGAGCTGGGCGTCCCGGTCGTGCCGACATCGGCGCGCAGCCGTGACGGCATTGATGCCCTGCTGGAGGCCGCCGTGCAGGTGGCCTCGGGTGAGCGACAGACCGGGCCACGCCGCATCGGAGGGGGCAGCCGGCGAGTGGACGCCGCTGTGGCGGAGCTCGTGCCCGTCATCAAGGACGCCTTTCCCGACCTGCCCAGCGCGCGCTGGGTGGCGCTTCGACTGCTGCAGGGCGATGAGCGGGTAACGCGTGCGCTCTCCAGCGGCGACTTGGCCGACCTGGCGGACCTGGGAACCCGGCCCCCTCCGGCCAGGGCCGGAGATGCGGGGGAGGACGGAAGTCCCTCCGTCGTGGACCGGCCCATGGGGCGGGGTGCCCGCAGGATTCTGGACTCGGCAACGGAGCAGCGTTGGACGCTGGGCCCTGGGTTCCAGGATCAGCTGGCGGAGAAACTCTACCGGGAGGCGGAGCGCATCGCAGGAGTCTGCGTCCGGCGAGAAACTCGTGAACGCGCGGGGAGTTGGGAGGGCAGGCTGGACAGGTGGTTGACCAGCCGCCTTCTGGGTTTCCCCATCATGTTGCTGGTGTTGGCGGTGGTCTTCTGGCTGACGATTGCCGGAGCCAATGTTCCGTCGTCCATGCTGTCCGCTTTGCTCCTGGACACCGTGCATCCGCTGCTTGGTGGATTTGCCGCCGGCATCGGGATGCCGTGGTGGCTGGGCGGCTTCCTCTTCGACGGCGTGTACCTGGCGACCGCGTGGGTTGTCAGCGTCATGCTGCCCCCCATGGCGATCTTCTTTCCCCTGTTCACGCTGCTGGAGGATTTTGGCTACCTGCCCCGGGTCGCGTTCAACCTGGACGGGCTCTTCCGGCGCTCCGGCGCGCACGGCAAGCAGGCGCTGACGATGAGCATGGGCTTCGGGTGCAACGCTGCCGGCGTGGTCGCGAGCCGCGTTATTGACAGCCCCCGGGAGCGGCTGATCGCCATCATCACCAACAACTTCTCGCTCTGCAACGGCCGCTGGCCGACGCAGATTCTGATGGCCACCATCTTCATCGGCGCACTGGTCCCGCCCGAGCTGGCCGGCGTCGTCTCCGCGGGCGCCGTCGTGGCTGTGGCCGTGCTGGGCATCGCGTTCACGTTCCTGACCTCCTGGGGGCTGTCCAACACCGTGCTCAGGGGCGAGGCCACCACGTTCTCGCTTGAGCTACCCCCCTACAGGCCGCCCCGGATCCTTCAGACCCTGTACACGTCCATCATTGACCGCACCCTGATCATCCTCTGGAGGGCGGTGCTCTTTGCCGCCCCGGCGGGTGCCGTCATTTGGCTGATCTCCAACATATCCTTGGGGAGCGCGTCCCTGGCCGGCCACGGAATCGAGCTACTGGACCCGTTCGGCGTGCTTCTGGGGCTCAATGGCGTGATCCTGCTGGCCTATGTGATCGCGATCCCGGCCAATGAGATCGTGATTCCCACGGTGTTGATGCTGACGGTGGCGGTTCTGGGTTCTCCCGAGCTGGGCGCAGGCGCGGGCGTGATGTTCGAGGGCGAGTCCGCCAGGGAAATGGAGTCCCTGTTGCGCGCGGGGGGATGGACCTTGCTGACCGGCGTGAACCTCATGCTCTTCAGCCTGCTTCACAATCCCTGCTCGACCACCATCTACACGATCTACAAGGAAACGAAGAGCGGCCGGTGGACGGCCCTCTCGGCTCTGTTGCCGCTCGCCATCGGGTTCGTGGTATGCTTTCTGGTCGCCCAGCTGTGGCGATTGGGCGCGGGCGCCGGGTAGGGCTCAAGCCCGCCTGGGGGCGCGGCCCTTGCGGGCCCGCCCGAAATCAGTCGGCGGGCCAGTCGGCCGGGGCGCCCGCCGCGCTCAGCATTTCGTCCACGGAGCAAAGCTTGACCCGAGGCCGTCCCTGGGCCTTGCCCCGTTCCTCCTCCAGTCCGCAAAGCCGCTGCCAGCCCGCTCGGTCGACCCAGCGATGGCGTTTTCGCCAGAGTAGTCGAGGGAGCCCCCGTTCTCGGCGCCCTGACCGGATGCGCACGCCGGCGTCCAGGTCCTGAGCCATGAGGGCGACCGTGGCCGCCGAGTCCGCCTTGTTGGTCCCGATGACGCCGCTGGGCCCCCTCTTGGCCCAACCGACCACATACTCTCCCGGGACCACGGCACCGCCGCTACTTACCCTTCCGTCCAGGTTCTGGACGATGCCCCGCCCGGAATCGAAGGGGACGCCGGGAAGGGGAGCGCCCCGGTAGCCGATGGACCGAATGACCATTCCGCAGGGGATGATTTCCGTCTTGCCGGTGCCCTCCGGGGCAAGCGCGCCATCGGCCCGGGCAACCAACCGGTTGCGCTCAATCCGCACGCCGGTCACCCGCCCCTCCGATCCCAGGATCTCCAGCGGCGAGACGAGGAAGCGAAAGTGGACCACCCTCTCTCCCGTTTGGGCGCAGGTGCCCACGTAGCCCTCGAGCGTTTTCATGTTGCGTACAATCCGGGTGTTGCCCTCCATTGACGAGCGACTGTCCCGGTCGAGCTCCAAATCGGCCGGATCCGCCAGGGCCGAGACTCCCTCCAGCCGCCCGAATTCGCGCAGTTCCGGGTTCGTGAACGCCGCCTGCGCCGGTCCCCGGCGACCCAGGATCGTGATCTTGCGCACTGCACTCTTCCTCAGCGCCTCGAGGGCGTGGTCGGCGATGTCGGTGCCGGCCAGGCGGCTTCGGGGAACCGCCAGGATCCGGGCGATGTCCAGTGCCACGTTACCGTTGCCGACGACCACGACGTGTCGACAGCCCAGATCAAATGACTGATCCCGGTGGCGGGGGTGGCCGTTGTACCACCCCACAAACGTCAACGCCGCGTGAACACCGGCCAACTCCTCGCCCGCGACGCCCAGCCGGCGCTCGCTCTGGGCGCCAAAGGCGTACACGATCTGATCGTAGTGCGCCCGCAGGTCGCCGACACTGATATCGCGCCCCAGCTCCACATTGCCGAAGTAGCGCACGCTAGGGTGTTCCAGCAGCTTCTCGAAGCGGCGCCCGACCGACTTGATCGCCTGATGGTCCGGGGCGACGCCGTCACGGACCAATCCGAATGGGGCGGGAAGATCGTTCAGGATGTCGACGGCGACGGCGGGGCGCCATTTGAGGAGCGCGTCAGCGGCAAAGAACCCGGCCGGCCCTGCACCCACGATCGCGATCCGGTGAGTCGGCTCCGTGGTCGATGGGGCGGCCGCTTTGGTGTCGCACGGTTCAGGCTTGACCCGATGATCATCCATGGGCGACGTTAGAATTCAGGGCGTCGGAGGAGTAGCGCGGCGCGTACACACTATGGACGGGGAAAAGATAATGAGCGGGACGATCTGCCGGCGGACTTCGCCGGCCGTGCTGGCGGCGATCTTGGTGGTCGGCGCCTTCGCGTGTGGAGGGGGTGATGCGGGCTCTGGAGGGTCGGAGGAATCGGGGCAGGCGCCCGATGGGATGCCGGCCCAGGAGACCCCGGCCGAGTCGCAAGAGTCGACCTTTTCTGTCGATGAATCCCTGTTGCCCGAAGGGGTGACGGTCGCGATGGTCGAGGAGGGCAGGAGTCTCTTTACCGGTGGCGGCATCTGCCTTACCTGCCACTTGGCGGACGGGACGGGTGGTCCGCTGGCCCCGGATCTGACGGACGACCAGTGGCTGAACGTGGATGGCGAATACTCCTCGATCGTGGAGTTGGTCAAGACGGGCGTGGCACAGCCGCTGGAGTACCCCGGTGCGATGTTGCCCAGGGCGGGCATGCCCCTCACGGACGCGCAGGTGGAGGCCGTGGCCGCCTACGCGTACATGCTGAGCAGGATGTAAGCCGATCCGGGCGCCCTCTGCCGGTTGTCTAGTCACCGAAGAGATCGGTCTGGGCGCTCTGTACCCGCTTGAACCTGTTGGTGGCAAGGGGTTTGGGTTGCGTGTCCATGCCGGCCCTGCGGACCACCGTCCGAACGAGGGCCTTCAATTGGTCCGCGTAGGCGCCCTGGCCGCGAAAACGCCGGTGAAAGGCGCCGTCGTTGAGCGTTCCCCCGTGGGATTCGCGGACTCGGGCCAGGATCTTCTTCTTTCGATCCGGGAAATGGACCCCGAGCCAATCGACGAAGTGATCGGCCACGGCCCCGGGCAAGCGCAGCAGGAGGAACGACACCGATGTTGCTCCCGCCCTGGCCGCCGCCTCCACAATATCCGGTGCCTCTTCGTCGGTCAGGCCGGGGATCAGCGGTGCGATGAACACACTGACCGGGATGCCCGCGTCGGCCAGCGTCGACACCGCATCAAGCCGTTTGCTCGGGATCGACGTGCGCGGCTCCATGATCCGGTGCAGATCTCGCCTGAGCGTGGTGACCGAGAGGGTGACCCGGGCACAGTCGTCGCGGGCCAGGTCGGCCAGAATATCCTTGTCTCGGGTGACGAGGTGGTTCTTGGTGATGATCGTCACGGGATTGCGGAAATCCCTGAACACGGCCAGGCAACCACGTGTCAGCCGCAGGTGGCGCTCCACGGGTTGGTACGGGTCCGTCACACCGGACATGGCCACAACCCGGGGAACCCATGACGGAGACGAAAGTGCGCGCCGGAGCAGCTCGGGTGCTTGGCGCTTCACCAGAATCCTGCGCTCGAAGTCCAGGCCGCTTGAGAATCCCAGATACTCGTGTGTGGGTCTGGCGTAGCAGTACACGCACCCGTGCTCGCACCCCCGGTAGGGATTGACCGATGCATCGAAGGGTATGTCGGGACTGGTGTTGCGAGCCACGATCGAGGTGGATTTGTCCGTGATGAATTCGGTGTCCGGGCGCGTGTCGCCCCAGTGCTTAGGGTCGGGCTCGAGGTGGACTCGCTCGAATCGATTGGGCGGGTCGTTGGGGACGCCCCGGCCCTTGACGGGAAGGATCGGCATGCCCCAACGCTCGGCTTGTAATCGGGTGTACGCAAGGGGTGCCCCCGCATGACGATCAAGGAGCTGGAGCGGAGGATGGCGGGCCTCTCGGATCGGACCCTGCGATACCACTACGTCATCCAGCTGGGGAAGCGCTTGCCCCCGATGCCAGAGTCACTGAAGACGCCCGACACGCAGGTCCGGGGATGCATGAGCCCGGCGTGGCTCTCGGGCGGGCTTGTGGGCGACGACCCACCCGTGCTACACTTCACGGGTGACTCGGAGTCTGTCATCGTGAAGGGGCTCTTTGCCATCCTGGCGGAACTCTACAACGGACAGAGCCCCGAAGACGCCCTCGCTGTTGACCTGACCGACATCTTTGATCGGCTGCACTTGGGCGAGACCCTGAGTCCGAACCGTCGAAACGGATTCTACTCCATGGTCGAGAAGATCAGGAGGGTTGCGGCGTCGCTGGCCTGAGGGGATCGCTACCGGACAGCGGCCCTTACAGCTACCTCAAGGCGGGCCTGATCTTCGCGCCTCCTTGTCTGCTCCGCCCGCGCATCAACTGGCCGGGCACAAACAGGCTGTCACCCCCGGGAGAGGCGGAAGGGCCGGCGGCTGCGGGAATCCCGCGAGCCTAGACTGCCTCTATCTCGTAGCCGATGCGCCAGTTTGACATGTTCTCCGGGTCGTCGGATCCTTCGTCGCCCGGCTGAATCAGCCCCAGCTGTTCCGTGATCGGTCCGGTGAAGGTGCGCGTGTAGTCGTCCAGCTGGTCGTTTGCGGTGAACTGGTCCAACTCATCGCCGCGCAGCTCGACGACCAGGTGGTCCGTGACCTCGCCCTCAAAGAGCACGCGGTCCAGATCCTTCAAGCGGTTCCAACGGGGGCGGTCGGAGATCGCGTAGTGGCCCTTCCGGGGCAAACGCGTCTCCTGGACTTGGCCGCCGTGATTGTCTGTGGATACCTTGGCCCGGAACACGAATTCTCCCTTCTCCTTGAAGAACGGCTCCAAGTTGTCCAGGATCTGAAGCCATCTCAACGTTACCCTGATTCTCGTTCCGTGCGGTTCAGTCATTTCGCGTCATACTCTTCTTGCGGGTGATCAAGGGCCTTTGGTCGGGCCTTTTCGTGCCGGCACGATGGCGGCGTGGGCAATTCTACGATAACCACGGGTGCGGCGTCCAGTCCGTCTTGGGTTGTAGGGATCAAGGGTGGCCGGCTCGCCGTTCTTGTCTGGAGCGCCCGGACTGTGTGATCCACGGTGATGCCGCAGCATGGCGCCTCGCAGCATTCGCGCCAGTGCTTTGCGATCACCCGACACCAGCGGGTCGTTTCCAAACTGCAATACGCACCTGAAGCCACGAAGTGCCAAGAGGCCCAAGGCGTGGGGGACGAAGCCGATGTTTCCCGACCAGCACACGCGGTCCTGGGCGCTGGCCTCGTGCGCGGGCGTGTGATAGGAGAGAGTGGCCCAATAGACCGGGCGCCCCGTGGCCGAGGCGGCGTCCAGCAGCGCGGGCTTGAAGGGCAGAATCGTGTCGCCACGGGTGCTTGTGGCCTCGGGAAAGATCAACACGCGATCACCCCGGTCCAAGGCCTTGCGAATTTGCCTGAGTGCGGGAAGAGCATCTCGGGCACGGGAGCGATCGACGAATACGGTGCCACCCAGCTTGGCTGCGGCACCCCAGAGGGGCCAGCGCCTGACACCCGCCTTGGACACGAAGACCACCGGAACCACGGCACCCAAGGCGAGGATGTCCACATAGCTCAGGTGATTGGCGACCAGCAGCGCGCCGGGGGGTGGATGAGGCCCGAGAACGATGACCCGCATGCCCAGAATGCGGTTGGAGACCCGGGCCCAGATGCCCATGGCGTGCCTGCGGGCGGCGGCCCTCCATGCCGGCGCACGCCCGGCGGCGAGAAACGAGGGGGCCCTTGCAAGCACCAGGAGAGCCATCACGATGATCGTCCAGAGCCCGATGGCCAGAGTCTTGGCGCCCACCCGCAGCCAGATCCAGGGCCCGCCCCATGATTGTCTCATGAGCATTCCGCCTGGGGTTCCCATTTGAGGTGGCGCCTCCCCGAAAAAGGTCACGCGGGATCGCGGCCCGGCCCGCGCCCCTTCACATTCCCTCTCCCAGCCCGGGTGCGCTTGGCCGGCACCCGTACGCCCGCGCTCAGCACGCCCCTGAAACCTCAACAAGGCGCACGGCGTAGTGATGCGGGACAATGCAGAAGAGCACCGCGGAAGGCAACAGGCGGAGCCATCCAGACTGACTGCCGGGAGTTTTGATCATGTCCGATCCCTATCGTGAAGCGACTCGTACCTATCGTCGCAGGTTACCAAGGTTTGTCCGAGTGGGCTTGGTGGTGGGCGGCCTCTTCGCTGTGGGGACCGCCACGCTGGCCCTGGTCGCCATGTTGGTGGCCGGTCGCGTTGTCAAGGACGAGGTTGTTGACGATCTCGGGGTGGCGTTGGATTGGGTTGGCGTGGAGCGCGTGGATGTGCAGCGCCCGGATCTCCGGGACGGCCAGCGGGCAATTGAGGCCAACTTGGCAGAGATGCGCGAGCGGTTGCACGAACACCGCCTGGAAGTAACGGAGATGCGAGCTCGTGCCAAGCGGACTCGCGCGACCTATGAGATCGCGGCTACGCAGCTGGCGCAGCACGTTTCGGAGTGGCAGGCGGACGGTCTACCCCGCTGGGTGCCGGTGCATCCGCAGGCGGGCACGCCAGACATCATCGTACCTGAACGGGATGAGACCGTCCCCATCGGGGTCTCGTCCTTTGAGGTGAGCGCCGGAGCGGAGGATGTGTTGCGGTGGTATCGCACCGCGGTCAAGGACGCGGGTCTCCGGCATTCGCTGACGTTCGACGGCGCCGGCAATCTCTCCGGGCTGGCTCGGACCATCATGGCCGAGAGCTCTCAAGGTTCTGATCAGGACTCCCGGTGGTTGTTCGTCACCGTGAGGGGTGACGTCGACGGCGAGAGCAGCAAGGTGGCGCTGATCTTCCGAAATTGAGGCGGGCGCCCCGGGTCGGGCTTTCCAGCACCCTTGGTCCCGTGGGTGGTCGTGGGCGGTGTGTGCCTGACGTGGGAGCTGTCGAGTAGCTCAGGGCAGGATCTCGCATGCTGACCATGCGGGTCAGGAGTCTGGATTGCCGTCGCTCTTGCCCAGCTCTGCCGGGCCATGCTTTGGTGGTGGTCATTGTCGCTTGTGACCCGGTGATCATTTTCCTCTGCATGCAGACGGGCGGGGTAGCCTGACTCTCGGGAGTGGATGTGCTTTTCTCTGCATACCTGCGCTAACTTGCGTTCCGGTGGAGCGTCGGGAATGGATAGCGGCGCCGGAGATCAAAGGTGGGAGAGGCGGATGCCAGATTCCGGGACATGGCGAGCAGTTTTGTCGCTCGTGCTGTCACTTGCGGCGGTGGCGTGCGGAATACCCTCCGATGACGCCCGGGAATCGCCCGAGAGCGACGTGGGAGAGCACGGAACCCAGGCTGGCGGCGGAGCGGAACGAGAGATGAATTTCCAGGCGATTACCGGGGGGTTGCTGGCGCGGATGGACCTTCAGCCCGGTGAGCGCGTACTGCTCGTCGGGGAGGCAGGCGGCCGCTGGGATCCCCTGCTTGGGCTCTTGGTGAGCGGAATCGAGGCCGCCGGGGCGGTGCATGTGGGCGCCGTGGACGTTTGGGGGCGGGCGCTCCCGGCAGTGGCCCGGTCGGAGGATACACTGCGCTTGGAGGGAGGCACCGGGGAGAGTTGGGTGGAGGCGTTGCTGGAGGTCGATGTCGGCGTGATGCTTCCGGGCGCCGTGCCGGTTTCGGACGCCCCCGCCGACATCTACCGGGCCTTTCAGGAGGTGCTTCGCCAGCGCCAGGGCCGGTCCAGAGCCGTGCATTTTCATTGGGCGGGCGCGACCTCGCCTGACATGGCGGAGCTTGAGGTGGACGCAAACGTCGACCGTGTCTACACGGACGCCCTGCTGGGTACGGACTACCCAAGTCTGGCCCGGACGCTGGTCGAGTTCGAGGAAGCCATGCGCAGGGCGGCGGTACGTGTCACGACGCCCGCCGGGACCGACCTGCAATTCCAGGTGCAGAGCGAGCCGGTCACCCGCCAAGACGGTGACGCGTCTCGGGAGAGGGCCCTGGCAGCTCGGAACCTGATTGATTTGGAGGTGGAGCTTCCCGCCGGTGCGGTCAGAATCCTTCCGGTGTTGGAGACGGTCGAGGGCAGCATTGTGTTTCCGCCGGCTCGTTGGGGTGGGGTCCAGGCCGAGGGCGTGACCCTACGGTTTCGGGAAGGCCGGGTGGTCGGGGTCAGCGCCGAAGCTGGGCTTGAGGGGGTGGAGGCCGAGCTTGACGCCGCGGGCGATGCGGGCCGAACCTTCCGGGAGCTGGCCGTCGGCTTCAACCCGCTTCTGGCCGTCCCGGAGGGAGAGTCCTGGATTCCGTACTACGGATATGGGGCGGGTGTGGTGAGGCTTTCGTTGGGTGATAACACCGAGTTGGGCGGAACCGTTACTGGCGGCTATGTCCGCTGGAACTTCTTCACCGACGCCACCGTGACCGTCGGTGGCGACGCGTGGGTCCGGGATGGGCGTTTGGTCCAGAGGAGCGGAGCCTCGAACTCGGACCACGAGTAAGCCGTTCTCTGTCTCGGGCACCTCTCCCGGCTTCCCCCTCGCCGGCGCAGCAGATGTACGGCTGCAGACGGCCACCCGAAGTATCGTTGCAACGCACTCCGGTGGGGTTCCGCCACAGTGTCGCGGCAACCAGCCTACGCCTGCGCCGGGCGTTGTTGTCCCCGCCCCAGTGACCGCTCGTGAGCGAAGAGTTGGTCCAGGCGGCCGGAGGCGTGCGCCGGACGGGCCTGGGCGGCGATCCAATACGCCAGAAAGGACAGGGCGGTGGCCGGAAAGACCTGGTGCACGACCCCACTCCACGGCACCCAGCGCCATAGCAGCAGCACAGCCAGGCCCACGACGAACGAGGTCACCACGGCCGTGCCGTCGCCCCGTCGCCAGTACAGGCCCAGAAGGATCGCCGGGCCGAAGCAGGCACCGTACACGGCCCCGGAAAACGCCGTCAGCGCCACGATGCCGTCCGGCGGATTGAGCGCGATCACCGCCGTAATCAGCGCGAACAAGGCCACCAGGATCCGCGTGCCCGCCAGTGCATTTCTGTCCGATCGGGGCGTGCGGAGCTTGTCCAAGATGTCGCGCTGGGCGGTCGACGCCATGACCAGGAGCACGCTGTCCAGCGAGGACATGGCCGCCGCAACCATGGCCACGAGCAGGAAGGCGCTGGCGCCGGCGGAGAACACCTCGGGTGTCCTGAGGAGCTCGGGGACCACAAGGTCCGTGTCGGCCAAGCCGCCCGGAAGGATGCGGCGCGCATAGAGCCCCACGGGGATCAACAGCGTGTAGACAAGGAGGAACGCGCCCGTCGACACGAGCATGCCCTTGCGGGCCGCTCGCCGGTTCTCAAGCGCGTAGAAGCGTGACAACTGCCGTGGTTCGACCACGAACTTGACCGTGCTGGCGGCGGCGACGCCGAGCGCAAGGGGGACGGAAATGCCGCCGCCCCAGCGGAGCAGGGGCTCCGTAAGCGGGTCAGCGGCCAGGCTGCTCAGCGAGTCCAGTCCACCTGCGGCAACGACCGTGCCCCGGAACAGAAGGATCCCGGCGAAGATCATCACCACGCCTTGGACGGCGTCCGTCTTGACCACGGATATGAATCCGCCCGCTACGGTATAGATCATGACGATGAAGAACACCACGATGATCGCTGCCCGGTACGGGATGTCCAGGAAGGCCTCCAGGAGGTTGCCGATCCCCTTGAACACCGCCGTCATGTATAGGAAAGAGGCAAAGATGACGATTGCCGCGGCGAACACCTGCGCGACCGGACTTCCGAAACGAAAACCGATGAAGTCGGGAATGGTCAACGATCCCATCGACCCCGTGAAGGCCCGCAGCCGTGGGGCCACCGCCACCCAAGCCAGCAGCGACAGGCCGACCACGAACGGGACCAGGAGGAACCAGGTTACGCCCCACTCGTAGGCCTGGCCAGAGAAGCCCACGAAGGAGTTGGTGCTGGAATAGGTGGCGAAGAACGAGAGCCCGATGGCGATGGGCCCCATGGATCGGCCGCCCACGATGTAATCGGCGATGCCGCCCGTTTCCCTGTTGCCAGCCCAGGCGTGATAGGCCACGAGGATCGTGTACGCCAAGAGCATTCCATGCACGATCCAGTAGTCTTGCAAGTTGTCCAGAATCGCCTGTATCATGGAACAGCCTCAGGGTTGGCGTCCGTTGCTGCACCCCCGCCGACCAAGAGCACCGAGAAGCGGGCGAGAAGATGGTCCTTTCGCACCTTGCCCATGGCGTTGCGTGGCAGTGCATCCAGGGCCAGGAAGTCGTGCGGCACCTTGTAGGGGGCCAGCCGGTCCTTGCCCCAGGCCCGCAATAGCGCGGTGTTCGGAAGGTCCTCTCCGCACGGCACGGGCACCCATGCGGCGCAGAGCCTCTGACCCCAGTCGTCGTCGGCCACACCGACAACGGCCACATCGTGCACCGCGGGGTGGGACCTGTAGAGATCCTCCACCTCCAGGGCGGACACCTTGTACCCGCCTGTCTTGATGATGTCCACGCTCCGCCTCCCCAAAATGCGGTAGCAGCCGTCCGGGTCCGCCCGAGCCTCATCGCCGGTCCGAAACCAGCCGTCACGAAACGCGCGGTCTGTCTCTTCGGGCCGCTGCCAGTAGCGCAGAAACACCTGCGGGCCACGCACCTCGATCTCGCCCGACGTTCCCTGGCCCACTGCACGGCCGGTGTCACCGACCAGGCGCAGCTCGACGCCCGGGAGGGGGCGGCCGACCGATCCCGCCCGGCGCTCCCCGTTTAGGGGATTCGACAGAGCCATCCCGATCTCCGTCATGCCGTAGCGCTCCAGCAGGGTGTGGCCGGTGATGGTGCGCCAACGATGCAGCGTGGAGGCGGGCAACGCGGCCGAGCCGGAGACCATCAGTCGCAGGGCGGACACGCCCCGGGACCAGCGCGCCTGCGTCTTCGGGCTGGCCCCCTCCCAGGCGCGAATCAGGCGTCGGTACAGCGTGGGCACCGACATGAAGACCGTGATGTCTCCCGACGCAAGGCGCTCCCAGACATGCTTGGGCGCAGGGTGGGCAAACTCGCACGAGGCGCCGCACCAGAGAGGGCAGGCCAAGGCGTTGATCACGCCATGGATGTGATGAAGGGGCAGCGTGTGCAGAATGCGGTCGTCTCTTTGCCACGCCCAGGCGGAGACGAGCGTGGTCACCTGGGATGTAATGTTCCCGAGCGTCGTGAGCACGCCCTTTGGCTTGCCGGTCGTGCCGCTAGTGTAGATGATCATCGCGGGATCGTCGGCCCGGGGCCCGCCCCCTGCGCCCAGGGCGCGGGAATGCGGCGGCAGGTGCGGTGCCTCCTGGCCCCTGCTTGGTCCCGGACCTCCCAGTCTCAGGACGGCAATGCCCCTCCCGGAGGCCTCGTTCGAGAGAGCATCGGCCAGCGGATGCGCATCGTCCACCACGACGATCCTGGGACGGGCGTCGTCCAGGACATAGGCGAGCTCGGCGACCGGGTGCTCTGTCGCCAGCGGTACGGCGATGCCACGGGCTCGCCATGTGGCCAACTGCACCGAGACGTGCAACCGGCCGGGAGGAATCAGGTAGGCGATTCGCTCGCCGACCAACGGTCGGGTGACCGAGAGGGACCCCTCCCCCCGGGAGCGAAGGGCCATGGCCCAGAGGCGGCTCTCCAGGGCCCGCGCGGAGCGGGCGAGATCCCGATACCGCCAACGGCCCGTGTCGTCGATCAGGGCGATGCGCTCAAGCCGCTCTCGCCCTTCGACCTGCGTGGCCAGCGTGGTGGGACGGTCGGCGATTGGACTATGCTCCAGACGGTGAGGTCGGTGACCCGGCAAACTTGCTGCGGGAAGCTACTGTGCCACAAGGTTTATCCATGCGCGGGGTTGCCGCCGATTCTGTTGGCGTGGCGTCCGGCGCGCGCCTTCGCGGTCGATCCTTGACGCGGGCAAATGGCAGGGAGCAGCGCGGAGGGGGGTGGATTTGGGCGATCCGGTGCGTCATGGCATGTTGTGGCGGGTCTACCGGACCGCGCTTCTGGATGCCGGCGCGGTCCAGGATGCGCGCGACGACGAACGTGCGACCATCCAAGCCGTCGTCGTCGTCGTGGCGGCGTCGCTCGCCCTGGGCGCCATCGAGTTTGAGCTGGGGTGGCCGGCTGTGCTGTGGGCGACGCTGGCGAGTCTCCTGCATTGGCCTCTTTGGGTGGCCATCAGTCGCGTGATTGGAGTGAACCTCTTGGGGAGAAGCGCTCAGTGGGGCGAGTTGATGAGGGTCTTGGGTTTGGCGCGCACGCCCGGGCTCCTGATGCCCCTGTCTCCCTGGGTCGGGGGGCTGGTTTTCCCGGTCCAGCTCTGGACCCTAATGGCAGGCGCGGTTGCCCTTCGGGGCCTGCTGGGGCTCTCGATTCCGCGGGCCGTGCTGGTGGCGGGTGCAGGAATGATCCCGTACTGGGCCGTACAATCCCTGCTCCTGCACTGAGATTGTTCGTGATCCCGCTTGGGTCACCGGGTAACCCGAATGGTTCCAGATCCCGCGCCAAGATCCGGGCCAAGCCCCGCGCCAGAACCCGCGCGACACTGCTGGGCGCGGCCTTGGGGCTTGTGTGCGCACATCCGGGTCCGGCGGTGGCCGCTCTTGGTGCACAGGAGGAGATCGATGGTGATCGCCTGATGCGGTCCCTGGGGTGCGGCTCCTGCCATGTCGGGGTGGAGCAGGATGAGGCGATTCGCGCCGCGGCCCCCAGACTGGGGCCGGGGTCGGCGCCGTTGGCGCCAGCCTACCTCTTTCACTACCTGGCCGATCCCCAGGCAATCCGCCCCGACATCGCTCCGGCCCGCATGCCCCGCTACGACCTGGACGAGCGGGAGCGGGTGGCGCTGGCGATGTTTTTGGCGGCCGAGGAGGCGATGCAGGGCGTCGACGCTGCGTTCCTGGCAGCCAGGGGCCGACACCCGGATGTGGACGCCGGCCATGGACGGGCCGTATTCGAGCGGCTCAACTGCGCCGGATGCCACAATCACGAGCTGGTCACACACCGGCGCACGGCACCCGACCTCAGCGCCCAGGGCCTGCGCGTGCGGCCCCGGTGGCTGACAGCCTACCTGGAGGACCCCGTGCCCATCAGGCCCATGGGGGACAGCCCGGGATCGGGAGGGCGGATGCCCGACTTTGGGCTGAGCCCCGAGGAGGTCACCGCCATCACCGGGGCGCTTGCGGGGAGGAGGGCAGGGGACACCGCATCATGGGAGCCGCTGGCGCTGTCGGCGTTTTCCATGGCCAAGGCCGATGCCCTGTTGCGGACCAGGTGGAGCTGCCTGGGATGCCACCAACTTGGGCAGGACGGTGGGCGTGTGGGACCTCGCCTGGATGGGATACGCGACCGTCTGCAACCGTCCTTTGTGCGGACGATGATCGAGCGGCCCGACCACGGGGCGCCGGGTACGATCATGCCGGCCTCGCTGGAGCAATCCGACCGGATTAATCTGATCGCCAGCTACCTGTGGCACCGCACTGGCGAGTGGGTGGGATCCTCGGTGGTCGATCCCGCCCTCACGGGACAACCGATGGTCGGAGACTTCGACGATGCGGGCGCCGCCCTGTACAGGGCGCGTTGTGCTCCCTGCCACGGCGTCGAAGGCGGCGGTGACGGATTTAACGCTCCTTTCCTACCCAGCCCACCCACCGTCCATGCCGACTCTCTGGCGATGTCTCTTCGCCCCGATGACACGCTCTACGACGGCATCCATGCAGGGGGTTGGATCCTGGGCAAGAGCGCGCGCATGCCCGCCTTTGGCGCGTCGCTGGACGATGACCAGATACGGGCCTTGGTGGCCTACATCCGAACGCTCTGCCGATGCCTGGGCCCCGCCTGGTCCAGGGACGGCATTGGGCGCACGCCGTCGCTGCAGTGAACCGGGGCGCCGGGACTGGGGGCGGCGGAGTCCCCATGTTGGAGGAGTCCGGGGCCGGGGACTGGAGCGCCTGCCGGGCCGCCCTCTTGCTCGTCCTCGGATTTCTGGGGTGCGGCGATGCTCCGCCCAGCCCGGGTACGCAATCGGCGCTGGAGTCCGGCGGCGACCACATTGCCTTGGACGACTTTGCGGGATCGGGTGCGTGCGCCGGATGTCACGAGGGCCAATACCGAAGCTGGAGCATGTCAACCCACGGCAGGGCGGGTGGGGAGGCCACGGCCCGGTCCGTCATCGCGCCCTTCGACGGAGCACCCCTGGTCCTGCTTGATGCGACCGTGACGCCCCAATTGGATTCCCTGGGCGGCTATCAGTTCAGGGTCAGGTGGCAGGGTGGGGGTGAGGAGGTCATTCCCGTCGATGGCGTCATCGGGGGCGGGCACCTGCTGGGCGGCGGCACACAGGGCTTCGTGAGCCACAGGCCCGACGGCACTGTGCGTTTTCTTCCCTTTGACTACTCCAGGCAGCTGGGCGCTTGGTTCTGCAACACGGGCACGCGCGCCGACCGGGGCTGGATTCCGATGGACGAGCGGCTGGCCCTGGCGGACTGCGGCGACTGGCCGCCGGTCCGTATCCTGGGAACGCATTCGCGCTTCGCAAACTGCCAGTCCTGCCATGGGAGCCAGATCGCGGCCCGGCAGGATCCCGGCCAAGGTGTCTCAACCCAATGGACATCGCTGGACATCAATTGCGAGTCCTGCCACGGTCCCGCCCGCCGCCACGTGTCGCTCATGCAGGCCGGTGGCCCGGATGCGTCGGCTCTCCTGGACATCGGATTGCCCAGCCGGGTGGTCGATCATGTGGATGCGTCGCTCAACACCTGCTTTCAGTGCCACGCGCTCAAGGATGTCGTCAGGGAGGGGTACCTGCCCGGCAGGTCCCTGACGGACCACTACGCCCTCAAATTGCCGATTCTCGGCGACGATCCCTATACGTCCGACGGTCGGGTGCGGACGTTCGCCTACCAGGGAACCCATTTGTCGAGTTCATGTTACGTCGATGGCGCCATGACGTGCATCAGTTGTCATGAGCCCCATGGGCTGGGCTACTGGGATGTCAACCGCGTGCGGTTGGACGACGAGCGCGATGATCGCCAATGCACATCGTGCCACGCCTCGAAGCGAGCACAGCCCGAGGAGCACACGCGTCACCCGCCGGGGTCGGAGGGGAGCGTTTGCGTGGCCTGTCACATGCCGTATTTGCAGCACCCCGAGGTCGGCGACGCGGTCCCGTTTGCGCGATCGGATCACACGATTCCGATCCCCAGGCCCTCGGTCGATGCCCGTCTGGGGATTGTCAGCGCCTGTCGGACGTGTCATGAGGATCGCTCCGAGATTCGGCTACAGGGTGACGTGGAGAGATGGTGGGGACAGCTCAAGCCGCTGGATCCCGTGTCGTCGGCACTCCTGGCCGTGACCGATCAGATGGGCGAGGATCTGGCGGCCCGAATGCTCCTTCGACCCGAGGTCCCGGGAGTGATGGCCCGGTTTCAGGGGCTGGCCCGCTTTCTGGATGGATGGGTCGAGACGGGTGAGGAGCTGGGGGCTGAGGCGACAGCTCGTGTGACGGCCCTGGCTGCCTCGGATGATCCCGATCTCAGGGCCCTGGCCCTGGCGGTGCTCCATGTCGCGGGCCCGGTCGGGTCTGCTCTTGGGACCGGCACCCGACTGGACGTTTCTGCCGCGGTTCGGGAGGAATCGGAGGCGGTGCGCCGCAGATGGGTCATGATCCTGGGGTTCCTCTCCGACGAGGCGGCGGCCGCAGGCAGGGCCGGCGACGCCCAGGCGTTGCTGAGGCGAGCGCAGATGGTGTTGCCGGGGGATCCGGGTGTCATGATGTCCCTGGGGCTCCAGCATTACCGGGCCGGGGATCCCGCATCTGCGATCGAAGCGTTTGGCGAGAGCTTGGCGGCCGATCCGAATCAGCCGCTGGCACACATCAACAGGGGCATTTCCTACGCAGCGCTTGGAGATGCAGCGGCGGCGGAGGATGCGTATGCGGCGGCCCTGGCGCTCAATCCCGGCGACGCTCTGGCCCACTTCAACTTGGGGAATCTGCGCTTGCGGTCAGGCAACAGGATCGCGGCCATCCAGTCGTACGAGCGGGCCCTGGCGCTGGCTCCCGAGCTTGCTCGGGCGCACCTCAACGTGGCGATTGCCCTGGCCCAGGGCGGCCGCGTCACCGAGGCGTTGTTCCATGCCGAGAGAGCGGTGGCATTCGCTCCCGGCGACGCCACCGCTCAACGAGTGTTGTCAGATCTCCAGCGGGGGGCTGTAGGACACGAAGCCCGGTAGCCCCCCGGGACTTGGCGCTTGGGGGACGTTGATCGGATGTCCCCAGGCGGGGTCCACGACCTCCGCGCCGCCGTCCGAGTGGCCGGCGCCGAGGGGCAACGGGATGGACCACCGATGGGGCCCCACCAAAGCCAACCGCATGCCGGTCAACGGTGCCGTTCAGCCCTGATGCCGCGCTTCCTTCGTCGCGTGACGGGGAAGGGGGTGATGGGGATGGCAAACGGTGGCGGCGTGGTGCTCGACAGGTCGCCCTCAGATCCTGTGTCTTGACCCGGCCCGCCGCTCTGAGTGCATGGGCCCCGGTGAGCGCATGTTGTCCACCAGCTCGCGGAGGTGTGCAGGTGGCGCCGGTGTGAGCCGGGACACTGTCCATGCGACTGCGAAGTTGATCAGCATCCCCAACGTCCCGATGCCCTCCGGGGAGATACCGAACCACCAGTTCTCCGGCGAATCGGCTGCCGGGTTCACGAAACGAAAATAGATGATGTACGCGGCCGTGAAGGTTATTCCGGATATCATGCCGGCGGTCGCGCCCTCCTTGTTCATCGAGCGGGTGAAGGTACCCATGACCATGACCGGAAAGAACGAGGATGCCGCGAGACCAAAGGCGAAGGCGACGACCTGGGCCACAAACCCCGGTGGATTGAACCCCAGATAACCCGCGGCCAGGACGGCAACCGCTGCGCTGATGCGCGCCGCGAGCAACTCTCCCCTTTCGGAGATGTTGGGGCGCAGCGTCCGTTTCAGCAGGTCGTGGCTGACCGCCGAGGAGACGACCAGCAGCAGCCCCGCCGCGGTCGACAGCGCCGCGGCCAGTCCTCCGGCCGCCACAAGGCCGACGACCCAGTTGGGAAGCCCGGCAATCTCGGGGTTGGCCAGAACCATGATGTCTGGATTGACCGTGAGTTCGTTTCGCTCCGGGTCTCCAAGGTACTGGATGCGTCCGTCGCCGTTTCGGTCTTCGAAGGTGATCAGGCCGGTCTCCTCCCACGTGTTGAACCACTCGGGCATTGCTTCGTAAGGTTGGCCGGAAACCGTATCAAGGAGGTTGGTTCGGGCGAAGACACCGATCGCGGGCGCGGTCGTGTAGAGGATCGCGATGAAGAGCAGGGCCCACCCCACGGAGCTCCTAGCATCCCGGACCCGGGGTACGGTGTAGAAGCGGATGATCACATGCGGCAAGCCGGCGGTGCCCACCATCAGCGCCGCGGTGATGAAGAACACATCAATCGTCGACTTGGTGCCGTCCGTGTACGGCGCGAACCCAAGCTCTTGGTGCAGGCCGTCAAGCTTATCCAGCAGGAAGACGCCGCTCTCCGGATCGGCCCCCCCGAATCCCAGCTGCGGGATGGGCGTGCCCGATAGCATCACCGCCAGGAAAAACGCGGGCATCATGTACGCGAAGATGAGAACGCAGTACTGGGCTACCTGCGTGTAGGTGATTCCCTTCATGCCGCCCAGCACGGCGTAGAAAAACACGACGCCCATGCCGATGGCGACGCCGACGGCGACATCGACCCCCAGGAACCGGCTGAAGACGATGCCCACACCCTGCATCTGTCCGCTGACGTAGGTGAAGGACACAAAGACGGCGCATAGCACCGCCACGACGCGGGTGACCTGGGAGCCATAGCGGTCGCCGACGAAGTCGGGAACGGTGTAGGCCCCGAATTTGCGCAAGTAGGGGGCCAAAAGGAGGGCAAGGAGAACGTACCCGCCCGTCCAGCCCATGAGGTAGACGGACGCGTCGTACCCAAGCAACGAGATCATCCCGGCCATGGAGATGAATGAGGCGGCCGACATCCAGTCTGCCGCGGTCGCCCAGCCGTTGGCCACCGGAGACACACCGGTCCCCGCCACATAGAAATCTCTCGTCGACCGGGCCCGCGACCATAGAGCGATCCCGACATAGAGCGCAAAGGAGAGCGCGACCAGCAGCAAGGTCCAGGCGCGAACGCTCATCGAAGCGAGAACTACTCGGGCGCCGAGAACTCGTCGTCCAGCCGGTTCATCAGCCGGGCGTATACGAAGATCAGGACCACGAACACATAGATCGACCCCTGTTGCGCAAACCAGAATCCCAGCTTGAATCCTGTGCCCGGAATTCGTATCCGGTTGAGCCAATCGACCAGGATGATCCCAAAGCCGTACGAGACAAGGAACCAGATCGAGAGCAAAATGGTGAGGTAGCGCAGGTTACGCGCCCAGTAGGCGTGGGTGTTGGACATGGGCCGTCCCGCGGCGGTGATAAGGGTTGGCTCTACGAGAATCAGAAAGTATGGGTGTACCACGCCGTCGGGCGCCAGCGAGACGGGCGCTGACACCCCGAGGGTTACATGAGACCGTCGATCACGCCCTCGGGGCTCATCGACATGTTGAGTGCGGCCGGGCGCACGCCCAGGCCGGGCATCGTCATGATGGATCCGGTCTTGGCCACCACGAACCCGGCGCCAGCCGACGGAGTGACGCCCCGCACCGTGATTCGAAAGCCCCGTGGGCGCCCAAGCAGTGCCGGATTGTCCGAGAACGAGTACTGCGTCTTGGCGATGCAGACGGGAGCGTCGGCAAGTCCAAAGGACTCCAGCCGGGCGAGCTCATCGGTCACGCCGCCCAAGAAGTCGACACCGTCGGCTCCGTAGATCTCCGTGGCCACCACGTTGATCTTGTCCTGAAGGGACAGGTTGTCCGGGTAGAGGGGCCTGAAGTCGGCCTGCCCGCTCTCGGCCAGAGACCACACAGCATCGGCGAGGTCCAGACACCCGGAGCCGCCCCCGCCGTGGGGATCGGCCTCGACGACCTGAAACCCTCGTCCCCGGCAGCCCTCCAGCACGGACTGGATCTCGGGTCCGGTATCGCTCGCGAAGCGATTGATGGCCACGACCGTCGGCACATGGAAGCGAGCGAGGTTTTCCAGGTGACCGTACAGGTTCTCGAGTCCCCGCGTGAGCGCGCCCAAGTCCTCGGTGGCGAGGTCCACCTTGTCTACGCCACCATTCATCTTCAGCGCTCGGATTGTGGCTACGATGGCCACGGCGTCCGGGTCAAGCCCGCCCATGCGGCACTTGATGTCGAAGAACTTTTCCGCGCCCAAGTCCGCTCCGAACCCTGCCTCCGTGACCACGATGTCTCCCAGTTTGAGCCCCGCACGGGTTGCGATCAGCGAGTTGCAGCCATGCGCGATGTTGGCGAACGGCCCGCCGTGGATGAATGCGGGCGTGCCGCCCAGCGTTTGGACGAGATTCGGCTGCAGGGCGTCGCGTAGCAGGATGCTCATGGCCTTTTCGGCGCCGATGTCGCGACAGCGCACCGGCTCACGAGCGCGCGTATAACCGACGATGATGTTGCCCAACCGCTTTTCTAGGTCAGCCAGGTCCCGGGCCAGGCAGAAGATCGCCATGATCTCCGAGGCTGCGGTGATCATGAAGCTGTCCTCGCGGGGGATGCCCCCCAGTGGGCCGCCCAGCCCCACGATGACGCTCCGCAGCGCACGGTCGTTCATATCCACGGCTCGGCCCCAGGTCAATCTGCGGTGATCCAGCTCTGTGGTGTTGGGGCGAAAGAGGTGGTTGTCCAGCATGGCGGAAAGGAGAGCGTGCGCGGACGTGATCGCGTGAAAATCGCCCGTGAAGTGCAGGTTGATGTCCTCCATGGGCACCACTTGCGAGTAGCCCCCGCCGGCGGCGCCACCCTTGATGCCAAAGACCGGCCCCAAGGATGGCTCGCGGATGCATAACACCGGGTTGCGGGCTCGCAACGTCAGCGCATCGGCGAGGCCCACGGCGGTTGTCGACTTTCCCTCGCCGGCGGCGGTCGGGCTGACTCCGGTCACGAGAACCAGCTTGGCGTCCCGGTCGGGTCGGGCCCGCAACACCTCGAGCGGCACCTTGGCCTTGTCGTGGCCGTACTGGCGGATATCGGTTTCGGAGAGCCCGGCCCGAGCTGCGATTTCGGTGATTGGGAGCGATTTGTGGGCTTGGGCGATGGCGATGTCGGAGAGCATGGAATCCCTGGGTTGGCGAGAGACGGACGTGAAGGTTCGGCGCAAGACAGTCCATAAGTTTGGACGGCTAGATCGTGGCCAATCTCCCTTGTCGGGGCAAGGTTCTTGATTGTTCCCCAAACGAGATGGCCGATTTCTTGGGATCTGCGCCGCCGCCGGTGCGGGCGCAAAGGGCCGTATCAAATGGACGCGCGCGGCGCATCCCAGGTACGCTTCAGCCTCATGAACCGGTGCCAGGGAAGGGCAGTTGGCCACTTGGGCACGCGGGGTCGCCCAAGTGCGCCGTTTGCAGGTGCGAATCCGGCTGATGCTGGGTGTCACGACGCTATTCCTAAGGGCGTCAGCGTCTCAACCCAAGCTCAATTCCCGTCGGGAAGCGGCCTCCGTTCGGGCTCACCTCCCATTGCGACAACCATCCGCGCGCATTGGGGTCTCTTGCGTTGCTTCAAGTGGATCTTAATCGACAGCCGCGAACTCTTGGCGCATGTCGGCGATCACGCGGGCGCAGATACCAAGGAGCCTGCGCGGCAGAAAAACGCCTTGCGGACAACCACGACTATTCGGCAGTTGGACCACCCGGATTCGGCACCTACAAGCCCTCGGACCCGAGAATTCGGCCTCTCCCGCCGCCAATGGGCCAGTCAACCGCTACACTTGACCGTCGAGCACACCAAATTCCGTTCCCCGGGCACATCCGCTAGGTGATCACCCCATGCTACAGGCTCGCCTTGCATCCTCAGCTATTCTGCAGCGCACGCTCCGAATGCACAAGAGCAAGTGTCTAAGCCGAAGTTCGCGCGAAAAATGGCCATTTTTTCTCCTTAAGTCGTTACATGACATTGATGCTTTCGGACATTGCTGGGCGACCTTGCCACGCTGACCCGCAACCGGGTTCAGCCGGCTGCGGAGGGCGCGGAAGCGGCCGATGTGCTCAGCAGCCCGACACCACTTCAGGCCGAGGTGTTCCGCTTACTGGACGTTCGGGCGTGATTTGTACCCAGTAGGGAACACCTCGTAATTTCAGTTATGCTGCATGGCTACAAAGCGTTAGCCAATTTTGGGCTCGCGAACTTCAGTCTAAGCTTCAGGGCGAGACGGTGTGCTGTGGGTGACGTTCGGCTCCAGGTCGGGGAGATTGCTGATGCGCGGCCGGGTTAACGCTTGGAATTGAACCGACGGTGATTCCGTATTCTGTTCTCCACATTCGTCCCGAGTGGGCGCTCGATCCAGAGGCCATGGGTACCAAGGCGAAGTTCTGGTATCGTGACCCAGGCGACCGTACCAGCTGGTTGTTGAAACAGCCGAGGCCCAAGACCGGGGAACACTGGGCGGAGAAGATCGTCGCTGAAGTGGCGGGCCTGCTGGGTACTCCGTGTGCGACCGTGGAGTTTGCCGAGTGGGAGGGAATTCGGGCATCCGCGTCGAAGTCGTTCGCCCTTGGAGGCAGGGAGTTGGTACACGGAAACCAGATGCTGAAGCGGACGCTTATCGGCTACGATGCGGACAAGCGCTTCCAACAGTCAGACCACTCGGTTGAGAATATTTGGTGTTGCTTCGACAAATGGTTTCCGTGCGCGGAGACCGCCGAGGCCGCGAAGAAGCGTTTTGCGGGATACCTGGTGCTTGACGCGGTCGTTGGCAACACTGATCGCCACCACGAGAATTGGGGTGTCGTAGCGGAGCAGCAGGGCGTCGGCTTTCTCGCTCCGTCCTTTGATCACGCCTCGGCATTAGGACGGGAGCTCCGGGACGAGAAGCGTTTGATGCGGTTGGAGGCCGGGACCGTGGCGGCGTACGCTGAAAAAGCCCGCGGAGCTATTTTTTTCCATGAGAGTCCAAGGCGCGGCCCGAGCCCGCTTGACCTGGTCAGGAACAGGATGCCAGCACTGGACGAGTACTTCCGCGAGCACCTGGAACGCCTGTCCTCCTTGCGGGATTCGGACATTGCCGAGATCATTGGGCGGGTCCCGGCCGGCTGGATGTCTACGGCGGCCAAGGAGTTTTCCTCAACCCTGATTCGATACAATCGCGACCGGCTACTGGAGTTGGCACGATGAACGAACGCACTCTGTTCCTCGCTTGGCAGGACTGCGGAGACACCCGCCTGTGGTTTCCCGTTGGGCGGCTGGATGCGGCCGACGGGCCGGTGCCGTACCGCTTCCGTTATACGCTGGGAGCGCGGCGCGCTCAGCGGGAGGCGGGCTTCCCGCTGGTCTTTGAGTTTCCGGAGTTCAGGAGGGAGTACACCTCAGTGGACCTCTTTCCTCTCTTTCAAAACCGGGTGATCAACTCCCGGAGGCCGGAGCGGAACCATTACCTGAGGTCGATGGACCTCGACCCCGGAGCCGACCCGATCGAGATCCTGTCCGCCAGTGGTGGCCGTCGCATGACAGACTCCTACGAGGTCTTTCCGAAGCTTGTCAAGGGCCGAGATGGTTCATTTTCATGTCGTTTCTTCCTGCACGGCTGGAGACACGTCAGTCCTGCCGCGCAGGAGCGTCTGGACGCACTCGAGCCCGACGAGACGCTGTACGTCACGCTTGAGTTGACCAATCCACGCGATGGGGTAGCGGTCCAGATTCAGACGGAGGACTACCACGTGATCGGGTGGGCTCCCCGCTACTTGGTGGGCGACCTGGCGGCGGCGATGGCCGAAGCCCCTTTCGAGTACTCGGTCCGGGTCGTTAGGGTCAACCGACCGGATGCATCGTCGGGGTATCCTGTGCTCTCGCCGCACCGCGTCCTGATCGAGATGCGAGGCAAATGGGAGCGACACGAGCCCATGACGGACAAGGACTACCGGCCGGTCGTCGCCTGACTCTGCGTCGGTCGTTGTGGCGTGGGCCACGCCTTGTCCTTGGGAACACTCGAGGTCGACAAGGCGTCGTCGTCGGGCACCACTGGTGAACAGCTTGGACCTTGACAGATTGGGTGATCGGTCCGTCAATTCCGGCGTTCCGGTGGCGAGTACGGCCGGCAATTCCCCCTGGAGTGTCAGATATGCATCCATTTGCCCCACTCACGGATAGGCGCACCACGAGGCGGCGGACTGCGTTGCTGGTGGGCTTGATCGGCACAGCCATGTCGATTTCACCGGTGACCGCGCTGGCTCAGGCCGGCAACCGCGTCAAGGTGGGCATCGTGGATGTCGATTGGCGCGCGATGGATTCTGACCAGGACAAGCACTTCCAGGCCTATGGGTGGAATGATGTGAGCGAGAACACGCGGGCACTGGTGGACATGCTGACCACGGCTCTCGTCCAGACGCACAAGTTCGATGTGATCGAGCGAGATCGTATGGCCTTGATTCTCGAGGAGCAGGGGCTAAGCGCGGCGGGCATCACCCCGGGCTCCGGCCAACTCAGTCTCTCGGGCGTGGACTATCTCGTGACGGGCGCCGTTACCCAATATGGCCTGCTCACCGAGGAGGCGTCGTTCGGCGGTTTCGGCACATCCAAATCGACGGCCACGATGGCGGTTGATGTTCGCGTGATTGATGCGGAGAATGGCCGCTTGGCGGTCGCGACCAGCGTGATTGCCGACCAAGATGGCAACCGGGGGTTTGAGGCGCAGGGAATGTTGGGCGGCCGGTCCGGGAACGCCGTTCGCACCTCGGACAGCGAGAGCAAGTTGATGGGCGATGTGATGCGCTCCGTGGCCATGGGCATCACTTCGCTGATTGTGGAAGAGGTGTATCCCATTCGGGTCGCCGCGGTCACGGGAGACGATGTCATTCTCAACTACGGCAGTGGTCTGCTCGGCGCCGGTGAGCGCGTGGACATCTACGCCGAAGGTGAAAAGTACGTGGATCCCGCCACCGGCGAGGTGCTGGGCACCGAGCGCCATTTTGTGGCGACCGCCCGGGTTTCGAGCACCGAGGACAGGTTCTCTCGCGCTCGCGTGGAAAAAAGCAAGGGTGTGATTGAGCTGGGAATGGTCGCCGTGATGGTCCGCGAGGATGGGCGAGGCCGCACAGTGCGATACCGAAAGCTCCCGTAAACCCACGGCCCGTGGCGGGGCCCGGGGTCCTCGGATGACAGCCCGACCTGGGTCGGTGATGCCACCTGTCTGCACCCCTGGCGTCCCTGCCTTGGGGGTAGCCAACAACCGGTCAGGGCGTCGGGGTATCGCCGTTGCGTTGGCCCGCCGGTACCGGGACGGCAGATCGGCTGGGCGGCTCGGCCAAGGGCCGCAGAGCCACGGGACACGCCTTGAGGGCGGCCGTCTGCGTGACCGGATCGTAGCCACCACCGGTGAGCACGTTGACGGGCACGTCATTGAACGCAAAGGACGCAAAGACCGTACCCGGTGGAGAGCGGGTGGTTCCCCGGACCCGCACCGAAACGGACCCTCTGGGGCTGCTCATCTCCGCGTAGCCGCCATCCTTAAGTCCCAAGGCGCTGATATCGACGGGGTTGACCTCCAGGGTCTCCTCGGCAAGCAGGTAATCGAGTCCCTCGGAACGTCCGGTCTGCGTCCGCGTGTGGTACGCCGGCAAGCGCCGCCCGGTCGTCAACCAGATCGGGTATTCGTCGGAGATGGTCTCCTCAGGGTCCCGGTAGGTCAACATCTTGAATATCCCGCGGCCGTTGATGAACCCACCCTCGTGTAACCGGGGTGTTCCCGGATGGCCGACCTCGGGCACAGGCCACTGGTATTCGCCGTGCTCAATCCGGTCCCAGTCCAAGCCCGCGTAGGTGGCCGACAGCGAGCAGAGCTCGTTGAAGACTTCCTTGGCCGACTGAAAGCCGAAGCCCTCCCAGCCCATGCGCTCCGCCAGTCGGGACAGGATCCACCAGTCGGGCTTTGCTTCGCCGGGTGGGGGCACCGCCGCCCGCAGGCGCTGAACCCGGCGCTCCGTGTTCGCGCAGACGCCATCGGTCTCCGCCCAGGCCGTCGCCGGAAACACCACATCCGCCAACTCGGCCGTCTCCGTCAGGAAAATGTCGATGACCACAAGGCAGTCCAGGCTCCTCAGCGCGTGCTCGCAGTGGTTGCGGTCGGGATCACTCACCACCGTGTTCTCGCCATCGATGATCATGGCGCGGATGTGGTCGCCCGCCAGGTCCAGGGCTGTGACCTTGGTCATTCCCTCCTCAAGGTCTACCACGCGCCCATACGCTTGCGCGAACTTGCGCTGGTGCGCCGGATCCGTCACTGACTGAAAGCCGGGATAGTTGTTGGGCAGGGCGCCCGCATCCCCAGCACCCTGGATGTTGTTCTGGCCCCGCATCGGGTTTACGCCCGTACCCTCGCGGCCCAGATTCCCCGTCATCAGGGCCAGGTTGCAGAGGCTCTGAACGTTGTCCACGCCGCAGATGTGCTCGGTGATGCCCACCGTGTAGTAGATGGCTCCGCGGTCCGCCCCGCCGTACAGGAGGGCGGCCGTCTCAATGTCCTCCGCCGGCACCTCGCAGATCTCGGCGGCCCAGGTGGGCGGGAACGCGCGAACATGCTCCAGGAACTCAGCGCTGTCCGCTGTATGTTCCTCGATGAAGCGTCGGTTCACCAATCCTTCGCGCTCAATCACATGGGCCATCGCCAGCAGCAGCGCCACATCGGATCCGACCCGGATGGGCAGGTAGATGTCTGAAATCTCCGCCAGGCCGATGCGCCTGGGGTCGGCCGTGATCATCTGGGCACCCCGTGCCAGCGCCCTCTTGAGCCGAGTCGCCGCGACAGGGTGGCACTCCGTCATGTTGGTTCCGATGCAGAAGATGACATCGGGCTTGTCCATGTCGGCCAGCGGGTTGGACATCGCACCGCGTCCGATTGTTGCCGCCAGACCGGCGACTGTGGGAGCGTGTCAGGCTCGACTGCAGTTGTCGATATGGTTGGTTCCCAAGCCTGCTCGCATGAAGCGTTGCATCATGTACGCCGCTTCGTGGGGCGCGCGACCTGAGGCGATGCCGTAGACGGCGTGGCGTCCGTGGTCGCGCACCACCCGTGTCAGGCTGTCCGCAGCCCGCCCCAGAGCCTCGTCCCACGATGCGGGTCGCAGCGTCCCGGATGCGCCGTCGCGCACCAAAGGGGTCTTGAGGCGATCCGGGTGATGAACGAAATCGAAGGCGAACTGGCCCTTGACGCAGAGGGCCCCTTCGTTGGCCGGTCCGTCCATGGCCGGAAGGATACCGACGATGCGTTCGTTGCGGGTCATCACGTCCACGGCGCAACCAACGCCGCAATAGGTGCAGATGGTGCGCGTCGTCTCCGTCTGGCCGGGCGCGTCGCGGTGAGCCAGCGCCTTGAGGTCCCCGAGCGCCCCGGTCGGGCATGTCTGGATGCACTGCCCACAAAAGGTGCAGGCCGAGTCTTTGAGGTGGCCCTCGAACTCCGTGGTGATTCGGGTCTCGAATCCTCGTCCCATGACCGAGATCGCGTAGTCTCCCTCCTGCTCGGCGCACACGCGCACGCACCGATAGCAGGAAATGCAGTTCTCGTAGTCCCTCTTAATGAACGGATTGTCGTCGTCGGGCCGGCTTCGCCCCGAAATGGCGCCACTGAAACGGCCGGTCCGAGCCCGGTATCGGTCCAGGAGCCCGGCCATCTCCTGTGACGCGTACCCGTGCATGGGATCAACATCCGCGTCCCTGTTCTCCGACGCCACCATCTCCATGAGAATCCTGCGGTGCGTCTCAAGGCTTGAGGTGCGGGTGCGCACGCGCATGTCGGCCTGCGCGTCCATCGTGCATGACGCCACCGGATTTGCGGCGCCCTCAAGCTCCACCACACAGAGCCGACAGCCGCCGAATGGCTCCAGCCGGGGATCGTAGCAGAGCGCGGGAATCTCCCTGCCTTCCCGCTGGGCGACCTCGAACACCGTCTCGCCCGGCGTAAAGGCCACGCGCTCGCCATCCAGGACCAAGGTGGGCAGTTGGCCGTTATGACTCATCGCTCAAGCTCGGTTGGCTCTCCACATGCCAGCGGACATTGTCGGGAAAATATCGGATCAAGCTCTCTGTTAACAGGGGGGCCGCCTGTCCCAGACCGCAAGCGCTTGTCTTCTTCATGACGGTGTGCAGGTCGGTCACTTCATCAATCCACGCCCCCAGCCAGTCTGGACCCTCGCCCTCCAGACGCTCCACAAGGCGCTTGGTCCCGATCCGACAGGGGAAGCACTTCCCGCACGACTCTTCGGCGAAGAAGGCCATGGCGTCGCGCGTGACCCTCACCATGTCGCGGGAGTCGTCGAAGACCATGATGCCGCCCGCGCCCAGAAAGCTCCCCAAGGCCCTGATCGAGGGCTCGTCCAAGGTCACGTCCAGCGCGTCGCTGCCCAGGAAACCTCCGGACAACCCGGCCATTGTGACTGCCTGGATGGTGCGACCCGGCAGGGGCCCGCCCGCCCACTCCAACAGCTCGCCTAGCGGGAATCCCATCGGCACCTCGTAGTTGCCCGGACGCGTGATGTCGCCCGAAAGGCTGATCACCTTGGTGCCCGCGTGCTCGCCACGTCCCAGCGAGCGATACCAGGACGGGCCGTGGCGCAGGATCGGAGGCACCGACGCCAGCGTCTCCACGTTGTTGACGACCGTGGGCAGGTTCTCGTAGCCGTGGGTCACCGGAAATGGCGGCCGGTTACGGGGAAACGGATGTTTGCCCTCCAGGGAGTTGAGCAGTGAGGTCTCCTCGCCGCAGATGTACGCCCCGGCCCCCCGGCGCACCATAAGATCGAATCCCGGCGCCGATCCCGCGCCGTCGCCTCCCAGGTAGCCGGCCCCGGCCGCTTCGGCGATCGCACGCTCCAGGATGTCCAGCGTGGCCGGATACTCATAGCGCAAATAAATGAATCCCCTGGTCGCTCCGGTCGCGTAGGCGGCCAGCGCCATCCCCTCAATGAGAGCGTGGGGATCCAGGTCCATGAGATCCCGATCCTTGAAGCACCCGGGCTCGCCCTCATCCGCGTTGCAGACAATGGTCTTCGGCGTGCCCGTCGCCTCGGCGACCGCGCGCCATTTGCGCCCTGTGGGGAAGCCCGCTCCGCCTCGGCCGGTCAGGCCGCTCTCGTCGATCACGGCCAACACCTGGCCGGGATCCATCCGGCAGGTGGCCTTGGTCAGGGCCTCGTAGCCCCCGGCGCTGCGATAGCCCGCGAGCGTGTGCCTGTCCGGGGCCCGTATACCGGCAAACACGCATTCTTCGATACCGGCGGGAGGCGGGACGGGAGGTGGCGGCGGCGTCTCCACAAGCGATCCGGCGCGGCGCCCGGTATACACCGAGTCGCCGATGAGCACCGGAATCGGTTGGTCGCACCGCCCGGGGCAGGACATGGGGTGCGGTTCGTGCCCGGCTGCGCGCAGGCTACCGGTGAGCACGTCCGCGCCCCGCAACCGGCACACAGGCCCCCCGCAGACGCGTGGCCTAGCGGTCCCCTCGGTATCGCGGGAGAAGTGGTGATAGAAGGTAATGGTGCCGAAGAGGTCCGCGATGGGAATGCGGAGGCCCTTGGACACGGCCCGCAACGCCGATTCCGACAGGTAGCCGTCTCGATTCTGGAGGGCGTGGAGCAGGGGCAGGAGGGGCGCCTCCTCACCCTGCCACCGCCGAATCAGGTCTCCGTTGGTTGGGCCGGGCATGCGGTCAGCCGGGTCGAGGGACTCTACTGTGGGTGCGGAACCTGCACCCAACTATGAAACCACCAAAGGATCGTATGGTCAATGTCGCCGTCGCAACCGGGTCGTCGCCACGTGGGTGAGGAGCCTCTGTGGCGCGTGCCGCCCTGGAGTGCAAATGGCCCGGTGTGGGGGGATGTGGGTTCGGGGGCGCGGTGCCCGAAAACCGGCGATGGACGCGGGGCACCCCAATGACGGCGCCAGTGCGCAAAAACCGCATATGAACACCCCGCACCAGCAGATGCCAGCTCGTCGCGTTGTCTTGAGGGTCACGTCCGATTGATGTCGGCCGGACGCACCCGGCCCGGGCACGCGACGAAGTGACGCGCGCCGCCACCGGGGAGATTCAGATCGCTTAGGTGGGGCTGGCCACTTGGGCCTTGCTCAGGGTCGCGAAGTTCGCCCGCTTCACCCCGCAGCTTACCGGCTGATGGTCCTCCGGGCGGCCAGAAAATCACGACAGGCCCGCACCTTCTGTTGTCCCGATATCCCGAACATCCCGGCAGAGACTCCTTGCAATCCAACGCCCACTGCTTGTACCTGGACTGCCCCGTCGCCCTCTGCAAGTGACCAAATCCACGCCGCTAATGCTACCTGCCCGACCCCGGCCATGAGGTCCAGAACAGGGATGGTCATGTCTTCTGTGCAGTTCACGACAACAGAAGGAGGGAGCGAACTCGGGTCCACCCTTGGAGGCCCCTGTACGAACAGCAACGAGCAGGCCCCCTGGGTCAGCACGATCAGGGCGATGAGCAAGAGGTTGCGAATATTCACATATCGTTCCCGTCCATAAACCAGCAAGGCAGGTCGTGGTGGCTGGTGATGGTGGAGCGACAACCAAAATGGCCACTTACCACCAATCACGATGAGATCTGAGGGTCGCTACGAACAAGTACGGAAACCATAATGCACGGGCGATTCGATATCCAGGGTGGGGCTGTTAGAGGCGGGCGTTGATCGGGTTTTTTTGAGCGCCGAGGTTGGTGCCGGTTGACGGAACATCATGATGACTGGAGCCACTTGGGGTAACCGTCGCGGGGGTTCATTTCCGAATGGGCCCGGAATCTGATCTCTTGAGTGGCACGGCAGTGCTGTCTGCTCTTCCATGCTCCATCCCGGGTATAGCCGCCCAGTGCGGTGTGACCTATGCACACTGAGTGCGAACGCCTGCGTGATGGTCAATGGCCATTGTCACTGGCCATCAAGAATTGCACACTCTGGGCCACGAAGATTACACACTTTCGGCCATCTGGAGGATCCGCAGTGGGTCGGGTCGCGGTGGTTGGGCGCGACAGGCGAGGGGAGCGCTCGCGGCTTCGTGCGAGGCCCCCGAGCTCGGTTTGCGGGAGAGCCGGTTTTCGGTTACCCACAATGGATCGGGGAGGAACTCTCTCTTGGCGCCGGGGTTGTGCGGTTTGGCGCCCTGGAGAGTCTCAAAGCGCCGGAGCGTTGGGGTAGCCGGGAGCGGCTTTGTTTGATGGTGGCGCCCGAGCGCATTGATGCAGCGGGGAAATGGCAAGAGGTTGGCGATGGCAATGGCTGCGAGCTGGAAAAGGGTGAGCAGGGTCCGCGTCGGGCGGTTTCGAGGGGATCGCTTCACCCAGAGGAGCGATCGGGTCGCCATTGAAGAACCCATGGAGATTCGCCTTGAAGTTCCGGCCCCGGGGGAGCGGGCTGGCGTGCGGGAGCGCCCGGTGAGCGTCACCATGAGAACCCCGGGCGAGGACCTCGAGCTCGCTGCGGGTTTTCTCTTTACCGAGGGCGTGGTTGTGGATCCGGCCGCAGTGGCGGACGTGCGGCACTGCCGGAGTGTAACGCCCCAGGAATACAATGTCGTGACCGTGGCGCTTCGGGATCCGGCCGGGTTCGATCCAGCCAGCCTGACCAGGAATTTCTACATCACCTCATCCTGCGGCGTTTGCGGCAAGGCGTCCCTTGAGGCGGTCGAGGTGAAGGGATGTCGACCGGTCGCCGAGGGTACACTGGCCGTCGATCACGCGAGCGTGCGTTCGCTGCCTGATCGGCTCAGGGACCGGCAGCGGGTCTTTGAGCGTACCGGGGGAATCCATGCCGCCGGACTCTTTGACGCCTCCGGCGAAATCGATGTTGTGCGCGAGGATGTGGGTCGACACAACGCGGTCGACAAGGTTGTCGGCACCCTTCTTCTGTCCAAGCAGCTGCCCGCGTCCGGCCGGGGGTTGATTGTCTCTGGCCGATCATCCTTCGAGATCCTGCAAAAGGCGGCCATGGCCGGAATTCCCATGGTGGTGGCTGTGGGTGCCCCGTCGAGTTTGGCCGTCCAGTTTGCCCGGCGATTCCGTATGACGCTCACGGGCTTTACGTCCGGGAAGGGCTACAACGTGTACGCGGGCGCGCACAGAATCCGGGGTCACGAGGCGATCCGTCGGGTCGGCGGACCCGAGGGGGGCGATCGATGAGCGACAAGCCCGGGGCCGAGTCGGGCGACATCTCGTTGTTGGGGGCCGTGCTGGCCGGTGGGGGCAGCGGCCGTTTCGGCTCTCCCAAGCCCTTGGCCCGGCTCCACGGCACACCACTCTGGGAGAGGGTATTCAGTGCGCTGACGGGCGTGTGCGGGCGGGTGGTCGTGGTTGCCAACGACGCGGTGGTGCAGAAGGAGGTGGCGCGGGCAGCTCCCGTCCTGAGTGACCGGCGAATGGGACTTGGCCCCCTGGGCGGCGTGGATGCGGCGCTGGCCCACGCCGTGGACCGGGGACTCTCTCATGTCATGATTCTGGCCGCCGACATGCCTTGGGTCTCGCGAGAGGTGCTGAAGACCCTGGCGCGGGTAGCGACGCGCCGCGGGGGGGTCTGCGTTGCCTCCTCGGGCTCTCCGTGGGGTTTTGAGCCGCTCTGCGGCGTGTACCCGGTGTCCGTGCTGGAAGAGTTGTCGACCGCGCTCGCTGCCGGTGCCCGGACGGCCGGTAGCTTTGTCGGCTCCGTTGACCCCTTGGAGGTGGACACGGGCGCACCGTCGGAGTGTTTTCGGAGCGTCAACGTTGCGGCCGACCTGCCGCCGCCGGGGTTTGCCATCGTCGGAAACAAGAACTCGGGCAAGACCACATTGGCGGTGGCGATCCTTGGAGAGCTGGCGCGAAGGGGTCGGCGTGCGATGTCGGTCAAGCACGGTCACGATGTTCAACTTGACCGGTGGGGGACGGACTCTTGGATGCACCGCCATCAGGGGAGGGCCCGGCGGGTGTTGCTGGCCGCTTCAGACCAGTTCGCCGTCATGGGCGAGTGGCCCGGCGAGCAGAGACCATCCTTGGATGTACTCCTCAGCCGTCACCTTCCCGACGCGGACATCGTGGTAGTCGAAGGGTTTCGGAGGGAGCCGATCCCGAAGGTGGAGATCTACCGTTCGAGTGCGCAGCCCGAGGCCGCCGTCGGTCCCGAGCTCGCCCAGGACAACGACATGCTGGCCGTCGTCACAGACAGGCCCGACCTGCCCTGGTCGGCTCCGGTGATCGCCCCCGACGCTCCCGACCTGGTGGCCCGGCTTGTAGACATGGTGGAGGCCAGGTTGCTCTGACGCGGCCTTGTGGCCCACGGCGGCTCGGGTGTCGCTCCTGCCAATTCCCTCGCCACCGCTTGGCCGAATGGAACGCCCGTGGGAGGGGATGGGCTCTACGAGTCCGTCTGCGGGGGCGAGTCTTCCCGCGACGCGGCGTGAAAACGGCTTTGAGGAGGGCAGAAGCACACCTTAATTTTTGCCCAAAATCTGTCCAACAAAGTGGGGCCACCTCAGTGGATGCCATGCGGGATGGGCAGATGCCGGCTGGTGCATACCGGTCGGGGGCGGGACTGAAGTGAACGTGAGCGACCCGACGCTCCCCGGTCAGGAATGCCGACCGGCAACCCAAGACGTAGGGTCCGCGGCGTGCGAACAATCCCGGCCGCGTGCTACCATGTCCTTCAATTCCTGCAGGGGCACGCCCCAAGAGAAAGCGGCGGTCCCGGTCGCCAGGTGCCGACCCGCTGGACCCGCTCAGTCCTGTGCCGAATCGCCGGTGCGCTGGGCGAGGACGCGCTGATTGGAAGCGCTCTTCAGCCGAGCGTCGAATTCCGACACCTCCAGTAAGCGCGCCATCGAGGACTGCAGATCGTCGATCTGGGATTCCAACAACTCGAGGCGTCGCTCGACGATCTTCGCTGACTCGGTCGCCGCCTGGCGATCAAAGTACCTCCCCAGTGCGTCGACGATCGGTTTGAAGGCGAAGCGCGCAGTCAAGCCTGCGACCGGGATGAGAACCACGGAGATCCCCATGATCACGGACACGAGGGCAACGAAATCAACTGGAAGCACATCCACCGGTCTTAATATCTCCCGTGAGGTGAATTTGCGAGCGAGGCTGTCCGTCAGCGCGTCCTTGAGCGTCCCAGCCGGCCGCGCTGGCTGACGCCCTGCCCAAGGGGGGTGTCCCCGGCCGCCTTGGGATCCAGACGAGATTGACGGGGAAAAAGATGCGACCTCCCCCGACGGGTATGGTATGGCGCCCATCGTACCCGTGCGCTGAGCGTGTCGTCAATCCCCCCAGGGAACGCGGCACGGCTGATGTCGACCGGATGCCCGGCGCCAGCCGGGACGACGAGAACGCTGGAGGGTTGATCGCCTTTGACCTGAGGGTTCTTTGGGCGAGCCTGGCTCCAGGGGGGCCATCACCGCTGGCCGGTCTCCCAAGGCAGCGCCCCCGGAAACCTCCGCATCGCGCAGGCTGTAGGGCTTGAGGGGAGGTAGGAGGCGTTGTCCGGGGCAGAGCCCGCGGCCCGTGGGCCGTCGCCGGTGGCGCGGATCAAGGGTGTGTGGGTCACCAAAGGAGAGAGCTGGCGGATGAGAACTGATCGGGGAGCAAAGACCGCGTGGACGGAGTGGTTCAGGGGTGGCGGAGTGAGGCGGGGATCGGCTTGCCGGTTGCAACGACGATTTTTCTCAAGCGTTCTGGTGTGCGCGGGGGTGGCGCTGGTGGTGTCCGCAGGAGGTGCCTGGGCGCAGGAGTCGTATGAGTTGGAGGGTGACCAGGTGTCCATCTACAACCTGGCGGGAAGGGTCCAGGTCGTCTCGGGGGATGGGGACCGCACGGTGGTCGAGGTGTTGCGCGGGGGCGGTGACGCAGGAAGTCTGTCGGTGGAGACCGGCAGGATCGGATCCCGCCAGACGCTGCGTGTCCGGTATCCAGACCGGAGGGTGGTCTACCGGGAAAGCGGCGGATCGAGCGCGACCGTGCATGTGCGCCAAGACGGCACCTTCTATCACGGCTGGCGACAGGGTGAGGAGGTGAGGGTATCGGGTAGGGGAAGCGGTTTGGAGGCACACGCGGACATCATTGTGCGCCTCCCCGCCGGCACTTCCGTTGCGCTGTTTCAGGCGGTTGGGCGCGTGCAGGCTGGCGATGTGCGGGGCGACCTGCAGGTGAAGACGGGATCGGCCAGCGTGACCGTCGGTGGTGTGGCCGGCGATGTGGATGTCGATACGGGCGCAGGCTCGGTGACCATTGTTGGTGTCGACGGCGATGTGTCTGCCGATACCGGGTCGGGCTCCGTGAGCCTGACGACGATTTCTGGTTCCTCGGTGACGGTTGACACGGGATCCGGGCACATTGAGGGCGAGGATCTTGCGGTTGGCGAGCTGAGCGTGGACACCGGCTCTGGCGCCATCCGGGTGTCCGGTCTCCGCGCAGAAGAGGTTCGCTGTGATACGGGCAGCGGCTCGGTGCGTCTGGAACTCCTTTCCGATGTGGATCACCTGGAGATCGACACAGGATCGGGATCCGTGGTGGTCGAGGTGCCGCCGGATTTTGGTGCCCAAGTGGAGTTGGACACCGGGAGCGGCCGCATCGATGTGGATGTTCCGGGTCAGGTGGCCACGACTGTGCGGCGTGATTACTACCGGGGCCGGGTGGGCGATGGGAGGGGCCGTGTGACGATTGACACGGGTTCTGGACGCGTCGCGTTACGGCAGAGCTGATTCGGGGGCAATGCCCCGGCGGGGTGGCCGGCATTGCAGTGAGCCGGCACCCCGCCCCCACACCGTGGACCTGTCCCGGGCACCTCGTTGGCTTGAGTCCCGAGCCTGTCCACCCATACACCGGGCCAGGGACGACACGCGCCGGTCGTGATCGCCGTCAGCGTTCGTCCAAGATCCAACGGGGGTCTGTTGTTGTCGGGTCTGTTGGGGCCGTTGTGCCCAATGCACGACCGAGCGCCCGGTTGGTCCGGGGGGCTCTCTGCCCCCTCAATCACGGGGGAACCTTCGGGTACACGCCGGGTAGGGGGGTTAACTCCCATTCTCCCTGGACGCGGCCGAGGGTGGTTCCGGTTCATTCGGCCCCGGACACGGTTCACGGTTGACCTCAGCCGATCATCGATTCTATCATTGGAGCAGTCGTTGGACGTCACCTCCGGTGCCGGCAAGCGCGCGCTCGGGGGGATGGGGCTTGTGGCTCCCGCGCTGTGACCGACGCGTAGGTTGTTGTTTGGCTGGCGATGTCGACAGGGTGGTGTGCGCGGGCAAACGCTACATTGTCTTGTAAGGTTCATGACGCGTGGCATCGATGAACCCCGTAGGCGGTCGATCTTGGGGGACACTTGCGGTCGGGCATGTTGGGTGAGAGAGTGGTTGGCGGCGGGCTGATGGTCGAGACGCCGAACATTGCAATCATTGGTTCAGGAAGCGGCAGGGGGAGAGAGGTAAGACACATGACGACAAGGCGGTCCTCCGGGATGGTCGGCGCCCTGGCGGCGGCCATGGTGTTCGCGGTGCTGGCACCCGTGTATGCGAGTGCCCAGATCAGCGAGCGTTATCGGGTTATGGTCACCCACCTGGTGCCCCAGAACGGTGCGGATGACGACTTCGGCAAGGACCTAGCGGAGGAACTTCGTGACCTGATCGGCGAGTTCGCCACGCACCAGCCGGTCGACAAGGACGACATGGAGGACGCCGCCGATGAGTTCGACCTTGAGATGGAAGATCTCAATTGCATCGTGTCGATGCAGCTGGCAAGTCAGAAGCGGTGGCAGGTCGTCTTCTGCGGAACGTACACCGAGGATGAGGCCGCCAAGACATTCTCACTGGAGGGAGTCCAGTTTTCGGCTCCGGCAGGAACCAGCCTGGCCATTGACGACAAGACGTGGCATGAGGATGACGTTGAGCTGGCGGCTGAAGAGATCGCCACGGCATTCGGGTCCTACGTTGACCTGTTGCGCAGCGCCACCTTCTGTGGGGACTACTTCGATTCGAAGGACTGGGCGAATGCAGAGACGCAGTGCACCCGGGTATTGGGCTTGGATCCGGACCATGTCCAGGTGCGGCACATCTACTCCATGTTGTTGCGCGAGACGGATCGGTACGAGGAAGCCTACGAGCAGGCCCTGATGGTCATTGAGGCGGACCCGCTTCACGAGCAGGCGCTGCAGCTCTCCGGCTACCTGGCGGCTCAATTGAATCGCAAGGACGAGGCCAGGGGACATTATACGAACTTCCTGATGCTCAATCCCGACAATGTTCCGGTTCGCCTGAACATCGCCTATGACCTGGCCACCGCCGGCGATCCGGAGGGGGCCATGATTCTGGTCGAGGAGGGGCTTGCCCTCGCTCCCGAGGATCCGGCCCTCCTCATCCCGCACGCGGCGTATGCAACGCGCGCGGCCCAGGATATCCAAGGGTCGAACGAGGCTGAGGGGGTCGACGCGGACGCGGCGGAGCTGTTCCAGAAGGCGATCGACTCCTACAAGCGGGTCTACGCCGTCCAGGGCGTTGAGATGGAATCTACCCACCTGCGCAACATGATTGCGGGTTACAGCGAATTAGGCCAGTTGGACTCCGCGGTGCACATGGCTCAGCGGTCGCTGGAGACGCACGCGGACGAGGCTCCGTTGTGGTCCCTCTTTGCGGATGTGTTGAAGAAGGCGGAGCGTATTGAGGAGGCCCTGGAGGCGCTGGCTCGTCTTGACGAGGTCGACCCGGCCTATGCCAACGTGAAGGCGCGGCAGGGCTCTTGGCTGATTGAGCTCGGACGGGAAGACGAGGCGCTCAGATACCTTCAGGAAGCGGTCGAAAAGGGCGAACAGACCGCTGACGCCATGGCGAACCTGCTCTTCGCAACCGCCTATCGGGAGGGTGTCACCCCGAAGAATTGGGACTATGCCCTGCGATTGATCGAGCTATCGAACGAATTTCAGAGCGACATCAGCGACAACACGCGGGGGCAGGTGGACTTCTGGCACGGTTATGTCCTTTACCAGCAGTCGCTGGAGCTGGAGAAGCCGCAGACGCTGCAATCAGCGCAGTTGACGTTGCCGAGGTTCCAGCAGGCGGCGCGGCTCTTCGCCCTTCCCCTGGTCAACCAATATGCCCAGGGTAACTCCATTTCCATCCAGCAGTTCAGGGACGCAACGCAGCAGTACATCGAGATCCAGGAGGCGATTATTCAGCGGGGACGCTGAATCCAGGGCATCCACGCTCTTCCCCTCTTTCCGGGGTCGTACCTGGTCGGGCGGGATTGATGTCCATGTGGAGGCCTCTCCTGTCGCTTCCGTAGCGGATGGCCGGTGGGGTGTTTCACCCCGTCAGGCCCCAGGGCGTCGTCAGCCGGGTTCAGCTGGCGGCGCCCCCTTTTTTGTTCCATCCCCCAAGGCCTCGCTCTGAGGCTTCGTGCCTTGTCGGGGCGCTCCCCCATGTCCGTGGTCCAGCCCCCGAAGGAAAACTGAAGCTGTTGTTGCGTGGGTCAATGTGTACTACTGTGGGTGATCATGGGATGAAATGGGATACAAAGCCATGTCCAGATTCGTCGGCCACCACGAATACCAAATTGACCCCAAGGGGCGCGTAAGCCTGCCATCGCCCTTTCGCCGGGTGTTGTCGTCCGGGCCGATGATTCTGCTTCAGTGGCAGGGGAGCCACCTGGACCTCTTCCCGGAGGAAACCTGGATTGGCATTCAGAAGAAGTTGCTGAGCCATCGCCGGTCGAGTCGTGACGGTGGTGCCTTTGTGAGACGGATCACGGCCAACGCGGTGGAGGTCGAGCCCGACGGAAACGGACGCATCCGCATCCCCGATTGGTTGCGGGAGCGGGGCGGACTGGATGGATCGGTGTTGTTCGTGGGCGCGCTGGATCGCATTGAGCTCTGGGATCCAAGGCGTTTCTGGGAGCACGCGCTGGAGCTGGAGGAAGCCCAGGGCGCGCTGGACGGCGGTGATGAGCGCATCCCGAACCAGATCTTCGCGTGAGAGTGACGGGACCGATTCCGGCCCGGCATATCATCGCCCCGTCCTCGTTGAGGAGACGATGACAGTGCTGATCGGCGGCGCGGGTCTCTATTTGGACGGGACCGTTGGCGGCGGCGGCCACGCCGCCGAGCTGCTTGATCGTTGCCAAGAGTCCCGCCTGCTGGGGCTGGATCGGGATCCCGAGGCGCTCCGAGCGGCCGGAACACGCCTGCGCCCCTTCGGTGACCGGGTTCGGCTCCGGCATCTCTCGTTCGCCGATGCGGGGAGCTGTTTGCCTCGGCCTGCGGGCGAAGGCCTGGCCGGTGCGCTCCTGGACCTGGGTGTCAGCTCCCATCAGCTGGACTGCGACCAGAGGGGTTTCACCTTCCGGCGGGGTGCGCCGCTCGACATGCGCATGGACCCGGACCAGGACTCTCCCTCCGCTGCCGACCTGCTTGAGAACGCTTCCGAAGAGGTGTTGGCGCGCGTCTTTCGCGCCGGCGGGGTGCCGCGCGCGCGCGCCCTTGCCCGACGGATACGGACGCGTCGTGAACGGCGGCGATGCCAAAATAGTGACGACCTGATCGGAATCCTTGAATCCGTGTTGGGACGCCGCTCCACGCATCGGGAGAAGGCGCGACTGTTTCAGGCGCTGAGGGTCTTTGTGAACGGCGAGTTGGAGGCGCTGTCCCGGGCCCTGCCGGCGATTCGCGACCGCTTGACCCCAGGGGGCGTGTTTGCGGTGATCTCGTACCACTCCGGCGAGGATCGGATCGTCAAGCGCGCATTTCGGTCATGGTCGGATCCGGTGGCCGATCTGCCGGCAAAGCTTCCCCTTCGCTCCCGGGAGATGCCCCCCTTGGGCTCGACGCTCACCGGCAAGCCTGTCCGGGCCAGCGCCCATGAGGTGGCCGGAAACCCTCGGGCCAGGCCCGCTCGACTTCGGGCGTGGAGGCGGGGGTCGTGAGCCGCGGTCCGAGAGCGGGCACCGGGCGCGCACTCATTTGCCTGGTTGCGTTTCTGGCAGCGCTGGCGCAGGTGGCGTGGCGACAGTCAACGACGCAGGAGGCCATGGACGAACTCGTTCGGCTCCAGGATCGCTTGATCATGCTGACCGACGAGGAGGAGGGGCTCAGGCAGCGTCTCGCGACGTTGCAAGGGCGGCGATGGGTTGGCGAACAGGCTGCGCTCCGGCTGGGGCTCAACCGTGCTCGGGCGGGTGACATCATCATCATCCCGGGGTCGCATCGATGAGGGATCACGGGGGGTATCGTCCGGTGGAATATCGGCCGCGGGCGCGACGCCGGATCCTGCTGGGCGGGTGGGTCGTACTGGCCGTCGCGCTGATTGTCCGAGCGGCCGAGGTGCAGGTCGTGGAGTGGAGAGCGTGGGCCCTGGATGCGGTTCGCCAACACCAGACGAGCAAGGTGGTCGCAGCCGGTCGGGGCCGCATCCTGGAGCGAGGCGGCGGCGAGTTGGCCGTCAGCCATCCCAGGGTGGCGGTGGCGATCGCCAGCGGTGAAATCCGTGATCGCGATCAGGTTATTGCGCACCTGGTCGACCACTTGGATGTGCGGCGGGCGACGGCCGAGCGGGTGACCGACCCGTCGCGCACCTGGGCGGTGATGCCGGGGCGCTTCACCACCGCCCAGGCAGCCCCCTTGGCCGGGCTCCACGGCGTGTACGCGGAGCGGGAGTTCCAGCGCATCTATCCCCGCAACGGACTGGCCCGGTCACTTCTGGGCACGGTCCGTGACGGTGTCGGACTGGGCGGCGTGGAGCAGTTCATGGACTCGGTTCTGGCCGGCCGGGCGGGTCGCCAAGTCGTGGCACGGGATTATCGGGGCAGGGAGATTCCGGGAAGGGTTCTCACCGTGCAGCCGGCGGCACCGGGCCGCGATATCGTGTTGACCATTGATCAGGATCTGCAGGCGATTGCCGCGGAGGTGCTCCGCCAGGCGATCGACTCCACCCGGGCCCGCGGCGGTGATGTGGTGATCACGGATCCGACGACGGGCGAGATCTTGGCCATGACCTCGGTGGTCGATGACACCGTGTCGTCCCTGTCGGCGATCCACACGCCCTCCGAGCCGGGCTCCACGATCAAGCCCTTTACGTCGGCCGCCCTGCTGGGCCACGGCGTCGCCACCCTGGACGACTCCGTGGACACCGGCGACGGGCGTTGGCAGGTGGGTGGCCGCACAATAACCGACACGAATTCAAGCGGTTGGCTGACGCTGCGAGAGGTGCTCAAGCAGTCGTCCAACGTGGGCATCGCCAAGTTTGCCGACCGGCTTACCCATGCGCAGCAGTACCGCAACTTGGTCAATTTCGGTTTCGGGACGCCGACCGGCATCGGCCTCCCCGGCGAGGCGGGTGGCATCCTGCGGCCCCCGGAGCGCTGGTCCGGCACCTCGCGCCACTCGCTTGCGTTCGGCTACGAGCTGGCCGCGACGCCGTTGCAGGTGGCCATGGCCTTCGGGGCGCTGGCCAACGGCGGATGGCTGATGGAGCCGCTGCTGGTCAAGGAGGTACATGACATCGAGGGAAGGCCCGTGCGGTTCGGGCAACCCCGAGTTGTGCGCCGCGCCGTCAGGGGACGGGTCCCGGAAATGCTCAGCCCCGCTCTGGTCGAGGTGGTTGAGAGCGGCACGGGGACCGGGGCGCACATGTCGACCGTCCTTGTCGCCGGAAAGAGCGGAACGGCGCGCGCCTTTTCCGTTGGTGCGGGCTACGAGACCGGATCCTACCACGCGTCCTTTGGCGCCTATTTTCCGGCGGAAGCTCCCCAGTTGCTGATCTTCGTCAGGTTGGACCGGCCCCAGGGACAGTACTTCGGGGGAGCCACGGCCGCCCCGGTCACGAAGGCCGCCATGGAGAGCCTGTTGTCGGCGCGCCAATCCCCCATCGACCAGAACGCTCTGGCGCAGGCCTGGAGGCGCCCCGGCCGATCCTTTCGGGGATCTATCGAGGCCAGGGGCGAGCCCGTGGTCCGGTTTGCCGCCCGGGGATCCGATCCCGACATCGCTCTTCCGTCCCAGGAGGTGACCATTCGAACGGACCGGCCGGTGACGATGACGGTGCCCGATCTCAAGGGATCGCCGATGCGGGTTGCGCTCCGAAGACTGCACAAGATGGGACTGCGCATTCGCGTGGAGGGCGCTGGAGGTGTCCGGTCCACCGTGCCGGGGCCGGGAGGGGAGGTGTGGGCGGGCGACACCGTTCTCGTCGTGGGCCACCAGAGGTGACGGTGGCGATGTTCCGGGTGCCGGCGGCGCTTGAGAGCGCGGGCGTCACGGTGCTGGAGCGCCGTCCGCCAGAGGCATGGAGCGAGTCAAGAGGGATACGGGGTGTGCGGGCGGACTCTCGCGAGGTGGGCCCCGGAGATCTGTTTGTGGCGTGGGCGGGTGGAACCCATGACGCGCACGACCATCTGGGCCAGGCGGTTGCGGCCGGGGCAGTGGCGGCCGTGGTCGAGCGCCCCGTCCCGGAGGCCGGGCTGCCGCACCTCAGGGTGGATAACGCCCGGCGGGCGGCTGCGGTTCTCGCCGACCTGGTCGCGGGATCGCCTTGGGCGGGGTTGCGAATCGTCGGCGTGACCGGCACCAACGGAAAGACGACGACCGCTCTCATTCTGCGCGGTCTGCTGGACCGAGGTGCCCCCGCCATGGCGATCGGCACCCTGGGCATCGTGGGTGCCGGGAGCGCCAAGGGGCGATCGGGGACACCGACGTTGACCACCCCCGGATGTGTCGAGATCTCGACAACTCTCGCACGCATGGCGGCCGGCGGGGTTGGAAGCGTCGTCATCGAGAGCTCCTCGCACGCGCTGGACCAACATCGCCTGGATGGCGTGCGCTTTGATGTCGTGGCCTTTACCAATCTCAGCCAGGACCACCTGGACTATCACGGCACGATTGAGGAGTACCTGCGCGCCAAGGCCAGGTTGCTCGAGCTGGGGAAGGAGAACGTCACCGCCGTCATCAACGCCGAGGACAATGCGTGGCGCGCGCTTGCTATTCCGGCGCGTGTGATTCGTTACGGCTGCGAGCGGGATGCCGACCTGCGGGCTGTCAATCTGCGGTTGTCGGCCCGGGCGTCACGCTTTGACATGGTGTGGCGTGGCGAGGTGGTTCCCGTGACGCTGCCGCTGGTCGGTCGCTTCAATGTCGTCAATGCGCTCTGTGCGAGCGCCTGTGCGCTGGCGCTGGGGGAGTCGCCTGAGGCGGTGGCCGCAGGACTCGCCCGCACGGCGCCGATTCCGGGGCGGCTGGAGCTCGTGACGCGTGACCCCTGTGACGTGTTTGTCGACTTTGCTCACACCCCGGACGCGCTCACGCAGATGTTGTGCGCGCTCAGGCCCCTGGTTGCCGGGCGCGTCATCGTGGTCTTTGGCGCGGGCGGTGATCGGGACCGCTCCAAGAGGGCCGATATGGGGGCTGTTGCCTCTCGCCTGGCCGATGTGGCCGTGATCACCTCGGACAATCCTCGCACGGAGGATCCACTCGCGATCATCGCCGATGTGAAGGCGGGCGCGGGGGGACAGAATGTCCGCACCATTGTGGACCGCCGCGAAGCGATTCACTGGGCGCTGGACGAAGCGCGACCCGGGGACGCGGTGGTGCTGGCGGGCAAGGGACACGAGACGCGGCAGGTCGTGAGCGCGGGCGCTCGTCACTTCGACGAGCGCACCATCGTGCATGATCGCCTACGGGCCAAGAGACGATGACATCCGGGGCCTTTCGCTGGAGCGACGCCTCGGTGCGGCGCGCCCTTGGCCTGGGCGATGGCGGCGACCGGGCGCACACATACAGGGCGATCTCGACCGACACGCGCACGCTTCAGCCGGGCGATGTCTTTGTGGCGCTTCGGGGTGAGCGCTTCGACGGACACGACTTCATTGATCGGGCCACGCAGTCGGGATGCGCCGCCGTCGTGGCCCAAGCGGGTCGATGCGGCCCCTGTCCGGTCCCTGTGTACGCGGCCCCTGACACCACGGTGGCATTGGGGGATCTGGCGCTCTATAGGCGCTTGGCGGCGTGCGTTCCGGTCGCGGGCGTCACGGGATCGTCGGGAAAAACCACGGTCAAGGATCTGGCGCTCGGGGCGCTCACGAAGACGGGCGGCGCCTACGGAACCGCCGGCAACCTCAACAACCGCGTGGGCGTTCCGCTGACCATCCTGGCGATGCCCGATGACGTCACGGCGATGGTGCTTGAGCTGGGCACCAACGAGCCCGGGGAAATAAGGGAGCTGGCGCGGATTTCGCGCCCATCGCTGGGTGTGGTGACCACGGTCTCCGAGACGCACCTGGAGCGGTTGGGGAGCCTGGATGGCGTCCTCGGTGAGAAGCTGGAGCTCCTTGGCGCCCTGGACGCCGCCGGAATTGCCGTGGTCGGTGATGAGCCGCCTCCGCTCGTCGTCGCCGCCCGCCGGCTACGCCCCGATGTGATGGTGACCGGATGGAGCGACCGGGCGGACCGGGACCGGCGACCGGCCGACCCCCGGGTGCGCGCTGACGGGACCTACTCCTTTGGGTGGCGCGGCCAGGCCGTCTCGATGCGGATCCCGGGGCGCCACGCCGTCTACAATGCGTTGCTGGCGCTGGAGTTGTCGCGTGCGTTTGGCGTGGATGAGGCCGACGCGGCACGGGGCGTCTCCCGGGTCGGGCCCGCACCCATGCGCGGCGAGGTCAGGAGTGTCGGGGGGCGCACGCTGTTGGTTGATTGTTACAACGCCAACGCCGCTGGTGCTGCGGCGGGGATCGCCACGCTGGCCGACATGCACACGACCGGGAGGCGCGTGGCCGTGTTGGGGACCATGGGGGAGCTGGGCGCCTCCTCGCCGGCGATTCACCGCAACACGCTGGGCCGGGCGCTGGCCAGCCACATCGACCGCCTGATTCTGTGCGGCGCGTTTGCACAAGCGGCCCGTCACTTCTCTGACGAGCGCATTCATGTGGCAGGCGACATCGACGATCTCCGTGGACTTCTGCCCGCCCTGACGGCACCGGGAGATCTGGTACTCCTCAAGGCGTCGCGGTCGGTCGGTCTGGAGCGCGTGATCCCGTCGCTGGAAGAACCCCCCGTGATGCGAGGCCGCTGATGGTCCACCTGTTGCTCCCCCGGCTGGAGGACATCCACATCCTCTTCAACGTGTTCAACTACATGACCGTGCGCTCGGCGGGGGCGATGGCCACGGGCCTGATCCTGACGCTCCTGCTGGGTCGCCCGTACATCGCGTGGATGAGGCGGCGGGGAATTCTGGATGTGCCGCGACCGGCAGGGGACACGGTCCCGGCCGGAGGCAAGGCCAACATGGGCGGCGTGCTGATTGTCGCCGTGGTCACCACCTCGACCCTGCTCTGGGCCGACGTGACCACCTGGTATGTGCTCGTCGCGCTGGCGGTGATGCTGGGCATGGCGACGCTGGGATTCCTGGACGACTACCTGAAGGTGGTTCGGCGCACTCCCAGGGGCCTGATCGAGCGCTACAAGTGGGGTGGATCGGTGGCGGTGGGCCTGGGCCTGGGCGCGTTCCTGGTTGTTTGGGCCCCGGCGACCTCATCGGTGCCCGCGACCGCGACCAGCCTTCCCCTCTTTGACGAGTGGCAGCTCTACTTCCCGGCGGTTCTGTATGTCGCGTGGGTCACGCTGGTGCTCAACGGATCCACGCACTCGGTCAACATGACCGACGGCCTGGACGGGTTGGCGCCGGGTCTGGTGGCGATCGCGGTGGGCACCTTCGGAATCTTTGCTTACGTCATCGGACGCGTGGACACGTCGGAATACCTGGGGTTGTTCTACCTGCCGGGAGCCGGCGAGCTGGCCGTGTTCGCGGCCGCGGTGACCGGTGCGGCGCTGGGGTTCCTCTGGTACAACGCCCAGCCCGCCCAGGTGATCATGGGCGATACCGGGTCCCTCGCGCTGGGCGGGTCCATCGGCGCGATGGCCGTGTTGCTCAAGGCCGAGCTCCTGCTCGTGGCCGTCGGGGGCGTGTTCGTGGCCGAGGCCGCGTCGGTGCTCATCCAGACCCGGTACTTCCGCTACACGAAGTGGCGCCACGGCGAGGGGCGGCGGGTGTTCCGATGCGCTCCCGTGCACCACCACTTCCAGATGGCCGGATGGAAGGACGAGCAGATCGTCGTCCGCTTCTGGATCCTGGGCATTCTGTGCGCGATGATCGGTTTCTCGACCCTCAAGTTGCGCTGAAGGGGGCGTCCGATGCATGCCGCAAGCGAAAAGGCGTGGGCCCGCCCGGGATCACGACCGGTGGGTTCCGGGCAGGAACACGCGCTTGCCGGGACGAGGGTTGCCGTGATCGGGCTGGGCGCCAGCGGCGATGCGGCCGCGCGCCTTGCCCTGCAACGGGGAGCGAGCGTGTATGTCACCGACTCGGCCGGTGGCCGGGCGGTGGCCCGGCGTGGAGCCGCCCTGAGGGCACTCGGGGCGAGGGTACGCCTGGGAGGTCACGATTCCGACGAGGTTGCCCGCGCGCACACGGTTGTTGCAAGTCCGGGCATCCCTTCGGATGCCCCGGTGCTGCGGGCCCTGGACGAGCGGGGCATCGACTGGATTTCCGAGCCGGAGTTCGCCTGCAGGCTCACAGACAGCCCGTTAACGGTTGTGACAGGGACCAATGGCAAGACCACCACCGCCGCGTTGTGTGCCCACATCTTGCGGGGCGCGGGTATCGATGTGGCGCTGGGTGGCAACGTCGGGACGTTCTTGGGACCGCCCGCCTCAACGCTGGCCGCCCTGAGTCCCGGGCCGGAGCGCATCGTTCTGGAGCTGTCATCGTTTCAGCTGGCCCGCATCCGGGAGCTGAGACCCGATGTCGGGGTCATGACCAACCTGGCGGTCGACCACCTGGATCGTTACGAGACGGTCGAGGACTACCACCGGGACAAGCGGCGCCTCTTTGAGGCGGGCGATGCACAGTCGACCTGGGTGCTCAACGGCGACGATCCCCGGGTGATGGAGATGGCCGCCGGGAGGCCGGGCAGACACCTGACCTTTTCGTTGACCCGCCCGCTCGCACCGGGGGCGTGGGTCGCCGGCGGCGACCTGGTCTGGGGAAGCACGGGCGCAACGCCCCAGCGCCTGGCGACCTGTTCGGACATCCGCCTCCTGGGTCGCCACAACGTGGCCAACGCGCTGGCTGCGCTCCTCGCCGCCCGAGCCTCGGGCGCCGATTTGGCGGATCTGTCCCGGTCGCTGTGCTCCTTTGCGGCCCTGCCCCACCGCCTTGAGCCGGTGGGCACGGTGGGTGGCGTGCTCTGGGTCAATGACTCCAAGGCCACCAATGTCGCTGCGGCAATGAGCGCCGTGGCCAGCCTGGATGGCCCGCTTGTGCTGTTGCTTGGCGGCAAAGACAAGGGCGAGGACTTCGGTTCCCTGGTGTCTGCCATGAGGGGCCGGTGTCGCGCCGTTGTCGCATTCGGCGAGGCCGGGGAGAGGGCCTCATCCCAGCTCCGCGCCCGCGCCCGGGGCGAGCTTCGGGTCCAACTCGTGGCCGGGTCCTTTGCCGAAGCGGTTGCCATGGGCCAGTCGATGGCCCGGCCGGGGGAGACCCTGCTGCTGGCCCCGGCGTGCTCCAGCTTTGACATGTTCCAGAGCTACGAGGCGCGCGGTGATGCGTTTCGCGCGCTGCTGGCCGGAACCGGATCGTGAACGGCGCTCCCCGGCACGCATCGCGGCCCCTCGTCCCGGGCCGCCAGCGCCCGGTGTCTCGCGGACGGGGTCATTGGGGCATTGATGTGGCCCCGAAGGTGCGCCTGTCGGTGCCCGACGCCGGGATTGGTCGGGGCTGGGAGTCGACCCTGATCCTGGCTCTCGTGCTCATTCTGCTTGTCTTCGGCCTGCTGACCCTGCACAGCGTCACGTCGGTCATGGCGCAGCGCGAAGCCCTGCCGCACTACCACTACACCGTGCGCCAGGGCGGGGGCGTGTTGCTGGGCCTGCTCCTGATGGCGGTCCTGGCGCGAATTCCGACCGCCTGGTGGAGTCGCGCCGCGCCCTATCTGATGGTCGGCGCGGGCGTCTTGCTGATCGTTGTGGTGTTGCCGTTCACCGAGGCCATCGCGCCGACGGTCAATGGCGCACGGCGTTGGCTCCGGGCCGGCGTCATGGTCCAGCCGTCGGAGCTGGCCAAGCTGGCGGTCGTGATCTGGACCGCGTCGCTCCTTGTCCGAAAGCGGGAGCAACTGGGTACGCTGACGCGCGGGATCGCTCCCCTCCTCGTGGGGTGGGCGTATGTATTGGTCCCGGTGGTCTTGGGTCCCGACCTGTCCACGGCCTGCCTGATCCTTGCCGTCGGCGCCACCATGGTCTTCTTGGCCGGGGCGCGAATCGCCCACTTCGTCTTCCTGGGGCTCCTGTTTCTGCCCATTTCCGCGCCGCTACTCTGGTCGGGCTACCGGAGCGCGCGCTGGGAGTCGCTCCTGCTGAACCCCGGGGCCCCGCCCACCGAGGCCGGATTCCAGAGCTACCAGAGCTTGGTCGCCATCGGATCCGGCGGGGTGGGGGGCGTCGGGTTTGGGGAGGGTCGGCAGAAGTTCGGGTTTCTGCCCGAGGTCCACAACGACTTCATCTTCGCCACGATCGGAGAGGAGTGGGGCTTTGTGGGCGTCGTTGTGCTGATCCTCTGCTTCCTGGCTCTGGTCGTTGTGGGCGTCAGGGTCGCTCGCCGCGCCAGGGACCGGTTCGGCGAGCTGTTGGCCGTGGGGGTGACCACGCTGATCGGTCTCCAGGCGTTCGTGCATATCGGCGTGGGACTGGGCTTGCTACCGGCGACGGGCCTGACGCTTCCCTTCATTTCCTATGGGCGGAGCAGCGTGGTGGTGACGCTGGCCGCCGTGGGGATCCTTCTGGCCGTCGCCAGGGAGGCCCCGGAGGGTCGCCTGGACCGACGCGAGGGAGCCCAGGCATGACGATCGTCTTTTCCGGGGGAGGCACTGCGGGCCACTTCTATCCGGCCAAGAACATTGCCGACGCGCTGGTGGCGCTGCAGCCGGACCTCAAGCCCTATTTTGTGGGTGGACGGGGCCGCATCGAGGCGCGCGAACTTCCGGGAACAGGGTATCCTCACCGACTCCTCCCGATGGCGGGTCTGAAACACTCTGCCCGCGCGTCACAGAACTCGGGGGGCTTGGCGGCCCTGGCCTCCCGGGCGCTGGGCGACGGGTGGGCGCTCGCGTTGCTGCTGGCAGCCACACTGAGGTTGCTCCCCGATTTTCGGCGACGTGAAGCCCTGGCAGTGGTCCTGACAGGGGGATACGTCTGTGCGCCTGCGGGGCTGGCTGCCCGAATCATGGGGCTGCCCATCGTGCTCCAAGAACAGAATACCCACCCGGGCAGGGCCACGCGCTTCCTGGCTCGCTGGGCCCGGCGGATTCATGTGGCCTACCCGGAGGTTCAGGCCGTACTTCCCGCTCGTGCCCGCCCCCGGGTGCGCTCGACCGGGAATCCGATTCGCCCGCTTCCGCCCGAAGCAGAGCGCTCGCCCACGAACGCGCGCGCTCACTTGGGCCTGCCCGCCGATGGCAGGGTGGTGATGGTTGTGGGGGGAAGCCAGGGCGCGGATGCGCTCAACCGAGTCGTTCTTGACGCTCTCCTGGGTGGCTCACCCGGCCCCGGGGACGCGGTGCTCTGGGTGACGGGCCCGGCGCACCATGAGTCCATGGATCGGGCGCTGGCGGGTGTCAAGCGAGATCGCGTGGTGCTGGTGCCGTACCTGGCTCCTGAAGAGATGGACCGGGCCCTGGCCGCAAGCGACCTCGTCGTGTCTCGCGCAGGCGCGATGGCCACCTCGGAGTTCTTGGCCTGGGGGTTGCCGGCGATCCTGGTGCCGCTGCCCACGGCGGTGGGTGACCACCAGAGCTCGAACGCGCGCGCACTCGAGGCCGCGGGCGCGGCCCTTCACGTACCGGAGCGCGACGCGTCCGGCCAGCTTCTCGCGGGAGCTCGGCTCTGGGAGCGCGTGACCCGGCTTCTGGACGCCCCCGGGACACGGGCCCGCATGAGGCGCGCGGCCCTCGGCCGGGCCCGCCCCGACGCGGCGCACGCGATTGCCGCCCAACTCGCTGACATGCTGGGCCGTCCCGTTTCCGTGTCGACAGGATCAGGGCCGTGACCGGGGGAGGAGTTGATTTTCGGGAGCTGGCGAAGCGGGGCAGAGTCCACTTTGTCGGTGTCGGCGGTGCGGGCATGGCACCCCTGGCGGAGTTGGTGCTGCGAAGCGGGGTCGAGGTCTCCGGTTGCGACATCGCTTCGGGTCGCGCGCTCAGAGCGTTGGCCGCGCTGGGGATGACGGTTCACGTCGGTCACGATCCCCGGTATGTGACGGGCGCCCGGGCGGTCGTGGCCACGCCGGCGGTTCCCGCAGGCCATCCCGAGCTTGCCCAAGCGCGCGCCGAGGGCATTCCGGTATTCAAGCGCGCGGTGGCCCTGGGCCATTGGATCAGGGACCGCATGGTCATCGCCGTTGCCGGGACCCACGGCAAGACCACGACGACGGCGATGGCGACCCATGTGCTGGCCCACGCCGGCCTTGATCCCACGGGAGTGGTGGGCGGTGAGGTGACTGCGTGGGGGGGGCACCTGCGCATGGGATCCTCCGAGATCGTTGTCGTGGAGGCGGATGAGTATGACCGCTCCTTTCACGAGATCGCGCCCCAGGTGGCCGTCGTCACCAGCCTGGAGGCCGACCACCTGGACATCTACGGAGACCTCGACGGCGTGCGTGCCTCCTTCTCGGAGTTCCTGGCGCGCCTGGCCCCGGATGGCACGCTGTGGGTCTGCGGCGACGATCCGGGCGCCGCCCGGCTTGGTGTTCTCGGAGGCGCGCGCGCCGGAAGCTACGGCACGGGGCCTGGCGCGCAGGTGCGTGCCACCCGTCTTCGGCGCACGCGTGAAGGGACCACGATGACGGTGACGGAGAATGGGCGTAATCGGGGCCGCCTCATGGTGCCGATGGCAGGGTTGCACAACGCGCGCAATGCGCTGGCCGCAGCGTGTGTGGGCAGATCGCAGGGGGTGTCCTGGAGCCAGATCCGGGGCGCGCTGGCATGCTTTGGCGGCGTGAGTCGACGCCACCAGGCTCTGGGAGAGGAGGCGGGCGTGCTCGTGATCGACGACTACGCGCATCACCCGACCGAGGTGACGGAAGCGGTCGCCGCCGCCCGGGGCAACAACCCCGCGCGACGTCTGGTCGCCGTCTTCCAACCGCATCTCTACAGCCGCACCCGTGACTTTCGGGTCGCCTTTGGCCATGCGCTCAGCCAGGCTGACCGCGTATGGGTGACCGACGTGTATCCGGCCCGGGAGGCACCGATCGAGGGGGTCACGGGTCGGATCATCGCCGATGCGGTGACAGCGGCCGGCGCTCCCGTCCGCTATCACCGGTCGCTGGAGACCCTGGCCGGCGCCGTGGCAGACGGACTGGTGGACGGAGACATCTGTCTGGTCATGGGAGCCGGCTCCATTGAGCGGACGGGAGCGGAGATTTTGGATCTCCTGGGCGCGCGCGTTCACGGGGAGGCGAGGGGAGCGTGAGGCGCCGCCGCCCCCGCAGCCTGCGCGCTCGCCGGCGCCGCTTGCGGGCGTCTGTCCGCAGGCGCTGGGCGGGCCGGCTCATGGCCTCTGCGGTGCTTGCGGGAGGGCTCGCCTGGGGCATAGGTGCGCTGGAGCGGTTGCCGATCTTTCGGGTCCAAAAGGTCGACATAAGCGGCATTGCGCACCTGACCCGCCCGGCCGTCCTTGAGCTGAGCGGCATTGACTCCTCGACAAGCGTGTGGACGAAGAAAGCCGTCATGCTGGACCCCATCGTGGCCCACCCGGTGGTGCGCCGGGCAACGCTGCGCCGCCGCCCGCCCTCGACGTTGCACCTGGTGATCGAGGAGGTGGCGCCCGTCGGGCTGGTCGCCACCCCGCTGGTGTGGGCCGTGGACGAGCAGGGCATCGTGTTGCCCATCGACCCGACCGATCCGGTGCTCGACCTGCCCGTCCTGTCGGTGACTTCGTCGCCCATGCGAGCGCTCTGGGGCGGGCGCCTGCTCGCACGGGAGATGGATGCGCTGCGCAGGGGCGCGCCCGAGGTGTTCGCGGTGGTCTCCGAGGCGAGGCTGGGGGACCGGGAGGTGGTTTTGGTGATGGGAGATGCGGGGCTGCGTGTGCGCTACGCCCCGCCGGTGTCCGCTCGCAGGATGCGAGAGGCAATGCTCGCAATCGATGACGCCGCCCAGAGGTTCCCTGCCCAGGGAGCCAGCGAAGTGGATCTGCGCTACGCCGATCAGGTGATCGTCCGAACGGGTGCGCCCCCGGCCCAGGCGGGGGAGGGCGGGGAACCGTGAGGCCCATGTTGGTGGCCGGCCTGGACATCGGCTCGACCAGGACCCGGGTCATCATCGGGGAGCTGATGCGCGAGTTTCGCCATCCCGAAATCATGGTGCGCGGTGTGGGCAGCGCGCCGACCGTCGGCGTCCGCAAGGATGTCGTCACGGACCTGGCGGGGGCCACGCGCTGCATTCGCGAAGCCATCGAGGAGGCGGAGCTGGTTGCGGGGACCAGCATTGACCGGATGTATGTGGGGGTTTCGGGCGACCACATCTCCGTGAGCCGCTCCGTGGGCGTTGTTGCGATCGCGGCCGAGGAGGTCGTGCCGAAGGATGTCGACCGCGTCCACGAGGTCGCCCGTGCCGTCGCGCTGCCGATGGACCGTGAACTCCTGCATGCGATTCCGCAGGACTACCTGGTCGACAGGCGCTGGGGCATCAAGAACCCGGTGGGCATGACCGGCACGCGCCTGGAGGCGGACCTCTACCTGATCACCGGGTGCGCGACCGTGGTGGGCAATATCGTGCGCGCCGTCGAAAGGGCGGGATACCGGGTGGAGGACACGATCATCAACCCGCTGGCCTCCTCGCGCGCGGTGCTCGCAGAGGACGAGAAGGAGCTGGGCGTCACGATGGTGGACCTGGGCGGCGCGACCACCGGGCTGGCGGTCTATCGCGAGGGAAAGATCCTGGCGATGGACGTCTTCCCCTTCGGTGGCAACGCCGTGACAAGCGACATCATTCGCGGGCTCTCGATCCCGTTTGCGGACGCCACGGAAGTCAGGGAGCTGCACGGCACCGCGATGGCCAACATGGTGGATCCGACGGAGATCATCGAGTTGCCCGCCACCAATGGAAGTCGGCCGAGCGAGCGGCGCCGGGTGGCACGCAGGACCGTGTCCACGCTGGTCGAGGAGCGCCTGACGAACATGCTTGTGCGCGTCAGCCGCAGGATTGCGGAAGTCTGCCCGCAGGATGCCCTGGGTGCCGGCGTCGTCTTGACGGGCGGCATGGCGCTGACACCCGGGATTACGCAGCTCGCCCATCGCTGCCTGGGGGCTCCTGTGCGCGTCGGTGTGCCCGGCGAGGGGCTCTCGGGGCTGGCCGACCAGGTGTCGCGCCCCGGGTTTTCCACCGCGGCTGGTCTTGCGCTTCACGGTGCGGACCGCATCACGGAGACGGGGCGTGGTGGTGCCACGCGAACCTCGGGCGTGGTGACCCGGGTGGGCGCGTGGCTGAGGGAGTTCTTCTAGAGATGCAGGTGGATGGCTGCCGAGGCGCAGCGCCACGTCAACCGGGACCCTGACAAGGGCGTCCCAAAAGGAGGAGGCATGATGAAATTCGTACTCGACGACGCACCCCGGGACCGCGCGCAAATGCGGGTCGTGGGCGTGGGTGGTGCGGGGGGCAACGCGGTCAACCGAATGATCGACGAGGAGATGGAGGGTGTCGAGTTCATTTCGGCGAACACCGACGCACAGGCACTGCGCCACTCCAAGGCCCCCCGGGTCATTCAGTTGGGCAAGCGCCTCACTCAGGGCTTGGGCGCGGGCGCGCGCCCCGGCATTGGCCGCCAGGCGATCGCCGAGGATGCCGAGGAGGTGCGCGAGGCGCTCCGAGGCGCCGATCTGGTCTTCATTGCCGCGGGCATGGGGGGAGGAACCGGCACCGGTGCAGCTCCCGTGATCGGCGAGATGGCCAGGGAGATGGGCGCACTGGCGATCGCGGTGGTCACCCGCCCCTTCGCCTTCGAGGGCAAGAAGCGGCTGCAACAGGCCGAGCAGGGGTTGTCCGAGTTGGGTCGCACCGTCGATACGATGGTGGTGGTGCCCAATGATCACCTGCTCGCCGTCGTCGGCAAGGGAACCTCGTTTCGCGACGCGCTCAAGAAGGCGGACGAAATCCTGCTACAGGCCACGCAGGGGATCAGCGACCTGATTCGCGTGAGCGGGGAGGTCAACGTTGACTTCGCCGACGTGCGGACCATCATGTCATCCTGCGGGGCCGCGCTCATGGGCACCGGTATGGGGCGTGGCGAGAACAGGGCCGTCAGCGCGGCCCGCGACGCCATCGCCTCCCCGCTTCTGGACAATGTTTCCATCCGGGGCGCGAGCGGAGTGCTCATCAACATCACCGGGGGTAGCGACCTGACCATTGACGAGGTCACCGGAATCTCTACCATGATTCAGGAGGAAGTCGGCGATGATGCGGAGATCATCTTCGGCACCGTCGAGGATCCTGCGATGGAGGGGGAGATCAGGGTGACGTTGATCGCCACCGGTTTTCAGCACAACGGGGACCGACTTGCGCGCGAGGGCGAGCGAGCAAACGGCTCGCTGCGTATCCAGGGCGGCGAGCGCCGACGGGGTCCAACCGTGCTGCGCGGAGGGGGGATGCCCCCCAGCATGGGCGCGGTCAGCCCCGTGCGGGATGATGGACCCCGGCAGGTGCTGGGAGCAGAGGCCAACCTGGCCCATGAGCCCGGGGGCGGCCCGCGCTCCTTCGGTGCCGCGATGGGTCCCCGCCCCCAGCCGCCCGAGTCGGCCGGCAGGGATGCACCGCTTGGACCGGGCGCCTTTGGCAGCGCCCGGCCGGCCCCCAGCGGTCATGGTTTGCCCGCCTCGATCCTCGGCCGGGAGCGAAGTGAACTGGAGTTGCCGACCTTCATTCGGAGGGTGGACGCCTGAGGGCGCGCGCGCTCAAGCGGCCGGGGCGACCCGGCGTCGTCCTGGCCGCGGTATCGCTGTCTCTGGTGACCGTGGTCCTTGCGGGGCTGGCCGCCGGTGACCGCGCGGTGGACGCCGGTGTGCTCCCGGAGGTCTACGCGCAGGCGCCGATGCACGTCGACTCGCTACAGGTGGAATCGACGCTGGTCGATGTCCTGAACAGGGCCGGGTACCCCGACCACACGGAGCTGGTGAGCGCATTTCGGAGCCATTGGGATCCGGCGCGCATCAGAGCCCGGGCGGACGTTCGCGTCCATCGCAGGGGTGATGCCCATGCGGACCCCCACCTCGTGGAGGTGGAGGTGGAGGGCGGAGACCACACGGTCGTGCTGCGGCGTGTGGACGGTGCCTGGGATGCAGTGATGGAGTCGGTGGCCACGAAGACGGACACGCTGTTCGTCTCCGGGGAGATTTGGGGGAGCCTCTGGGCGTCCGTGACTCGGCACCGGGATCTGGAGCATGTTCCGGACGCCGGCCGGGTGGTCGAGCGCATGGACGCCGTCTTTCAGTGGCGGGTGGATTTTTCCCGCCAGATCCAGCCGGGCGATACCTATCGCCTGGTGTTCGAGCGGGAGACGCGCCCGGAGGGTACGATGCGAAGCGGCAGGTTGCTCGCCGCCGAGCTGCAGACCGGCGGACGCGCACTCACCGCCATTTGGTATGACGCCAATGGCGACGGCCGGGGCACCTGGTACGACCGGGACGGTGAATCGGTGCGGGGCGCCTTTCTGAAGAAACCGCTGAAGCTCAGTCGCATCTCTTCCGGCTTTTCGCTGCGCCGCTTTCACCCGATTCTCAAGACGTGGCGAGCGCACCGGGGTGTGGACTATGCGGCGAGGGCGGGTTCTCCCGTCGAGGTCACCGGCGACGGCGTGGTGAGCCGCCGCGGGTGGAGTGACGGTTACGGACGCGTCATTGACGTGCAGCACGCCAATGGCTTCATGACCCGCTACGCGCATCTCCGGGGGTTCGCTGCCGGCACCGCGGTTGGTCAGCGCGTTGCCCAGGGCCAGCACATCGGTTATGTGGGCATGACCGGTTTGGCGACTGCGCCGCATCTTCACTACGAGATGCATCGGGGAGGGCGCCAGATCAATCCACTGGCCGTGGACCTCCCCGCCGACGATCCGGTTCCCTCCGAGGACTGGGATCGATGGGAGCGCAGGCGCGATGAGCGTCTGGAGCTGTTGTTCGGCTTTCCTGCGGCGACGGCCGGGATTGCCGATCGCCCGGTCGTTGCCGCAGAGGCCAGCTCCGGTTAAGCCGGGCCCGGGGAGCCGGCGCGCGGTCTTGGGCGGGATGGATCTCCTGGGGCCAGGCCCATCTCGGTTGCCCGTGCAGCGCCCTGGACATCGTCCGCGGCCATGACCTTTGGCATCGCGCTGCCGGTGGCGCTTGCAGCGCTTCTGCTTGCCGGGTCGTTCGTGACCTGGATCTATGTCAGGGGGGAGTTTCCGGTGCGCACCCGCGTCCTGCTCCTGTGCGCCCGGTTGGCGTCGGTGGCTCTGGTGGCGTCGCTCCTCTGGAACCCGGCCGTGGTTGGGCTGAGGTCCACGGAGGGCGCCGCCCCCGTCGTGCTTCTGGACGCAAGTGCCTCCATGGCGGCGCTCACGCCTGATGGTCGGCGGGTGTGGGATGCGGCCGTGGAGCGCGCACGCGCACTGGTCGCGCAAGGATATGCGATCATGGTGGTCGGGGGTCACGGCGGCCGAGCGACGACGTTGACAACGGGTGCGCTGGCCGACCTGGAGCCCGGCGGGTCGTCCTTGGCGCTGTCGCGCGCCCTGGAAGTGGCGGCCGAGGCGGGCGCGCGCGAAGTGGTGTTGCTGACGGATCGCCGCGTTCGGGATGCGGCGGCGACCGTTGAAGTGGCTCGGCGCCTGGGCGTGGCCCTCTCGGTGGACGCGTTGCCGGCCGCCGCTGCCAACCTTGCCCTGGCGCGGGTGGCGTTGCCCGCCCGGGCTCGCAGTGGCGAGCCGTTGCGGGGCCAAGTGGAGGTGCAGGGGACGAGGGACGTGGACTCGGTCACGATCATCGTCAAGGCCGGCGAGGAGCCTGCCCGGGTGATCCGGGCTCCGGCACCGGCCGGGCCCGCCGGCGCTGTTGTGACCGTGCCTCTGGAGCTGGAGGCTCCCTCGGGGCCGGGCGCCCACCGGGTCTCGGTCGCCATTGAGGGCAACGACGCCTTTGCGGCCGACGATCAGCGAACGCTGGTTGTCGAGGTGGACGCGGAGGAGGGCGGCGTGGTGCTGATCTCGTTTCGCCCGCGCTGGGAGGCGCGCTTTCTGTTGCCGGTTCTGGATCAGGTCACGGGGCTCCCGGTGCGGGGATTCCTGGCGGTGGGCCCCGACCGCTTTCTCGAGATGGGCGCACCGTCGGCGGGCAGGGCGCGGTTCCTGGATGAGGGCGCGCTGGCGCGGCTCGCGGCGCGCTCAGAGGTCGTGGTTGCCCTGGGAGTGGACGGGGGTGCCGCCGACGTGCTTCGGGACGCGGTCGATCAGGGGCCCGGATGGGTGATCCATCCCGCCGACCGCGCCGGCGCGGCCCTGGCGGGGGTCGCCGTGGGGGCGCCCCGGGAAGGCGAATGGTATCTGGAGGAGGCTCCTCCCTCGCCCATCGGTGGCGAGGCGGCGAGGATCGCCGGCGCCAACCTGCCGCCCGTCACCGACCTGATGCCACTGAATCGTGGTGACGCCGGCGTTGCCATCCGTGCTCGCCTGGCGGGATCCGGCCAATCTGAGGCCATCCTGGCCCTCCTGGACGACGGTCGGGGCCGCCGTGCCGTGGTCACCGCGGCCGGCTTCTGGCGCTGGGCCGCCCGGGGTGGAGAATCGTATGAACACTACCGGCGCCTGTGGGCGTCCGTGGTCGGGTGGATCCTGGCCGATGGCTCGCTTGCGGTGGGGAGCGGGGTCCGACCCGCATCTCCGGTCTTGCCTTCCGGTGTGCCGATCGTTTGGCGGGCCGGGGGCGCGGCGGGCCGGAGCGTGGCGCTGACCGTCAGCGACAGCGCAGGCGCCGAAGTGTTGGACACGGTTGGTGCCGCCGTCGGAGACGACGGAGCGTTCACGATGCCTGCGCTGCCCCCGGGGCGCTACACCTACCGGGCGCGTGCAGCGGACACGACCACGGGGGCGTTCGAGGTGGAGGCGCATTCTGGAGACATGCTCACGCGTCCGGTGGACCGGGACGTGTTCGCCGCCGCCGCAACCGGGAGCCCGCGCGCGTATCGGGGCGCCCGCTCGTTGCGTACCTGGCCCCCCGTGTACCTGCTTCTCTTGGTCACGCTATCGGCCGAGTGGGTTGGGCGTCGCAGAGCGGGGCTGCGGTGACAACGGGTCCTTGGGAGCCGCAATCGGCGCCCGTGATCGTTGAGCGCCGCTGATGGCAACGTCACTGTGGAGGCGCGTCCTCGCCAAGGCGATTCCGCAGGCGATGACCGGAGTGGACCAAGAGCTGCTGGATGATCTGGAGGAGAGCCTGCTCGCGGCCGACTTCGGTGTCGATCCCAGCATGCGCCTTGTGGCCCGCGTGGAGGAGGAAGCCGTGCGGGGCCGGGTGCGTGACGCGTCCCAGTTGCGTCGCCTTCTGGCCGACAGCATTCGCCAGGTGCTTCAGGAACGGCCGCTTGGGGAGCATGTAGAGCAGATGGGCGACGAGGGTCTTTGCCGGGCCCAGGATGCCCCGACGGTGATTCTGTTGGCGGGCGTCAACGGCGTCGGCAAGACCACCACGATCGGCAAGCTTGCACACCGGCTGGTCCGGGCCGGGGAGCGCGTCATGGTGGCCGCCGCGGATACATACCGGGCCGGGGCGGTCGAGCAGCTCGACCAGTGGGCGCGTCGGGCGGGCGCGGACATCGTCGGGGGGCGCCGGGGCGCCGACCCGGCCTCGGTTGCGCACGACGCCGTCACCGCAGCCGTCGCCCGTGACATTGATGTGCTCCTCATTGACACGGCCGGTCGGCTCCACACCCACGCCGGCCTCATGCGGGAGGTGGCGAAGGTGGAGCGCGTTATTGGACGGTGCCATCCCGGCGCACCTCACGAAGCGCTTCTCGTGCTGGACGCGACCGTGGGCCAAAACGGCCTGGTACAGGCCCGTGAGTTCTCGAAGTTCATCCGGCTGACGGGCATCGTGCTGGCGAAGCTGGACTCCACCGCACGAGGCGGGATCGTGGTCGCGCTCACCGCCGAGCTGGGAATACCGGTGCGCCTTGTCGGTCTGGGCGAGGCGCCCGAGGACCTAAGGCGCTTCTGTATCGACGACTTTGTCCGGGGCCTCCTGGAGGAATCCCCGGAACAGTGAGCGATCCAACAGCGTCGTCTCCCGCATCGTCCCTGGATCGACCCGTCCAGTTCGTCAAGGGCGTGGGCCCGGTCCGGGCAGAGGCGTTGGGACGCTTGGGCATCACCACCGCCCGGGATCTTCTCTACCACATTCCACGCCGGTATCACGACGCCTCCACCCTGACGCCTGTCTCCCGAGTCCATGTAGGCGACGAGGTCACCGTCGCCGGCACGGTTCGCAGCAAGGGGGTGGTCCCGACCCGGGCGGGGCTGCGCATCTTTCAGGCTGTGATCCAGGACGACACCGGTGCCATCACCTGCTCTTGGCCTGGTCAACCGTGGATGGACCGTATTCTGCGCATGGGCGATCACCTCTTGGTCACGGGACCCGTGAAGTCGTTCCATGGCCGCCAGATCCAGCCGCGAGAGCATGCGTTGCTGTCACGCCCCGGCAAGGACAAGACCGGCGAGCCGGCGGGATCGCCCGGAACGGTTTTCGTGACCTACCGGGCAACCGAGAGTCTGCCCCAGTGGTTCTTTCGGGGCGTGATCCGCAAGAACCTGGACAGGATGTTGCAACAGGTCGGGGGCGAGGACATCCTGTCGAGCCGGGACCGGGGAGCGCTGGGACTCATCCCGCTGGCGCGGGCGCTGGAGATCCTTCACCGGCCCCAGAGCGAGGACCAGGTCGCACCCGCCAAGCGCCGATTGGCGTTCGATGAGCTCTACTTTCATCAGGTCCTCCAAGCGCAGGCCCACTACCGCGCCACCAGGGAGAAGCCGGGTATCAGCTTTGTGCGCACGAACCGGCTGATCCGGGCGCTGCACCGCCGCCTCCCGTTTACGCTGACCGGTGCGCAGGTTCGGGTCTTGCGCAAGATCTACGACGACATGACCTCCGATCAGCGCATGAATCGGATGCTCCAGGGCGATGTGGGGTCGGGCAAGACGCTGGTGGCGCTCTTTGCGATGCTACTGGCCGTCGAGGGGGGCCATCAGGCCGCCCTGATGGTGCCCACAGGGATCTTGGCGGAACAGCACGCGGAGCGGATCAGGAGCCTGCTGTCGGGACTCAAATGCCCGGTGGACCTCCTCGTGGGGTCGCTCTCGGGGAATCGCCGAGACGCGGTGCGGGCGCGGGTGGCCAGCGCCAGGACGGGCATCGTCGTGGGTACGCATGCGCTGATCCAGGAGGGCGTGGAGTTCGGGAACTTGGGATTGGTGGTGGTCGATGAGCAGCATCGCTTCGGGGTGCGCCAGCGCACGGTGCTGGCCCAGCGGGACCCCAGGCCCGACGTGTTGGTCATGTCGGCTACGCCGATTCCGCGCACGCTCGCGATGGCCCGTCACGGGAGCCTGGACATGAGCGTCATTGACGAGTTGCCTCAGGGTCGCCGGCCGGTGACCACCACGTTGGCGAGCGAGGCGGACCGGGTGGATGTGTTTCGGGAGGTGCGCCGGCGCGTCGCCCAGGGCCAGCAGGCCTACGTCGTGTATCCGATCATTGAGGAGTCGGAGAGTGCCGACCTGCTCGCCGCCGAGGCGGAGTATGAGCGACTTCGGCGTGAAGACCTGGCCGGCTGCGCCCTATCGCTCCTGCATGGGCGCGTCGGCAGTGACGAGAGGGATCGAATCATGCGGTCCTTCCTGGCCGGGGACACCGATGTGCTGGTGGCGACGACCGTCATCGAGGTCGGAATCGACGTGCCCAACGCGACCATGATGGTGATCGAGAATGCGGAGCGATTCGGTCTCTCCCAGCTCCATCAGCTGCGCGGGCGGATCGGCCGGGGCGAGCTGGGCGGTCACTGCGTGGTCATCTCGGGTAGCCGCGGGGAGGCGTCGGAGCGACTGGGGGTCTTTGCCACAACCACGGACGGCTTCAAGATTGCCCAAGCCGACCTGGATCTTCGGGGCGAGGGGTCCTTCTTCGGCCGGGAGCAGCACGGCCACCAAGGGGAATACCGCTTTGCCGACCTGGTCGAGCACGCCGATCTCTTGGAGCGAGCCCGCCTGCGCGCAAAAGAGGTGGTCGGTCGCGATCCGGGCCTCAAGCGCCGTGACAATCGGTTACTGCGGCGGCTCTTGGAGAAGCGCTATGGGGAAGAGGCGCTGCTCTTTGAGTTGGGGTAATCCCAAGGTCCTTAGGTGTTGAGTCTTGGTCGTTAGCTTTCTGGCCGTGGAGATACACCGACTCGCCACCCTCGCAGGTTGACCTCAATGTCAGACTACATTCGCGATTTTCAGGGCCCCGGAGGCTCGGTCCGGCTACGGGGCTGGACGGTTGCCGTGCGGGTTCACGCCCGCGTCGCCTTCGTTGTGCTCAGGGACGGGACCGGGGTGGTCCAGTGCGTGGTGGCCAGATCCCAAGTGCGGGAGCGGGTGTGGGACACCGCGACCGCCTTGACGCAGGAGAGTTGCATCGAGGTCCGGGGAGACGTGGTCCGGGACCCGCGCGCACCGGGCGGCTACGAGGTGGTGGCGTCGGACATCAAGGTCTTGGGAATCAGCGAGGAATATCCGATCCAGCCGAAGGAGCACGGGGTCGAATTCCTGCTCGATCACCGGCACCTGTGGCTCCGCTCGAGCCTGCAACGCGCCGGACTCAGGGTGCGCTCGGAGGTCGAGCACGCGATCGGCGACTACCTCCATGGGCATGACTTCGTGCGCGTCGACACGCCCATCCTCACCGGAGCGATCGGCGAGTCTGCGGGCACCCTCTTCGAGACGGACTACTTTGGCGAGCGCGCCTTCCTGGCCCAGACCGGCCAACTCTATGTGGAGAGCGCGTGCCCCGCCTTTGGCAAGGTGTACTGCTTCGGACCCACGTTTCGGGCGGAGAAGTCGAAGACGCGCCGCCACCTCACGGAATTCTGGATGGTGGAGCCCGAGGTGGCCTTTGCGGACTCCGACGACAATATGGAGCTACAGGAGTCGTTTGTTGTCGCCATCGTGGAGAGTGTGCTGGATCGCTGCGGGGGCGAGCTGGAGGTGTTGGGCCGCGACACGCAGCGCCTTGAGGCGGTGACCGCCCCGTTCCCGAGGATCAGTTACACGGAGGCCGTGGATCGCCTGTCAGCCTCCGGGCATCAGTTTGAGTGGGGTCGCGACTTCGGGGCTGTCGAGGAGACGCTCATCTCCGGCTGGTTTGACAAGCCGGTCTTCGTCTACAACTACCCGAAGAGGGCCAAGGCGTTCTACATGAAGGAGAATCCGGAGGATCCGCGCACGGTCCTCTGCAACGATTTGCTCGCCCCGGAGGGGTTCGGTGAGATCATCGGCGGCAGCCAGCGGGAGGATGACCACGACCGTCTGCAGGTGCGCATTGACGAAGAAAAGCTTCCCCGAGACGCGTACGGCTGGTATTTGGACCTGCGCAGGTTCGGGACCTTTCCGCACGCTGGCTTCGGAATGGGCCTGGAGCGCGCGGTAGCCTGGATCACCGGGCGGCCGCACATTCGGGAGCTGGCGCCCTTCCCCCGCTTGATCAACCGGCTGGCCCCGTAGGGGGCTGGAGATGGCAGCACCCGCAGAGGGTCACGCGCCCGTCGTGATGCCGTGGCGACCGTAGTCGTCGACCTGGCGGACAGCCGTCCCATCTGGGCGTTGCCGGCGCGGATGCGCTCCCGCATCCGATCCTCTGTTCCCGACAGTTGGTCGGTGGCGTTCATGGACACGCCTGCCGATGGCTCCGGCGACGGGGTCCAGCGCGCCCCTGCCGCACTCTTGGAGGCCGTGGCGGATGCCAGGGTCTACTTGGGCTACGGGATTCCGGGTGAGGTGCTGACCGCGGCACCCCGCCTGGAGTGGGCGCATTCGGCGGCCGCCGGAGTCGCGTCTTCGCTGGGGCCCGAGATGCTGGCCAGCGATGTTCTGTTCACCAATTCGGCGGGAATCCATGCTCCGCCCATGGCGGAGACGGTCCTGGCGATGATGCTGCACTTTGCACGGGGTCTGGATCTGGCGACCCGGGCCCAGGCCAGGGAAGAGTGGGCCGCGCCTTGCTACTGGGCGGCCGACGCTCCGGTCCGGGAGGTCGCCGGTGCGACCGTGGGGGTCATCGGGTACGGCGGAATCGGCCGCGCGGTCGCGGCTGCGGCGACGTGCTTGGGCTGTTGCGTCCGGGCCGTCAGGAGGAGGCCGCCACCAGCGCCGGAGTCCGACTGCGCGGGCGTTGAGTTGATGTTTGGCGAGGAGGGCCTGGACCGCCTGGTTCGTGCCTCCGACTACCTGGTTCTGGCCGTGCCCGAGACCCGGGCGACCCGCGGGATGATGGACCCGGCGCGCATCCGGTCCATGAAACCGGGATCGGTGCTCATCAATGTCGCCAGGGGTGGCTTGGTCGATGAGGAGGCGTTGCTGGCCACCTTGGACTCCGGCAGGCTGCGGGGCGCCGCCCTGGACGTGTTCTCCCGGGAGCCGCTCCCCGCGGGGCACCCCTTCTACCGGCACCCCCGGATCCTGATGACCCCCCATGTATCGGCCACCTCCCGCGGCTTCTGGGGGCGCGAGGGCGCGCTCATCATGGAGAACCTGACTCGCTTCGCCCAGGGCAGGCCCCTGCGCAATGTGGTGGACAAGGCGGCCGGATACTGAGGCGCCGGAGCAGAGGGCGCGCCCGGGGCGATCCTGCATGGTGGCTGCGGGCGGCCTCCCCCCAAGAGAGATCACTGAGGCTCTGCCGTTGGGGGCGGATCGGAACCTTTTCGCACGGTGCGGGGTCCTTCTAGCTTGGTGGAGTCATGCGGGCGTGTCCCCCAAGGGGCGCTTGGGGCGATTGTGCGCGTCGATTGTGCGAGAGGAGAGCGCGACGATGGGGAAGAGTGTCAAGCGGGGACCGTGGATCATGGGGGTCTTGGCGCTTCTGGGATCGCTGGCGCCGATGGCGGAGGCGCGCGCGGGGGGCGGTGTTGTGCGGGGTGTTGTCGGGACGGCCTCGGATGCCCGTCCGGCGGCCCCGGCGGTCGCCGCCGTTCCACCCCGGGTCGTGCTGCAGCGCACCTGGCTGGGCACGCTTCATGGCAGGTTTGAGCTCACGATCACCTTTTCGGAGGCCGTGACCGGCTTTGTCCTCTCCGACATCCAGGTTGTGAACGCATCGGCGGCGTCCGCGCTCAGCGGCACCGGCGCCAGCTATACGGTGACGATGACGACGACGGCCAACTTTGAGGGCATCGTGACCGTGACCGTGCCCGCAAATGTTGCCGTCAACGCTGGCGGGGAAGGCAATGTCCAGCAGATCCTGACCTTTGATGCTGACACGAGGTCCCCGACCGCGCTCAAGGCGGACGTCGACGGGCGGGATCTCGTCGTCACCTTCAGCGAGAACCTGAACGAGACGGTCGTGCCCTCGGTCAACCGGTTTGGGGTGGAGGTGACCAGGGCAGGCGTGACGACCCGCGTCGACGTGTCCAATGTCGAGATTGACCGCGATGACGTGGAGCTCACCCTCGCCTCGCGCGTGCGCTTTGGCGATGTGGTGGCGCTGACCTACGGGGATACGGGTCCAAACGCGCTGCGGGACCTGGTGGGCAACCAAGCGGCCGCATTCAACCAGCTGAGCGTGCGCAACACGACCGACCAGACCGTCGTCACGGTGCCTGGAGCGCCACAGGATCTCATTGCCGACCCGGAGGGAAGCACCGTCATCGTCCTTAATTGGCAGCCGCCCGCGTCCGACGGCGGCGACTCGGTGCAGGGGTACGTCATTGAGGTCTCCGCCGACGGCGGAACCACATGGGCAACCCTGGTCCGCGATACCCGGTCCACCGTGACCCGGTATCGGCACCAGGGCCTCACCGCAGGCCTGACCAGGCACTACCGGGTATCGGCGATCAATGCCAACGGCACCGGGGCGACATCGAATGTGGCGCGGGCCACGACCGCGGAGGCCTACCCGGGGCCCCCGCGGGCCTTGACCGCCCGAGCCCTCGGCACCTCTTCCATTCGGCTCGACTGGACGGCGCCCCGCCCCGGCGGCGCGGGAGCGATCACCGGGTACCGGATCGAGGTCTCGGAATCGGCGAGCGGTCGGTGGACGATTTTGGAGGAGGATACCCGCACCCGGCAAACGCAGTTCACGCACACCGGCCTGAGTCCCGGAATGCAGCGATACTACCGGGTATTCGCGCTCAACCGGGCGGGCAGAAGCGACCCGTCCAATGTGGCGAACGCGACCACCGATGCGACCGTGCCGGGCGCGCCCGTCGGGTTCAGGGTCGTGCCCAGCGGCATCGGGGGCGCCCGCGAACTGCTGCTGACGTGGTCTCGTCCCGTCAGCGATGGGGGAAGCCGGATCACGGGGTATCGCATCGAGATGTCCCCCACCGGTGTGGGCGGGTGGACCGTGGTCTTGGCCAGGACCGATGGCGCGGTGACGAGCTACACGCATACGGGACTCCTTCCGGGCACGACGCGCTTCTATCGCGTTGCGGCGGTCAACGCCCAGGGCACGGGAGCCTATACGCGCGCGACCCAGGGTACGACGAGGGCCACCGCGCCGGCGGCGCCTCGCAATGTTCGCGCAACGCCAACGGGCCCCAGCGCCGTCACCGTGTCGTGGCTGGAGCCCTTCGACAACGGTGGCCGGCCGGTGACGGGATACCGGATCCGGTTCCGGTCGTCGCTCAGCGCGTGGGTTGTGATTGAAGCCAACACGGGATCGGCCGCCAAGACCTACAGGCACGGGGGGCTCAGCCCCAACACGACCTATTTCTATCAGGTGGCGGCGGTCAACGATGCCGGTATTGGCCCCTGGTCGGGCGAGGCGAGCACCCGCACGACCGCGGATGTGCCGGGCAGACCGAGGTCGCTCGCCGCGCGAGCGAGCGGAACCAACGCGATCGTGCTCACATGGAGCCCACCGGGCAACGACGGTGGTGCGCGCGTCACGGGATACCGCCTTGAGGTTTCAAGTGACGCCGGCAGCACGTGGAGGCTCCTGCGCTCCAACACGGGCACCACGGCAACGAGCCTGACGGACGGGAACCTCCAGCCCGCCACGACGCGCCATTACCGCGTCTTTGCAATCAACCAGCGCGGGATCGGCCCGGCGTCCAATATCGCCAGCGCCACCACAGCTGCCACCGTTCCGGGGGCCCCGCGCAGGGTCACGGCCAGCGCCGAAGGCACTGCGCGCATCAAGCTCGCGTGGCAGGCGCCGGCCCGCGACGGCGGGGCCGACGTCGCCGGATACCGCATCGAAGCGCGTGACGACGGGGGCGCCTGGGAGGGCTTGGTCGCCAATACGCGCAGTGTGAGCACAAGCTATGTCGAGACGGGGCTGGCCCCCGCCACGACGCGGCACTACAGGGTGCTTGCGATCAATCGGGTGGGTGCCGGGCCCGCGTCTGCCGTGGCGACGGCGACCACGGATGCCACCGTCCCTGACCCGCCGACCGGCCTGGTCGCGACCGCGAGCTCGCCTACGCAGATTGATCTGACGTGGACTGCGCCCGCCTATGACGGGGGAGCCGCGATCCAGGGATACAGGGTGGAAGCGTCGGAGTCGGGCACCACATGGGTGGCGGTCGCGGGCAATACGGGGTCCACCGCCACATCGTATGCGCACACGGGGCTGGCCCCCGGCAGCCGCCGGTCGTACAGAATTTCCGCCATCAATCGCGCGGGCGCCGGCACGCCCTCGGCCGTGGCGTCGGCCATGACGGATGATCCCGTGCAGCGCGCCGGGCGGCTCAACACGGTCGTACTGCCGCACGTGGTGGCGGCGATGACCTCGAGTTCGATCTCTGCCATCGGGGACCGGATCGACGCCGTTGCAACCGGCGTGGGGGCGAGTCGGCGCCTCAGGGCGGGCGGCATGGAGCCCTTGGAAGCCGGCGCTCTTCCGACCCGGGGGACCGGCCTGGCGCGGGGCCTGGACGGTACGCCGCAATCGCTGGCGCATTTTCTGGGGGGCACATCGTTTCAGCTGCCGCTCGGGGCGGCGGCGCCACAGGAGGCTCCCCGACGGCGCCTGACGATGTGGGGAGGAGGCGACTATCACGACCTGGGCCAACCTGCGGGCTCGAATCTGGAGTGGAGCGGCTCCCTGACCAGTGGTCATGTGGGCGCGGACGCACCCGTGGCCGACCGCGTGCTGGCGGGCGTGGCGGCGTCCCATTCGCGCGGAGCTTTCGACTTTACGGACAAGACCGGCGCCGGCTCGGTGGCCGGCACGTATCGGACGATCATGACCAGCGTGAATCCATACCTCGCGTGGCTTCCGGACGACTTCGGGACCTCGCTCTGGGCGACGGGTGGACTGGGGTGGGGGGATGTCCAGATCGACGATGCCCGCGCCGGCATGCGCACGGCACCGGCGCGGCTTGTTGCGGGCGGCATCGGTGCCGCCCACCAGCTCGCGAGCTACGGGATGGCCGGAGTCCGATTGCGCGCCGAGGGTTGGGCCGGCCGGTGGCGCATCGATGGGAGCTCGGAGACGGTGGATTCCGTGACGCTCAACCTCCAGCGAGCTCGGCTCTTGCTGGAGTGGACGCAGGGCTTCCGCATGGCGGACCGCAACGAGATCTCCTTTCAGCTTGAGGGAGGCGTGCGCTACGACAACGGCGATGGCGCCAACGGGGCCGGTATGGAGGTGGGCGGCGGGATTCGCTACCGCAACCTGGCCGCGGGACTGACGATGGAGGGACGGGGACGATTCCTGCTCTCTGACCTTGACGGCTACGAGGAGTGGGGCGTGGGTGGACGCATCGAACTGCAGCCGGGCGCGGCCGATGAGGGTCTTTCGATTCGCCTGATGCCCTCCTACGGCCAGGCGGCGGGTGGCGTGGACCAACTCTGGGAGCGGGGAGTCGCGGGCGCGGGCGCGGTCCGTGAGCCGGTGCCGGCTGCGCGCGCCCGCCTGGACGGAGAGTTCGGGTGGGGATTGCCCGGGCACCGGGGGACACCCTTTGGCGGCGTTTACTTGGACGGCGGCGGAGCACTTGTGGTTCGTGGCGGCGTCAGGTATGACGTGGCCCCCGGAGTCGGGGTGCGCGTGGAGGCGACCAGGCAGGACGGCGTGCACCCGACCCGGCACGCCCTGGGGCTGAGAGGGAGCGTCCGGTTGCGATAACCATGCTCTGTCGTGGACTTCGGGTGGATATGGGGGTTGGTGCGGCAGGGGGTCCCGCGGCCGGGCCGCCGGTACGGGGGCGTCCGCCTTTGCCCCGGTGCAGGGGCAATCGTCGGGGCCAGGGGCCGGTGGTGTGGCGGGTGCCCGCATGATCGCGGTCTCCAACCTGGAGAAGTCGTTCTCGGACCGGGCGCTGTTCCGGGGCGCCACCTTTCGTCTAAACGCGGGGGAGCGCCACGGCCTTGTGGGGGCCAACGGGTGCGGCAAGACCACATTGCTGAACATCCTGGCGGGCGATGCCTCGCCCACGGCCGGCGAGGTGTCCGTGCCCAGGCGGCTTCGCCTTGGGGTCCTGCGCCAGGAGCAGTTCGTGCATGAACGCGACGAGATCCTGCACGTCGCCCTCATGGGCAACGCGGAGCTCTGGGAGGCGACCCGCGAGCGCGAGCGGCTCCTCGCCTCGGGCGGTGCGGAGTTCGACCTGGATCGCTACTCCCAGGTGGAGGAGGTGATCGCCCGGCACGATGGATACACGGCCGAGGCGCGCTCGGCCGCGATTCTGGAGGGCCTTGGGATCCCTGCCAAGGTTCACGGGGATCCGCTTCACACCCTGTCCGGGGGATTCCGGCTACGCGTACTGCTGGCCCAGGTGTTGTCCGGTGCGCCCGATGCGCTTCTCCTTGACGAGCCGACCAACCACCTGGACATCGTCTCGATCCGGTGGCTGGAGACCTTTCTCTGCGGCTTCAGGGGACCGGTGGTCGTCATCAGCCACGATCACCGCTTCCTGGAAAATGTGGCCACGCACATTCTGGACATCGACTACGGAACCGTGTCGTCCTACCGGGGGAACTACACTGCCTTCCTGGGCGCCAAGGCCGCCGAGCGCGAGCGTCGGGAGCGGGAGATTGCGCAGCGGTCCAGGGACATTGCGCAGCACCAGAAGTTCGTCGAACGCTTTCGGGCCAAGGCGTCGAAGGCAAGGCAGGCACAGAGCCGCGTGCGCCTGATCGAGAAGCGGGCCGAGGGCCTCCAGGAGCTGCCCGAGAGCTCCAGGCGTTATCCCAGGTTCCGCTTTGAGCAGCGGCGGCCCAGTGGGCGCGACGTCCTGTCGGCCAAGGGGATCCACAAGTCCTACGGTACGAACCATGTGCTGCGGGGAGCCGATCTGACGCTGGTCCGGGGGGACCGCTTGGCGATCGTGGGGTCAAACGGCATCGGAAAATCGACGCTTCTGAAGATTCTGGCGGGCACGCTGAAGCCGGACTCCGGCGAGGTGTCATGGGGCTACGAGGTACATCCGGGGTATCTGGCCCAAGACCCGGGCGAGCACCTGGATGGCCCAAACGTGACGGCGGAGCAGTGGCTGGGCGCCTTCTGCGACGGACGCGATATCGGGTATGTGAAGGCACAGCTGGGTCTGGTGCTCTTCTCTGGCGACGATGCCCTGAAGTCGTGTGGCACGCTCTCCGGGGGAGAGGCGGCGAGGCTGGTTCTCTGCAGCCTCATGATCCGGCGCCCCAATGTCCTGCTGCTGGATGAGCCGACGAATCACCTGGACATGGAGGCGGTCGAGGCCCTGGTCCAGGGGCTTGAGTCTTTTCCGGGCACGATGGCGCTCGTCTCGCACGACCGTTGGTTCGTGGAGCGCTTGGCGAACCGCATCCTGGAGATCACCGAGCGGGGATTCTTCGACTACCGGGGCACCTATCGGGAGTTTGTCGCGGCGCGTGGCGAGGATCACCTGGACGCCGACGCGGTTGTGGACGATGCCCGCCGGCGAGCGAGGGCAAGGAAGCGGGGGCGGCGAACTGCCCGCGACGCCGGAGTCAAGCAGCGGGGACGCGAACGACGCCGGGGCGCCGCTCGTACCGCCGGCATGGGCGAGCACAAGCGCCGGAAGCTGGAGGCGCGCGGCGAGCGCCTGGCCGGCCAGGTGGACCGGGCGGAGGCAAAGATGTCAGAGGTCGAGGCCGCCTTCGCCTCGGCGGCGCTATATCGCGGCGAGCGCCAAGGTGAGGTGCGGGCGCTGGAGGCAAAGCGGCGGGCCCTGGCCCGGGAGATTGACGACCTGACGCGGGAGTGGGAGGAGGTAGAGAGGCTTCTCAGCGGAACCCGGGGTCCCGACGCCGTCGCCTGAGCCCCAAGCCGCATGGACCGGGTCCTATGGCGGGACGTCCGCGGGGCAAGGCCGGTTCAACGCCATCCAACGATTGGTTCCCGTGCCGGTGACCGACATCCGACATGCGGGGATCGTGGGGTGGAGCACCGGGTGGCGGGACCGGGCTCCCCCAAGCGTGTCCCCCGGAGCGAGATCCTTGACACCGGATGGAGCGTGGTGTACCCATTGTAGCAACTGACAATTCATCGAGACCGGCTGAGGGACAAGGCCCTTTGACGCCGGGGCAACCTGTGGGAACGGCATTCCCACAAAGGTGCCAACTCCTGCGGTGAACCCCTTGGGGGGTCCATTGTAAAGATGATGCGCCCGCCGCCCATGATCGGGGTGGTCGCCACAGCACTACCGGGTGTCAAGTCTCTGGAGTCCGATGGATCAGGCATCTTGGACCTGGGAGACTTGAGCGATGGCTCGGCTGAGAACCGTGTCACCAACTTCGGCGGCGTACGTCCCCGTTCGCGTGAGCGCCCGAGAGCAGCGGCCTTGTTTTTCGGACAGCTTTCATCGGGGCCAGCTTCGTGTGCGTATCCCCTTGGAGCATCTGGGCGAGTGCGTCGTCCCGGTCGGGTATGAGCTGCACGGCCCGCATCAGGGTCCCTCGATCACGGTTCTGGGCGGGATCTCCGCCGGTCGGCACTTGGCGCCGGCGCCGGATGCTCCGGAGCCGGGATGGTGGCCCGGCGTGGTGGGCAGCGCCTGTGCGCTGGATCCGGCCCGGCACCGCCTGCTCGGGATCGACTACCTCGGGGGAAATTCCGGGGGACAGCTTCTTCGCCCCGTCACGACGTTCGATCAGGCCAGAGCCCTAGCCGCCGTGCTGGACGCGTTTGCGATCCCTGTCACCTCGCTTGTGGGCGCCTCGTACGGCGGCATGGTCGCCTTGGCATTCGCTGAGCTGTTTCCCGACCGAACCGATCGCATGGTCATTCTGTGTGCGGCTCACCGGCCCCACCCCATGGCCACGGCCGTGCGGGCCGTGCAGCGCTCCATCGCGCAGTGGGGCCTGGAGCGCGGGGAGCCCGCACGCGGCCTCTCCCTGGCCCGGGCACTGGCGATGACGACCTACCGAAGCGCGGCGGAGTTTGAGGCCCGCTTCTCAGCGCGTCCCGTTCCCCCGGTCGCGGACGCGGCGCGTTTTCCGGTGGAGGACTACCTCGAGGCAAGGGGAGCGGCCTTTGTCCGCGACTTCGATGCGGAGCGGTTCCTTGCGCTGTCGGAGTCCATTGATCTCCACCAGACCGACCCCGGCTCGCTTCCCGGCCGGGCCCGCTTGGTCTCGGTCGACACCGACACGCTCGTGCCGCCCTGGCTGGTCGGGGAGCTCGCGGGCAGAGGGGGCCGCTGTCCCGCTCGACACGTGAGGCTTGAGTCGCTGTACGGGCATGACGGCTTTCTCAGGCAGACGGCGGAGGTATCGGCGCAAGTCGGCGCCGCGTTGTCCAACTTGGAGGTTGTGCGATGACCGCCCCGGCGGCGCGCACATCCCGGGTGACGAGAGCGGTCCAGGCCGGAGTGGGGGCGGACCCGACCCACGGCGCCGTGATGCCGCCCCTCCATTTGTCCTCCAACTTCCTCTTCGCCGCGCCCGGTGTGTGTGGCGGCTACGACTACACGCGCTCCGGCAACCCCACGCGCGATCTGACAGCAAACGCGATTGCCGACCTCGAGGGCGGCTGTGGCGCGGTGGTCACCTCCTCGGGCATGTCGGCGATTGCCGTGGTGACCAAGCTTCTCTCCCGGGGCGATCTCCTGCTGGCCCCGCAGGACTGTTACGGGGGCAGTCGTCGCCTCTTTTCGGCGGAGGCGGCCAAGGGCTGCTACCGCGCGCGGTATCTGGACCTGACCCGCGACGGCGCCTTGGATCGGGCCCGTGCGCTTCGGCCCCGCATGGTGTGGATTGAGACGCCCAGTAATCCTCTGTTGCGCGTGACGGATATACGGTGTTGGGCGCGCCTTGCCCGTGACATTGATGCGATCTGCGTGGTCGACAACACGTTTCTGTCACCGGTGTACCAACAACCGATCAACCTGGGGGCCGATCTCGTGGTTCACTCCACGACCAAGTTTCTCAACGGGCATAGCGATGTCGTAGGCGGTGCCGTGGTGGCGCGGGACGCGGCGCTTCTGGAGGAGCTGTCGTGGTGGACCAACACGATGGGATTGGGGGGATCTCCCTTTGATGCCTACATGACGCTTCGGGGCATGAGAACGCTACATGCCCGCTGTCGCGTACATGAATTCAATGCGTTGCGGGTTGTTGAGGCTCTCGGCAACAGCGCCAGCGTCTCACGGGTGCGGCACCCCAGTCTGCCCGGACATCCCGGGCACGATGTGGCTCGGCGGCAGCAGAGCGGGTGGGGCAGTATCGTGTCCTTCGAGCTTGACGGCGCCGCCTCGGTGCGCGCCTTTGCGGGCGCGACCAAGTGCTTCGCGCTCGCGGAGTCGCTGGGGGGTGTGGAGAGCCTGATGGCCCACCCCGCGACCATGACCCATGCGTCCATGGATCCCCGGGACCAACTGGCCGTCGGTATTGGGGCAGGCCTGGTCCGGCTGTCCGTCGGCATCGAGTCCGCCGACGACCTTGTGGCCGACCTGACGCAAGCGTTGTCGCGTACGGAGGATCTGGCATGTCAGCCGGTGTAGCGGCGCGGCGCGCCCCCGGACCCGGGGCTCATGCGGCGGCGCCCGCGGTCCCTCCGATCCATGTGCTCAAGTTCGGCTCGTCAGTGCTTGCGGACGCCGCCCGATACGGACCGGTGGCGGACGCGATCATGGTCCAGGTGGCCCGGAGTCGGAAGGTGGTTGCGGTCGTCTCGGCGATGGGCGATACCACGGACCGCCTGATGGCGGCGGCACGCGCTGTGGCGTCGATCCCGCCCGAAGCCCAACTTGGCGCTCTCCTGGCGACAGGGGAGGAGGCCTCGGTCGCGCTGCTGGCGATGGCACTTGCGTCACGGGGCGCTTCCGTGCGGGGGTTCACCGCGTCGAGCCTGCCTGTGCGGACCCGGGGAGCGTTGGTCGATGCCGACCCGGTGCATGTGGACGCCGCGCGCATCCGGCGCACGCTGGCTGACGCGGATGTTGTGGTGCTTCCGGGCTTTGTCGGGATCGACGTGACGGGGATCCCGTCCCTGTTGGGGCGGGGCGGGTCCGACCTGACCGCCCTCTTCGTGGCCCATTCCCTGGGGGCAGACGAGGTGTGCCTGGTCAAGGACGTCGACGGCATCTATGCGCACGATCCCCGGCGGCATGAGGGGTTTTCTCCATTGCGTCGCCTCCACTGGAACGAGGTGCGCCGGATCGGGGGTGGCGTGGTGCAGGAGAAGGCTCTTCACTTTGCCGCGCACCATGGGTTGGCCTTTCGGGTTGCCTCTCTTCATGGCCGGGGCACCTGGGTCCACGGCACCGCTACCGAGGCGCTTGTCTGACAACGCACCGTGACAAGGCAGGCCGGCGGTGCCTCGGGCCGGCCCCGCGGCGGCGCCCGGGGCCCCACGGCGCTGCCGGACCGCCTCATCGATTGCACGGCGACGTGCCGGGTGTGTCCCCTGGCGTCGGCACGTGTCGTTGTCTTGGCACCAAGCAACAATCAGGGATGTGCGCCCGGTGCCAGGACTGTACCCCTGCGTCCCCGGGGGTGTTGTGTTTTCCTTCCCGGGTGTGTCATGCTTGGAGGGGGCCGGGCGCTCCGGCGCCCCATACACGCGCCGGGGTCTGAGATCTTTGAGGGCACGGGGCCGGCGTCATCGGTTTAGGGCGCCGCGCCCGTGCGCTCCAGTAAGGTTCAAGGGACCGGTCGCGGGATCTCCCGGTGAGACTCGTTTTTGCATCTCTCAAGGAATGCCATGCGATGAAGAAGAGCGGCGCTATCCTGCTTGTCCGTACCCTGGTTGTCGGGCTTTTGGCTGGGTGTGGTGGTGACGACGGGGGTGGTCCGACCCAGCCCCCGGACCCTCCCGTACCCACCTCGATCGCGGTGGCGCCGACCTCCGCTACACTGACCTATCTGGGACAGACCACGCCCTTTAGTGCCACAGTGCGGGATCAACGGGGTGCGGCCGTCAGTGCGGCCGTCACCTGGTCAAGCTCGGACCAGGCGGTCGCCACGGTCGATGAGCGGGGGACGGTCACGGCGGTGAACAACGGATCCGCGACTGTCCAGGCCACATCGGGCGCCCTGACCGCGACCGCGACCGTAACGGTGCAACAGCGCGCGGCCGGGCTGACCATCGTGTCTGGAGCTGAACAGACCGGTCTCAGGCTCACCGAGCTGCCGGAGCCTGTGGTTGTGCGCGCGATTGATCGCGGGGGCTTCGGGGTCCCGGACCTCACGCTCTCCTTTGCTCCCGGGGCGGAGAGCGGGTCGGTGAGCCGGGACACGGCGGTGACCGACGACGACGGCGAGGGGCGGACGGAGTGGACGCTCGGGGGCAAGTTTGGCGAACAGACCCTGGTCATCTCGGGGCCCTTGGGGATTCGGAGGTCGATCTCGGCCACGGCGACTTCCGACACTCCTCTTCCAGACCTGGCGATTCATGCCCTGGATCTGTCCCGCGCCGATCCCACCAACCTTGAGACGATTGATGTGGAGGTCGGGATCACCAACGAGGGAGATGCGCCGGGGCCCGATTCAGTCGAGGTGTGGCTGACCCTGGGCGGTAGCGCGCTCGCCAAGACCGGCATCGGGACCCTGCATCCGGGGGACAGCATCACGGTGTCGTTTGATTCCGTGGGCCCGCTGGATGTCGGTGCCAGGACATTGGCGGCGGTGGTCGATCCGGAGGACGGCATCGAAGAGTGGGAGGAGGCCAACAACACGCGTCCCCAGAGGTTGACGGTGGCTGATCAGCGCACGTTGGACCCCGGGGCCACGGTGTCGGTGTCAGGGATCCGGGGCGAGGTGAAGCTTTTTCGCATCGACATCGAGCAGGGATCATCGTCGGAGCCGGTGTCCGCAAAACTCGTCGACAGGTCCGGCGACGCCACCCGGGATGCGGACATGTTCATGCATTACGGAGATCGCCCCGACCATCACTATCGATACGGTTGCTTCAGCGGCAACCAGGACTCCAATGAGCTGTGCGAACTCATGCCGGCTCGCAGTGGATCCTATCATGTGGCGGTTCATGCGTTCAGCACCTTCGGTCCGGCGGACCTGACGGTGACCGTCGGCGGGGAGCCGGTCGAATCCTTCGAGATTGACGTGGACTTCCAGGGCGGAACGACCCCGTCACGGGAGCGGGTGTTTCAGGAGGCCGCCGATCGCTGGGAGAGGGTGATCGGGCTCGGGGTCCCGGATTTCACATACACCGAAGCGGGCGCGAGCCGCGGGGGCTGTCCGGCCGTCGCGGTGGGCGAGGTGGTCGACGATGTGCGAATCTACATACGGGTGGACTCGATTGACGGGTCGAGCGGCGTTCTCGCACGGGCGAGCCCGTGCTCGGTGCGGGTGTCACGCTTCCAGGGCTGGAGTGAGGACATTCTGGGTCCGGTGATCCGGGGCTATGTGGAATTTGACGAAGACGACATCACCCGGATGGAGGCCGACGGCTCGCTCCTGTCGGTGACTCTTCACGAGATGGCCCATGTCTTGGGTTTCGGCACCGTCTGGAGTGCGCGCGACCTTCTTGGGGACCCGTCCCTGACCAATTCCGGCACGCCGCTTGATGCCAACGCGGACACCCACTTCAAGGGGCCGCTTGCCCGGGCGGCATTCGATGCGCTGGGGGGCCGGAGCCATCGGGGGGCGAAGGTCCCGGTGCAGAACGGGGCCGAGACCGGATCCTCTGATTCGCACTGGCGCGAGTCGGTATTCCAGAACGAACTCATGACGCCGTATTTTTCGGGCATTGTTCAGCCACTCAGCCGCATCACCGTGGAGGCAATGGCCGATGTGGGATACGGGGTTACGCCGACGGGTGCCGATCCCTACCGCGTAGGAGGCGTTGCCACCGTGGCCGGGAAAGGGGGCGGGGGCGACTGGGGGTGGATCGACCTGAGTCACGATATCGCCCAAACACCGATCACCGTATTCTGGAAGGGCCGCGTCCTGAGGACGATCTATCCGCGGTAAGGGCCCGGGGTCAGGGGCGGCGGCCGCAACCGCCGCCCCTGACCCTCTCGGGTGAGCCCGCCTACGCGGGTTACGAGGGGGCTGTGGGGCAGGCGCACCCCGAAGCGCCCTATTGGTCAGCGGACGCGCAGGATCCGGTCGGCGGCGGGGTACAGCCACTCCACGCCTCGCTCCGTCACAACCGCGTTGTCCTCAAGCGGAATGCGCACCTTGGCGCCTCCCCAGTCAGGGTTGGCCGTATAGGCGAACAGCTCAATCGAGAGCAGGGTTCCGGGGCGAAGTTCGTAGGTCATTCGCGTCGGGTTGAAGAAGGCGAGCGAAGGACCCACGCCGTGTCCTAAGTTCCCCACAGAATGGGGGCCGATGACGACATCGGTGACGGCCGGGTCATCAGTCGGCTGGTTGAATTCAATGCGGTTGAATCCCGCCTCTTCAATGGCGGCCCATGTGCTGTCCAGCGCCTCGCGGGCGGTGGCGGCCGGCTTGATGGAGGCCTTCATGATGCCGCGCACCCGGAGCGCCTGCTCAAATGCCCGCTGAATGCCTGACGGGACCTCGCGTTCGCCCTCGCGCAGCACATACGCCACGCGCTTGATGTCGGTGTAAAAGTCCATGAACCCGACGCCCCAGTCGATCATCAGGAGGTCTCCTCGCCGGATGATTCGCTCCGACGAGGTTGCCTCAATGCCATTCGGCCCGGTGATGTACACCGACGGCATGCCAAAGGACGAATCAAGGCCTCGCGCGAGCAGCTGATCCCGCATCCACCACGCGACATCCTCCAGCGCGGTGACTCCCGGCGTGATGACGTGGTTGGAGAGGGCGCGCTCGGCGATCTGGCGGCTCATCTCGCCCGTCTCGGCAAATGCGGCGATCTCGGATGCGGTCCGCGTTGCCCGGAAATCCGAAACGAGCCGCTGGGCGCTCACGAGTCGCTCCGCGTATCTCGCCCCCAGGACCTCGCGCAGATGCAGGTAGGATGTGTGGGACAGGCCGTCGCCGCCGCCGATGGAACGGGCCATGTTCACCGCGATGCGAGTTGGATTTCTGCGCCTCACATAATCGGCGAGGGAGGTCGCGCTCCCGAAGTAGTCGTAGACCCCGCAACGCTCCAGCATGTATCCGCTGATGCCCAGAGCGGCCCGCTCCACGCGGTCGCCATCCCTCGTGAAGATGTAGAAGCCCCAGTCGCTCACATAGCCCTGACCCAGCGCGTTCCAAAGCGGGTCCGGCAGGCCCTCCCGCATGACCACGACCCACATGTCCACGTTGTTCTCGCGCATGGCCTCGGGCAGAACGAGGTCAAATTTCTCGGCCCGAATCATGCACATGCGCTCCCAGCGTCGGCGCGCCTCCTGTCCGTCGAGCGAAGGAACGGACATGAACAGCGCGGTGGCCAACGTTGCCCAAGTGCCTGCCGGCCTGATCGCGCGCCCTCCTTCCCGAAACCTCCTCACGGGGCCGTACCTGCCACGGAATCGGATGGCGGGTGGGGAAGCAAGGTCGTGCCACATGCGCTTGCCCCGATGCGGAAGGCCGGGGCATGGGCGCGCAGGAGCGCAGAACCGGGCGGTCCGTCGTGCCGGGTCATGGTCTCTCCCAAATGATCCAGTAGTCGTCGATCGTGTCGTCGTGTGTGCCCAACTCTTCGTCCCCGGGGGGAAGGCCGTTCAACTGAAGAATATACGTCAGCGCATCCGTGACCTGTTGTCGGGTCAGGGTTCCTGGATTGCCGTGGGGCATCCGCCCATAAATCCAGTGCCAGAGGCGATAGACCGATACCTCGTCCCACCGATCCCTGAATGCCGGCTGGGTCCAGTCGGCCACATCGTGACACTCGGCGCAGATCTGTTCATGGACCGAGCTGCCCCTCGCTGCCTGGGCCAGCGTATACACGCCGTGGGTCGTGTTGGGTTCATCCGCTTTTGAGCGGAGATCGGTGGCGGGTTGAGGGGACGGAGGGTCGAGGCTGGCGGTGCCCGATTGGCATGAAGCGTTCAGGGCAAGGGCGATCAGGAGAGGATAGGGGGCGCCGCAGCGGAGGCGGAGTTTACCTCGCGCCGGTCCCGATTCACGGGCCCAGGTGGACGGGATGGACCTGGCCTGCGGAGCCAAACACCGGTGTGGCCACCGGGCGCAATCGATCATGTTCGTTCACGGACCCCTGTACGCAAGGGAATCTCTGCCTGGAGCCTACACATTGGGCTCTTCGTTCCATCCGACGCAAGCCTGTTGGGGAGAAGCCCCTTGGCGTATCGATTTACCCCCCTGCCTCAGCGCGCCCGGCGATCTTCCCGATCGCGCCCAGCGTGTCGCGCATCTCTTGTGCGATTTCGTCCTCCGGTACATGGTTGGCGAGCACATGGTAGCTGTTCTTGCGCATTACGTTCGGTAAGTCCAGCCGCCTGAAATAATCCTTGAACAGGGGATCGAGGAATTCATCGCTGGTCTTGATCCCGTGATCCCAGGGCGAGCCCCTTCCAAGCTGTTTCATGGCCTGCTCGGTGACCTCGATGGATCGACGCATGGCATGGACCCTTCGATCCTTCTCCGCTGCAGCGAAGAGCGCTCCGGGCACTGCCTCTTCAGCCGAAGCGGCCGCATAGTGCTCAAGTGTTCTCCGAGTCGCCACGTAGCCCTCAATCTCGTTGCGAAGCCACTGTCGCTGTTCCAGCGCGGGCGGCGGGTCCAATGCTCGGCCCAAGTTGTCGAAGATGGCGACTCCCAGTAGCGAGGGGTGAGCGTTGCGAAGGGCATCGAAGTGCTTGGCAGCCGCCCGCGGCTGGTTGCCGACATAGTGAACGAACGGGCGCTCCAATGCGCGCAGGGCTGGCTCATGGCCGAGTCGCCCGGCCATGGCCTGTAGAATCGCCAGGTCCGTCGATCCCTCCAGGTACAGGACCCACCCGGTCTGCGCGGCCTGGTAGTAGTGTTCGTACCCGAATTCCGCGAGGGCGCGATGGACATGGGTGCCGCGACGGTCCAGTCGGTGGGGATAGCCCACAAAGGCCACGACCAGGTCACGGTCCGCCGCCTCATTGAGAAGCACCTCCGAATGACTGGCGGCGATGATTTGGCTGCCTGTTTTCTGCGCCGTTTCGGTCAGCATCCGATAGGTTTGCCGCTGTCGCAGGATCTCGAGGTGCGCGTCCGGCTCGTCCAACAGCAGGACCGCCCCCGGGTTGGCATGCATGTAGGCCAGCAGGAGTAGTGTCTGGTGGAGCCCCCTGCCCGCAGAGGAGAGGTCGAGTTCAATTCCGCGCTCCCGGTAGCTCATGGAAATCTCGCCACGTTCCGGGACATAGCGCGGCGGCAGAAGCTCTGCCCCGAACAGGGCACGAACGCGCGCGACCATATCGGCCCAGCGGGGTTCATTCTCGTGAACGCGGTGACAGAGATTGCGTAGCACTTCGGCTGTGCGGCCCTCCCCGATCCGGACATTGACCGCTCCATGGTCCATCCGTAGCTCCGCAGTCGCCAAACCCGACATCGGGGGTAGAAAGGCGACTTGAATCGCGGCTGCCGCCGCAGGTACGGGCATTCGTTCAGGCTGTCGGTCCACGCCGATCCGAAGTGGCCGACAGTAAAGGACCTCTTCGTTGACGTAGTCGAACTCGAGCCCGCACTCCCAGGGACCGTTCCCTCCCAAGCCCTGGACCGTGATGTCGATCCTGACGTTACTGGGGTCGCGAACCCTGGTTTCATGCCACAACAGCTTCGCGTGCGGAACCGGAATTGCAAAGAGGTCGCGGCGGTTGATGGCAACACCCGGCCGTGTTTCGGGCGCGGTCTGCCCCGACCGCTTCTCGTTCCAGCGCCGCAGGCCGATGTCCCACAACGCGAGCGCCTGCATGGCCGAGGTCTTGCCCGAATTGTTGGGTCCAATGAAGACAACGCGGTTGCCCAACTCAATGTCCACCGAGCTGAACCTCTTGAAGTTGCGGATCTTGAGGTGGGTCAGCATTGGCCGGCTTCGGAAGAGCGCAGGGGCGCATGTGGTGGTGGTTGCCAAAGAATGGTGGCGAGTTCGAGGTGATGGGGCAACTCCACTTTGAGCGTGTCGATCCAGCTATTTTCGTCGCGAGCTTTCGGGAAGCGGGCGCGGTCAGTTACGGGGTACGACGCCTGCGACGCCGGGGCGGACCTGATGTCGTGGATCATCGACATGTACGACGATTTGATGTCGGCCGCCCCTCGCACGCTCGACACGGTGCCCGCGAGGCAGCGGCGGATTCTGCAGCGGCGTTTGCAATGCTTCGGATGATCGGATACCCGAGCAGGAGACCGTTCTCCGAGCAAGCCGGGGGCTAGCTGGTCGCGGAAGTGGCCGGTCCGGGCGGCGCGGAGCAATGAGGCGCGTGCGCTGGGATCGCGAGAAGTCAGTCGCGTGCTGCTTATAACGCCCTCCTTGCCGGGCTTGCGGCAGCCGTGGCAGTCGATGCGGACTAGCGTCCGGCGGACGAAATTGTAGGGCGGCGGCACGTTCGGTGGGCCTGGGATCGGTCGCCCGCCTCCCGTTGGAAACCGCCTCCGCGTTCAGGCTCACCCGCCGCTGGACAAGACTGAGTTGACACGCAACCCATGCTTCCCAATACAATTTTGGTACTTGCCACGAGCAAAATGACTTCCCGGAGGACAGGTGGCCACACCGACAGTCGAAGAGCCCGAGGGACCGGACAACACCTCCGTTCCTGACACAGCAACAGCTCATCAGATTCACGCTGGCCTGCGACACCTGATCAGGCAGGCCATGGATCCGGGTGTTACCGACTCAACATCCACTGTGCTCCGCGAGTTGTGAAGCGACAATCAAAATAGGAGCTTGCCGACAACCAACATGGGATCTGAGGGTCGCTGCGAACAAGTACGTAAACCGTAATGCACAGGTGGTTCGATATCAAGGGTGGAGTTATGAGAGGCGGGCGTTGATCGGGTTCTCTTGAGCGCCGAGGTTGGTGTCGGTTGACGGAACATCATGTTGACTGGAGCCACTTGGGGTAACCGTCGCGGGGGTTCATCTCCGAATGGGGCCTGGAACCTGATCCCCTGAGTGGCACATCCGTGCTGTCATCTCTTTCATCTCCATCTCGGGTAGCCGCCCAGTGCAGTGTGACCTGTGAACACCGAGTGCCAACCCCTGAGTGCTTGGGGGGCAGACGCGTAGACGCGTTCTCCAGGCCAACGGCAACCGACTTTTTTCCTTCCCCTGCGGCCATGTTTCGGGATCAGTTCTCTCTGCGGAGGTGTGCCAAGTACTCCTCCGTGGAGAGAAAGGTGGTCGGCATGCGCCGGGCCTGGTCTGATAAGGGTCAATCCAAATTGGCGGCTATCCAAGTCGGGCCGGCCCGCAGAACCGCCGTGCCGGCATGATCTTGCCCGCTACTGCACTTATGTCCAACAAACACTTCGACCGTGCCCGCGGTTTGGTCTTGGGTGTTGGGGTTCGGGGTTGGGATGTCACCGATGCGGGCCGGAGCGACCGGTGCGGCGATCAGGGCCCACGAGCCACCCGCACCGGAGGGGGGCGACAGGGGGTATTCCGATAGCGGTGTTTGGATCAGGACAGGGCGGAAATGCCCGTCGAAGGCGTGGGCCTGGTGCTCTTCCATTCGGGTTGGGCCGGGGGACAAGGGCGACGACGGGCGCCGGCGGCATGGCCTGGTGTGGCGCGGGAGAGCTGCGGGAATGGCCCGTCAGCAACGGACTCTCGGTAGTCGCCCAAGCCATGTGCCGCCGCCTGTTGCGTCGCGAGTGCGTACAAAGCGCCTGCGCAACCGAGAGGACGTTCGACCCGACGATGGTCCGATGTCCTGGTCTGCGACCGCTACAGCGCCTACAAGAGGCTGGCCCGTAGGGGCCCGCCTGCGAAACGGCGGGGTGGATCTCTCGTTCTGCTGGGCGCATGTGCGCCGCGACTTCCTCCCGTGCGCGGGCGGGTATGCCGGCCCTGCCGCGAGGGTCCCGGAAGTGGATTGACCGGATCGCTTGGGATAGATCGCCCACGCAAGGCGCGGCTGGGAAGCCACGCCCCCGGCCTGGATCGGCAGGCGCCGGGGTTACGTCAGTGCGGCCAAGCCGCTGCGCTCGCTCCTTGACCGCCGCGAGGGACTGAGCGTCGTTCGAGACCGGCCGCGCGTGCCGCTGAACAACCACCTCGCTGAATCGGGCGGCGGCTGTTGTTCGGCCCCGACAGCTATGCCTACGCCCAGTTCACCGCACGCATGTGCTCGGTGATCGGCACCCTGATGACGAACGCCATCAATGTGCGGTGGTGATTCCACGAATGGCTGACGGCATGCGGGAGCGGCGGCGGTCCGACCGACGCCCCCTTGCCCGGGTTGCTGTGGTCCATGGACGCCCGACACAAGAAAGAGCTGGCGATGCCTTCGTGAGCTACAACCGCATCGAGTGCCGCTACCAGGAGTGCGACTGCACCGAGGGGGAGATGGTGTTGTTGCGTCGGCTGATCGCCGGACCGCCTGCGCTCAACTGACACGCGCTGTCGAAGGAGTCCTGCCGGCGCATCGACTGGCTCAAGCCCGACGGCGGGCTAAGAGACATGATTGCGCGCGTGACCATGCCCGCCATGCACAGGATGGCATCATCACCCCGCCGCCCCCGCAGGGGAAGCATAATCGGCACCGCGCAATCGTCTTCGGACCGGACACCCAGCCGCGCCTCTTGCCGTCGCACAGCCCCGGCCGGCCCAGCTCTTCAATGAAGCTCTGGCGACTCCCCTTGATCTTCTGAAACGGCTGCTCGTTGAGCGCTTGTACCCAAGGCTTGATCGCGTCCCTGGCCTCCGACAGCGAGAAGAAGCGATGGTTGCGCAGCGGAGAGCCAACACTTGGCGCTCGACATGCTGGACGGTCGCCTCGATCTTGGCCTTGTCCTGTGACTTGCCCGGTCGCGCAGGCACCACCGCGACCCCGCAGTGCTGCCCCAGATCCCCGTAGCTCCGGTTCAGCTTCGGATCGTATCGACACGCCCGGTGCACGGCTGACACGCTCATTGTCGGGCACCACCGTATTGGGCACACCACCCCAGAACTCGAACATCCGCACATGCGAGCCCGTCCAGTCCGATAGCGACCTGGACAGCGTCAGATCCACAAACGTGTGGTCCGATGCCGCCAGCGTGCATACGAACACCACCCGGCCCCTGACCTCGCCCGTCTTGCGATCCGTCAACGGGACCGTAGGGCCCGCGTAGTCCACAAACACCCGGTCTCCGGCCTTGTAGACCTGCCGCATCACGACATCAATGCGCGTGGGTCCACTCCTTGTAGTGCTCGCAGAACCAACTGTACTCGTACCCGTCCGGGTGCGCCTCGCGGTACTTGATCCACAGGCGCTGTAGCGTCATACCCTTGTGGCGCCCCATCTCCCTGTGGACCTCGACTCAGTCGGGCACCGGACGCACCGCGTTGGACACCACTCCGGAGGGGTACAACGCCGCCTCCAGCCGGTCGTCATCAAAATCATCCGGCAACGGCCAGGACAGGCCCGCGCTCTCGGCCCGCCGGACATACCTGGACACCGTGGCGCGCCCAATACCCAGGCTCGCCGCGATCTCCCGCTGGCTGCGGCCAAGCGCTCTCAGCCGCAAAAACTCTCGAATCTTCCTCATGGACAACCTCTTCCTTGGCACCGCCTTCCCTCCTCGTTGCGGTAAACGAACAACCCACCCAAGGTTGAAAGAACGGCTGATTACATCAGGTCATCCAGTATGCTCTTCCGTGCTACGCCACCTGATCGGCCACATTCATGGCCACGTTTTGTTTACGAACCCAGCGCGGCCGCTATGGCGTGGGATATGCAGGATTGAGACATTACCGATACGGGTCAGAGAGACCGGTCTGGCGATCAGGCGCCGCCAGCCAAGGATGCCAACACCGGAGGAGGGGCGACAGGGGGCACTTGCGCTACTACGTCAGCAGGTCATGCGGTCGCCTTGATCGCTTGACCGATGATGCGGCGGAGCGTGGGCGCGTGCATCCCGGATGGCCTTGGCGACGGCAAGGCCTGTTGTCTGTCACCGAGGTCTCACTGAGGGTCTCGAGTGTGACGCACACTCTTTGGCCCCCCAGGGGGGTTGGTCGTGGCCCGCCGGTTCTCCCACTCGCGGTCACTCCCACGACTTCGGTCCCCTCGATCCGATCCGTCCAGGGGTTCCGCTGAGCCCTCGTATCGCATCGCCCGTCCCCCATGAGTTCCGCGGGACACCGGGTTCTCAAGGGTATTCCTACCCTGGGGCGGCCCCTGATCAGCCATCAGAGGCGATCCTCGGGCTCCCGTCCCGGCTGCAACCCCGCAATGCCGCCGCAATCACCGCCAAAGCGGGGGAACTGAGCGCGGGACGCAGCCCCGCCGCCTGAGCCCCCGCGGGATCAGCTGCCCGCCGTCATGATCTCCGGGCTCCCGGTGGACAAATCCCGCTCGCCGGCTTGCCGAGCCTTTACGGCGGCACGGCGGCGGTAGCTCTCCACGTTCATCTCGAACACATGCGAGTGGTGAACAAGCCGGTCCACCGCCGCCAGTGTCTTGGCCTTGCCCCCGAAGATCTTCTCCCAAGCGGTGAACGGCTCGTTCGCGATCAAGAGAAGTGAGCGGTTCTCGTAACGCGCGCCGATCAACTCGAAGAGGACATTGCTCTCGTCGCCACCCGTCGTGACGTAGGAAAAATCATCGAGAATCAGCAGGTGATACTTGTAGAGCTTGGCAATCGCCGCCTCGAGATTGAGCTCACGATGTGCCGCCTCGAGCCGTTGCACCAGCACCGCCGTCCGCTGATAAAGCACGCGGAATCCGCTCTCGACAAGCTTGAGCCCGATCCCCGCAGCAAGATGACTCTTTCCCGTGCCAGGAGGACCAAAAAACAGTACATTGGCCCCCTCCTCAAGCCATATCTTACCGCTCGACAGCACATCCACCCGCGCCTTCGATACCGCGGGTACCAGCGTGAAGTCAAAGTTCTCGAGCGTCTTGCCGCGCGGCAACTTCGCCTCCGCCCGGTGCCGCTCGAAGCGCCGCCGCTCTCGGTCGCTGACCTCTTGGTCAGCCAACGCGGCAAGCAGTCGCGCCGAAGACCAAGCTTCGCGGTCCGCACGCTCGGTGAGCGGCCGCCACAGCGCCCGCATACTGGGCAGACGCAGTTGCTTGAGCAAACGGTCCAGGACCACCGGGTCCACAACAAATGACCCCGTCATCGACACGCTGCGCTCAAGCAGGCAACATTGTACACCTCCAACGACGGAAGCGTCGTGTCGATCTCGGGCAACGCACCCGGCTCCGGTAGCCGTTCACGAAGCACTTCGGCATCAGGCAACTGCCCGGCTTCAAGCTGCGCACTGATCTCGTCGGCCAGCCACGCCTCGCAACATTGATCATGCGCCAGAGCAAGCAACCCGACCATCCTGTGGCACGCTTGGCGATCATCAAGCCCTTCGCACAACGCCTCGAACGCCAGACGGTAGGCATCGCGCGGAAACAAGCCATCACGGTGAACCCAGTTCATGAGCGCCATCGGCTTGCGACGAAGTGACGGCAACACATGCCGATAATCAATCACCCGACCCCGAGCTCGCCCTGGACCCGGGTAGCCACGAGGCAGAACCAGAACCTCCTCGACACCCACGAAAATCACCAAACGCTCATCGTACATCCGTACCCGCACCCGATGCCCCACCAGCCGAGAAGGCACCGTGTAGAACACCCGCCCCAACGAAAAACCGCCCGTGTTGGTCACCCGCACCAGCGTCTCCTCGAAACTGTCGGTGCGCCGCTTCGGCAACGACCCAAGCACAGCTCGCTCAGCGTCAATCGCTTCCCGGTTGCGCGCGTTGCGCCGACTCACCACACGGCTCACAAAGACCCTGTACGCCTCGACCGTCTCGAAATCCCGCGACCCCCGCAGCAACAGCGCATCCGCCAGCGCACGCTTCAGGTGTCCGTGTGGACCCTCGATTGAACCGTTCTCATGGCCACGACCACGGTTGTTCCGGCTCGCCTTCATCCCGTAGTGGGCCATCAACGCCTCGTAGCGCTCCGTCAAATCATCCCGCGCATCACGCTTCAAGTTCCGAAACGCAGCAGACAAACTGTCCGTCCGGTGCTCCTTCGGCACCCCACCCAATGCCCACAACGCATCCTGTAACCCTTGGGCCAGCGCAACATAGCTCTCGCCGCCCAGCACCACCGCCGCATGGGAAAACCCAGAGTACTCCATGCGAAAGTGATACAGCCTGTGATCCAGCGCCTTGCCGGCCACCGTCACCCCCAAACCACTGGCCTCAGTGAAATCCGACAACCCACGCCGACCCGGCTCGTGCTTCTGCCGGAAAATGATCTCCTGGTCGGGCCCGTACTTCGCCTTCCACGCCCGCACCCTCCGCTCGAGGGTGCGCCGTACACCAGGGTTCAACTCTGGATGCCGACGCATCATCTCCTCGTACAACACCACCGCCCGCACCTGCGGTGTCCGCTCCAAAATCGGGACGATCTCCTCATCGAAGATCCCCGCCAGCGGATCCGGGCGCCTCCGCCCCCGCGGCTTACGCTTCTCCGACGGCAACCGTGGATCAGCCTCGATCCGGTGCGCCGTCGACTTGCTGAACCCCGCCTTGGCAGCCGCCACTGCAGGCCGGTCCTTCTTCCGGTAGGTCATGTACAACTCCATCTGGCGATCGGTGATATGTCGGCCCGGCACTTGGCACCCCCCTCTCCTCGGGAAATGCATCAAGTTCTCACCGAACCGCGCGAACCTCCAGATGGCCCATTCTGATTGACGGCAATGACCTATTCAGATTGTCGCCTTACAGCGAGTTTATGCTTTGGATCGAGCGACGGGTCGCAGAAGACGAAATTGTTCTTTCGGAGGACGACTATGTCGATTTGATTGATGCAGTCACGAGGGTCCAATTGGGATCCAAGGTAGGCATCTTGATCTCGCAGTTGATGGGGCTCCCCGCGGAACCGGACAAATGTTCTGGCATGGCAGCCATGCGTCACTTCACCTTTCTCGAACACGAATGATGTCTGAAGTCTCCGATCTCTCTGCCAAGCCCGATCTTCCAGAGAAATCCGACCAGACTGACGCCGCCTCCGACCGGGGGCGAGTTGGCCTCAAGTAGGCGCTCCAAAGGGGAAGCAGGGTCGTTTGGGATTCTGCTTCAGCGAACGTGCTACCTTCAATGTCCGTAGGGTCCAACTGGGTGCTTAGCTCAGGTGGTTTAGAGCGCCTGCCTTACAAGCAGGAGGTCGCAGGTTCGAGTCCTGCAGCGCCCACTTGGTTGTGACGATCAGGCCTAGGAGTTTGCGCGGCAGAAAAATTGGCGACCAGGCCCGGATTGGGGACAGATCAATCGCCGCATGGCCTGATTCATGGCAAAGAGCGTCGGTCCCCAATCAAACAACCCCATGGCCGCTGTCCGGTTGCTCCGCGTAGCCTCGATAAGGCATCCCGAACCCCACCGCTCGTGACTGCAGGGCGAGCATACCGAAGAATGTCCGAATACTCGGAAGTGGTCGCACCGCGCTCTGCCGGTTATGGCACCCTGGGGCGCCTCGAACTCCGCGAGTCCCCCACGTCTCACCTCCTTGAAGACATGCAATCTTCGCACCTTGAACGCCAACCCACCAAGTCCCTCTCTCCACGCACACCATCCAAGCCCGGAAGGCGAAACCTCCTGAACCCCATCGCCTCCCTGGTCCAGCCGATCGGAGCCTCCACCATCCATTTTCGCCGCGCCTACACCGCACCACCCTCGCCAGTCGCCAACTTTTCCGCCATGCGAAACCTCGCCGGCCCCGGCCCGGTGTCCTCCAATTCCGCCGGCTTTGGCTTCGCATTATCCCCCACTTTCGCGATGATGCGCGACGTAACCCCCGATCCACCTCTCCTCGATCAACGTCAGATCGGCCTCAATGTTAAATCTCGCATCCGCCAACACGTTCCGCGGCTCTTCCCCCACCAAATCCCTCACCGAATCCGCCACCTCAAACAACCGACCCTGATCATTCGCATGGTTCGTTACCGCAGTGCCCACCACCAGCTGACTCTCCCGATCCACCGCCACCTGGCGGTTGTAACACTGCTGAAACCCCTCCGTGCTCGTATGCATGATCCGACTCTCTGGACCCCGTCAAGTTCGACCGCGCCTACTCTTCCGGCTCCCCATACGCCCGCTTGTACGGGGGAACCCCCTTCGGGTTGCACACCTCGTCCGGCTTGCGACCCGGCGCATCATCAAGCTCCCGCGCCTGGGCCTCGAGACGCTCCTTGGTCGCCTGAATCGCTGCCGGTCGATCCTGGCGCCGCTTCAAGGCTTCGGTCATGCCATCGCCTTCCGGTTTCGCTTCCTGCTTCGCATCCTCGCGTGCATTCACCTCTCCGTTTTCGCCATCTGCTCGTCAATCTCAGCCTTGAGCCTCTGCTACGCCGGCCCCATCCGTCCATGCCTCGTCGCTGTTGCGCTTGCTGGCATTGGTTCGGACCTTGGTGCCGTCCACGGCCACCTGGCCGAGTTGGACAAACCCCATTTCCCTACCCACCAGCACAACCTGCCACAGCAATGCCCTCAACGCTTTGAGATGCACCTCGCGGAAGCCGCAGATCGTCTGGTGCTTCGGGGTGTTGCCCGCCGCCAGCTGTCGGGAGCAAAACACGCCGATGATGTGCGTGTAGAGGATGAGCCTGGCTCGTTGACTGGGCGGAGTTCGTGGCGGCTATGCGAAACACGATGATACGCCTCGAGGTCGTCGACAAAGACGAGCTTGCAGAGGAGACTGAATGAGATGCTGTTCGCGGGGGACGAGTGAATGGCATGGATGACCCAGATTGACCGGCACTGAGATGGTCGGGCCGGCGGTCGCCCAAGTCTTGTTTGTGCGCGTAGCCTACTCTTGGGCTAGCCGCGTCGGGCGAAACCTGCGCTCTTTTGGTCGGGGGTACTTCGGGCCGAGCATGATGGCGGGCGAGGTCCTCGCGGTGAGCCGCCAACCCATCTTGTCGAGTTCCGCCGCCGTGTTCCAAGTGGTTGATGAGGGCTGCATTGGCCGCACCCTTAGTCTCGATGGGAGTGGCTTTGCCGCGACAGGGCAGGGGGTCGGATGATTGCTGGACGGGTAGACTTTTTAAGAGTGGCGGCGATGTGGGCCGTTATCGTACTGAGTGTCGGAGGCGTCCTGACGCTCTACGTCGCCACGGCTCGGTATGTGTACGGAGATCTCGATCAGTTGCCGCACCTCACTGCCGCTCACGTCGCTGACCCGCGGCACCTCGGTACCACGTTGCTCTTTGAGGGGCGGGTTACGGATGTACGAACCAGTTCCTCGGGCGTCGTCACGATCCGCCTCTATGATGCCAGCGAGGACGTGAACGTGGATGTACCGGTTTTTCCTTCCTTGGGCCGCCTCCGGGTCATGCCGCAACACGATGAGGAGATACGGGTTGCGGGAAACTTGGGCAGATTCAGGGGACGACCCCAGATTCGTCCGTTGTCGATCGAGAATGTAGGACCGGCGGCACGTGGACGCGAATGATGGTCCGGGTCTGTTCGCTCAATCCGAGGACCAGGTAGGGCGGGTGACTCTGGGCGCCCGCGGGTCCTGCTTCTGCACACGGCTCTCCCGGTCGGCTGATCCGTGATTGTTGCGGCCGCCCTTGTGGGCACCTTCTCGGGGATCTTGACGGGTCTGATTCCGGGCATACACGTCAACACGGTGACGGCGCTTCTTCTCGCTGGCAGCGCGGCGCTGGCCTCGATCGGCGTCGAGTATCCGGCGTTGCTGGTCTTCACGTGCGCGCTCGCCATCTCCCACACCTTCTTCGATGTAGTTCCCGGCCTCTTTCTGGGCGTTCCCGGTGACGAGGCCTTTGCGCAGCTCCCCGGCCACCGGCTAGTCAAACAGGGGGCGGGGGAGGCGGCGATCCGCTTGTCAGTTGTTGGCAGCCTGAGCGGCCTGGCGCTCGGGCTGGCCGTCATGGTGTCGGCATCGGCGGCCAGCTTCATCGCCGGGGCCGAGGGCCTCATCAGGCCCGTGATGTTCTATGTGCTTGCGCTCGTATCGGGGATTCTGATCCTCACTGATCGGCACAGGGGCTGGTCACTCGTCACCTTTCTCGTCAGCGGTCTGCTGGGCGTTGCCGTCTTCGGGTCTCCGTTGGTGGCGGGAGGCAGTGACGCTCCAATCAACGCGCTGTTTCCGAGCCTCGCGGGGTTGTTTGGGGTGGCCGGGCTCCTCTTTGCGATTTACACCGTCGACTCCGATGGCCCGCCCCGGGTTTCCGTTGCCCGGGCGTCGCTGGGTTTGGGTCGTCTTCAGATGACTTGGTCTGGAGGGGTCGGGGGTCTGGCGGGGCTACTGGTGGGACTGCTCCCGGGGCTTGGCGCCGCCAACGCGGCGACGTTGCTGCTCTTGGCGGAGAAGTGGCTGCCGTGGCGGAAACGGGAGGCTGGGCGCAACCGCGATCGGGCCAGCGATGAAGCCGATGCGCGGACCTATCTGGTGACCACATCGTCGCTCAATACCTCGGAGGCGTTGTTTGCGATCGCCGCTCTTGTCGTGATCGGTCGGAGCCGGAGCGGTGCCTCGATCGCGGTGGAGCAGATTCTTGGGGGCATTGTCTTCTCGTCGGATCTGCTTCCAATGGCTGTGGCGATGGCGACCTCGGGAATCATCGCAGCGCTGGTCCTGTGGCACGGGGGCCCTCGGTTCGCCCGGGCATTCTCGGCGGTGGACGAAAATGGTCTCAACTGGGGAGTGGTGGCCTTTCTCGTGATCCTGACGCTGGTCCTGCTGGGGCTCGGGGGGCTGGCCATCCTGGTGACCGCCACTGCAATCGGGCTGGTTCCGCTTCTGTTCGGCGTGAGGCGAGCTCAACTGATGGGGTTCTTTCTGGTGCCTGCGATGCTCTTCTTTTCGGGGCAACAGGTGCGACTGGTCGAGCTCTTGCCGATGGAGCAGCGCACGGCCCCGTTACTGCCATCGACCGGATTCTCCGGCACAATAGTCGTTGCGATTTTGGCCGCGATCGGTGCCGGCATGGCCTCCTATTTCATGGCGCGCAGGTCGGGCCTCCGCGTCTGGAGGGCTTCAAGGGCGTGGCCGCGATGGGCATTGCCGGCGCTGGGCGGTTTGGGGGTTGTGCTCGTGCTTGTGCTGACTCTCTTGGGCCAGTCCTATCCCGGCTTGGATTCGACGGGGCAGGTGGCCCCCCCGGATCGGTCCTCTGGCCGGATTGAACGGGTGGTTGACGGGGACACCTTCCTGATGGCCAGCGGTGGGCGGCGCTTCGGGATTCGGTTGAAGGGCATTGATGCGCCTGAACTAAGGACGGCTGAGGGCCAGGCCGCCCGCGACCAGGTGGGCAGTCGGTTCGCCGATGCCATCGTCGTGTGGATTCCGCTGGGCGTCGATCAGTACGGGCGGATGGTTGCCGACGTCCACCTCGGCGACGGTACGCTCGTCAACGCCGAGATCGTTCGTATGGGCCACGCACGCGCGTCGAGGGACTTTCCATCCGAACACCAGGAGTTGTTGCTAAGTCTGGAGAGTGAGGCCCGCCGGGACCGCCGGGGAATGTGGGGGAGGACACCCGCGCCGTCCCCGGCTGACGGCGGCGCAACGCGCGAGCCGGGCACGGATGCACTGATGCGGTGGGACGACAACCGTGATGGCCGGATAACCTGCGCCGAAGCGCGGGGACATGGCATCGCGCCGGTGCCTCGAGGGCATCCCGCCTACCCCTACATGCGAGATGCCAACAACGACGGTATCGTGTGCAACTGAGGCCGATCACGGTTTGTGGAGACACTGCGTGCAGCGTTTTCCCCTGAACACTGCGGGGCCCGCCAAGGGGTGTCGATCGGTCGACGATCAGGGTGACAAGCAACAGCGGCAGGTACGGCCTCTGCCGCAGGGTGTCACAGGGGTAATCCACAGCACCATCGCCATGGTGGGGGGCAAGCCCGGGCTCAACCTACATAGGCCCGCAGACGGACCAACTGGTCATCGCTGCCCAGGACAATCAAGTCGTCGCCAACGTGTATCCTGGTGTCTGCGGTGGGGTTGAAGCTTGTCTTGGTGGCGTCCTGGTCGCCGCTACGGATTGCGACCACGACCAGGCCTATGCGATTGGGTATGTCGGCTTCCCTCAGCGTCAATCCCGCCACCTCGGAGTTCGCTCCCACAGTGGCGTGCTCGATGTGGCGGGGCGTGTGGTGGCCCTTTGCCGTGACCTCCAAGAATGATGCCGTCGTCGGGTTGACCAGGAGGGAGGCGACCCAGACGGCACCCGTCCTGTTGGGGCTGACGACATGGTTGGCACCAGCCCTGTACATCTTCGCCACGGTTTGCTCGCCATCGGCGCGGGCAACGACCACCAGGTCGGGGTTGAGATGACGGGCAGACAGGCAGATGTAGAGGTTGTCGGTATCGGCGGAGAGGCAGGTGACAAGGCCGGAGGCCGCCGTGATCCCCGCGCGCGTGAGCACGTCGTCGTCCGTGGCGTCGTCCTGCACGACCAAGACACCGGAGTCCAGTTTCGTCAGTTCTGCGACCGCCTGCTCGTCGCGCTCGATGAACACGCAGTCTCTCTGGACGGACGCCAATTCGTGGAGGAGCTGACGACCCATGGTGCCGCCCCCGCAGATGATGATGTGGCCCTCAAGCCCAGCGATCCTCTTCATCGTCTTGCGCTTCCGGTAGGTGTTGTGAATGTCCAAGCGCACCATTGACGCGGTAACGACCGCGAACCACATCCCGAGTGCGGTGATGCCGCCGGCGAGCATCACCACGGTCCACTCGCGGCCAACCGCACTCAGCGGATGCACTTCGTGATATCCGACCGCCGTGATCGTGATGACCGTCATGTAGAATGCGTCGGCCAGGCTCCAGCCCTCAATCACCATATAGCCCCCGGTTCCGGCCACAACCAGGACCACAAGAAACGCCGCCACGGTCATGACTTCGGAGCGGCGGAAAATCATGGGATCAACGGATTGCGCACGCTGGGCGGCATTCCGGTGCCCGCTCCCTCCCGGTGGAATTGCTGGGGGCCCAGCGCGCGGGCGGGCCGGACAAGGGGTGTGCGGTTTCGGCTCATATACCGGAATGACGCATGCCTCCCTCGCGACATCCAGAGGCCGTCCGGGTCCCACCATGATGCCGACGTCCCATATCCGGCTGGGGCTGACACCCGAGAGGTGGCCAATGCTCCTCTTGACGCCCACGATTGATTTGCAATGAGCGACAAAGGACGTAGGCGATCAGGGGTGGCCACCTGGCCCAGGGTGGAGGACGGGGAGCTCGAGGGATTGGGAAGACTGGTGGTCCAACTGATGGGTGCCGGGGTCCCGTCGGACGCCGACACAAATAACGTCCCTAACGAGCTCGCCCAGGCCCGGATCGATGGCAGCTCGGCTCTTCGTATGCTTGAAATCCAGGTCGAAGGCAACTTGCTCCAGGTGCGCGCGAAGGCCTTGGATGCCCACGCGCACCGTGACTTGTGACTCCAGAGCAACCGGCGGCCGATGGTCATGGTCACCCTCAGCGTCCTCCTTGCGCTGCGGTGGTGAAAGGGCCGACCGCGCACGACCATGTGGCCGTCATGTGTCCATGACCGGTCCAGTTACCCCGCCGCCCCCGGCAGATCCGGGAGCGGTCTGAGCGATGGGCGCCCGTATGAGTTTGTTCGGGATGCCAAATCCATCCACGAGGTCGACGGCGCGGTCGGCCAGAAGGTGGCAAAGGCGGTTGGCCTGATCACGCATTGCCTCACTCTTCGAGGGGTCGATGTATCCCTTCTCCAGATACCAGGCACGCTCCCGCTCAATGGTGGTGATTCCAAAGAGCGAGACCACCTGCATGAGGAGATCTTTGGCCGGGCCATCGCCCAGGGCCCTTGCTGCTCGCGCTGCGCTGCGCATGAGGACTCGGTCACCGTGGGCCAGGGCGAGAGCGATGAGATGGTCCTGGCATTCGTTCACCGCGTCAAAGCTGTCCATTCCTCGGCCCATGCGGTGTCGAAGTCGGCGTGCTGCGGACCGCAACAGCCGTTGCTCGCGGTACCCCATAGCCGCCTCCAGCACATCCAGGTCGCCCAAGTGCTCGGGGTCTGTTCGGCGAGTGGTGACCGGATTCATGTCGGTCATCCGTGTCTTGGCCAGCTTGGCGAGGTGCCGGGCAATGGACCAGAGCCCCATGTCTCCCATGTCCTTTCTGAGGCCCGATAGTAGTCCCTTGGCGGCCAGTTGCAGGAGAACCGGGTTCGCGCCCTCGAAGGTGGTGAACACATCTGTGTCATTGCGGAGGCGGCCAAGCTGGTTTTCTGCCAGGTAACCCTGGCCCCCGCAGGCCTCACGGCACGCATGCAGGGTGTCCATGGCGTGCCGCGAGGCAATGGCTTTGAGCGTTGCCGCGCGAACCTCAAGTGTGCGGCGGTCGAAATCGGCGGCCGCCAATTGTCGGACAAGATCGCTCACGCCAAATGTCAGTGCATAGGTCGTGGCAAGGCGCGGAATCAGCTGTCTCTGTATGTCGAGGTGGCTGAGAACGGGGACTTCCGCCTGGCCTTGGGGACCGAATTGGCGACGCCGGGCTGCATATCGGACAGCGATTGCGAGGCCCTTTTTCGCGACGGATACGGAGGCGACGGCGATGCTGACCCGCCCGGCCACCAGCGTGCCCAGCATGGTGAAAAAGCGCCGATTCGGACTCGGGATGGCGCTCTCGTACTCGCCCTCCGGTGTAACCTGCGCAAAGCGATCGAGGAGGTTCTCAGCAGGGACCGCTACATCGGTGAAATAAAGCCTTCCGTTGTCCACCCCATTGAGCCCGACCTTGGCGCCGCAGTCCTCAATCTCGACGCCTGGCATGATGGTGCCGTCGTCGTCACGGATCCGCACCAGGAACGCATGCACGCCGTGATCCTTGGCCCCGATGCAAAGCCGGGCGAAGACGGTGGCCACTTGGCCGTGAAGCGCCGCATTGCCGATGTAGTCCTTGCGCGCGTCCATGTCTGGTGTTGAGATCAAGAATCGGCGCTTGGCCGGATCGTAGGATGCGACCGTGCGCAGGTCGCGAACATTGGATCCGTGCCCCGTCTCGGTCATTGCGTAGCAGCCAGCGAGATCCAGGGACGCGACTCTGGCGAGGTAGCGGCGATGATGGCGCTCTGTGCCGAGCTGGGCGATGCTACCGCCGAACAACCCGAATTGAACACCGAATTTGACCAGCACGCTCAGGTCGCCGTAGGCCAGCTCCTCGAACACCGTCACCGCCAGGGCCGGGCTTGCCTGGCCTCCCACGACGCGCGGGTAGGACATCGACCCCAGGCCGGCATCGGCGAGCGCCTGCACGGCCGCGAGCGTGCGTTCGCGATACTCCCGATGTCCCATCCCGCGGGGGAATTGAAATACCGCGCCATGCATGATGGAGCGCACCCGTTCGCGCAGTGCCGCTTGGTCGCCCCGGGTCGCGGTCTGGAGAGCTCGAACCAGGTGATCACGGTCCGACGGTTGCCGGCTTTCGCCAGGTGGCGGTACCGCCGCGCCAGAGAGCGAGTCAAGCAGTCGTGCGCCGGCGAGCCCCAGTTCCTCCTCCAGTCGGGTCAGGGTCTGGCGTAATCCATTCAGCCAGGGGGGATCCGCCGGATCCCATCGGGTGGCGGCGCCCTGTGCGGAGGCCATCGCCGCTTCGGTCAGCGTGCATCCGCGATCGGCGTCAAGAACGCGGATGGCATCCGTCGCCGCCGCAAACATCGTGGCGGAGGGAGGGATGTCGGGGTTGAGCCATTGGACCACCAAGGCGCGTACCCGTGCATTCATCCATGAGGCGTCCCGCAGAGCGTGGCGAACCAGGGTGAGCGAGTCGTTGTCAGGCTCCCCGTCCGCCCAGAGCGCACAGAGCACGGGCAAGATGCCCCGGAAGATGGGGTCGGCGGGGAGCTCTTGACGGTCTGGGATCAACATGCAGAGAAAGTTACCTCCCCGGATTGGTCCGGCGCTTCTTCTGCAGGCCGGCTGCCTGCGAGTATCGCCCCCAAAGATCACAGTAGCCAGGGGGTGCGGTCGTTCGTTGTCCTTAGCCCTGGCGGGGGTCGTCCGCCGCTGCCACGAAGAGCGAGGCGGGCCGGCCGCCGGAATCTGCGGGTGCCGAATCGTCCTGATGACGGACACGGAAGGGTCGCACCCTTGGCCCCTGGTGCCCACGGCGGCCGTCGACCCCAACACACACCTCCAGAATCGGCATAACAACATCTTGATCTATCCGGGGCTCATCCCCAACATGCTATGGCAACGATGCCCACAGGCACTCGTGCCCGGTGCCGACTCGGGGCGCGCGCCCTCGATTTGGCCCGGGACCAGTCAGGCGGTGGCACACCCGACCCCCTCCAAGGCGATTCCGTTGGTACGATGACATTTGCTCCTCGCGCACGCCCATCTTCAAGAAGCGGACCGGAAGGACGCCCCCTCCCGCGCTGTGTCGGTCCCGCCACCTCGCGCAGGATCTCCAGGGTCCTGTGTCGGCGCCGCGACTGGCCGGAGGGGGGCGAGTGGGTGGGGCACGCATACTCATGACGCCGCCGGATGTGGGCGTCATCATGGGGTCCGAGAGCGACTGGGATACGATGAAGCCCGCATGCGACGTACTGGAGGATTTGGGGGTGGCCCATGAGGTCCGCATTGTGTCCGCCCACCGCACTCCTGACTGGCTTTTTGAGTACGCGGCCGGCGCCGAAGATCGCGGACTCAGGGTGATCATTGCGGGGGCCGGTGGAGCCGCGCATTTGCCTGGAATGGTGGCGGCGAAGACGGTGCTCCCGGTTCTGGGCGTCCCCGTGCGATCAAGGGCGCTCCAGGGCTTGGACTCACTCCTGTCGATCGTGCAAATGCCGGGCGGCGTACCCGTGGGGACGATGGCGATCGGGGTGGCCGGTGCCACCAACGCCGCTCTGTTGGCGGGTCGTATCCTGGGGTTGTCGGATGACGGAATTCGAGAGGCTTGTCGAGCCCGCCAAGAGGCCATCACCCGCTCGGTAATGGCCCATCGCGATCCAACCAAGCTGTGAGGATCGGGGTACTCGGAGGGGGTCAACTGGCGCGGATGATGGCGCTGGCCGGGATCCCCATGGGCCATCGCTTCATATTCCTGGAACCGGCGCCCGGGCCTCCGGTGCGGGACCTGGGGGACATCGTTCAGGCTCCGTACGACGATCCGGCGGGGCTGGCCCAGGTGGCCGCGCAATCAGACGTGGTGACCTATGAATTTGAGAATGTGCCTGCCGCGAGCGCCGCTTTTCTGGCGGATCGGGGCGTGGTGTTGCCCGGTCCCGCCGCGCTGCGAGCCTGCCAGGATCGTCTTGCCGAGAAGAGCCTTTTCCATCAGCTGGACATTCCGACGGCGGACTTTGTCCCGGTCTCCGGTGATGACCTCCTGACCGAGCGTCAGGTGGGCGACATGCTCGACCGGGTGGGGATCCCCGCACTGGTGAAGACGCGCCGGTTCGGGTACGACGGCAAGGGGCAGGTGACGATTCGCTCATTGGAGGAGGCGTGCTCCGCGCTCAAGCGGCGTGTGGCACCGGGGCTTCTGATCGAGCAGTTCGTCCGTTTTGAGCGCGAGCTCAGCATATTGGCGGCCCGCAGCCGATCGGGGCATGTGGTCTTCTATCCCCTCACCGAGAACCATCACCGAGGCGGTATCCTGAAGGTCAGTTACGCGCCCGCGGTGGCTCCTGAGCATCAGGCTCAGGCTGAGGAGTGGGCGCTCCGCGTTCTAGAGCACCTGGACTATGTGGGCGTGCTGGCGATCGAGCTCTTCGAGGTTGCTGGCCAGTTGCTGGCCAACGAGGTGGCTCCGCGTGTTCACAATTCGGGGCACTGGACGGCAAACGGGGCGGACGTAAGCCAGTTTGAGAACCACATCCGGGCGGTCTCGGGTCACTCGGTCGCAAGCCCCAGAGTCGAGGGTTGGTCGGCGATGCTGAACCTGATCGGCCAGTTGCCCGACCCCGCCAGCATCATCGGGATTCACGGGTCCCATCTCCATCTGTACGGCAAGGAGCCCAGGCCGGGCCGAAAACTGGGGCATGTGACCGCAACCGGGGTGGACGCCAGCCAGGTGCTCGAGGCGTTGGATCGGGTCTGGTCGCTGGGCCCGGCCACCGGGCCGTTACCTCGGCCGGTGGGGTGGCAGTCCCTCGGGAGTTGAGCGCCGCCCCCGGGAGCCTGTGGTCCGGTGATCAACCGTGATCCGGGGCCCAGGCATGAGAAGTTGTCCTTGGGGGGCGGGCGAATCCTCCGCTCCCGGTGGCTTCAACGTCGCCTTCCCTTGGGAGGATGGACGGACGGAGTGCTCCCGCACATTGACTCCCCGAGTTTGACTTTCCCCGATCCCTGACATACCATTCCTAGGCTATGGAAGAAAACGGCCCGGAGCTCTTTCGGGCGTGTTCCCCTGCAGGGCGCCCCCGGGAGACGCGGTGGCGTATCCCGTGCGTCTCTGACAGGGGGGCCGCGTGTGCATGAACAGGTGACCAAACGGATCGGGCGATGCCCACACTGAATCAACTGGTGCGCAAGGGTCGCGCGCGACTTGCGAAGAAGAACAAGTCGCCCGCGCTGCAGAAAAACCCCCAGAAACGGGGCGTCTGCACCCGCGTGTACACGACGACCCCGAAGAAGCCCAATTCGGCGTTGCGCAAGGTCGCCCGCGTTCGCCTGACCAATGGCTTTGAGGTGACCGCGTATATCGGGGGCGAGGGACACAACTTGCAGGAGCATTCCATCGTGCTGATCCGGGGCGGCCGGGTGAGGGACCTGCCGGGTGTCCGGTACCACATTGTCCGCGGGACCCTGGATACGTCCGGCGTCTCTGAGCGCCGCCAGGGGCGGTCGAAGTATGGAGCGAAGCGCCCCCGGTAGGCGGGCCGTTGGAGAGGTAGTGGAATGAGTCGGCGTGCACAGGTGATTCGTCGCCAGATCCCGGGGGACCCCCGCTACGGCTCCGTGGTCGTGCAGAAATTCATCAACGGACTGATGCGGGACGGGAAGAAGTCTCTCGCTGAGCAGATCTTCTATGAGGCGATGGAGATTGTCGAGACGCGGGCGGGACAACCGCCCCTCAACATCTTCCAGCTGGCTCTGAACAATGCCAAGCCCGCGTTGGAGGTGAAGAGCCGGAGGGTCGGTGGCGCCACCTACCAGGTGCCCATCGAAGTGAGACCTGAGCGGCGCCAAGCCTTGGCCATCAAGTGGCTCATCGGCTTTGCTCGCGCGCGGGGAGAAAAGAGCATGTCCCAGAGCCTGGCCAACGAGATCATGTCCGCCAGTCGCGGGGAAGGCGCCACAGTGAAGAGAAAGGACGACACGCATCGGATGGCCGAAGCCAACAAAGCCTTCGCTCACTACCGCTGGTAGCTGTCCGTCTTACGCCGTTTGCGCGGCACGCCCTCGTAGGTCACTGAGGCGCATCGGGCGGAATATCCCCTGCGGGGCCCTGTTTGACAAGGCGTTGTACCACAGAGATTTGGAATGAGCTACGATTGATCGAAAATGCCTAGAGTCACACCACTTCATCGGTTACGCAACATCGGGATCATGGCGCACATTGATGCCGGCAAGACCACCACCACCGAGCGCATTTTGTTCTACACCGGTCGGCTGCATCGCATGGGCGAGGTCCACGAGGGTGCCGCCACGATGGACTGGATGGAGCAGGAGCAAGAGCGCGGCATCACGATCACGTCCGCCGCCACGACGGCCTCCTGGCGGCGCGGTGACCATGAATACCGGATCAACATCATCGACACCCCCGGGCACGTCGACTTCACCGCCGAGGTCGAACGCTCCCTGCGCGTCCTAGACGGCGCGGTTGCCGTTTTCTGCGCGGTGGGGGGCGTCGAGCCCCAATCCGAGACAGTGTGGCGGCAGGCCGACCGGTATGGAGTCCCGCGGATCGCGTTCGTCAACAAGATGGATCGGATCGGCGCCGACTTTGAGAATGTGATCTCGATGATGCGAGACAGGCTGGGTGCGAACGCATACGCGGTCCACTACCCATTGGGCGCCGGCGACCTCTTCACCGGACTCATTGACTTGGTGGCCAAGAAGGCATTTGTCTGGGAAGACGACCTAGGGTCCAACATTGTCGAGGTGGAGATTCCGGACGCTCTTCGCGAGAAGGTCGGCATGCTTCGGCATCAGCTGGTGGAGGCGGCCCTGGAGCACGACGATGAGCTCCTCGAGAAGTACCTGATCGGCGAAGAGTTGACTGAGGACGATGTGCGCAGCGCCATTCGGCAGGCCACGGCTTCCGGTTGCTTTTTCCCGGTGTTTTGCGGCTCGGCGTTCAAGAATAAGGGCGTGCAACGCCTTCTGGACGGAGTGATCGACTACCTTCCCTCGCCTCTGGATGTGGACGCCATTACGGGTTATGCGCCTCATGACGAAGGCACCCCCCTGCAACGGCAGGCCGACGACGATGCTCCGTTTTCAGCGCTTGCCTTCAAGATCATGACGGATCCCTTTGTCGGGAGACTGACCTATGTGCGTGTCTACTCCGGGTCGCTCGCCAAGGGGACGCGCGTGCTCAACTCCACGAGGGACCGCAAGGAGCGGGTGGGTCGCCTGCTGCAGATGCACGCCAACAAGCGCGAGGAGCGCGCCGAGGTCTTTGCCGGCGACATTGCCGCAGTGATCGGGCTCAAGGATGTGCGCACCGGAGAGACGATCTGCGCGCCGGACGCTCCGATCATCCTGGAGGCGATGGATTTTCCCGAGCCGGTCATTGCCGTCGCCATCGAGCCCAAGACAAAGGCGGACCAGGACAAGCTGGGAACCGGGCTTGGAAAGCTTGCCGAGGAGGACCCCACCTTTCAGGTTCGCACCGACGCCGAGACCGGCCAGACGATCATCAGTGGCATGGGCGAATTGCACTTGGAGATCATCGTCGACCGTCTTCGTCGCGAATTTTCTGTGGGAGCCAACATCGGACGCCCGCAAGTGGCATTTCGCGAGACCATTCGAAGGGCGGTGGCCAAAGTCGAGGGGCGCTTTGTGCGCCAGACCGGCGGTCGGGGACAGTTCGGGCATGTGGTGATCAACGTGGAGCCGGGCGAGCGGGGCTCAGGATTCGACTTTGACGACCAGATCAAGGGCGGCGCGATCCCTCGAGAGTACATTTCCGCGGTTGAGGCTGGTCTGCGCGGGGGCCTCGAGTCAGGGGTTGTCGGAGGATACCCGGTGGTCGACCTCAAGGTGGAACTGATCGACGGATCCTACCACGATGTCGACTCCAGCGAGATTGCATTTCGGGTTGCCGCGGGCATGGCTCTGCGGGCGGCGCTGACGCGAGCGTCGCCGGTCGTGCTGGAGCCGGTGATGGATATTGAGGTGATCACGCCGCCGGAGTACATGGGGGACCTGATCGGGGACCTCTCGGCCCGCCGGGGCAAGATCGGCGGCATGACCGACCGCGGCGACGCGCAGGTCATTGGAGCAAGTGTCCCGCTGGGCGAGATGTTCGGCTATTCTACTCGTCTGCGCTCTCTCAGTCAGGGTAGGGCGGTGTACACGATGCAGTTTTCGCATTATGCCGAAGCCGTGCTCGCCGAAGCCAAGGCCACGGCCATGGCGGGCGCCTGACGTCAAACCAAACGAGTTCAACATACAACAATCAAGGACAACGGGGGAAGAATGGCGAAGCAGACTTTCGAGCGGACGAAGCCGCATGTAAATGTGGGGACCATTGGTCATGTGGATCACGGGAAGACGACGTTGACTGCGGCGATCACGATGGTTCAGGCGCGGAAGTTTGGTGGTGATGTGGTGGCGTTTGACGAGATTGACAAGGCGCCTGAGGAGCGGGAGCGCGGGATAACGATTGCGACGGCGCATGTGGAGTATGAGACGGAAGCTCGTCATTATGCGCATGTGGATTGTCCGGGTCATGCGGATTATGTGAAGAACATGATTACGGGTGCTGCGCAGATGGATGGGGCGATTCTGGTGGTGAGTGCGGCGGATGGGCCGATGCCGCAGACGCGGGAGCATGTGTTGTTGGCTCGTCAGGTGAATGTGCCGCACATCGTGGTGTATTTGAACAAGGTGGATGTGGTTGATGACGAGGAGTTGTTGGAGTTGGTGGAGTTGGAGGTTCGGGAGTTGTTGAGTGAGCAGGGGTTTCCTGGTGATGATTTACCTGTGGTTCGCGGGAGTGCGTTGAGGGCGTTGGAGTCTGGTGGTGAGGGGGATGCGGCGGAGAGTATTGGGGAGTTGATGGAGGCGATAGATGGGTATATCCCGGAGCCGGAGCGGGATGTGGACAAGCCGTTTTTGATGCCTGTGGAGGATGTGTTTTCGATTACGGGTCGTGGGACGGTGGCGACGGGGCGTGTGGAGCGTGGGGTGATTCGGAAGGGGGATGAGGTGGAGATTGTTGGGATGGGGGAGGATCGTCGCACGGTGGTGACGGGTGTGGAGATGTTTCGCAAGCTGTTGGATGAGGGGCGTGCGGGGGACAATGCGGGATTGTTGTTGCGTGGGGTGGGGAAGACGGAGATTCAGCGAGGGCAGGTGTTGGCGGTGCCGGGGTCGATCACGCCGCACACGAAGTTTCGTGGTGAGGTGTATGTGTTGACGAAGGAGGAGGGTGGTCGTCACACGCCGTTTTTCAATGGATATCGTCCGCAGTTTTATTTTCGTACGACGGATGTGACGGGGACGGCGACGTTGCCGGATGGGATGGAGATGGTGATGCCTGGGGACAATGTGCAGATGGAGGTGGAGTTGATTACGCCGATTGCGATGGATGAGGAGTTGCGGTTTGCGATTCGGGAGGGTGGCCGTACGGTGGGCGCCGGCGTCGTGACCGAGATCATCGAGTAAGAGGGGACCATTCACTCATGGCATCGAAGCCCGATCCGGCTCAAAGGCAGCAGGGAATGTCCAACCGAATTCGCATCCGCCTCAAGGCGTTTGATCACTGGGTCGTCGATCAGACGGCCTCGGACATTGTGCGCGCGGCCCGCAAGACAGGGGCCCGGATTCGGGGTCCGATTCCCTTGCCGACCCGCCGCCAGCGCTGGACGGTGCTACGCTCTCCCCACATCGACAAGAAGAGTCGCGAGCAGTTCGAACTCAGGACGCACAAACGCCTCATCGACATCGTCGAGAGCCGTCCGCAGACCATTGACGCGTTGACGAAGCTGGATCTGCCCGCCGGTGTGGACGTAGAGATCAAGGTGGACTGACCCATGCCCGGATTGATTGGCAAGAAGATTGGCATGACCCGCCTCTTCACCGAGGAGGGGCGTGCCGTGGGGGTGACCGTGCTTGAGGCCGGTCCCTGTCGTGTCCTTCAGGTGAAGGTGCCCGACAGAGACGGCTATGCGGCTGTACAGGTTGGATTTGGGGCCAAGAAGCACAAACGCTCGAGCAAGGCCGAATTGGGGCATGCGGCCAGCGCCGGCCTGGATGTGGCTCCGCGGCTGATTCGTGAATTTGCCCCGGATGGTGACCGGCACTATGAGCCGGGAGATGAGCTCACCGTTGCCCTGTTCCAGGCGGGGCAGAGGGTGAAGGTGACCGGAGTCACCAAGGGACGCGGCTTCCAGGGTGTGGTGAAGCGATATGGCTTTGCTGGCCGGCCCGCGTCCCACGGCCACCCGATGTCGCGCAACCCGGGGTCCATGGGGCCCGGAACGGATCCATCGAGGGTGATCAAGGGCAAGAAGCTGCCGGGACGCATGGGGGGCAAGAGAAAGACCCTGCGAAACTTGGAGGTGGTGAGAGTTGACGTGGAGAGGAACCTGCTCTTTGTGAAGGGCGGGATTCCCGGGAGCAGAAACAGCCTCGTGCTCATTCGGAACTAGGGCCATGTACCAAGCGTCATACTTCAGGGTGGACGGCACGTCGGACAGCGACGTCACGCTCCCCAAGGCGATCTTCAACGGGGAGATCCACGAGGCCGTTCTGCATCAGGTTGTCACCGCGCAGCTTGCCAACCAGCGGCAGGGGACCGCGAAGAAGAAGAATCGTTCGGCCGTGCGCGGTGGAAGTCGCAAGCCGTGGCGGCAGAAGGGAACCGGCAGGGCCCGCCAGGGGACAATCCGTGCGGTCCAGTGGCGGGGCGGTGGACTGGCTTTCCCGCCTCAGCCGCACTCTTGGAGACGGTCGACCCCGAAGCGCGTCCGCCGCCTTGCTCGGCACTCGGCCCTGAATAGCCGCGCCAAGGCCGGTCGGGTGGCGGTCATTGAGGGCTTCGACTTTGACACGCCAAGGACCAAGAGATTGGCGCAGCTGTTGCAGGCAATGAACCGGGAGGGCAAGGTCCTCTTCCTCACCAGCGGCATCAACCGTCCCCTGTACCTGTCCAGTCGCAACCTGGCCGGGGTGCGTGTGCGCCCCTTGGGCTCGGAGTCGCCCCTGGACATTGTGTGGTCCGGCACGGTCGTCATCGAAGAAGCCGCACTGGAGTGCTTTTCCGACTCCGAGGCCGGCACGCCCGGGGATCCCGAGGGAGCCCGGCCCGATGAGGACGAGTCGGACCAGGAGGCTGAGTGATGCGCTCAGCCTATGATGTCATTGTGGCGCCCGTCGTTACGGAGAAGACGACCGAGCAGATGGGGGGCAACCTGTACACCTTCATCGTTGCGCTGCGCTCCAACAAGTTTGAGATCGCCAGGGCCGTCGAGACCCTTTGGGATGTGCGGGTGGTCGATGTGCGCACGATGCGCTATCCGGGCAAGGCCAAGCGGGCACTGCTGGGCCGGATGGCCAAGAACTGGAATCTGGGTCGGCGCGCGGCATACAAGAAAGCCGTCGTGCAGCTGGCTGACGGAGACTCGATTGAAGTCTATGATATGGAATGATCCATGGCGCTGAAGAAATTTAAGCCTGTCACGCCGGGCAGTCGCTTTCGGTCGATCACCGCGAAGGATGTGGTCACCAGGAAGGGACCGGAGAAGTCCCTGACGGAGCCGGTGAGACGAAAGGGTGGGCGCAACCATCATGGCCGCATCACGATGCGCCGCAGGGGAGGGGGCCACAAGCGGCGCTACCGAAGGGTGGATTTCAAGCGCGACAAGGTCGGCATACCCGGGCGCATCGTCGAGATTGAGTACGATCCGAACCGGTCGGCCTTTCTTTCTCTGGTGCAGTATGAGGATGGCGAGAAACGCTATATTCTCCATGTTCGCGGCGCCCAGGTGGGCGATGCGATCCTCGCGGGTCCCGATGCGGACATTCGTCCCGGCAACGCCCTTCCACTGGAGCGCATGCCGCTGGGAACGATGGTGCATAACATCGAAATGAAGCCTGGCAAGGGCGGCCAAATGGTTCGCTCGGCTGGATCCGGGGCGCAGGTTGTGGCCAAGGAGGGCGATTATGTGACCCTCCGGCTACCGTCCACGGAGGTGCGCCGCATTCACAAGCGGTGCATGGCGACCGTGGGTCAGATCGGAAACACCGATCACAACTTGCAGGTGTTGGGCAAGGCCGGGGCCAGTCGTTGGCGCGGTCGCCGCCCGAAGGTACGTGGTGTCGCCATGAACCCGGTCGACCATCCGTTGGGTGGGGGTGAGGGCAAGGCGGCCGGCGGTCGTCCGCCGGTCACGCCGTGGGGAAAGCCGGAGGGCAGGAAGACGCGCAAGAGGAAGAAGGAATCAAACAAGTTCATTGTCCGTGGTCGCAAGCGCGGCAAGGCGACGCGCTGACCATTGATCGGACGGAAGTCGGGTAGGGAATCATGCCGAGAAGCGTCAAGAAGGGTCCGTACATCAACGAGAAGTTGTTGCGCAAAGTTGAGATGCTGAACGCGACCAACGAGAAGCGGGTGATTCGCACCTGGTCGCGCGCGTCGACCATCGCGCCTGAATTTGTCGGCCATACCGTGGCGGTCCACAACGGCAACAAGTTCATCCCGGTGTATGTCAGCGAGAACATGGTCGGTCACAAGTTCGGTGAGTTCGCCCCGACGCGCCTTTTCAGGGGGCATGGGGGCAAGCTGGCCGACAAGCGCTCGAGGATGTAGGGAAGCGATGGAAGCGCAAGCCATAGCGCGTGATGTTCGGATGAGCCCCAGAAAGGCTCGCCTCGTGGTCGACCTCATTCGCGGTCGCTCGGTGAACGACGCCATTTCCGTCCTTCAGTTTTCCAATAAAGCGGCGGCCGTGGTCGTCGAAAAGACGTTGCGCTCGGCCATCGCGAACGCGAGTGACAAGGCCGAGAATGCGGGCGACCACATTGATGTGGACGATCTGGTCGTGAGCCGCGCATTCGTGGATGCGGGACGAACACTCAAGCGCTGGAGGGCTGCCGCCAGGGGGCGCGCCGTCCCGCGGCGCCGGCGAACGAGTCACATCACCGTGGTTGTGAAATCGAAAGAGAGTTAGGGAATGGGGCAAAAAACTCACCCACATGGTTTCCGGTTGGGGATTGTGTCGGATTGGCAGTCCCGCTGGTACGCGGAGCGGGATTTTCCCGAGCTACTCAAGGAAGACCATGTGATCCGCACATATCTCCATCGGCGGCTTCAGAACTCGGCCCTCGCTAGCGTCGAGATCGCTCGCAAGCCATCCAAGCTGGTGGTCACGGTGCATACGGCCCGGCCGGGTGTGGTCATCGGCAAGCGGGGGGCCGAGGTCGACAAGCTTCGCGATGAACTGTCCCTGCTGACGAACAGCCAGGTGTCGATCAACGTCGAGGAGATCAAGCGACCGGAGTTGAACGCGCGCCTCGTGGCCGACAACGTGGCCCATCAGATTCGTCAGCGGATTTCGTTCCGCCGGGCCATGAAGAGGGCCATGGTGGCCGCCATGCGGGCAGGTGCCGAGGGGATTCGCATTCAGTGCGCCGGCCGGCTGGGCGGCGCCGAAATTGCCCGGACAGAGGGCTACAATGAGGGGAGGGTGCCGCTGCACACCCTGAGGGCGGAGATCGACTACGCCCACGTCGACACCGCAACCACGTACGGAGTCGTGGGCATCAAGTGTTGGATCTTCAAGGGCGAGGTGATCCAGGATCGCTTTGGCCGGACGTATTCGACCGGACCGGGCGTCTAGGAGGCGCAGACTTACGATGCTTGCACCGAAGCGGGTTCGACGCAGGAAAACCCACAAGGGGAAGATGCGGGGGAAGGCATACCGGGGGAGCAAGGTGTCTTTCGGCGAGTATGGCCTTCAGGCCCTTGAGGCCAGCTGGATCACGAATCGGCAGATCGAGGCCGCCCGTGTCGCCATCACGCGACACGTCAAGAGAGGGGGCAAGGTTTGGATCCGCATTTTCCCTGACAAGCCCGTCACGAAGAAGCCTGCCGAGACCCGCATGGGCAAGGGAAAGGGGAATCCCGAGGAGTGGGTGGCCGTGGTCAAGCCCGGTCGCATCATGTTTGAGCTGGAGGGGGTCCCGGTCGAGATCGCTCGGCGGGCCATGGAGCTGGCCTCCTTTAAGCTCCCGGTCAAGACGCGGTTCGTTTTGCGGGAATCGCAGCTGTAGCGGTGTCACCTGAACTGATCATTGGAGTGAGAGAGTGAAGGCTGAAGAGGTCAGGGAGCTCGATACGAGCGAGCTGGAATACCGTTTGGGTGAATTGAAGCTTGAGCAGTTCCGACTCCGCTTTCGTAGCGCCGTCATGCCGCTCGACAATCCCTTGTTGAGACGGGAGGTTCGCCGTGACATCGCACGCATCAAGACCATTCTGCATGAGCGCCGCCTTGGGATTGGCGAAGTGGCACAATGAATGACCAGGCGGCCCAGCGCGTTCGCAATCGGCGGAAATTGCGCGCCGGCGTGGTGGTCTCCACCGGTGGCGAAAAGACCGTCACCGTGATGGTCGAGCGCCGGTTTGCACATCCCCTGTATGGCAAACAGGTCAAGCGCACGAAGAAGTATCGGGCGCACGATGAAACAAACGACTATCGGGTTGGCGACAAGGTCTCGATCATGGAGACGCGTCCGTTGTCGAAGACGAAGAGGTGGCGGGTCGTTGAGCTCCTTGATCGGCCCCGGTAACAGACGGAAACGGGATAGATTGATCCGATGATTCAACAGGAATCGATGCTCAAGATTGCCGATAACACGGGGGCGAAGCGTGCTCTGTGCATCCGTGTGCTGGGCGGGTCGGGGCGTCGATACGCCCGCATTGGCGACCGGGTCATCGTGACCATCAAGGACGCAGTGCCCAATGCGCCGGTCAAGAAGGGGGAGGTCACGGAGGCCGTGGTCGTGCGCACCGCGAAGGAAATGCGCCGCCGCGACGGGACCTATATCCGCTTTGACGACAATGCGGCCGTCCTGATCAACCCACAGAAGGAACCGCGGGGCACGCGAATTTTCGGGCCGGTGGGCAGAGAGCTGAGAGAGAAGCGCTACATGAGAATCGTTTCCCTCGCTCCAGAGGTGTTGTAGACATGGGGAAGACAAAGAGCCGATTGGTGAAGGGGGATCGCGTTCGGGTCATCCGGGGCAACTACCGAGAGGTGGACGGAACAGTGCTCAGGGTGCTGAACGGAACGGACCAGGTCGTCGTGCAGGGAGTGAATATGCGCAAACGCCACACCCGCCCCTCGCAATCGAACCCGGAAGGGGGGATCATCACCTCCGAGGGACCGATTCACGCGTCGAATGTGATGCTGATCGATCCATCGAGCGGTGATGCGAGCCGGGTGCGTCAAAGCGTGGATCTGGACGGCTACAAGGAGCGGATTGCCGTAAAGAGTGGCAATCCGATCCCAAAGCCCGATTGATTGACAGGAACTGGTGGCGGATATCGCTGGAGATAGTATGGAGCCGAGACTCTTGACCCATTACAAGCAGGTTGCCCGACCGGCCCTGCGCGCGCAATTCAGCTACTCGAACCCCCACCAGATTCCGAAGGTGGTGAAGGTCACGTTGAATGTCGGCGTTGGGGAGGCCAGTCGAGATCGCAAGCTGGTTGATTCGGTGGTCGAGGAGTTGGGCGCGATCGCGGGGCAGAAGGCCGTGATCACGAAAGCGCGCAAATCCATATCAAACTTCAAGTTGCGTGAAGGCATGCCCGTCGGCGCCTCTGTAACGCTTCGCCGGCGCGGCATGTGGGAGTTCCTGGATCGCTTTGTGTCGGTTGCGGTGCCGCGGATACGGGACTTCCGTGGCCTGAACACGCGCTCCTTTGACGGGCGCGGCAACTATACGGTGGGGATCCGGGAACAGATTATCTTTCCGGAGGTCGACTACGACAGGGTGAACCGAATTCACGGCATGGACGTGACCGTGGTGACGTCCACAAACAAAGATGACCAGGCGTACGCGCTCCTGCGCCAGCTGGGTTTCCCCTTTCGGGGTGAAACGCCTCTGATCATCGGAGCGGAGGCCTGATGGACCACCACGCGGGCGGCTCCGTTGGGGGGCTCTGCGTCCATTGCACGAGGACAGGATACCGATCATGATGACCGATCCCATTGCGGATATGCTGACCCGGATTCGCAATGCGGGCAGCGCGGGCCACCGCTGGGCCGACATTCCGCTCTCGAAGCTCAAGGTAGAGGTCGCGCGCTTGCTGAAGGAGAGCGCCTTCGTTCATGACTACAAGGTGCTCAACGACGGGCGGCACGGCTTGGTGCGGGTCTACCTGAAGTACTACAAGGGCAAGCATGTCATCCGTCGCATCGCCCGGGTCTCCAGGCCCGGTTGGAGGCGTTATGTGAGCGTTGACCAGATCCCCCGGGTTCGCAACGGGCTTGGGATCGCGATGTTGTCGACCTCGAAGGGCTTGCTCTCGGACCGGGATGCTCGGCAGGCCGGCGTCGGCGGCGAACTCCTGGCCGTGGTCTGGTAGGGCGCATCATGTCTCGAATTGGAAAGAAGCCCATCCCGGTTCCGACGGGGGTGCGCGTCACCCTGGATGGGCAGCGCGTTGCCGCCGATGGACCCCAGGGACAACTGGAGCTCGAGGTGCCCGCACCCATTCTCGTACAGTGGGATGAGGAGAGGGACCAAGAAACGCTCGTGGTAAAGCGTCCAAGCGATGCGAAGGAGCACAGGTCGTTGCATGGGCTCACGCGCTCCCTCGTGGCCAATCTTGTGGAAGGAGTGGGCAAGGGGTTCAGCAAGACCCTTGAGATTGTCGGTGTGGGCTATCGAGTGCAGGCTGAGGGCACGGGACTTCGCCTTTCGCTCGGTTTTTCCCATACGATTGACTATGCCGCGCCGGATGGAATCCGCTTCGAGCTTCCCAACCAGACCACGATCGTGGTCCGGGGCGTGGACAAGCAACAGGTTGGCCACACGGCGGCCGTCATTCGCTCCTTTCGGCCGCCGGAGCCCTATAAGGGCAAGGGGATCAGATACCAAGGCGAGCACATTCGCAGGAAGGCCGGCAAGAAGGCCGGAGCTTAGGGTTTTTTTAATGATCAAACAGAGCAGGATCAGAAAGAGTCGGCGGCTTCAGCGGCAGCGTCGCCATCGGCGCATTCGCAAGCGTGTGCATGGGACCCCGGCGCGCCCAAGGCTGGCCGTGAACCGGTCGCTACGCCACATCGAGGGCCAAGTCATCGACGATGAGGGGCGCCGCACCCTTATCGGACTGTCCACGCGGGGCCCGGAATTTCGCGGCCGGGCATCCTCCGAGGGGGGTACGAAGACGGAACGGGCGCGCGCGGCCGGAGAGCTCTTGGGCCGAAGGGCCGCTGAGCACGGCATCACGACAGTAGTTTTTGATCGGGGCGGGTTCCGTTTTCATGGGCGCGTCAAGGCATTCGCGGACGGTGCGCGCGCGGGAGGGTTGGTCTTCTGATGGCACGAAAGAAAAAGCGTCCCCCTCGGGATGGGGCGGAGCAGGTTGAGAACCTCGTCCACATCAACCGGGTCGCGAAGGTTGTCAAGGGGGGGCGGCGCTTTTCGTTCACCGCTCTCGTGGCTGTGGGCAACCAGGGTGGCCGCGTGGGTATCGCGCATGCAAAGGCCAATGAGGTGGCCGAGGCCATCCGCAAGGCCTTTGAGCAGGCGCGGCGAGCGATGGTTGAAGTCCCGATTGTGCAGGGCACCATCCCGCACGAGATCGTGGGGCGTTGGGGAGCGGGTCGGGTACTGATGAGGCCGGCCGCTCCGGGAACGGGAGTCATCGCCGGCGGTCCTGTTCGGGCGGTCTTGGAAGCGGCGGGAATCACCGATGTGTTGACCAAGAGTCTTGGAACGAATAATCCCATCAATGTCGTCAGAGCGACGATGCACGGTCTGGAGAACCTCGTGACCGCGTATCAGGTGGCCGCTGAGCGCGGGATATCGGTGGAGGAACTCGGGGCAAATTCTCGTGGCTGATCGAATCAGGATCACGCAGGTGAGGAGTGCGGTGGGGCGGCAGAAGGTCCAGCGCCGTACCCTTGCGGCTCTGGGAATTCGGCGCCACCAGCAGTCGGTGGTGCATCAGGATACTCCGGCGATCCGTGGCATGATCTCCAAGGTCGACTATCTGGTGGAGGTGTCGGACGCCGGGGTGAGGGGGGATGGAGAGGAGTGATTGAGCTACACAATCTTAGGCGACCAAGCGGCTCGCACAGGGGTAGAAAGCGTGTGGGACGAGGCCCGGGATCGGGGAAGGGCAAGACGGCCGGGAGGGGGCAGAAGGGGCAGAACTCCCGCTCGGGCGGGGCCGTGCCCGCCTGGTTTGAGGGTGGCCAGATGCCGCTTCAGCGGCGGATACCCAAGCGGGGATTCAAGAACCGGAATCGGGTCGAATACCAGGTCGTCAATCTTGGGGACTTGGATCGAGTCGACGGTGATGTGACCCCGGAGTCGCTTCGGGCCGCGGGCCTGATTCGCTCGCTTCGCAGACCGGTCAAGGTCCTGGGAGACGGTGACTTGGCGCGGAGCGTCAACGTGGTGGCCCACGGCATTTCAGCGTCGGCGCGCCGGAAGGTGGAAGCTGCCGGTGGCCAGGTGGAGCTTGTCTCCATGGGGAGTGGCCTCGGTGGCTAACCCGATTCCGAATTTGTTTCGGGCCCCGGAGCTCAAGAACAAGATCCTGTTCACGCTCCTGGTCATGCTGGTGTACCGTATTGGATCACACATCACGGTCCCCGGCATTGATGTCGGGGCGTTGCAAGCGTTGTCCGGCCAGTTCTCAGGCACGTTCTTGGGCGTCTACGACATGTTTGTCGGTGGGGGGCTGAGTCGTGCGACGATCTTGGCCTTGGGAATCATGCCCTACATCTCGGCCAGCATCATGTTCCAGCTGCTGTCGGCCGTGTTTCCCACCGTCGAAAAGCTACAAAAGGAGGGTGAGGACGGGCGCAAGAAGCTGACGCAGTGGACTCGCTACACCACGGTCCTCCTGTGCGTGGTGCAGGCATTTGCGTACGGATCATTCCTGCAGGGATTGCCGAACGCGGTCACCACGCCGGGATTCGGTTTTGTCTTCACCACAGTGGTGACGCTCACGGTTGGCGGCGTCTTCGTGATGTGGCTGGGAGAGCAGATCACCGAGCGGGGCGTGGGTAACGGGATGTCTCTCATGATCTTTTTCTCGATCATCCAGGGATTTCCCGCGGCGATCATGAGGACATGGGAGTCGCTGAACGGCGGGCAGATCGGCGTTGTCCAGGTGCTTGCTCTCTTGGCCGTGGTGGTCGGGATCACGGGAGGCGTGGTGGCCATGACCATGGCGGCGCGCAAGATTCCGGTGCAGATTCCTCGCAAGGTGGTGGGAAGAGGCCGGATTCGTGAGGGGCAGAAGAGTTTTGTGCCGCTCCGCCTGAACTCGGCTGGCGTCATGCCGATCATCTTTGCGCAGTCCTTCATCGTCGTTCCTGGCACCCTAGCGGCGTTTAGCTCCATCCCCATGATCCAGGAGCTGGCGACTGTGTTCCAGCCCGGAAACTGGGTGTATTACATCACCTACGCAGTGTTGATCATCTTTTTTTCGTACTTCTACACGGCCATCATCTTCAACCCCGTCGATCTTGCCGAGAACCTGAAGAAACAGGGGGCGTTTGTCCCCGGCGTGAAGCCGGGCGCCCGGACGGCCGAGTACATTGACCGAATCCTCACCCGTGTGACTCTCCCTGGATCCATCTATTTGGCACTGATTGCGCTCGTACCGTACTGGATTTTTAGCCTCTTCAACATCCAGACCTTCATGTTCGGCGGGACCAGCCTTCTGATCGTCGTGGGTGTGGGGCTGGATACGGTGCAACAAGCCCAACAACACCTGTTGCTCCGCCACTATGACGGCTTCATGAAAAAGGGCCGGGTGAAAATGCGAGGGCGCCAGCGCTACATGTAGCGCCCCTCGGGATGTCCGGGCGATCGACCGAACCGCGTGACCGTGGCGCGACTGTCTATGGGGAGTCGTGGACGCCCATGGGAGCGAATGAAGTGACCGGCGGTGACCCTGCGAATGAGCCCCGGCCCTTGGGCTCCGTGCGTGGCAAGGCGGAGCGAGCCAACGGCGCCCCTGGTCCGGTGGTCGTACTCCTGGGTTCGCCGGGAGTCGGAAAGGGAACGCAGGGGACTCGTCTGAGTCGGGCGCGCGGATGGGCGCATCTGTCGACCGGCGACCTGCTGCGCGGCGCCGTGCGGGATGGATCCGAACTGGGTCGGGTTGCGTCGCGCTACATGAAGGCGGGTGCGTTGGTGCCCGATGGGGTGATCGTCGGTGTGGTTCGGGACCACTTGGCAGGACTGGGGAACGGCAAGGGGGTTGTATTCGACGGCTTTCCCCGGACAGTTCCCCAAGCGGAGGCACTTGATGGGGTTCTCGCCGACGGAGGCCGCGCCGTGAATGCGGCCGTGCTTCTGGAGGCCGATGACGAAGTGGTCGTGCGGCGAATTGCGGGACGACGCTCCTCGCCCAGTGGGAGGGTGTACAACGTGTACTTTGACCCGCCTAGGCGCGATGGCATCTGTGATGACACGGGCGAGGCGCTGATTTACCGCGCCGATGACCGACCCGAAACGGTGCGGCACCGGCTGGATGTGTATCGCAGGGAGACCGCCCCTTTGATCGACTACTATGCCGGCAAGGGGGTACTGAAGCCCGTTGACGCGGGTGGTGATATTGAGCAGGTGTGGGATGTCCTGCGCGAGACCGTGGCGGACACATGACGCGCGGGCGGAGCCCGAAGATCCACCTGAAACGCCCGGATGAAGTGGAGGCGATCGCCCGTAGCGGGGGCATCATCTCGGCCCTGTTTCAGGAACTTCAGTCCAAGGTGGTTCCCGGGACCTCGACCCGTCTCCTGGACAGCTTTGTTGAGTCCTTCATTCTCTCTCACGACGGGGCCACGCCCGCGTTCAAGGGATTGTACGGTTTCCCGGGCAGTGCCTGCGTTAGCATCAACCAAGAAGTTGTGCATGGCATTCCGTTGTCCAGGAAGTTGAAGGCCGGGGACATTGTGTCCATTGATGTCGGTGTCAGGCTGGATGGCTGGTGCGCCGACTCCGCCTACACCTTTGCGGTGGGAGACATCTCGCCCGAGGCCTCGCGCCTTCTTGATACCACCTTGGAGGCACTCGTGGTCGCGGTGGCCGCAGCCCGCCCCGGCAACCACATCGGCGATATCGGGGCGGTGCAGAAGAAGGTGGTCGCACCCCGTGGATTTGCGATTATCCGGGATCTGGTCGGCCATGGGATTGGGCGGAACATCCACGAGGATCCCCAGGTGTCCAACGTTGGCTCGCCCGGTGGCGGCCTGCCTTTGACGGAGGGGATGGTCTTGGCCGTCGAACCGATGCTCGCCGCGGGCTCCGGCCGGATTGAGACCATGGATGACGGCTGGACGGTGAGGACCGCGGACGGATCGCTGTCGGCCCATTACGAGCACACCGTTGCCATCACGTCAGAGGGACCGCGCATTCTGACCGGGGGTGGGATCTGGGATGTGGCGCCACGGAGGGCCGCCCTCGGAGCGAGAGGCCGTGCCGTGCCGTCGTTGGCCCGCACGGGCAGCGGTAGAGATGATGATCAGCGCGACTTCGGAGTCCCTGGGGGCGGATCCCAAAAAAATGAGCCGGTGGAGCCGGTGTTTTCCCGAGGAGGGGAACAGTGTAAGGCGACAATCTGAATAGGTCATTGCCGTCAATCAGAATGGGCCATCTGGAGGTTCGCGCGGTTCGGTGAGAACTTGATGCATTTCCCGAGGAGAGGGGGGTGCCAAGTGCCGGGCCGACATATCACCGATCGCCAGATGGAGTTGTACATGACCTACCGGAAGAAGGACCGGCCTGCAGTGGCGGCTGCCAAGGCGGGGTTCAGCAAGTCGACGGCGCACCGGATCGAGGCTGATCCACGGTTGCCGTCGGAGAAGCGTAAGCCGCGGGGGCGGAGGCGCCCGGATCCGCTGGCGGGGATCTTCGATGAGGAGATCGTCCCGATTTTGGAGCGGACACCGCAGGTGCGGGCGGTGGTGTTGTACGAGGAGATGATGCGTCGGCATCCAGAGTTGAACCCTGGTGTACGGCGCACCCTCGAGCGGAGGGTGCGGGCGTGGAAGGCGAAGTACGGGCCCGACCAGGAGATCATTTTCCGGCAGAAGCACGAGCCGGGTCGGCGTGGGTTGTCGGATTTCACTGAGGCCAGTGGTTTGGGGGTGACGGTGGCCGGCAAGGCGCTGGATCACAGGCTGTATCACTTTCGCATGGAGTACTCTGGGTTTTCCCATGCGGCGGTGGTGCTGGGCGGCGAGAGCTATGTTGCGCTGGCCCAAGGGTTACAGGATGCGTTGTGGGCATTGGGTGGGGTGCCGAAGGAGCACCGGACGGACAGTTTGTCTGCTGCGTTTCGGAACTTGAAGCGTGATGCGCGGGATGATTTGACGGAGCGCTACGAGGCGTTGATGGCCCACTACGGGATGAAGGCGAGCCGGAACAACCGTGGTCGTGGCCATGAGAACGGTTCAATCGAGGGTCCACACGGACACCTGAAGCGTGCGCTGGCGGATGCGCTGTTGCTGCGGGGGTCGCGGGATTTCGAGACGGTCGAGGCGTACAGGGTCTTTGTGAGCCGTGTGGTGAGTCGGCGCAACGCGCGCAACCGGGAAGCGATTGACGCTGAGCGAGCTGTGCTTGGGTCGTTGCCGAAGCGGCGCACCGACAGTTTCGAGGAGACGCTGGTGCGGGTGACCAACACGGGCGGTTTTTCGTTGGGGCGGGTGTTCTACACGGTGCCTTCTCGGCTGGTGGGGCATCGGGTGCGGGTACGGATGTACGATGAGCGTTTGGTGATTTTCGTGGGTGTCGAGGAGGTTCTGGTTCTGCCTCGTGGCTACCCGGGTCCAGGGCGAGCTCGGGGTCGGGTGATTGATTATCGGCATGTGTTGCCGTCACTTCGTCGCAAGCCGATGGCGCTCATGAACTGGGTTCACCGTGATGGCTTGTTTCCGCGCGATGCCTACCGTCTGGCGTTCGAGGCGTTGTGCGAAGGGCTTGATGATCGCCAAGCGTGCCACAGGATGGTCGGGTTGCTTGCTCTGGCGCATGATCAATGTTGCGAGGCGTGGCTGGCCGACGAGATCAGTGCGCAGCTTGAAGCCGGGCAGTTGCCTGATGCCGAAGTGCTTCGTGAACGGCTACCGGAGCCGGGTGCGTTGCCCGAGATCGACACGACGCTTCCGTCGTTGGAGGTGTACAATGTTGCCTGCTTGAGCGCAGCGTGTCGATGACGGGGTCATTTGTTGTGGACCCGGTGGTCCTGGACCGTTTGCTCAAGCAACTGCGTCTGCCCAGTATGCGGGCGCTGTGGCGGCCGCTCACCGAGCGTGCGGACCGCGAAGCTTGGTCTTCGGCGCGACTGCTTGCCGCGTTGGCTGACCAAGAGGTCAGCGACCGAGAGCGGCGGCGCTTCGAGCGGCACCGGGCGGAGGCGAAGTTGCCGCGCGGCAAGACGCTCGAGAACTTTGACTTCACGCTGGTACCCGCGGTATCGAAGGCGCGGGTGGATGTGCTGTCGAGCGGTAAGATATGGCTTGAGGAGGGGGCCAATGTACTGTTTTTTGGTCCTCCTGGCACGGGAAAGAGTCATCTTGCTGCGGGGATCGGGCTCAAGCTTGTCGAGAGCGGATTCCGCGTGCTTTATCAGCGGACGGCGGTGCTGGTGCAACGGCTCGAGGCGGCACATCGTGAGCTCAATCTCGAGGCGGCGATTGCCAAGCTCTACAAGTATCACCTGCTGATTCTCGATGATTTTTCCTACGTCACGACGGGTGGCGACGAGAGCAATGTCCTCTTCGAGTTGATCGGCGCGCGTTACGAGAACCGCTCACTTCTCTTGATCGCGAACGAGCCGTTCACCGCTTGGGAGAAGATCTTCGGGGGCAAGGCCAAGACACTGGCGGCGGTGGACCGGCTTGTTCACCACTCGCATGTGTTCGAGATGAACGTGGAGAGCTACCGCCGCCGTGCCGCCGTAAAGGCTCGGCAAGCCGGCGAGCGGGATTTGTCCACCGGGAGCCCGGAGATCATGACGGCGGGCAGCTGATCCCGCGGGGGCTCAGGCGGCGGGGCTGCGTCCCGCGCTCAGTTCCCCCGCTTTGGCGGTGATTGCGGCGGCATTGCGGGGTTGCAGCCGGGACGGGAGCCCGAGGATCGCCTCTGATGGCTGATCAGGGGCCGCCCCAGGGTAGGAATACCCTTGAGAACCCGGTGTCCCGCGGAACTCATGGGGGACGGGCGATGCGATACGAGGGCTCAGCGGAACCCCTGGACGGATCGGATCGAGGGGACCGAAGTCGTGGGAGTGACCGCGAGTGGGAGAACCGGCGGGCCACGACCAACCCCCCTGGGGGGCCAAAGAGTGTGCGTCACACTCGAGACCCTCAGTGAGACCTCGGTGACAGACAACAGGCCTTGCCGTCGCCAAGGCCATCCGGGATGCACGCGCCCACGCTCCGCCGCATCATCGGTCAAGCGATCAAGGCGACCGCATGACCTGCTGACGTAGTAGCGCAAGTGCCCCCTGTCGCCCCTCCTCCGGTGTTGGCATCCTTGGCTGGCGGCGCCTGATCGCCAGACCGGTCTCTCTGACCCGTATCGGTAATGTCTCAATCCTGCATATCCCACGCCATAGCGGCCGCGCTGGGTTCGTAAACAAAACGTGGCCATGAATGTGGCCGATCAGGTGGCGTAGCACGGAAGAGCATACTGGATGACCTGATGTAATCAGCCGTTCTTTCAACCTTGGGTGGGTTGTTCGTTTACCGCAACGAGGAGGGAAGGCGGTGCCAAGGAAGAGGTTGTCCATGAGGAAGATTCGAGAGTTTTTGCGGCTGAGAGCGCTTGGCCGCAGCCAGCGGGAGATCGCGGCGAGCCTGGGTATTGGGCGCGCCACGGTGTCCAGGTATGTCCGGCGGGCCGAGAGCGCGGGCCTGTCCTGGCCGTTGCCGGATGATTTTGATGACGACCGGCTGGAGGCGGCGTTGTACCCCTCCGGAGTGGTGTCCAACGCGGTGCGTCCGGTGCCCGACTGAGTCGAGGTCCACAGGGAGATGGGGCGCCACAAGGGTATGACGCTACAGCGCCTGTGGATCAAGTACCGCGAGGCGCACCCGGACGGGTACGAGTACAGTTGGTTCTGCGAGCACTACAAGGAGTGGACCCACGCGCATTGATGTCGTGATGCGGCAGGTCTACAAGGCCGGAGACCGGGTGTTTGTGGACTACGCGGGCCCTACGGTCCCGTTGACGGATCGCAAGACGGGCGAGGTCAGGGGCCGGGTGGTGTTCGTATGCACGCTGGCGGCATCGGACCACACGTTTGTGGATCTGACGCTGTCCAGGTCGCTATCGGACTGGACGGGCTCGCATGTGCGGATGTTCGAGTTCTGGGGTGGTGTGCCCAATACGGTGGTGCCCGACAATGAGCGTGTCAGCCGTGCACCGGGCGTGTCGATACGATCCGAAGCTGAACCGGAGCTACGGGGATCTGGGGCAGCACTGCGGGGTCGCGGTGGTGCCTGCGCGACCGGGCAAGTCACAGGACAAGGCCAAGATCGAGGCGACCGTCCAGCATGTCGAGCGCCAAGTGTTGGCTCTCCGCTGCGCAACCATCGCTTCTTCTCGCTGTCGGAGGCCAGGGACGCGATCAAGCCTTGGGTACAAGCGCTCAACGAGCAGCCGTTTCAGAAGATCAAGGGGAGTCGCCAGAGCTTCATTGAAGAGCTGGGCCGGCCGGGGCTGTGCGACGGCAAGAGGCGCGGCTGGGTGTCCGGTCCGAAGACGATTGCGCGGTGCCGATTATGCTTCCCCTGCGGGGGCGGCGGGGTGATGATGCCATCCTGTGCATGGCGGGCATGGTCACGCGCGCAATCATGTCTCTTAGCCCGCCGTCGGGCTTGAGCCAGTCGATGCGCCGGCAGGACTCCTTCGACAGCGCGTGTCAGTTGAGCGCAGGCGGTCCGGCGATCAGCCGACGCAACAACACCATCTCCCCCTCGGTGCAGTCGCACTCCTGGTAGCGGCACTCGATGCGGTTGTAGCTCACGAAGGCATCGCCAGCTCTTTCTTGTGTCGGGCGTCCATGGACCACAGCAACCCGGGCAAGGGGGCGTCGGTCGGACCGCCGCCGCTCCCGCATGCCGTCAGCCATTCGTGGAATCACCACCGCACATTGATGGCGTTCGTCATCAGGGTGCCGATCACCGAGCACATGCGTGCGGTGAACTGGGCGTAGGCATAGCTGTCGGGGCCGAACAACAGCCGCCGCCCGATTCAGCGAGGTGGTTGTTCAGCGGCACGCGCGGCCGGTCTCGAACGACGCTCAGTCCCTCGCGGCGGTCAAGGAGCGAGCGCAGCGGCTTGGCCGCACTGACGTAACCCCGGCGCCTGCCGATCCAGGCCGGGGGCGTGGCTTCCCAGCCGCGCCTTGCGTGGGCGATCTATCCCAAGCGATCCGGTCAATCCACTTCCGGGACCCTCGCGGCAGGGCCGGCATACCCGCCCGCGCACGGGAGGAAGTCGCGGCGCACATGCGCCCAGCAGAACGAGAGATCCACCCCGCCGTTTCGCAGGCGGGCCCCTACGGGCCAGCCTCTTGTAGGCGCTGTAGCGGTCGCAGACCAGGACATCGGACCATCGTCGGGTCGAACGTCCTCTCGGTTGCGCAGGCGCTTTGTACGCACTCGCGACGCAACAGGCGGCGGCACATGGCTTGGGCGACTACCGAGAGTCCGTTGCTGACGGGCCATTCCCGCAGCTCTCCCGCGCCACACCAGGCCATGCCGCCGGCGCCCGTCGTCGCCCTTGTCCCCCGGCCCAACCCGAATGGAAGAGCACCAGGCCCACGCCTTCGACGGGCATTTCCGCCCTGTCCTGATCCAAACACCGCTATCGGAATACCCCCTGTCGCCCCCCTCCGGTGCGGGTGGCTCGTGGGCCCTGATCGCCGCACCGGTCGCTCCGGCCCGCATCGGTGACATCCCAACCCCGAACCCCAACACCCAAGACCAAACCGCGGGCACGGTCGAAGTGTTTGTTGGACATAAGTGCAGTAGCGGGCAAGATCATGCCGGCACGGCGGTTCTGCGGGCCGGCCCGACTTGGATAGCCGCCAATTTGGATTGACCCTTATCAGACCAGGCCCGGCGCATGCCGACCACCTTTCTCTCCACGGAGGAGTACTTGGCACACCTCCGCAGAGAGAACTGATCCCGAAACATGGCCGCAGGGGAAGGAAAAAAGTCGGTTGCCGTTGGCCTGGAGAACGCGTCTACGCGTCTGCCCCCCAAGCACTCAGGGGTTGGCACTCGGTGTTCACAGGTCACACTGCACTGGGCGGCTACCCGAGATGGAGATGAAAGAGATGACAGCACGGATGTGCCACTCAGGGGATCAGGTTCCAGGCCCCATTCGGAGATGAACCCCCGCGACGGTTACCCCAAGTGACTCCAGTCAACATGATGTTCCGTCAACCGACACCAACCTCGGCGCTCAAGAGAACCCGATCAACGCCCGCCTCTCATAACTCCACCCTTGATATCGAACCACCTGTGCATTACGGTTTACGTACTTGTTCGCAGCGACCCTCAGATCCCATGTTGGTTGTCGGCAAGCTCCTATTTTGATTGTCGCTTCACATTGTCGGCTTCGCCAAGACCTCTGGGTCCGGCATGGGCGTCGGACGCTGGTTGCCCCTTTCTTCGGCAAGGGGAGTGCCGTTTTTCTGCCCCTCTCGGTGCCTCTCCATACTGTGGAAACCTCGACATCGCCCTTCAGTGATAAAAACGCCTCAAGCAGCATCAAGGCCATTGGCCCGTAGGGGGGGGATATAACCCCACCTTATTCATGAGTGACAATTGAAACTGTCATCAAGGCCAGTGAAAGGGTTCTCGGCGTTCCGACATCGGCCAGCCCCCCAATTTTGCCGGCCGACCACCGCCTCGTGCACATCATACCCCCCAAATACCCATTTTATGGACGCACTTCCGCCACTTCCCTTGTAACCGCCCTTGCGCCCAGACCCGCCGTTGAGTATCAGACAACCTCGGCGGACAAGATTCGGACATCAGGAAGCTCTCGCACTCCGGCAACCAGCATCTGCCAATGCACCGACACTGCGCTTGTGATCATCGTGATCCGTCGCCCAGACACGATGTATCGTGCCGCCGTGCGCAACACTCGCTCCAACAGGCGCCGCAAACTCCAGCCAACACCGGTCCGCCGCGCCAACAGAACACGTTGGACATGCATCACCTGGTACGCCAGGATCGACAACAGTAGCCGTACCCGGTTGCGGGCAAAGGCATCCAGAAGCTCTGGATCCTCCACCACCTCCTCTTCGCCGTTCTCGTCGCCACTCACCTCTTCCTCCGTATCGGCCACCGCAACCTTTTGGTTCCGGTAGTGGCTCTTGGGACGCGACGTCGAAGACAACGACGGATTCACCACACTCATCAACTCGCCAATGTGGCCCTCAGCCTTCCCGCGCTGCCTGTACAGCTCCAACACCTCCTCAGGCGTCATCTCATCGGCAGACACCGATGTGGCCAACCAAAACGACCTCGTGAACAGCTCGCCCGGCTTAGCCACCATCACATGCACCATGCGGCATTCAACAGGCCAGCTCCCCGCCTTGTACCGCTCCGCTTCCCGAACTCGCGTCGTGGTCTCACGCGGGCGTTCTTTCTCTTTGTCCTCTTTGTCCTTTTTGTCCATGTCAGCACGGAACTCATCGATCGCAGGTTCGGCACGATCAGCCAGCACCTTGTTGTTCGCCACACGGACCACAAAGTCGATACCCTCCTCCTCGAGCGCATGCATCAGAACCCCGCTCGGGAACCCGGCGTCCATACGAAAAATGACCCTCTTGCTGATCTTCCCCTTCGCACGCTTCGCCACGTTCTTGATGAAGCCCACCACGCGGTTCGCCGTATGAACCTTGCCCCTCCGAAGCTCAACATCCAGGATGTCTCCCGTCTCCGCCGCCAACGCCACCAACGGATGGAAAACCCTGGCGCGATAGTGCCCGTTATAGTCGCTACCGGCCTGCTGTCCATGCACCTTCACCGGTAAGCTGTCCACATCAATGACCAACGTATCGTGCAGGCGACCGCCGTTTGTGGCGAGCACCTTCCACGAGGTGAAGTCCATGATCACGTCGCGACAGGCCTCGGTGTTCTCCTCGTTGCTGAGCGCCGCGATCAAGCGCGACAAGGTAGGCTGCGACGCCAGCGCATGGTCGACCGGTTTCGTTCCCTTCCGGTCGGATACCGCGAGGCCAAAGGACACGTCGTTGCGGAAGACATTCGCATCGTTATGGTCCCGGCGATTCTGGACGAGGAGCAAGAGCGCGGTGCGTAGCAACTCCGCCATGGAGTGCTTGATCTTGACGGGGTCGCGCTCGTCCTTGATCCGTTTGGTTGCGGCGTTGATGATACCGCTACGCTCGAGGATTTCTCGGCTGGTGGCCGCCCCTGCGTCTGATGACAATCTTTCGTCTCGGGACTCGATTCGGAGCGATTTGTTGAAGCTAAATGTCGTTGCCATGACTTCACCCTGGGTTGGTGGCCGGAAAACGCTGGTGGATCTTGGTAACACATTGAAGATATATCACTTGCCCCCACAAATCCAGCCCCCTCAAGCCGCCGTCATGAATAACCCGGGATAACAACGAAGCCGATTTGGCGTTGCTCGAGGAGAGAGGGATTGAGGGTTACGTCGCACATGGTCGCGAAAGTGGGGGAAAGGCGAAGCCAAAGCCGGTGGAATCGGAGGATTCAGAGCCGGAGTCGGCGAGGGATCGCATGGCGGAAAAGTTGGCGACTGACGAGGGTCTTGCGGTGTATGCGCGGCGCAAATGGATGGTGGAGGCTCCGATCGGCTGGATCAAGGAAGCGATGGGGTTCAGGCGGTTTAGCCTTCGGGGCTTGGAGGGTGTGCGTGGAGAGTGGGACTTGGTGTGTTTGGCGCTCAATGTGCGCAGATTGCATGTCTTGAAGGCGGCATGATGAGGGAGCTCGCGGAGTTCGAGGCACTTCAGGGTGCCGTCACCGGCAGAGCGCGGTGCGACCACCCACAGATATTCGGATACCCTGCGGTGTGTTGGCCCTGCAGTGACGAGCGGTGGGGTTCGGGATGTTTTTCGAGGCTACGCGGAGCAACCGGACAGCGGTCATGGGGTTGTTCGATTGGGAACCGACGTTCTTTGCCATGAATCAGGCCATGCGGTGCTCGATTTGGCCCCAATCCGGGCCGGGTCGCCAATTTTCTACCGCGCACGCTCCTAGGGGGAGCTGGCGTACACTGCGGGGTCGCGGTGGTGCCTGCGCCACCGGGCAAGCCGCAGGACAAGGCCAAGGTCGAGGCGGCCGTCCAGCACATCGAGCGCCAAGTGTTGGCTCTCCGCTACGCAACCATCGCTTCTTCTCGCTGTCGGAGGCCAGGGACGCGATCAAGCCTTGGGTATAAGCGCTCAACGAGCAGCCGTTTCAGAAGATCACGGGGAGTCGCCAGAGCTTCATTGAAGAGCTGGGCCGGCCGGGGATGGGCGATGGCATGAGAGGCGGCTGAGTGACCGGTCCGAAGGCGATTGCGCGGTGCCGATTCTGCTTCTCCTGCGGGGGCGGCGGGGTGATGATGCCATCCTGTGCATGGCGGGCATGGTCACGCGCGCAATCATGTCTCTTAGCCCGCCGTCGGGCTTGAGCCAGTCGATGCGCCGGCAGGACTCCTTCGACAGCGCGTGTCCGTTGAGCGCAGGCGGTCCGGCGATCAGCCGACGCAACAACACCATCTCCCCCTCGGTGCAGTCGCACTCCTGGTAGCGGCACTCGATGCGGTTGTAGCTCACGAAGGCATCGCCAGCTCTTTCTTGTGTCGGGCGTCCATGGACCACAGCAACCCGGGCAAGGGGGCGTCGGTCAGACCGCCGCCGTGCGCGCATGCCGCCAGCCATTCGTGGAGTCACCGCTGCACATTTTTGACGTTCGTCATCAGGGTGCCGATCACCGAGCACATGCGTGCGGTGAACTGGGCGTAGGCCTCGCTGTCGGGGCCGAACGACAGCCACCGCCCGATGGCGGTGTCGCGCTGCATCCGCTCAGCGAGGTTGTTGTCCAGCGGCACGCGCGGCCGGTCTCGAACGACGCTCAGTCCCTCGCGGCGGTCAAGGAGCGAGCGCAGCGGCTTGGCCGCCCTGGCATAAACCCGGCGCCTGGCGATTCAGGCCGGGGGCGTGGCTTTCCAGCCGCGCCTTGTGCAGGCGATCTACCCCAAGCAATCCAGTCAATCCACTTCCGGGACCAGGCGGCCAGGCCGGCATACCCGCCCGCGCACGGAAGGAAGTCGCGGCGCACATGCGCCCAGCAGAACGCGAGATCCACCTCGCCGTTCCGCAGGCGGGCCAGCCTCTTGTAGGCGCTGTAGCGGTCGCAGACCAGGACATCGGACCAGCGTCGGGTCGAGCTTCCTCTCGGTTGCGCAGGCGCTCTGTACGCACTCGTGACGCAACAGGCGGCGGAACATGGCTTGGGCGACTACCGAGGGTCCGTTGCTGACGAGCCATTCCCGCAGCTCTCCCGCGCCACACCAGGCCATGCCGCCGGCGCCCGCCGGCGCCCGTCGTCGCCCTTGTCCCCCGGCCCAACCCGAATGGAAGAGCACCAGGCCCACGCCTTCGACGGGCATTTCCGCCTTGTACTGATCCAAACACCGCTATCGGAATACCCCCTGACGCCACCCTCCAGTGCGGGTGTCGGTGGCTCATGGGCCCTGATCGCCGCACCGGTCGCTCCAGCCCGCATCGGTGACACCCCAACCCCGAACCCCAACACCCAAGACCAAACCGCGAGCACGGTCGAAATGTTTGTCGGACATAAGCAGCGCGGTAGCGGGCAAGATCATGCCGGCACGGTGGTTCTGCGGGCCGGACCGACTCGGATAGCCGCCAATTTGGATTCACCCTTAGCGGGCCAGGCCCGGCGCATGCCGACCATCTTTCTCTCCACGGAGGAGTACTTGGCACACCTCCGCAGAGAGAGCTGATCCCGAAACATGGCCGCAAGGGAAGGAGAAAAGTCGGTTACCGTTGGCCTGGAAAACGCGTCTACGCGTCTGCCCCCCAAGCACTCAGGGGTTGGCACTCGGTGTTCATAGATCACACCGCACTGGGCGGCTACCCGAGATGGAGATGGAAGAGATGACAGCACGGATGTGCCACTCAGGGGATCAGATTCCAGGCCCCGTTCGGAGATGAACCCCCGCGACGGTTACCCCAACTGGCTCCAGTCATCATGATGTTCCGTCAACCGACACCAACCTCGGCGCTCAAGAGAACGGAACCCGATCAACGCCCGCCCCTCACAACTCCACCCTTGATATCGAACCACCTGTGCATTACGGTTTACGTACTTGTTCGTAGCGACCCTCAGATCCCATGTTGGTTGTCGGCAAGTTCCTATTTTGATTGTTGCTTCACAGACCGGATACCGGTCATGAAATGTTCCGTGAAACTACAGATTTGGGCGGGGTCGATAACGGCCTCGGGATGCGGTGTCTAAGGCCTGCTTTTTCCAGTTTTTACAGCCCGCGACAGACGGCATCGGCATCATGGAGTGACTGCCCAATCCCAAGGAACGGTCAAGCGGCCCGTTCAAGCACCTCGACATGGACGCCAAACGTCCGTTACCGTGAGCGCACTTCCAGTTTCAGCCCCCGCGAGGGTGACCGGCCCCGCCCGGTCATGAGGTGTTCCGGGAAACTACAGATTTGGGCGGGGTCGAAGACGGCCTCGGGATGCGGTGTCCAAGACCAACTGTTTCCGGTTCTTACGGCCGGCGACGAACGGCGTCGGCATCATGGAGTGACGGCGCAACCCCGCTGGGCCAACAAACCGCATCCTGAAGCACCTCGACATGGACGCCAAGCTTCTTCAGGTGACTCAGGTGGCGCCGCACCGCACGCGCCATTATTGGGCTCGCGAACTTCAGTCTAGGCAGACGGACGAAGGCACTCGTGGAGCACGCCCGCCAGGTCCATCAGCGTTGGATCAATGTAAGTGACCCGTCTCGCCCGCCCTCGCAGGCGCGCCATCCTCTCTGGAAGGGACACATCGCTGCCGATCAGGGGCGCAACGGTGGCCCGGAATTTTGCTGGATGGGCGGTTGCCAGGACGATGCCCTGCGTACCGGTGTCGGAGCCCTGGAGCGCATGTCGAAGACCGTTGAGCCCCACCGCCGTGTGGGGGTCAAGCAGAATCCCGCGCGTTGTCAGCACCTCTCGAATGCAGGCTCGGGTCTCAGCGTCGGACCAGACGGAAGTGCTCACTCGCTGACGCAAGAGACTCAGTGCAGCGTCAAGGAGGGCCGCCGAGTTGTGCGGGGACATCGACGGGGCGCGAGCGGCGCTCTCGTCACCCGTCCACAGAAGGCGGGCTAAATTGCTGGGACGGGAGACATCCATCGCACTTGACATCGTGGGTACCAAGGGGCGAGGGCTGCACTTGCCCCGGGCCAACCACTCGGCAAACGCTGAGTTCGTGTTGGTCGAGGCCACAAACCGCACTCCGGCCATGCGATAGCTTCGCTGCGCCAGCAGTCCGGCGACCAGGTTGCCGAAGTTGCCCGACGGCACGGAAAAGATGACCGCCCGTCCCGGAAATCGCCGTCGTATCTCCACCAGGGCGTGCAGATAGTAAAATGTCTGGGGTATGAGGCGGGCAACGTTGATGGAGTTGGCGGACGTGAGATGATGCCGCTCGTTCAGCCGCTTGTTTGAAAACCCCTCCCGCGTGACGCGCAGGCAGTCGTCAAACGTTCCCCGGACGGCGACCGCCGTGATGTTGTGGCCAAGTGTGGCAATCTGGTCCTTCTGTTCCTCGGTGATCCGGCCTGCCGGGTACAGCACGAGGACTCGTACCCCCCGAACGCCCCGGAAGGCGTGTGCCACGGCTCCCCCCGTGTCGCCGGACGTTGCCACGAGCACGGTGAGCGGCGGTGCGGTCGGTCGCCTGACGGCGGCGAACATTCGCGCCATGAAGCGCGCGCCAAAATCCTTGAAGGCCAAGGTCGGGCCGTGGTATAGCTCCAAGATCCAAACGTCGGACTCGAGCCTGCGAAGCGGCACCGGGAAATTGAATGCGTCGGCCACGACGCCTGCGAGTAGATCGGGGCTCAACTCATCGCCCAAGAGGTGCAGTGCGGCCCGATACGCACGCTCCCTGAAGCTCAGAGTGGCCAGCGTGGCGGCAGACAGCCTGTCATCCGGCGGAGGCGAGAGGAGGTTCGGGACAAAGAGGCCGCCGTCGGGTGCCTGCCCCAGAAACAGCGCTTCCCGAAACGACCAGGTGCCTGCATCCCGCCCCGACGCCGTGCTGATCAGCTTCATCGCATTCCATGGGCTGGTTTCAGGACGCACGCGTTTTTGGGCGACGCCATGCCCTTCACCCAACCTCAAGGATCCGCGCCCCCACGGTGTTGACCGCGGAGACGACGGTATCCGAGTCCATGTTGGCCTCCCGCCGAAACGCCGCCCGCATCGCATCGGCCGCGGCTCCCGCGCTCGCGTCGGAGCGACACAGAGCAAAGACCGAGGGGCCGGATCCCGACAACCCGGAGCCCACCGCCCCCGCACCCAAGGCTGCCTGGCGGACGGCGTCAAATCCCGGAACGAGCGCGGCGCGCACGGGCTCGGCCACGGAGTCCGTCAGGCAGTGGCCCAAGAGCTCCCAGTCCTCATGCCACAGGGCGGCCACGACCCCCGCCGAATTACCCCACTGCGCGATTCCCGCGGATAGCGGGATGTGATCGCCCAGCGCGCGCCGGGCATGCAGCGTTTGCACCATCATGTGGGGGTGGGCCACCGCCACCGTCAGCTCGGGCGGAGTGTCCAAGCGCACCATCCGCGCAGGCTGGCCGGGCAAGACCAGCACGAACCCGCCGATGAGCGAGGGCGCGGCGTTGTCGGCGTGGTCGGCCCCTGACCCCTTGGCCTCCCCGATCATGGCCGCGGCCAGCAGCTCGGGTGTGTCCAGCGGCGTTCCGAGCAACGCGTTGACCGCCACCGCGCCCGCCACCGCGCTGGCCGCACTTCCCCCAAGGCCGGATGCGATGGGGATGCCCTTATGCACCTCGATCGTGATCCCGACTGACTCCCCCACTTGGTCCAGCACCCCGCGCGCGGCAAGCGCGGCGGCGTTGCGCCCGTGATCGGTGGGTACAAGCCCGCGATCGCCGGTGACTGTGACGCGCTGAATGCCACATCCCCCAACTCGGCGCACCACCACTTCATCGGCCGGTTCGAGTAGGGCAATACCGAAGACATCGAAGCCCGGCCCTACGTTCGAGATTGAGCAGGGGGCTGCCGCCCGCGCCCAACGGGGCCTAGCGGGCATCTAATGATGCTGCACCGGGGCGGCGGGGCGGGCCCTGCGGCCGACCTCGACAGCCGGTCTTGACCACGCGATCGCCCCGCGCGGGACACCCACCAGGGGTATTCATCGCCCGGCGGGTTGCCGGTCCCTTAGCCGGCGGGCCGCCCGCTCCAAGCCCGGGCCATTACCTCGCCTGATCCGGCGTCGGTGAAATGGCATGGCCAGCATTCCCGTCAGCGTGGCCCAGTCCCGGTGCCGGGTCCCACGCAGCCCGAGGCCGATCAAGCGCGGATTGTCAACCAGGCGAAAGCTTCCGAAGAGCCTGTCCCAGAACGAGAAGACGCTGGAATAGTTGGAGTCGGTCTCCGGTTGGTGGACCGAGTGGTGTACCCAGTGCATCCAGGGCGTGACGATGAGCCAGCGCAGCACCCGGTCTGCGCTGCCGGGAAGTTTGATGTTGCCGTGATGGAACAGAATCACGGGCAGGAGCACCGCCTCGTAGAGCAGCAGCTGTGGAAGCGTGATTCCCAGCACGGGCAATACCATGAGTCGAGCCGTGGATGAGAGCACGATCTCACCCGTGTGGAAGCGTAGCCCTGAACTCGCGCTCAAGTCGCGATCGGCGTGATGCACGGCGTGAAACCGCCACAGGATACCAACGCGGTGATTCAGGCGATGCCACGCGTACTGCCAAAGATCGAACAGCAGGAAGGCCGCCGCAAATCCCCAGGCGCCGCTCCATCCCAGCCAGTGGAGCAGACCGATACCATGGCGGTCGGCCCACTGGGTGACCACCAATGTTGCCCCGGCAAAGAGGAACGATGCGACCGCCGCGTTGAACACGCCCAGCGCCACGTTGGCCGCGTCATGGCGCGTGCGCCGGTCCCGACCCTCGAACATGGGGACAAGGCCCTCCAACAGCCACAAAACGCCCAGGGCGATCGCGGCAGCCGCCGGCTTTGCGAGGAAGGATTCGTTCAAGTGCCCGAAGGGGAGTGCGCGGGTGTCGCCAAGGGTATGGGGCAACCGAAACCGGCAAAATCTAACCCGGATCCACCGATGCCGACACGATGCGTGACCGAAACAAACGCGACGGTTGATCGTAATAGACGGAAGTTGGCGGGTGTTGCGCCCTGCACAGGGCGTCCGACGGGTCCCCGAGGACTTGGCCCATTTGGTCCGGGCGCGCTTGTTGCGGGCCAACACCGCGCGGGCTGGCTTCCCGCTCATCGAGCAATTGCACTAGCTTTCCAGACTATGCCTGGTCCTGAAGCTGGTGCCGGTAGAGGGGCGCCAGACTGCATGGGACAGGGTAGCCAACGTTTGGAGCTTCGGCCACGGCACGGGATGGTCGCAGGACCCAGCGACGCGAATTTGAATCCACATAGACCGGTCTTCCCGTAAGCGGTGGCAATGTTGCCGGGGCCGGATAAGGACCACTGGAGCGCCAGCGGCATTGGCTGGCGAGAACGCACCCATGACCGAACCTAACGAAGGATCTGCGGCATCAAGCCCGCCTGAGTCACTTGTGGAGTCGGGCCATAAGGGGCCCGCCCTGACGGACGAAATATCGCCGGAACTGTTCAACGATCCCTTTGGCGAGGAAGTCCTCGATGTGTCAAACGAGGATTTCGAGGCCATGTTGGCGGCACACCGCAGCGCCGGCGGCGATGTGCGCGAGGGCCAGATCGTGCAGGCCAGCGTCCTGCGGGTCACGGAATCCTCCGTCATTCTCGAGTTCGGCTTCAAGAGCGAGGGCTCCGTCCCGCTTGACGAATTCAAGGAGCCGGACGCCATTGAGCCCGGCCAAGTGGTCGAGGTGTTGCTGGAGAGCCTGGAGGACGAGGACGGCGTGGTCGTCCTCTCCAAGAAGAAGGCCGATTTCCTGCGCGTCTGGGATTTGATCCGGGAGGCCTACGATAACGGCGAGCCGGTCGAGGGACTGCTCACCCGCAAAATCAAGGGCGGCGTTACGGTCGATATCATGGGCGTGGACGCCTTTCTCCCCGGCTCGCAGATCGCGCTCCGGCGAGTCCCGGATATCGAAGACCTGATCGGCCAGACCTATCACGTCAAGATCATCAAGCTCAACAAGCGTCGGCGCAACATTGTCGTGTCGCGCCGGGTGATCCTCGAAGAGGAGCGCAAGGACAAACGCGCCACCCTGGTCAAGGAGCTGCTCACCGGCCAGGTGAGGGAGGGCGTGGTCAAGAACATCACCGATTTTGGTGCCTTTATCGACTTGGGCGGCCTGGACGGGCTCTTGCACATCACCGACATGTCGTGGGGTCGGGTCGGCCACCCCTCCTCCGTCGTTTCGGTGGGCGAGAGGCTGGACATCAAGGTCTTGGACATCGACTGGGACCGCGACCGCATCTCGCTGGGTCTCAAGCAACTGCGCCCTTATCCCTGGACTGACATTGAGGACCGCTATCCCGTGGGCTCCCGGGTCTTGGGACGGGTGGTTTCCATCACCAACTACGGCGCGTTTGTGGAGTTGCAGAAGGGGGTCGAAGGGTTGGTCCACATCTCCGAGATGGCGTGGACGCGCAATGTGCGTCATCCCTCGAAGCTGGTGGCCATCGGGGATGAGATCGAGGTGGTTGTGCTGAAGGTCGATCCCAAGGGTGAGAAGATCTCCCTGGGCATGAAACAGACCCAAGAGGACCCCTGGCTGTCGCTCCCGGTGAAGTATCCGGTCGGAACAACGATCACGGGCAAGGTGCGAAACCTGACGTCGTTCGGTGCCTTTGTGGAGATCGAAAAGGGAATCGACGGGCTCGTGCATGTCTCCGACATGAGTTGGGTCCGGCGTGTGGAGCACCCCTCCGAGGTCGTCCAAAAGGGCACGGATGTTGACGTGATGGTGCTGGACATAGACGGCGACAACAAGCGCATCTCATTGGGAATCAAGCAGCTCATTGACGATCCGTGGCCTAGCCTGCTGCTCAAGTTCGTGGCGGGTCACGAGCAGGACGCGCGAGTGGTTCGGGTGCAGGAACGGGGCCTCTTGGCGGACTTGGGCGAGGGTGTCCAGGGGTTTGTTCCGAGTGCGCACGCCGGCTTGGGCGAAGACCCGATCAAGGAGCGTTTCGGGGTCGGGGACAAGATCCGGGTGCGCGTCCTGGCCACCGACGCCTCCGACCGGCGCATCGTGCTGGAGGTCCTGGCCGTGGAGGCCGATTCGCCGGAGGATGGGCTGGACAATGACGCGCCGACGGATGGGGAGGCCGCCGAGCCGGAACAGGGTGGGGAGGCAGAGCCCGAGGCGGATGCGTCCGACGACGTGGATGCGGAGGCCGGGGACGCGGGCGACGAGGATGCAACAGACGATGTCGGTGTTGCAGGGGAAGATGTGGAGACGGGGGACGAAGGATCGGAGCCTGCGCCGGGTGATGCGGCGCCCGTGGACTGATATGGGCTTGGGGCGCCTGCGCGGCACAGTGATGGTGCCTGCCCGGTCTTTGCGCACCGGATGTCCGTGACACCGGCTATTCTCGCAAGTCGTCTGTGTCAAGGCTCCGTGGCGTCTTGCCTCGGTGAGTCCGGCGCCCGGTGCCGGGGGCCTGAGCGCCCAGGGAGGTCCCGGATGATGGTGCTTGGGGCCCGTTGCACGTTTCTCTCCCGGCCCATGAATCCCTCGCGTTGCGAGAGCCGAGGGCGCGTCCCGCGGGGGTCGCGCCGGCTCTTTGGCGGTGCCCTTTGTCTGGCGGGTTTTCTGTTGGCGTGCGCGTCCGCCGTGGAGGAGAGAGCGCGACTTCGATTACCGGCCCCGGCACCAGAGGAGGCGACCCCGCCGGACACAGTGGAGGCGGATGAGCCGGCCGCTCCGGGAACCGCGCCGCCGCCCGCCGTCGGAGCGCTGGAGGAGAGGTGGGACGGGGTCCTGGCGGCCTCGCTTCCGGCGGGTGCTGTCATCGGTGTGGTGTTGCCCGTTTCCGGATCGCCGTCCAACCGCATCTACGCTCAGGAATTCCTTGCTGGTGCCCGGCTAGCGGCGGAGCTCGCGCGCGAGCTCGGCGCCGATGTGGAACTGGCCGTTGAAGACAACCGCGGGACCGCATCGGGCAGCATTCAGGGAACGGTCAACGTTATCTCGCGCGGCGCAAAGGCCATTCTGGGGCCGCTGTCGTCGGACAATGTTCGGGTGGCAGCCGACGCGGCACCGGACAATGTGCCCCTCTTTTCGCCTACGGCGCGGGTTCTTCCGGGTGGCCGACGGGGCCTGTTCAGCTTGGCCGCCGGAGATCCGGCCGCCGGGCGCTCGCTCGCGCGCCTGTTGGTGGACCGGGGCCACAGGGATGCGGTGATTGTCCACTCCGCCGGCCCCGCCGAGACTCTTGAAGCCAGGGTCTTTGAGGACGCATTCACGGGTTGGGGGGGGATTGTCGGTGACCGGATACCGTATGTGGCCGGGACGACAACCTTTGACGAGCCGCTGATGCGTGCCCAGGCTCTCTCGCCTCAGGTGCTTGTTGTCTTCGCGCCGGTGCCCGACCTGGAGTTGCTCGCCCCCCAGATCGAGTTCTTCGGTCTTAAGGACGACGGCATGCAGATTGCCGGGACATCGGCCTGGAGCACTGACGCCGTGCTTGGAGACGTGGCGGCGCGCCACACCGATGGGGTGCTGGCGATCAGCACGCGGCCCGCCGGGTCGAGTCGTGCGGTTCCCGGAGATTTTATCGAGGAATACGAGACGCGCTTCCAACGCTCCCTTGTGAGTGAGGTGCCGGCCGTTGGCTTTGATCTCCTGCGCATGGCGCTGGGAGCCCTGGCCGGGCAAGGCGCCGGCGAGTCGGGAGATCTCCAAGGGGCGCTGGAGCGGTTGGGTCGATTCAGGGGGCTGACCGGGACGTACCAGTTTCAGGACGGACTCCTGACGCGGGAGTACTATCCGGTCGTGATTTACGGCGGTGCGTTGCACCCCTCCGGTTTTCGCCCTCCCGAACCGGATACGATCGCTCCAGACACCGGAGCTGTCACGATTCGCAGAAACTGATCGCGATGGGGATGAAGGAGGCCCTTGAGCGCCTTGAGGCCCTGATCCAAGAGAGTGCGGCCGGAGGCGGTGAGGAGCGACGTAAGGCGCAGCGGCGCCAGGGCAAGATGGCGGCTCATGAGCGATTGACGCTGCTTCTGGACGAGGGGTCCTTTGTGGAGCTGGACCGATTCGTCACCCATCGCTCAAGCGAGTTCGGGATGGAGTCGAAGAAGATCCTGGGCGATGGCGTGCGGACCGGCTACGGGACGATCCACGGACGCTTGGTATACGTCTTCTCCCAGGACTTCACCGTCTTTGGGGGATCGTTGGGCGAGGCACATGCGGAGAAGATCGTCAAGGTCCAGGAACTTGCCCTCAAGAACGGTGCCCCGGTGATCGGGCTGAACGATTCCGGGGGTGCGCGCATTCAAGAGGGCGTGGCGGCGCTGGGCGGGTATGCGGAGATCTTTCTGCGCAACACCCTGGCAAGCGGTGTCATCCCGCAGATCAGCGTCATCCTGGGCCCTTGCGCTGGTGGCGCCGTATACTCACCGGCGATCACGGATTTCGTGTACATGGTGCGGGGCACAAGCTTCATGTTTGTTACCGGCCCCGATGTGGTCAAGACCGTGACCCAAGAAGACATCGACATGGAGGGCCTCGGCGGCGCCGATATCCACGCCGGCACCTCCGGGGTCGCTCACTTTGCCCACGATCACGAGGCGCAGTCACTGGCCTCGGTACGGGAGCTCTTTCGCTACATCCCGAGAAACAACGCCGAGGCGCCCCCGAGAGGGGACGACATCGATTCCCGCTCGCGCACAAGCGACCGGCTCCTGGACATCCTGCCCGACCAGAGCAATCTCCCGTACGACATCAAGGAGGTGATCGGGGAGGTGGTGGACGGGGGACGCTTCTACGAGGTGCATGCGGACTTCGCCGCCAACCTGGTGACGGGGTTTGCGCACTTGGGCGCGCATTCCGTGGGCGTTGTGGCCAATCAGCCGGCCGTTCTGGCCGGTGTCCTGGACATTGATTCCTCCAATAAGGGCGCGCGATTCGTGCGTTTTTGCGACGCTTTCAACATCCCGCTCGTGGTTTTTGAGGATGTGCCCGGATTTCTGCCCGGAGTCGGCCAAGAGCATGGGGGGATCATTCGCCACGGCGCGAAGCTGCTCTATGCGTTTTGCGAGGCGACAGTGCCCAAGGTGACGGTGATTACCCGCAAGGCCTACGGGGGCGCATACGATGTCATGAATTCCAAGCACATCCGCGGCGACATGAATTTGGCCTGGCCGTCCGCCGAGATTGCGGTGATGGGCCCCAAGGGCGCGGTGGACATCCTCTTCCGCAAGGAGATCGCCCAGGCCGACGATCCGGCCGCCCTGACGGAAGAGAAGTTGGCCCGGTACCGCGCGCGCTCGGCGCACCCCTATGTGGCCGCCTCGCGCGGATACTTGGATGACGTGATTGACCCCAGGGAAACGCGCCCTCGCCTGATCAACGCCCTGGACATGCTGGCAGCCAAGCGGGACCGGAATCCCGGAAAAAAACACGGCAACATTCCTCTGTGATCGTGTGCACCGCGTATGGCACCCGTGCCCGGGTGCGTGCAACCGCTCGGCGGGGCGGGCATGTCTCACCGGGTGTCCAGAGCCAGCTGCCGTTGGGGAGGCTGGCGGACCAACGTCAGGCAAGGGGGATGAGCATGGTGGCGGATGTGGTGGCCGGGTGGACCCGAGGACGGACGGTGATGGCGGGGGCGCTTCTCGGGGCGCTTCTCGGGGGGTGGCAGAATGGAGGCGCCGGGGCCCAGGAGCGGCAGGGCCAGGAGAGGCACCCCAGGCTGGTGGTGCAGGGGGCGCGGATGCCTTGGACGGTGTGGGGCCGCGGCCCGATGCTGGGTGTGACGCTTGACCTGGACCATGACACCGATCTGGACGGGGTGCGGGTCTCGCGCGTGCGTTCAGGGGGGCCCGCCGACGAGGCCGGGATTCTTGAGGGCGATGTCATTGTGTCGTTGGATGGCCATCGCCTGATTGATGAGCTGGACGATGAGGATGAGTGGCACCTTGACGACGGCCTGTCGCTGCCCGGCCAGCGCCTGGTGGCGCTTGTGCGGGGGTTGGAGGCGGGATCGGAGGTGGACATCGTGGTGCGTCGTGGCGACGGCGACACCCGGCGCCTCACGGTGATTCTGGAGGAGGTGAATCGCTGGAGCCACTCCATGGAAGAGCTCACGGAGCGAATGCGGGAGATGGGCGAGCGGCTGCGGGACACCCACCGTTGGCAGCCCCGGGACGGGTACGATTGGCCTCGCCCCGATATCTCGGTGACGCCCCTCATGACCGATGCGGTGACGGCGTATGGGGACGCGGTGTTTCCCTTTGGCGTGGTACGCTCCCATGGGCTGGACATCGTTGAGCTCAATGCCGGTTTGGGGTCTTACTTCGGGACGGAAGAGGGCGTGCTGATCGCCGAGGTGACAGAGGGGTCCTCTCTGGGCTTGATTCCCGGCGACGTGGTGGTCAAGGTCGATGGGCGTACCGTGGACGACGGGAGAGAGCTGGTCAGAATCCTGGGATCCTACGAGGAGGGAGAGGAGTTGACCCTCGAGATCTGGAGGGACGGTGCCCGGACCACGGTGGTTGGCACCGTCGAGTAGCCGGAACCGGGGCATCGCGGCGGGCCCTTCTCGGCCGCTGCCGATGCCGCCTCCGGCGGCGCGGGCGAGACCAGGTTGATCACGTCCGTTCTGGTCGCCAACCGGGGAGAGATCGCCGTGCGCGTGATTCGTGCCGCACGGGAGCTGGGAATTCGCGCGGTCGCCGTGTTCTCGGAGGCGGATCGGGGCGCCCTGCATGTCGCGTTGGCCGATGAGGCGTACGAGATTGGCCCGGCGCCCGCTGAGGCGAGTTATCTGAACATTGATGCGTTGATCGAGGTGGCGCGCCGTTCGGGCGCCGACGCCGTGCATCCCGGATACGGATTCCTGTCGGAGCGCGAGGAGTTTGTCCGCGCGGTCGAGGCGGCGGGGTTGGTCTTCGTCGGCCCCCGGCCGGATACGCTGGCCGTGATGGGTGACAAGACCAGTGCGCGGACACGCATGATCCAGGCGGGAGTCCCGGTGGTTCCCGGGACCGCTGAGCCGCTGGCGTCGGCGGCCCAGGCGACCGCCCGGGCTCGCGACATCGGGTTCCCCGTGGTGCTCAAGGCGGCCGCTGGCGGCGGCGGCAAGGGCATGCGCGTGGTGCAGGGGGCCGATGAGGTGGCCGACGCCTTTGGCGCCGCTCAGCGTGAAGCCCGTAGCGCGTTCGGCGACGGTCGCATGTACCTGGAGCGTTTTCTGGAGCGGCCCCGCCATATCGAGGTCCAACTCTTCGGTGACCGGCACGGTAATGTCGTGCATCTCTTTGAGCGGGAATGCTCCATCCAGCGTCGCCATCAAAAGCTCATCGAGGAGGCGCCGTCACCCCTTCTCGGTGCGGAAGAGCGCCGGGACATGGGGCGCGCCGCCGTGCGCGCCGCCGCAGCCGTCGGATACGTCGGGGCCGGCACCATTGAGTTCTTGGTCGAGGATGGAGAGTTCTTCTTCCTGGAGATGAACACGCGCCTGCAAGTGGAGCACCCGGTCACGGAAATGATCACCGGTGTCGACCTTGTCCACTGGCAGTTCCTGGTCGCCCGGGGCGATCCCCTGCCGCTCCGCCAGGAGGAGATTGCCTTGACGGGTCACGCCATCGAGTGCCGAATCACCAGCGAGGATCCCTTTGGGGGGTTTCTTCCGACCACCGGGACGATCCGGGAGCTTGATGTTCCCGGCGGACCCAATGTCCGCTGGGACGGCGGAATCGTTCGGGGCTCCCGCATCGGTCTTCACTACGACCCCCTCCTGGGGAAACTGATCTGTCACGGACCGGACCGGAGTGTGGCGCTGGGGCGCATGGATCGCGCCTTGGGCGAGCTCAGGGTTGCCGGAGTGTCGACCGGAACCCCCCTTCTCCGTCGTATCGTGCGGGAATCCGATTTTCGGGCGGGAGACCTGTCAACGGCCTATCTGGAGGAGCACCCGGAGCTCTTTGATCGAAGCCTGGGCGAGGAGGAGCGCGCGGCGGCTGTCTTGGCGGCGGCATTGCTGGAGCATGAGCGCCGCAGCGCCGGCATCTCCCGCATCGGTGTTCGCGGGCGAGCGACATCGCCGGCGGCGCGAGCCACGGGCCCATGGGACGCCAAGCGGGTCTGGGGGCCATGACGAAGGCGGCGCGGCTCGGGGGGCCCGAGACGAAGACCTACATCGTGGAGCTTGAAGGGGAGCGCCACGAGGTGGTGGTCCCGCGCGATCCGAGCTCGGCGGCCGGCGAGGCGCGGGTCATCTTGGATGGCCGCCCGCGTCGGCTCGTGCGGGACATTCGGCGCGAGAGGGCGTCGCAGGTGCTCATCGTCGACGATGTTGCGTGGCTCGTGCGGGCCACGTCGCCGTCAAGGGGCGAGTGGGAGCTCGATCTGGGCGACATGCCCGTGGTCGCCCGGGTCCGAGATGCGCTGGAGGAGCGGTTGGCCCGGTTGTCAGGGGGCGCTCGCTCGGTGGGAGGGCAGGGGCCCCTGATCGCGCCCATGCCAGGCCTGGTCGTGACGGTTGCGGTGCGTCCGGGCGACTCGGTTGAGCCCGGTGACGCGGTGCTCAGCGTCGAGGCGATGAAGATGGAGAACCAGCTGCGTGCCCAGGGCGCGGCCCGCGTGGCACGAATCCTGGTCGGCCCCGGTGACGCGGTGTCGAAGGGGCAGGTGCTCGTCGAGTTTGAGGGGCCGGGATCGACGTGAGCCGGGACAACACGACGGGGTATCACGAGCGTTTGCCCCGGGGCTTCGCTGTCCCCCGCGATCTGGGCGCTCCCGGTGAATTCCCCTTTACGCGGGGCGTCTACCGCACGATGTACCGGGGACGCCGGTGGACGATGCGGCAGTATGCCGGCTTCGGGACGGCCCGAGAGACCAACAAGCGGTACCGGTTTCTCTTGGATCAGGGCACCACGGGGCTCTCGGTTGCCTTTGACCTGCCGACACAGATGGGACTGGACTCCGACATGGCCATGGCGGAGGGCGAGGTGGGACGTGTCGGCGTGGCCATCGACTCCATCGAGGACATGCGAACGCTCCTTCGGGGGATTGACCTGGGTAGGGTCTCGTGTTCCATGACAATCAATGCGACCGCCCCGATCTTGTTGGCGCTCTACACGGCCGTGGCCGATGAGGCCGGTGTGCCAAGGGACCAGGTTCGAGGCACGGTACAGAACGATGTGCTCAAGGAGTACATCGCCCGCGGCACCTACATCTATCCGGTGGAGCCGTCACTCCGGCTGGTGAGCGACCTCATGAGCTTCTGCTCCGTGGAGCTTCCCAATTGGAACACGATCTCCGTGTCGGGATACCACATTCGGGAAGCCGGATCAACTGCGTCCCAGGAGGTGGCCTTCACCCTGGCGAACGGGCTGGAGTACGTTCGTCGGGCCCTGGAGCGGGGCGTCGAGCTGGAGGACTTTGCGCCCCGAATGTCGTTCTTCTTCGCCGCTCACAACGACCTGCTGGAAGAGGTGGCCAAGTTCAGGGCCGCCCGCCGGGTGTGGGCGCGCGCACTGCGAGAGCGATACGGCGCCTCGGACCGCTCCTGCCGCCTCCGTTTCCACACGCAGACCGGGGGATCGACCCTGACGGCCCAGCAGCCCCTCAACAATGTCGTGCGGGTCACGATCCAGGCGTTGGCGGGTGTGCTCGGCGGCACACAGTCCCTGCACACCAACGGATTTGACGAGGCGCTCGCGCTCCCCACTCCCGAGGCGGCGACCCTGGCGCTGCGTACGCAACAGATCCTGGCCGAGGAGTCGGGTGTTGCCGAGTGGATCGATCCCCTGGGCGGATCCTATCTGGTCGAGCACCTGACCGATGGCATGGAGGCCGATGTGGAGGCCCACATGGCGCGCATTGAGGAGCTGGGCGGGTCGGCCGGTGCCATCCCCTTCATGCGCGAGTCGATCCACCGCGCCGCGTATCGGCAACAGCTTGAGATCGAGGCGGGCACCCGCGTGATCATTGGCGTCAATCGACACGCGGAGGAAGAGGCGGCCGATCCACCTTTTGGGCTCGACTTTTCGCGCCTGGAGGTCGACCAGGTGCGGGCGCTCGTGTCCTTCAAGGCGCGCCGCGACCCGGTGAGGGTGCGCCGCGCCCTGGACCGGATCCGGAGTGCGGCGCTGGGGACCGACAACATCATGCCCGCGCTGGTCGCCGCAGTGCGGGCGGACGCGACGTTGGGCGAGATCAGCGATTGCCTGCGCGGTGTATGGGGGACCTACGGCCAGCCGGCCTGATCGCCCCCCTTGTGCGTGTTATCATTCGTTGGGGAATGGGCGTAGTGGTGGGTGCTGAGTGGGACCTCACGAGAACGTACTGCAATGCCGACATACGACTACCGGTGCCGCGACTGCGGTCGCGAGTTTGAGCTGTTCCAGCGCATGAGCGATGCCCCGACGTCGTCCTGCTCGCTCTGCGGGGGTGATGCCCGGCGGCTGATCTCTGCGGGGGCGGGGCTGCTGTTCAAGGGCGATGGTTTCTACATCACCGACTATCGCCCCGAGGAGTACAAGAAGCGGGCCAAGGAGGATTCTGGGGGGGACAAATCCGGGGATGGCGCCGCACCGAAGAGCGCCGACGGCGGAGGCGGTGATGCCAAGAGTCGGTCGTCCGGGGATGGCGCCTCGGCGTCGGCCCCTGCCAAGCGCTCCGTCGGTGCCTCGTCCGGGGAGGCCCGGGGAGGGAAGTCGGGTGGATCCGACGGGACCGCCGCGTCGGGCGGGGAGGGCTGATTCTGCCGCCCGCCCACTCCATCGCGCAGGCCCTTTCGGACATCGCCTCCGAGTTGGGGGCGCACAACGTGAAGGTTCGGCTGGAGCGGCCGAAGGAGTCGAGTCACGGGGACCTCGCCTCGAATATCGCGCTCGCGCTGGCCGGCCCCCTGAGGCGCCCACCCCGAGCCATCGCGGCCGAACTGGTGGATCGGCTGGGCGAGCTGTGTGGGGTGGAGCGGATCGAGATTGCGGGCCCAGGGTTTCTCAACTTCCATCTGCTCGAATCGGCGCGGGGCGAGGCGCTCGCCGGCATCTTGGAAACAGGCGCCGACTTCGGCCGGCTCTCCGAGGGAGGGGGGCGGCGAGTGATGGTCGAGTTCGTCTCCGCGAACCCCACGGGACCCCTGCACTTGGGCCACGGGCGCCAGGCCGCCTTGGGTGATGCGATCGCCAACCTGCTGGCTTGGACGGGCTGGAGGGTGCACAGGGAGTTCTATTTCAATGATGCGGGTGTCCAGATCGTCCGCCTCGCCCAGAGCGTGCATGCCCGGTATCGGCGGCTTCTGGGCCACGATGACGATGTTCCCTCGGGCGGGTATCACGGCGACTATGTGAACGACATTGCCCGCGAGCTCCGCGAGGCTCTGGGCGACCAGTTCGAGCACGACACGAGCGACGCTGCGCTGGATCGGATCCGTGACGTTGCGGTGGGGGTACTGCTGAGCGCCCAGGAGCGGGACTTAGCCCGCTTTGGCGTACGGTTCGACGAATTCTATCCCGAATCGCGGCTCTACGAGGAGGGACAGGTCGCCGCCACGGTGCAGTCGCTGCGTGCTGCCGGCCTCGCCTATGAGCGCGACGGCGCGACCTGGCTCGCCACCTCCCGCTTCGGTGACCAGAAGGATCGGGTCATGGTGAAGCGCGATGGCTCGCACACCTACTTCGTGCCCGATGTCGCCTACCACATGGGGAAGTGGGAGCGCGGGTATCGTCACGTTGTCAACGTGCAGGGTGCCGACCACCACAGCACCGTGGATCGGGTGCGGGCAGGGTTGCAGGCGCTGGGGCGTCCCAAGGGCTACCCGGAGTATGTGCTCCACCAAATGGTGACGGTCGTGCAGGGCGGCCAGGAGGTGCGCTTTTCCAAACGGACTGGCTCGTACACGACGCTGGCCGAGCTGATGGATCGGGTCGGGGGCGAGTATGGCGCTGCCGTGGTGCGGTATTTCTTTTTGATGCGGCGCCCGGAGGCGCACCTGACCTTTGATTTGGACCTGGCGCTGGATGAGTCGGACAAGAACCCCGTCTACAAGGTCATGTACGCCCACGCACGCCTGTGCCGACTTTTGCGCCTTGGCTCAGCGGCTCCCGAGGGCGGTGAGGGCAATGCAGAGCGTGACAGCGGGGCGGATGTCCGGTTTGACGCGACCCTGCTGGTTGCGCCGCCGGAGCGGGAGCTGATTCGGCAGCTGGTCGAGTTCCCGGAGGTGGTGGCCCGCTCGGCGCGCGCGCGCACCCCCCACCTGGTATGCGACTACCTGGAGAAGACGGCCGGCTTGGCCAATTCGTGGTATCAGTCGGGCCATCCGACGCGGTCTCCCGAGCTCAGGGCGCTCACCGGCGACCCGGAGTTGAGGAGGGCGCGCCTCGCCCTGGTCGATGCGGCACGCATTGTCCTTCGCAACGGACTGGCCGTGCTGGGGATTGCCGCGCCCGAGGCGATGGCGCGAGAGGGGTAGTCCGAGATGTCCGTGCTGGTGGTCGGAAGCGTGGCCCTGGACGCGGTCTCCACGCGCGCGGGAAGAGCCGATGGGGTGGTCGGGGGGTCGGCGACCTACTTCGCTGCCGCCGCATCTCTTCTGACCGATGTGCGGGTGGTGGCCGTCGTCGGTGATGACTATCCCTTGCATGAGCTTGAGTTCCTTCGCGGGCGGGGTGTGGACCTGGAGGGACTGACCCGTGCCGAGGGGCGGAGCTTCTTCTGGTCTGGGCGCTACTCCGCCGACTTCAGTCGGCGCGAGACGCTGGAGACCCGCCTGGGCGTCTTTGCCGATTTCCGTCCTCGGGTGCCCACGGCGTATCGGGGCTCACGCGCCGTGTTCTTGGGAAACATCGATCCGGAGTTGCAGCTGGAAGTCCTCGAGCAGATGCGTCGGCCCGAACTCGTGGCCGCCGACACCATGAACTACTGGATACAGCGCGCTCCCCAAGCGCTGGACGCGTTGCTGGCTCGTGTGGATGTGCTTTTGGTCAACGACGAGGAGGCAAGGCAGCTGGCTCGCGAGGATGATCTTGCCAGTGCGGCCGCCGCGATCCGCCGCCGGGGTCCCTGTATCGTGGTGGTGAAGCGGGGCGCGGACGGGGCGGTTCTCTTCGGCCCGCGATGGCGGATGTCCTCTGCCGCCTTTGCGCCCGGCCGCCTGGTAGACCCGACCGGAGCGGGCGACGCCTTTGCCGGGGGATTGATGGGCCACCTCCACCGCTCCGGCGCCGAGGACGCGCGTCGGTGGGCCCGGGCCTTGGCCTACGGAGCGGTGATGGGGTCGTACGCCGTGGAGGACTTTTCGGTGAATCGCCTCCGGGATCTGGATCGGGCCGCCGTGGACGGTCGGATGGTCGCGCTGGGTGACGCCCGCGTACTCGATGGGCCGGGGTCGCCAACGCCGGCAACGGCGCGGTCGGGACGGGAGGCACAACGGGGTACAGCGTGAAGAAGCCCATGACGTACCGGGCGGCGGGCGTCGACCTGGACGCCGCGCATCGGGCGAAGAGAGCAATGGCCTCGCTGATCGCCCCGACGGGCGATGAGCACACCCTGTCCGGCATCGGGGGTTTTGGGGGCATGTACGCGGTGCCCGACGATGTCGAGGAGCCCGTGCTGGTGTCCAGCACCGACGGCGTGGGCACGAAGCTGAAGGTGGCATTCGCTGCCGGCAGGCACGATACCGTGGGCCGGGACCTGGTCAACCACTGCGTGAACGACATCCTGGTGCAGGGCGCTCGTCCGCTGTTCTTTCTGGACTATCTCGCCACGGGGCGGGTGGAAGAAGAGCTGGTGCCTGCGGTCGTGGGCGGCGTGGCCAAGGCCTGCGAGGAAAACGCCTGCGCCCTGCTGGGGGGTGAGACCGCCGAGATGGGCGACTTCTACGCCCCGGGCGAGTACGATCTGGCGGGGTTCGTGGTGGGCTTGGTCGAGCGCCGCCGCATTCTTGACGGACGGGCGATGCAAAGCGGCGACGCTCTGGTGGCCCTGCCCTCCTCGGGCCTTCACACCAACGGATACACCCTGGCCCGGGCCGTCGTGTTCGAGCGCATGGGCTTGGGTATTGATGACCGCTTTCCCGGTGAGTCGGATTCCGTGGCCGAGGTGCTGCTCCGGGTGCATCGATCGTACCTGGGCGCCCTATGGCCGCTCTTGGAGCGGGGAGAAATCCGCGCGATGGCGCATATCACGGGCGGAGGTATCGAGGGCAATCTGTCCCGGGTCCTCCCCGGTGGGCTTGGCGCCAGGATCGACGTAGAGACGTGGAGCGTACCCAATGTGTTCCGCCAGCTTGCCCGGGGCGGAGACATTGCCCTCAAGGAGATGTTCCGGGTCTTCAACATGGGCGTGGGAATGATCCTTGTGGTTGCTCCGGGCGATGTGGACCGGGTCGTGGGGTCCATGGGCGGCCATGCGTGGATCGTCGGCGAAATTGTCGATGGCTCGGGCGTGGTGTTGACCGAAGTATCTTGAGTACGGTGCGGCAATGGACGCTTCGCCGCGCTCATGCGGCATGTTGGACGCTGTGCCTGGCGACAGCGTGTCAGGCCGTCCACGCGGTACCCGCCTGGGCCCAGTTCTTGGGCCTGCATCGGAGTCGGGTCGAGGGAGTCGGAGATTTGTCACGGCTCTGCCATGGAGGGCAGGAGGCACGCTTCGGGGGCCCATGCGCCCGAGCGACGCTCGCCGCCCTGGCCGTTCAGCAGGGTGTGGGGCTGGCCTCAGCCCAGGGTAGCGATGTGGCGGGCACGTCCAGCACCCTGGGGCGCCGTCTGGGCGCAGTGCCCCGTGTCGGCGTGTCGATCTCCGGGCTGGGAACCCGCGTCCCTCTTCCCCGGCTCGCCCCCGGCGGGGGGGAGGCAGCGGGCGATGGGCGCGATGTCATGATCCTGGGGCTGCGGACAACGGCCGTGGCCGGCATTCTCAACGGCTTTCAGCCGACGCCGGGCGTGGGAGGCATCCTCTCGCTGGATCTCGTCGGCTCGTATACACTGGCCCGCTTGCCCGCGGAAGCGGGTTTCTTGACCAGTCCGTCCTCGGGGTTCGGGCTGGGGGTACGGGTCGGAATTCTGCGGGAGTCGTTTACGCTCCCCGGGGTGTCGGTCGCGTTTGCTCGCCGCTGGCAGGGCGAGGTCGAGCTGGGCGATACCGCCACCGAACATGTCGTGACGGACTTTGGTGTCTCGTCGCTGCGGGCCACGCTGGGCAAGAATTGGTTTGTCCTTGGCCTGATGGGAGGGGTGGGGTGGGACCGCTACCAGGGCGACGCCCGGGTGTCGGTGGCGGGTCGGGCACGGGATCCGGGGTCCGTGAGCGGTCACCTGGTCAGCGAGAGGATCCTCTACTTCGTGGGCGGTTGGTTCAATGTCCTCATTTCGCGGATATCGCTCGAGTTGGGCGTGGCGGAGGGCGTGACCCCCCCGGCAGATCAGCGCGGCGGACGCTACGACCCGGCCGCGCGCGGCTGGTTCGCATCGACGGCGTTTCGGATCACGTTTTGAGGATGGGTGTCCCCACCACCGGTCCGGAAGGCGATTCGCTGAGCGACCGGGACCGCCAACTCCTGGGCCGCGCCATCCGCTTGGGTCGCTCCGGTTGGGGGCGCGTCCATCCCAACCCGATGGTGGGCGCGATTGTGGCGAGGGACGGCCGGGTTTTGGCCCAGGCATTCCATGAAGAGTTCGGGGGTCCCCACGCGGAGATGCTCGCGCTGGCGGATGTGGATGACGCGGGCGGAACCACGGTGTATGCCAGCCTGGAGCCATGCAATCATGTGGGCAAGACGGGCTCGTGCGCGCGGTCACTTCGGGGCGCGGGGGTGGCGCGCGTGGTCTACTGGGCCCGGGACCCGGGAGAGGTGTCGGGCGGAGGAGGCGCGTGGCTCAAGGCACGGGGCCTGAGGGTTCATGGACCCTTCGGGGAGCATGCGGACTGGGTGGCCGAGAACCCGGCGTTCTTTCACCGCGCCAAGGGGCCCGGGCGCCCATTTCTGGCACTCAAACTTGCCGTGAGCCTGGATGGTCGCATCGCCCCGGCCGGTGGGCGTCGGGTGTGGCTGACCGGGCCTCGGGCCAGACGCGAGGTGCATCGGTTGCGCACGGGCTTTGAGGCGATTCTGGTCGGAAGCGGGACGTGGGAGGCGGACGACCCCATGCTGACGATCAGGGACACCGCGCCGCCGCCCATTGGGCCGGTGCCGGTACTGCTGGACCGCCGGGGCCGGGCACCGGCGCGACTTCGCGCCTTGGGGCGGCCACAGGCCGAGCGGCGACCCGTCGTGGTCACGACGTCGGCCTGCGCGGGTGCGTTGCGCAAGCGCCTGGGTGCCAGGGCGGACACGGTGGTCGTGGGAGAGCAGGACGGGCGGCTCGCATTGGATGAGGTTCTTGATGCCCTGGCGGCGCGCGGAATTTCGCGGGTGCTCTGCGAGGGAGGTGGGCGCGTGGCGGTGTCGCTCCTCCGCGGCGCGCTCGTGGACAGGATCTACCTCTTCGTCGCGCCGGTGATGATCGGGTCGGGTGGGGTGGCTGCCTTCCCCCTGGACGGGTTGCCTACGGGTGACGGCGCAGTCAGCCGGCAGTTTGGGAATTGGAGGTCGCGCCTGTCGCCGACGCGGCTGGGCGATGACACGCTGATCGTCCTCGACCGCGCCGGGTGACGGAGGGCGCGTGGCTCGGGGGTTCGGTGTTTAGCGGCATTGTGGAGGCCGTCGGAGTGGTGCGCCGTCGCGGCGGGCGCCGTGACGGGCCAGAGCGCGTGGTGGTCGCCGCCCCCTTTGCGGCGGAGCTCGCTCTTGGGCAGTCGGTGGCCATCGACGGAGCGTGTCTTACGGTGTGCGGGCTCGAGGACGGCGCCTTTGCGGTGGAAGCCGTCTCGTCAACGCTGGAGCGCACGATCATGGGTCGATACGAGGTTGGAACGAGGGTCAACCTTGAGCGGTCGCTGGCGCTGGGTGCGAGAATCGATGGACACTGGGTGCAGGGCCATGTGGACGGCCGCGCCCTGCTGCGGGAAGGCCGCCGGGACGCCGGAGCCCGGTTTTTGGTGTTTCGCCTGCCCGACGATGTCCTCGCCATGACAGCGCTGCACGGCTCCATCGCGCTCAACGGGGTCAGCCTCACCGTCAACCGCCTGGTGGAACGGGGCTGCGAGGTTGCGGTTATCCCCCATACATGGGCGCACACCAACTTCAGCGATTTGCGGGTCGGCGATGAGATTAATGTCGAGGCCGACTTGATCGGCCGCTATGTGGCGCGGGCCGTGGAGTTGCATGCGGCGGGGCGGGCGCCATGACCTTCAGCTCGGTGCCTGACGCCGTGTCCGACATCGCTCGGGGAAGGGTGGTCATCGTGGCCGACGATGAGGACCGCGAGAACGAGGGGGACCTGATCGCGGCGGCCCAGACCATTACGCCCGAGGTGGTCAACTTCATGACCAAACACGGGCGTGGCCTGATCTGCGTGTCCATGACCTCGCAGCGGGCCGATGCCCTTGATCTTCCCCTCATGACGGACCGGAACACGGATCCGCAGGGCACCGCGTTCACCGTGTCCGTGGATGCGCACCGCCGCTTCGGGGTCACCACCGGAATCTCGGCCCAAGACCGGGCGACGACGATCCGCGTGCTCACGGATCCCGACTCGACAGCCGACGATCTGAGGCGTCCAGGCCACATCTTTCCTCTGCGGGCCCGGCGGGGAGGCGTGCTGCGGCGCGTGGGGCAGACGGAAGCCGCGGTGGATCTGGCCCGGTTGGCGGGCTTGGCGCCGGCGGGCGTTCTCTGCGAGATCCTCAACGAGGACGGCACGATGGCGCGGAGGGCGGAGCTCGAGATGATGGCCCGTGAGCGCAACCTCAGCTTCATCACGGTCGAGCAGCTGGTCGCCTATCGGCTCGCGCGAGAACGCCTGGTCATGCGGGTCGCACAAGCCCCGCTACGCACCCCCCGGGGGTGCTATCGGTGCATTGCGTACAGGAGTGAGATGGACGACCGCGTTCATCTGGCGTTGGTGCTGGGTGACGTCAGGGGAAGGGAGGACGTCTTGGTGCGCATGCATGCCCAAGACCCGCTTGCCGACATCTTCCAATCGCCCGATGGGCCGGGCGGTAGCCTCCTGGCGGGCGCCATGCGGCACATCCACTCGGAGGGCCAGGGGGTGATCGTGTACCTTCATCGCTCCGACAGCGGCGACGAGCTGGTGCGGCGACTGGAACTGAGGGCGACAACACCTGGGGAAACGGCCCACGGACCCCCGGAGCGCCAGGCCCTTCGCGACTACGGGGTGGGTGCCCAGATCCTGCTGGACCTGGGTCTCACGACCATTCGGTTGTTGACCAACAGCCATCGCCATATTGTTGGCCTGGACGGGTATTCGCTGCGGATCGTGGGGCGCCAGCCGGTTGATGGAGAGGTCTTGGGATGAGGGAGCAAGTGCAGGACCCGGGGGGCGGTGCGGGCGGCAACCCCCCCGAGCGAGGCGCTCGGGAGCCGCAGATCGCCTTGCTCGTCGCGCGCTTCAACAGCGCATTCACGGAGCAGTTGCTCAGCGGATCCCGCCGCCGGCTGATCGAGAGGGGAGTGGCCCGGGATCGGCTCGCCGTGTGCTATGTGCCGGGTGCCTGGGACCTTCCGCAGGCCGCGCTCGCGCTGGCGCGCTCCGGCCGGTACGCGGCCATCATCGCCTTGGGATGCGTGATTCGCGGCGAGACGTCTCACTTTGACTTCGTGGCCGGCCACGCCAGCGATGGCTTGGGACAGGTGGCGCTCTCTGTCGGCATGCCCGTCGTGTTCGGTGTCCTCACCACCGAGAACGCCCAGCAGGCCAGCGCGAGAGCCGATGTTCGCCAGGAAAACCGGGGAAGCGAGTTCGCCGATGCGGCGCTGTCACTTCTGGAACTCTACGAAGACCACAGGTGACCGCCCCGATGGCCCCCCAACGCGCTCTCCCGGGCGACGCTTCTTGACCCCCGCTTCGGGTGCGCGCCGACAGAGGGACCGCTCGAGGGCGAGGGCCTGGTTTCTTCAGGTGCATTACCGGTGGGAGTCGGAGCGCGGTGCCCTGGACCTGCCGCAGGCGCTCTCCGAGACGCTCAGGAACCGGTTGGTCGCGCCCGCGCGCGTACCCTATCTGGAGCGCTTGGTGAGCGCCTATGAGGGCCACCGCACCAGGGTGGATGAGGCCATCGCCCGATGCATGGAAAACTGGCGCATGGATCGCTTGACGGTCATGGATCGGGGCGTGTTGCGCTTGGGGGCGACCGAGATCCTGTGTCTTGCCGACCTGCCGGGAAAGGTGGCGATCCAGGAGGCCGTGCGGCTGGCCGAACACTATGGGGGAGAGCAGTCGCCGGCCTTTGTGAATGGCGTTCTGGACGCGGTATTCCATCGCCGTGACATCGACCGGGAGGCCGGGGGTTGAGGGTCAGGGGGGCTCTGGTGCTGGTTGGCGGCCGTGCGTTCAGGTTCCGGGCTGCGGGCACCGGTGACCCCGGCCCCGCCTTGGGCGCGGGTCATGCTACCCAAGGTGGCGCCCTGTCGGGGCAGGTGTCATGCCGAGAATCCTGGTCCTGAACTGGCAGGACCGCGAGAACCCCCAGGCAGGGGGAGCGGAGGTCCACGTCCACCAGGTCTTCGGGCGGCTAGCCAGTCGCGGACATGAGGTCTCGCTGCTGGCATCGGGGTTTTCGGATGCCCCGTCCCGCGTCCGCCTGGACGGCATCGAGGTGCATCGGACGGGCGGGCGCTACACCTTCTCCGTGCGAGCGCCGCTGTATTTTCGGCGCCACCTGCGCCGGAGGCGCTGGGACATCGTGGTGGACAACCTGAACAAGGTGCCGCTCTTCTCACCCTGGTGGGTTCCCCAGCCTGTCGTCCCGGTTGTGCATCACCTCTTTGGCGCAACCGCCTTTGCGGAGGCGAACGTGGCGCTTGCCACGATGACGTGGCTGATGGAGCGTCCGCTGCCGCTGGCGTACCGAAACCTTCCGGTGGTGGCGGTGTCCATGAGTACCAGGGCCGACCTGGTCGCGCGCGGATTGCAGGCACCGATCGAGGTCATTCCGGTCGGGGTCGACTCGTCGCGCTTCACGCCGCATCCACAGGGACGGAGGTCAGGCGGTCCCTCGTTGCTGTACCTGGGTCGGCTCAAGCGCTACAAGGGCGTTGACCTGCTCTTGCGCGCGGCGGCGGCGCTACAGCGCGACGGTCTGGGCATTGATGTCTTGGTGGCCGGCACGGGGGATGCGAGAGATGGGCTGGAACGCCTCTCCCGCGAGCTGGGTATCAGTGATCAGGTCTCCTTTCTGGGCTTTGTGGACGAGGAACGGAAGCTCGATCTCATGCGGACATCCTGGATACACGTCCTCGCGTCCCCCAAGGAAGGGTGGGGCATCACGGTGATCGAGGCGGGTGCCTGTGGCACGCCGTCGGTCGCCAGCGACGCGCCGGGGCTGAGAGAATCGGTACGCGACGGCGAGACCGGGGTCCTCGTTCCGCATGGGGATGTCGAGGCGCTCGCACGTGAGATCCGGCGCCTGGTGGAGGACCCCGCACTGCGGGCGCGCTTGGGCGCCAATGCCCGCCGATATGCCCAATCGCTCTCTTGGGACCGGATCACCGACCGATTCGAGGGATTGATTGATGCCGTTGTCTCAAGGCGACCTTGAGAAGTTCGGGTCTCTGGGCTCCTGCGCCGCCCCGGGTGGGTTGGAAAGGCCGCGGGAGCGACCCTGGAACTGGGCTCGGGGCCCGTGCTCAGGCGCCCATGCTGGTCCGGGGACATCGGGAGAGCCCGGTTGAAATCGCCGCTCTGGCGGGGCTAGGATCCCTGTTGGAGTCTTGGGGGCGCAGCCTCCAAAGCCCTTGGAGGCGAAGCACTGGAATGCAATGCGGGTCAGGGGCCCCAGGTCGGACCGAGTGCCAAGGGGCCACAAGATGGAGAGGGGGAGACGAGGACGGGCGGGAGATGGGGGTGACCCCACAACGCGTAGTGTACCTTGGGAGAGACGCCAGATGCCGACGACGATCACTGCACAAGGATGCGATGTAAGTGACCCGCTGCGGGAGCGCGCTCAGGGCCTCGGGCGGCGCTGGCCCCGGTACGACCCCGCCGTGATGGACACAAGGTTCGTCTTCGCGGTGGAGGGACGGACCCACCTGGTTGAGGCGATCATCGCCAGACGCCGGAGCCGGACCGTTGTGGCTCGAGGCGAGGGGCCGGGTTTTCGCGGCGCGCTGGATCAGCTGGACGATCGGGTCAAGCGGATCCTGAAGCGGGACCGCTCGCGCCGAACAGACCACCGGGCCTCGCGGGATTCCCGTGCGTAGGCGGGCGCTTGCGGGGACGCCGGGTCGGCGTGTTCCCGCTTCGATGACCGGTGCTGTGCTGCGGGAGTGGGCACCCTCGGCGCGAACCCGGCCCAAGTGACTCGCCGGTTCACCGTCGGGCAACTCTTGGAGGGGCCTGCGGCGGTGCTGGAGCTGGAGGTTCTGAACGGGAACATCCCCCTTGAGAAGAGCATCCCGACCGCGGACGTCGCAGGCCCGGGTCTTTCGCTGGCCGGCCACATGGTCGGTCTGGCCAGGGGGTGTCCTCTCCTGTTCGGCGACTCCGAAATGTCGTACTTGGACACGTGGCCCGCAGCGGTGATCGAGGAGCGCCTCACCGCCGTCTTCAGTCACGATACGCCGGTGGCGTTGGTGACCCGTGGGCGGCCGGTCCCCGAGGCTTTTCTCGCCGCGGCACGGCGGTGTTCGGTGCCGGTGCTGAGGACGGCGTTTGCGGCGGCCGAGGTGCGACGCGTGCTCACGCCGCACCTGGAGGACGCGTTGGCACCGACCACGACCCTTCATGGAGCACTGGCCGATGTGTACGGCATCGGTCTTCTCTTCACCGGTCCCAGCGGAATTGGCAAGTCCGAGTGCGTATTGGGGTTGATCAAGAACGGTCACCGCTTGGTCGCCGACGACCTGGTCCTCGTGTCGCGGCGGGGCGGTGATGTGCTCGTGGGCAGGGGCCACAAGAACAACAGGTTCCACATGGAGATCCGCGGTGTCGGCATCGTCGATGTCGCCTCGATGTATGGAGTGAGGGCGACCCGGCAGCGCAAGCGCGTCGAGGTGATCGTCGAGCTGAGGGCCTGGGACGACGTCCACGATGTGGACCGCACGGGCTTGGACAGGGAGTCGATCCGTATTTTGGGAGTGGACATCCTGAAGCTCACCATTCCTCTGAACCCGGGAAAGAGTCTGATCGCCATAAGCGAGGTTATTGCCATGAACCAGCTGCTGGCCTACTCGGGAGTGGATGTTCCCGAGCGGTTCGCCGAACGCCTTCGCCGCTCCATGAATACGCCGGCCTCGTTGGCGGAGGACTATGAGTGACGCCCCCATGTCTGCCCTGGCGGGGGGCGCACGGGGAATCGTGGTCGCGCTCCGCAGCCCGGGCCACGGATCGGTGTATGTGGGGCGCCTGACCGCTGGCACCCGGTTGGCAGGCGCTTGTCAGAATTCCCGGCGGCGGGGCCGGGGACCCAAGGAGTTCTCTGCCCAAGTCCTGAGCGGGCTTGCCGGTCCCGTCACCAGCGCTATTGCTGAGCTGGCCACCAAAGTAGCCACCAAGAGATTCCCGCCGCTCAACCAGCGGACAGGATCCGCCTTGCCCCCCGTGTTACCCCTGCGCCCGCCGCAATCGAGGTCCGAGCGGCTGGCCATGAAGGGCCCGGGCACCGTCGGGCCTGGCGTGCCGCACCCCGGATGAGTCCGGCGTCGTACTCCCGGGATGTGCATGTCGCGAATCGGGAGGGGATGCATGCTCGGCCCTGTGCGGAATTCGTCCGGACCGCCAGTCGCTTTCGGGCCAGCGTACGCGTTGAGAAGAATGACCTCTCGGTCAATGGAAAGAGCATCATGGGCGTCCTCATGCTCGCCGCGGAGCGGGGAAGCGTGTTGACCATCACCGCCCGGGGCGATGATGCGAAGGCCGCCGTCGAGGCGTTGGCGCGCCTGGTGGAGCGGGGCTTCGGTGAGTGATTCGTCAAAGCCACTGCTTCTCTGGGGTCAGGTGGCATCAGAGGGCATTGCCGCCGGGAGCGCCCATGTGCTGGATTGGCTGATTCCACAAGTTCCGCACAGCGTGCTGCCCCCGGAGGCTTGGGAGAGGGAGCTGGAGGGCTTCTACGCAGCGCTCCAGCAGGCCCGCGGGCAGCTCGAGGACACCAGGGCGCGCACCGCCGATGCGCTGGGTCCGGTGGAGGCGCGCATCTTTGATCCGCAGCTCCTGATGCTGGACGATCCCGCCGTGGTCGACGGCACCGCGCGCTACATCAGGCACAACCGGTTTGCCGCGCCGCGCGCATTTGATTTGCGGATGCTGGAACTCGGGGTTTTGTGGTCTGGCACCTCGCACCCGATGGTGCTGGATCGCCTCAACGACCTGGCGGATCTCAGGCGAAGAGTTCTGGGTCAGCTCCTGCACGTATCCCGGGAGCAAAATCTGGAAGAGGAGGCGCGCGGCAAGGTGGTCGTGGCGACCGATCTGACGCCCAGTCTTCTCTTGCGACTGATGCGGGCGGGTGTGGCGGCGCTGGCCACGGAGGAGGGAACCCGTTCGTCGCACTGGGCGATCCTGGCCCGGTCGGCCCGGATTCCGGCCGTCGCCGCCCTCAGCGGCCTGACGGGGGTGGTTTCCAGGGGCTGTTCGATCATCCTCGATGGACGCCGTGGTCGGGTGACCGTCAATCCTGACGGAGAGGCGGTGCGGTGGGCGCGCCGTCGTCGATCCTCGCTTGATGCGTGGGAGCGCAAGGCCTTGGCGGCCCCCGGAGAGGAGATCGCCACGGCGGACGGATTTTCGGTCGCGCTGATGGCCAATTTAGACCTGCCGACCGAGGCCGGGAGGGCCCGTCGGCTGGGCGCCTGCGGGGTTGGTCTTCTTCGCACCGAGTTTCTTGCCGTGGGCCGCCGCCAGGTTCCCGACGAGGAGGAACAGCTAGAGAGCTACCGTGAGGTCATCGACGCCTTCGTCGGCCTGCCGGTACATGTGCGCACCTTCGATCTGGGTGGAGACAAGGTCCCGTCCTTCCTGGACATGCGCGGCGAAACGAATCCGCTTCTGGGAACTCGCGCGGTGCGCCTCTGGTTGAGCGAGCCCGACCTGCACATGCCGCAGGTCCGCGCTTTGGTGCGTGCGTCTGCGCATGGCGACCTTCGGATCCTGGTGCCGCTGGTCACGACGGTGGCGGAGCTGGACGCCGTGCGGGCGCTGGTCCGGGAGGCGCAGGATCAGTTGGTTGTCCAGGGCTTGAGGGTGCCCGACGAGATACCCATCGGGGTGATGGTCGAGACTCCGGCTGCGGCGTTGATCGCCTCGGACCTGGCCCGCGTCGCGGACTTCATCTCGATCGGCACCAACGATCTGGCTCAGCACACGCTTGCGGTCGACCGCGCCAATACGCGCATGACCCCGCTCTTCGACGAGTTCCATCCGGCCGTGCTTCGGCAGATCGCGAATGTGGTCCGCGTGGGCCAAGAGCAAGGAATCGAGGTGTCCGTGTGCGGAGAAATGGCGTCCAGGCCCGCGAGTGCCGCGCTCCTTCTGGGCCTGGGAGTGGGCAGTCTGTCGGTTTCGTGGCCCGCACTGCCCGAAGTCCGGGAGCTCGTCAAGAGGTGCCGCATGCAGGATCTGCGGCAGGCTGCCGATGTAGCCGTTCGCGCGCACTCGGGCCAAGAAGCCCGCCAAGCGGCCCGGGAGGCCCTTGGAGGATGGGATCGAGGGGCCGGCCCTAACGGGCATGTGTTTCCTCCGCCGGCGATGTGACGGTATTTTTTTGAGCGATAGCCGCTCCCATCCATGTGTGAGGCGGCGCGCGCGTTTTCCCACCGGTCTTGATGCGTGCCCACAACACAGCCCCCCTGCCGGCCCGCCCTGATGTCTAGCCTCTTTACCTCTGAATCCGTGACGGAAGGTCACCCCGACAAGGTCGCCGACCAGATTTCGGACGCGATTGTGGACGCCGTGCTGGGCCATGATCCCAACGGGAGGGTGGCCTGCGAGGTGCTTCTGGGTTGGAACGTGGCCGTGGTCGCGGGAGAACTGAGAACGTCGGGTGCGAGGCCCGACGTCAAATCGCTGGTGCGCCAAGTCATGCTGGATGCCGGCTACCGCCATCCGGTCTACGGATCCGACGGCACCGATTGCATGGTGCGCATCACGCGGCAGTCCAGGGAAATCGCCGAGGCCGTGGATGGGGTGGACAACGGGGAGCGAGCCCTGGGCGCCGGCGATCAGGGAATGATGTTCGGGTATGCCTGTGACGACACGCCCGAGTTGGTTCCCGCTCCCATTGCTGCCGCCCATGCCTTGGTCAAGCGCCTCTCGGAGCTGAGGCGCTCCGGCGCGATCGGCTGGCTGCGCCCCGACGGGAAGTCGCAGGTCACCTATCAGTACGAGGGGGGCCGACCGGTGCGCATCGCGACCGTGGTCTTGAGCGCGCAGCACGACGCAGAGGTCGCCGGACGGCCCCTGTCGGGTGAGGAGATTCGGGCCCAGCTCATCGAGCAGGCCATCAAGCCGGCATTGTCGGCCCGGTATTTTGATCCCGACACGACCACCTGTCATGTGAACCCCAGCGGGAGCTTCGTGGAGGGGGGTCCCGGGGCGGACGCGGGACTCACGGGACGCAAGATCATTGTGGACACCTATGGCGGCATGGGTCGCCATGGAGGCGGGGCGTTTTCCGGGAAGGACGCCACCAAGGTGGATCGGTCGGGCGCGTATGCGGCGCGTTGGGCTGCAAAGAACCTCGTGGCGGCAGGCGCGGCCACGAGGTGCGAGGTCAGGCTCGCCTATGCCATCGGCAAGCCTCGTCCGGTGCAGGTGTGGGTTGATTCCTTCGGGACCGGATGCGTGCCGGATGCCGCGCTGTCACGCGCTGTGGAGCAGGTGTTCGACTTTCAGCCCCGAAGCATCATCAGCGATCTTGGGCTCTCCTCCCCCATTTTTCGTCCCACCGCCGTGTTCGGGCACTTTGGTCGGCGGCCCCGCACCCGGGAGGGCGGTGGCGCCAAGGTCGAGCTCTTTACCTGGGAGCGGACGGACCGGGTGGATGATCTGCGCACCGCGTTGTCCCTTTAGCCCCCCTGCTCCCATGAGGATCGTGGCCAGGCGGCGGGCGTCGGCACTCCCGGAGAACTCTTCAAGATGTGCGCCATGGAACCCGGTCGGCCGGCCGGGTGTATGGCGGGAGGTAGCGGGGTCGTATCTTGGGGTAGGCAAATCGTTCAACGGGGAACCGGCCATCTTGGTGAGTCCCGGGGAGGTTCGGTGATTGAAGTAAACGTGCAGAGCCTCGCCTTTGACCGCGCGTCCAACACGCCCGTGGTCATCCTCAGGGGCGTCGGCACGGACCGGGTGCTACCCATTTGGATCGGCCCCGGCGAGGCCAGTGCGATTGCGATGCACCTGGGCGGAGTGGCGGCACAACGCCCCCTGACGCACGACCTTCTGGTCTCGATTCTGGGAGGCCTGGGAGGAACCCTGACGCGGGTTCTGATCACGCGGGTCCAGGACAGCACCTACTTTGCCGAGCTCATCATTGACCGTGACGGCGACCTGATCTCCGTTGATGCGCGTCCATCCGACTCGATCGCGATCGCGCTGCGGGTCCAGGCGCGCATCTTCGCCGACGACGCGCTTTTGGCTCCGCTCCAGGGCACCGACGCCGATGATGGTTCCGAGGGCGGCGGGGATTTCCCGGGCATGAGCGGAGACACCCTGGAGGAGCACCTTAGAAAGATGCGCCCGGAAGACCTGGGGCGCTTCGACCTCTGATCTTCCCCCTGCGTCCCGGCGGGTTGGGTGTTGCGGGGCGGGGACGCCCCGTGTGGGCGGTTTTCTTGGGTGCTTTGCTCGTGGCTCCGGCCCCGGGGTCGGCGCTGCGGCAGGCGAGCGGAGGCTTGGTCGAGCTCCGTGGTGTGGTTCGGGTCGGCGATCGGCCCGCCGCCGGCGGCAGGGTGGTGCTCCATCGCATATCGGCCGAGTTCACGGGTCCGGCAGACAGCGTCCAGGTGGGGCCGGATGGCGCGTTTCGATTCCGGCTGGCCGGGGTGCCCCGGATGGCGGGCGGGGACATCTACGTTGCCTCGTTTCGCCACCAGGACATCCTGTACTTCGGCGAGGCCGTGGACCTCTCGGCGGGGCCGCCCTCCGAACCCATCGAGGTGCGCGCCTACCCAACGATGCCCGCGCCTTCCGAGAGCCCGCTGGTGGTTGCGGTGCGCAACATGTTGATTCGCCCCGGCGATGGCGGCGAAGGCTGGACTGTCACGGATGTCTTTGAGATCGAAAATTCGACGGGGGCCACCCTGGTGGCCAGCGAGGATGCGCCGACCTGGTCCCACGCATTGCCGGCAGCGGCGGCCAGTGTCCAGGTGGGTCAGGGAGACATCCCGCCCGAAGCGATGACCTTTGCGGACGGGCGCCTTCGCACCTCGGCCGCGATCATGCCCGGCACCAGCCTGGTCGTGTTGCACTATGGGCTGGCGGGGGATGGCGCGGTGATTCCGATTGATCTCTACACGGAGACGATCGAGGTGTTGGCGCGCGAGCCCGCGGGATCGGTGTCGGTGAGGGGCTTGGCCGCCTTGGATCCGGTCGAGATGGACGGCGCGACCTATCGCCGGTTCGCGGGCAGGGACTTGGCTCCCTCCCGGATCCGGCTGGAATCGACTCCCACTCTGACTCCCGTGGGAGCGCTGCCCGTGGTGGCGGCGGTTCTGGCGCTTCTGCTCGCGTTCGCCGGCGCCTGGGCGGCGGCGCAGTCGCGTCGGCGCACACGGGTGACACCGGCATCCCGGCAGCAAATCGTGGGCGAGATTGCCCGCCTGGATGAGGCATGGGACAGCGGCGGCATCGACGAGGACCGGTACCGCGAGCGCCGGCGACGACTGCTTGGAAGGTTGGTGCCGTGATCTGGCGCCGCACCCTGGCGCCACCGGGCGCCCCTGACCCCGGAGACTACCCGTAATGGCGGCCACGGCCATGGTGACCACGGAAGCCATCCTGCTGGCCTCCCACCCCTATTCGGAGACCAGTCGCGTAGTCAAGTTCTACACCCGGGAATTGGGCCTTGTGGGTGCCATGGCCAAGGGGATCGGTCGCAGAGCGTCCAAGGGGCGCGAGGGAGTGAGCACCTTCGCCGAAGGGATGGCCGTGATGGCCGTGCGCAAGGGCCGCGCCCTTCAGTCCTTGTATGAGTTCACGCCGACGTGCGCCCACTTGGGTCTGGGCAGGGATATGTCTCGGCTTGGAGGTGCGTCCGTCGCTGCCGAGTTGGTGTTGCGCCATGCGGACAGCGAGCCGGACCCTGCCCTCTATGTCCTGCTGAGCGACGGCCTGAGCCGATTGGAGGAGGCCGCCTCCGATGATGTCTTGGCCGAGGTTCTGGCGCTGGCTTGGAGCACGGCCGGCATCATGGGTTATAGCCCCGAACTGTCCCGGTGTCTGGTGTGCGGGGGCAATGTGCCGTCTTCGGGCCTGGCGAACTTTGCGGTGGAGGCGGGTGGGGTCACACACCCCGGGTGCTCGGTGGGGGGGCGGCTCCGGAGCGTCGGACCGCGGGCCAGGGACCAGATCCGCAGCTTGCTGGGAGGCCGCGTCCCGGAGGATCTGGTCAGAATGCACGCCCACCTCTCTCTTCTGCACGACTTTTTGACCGCGCACCTTCTGGGCGGCCGGCGCTTGGTATCGTTTCCCTTCTTGGAGCTGACCACAAAGGGCCCTGCGGTACGCAGGGCCATCGCTCGTTCAAGGAGAGCTGGCCAGCGATCGGGGGAGGGCGAGACCGGTCAAGACGAAGGGCTCTGAAGCGGTGGCGGGTCACGGAGCGGGGCCGGGCAAACACCTGATCCTCGGGACCGCCGGGCACATTGATCACGGGAAGACCGCGCTGGTTGAGGCCCTCACCGGGGTCGATACGGATCGTCTTGCTGAAGAGAAGCGGCGCGGAATTACGATTGAGCTCGGGTTCGCGCAGTACATGCGGGGCAAAGAGTCAGCCTTTGGCGTGGTGGACGTGCCGGGTCACGAGGGCTTTGTGCGCACGATGGTGGCCGGGGCGACGGGCATGGATGTCGTGCTGCTCGTTGTGGCCGCCGACGAGGGGGTGATGCCCCAGACCCGGGAGCACCTGTCGATCATTCAGCTGCTGGGCATTGAAGCCCTCGTGGTCGCGATCACGAAGGTCGACATGGTCGACCCCGAATGGCTAGAGCTCGTGCATGAGGATGTGGGCGACGTGCTGGCCGACACGCCATTCGGTGACGCGCCCGTGATCGCCACATCCGCCCGGACCGGAGAGGGGATGGGGGCGCTGGCCCGAGCTCTGGGCCGGTCTGCGAGGAGGGCTCAAGGCAGGGCCAGCGATGATCTCGCACGGCTGCCGGCCGACCGGGTCTTCGCGAAGGAGGGCGCGGGGACCGTCGTGACCGGCACGCTGTGGTCTGGACGCCTGGAGCGAGGCGCGACCGTAAGGATCATGCCCGGGGGCGAGGAGGCTAGGATCCGAGCCGTCGAAGTGCATGGGGGTGCGGTCGACGCGGCGGTGGCCGGGCAGAGAACGGCGGTTGCGTTGACGGGTGCGTCCGTGCGGCGGGGGCTGGTCGGGCGCGGCGATGTCCTGGTGTCGGGCCCGGGCTGGCGGGCATCGATGATGCTTACGGTGCGCTTGGATATGCTCAGGGGAGTTGAGAGTCCGATTGCGACCGATCAGCGGATACGGGTGCATCTGGCCACGGTCGAGGTGATGGCCAGGGTGGTGCTGCTGGACATCGATGAGCTCTCCGGCGGGCAGAGCGGACTGGCGCAGTTGCGGCTCGAGGCGCCCGTCGTTGCACGTGCGGGCGACCGATTCGTGGCTCGCTTCTATTCGCCCGTCTGGACCATAGCGGGCGGGGTTGTGCTGGAGCCCGCAGGGCGCAAGCGGACGCGGTTGACGGCCAGGGAGCAGGGCGCGTTGGAGCTGTTGGCGCGCGGCGGTGCCGACGCCGTCATGGGGGCTGCGGCGTTGGCTGGCTGGCGTGGCCTGGAGGTGTCGGCGACAGGAGTGCTGGCTGGCTGGCGAGGGCCGCTGACCGAGGACGCCACCGGTGCGCTGTTCCAGGCGGATGGACGGCTGTTTACCCCTCGGGTGGTCGAGGAGGGGAAGGCGCGCCTTCTGGAGGCAGTGCGGCGCCACCACTTGGCGCATTCGCTGGAGCCCGGGGTCCCGCTGGCGTCGCTGCGGGCCGCCCTTCCCAGAGAGGCGCATACCGGGCTGGCCGATGGCATTGCCGGGCATCTTGTTCAGCTGGGGGAGCTGGTCATCGAGGGCAAGGTGGGGCGACTCCCGGATTTTCAGATTGTACTGTCGGATGTGGAGGCGGCCCTTGCTCACCGGATCGAGGAGGCGTTGGCCGATGCGGAGCTTCAGGGCCCGGAGACGGACGAACTCATCGGTCGCGTGGGCGGATCCGGGCGTATCCGGCCCGTTCTTGATTTCTTGGTCTCAGAGGGGCGCGTCCAGCTCCTGGGCGATGCCTATTGGGTCAGCGCGGTCGCTCTGGATCGGGCGGCCGCCCAACTGGTGGAGATGCTGGGTGGCCGGCGTGGACTGGGACCGGCCGACTTTCGCCATGTGCTTCCGGTCACCCGGAAACATCTCATCCCGATCCTGGCTCACATGGACATGCTGGGTGTCACATTGCGCTTGGAGGATGGGCGTAGCGTGGCGGAGGAGTTGCCTTGAGCGACCACGGAAGCCATGCACTTGGGGCCGGCCGGGGCCCGCGGGATGCAACCTTTTGCGCGCCTCCGGTGTACGAAATTGATGGAGCCCCGGGGACCCGTCGGCCCGGGTTGGGTCGTCCGCTGGGGTGGATCTCCGAGGGGCTCCCCGCGGCACAGGGTCAGCGCTTGACAGGTTTGTGGGGTTGTGCCGAATGTGATCGGCTATGGGGGCGCCCCGGCCGGCGCGAGCCTTTGGGGGGGCTTCATGAGAAGACACTTGGGGGGCAGCAGCACCATGTGTTGTCCGGGGAGCAACGTCGGGAGAAGCGGTTAGGGGCGTGAGATCACTTTGGCGCGCGGAGACGGTGAGAGGCACCTTCTTGGCCACCTTCACGGTGGTGTTGGCCGGGTGTGGGTATGCCGCCGCACAGTTGCCGCCCCCCTTGCCCGGTGAGGATGACTCCGGCTTCTCCCTTGAGCAGAACTACCCCAATCCGTTCAACCCGGAGACCCGAATTCCGTTCGAGCTGAACGAGTCTCTGTTTGTTGACGGTGAGCCGGTCACCGTGTCGATCAGGATTCTGAACATCCTCCAGCAGTTCGTTGCGGCCCCGGTGGCGCTGGGCGTCCCCGGCGGCCAGGGACTTCCGTTGATGCAGATCGAGTATGCCTCGCCGGGACGTTATGAGGCCTACTGGGATGGGAGGGACCGCCTGGGCAGTCCGGTCGCCTCCGGTGTCTACTTTGTGCAGATGTTGGTCAGCGGCCACGATCCCGTTTGGCGAAAGATGTTCGTCACAAAATAGCACTGGTCTTGGGGGGGCTGGCGCGCGTCCTGATAGGGTCTTGACGTTCTGTGACCCCGGCGTCCATCCCCGCGGGAGGCTCACCAAGACAGGGGGGTGCCGTTGCGTCATGGGTCCTCAAGTGGTCCACGACCGACTCCCGCTACCGGTCACGCATCCCCTTGCCGGTGACGATCCTGTCGCGGCGCCGGTGTCTACGCGGGCTTGCCTTGTCGCCGATCGCTTGGACGCGGGCAAGAAAGATGGCGCAGTGACCTTGCCGCCAGGGCGCCAGCCTGCCGAACACAGCCTTGAACTTTGGGGCCTTCTTCGAATCAGGCGAGCAGGTCGTCCGGATACTCAAGGTCCGTCGGGTCCGTCTCCACCCTCAGCCCCCGGCGCTCCACCCGAACCGCTTGGCGGACCAGCGTGCGGATGCGGATGCCCGTTTCTCTGGTCAGCACATCGGCGGTACCCGCGAAGCGCATGCGACGGGCGGCGCGTGAACGGGCCCGCCGCGACCCCGGGAGGGTGTCCGGGATCCGGTGCCGGTCCGCACCTCAGACTCCCTTCTGTTCCAGCAACTGAAACAGCTCCCCGGGAGACTTGATCGCGGCCAGCTTGGCCGGCACATCCTGATAGCGCGCAAATTGTGCGATCCTGCCCAGCACCGGCAGGTATTGCACGGAGATCTCGACCGGCGGGGCCACGATCAGGAACAGGTAGTGGATGGGACGCTTGTCGACTGCCTGGAAGTCCACGCCCTGGGGGTGGGCCCCGTAGGCGAGCTTCAGCCGCCGGACCGCAAGTGAGCGACAGTGCGGAATCGCGATACCCCGTCCGATCCCGGTCGACCCAAGTTTTTCGCGTCGATGCACGGCGCGCGACAGCCGGAGCTTTGAGGGTTCATCCAGCTTGAGCAGGTTGACAAGCTGATCCAATACCTCCGACTTGTGATCCCCCGTCAGGTTCAGGTCAATGCTCGCCGGATCCAAGAAGTCTCGCAGTCTCATGGACCTAAAGTAGTCCCACGTGATCGTGGGTGGCCAGGCCCTAAGAGCCTCGTGCGCCCGCAGCGACCGGGCGTCCCGGCGGGCCGGTGTCGCGGTCGTGCGCCTTTGCGCCCCATCGCTTGGACGCCGGGGGCCCGCAGTTAGGTTTCTACCATGATGACGATGCCATTTGCAATTCCGGGGAGCGCCCAGTGCCCGCTGTTCCTGGCTCCGCAGGCGGGTGTATCGGAGAGTCCGTTTCGCAGGCTCTGCCGCTCTTTCGGGGCCGATGTTGTGCTCACGGAGTTCGTAAGCGCCGACGGAATTGTCCGTAACGGCGAGCGCAGCGCACGATACCTGCGCTTCGACGATGCGGAGCGCCCGATCGGCATCCAGATCTTCGGCGCAGACCCGCAGATCATGGCCGATGCGGCGGCGCTGGTCACCGAGGTGTATCGCCCCGACTTCGTCGACATCAACTTCGGTTGTCCCGTCAAAAAGGTGGTGAAGCGCAACGGAGGTTCCGGATGCCTGCGCGATCTGAAGTTGGTGGAGCGGGTGGTGCGCGCCGTCGTGGATGCGACCCCGCTGCCTGTGACCACAAAGATCCGGTCCGGGTTTGACGAAGCCACGAGGGATCCGGTGCGAATCGGGCAGACGTGCCAAGACGCGGGCTCAACCATGGTGACGCTGCATCCCCGGACCCGCGCGGACATGTACTCGGGGCGCGCGCGCTGGGACGAGATCGCGGCGCTGGTCCGGGCCCTGCGTGTCCCCGTGATCGGCAACGGCGATGTCCGCAGCGGCCCGGACGCGCTTCGAATGAGCGCCCTCACAGGGTGCGCGGGCATCATGATCGCGCGCGGTTCACATGGGGCGCCGTGGCTGTTCCGCCAGTGCAGGGCCGCGCTAGGCGGCCGAAGGGTGCCCGGCGATCCCGACGCGCGCACGCGCTTCGAGATCTGTGTGCGGCACGCGCGCAACGCCGTCGCATTTGAGAGCAATGCGGACAAGGCGATACGCGAGTTTCGCAAGCACTTGGGTTGGTATACGAAGGGGTTGACCGATGGCCGCCAGCTGCGCCAGCGGCTCTTTCAGGTGCGTGACCTGGCGGAGGTCGAAACGATCCTCGGTGCGTACATGGCCGAGTACGCGGGCTCCCCGGACGCGAGTCTCCGAGCCGAGTCGTCGGGTGTTGGCGCCGCTCAGCGGGGCTGAGGGAACGCCGAAGCGGATCACGGTTGGTTTCTGGGCCGGATTCCATTAGGTTACCATTACAATGGAGTGGCTGAAGACGCGCGGTAAAGGTCACGCCGGATCAAGAGATCCCTTGCGGGATCATGGACGCAGGAGCCAAGGCGCTGTGTTTCGATGGTGATCCGGCCGGGCCACGACTTCTGGCACGCTGATTGAACGTAACGGGGGCGACACGGCTTCGACGGGTTTGGTGATATCCGAGGCTGCGCGCCGAGGTCCGGGGACCTCGTTAATCCTCCCGGAACAATTAGAATTGCCGACTACAACATGGCTCTGGCCGCTTAACCAAGCGACCCGTTTTTCGGTTTGCCCGCCCAAGGCGGACCGAAAAGCGTCGATGATTTGGGCTGGTTTGAGGGACTAGGCCACTGGGCCCTTGAACGAGATGTAGGTGGCTAGCTCGGGGCGGGTTGTTCGCCGACCTGCGCCGCAAGCGAAGCGAATGGCGATCTACGCGCGTAGAGGCTTCAGAAGGAATCTTACGCGGACGCGGGTTCGACTCCCGCCGCCTCCACTTTTTTGAACACCACACGTTCTTTCACACCACGGCGAGGCGCCGGGCGCCCTGGATGCCGTCGCCCGAGCCGCCAAGTGGGCGCCGTGGGGCCAAGAGCCATCGACCTTGAAATGTTCCGCGCATCAATTTTGGCCAGTTACGGACATGCTGACCACCGGGGAGATGTGGTTCCTTGAGGCGCAAATGGAAGGTGTTGCTGGTGGCGACCCCGATCCTGCTCCTGCTGGACATTGTGACCAAGCGGTGGGCGGTCGAGGCCCTGCCGGGTGCCCCCAGGCCTGACTTCATGGGCGGCTTTGTGCCGCTGACGCTCGCCTTCAACCGGGGCGCGGCCTTCGGCATATCGATCGGGGACGATCCCAGGTGGGTCTTCATCCCCGCCGCTCTTTTGGCTCTGGCGCTGATGATCACCCTGTTGGTGCGCGCCGACGATCGGGATCACCTTCGTCTTGCCGCCCTCACGCTTGTCATCTCCGGCGCGATCGGCAACCTGATCGATCGTATTCGCTGGGATCAGGGCGTGGTGGACTTTATCGGACCTGTCTCGCTCGGCTTCATGGACTGGCCGATCTTCAACGTGGCCGACATGGCCATCTCCTGCGGGGCCGTCTTGTTGGGCGTCTCTTTTTGGCAGGAGGACCGGGCCCTGAAACGCGCCGCCGAAGCCCAGGTGCAGGAGGAATCGGGCGGCAAGACCGCCGAGGCCGCAGCCGGACCGTAGGGACCCTCAATCCGGGCAGAGGTGGCGGCCGTGTGCAAGACCTAAACCCCGGAGCCGTCTGACTATCCGGCGGCGGCCTCGGCCGCGGGTTCGGCGTGAAACCGCACATACTCGACCCGGCGACGGCTCATCCGCTCGATCACGAAGCGCCCGCCCGCCACCGTGACCGTGTCGCCACTTCGGCCCACGCCCTCCAGTGCCCCGAATACGTAGCCGCCAATGGTGTCGAACTCTTCCCCCAATTGAACCTCCATCCTCGCCTCCACATCCTTGACCGGTGTCCCGCCCCAGATCAGTACGGTTCCGTCGCCGGCGTCCTGGAATTCCCTGGGTTCGTCCGTCTCGTGCTCGTCCTTGATTTCTCCGATGATCTCCTCGATCAGGTCCTCGAGGGTGACCAGTCCGGCGGTCCCCCCGTACTCGTCCACCACCACAACCATCTTGGTCCGATTGGCCCGCATCTCCCGGATCAACTCCTCGACGGCCTTGGAGTCGGGCGCGAACTGCACCGGACGCATCACACTGCGCACCTCCCCGACTCCGTCCCTGGCGGCCCGCCACAGATCCCGCGCCAAGAGGATTCCCACAATCTCGTCCAAGTCTCCCCGATAGACGGGCAGGCGCAACTTTCCGTGGTCCAGCATGACGTTCGTGGCCTCCTGAACGGAGGCCTCGGCTGGGATGCCGATGATGTCGATCCTGGGCGTCATCACCTCGCTCAACGCCAGGTCATCGAGATGCATCACGTTGGACATCACCCGAAATTCACCTTCGTCCAGCGTGCCCTCCCTGTGTCCCAGCTCGGCCAACACCGCGATCTCGGCCCTGCTGACGGTGGCGCGGCCCTTCGAGTGCGAGGCGATTTTTCGGCTCATGAGGCCCAGCGGTATTAACACCGGCTTCATGACGATGATCATGAGGCGCAGGATGTGTGCGGTCGGACGGGCCAGGGCCTGGCTGTAGGTGGCCCCGATCGTCTTCGGAATGATCTCGGTCAACACCAGGACGGCCAGCGTGAGCACGGAGGCAAAGATCCCCACGGCGGCGCCACCACCGAAGGTCCGCGCCGCGATCACGCCACCCAAGGAGGCGCCGAAGGTGTGTGCGATGGTGTTCAAGGTGAGGATCGCCGCGATCGGCTCATCAATCTGCTTCTTCATCTTGTGGATGAGGTGGCCGGCCCGCTCGCCCCGGCTTCGCATCAGCGCGATGGAGGAGCGGTCAAGCGACAGGAGAACGGCTTCCAGGATGGAGCAAAGGAACGAGACGGCCAGCGAGAGCCCCACGACGAGCAACAACTCGATCATGGGACCGACCTGCAGGGATTCATGTGGAGCATCGCCGGGCGTACGCAGGGGTGCCCACGGGGCCCTGGGCCCTCAAGGTTGCCCGGCGCATGCGTTGCCGCCCGGGTAAGGGGGTGGGCTCGCCCCGGTTGTGCGCCCCTCACATCGCCGCCCGGATCGGCGCGCTTGTCTCCGGGGGCGCTAGTCGATCCCAACGGAACGGTTGTCCCTGTCCCAAGAAAAAAAATAGGTGCGCTCTCTGCCGCTGCGGGTCTTGATCACAACCAGGTTGCGCTGGTCCTCGAACATGTTGAACAGAAGCCGATTTCTGATGTGGATGCGCCCGGCCGACGAGGACAAAGGATACTCCAGCCGATACCACCACATGACCTCGTCCAACCGTCGGGCGGTGTCCACGCCCCGCTCGATAAGCTCTCCCGGGAGCGCGTGGCCGCCATGCTCCAAGACAAACGTGTCGTTAATGTACTGGACCACGATGGCATCAACCGCCGGGTTCTCGGCCAGCGCAAAGGACATGTCGCCGGTCTGGTCCATCACCGCGAACTGAAGATCGTCCCAAAACAGGCGAATCCGAACCTCCAGCGTGCGCTCCCCGACGCTCACATCGGCAATGGACAGCCGGAATGGATGCGCGACCGGTGCGTCGCGGGCGGCGCTCCCAAGGGGCGCTGACGCCGTGAGAGTTGCCAGCGCGCCGATCACGGCCACGACGAGCGCCGGCCTGGCCTGGCCGGGCCCGCCATCTGCTGATTTGATCCCAAATGGGTACATTGTGTCTGCCGGAATTCGAGATCGAATCTCAAGCCATCGCAACCCGGGCGCCCGGGGTCTCCCATGCACTACGCACACCGGCCGCTGAACGTGCCCGGTCACGATGCACACCCGCTCGGGCTCCGGGGTCGTGCTCCGCATCCGGGAGGCAACCGGGTTGGGTGCCTCCTCCCACACACCATCCAATAGAGCGGAGGACGCGGATGCCGGGCAACACTGCGTCGGGAGCGCGGAAGGGGCGGCGACTCATGACGAATCGACGGCCGTGGCCGGCAGCGCTGCTCGCGGTGGCTGGCCTGCAGTTCGGCGCGCTTCTGGGTGCGCCGGCGGGCGCACAAACCGGGGTCGGCGGCCATGTGGTCTACCAGACGGAGATTCTGGACGGCACCCTGGGTTTCGGTGGGCGCGCTGAGGCCGGTCTGGAGTTTCTTTTGCCGGGGCTGTCCCTTGTCGGGACCTATGACCGCTACCGGGTGGATTGCGCCGACTGCTCCCTGTGGGGGGCGGGCGGGCAGGTCATGCTGGGAAGCGAGATGTTGCGGATCGGTGCCGGCAGCACCTTCCAGCGCTACCGGCGCGGTGAGGTTCAAGCCGGCGACTCGCTTGCCGTAGCCGACGACTGGGCGTTCCACCTGGTGGCCGGGTTCAGGTTGTCTTTCGCCCGGTTTGTGGTTCCGTTTGTCGAGTTTCGCCAAGAGCTGTTGGGCGACCCGACCAATTCCCAGACCCTGAGCGCCGGAGTCGTGGTGGGTTGGCCCGAGGCCCGCCGGGCGCCGGCGGTGCCGGAACCCAGATGAACGTGGAGGCGGCCTACGCCCCGCCGATTCGGGCGGTGGGGCGCTGGTGGGAGCTGTGGGCGACCCACGCCGGCCAGCTGGGCATCCTGGTGGCCTCATCGTTCCTTGCGGCCCTGCGCATGCGGGTCTCGCTGCGGGAGTTCACGAGACAGCTGTATGTGATGGGCGTACAGAGCATCCCGATCGTGATCGTGACGGCGATTCTGTCGGGCATTGTGACGTCGCAGCAGGGTGGATATCAGATCACCGCGACGATTCCGCTGTATGTGCTGGGAAGCGTGGTGGTCACGAGCGTGGTGCTCGAGCTCGGGCCCGTGCTGACCGCGGTCGTACTGGTCGGGAGGGTGGGGGCCCGCATCACGGCCGAGCTGGGGACCATGGTCGTCACCGAGCAAATTGATGCGTATCGCTCGCTCGGGCGCAACCCGCTGGTCATGCTCGCGGCGCCGCGCATCTTCGCAGGCCTGCTGGTGATGCCGATGCTGGTGGGAATCGCCAACGCCGTGGGGATCCTGTCGGGGATGGTCGCGGCCCAGTTGGCCATGGACCTCAGCTTTGAGACCTTCCTCTACGGGGCCAGGCTGTTCTGGCACTCCTGGGATGTCGTCTACTCGTTGATGAAGTCGCTCGCGTTTGGCTTCGTGATTCCGGTCATCGCAATTCACATGGGATTTCGGACCGGCGGCGGAGCGGCGGGTGTCGGCCGCACGACCACGGCCTCAGTCATGTTCCAGACGCTCACCGTGCTGCTTCTGGACGCGACCTTTCCGCCGCTCTTTCTTAACTGACCTCGCATGGTGCCATCCCGCCCCGCCGTTCGCTACCGAAACACGCACAAGGCCTTCAGTCACCCGGTGCTGAGCGGGGTGGACCTGGACGTGCGCGAGGGCGAGATGATTGCGCTCTTCGGGCCGTCAGGCACGGGCAAGAGCGTCCTGCTCAAGACCACGATCGGCCTTGTGGTGCCGGACCTGGGCGATGTGGAGGTCGGTGGCATCTCGGTGTATTTCGGCGGTAAAGGCGCGCTTGAGAGGGTGCGCAAGCAGGTGGGATATGTATTCCAGCACGCTGCCCTGTTCGATTCCCTGAACGTGTACGCGAATGTTGAGATGGGGCTCCCCGAGGGGCGCCTGCGGCGCTTGGGGAGACGCGAGGTCTCCCGGGCCGTGTGGGGCGCCCTTGAGTTGGTCAACCTGGATCCGGGAGCGGTTCTTGGCGTGTTGCCCGCGGAGCTCTCCGGCGGAATGAAGAAGCGCGTCGGGATTGCCAGGGCCATCGTCGGACGCCCCCGCATCCTGCTCTGGGATGAGCCGACGACGGGACTGGATCCCGTCAACACGGCAGCGGTCGAGCGATTGATCAAGCAGCTGTCCCAAGAGTTGAGCGTGACGTCGGTGCTGGTGACGCACGATGTCGAGGGTGCGCTGTGGATGTGTGATCGGGTCGCGATGCTGGAGGGGGGCAGAATTCGGTTCTGTGGCACACCGGCAGAATTCGGGCGTAGTGACGATGCGGTGGTCAGGGCTTTTGTGGATAGGGCGGCCGCGGAGGCCGCCCTAGATGTTGTGGAGATGTCATGAGCGGAGAGGAGAGAGGTGGCGCCAAGAGCCTGAGCGACCAGGAAATCCTGAATGCTGTTCCGCCCACGCCCAAGGCGCGCGAATTTCGGGTGGGGATTTTTGTGATTTTCGGGATCGTCGGCTTTTTTCTGGTCCTCTTTCTCATGACCAGCCCGGCCATGTTCCGGGGGCGCTACATGGTTGCGACCCATGTAGAGGACGCGCAGGGAATCAGGCGGGGCGATCCGGTGCGGATGCGCGGGATCAACATTGGCCGCGTGCATCGCTTCGAGCTGGATCCCAACGGCGGGGTGGTGATCACGCTGGAAGTCGAGGGGGAGTGGCCGATTCCCCAGGGTTCCAGGACGGAGCTGCTCTCCATGGGCGTTTTGGGCGGCATGGTGGTGTCGGTGGTGCCAGGTGACGGAGATCGAACCGTGGGGCCCAGGGATGTGCTACCGGGCACATCAAGCGGCGGCGTGCTCGCGAGCGCCGACGATCTCGCAGGCGACGCATCGGATCTCTTCCGGCGGCTGCGGGGGCTACTCTCGGATTCGGCGGTGGCCGGGGCGGGGGCCGCCGTGCTTCAACTTCGAGATGTCTTGGGCGATGTGCGAGCCATCACCGAGGGGCAGGCCGACGAGATGAGGATGCTGATCGCCACTCTCCGGCGCTCGGCCGATAACGTGGAACAGGCGACCGAAGCGGAGGAATGGTCGCAAGCATTGGCCGCCGCCCAAGCGACGCTCCAGCGCATGGAGGAGGCCGTCGGGGCAATGGATCAATCGCTCTCGTCCATCCAGGTGATCGCCGGGCGCATTGAAGACGGGGAAGGCACTTTGGGGCGCCTGTCCGTGGACTCGTCGCTCTATGAGTCTCTGGACGCCGCCGCGGTGAGCCTCAGGGAGTTACTTGACGATCTCAAGGCGAATCCGGGCCGCTATCTCAAGATCGAGGTATTCTGACATGAGAAGGGTGGCTTTGGGGGACGCGAGTGCCCCCGGGGTGCCACGGACCAAGCTCCCCACAGCAGGCCCGTCCTCGTGCCACCTGCAGTTTGACCCGCCGCCCCCCAAGGACCCACGGAGCTCAATAGATCCGGATCCCGCGTACATGCATCCAGACACGGCCGGGCGTGCCCGCGCCTGCGGCCCCTTATTTTCGGAGCCCCCGATGTGACCTGGGCTATGGAGTTCCCGTCCATAAATCTGCAAGTGGTAGCACCTGTTGGCGTTATGTCGTTGACGGAGAGGACGGCAAGGGGGTGGATTTTGGAATCCGGTGTGGTTAGCTTTCATTGGCCGAATCGGTTATCTTCAGTCATGTAAACGAGTTGCCACCAAACCATCCCCCCACCCAAGGTCGCCAATGCGGAAAAAACGGACCTTCGAACGGAGCCTCTTCAGCGCCGCCTTCCCCGAAACCAAGACCAGCCAAGAGCTCAGCGTCATGGACCAAATCCTTGACCAGTTCTCCGAGTTCCTGACATGGATCGCCGATGACCTCGACGGGACGGATCCAGCATCCCACGGTCGTGAAGGCTTGACCTGCGAAGTCGTCTTGCGGGCCGGGATCTTGAAGCAACGTTCGAGTCTGAGCTACCGACAACTCGAACACCAGTTGGCCGACTCCCGTGCCGCACAGAACTTCGCGCGCGTCGATCCCCACGCGCCCCCGAAGCGTGCCGCGTTGCACAAGTGCATTTCTGCCGTCACCGCGCATACCTGGGAGCGGATCAACAAGCGTATTCTCAAGTACGCCCTCGACCAGAAGATCGAGTTGGGACACAAGGTCCGCATCGACAGCACCGTGACGGAGAGTAACATTCTGGCCCCGATGGACAGCCGACTGTTGTTTGATGGTGTACGCGTCTTGACCGCGCTCTTGGAAGATGCCGGCGAAGCACTGGGTCGCGATGTCATCAAGTACCGCAGCCATCTCCGGGCTGCGAAGCGGCGGGTGGTCGAGATCTCCGGGGCGCGCGGCGAGAAGCGCAAGGCACTCTATCGCAAGTTGCTGGCGCTGGCACGGAACACCATCGGATACGCCGACGGTGCGCTCGCCACGGTTGCCGGTCTTGGTGAGGACCTGAAGCGCGACGAGGACTGGCTGGCCGGGTGGGAGGAGGCGGTCAAGGGTAGCTGCGGTCTGGTCGGCAAGAAAATTGATGGCAAGCCGGTATCGGACATCTCCGAAAAGGCCATTTATGGACAGAAACTATGGAGCTTGGGGGGCACCATTGTGGAATGGACGGGCGTCGTTGCCCTCAACCTCTACCAAGCGGGCGCGACATGGAATCCCCAGTGCCAGCCCTTTTCGGGCCGTTGCCAGGGATACGCGTAGTAGGCCTCCAGGAAGAGGAACCCCAACACATTGAGTCTGGCGGAGACACCGCTGCTCACAAGAGGGATGCGGTCGCCGGAGTCCCGTGACCAGACCAGCTTGCCCGGCCGCTCGCTGTCCCACGCCATGCCCACATCGGTAAACGCCGTGAACTCAATGGGCACATAGGGGAAGTTCAGGATGCCGAACTCCTCGATTCCGGTGAATGGAAGCCGGAATTCCAGGTTGACGATCCCAAGCCGGTGTCCAAACAAGCGATCCAGCTGGGGGCAACTCGACCCCGACACATGGACCGTGCATTCCCGGTTCTGGTTGAACGTGTCGAACGCGTAACCTCGGATAAAGGTCTCGAACCCGAGAAAGTAGGTCCCGAACTGCTGTTCTTCCAGGGCGCGCAGGTTGCCATAGCGCCCCAAGTGCAGGCCTCTCGCGGCCAGTGTGAGCGGGCCGCCGTTGTTGAAGTAGCGTCGGTAGTCCAGGGTGACATTCTGGAAGCTGACCGTGCCCTCATACGTCTGGGCCTGGATGCGGAAGCGTTCTCCGCGAACGGGTCCGAGAAATGCCGAGTGGGAATTGTCGCCCACAAAGGCCAGCGACGCGGAGGCGAGATTCAGTGGATCCCTCGACGGAAGCCCCTCGCGTTCGAACCCCACGACCCGATTGAACGGGTCCGTGTGGTAGGTCTCTTTCTCCACATCGAAGCCGTAGCGGGTGAAGCCGACGGACCCCTCGAGTCTTCGCGTTGCGGAGAGGGGGAAGGCAACCATGGCCGTCGCTGCGTCAATGAAGATGCGCTCCCGAATCACCTGAAACGAATTGGTCCCGAAGCCGAAATACTGACGCAGGTAGGGCGTGTGCTGCAGGCCCAGACCCCAGTTCCAGCGTCGCTCCTGGTTCAGATAAAAGACCTGTCCCCCGATGTCCTTGACCGTTCCGTTCGCGTTCAGGGCAACTCCCAGCGTGCGGTCCCCCAGCATGTCGCTGAAGTAGGCGGACGTCGCTCCCCCGATGTAGGAGCCATAGGTGTCGGCGCCGATCCCGACGGAGGGCTGACCGATGTACGCCAGTTTGAGCGAGGGGTTGTACTCCTCGCTCTGCCCCGCCGTGTAGACTTCGTCCGATACGAGCCCGGTGTGGGGATCCTCAAGGAGTCCTGCCACCCGACTCCGAATTCCTGGCCTGCCCGGAGGCAGGAGGCGGCCAGGCGCGGTCGGGCCAGCCGCCACAACATCCACATAGGTCGCCATCTCTTCCGGCGTCCCGACATTGACGATGTACCCCCGCTCGTGGAACACCGAGAAGGCCAGGAGGTCTCGGGCGGGCGAGTATGTAAAGGCGGGCGACTGCGCCGTGATTCCGCTCACGCCAGTCGCTGCGCGGGTGAGCCTCGTCATTTCCCCATCCGAAAGGTCAAGATGGAAAATGTCGGAGAAGCCGTCCGGGTCCGAGATAAAGAAGACACCCGTTCCGTCCCGGTCAAAGATCGGGTTGATGTGCTTGGCGTTGGCAAAGACGCTGTGCGTGCGCACGTCCGCCGTCTCCACATCGATGAAGGACAAGATGTAATCGCTGTACACCAGGTCGTCGAAATCCGTGCCCCGACCCCGGTCCGAGGCAAAGACCAAGGTCCGCCCGTCGGGATGCCACGATGCCTGGATGTCGGAGTGCTTGTCGTCGGTGAGTTGGCGAACTCGGCCGGTCTCAAGGTCATGCACATAGAGATCCGTCGTCCCCCCTCTCAGCCCCGAAAACGCGATCCGGGCGCCATCGGGAGACCACGCGGGATTCTGGATCGCGCCGATCCCCTCGATTTCGATCCGCTCCTCGATCTCTCCCGTTTGGACATCCAAAACGGCCAACTGGTTGTTGCCACCCGCCAGGATCACCATCGCCAGCTTCCGACCGTCGGGGGACCAGGAGCCCGAAGTGTCGATGTAGCGGATGCCGTCGATGTACGGGGTCTCGTTGCGCTGCAGCGGACGCACGATCTCGCCGGTCTGCACATCGGCCAAGAACAGGTCCATTGAGAACAGGTCCCGCTCCGACTGGAAGACGATGTAGCGACCGTCCGGGCTGAGCGACGGCGCAAGGTTGACCCGTCCGGCCCCGCACTCAACGCACAGAAGAACATCTCCCGTCTCGTAGGGGTCGGTCTTTCCGGCCATGAGCGGGCGGTATTCCGCCTCGATGGCGTCCCACCACTGGATCGCCATGGAGTCACTGGACGTGGCGAAGACCTGCTCAATGGCCGGCTCCCATCCCGTGCGCAACGCGGTGCGGAAAAGATCCTGGATGGCCTGGTCGCCATACGTTCCGCCCAGGTACGAGATGAAGCCCTGCCCGAATCGATAGGCGAAATACTTGGGATTCCTCGTGATCTCGCTCAGGCTTGGCTTGTCGTCGCGCAAAATGTGGTCGCGAAGCCACATCGCGGTGTGAGGGTGTTCACGGCCCATGGAGAGGTACTCGGCCATTCCCTCGACGATCCACAACGGCAGACGGGCAAGGCGCATAATGCCGCCGCCCGACCGGCTCTGTGCGATGTTGTACTGAAACGCGTGGACCAACTCGTGTCCAAGAATCCGGTCGGTGTCGCGGTACGACGCGGTGAGCGGCATGATCACGCGGTTCATCAGCGACTCGGTGACACCGCCCGTGCCCTGGCCAATGAAACCCTGAAGCGTGTTGGTCTGCTGAAAATCGGGATGGTCGGCGTAGATGATCAAAGGCTTGCGCACATCGAACTCGTGCTGGAACACGCGCGAAAAGCGCTCGTACCAGCGCTCCGCCATGCGCGCGATGTCCTCGATCGGCTCCTCGGCCTCCGGGTAGTAGTGGATCTCCCAATTCTCGGTGGTCAGGACCTTGAAGTCGAAATCCTCATAATGGACCTTGTTGCGGCCGAAGTACTGCGCGGACACCGATCCGGGGAGCGACAGGAGCAAGACGAGCGCGCCTGCCCATCCGAGTCCCAAACCGCTCCAACGGCCTGTGGTATACGTTCTCATGGCCATTGCACTCCTCGCCTCCCCTTATACAAGGTCAGTGGTCGTCCCTCGCTCCAAGCGCGAAACCCCCGGTGCTGGACCGTTGCAGGGTCCCGCCCGGGGCGGCCCGTCGCCCACGCGGATGCCCCCAGGAGACCGAACGCGGGGTCCGAGCTCCGGGCCTGCAGCCGACCGCTCGCATCACATTATGGGTACTTACGCCACGGCCCCGCCCAAGGTTCCACATTCATCTTGCGGGGTCCTTGCGCGTCGGTTAGGCCAACATCGACCTCACGTTAATTCACTGGAGCATGCGCAACCCGTGGACGGCACACTTGCACGATACACTGATTTGGACCCACTGACCATGTTTTTGGATAGGAACCGCCCCCGTTCTCGTGGTCGACTCTTCCGCCTGGAGCTCCCCAGCCGCGCCCTGCTGGTTGTTGTGGCGGTGCTCCCTTGGCTCTGGGCCTGCTCCGGTTCGGATGCCGGGCAGCACCTGGAGGTGCCGGCGGGCCCCGGTAGCGGGCAGCCTCATCTTGATGCCGACGGTCAGGGGGTTTGGATGAGCTGGACGGAGCCGTGGGATGGAGGCCACCGGGTGGCGCTCTCGTATTTTGATGGGCGGTGGCGCCCTGCTGCCACGATCGCTCAAGGCGACGGGTTCTTTGTCAACTGGGCCGATTTTCCGTCGGTCAGCGTGGTCGGTGATCGGTTGGTGGCCCACTGGCTCCGGCGGGGCGGGCGCGGGACCTACGACTACGGCGTGCGGGTGTCCATGTCGGACGACTGGGGCGAGACGTGGTCCCGGGCGGTGGTCCCCCACGAAAACGAGACGCCCACGGAGCACGGGTTCGTGTCGGTGTTTGCGTGGCGCGGAGAGCCTTGGATGGCGTGGCTGGACGGGCGGGCGATGGTTCAGCCGGGAGGAGCAATGTCCGTGCGCGCGCGCATGCTCAGCCGGGACGGCGATGTTCCGGTGTCGGGTCCGGGACGCGAGTCCATTGTTGATGATCGGAGCTGCGAGTGTTGCCAGACGGCTGCTGTTGTCGCCGATGGCGTGCCGGTGGTGGTGTTTCGTGATCGGTCCGCGGGGGAAGTGCGCGACATTTATGTCAGCCGCTTGGTGGAGGATCCGGCGGGGGTGCATGCGTGGAGTCCGGGTGTACCGGTGGCGCGCGACGAGTGGATCATCGGTGGCTGTCCGGTCAACGGTCCTGCGGCCGCCGCCAGCGGAGGCGATGTGGCGGTGGCCTGGTTTACGGCGCCGGACAATGTCGCGCAGGTGAACGTGGCGTTTTCGGATGATCGCGCGGAGTCGTTTTCCTCGCCCTGGCGCTTGGATGAGGGCGATCCCCTGGGCCGCGTGGACATCGAAATGCTGGACGACCGGTCCGTGGTCGTGACGTGGCTGGAGCGTAGCGGCGGCTCCTCCGGGACCAAGAGCGTCATAGCCAGCCGTCGGGTTGCGCCCGGGGGCCGGATGAGCGGGATTCGGCGCTTGGCCGAAACGGTTTCGGCGCGCGCCTCGGGGTTCCCCCGCATGGCCCGACTGGGCACTGACCGCCTCCTGTTCGCCTGGACGGACGCGACGGGCGAAGGGCGCGTGCGTGCCATGGTGATGCCCCTGAGCGCATGGGAGGTCACCGGCCAATGAGTGCGTCTTGGGTGCTCCCGCCTGACTTGGAGACCCCTGTTGGACTGGTGGACCTGGACCGTGTTCGGGCCAATGTCCGGCGTGTAAGCGCCTACTGTCGCCGACACCGGGTTGCGTGGCGCCCGCATGTGAAGACACACAAATCCGTCGATATCGCGCGCATCCAACTCGAGGGGGGTGCGCAAGGCCTGACGGTCGCGACGCCCAGAGAGGCGGAGGCGATGGCCGCAATCTGCGATGACCTGCTGCTCGCCCATCCGCCGGCATGTGCGTCCAAGGTCCGGCGACTCTCCGCTCTGCCGGCGCGTGTGCGGCTTCTCGTCGCCTTGGACGATATGGATGTCCTGCGGCCGTTGGCCGCGGCCGCGGTGCGCGCCGGCCGCACCTTCGGCATCCTGGTAGAGGTGGATGCGGGCTTGAAGCGTACCGGTGTCGTGGCGCCGGATGATGCGGTGAAGCTGGCGTCGCAAGCCCAATCGCTGCCGGGGACGCGGTTCGCGGGACTCATGTTCTATCCGGGCCACTTGAGGATCCCCAGGGATGGCCAAACGGCTGGACTGATGCGGCTGTCAGACCGGATCAGGCTCTTCACGGCCGCCCTGGAAGAATCCGGGCTTGAACCCCGCGTTGTGTCGGGCGGATCGACGCCGACGCTTTGGGACTCGCACCGGATTGGGGGGCTGACCGAGATTCGGGCCGGGACCTGCATCTACAATGACCGCGATGTCGTGCGTATGGCCGCGGCCGCCTGGAGTGATCTCGCCTACACGGTGCTGGCGACGGTTGTCAGCGTGGCCGTGCCGGGCCAGGCCGTGGTGGACGCGGGATCCAAGGCGCTTGCCAAGGAGGAGCTCGGTTCCTGCGCTCCCGGCTACGGCGCGCTCCTGGACCGGCCCGATGTGACCCTAAGGGCGGTAAACGAGGAGCACGGGATCCTGGATCTGAGCGCCACCTCGTGGCGCCCGGCCATAGGCGAGCGCGTGCGAATCGTGCCCAATCATGTGTGCGTTTCGGTGAACCTGCAGGATCGTCTGTGGGGCGTTAGCCAGGGCGCTCACTCCGTGATCCCCGTCTCCCTGGAGGGCCAAGGTCGCAGGCGCGCGCGTGGCCAAGCCGAGGGTGGCTGACGCTGGAGTGAGCCCCGAGCGGTTTGCCGAGTTGGCCGCCCGGTTCTCCGATTGCCGTGTTGTCGTGCTGGGCGATGTCATGCTGGACCAGTATGTGTTCGGCTCCGCGAACCGGATGTCGCCCGAGGCGCCGGTGCCGGTGATCCGCGCCAGGGAGGAGCGATTCTTGGCCGGCGGGGCGGGCAATGTCGCAGCCAACGTGAGTGCCCTTGGATTGGCCTGCGAGGTCGTCGGAGTGGTCGGTGACGACGGAGATGGTCGCACACTGAGCGCCGCGCTGGAGTCCGCCGGGGTGAAGTGCCGTCTCGTTGTCGACAGCGGCCGAAAAACGACACGGAAGACCAGAATTGTGGCCCGGGGTCAACAGGTGGCGCGCGTTGATCGCGAGATGAGTGGGGACCTCTCGGCAAGTATTGGAGCGACGGTGCAGGCCATGCTTGAGCGCTGCATTCCCGAGGCCAAGGCCCTGATCCTCACCGACTACAACAAGGGCGTGCTGCATCGGGACATGATCCGCCGGGCCCTTGACCTGGCGACATCCCACGGCACCCCTGTGATCGCCGACCCGAAGAGGCGCAACTTTTTCTCCTTTCGCGGGGCGATGGTCCTCAAGCCCAACAGGCACGAGCTGGAAGATGCTCTGGGTGAGTCGGTCCGCCCCGGGGATCCCGTCTGGATGGAGTCCGCCCGTGTGCGTGTCGGTTGCGACCATCTCTTGTTGACGCTGGGTCCGGGAGGCATGGCGCTCGCCTCCCCTGGCCGGCATCTAAACCGGGTCCGTCCAGCGCCGCGAGGTGTCTTTGATGTCACCGGCGCGGGAGATACGGTCGCGGCCACCGTCGCCGCCATGGTCGCGGCAGGCTCCGGCCTCTTGGAGTCTGTCTCCGTGGCCGCGGAGGCCGCAGCGGTGGCGGTCAGCAAGGTGGGCGCGGCTGCGGTCACCGCCGCTGAGGTGAGGGAGGCCTTGGCCTCGCGGGCGTCTGGGCGGGGACGGCTGTGATGCGGATGGTGCCACGCCAGCCCTGCGGGACCAAATCTGCAGAGATACCGCTTGGGGGTCTGTCTCATCCGGGTCTGCGGGGGGCAGGGGTGGTTTGGGCGCTGCACCCGGTTGTCCCTTGATCGATATGGCGACTGGCTGAGCCCCGAGTGTACCGGGGCGCCTTGGCGGCGCGGTCGAGTTTGTGTTAAGTGTTGATGCTGTAGCAGGGTCGGGTGCGCTCGGGGGATCGGTTGGTCTCGGGATCACGCGTGGTCTCGGAGGTGGCCCGCCCGACGACACTCTCCCAACGAAAACGACGAGGTTCGATATCGACGATGGCAAGTCTGCGTGCTGTCCACACTGCTGACGCCCCGGAGGCGTTGGGCCCCTATGTGCAGGCGATCACGAGCGATGGCTGGATCTTCGCCTCTGGACAGATTCCGATCGACCCTGCCACAGGTGAGCTTGTGCTGGGCGGGATCGATGTTCAGGCGGACCGTGTGCTTCGGAACCTGGCGTCGGTCTTAGCGGCGGCGGGGGGCGGGCTGGATACCGTGGTGAAGACAACCGTGTACTTGTCCGACATGGCGCTCTTTGACGCGATGAACGCCGTCTATGCCCAGCACTTTTGTGATCACCGCCCCGCCCGTGCGACGGTGGCGGTCTCAGCCTTGCCCAAGGGTGTGGATGTTGAGATCGACGCCATTGCCCGGGTGGCTCGCGCGGATTCCTGATTTTGGGCTTGCGCAAAAGGACACCTTATTCTTGGACGTCGGCGTCCGCGGGCGACCGGCCCGCTTGCACGGCAACTGCCACCGCAGTACCCTCCTTGCGGGTCTTGCGCATGTGTGCGGGTGTGTTCAATGTTGCATGCGTCGCCCGAGACCCGGGTGCCAACGAAGGGCACGGGTGGGAGGGGTGGCCCCCGCGCTTCGCGCATGGTACTGTTGCACTTGGATTCGACCCTGACCGGGAAAGCCCCGGACAATTGTTTGACGCAGGGTGTGTCGCAACGATGGCGACACGCAACGATGACAACCCATAGAGGGAGGACAACGTCATGGCAGGTAGTTCGTCTATGAAACGCCCCGGGTACGGGGTGCGAGGGCTCTTCTTGGCCGTCTTGGCGGCCGGGTTTGGGCTCGCCGCGACGGCGGAGGCGCAGACCGGGACCATTACCGGTATTGTCACCGACGCCGGATCGGGACGGCCACTTGGGCAGACCCAGGTCTACATTGAGGGAACGGCGTTGGGGGTGTTGACCACCAGCGCCGGCCGCTATGTGTTTGTGAATGCTCCGGTGGGCGAACACACCGTGGTCGCCCAGTTGGTGGGCTATCGCTCGGGCACACAAACAGTGACCGTGGCGGCCGGCCAAGCCGTCACATTGAACTTCGAGTTGGCAGTCACCGCAATCCAGCTTGACCAGATCGTGGTCACGGGCGCAGGGGTGGCGACCGAGAAAAAGAGGCTCGGAAACTCCATTGCGACCGTGGATGTCGGTGGCCTTGAGAACACACCCATCACGAGCTTCAGCGATGTGATCCAAGGTCGTGAGGCTGGTGTCGTCGGTCTTCCGGGTGGTGGTGACACGGGAGCCAGCGGTCGCATTCGGATTCGTGGATCCGCGTCGTTGTCCCAATCCAACGAACCCATCATCTATTTGGACGGGGTGCGCATTGATCGGGGATCAATGGGCGGGTATGGAGCGTCACAGGCGGCCACGCGTCGGATTGACGACATCGACCCCACGTCCATTGAGAGCATCGAAATTCTGAAGGGGGCCGCTGCGGCCACCCTGTACGGAACGGAAGCATCCAACGGCGTCATCCAGATCTTCACGAAGCGCGGGCAACAGGGAGCCCCCCAGTGGACCCTGCAGACCGACCAGACGGCGATCCGGGCACCGCTGGACCGCTTTATTCCGCACGCTGATTTTCCGCGCAATGCCGAGCAGGTTGCGCGGATGCAGCAGCGTTGGGGCGTGAGCCTGCAGCCGTATGAAGTGCTCACCGTCGATTATATGAGCGAGCTGTACAACACCGGATTCGGGCAACAGTATTCGGGCTCGGTTTCCGGCGGGGGGGATCTGATCACCTATTTCGCCTCTGCACGGTATCACACCGAGAACGGCCCGTTCAGCACACTCGAGGGGTTGTTCCCGGCCAATCCCGATGGCACCCCTGGGCGCCTCAAGAACGAAGACACCCTCGACAGGCGGCAGGCGACCGTCAACCTGAGCGTGTTCCCCTTCGACAACCTGCGGTTGCGGGTGACCGGGCTCTACTCGGAGTCGAACCAGAGTTCTCTGGCGGGCGGGAATAACATCTATGGCGTCTTCTCTTTGGCCCTGATGGGCCAGCTCCGCGAGGCCACGACCAACAACCGCTATGGGAGCTTGGCGTTCGCCACCCTGAGGGAGACGGGTGAGCGCGAGATCTTTGAGGAGATTGAGCACTTTGCCGGGAGCGTCAACGCCAACTGGACGATCGCCGAGGGCTTGGTTTTTGACGGGGTGTTCGGCGTCGACATGACGAATGGCCGCAAGAACAGCTTCTTTCCCTTCGGTTGGAATGTTGACGGATTCAGCCGGTACTACGAAAGCGGCATTCGGTCGATCGGGGATCGCAACAACCGCGAGTTGACGACCGACGCCAAGATCTCGTATGACAACGATCTCACGGACGATATCAGCAGCCAACTTCTCGTCGGTGCACAGACCTACATGAGCCAGACGGTCTCGTCGGGCGGCGGCGGCAACAACTTCCCGGGGCCGGGGCTGGAGGTTGCCTCAGCCGGCGCGAATCAGTCGATAAGTGAGTTCTGGAGGAAGGTCGTCAACGCGGGCGTTTTGGTTCAGGAGCAGCTTGGCTACCAGGACTGGGCATACCTCACGCTGGGGGTCCGTTTGGACGCCAACAGCGCGTTTGGGGCGGACTTCGAGACAGCAACCTATCCCAAGGCTGCCATCTCCGTCATTCCCACCGACCTGTTCGACTGGAACAGCGAGAGGCTCTCGACGTTTCGGGTACGGGCCGCATGGGGACGCTCCGGGTTGCAGCCGGGCGCGTTTGACAAGTTCACCACGTTTACGCCGCAACCCGGAGCCGGGGGCGCCGGCGTGCGTCCGGGGAATCTGGGCAACCAGGGGCTCCGGCCTGAGATTACGAACGAGTTGGAGTTTGGGGCCGAATTCGGTTTCTGGAACGACGCCGTCGCACTCGACGTGACGTACTGGGACCGTGTCACCACCGATGCGCTCATTCAGCGGCAGTTCCCTGTTACGGGCGGATTCGTCGCCACACAGCTGGACAACATTGGGGAGTTGGAGGGCAAGGGCGTTGAGGTGACGATCAGCGGACAGGCGTACAATAGCGAGAATGTGTCCGTGAACCTCTTTGCCAACACGGCCTACATCGACGAGATCATTACCGACATGGGCGGCGCACCGCCCCTGAAGACCGGCGGCTCATACCCCCGGTACAGGAACTACCTCCAGGAGGGATACGCCCCCGGATCGTTCTTCGGCGCGGTGCTGGACCCGAACATGGCGATTCCGCTGAACATCTCGGGCACCAACTGCATGGAGCCCTCGAGGGCGCAGGCGCTGGAGTATTTCAGCCAAGCCAGGAATCCGTCCAGCTTTGACGTGATTCCCGTTGGTTGCCTTGGCGGCTCGGCCGAGTACCTGAAGACATACATCGGCAAGCCGACGCCTGATTTCGCAGGTTCCTTCGGATTTGACGTATCGTTTCTCGGCCAGTTCGAGCTGTCTTCGAACTTTGAGTACAAGATGGGGAATTTTCACACCCAGGACTTGACCGGTGCGTTCCGCCAGGCGAATGCGGTGATCGGACGCAACACGCCAGGCAGTGCCCGGGTGGTGGCGATCATGGCCAATCCGGCCTCGACGGCGGAGCAGCGACTTGAGGCGGCCCTTGAGTGGGCAAGAGAGTATCGTGCGCTGGCCCCGATGTCGGGGATGAACCAAATCTGGAGCTCGGACAACATCCGTCTTCGGGAGGTGTCCCTTTCCTACCGATTGCCCGGAGATCTGGTCGAGAGGATGGGATTGAACAGCGCGACTCTGTCCCTGGGTGGACGCAATGTGTGGCTCTGGATGCTTGGGGATTACCGGGGCATCGATCCAGACATCAATCCGGCAGCCAACTGCACCGGAGGAGGAACCAATTGCAACTTCCTCACCGGCACGGAAGCGTTTGGCGTCCCCTTCCCCCGACGTTTCACCCTTTCCGCTCGCGTGGGCTTCTAGGAGGAGTTCGTAAAGATGACGACAGTCAAGAAGACCATTTCGAAGATGGCGACCTTGGGTGGCGCGCTCCTGCTGGGGGGCTGCGACATCCTGGACGTCGACAATCCGAACGCGCAGGTGGAGGAGGACATCAGGAAGGTGGAGGCGGCCTCGTCCGTCGCTTACGGAGCGGACGCGCTGGTGGGTAGCGGCGTGGCCAGCATTTACGCGTCCTTTTCCACCGTGGGGGACGAGATCACCTGGATCGGCTCCCGAGACGCGTGGGACGAGCTGGACGAGGGTACGCCGAACAACACGGGCAATGAGTTCGTCGACGGTTCGTTTCCCTCAATTGCGCAAGCCCGCTGGATGTCTCACTATGCCGTGAACGTCCTCGGGGAGCATGTGGGCAACGATCCGGGCAACCAAGCTCTGGCGAATTACCTGGCGAGCGCCAACATGTCGGCCGGAGTCGCGTATTCGACCATCGCCCAGATGTTTGACGACTTTGCGTTCAGCGACCGGACCGAGCCCGGTCCCCTCATCGGAGAGGCGGGCATGGGTGCCGTGTTTGACCAGGCGATCAGCTACTTCACGGCGGCGATGACCGGAAGTGCCGATTTGTCGTTGGCGGCCCAAGCGGTACGGGCTCAAGCGCATCATCAGAAGGCCATTTGGGGTCTTCTGAACCCCTCCGGATCGACTCCCGCAAATCCCTTGATCAACGACGCGAGCGCCAATAGCGACGCGTCGGCGGTGCTGGCCCAAGTTGCCGGAACGGACTGGAAGTATCGGTTCGTGTACAGCTCGGCGACCATTTCCAACAACCTTGCCTTCCAGGTCAACGAACGGGGCGAGCTGCAGATTGGCCAGCCGTATGCGACGTTCGATCCGGCCAATCCCACGATTCTTGTCTCGCATGACCTGATGGATCCGATTGAGGAAGCGCTGGATACCCGGTACAAGAAGTATGTGGATGAGTTTTTGGGTGCTGGCGAGTACGCGCCGCTGACGGTCGTGAGCGAGCGGGGGTTGCACCTGATCTTGGCGGAGGCCGCGCTGGCCACCGGCGACATGGCCGGGTTCACGCAGCATATCAACATGATCCGTGAGGGGCTGGACAAACTGACGGCGTACTCGGACCAGATTCCCGCCATTGAGATGCTTCGGCACGAGCGGCGAGTGAACCTGTTCCTGCAGTTCAAGCGTCTGCAGGATCACTACCGCTTCGGGGAGCCCAGTGTGAACTGGACGGCCGGAAGCGTCGCAATGACAACGCCCGGGACGATGTTGCCGATCACGCGCATCGAGATCCAGGCCAACTGTCACCACCCGCAGAACGCCCTGCACCCGTGCGCGGGATAACCGGGGTTGCGCGGCGTTTGACCGACTGAAGGCCCGAGCGCGTCAGAGCCTCGCATGGCTTGGGGGTCCGGGGGCGTCACATGCCCTCGGACCCCGATGCGTTTATATTTTAGGGCTTGGGTATTGAGCTTCCCTTTCAGCCCCCAACCTGGGGGCCCTCAAACGCCGGCACTGGTTGGACGGCGTCGGTATCCGAAGGCACGAGGTGGGTCATGGGGTTGACGCAACGATCGGTGCCGAGGGGTCTGGGACTTCTTGGCGTGCTACTCCTCCTGACGGCGTCCTGCGACTGGTTTGACGACCCGAGCCCGGAGGTGATCCGAGTCGTGATCGAGGGTGAGGCCGTTGCCCTCTCGCTCACGACCGCCACCGAGTTTTTTGCGGCCACCAATGAAGCGGGCGGGAGGGGGTACGAGGTGCTCAATGCCGACACGTCAACCATCACGTTGCCGCTTGACCGAAGTTGGGACATTGGCAGCGTCGGTCGCTTTCTCATGGTGGTTGCTCCCATGGAGATGGACACGGTGGCCATGCGGTTGCGCGTGCTTGTCGACGACGGGGTGATCTATGACCAACGTCACACCGCGGTTGCGCAGAATCCGGTGCGGTTCGCCTACCTGTTCAACCAGCAGGTACTCGTGGACTTTGAACTCCTGTAGTTGTCCGGTTCTGCCGATGCCGTTGTGGCGTTCGGTCTTGGGCACGCTGTTTGCGGCCGTCGTTGGCGGAGGTTGCCATACATTCGCCCCAACGGACGACGCCGGTCTGATTGCCGGACGCGACATTCGGGTAACCGTCAGCGATGCGGAGGCGCTGCGTCTGAGTCACCAGACCGGCAGGCTCGAAAGGAGCTATGACGGGCGGCTGCTGCGCATGTCGGACGATTCGCTCTACATGGTGATCGCCTCGTACCGCGCGGCCCTGGGCGTTCAAGGAGCGCGTCTGATGCGCCAGGAGGTCGCGGTCTCAAGGGCCGAGTCGGAGAGGCTGGCGAACAGGGAGCTCTCCATGTGGCGGTCGGGCGTTCTTGCCACTCTGGCTGCTGGCGGAGTGTATCTCCTGATCAACCAGTTGTCGGGGTCCGGCAGCCTTCGGGACGCCGGCAATGGCGAGCCCCTGGGTACGCTGGTGCCGATCGCCAGGATCTCGAACTGAAGGACTCCGGCGGAGGCGCCGCTCTTCCATCACGAGCTTGGGGCATGGCTAGCCCGCGAGTCTAAGGCTGGGATTCTCGTCCCGCTTGCTCGCGTTCGCGCTGTTGTTCCGGGTGCCTTCGATGCCCACTGGCTCCACTTGTTTTCCATGGGGGCTCCAAGTATGGTTGAGTTTGTCCAACTCACGATTGACGGGGCGCTCTGGGAGCGTCCCGCGTTTGGCTCCTCGACGGATTGAGCCTTCGATGACCCGTTCCCCGAAACGAATCGATTCCCTTATGCGCATTCGCCACTGTACTTCCGTGTTTCTTGCCCTGTTGATTAGCGCGACCCTGTTCGCGGATGTCCATCCGCTGAAGTCTCAGGAGCCGTATCCCGACGAGATCTGGGGCTCTCTGGAGTGGCGTAACGTCGGCCCACCCAGGGGTGGAAGATCCATAGCCGCGGCGGGCTCCGACGCCCGGGCGTTTGAGTACTACATGGGAACGACCGGCGGGGGATTGTGGAAGACGACGGACGGCGGACAGAACTGGAATCCCGTGACGGACGGACAGATCGGGAGCGCGTCGATCGGAGCGGTCCAGGTCTGCGAGGCCGACCCCGACATCGTCTACATGGGAACCGGCGAGACCCAAATTCGCGGCAATATCCAGCAGGGCGACGGCGCCTATAAGTCGGTCGATGGAGGGGAAACCTGGGAGCACATCGGACTTCGAGAGACGCAGAACATCGCCCGCATCCGAATTCACCCCAGCAACTGTGATGTCGCATGGGTGGCCGCCTTCGGAAAGCATTCGGCGAACAATCCCGAGCGCGGAGTGTTCAAGACGACCGACGGGGGCCGGACCTGGCGCAAGGTACTGTACCGAAGCGACAGGGCGGGTGCCGTGGATATCAGTGTCGACGTCACCAACCCGGAGATCCTTTATGCATCCGTTTGGCAGGCTTGGCGCCGTTCTTGGGGGATGTCCTCAGGGGGCGAGGACAGCGGCTTGTACAAGTCTGTGGACGGCGGCGAGAACTGGACCGACATCACGGCGAATATCGGTCTCGGCGAGGGCTTGGTGGGCAAAATCGGGGTGGCTGTTTCGCCCGCGAACCCCGACCGCGTGTGGGCTCTGATCGAACACGAGCCGGACGGAGGGGTCTGGCGCTCCGACGACGCCGGGGCGACTTGGGAGAGGGTCAACGAGGAGCGCAAGCTCCGACAGAGAGCGTTCTACTACACCCGCGTGTACGCCGATCCCAACGACGAAGACGTGATGTACGCGCTGAACACGGGCCTGTACCGCTCCAGGGACGGGGGAGAGACGTTTCCGGGCGGCATCCGGGTGCCGCACGGCGATAACCACGACCTATGGATAGCGCCCAGCGACTCCGACCGGATGGTCAACGCCAATGACGGCGGCGCCAACGTCAGCTTCAACGGAGGCGAAAGCTGGACCGACCAGGACTATTCCACGGCGCAGTTCTACCGGGTGGTCACGACCGAGCATACACCGTACCACATCTGTGGCGGCCAACAAGACAACTCGACCGCCTGCATCCCCGTGCGCGGCTGGAATCACATGGCTGCCCGCGGACCGGGAGTACGGTCGTGGTACTATGCGGTCGGCGGATGTGAGAGTGGCTATGTGGCACCCAACCCGATCGACCTTGATGTCTTTTACGCGGGTTGCTATGGAGGAAGTCTTTCGCGGTTTGACATGGGAACCGGGGCGGGCCGGGCCGTCAACGTGTGGCCGGAAAATCCCATGGGCCAGTCTTCGGAAGACCTCGTGGAGCGCGTCCAGTGGACCTTTCCCATTGTGTTCTCCCACCATGATCCCGACGTTCTCTACACCGGAACCCAGAGCGTCTGGAAGACGACCACCGAGGGGCAGAGCTGGGAGCGGATCAGCCCCGACCTGACGCGGGCCGATGCGATGACGATGGGTCCCTCGGGCGGCCCGATCACAAAGGACCAGACGGGGGTGGAGACCTACGCAACCGTCTTCGCCATCGCGCCATCCTACCACGATGCCCAGGTCATCTGGGCAGGATCGGACGATGGTCTGGTGCATATCACGCGCAACGGCGGCACCGATTGGGTTGACGTGACGCCACCGGCCGCCCCGGACTTCGTGCGGATCAACACCATCGAAGCCTCCCCGAACACCCCGGGCAAGGCCTACGTCTCGGGAATCCGCTATCTGGTGGATGATGACCGCAGTCCCTACATCTGGAAAACCGAGGACTACGGCCAAACCTGGGCGCTGGTCGTCGATGGACTGCCGGAGGACGATTTCATTCGCGCCACGCGCGAGGACCCGACCCGGGCCGGGCTCTTGTACGCCGCCTCGGAGCGGACCGTCTACGTCTCCTTTGATGACGGCGGGTGGTGGCAGCCCCTGTCACTCAATTTGCCGGTGGTTCAGGTGTCGGATCTGGTGGTTGAGGACAACGACTTGGTGATCGCCACGCACGGCCGGTCCTTTTGGGTGCTTGAGAACATCGCCCCGCTTCGCCAGTTGACGCCCGATGTCGTGGAGGCGGGAGCGTGGCTCTTCCAGCCGTCCGATCCGTATCGTGGTCTGGATCCCGGGGCTCTCTTCCAATACCACTTGGCCCAGGACGCAGACAGGGTTGTCTTCGAGGTGCTTGATGGCGCCGGCGAGGTGATTCGCACCTTTGAGGGCGTGGCCCGCGACGAAGACGAGGAAGACGAGGCGGACGACGGTCCAGCCGCCCGCTTCTTCGGCGGCGGCGGTGCGCGAGTGTCCACGACGGCCGGCTCGCATTCGCTGCGTTGGGATATGCGGTATCCCGCCTGGACCGATTTCGAGGGAAGAATTATGTGGGCGGCCCGGCCCGTCGGGCCGGTTGCGGTGCCGGGCATCTACACAGTGCGCATGACGGTGGATGACAGGATGCCCGAAACGCGGGACTTTGAAATTCGCGTCAACCCGAATTTGGACGGCGTCACGCAGGAGGACTTGGTGGAGCGCTTCCGTCTTGCGATCGAGATCCGCGATCGCGTCTCGGAAGCCAACAACGCCGTCATCAAGGTGCGCGACATTCGGAGCCAGATGGATGAACGCCTTGATGAGACGAACAGCGAGGACATTGAGGATCAGGTCGAGGTCGTGGATACCGAGCTGAGCGTCGTGGAGGCGGAGATCTACCAGGTCAGGAATCAGAGCAACCAGGATCCGCTCAACTTCCCCATCAAGTTGAACAACAAACTTGCGGCCCTGCTGAATCTGGTGGAGGCTTCCGAAAGCCGCCCGACGGACCAATCGTATACCGTTTTCGAGCGCTTGTCGGCCCTCTTGGATGAGCAAATCTCGCAGATGAATATCGTGATCCAGAGAGATCTGGGTTATCTCAACGAGCTCCTCATTCGAGAGGGGTTGGAGCCTATCGAGGATGGGCGCCTTGTGAGTTGATCCTTGGCGCCGCCCGGCGCGTATGCACCTCCAAGGGCTTGTTGGGAGTGTGTGGAGGGACGATGAAGCGATGGATCTGGGTCTGCTTGCTTGGCGGCTTTGCGGGCGCGTGTGCGGGATCTCCCCGGGTGACAAATCCCTTCGACCGGAGTGACGCTGCGGCCGGAGTGATTCGCATTGATGTGGTGAACAACAACTTCAACGAGGCGACCGTGCGTGCGGTTTCGAGAGCCGAGCGGCGGCTGGGCATCGTTCCCGGCAATGGCCAGGAAAGCTTCACGCTAGCTTGGCCCGTGGCCGACGACCTTCGTATCCACATTGATGTATTGGCAGGGGGCAAGTTCACCACCAACAGGGTGTCAGTCTCCCCCGGGGACCGGGTGTACTTGACCGTGGCCAGCCCGCTGTATCGTTCGTTGCTCAGGCGATAGAGGGCACCGTCAAGCGGAGCAGGTGACTAGGCGCCGTACGGCACCCATATGTTCTTTACCTGCGTCGCCTTACGTAGAAGCAGCATCTCGATTTGCGGGAACAGCGCGTCCCATCTCACGATGCCGTCACGGTCCACCCACGTACGCTTGAGATTCCCCGCCGAGAGGCGTTCGGCTTCGCCCGACAGGTCATCGGCGACAAAGTCCCACAGCTGATCGACGTCGTCGTGGGCTGCCAGCGTGGGCACGATTTCCCGGTGTAGCCCACTGAGGATGTTCACCACACCGGGGGGTACATCCGATGTCTCCAGAACCTGGATCAGGTCCAGCGCCGAGACGGGGAATCGCTCAGGCGCGACCAAGACCACGACATTCCCCTGTGAGAGCGCTGCCGCGATGGAGCCGCCGACGCCCGACAGGGGTGCGTCGTCTCCACATCGAATGGCGACCGTTCCCACCGCCTCGTTCATCGCCATCGTGATGTTGGAAAACGGGGTCGAGTTCACCCGGCCGCCGTACTTGTCGGCCCAGGCCGCAAAGGTGAACAGGTTTTGTTCCGTGGCCTCGACCTCGGCCAGAGTCTGGGTCAAGGGCATGGCACCCGCCTGGTGTAGGCCGGCCGCGAACTCGACGCTGCGGGCGGCCAGGTTCTCGGCCAAGTAGTACAGAATCTGCGCGCGGTGGTGGCCGCTTGATGCGGCCCACGACAAACGTGCCGCCCTCGCGGCCTCAACCGCGTTGCGCACATCCTTTCGATTCGCGCGAGGGACCTCGACCACGCCACCGCCGGCGTCTAGAATGGGCAATGAGTGGCCCCCGTCGGGCCGTGCCTGTCGTCCGCCGATCCAGAGTTTGCGGGTCCGCTCCACGGGCGGGAGGCCCAAGAGCTGCGGATCCTCCTCACCTGGCGGCTGGGCGCCCCCATTCGACGGGTCCCTGTGCATGTCCACAGTAAGGTCCGGATTATCTCGGTAGCCCCAGCTAGGGGTCGTGGGCATTCGATACTCCCACATACCTTCCGCGCCGCCCTCGCGCCCGAAACCGGATTCGCGGTAGCCCCCGAATCCCGACGCGGCATCAAAGCGGTTGGTGCAGTTGATCCACACCGTCCCGGCCTTCAGCAAGGGAGCAACATCCAAGGCAAGGCCGATGTCTTCGGTCCAGATGCTCGCCGCCAACCCGTAACGCGTGTCGTTCGCCAGCGCCACCGCCTCGGCGGGCGTTCGGAAGGACAGGGCGACCAGCACGGGCCCAAACACCTCGTCAGTCATCAACGGACTCGATGCGGGCACCTCCGTGCATAGAGTGGGGGGCACGAAGCAGCCGTTCTCGGGCGTCGCGCGAGCCGGTTGCCAGATGTCGACCCCGTCGCTCTTTCCCGCCTCAAGGTAGCCCCTGATACGGTCGACCTGGCTCGGGTCAACGATGGCGCCCATGTCGATGCATTTGTCCAGCGGGTGACCCAGGCGAATGTTCTCCATCCGTGCTCGCAACCGCCGGTATACCTCGTCGGCCACCCCCTCTTGCACAAGCAGCCTGGAGCCGGCGCAGCAAACCTCGCCCTGGTTAAGCCAAACACCGTCGACGACACCCTCGACGGCGGCGTCCAGGTCGGCGCTCTCGAAGACCACAAAGGGTGACTTGCCCCCCAGCTCCAGGGACAGGTGCTTTCCGGTGCCCGCGGTTGCCGCGCGAATCTCACGCCCAACCTCGGTCGAACCGGTAAAGGCCACCTTGTCGACATCCGAATGGCGAACCAGGGCCGCGCCGGTGGTGCCGTCCCCCGTCACGAGGTTGAAGACGCCCGGAGGAAATCCCGCTTCCTGGACGAGCTCGGCAAAGAGAAGGGCGGACAACGGAGTGAATTCGGCCGGCTTGAGCACAACCGTATTTCCCGCGGCCAGGGCGGGTGCCACCTTCCACGCCAGCATGAGAAGAGGAAAATTCCACGGGATGATCTGTCCGATCACACCCAAGGGCCTGGTGTCGGGAAACGCAGTGTGCAGCACCTGCGCCCAACCGGCGTGGTGATAGAAGTGTCGCACAGCGAGCGGGGTATCGAGGTCGCGCGCCTCGCGGATGGATTTCCCGTTGTCCAGCGAATCCAGCACGGCGAAGAGGCGCGACCGCCTCTGCATCTGCCGCGCCACCCGGTAGAGCAGCCGGGATCTGCCCGCTGGACCGAGTTCCCGCCAATCGGACAGCGCCTCGCGGGCGGCTGCGACCGCTTGCGCGATGTCCTCGTCCGCCCCGCAGCGGAAGCGGGCGAGCAGCCGATGGTCCGCCGGACAGCGGGTCTCCAGGACGGTGCCGTCGCCCCCGATCCATTCGCCACCAATGTAGTGGCCGAAGGTCCGCTCACCGCCCTGAAGCCACCCCTCGATGACGGGATCCGCGTCCTCTGGGGCGGGGCCGTACTCAAGGGTCGAGAAAATGTCAGAAACGTTGGGCACTGGGGTGGGCTTCATGGCTCTAGGCAAGGGCGTGGCGGTGAAAGGCAGAATAGCGGCCGGTGGCGTGGTGCTCCAATTGGCGCTCGATGTCCGCCAGCAGGGTGCTGGCGCCGATCCGAAAGAGTCCGGGCGACAGCCAGCGATCACCCAACTCCTCCTTTACAAGCACCAGCCAGGCAAGGGCGTCCGAGGCGCGACTGATCCCACCCGCCGCCTTGAGTCCGACATGGTGACCGGTCGCGCCGTGGTACTCCCGGATGACCCGGGCCAAGACAATCCCGACGGGCAGGGTGGCGTTGGTCTTCTCTTTGCCCGTTGATGTCTTGACGAAGTCTGCCCCCGCCATCATCGCCACCACCGCCGCGCGCTTCACGTTGGCGAGTGTCCCCAACTCGCCTGTCCCCAGGATTACCTTCATTCGCGCATCCCCGCACGCCTCTCGGAAACAGGCGACCTCCTCGTACAGCCGCTCCCACTCGGCCGCCAGCACGAGCCCCCTCGTGATCACGACATCGATTTCGGCGGCGCCCTCGGAGACGGATTCCCGAATCTCCTGCACGCGGGTCCCCATGGAGGACAGGCCCGCCGGAAAGGCGGTGGACACCGCCGCCACCGGAATGCCGCTGCCGCGAAGGGCCTCGTGCGCTGCCGCGATCATGAGGTGGTGGACGCACACGGCGGCGACGGTAATGTCGGGTGCTTCCAAGGCTCTGAGGATGTCACCCCGAACTGGCCTCTTGGCCTTGCCACAGAGGCGCGCCACTCGTCCCGAGGTGTCGTCGCCCGCCAACGTGGTCAGGTCGATCAAGGTCACGGCGCGCAGCAACCACCCGGCCTGCCACTGGCGCTTGATGGCCCGGCGCGCCGCCAGCGTGGCAGCCCGGCGATCGGCTGCCGCGCGATTGACGCGCACGGCCCGGATCATCTCCAGGTCCAGACCAGTGCCGGGATTGCGCGGGACCGTGTCCCCCGCTCCGGCGGACGCTGTTGCACCTTGGCGGCGCACATCTGCAATTTGTTCAGGCACGACCGCTTGATACCATGAGGATTCGCGAAAGGGGTAGATGGGAGGGTAAGGTAACGCACGCCGCAGGTTTTGTGTGCATGTTGTGAGTGGCGGCCCCCAAGGATTTGCCCGAGCGTTGGCTGAAATTGGGGGATCTTGGTCGCCCCCGGAAGCGAGTGATGGAGATCGGACCCCGGGAAGACTTGGGGCGCGGTGTCGTTTCGGGATCACATGGGTGCTGGTAGTCTGGAGAGCATCGGCTGGCGTGGTGGCGGCGTGGACGTTGCCTCCCCGACGAGGGGGCGGCACAAGAGGCATTGATGATCGGCGGAGTGGATCGCCGCATCCGGCGGGGGACATGGGAAGCTTGATCATGGGCCGGTGGCCGGTTTCGATGACGTTGCCGTCCGGGACGGCGATGCGGTGCGGGGTTGGGAAGTCGTGAGCCCGGCGGACGCCGGGGTTGCGATCTCGAGTGCGAGGGCGGATGCGGCCAAGCCGCTGAGCCGAATGGCCCGACTCGTCATTCGCGTGGCCGGTGTCGCAGCGGGTCTCTTTTACAGGATCGACAGAGCGGGGCCCGCATTGCCGGCCGGACCGGTGCTGGTTGTGGTCAACCACCCAAACAGCCTGCTTGATGCTGTGTTGGTGTTCCGCTGCAGTGACCGGTTTGTGCGCCCCTTGGCGAGGGCACCGCTCTTTGATCTGCTGCTCTTGGGTCCCATTGTCCGAATGCTGGGTGCGATCCCCGTGTACCGCAGGCAGGATGATCCCTGCGCCATGCACCGCAACGAGGACATGTTTCGCGACGCGGTGAGCGCGCTGGGCCGAGGCGAGGCCATCCAGATTTACCCCGAGGGGCGAAGTCACTCCGAGTCGAGTGTCGTTGCGCTCCGCACGGGTGCCGCACGGATTGCTTTGCGCGCGGAGGACGCGGCCGACTGGGCGCTGGGCCTGTCGATTGTGCCGATCGGGATCACATACTCGCGCAAGGAGCGTGCCCGCACGGCGGCCTCGGTCCGCTTGGGTCCCGCCTTCTCCTGCCGGGATCTGGAGGCGTTGCATGCGCGCGATCCTGTTCTGGCCGTTCGCGCGCTCACGGATCGCATTGAGCGGGCTCTCCGGGCCCAGACACTCAACTTTGTGCGCCACGAACACCGCGTGTTGGTGGAAGCGGCGGAACAGCTCTACGTCCGTCAGCTGCGTTGGGCGCCTTGGCGGGCCAGGGAACGGTTGGGTGTGCGGTTCCCGCGGCTACAGCGCTTCGCCGATGGGTTGGAGCGTCTGCGTCTGGAGTCGCCTGACGAGTACCGGAGTCTCGCGCGAAGGGTTGAACGCTACGCAAGGCTGGCCCGCCGACTTGGCACAGGGCAGGCGGAAGTGCCAATTCGGTACGAGTTGGCGCCGGTGGTTCGCTATGTCGGGTCCAAGGGTCCGGTCCTGGTGCTGGGCCTGCCGTTCGCGATCATCGGGGCGTTGTTGTGGTTGCCGGTCATCCTGCTGGCCGGCATGGCGGCCAGCAGAGCCCGGCCGCAGTCCGAGGTTCTGGCCACATACAAGTTGGTCGCCTTGGCGGCCGGCGTGACCATGGCCTGGGTTTTTTGGACCGGATTGAGCTACGTTTTGAGCGGCGTTGCGGTGGCGGTGGTGATCGCTGTCCTGGCCCCGTTGATCGGATACCTGACGGTGCGGTGGATGGAGTTGGCCAAGGAGGTGCGTGAGGACACGAGTTTGTTTCTGCGGCTACAGGGCAGGCCCGATGTTCGCAGGCGCTTCGCACGGTTGCGCTGGCAGCTGACGCAGGATTTCGCCGGGCTGGACAAGAGGTGGCGGCGGGGACCATTGCGGCCCAAGGAGAATCATGGCAACGCGTCCGAGCCTGGCCGTCATGTACCGTAGCCCAGGATGTCGGGAGGGAGGCTCTATGCGGGGGCGGATCGGGGCTGGTGTTCCGTCTGGTCTTCAAAACCAGTGTGCCCGGCTAAAACCCGGGTGGGTGGGTTCGATTCCCACACGCCCCCGCCAGCCCCTTTGAGCCACTTCTTGGCCGATGGGTATCCAAGCCGGACCACTTCATGTGATCGTCAACCCCGCCGCCGCTCGCGGCAAGGGGCTCGGGATCGGATCCCGCGTGGCCGCCACCCTGCGCCAAGGCGGATGGCGGGTCGAAACGGAGGTGACGAGGGCTCCCGGGGATGCCGTGCGTTTGGCGCGCGCCGCGGTCCTTAATCGGGCGCACCGGCTCGTCGTGGTGGGCGGCGACGGGACCGTACACGAGGTGGCGCAGGGACTTCTGGACACTCCGTCGGATGCACTTCCTCCCGTGGTGGTATGCCCGGTGGGAACCGGGAACGACTTTTATCGGATGATCGGGCCCAGAGGCGGGTTGGATCGCGTCGCGGAATTGCTGAATGAAGGGCAGGTCGCGCACTTCGATATCGGGCGTGTTCGATGGGACGGCGGCGAGAGGGTGTTCATGAATTTGATGGGCGTGGGCGTTGACGTGGAGGTGCTCCGGTGCAGGGCCCGCTTTTCTCGGTTGCCGGGCCTCCTGCAGTACCTGGCCGCGTTTCTCAATGCCGTGGCTGTGTTTCGGGCGCCGGACATGCGGGTTGAGGCGGGCACACACACGGCCGGGGGTGAGACATTGCTCTGCGTTATTACCGTAGGTCCGTCCATCGGGGGCGGGTTCATGATCAATCCTGGGGCGACCCCGCTGGACGGCAAGCTGGATCTTTGCCATGTCCAACATGCCCGTCTGCCCTCCATCCTGAAGCTCGTTCCGCAGGTGCTGCGGGGCGCTCACGCCGCGTCGGATCTGGTCACAATGCGCCAGTTGGAGCACGCCGTGGTGCGCCACAGCGGTGGCGAGGCGCTCTGGTTCGAACTGGATGGCGAGCTCATGCCTCAGCCCGCCCGTGAGCTGCATGTGACGGTTGAGCCGGGAGCGTTCCCGGTCGTGGTGCCAAACAATGCGTAGTTGGGGCCGTGTCTTGGTGATGGGTGCCCATTGCCTACTCTTCACCGCCCTTGTGTCTGCTCAGCCTCCCGACACGGTGGCCGAGGCGGACACGCTTGCCGGCGGGGTCACACCGGCGGGAGCGTTCTTGCGGGGCGCAATCATACCGGGTTGGGGGCACGCCTCCTCGGGATCCCTTACGCGAGGGGCGTTCTACTTCGGGTCCGAATCGCTCGCTGCCTGGATGCTGTTCAAGACCATGCGCCGTCTCCGTTTCGCGCGCCAACAGGCCTCTTTCTGGGAAGAGCGAGTCACGGAGCAGCTTGCACGCGAGGGCGTCGCCGACCCCGACGAGGTGGAGCGCCGATTGGAGGCGCACGAGGAGGTTGCTCGATACCGCGGGCTAGTGTCAGCCCGCGAGGAGCAGCGAGAGGACTGGCTGGCTGTGGCCGTGTTCACCCTGCTGCTCTCCGGTGTCGATGCATTCGTATCGGCCCACCTGCGGGATTTCCCTGATGCCCTGACCGTCGAGGGCAACCCCGATGGGCGCCTTGAGGTCAGGGTTCGGATCCCGGCGGGGTAGGGGCCCGAACCGGGTGTCGAGCGCGCTGTGCCAACATGGAACTGTTATCCGCCCCATTCGTGGAGTATGGGTGGCTCTCCTGCCTTGGTCGTCACATAGGAGCGACGCTTGACCCAGTCTCCGGTATTGACGTAGAAACGTGCTGGGGCGATTTCGATGACCGAGGGCTCATGTACATGGCCCGCCACCACCATCTCCAGCGTTGGGTCGGACTCAAGTTGATCTTTGGCCCAAGCCAAGAGGTGGGCCGCCCTCCCGCTTGACGCACCCTGGCTCTTGGCCGCCCTGTGGGCCCGCGTCCCCGAGATCCTGTGGACGAGACCGATGCCCAGGTCTGGATGAAGCCAACGAAACAGCCAGCGCGTTACGGGCGTCCGAAGCATTGCTCGGAGCGCCTTGTATGGAGTGTCTCCGCTTCCCAGGCCATCGCCGTGAACAACCAGCGTGGACCTTCCCTGGAATTCCGCCCGGAGGGGGCCGCCCCGATAGTCGAGCCCGATGTCGCGACGCAAGAAGTCACCCGCCCACCAGTCGTGGTTTCCACCCAGCATCGTTACGGGAACGCCAGAGGCCACCAAATCCGCCAACAGCGCCAGCACGCGCACATGGCGGGCGAGAACGACATGCCGATACTCGAACCAGAAGTCGAACAGGTCACCGCTGATGACCAGATGGCTGCCCGATTCGCGAACATGCTGGAGCCAGCGGCGAAACGCTTCTTCCGTTTCTGGGGGCACCGCGCCCAGGTGGACATCGGAAACCCAGTAGACCGGCTTGTCAGGCATGTGGACGGGGCTCAGGGGTGGGTGCGACACAACTCATGGGTTTCTCAGGTCTCCAGTGGTCCATGGAACGCCCAGGACTCTTGCCTGCATGCCCGTGTCCAGACCAACGGGGATTGTGCTTGCTGCTCCCACCCTTCGGTCCGGGCGCGTCATTTCTCGGGGCACGACGGATTGCCAAGGTCCGGTCCGGGGCGGAGCGGGTAGCCCGATGATCGGTCCCTCGCACGCGGATCCCGGGAAGGCTGGCAGGGCATCGTTCTGGCTCGAGACCGATGCGTCCATTCTGACAGGATTGAGTATCTCTTGGTCCCTGGCGCTCGCATTCACCCGCATCCAGTACGCCTGATGCGGCGTGCCGTGCGTCGCCTGAACGCGTGACATGGACGGCGGATTTGTTGGGTGTGCGGCACTGACCGACGTTGGACGGGGGGCGTGAAATTCCCCGATCCCTCTCTATGTCCGGGCACCGCTTGGTCTCAATGTAGCTTACGTCGAAGGCACCGACCCCAACACCCGTGTGCGGGCGCCGCCTTTTGGGTTCCTCCGAGGCCCATCCCCGTGCATTCTCCCTTACGGCCTTGGGGTCATCACACACCCCTCGCGCCGTCTTGTTGGCCGGGCCAGCCTCAATCCTCCTCACCCGGTTTTTCTTTGGCTTCCTGACCCCGGACCCACGCATCCCCGAATTTCAGGGCATCGCCTGGCGAAGTGCATCATCGGCAGCGCCCCGACATCTTCCAGGGCCACCCGCCAGGGGTCCGCCGACTGGTGTCGAACGACCTTGTCCAGCCCCGGATTCCGGTCAATCGAGTGGCGGAGAAGCGCCAGGTCCCAGCCAGCCGGCCAAGTCCCGACTGGCTGAGGGCCACATGGCGGCGGTGCAGGTCCCTGCGCGGCTACCGTGGTCAGGTCCGATGCTCGAGATCGTCTTCAGCCGGGCCGCCATCTTCACCGTTCATGCTTTGACCCGCAACCCTTGGTGCAAGACTGGCGGATCGGGAAAGAGGCCCCCCGAGGACACGGTCGGTCGGATCGACCACCCGCCGACGGGGTCAACGCTTTTCCAGGATTCCCTGAGAGCTAAGGCTTGGCTGCGATGCTGGTTGTGGCTCCCATCATCCACTTGCCGGAGGTTCCCTGCCTGGAGTCGACCCTGATATCGAAGGCGCCCAGCAGCTCCGCCTTGGTGACCCTCACGACGGCGTTGTTCATTGTTCGGAACTCCGCGTAGTCAAGACTGTTGATACCAGCCACCTTCCACTGCCTGAAGTCCGAATTTGTGGCGTTGAAGGAAAATCCCGGCGAGGCAAAGGCGGGGTTGACGTACACTGTCGCTCCAGACCCGCCCAGATCCGCGATTGACGGGAAGGTGACCGCAAGCCTGTAGGCCGACCTTGCGTTCGACCTGGCCATCCAGGTTGTGGTAACCGTGTCTCCGTTCGTCGATCGCGTTGTCTTGACCGAGGTTGCCTTAGGGTCAATCGGGGGGATCTTCAAGTAGGTGGTGTCGGCGTCCAATGCGGCAGTGTCAGCGGGCGACCCTCTCCTATCTCGGAGATATACACGGAAGTCAAGCATCACCGTAAACGTGTCATCGGGGAATTCACGGCCAATACTCTCGGCCTCGATCAGAAACCCCTTGCCTGTCCACTCGCGTTGGTTATCGCTTCCCTCATCCTCGACAGTCAGCCAGTCCAACAGTGTGTACATCCATTCACCGTCCACGAACGTGTAAATATAGTAATGCACCAAGTTGCTTAGGTCGGTCCCGTCGGGGACGCCGGATCGCCGATTCATATTGCCGGTGGTGCGAATGATAAAGTCCTTGTGCCACCTGCCGATCGTCACCCCGCTGATTGTGGTGTCCGCCGGCTTCCGCTCTCCGCTCGCGCCCACGACCGCCCATGTGGCTGCTGTGATGGTGCCGAAGTTCAGCCCCTGGCCCGGCGCGACCGACACCTGCTGGTTGCCGTTTGGATAGCGAAATCCGTGGTGCTCCTTAGTTGCCGTGAGGGTGTAATTGCCGAACGGAACACTCAGCGAGAACATGCCTGTGGCACGGGTAGTATCGGAGACGGTGTCGCCTGGCCCGGCCACGGTGACCAACACGCCGGACAACGGGCGGCCCGATCCCTCAATTCCGGTAATGGACCTGTCAGCCGACACCCGACCGGTGATGAGGGCGTTCTGGAACCCGGTGAAATTGACGCCCGACAGGTTGGTGCCTGGCCCGGCCGGCAGCGTGAACGATTCGGGCGCGAAGGTTGTTCGGACCATTGACGCCCTGACCGTAGCCGTTTTGCCGGCGCTCTTGTTTCCGATTGCTGCCCGGAAAGTGCCGTCGGCGCCCGTGACCAGTTTGCCCTTGTTGGGACCGGCCGTGGCCGCGTTTGTCGGCGCCTTGCCATCGACGGTGATCTCCACGCCCGCAAGCGGCGCGTTCGAGCCCGCGGCGACCACCGTGCCGCTGTAGAACACCGGCGATGCCCCGGGGCCCGAAATCGTAAAGTCATACCTCACCGGCATGTTTGCCGCCACGGCGAACTTCCCTGTGTGCTGGACGAATCCGCCCAAAGTGGCCTTGATGGTCGCCGATGTGGCCGGCGTGATCCCGCTCACGATGTAGCGGCCCACGGCGTCGGTCATTGCCGTCTTGCCGTTGACGTCGACCATGACGCTGTCGACCCGGAATCCGGTCTTGTCCTTCACGATGCCGTAGACGATGCCCGTAGTGGGCGTGACATCAAGCATGACGGCCGTGTCCAGCGGGTTCAGCGCATTGCCGACCATCGTGGTCGAGCCCACCTGGCCCAACCTGACGCGCCAGCCCGCCGGCACGGCAAACGTGTAGGCGCCGGCGGCGACCATGCCGAAGGTAAATGTGCCCTTGGTGGTGCCCGCGCTGGCGGTCGTCTTGCTTTGCGCCATGCCGGCCAGGTTCTTGCCCGTCACCGGCGCCAGGTCAACCTTCACGCCGCCGACCATCTCAGGCGTTGTGATGCCGGTGGTGTCAAAGTCCTCGTTCGTGGCGTGCTTCTTGACCATCTTGCGGGAGACATTGCCGCTGACGCTGTAGGTCATGACATAGGCGAAGGTGCTGCACTCGCCGAAGTCCTGGCCCGTGGGGTCGGTGGCCATGAGCGGGCAGAGCTCGACCATGGGGCTGAAGCCGCCCATGTCACCGAACGCGCCCTTCATGATGCCGTTGGCGTCCTTGTCCTTGAACGCGAAGAGCTCCATCGGGTCCAACAGCTCGATGTCGCCCGCGTCCGCCTTCTCCTTGGCCTGGACCATGACTTGTGCGTCGGCCGGCAGGTGCTTGAAGGTGATGACGCCATCCTTCTCCGACTTGTTCTTCGTGTTCCACTGCTGCGCGGTGAACATGCGTGAGCGACCGGTGGCGTCGATGTAGCGCACGTCGACATCGATCTTGCCGGACATGCGCGTGTCGCCGCCCAGCACATTGCCCGTGTAGCCCATCACCTGGTCACGCTCGTGATGCACATAGACCTTGAGCGTCTGCGTCGAGTAGGTCGCCTCAATCGTTCCGGCGTCCATCTCCTGCATGAGCTTGAGGCCCGTGTGTTCGTGCATGACGGAGGTGGCGCTGAACTTCTCGCCGCCATCCAGGGCGTCGCTCTGCACGGTGTCCAGCATGACGGTGTAGGTGGCGGGCAGGTCGGCGGGCTTGACCTCGAGGTCCAGCATGGCCATGCCCAAGGTACCGAACTTGGTGGGCGCTCCGGTGACGGCCTTGCCGCCCATGGTCACGGAGATCATCCAGCCGGCGAGCGGGTTGCCGCCGCCCATGTCGGTCATGACGGTCTTGCCACTGACCGAGGCGTCGACCATCAGGTTGAGGATATCGAAGTCGTTGGCGGCCATCGTGGTCCGGGATTTTGGCATCCAGCGCACAACCTGCATCTTGTCTTCGACATGGTAGTCGTCGCTCATGACCTTGGCGTGCACCATGGCTCCGCCGGTGGCCATCGAGCGCGCAAACCGGATCATGGCCATGCCGTCCTTGTCCGTGGTGCCCTTGGCGACCATGGAGCTACCTGCCGCATCGGCGTAGAGCATGACGGAAGCGCCCTCGAGTGCGTCACCGGTGTTGTCGCCGTGGCGCAGCGTGACGGAGTAGTGGACCGTCTGGTGGGTGATGTCGTAGGGCAGGTGCTGCTTCTTGTGTTCTCCGACTGCGACGGTCAAGTCGTAGCCCGTTGCGGAGCCGCCGTAGGCGTGGTCGCCCAGCATCTTGGCGACATCGGGGTTGGTGACGACGGCCAAGACATAGGAGCCGGCCTTGAGTTCGCTGAACTGGAACATGCCCTTGTCGTCGGTGGTGGCCGTCGTGCGGTCGGTGACCCCTGGGCCCACGAGCACGACCGGAATGCCCTGGATCTCGAGCGCGTCCTCGCCTTCGTCGTGCATGTCGTTCTTGGTGGCTTCGTCAACGAAGAGCATGCCGGAGATGCTTGCGGTGGTGGCGTGGTCGCCCATGAAGTTGACGGTTTCCAGGGCGTCGTCGGCCAGTGTGACGTCCATGCTGGTCATGTCGAAGACATGGGCGTCGCCCGTTACCATGATGGAGACGGTGTAGTCGCCTGCGGCCAGTGCGCCGAAGGCATACAAGCCGCTGGCGTCGGTGGTGTCCATCATATCGTCGGTGTCGTCGGACTCGAGCGTGACGGGGACGCCTGCCAGCCCCATGCCCTCGACGCTGACGCGGCCGGTGATGCCGGCGGTGCGCAAATAGTTGCCGTCGAACTGGACATTGGCGGTCTCGCCCACGGCGACGGTGATGCTGCGGGAGGTGGCGTCAAAGCCGACCTCATCGGTGTCGTAGCCTGAGATGGCGACGGAGTAGTCGCCGGCTCTGAGCCGGGTGAAGGAGAATTGGCCCCCGGCATCGGTCTGTGTGCTCTGGTCGTCTTCGCCGCCGGAGAGGCTGACGGTGACGCCTTCCAGGCCGGTGCCTTCGACGCTGACGCGGCCGGTGATGCCGGCGGTACGGAGATACGCTCCGTCAAAGCTGACGACCTTGGTGTCGCCCACGCCGACTTCGGCGGTGCCCGAGACGCTGGAGAACGTGACCTCGTCGGCATCGAAGCCCGAGATCTGGACCGAGTAGTGACCGGCCCTGAGTCCGGTGAAGCTGTATTCGCCCCTGGCGCCGGTGGTGGTCTCGTGTTCGGCCATGCCGGTCAAGCGAACCATCACGCCGCTCAGCCCGTTGCCTTCGACGGTCACGGAGCCACGAACGCTGGCGGTGCGTATGTAGGTGCCTGAGAAGTTGGCGGTGGCGACACCCCCGGTGGTGCCGACGGTGACGGACATGGAGGTGGCGTCAAAGCTTGCTTCGGCGGGGAAGCCGGCGATGGAGACGGTGTAGGTGCCGGGTTCGATGCTGTCGAAGCGGTAGGAACCGCCGTCTGCGGTGGTTGCGGCGGCCCCGCTGCTGAGTGTGACGGAGACGCCGTCGGCGCCCTGGCTCTCGATCATGACGCGACCGGCGATGGAGCCGGTCGGGGGCGGGGGTGCGATGTCCTCTCCGCAGGCCGCCATCACGATCGGCAGCAGCATGAGCGCCCCGGCCAAGAATTTGTGCAACCTGTTCATCTTGAGTGTCTTGCCCTCCCGATAAGGGTGTGTTGGGGTGTCGTCTTTAGGGGCCCCACCTCCGGGTCACAAGTGGCTCCGACAAGCCCCAGCCACCTCTGGGTCCTCGCGTGCCACCGCGTCACGAAGCGACCATGCCCAAACGGGATTCAGATTGTCCTCGATCTGCGATCCGGCGTCGAAACGGCCGATGTCCGTGGCATGGTGAAGCAAAAATCATGCCGTGACTAGAAAAAATGCTATAAAGCTAATAATATCAAAAGTTTATAGCGTTGGGGGGGGGGGGGGGGGGGGACTCCCCACCATTTGTAAAGTGTGAGGTTTGGCGTCAGATTTCTGAGGGGGAACGGGTTGTGTGGTGTCTTCGGCCGGACAAAAGACGCGGTTTCAGCGCGGTTTATTTCAGCCGAGTGGCCATGTAATCGACTCACCCCGGTGGATGCGGGGTGGGCTTTGATGAGGCGTCTGCGGTGGTCGTCGGCCTCCCGAACCCCGCCTTGGCCCTGATGCACAGGTGTAGCCGTTTGTGTTTCAGCTGGTGGTGCCGTGATTGGGCTGGAACTAACGTTCGTGGTGTCTGCCGAGCTCATCGTTGCCATGCGGCATGTGCGGCCTTGCGGCTCGTTCCTCTCTGACGCGCCGCCTGATGCTGGGCGGTAGCATTGATGCGCCCCTGGTCGCCCTTGATGTGCTTGATCTCGCCACCCGGGTCGCCTGTCAAGGAACATCGGAGTGCCCCTCTGTCGCCGCACTTCGGGGCTGTGGCTGGCGGCTCCTGATTGCCGGACCGGTCTCTTTGGCCCGCATCGGTGATGGCCCAACCCCGAACCCCAACAGCAAGACCAACCCCGGGCTTGGTCGAGGTCGGTGCTGGGCACAAGTGCGAGCGCGGGCAGGATCATGCGGCGCGGCGGTTCTGCGGGCCGGTTCGACTTGGATAACCGCCGGTGTTGGGTTGGCCCTTGTTGAACCCGGCTCGGTGCCCCTGAACACGCGTTCTTTCGTAGCCGCACTGTGTCGTCGTGCCTCTCTGTCGATGCCTTGCACGGGCCCGTGGGCACACCCTCGTCCCCCTGCCGAACCCGAACGGAAGAGCACCAGGCCCGTGCCACGGGAGGACATTGTTGCCTTGTCCAGATCCAAACACCCCCATCGGAATGCCCCCCTGTCGCCCCCCTTCGGTGTGGGTGTCGGTGGTTGGCTGCCCCTGATTGCCTGGTCGGTCGCTTTGGTCCGCATCGGTGGCACCCCACCCGGAACCCCAACACCCAAAACCAACCCCGGGCTTGGTCGAGGTCGGTGCTGAGCACAAGTGCGGGAGCGGGCAAGATCATGCGGCGCGGCGGCTCTGCGAGCTGGTTCGACTTGAAGGACACTGGAGTTGCGGTGACCCTTCTCGGCTTGACCAGACGCCCGGCGAACCCGCGCTCTCCCCGGCCGTTTTGCCGCGTGCTCACTGCCTCGCACACATCCGTGATACACGCGTTGGCCGGACACGGCTTAGGCGACTGCCCAGGGTCCGTCGCTGACGGGCCATTCCCGCAACGGTGCCACCCCATACGAGCCATGCGGCTGGCGCCCGTGGGCGCCCTCGTGCCCCTGCCGAACCCGAATGGAAGAGCACCAGGCCCGTGTCACGGGAGGACATCGCTGCCTTGTCCAGATCCAAACACCCCCATCGGAATGCCCCCCTGTCGCCCCCCTTCGGTGTGGGTGTCGGTGGTTGGCTGCCCCTGATTGCCTGGTCGGTCGCTTTGGTCCGCATCGGTGGCACCCCACCCGGAACCCCAACACCCAAGACCAACCCCGGGCTTGGTCGAGGTCGGTGCTGAGCACAAGTGCGGGAGCGGGCAGGATCATGCGGCGCGGCGGTTCTGCGGGCCGGTTCGACGCGCTTGATCGGCGGTGTTCAGTTGCCCCTTCTCGGCCTGGCCACGTACAGCAGCGCCTGGCTGATCGCGTTCTCCGGAGGTTGTGGCGGCGGCCGGTATGGGAGTCTTCTGCGCGGGTTTGTAGAGCGTCTGGTCCCGGAGCATGGCGCATGCGACGGCCAGGAGTCGGTCGCCGACGGTCCGCAGAGCGCGTCCATGCGTATGTCCGCGAGCCCGCAGCGCTTGGTACTTGGCCTTGGATGTCGGGTCGCGCTGTGCGGCGACCCGTGCCAAGTGGTAGATTGCTTCCTGGAGATGCGGATGTGCTGCGAGCCTGCGGGAGACCCGCAAGGACTTCCCTGATCGCTTGGTGACGGGAGCGACGCCGCAGAGGTATCGTAGCGCTTGATAGTCGCGTGTCTTGATGAGGTGGGGTGCCTCGGCGATCAGCGTGGCGAGGACGATCTGTCCTACTCCCGGGATGGAGGAGAGGATTGTTGCGTCGCGCTGGCCGCCGCCCTCCTCGCCGTCGTCATCCTCATCGGTTGCCTCGGCCGCGATCAGTTGGTCTGTGATGGTGGCGATGTCTGTTTCGACGCGCCGGATCTGCTGCTGCGTGACCTCAAGCCTGATCAGATTCACATCAATGGCGGATGTGGCGGCCTCGGTGACGCCAGACACGATGTGAACCGGCTCTACGCCCAGTGCCTGTTTGACCTGTTGGGCGCTCAGGCGTCTGATGCGGTGGCGGTTGAGGATGGAGCGCAGCGTGCTCAGGTGGACGCGCTTTGCCTTCTCCGGAGTGGGTACGCGCCTCCACAGATCGATGAAGAATGGCTCCCACATGGTTTTGCAGATCGACAGGATGGCGGGGTAGTACCGCCACAGTTGCTCGCGGACTTGTGCGGCGATGCGGGTGCGCTCCTGTTTGAGCGTGCGGAGTTGCCTGGTTGCGGTGCGGAGCCTGATGACCAAGGGGTCATCAATGTTGATCTTGCGCAGACAATGCGGATCGGTTCTGAGCGCGCTGGCGAGGACCAGTGCATCCCTGGAGTCGTCCTTGGCGCCTGCGGGTGAGTAGCGGTCGCGGAAGCGGTCCAACTGCTTGGGGTTGATGGCGTGGACGGCGCACCCGTGGTCGATGAGGCTATCGACGACGGGGCCGTGCGGGACCTCGATGGCGACGGCGATCTCTTCACCGCCGGCGCCGGTCTGCTCCTGGATCCATGTTCTCATAGCGACGAGGCCACTGCCGCTGTGAGGGAAGGACCATTCGCCCAAGTGCTTGCCGTCGCTGTTGATCAGGCAGACGTGGTGGTCGCTGGATCCCCAGTCGACACCGACGTAGAATCGGTGTGGCGATTCATTCATGGGTACATCTCTCCTTATCGGAGGTGAACGCGCAAACGTTCGGGGTAAATGTGTGTGAGACGGTGCGTTGGGCCGCCGCGATGCTTGTCGGTCCCTGTACTGGCGCTCGTGGCGCGGACTCCCCACTGGGCATCCATCGCGGCATCAGGCCGGGGCACGGGTCCCCCCCAGGTTGCTCGTTGGCACAGGGGGCGATGGGTTGCTCCCGGCCTGACGCCCGTCTCGCGGAACTGGTGGTGATGATAAGTGTTGGCGGGTGCTATTGGCACACCCGGGTGGCGGGCATGGTCGACCTGGTGGCGGGAACCGTTGAGATCTTGGCACTGGGGCCCGTTCCGGTCGCTACGCTCCCTGCACGGGCCCCGGTGCCAAGAAGTTGCCGCGAGGCCGTGGCGCACGTTGCCGCCGTGGTGTCCATGCAAAAGCGGCCCATGCCCGCTGGTGCTACGTTGCGTCGTGCGTTCTTCGGTGCCCTTGCGTTTCATCCCCCGCCATGCTAGAAGTGCTCTGAAAAGCTCTTCTGAATGGTACAGGGGCTTTTTTTAGGGGCTTGAAAGCGTCAGAATTCTGAGGGTCCATGAACTGCCCAAAGCGCCTTCGGTGTTGTCAAGGAGTCAGGAGGCGCGGAGAACACGACAGGCGGCGTCTGCGATATTGGGTCGCACCGAAAACGGAGTGTCCCTTGGACTCCGCATCGGTCAGGTATCTTGCGTCAGGACCGTCAACCCAGGAGTCCCGGTCCACCAGGTCCGGCGCCGGCCGCTCCTTGTCGTCCCGACCAGGAGCAACCGACTTGCCGCGCCTGCGCGTCACACCCGCGATGCCTTCCTTATGCATCAACCGCGCAACCCGCCGTGTACCCACCTGCTCGCCTGCTGCAGGCAACGCCTTGTGAACCCGCGGGTGCCCATACGTCTTGCGGCTGTCCACCCAGATCTCACGGATCTTGGCCCCAAGCCGCTCGTCCTCGATCGCCCGCGCCGAAGGACGACGCTTCAGCCAGTCGTAGTACCCGCTGGAGGAGAGTTCCAGCACCCGGCACATGGCTCTGATCGGAAAATCGGCCCGGTGCGCCGTCGTGAACGTGTATCCCTTCTGGGGATTGATTCGCTCTCCATGGCGAACCAGGTCGCGGCTTTTTGTTAGGATGTCGCGCTCCATGCGTAGCCGCTTGATTTTTCGATCCTTGCGCAGCATGTCGAGCCGCATCTACGTCGTCAGCCCGTCCTTGCGGCGTCCCTCGTTCAGGTCCGCCTGCCTGACCCAGATGCGGATCGTCTGCTCCGTCGGCTCAAACTCGCGGGCCAGCGAACCCGGGCTGCGCCCGCTACGCACGAACTCAACGGTCTGCTCCCTGTACTCGGGCGGACACCGCCCCCTGCTGCTCCCTGCCACGGCTCACCTCCTCGTTGTGGTTGCCCCAACCTGCCATTGACCCAACAATGATCAAGGTGTCCGTAATCCCGCAGCAACTCCAATCGTTCGCCACGAATCGGCCGAACGATTACGGTCAATGAACTGCCAAACGCGCCTTCGGTGTCGTCAAGGAGTCAGGCGGCGTGCGGGACCCGACAGGCGGTGCCTGCGATATTGGGTCGCCCCGAACACGGAGTGTCCCAGGGGCTCCGCATCGGTTAGGTATTTTGGGTAGACGGGGCGGCGCGTGGATTCCGATCAGGTCGCCTTCGAGCCCAGACTTGCGGGAGAGCGGTCATCTTGTCCGGGCGGGATGTCAACCTGTGCAACAACGGGCCAGTATACCCTGATCGTCGTCGAATTTTGTGGAAGCCACGGCGGGGCAAGACCCTGAGGTGCAGTGAGCCGTGGCAAACCAGGAGCGCGCCTCATGACCATTGGGTCGTCAATGAGGCCGACGACTCGCATTGATGCACCGAACGCAAGCCATGGCCGTGTCTTCCCCGCGCCGCTCCGGAGCATCAGGCTGGTGCGCCCTCTCATGGGGAGGCGGCCCGCGGTGTCGTGTGCGCTCGCCGCGTTGGCGGCGGCCTGCGCCGGTATCGGTTTGCCCGAGCCGTCGATCATGCCGCTCCTTGAGGCGCGATCCAGGGCTGATGACATGCGAGGACGAAACCGATTGCATGATCCCGGACAGCTTGTCTTCACTTGGCGAGCCAGAGAGCCGGACTTTCGGATCTTCGGGTCCGGGGTGGCCCGAGTAGAACCACCCGACAAGGCCAGGCTGGACCTCTTCACCGACAACGGAGAGACGGTACTTGTCGCCGTCGTGATCGGAGACGAGGTGTTGACGCCAGCCGCCGCGGTGCCGGTGATGCCCTTCCCGCACCCGGCTTTGCTGTGGGCGGCATTGGGGGTATTTCGCCCCGGACAGCATTCGATCCTGATCGAGGGTCATGTCTCCCGGGGCGCCGGGACACTTCTATACAGGGACCGTAGGTCGACGACGGGACAGTTGCGCTTCGGCTGGCGGGATCAGTCGGTCACGGAAGTCTCGGTCCTCGACGGGGGCTCCGTGGTGGAGAGCCTGACCATTGATCACGGGTCTGACGACATGCCCTACCCCAACCGGGCCGAGTATCGTAATCTACGGGACTTTCGTGAAATGACTATCGAGTTGGAGCAATACCACGTTGTCGACTCCTTTCCGGCGGACATTTGGACGCCCGCCCCTCCGCCGTAGTTCGAGTAGCCGATCGGTTGCATCGTGGGGGCCGTTCGCGCGCTGGGCCCTGCTTTGTATCGCGGCCCTGTTCCCCGGCTGCAATTACTCCTTTACCGCTGGTGCCGGATTTCCGGATCATATCCGTACGATCGCGGTGGTGCCGTTCGAGAACGAGACAGGCCGCTTTGAAGTGACGCGGGAAGTGCATGAAGCTCTGCTACGGGATCTTCCGCGCGCGCTGGGCCTGAACCCCGCTGGAGAAGAAGCTGCCGATGCAGTGGTCAGCGGCACGATTGTAAGCTACGAGCTGACGGCGCCAAATTACGGTCCCCAGGGTGGCGAGAGGGTGGAGGTTCTGCAGCGGGAGGTGGTCCTGATGGTCTCGGTCGAGGTCCTGGACCGGGAGAACTACACGATCCTGTGGGACGATCCCCAGCTCAGGGTAGTTGGGCAATATCTCGATGCCAGCGAGACGGAAGAGGTTGGCCGCAGGGAGGCCATTGAGTTGCTGGTGCAGGAGATAGTGGACGGTGCCCAATCGAACTGGTAGATTGCCGGGCGTTGGCGCATTAATCTCTCTGCGGCCAAGAGCGTGCCCGAACCCTGGATGGAGGAGCCTAACGTGAAGCGGCTGGTGGCACTGTGGGTGATCCTGTTTGCCGGTTGGCTCGGGCTCAGCTGGCACTTCGATCCGCTCTTTCTGTTCTTCGGGATCCTCACCTGCACCATCGCCGTCGTCGTTTCCGCTCGGATGGGCATCGTGGACCACGAATCCCTGCCCCTTCACCTTGCGTGGCGGGTCGCGATGTATCTGCCGTGGCTGGCCTGGGAGATCTTCAAGTCCAACGTACGGGTGGCGCGGATCATTTTGGCGCCCCGGATGCGTCTTGACCCCTCGATCGTGCATTTTCAGGGTTCCCAGCGCACCGACCTGGGGCGCTTCATCTATGCCAACTCCATCACCCTGACCCCGGGGACGGTGACCACCGGGATTGTCGGAAACGATTTTGAGGTTCATGCACTCGTGCGGGAGGAAGTTGACGGCTCGGAGGAGAACGTCATGAACCGCAGGGTTGCTCATATCGAGGGGCCGGCGAGGTAGGGTGGTTCCGGTGTTTGCAGTCACGGCGGTCGCCCTGTTGGTCGCAATGATCCTGGCGATGTGTCGGGCTCTGCTGGGCCCCACCGCTTATGATCGGGTGCTGGCGCTCAACAACTTGGGAACCAAGACCGTGGTCTTGATTGCCGTGCTGGGCTTTCTGACGGGTCGCCCGGATTTTCTCGACCTGGCGCTCGCGTATGCGCTCATCAACTTCATCGGTACGATCGCGGTGCTCAAGTACATCGAATACGGGGACTTGGGGCTGAGTGCCCGCCCAGCGTCCCGCGAGACTTCGGACCGCTGATGGACGCCGCCTGGGTCGTGCTGACATGGCTCTTCCTGGGCGGGGGATCGGGCTTTCTCCTGATCGGGGGGTTGGGCATCGTGCGCTTGCCCGATGTCTTTACCCGGATTCACGCGGCCGGCATTTCCGACACGATGGGAGCGGGTCTGGTTCTCCTGGGCTTGTGCATCCATGGCGCCGTCGAGGGGCAGATTGCGGCGACGCTGCGACTGGTTCTGGTGCTGGGCTTTCTCTGGTTCACCAGCCCGATCGCGACGCACAGCACGGCGAAAGCGGCGCTCTCGGGCGGAGCGAGGCCCTATGTGGTGGGTGGCAAGCGCCCCGGGGAGGGGGAGTCGCCATGACGTTCCCGCGAGGCGCCGGGCGACAGGGAGGCTCGACATCGTCACCGTAGTCACGATCGTTCTCCTGACGCTGTTGGCGGCGACGGCCTGTGCGTTGCTTCGCATCCGCAACCTCTTCGCCGTGGTGATGCTGGCGGGCGTGTACTCCCTGCTGTCAGCCGGAGTCTTCACCGCGATGGACGCCGTCGACGTGGCGTTCACCGAGGCGGCGGTGGGCGCCGGGATCTCCACCGTCTTGTTTCTTGGAGCCTTGGCCCTTGTGGGCAATCAGGAGAATCGGCCCGCCCACACGCCGTTGTTGCCGCTGATCGTCGTGGTGGTGACCGGCGCTGCGCTGGTTTATGGTACGCTGGACATGCCGGGATTCGGGGACGCGGCCAACCCGGTTCATCGGCATGTGGCGAATCATTACCTGGAGAACTCGCCCAAGGAGATCGGGATTCCCAACGTGGTGACCGCCGTGCTCGCGTCGTACCGGGGCTATGACACCCTGGGCGAGACCGTCGTGGTGTTTGCCGCGGCGGTTGCCGTGATGATGCTGCTTTCCCGCGCTCGCGCGGGTGCCAAGTCGTCCCGCCGCCGGGGTGCCGGGTCCGCCCACCGGAGTGAGCGATGAGGGAGGAGGTCATCGTGCGGGTTGGGGCGAAGTGCCTCACGCCCTTCATCCTCGCCTTTGCCCTGTATGTGCATTTCCATGGTGACTACAGTCCCGGTGGCGGCTTCCAGGCCGGGGTCATTCTTGCCGCCGCCTTCGCACTCATGGCGCTAGTGTATGGACTGGACGCCGTCCAGCGGGTGTTGCCCCTTTGGTTTGCCACCATGTGCGCGTCGCTCGGCGTGCTGATCTATGCCGGTGTCGGGGTCGCCACAATGCTGCTGGGTGACAACTATCTGGCCTACGGTGGGCTGGCCGCCGACCCTAAGGCGGGACAGCACTACGGCATCATCGGGGTGGAGCTGGGTGTCCTGGTGACGGTCTTCGGCGTCATGGTCACCGTGTTCTATCTCTTTGCGGGGCGGCGGAGGGAGTCGTGATTCTGGAGTTGTTCCTGTCTCACTACAACTATTGGGTTGTCATCTTCCTGATGATGGTTGGCTTCTACACCCTGATTTCCCGGGGCAACCTGATCAAGAAAATCGTGGGCCTGAACATCTTCCAGACCTCCGTGTTCATGCTGTACATCAGCATGGCCAAGATCGGATCTGGGACGGCCCCGATCCTGTACACGGAAGATCTCTACGGCACCCCGGGGGCGGGCGGAACCGAGTACTCCAATCCGCTGCCGCATGTTCTGATCCTCACGGCGATCGTGGTCGGAGTCGCGGTCACGTCCGTGGGGCTGGCCTTGGCCGTGCGCATTCGGGAGGCCTACGGCAGCTTGGAGGAGGACGAGATCAACCGAATTGAGGCGGAGCGGGAGGCATTGGAGCGTTGACGGCCCATCTGCCGATCCTCCAGGTACTCATTCCGCTGCTGGCGGCCCCGCTCTGCGTGGTGGTTCGCAGCGCGCGCCTCGCAGGACTGCTCGCTGTGGCCGCCAGCTGGTTGGTGCTCGCCGTGGCACTGGGCCTTCTGGTGCAGGTGGGTCAGCAGGATGTGATCTCGTATGCCCTCGGGGGATGGGCGCCCCCGGTGGGCATCGAGTACCGCGTGGACATTGTCAACGCATGGGTCCTGGTCATTGTGGCCACCATCGCCGCGGCCGTGACACCGTACGCGATCGTGAGCGTGGCGCGCGAGGTTGAACAGCGCCGCGTTCCGCTCTTCTACGCCGCCTACCTCCTCTGCTTGGCAGGACTGCTGGGGATCACCATCACGGGCGATGTGTTCAACGTGTTCGTGTTCTTGGAGATCTCCTCGCTGGCGACGTACGCGCTGATCGCCATGGGCCAGCGGCGCAGGGCACTGACCGCGGCGTTTCGCTACCTGATCATGGGATCCGTCGGCGCCACCTTTATCGTCATCGGAATCGGCCTGTTGTATGTGATGACGGGATCGCTGAACATGGCCGACTTGTCCGTGCTTCTGCCTGAGGTCTGGGAGGCGAGGACGGTCAAGGTCGCGTACGGTTTTCTGGGTGTCGGGATCTGTCTCAAGCTCGCGCTGTTCCCGCTGCATCTTTGGCTACCGAACGCCTATGCGTTTGCGCCATCGGCGGTCACCGCCTTCATGGCGTCCACCGCGACCAAGGTCGCGGTGTACATGTTGTTGCGCTTCTTCCTCACAATCTTCGGCGCCCCGTTCTCGTTTGGCGAGATGAGCCTGGACTTGGTGCTGTTGCCCCTGGCATTGGTCTCGATTGTGAGCATGTCCGTGGTGGCCATCTTTCAGGTTGATGTCAAGCGCCTCCTGGCGTACTCGTCGGTGGCCCAGGTGGGCTACATGATCCTGGGCCTGTCGTTCGCCTCGGTGACCGGACTGACGGCGACGTTGTTGCACCTCTTCAACCACGCCCTGATGAAGGGCGCCCTCTTTATGGCGCTGGGGTGTGTGGTGTACCGAATGGGCTCCGTTCACATCGACTCGCTGGCCGGTCTCGGGCGACGGATGCCCTGGACGGCGGCCGCGATCGTGGCGGGCGGCCTGAGCTTGGTGGGGGTGCCGCTGACTGTGGGGTTCGTGAGCAAATGGTATCTGATCCTGGGGGCTCTAGAGCGTGGCTGGTGGCCTGTGGCCGCCATGGTGCTGCTGACGTCGGTGGTGGCCCTGGTCTATGTCTGGCGCGTGGTCGAGGTCGCGTATTTCTCCGAGGGGTCGGATCAGGAGAGCGCCGGGGAAGCCCCGCTGAGTCTTCTGGTGCCCACCTGGGTCTTGGCGGCCGCGAGCATCTACTTCGGCTTGGACGCGTCGCGCACCGCCGATGTAGCACGCAGGGCCGCTGAGGTACTGATGACCGGGATTGGATCGTGACGGGCTCCTGGCTGTTCTCGGTGACGGGCCTGATGGTCTGGGCGCTCGCGGTGCCGGTCGCGGGGGCCGTGGCGGTCGTCCTTCTGCGCCGCAGACCCAACGTTCGCGAGGCGGGCAGCTTGACCGCAGCCGCGATTCTGCTGGCGCTCGTGATTCCGATCTATCGCGCGGTCAGCGAGGGGGCGCGTCCGTCTCTTGTGCTTGCCCATCCACTTCCCGGGATTCCCATTGCGCTCGAGGCGGAGCCCCTGGGCGTGTTGTTCGCCCTCATCGCGGCCTTCCTGTGGTTGATCACGACGATGTACTCCATCGGGTACATGCGGGGCCACAAGGAAGCCAACCAGACGCGCTTTTACTGTTGTTTCGCGTTCGCCATATCATCCGTCATGGGTGTCGCCTTCGCGGGCAACCTGTTCACGCTCTTCGTGTTCTACGAAGTGCTCTCCCTGATCACGTATCCCCTGGTCACGCACGCCGGTACCGAGGCGGCCAAGAAAGCGGGGCGCGTCTACCTGGGCGTGCTGTTCTCGACATCCATCGTGTTTCAGCTGCTGGCCATCGTCTGGACCTACGCCATCGCCGGAACCGTGGATTTCCAGGTCGGTGGCGTGCTGACGGGGCACGCCTCGCCCGCCGTGCTCTCCGTGCTCATGGCACTCTTCGTGTTTGGGATCGGCAAGGCGGCGGTGATGCCCTTTCACCGCTGGTTGCCGGCGGCTATGGTGGCGCCAACTCCGGTCAGCGCTCTGTTACACGCCGTGGCCGTGGTAAAGGCGGGCGTCTTTGCGGTGCTCAAGATCACCGTGTACATCTTCGGCATCGACCTGCTCAGCGGGACCGGCGCATCGGGTTGGCTGATCTGGGTTGCCGCGGCCACGATCATTCTGGGGTCCCTGGTCGCGTTCTCCAGGGACAACCTGAAGGCCAGGCTGGCGTACTCGACGGTGAGCCAGTTGTCCTATGTGGTGTTGGGCGCAATGTTGGCCACACCGGCCGGCATCGTGGGTAGCGGCATGCATATCGCCATGCATGCCTTCGGCAAGATCACCCTGTTCTTCTGTGCCGGCGCCATCATGGTGGCCGCCCACAAGAGCGAAGTCAGTGAACTTGACGGCCTGGGTCGGGCGATGCCGCTCACCTTCGGCGCTTTCCTGGTCGGGACCCTGTCCATCGTCGGGCTTCCCCCCACGGGCGGCGCGTGGAGCAAGTGGTTTCTGGGAATCGGATCCTTGGAGGCGGGCCAGATCGGGATTGTGGCCGTGCTGATGATCAGCTCCCTCCTGTCCCTGGCCTATCTGCTTGAGATTCCCGTGCGGGGTTTCTTTCGCAAGCCGGCCCAGCCCGCGTCGGGGCTGCGGGAGGGTCCCCGCTGGTCCTTGGCCGCGATTGTGACGACGGCTGCGGCGTGCCTGGTCCTGTTTGCGTATCCGGAGCCCCTCTACCGACTTGTGACCCTGGTGACGGGACCGTGAGCGAGATGAAGCCGAACAGCGTTCCACCGCCTTGGGCGGGACGAATCCTGATCGCGTTTTTTGCCCTGTGCGCTCTCTTGTTGGTTCTGGACTTGGTGGTGGACCGCGATGTAGAGCATCCGTTGGAGGGAATCAGGACGATCTATCCGATCTTCGGCTTTGTCGGTATCTCTTTGCTGATCATCATCGCCAAGGGGCTCAGGCGCATCGTGATGCGGCCGGAAGACCATTACGGCGATGAGTAGTCTTCCCCCCTTCCTGATCTTCTTCTTGGCGGCTCTGGTCGTCCCGGCGTTGGCCCGCGCGCCACGCCTTCGCATGGCGTTTCTGGTTCTGATTCCCTTTGTCGGAGCCCTCAATTCGATGGGGATCCAGGAGGGAGCTCTGGTCCAGCTTCCGTTTCTGGGCTTTGATCTCACCCTCGTTCGCGCGGACGGGCTCAGCATCCTCTTCGGCCACCTGTTCCACTTGGGCGCGCTGATTTCGATCATCTATTCGCTTCACCTGAAGAACAGCGAAGACGCGACGCTCCAGCACTCGGCCGCGCTCGTGTACGCCGGCAGCGCCTTGGGCGCCGTGTACGCCGGAGACTTCATCACGCTGTTTGTGTTTTGGGAGCTGCTGGCCGTCAGCTCGGTCTTTTTGATCTGGGCCCGGAGGAGTGCCAGGGCCACCAGCGCGGGGATGCGCTACATCCTGGTCCATGTGGTCTCGGGCGTGACGCTGCTGGCCGGTGCGATGGTGCATGTGCACGAAACCGGCACCCTGGAGTTCGGGGCCATGGAGTTGGATGGCCTGGCGGCGTGGCTCGTCCTGGTGGCCGTGGGCATCAAGGGAGCATTTCCCTTGGTGCATAGCTGGCTCGTGGATTCCTATCCGGAGGCAACGCCCACCGGCACGGTGTTCCTCAGCGCGTTCACGACCAAGGTGGCCGTCTATGCGCTGGCCCGGGGATTTGCGGGCACCGAGGAGCTGATTTACATCGGGGCCGCTATGGCGTGTTTTCCGATCTTCTACGCGGTGATCGAGAACGACCTGCGTCGCACGCTCGGGTACTCGATGATCAATCAGATCGGATTCATGGTTTGTGGCATCGGCGTCGGCACGCATTTGGCCGTTAACGGAGCCTTAGCCCACGCATTTAACGATGTCCTCTTCAAGGGCCTGCTCTTCATGGCGATGGGCGCGGTCCTTCATGTGACGGGAAAGACCAAGGCGTCAGAGCTGGGCGGGTTGTGGCGCACGATGCCGATCACGGCGACGCTGTGTATTGTGGGTGCCCTGTCGATCTCCGCGGTGCCGCTCTTCAACGCGTTCGTCTCTAAGAGCATGATCATGTCGGCCCTGCTCTATGAGCACCACCACTGGATTTGGCCCGTGATGCTGTTCGCGTCGGCCGGGGTCGTCGAGCATGCGGGAGTCAAGATTCCATACTTCGCGTTCTTTGCCCACGATTCGGGCATTCGCGCCCAAGAGCCGCCCAAGAACATGCTGGCGGCCATGGGGATTGGGGCGCTCGCCTGCGTGGCCATCGGTGTCCACCCGGAGCTCCTGTACCGATTGTTGCCCTACGAGGTGAGCTACGAGCCGTACACATGGAGTCACATTCTCACCCAGCTCCAGCTCCTCGCCTTCGCGATCGGTGCCGTCGCGGCATTTCACCTTTGGAAGATCTATCCGGCTGAGATCCCCTCGGTCAACGTGGATGCCGACTGGCTCTATCGCCGGGCCGCTCCGGTGGTGGTGCGCAGCGTGCATGGCGGGGTACGAGTGCTGGACAGGGCTGTTCGGCGCAGTGTCTTGTGGGTGGTGCGCGGCGGGATCCAGGGGGCCTTCCGGTCGCACGGCCCGCGGGGCGTGCTGGCACGCACCTGGCCGGCTGGGAGCATGGTGCTATGGGTCGCGGTCATCCTGGCCGCCTTCCTTCTGCTCGAGCTTCGCTGATCGGGCACATGGCCGCTGCGCCAAGGGGCCCGGGCAATTGCCCCGACGCACCGCGGGATCCAGCCTCGAAGGTCCTCGACCGCATGGATGCGCTCGGGCGTGCCGGCCCCGGGCGGTCCTTTCGGCTCGTGTTCACGAATGGGTGCTTTGACCTCTTGCACGCCGGTCATGTGGCGTGCCTGGACGCCGCCCGCCGCCTGGGGGATCGTCTGCTCGTCGGCCTCAACTCCGACGACTCGGTCCGCCGCCAGGGCAAGGGCCCGGGGCGGCCCGTGGTCAGCGAGCGGCGTCGGGCCGCTGTTGTGGCCGCACTGGAGAGCGTGGACTGGGTCGTGGTGTTCGATGAGGACACCCCGGCGCTCTTGGTGGATGAGCTTGTGCCCGATGTGCTGGTCAAGGGCGGTGACTACGATGGGGATGCGGTGGCCGGTGCGGCCGCCGTGCGGGCGGCCGGTGGCCAAGTTGTGGTCGTCCCGTTCGTGTCGGGGGAGTCGACGACGGCGCTGCTTGAGCGAATCAGGGACGGCGCGTCCGTCCCTCGCCCCTGATGGATGGGGGACGACGCCGTGGCGTGCCCGGGCCCAAGCCGCTGTTGATCGCGACCCGAAGCGTGCATAAAATCGCTGAGATCCGTCGCATGGGGGCCAACTGGGATTTGGCCTTCTTCCGGCCCGTCTCCCTGGACGACGCCTTGGTTCCACGATCGCCGGCAGAGGACAACCTGGAGCCCTTTGACACCTTTGAGAAAAACGCCAGATCCAAGGCCCGGCACTTCGCCACTGTCTCCGGCCTCCCCACCGTGGCAGACGACTCCGGCCTGGAGGTCGACGAGCTGGGAGGACGGCCGGGTGTGCGTAGCAGGCGCTTCGCACCCGCCCACGAATACCCCACGCTGGGGCCGGATGAAGCCAACAATCGCCACCTGCTGGCGTGCCTGGAGGGAGTGCCCGAGTCGCGCCGGGGCGCACGCTACGTCTGCGTGGTCTGGTTTGTGGATCCGGAATCGGGACAAGAGGCCCATTTTCGGGGCGAGGCGCCGGGGCGCGTTGTGAAGCACCCCGTGGGGAGCGGCGGATTCGGCTATGATCCCCTGTTTCTTGACGTGGACGCTGGCCGCACCTACGCCGAACTCTCGCCCCGAGAGAAAGATGAGCGGAGCCACCGGGGCCGGGCTTTTCGAGAGCTGACGCGGTTTCTTTCCCGGTCCTTCGCCCCTCCTCAGCCGTAGACCAACGCGTGATCCATCTTGTGGATCCCGAGCATCACCCAGCACAGGGCTACATGAACGGGCAGCGCCAGCGCCAGCCATTCGCCGTTGCTGGACCCCCAAGAAGGGATCAGGGCAATGACGAGCGTGAACACGGCGAGGGCTGTGGCACAGATGGCGAAGCGGCGCCCCCATAGACTGGTGCGACCCTTGCGGGCCACCCGCACCAGGGACAGGCCCGCGGCGGCCCCCAACGGGCTGAACAGCAGCAGGTTGGGATTGAGGTACATGAAGTCATGGCTGGTGAAGTGAACGCCGATCATCACGCCTGAAGCCGCAAGGCACAGCGTTGCCCAGCCGAGCCCTAGGGCTGCCAGGAAGAGGCGGCCCGGTGTGGAGCCTGCCACAGCCATGTATCCAAAGAACAGCAGCACCAGTCCAATCCCCACTCCCAGAAGCAAGAACAGGCCGTCCAGGGACGGGGCGGCAACCGGCTCTGGATCCCGGGAGGAGTCGGCCCATAGCTCCTCGCTCAGCACGAACCGGGTTCTGGACCCATTGCTTTCGGTCACGAAGAGAGCGCCGATCCGGTCCCTCAGCTTCATCGGAACCCACATCTCCTGCCAAGCGCTGATCGGCTCGTCGCCCTTGGGGCCCAGCACGAGATTGATCCCTAGGTATCCCAACGCATGACGTGCGGCGAGACGCCGCGTGTGATCACGCCAAGTGGCCCCGGCGGCAAGGCCATTCGTGGCTTCCCTCAGCTGCCCCTGGAGCGCGGCATCCAGGACATCGCGCAGCTTTGTGGAGCAATTGTTCGTGAAATACTGATAGGGGTAATACCGGTTCTCCTCGAGCGTCGCACTTCGCAGAGTGCGGACGAGCTCAAGCGTTTCCGTTGGACCGAGATTGAGCTCCTGGGCCCAGATGCGGCGGTTGTCGGCTTGGTACGCCCTCAACATTGCTGCCAAGGGCAGCGCCTCCACCCAGTACATCATCTCGCCTTGGAGGAAACGTCTGTAGTAGCCGGGTTCATCGAAGCTGAACATGCCGTAGTTGAACGCGACATCAATACCCGTCGCGGCGTCCCGGACCACGAGCGCGTTGTGTCCAAACACCTCCCAAACGGCATCACCGGGCTCGACCGTCAGCAGGTAAACCGACAGGGACTCTCCGGGGAGGCCCACGGAGATTGTGTCCCGTACCTGACCGGGAGCTTGCGTGCCGGTGGCCGGCGGGGCTGCGAGCGCCAGCAACGCGGCCGTGAGCCAAGCGGTCCCACGGTTCGCGCGCACGTTCGCGTGTAGTGCGTAGTTGGGAAGCATCAACGGCCAGCTCTGCGCATCCCCGCCCAATGGAGATCGCGGTGATCGGGGCCGGTCGCGCCGGGTTCCGCGCGTCGGCAAGCATGAACGTTGCCAACTGCATGGATCAGGTCAACCTGGCGCCGGGAGTCCCTTCAGACATGGACGTCTTCTGGGTGGACCGGGCAATGTGGCCGGGTCGTTGTCGTGGGGAAGCGGGAGGCCGCGCCCGGCCCGCAGCCGCGGGCACCCACTACCGCCTCGGCGGGCAATGCGCAATAGTTCATTCCGGTCGGCGGGGCGTGGCGCAGCTCGGTAGCGCGCCTGCTTTGGGAGCAGGAGGTCGCCGGTTCGAATCCGGCCGCCCCGATTTCGGTGTCTGGCCTTCGCCAACCTGGAGTTCGCGCGGTGGTTTGTTCGACCGGTGGTGTTGGCGGCCATTCGGCGCCCTCTCCGCCTGGGGCTTTGCCGTCGCCCGGTATCCGACACAAATTGTGCGCGTGGCGTCCGCCGTTTCCCCGGGCGTGCCCGACACCAAACGTGTGTAACAACCCATGGACTGCTGGGCGGCGATCTCGTGCGTCCGAAGTCTCAGGCCGCACGGCGCCCGGCCGGCCAAGATGTCTGCGCTGACGAATTCGTTGAAGCCGCCGGCGCGGACCATAAGGTCGCCGGTTCTCGGGCCGCGCGGGCCGGCGCTTAGGGTACTCGGAGAGCGCCCCCCAAGCCTTGCTCACCATTGTTCCTGTGGGTGGACAAAGCTTCATCGTCGTGCCATAATGGCATGATGCCAATTCGGGCCGTTGACCAACGCCAACCAGGGGGACTGCTGCGACTTCGAGGTGAATGTGCGCGATCGAGGGTTCGTGTAGTGCTGTGTTGTGCCGGGTGATTATGCCCGGCGCGTCACTGCGCCCGAGCCTCGAGTGGCGCATCAATCGATGCGCGCTCCATGGGCCCCCGATCGGGGGTGGGCCGGAAGGTTCCCGGTCGGTTGGGCGCACGCCGCCCTCTTGGTGGCGCTCTTGGGTTGCATCGGATGCGTCTCCTATCACGAGGCGTCGGTCGGTGAGTTGGTGCGCCAGCAGCCGGTGCGGGTTCGGCTCTCGCCGGAGGCAATGGTGCGCAACATCCAGTATGCGTTTGGTGGCGACGGCTTTGTTGGGGGACGGTTCATCGAGGTTCGTGGCGATTCTGTCACTCTTCTGCTCACGACGCCGACGGCCTTCAGCCAGGTGGCCGTACACCGCGAATCCATCCTCTCGTTGGAGAGACGCGACGCGAGCAACGGTCGCAGCCTATTGCTTTCGGCGGCTATTGTCGGGGGTGTCGCGGCGCTCGCATACTTGGGATTCGACGGCGGCTCGGAGGGTGGCCCACCCGCGGACGACGACGTGGGCGACGCCTTGCGACCCGGCCTTCTTTTCCAGATCCCCGTCGGATTGAATTGATGATGAAGGTTGTATGGGCGGCGGGCGGGCGCATCTGCCCCCGTCGCCTCGTTGTGGAGATGGGGCGCAATCTCGCGTACCCGATCATGTTTTCCTCCTGCCATGGAGTCACTATGCTACCCACACATTTTTGTCGGGCGACGCTTCGGCTCGCCACCCATTCGCTTCTTGCCGCGGCCCTTGGCCTGACCGGGGTGCTTCAAGCATCCGCGCAACAGGTCGGTACCGTCACCGGGTCGGTGCGAAGCGCCACTAACGGGCAACCCGTGGCGGGTGCCCAGGTCAGCATACCGGCGTTGAATGTCGGAATTGTGGCCAACAACGTTGGTCGCTACGTGCTGCAGAACGTTCCGGCAGGCACGCACACTGTCGAGGTGACGTATATCGGATACGGCCTTGAGACGGCTGAGGTGACAGTGTCTGCCGGGGGTGCCGCCGTTCAGGACTTCGCCATGAGATCCGAGGCCATCGGCTTGGAGGGAGTGGTGGTCACGGGCACGGCCGGCGCCGCCAGACGGCGCGAGATCGGAAACTCGATCAACCAGCTCAACGAGGAGGCGTTTCAGTCAGCGCCGATCTCGGATGTAGCCGATATCCTTCAGGGTCGCGCTCTGGGAGTCACCGTTCTCACCAACGGAGGCCAAGTCGGAGCCGGGTCCACGATCAAGCTTCGCGGCAACAACTCCGTGTCGTTCAGCAACTCTCCCCTGGTTTACGTCGACGGGGTGAGGGTCCGAGAGCGCGGGCTGGTTCACTCCGTGGAGGCCAATCAGCAGACCAATCCCTTCGACGACATCAATCCGGCCGACATTGAGCGGATTGAAACGATCAAGGGTGCCGCGGCCACCACGCTTTATGGAACGGAGGCGGCAGGTGGCGTGATCCAGGTGTTCACCAAGCGAGGCGTGGCGGGGGAGGCGGCTTGGCAGCTGACCGTCGACCAAGGCATCAACCGGCTGGGTCACATCGGTCCCCCGGCCGACGTGAATCCGACGGGCCTTGGAATGAACAACTGCAATTTCACCGGTGACAGCAACTTCCCGGGCGGCGACCCACAATTTCCGGCCGACCCCAGCTGTCCCGCCGGGGGCTCCTGGCTAAAGGACGGCTACAGCCAGGGATACAACCTGTCGGTCCGGGGCGGCACGGAGCGCATGAACTACTTCATGTCAGGGCGCTGGGGCAACGAGGAGGGCGTCTTTGATACCGGTGTCAACGAAAACGGGGATGCGCGGCCCGCCCAAGGTCAGGAGACGTGGAATCTCAGAGGGAACTTCTCCTTCGCCCCCACCGATGCCATGGATGTGCGCTTCAACTCGTTCTATTCGCACCGGTTCGTCCAGTGGGTGCCGGATGGCAACAACGCGGAGGGGCTCCTGCTCAACGTTTTCCGTGGCGGCGTCGACTACACGAACGACGAGGACGGCAAGCTCCTGGACATGGACATCTCCAACATCAACGATCACTTCACCACCGGGGTCAATGTCCTCTGGAGTCCGATGGAGGGCATGAACCACAAGGTGACGGCGGGTCTCGACTGGGTGCGCAACACCTACTTCGAGGAGCGCCCCTGGGGTTATTTCTATGTCCAGGGTGGCAATCGCGAGACCTACGAGAGGACATCAAGGAAGCTGACGCTCGACTACGCGGGGACCCTGGAGTCGGATATCTTTGGCCTGGCGTCGTCTTTTTCCCTTGGTGGCCAGCTCTACAATGATTTTCTGACCGGAACATACGGTCTGGGTCGGGATTTCGCCGGCCCTGGAGCCAAAATCCTCCAGTCGGGTGCCGTGACCGAGGCGTCCGAGGTGAATTCCACGGTGACCAGCGGCGGGTTCTTTGCCCAAGAGGTGATCGGATTCGGTGACCGATTCTTTCTCACCGCGGGAGTGCGCGTCGACGGCCACTCCGCGTTTGGAAGTGATTTCGGGCTCGAGACCTATCCGAAGGGTTCGTTCTCCTATGTGATCTCCGATGAGTCGTTCTTTCCCGCCGGGTTCGGAACCCTGAAGTTGCGGGGCGCATTTGGGGAGTCCGGCAAGGCCCCCGGTCTATTCGACGCCGCGCGCACTTGGCAATCGGTCGCCGGAGACAATGGCCAGCCGGGTGTGACGCCTGACAACTTGGGTAACCCGCTCCTGGGCCCTGAGCGTACGCGGGAGTGGGAGGTGGGTTTTGAGGGCACGACCCTGGCCGGTCGGGTGGGCTTCGAGTATCAGTATTTCAAGCAGAACACCTTCGATGCCCTGATCCCGGTCACACAGCTTCCCTCCGGGGGCTTTGTCGGGACCCAGCTGGAGAATGTGGGCGAGGTGAGCAATGCGGGGCACGAGGCCTTCGTGAATCTTGCCCTACTGACCCTGCCCCGGCTGAGCTGGGATGTGGGCCTGCGGCTGTCCACTGCGGACTCGAAAGTCATTGATCTGGGAGACCTGGAACGGATCAACCTGGGATGGCGCAATTATGTGCGGGCTCCCACCGAATGCACCAAGGAGATCTCCGAGGGCGGGGATTTTGACGGCAACGGCTTTATCGGCCAGGGTTGCACGGTGGGTGACACGATTCACTTCCCGCTCCCGGCCTTCTGTCACGACCGCGTGCAGAACCCCGAAGCTGTTGGCCAACCCGAGTTTGCCGAGCAGTGCCTTGGGCCCACGACGCCCAAGTACACCTACGGCATCAGCACCACGGTTGCCGTGTCGCAGCGGCTTCAGTTCGATGTGGTGGGCGAGGGAATGGGCGGCCACTGGCTGAGTTCGGGCACCGCGTTCCAGAACACCCGCCGCGGGGTGTGGCCCCTTTGCCGGAAGACCCAGCAGGCGGTAGAGGCGGGGCAACTGGACCAGCTGACGGCGGGTGAGCGGGCGCTGTGCCACCGCGCGGATACCCGCTACGGGATGTGGACCCAGCCCGCGGACTTCTTCAAGATCCGTTCCGCTTCGATCAGCTACCGCGTGCCGGAGAGCATTCTGCCGGCCCAGTTTCGGGGTGCTACGGTTCGCCTCCAGGGCAGGAACCTCATGACGTTGACGGACTTCGAGGGTGTGGACCCAGAGGCCTTTGAGGACGGGTCCCAGGAAGTCCTTTTCCGACAGGAATACTACAACCTGCCGCCGATGCGCAGCTTTGCGCTGTCGGTCCAGGTCGACTTCTAGCCTCGGGGGGAGAACAGAGAGTGAAGATCACGATGAAAGGGACGACGCGTCTGCGGCTTGCCGTGGGCGCACTTTTGGCTTGCGTGGCGGCTGTCGGCTGCGACGACAGCCTCTTTGAGGTCACCAACCCTGGCCGCATCTTGGACAATGACCTCAACACCGACCGGGGGGTGTCCTCCCTGGTGACCGGGATGTCCGCGGATTTCTCGGTCGCGTATGACAATCTCTCCTTTGCGACCGCGATCCTGGCGGATGAGGTGGTCGGCTCGGGCAGCTATTTCTCGACGGGCCGCTACCGCAGGGGACTCTTCGATTCTGAAGACGCCAACGGCTTCTGGAACGGGGTTCAGAGGGCGCGTTGGGTCGCAGAAGCGGGCCTGCTGAGGATGAAGGCGATCGAGGGGTATCAGTACGACGGCAATGCTGAGACGGCGCGTGCCCACCTTTTCGGCGGCCTGGCCAACCGCTGGTTCGGGGAGAACTTCTGCAACGCCGTGTTCAGCAAGCCGTATGACTCCGAAAACCCGGGGCCGGGGGGTGAGGTGGACAGCGGTGAAGCCATGGACCGCAGCACCGCGTTCCTGCGGGGCAAGCAGTTGCTGGAAGGCGCGGTTCAGCACGCCACATCGGCCGGGGCCACGGATGTGACCGCAGCCGCACACGGGGCCCTGGCCCAGGTCGCGCTGGGATTGGGTGACATGTCGGGCGCGCTGACGCACGCCGCGAAGGTGCCCACAGACTTCGTGTTCAGCGCCGCGTATTCGAGCAATTCGAGCCGTGAGACGAGCCAGATTTGGAATGAGACCCATGGTCGTCACGAGGTTTCCGCGTGGGGCGCCCTGGCCGGTCTCGCGGGGAATGGCGACCCGCGGACACCCTGGACCGACTGCTCCGCAGCCGGAAGCGGTTGCCCGAGTGGCAATGGCGCGGATGGGGAGACCATTCACTATCGTCAGGAGAAGTACCCGACCCGCGACGACGACATTCCGTTGGTCAAGGGAACCGAAATGCGGCTCATTGAGGCCGAGGCGGCGCTTCTGGCCGGTGAGTTGAACACGGCGATGGCGAAAATCAACGAGGTTCGCGCCCATCATGGACTTGATCCGGTGGAATCGGATGGCACCATCGGGGAAATCACCGGCGGCGACGACGGTAGCGCGAATCTGACATCCATGTCTGGCTGGGACATTCTGGACCGGGAGCGGCACCTGACCCTGTGGCTGGAGGGGCGGCGCCTCTGGGACCTTCACCGTTGGGATCATCCCCACTTGGATGGCGGGGGTGTTGTGTATGAGGCCACCGTGACGCGTCGTGCCTCGTGCATGCCGATTTCGTTGGACGAGTGCCAGGTGAACGACAAGGTCTCCGACCGCTGCTTCAGCATGTAGCGGTTCGTTGCGCCTGACGCCGGATGTGTTTTCTGCGCCGCCCCTTGGACTCTGTTTCCAGGGGGCGGCGCGCGTCACTTCAGAACGTGCCCTTGGGGGCGGGCGTTGGGAGGCGCGCATGACACGAGTGGCGGACACCCGCCCTGCGTGGGGCGGGGTCTTGGCATGGATCTGCCTGTGGGCGGCGTCGGTGCTCCCGGTACTGTCCCAGGTCAGGATCGAGGGCGAGGTGCTGGACAAGCGGACCAGGATGCCGGTCGCGGGCGCCATCGTCCATTTTCCTGACCTCGGAATCGGTACCATCTCCGATTCCATGGGGTATTTCGTGCTCGAGTCCCTGCCGAGGGGATCCTTGGTCTTGGCGGTACATCGTACGGGCTACCTCGAGCTTGAGGAGGAGGTGCGGGTTGTCCAGGGAGACATCTGGGACGTGGTGCTCACGCCCTCGGCAATCCCGATCCCGGGCGTTTTGGTGGAGGGCCCCACGGGCTCGGAGGTCGAGGCGAGCCGCACGGGGCGCCGCACCGACTACCTCGCCCCGTCCACGGTTGCCCAAGCGGCGGTTCGCACCAACATGCTTCTGGAGGTGCTGCGGTCGAAGGCGCCACCACGGTTACGGATTCGACAGGAGGGAGGGGTGGGCGGCATCAGCTTCTGCATGGAGTCGTCGCGCCGCCGCCCATCGATCCATGAGATGATGGACGCGGGTGTCGGATGCCGTCCTGTCCTTCTCGCGGTTGACGGCGTCGTGGTGTACGCACCGCCGGCATCGGGCGTTGGGGGCGTTCCCTCCGATGTGGCCGCGCTGTTGCTGGGCCAGGACCCGAAGGAGATTCGCAGCGTCTTGGTATTGTCTCCCGCGGACGCGTTTTTCCGTTACGGCGAGGCCGGCCGCTCAGGGGCCGTGGAGATCCTCACATTGCATCCTGGCCGCCCTGGATCGTGATACTCCCTTCCCAGGGGCGCCCCGGGGGCGCGGGCCTGGGCCCACCGCAGCCGGAGAAGAGCGCGCTTCGGCCGCTTTGGCTTCCCATTGCGGCGGGCACCCTGCTGGCGGCCTTTCTTCTGCACCCCGAGGTGCGCGCGTCTGCATCCCTGCGCGCGTCGTTTGTGGGTGCCATCGCCCTTGTGCTCATCTGGTCGGCGTGGTTGGCCCACCAAGTCCGGTCCCGGGGCAAGGCAGTGTCGCTGGATTTTCGGGCGATCAAGCCCCACTGGATTCAGCTCTTGGCCCAAGGTACGGTCATTGGGTGGTGGGGATGGTTTGTGCGGCCGGTCTACGGTTTCGCGTACCTGATCGTCGCCCAATTGCTGCTCGCCATCGCCGTCGAAGCCCTGCTCAACTGGACGCGGCGAGGCCGCCACACCCTGGGCTTCGGCCCCGTGCCTGTGGTGTTTAGCCTCAACCTCTTCCTTTGGTTCCATGTCGAATGGTTCTTCTTCCAGTTCGCCATGGTGATCTTGGTGTACATCGGCAAGGAATTCATTCGGCGAGAACTGGACGGCCACTCAAGGCACATCTTCAATCCGTCGGCATTTGCGCTGGCCGTCGCGTCGATCCTGTTGATCGCCACCGGATCCACCGGCATCACCCAGGGCGTAGAAATCGCGCAGAGCCAGTACGTCCCTCCCCACATCTTTGTCGTGATCTTCCTGGCGGCGTTCCCGGGCCAACTCCTCTTTGGGGTGGCCACCATGACGATGCCGGCGGTGCTGGTCATTTGGGGGTTCAGCGCCCTGCATCTGGGCGTCACGGGAGAGTATTTCTTCTATGACGCCCACATCCCGATTGCGGTTTTTTTGGGTCTCCACCTACTCTTCACCGACCCGGCGACATCGCCCCGATCAGAGTTGGGACGGGGGCTCTTCGGGTTGCTGTATGGCGCCGGAGTGATCGGGAGCGTGTATGCGCTGAGCGCCATAGGGGCACCGCCATTCTACGACAAGCTTCTTCCGGTGCCGATCCTTAATCTGTTGGCGCCCACGCTCGACCGTGTAGCTCGGCGCGTCGCGCCTCGCCTCGGCGCCCCGTGGGCCGCAGTCCCCGGGCTTCCTCCTGCTCGGCGCCGGGTCGCCAGTGCCGGGGCGTGGGCTGGCGCGTTCGTCGTTGTCAGCCTCTTTGGATCCGTGGGCGATGATCATCCGGGGCAGTACTACCCCTTCTGGCGAGGGGCTTGCGAGAACGGCAGCGAGCGGGCCTGCGACTATACCGGTGTCATGCTGCAGGATTTCTGCGACCGCGGATCCGGTTGGGCGTGCAACGAATTCGGGCTCTTGATGGCCGGGCGAGACGCGGATCTTCTGGGCGCGGTCGGGGAGTTCGAGCGGGCCTGTCGTCTGCGGCATGGCGCGGGGTGCCAAAACCTGGAAGCCGTGTCGAGGGAAGCGCTTTGGCAGCTGGGTCGGGATACTCCCGGGCTCTCCGACCTGCCGATCCTGGTGCGTGGAAGCAAGGGTGCGGTGGTGGAGCGAGAGCCGGAGGCGCTGCGAGCGCTTGCATGCGAGCGGGGCTGGACGGAGTTCTGCTGACTGGCCCCAAGGCTTGGGTGGCGGAGGGGATCCTCGCCTCTGCCAAGCCGTCGGTCACGGGTCCCCGGCGATCTCCAGCTGGCCCGAGACTCCTCGCGTCACCAGTACGACCTGTCCAGGACTCATCGCCACGTTGTCCGCCACGGTCATGTCGAGGGCATCCATGGCCTCGTTTGTAGGTGGCCCCGCCGGGGAGACATCCGGGCGAAGAGACACTTGGATCCGGTACGCGCCGGGTGGAACCGGATATGATCGGTATACGGTGATGGTGCGGGCATGCGCCCCTCCCTGACCGATCACCGCCGCCTCCATCGTATCGTTGTCCAGAAGGGTGGTGAGGCGAAGCGCGTATGTGTGCTCGACGCACACCTCCGTCGGACGCATGTGCGGCAGGACGCCCTCAAGCTCGGCCGGCGTGGGGGGGCGGCATTGCCTGGTCGCCGGGGTGGGGACCCGCCATGAGAGACGCAAGAGCGCCAGGTCTCCCCCGGGCGCCTCCCACGCCAGGTTCGAGAGGCGGGCCAGGGCGAGCATTCCGGCCAGGGCTACAGCTGCTCCGAGCACGAGCCGCGCTCCCCTTGTGCGCGCCCGGCCTTTAGACATCGGGAGTCCGCCCCGATGACTGAACGGTCATGGCGCGTCTCTCCTCCTCGCACACCGCGTCCAACTCAATGGCCTCCTCCCCGGCCGGCTTGGCGAGAGAGCCCAGGTCGTCGGAAAAACCCGCAATGGCCGACGCAACCGCCCAGCGGTTGCGGGGCGCGGCGTAGACCACCCGAACCCGACGCCGATCCACGCGCTCCTTGAGTTCCGCCTCACGCCCCTGAAACAGGCGTTCGATCAGCCATTTGGGGCCCTCGCGGCCCACGCAGTCGCGTGGAGGACACGAAACAACCAGCACGCCCGAGACACCGTGCCGCACGAGGTACTCGACGACGGAGCTGTGAAGATTCCCGACGCAGGACACGGGAAAGACGGGTTGGGCGAACCGGTCGCCGGAGCGCGCGCCCGCGCAACGCCCGCAGGCGACGAGCACGATCCCGCCGTATCCCGCAAGCTCACTGGCCGCGAATTCCCGCACGCGACTCAGTTGGTCTCGCCCGGTGCGCCCCGGCGGGCCCACGCCCATGGGGGCGCAGGACCCGGCACAGATACCGCAGCTGACGCAGGCCGCAGGATCAACCAAGGCGACCTGGCCCGGCCGGTCGTCGGACCTGTCCACCATGCGAATGGCGTCATAGGGACAGTCGACGTAGCACTGTTCGCAGGCCGTGCAGAGCCGGGGGGAGACAAATGAAGGGGGCGGCGGGCCCGGGCTGTTGCTTCGGCGAGGCCGAGTCAGGAACGGCACGGCGAGGAGAACGCCCAAGGCGGTCGTCGCGAAAACCCACCCGGCGGCCGCCGGCGCACCGGCCAGCGGCGGGAGCCAGAAGCTGTAAAAGACGTTGAGGCGGACATCGGAGGGCACGCGCAACAGATCGGCGGCCGGACCCACGGGTGCCGGAATGACCACCGCGGCCACGAGGAGGAGCCCCACGAAGCCCCACAGAAGGGGCCGGGGAGGCATCATGACGGGGCGCGCGACCCGCGCCACATGAACCCACAGAACGATGATCAACCCGACGGGCAGGGCGACGTGCAGGAACAGGTTGATGAAGAAGAACGCGCCCGGAAGCGGCACATCGCCCGCGAAGGTGCGTGATAGGGGCTCCGAAAAGATGGGCAGCCAATCGAGCAGGCGCGCGCCTGTCGAGGCCAGTAATTGTCCGTGTGTGTCCCATACCATCACATACCCGGTCCATCCCGCCACCAGGACGAGAAGGACCAAGAGCACGCCCGAAAACCACGCGAGCAACCGGGGTCCCCATGTGCGTCCCTGGCAGAACATGCGCAACCCGTGGACGGCGGCGGCGACCAGGGTCGCGTCAGCGGCGTAGCGGTGCAGCGATCGGATCCAGCGTCCTGCAAAAATCTGGGCGTCAATGTTCACCACGGATTCGTGCGGCGAGCCGATCCGGTAGAAGAACACCAGGTACAGGCCGGTGATCAGAAGCACCGCCAGACAAAGGACGGCCAACGCACCCGACTGGTAGAGCGGATTCCACCGCCACCCGCCGAGGCGATCGGCGCACGCGTCGCACCATTCGAGTGCCGCACCCAGCCACCGCCTGACCATCCGCTCCACATGCTCCCGTCAAAGGGTCCCCGCGCGCCACCGCCGATGCTGCCGGCTGCGGATTGACAAGCCGCGTCCTTGCACCCGCGCCCCCATTGAGCATATCATCATGTTGATGTGCCGAATAGACCTGAGACCTGAGTGTACCGATGCTGTCCAAGACCGCTCGCACCGCGTTGCGCGCGACGCTCTTCATCGCGGCGTGCCGGAGCTCCCGGCCTGTGACGGCCTCCTCGCTGGCCCGAGAGCTCGCGCTGCCGCAGAACTACCTGTCCAAGACGCTGAGACAGCTGGTCCTGGGCGGCGTGTTGGTGGCAACCCGGGGTCCCGGAGGCGGCCACAGGCTCGCGGCTCCCGCCGCGGCGCTGACGCTTGGCGCCATCGTCGACGTGATCGATCCGGGGAGCCGGGAGAGGACGTGCCTCTTGGGTCGGCCCGAATGCTCGGCTGACCGGCCATGTTCCGCGCATGGCCGCTGGTGCCGCGTCCGAGACGCCATCGATGGTTTCCTGGACGGGACAACGCTCGACGACCTGCGTGTTCCGTCTCCCAAGGCTGTGCTCTCGGCAGGTGCCGAAGCGCCGCACATCCCAGTGTAAAGAAAAGAGGAGGAGCGCACCGTGGCTGATCTTCCGACCGATGACCAACCCGACGTAAAGGGAGACGAGATCCCCGTGCCGCTCATGCAACGGCTCTATGACAAGCCCTTCTTGCTCTTGACCGCGTGCATCGTGGTCATGTTCGTGTTCTTCACCGCCTGGGGCATGGTCGAGATCCTGTCCCTGCCGCCAGCTCCCCTGCCGTAGGAGGCGCGCACGATGTATCGAACCGGAATTGAGGCGCCCGAGCGCATCTGGTGGAAGAAGGTCGGGCGGCACGAAAAAGTGTGGGTCTGGCTTGCGTTTTCCTGGTGCATGGTGCTCTTCGCGATGATGCCGATCTGGCACTTCCGGGGAAGCCAAAACCCCTCCGGCGTGCGTCACAGGGTGCTCCCCGCCGACTACCAGGCGCGGGTGGCTGAGTTCGTGCAGGAATACCAGGTGGGGACCGACAACGGAATGCCGCTGGTCGAGCCCCCGCCGGGGAGCGATGTGTACCTGCAGGCCTCGCAGTACGCCTGGATCCCGGTATTGCGACTCCGCCAAGGCGAGGAGTACATGTTCCACCTGTCGTCGTTGGACGTCAACCACGGGTTCAACATCTATCCCATGAACATCAACTTCCAGGTCGTGCCCGGGTACGACTACGGCTTGCGGATTGTTCCGAACACGGCTGGGGAGTTCCACATCATTTGCAATGAGTTCTGCGGCATCGGGCACCACATGATGGTCGGCAAGATCATCGTGGAGCCCGCCGAAGAGGACGGGACACAAGCGGGGGCGGGAGACGCCGGATCCCCACCCGACATGAACCGGGCCGGGGCGAGCGAGGGGGGCGGGAATCAATGAAACTTTTTCGGACGTGCCCGACGACGGGCCTCCGGGTACACCGGACGGCCGACGCGCTCATCAAGGCCAACGCGGTGGCGGCGACCGTGACGCTTCTTGTCGGGGGCGTTGCCGCTCTGCTGGTCCTGCTGACCCGCTGGGAAGCGGTGTTGCTCCTCGAGGCCACGATGTTCTATCGCATGCTGACCGTGCATGGGATGAACATGCTCATCTTCTTCATCATCTTCTTCGAGATGGCGGTGCTCTACTTCGCCTCCGCGGTGTTGCTCAACTGCCGCGTGCCCGCCCCGAAGACCGGTTGGATCGCCTTTGCGCTCATGGTGGTGGGCACCCTGGTCGTCGAGTGGACGATGTGGACCGGCCGCGCCGATGTGCTCTTCACCTCCTATGTGCCGTTGCGGGCCCACCCGGCATTCTACCTGGGCGTGATCCTGTTCGCTGTCGGTGCGTTGACGGTGGTGGGGCACTTCTTCGCGATCATCACGGTGGCCAAACGCGAGAAGGCGTACGAAGGGTCCATGCCGCTGGTCACCTACGGCGCGATGACGGCGGCGGCGATCGCCGCCGTGACGCTCCTGCACGGTGCGATCATCTACATCCCCACCTTCCTCTGGTCCCTCGACATGGTGAACGTCGACCCGCAAGTGTATCGCCTGATCTGGTGGGGCCTGGGACACTCGTCGCAGCAGATCAACGTTGCTGCAATGGTGGCGATCTGGTATCTGCTGGGCGCCCTGACCGTCGGGGCCGTGGTGCTCAACGAGAAGGTCAGTCGGACGGCATTCGTGCTGTATGTCCTGTTCATATCGATGGCCTCGGCTCACCATCTCCTGGTGGATCCCGGGATGGGACCGGCGTGGAAGGTGTGGAACACCAGCTACTTCATGTATCTGGCGGTCCTGGCGTCCATGCTCCACGGGTTTACGGTGCCCGCGGGCGTCGAGCTCGGGATGCGACTTAGGGGAGCGACGCAGGGGCTCTTCGGATGGCTCAAGCGGGCGCCGTGGGGAGATCCCGGCTTCAGCTCTCTCGTCTTTTCCATCGTCGTGTTCGGATTCGTGGGGGGAATCACGGGCGTGACCTTCGGCACCGAGCAGATCAACATGATTGCCCACAACTCGCTCAGGATTCCGGGCCACTTCCACGCCACCGTGGTGTCGGGGACCGCGATGGCCTTCATGGGCATCACCTACTATGTTATTCCCCTCATCTTCCGCCGCGAGATCGCGTTCTTCCCGTTGGCCCGCATCCAGCCGTACCTGTTCTCGCTGGGCATGCTGATCTTCTCGATGGCCATGACCTTTGCGGGCACCTTTGGGGTCCCGCGCCGCCACTGGGACATCGGGTTCTCCCAGGCGCTCTTCAGGCCCGAGTTTTCGGCGACCGTAAACCTGTTCATCGGCGTGATGGCCATCGGTGGGCTGATCGCCATCGTTGGTGGCGCGATCTACATCGTCGTGACGGTGACGTCCGTGTTCTTTGGGCGCCGGATGGCGCCGGAGGACTCGGGACTGGGAGCGCTGGGTCGGGGTCTGCCGGCGGGAATCACGAGTCCTCCGAGAGCCCTCGTGCCCGAGGATGCAGATCGGCTCGGTCCAACCGGCCGACTGGGTCCGGTTCCGGGCACGATGATCCTGGTGCTCATCTTCCTGGCGGCCTTCGTTGTCTACTACTTCGTCAACTGGATGTTGTTGTCCAACTTGTGGGAAGTGGGCTGAACACCGCCGGCTACACTCGTTAAACCGGCGTTATCGGGGCGCGCGTCGGTCTTGGGGCGGCAAGGCCGGCGCAGTCGCCCCGGGGCCTGTTTGAATCGCCCGGGGTGCGCCTGGCCTACCGGTGATCAGGCGCCCGACGGGCGCCGTGGTGTCAGGGCTGCCCGCCGATGCTGCAGGGGGGCATCCAAGCCAAAGAGGCCGGGACCCCGTCGTTATCCCTCCGCCTGGATCAGATGGGCGACAGCCTGCACCTCATCCAGCACGCGAAGCAGGTTGCCGCTCCACAGCAACCCGATCTCCTCCTCCGTGTAGCCCCGGCGCACGAGCTCGAGCGTGACGTTGAAGGTCTCGGAGGCGTCATCCCAGCCCTGGACGCCGCCGCCGCCGTCGAAGTCGGAGCTGATCCCCACATGGTTCAGGCCGATGAGGTTCACCATGTAGTCCACATGGTCGATGAAATCGGCGACGTCGACATCCGGGGGCCCTTGCTGGCGGTCGAGCAGTTGGGACGCCTGATTCCGAATGTCCCGGCGCCGGGCCAGGTAGGCATCGCGCTCCTCCGGGGCCAGGTCCCGGATCATGTTCGGGGCGGGCGGCTGGAACCCGGTCTCGGCGGCTATGGTCGCCTCGATCGCCTCCAACGCCTCCGCACGAGCACGGGCCTTGTCGGCCTTGACGAACGCCCGCAGGGCCACGGTCTGCACGACGCCTCCGTTTTCCGCCACGGCGTGGAGCAGTTCGTCATCCAGGTTGCGGCTGACATCGCTCAACGCGCGCGCCGCCGAATGGGACGCGATCACCGGAGCACGGCTCAGCTCCAGCGTTTGCAGAATGGACTCCTTTGACGGATGCGAGATGTCGATCATGATCCCCAAGCGATTCATTTCCCGTATGGCTTGCCGCCCCATCTCGCTGAGGCCGCCGTGGAGGTCGTTGCCGTCATTCTCGCCCGAGTGGGCGTCCGAAAACTGGCTGGGACCGGTGTGGGCCAGCGACATGTAGCGAGCGCCCATCTGATGAAACTCGGCGATTCTGGAGAGATCCATGCCCAGCGAATAGGCGTTCTCCACTCCGATCATCGCCACCAACTTGCCCTCCCCCACGATTCTGTAGACGTCGTCGGAAGTGAGCGCGAGCTCGATCTGGTCGGGCGCGTATTCGTCCACGGTGCGGTGAATTGCGGCAAACTTGTCCAATGCGTTGGCATAAGCCGTCTCGAAGCCGTCCTCGTCCAAGAGCCCCTGCGCGGTGTACACCACGAACCACCCGACATCCAGTTTCCCCGCCGCCATCTTGGGCAATGTCGCCTGGGTGGGAAGGTCCATCGTGTAGTTGCGCTCGTCGGTGAAATTGGCGGTGTTGATGTCGATGTGTGTATCCAGGGTGATGACCCGGTCGTGAATTCCGCGCGCGCGCTCGATCAGCTCCTCCTCGGACTCCATTGAGGTTGGCGGGCTGGACCCCGGCTCGCCGCAGGCGACAACGGCCACGGAGTGTGCGGCCACGAGAGACAGGGTCGCCGTGTTGCGCAAGAGGGTCTGGAGGGCAATCATCGAGGCACTCTCCTTGTGGAAAAGCCAAGGCCGAAAATGGCCGGGTACGGACAGGGATCCGGCCCGGCAACGCTGTACGATATTGTAATGCGCTTGCCCGTGATCAGGCGATACACCGAGCCTCTGATGGCCGGCACTGGCGCCTCGCGCCCGGCAACGCCGGCCCGCCAACGCACCTCCGGCCCGGACGCCGGGCGCCGCCGAGTTCTCGATTGGGGGGTGACGCCGCCAACGGGGCGTGACTCCGGCCCGTGAGCGAGCTGTTGGCCATCCGGCTCCTGGACATTGTCCTGTCCTGTGCCCACGGCCTCCTGGCGCTCTTCAACCTGTTTGGCTGGATGTGGCGCCCTGCGCGTCGCCTCCATATCGTCACCTTGGGCTTGACGCTGCTCTCCTGGTTCGGCTTGGGTCTTGTTTTTGGATGGGGTTACTGTCCGCTGACCGATCTTCAGTGGCGTGTGAAGTGGGCGCTGGGGGAGCGCACCCTGCCCACATCCTGGATTGAGTATGTCCTGGAAGCGAGCACCGGCATCGACTGGAGCGCCTCGCTTGTCGATCTTCTGGTGGTGGGTGTCTCCGTCCTGGCCTTTGCGCTCTCGCTCACACTCCATGTCCGGGATCGGCGGTGTCTGGACCGAAGGCAGGGGGCGTGGGCTGGCAGCCGGCGCGGATGACACATTTGTTGACGCGTTCGCTTGGTGATTTTTGGGGCCCCAGGGGTCCCGATCGCGCCCCGATCCCCACTGGCGGGTCCGGGCCAGCGTCCTCAGATTCTGTAGGCTGGACGCTTGGGGGGGCGAGGTGCGCGTGCGGGGGGCGCTGCTCGGTCCCGTGCTCCCGCCCCCCAAACGCACTCTGGAAACCGCGACAGTGAGCGCCGTGACATGAAAACTCTGACCATACCGCCATGTTTGATGTTTGGGCGCCGGCCCCGCGCCCTCCTGCTGGCTGGCGCGGTGGCGTTGGCCGGTCCCTCGCCCTGGAGCCGGGCCTTGGCGCAGGACGACGCGGGCGTCGCCGATTCCCGCTGGGAAACCAGCCACACGATTCAGGTTGGGGACCAGGCCGTCGAGTACGACGCCGTGGTGGCGGCAACCACGCTGACGGATGACGACGGGCATGCGGCGGCCAAGCTGTTCTACACCGCATACTTCCGCACCAATGGCCGGCCCTCCCATGAGCGCCCGCTCATCTTCGCCTACAACGGCGGGCCCGGGTCCGCGTCGTTCTGGCTTCACATGGGAATCATGGGCCCAAGGCGCGTGGTCACGCCCGAGGTTGGTCCGCAGGGAGCGCCGCCGTACCCGATCGAGGACAATGCGTTCACCTCGTTGGACATTGCCGACATCGTCATGGTGGATCCGGTGGGGACGGGGTTGAGCCACACGCTGGGCGACGTCTCCGGCTCCGAATACTGGGGCATTGATGAAGACGCTCGCTCCCTGGCGCAGTTTGTGCGCAGGTTTCTGAGCGAGTACAACCGTTGGAACTCGCCCCGCTACCTCTTGGGCGAGAGTTACGGAACCACCCGCTCAGCGGTGCTGGCCAGGCATCTACAACGCTCCAACATCGACGTGAACGGGATTGTGCTGGTGTCCTCGGTCCTGCAGTTCAACACCATCCAGTTCGCTGCCGGCGACGACTTGCCCTACATCGTGAATCTCCCGTCGTACGCCGTTGCCGCCCGCTACCTGGACGCCCTGCCGGAGGCGGGCCCGGCGGACCTGGCCGAGTTCATGGCCGAGGTCGAGGAGTGGTCTCTTGCCGACTACGCCACGGCGCTCCTGGCAGGCGGCACTCTGGATGCCGAGCGGCGGCGTCGCGTGATCGATCGCATGCACCGATATACGGGCCTGAGCCCGGACTTCATAGACAAGAGCGACCTGCGCGTGACCGCCCCGGCGTTCGAGGCCGAGCTCCTCCGCGACAGGGGTCAGGTTGTCGGGCGCCTGGACGCGCGTTTCGTGGGACCCGCCGGCGACATGCTGGGGACGAGGCCGTCCCACGATCCCCAATCGACGGCCATCAGCTCGGCGTACACGTCGGCATTCAATCGGTATCTGCGCAGCGAGCTGGGATACGACGGTGACCGGGAGTATGTGCCCAGCGGGGGGACGAGGAACTGGAATTGGGGTCGGGTTGGGCAGGGGAGAAGCTTTGTCCGGGGCGGCGGAACGCCGAATGTCGCACCTGACTTGGCGACGGCGATGAAGCGTAATCCCTCCCTGCGGGTCTTGCTGATCAACGGCATCTATGATCTTGCGACGCCGTACTTCGCGGCGGTGTGGACGATGGATCGGATGGGTCTGCCGCCAGACTTACGGGACAATATCGAGCGCGCCGATTTCAGGGCGGGGCACATGATGTATGTCGAGGAGTCGTTGTTGCCGCAGTGGAAGGAGACGCTGGACGCATTTGTGCTCAGGACATCCCGGAGCGGGCCGTCAGCGCCTGTCCGCTCCGGCGGCCCGTAACGGGTACGCCTCTTTGGGGGTCTCCGATGTGGGCGGATGGCATGCAGTCCGGCGGGAGGCGGGAGCTGTTGCCGTGGCGGGCGAGTCGGAACTGGCGGCTCTCTGCGCACGGGAATTGCCGGCCGTGCGCAGGCGCCCTGATCCGGCGCGAGTTTGTACGTGTACAAGCGCATTGTCTGCCTGACGGAGGAGCCGACGGAGATCCTCTACCGTCTGGGTGAGGATGCCCGCATCGTCGGGATCTCGGGCTTCACCGTGCGGCCTCCGAGGGCGCGGCGGGAGAAGCCGAAGGTATCGGCGTTCACATCGGCCAAGATCGACAGGATCCTGGCCCTGGAGCCGGACCTCGTGTTCGGCTTTTCCGACATCCAGGCAGACATTGCCGCCGACTTGATCCGCAGCGGACTCGAGGTTCACATCTTCAATCACCGCTCGGTGGCGGAAATCCTCAGGACCGTCCGGGCCGTGGCCGCCCTCGTGGGCTGCCCCGACAAGGGGGAAGCCCTGGCCGATGAGCTGGCCCAAGGTCTCAAGGAGATCGAGACTCGGGCCAAAGCACTTCGCCGGCGTCCCCGCGTGTATTTCGAGGAGTGGTACGATCCCCTCATTTCGGGGATCCGGTGGGTGAGCGAGCTCATCGAGGTGGCCGGGGGTGAGGACTGTTTTCTGGAGTTGCGGCAGAGATCACTGGCCAGGGACAGGATCATCGGTGATCCGGATGAAGTCGTGCGTCGGGCCCCCGACGTGATCATCGGGTCGTGGTGTGGTCGCAAATTCCAGCCGCGGCGCGTCATGGCGCGGGCGGGGTGGAGCCGGATTCCGGCCGTGGCCGACCGGCATGTCCATGAGGTCAAGTCGGCGCTGATCCTGCAGCCCGGGCCGGCCGCCCTGACCGATGGCGTCAGGGCAATTTCCGAGATCATCCACGACTGGGATCGGCGCCAGGGCGAGCGTTGAATCACCGGTAGCGGGGCTTGTGTGGTGGCGTGATCGGGGACTTCGGGGGTGTGCCGGCGACCGCCTTGGCGGTATAGTGCAGACCGGAAGGCTTCTCTCCGGGCACCTCCTCACACAGGGGTCTGATTCTTTGCGCTACGCTCGTCTTGGCAACTCGGGAATGGTCGTATCTCGCATCGCGCTTGGCTGCATGAGCTTTGGCAGCAAGCGATGGCGTCCATGGATGCTGGAGGAGGATGAGGCAATGCCCTTCTTCCGGCGAGCCGTGGAGCTCGGGATCAACTTCTTCGACACCGCCGACGTGTACTCCCTGGGCGTCAGCGAGGAGATCACGGGCAAGGCAGTGCGCGAGTTCGCGGTGCGCGACGAGGCGGTCGTCGCAACCAAGGTCAAGATGAAGATGGCCCCCGGTCCCAACCGGGGCGGACTCTCCCGCAAGCACATCGTCCAGTCGTGCGAGGCCTCGCTCAGGAGGCTGGGCGTTGAGCGCATCGACCTGTATCAGATCCACCGCGCCGACCCGGATACGCCGGTGGAGGAGACGCTGGCCGCCCTGGATCAGCTGGTCCGCCAGGGCAAGGTGCTCTACCTGGGTGCCTCCTCCATGTACGCCTGGCAGCTCATGAAGGCCCTGTCGCTCTCCGAGCGCAACGGATGGGCCAGGTTCGTGTCGATGCAGAATCACTACAACCTGGTGTACCGCGAGGAGGAGCGGGAGATGATTCCGCTGTGCGAGGAGGAGGGGGTCGGCGTCATTCCGTGGTCGCCGCTGGCGCGCGGCCTGCTCACGGGAAAGCGCCGCCGCCAAGAGCGGGGGAGCTCGGTTCGCGCCCGTACTGATGCGCCCCTGGTTGACGAATTGTACGACCACGACTCCGACTGGGATGTCGTGGACGCCACGCTGGATGTTGCCCGGGGGCGCGGTGCCCAGCCGGTCGAGGTCGCGCTGGCGTGGTTGCTCTCAAGGCCCGCGGTCGTGGCCCCGGTGGTGGGGTTCACGAGTGTGGAGCAGCTGGACGGCGCAGCGGCGGCGGTGGACCTCACCCTCACGGCCGATGAGTGTGCCCGGCTGGAGGCGCCGTACCGGCCGCACGAGGTGCGAGGATGGCTTGGCGGGCCCGTCAAGCTGCCCGGGATCACCTCTTGAGCGGTTGGCCCGAGATTCCCGGCCTGAGCCTGACGGAGGCCGACTTCATGGCGGCGCGCGCGGACATCCAGCCGCATGTGCATCGCACCCCCATGCTGACCAGCCGAACGTTGAGCGAGGAGTGCGGGCTGGAGGTGCACCTCAAGGCCGAGATGTTTCAGTTGGGCGGCTCCTACAAGGTGCGGGGACCGCTCCACCAGCTGGCGCGCATGCCCCCCGGGCGGCGTTCCCGAGGTGTGGTCTGCTCATCGGCTGGCAACCACTCGCAGGGGGTCGCCATCGCCGCGGGGATTTACGGCGTACCGGCCGTTGTGGTGATGGCCGAGAACGCCACGCCGTCGAAAATTGCCGCCACCGAGGGCTACGGCGCGCGCGTTGTGCTCCACGGCCGTATCTGGGATGAGGCCAATGAACGGGCGCTGTCGCTCGCGCGGGAGCGGGGACTGACCTACATCCACCCCTTCGACACACCCGAGTTGATGGCGGGGCAGGGAACTGTGGGACTGGAGATCCTGGACCAGTGTCCCGATGTCGAGCTGGTGGTCGTGCCGGTCGGCGGCGGGGGATTGATCTCCGGCATTGCGATGGCGGTCAAGGCGCTGAACCCCGGGGTCCGGGTCATTGGCGTTGAGTCCGCGGGCGCTCCGGCCATGAAGCGCAGCGTCGAGAGCGGGCGCCGAGTCACCCTGGATCATGTCGACTGCGTCATTGATGGATTGCGGGTCATGCGGGTCGGCGAGCACACCCGTTCCGTGGTGTCCCGCTATGTGGACGAGCTTGTCACGGTTGCGGACGCGGAGATCTTCGAAGCGGTTCTCTACCTGATGACCAGGGCCAAGCTGGTGGCTGAGGGTGCGGCGGCGGCGACCGTTGCCGCGCTGCTCGGGAGGCATGTCGGGGCGGCGCCCGGGACGAAGACGGTGTGCGTGTTGAGCGGGGGCAACCTTGACGTGCAGAAGCTGCGGGGACTTGCCTGGAACTGACGGTGTGAGTGCGACCACGGTGCTGGTCAGGCTGGCCGGCGAGGTGTACAGCAAGTCAAACCGGACCCGGCGGCGCTTCCAGCGGGTGCTCGTGGCCAACCTGGGCGATGCGCTGGCCGATCATGGGGAGGCCGTACGGGTGCGGAATCTGTGGGGCCGCCTCATCGTCACGGTCCGGCGAGCGGGCGCAGGAGAGGGGAACGGGAAGGAGGCTGCCGCCCAAACCGTGGATCCCAGGGCCCGGGACATTGTTGCCCGCGTGAGCCGGGTGTTCGGGTTGAGCTCCTGCTCCATCATTGATGCGGTGGTGCCCGCCGAACTGGAGTCGATCGTGCGTACGGGCCGCGATCTCTACCGGGATGCCGTCCGCGGGCGCACTTATCGGATTTCGTCGCGGCGGTCCGGCCGGCACTCCTTCGCCTCCCGGGACATCGATGTTGAGCTGGGGCGAGCGCTGAACCCCTACGGCACGGTCGATCTGACGAATCCCGATGTCACCGTGTCCGTCGAGGCGCGCGACGACCGAGCCTATCTCTTCTTGCACCGCGAGAGGGGGGCCCAGGGGCTGCCGCTCGGCATTCAGGGCCGGGCCGTGTGTCTCTTGTCCGGCGGCTTCGACTCTGCGGTGGCGGCATGGCTCACGCTGAAGCGGGGCGCGACGCTGGACTATGTGCTGTGTAACCTGGCGGGGCCAGCCTTTGAGCACTCGGTGTTGCGCGTTGCGAGCGTACTGGCACGGCGCTGGAGCTACGGCGATCAACCCCGGATCCACATCGTGGAGTTCGCCCAGATCGTGGATGCGCTGAGAACGTCGGTGAGCCCCCGGTATTGGCAGGTCGTGTTGAAGCGCCTGATGTACCGCGCGGCGGGGCGGGTGGCGGCGGACGTCGGCGCATCGGCGATTGTCACGGGCGAGTCGCTGGGCCAGGTGTCCAGCCAGACGCTCGGAAACCTGGGCTCCATTGAGGCGGTCGCAAAGCTCCCCGTCCTGCGCCCCCTGGTGGGCTTTGACAAGCAAGAGATCATTGCCATGGCCCAGCGCATCGGCACCTCGGCGCTGTCGGCCAGGGTGAAGGAGTACTGCGCGATCCTGGAACACTGGCCCGTGACCGCATCGAGGGCGGACATCGTGCGTCAGGAAGAGGACTCCCTGGACCTGCACGCCCTGGGGCTGGCCCTGGAGCAGCGCAGGGTGCTCAAGCTTCGGAGCTTGAGCGACGCCGATTTGCGCCGATCCTATGTGTGGGTCGACCAGGTGCCGGACTCGGCCCGGATCATCGACTGCCGACCACGGGCCCAGGACGACGGGTGGCGGTGCCGGGATGCTCTACGCATTGTGCCCACAGCGTTTGCCCGACAGGTGGCAGACTTGGACAGGGCTGTGACGTACCTGTTGTTCTGCGACCGTGGCATGCACTCCGGCCGCTTTGCGGACCTCATGCAGACGCTGGGATTTGAGGCGTACGCGTTGACCGGAGGCACATGGACCCTGCGCCGTCTGTTCGTCGGCGAAGAGACGTCTTAGGGGATCAGGCTCCGGGCACGCGGGCGCACGATGAACAGGCCCTCACGGCGACTCGACAACAGGACGCTTCCGCTCTCGAAGTAGGGATACACGCTCCAGGTGCCGTCAAAGCCCGCTTCATCGGCGCTCCATGGGGTCGTGTCAAAATAGGCCACCTCGACCGGGTTCTCTGGATCGCTGATGTCCATGACCCGCAGACCTGCACGATTGTTGGACATGTAGAGCCGGTCGCCGCGTACATAGAGGTTGTGATCGGTGGCGCGGGTGGGGTTGTCGTATTCCCGCACCAGCACCGGGTCGTCCAGGTCGGCCAGGTCCCAGATGAGCGTTCGGGTCGCCTCGACCAGCCCTCCGACCTCGTCCAGCTCGTCGTTGGAGTAGAAGTGCCGGTGGTCCTCGGTAAACCAGCCTTGGTGGGCGTATGCCACGTTGGGATAATCGGCGGCCGCGATCGCCACCGGGTTGTCCTTGTCCGTGACATCGGCCACGGACAGCGCGGTCTCGTTGGAACTCACACAGATCTCCCGACCGGTGTACTCCTCATCCGGGCCGTGATAGGTCACGCACTGCGCGTCATGCGTGTTGCCCGTGCCCCGGCGGCCCGTGTTGGGGTGGGCAAAACACCCTGCGAATACCGGGTTCAGGGGTTCGTTGATGTCCACAATGTGCGATCCCGAGCCGCACGTCATGCCTCCGCCGGAGGAGCCGACGAGATAGGCGAAGCCGGTGTTTTCGTTGATGGCGATGTTGTGCGTTGACGCCACGCCCCGGTACAGGACCGTGGGCTCGAACTCCCGGGGCTCCGTGACGGCCCGGAGCTGGCGCAGGTCGAACACCTGCATGCCGTGCTCCCCGGCACCGTCGGCGACGATGAACGCGTGGTCCCGGAACACCTTGGCGTCGCGCCATGTGCTGGCTGGACTTCCCATTGTCCTGGGGAGGTTGCCCAGATAGCGCGGGTTGTAGGCATCCGTCACGTCAACGAAGGAGGTGCCGTCCATCCGTCCCAAGATGGCGTACTCGCGGCCGGTCTCGGGATCGGTCCAGCCCCACACATCGTTGAGACGGGCGCCACGGCTGGCACCCAGCGACTCCCTGGGCAAGAAGGACAGGAGGTCGACGTGATCGCAGTCGTATCCTGCGGCTGTCCCGTCGTCGCACAGAACCTCGCCCCCAGAAACGACCGGCAGGGGTGTCTGTTCAACCGTGATCAAACCAAGCCCCGTTTGGCCCGGTTCGTCGCTGGTCCAGGCTGCCACGGCTCCCAAGCCGAAGTCCGCCGTCGGCATCCCCAAGACCGTGACCGTCCCGCTGACTCCCAGCGATGTGGCGGCTCCCGGCGAGGTGATGGCCAGTCTGGAGATGTCCCCCGTTCCCTGGAAGTCCCAGCCCGCCCCGTTCCTGGAGTACGCGAGCGCCACCGCGCCGCTCCCCACGGCAAGCGATGTCCCGTCGCTCGCCATCAAGACCGGGGCGACCAGCGAGACGTCGCTCGGCAGGGTCAACTCACCCATCACTGCCCAGCCCTGCGGGCCCTTGCTGTAACGGCTGACCACGCTTGGCTGGCGCGCCTCTGGCGCCCAGCCGATCAGCACCTCGCCGCCTGCCACGGCAACGCCCGTCACCAAGATGTTGGAGCTCTCTCGACCGGACTCGTTCCCGGGCACGACGGTCCCGTCTGCCATCCATCCCCGCCCACCCAGCTCGTAGATCGCAACACCGCCCGTTGCTTGGCTCCCCACGGCGAGCACGCCCTCGCCCAGACCGATTTGGTGGGTGGACCGTCCTGCGGAACCGGGGGCCAGCCGGAGCATACCCGCCTCCGCCCAACTCCCGTCTGCGCCACGCTCAAACGTTGCGAGCACGGGATTGCCGTCCTGGTCGTCGCCGGAGGCAACCAAGCGGGCGCCATGGGCGGCAATTGCGCGCCCAAAACCCCAGGTCTCGGGTGACGAGAGGATTTGCAGTGGATCGCCCTCGAGATCGTCGATGTCGTACACATAAACCGACCCCTGCCCATCACCGGTTGCCGCCCCCACGATCAGGTGGTCGCCCGCCTGGGCCAGTGACGAGCCGAAGCGGTCACGCAACTCCGGTTCGGGAGCTCGGATACTCGTCAGCTCGCTCCACCCGTTGGCCATCTCGTACACGCGCACGGTCCCCGGCTCCCGCTCATGGAATGGCTCGCTCGCAAAGATGCGCCCCCCGGCGACGGTGACCGCGTTGCCGAAGGCTTGGGACTGGAGATCGCCGGCGCCCAGCACGATGCCAAAAGCCAGAGCCAAGAACACGGTGCTGGTCCGGTGGCCAACCGTGGCCCCTGCCGGGGGCGGGCTGTCGTGTCGCGTGACGTGCCGTTGCATCATCCATCTCCTCCGTAGTCCGAGCAAAATCCTTGAGCCGCACGGAGTCAATGTAGCAGGGTATCCCCCCGTGCCACCGTTGGGTACCCCAACAATATCCACAGAAACGAAGCCACGCAGAAGTCGGGATCACTGGTTGACCGGATGGACGACCCGGCGGGGGCGGGCCGGCGCCGTGGTCCTGCCAGTCGGTTGGCCCCGTGGCCTTCGTGGCCAAGTGGGGCATCCGGCATGCTACCTTGAACGGGGAAGGGCACGGGTGCGTGACATCCCGGACGCAGCGCACCCGCAAGGGCTTGGGGGAGCGCAAGGGATGGACGATTTTCACCGAACAGGGACGGAGTGGCATTGACGCTTTGGCCTGACATTCAAGCCTGGTGGGCACAGATCGTGGCCTACGCGGAGCCCCGATGGGTTCCCAGCGTCGTGGCCATTGTCCTGGCCGGGGCCGTGTACCTGGTGGTCGGCCGCATTCTGCGCAGGGTCCAACGGCGGGTCGCCTCTCGCACGGAGACGGACCTGGACGACGAGTTCCTGCGCTGCCTGCGCAAGGTGGTGCGACTCACGTCCGTCACCTGGGCCGGGTGGCGCCTGGTGGTGACCTGGGTGATGCCCTTGGGCTCAACCAGCCCCGAGGGCGTATGGACCCCCAACGAAACCCAACCCGGGGACTGGGTCTGGGGCGTATGGACGGTGCTCGTGTTCCTGCCGATCAGCCGTTTTGTCGGCCACCTGATGACATCGTTCGAGGAGCGGGTGATGTCGCGCACCGAGACGGTTCTGGACGAGACCGCGTTGCCCATGGTCAACCGGTTCGTCCGGTTCACGGTGGTGGCGATCGGTGTACTCCTGGCCCTGCCGCAGTTTGGCATGAGCATCGCGCCACTCCTGGGCGGAGCCGGAGTGATGGGTCTGGCGCTTTCCTTCGCGGCGAAGGACACGCTGTCGAACCTGATTGCGGGGGTGCTCCTGATCCTTGACCGCCCCTTCCAGGTAGGTGACCGGATTGAGTTGTGGTCCGCTCCGACCGAGACGGGGACATGGGGCGACGTCATCGAAATCGGGATTCGAGCGACCAAGATCCGCAACCCCGACAATCTCGTGGTCGTCGTTCCCAACAACATGATCATGCAACGCGACATCATCAATTACACGATGTCGGGTGACGATATTCGGCTGCGAATTCCCTTCAGCGTCGCGTACGACTCGGATCTGGAGCGCGCCAAGGAGCTGCTCAAGGAAGTCGCGGTCGGGGTGAAGGGGGTCAAGCCGGATCCCGAGCCGATCGTGATCGTGCGGAACTTCGGGCCCTCGGAGGTGAATATGCAGCTCCGAGTATGGATCCTGGATGCGCGCGCTCGGCGCCGCATCGCCGACGAGATCACGGGCAGGGCCGTGCGCGTGTTCGAGAAGGCCGGAGTGGAGATCCCCTATCCCAGAAGGGAGCTCTACATCAAACATTCCCACGACAGCCTCCTCCCTCCCGAGAGGCGGGAGGGCTCGTCGGGTCGCCCGGGGCGGGGGCGCCGGAGCCCCGGAGTCGAGGAGCCCGCGCTCGAACCGGGGGACGCCTGACCCGCAGGTGTCGTGCGGGTAGCGAACCACCCTCCGCACGCGGGCACTCGCCCGCTTTGGAGGTGCCCAGGCCGGGGACTTAAGGGCTCAGGACGCACGGAGCGGCTCCAGTGCGGGATTTCCCATGTGTTGCGGACAGGAGCCTTGGGGTTAGCTTTAGGCCCGTCACTTGGCCGGGTACGCGACTTGGGCCAAGACTCGCGGCTTTGCGGGGATCGGGAGTTTGCGGTCGGAGTGTCCGGCGCCATGTTTCCGGTCGTGCGATGTCGCTTGCGCGAGGTCCTTCAACGCTTGGATTGAAACGATGGCCAGATCGGTGAACAAGGTGATTTTGATCGGCAATGTGGGCCAAGATCCCGATGTCCGTACCACGCCGTCCGGCACGAGGGTGGCGAAGGTCTCGTTGGCGACCAACCGGAGGTTCAAGGATCGCGCCGGCGAGTTCCAGGAAGACACCCAGTGGCACCGCCTGACGATGTTCAGCCGAATTGCCGATGTGGTGGAGCAGTGGGTGAAGAAAGGCGACATGCTCTATGTGGAAGGTCGGCTCCGGTACTCCCAGTCACAGGATCAACAGGGTGTGACCCGGTACTGGACAGACATCGTGGTTGACCAGATGACCATGTTGGGAACGAGGGGTGGCAGCCCCGAAAGCTCAGACATGGGCACCGGTGGTGGGGGCTCCCGTGGGGCGCCCGCGCCCAAGCCGGATCTGGATGACCCGGATGACGACCTTCCGTTTTGATTGATCGGGCAGGTGGGGTCGCAGCACGCGCGAGTCGTCGCAGGATTTCTTGGGAGAGGGTCGGTTCCTCTCAAGCCCTGGCGAATAAAGGGTGAGGATGGGTTGCAGTTGTGTGTCACGAGGGTATCACTGAGCGCGGGGGAAGCAGGGTTTGGCGAACGACGCGATTGAGATGGAGGGGACCGTCACGGAGGTTTTGCCCAATACGAACTTTCGGGTGGAGCTGGAAAACGGCCACGAGATCTTGGCCTACTTGTCGGGCAAGATGCGCAAGTTCTATATCAGGGTACTGGCGGGTGACCGGGTGAAAGTCGAGATGTCGCCGTACGACCTGTCGCGGGGCAGGGTGACCTACCGCTATAAGTGATCGCCCACTTCGGTCTTCCATAGCCCCAACAGGAAGGGCTCGAATTGGGCTGGGTCCTTTGAATAGGCTTTGATCCAATCCGCATACCTCGGCAAGCTCATTCGGCCACGCATGTGCTTGGTGGCCAACCGAATGGCCTCACGGTAGGAGCGGGGTGCCGTCAGATCCCGGGCTTTGGCTTCGGACTCGGCAAGGGCGAAGATCTCTTCGGGCGACAGCCTCAGCAGGGCGTCGGCCATGCGTGCCGAGCAGTAATCCAAGTACTTGGCTCGCAACAGGGTTTTGTCGCTCTGTCCAGACATCGGAATGCTCCTCGTTGCGTTGAGGTTGAGTACCCCTACAGGTACTCGCGCTGCAGGAGGTTGGATCCAACGCTGACAGGAGTCACCGTAGCCGGTACTCATGCGAGATCACCGGGCATCTCGCCCCTTGGAAGCGCCGCCAAGTCAAGACATCGGCCTACGGGCGGCGTCGGCGCAAGACCCACAGTAGCCTAATGTACAGTGACTTGTGATTGCCCGCTTTCCTGGTTCGCGGCGTGTGCAGGCCCCCGTTTTCGTTTGTTGGCGCCCGTGGGATTGGCTCTCGGCATTGCCAGACCGGATTGTTTCACGTGGGGACGTATTGGGTCGGCCCGGGTGTTCGAGTGGGTTTGAGTGAAGCATCTTCTTGGTCGGTTTCGTAGTGCGGGCGCCGGCCATCGGGTGGCTTATGTTGGGTCGGCCCCGGGTGCCAGGGGGGACGCGCCCGGGCGGGGCCCCGGGCCATGATCTCTTGGCAATCACTCCGGGATGTGCTTTGGGTGAACACAGTCACTCTTGGGGGTCCACTGGCGCGGTAGGGATCGGGAACAAATGAGCATGCGAGTTGCGGCGTCTTGTTCGGCGTTCGTACTTCTGTCCTGGCTTGCCTGTTGGCGCCCCGGGTGCCTGTCATCCCGGTGGCGCTTCGCGGCGATTGGCTGGGCGGTGCTATCGACGGCACTTGTATCCGGCTGCGGCGATGAGGGAGCTGTAGGCCCGCCGCTCAGCCGCCCGCCTGCGCTTCTGCGGGCGATCCCGGACCAGATCATCGGTGTCGGCGAGACGGCCACGCTGGATATGTCGAGTCACTTCAGCGACCCGGATGGCGGTGCGCTGACCTACGAGGCAGCCTCCTCCGATCCTGATGTGGCAACCGCCACCAACTCAGGCTCCGCGGTCACAATCACGGCACTTGAAAAGGGCTCGGCCGGGATCACCATCGCCGTGACCGACCCCTCGGGACTGGGGATCACGCAGTCCTTCCAGGTCACGGTTCCCAACCGACCGCCCCTGGCTCTCGCCGCCGTCCCCGACCAGACGGTGTTCGTCAACGAAACGGCCACCCTGGACGCCGCGGTCCACTTCAATGACCCGGACGGTGATACGCTCTCCTTTAGGGCATCCTCGTCCGATCCGTCCGTGGTCGGCGCCTCGCTTGAGGGCTCGGTGGTCACGATCACAGCGCCCGTGAAGGGAGCGGCCCGGATCACCGTCACCGCGTCGGACCCGTCGGGCCTCACCGCGAGCCAGGTGTTCCAGGTCACGATACCGAACCGCCCGCCGGAGTCGCTTGCCGCCGTCGAGGACCAGACCGTCCACATCGGGGAGACGGCCCGCTTGGACGCCACGCTTCACTTCGCCGATCCGGACGGTGATGCGCTTGTCTTTGAAGCGTCGTCCTCCGATCCCTCGGTGCTGGATGTGTTGATCTCGGGGGCGACCGTCACCGTCACCCCGCTCGGGAAGGGGGCGGCATCGGTTGCCATCACCGCATCCGACCCGGAAGGACTGGAGGCCACACAAGCCTTTCAGGTCACCGTCCCGAATCGCGGTCCTGAGCCCGCGGGCGTCGTGCCCGACCAAACCATCCAGGTCGGCCAGACGGTCGCCCTGGACGCCGCACCCTACTTCAGCGACCCGGACGGCGATGCGCTGACCTTCCGGGCGTCGTCGTCCGACCCCTCGCCGGCAACCATCTCTGTCACGGCATCCACGGTCACCGTCACCGCGATCAAAAAGGGGGCGGCCACGGTCGCCATCACCGCATCGGACCCGGAGGGACTGGAGGCCTCGCAGGCCTTTCAGGTCACGGTCCCAAATCGCGGTCCCGAGCCCGTGGGCGTCATGCCCGACCAAACCATCCCTGTCGGCCAGGCGGTCTCCCTGGACGCCGCGTCCTACTTCAGTGACCCGGACGGTGATGAGCTGACCTTCCGGGCGTCGTCCTCCGATCCCTCGGTGGCGACGGTGTCGATGTCGGGATCCACGGTTACGGTGACCGCACTCGGGAAGGGGGCGGCCTCGGTTGCCATCACCGCATCCGACCCGGAAGGACTGGAGGCCACGCAAGCCTTCCAAGTCGCCGTCCCGAACCGTCGGCCTGAACCCGTCGGTGCCATCCCGGACCAAACGGTGTTCCTCAGCGAGACCGACGCGCTGGACGCATCGGCCTACTTCAGCGATCCGGACGGCGATGCACTGACCTTCCAAGCGTCGTCTTCCGATTCATCGGTGGCGACTGTCTCCACATCGGGCTCGACGGTCACCGTCTCGGCCGGGGGTGAGGGCTCGGCCACGATCACCGTCACCGCATCGGATCCGGAGGGACTGGACGCCACGCAAGCCTTTCAGGTCACCGTGCTCAGCAGAAATCAGGCGCCCGTCCCGGTGGGTGTGATTGCGGAGCATGTTCTCCAGGTTGATGAGACGACCACGCTGGATGCCGCGCCCTACTTCAGCGACCCGGACGGCGATGTGCTGACCTTCCAGGCATCGTCGTCCGATTCATCGGTGGCGGCTGTCTCCACTTCAGGGACAGCGGTCACCATCACGACGCTCCTGGAGGGCGTGGCCCAGGTCACGATCACCGCTGCCGACCCCGGGGGGAAGGAGGCCACGCAAGCCTTCCAGGTCACCGTCTCGCCCAACACCGGCGGCAACCGCGCGCCCAGGGCCGTGGGCGTGATCCAGGCATATGTACTCCGCACCACGGGGACGGCCGCGCTGGACGCTGCGCCCTATTTCACGGACCCGGACGGCGATGCGCTGACCTTCCAGGCATCGTCGTCCGATCCCTCGGTGGCGAGCGTCTCCGCATCGGGATCCACGGTCACCATCACGGCTCTCCAGGTGGGCGTGACCCAGGTGACGATCACGGCCGCCGACCCCGGGGGACAGGAGGCCACGCAAGCCTTCCAGGTCACCGTCTCGCCCAACACCGGCGGCAACCAGGCGCCCAGGGCCGTGGGCACAATCTCGGACCAGGCGCTCGGCGTCGGCGGGGGGGCCACGCTGGACGCCCCGTCCTACTTCAGCGACCCGGACGGCGATCCGCTGACCTTCCAGGCATCGTCGTCCGATCCCTCGGTGGCGAGCGCCTCCACCTCAGGGACATCGGTCACCATCACCGCACACACATGGGGGTCAACCACGGTCACAATCACGGCGTCCGACCCCTCGGGGCTGGAGGCCTCGCTGTCGGGCAGCGTCACGGTGTCGGGCGTGCAGCCCGGTCCAGCGTCGCTCTATCTGGTGCAGGCCGTCCAGACGCTACAGCGGTCGGTGCCGCTGGTCGCCGGCGAGCCGGCCTTGTTGCGGGTGTTCCTGACGGCCAGGGGCGCGACTTCCGCACAGATGCCGCCCGTGCGGGCCACCTTCTATGTGGGCGGCTCCCAGGTCCACCAGACAACGATCCCCGCCACATCCGATCCCATTCCGATGGTGGTCGATGAGAGCTCGCTGGCCCGGTCGGCGAACGCCGATATCCCCGGCTGGGTGATCCAGCCTGGTCTCGAGGTCCTGGTCGAGCCGGACCCGAACGGTACGCTGGACTCGGCGCTGGCGGTGGCGCGACGCATCCCCGCCACGGGCAGGATGGCGGTGGACGTGCGCTCAATGCCGACCCTGCACGTCATGATCATCCCATTCATCTGGACACAGAACCCGGACTCTTCGATCATCCAGATTGTCGGCGCTATGGCCGCCGACCCGAACGGCCATCACCTGTTCGAGGGTACACGCACTCTGCTACCGGTTCCCGGGATCACCGCAACGGCGCACGCGCCCGTCTCGACATCCACAAACGACAGCCAATCTCTTGTCAACCTTGTAGAAGCGATCCGCGTGGCCGAGGGCGGGAGCGGCCACTACTTGGGGACCATGAGGACTCACAGGATCGCGAGAGCGAGGGCGAAGCAGAGTGGCTGGTCCAGCCATGTGGACATCATTCCCAGGGCGGCGGACTGGGTGTCGGCGACCATCGCGCACGAGTTCGGGCACAACATGGGACTTCTCCACGCGCCCTGCGGCCCTGTGTACTCCCATCTGGACGCGGGATATCCCTATGGGGCGGGCAATATCGGCGCCTGGGGCTACGACCGGTCCCTGGGTGCGCCGGTGCCGATCGATCGCGCGGACCTGATGTCCTACTGCCAATCGCCTTGGGTCAGCGACTACCACTTCACCAATGCGCTCCACCATCGCCTCTCGTCCCCGCATGGGCGGGCCAGGATCGCCGCCACGGCGGCAGCCAACGGCCGCACACTGATGGTCTGGGGCGGCCTGGACGATGACGGCTCGCCTACACTCCGGCCCGCCTTCTTCATCCACGCCCCACCCACGCTTCCCGAGGATGAAGGGCCATGGACGCTCACAGGGACCGATTCTGCCGGCCGCGAGCTCTTTTCCCTCTCCTTCGCCATGCCGCGGTTCTCCGATTCCGACACCGAGAGTGGCGGGTTCGCCTTTGCCGTGCCGGCGACATGGACGGGGGAGCTTGTACGCGTCGTGCTGGACGGTCCAGGCGGCTCGGCCGTCCTGGATGGCAACACCGACCTGCCGATGACGCTGGTGCGCGACCCCGAGACAGGTCAGGTCCGTGGCATCCTGGATGGCCTGCATCAGCCGGGGCACGGAACTCTTGCTGGGCCCACGCGTGATCGGGTGGTGTTCTTCAGTCGCGGGATTCCCGACCCGGCTGAAGCCCGGCGGTGACCGACGAGGGAACGCCGGCACACCTTCCCGTGATTGAGTCCTGCGAACATCCCAAACGGTTTGTCGGTTATGGGTCGGGCAACGTGATGGTGTTGCATGCAGGGTTGCAACCAACAGGTAGCGGTCGTGTGCAAAGCCGCCGGTAGCGGTGTGCCGTACGGGGAGCGAACGTTCAGGGTCGCGCTCCCGCCGCCGGTGTTGGCGGCCCGGAGGGCTTTCCCCGAAAACCGTGCGCATGCTATCCTACACCGCTGGTCGGCACGGTGGCATGAATACGGGGAGTTTGCCCGTGCCGGTGACGCTTCGGCCCCCAAGACCTCCGGGATCGCACAGATGAGCAATCGAGCCAAAAACGGACAAACCTGTGGCCGCATCGGTGGCGATGCGCCGTCTCCAGGAGATGAGGCGACGGTGAAGGATGGTCATCCGGGAGACCCTGGCGCCCCTGTCTTGGGTGCGGTCGGCCGACGCGGATTCGTGGGCCGGGCGGCTGGAGTGGTCGGAGCGGGACTCCTCGCCGCGTGCGGAGAGGAGTCGGGCGGCGAGATGGAAGGAGCGCCCGCCGTGCATACGGCGCAGCGCGTCACATGGCGGTGCGCGTCCAGTTTTCCCAGGGGGCTGGACGCCATTTTCGGCGCCTCCGAGACCATTGGCGAGGTGACTTCTGCGCTGACCGGTGGACGCTTTCAGATCCGCGCCTATCCCGCCGGCGAGCTTGTTCCAGGGTTGCAGGTGATGGACGCCGTGCAGCTGGGCACGGTTCAGGTGGGCCAGAGCCCCAGCTACTACTACACCGGCAAGAACCCGTCCCTTGCGTTCGATGCCGGTGTGCCCTTCGGGATGACCGCGCGCCAGCAGGATGCGTGGCTCTATGAGGCGGGTGGACTGGACGTTGTTCGCGGCGTCTTTGCCGACTTCGGCATCATCTCCTTTCCCGGCGGCAACACCGGGGCGCAGATGGGGGGATGGTTTCGGCGAGAGGTGAATACTCCGGAGGACCTACGGGGCCTGAAGATGCGTATTCCCGGGCTTGGCGGCGAAGTGATGGACCGCCTGGGGGTGACGGTGCAGGTATTGGCCGGTGGCGACATTTATCCGGCGTTGGAGCGGGGCGCGATCGACGCCACCGAATGGGTGGGCCCGTACGACGACGAGAAACTGGGGCTGCATCAAGCGGCGGAATTCTACTACTACCCGGGTTGGTGGGAGCCGACAGCGTCGGTTTCCTTTGAGGTCAACCGGGCGGCGTGGGACAGCCTCTCAAGTGACTACCAGGCAGTCTTCGAGGTGGCCGCGCAGGTGGCGGGCCGGCGCATGCTGGCCACCTATGATGCACAGAATCCGGCGGCGTTGGAGCGGTTGCTGGCGGGCGGGACGCAGCTACGTCCCTTCTCGGATGAGATCATGGATGTTGCGCGAAGCGCAATCAACACCATCCATGAGGAAAACGCCGCCGCGGATGCCCAGTATCGCCAGGTATACGACCACTGGCGGAATTTTAAACAGGCATCCCATCGGTGGTTCGGCACAGCCGAGCTCCGTTACGCGGGGTTCTCCTTTCCGGTGTAGGCGCCGACTCGGCCATGAAGGCGCTCTTGGGACCGCCCGCGCCGCGGTAACCGCTGGCGGGCACGCAGGGTGCAGCCCTGGGGCCCGCAACAATCACGGCGTATCCGGCGTAGATCCGGGTGTGGCGAATGTCTCCCTCGTAGCCCGCCCCGGGGACTCGGTCGGTTGCGATTCGGGCTTTGGTGACCTGCACCTGGATGCATAATCATGTTGGGCTTGGATGGCCTCAAGGGACGAAAGATGGGACTACCGGCTCCCAGCGGTGCCCCGGTGCGCCCCCGCCCGGATGGCTCCTGCCGGGGCTTTGCGGAGCTTGGGCGCGCCCTTTGCCAGGCGATGGGGCTGTGCCTCGCCCCCGGTCGCTACCGCAGCGGTTGGTGCCGGAACGACACGCGAACGCGGCAAAGGCCCGCCTGCTCGGCTGGCCTTGTCACCGTGGCCGGGCTGGTGGCGAGCTCGTTCTTGCTGGCCGTGGATCTGGGTGCGCAGGTCGACGACTCGCCTTGTTTGACGGCGCTCAGCGCGGGCGACGCCCCGGACGCCGCTCTGAGCAACTCGCCTGTGCTGCTTCTCTGGGGCCGCGTGGCGGCCGATGGGGAGGCGACGCTGGAGCCGGCGTTCTACCTTCCGGGCCAGGCGCGTGTCCCCGACGTGCCGGGTGATCACCGGATCACGGGGCAAAGCCAGGAGGGAGCCACGCTCTTCAGCGTGACCGCCAGGCTGTCCCGGGTTGCCGATGGAGATGGAGGCTCGGACTTCGTCGCACTCGTGCCGGCCCAGGTGGCCTGGGCGGGTCGGCTGGCTCGCATCACCCTGTCGGGCCCCCTTGGCGCTGCGACCATGGAGCGGTCCAGCCACCTGCCCATGGCCATCGTGCGTGATCGTGAGAGTGGCCAAATCCGCGCGATCCTGAGGGACTTGCCAGACTCGATCCAGACCCGTCGGGAGGCCCAGGCTTGGGTTGATGCCCAACCGGGCCAAGATGTCTTCTTCAGTCGAGGCGTGCCCGATACCCGCGCCTGGTGCGACGCACTTGAGGCGGCCAAGTCCTCATGAGATGATCCCCGTGACCAAACGGGGCCACAGCACGATCATGGTCAGGCCGATGATCTGGATGATGATGAAGGGAATCACGGCCCGGTACAGCTGCGTGGTCTTCACCTCGGGCGGGGCGACGCCCCGCAAGTAGAAGAGGGCGAAGCCGAATGGCGGTGTCAGGAAGGATGTCTGAAGGTTCATTCCGATCATCACGCCGAACCAGACCAGATCAATCCCCAGGAGCGCCGCGGCGGGCGCGAGAAGCGGGATGATGATGAAGGCGATCTCGAAGAAATCGAGAAAGAAGCCCAAGAGAAAGACGGTCAGGTTTGCAACCAGAAGGAGGCCGATCCGTCCCCCCGGCAGGCCGGTCAGCAGCTCCTCGATCCAGATGTCGCCGTACAGGCCCCGAAATACCAGGGCGAACGCGGTCGAGCCGATGAGCAGGAACATCACCATCGTGGTGAGCTTGGTTGTGCCCAGGCACGCGTCGCGCAACACCGCCCACGACATGCGGCCCCGCATCAGGGCAAGACCGATGGCGCCCACGGATCCGATGGCGCCGGCCTCGGTCGGAGTCGCGATCCCTGCGAAGATCGAACCCAGCACAATGAGGATCAGTGCCAGCGGGGGTAGCAGCACCACGGTCACTCGCTTCAGCAGCTCGCGGGCCGGGATATCGGTCATCTCCGGGGGAAGGGCTGGCGCAGCCTCGGGTCGGACCACGGCCACCCCGGCGACGTACAGGGCGTACATGGCGGCGAGCATGAGCCCGGGGATCAGCCCGCCCAGGAACAGGTCGCCCACCGAGATGCCCAGCTGGTCGGCCAGGACGACGAGCACGATGCTGGGCGGAATGATTTGGCCCAGGGTGCCTGAAGCGAGGATCACGCCCGAGCTCAACCGCTGCGAGTAGTTGTAGCGCAGCATCACGGGCAGGGAGATGCTCCCCATGGCGACCACGGAGGCCCCCACGACTCCCGTGGCTGCGGCCAGCATGGCTCCCACCATCACCACACCCAGCGCCAGGCCGCCCCGCAAATGCCCAAACAGGGTGCCGATGGTGGTGAGAAGGTCCTCCGCCAGCTTCGCCTTCTCCAGGACAAGCCCCATGAAGATGAAGAATGGAACGGCCAGGAGCACATAGTTCGACATGACGCCGAAGACCCGCTCCGGCATGGCATAGAGCAGATGCCAGTCGAACAGGCCCGCCTCCACGCCGATGAAGGCAAAGAGCAGGGAAGCGCCTCCCAGGGCGAACGCCACGGGATAACCGCTGAAGATGATGAGGAAGACCACCACGAACATCAGTGGGGCCAGGATATTGCCGTCCACTAGACCCGCGCCGACGGCCCGTCCGCCGCGCGGACGGCGGCCTGGTTCCCGCCCCCTTCGGCCGCTGTGCGCCTGAGCGTGCGCACGCTCTTGGCCAACTCGGCCACGCCTTGGGCCATGAGAAGGACGAAGGCGACGATGATCACCGACTTGAGCGGGTAGCGGGGAAGTCCGCCCGGGTCGGGAGATCCCTCACGCACGACCCACGAATTCCAAACCGAGGGCCAGGACACCCACAGGACAAAGACGCAGAAGGGCATCAGCATGAGAGCCGAGCCCACCACGTTGATCCACGCGCGAGATCGCTCGCTCATGCGTCCGTAGACGACGTCGACCCGCACATGGGCGTCTTCCTTCAGGGCGAAGCCCGCACCCAGGAGAAAGATGAGCGAGAAGAGATACCACTGGAGCTCCAAGTACAGGTTGGAGCTCAGATTGACCCCGATGAAGCGACCGGCGTAGCGCGCCAGCGCGTTGCATGCCCCGATCAGGATCATGGCAAGAGCCAGCCAAGAAATGGCTCGCCCCAAGCGGCCGGTCACGCGGTCCATCGCTCGCACATACAGGGGGTCATTCATCACCGAAACACTCTACTCGGCATTGCGCCCGCCAAGCAAGGAGCGCCCGGTCATCTCGGACGGCTTCGGGATGCCCATGAGCCCGAGCACAGTCGGAGCCACATCGCCCAGAGCGCCGGATGCGATGCGGGTCCATCGGCGTCCCGTGCCGGCGAGAATCAGATGCACGGGATAGGTCGTGTGCGCCGTGAACGGGTGTCCGTCGTGCAACATCTTCTCCGCGTTCCCGTGGTCTGCCGTGACCAGCGCCGTACCGCCCAGCGCCTCGACGCGCTCGAGCACCAGGCCGACGCACCGGTCGACCGTCTCCACCGCAGTGACCGCCGCGTCAATGTCGCCGGTGTGCCCCACCATATCCGCGTTGGCGTAGTTGAGAAGCACGAAGTCGTACGCCTCGCCCTGCAGATGCTCCAGAAGGGAGCGGGTCAGCTGAAGTGCGCTCATCTCGGGCTCGAGGTCGTAGGTCGCGACCAGGGGCGAGGGAACCATGTGGCGATCCTCGCCGGCGAATGGCTCCTCGGTTCCCCCGTTGAAGAAGTACGTCACATGCGGGTACTTCTCCGTCTCTGCCATGCGGAGCTGTGAGCGGCCCGCGCCGGAGAGCACCTGCCCCAGCACGCGGACGATGCGCCGAGCCGGGAAGAGGACGGGGTGCGGGAAGCCGTCGTGATAGGGCGTCATGGCCACGAAGTGGCGGCAGGGGCCGCGCATGCGCTCGAATTCGGGGAAGGCGTCTCGGGTCAGCGCGGCCGTGAGCTGTCGTGCCCGGTCGGCGCGAAAGTTGAAGAACAGGACGCCATCGATGTCCCGGATCCCCGGTTGTGGTTGCGACCCCGGAAGCTCCGCGGGATCCGTGGGCGGCGCAATGACCGCAGGGGGGATGAACTCGTCCGTGACGTTGTTGCGGTAACACTCTGCGACATAGCGGACGGGACTCGTGGCCGTCTCGCCGCGTCCCTGGGCAATGGCCCGGTAGGCCCGCTCCGTGCGCTCCCAGCGCCGGTCACGATCCATTGCGAAGTAGCGCCCCGACACCGTGGCCACCTGGGTGTCCCGCATTTCCTCCGCTCGCGCCACCAGTTGCTCGACCCACCGGATTCCTGAATTGGGCGACGCGTCTCTTCCGTCCAGGATGCAGTGAATGCGGACGGGGAGCCTCGAGTGGGCAGCCCAGGTCAGCAACGCCTCCAGGTGGGCGATGTCGCTGTGCACCCCGCCGTCGGAGCAGAGCCCCACGAGGTGCAGCGCGCCCTTCGATGTCTGGAGCCACCGCTTGAGTGACTGGAGCGGCTGCAGACTAAAGAACCCTCCGCCCTCGATGGCCCTGCCAATGCGCGTCACGTCTTGATGGACGACGCGACCGGCTCCCAGGGTCAGGTGGCCTACCTCGGAGTTGCCCATCTGTCCGGCGGGAAGGCCGACGGACTCTCCAGAGGTGTCGAGCAGGCCCCAGGGGCACGTGGCGAGAAGCCGCTCGCGTACGGGTGTTCGCGCCATCGCCACGGCGTTTCCCTCTCGCTTGATCGCCTCCGGGTCTGAGGGCCCCACGCCCCAACCGTCGCAGATGATGAGCGCGGTCGGGCTCTTGTTATCGTTCATGCGGTGCGACCGGGTCGTGTATGCGGCACATGCGCCGTGCGTCCCCTTTTTGGGCGCAGACGGGTGACTGGTTGCGGGCGCGCGTCCTTGGCGAAGCCCCGCGGCTCAGGACCGCTTGTCGGAAACCAACTTCCAAGGATCTGGGGATGCGGGCGTTGGCGCAACAGTGGCTGGGACGCGTCGAGGTGGCGGGCGGGACGGCGCCGCCCGTGCAGTGGTCCCCTGAAGTGCGCGCCGGATCCACGGACCGTTTGGCCAGGTGGGCCGCAGGAGTCGGCCCCGCGCGCTTGGCGACGGCGACTGAACGGATGTTCCCAGTCTGGCCGCTCCGGGTGGTGGCGTGGAACGCCCAGGTCGGACATGGATCGCTTCGACGCCTTTGGGAACATGTGGCGGGCGGGGGCGGCGCGTCCCGGTGTCGTGCGACGGTCGCGCTGCTGCAGGAGGTGTATTCGGCGGGAGCCGAGGTTCCCGAGCTCTCGCCCGGAGCCCTTTGGGCCCCCCGGATCGGCGGCAACGCTGGCGATGCCCCGGCCGGAAGCGACATCGCGTCCTTTGTGCAAGAGGCGGGCCTCTCGCTCGTGTACATCCCCTCGATGAGGAACGGCGGGGGACCGTATGCCGAAGACCGGGGTTGTGCGATTGTCTCGAACCTGCCGCTCCTGGAGCCCCAGGGCATTGAGCTCCCCTTGGAGCGACAGCGCAGGGTCGCCGTAGTTGCGTCGGTCGCCCTGGGCGACGTGACCCTTCGCCTCTGTTCCCTGCACCTGGAGAATCGTGCCCCGTGGAGGCGTGCCTGGCGGACGCTGCACCGCGCCCGAACGCGTCAGATGGAGGCGCTTCTGGCTCACTTTCCCGGGTCGATGCGGGCAGACGGATTTGTCCTCGGTGGCGATTTCAACACCTGGGTCCGGGGGCGCCGGGAGCGTGCGTATCGACGTGCGCGAAGGCGGTTTCCGGGTCCAACGGAGCCTGACGACCGACCGACCCATCACTTTGAGCTCGGTGGTCTGCTTCGGCACTCCGACCACCTCTTGTTTCGCCTGCCCGCCGCCTGGGGGTCTCGCTACCACCGCCTGGATGACACCTTCGGGTCCGACCACTATCCCTTGGTGGGGGTGCTCACTCCGCCTGGGTAGCCCAAAACCCGCCCTGTGCGTGGTCGAAGCGCAGCTCGGAGCCGACCGGCTCGGTCTCAACCCATCCAGAAGCGAACACGGTGCGCCCTCGCACCCAGGTCCTGATCGGCCACCCTTGGAGCCGGGAGCCGTGCCAGGGGCTCCACTTGCTCTTTGTACGCTGTCGTTCATCACGCACGGTGCGCTTGGTCGTCATGTCCACAAGGACAAGGTCGGCGTCATAGCCGGCCTCGATGCGGCCCTTGCCCACCAGATCCCAAGTGCGGGCCGGAGCGTCAGACATCCAGCGGGCGATGTCGGTGAGCGTGCAGCGGCCCCGGTTCACCTGGTCGAGCATGAGCGGGAGGGATACCTCCACGGCGGGCACGCCGGATGGAGCCTCCCCGTACGGCGCTTTTTTCTCGGCCAGTGTGTGGGGCGCGTGATCGGTGGCGACGACCTGGATGCAACCGTCATGTAAACCCCGCCAGAGAGCCCGGCGATCGGCGGCGGTCTTGAGCGACGGATTCATGAGTGCCCGGGTGCCCAGGCGGTCGTAATCCGAGATGTCAAGAAACAGGTGGTGCGGGCACGCCTCGGCCGTGACGATGCGTTCGTGGTCACGGAGGATCTCCACCTCTTCGGCCGTCGAGACATGAAGGACATGAAACCGGTGGCGATGTCTCTTGGCGAGTTCGACCGCCCGCGTGGTCGCGATCACCGCCGCACGCACGTCCCGAACCCTGCTGTGGTCGTGCACCTTGAGGGGCGCTTCCAGCCGGGTCCTGTTGGCGATGACCGTCGACTCATCCTCACAGTGAGCCGTGATCGGCAGCGTTGTCGTGGCGAAGATCGCCTCCAGGCACTCCTGGTCGTCGACCAGCATGTCGCCCGTGCTGGACCCCATGAAAATCTTGATTCCACAGGTGCGCCGGGCCCGCTGCAACTCCTTCAGATTGTCCAGCGTGGCGCCGATGTAGAAACCGTAGTCGACCACGCAACGACGGCTCGCCAGCGCCAGCTTGGCATCCAGGGCACGGACGGTGACCGTCTGGGGAATGGTGTTGGGCATGTCCAGGAACGCCGTCACACCCCCGGCCGCGCAGGCCCGGCTACCGCTGCCGAGATCCTCTTTGTGCGTCAGGCCGGGGTCCCGAAAATGCACCTGGTCGTCAATGACGCCGGGGAGCAGGTGAAGTCCCGCCGCGTCCACGACCTCGTCTGCCCGGGTTGAGGCGGCTGCGTCCACGGCGGCAATCCTGTCGCCCTCCAGGAGCACCGACACGCGCGCCACCTCGCAGGGCAGCACCACCCGGGCACCTCGAATCAGCGTGCGCCGCACGCCGCTCATGCGAAATACGGCCGCTCCCCGCTGGCGTGATCCGTGACGTCGTGGATGGCCGTGACCTCGGGTACCGAGCTGGAGACCATGCGCTCAACGCCTTGGCGAAGCGTCATCTGGGACATTGAGCAGCCTTGGCACCCGCCCGCCATCTCGATGAAGATCTCTGTGCCCTCCACGTCGACCAACCGGATGACCCCTCCGTGTGACGCGATGGCCGGATTGATCTCGGTGTCCAGGACATGCCGGACCCGGTCGGCGAGCTCGCCCGTGGGATTTGCGCTGTCCGTGGCGGCGCGGAGCGTATCGGGGTCGGGCGTAATCTGGAATCCGCTCTCCTTGATCGTCTCCACGAAGTCCACATTGGCACCGTCCAAGATCCTCGCGCTCGCCTCATCAATCCAGACCTTGAAGGATCCCTCGTCCCATTCCCGGTCCGAGTCCTGGCGGTTGTCGGATTGAACCAGCCTGAGCTCGTAGCGCGGGGCCAGAGGACTGCCCTCGACAGTCATTCGGAGCGCCTGATCTTCGCCCCACTCCTCCATGAATGACAGCACCATGTCGCGGGCGACCTGTGTAAAGTTGAGTTGCATTGCGGGGCCTCGCCGGGTCCGGTGGTTTGATTTGAAAGGGGTGGATCGCCGCCGCGCGGTGACGCCCGTTACGACGACCATCCAAACAATTATGTGTACAATCGGGCCTGCACGTCCAGCCGGCGCCCGCGGGCCGAGAGGTGCCGGGCCTCTTTTTGGCGTGCAGAGATCCGGCGCGCCGGAGCCCTTGAAGCCCGAGAACAACCCGCTTGGTTTTGGGCGCCGGCACCCAGGGGAACTGCAGGGTCCCTGTTGTCCCGGCACCCCCCTATCGGCGACGTTTCCGGTGCCCACATCTTCCAGGAGGAGGGGGAATGAAGACAGTTAGAGCGGCCCTGGTCGGGCTGATGGTGGTTGGCGGTGCCGACGCACAGGTGCGTGGTGGCACGGAGACTCGGTTCTACGGGTGGAGCATGGATGTCACCTACACATGGGAGACGGAACGCGGGTATCAGGGGAGTAGTGGTTGGTTGGGGCTTGACCCTGCTGTTGATTGGGCCAGTCCGTGGACCATGGATCTACGAGACCGACGTGGGCGTGATGACCGATGCGTGTACCCACGTTGCGCTCATGGAGCAGGACGATGGACAGGCTATCTTCGGGAGCAAGGTGGTGTTGGGCTATGGGAGCGACCCCGGTCGCATTGGCCAGAAAGAGGTTTGGAGTATGGCGACCCAAGGTATGGCGATCGCGCCGCTTCTTGCGGATGCCGCTACCCTGCGTGTGCGGTGGGACACCGCCCTGCACGTAGGGTCAGGGTTCGGAAGACTGACTCAAAGGGCCTCGTGCCTCCAGATCAAGAAGGTTGGGGGTCTCGAATACGAATTCCGGGGAGCGGGCTGATCCAGATCGTGACCGGCTTGACGGAAGAGGAGAACCGGTTTCGGTTCCCCTTGGATGGTCTATTTCCGGCGTTAGACCGGGCGGGCGCGCCGTGCAGCAGATAAACCATGCTTGGGGAGCGATTCTGGGCGGCCGTTGTCGGGTGACTATGACCCGGACCACACGGGACGAGCACAGGGTGGTCGCTTGCGCAGAGAACTACGAGGGCTGGCCGGATCGGACTCGGGACCCCGGGACTCCCCCGGCACTCGAGTCGCGCACTTGGGTGGTCGATGGTTGACCCGGCCTGCCGGACCTATGGACATCGTGCGATGATATGCCATTAGAGCGTCAGGAGTCCGCCGTGGCGGATCAAATGGAGAAGGTGGTCTCGCTGTGCAAGCGGCGGGGCTTCGTCTTTCAATCCTCGGAGGTGTACGGTGGCGTCGCGTCGGTCTGGGACTATGGCCCGCTGGGTGTCGAAATGCGCCGAAACATCGCCGACGCCTGGTGGGCGGCGATGGTGCATATGCGCCAGGACATCGAGGGCCTGGATGCCGGCATCCTCATGCACCCCCGCGTTTGGGAGGCGTCGGGACATGTCACGGGCTTCACCGATCCTCTGATTGAATGCAAGACCTGCAAGAGGCGGTGGCGCGCTGATCATGTGGGCGAGGCGCGCTGTCCGCGCAAGCGGTCCGTGGCGCCGGGCGCGCATGGAGATTGCGCCTTAGGCGAGCCACGCCTCTTCAACCTGATGTTCAAGACCTTCATGGGGCCGGTCGAGGAGGACGCGTCGGTCGTGTATCTCAGGCCGGAGACGGCGCAGGGGTCGTACGTCAACTTCCTCAACGTCCAGCAGACCTCAAGGCAGCGCATCCCCTTTGGCGTGGCGCAGCTGGGCAAGGCGTTCCGCAACGAGATCACTCCGGGCAACTTCATCTTTCGGACCCGTGAGTTCGAGCAGGCCGAGATGCAGTTTTTCGTCAAGCCCGGCACAGATGAAGAATGGTACGATTACTGGACGCAGGAGCGTCTCGGGTGGCATCGCGAGATGGGAATCGATCCCGAGAAGGTGCGCCTTTCCCAGCATGGTCCAGGCGAGCTGGCTCACTACGCGAAGGCCGCCGTGGACATCGAGTACCAGTTTCCATTCGGATGGCAAGAGCTGGAGGGTATCCACAATCGGACCGACTTTGACCTCTCGCGGCATCAGGGGTTCTCGGGCAAGCGTCTGCTCTATATCGATCCGGCGGGCGGGGAACGCTATGTGCCCTGGGTGGTGGAGACCGCACTGGGGGTGGGCAGGATGATGTTGGTTGCGTTGGTTGATGCGTACCGCGAGGACGAGGTGGACGGCCAGAAGCGGGTTGTCTTGGGGCTGGATCCGCGCCTCGCGCCCATCAAGGCCGCCGTGCTGCCCCTCATGAGAAAGCACGGCCAACCGGAGATGGCGGCCGCCCTGGCCGACGCACTGCGTCGAGCCCGGATCCCGGTGGCCTACGACCAGGCTGGGTCCATCGGGCGCCGCTACCGCCGGCAAGACGAGGCCGGCACGCCCTGGTGCGCCACGATCGATGGACAGAGCGGGGAGGATCAGAGCGTCACGCTCCGGGATCGGGACACGCTGGAGCAGTTGCGCGTGGGCCTGGATGGTGTCGAGCGCTGGATTCGGGAGCGGCTGCCGTGATCGCAAGCGCGCGTTTTGGCGGCGCGCAGAGGGCTCGGCAGCGGGCAATCGCTGGAGACCCGGCGCGCCTCCGGTCCCGCCGCACCCCGGGTTGCATTGGCATATCCCTTGGTGAGGTCGTAGGCTCTCTTGGACGAGGCGTCCGCTCTTGGACGCCGGTACGATCACACGTCTTGGCTGGGGGAGGTGACCGCCCTGTCGACGCGATCTGAAGTCTTCACGTCCCGCTGGGGCATGTTGCTGGCCATGCTGGGGATGGCCATCGGGACCGGCAACATCTGGCGCTTTCCCAGGATCGCCGCCTCCAACGGCGGCGGCGAGTTCCTCGTCGCTTGGGCCGTGTTCCTGCTTCTCTGGTCGGTTCCGCTGCTGATTCTGGAATTCTCGATGGGCAAGGGGTGTCGTCGGGGCGCCATCGGGTCGTTCATCCAGACCATCGGACCCGGATTCGCGTGGATGGGTGCCTGGGTCGCCTGGGTCGCGGTCGCCATCATGTTCTACTATTCGGTGGTCATGGGGTGGACGATCCGCTTCTTCGTCGCCTCCGTGACAGGGGCGATTCCCGACGAGGTGCCGGGCTCGTTCTGGGACGCGTTCAATTCCACGCCACAGGCAGTGGCGTTTCACGGAATCGCCGTGGCCCTGGGCGTTTTCGTCGTCTCCAGGGGGGTCAAGGGGATTGAGAAGGCGGCGCGCTTCCTCATCCCGTCGTTGGTCATATTGGTCCTGGTTCTGGCCATCAAGGCGCTGACGCTGCCTGGGGCGACCAGGGGCCTGGCCTTCCTCTTCACCCCCGACTTTTCCGAGTTGGCGAATGTCAAGATCTGGCTGGAGGCGCTGACCCAGAACGCGTGGGACACCGGCGCAGGTTGGGGGCTGGTTTTGTCCTACGCGGTCTACATGCGCGCGAGAGAGGACACGTCGCTCAACGCGTTCGTCATCGGGTTCGGCAACAATTCGATGTCGCTGCTGGCTGGCATCATGGTTCTCTGCACCGTGTTTTCGGTGATGCCCGATGCGGCCTCTGAGATTGTGGGCGCCGGCAACGAGGGGCTCACCTTCATCTGGGTGCCCCAGCTCTTCGGCCAGATCCCGGGCGGGCAGTTCTTCATGGCGCTCTTTTTTCTGGCGCTGGTGTTCGCCGCGTGGTCCAGTCTGGTCGCCATGATCGAGCTGGCATCACGCGTCCTCATTGATCTGGGGCTTTCGCGCAAGCGGGCCATCGCGTTGGTGGGCTCTGCCGGATTTCTTTTTGGCATTCCCTCCGCGCTACGGATCGGTGTCTTCCAGAACCAGGACTGGGTCTGGGGTGTCGGCCTGGCGCTCTCGGGCGCCTTTTTCGCATTTGCCGTACTCCGGTACGGTGTGCGCCGGTGGCGCGAGACCTTCATCAACACGCGCGATTCGGACCTGGTCATCGGTTCGTGGTGGGACTGGGCCATCCGTCTGGTGGTCGTGCAGGCGGTGGTGCTAATCGGCTGGTGGTTTTGGCAGTCCAGGGGTGACTCGGTGGCCGCGACCTGGACGCTTTTTTCTCCCTACAATGTCGGGACGGTGCTCATCCAGTTTGCAGTGGTGCTGTCGGTGCTTCTGCTCGCCAACAAATGGTTGGCGCGCCGCGCCGGTGCCGCCAAGGGTGCGACCCAGCCCGCCACGGATTGAATGAGCCGGGGCGGGTGCGGTCGGTGGGGCGGGTGGCCCGCGATCGCATGGGCGAGGCTGTAGGAGCGTGCCGATCCACGATGCGTATGCGAGGCGCACCCCGTATGAGTTGTTACGTGCCAGGCCTGACTTTTTTGACCGCGGGTTTGCCGATCTGGAAGCGGAGGCCGGTGCCCGCGGAGTAGACATCGAGAATCCGGCCGCGTTCGCGATGCTGGGTCCGGTCCAGGGCATGTTGGGGGAGCTCGTGCCCACCGGGGCGGATGCAACATCAACGCATGACGCGGCCAGCGTCCTGTATTTCGCTTTTCACATGTGGCGAACGGGTCCGCGGGTTGTGTTGGTGCGCGATGCGACGCTACGCGGGTGGGTCGCCGACGAAGAGTCGGCCGAAGACGTTGGGGCGGCGTGGCCCAAGGTGGGCTCGCTGGATGCCTTGGCCGGCAGCGCGGGGTATGTGCAACTGCCCTCGTACTGCCTTTGGGTGGGCGGGGGCCACGCCCCGGATCCGGCTACGGGCGATGCGGGCGAGGGCGGGGCGCCCAAAGCCTAGGGGCCGCGACCGGGGAGGCTGCCCAAGCTCCAGGGGGGAGTCACGAGTCCGTGGATGGGTTTTTCTGGGCCGCGGACGGTGGCGGAGTCCTTCACCTCGCCCTCATCACCGGCATGTGGCGTGACCGCCCCGGCTACACGGTTGTGCCCGTGCCTCCGCATCACCTGGCGGAGCTGTACCGCTGGACCAAGGGGCCGGTTCGAGACGGCGGCGGCGATTACGGCACCACGTTGCCCGGTGCGGGGCTTGATGGCCTCCTGGAGGTTCGCACCCCTGCCGAGGTCTACAAGATTGCGGCACGTGCGCTGGGTAGCCTGAAGTTTGCCCGCGACCCCGAGCTGAGGCCCTCTTCCCAAGCTTTGAGGGCCGGATCTGCGGCGCCAAGATCCACGGAGTTGCCCTTTGTTGTGCTCTGACGTGGGCGCCAGTCTGCCGCCCAAGCGTGCCACCGGATGGTGGCAACCAGGGGCGAGACAGCCGGATGGCCTCCGGCGCCATGCCGCCTGAGTCGAAGAGGGCGCGGCTGGAGCGGGCCGGCCGCATCCAGTCGCTCTTGCTGGAGGCGTACCCGGATGCGCACTGCGCGCTGGTCCATCGCTCACCCTACGAGTTGGCGGTGGCGACCGTTTTGTCCGCGCAATGCACCGATGCCCGGGTCAACCTGGTCACGCCGGCGCTGTTTCGGCGCTATCCGGACGCCCGCGCGCTTGCCCGGGCGCGGGTCGGGGAGTTGGAAGCCTTGATTCGCTCGACCGGGTTCTTTCGGAACAAGGCGCGCAACCTGATCGGGATGGCAACGGCGCTGGTCGAAGATCACGGCGGCGAGCTGCCCCGAACCATGCGTGACCTGGCGTCGCTACCCGGAATCGGTCGCAAAACGGCTAATGTAATCCTGGGGAACGCCTTCGGGATTGATGAGGGGGTGGTCGTCGACACCCACGTCAAGCGCATCACGGGCCGCCTGGGTCTCACAAGGGAAACCTCGCCGATCAAGATTGAGCGGGACCTGATGAAGCTCTATCCACGGTCGACGTGGACGATGTTGGCCCACTTGTTCATCAGTCACGGGCGCGCCGTCTGTGATGCGCGCCGCCCCCGCTGCCTGGAATGTCCGGTTGCCCTGTTGTGTCCCTCACGAAGGGCTGATTGATTGGGTGCCGCAGGCGGTCGGGAGAAGGCCCTCGCCGCCAAACCGCGTTCCCGGAGGCGGGGGCTCAGATTTTTGCCTGAGAGTTTTGTCCCATGGGAGTTGAGCCTGACTACGGCACGGGTTCCAACGGGAATTGATGTTGTGCCGAGGCGCTTTGATCGCAGGGCATGATTCATACACGCAGCGCCACTGGGGACGCGCATGCCTGATCAGGACCCAGGACTCTCTGGACGGCAACCACGCAACAGATCTGGTGGGGGATCGGGGCCTGTTGACCGACGCGCGCATCCGAGACGAGGTCAAGCCCGCTGGCCTGGACTGGATCACCGCGCTCAGGGCGCCCGCGATCCGTGCCCTGGTCGACAACGGCGATGTCCAGCCCTCGCTCTTTGACGAGCGGGACCTGGCCGAGATCACGTCGCCTGAGTTGTTCGGCGACGAGCGTCTTGTGGTGTGTCGCAACCCGCTGTTTGCGGCCAGGCGAGCGCACAAGCGCCGTGAGCTGTTGGCCGCCACTGAGGTCGAGTTGGAGAAGGTGGTGGCGGCCACGCGCCGGGACCGGCGGCCGCTACGGGGCAAGGACACGATTGCAGTGCGGGCCGACCGCGCACTGCGTCGCTACAAGGTGGGCAAGCACTTCATTGTCGTGTGCCGTGGAAAGGCACCATTTCTCAGCGGGTGCGAAACCCGCCCGGCAACTGTCGTTCCGGCCGGTAGCAATCGGAGCGGGTCATGGAGGTAACGACATGGTCTGAAGCACTTCGAGCAGACGGACCGCCCTGGGCGGTTCAGCGAACATGCGGGCCGTAACGTGAGTGAACGTTGAGCAGGCCTCGAAAATGCTGATGCGGAGGCCGACCCGCCGACAATTCGGGGAAGGTTGCCAGCGTCCGGGAAGCGAACGACGAGAGCACCGGGCGTCTCCGCCGGGGTAGTGACGACGGCACGCATGGAAGAGGGAAATGGGAGCAACACGGGAAGCCCCAACGGTGGCGTGGCACGCGCCAACCGGGACCCCGCGAGGGGCAGACTGGGCTGTTGGGGTGGCGGAGGGGCCTGTAGTACTGTGGACGCCGGGTAATGCCGGTCGAGGGAAGGGGCCCTGGTTCGGGAACTGTACGGGAAGGGGGAAAGGACATGGCTACTGGCGATTGCCTACCAGGGCCGGACAAGGTTCGGAGACTCCAGAACGTGCTACACGCGAAAGCCAAGGAGGAACCTGAGGCGCGGTTCTATACGCTGATCGACAAGGTATGGCGGATGGATTTTCTTGCGGAAGCCTGGAGGCGGGTTCGTCGTAATGGCGGGTCGGCCGGGGTGGACGGGGAGACATTTGCGGATATCGAGGAGTACGGTGTGGGGCGGTGGCTTGGGGAACTGGCGCGAGATTTGGAAGGGGGGAGGTACAAGCCGCGAGCGGTGAGGCGGGTGCTGATCCCGAAGAAGCAACCTGGGAAGTATAGGCTGTTGGGCATTCCCTGCATCAGGGACCGTGTGGTGCAGACGTCGGCGCTGTTGGTGTTGATGCCGATTGTTGAGGCTGATTTGGAGCCGGAGCAATATGCCTATAGGCCGAAGCGGAGTGCGCATGATGCGATTCGGCGGATTCACGGGCTTCTGTACAAGGGGCACCGGGAGGTAGTTGACTGCGATTTAGCCAACTACTTCGGCGAGATACCACATGCGGAGCTGATGAAGTGTTTTGCCCGCAGGATCAGTGATGGGCGGATGTTGAAGCTCCTGAAGGTGTGGTTGGAGATGCCGGTAGAGGAGGAAGACGGGGAAGGCGGCAAGCGTCGCACGAGCCGTGCGCGTCGGGAGAGGAAGGGGACCCCACAGGGGTCGCCGTTCTCGCCGCTGGCGAGCGATCTGTACATGAGGCGCTTCGTGCTGGGTTGGAAGAAGCTGGGTTATGCCCGGTGGTTCTGTGCGGAGGTTGTGAACTATGCGGATGATCTTTGTGTGTTGAGCAAGGCGCCGGCGGCGGAAGTGCGGGCGGTGGTTGAGCGACTCATGGGGAGGCTGAAGCTACCGATCAACGGACGGAAGACTCGATGTCTACGGTGTCCGGAGGAATCGTTTGAGTACTTGGGATACCGAGTTGGGCGCAATCACCGTGCGAGCGGGCGGGGCTGGTACATTGGGACCCGGCCGGGCAAAGCGAGCGTCCATGGCATATGCCGCAAGGTCAGTGAGCTGACGGCGCGGAGGTACACCGGGTTACCGGTGGAGGTGGTGGTGGGGCGGATCAACCGTGCGGTATACGGGTGGGCGTCGTACTTCAATCTTGGGCAAGTCAGCCCAGCCTATCGGGCGGTCAACAGACACATGGTCAAACGGCTACGTTGGTGGCTCTGTACGAAGCACAAGGTGAGGTCTGGGAAATATGTGTGCTTCTCAGATGCGAGGCTGAAGGAGCGGTACGGTCTCATGCACCTGACGCGGGGGAACATGGGCCTTCCGAAAGCGAAGGCGTGATTCTGTCCGAACGCCGGATGCGGGAAAACCGCATGTCCGGTTTGATGGGCGGGGACTGGAAACGCGGGCATGGGAGCCGGACTGAGGACCAAAGCGAAAGCGATGGATGAACCACCGGACCCTAAACCTGGCGCGCCAGTCCCCGACCCTACCAATGCGATGAGGACAGCGTTTTCTGGATGCGCAACGAGGAGCGCATTGCCCCAAGAGGCCGCGCTGGACGGGATCTACGTCGTTCGCACCAGTGTCCCTGCGGGTAGGCGTTCGCTCGGATTGTGAAGAGTGGCCCTGCACGTCGGGTGTGGATTTCTGGAGGCGCTGAGGATCGCCCCCGCGGAACGCGCGGCGCCGTCACGATCCAATGTTCTCAAGTGGATGGGCAATCCCCGATGCAGCAGTCCGGTGTATGAGGTGCCGTGCCGTCGGCCTTTTCCAACCGCAAGCGCACGACAAACTCCACATCCAGTTGATTCCTGGTCACGGCGAGGAGCTCTCCTCCCCTCAGCAGCTGCATGGGGCTCCGGTCGAGTGCCATCGGGGCCGAAATGGTTCCGGCAAAGTGTCCGCATGGATCGAAGACATCCCACTCCAACCCGTCTCGTGCATTTCGGCGAACCCAAATCCACCCGTCCGAGGCAACATCCAGGCCGTCCATCATCGGGCGATGGCGGGGAATCTCACTCGACTCGAATCCCGACTCGGCGGCCAGACTGTCTCGCTCATCTGCGCTGAGCGGTGATCGCGGACGATCCAGTTCAATCGTCATGGCGGTGTCGCCGGTGAACGTCACCTCGATCAGTCGATACTCGTCGGTGTTCGCGACCCAGATCGCGCCATTCGGGCTTGCCGCCCAGAGGATCCGTGGGCGAAGGGGAAGCTGTCGTATCTCCTCGAGGTTCCTGCCCCTTCTTACGATCCGGGTGGGCGATTGCAGCACTGGCAGTGACATGGTGTCGCGCATTTCAATGACGCCTGCATTTTCGCCCGACCGGGGCCAGACAGGCGTGTGTTGCACGACGGTGTGCGAACGGATTTTCGGTGAACCCCGCACCGCTGTCTCAGTATTGAAGAATTCAATGTAGGCTGACCCGAGCGAGTCGGATTGGCCACGCCACGGCCAAGCCCATGGGAGAGTGTTGGCGCTGGCAATGGGAACCCCAAGCGAATCGAACAAGAACAGCGACGGGGGTTCACCGACCCAAATGCGGTTCGGATCTTGCCAATGAATGCCGACGGGAAACAAGTGACGAAGTTCACCGGGACCGCCCCCCGGGCGCCCGAAGCGGCGAAGCAGGCTCCCGTCCGGTCCGAAGGCCAAGATTTCCTTCGCTGATCGGTCCGAGACATAGATGGTGGCCCCGTTGCTGGCGAGACCGACGACATTACCGAAGGCTTGCGGCCCACTGTCGAGCGAGCCCAGCCGTTGCACCTCGGTCAGTCGTAGCGCGTCGACGCTCGCGCCGGTCCGACCAATTGTGTTCGACACCACCACACGACCGTCAGGGCCGATTCGAGTTGACGCGCCGAAACCCGGAACGGGTGAATCACCACAGGCCGTCCACAGAGACAACGCTGCCAGCGACACATACCGCACCAATGCGCGGGCTGGCCCCCGGTAGCGGACGGCAAAGCAGCGCCGGAACGTCATCGGGTACCTCTATGAAACGTCTGGACACTCCGCGGGGCTTCGGTCCCCGGCTGGTTCGGCCGTCTCCTCGGGCCGCTCAATACGGGTAAATGAAATCTCGACTGTCGTGTCGTCCCTCCGCACCACGAGGGTGTGTGTCGTGCCCGGAGGGTTCACGCCTCGCCCGAACAGCGGAGCCATCTTGCCGTTGCGCCCGTCCACTCCGACGATCTCATCTCCCAGCCTGATTCCGGCCCGGTGCGACGGAGAGCAGTAGCGGATACCGGACACTGTGGGGTAGGTCGACATGCGAATCAAGTCGTCCTGCCCGATGCTGTCGCTACGAAATAAATCGAGCAAAAAGGAGCCCGAGTAATCCCAAGAGATTCCGTGATACCCATTTTCTGGATCCGGCGGCAGCACATAAACCTGCGTGTCCTGAGCCATCGCTTGTGGTTGCCACCAGACGGCGACCAAGGTCACAAGTGCCGCGCAGGATGGGAAAGCCCTCACGATCATCCGGCGAGATCTACCTCGGATCCCGGTTGCAACGGATGTTCCAGAGAATGGCCCCGTGCTCGGTGCACACATATTCAGCCTGTCCACCCTCGCTACCGCAAGCAATCTCAATGGCGATTTCCATCAGTTTCTCGGTTTCCCAGTCGCACCTCCCACGAGCGTCGGCGATGTCGCTTGCGGGGCAGTCGTCGGCACCTTCGACCAAGACCGTCTCGGCAGCGTGTCGCTCCAAAGCATGGTCCACGGCAGCAGAGGGATGTGCAACGGCCAAGGCCAGAATGACCGCCAGCCCGAGGGGAAGGTAAACGTGGGGATCTGGCACACACTTTGGCATTGTAATCTGCTGATCGTGAGGTTGAGCGCTCTTGAGAACGGCAGAAATATGGCGAGAACACTTTGGCGTTGCAATGGGAGGCGAGTCTGAACGGAGGCCCAGTTTCCAACGGGAATGGATCTTGAGTCGATGCACTGTGATTTCAGGGAATGATCGTGACACGCAGCTCCATTCCAGATGCCCCATGCATGATCGGAACCCGGGTCTTCTCTGACGGCAACGACTGGACGGCAACGAATTAACTGACACCGAGATCCTTGAGCGCGCCTGAGCCCACGATGCCGTGCACATGAAATGCGGTCGACTTGGAGTACCACCGACCGCTCTCTCACATTGAGCGGATGCTACATTCGGAGGGTCAGCGGTGTTTGGCCGGGGCCCGAGATCACCGGTCTCGCCTTGACGCGATTGTTGTGCTTCATCGCGCGGCTATACTTTTGTGATCACGCCGAGAGGCTATGGTGCACCTGGTGGGCGCGGGCCGTGTCACAAACGCGAAGGGTGGACGCGAAGCGGGGCCCGGAACGGACATGACCCAGGGAACAGGGACGGCACACCGACTTGAGTGGGTGCCGAGGACCCCCGATCCAGCCTCGGATTGGACAACTCGAAGCTTCACAAGCCGTTAGGGGACTCAAAGGACCTGCCATGACACGGATGCCCGACAGATCTGACGCGATGGCCCTGCTGGAGCGGTGGATCCAGAGCGATGCTCTGAAGAAGCACATGCTGGCCGTTGAGGCGGCGGTGCGTCATTACGCACGCAAGATGGACGGGGATGAGGACCAGTGGGCGCTGGCCGGCCTCCTGCACGACCTCGATTGGGAGAGGCATCCCGATGAGCACCCGCATGTCGCGGTCAAGCGACTGTCCGAGCTGGGGTATCCCGACGATGTGGTGCGTGCGGTGTTGTCGCACGGATATCCCGATCGGACGGATGTGGCGCCTGAGACGCCGCTGGAGCGTGTGCTGTACGGGTGCGACGAGCTCAGTGGCCTTGTCGTGGCCTGCTGCCTGGTGCGCCCCAACGGCATCGACGACCTGAAACCCCGCTCCGTGGTCAAGAAGCTCAAGGACAAGGCGTTTGCGCGCGGTGTGCATCGGGACGCCGTTCATCGCGGAATCGAATTGATCGGTCTTCCCAGGGCCGAACACATCCAGAACGTGATTGATGGATTGCGCGCCGCAGCCGATGTGCTGGAGATCCGGGGGGTGGATCTGGCCGCCCGCCGCGCGGGCGCCTCCCGGGGGACCTGATTTCGCTACAGTACTTGCGGGGACGGGATCGGGGTCCCGGGGCGGCGCAGGAGTCCGTGAGCGCCCCGGCGCCCGGACCATCCAGAAGGAGCCGGCCTTGCCGCGCATCTTCGATAACCTGACCCCGGCAACGGCCCTTCTTCCGGCCCTGCGGAACACGCTGGCAAGGTCCACCAGGGCCGACTTCTGCGTGGGCTACATCAACCTTCGCGGATGGGGAGGGGTGGCCGGCCAGATCGACAGGTGGTCCGACGGCCAGGGACCCTGCCGCGTTCTTGTGGGGATGCAAAGGGCGCCTGAGGACGAGGTGCGCGAGTTGCTGGCCGGGCGGACCCGGCGCTCTTGGGGGATGGACAACCGGACAGCGCAAAGGGTGCGACGGCGGTGGGCCGCCTCGCTCAGGGACCAGTTGACCCACGGGGCGCCGACCAACGAGGACGAGGCAGCACTCAAGAGGCTGGCCCGCCAGCTTCGTCAGCGGTTGGTACGGGTCAAGCTGCACCTTAGGCACCCGCTTCACGCCAAGCTGTACCTGTTGCACCGGGACGATCCCGACAACCCCGTCACCGCCTTTGTCGGCAGCAGCAACCTCACAATGGCGGGCCTGTCGGGCCAGGGCGAGCTGAACGTCGACGTTCTGGACCACGACGCCGCGCGGAAGTTGCAGCGGTGGTTTGACGATCGGTGGCAAGATCAGTTCTGCGTCGACATCACGGACGAGCTGGCCGAGATCATCGACGAGAGCTGGGCCAGGGAGGCGCTGATCCCGCCGTACCATGTCTATCTCAAGATGGCCTATCACCTGTCCCGGGAGGCGCGCGAGGGCCTCAGCGAATTCGGCATCCCCGCAGTGTTCAAGGGCGAGTTGTTCGACTACCAGGCCGCCGCCGTCCGCATCGCCGCCCATCACCTCAACAGGCGGGGCGGCGTACTCATCGGCGATGTGGTCGGCCTGGGCAAGACGCGCATGGCGACGGCGGTGGCCCGCATCTTCGAGGACGACCTGGGCTTCGAGACGCTTATCATCTGTCCCAAGAACCTGGTGTCGATGTGGCGGGACCACGCGCATCGCTATGGCTTGCGCGCGCGGGTGATGTCGTTGGCGCGGGTCGTGGGCGAGTTGCCGAAGGCGCGCCGGTATCGGCAGATCGTGATTGATGAGAGCCACAACCTGCGCAATCGTGACGGAACGCGATATCGGGCCATCCGGGATTACATCCGCGACAATGAGAGTCGTTGCATCCTGCTCTCCGCCACCCCGTACAACAAGACCTATCTGGATCTCTCCGGTCAGCTCCGGCTCTTTGTTCCAGCCGACCAAGACTTGGGAATCCGGCCGGAGCGGTATCTTCGCAGCGTGGGAGAGGCCGAGTTCGGCGCCCGCCACCAGGTGGGCCCGCGCACCCTGGCAGCCTTCGAGAAGAGCGAGTTCGCCGAGGACTGGCGCGACCTGATGGGCCTCTTCCTGGTGCGCCGCACGCGCACCTTCATCCGCAAACACTATGCCGATGTTGATCCGGGGACCGGACGCCCCTGTCTGGTGATGGCGAACGGGTCGACCAAGATCATTCCGACTCGCGTGCCACGCACGATCAAGTTCCCGGTTAATGACCGGGATCCGGGCGACCAATACGGGCAGTTGTACAAGGACGGGGTCGTCAATGCCCTGATGGGACTCCGCCTGCCACGCTACGGATTGGGCAACTATGTGGAAGAGGGGGCGGCAAAGACGGAGGAAGAAGCCCGGGACATCGAGGTGCTCTCGCGGGGAGGCAAGCGCCTGATTGGATTTTGCCGCACGAACCTGTTCAAGCGCCTTGAGAGCAGTGGCTCTTCTTTCATCCGGTCCCTGGAGAGCCATGTGTTGCGCAACGGTGTAGTCCTCCATGCGCTCCGGCTGAAACAGCCTCTGCCCGTGGGGTCCTTGGGTCGGTCGATGCTGGATGCGGCCGCGGACGCGGGGTCGGGGGATCTTGAACTGGACGATGACCCCTCCGGCCCGCCCCGTGGGGCGCCGGTCGAGTGGGTGGGCGATCTCGAGGACCGGGACAGGCTCATGGCGCGGGCAGACGCCGCGTACGAGGTGTATCGCTCGCGATACCGCTCGCGGTTCAGGTGGGTCCGCTCCGAATTGTTTAGGCCCGATCTGGCCCAGGCGTTGGAGGAGGACACGCGCGTACTGGTGGGGATGCTGCGGCGCTTCGGGCGTTGGCAGAGCGACCGTGACCGCAAGCTGGCCACGTTACACGATCTGCTGGCCGTCCGGCACCGGGGTGACAAGGTGCTCGTGTTTTCACAGTTCGCCGACACGGTCGACTATTTGGCCCAGGAGCTTGAGGCGCGGGGCGTGGATGGCTTGGCGGCGGTCACGGGGCGGAGTGCGGACCCCACCCGTCTGGCTCAGCGCTTCAGTCCAGGGAGCAACGGCGGGCTTCCCGACGGGGAGGGGGAGCTGAGGGTTCTCATTGCGACCGACCTCTTGAGCGAGGGACAGAATCTTCAGGACTGCGCCGTGGTCGTGAACTACGACCTGCCGTGGGCGATCATTCGAATCATTCAGCGCGCCGGGCGCGTCGACCGAATTGGCCAACGCGCTCCAACCATCCTTTGCTATTCGTTCCTGCCCGCCGATGGGGTTGAGCGGGTGATCGCGCTGCGGGATCGGGTCAGGCAGCGCTTGACCGCGAATGCGGAAGTTGTGGGCGCCGACGAAGCGTTTTTCGAGCCTGCGGTCGGGATGGACCAGGCCAAGGGGGCAGCGCAAGGGGTCCTCGACCTGTACCACGAGAAGGCGGGTGTCTTGGACGAGGAGGACGACGGCGACGTCGACTTGGGCAGCCACGCGCTCGAGATCTGGCGGAGCGCGACGGCTGACGATCCTGCGCTGAAGCGCACCGTGGCCACCTTGCCCGATGTGGTTTACTCCTCGCGGAGCCGAGGTGAGAGGAGCCAACGCGACGGGGTGTTGCTCTTTGTGCGGACCGGGGCGGGGCATAACGTCTTGGCGTATGTGGATGCCGAGTCGAAGGCGAGCGTCACGGAATCCCAGTCGGAGATTCTGGCGGCCGCCGCCTGCGCGCCGGACGAGCCTGCGCGGGAACGAGATGCGCGTCACCACGAATTGGTGACCGAGAGTGTGCGGCGCATTGTCAGGGAAGCCCACCTGGCTGGCGGCAGCTTGGGACCCAAGCGGGGAGCGAGATACAGGGTCTACACGCGTTTGAAGCGCTGGCTCTCCGTCGCCCGGACTGAGTTGCCGTTGTTTGATGTGCCGAGCCTGCGCCGGGCGTTGGACGATGTGTACCGCCACCCCCTGCGGGAGGCGGCCACAGCCGCCCTGAACCGTCATTTGCGCGCCGGGATGGACGACGCCGACCTGGCCGGGCTCGTGATCGGCATGTGGGAGCAGAACACCCTGTCCATCCAAGACGAGGGCGAGGCCGAACCCGGTGAGCCCAGGATCATCTGCTCCATGGGCATGTTCGGTGATCGGGAGACCTAAGGAGGGACCGTGAACATGGAGCGGATGCGGAGCCGGCTGCAAGACTTTGATTTCCGGGGGCTCTTGGTCGGAGAGCTGGGGTGGAATCACAGCCGGCATGGCCTGATCCGGGTCTCGGTCGAGGATCATGACTTTGACGTGACGCCGGTCGCAGAGAAGCGGGGTTTTGTGGTGTGGAGGTGTGAGGCTGCGGGAGGTGCAGGTGGCCGACGTCCGGGGATCCCGGGCCACGCGGTTCGCCGCAAGATTGAGCGGAAGATCACCGCGCACACGTTTGAGCACCTCATCGTATTCACCGACGGCCAGAAGTCGGAGCAGGTGTGGCAGTGGGTTCGCCGCGAGGCCGGGGCCCGGGAGGCGAGCAGGGAATACACCTTTCGGCGGGGCCAGACAGGGGAGCCCCTGCTACAGCGCTTGGGCAAGCTCGCCTTTGGCCTACACGAAGAGGAGGACCTCACCATCTCCTTGGTGGCGGACAGGGTTCGTGGCGCACTGGACGCCGACAAGGTGACCAAGCGTTTCTATCGGGATTTTCAGGACCAGCTGCGGCGGTTTGCCCGGGACATCGAGGGAATCGGGGAGTCGAACGCCCGGAGTTGGTACGGATCGCTCATGCTCAACCGCCTGATGTTCATCTACTTCATCCAGTGCCGAGGGTTCCTGGACGGAGACAGGAATTACCTGCGGAACATGTTGAAGCGGGTGCGACAACGGCGGGGGCCGGACCAGTTTCACGAGTTCTATCGCAGTTTTCTGCGGCGCCTGTTCCATGAGGGTTTGGGGTGCCCCCTGGAGACGCGCCCCGACGAAGTGCGCGACTTGCTGGGCGATGTCCCGTATCTGAACGGCGGGATCTTCGATGTGCATGAGTTGGAGCGCGCCAACCCGGCGATCCAGATTCCGGATCGTGCATTCCAGCGTCTCTTTGACATGTTCGACGGCTACGCATGGCACCTGGATGAGCGAGCCCGGGTCCGGGACAACGAGATCAATCCGGATGTTCTGGGTCACATTTTTGAGAAGTCCATCAACCAGAAACAGATGGGCGCCTACTACACGCAGGAGGACATCACCGGCTACATGGCGGAGAGCGCCATCGTGCCCGGCCTGCTGGACCTGCTGACGCGTCCAGATGCGTCCGCGACCCCCCCCCCCCCCCCCCCCCCCCAATATCACAGCGCTACTGATTTGTCAAGATCCTGATCGTTACATCCGTCCCGCGCTGGGCCATGGCCTGGCCTGGGACGCAAGGGACATCGAGAATCCGGTGCGAATCGACCCGCACATGGAGTTGCCGCCTGAGGTCCAAGGCGAGCTTTGCCGACCGACCGGTCGCGTGCCGCTGGATCAGCCCTGCGCACACCCGGTGTACGCGCATCCAGGGGAAACTTGGCGCCAGGTCCAGGCTCGCAGAAGGCGTTACACCCGCACTCGCCGCGCCTTGGCCTCAGGCGAGGTAAGGGGCGGAGACGATCTGGTCAGCCTCAACCTCGATGGCCAGCGGCTGCTCCTGGACGGCATCGGAAGCACTGAGGATCCGCTGCAATTGGAGCGGTTCTGGACAGCCGTGACCCAACTCAAGATCTTGGACCCGACCTGCGGATCGGGGGCGTTCCTGTTTGCCGCGCTCAAGGTCCTGGAGCCCGTATACCACGCCTGCTTGATGCAGATGCGGACACACCGCCCACCCGGCTCCGAGAAGGTTCTGGCCCGATTAGGTCGGCACCCGAACCAGCGCTACTTCGTCCTGAAATCCATTGTCATCAATAATTTATATGGCGTAGACATCATGAAGGAGGCGACCGAGATCTGTAAGCTTCGCCTCTTTCTCAAACTGGTGGCCCAGCTGGATTCCAGGGATGAGGTCGAGCCGCTTCCCGACATCGACTTCAACATCCGTGCGGGAAATGCGCTGGTGGGGTTCTCAACCTTGGGTGAACTTCGGGATGCCCTGCGACGCGACCTGGTACAGCAGCTGGCACTGCCCGACATCGTGGCGCGCACGCGGGCTGCAGCGGCGTCGTTTCGCGAATTCCGGGAAATCCAGACCAGGGCGGGCGGGGGAGAGCACGATGCGCCCGAGGAGGCCGTGCAGCTCGGCAAGGCCAAGCAGGCGGTCCGGCTGAGTATCAGGGAGCTGCGCCGTGAGCTGGACAGGCATCTGGCCGGCGAGCGTGACGTGGCGCTGGACGACCGGGGTGCGTTTGAGGAATGGCGTGGGTGCCATCAACCCTTCCACTGGTGCTCGGAGTTCTACGAGGTGGTCGAAGACGGGGGCGGGTTTGATGTCGTGATCGGCAATCCGCCGTACATCCCGATGAAGGAGGTTCGAGGGGAGTACACGCTCGATTCCGGGTGCCGAACATCATCGTGCCCGGACATTTACGCGCCGGTGGTCGAGCGCAGCGTGGCCGTGACGCGCCCGGGCGGTCGCCTGGGCATGATCACACCCATGAGCCTCGCCTTTGGCGCCAAATACCAGCCCTTGCGCGACATTCTCCACTCGCGGTGCAGCGCGTTGTGGTACTCCTCCTTTGATCGAAGTCCCGGGAAGCTGTTCGTCTCCGATACGGGCCAGATCCGCTATTCGATTCTGTTGGGACGGATGCACGATGGGAACCACTCCGGGCGGGATCCCAAGTGCCATACCACGCGGCTTCATCGATGGTTCGCGAGTGAGCGCCCGCTCTTGTTCCCGCTCCTGAGCTACAGCCCGTTCTCGCCCGTATGTTGGGGAGGCGCGGTGCCCAAGCTTGAGAGCGCCCGGCTTATTTCCGCCATGGAGTCGCTTCTGCGGTCTCCGTATCGACTGCGGGCCGACGAGACGGCGGTCGGGGGGCGGGAGCTGCACTTCAAGAACACCGCGCCGGGGCAGTGGCTTACCTTTTGCATCAAGCGGCCACCGGTAACCGACACAGAGGGCAAGCCGCTCGAACACACGCAATACGCGTCGTTGCGCTTCCCCGATCACGGTGTCCGCGATGTGGCCATGGCGCTCCTGAACGGGCGCCTATTCTTCCTCTGGTGGATCGCCGTCGGGGACGGCTTTCACCTGACGAAGGGCAATGTCCGGGAGGCACCCCTGGGACCCGGCGTGCTGGGGCCCGAGGAGTGGGAAGCGGTCCGGTCTCTGATCCCCAGCCTGACCGCTACCATGGCCAAGCATTCGATGAGGAGACTGAACGCCGGGCGCTGGATTGGAAACTACAACCTGGCGCTCTGCCGGGACGTGACGGACCGTGCCGACAAGGCCTTGCTGGCGGCGCTTGGCCTTGAGGACCTCTGGGACGAGGTGCTACTGGAGTACTCCTCGGTGGTCCGCACACAGTACGCCAAGTCAATCCGCGGGTGACAGGTCCAGCTATCCGGTTCTGCGGTCTACCCGGATCGCGGTCGCACTCATCCACAGTATCTGTGGGACATGCGGCTTGCGGACTCAAAGGGGGGGGCTCCCTCTTCCGAGTTCGGACCGTTCGCTTGAGTCTCTTCAGTTTTGCAGTCGCAACAACCGGCGTCCGACAATGCGCGGCACGTCCGCCACGCCCAGTGATACCCCCCAAACATGGGTCTCGGTCGCGTCATGGACCCACATGCCTTCGGGAAGAAGGACGCGCCGCGGCTCCGAACTCAGGTCGCCTCTCGCGATCACAGTATACGCCCTTAGTGTATCGGACAATTCGGTGGACCGGAGCCAGACCTCGCCCGTCGATGTCAGGATGGGCGGCCCCTCAATCGGGGGTGCAAAGGCCGGACGATAAAGTCCCTCGTCGAATGCCTGCCGGAGCCTCGCCCTTGGAGTCTCCGGCGCGCTCTGGTTCAGGACGTCCACCATCGCCCCGGCGGCGGCATCGACCATTTGGCGCGTCAGGCGCCGGGGTTCAAACTCCAGTCGCCGATGCCATACCGTATCACCCGTAGCCCCAAATTCGATCAGCTCAACCTCACCGGGTTCTCCCTTCTGGCTCACCACCACGGCCCGGCCCGGTTCGAAGGCGACCTGGTCTGGATCTCCGAAAGGCTGGGCCCCGAACATCTCTCCACCACCGGGAAGCTGCATCACGAGCGTTCGGTTGCCGCGGTCCAGCCAGAACACGGGATCGGGACCGTCCCACTCGTCAGAGCCGGACTCGGCCACGCGGAGAATCGGTTGCCGCTCCATCGGTGCCCTGCCATCGCCACCCACCTCAACGGCCATCGGAACCTGCGGTGTGCCCAAATACGTGCCGTCGCGGTCGGGGTAGTGTAACGTGACGCCGAGTCCCTGGTAGCTCAACCGGGGGGCCGGCCCCTGAACGGTTCGCAGCAGTTCTCCGCTCGCAGAAAAGTATGTGTACCGTGATTGATTTCCCTCTTGGACCGAAAAGTCTCCGTTCGGCTCCACAAAGAGATTTCCTGGAGGGGTGCGAAACTCTCCCGGCCCCTCTCCCCTCTGGCCTACGGCGAAGAGCAGAGACCCGGTGGGCGTCCATGCGCTGACCCGGAACCCGTCCATGGCCAAGATGCGGTTTCGGTCAGGGTCCACCACGATCGACGGCCAAGAGAACGTGACGTCCTCTTCCGGCGCGTCACCAAACTCATGATCGGCTTGGGTGACCCAGACATCCTGTGCTTGAAGCGGCATCGGTGGCCCTGGACGGAAGCCCAAGATGGAAAGTGCCAGCACCCGGGCAACCCTGGCGAGAGGGAAGCCGATTTGTTGGCGACGCCGTGATCCCAAGTCCGATGGCCTCGGCGTCCGTCCTCTCATGGGGTAATCGGACCGTTGGTTGTCCGGGCGGGGCCCAAACGGTGGCGGTTGCCCAAGCCTGTGGCGGGAACCAAGCCCACCGGGGAGAGATCGCACTTCCTAATAACCAAGGCGTCCTCCCCGACCGTCAGGTAAAAGTAGTCGCCGTCTGGTGGCAGAGTTTCTCCTCTTTGAATTGCCTCCAGCACCTCTTGGTCGGTTGCCGCCGCGGTCGTAGCCTCGCAACGGCTCCCTTCGGGGCGGCAGGACGTAACGGGGCCGCCCACAGTATTGCATTCCGAGAGGCCACCTCGAGACGACTCGTAGCACTTTAAGCTCGGCCACTGTTTCTCGTCGCTCCATCCGCAAGTCCAACATTGGCCACCGCCGGATTCCTGCCCGGAGGCCGGGGTCGCAGGTGCGCCCCAAAGCGTACACAGAAGCCAAGCCGTAGCGAACATGATGGACGGCAGCTTGCCAATGGATATTCTCACTGCACATCCTCCTTGAAGCTTGTCAAGTGGTGTCAACGGAATCAACGTTGCTCTTCAGCCGCCCGCCCACGCGATCTCGGAAGGGGCCGTTCGCGCAGGCGGCGCTCAAACTACAGCGTACGTCATCAGGAGCAGGAACGTCAAGGAAGACGATTCGAGAGCTGGCGCGATTGGGGGGAAAGACAGGACCGAAGAAGTCCTGTTCTTGCATTTGATGTGCGGGTGGGCGGCGTGACGCCTGGGCGGACCACTTGAATGCAGAATCGCAGCATGGACATGGAGAAACACAATGTGGGCTGAGCCATTCTGCCACTTCTGCCGGGTGCGGGGCATTCCATTTCAACCTGCCGGAACGGCGGAAAACCGGATCAAGAAGCGGGAGGGGATCGGCGGCGGTCCGTCGGCCATGGTGGTCGCACATGAATCCCGGAACCCCGCGATCATTAGGCAGTGCTGGCGCGAGAAGACCAACGCGAGATCGTAATGGACCCCAGTCTTCGGGCGAAGCGCCGGTGTTTGCCGCTACCGCAACCACGGTGTCCGCAAACGTGACGGGCCGGTTGCCATGGGGCGGGCAATTCCCAGAACGTTAAGCTTGGATCTCTCCCCCGCCCGAGCCCAGAGTCGCGGATGGCACGACATACCGAACCGCTGGTGAATGCCGCCCTGGCCGCTGCCCTGGACCGCAGGCACCCCAGGTGGCGCGTGACCGCCGAGCAAACCGATGTCCTGGGCCAGAGGGGACTCCGCCCCGATATCGTCGTCCGCCTGGGCGACCTGCCGCCTGTCGTCCTGGAGACAAAGTTCAAGCCGGCCACCACCGTCGAGCAGGATGCCCGCGCCCGGTTGGGCGAGCTTGCGAAGGACTCAGCCCACGGAATCGAACAGGTTGTCGCGGTTCGTCTGGACGCCGCGATCCGTGACACAACCGATCTTGCCGCCGCGGTCGAGGCGACACAGGTCGAATGGTGTGTCCTCTCAGGCGACCGCGAGCACGTCATGCGGTGGCCCGACCGGGGCTGGCTCAGCGGTGGCATGGACGACCTCGCCCGTGCGATCGAGGGGGTCTCCCTCTCGGAGCGCTTGGTGGCCGAGGGCCTCACGATCCTGGAGCAGGGTGTCCGGCAGGCCGCACATATCCTCCGCGCCGATGCAGCCGCGCACTCAAGGGCGGGACTGGACGCGATCGCCCGCCTGTTGCACCAAGAGGACAGCGAGCAGACATCGCGCATGGCGATGGCGATCATCGCAAATGCCATGACGTACCACACGACGCTGGTTGGCCTGCACGGAGTGCCCCACCTGGACAGCCTGCGCGGGGAACTGGGCAGCATTCTGCGGCCCCGGCTCATTGAGTGCTGGCGCGGCATCCTGCGCGTCAATTACTGGCCCATCTTCAAGATCGCGATTGATCTGCTGCTGGCGATACGCGACGCACCCGTCCTGACCATCATGGACCGCCTCTCGGCTGTCGCGCATGAGCTTGCGAAGATCGGGGCTGCCAACCTCAACGATCTCTCGGGCAGGATGTTCCAGCGTCTGATCGTGGATCGTAAGTTTCTGGCCACGTTTTACACGCTGCCGAACTCGGCGGCACTGCTGGCCGAGCTGTCGGTCCCGGAGCTTGATGTGGATTGGGGGGATGAGGCGGCGGTCCGGCGGCTTCGGATCGGTGATCTTGCGTGCGGGACGGGCACGCTCTTGCTGGCGGCCTATCAGGGGGTGCTTTCGCGGCACCGACATGCCGGGGGTGATGACGAGGGGCTGCATGCCGGGATGATGGAGCGAGGCCTGGTGGCTGCGGACATCATGCCGGCTGCCACGCACCTGACGGCCTCGAATCTCTCTGGCGCCCATCCCGGGGTCACGTTCAGGCGAACGTGCGTGTACACGATGCCGTACGGACGTCAGCCTGAGGAGCGAGAGCTTCCGGTTGCCATCGGATCGCTGGATCTCCTGGACGAGGGGCGTGCGTCGAGGGCGCTGTTTGGGACCGGGCATCGGCAGACGCGCGGGGATCAAGAAGCCGTCGGGAACGCCGATGCGTATGTGGATATTCCGTCCGGGTGTCTTGATCTGGCCATCATGAATCCGCCCTTCACGCGTCCAACAAACCACGAGTCGGCCACGGTGCCTGTGCCGTCGTTTGCCGGTTTTGACACGAGTCGGGCCGAGCAACGGGAGATGTCGGGGCGGCTCAGCGAGATTGGGCGCGGCATGGGATCTCGCCCTGTCGGCAGTGGCAATGCGGGGCTGGCTTCGCACTTTGTGGACCTTGCCCACATGAAGACGCGACCGGGCGGGTTGATTGCGCTGGTGCTACCTGCATCGTTTGCGCAGGGTGGGTCGTGGGCGCCGGCGCGTGCGCTGGTCGAAGAGGAATACGAGGACGTTGTGGTTGTGGCGATTGCGGCGGCGGGCAACACGGATCGGGCGTTTTCCGCTGACACGGGGATGGCGGAGGTGCTCTTGGTGGCGAGGAAGCGGGCGGGCGGCGAGCGGCCGAGCGGAGCGGCTCTGTTTGCGAATCTCGAGCGGCGTCCAGGGAGCCTGTTGGAAGCCACGGATGTGGCGAGGGCGATTCGGGGCGTGCGGTGCGAGGGTGGGAGTGCTGGCTGGTTGCTGGTGGGCGACAGCTCGGTGACTGGCAGCTATGTGCGTGACAGGCTGTCGTCGGCGGGAGCGGTCGGGGTCCGCAATCCTGATCTTGCCGCCACGGTGCTGGCGCTGGGTGCGGGGACGCTTCAACTGCCCAGATGGAGGGACGCGCCCCGCGTTCCCGTGGCAAGGTTGTCTGAACTCGGGCATCGTGGGCCGATCGACCGTGACTTGGTGGGTCGGGACTCGCGGGGCTCACCTCGGGGGCCGTGGGACATGGTGGGCTACGGCGAAGCGGAGACACCGCCGATGTACCCAGCCCTATGGGCACATCACGCTCCGCGGGAGCGGTGCCTGGTGGTCGAGCCGGATCGTGCGGGTCGGGTTCGAGAGGGCTGCGAGGATCTGGCTCTTGATCGGTGGAGTGCAGCCGCGAGCCGACTTCACTTCAATCGCGACTTCCGGCTCAGCTCTCAGAGTCTTGCAGCGTGCCTGACACCGGAGCCGGCGCTCGGGGGCAGGGCTTGGCCCAGTTATTTTGTCGGTCGCCCGGAGTGGGAGGCACCTGTCGTTCTCTGGGCCAACACGACGCTTGGGCTGATGTCGTTCTGGTGGAAGGGCTCCAGGCAACATCAGGGTCGAGCGTCGATGACGTTGAGCCGCTTGCCCGAGCTGTGGGTCCTTGATCCCCGCGAACTCAGCGAGGACCAGGTGCGGGAAGCCCGGGAGATCTTCGATGAGTTTTGGGACCGTTCGTTTCTGCCGGCCAACGAGGCGTATCGGGACCCGGTCCGGGCGGATCTTGATCGAGCCGTGCTCGTGCGCCTCCTGGGTTTCCCTCAGCGAATCGGGGATTCGCTTCGGTTGCTTCGTGACCAGTGGTGTGCGGAGCCGAGCGTACACGGGGGAAAGGACACCCGCATCCGGGCTTAGCGGGTTCGGTCGGTTTAGTAGGCGCTCAAGTGTCGAATCCAGAGGTACACGGTCTCTTGAACCCCGGGTTCTGCGGGCGCAACAGGGCGGGTACTGTCGCCTACAAGAGCTTTGTCCGCTCCGGCGTGGCAGAGGTTTTTTTTCCGGAAGTCGTCCGCCGACCCAACCGGGGCGGGGGCCGGGTCCTCATCGCCGCCCTTCGCGTGATCCCGCGGTCGGTCGGGGCGGCCCGGAGCCGATGAGCGCTCTACGGCGACGCGCGCGCCTTGCCCCTTGCCGAAACACCGCCGTTGCCCACCTTTACAACAACGGGGACGCTGGCCCGTTGATGGACCTGCTGATGTGGAGGCATCTCCCGGGACTGCCTTGGAGCTCCCCATCGCTTCACCTGAGCCGATGAAGGCGCTTTGCTCGAGATGACCACCGCATCCTGGATCACAATGGTCGCCGTCACGGGGTTCGTGTGGGGGGGACTCGCGCTGGCCCTGCGCGCCGCAGTCACACGGGAATCCTCGAAGGGCGTCGACGGTTGACACCCGTTGCCTAGACGTTCCGACATTGACTCGATCCTGATCCTGGGGTCGGGTCCCATCGTCATTGGCCAGGCCTGCGAGTTCGACTACTCGGGCACCCAGGCGGTCCGCGCCCTCAAGGAAGAGGGCTACCGGGTGGTGTTGGTGAATTCGAATCCCGCCACGATCATGACCGACCCCGACCTGGCGGATCGCACCTACATTGAGCCGCTGACCCCCGAGTGGGTGGCCCGTGTCATTGAGCGCGAGAAGCCCGACGCGCTGCTGCCCACCATGGGGGGACAAACCGCGCTCAACCTCGCGATGGAGCTCCACGGCACAGGCGTGCTGGCCCGGCACGGGGTGGAACTCATCGGCGCGGACGCCCGCTCCATTAACATGGCCGAGGACCGCGAAGCCTTTACGGAGGCGATGCGCCGCATCGGACTGGCCGTGCCGCACGGAGGGTTTGCGCACTCCCTGGAGGAAGCGCTCGCCATCGTTGACGACATTCGGTATCCGGCGATCATCCGACCCTCATTCACTCTTGGAGGAACCGGTGGCGGGGCGGCGTATAACCTGCGGGAGTTTGAGGAGCAGGTCCGCCGGGGACTCGACGCAAGCCCGACCGGCGAAGTGCTCATTGACCGCTCCGTGATCGGATGGAAGGAATATGAGCTCGAGGTCGTACGCGACGGCATCGACAACGTGATCGTCGTGTGCTCGATCGAGAACTTCGACCCCATGGGGGTCCACACCGGGGACTCCATCACCGTGGCTCCCGCCCAGACGCTTTCCGACATGGAGTATCAGCGGATGCGTAACGCCTCGATCGCGATCATCCGGGAGATCGGAGTCGAGGCCGGCGGATGCAACATTCAGTTCGCGGTGAACCCCCAAGACGGCGAGATGTTGGTGGTGGAGATGAACCCGAGGGTCTCGCGCTCCTCGGCCCTGGCATCCAAGGCAACCGGGTTTCCGATCGCTCGCGTGGGCGCGAAGCTGGCCGTGGGGTATCACCTGCACGAGTTGCCCAACGACATCACCAAGACCACGCCCGCGTCCTTCGAGCCGGCCCTGGACTACGTGGTGGTCAAGTTCCCGCGCTTCGCGTTCGAGAAATTCCCCGACGCCGATGACACGCTGGGCGTGCAGATGAAGTCGGTCGGCGAGACCATGGCGATCGGGCGCACCTTTCGGGCGGCGTGGCAGAAGGGACTCCGGGGGCTTGAGGTGGATCGCCCCGGTTGGGTGGTGGGCAAGACCGCGGCCGATGACGGCGTGGAATCCGATGACCCGGAGTTGCTGCTCAGCGCCGTGCGGCGCCCGACCACGCGCCGGAAATACCAGCTGAAGCGCGCGCTCCAGGCCGGCATTCCTGTGGACCGCCTGCACAGGGCTACGGGAATTGACCCGTGGTTCCTCGATCAGCTGATGCAGATCATCGAGCACGAGCGCTGGTACAGTTCGCTGTCCGCCGTGGACCCCGAAGCGTTGTTGCGCATGAAGCGGGAGGGCTTCTCGGATGCGCAGCTTGCGGCGCTCAGGGGCGAGGACGAGGGGGCCGTGCGGGCCATGCGCTGGGACCTTGGCATTCGCCCGACCTACAACGTGGTCGACACCTGCGCGGGCGAGTTCCCGGCGGCAACGCCCTACTACTACTCCTCCTACGAGACCGAGGATGAGTCCAATCCCACCGACCGCAGGAAGGTGGTCATCCTGGGCAGTGGGCCGAATCGCATCGGCCAGGGGATCGAATTCGACTATTGCTGCGTGCAGGCGGTGCTCGCCCTCAAGGAGAAGGGCTTCGAGACCATCATGGTGAATTCGAACCCGGAGACCGTGTCGACGGACTTTGACGTGAGCGACAAGCTCTACTTCGAGCCGCTCACCCTGGAGGATGTGGTCGAGATTGTGCTGCGGGAACAACCGGAGGGCGTCATCGTCCAGTTGGGCGGCCAAACACCGCTCAATCTGGCCCGGGCGCTGGAGGATGCGGGCGTCACCATCTTGGGAACCACGGTCGACGCCATTGACCGGGCCGAGGACAGGGGCCGGTTCGAGGAGGTGTGTCGAAGGATTGGCGCCCGGGTGCCGGATAACGGGACGGCTCGGGATGAGTCGGAGGCCGTGGCTGTCGCGAGTCGAATCGGCTACCCCGTCCTGGTCCGTCCCTCCTATGTCCTGGGTGGCAGGGCGATGGAGATCGTGTACGATGAGGAGGCGTTGCGCGGGTTCTTTCCCAAGGCCGTCAAGGTGTCGCCGGACCACCATGTGCTGATCGACCGCTTCCTGGAGGATGCGTTCGAGGCCGATGTCGATGCGCTGAGCGATGGCGACTCGGTCCTGATCGGGGGCATCATGCAGCACATTGAGGATGCGGGCGTCCACTCAGGCGACTCCGCCTGTGTCTTACCGCCCTACCTGCTGGGGGAGGCCGAACTGATGCGCATGCGTCGGTGGACCTGTCGCTTCGCGAGAGAATTGGGCGTTGTGGGGCTGCTCAACATACAGTTCGCCGTCAAGGACGGGGAGGTCTATGTGCTGGAGGTCAACCCCCGGGCCTCGCGCACGGTGCCGTTTGTGGGCAAGGCCACCGGAGTCCCCCTGGCCCGTCTGGCGGCACGGCTCATGGCGGGCGAGAAGCTCTCCGACCTGGATGTGCCGGCTGAGCCAGCGGTTCACGGAGTGGCCGTCAAGGAGGCGGTCTTTCCCTTCAACCGATTCGATGTGGACACGCTGCTGGGACCGGAGATGCGCTCCACGGGGGAGGCGATGGGTGTGGACGACTCCTTTGGCATGGCGTTTGCAAAGGCGCAGGCCTCTGCGGGCAACAGGTTGCCGGAAGAGGGCGGCCAATCCACGGTGATCGTCACCGTCAACGACCGAGACAAGGGCACGGTGACGCCCCTGGTGCGCCGCCTGGACGATCTGGGCTTCTCGGTGCTGGCCACGGCGGGAACCCGGCGGCACCTGAGACGTCTGGGCATCCCGTGCCGGCGCATCTACAAGGTGGGCGAGGGACGCCCCGACATCGTCGACCGGATCGTGAGTGGCCGTGTTGGGCTTCTCATCAACACGCCCCTGGGCAAGAAATCACAGTACGACGACTACGCGATGCGTCGGGCTGCCATCACATACCGGATCCCGTATTTGACCACCATGTCGGCGACAAAGGCGGCGGTCGATGCGGTCACCGCGATGAGAACGCGCGTGCCCGAGGTCCGAAGCATCCAGGAGCGCATTGCCCAGTCCATGGCCGAGGTTGCCGCCTCGTGACCGCGGCCGACGCCGGCGGGCGAAGGCCGGACATGCCCGAAATCTCCCCTGAACCACCGCGGCTTGAACCTCAGGAGAGCCGGACCGCGTTCCTGATGCACCCCTCGGCCGTGCTTCACGACACGGGCTGGGATCACCCCGAGCACCAGGGTCGGTTGCGGGCGGTGGCATCGGCACTCAAGGACGATATCGCCACTCTTCATGGACACGTGATGCAAGTGTCCCCGGAGGCCGCGATTGAAGAGGCGCTGCGCTTGGTGCATACCGATTCGCTGATCGAGTTCGTGCGCTGCTCGGCCGCGGATGCAGCCGCCAAGGGTAGCCCGATCGCGATTGAATCCAGCACCATGATCTCGGGCGCGTCCTGGGACGCGGCACTGGGCACCGTCGGGGCGGGTCTCGAGGCAGTGAACGGGGTCTGGGACGGCGCCTTTGCCAATGCGTTTGTGGCGGCCCGCCCGCCTGGGCACCACGCGACCCCCGACCGAGCCATGGGGTTTTGCCTGTTCAACACGGTTGCGATCGCGGCGGCGAGCCTACGCGAGCGCGGCTTGGCCGAGCGCGTACTGATCGTCGACTGGGACGTACATCACGGCAACGGCACCCAGGACATCTTCTACGACGACCCGGATGTCGTTTTTCTCTCGCTTCATCAGTACCCGCACTATCCGGGCACCGGGGCCGCCGATGAGACGGGGCGAGGGCGGGGCGAGGGCGCGACCCTCAATGTGCCGCTGGCCGCAGGCACCTCGCGAAGCGACTACATGCGGGTGTTTCGCATGGCGCTTCGGGCGGCGGTGGCGAGGGCTTCTCCCGACGCCGTGCTGGTCTCCGCCGGATTCGATGTTCTGGCCGGTGATCCCTTGGGCGGATTGTTGTTGGAGCCCCATGATCTCCACGAGATGACGGCGCGCGTCCTGGACTGGGCGGATCGCTGTTGCGGGGGGCGGGTCGCGGTATTTTTGGAGGGGGGATACAATCCGCCCCGGACCGGCTTGGGCGTGCGCGCGGTTGTGCGGGCATTGGCCGGGATTAGCATGGATGCTTGAGCGATGACGCGTGGGAGGGTTCCAGTGCGGGCAACGGCAGGGCAGGGCCGAGGCCTCTGGCGACTTTTTGGCCTGGCCTTTTTTATGGCCTTGGCTCACGCCCCGACGCCCTCTCAGGCGTCGGGTGAAGTTCAGGACACCGTGGCCCGGGTGCGGGAAATGCACCCCGTCGCGCGTGAGGCGATCTCGAAGATCCGCTCCCCGTACTGCCCCGGCCTGATGCTGGAGGTCTGCCCGACGCGGGAGGCCCAGGCGCTGCGGGACAGTATCCACCAGGGCGCCCGGGCTGGAGTGAGCGCAGACAGTCTGCTGGAGCGGGTGGTCAGGGCGCACGGCGAGGAGTACCGCGCCTTTCCCAAGCGCAGCGGGGCGGGCCTGCTTGCCTGGCTGATGCCTCCGCTGGCTCTCTTGGCGGGACTGGGAGTGGTCGTGGTCGCGCTGCGGAGGCTGCTGGGGCCCGGGGTCAAGGGCGAGGCCGCGGCCGGATTGTCCGATGAAGATCGGGGACGCCTTGATAGGGCGCTTGAACAGTTCGACGCACTGGAGGAGAGTCAGACGTGACGGGCAAGACCGGGGCGGCTGCGGCTTTGTTGGCGACCGAGCGCGGGATCGAGCGCGTGCAGGAGGAGCTCCGGTCGCGCGGACTGGACGCCTGGCTCCTCTTCGACTTCAAGGATCGCAATCCGATAGGCCGGCAACTCCTGGGCCTGGAGTGGACCACGCGGCGGGGTTTTGCGCTGATTCCGGCGGTGGGTCAGCCGCAGCTGCTCATTCACGCGATTGAGCGCTCCAGTTGGCGCCACCTCGATTGGGCGCGGCGCCGGTACGCCAGCCGCCAAGAGATGCAACGTGGCCTTGAGGACATCCTCTCGGGATACCGCCTTGTCGCCGCCGAGACCTCCCCGATGGGCAATGTCCCTTATCTGGACCTGATGCCGGCCGGGATGAGGGAGATGATCGCCGGCACCGGTGTGGAGCTGCACAGCTCCGGCGACCTGGTCTCCACCTTCTATGCGGTGTGGACCCCCCGACAGCGCGAGGAGCACGCTCGCGCGTCGGCGCTGGTCAAGGAGCTGGCGCGCGACGCCTTTGCGAGGGTTGCTTTCGGGGTCAGGCGGGGTCAGCGGGTCACGGAGGGCGAGACCGCGGCGTGGATCCGCAAGGAGTTGGCCAAGCGGGGCGCCCCCGTCCAAGCCGACTGCATCGTGGCGATCGGGCCCACGGCATCGGACCCGCACTACGATCCCGGAGAGGTCGGTGAGCCGATCCGGGAGGGCGATCTGCTGCTCATTGATCTTTGGGGCGCCCTGAATGACGAGTCCGTGCCCGCCGACCAGACATGGATGGGGTACTTGGGCCCCCGGCTGCCCCCCCGGACCAGAGAGCTGTGGGAGATTGTGAAGTCGGCGCGTGACGGGGTGGTCTCGTCACTGCGAAAGCGCCATGCGCAGGGCGAGGTGCTCCGGGGCTTTGAGGGTGACGATGTGGCCCGCGGCATCATTGATGAGGCGGGATATGGCCAGTACTTCATCCACCGCACGGGCCACTCCATTGATCGCGATGTCCACGGCAGGGGCCCCAATCTTGACAACCTCGAGGCCCATGACGATCGCGTTCTCGTGCCCGGCGTGGGGTTTTCGGTCGAGCCCGGCATCTATATCGATGGCGATGTGGGGATCCGCACCGAGTTCAACGTCTACATGGGGCCGGATGGTCCCGAGGTCACCGTCGACGGTCCGCAGGAGGACGTATTTCTGCTCCTGCCCGAATAGTCGCCGGGGCGGTGCGCTGATGGGATCAAGGGAGAACCTTGGCGACCCCGCCTGACTCCATCTCCCTGGTCAAGGTTGCGCTTCCCGTGCCGCTCCACCGGGAGTTTTCGTACCGGATCGCAGGGCGCGTTCCGCCCTCCGGCACCCGGCTTCTGGTGCCCTTTGGGCCCCGGACCATGGTGGGGTGGGCGGTGGGTGCGGGATCGGAAGTCCCGGGACTGCGAGATGTGCTGGACACGTTGGACCGCGATCCGTCGGTCACGCCCGAACTCCTGGAGTTGGCCGATTGGGTTGCCGACTACTATGTGGCGCCCTTGGGACAGGTGTTGCGGGCGATGGTGCCGGCCGGCCTGGCGATCACCAGCGGCAAGCGGCTCTCGACGCCCAAGAGGCGGGCGGTTGTGCGCCTGACCCGCACCATCGGCAACTTGGATGAGTTGGTGACCACCTTTGGCAGAGCCAAGAGGCAGAGAGAGCTGTACGAGCACGTGCAGGAAGCCGGCGGCCGTCAGCAACTGGCGGCGGTCTTGGAGGCCGGGTTTGGCAGGGGGGTGGTGAAGGGGCTGGAGTCCAGGGGGCTGGCGGAGATCGTCATGGAGGAGCTTATCCGCGATCCCTTTGCCGATCAGCCCGCGGGGGACGCGAAGTCGTTCACTCCGACCGCGGGACAGCGGCGGGTGCTGGGCCCGCTCATCGGCGCGCTCGCCCAGGGGGGCGGGACCTTTCTGCTCCATGGGGTGACGAGCTCGGGCAAGACCTTGGTCTACATCGAGCTGATCCGCGCCGCGCTGGCTCGGGGCGGGGATGCCCTCGTGCTGGTGCCTGAGATCGCGCTCACTCCGCAGACGGTGTCCCGATTCCGCGGTGCCTTCGGAAATCAGGTCGCGGTCATCCACTCGGGACTCTCCGATGGCGAGCGGTTCGACGCTTGGAGGCAGATCCGGGAGGGACGGAGGCGCATTGTGGTGGGTGCGAGGTCGGCGGTATTCGCGCCCCTGGCACAACTCCAGGTGATCGTTGTGGATGAGGAGCACGACGGCAGCTACAAGCAGTCGGAGACGCCCCGGTACAGTGCCCGGGATGTGGCCGTGGTGCGAGCGCTGCGCAGGCGCGCCGTGTGCGTCCTGGGCTCGGCCACCCCCTGCCTGGAGAGTTGGACCAACGTGCAGACGGGCAAGTACACCCTGCTCGGGTTGCCGGACCGAATCGGCGTGGCGGTGCTCCCCGAGATTCGCGTGGTGGACCTGAGGGTTCGCTCAGGAGAAAAAGCGACGCCGCTGGAGCCCGGCGATCCCCCTCCCGGCGTGCTGTCGCCCGGCCTCATGAAGGCACTGCGGGGCAGGTTGGCTCGCAACGAGCAGGCGGTGCTGCTACTGAACCGAAGGGGGTATGCAACCTTCGCGCTCTGCCGAAGCTGTGGGCATGTGCCGGAGTGCGTACAGTGTTCCGTGTCGCTGACCCTGCATCGTCAGCGCGGCCGCATGATCTGTCATCACTGCGGGCATCACGAGGCGCGGCCCAATCGGTGTGCCCGGTGCGAGTCGGAGGACTTGTCATATCGGGGCTTGGGCACGGAGCAGGTGGAACGCATCCTGCGCGAGGTGGTGCCGGAGGCCCGGGTGGCGCGCATGGATGTGGACACCACGCGCGGCAAGTGGTCCCACACCGACATTCTCAAGCGGGTGGGCTCGGGCGAGGTGGATATCCTTTTGGGCACGCAGATGATCGCCAAGGGTCTGGATTTTCCCCGGGTCACATTGGTCGGGGTGATCAACGCCGATGTTGGGCTCCACCTGCCGGACTTCCGCAGCTCGGAGCGCACCTTTCAACTGTTGTCCCAGGTTGCCGGGCGCGCGGGCAGGGGTGTGTTGCCGGGGGAGGTCTTTGTGCAGACGTATCTGCCGGATCACTACGCCATCCGCGCGGCTGTGGGGCATGACTACGCTGCGTTTGTGGAGCGGGAGCTTCGGGTGCGGGCCGATCCCCTTTATCCCCCGCACTTACGCATGGGTCGGGTTCTGGCGAGCAGTCCGTCACAGGACGATGCGCTTGATGCGGCCACCGCCCTGGAGGAGTGGTTGAGGGAGCGGCAAGATCCCGGCGTCGGGGTGCTGGGGCCCGCGCCGGCCCCAATCGAGCGCCTGCACGGGCGTTATCGGTGGCATGTGTTGCTGAGGGGGCGAGCGGGTGCTGTGGGCCGGGCGCTGCGCGCGGTCGCGCTTCACTTTCAGCCGGAGGGCAGAGATGTGCGGGTGTCCGTGGACCGGGATCCGCTCCACCTCATGTGACCACCCCGGGACCGTCTCGGGCGAGCGTCCGGGGACATTGGTGTGGTAGCGGTGGCGGTGCCTTGGTCGGTAAGCTCACGATCACGTCGATCCCGTTAGTGGCGCGGGACTCGCGCGGCTACGCGCGTGGGGGCCATGACGTTCATGGGGTTGTGTGACGCGGGCGTGTGAGCCGCGCCGCGCTGTCGTGGTGCGGTGAGAGGCGACGGGGAGGTTCGGTGACATCTGCCGTGATGCCCCTTGCGCGGCGGATTAGCTTTAGACAAGACGTCATGCCCGGTGGGCGGGTATGTATATGATGCGATTGAACTCATATTGGTTTTCGGAGGAGGTGTTGGCCTGTGAACACAGCCGCGAGCCACATGTTCGCTGATGTGCCGGGGAAGAGTTGTTTTTCGGGAGCGCTCCGGTCCCGGGAAGTGGGGGAGTGAGGTGTTTGGTCACCCATTCGGGTGCGAACCCACGCCCGCTCAACGGAAATGGGGCCCGCGGTAGCGTGGGCGCTGAAGAGCTGGCCCGTGTTCTGCGCGGGCCGGGGGCATCGTGACTCCGAGCGCTACGGTCGGCGTCCGCCTCTGGGGGCGTGAGGTCGGGGTCCTCGGGATGTCCGACGGGGGTCCTGTGACGTTTGAGTATCACCCGGATTTTGGCGGGCTTGGACTCGATGTGTCGCCGCTCCATTTGCCACTCGAGCGACGGGGCGAGGTGTCATTTCCAGAACTCTCACGCCTACCCGTGTTCATGGGGCTGCCGGGCGTCTTTGCGGACTCGCTTCCCGACCAATTCGGAATCCTTGTCATGGGCCACTACTTCTGGCGCCGCGGCAGGAGGGAGGATGTCATGCGCCCACTCAGCCGGCTCCTGTATGTGGGAGACAGGGCCATGGGAGCGCTTGAGTTTTACTCCCCCTTCGATCTGGGGGAGGAGATCGAGGAAGTTCTGGCGATCCAAACGCTTGTTCAACAGGCCCGCACGGTGATCGACGGAGACGCGACGGCAGCTATTCCCGCGATGATGCGGGCCGGTAGCAGCGCGGGCGGCGCTCGACCTAAGGCGTGTGTCCTCTGGAACCGGTATACCAACCGTTTGCGTTCGGGGTTTGCTCAGCCCGATCATGGCGATGAGTCTTGGCTGATCAAGTTCGACGGGGTTGATCGGGATCCGGCGTGGCCGCAGGTGCCGGCCCTTCATGAGCCTGGCCCGTGGGGACGCATCGAGTTTGCGTACTCGCGCTTGGCAAGGCGTGCTGGCATCGATATGGCCGAGTGCCACCTTCTGGAAGATGGAGAGCTGGCCCACTTCATGACGCGTCGCTTCGACCGTGTGGATCCCGAGGAATCGAAGCTCCATTTCCACACCCTGGGCGGAATCCAGCACATCGATTTCCACGATCAGTATACCTTTGACTACGAGGGCTACTTGGATACCATCCGTTTCCTCGGCTTGGGGCAAAGCGCGGTGAACGAGGGATTTAGACGCATGGTCTTCAACCTCGCGGCCGTCAACCTCGACGATCATGTGAAGAACTTCGGGTTCCTGATGGACTCCCATGGAAACTGGCAGCTGGCACCGGCCTACGACGTGACCTTCTCCAAAGACGAGGCGTGGACCCGGCAGCACCAGATGTCCGCCAATGGTAAATTCCTCCACCATGGACGGGCTGATCTGCTACGGGTGGGTCGAGCCTACGACGTTCCAGAGGATGGGGACGCGGTCATTGATCAGGTCACCGATGCGTTGGACCATTGGCCGGAATATGCGGCCGCGGCCGGGGTGTCCGGTAGAATGACGAAACGCCTGAAGGGTCGGTTCAACAGGTTTCGGTAGAAATGGGCATGGATGCGTCCGGCGGTTGGATTTAGCCGGCGGTGGCCCGTCGCACTGAGAGACCCAAACTCCCACGCTATTCGCGTGCTCGCGTCGCCAAGCGCTCTACATGAGCCACGGCCAAAGGTGTAATGCTCACATAAAGTCGTTCAACAGTAACGTCTTGGTGTTGCCAAGGCACCTAATCCATATTTGAGACGGCCAACGTGTCGATTGCATATGTGGCAACGCTCGATCTATATAATATACCATTACGCGTCTTAACCCGTGTTGTCTAATGCGCCCACATGCTTCGCCGGCCAAGACATCATTCCGATGTCTAGGCGGATAGTCTCTCCATATTGACGTGTTCTGCAACATGTCAGAAATCAAGATTACCGACTCGATGTCCCCGTGCTCAACCAAATCACCCATGGTCTCAACAATTGGCGATTGTGTGGATGGATCACGGTCTACCAAGTCTGCTAATCTTTTTCCCAACCGATCCAAAAATCTCCTAAACTGCGCTTCAACATATACCGGATGTTCGTAAAAGATGTTGGCTTCGATTCCTCGCTTTGGAATACAAAACGATTCGGTTTTCTCTGGAGTGTCGTTTATGGACCCTGGTAGCAAATAAATTGTGATTTTCTGCAACATCGGCAGTCTTGCCCCGCTGTTCTCGTCCCGGTTCTTGGTCAACGAGTCAATGGCGACCATAAACCTCTTGGTTGCCTCTGTTGGTATTCTATCGGAGGTGTCAACAATGACAGCTGTTTGTCCGGGCACCACAAACCCAAGTCGTTGTTGAAGCCAGTTGTTTTCTGGGCAATAGCCTTGATCCACCCGTCGAATTTGGTCCATAATCCAAGATCCGCAGAAAGCGACCAACAAAAAAAGGCACCCGAGTGAAATAATATATCGACATGTTCGTTTTGTCATGATGCATGACGACCGTCATTCAAAATAAGAGGTTCGTAATTCCTCCATAAATCTATCACATCGCTCTTAGCCTTTTCACAGCGAGATTCGAAGTCAAAACGGCCGTCCTGTCGCCACTGAGTAATTATCTCGGTTGACTCTGATATAATTCCTTCATCAGAGGGAGCAACAAGAATAGCCGTTGGATATTTCTTTTCACGGTGAGCCCGCACATCTGAAAGATGTATCTTATTTGTGTACATGTTATTATATGCGAAAATAAATGCTTGGTCAACTATGTCAATGCAAGCGCTTCGGTTTTCCTCTTGTGCCACCATATTAACTGTGTTAACAATATCGCGACGCCGCTGGTCGAGCACCTCATACCAATCCGCAACAATGCGTTGAGTCTCCGCAACACCGCCCAGAAAGCGATCGAGAACGTTGGCATAAATACTTGCGATACTGTCCTCATTTTGCGGTGTTCTATGGGGCAACACGCTGAAACGGAACCAAGATTGTTCATGATGAGGACCCTTAAGAAAATGAAAGCCTTTGGCACAACCGATTGCGCATAAAATAAATCCGAGTAGTGCAAAAAGAAGTGCTTGAATATTCCAGCTCAGTAGATTCCAGCTAACGGAATCTAGAAGTTCCGCGGCCGGCGGCACATTTTGGGTCGGATCTTCCTGTATCATTTCCATCCTACGAGCGTATGATTCGCGGTGGCGTCCGGCAATAGTGTTGAACCCAGCGGCAACCGCAATCCACAATCCCCAAGTAGATGGGAAAAGAAAGCGACTCATCGCGGACCGAGCGTTGGCCAAACGCAACAATATCCCGCCGCCGATACCAATGCCACCGACGTTAATTAGCGAAATCAACACAGCCAGCGTGAACGCTTGTAGCATTCCGGCTTCTAATCCCTCGAGCAGGAGCGGCAAATTGAGAAATGATTCAATCACGACACATATTGCCAAGATCGCAATTAAGCCGCTCCAATCTAGGTCCACGTCGTTCGCCGCTACGTCCGAGGGCCTGCCCGAGGATAGCGGGTCACTAACCGCAAAGATACCTAGTGGCCCTGAGAAAACAGAGTGATGGTTGGTTACGAGATTTGGCATGGGTTCGCCCGTGTTGGCCTGATGGGTGCTCCACACTCTAAGCCTTTCCAAATATATGTGCGCCTCCCCGACCAGCCGTCTCGGAACAAAATCTTGCGTGGCACCGCCACTACCAAAGGTATTTCCGATTTGGGCTCTCAAGCTATCCAACGTCGAGTTGACGTATTTCTGCAAATCGAGGCGCAGTCCGGCCAGCATCCCATAGTAAGCAGATTTCCAATCCGCGCCAGCATCCACGCCAGCTCTATTACCGCGTTTTTCAAGCTCGTAGGGATCGAGAGGAGTGGGTCCTTGATGGCGGCGAAGTCGTGCGATAAGATCTGCTGCGGCGTCCTTGGTAGCCGCCTCTCTTGGATCGCCGCCAAGGATTCGAATATACGAGGCCTGCCGTTCTGAAGGCGGATCAACGTGGTTTTTGTCAACGTCATCACTCGTGGTATGTCGTGCATGAGGTGGTGCGACGCCCACTACGTTGCTCGGCGTGTTGGAGAGATTGTCATTTTGTGCCGTCTTCGGGCGCCACAGCCAATTCAACCAAGGGAGTCGTCTGCGTTCAAGTGTGGATCTAGATTTAGAGGCCATTCAAAAACAATCCTTTGCTTTGGCAAAAACAGTCATTTGCTCGTGGGGGATGTCGAGTGTCAAATAAGGACCAAGATCGTTGTTGTCAGTTGTGTTGCGCTCGAACGTTGGCGCGGTCTCCGGTGAGTGGTGAGTGTTCGTGGACGGGTGACCGATTTTTCGCGTGCGGCGGGTCGGATGATCGACCGGGGCATCCAGTAGGTGGGAACAGGGTGCTCTTCGTGTGATGCGGAGCGGGGGAGTGGTCGTTGTTGTGGGTCGGCTCCTCGCATTTGGAGTGAGTGGTCGGAATACTGCGACGCTTGGAGTGATCCTCCCAGTTCTGGATGGCACGTTTGGGGCCATCAGCGACGCATAGAGGGCCTCGCACCACCGATCCGGGCGGAGCAGCAAAAGAGATCGCCAAGATCGCAAACGAGCCTCGAAATTGGGACTCGCGACGCATCGCGTCAAGTCGGAGCTGGACCGTATGATCCGTTGTTGGACACAGCGATAGCGTTCGCGGGGCGCCGTGGGGGACCGTGGCTAGCCTGTCATTCAGCTCACGAGATGGGGCGTCCGTGGAATGGGGGCATCCAGTGCGACGGTTGGCGGTATCCTACTCCAACAGCTTGAACACGCCGTCCGCCGCATCTCGGTAAAACTCGATGTTCACCTTGGTCCAGAGCTCGTCTGGAAGGTTGTGCAACTCCCGACGCGCACCCACTGGCATGAGCAGGACGGTGGCCTGCTTTTCCACGGCCAGTTCGGCGATGGCCACGGGATCGGGAAGCTGTTCCAGCGAGCCGCCCAGGTTGAGCGATCCCGCGATGATCGTTGCGCCTCGCGTTCTTCGTTCCAGCAGCCCACCGACGAGTGCTGCGAGTGTGGGCAGTCCGAGTCCTGCGCCGGAGCGCTCATTGTCCCGTGGCTGCATCTGAACAGTGTACTGGTGGCCCCGGGGATCGCGGTCCCCCACAAGTTCTGCTGCCCCAGCGTAGAGATTCTGCTCGGCGACATTGACGCTTTCCCGAAATGCGGGCGGGATCGGGTGGTTCAGTATTTTGGCGCCGCCGGACCCTTTGCCCACGACCACCTCGATCCGGTAGAGCCCGGTGTCGGCTCCGTCCGTGCCGGGCCCGATGGCCCATACTTGTCCCGGCGGGAGAGGGTCGCCGTCGATCGCATCGTCGCTCGACAGCTCGGGCGTAGCCACGAAGGACTCGGTTCCGTCCACACCAAGCGTGTAGGAAAAGTGCGTGTTGCGAAATTCCGTACGGAGGCAACGCTTCTGTTGCTCCTTGACGCGCCGGCGCGACTCCAAGGCTACCCGCACGATCCACTCCAGGTCCCCGTCCGCCACATCCATGTCTGGGGCAGGGAAAAGGAGCTTCAATAGACCGGAAACCGTTTTATGCACCGCCTCGATGTCGCGCCCCGACAACGCTCCACCCCAATACACGCGGTTCTGGAGAATCGAGATGCGTGCCGTGTCGCGGAGCTTTGTCCAACAGGCGCTTAAGAAGTCGTTGACCAGCCCGAATCGGTCGGTCAGGTGTTCGGCCGGGACCAGCTTGGGAAAGTCCCACCCGGGCGCGTAGGCGTGAATGCGGTCATGAAACGCGGTGTCGTCGCGCATCTGCTTGGGTAGCGGGCTCAAGAGGTGTCCGATTCGCTGTTGCTGCTCGACCGACACATCGAAGTTGCCCACGAGTACGAGAGAACCTTCTGCTCGGATGCTCTCCTTGCCGCGACTGAACTCGCCCGACGCCATGTAGCCCTTCATGATGTTGACCCCGTCTTTCTGGTCGAAGGAGACGCCCGCCACCTCATCGAAACACACGACATCGTACTGGCATACCAAGCCGCGCTGTCCGTTGGCCATGTTGACGAACATCTTCGCCACCGTCGCCTTGCCGCCCGAGAGCAGGTGCGAGAATGGAGACAACTGTTGGTAAACATGGCTCTTGCCGGTGCCGCGCGGCCCGAGCTCCACGATGTTGTAGTTGCGCTCCACAAACGGGATGAGGCGGAGCAGGGCGACATTCTGTGCCCGTGGGTCAAGCGCGTCAGGCTCCAGCCCTGTGGAGCGCAACAGAAGGCGCTTCCAGTCTTGGGTGCTGAACTGACGTCGTCCCTCGGCCAGTATGTCAAGCACCGACGGGCTGGACATCTGGATGGGCCGCATCGCGGCAATGCTGAAGGGACGCCCCTGCCGCTCCTGCGCGATGACGGCGTCGTACTCCAGCGTAACCTCGCTGTAGAACCCGTCAGCAAGGATGCGCTCGTTGGAGGTCACAAACTCGGAGCTGATGCGGACATCGCGCAGGCCCAAGCTCGGTAGCTCGGCCAGGTAGCAGTCGTTCTTGGCGTCCAGTCGGGCGCGAACGATGTCGATCAGGCGCACCGATCCCTTTTCCCGTGCGCGTGATTTGAAGATCTCACGATCGGCCGGGCGCACGGTGCGGCCCTCGAGCTGGTTCTTGACGATGTCAAGCCCCTCGGCGATCTCCTCCGGCTCAACACTTGCGCAGTAGCGTCCCAGCAGGAATTCGACGACGTAGGTAGGGACCGGGTACTGTCGCGCGTACTGGCGCACGAGATCCTTGCGGACCAGATAGCCCGGAAATGCCTGGTTGGCGGCATGGTCCAGATCGTCCATCTGGAAGTCCGGGGGGCGTGTCGCCGCGTCCGCTTCGTTCATGCGGATGTCGCTCCCTTTCGGGTGGTGCGTTGCGCGAGGACTTGGCCCTGGGGGCCGAGAACGACGATCACCAGGTCACCGGTGTTGTCGTCATCGGTCAGGATAAGGCTGGCGCAGCCGTCATCGTCAATGGGCTTCGTCCTGGATGCGACAGACGCGCCGGAGGCGCTCCCCAAGCGCAGATCGACGGTTGCACCGGGCACCGATCCCTCGACAAGGACATTGCACCGCATTCGCATCCAGGATGCCGACTTGATGACGGCGCGGACGCCTCGGTAGCCGATGGCACCCTGGGTCCCGTTCGAGCGGGTGATGCGGATGTCTGGAATCAGGCACTCTTGTAGGCTCAGCCCGCCATGGGCGTACTCCGGTCTTTTGCTAAAGCAGGCAATGCCGGGCGGTGAGGCGAAGTACTCAGCCGGGTTCCAGTGCCAGGGATGCAGGGGCGCGCCGGGTCCGGGCCGGGCATCCCCGGCGAGAACGGCGCAGCGGGCCCACTTTGATTCCGTCAGGTGATTTGGGAGCGAGACCATGGGAAGTCCCCCAGGAAGCAACAGCCATCCGTGGTCGGTCACGATACGGACCGCGCGCCAGCCATCGTCGATCAGCTTCTGGATGTGGCGCGCGATGTGCCTGAGCTCCCTCTCAACCGAGTCTGCGAATTCCACGGCGCCCTGCTGGTGGCCGCGCTGATCAATCCGTCCGGTCTCCCGCCAGCCACGCTCGTTGGGGGCTGGACCGAGCTCGAGGCCGTCCGGGCGCATGGAGTAGCCGCGCTGCTCCATAGCGCCACGGAGCACAGCTGCTGTTGACGGTTGCCCGGTTTCCCGCAGCGTGGGCGAGAAATCTGCGCCCAGCGTCCGCCCCTCAATATCCCCGGAGACCGGTGTAACGGCGGGCTTGGCGGTTGCCGTGACCGTTGGCAACGCGGCCCAGCGGGGTTGGATTGCCGCCGACAGTTCCTGGCCTGTCAGGTGGTCGGTCAGGCATTGCCCGAGCTCGTAGCGGAGACCGTCTACAAAGAGGATGCATTCCCCCTCTCGGGCCGTGATGGGTTCCGAGGGATGTGCCACCCTCGTGCCATGGGCGACCTTGTCCCCCCGCGCGGCCAGCTTCGCCGAACCAACTGCCCGTGCATGGCCCGTCACTTCCGAGGGGTGGCGCTCAAAGGCGGCCTGGAGTGCAAGGGCCGATTCCTGAAGCCAAGGCTCCAAGAGGTGGCGTACGACGGCCTTGATTACCCCCTCCGCGTGCTCTTGATTGACGAGGGCCTCGCGAGCGCTCATGTCTGCCTGCCAACCCCGCTCGCAATACACCCTTGCGATGTCGTCCGGGGTGGTGCCACCAATACTTGTTTGTGTTGCCGTGGCGAGGCGGGCCAAGGGCTCCAAGAGTTGGGCCATGGGTGATTGATCCAGCTTCGCCCATACCCAGTCGCGTCGCTTCGCGTGCGCCTTTTCGAGTGAGAGTATCTTTGTGCAAGCCTCGGAATGCGGCAATTCCGGCAGCCCGGCGAGGGCACCCAAGACCGCATCCTCGTCCTCTCGGTTAAGGTCGGGCCAGCGCTCCCGGTCTTGGAGGACCAGAACATCCGAGGGACGGCTTCGCTCCAACAACTCCATCACGCCAAGGAACATTTGGGGCGTATCCGCATAGCGCTGCCATACGTCGCCCCACCGCCCGTGCCCTTGTGCAAGCTTGGCTCCGGCGACGACATCCGCCGTCATCTCTGGATCAATCCCGAGTTTGTTGTGTGCTTGGCTACGGAAGGCCTTCCAACGGTTATCGTCCATCTGCGTACGCGTGGCGTTGGGCTCCCCGAGCCACCGGAGAATGTCTCGGTTCAGGTCTACGCCGGCCATGCGGTTGAAGTCGCCGGCGTCCAGTAGCCGCCCCCGCAGGTCATCCACCGGACACCTCGACACCTCTTTCAGTGCGCGCAGCAACGCCTCTTTGGTGGCCGCGTCGCGCGCGATCTTCAGTCCTGGTCCAGGCGTGACCCCCTTGTTCGCAAGCGTCAGGAATCCCCGTGCGGTCCAGTGCCGCCCGTTTGGGTGGTGCCATACGCGGCCCCGGTACATCAGCTCAACGAGGGGGCGCAACATCTCGGCGCATTCGTCCCCCGCACGTAGCTTTCCATGTTCGACCTCCGGCAGGTAGAGGACAGGAGTGAGGTCGTCTGGCATATCAGGGAGAGTAATCGCACCATCAACCACGCAGCGTAGCCAGATCGCGGGTCCAGAGCGGTCGCGAGGCTCATACTTGCCGAGGGTGAGAAGCTCAGGCATGTGATGCCGGGCCACCGGCAGAAGCCCAGCCCACTCCCCGGTTGGGTCGGTCCAAAGGACGGCCGCAGGAGAAGCCATGCCGTCGGAGGTGCTTGCACGGGCGCGAATGGAGGCGACAAGGAGGTCCAAGGGGGTCATAGATGTGGCGTCGCGTTGTTTTGACACGGTCAGCGACACATGTACGCGCCTGCGTACCGGCCTCGGTGGATTTCGTAGCCGTCAGGGACGCCGGGTAGGCGAGATTGATATAGGTGTTTTACAAACATCTTGGCATGCGCATCAAGTGGGTCATGGGGTTGCTTGCTGGCACCGGGCAAGGTCTCGACAAGATTTGTCCGATTCCACGAGAAGTTCGCAACATGCACGACGCCCCGAGATCCGGTTCACCAATACGCGACGGTGCAGAGCTTACCCGATTCGCGCGGTGCAAGGTGGCGATCAACATCGGGAAGGCTCCGGTGGTTCGGTGGCATTGAATCTGGGGCAGCAAACAAAATAATCGACCAGTTTTGAAATTTTTGAACCCGGGATTCGGTTTCGGCCGTCGGTGCTGCTGTGCCCGACCCGCCGATAGGCCTGGTTGCGCTCGTCCAAAGGCGTTCGCAGCTGAAATCCGAAGAAAACCGATATCGTCACGGATCCGACACTTGGTCCCCCTGCACTTGGACCTTCTTCCGCGCGGCTTCCTTTGCCGCCCGCGTGTAGTGCAGGTCGTTCCACCGGTGACCATCAAATGAAGCCTGTTCTTGCGCGACAAAGTCCGTCCGAGCCTCTGTGTTCCCGCCGCCCGGACATCCCCAGAACCACGGATAGTCCGTGCGCGAACGCGACCCCTCCGGCTCCTTCCCGCGGTCCCTCTTCCAGTGGGCCCCGACCCGCCGCCGGAGCACTCCGGCGCCCTTCTGGCCACCCTTGAGCAGCTGGGCCCGCATAAAGGGCCGAATGTTCAACCGCACACCGTCGTCCAGGTCCGGCCGCCAGCCCAGCGGCTGAGCACCCAAGGGCTTCCAGCGCACAAACAGGTCGCAGGGAGGCTCGCCCTCGAGAATGCGCTGCAGTTGACCCTGAAGGTCCTGCGCGTGCGCAATGCGGGCGTCGGCGCCCGCCTTGCCCTCGCTCTGCTCGGCCTGCTGACGATCCAGCCAGTCGTTCAGATAGGCCCAGGTCAGTGACTCCAGCGTGCGCCGGGCCACCTCGCCCGGACCTGCGAGCTTGTGGTAGTTGACCAGTGCGGAGAACCCTTCCGGGTGCCCGTCCCAGATGTGCCAGATGAAGGGCCGGTTGTGGAAGAGCTTGCAGTGTTCGGCGAAGAAGTTGTTCCGCAGCCAGGCCTCCAGCGACTTGGGCACCCTGCCGCTCGAAGTGGCGGCCTCGAGCAACCGGTGCTCGGTGAACTCGGACCATTCGTCGCCGTAGGCGTGCCTGAGCAACTCGTACAGGCGGTCGGCAGCCCTGTACTCGCCCCGGACCGGCGGGATGCAGACGATGCCGTCGGTGTCGGCGAACCGGTCGTAGACGGTGGGACTGCGGTTGGCGAGGGCGCGTTGCTCAGGCGCCAAGCGCATGTCGGGGTCAAGCTCTGCGGGCCAGTGGTATCCCACCAGGCGGGCCACGGCGACCTGAAGCACGGTCTTGTCACAGCGTGTCGGGCCGGGGGCAGTCTGTTTGGCGCGCTTGTCCCAGATGACGCTCCGGCAGGGGTCTCCGTGGAAGATCCACTGCGTGGGGTCGTCGGAGTAGGGTTCGGGGAGGCCTCGGGGGTAGCGTTTGGCGGCGACCTTGGTCCAGTGTTCGAGGTCGAAGGGGACCTTGACGAGGGTGGCTGCGGTGACCTTAAGTGCTTGGTCGATCTGGCGGACCAGCCTTTCATACTCGCCAGATTCACAAAAGGCCATGATCGCGGCAACATGGGACATGGTCCTTGGAGCCAGAACGCCAACATTGTCGTCAAACATCTCGCCGCTATAAATGTACGGTGCCAGCGTTCCCGTTTTTCTGACGGCCACCCCAATACGGCCGAAAATATTTCTGCCGCCTAGCATGGAACCCGGCATGGATCGCAAATCCAGATCATCGGCCGGGAGCTTGAGCAGAAATGACCGCCCGGTCCAAAGTGAGCGCGTGTCTTCGCCGGGGGAATCCAGCCAAAGCACGGAGTCCGCCGGTAGCGGACACGGCACCTCCCAGTAGGCGAGGAGGAATCGGGGGCGATCTCCCGTGGTGCTGCCCTTGCCGAAATCCGCAACCGCCGACAATAGATCGTGCTCTCCAAATGGCTCCATCAGGATGCGAGCATCCGGGTTCGCCAGTTGTTCCTTCTGTACCGACGGGACAACCGGCGCTTCACCCGCCAGCAGCCTGGCCTTCTCCACCGCCCGAATCGGTGGCTGACCCCATGACGAAGACACATCCATCCCCATCATCTCCCAACCAGCACCAGGCCGCCCAGCCGACAAAATGACCAACGCAACGTTGACCACCTCGCCGCTGATGGTCTCAAAGGCGCCTGGTCCCAGACGCGCGACCACATGCCACTTACGATCCCGCAACAACCGCTCCCGAAACCGCCGGTACGTCTTCAGAAACAGCCAGTTCTGCGGCATCACCAGCGCCTGCGTACCACTACCGCCCAGCCACCCGAAAATCCTGGACGCAAAGACCGTTGCGAGATCACCCTTCGCATCCCCGTGGTTCGCCACAGCAAACTCGCGCAATCCGGGCGCCTGCTTGCCCCGAGCCAGAAACGGCACGTTGGTCACCACCAACGTGTAGCTTCCCCGAAGGATCTTGGCCGCCCGAGCCATCCCCGCCGCCGCCACCACGCGTTCCGGGTTCTCGGCCTTGTCCTCTACGGCCATCGCCGCGCTAAGCAGCGTCCCCAGCTCACCATAGCCCGCAGGCCCCGGCTCTCCATCGACCCTCTCGGGCTCGATCAGCGATCCCAGCTCCCGCGCCCGGCTGAAGAGACCGTGCAGCGCGCGCATTTCCCCCTCGAGCGGGCCCGTCGCAAGTGAGGCGTCCCGACCGAACAGGTCGGCGTCTTGGGCCATTCCGGTAAGCTGCTCCAGTCCGGTCGCAACCCGCGTCCAGTCCGCTTCGCTGCACTCCGGCCCGATCCCGCTGCATGCGATGTTGAGGGCCGGGAGCTTGATCCACCCGCCCGCCAGCCGCCATGCCGCCAGCGCCACATGGAACACCGCGATCTGCGTGCAGCGGGGATCGATCTCCAGACCGAAGAGGTTGTCGCGCAGAACGGCCCGCGCGGCATCGGCGCCCGTCATCTCTTCGTCCTCCGCCATGCGGAGTCGGGCCAGCAGCTCGAACGCCTCGACCAGGAAATGGCCGCTCCCGCAGCAGGGATCAAGGATGCGGAGCTTGCACGCCGCCCGGGGCCAGTCTGGAAACGTTCCCGCAACAGGTCGCCAGGGACCGGTGCGCTCGTCTCCCTCGTCCGTCTCCGCCCTCGTTCGCACAAAGCGCAGGTGGGTGAAGTCGTAGCCGCCGCCGGCGCTCAGGTGCACTTCTTGGCGCAGCGAGCCCTCGTCCGTTGCCCGCGCCGCCAGCGCCGGGTCTTGGGCCAGCACCTTGCCCGCCCACCAGGCGCCGATGGTGTTGTGGAGCAGAAAGAGGACCATGTAGCGCTCGGTGAAGAGCTGGGTGACCGCCGGGATCTCATCGGCGCCGATCTTCACCTCGCTCCTGTTGACGCTGTCCTTTTCGTCGGAGCGCCAGTGCTGATAGGTCCATCCCAACGAGTCGCGCGCGGTGAACACGTGGGCCGGAAGCGAGTCCAGGAGTTTCTCCAAGTCCTGGCCCGTCTCGGGCGGGAGCGATAGTTCCAGCGCCGGGTCCCCAGCCCGAAAGATCTCCGGCAACATCGTTCGGGCCCAACTGCCCGCGAGCTCCCAGTGGTCCTGGTCTCTGTCACGCGCCAGATCGCGGCAGTCGTCCAGCGAGACGGCCAGCCGGTACTCGGGTTCGATGAGCAGGTCGTTTTCGGCAAGAAAGCGGGTGAACAGCATGCGGTGCCAGTGTTCGTAGGCGACCTCGTGGGCAAGGTGGGTGGTGTGCTGGGCGCCCTTCCGGGAGGCGATGGACTCATCACCCGCCTGGCGGCCCCTCATTCGCAGCCTGTTGCGAAGGGCGCGCTCCCGCATCGACATGTGGTCATAGGGATCGGGGTCACCGACGGCCAGCGCTTCCAGGGCATTGGCGGCGCCGGTTTGGGCCACGCGCCGCGCCTCCTCGATCACCTCACCCAGTCGGGTGCGGAGCTCGGGGGACAGAACAGGTGAGGGGCGGGGGTGAGTCATGCCGGGATCGCTTCCAAACAAATGGACCGGACTCGTGTTGCGATCCGTCTTCCATTCGTCACTCCGCGAAGGCGCTTGCGCTGTTCTCCCGTAATCCTCTTCAATCTTTCGAGCCTATTGATGCCGACGATCGCCACTTGATCCGACCGTCCTGAGAGCACCACATCCATCACCATGTTCCCGACACTCATTTCCGTACGTCGAATGACAATTGCATTCACCGGAGCGCTGTCTCAAATTCCACTACTCCACTTACGCGGCTATGCCAGAAAATCAACACTCGCTATTCAATTCCCGACCCGACTCGAGACGCCAACTCGACGGCCGTCTCGTTGATGGTATTGGAGGCATCGTCGAAGGCTGGCATAACGAACCCATACGGACCCACTTCGCATTCGCTCATGCCGCCGTCTTTTGCCACATGAGCGCGAACGCTCCCCGGCTGAAGCTCATCTCCCGGGTCGTAACCAAGCCTGCGGACCAAAGCGTCCTTACCCGAAAATTGGCCGCTGAGCATAATGAGATTGTTTAGCTCCCTCAAAATGTAGTCGCTGTGGGTTGTAATAAGGACGCGCAATCCTGCGTTCACGAATCTCGCCAGCAGTCTTGCAAACTGTACCTGATTGGCTGTGTCCAAATGGCTCTCAGGCTCCTCAATGATCAGAAGGTCATTGCGGCTGGCTGCATAGCGCAGGTAGAAGTACAGCCCGGACAGTCCTCTCGCAGATGAAGACGCCAAGTGCAGCGGAATGTTGAATCGTCCGCGTTTGCGCGTCTTGGAGACCAAACGTATTTCTTCGGAGTCTCTGCTGAAGTATCCGCCCATCATGTTCTTGATGCTGTCGAGGAGATTCCGCTGGGAAAACGGGGAGGATTCGCGGGGCAGATGGGGAATGTTGAAGGTGAAGTCGACATTGCTCTTGATCGCGGCCGTGTAACGACCAATGGTACTGTCGAAGGACGAGGACGGAGAGTTTACCTCCTCCTCGGAAGCGTAGATGTTCATCAAGCTCTCGATCCGATTTTGTGCATAATCGAGCTCGCGGAAAAAGAGCGATATCCCGAATCGTTCCGCTGACAAAATGAATGGATCGGGAAATACGTCACGCATGACAAATCTGTAGTATGAAAGGGCCAGCAGGTTTGGAGGTACTTGCTGGTCCGAGTCACGAATGTCGGTCAATGTGCCAATCACGGCACCGTTCTCGTATCGCATCGCAATGATTGAAGAGAGGCGATCGACTTCGTATGGCGAGGGCTGACGGAAGTCGAGAGCATTCGGGAGCTTAACGCCAATGCGAGCCCTTGGCAAGCGGCCGCGTCGCGAGTTCAGTACGCGTGGCAGTACTGGCGAACGGGAAAAATCCCGGCTTACTCTCTCTGCCAGAAGTGCGCGGTGTCGGGCCAGTGTTGCAGGCGCGATGGGAACCTCCGCCCGTCCGGTCTTGAGCATCCCGGAAATGAGGGCGGCAACCTCCGAAAAGTCGTCGGTCCGGCTCATGATAAAGTGCTTGATTTCGGGCCAGGTCGCCCAAATTTTCAGTAAGCCGTATAGCGAATAGACGATGTAGGTTTTGCCTGTATTGTTGCGCCCGGCGATGACCGTCAGGTTGCCAAGTTCGAGGCTGGCGTCTCGCACCGGCCCGATGTCTTGGAATCGAAACAGGGTAGGGTTACCCAATGCACCAGGATGATCACTCATTCGCTCCCCCCATCACATGACTCCCGCCCGCGTTGGCCCGATTCGGATCCAACAAGGACACAGGCGTCAGCTGTGCCATCCCGAGCCCCGGCCGAATTACGCACACGCAGAGTAGTTCGCATTCACTCGATAATGACCGGCCCTTTGCGTACCGCGGCGGTCAGCTTCTCTTGGTGCTCGTCGACCCAGTTGCGTACGGCCTCCTCGTCCTTGAGGGTAACCCGTGCCACCCGTATCCGCACGACACCGGGGCCCACAATCTCTCGCGCCTTGTTCAGCGCACGTCGCTCGCGCGCGAGCACGGCATCAATTTCTGAACGCCACGCCTCCAGCCTGCGCCTGTCCAGTTCCTCGCAGAGCTGCGGGTTGGTCCCCACCTGAAGTTCCCCAGGAGTGACCAGTTTGGCTTGGCTCAGGATCTTGCATTGCGCTTCGGACTCGAGCTTGGCCCAGGTCGGATCTGATCCCAGCCGGTCGATTGCCCGGTTGATCTGGTCTGCCAGTCGTTCGTGCAGCCGGTGCAGCTCTCGTCGGAGGGCGTCTCCAAGGCGGGCCACGCACTTGGCCACCGGGTCGTCGTCGGCCAGCAGGGAGCGCTGATCATGGATCGCCCGGAGTTCGCGGGCGACCTCATGGGCGACTTGATCAAGTCTACCCTGGGAACCATGCGCGTGTCCGTACAGCGCCTCAGCCAACGCCCATGCATTGTGGCGATCCCGGGCACGCTCCCCGAGCTCCTTCCACTTGGCAGACTCCTCCCTGATCCAATCTTGATGCGCGAGGATCTCCGCCAACTGTTGATTCCCCGTCAACCCGGTCAAATGGTCGAGAACTGACGTATCCGGGACTTTGGGAAGCGGCGCATTGCCCCCGGCACGGCGCGACAGCTCACGGCATTTCTCAAGAAATTGATTGGCCTTTGTGGCCTCTTCGCCGCCACGGGTCCGGATGCCCAGGTCCTGAAAGAGTCCCCGCACGGCAATCCTCTGCTCCGGCGTTAACGGGACTTTTTCGGGGCGGAAGTGGGTCGTGCGAATCGTCTGATGTGTGAGGTCGCGAACGCGCGCGCCCACCCCCTGGCGCTGGGCGTTCAAGAGGTCGGCGGCGACCAGGCCTGCAAGCGCGGCATCAATGGCTGCATTGGGCCATCCGAACGGCTCGGTGGTCAGGGCTGCCCGCACGGTGCCCCCGGTGGCACCACTGCCCACCTCGCGCATCACCTCCTTGGCGACCTGGTGCTGGCCCACGGGGCCGTCCCAGCCCACCGCAGCAAAGGGCGTTCCCGTCCCCTCGCGAATGCGCTTGAAGGCGATCTCCCAGCTTGCGTGGTCGCCCTCTTTGAAGCGCGGGAAGAGTCGCTGAACCGATGTCTGGGCGCCCGACCTGACCTTGGCCCGCAGACTCTGGTCATGCACCTCGGTGCCACCGCCGTTGAAGACCCGGGCGCTATGCACGACCTCTTCAATGATGCGGTCCCGCCCACTGCGGGCGCGCTCGAGATGGCTCTTGATGCCCTCCAAGGCGTCCTTGCCCTCCGGCGAGGTCGGGATGCCGCGCCCCTCGATCACCTTCTGGGCTGCCGCCGCGCTGGCCACATATTCCGCAAGGTCTTGGGCGCTCTTCTTGGGCAGGTGGACGTACAGGCGAGAATCTTCCATTCCGGCCTCGCGCGCATCCCCGCGCACCTGCTTTTCGGAGCAGGTCCAATCATCGCGCACCCAAACCCAGACGACATCGGAGCCCCGTCTGGACATCGGCCGCTCCATTCCATAGTGCGCCGTCACCGTGCGCTTTTCCCTCGCTTCACCCTGAACGGGGCGCACATGCCTGAGCTCAGCGTCCACGACCCTTCTGATCAGTCGCCCTCGCAGCGTGTTGAGCTCCCCGACATCCTTGGTCAGCCGGGTCCGCTCCTCCCGAAACGCGCGCTCCCACTCCGCGCCCTCGCGGGTTTGGATGCGATATTCATCCCCGACCGACATGAGCACGCCTTCGGCGGCGAGCGAGTCCAACGCGCATTTGATCCGGTTCCGGTATGCCCCCGAATCGGATCGGATGTCGTCCAAGAGCAGGTCGGCCAGCGTGTTCGCATCGGCGCGCACGCCCGCGTCAACGCCCTTTTCCCGCGGCAACTTGCCGATCAGGAAGGCCACGCCGCAGAGGTCCGCCTTCAGCTTCCCGTCCTCTGTGCCGTCGTCCAGCTTCTTGATGCGGGTGTGGATCTCGTTCAGCAGGACGCTGGAGGCGACGAGGTCCTGGGCGAGGGCATCAAACAGTTGGCTCGTCGGTATCACCACCCCCAGCGGGCGTTCGCCAATCTCGCGCAGGGAGTCGTGCAGGATGCGCAGCTGTGAGCGGAGCTGACTCTTGGAGCCGGAGGCGTCGGTGGACCGGAAGACATGCTCCCAAAAGCGCCTTCGAGTGCGCAGAAGGGGGTAGTCTCCGACATCGGCGTCCTTGTCCTCCTCTCTCCTCTTCAAGCGCGTGCCCAACAGATGGCGCGATATCTCTCCATCACTGTGATCCAGAACATTCTGGACATCTTGGACGGCCGACGGCTTTTTTGTCAGCAAGACCCTGCGCGTGACGACCTCAACCTCCGCGTCGGCCAGCTGCACGGTCACCCGGAACCGATCCCGGAGCCATGTGAGGGCCGCGTTGCCGCCCGCGAGCGCAGACTGACCGGAGGCGACAAGCAGCACGCGGCTGTCGAATTGCGACTGCAACGCCTCGGCCACATCGGTGACAATCTGGGCTCGGTCGCTGGCCTCGTTGATGTATTGCTGCACCTCGTCCAGCACCACGATCGTCGGCGGGATGTTGCCGCCCGACGGGGCGAGCGCGGCCTGGGCCGCCTGAATGAACTCCAGATTGCTGATGTCCGTCCTGGGTGACGAAAATTGCTTGGTAAGGAGCTGACGAACATCCTTTGCGTCCTCCGCGAGCCCGGGCCTGGCATCGAGCAACGCCCCGCTGATCACCGGACTGACGTAGAGATGCTTGAGCTCGCGCTCCCATGACTTGCCCGCGCCCTCGACACGTTCGCGCACCTCGTCCAGCAGCCCTTCACGCCGGAGCCAGATGCAAAAGGATGCCTGTCCGTATTGTTCCGGTAGCCCGCAGGCTCGAAGCATGATCGCGAGCACGGAGCGTCGCACATGCTCCACATTGCCGCCGAGGAGTGTGCCGGCCGTGGCCACCGGATCGCACTGAAGGCGGGTGGAGAACGTGTCAAGCTCCCTGAGTGCATCCCGGACCGTGTGGGGAAGCCGGTCGGCAACCAGGCCCCGCGCCGTCTGGCCGTCGTCGAATCGGGTGTTGACCCAGAGGTGGGCGAGCATCTTGAGGAGGTGCGACTTGCCGCTCCCGTAAAAGCCGCTCACCCACACGGCCTCCTGACGCGGCGCGTCGATCCCTGCGAGATAGCGGTCAAGGATTCTCTCAATCGCGTCGGCGAACTGGCCCTCGCACACGAAGGTCTCCAGCTCCGCCCGGAGTTCCCGGACGACCCGCTCGTCTTGCCCCTGGGTGATCCGGGCCTGTCCGTTGTTGGCGAGGCCGATGAGCAGGGGGTCGCGATCAAAAACTTCGCGGATCTTCATCGTGGTCACGGAATCCACTCCTCGTGCAGCGTGATCGGCTGGGCCATGTAGCTCCAACCGTCGCGCGCATCCAGAAGGCGATAGTTGTCGTCGTTCTTGCTGCCGGGAAAGAACACGGCCAGCCTCCCCCGAATTCTGGACTCAACCGAGTGGATGAGGTCCGATACGCGCAGAAAGCCGTACAGGGAGGCCGTACCCGTCAGCGCCACGACCGTGTTGTCGTCGGCTAGGTCCAGGGCGTCACCCAGTCGCGCGACCGCGAATTCGCGAAAGTCGCTCTGGAGTGCATCGCTCAAGAGATCGGGCTCGTCGAAATAGGCGTCGCGGTACTCGTGGTGTCCCATCCACTCCGAGAACCAACGCGTAACATCCACCTGCGTCCACCCGTGGTCCTGGGCAAGCGTCGCCTGCCTGAATTCATCCAACTGAACCGCCAGCGCCCGAATGCGCTCCTTGGGGTACACCACCATCATGACCCGTTGCGCCCCGGCAAGGGTGCGCTGCCAGGGGGCGCCGATGTGGTGCTGGTACACCTGCGCGAGCTTCGTGATCTGGTTCACGCCTGAAACTCCGGATCCAGGGGCTGGGTCGATATATCCACCACATTGCCCGCAGCACGCAGCCGGATCAAGCCCAGGCGATTGGCGTCCCGCGCGCTCGCAAGCATCGCGTCGCCTGAGAGATCAAGCACCCGGGCCCAACGGGAGTTGAGAAGATGGATGCCAGCGAGGCCCTCCGACTGGCCCATCCAGAGCGCCAGCGAGACCGCCGCCGGCGTCGGTGCAACACGGCGCCGCACCCTCTGCAATCGGCCCGTCAGGTGACCCGACCGCGTCCAGGACGTCAGGGCATTGAATGCCACCTTTGCGAGGACGGCGTCGTTGAAGCGGGGTGCGGTCTTTGCCCTGATCCAACCGACGAATCCGGCGCGATCCAGCGCGCTCTCGGCCGGCAGCGTGAGAATCGGCTCGGCCGTGAGCCGAAGCAGGGGGTCACGGGCGAGCGCTGTGAGCATGGCCAGCAGCGGACGACCGCCGAGGTCATCCCCCCCAAGAGCCCAGAGACGGCGCAGCACGCGGAAGATCGGTATCCCCGGATCCAGCCCGTAGAGCTGCGCCAGGCACTGACCCGTGGTTATCCGTGCGCTACGAGTCGGTTTGCCCAGGACATTGTCCCCAACCACCGCGGTCTTGTACTCGGCAAGGGTCGCTTGCCGGGGCAGCGCGGCGAGGAGCTCGGAGAGCTCGTCCAAAAGCATCGGCCTCGTGCTCTGCGTACCGCGCCGACCGAAACGAAAGCCGGCCCGCTTGAGTGCCCCGGTGGGGCGCACGGACATCACGGGTTCCTCATCTCCGTCCTCCGTCTCTCCCTCGGCGGCTCCAAGAAGCGCCCATCATCGGCGGCCACCCCGACGACGCTTGCGGTCAGGGGTCATCTTAAGGATGCGCTACGGTTGGCTCGTTGATCGCCACGGGCCGGGTGTCGTTGTCCTCATATGCCGGGCTTCGCCATTGCCCCCCACCCATGGTTGACCTCGCCCGAATCATCAAAGGGGCAACAACATAACCACTTTGGATCAGTCGCCATTGTACTGGGCGGAGCCGGCCCCGTCCGGCCTGCCCGACGCGCACTCCAGAATCTCCGGGGGCCTGCTTCGGGCGTTGGCGCCCCTTGGGGCCGCCTTGGGGCTCTTGGCCGCACCCTGGCACTCTCCCAAGTCCGGTCACCCACCCCAAGCAATCGGCGCCACGAGTGGCGGGAGCCGTCACCCCAAGCTCCGCGCGCGCCCTTGGTCCATTGGCACCCCGACTTTCCTTATCGCACGACGCCGGTTGCAGTGGCGCCGGCGGTGCTATCTTCCACTGAATCCACTGATTCATGCGCCTTTGGGGGAGGCCTTTCGCTCGCGCTTGCGAGGGCCTCGCGTGGTTTGGTGACAGGACGACTGTCCATGGATCCACGCACCTTTGCCCGCACTCCCTTGATTATGGGTCCACCGGATAAGGAAAGAGCGTGATGAGCACTCGACCGTCGCCTCCAACCTCGGTGCGCGACATGATGCAGGTCCCCCGCAGTGGCGGGGACGCCGATACCGTCCAGCAAGAGGCCGGCGGAGCGGATCCCGCGCCGCCACCGGTCCCTCGGGTTCCTGGCGGCACCCGTGAAGTCCGCGTCGACGGGGTCGCTTGGGTCGTCCGCGTCGTGGGCCAGACGCGGGTAGCATCCCGTGCGGACTCCGGCCCCCGGCTGCTCAGCGTGTCTGTCGAGAGTGCCGGCGGCAGGCGAGTGAACGCCGGTGACCTAAATTATGTAGTGGGGCGACAACTGAACGATGTGCCCGAGTCGACGCTCATCGACCTGGTGCGAGGCGCCATCCACCGGGCCGGCTCCGGTTCGGGAGGCTGATCCGACCCCGGAGCGGGGCGGACGGAGCAACGGTTGCGCACGCGCAGGCGACCTTAACGTGACGCAAGCCGCGACAAGGGCCGGACACCGGCCCGGTCGCCGACGCGCCCCCCGCCCGACGTTCCCTTCAACGGAGTTCGGCCTGCAGGTGTCTTGTTGCAGGAGATGAAAAACCAGCCCGACGCCCAGCTCGTGGCGCTTGCACGCTCCGGCGACCGGAGCGCTTTCGGCGAGTTGGTGCGGCGCCACCAACGGTCGGTGTACGCCGTGGCGCTTGCCGTCACCCGCTCGCCGGCGGACGCGGAGGATGTGGTCCAGGAGTCGTTTGTTATGGCGTTGACCAAATTGGACGAGTGTCGGGATCCGGCCCGGTTCGCCCAGTGGTTGTTGGCGATTGCGCGCAACCGCGCCAAGAACCTGATCCGGCGCGAGAGCCTGAGGAGCGGGGAGCCGATTCCGGCGCACGTGAGCGCACCGGACCCCAGCCCGGAGCGGTACGCCAGCATCCGCGAGCTTCGCGGAAGACTCCTGGAGGCGCTGGGTCACCTCACCGAGGTCCAGCGAGAGATCGTGCTCTTGCATGACCTGGAGGGTTGGAAGCACGCGGAGATTGCGGAGCGACTGGACATGCCCAAGGGAACGGTGCGTTCTCACCTGCACCATGCGAGGAAGGCGCTCCGCAGCCGGTTGTCAGGTCAGGAGGGTGGTTTGCCATGAGATCGGATGACGCGGAGAGGGCGGATGAGCTCTCGTTGGCGGCGGCGCTACAGGTGGTTGACCCCGGACACGGCGACCCGGAGTACTGGGATCGCCTTCATGCCAAGACGCTGGAGCGTTCATCGCTTGAGTTGGCGCGCCGGCGCGTTCTGGCCGAGCCGACGCTGGCCGGGGTGTTGTCCGACTGGTCGCGCCCCCTGATTCCGCTGGCCCTGGCGGCCGCCGCCACCGCGGCCATCGTGCTGGGACTGGAGGTGCGCGGGCGTGCCGTCAGTGATGCTCCGGTGGCGCTTGAGGAGGCGCTGTGGGATGACGTGGCCGATGGGCTCTTGGCGACGGTCATGGCCGGGGAGGTGGATGACAATCCGGTGGCCTTCATGGCCCTTCTGGAGCGAGGCGGCCGGTGAACGCACGGACCTCGCGGGCAAGGGTGATGTCGATCGCCCTGCTCACGCTTATGGCCCTGGCAGGATTTCTGGTCGGCGTGGCCTGGCAAGAGCGCAAAGACGGGATCCGGGAGCCCTCCGAAGAGCGGGGCGGGGAGCGCAGAGCGGAGCGAGGGTCGCGCCGCCTTGTCATCGACGAGGTTGGGCTGGAGCCGGAACAGAGGGCCCATGTGGATGAGATCATCCGGCACTTCCGGATACAGATGCGGGCCCTGGACGATGAGTTCAGGGAGTCGTACCGACCCAGGCAGCGCGCGTTGTTCCAGAGCAGCCTTGACTCCATCCGCAGTGTGCTGGATTCGGCGCAGTGGGCGGCGTACGACTCGCTGCGCGCGATCCGCTACCGGCGCGGGGACGGGGTCGACGATTCGGTGTCCAGGGGTCCCGGTTCGGATGAATCGAGACGATGATGGACCGAGGGGGCAAGAGGGTAGTGATGAACAGGTTGGGTTTGTCTGGTAGTGTTTGGTTCGGGTTGCTCTTCGCGCCGCTGGTTGCCGCGAGCGCGGTGCCGGGGCATGCACAGAACGCGCCGGAGGCGATGACGCTGGAAGAGGCCCTTGAGAGGTCCCTTCTGCACAGTCCGCAGCTGGCCCAGAGCCAGGCGGGTGTGGTGGGCGCGGGAAACTCCAGGCGCCGGGCCTGGGGATCATTCTTGCCCAACGTCAGCGTGGGCTCGGGCGCGTCCGTGCAGAGCCAGAACCGTTTCGATCCCAACACGCAGCGGGTGGTGACCGGGAGCAACGACTCCTATAACGCGTCGCTCAACGCCAACTATCAGCTGTTCCAGGGAGGGCGCAAGTATTCCGAGTTGGGGCGGGCGGCGTCGGCGGTCCTGGAGGCCGAGGCACGGATGATGGATCAGCGACTGGCCGTGACGTTGCAGACGCGGACGCTCTTCATGGACGCCCTTCGCCAGCTGGAACTGGTGGATGTTGCTGAGGCGAGCGTGGCGCGGGCCGAGGAGAGCTTGGACATCACCCGCACCCGAGTGCGCGTGGGCACCGGGACGCGCTCGGACAGCTTGCGGACGCGCCTTGAGCTCGCCAACGCGCGCCAGGCACTCTTGCAGGCGCAGAATCAGCTTCGGTCCCGGCAGTATGCACTGGGTCGCCAGGTGGGGGCGGATGGACCGGTGGCGCCGGTCTTGCCGGATGGATTGGACCCGGGTCCGCTGGCGCTAAGCGAGGAAGAAATTGTCCTACTGGCTCAATCGGCTTCGCCTGCGGTGCGGGCCGCCGAGGCCGCCGCTGCCGCGGCGCGGTCCTCGGTGGGGAGTGCCCGCAGCTCGTACTTGCCTTCGCTGTCGATGTCGTCGGGCTACACATGGGCGAACCAGGAGCCCGCGTTTACCGGCGGGAACACCAGCTGGAGCCTGCGAGTGTCGGGCAGCTACCAGCTATTCGACGGGTTTCAGAGAGAACAGTCGGTCAGCCAGGCCTCAGAAGCCCAGCGCGTTGCTCGCCTCCAGGAGGACGACGCGCGGCGCGGTGTCCGACAAAGCGTGGACGGAGCCCTGCGTACCCTGGAGACACAGGAACAGGCCATTGAGCTCGCGCGCGAGGCCGTGACGGTCGCCCAGGAGGACCTTCGGCTGAATCGCGCCCGCTACGAGGCGCAGGCGGCCACCGTGTTGGACGTGATCACGAGTCAGGTGGCGCTTGACCAGGCTGAAGCCAATCTGATTTCTGCCAGGTACGACTATGTGTTGGCAAAGGCCGAACTTGAATCAATCGTGGGGAGGGACTTGTGATGAAGGACGGGCACGGGGGAGAAGTCAACGGGCGGGGCGCGGGCAATGGTGCCGTGGTCATCCGCACGGCCGGACTCAAGAAGTACTACATCCTGGGCGCAGAAACGGTGCGCGCGGTGCGTGGAGTGGACATGAGGGTTCGCCAGGGCGAATTCGTGGCGATCATGGGAGCGTCGGGGAGTGGCAAGTCGACGTTCATGAATCTGTTGGGTTGCCTGGACACGCCGACGGACGGCAGTTACTGGCTCAATGGCCACGAGGTGTCCGAATTGTCGGACGACCAGTTGGCCCGGGTCCGCAATCGCGACATCGGATTCGTGTTTCAGACCTTCAACCTGCTCCCGCGCGCCTCATCGCTTCACAACGTGGAGTTACCCCTGATCTATGCCGGCGTGCCCGCGAAGGAGCGTCGCCGACGGGCGGAGGAGAAGCTCGAGAGGGTGGGGCTGGGCGACCGCATGACGCACAAGCCGCCGGAGTTGTCGGGCGGACAGCGCCAGCGAGTCGCGATCGCGCGCGCCTTGGTCAATGACCCGGCGCTCTTGTTGGCGGACGAACCCACCGGGAACCTGGACTCGGGAACCTCCCGAGAAATCGTCCAGATCCTGGGCGAGCTCAACGACGCGGGCCAGACCATCATTCTGGTCACGCACGAACCCGATATCGCGGCCGACGCCAAACGACAGGTTCATCTGTCGGACGGCTTGGTCGAGAGAGATTTCCTCAACGAGGGGATGAGCAATTGATGAGGTATGGCAAGAGAGACGGATTTCGCTTGGTGCGGGTGTTGGCGCGATGCCTGGGCATGGTCGCCATCGCCGGCGCGGCGGGATGCGCCGAGGGGACCGAGGCGCCGGAGGGCGTCAGCATTCAGTTGGCAGAGGCCGAATTGCGCGATCTGCGCATCACGGCCGAGGCGACAGGCGAGTTGGAGCCGGTGCTGCGCGTCGAGGTCAAGTCGAAGGCGTCCGGGGAGATTCTGGAGCTCTTTGTGGATTCTGGAGACGAAGTCCAGCCGGGCACGCTCTTGGCCCGCGTCGATCCCCGCGATGTGGAGAACGCCTTCGAGCAGGCGGAGGCCGATCTCGATGTCGCGAGGTCGCGGGTCGAGATTGCACAAGCCCAACTGCAGCGCAATCGGGATCTGCTGGATGCGGAGGTGATCACGGCCCAAGAATACGAGAACAGGCAGCTTGAGTTCGCCAACGCGCAGGCATCCCTCGTCCGCGCCACCACCAACCTGGAGTTGGCGACGCTCAGGCGAACGGACGTGATCATCCGGGCGCCGATGGCCGGCACGATCCTTGAGAAACAGGTCGAGTTCGGTCAGGTCATCCAGTCAGCGACCCAAAACGTATCGGGCGGCACGACGCTGTTCATCATGGCCAATCTGGACGACATGCGTGTGCGTACGCTCGTGGACGAGACGGATGTGGGTCAGTTGCGGGCCGGGATGGTCGCCACGGTCAGCGTCGAGGCGTTTCCGGACCGGACCTTCCGGGGAGAGATCGAGAAGATCGAACCCCAGGCCGTCGTGGTCCAGAATGTCACGATGTTTCCCGTGATCGTGCTCCTGGACAACCGGGCCGGACTCCTGAAGCCCGGCATGAACGCCGATGTGGAGGTGTTGATTGATCAGCGCATGGCCACGTTGACGGTTCCGAACAACGCCGTGGTGCAGCCGCGCGAGATGGCGCCCGCCGCCGAGGTGCTCGGGCTGGAGGCCGGGGCTGTGTCCCTGGGTCCCGGCGACTGGAGCGCCCTGACGGCGCAGGCCGCGGCCAAGGCGGGCCTTGAGGCTGGAGCCGAGGGCGCTCCGGGCGCCCTGGCGGCACGTGGCCCGGGGGCCCGCCCCGGCATGGCTGGGATGGCCGATATTCGGGCTAGGGTGGAGGCCGGAGAGCTTTCGCAGGACTCCGCCCGCGTGCTGTTTGCCGCGCTGAGACAGGGTCGGGGCGGTGCCGTTGGGGCAGCGGGCGCGGGCGGCGGTTCACCAACGGCTGCTGCTGCCGATCAGGCCGCCGGCGAGAGCGGTGCCGGTGGTAACGGGACGTCACGGCCCGGAGCGATGGGATCCGGTCGCGGCGGGCCAGGGATGGGGATGATGGCCGCCATGGGCGGGTCCACCGGGGATGCTGCCCTGCAACCCGCAGTGGTCTTTGTCGTGGACGAGGTGGGCGTGATCTCTCCCCGAGCCGTCATCATGGGTCTCAGCGACTGGGACTACGCCGAGATACTGGCTGGCCTGGAAGAGGGTGAGCAATTGGCCCTGATCGGTCCGGCCCAGCTGCAGGCTCGCCAACAGGAGCGCATGGAGCGCATGGCGGGTCGCATGCGTCCGTTTGGATGAGTTGGGCCCCCTGACTTTGGAGTTGGAATAGGAATGTTCATCGCAAGAGAGACGTTCAACGTCGCCTTGGCGTCGATTCGGGCCAATGCCCTGCGCTCAGGTTTGACCACGCTTGGGATCGTCATCGGGACGGGTGCGGTCATCACCATGGTGGCACTGGGCGAGGGCGCGCAGCGCCGGGTGCAGGCGCAGATCGAAAACATGGGAACGAACATCCTGACCGTGCGACCCGGCCAGAGCTACTTCCAGGGCGTTGCCAGTGGCAGCCGTCGGCTGGAGGAAAACGACGCGCTGGCGCTCCGCGAGCAGGTTGGCGACAAGTACCAGATCGCGCCGGAGATCGAGGGTCGCAGGCAGGTTTCGTACCTTCGCTGGAACTCATCGAACTCCATCGTGGGGACATGGCCGTCATTCTTTTCCGTCCATAGTCACGAGCTTGCCGTTGGCCGCTTCTTCAATGAGGGCGAAGTGCAGGGAAGGCGACGCGTGGCGGTGCTGGGATCCAATGTGCCTGAAGACCTCGGGGACACGCCTCCCGCTCTCCTGGTCGGGCGGGTCATCTACATCGGAGGTGTCCGCTTTGAGGTTGTGGGGGTCCTGAAGGAGAAGGGCGGTGCGATGTGGATGCAGCCAGACGACCAGATCTTCATTCCGCTGTCCACGGCGATGTACCGGGTCTTGGGCGGGCGAGATCGTCTTCGCTCGATCTATGTGGCGGCGCCGTCGCCAGATGAGCTGGACCCGGCGTGGGCCGATATCGACCGGGTCATCCGGCGCGAGCATCGCATACCGCCCGCCGAGGAGGCTGACTTCAGCATCCAGCAGTCGTCGGATATCCTGGAGACCTTTGGCGAGACCACGCAAACCTTTTCGATGCTGCTCGCCGGAATCGCGGGCGTGAGTCTGCTTGTGGGCGGCATCGGCATCATGAACATCATGCTTGTGAGCGTCACGGAGAGGACCAGGGAGATCGGGGTACGGAAAGCCCTGGGGGCGACCCGCAACACGATTCTCTTTCAGTTTCTGATCGAGGCCCTGGTGCTTTGCGTGCTGGGCGGTCTGTTGGGTGTGGGCTTCGGCATGGGAGGGGCCGAACTCATCACCAGGCTCTACGGTGCACAGACCACTGTCGCGGCGGGAGCCGTGGCCATCGCGCTAGGCTTCTCTGCCGCGATCGGGCTCTTCTTCGGAATCTGGCCGGCAAGGCGCGCCTCGCTCCTGGACCCGATCGACGCGTTGCGGTACGAGTAGGCCGCCCGGTGGGGGCCGGGTCACCCGTTGGTTGCCCCTGACACGCCGCGCCCCTTTCCGTTGAGTTTTTGAGTTTTGGGTGTGCGGGGCGGCTCTGTCGGTCCGTCGCCGCCACTCGGGCCGCCGGAACTCTTGGTCGGCCCGGGATGCGGCCGCTGCGGTCGGCTACGATCCGCTCATTGGGCGTGGGGTTCGCCCAACGGGTTGGCGTGCCAAGACCCTGTGCCTGGGTTGTTGGAGCGTCACGGTACCATGGTGGAGCCTGCGGCACCGGATTCCTGCGGCGACGGGCAGGGCCATGCTCGCGGTCGGGCGCGATTTGCTTCATGGAGGGTGTGGTGACCGTTTCGCGGGACCGCCTGGATTCCGGCGACTCGCGGCGGGGCAAGTTGGACTCTGGGGTTGTCCGCACGTCTGGATTGCAGGAGGGCAAGATCCCAAGGGGGGCATGATGAACGAGGTGACGGTTTCAAATTTTCGGTGCTTCGCCGAGAAGCAAACCGCGCGCCTCGCCCCTCTCACGCTGCTCGTCGGGGAGAACGGTACGGGCAAGACCTCGTTTCTGGCTTTGCTCAGGGCTCTGTGGGATGTGGCCATCCGGGAGCGGGTTCCAGATTTCGGGGAGCCGCCCTACGACCTGGAATCCTTCGATGACATCGTCCACCAGGGCGGGCAGGATGGGCATCGGGCGACATTCGAGGCCGGATGCGTCACGGGTCCGGCTCCTGGGGAAGATTGCGAATCTGCAGGTCGCTCGCTTCGCCATGACTTCACCTTTACCCAAGACGGGTCGGGTGTGATACCAAGCGTTCGGCGGCTTGGAAACGAGATCGCGTGGGTTGAGCACCGCACCGAGATGGACGGGAGTGAGTTCGTCCGATTCGCGACCCGCCACGGTGAATGGGAGATGCCGCGCAACCGTGTACAGGACCGTCTGGAAAGAGTTGTCGCGTCCGCTGGATCAAGGATCCAGCAAGGCCACCTCGTGCCGCTCAGATCGCTGGTGTCCCGACTGCTACGGTCCCTTACGGAACGCGGGGATGGTGGGTCGGGGAATGGCGGGGTCAGCCGACCCGGAGAAAGAGATCTCGACGATGCCAAGGAACTCTGGACCTTGGTGCCGCAATCGTCACCACTGCCCAGGGGCCGTTTTCCGGCGGGGCGCTGAGCTCAAGGCCCCGCAAAGCCTTCGACACCACCGAAGTGACTCCTGACCCGGAGGGCGACGACTTGCCGATGTTGCTCGCCACGCTGGCCCGGCGCGACAGGGCAAGCTGGAGTCATTTGAAGGAGTCCATTGAAGCGTTCGGCAGCGATGCGGGACGCTTCGACGATGTCAGGATCAGGGAGTTGGGCGGCAAGCCGGGATGGCCGTGCCAGATTCTGGTGGGAAAGCGGGGTAGGGGCTCGTATCGAGACTTGGTCGATGTGGGCTACGGGGTGAGTCACGTGCTCCCGATTGTGGTCGAATACCTGCGCCGTGGACAACCGGGGCGGATGTTCCTGCTACAGCAACCCGAGGTGAATCTGCATCCCCGTGCCCAAGCGGCACTCGGGAGAGTGTTTTGCGGCGGCCCCCAAGGCGGGCCGTATTGCGGTCCGCACCAGCCGGTCATCATTGAGACCCACAGCGACCATCTGGTCGAGCGCATCCGGATGGATGTTCGTGATGGCATGACCAAGTTGAAGCCGGAGGACATCTCCATTCTCTACCTTCGAGCGCAGAAGCTTGGCGGTCGCCATCCACTCCCTGGGGTGGGACAATAACGGAAATCTGGTGGCCCTAAACGGGTCAATCCCGGACTCGTACCGGCAGTTTTTTCGTACAGAACGCAGGCGCTCACTGGGCATTTGAGGGGGTTGCATGATTTCGCGTGCGAAACTTTTGGAGTATTGTGTCCAGAGGGAGTACGGCAATCGGACAGCGTATCTCGAAATGCCCGGTAGAGGCCGGCCGCAGGGGCTGACTACACGGGCCTATTGAGTCCTTGCGACGAGTCGGTTTGCCCCTGGGAGGATGCGAGTTGTTTCCTACCGGGCCGGATAGGGCAGCGTACGCCGCTGGCCCCGCCTCATGACCACGACATCGACCGGCAGCGCCGCCTTAGCCAGGATCCGGTGAAGCTGGGAGACCGTCCGGGCGGGTTGGTCCGCGACGGAGGTGATCACGTCACCCGCGCGGATGCCGGCGTTTAGCGCCGGACCACGCCCCAAGACCTGGACCACCAAGATACCCTCGGAGACGCCGAAGTAGCGCGCAAGCGGATCATTGAGGTCGCGCACCAGGGCTCCCCCGACGATGACCTGCTCCCCGACCAGGTATCGGGCGAGCTGCGGAAAACGACTCTCGCCGAGCTGGCCATGCGGGCCCGGGAGCTCGCTACTGCCCACTGAAGGCACATCCACAAGGGCGGTGACGACCTGTGGCTGCACCTCCTCCACCACGGCGCTCGGGCGGAGCGCGGAGCGCCGCTGCGCCAATACGGTGGCGGGATGCGGACGATCAAGCATCCGTTCCAGCGTACGCAAACGCTCCGACGCGCTGCCCCACAACAGGGCGATGGTGTCGCCCATGGCCATGCGCCAGACCGCGTTGAACACCGAGTCCATGACGCGGGCCATGTACGCCCTTTCCGAGGCGATGCGGGCGACATCAAGCGCGGGCCCGACGGACGGCGGCCTGGGATCGGTCACGAGCGACACATCTCGCTCTCCGCCCTGGCGTTCAACGGTAAAGCGGACGCTCTGGCCGGGAGCCGCTTGGTCCAACGTGCTCATCCACATTCCGTAGTTGGCCAAGGCCGAGCCGTTGACCCCCACGATGCGGTCTCCCTCGAGAAGCCCCGCCCGGTCGGCCGGGCCGCCTTGGAAGACGCCGGTCACCAACACCGAAAAACCCCTGGACCCGGAGGTCGGCGCCGCCGGTGAGAGCGCCACCCGGATGCCGATCCATCCGCCTTGCGGGGCGGCGATGGTCCCTGAACGCTCGGGCAGCGCGCTCTGGGCCGCCAAGGGGGATACGGGTGCATGCGGAGCCACAGAGGCGGCCGCCATAACCGCGAGCAATGTGGTGGCAACCCGCTTCCGCGGCGGCACGGTGCCGGCACGAAGAGGCGCGTCAGACGGCACGCGCCACGCCGGTGAGCGGGGGCGGGTCAGTGCCAATTGTCGCGCCCGATCTCGCGGAGCGTCTGCTCCCGCTCCAGCATGGCGTTCACCAGGAATCCGTTGAAGAACGGATCTGCGGGTGCCTCCGACAACACGACCTGGCTTGCGGCCAACAGAGCCTCAAGGCCGGCCAGTCGCGTCGCCGGATCGTGCGTGCCCGGAGCGCCGCCCCGGGCATCAATGAGGCGCCGGTAGTCGCTGTAGGCCTGCATCCACTGCTCTTCGGCGCGCTCTACCGCCGCCCGCGCGTCTTCAATCGAGGCGAATGAGGACGCCTGAATGACGGGGACGGCCGCAGCGGAATCGTCAAAGGCCGTATCCCCGGCCATCGGGGCCATCATCCAACCCGATGTGGCGCCGCCGGCAAAGAGCGCCAGGGCCGCGGCGTATCGCAGCCACCGGAACCCCGTGCGGCGCCGCGCCGCCACCGGAGTGTCGATCAGCGCAGCGGCGCGCAGCTTCTGCTCCAGCTCCTCCCAGTCGCCCGCCGGGGGCTGGAGTGCGGGCAAGTCTCCCAGCGCACGTGTCTGCGCGCGCATCGCCTCCAGCTCCCGGCGCAGGCCCTCGCTCGCCTTTAGGCTGGTGTTCTCCTCCGGCGTCGGCGGCTCATCGACCAGCCGCGCCAACTGCTCCGGCTTCAGCCTCATGCCCCCACTTCCTTGGCGTGCGTTTCGTATCCGCGCAGCATGTCCCGCATCTTTGCCCTCGCCTTGAACAATTGTGATTTCGATGTGCCCGTGCTCACCCCGAGCACTTCGCCGATCTCCGCATGCGTGTATCCCTCGACATCGTGCAGGATCAACACGGTGCGCATCCCGTCGGGCAGGCGCTCCAGCGCAGCGTGCAGTGTTCGGTTCAACAGGGGGTCGCCCATCCGCGGCGTCACGGGGATGGACGGCGGAAGCGGCAGCTCCCGCGACCTGGCCGCCTTGGCTTTCCGCACGGCCTGCAGGGCCGAGTTGACGGCGATGCGATGAAGCCATGTCGAGAACCGCGCCTCCCCGCGGAAGGTCGGCAGGGCTCGAATCGCCCGAATCCACACCTCTTGGCAGTAATCCTGCGCCAGATCGTCATCGCCGGCAATGCGGCGGACCACCGCGTATACGCGCGGTGAGTACCGCTCGTATAGCGCGCGCACGGCGCGCCCGTCTCCTTCGCACGCCTGGCGGATCAGCCTTGATTCGATATTCTTGTCGATTCGGATTCCGCACCCCGGCCACGACAGCCGGGGCTCCCCCGCTGTTTTCTGGTGAACGCTACATGGGATGCTCCGAATGCCGGCGATGGTTGTCTGGCCCCACGCCGGATGGCCGCGTCGGGTGCCGCGCTCGCCCATCCATCACCGGAAACCCCGAACCCGATCACCTCTGACGATACTCAACGAGCACATGGACCACACCGACAACGCCCTGCTGCCCGGGGCTACGCATCTGGAATGCACCGCCACCGGAGAAACCTATGATTCCGAGCGGCTGATTGGGCTGTCCCCGGCCGGAAAGCCACTCTTCGCGCGCTATGATCTGGCCCGACTGAGGGACCGCTTCACCCCTGAAGTGGTCGGGCCGCGCCAGCCCACACTCTGGCGCTACCGGGAGGTGTTGCCGGTGCGCAGGCCTGAGCACCGAATCAGCCTGGGTGAGGGATTCACTCCGCTCTTGGAGTCCAAACTCATTGCCCGACGCCTGGATATCGGCAGGGCGTGGATCAAGGATGAGGGCCAGAATCCGACTGGGTCGTTCAAGGATCGAGGCATGTCGCTGGCTGTGTCACGGGCTCGAGAGCTGGGGGCCCGGGAGCTTGCTGTGCCCTCGGCGGGCAACGCGGCGGGGTCTGCGGCCGCGTACGGCGCGGCGGCGGGTCTTCCCGTGCATGTGGTGGTTCCCCTGGACACCCCGGTGCCGATTCTGGCAGAAATCCGGGCCCTGGGGGCCGACCTCATGCTCCACGACGGCTTGATCAGCGACTGCGCCGTGGTGGTGCGGCAGCGCGCGCGAGAGGACGGGTGGTGGGATCTCTCAACGCTGAAGGAGCCGTACCGGGTGGAGGGGAAGAAGACGATGGGATACGAGTTGTTCGAACAGCTCGGGCGTCGCCTCCCCGACGCCATCGTCTATCCGACCGGGGGAGGGACCGGTCTGATCGGGATGTGGAAGGCGTTTTCGGAGATGGAGCAGCTGGGCTGGATCGACTCCCGAAGACCGAAAATGTTCAGCGTGCAAGCCACCGGGTGCGCTCCCATTGTCCGGGCGTGGGAGCAAGGTCTGGACGAGGCCCCGGGGTGGGAGGACGCCTGGACCTACGCGGCAGGCCTGCGGGTTCCGGGCGCCGTCGGTGACGCGCTCATCCTGCGCGCAATTCGGGAGTCAGGGGGCGCTGCGGTGTCGGTGGGCGATGTGGACATGGAAGAGTGGGTGGCCGCCCTGGGCGCGGCCACCGGAGTCTTCTGCGCGCCGGAGGGCGGGGCAACGGCCGCAGCGGTGTCGAAGCTGCGCAGCATGGGTCTCATGGACGCAAGCGATGAGGTCGTGCTGTTCAACACGGGCAGCGGGCTCAAGTATGTGGGCATGGAGCCGCAGAGCGCCCGGCCCTGACCGGGCTGTCCACCTGGTGAGAGTCAGCGCTCGGTCCGCCAGCGATAGCTGATCTCCGGCAGGGGAATGATCGTGGTTCGGGGTGGACGCCGGTCTTGCGGGTCGGGGCGCCGCAGTGCCAGTGCCCGATTCAGGTACACGGCCAGCGCGGCGTTGTGGCGGGACCGGACAGTCCCTCCGAGCCCGATGGGCAGCCGGGCGATCAGGCCCAGGCCCCTACCCGCATCGCCTCGGGCGACGATGCCCCAAAGCCCCACTCCGACAAAGGGTTCGACGGCCCGGGACCCGATGTACTGCTTGGCGGTCACCGACACGCTGACGTCCCGAAAACCCCATGTGCCGAATTGGACCTCCAGTCCCCGTCGCTCCCATCGCTGCTCGACCAGTACCGCCACCGTGCTCGCTCCACCGATGGAGAGCCCCAGGTGCAGCTGCGCAACCGACGGGGACGGTGGGACAAGGAGCAGGGCAGTGGCCACAAGCAGCCAGGGGTGTGGTTTCAGGGTGATGCGGGTGTCTCGCAGGAAATCTCCGTCACGGAAGCCATCCACTCCAGGAGGCGCGGGTGGATGGCCCGATAGGGTGTGACGGGCCCAGCCGGGAAGGCGGAACACCGACGTGATGGCGCGTCTCTTCATGCTCGTTCGGTCCGGTGGCGGGATCTGCCGCCCGGCCGGTGCATGGCCTCAAGCGCCGTCCGATCGTGAACGTGAGGGGTACTCTTGGGGTGTGGAAAGGGTAGGTTCCGTAGCGGCCACCTTCCCTCCGTGGTCATGGCGTCACCCGTGTCGGGCGCGGATCGACGAATTGGAGGTGCTCCCAAGCGGGAGTTCTTCATCGGCTGAAATTCCCCGAGCGTCCGTGCCCGGCCCCCTGCCCGGAGTTGGCGCGCAACCCACATCGGATCCACCTCCGGGCACCCCCTAAGGGGACCGCTAGCGCTCCGCCGTATTCCATGCCACGTCGACCCCGATGTGTCCCCCCCGGGCAGGCCCGGGTTCGAAGAAGCGGCCCCCGAACGCGTTGACCACGACCGACGCCGCATAGCGCGTGTTTGTGACGTTGGTGACGGCCGCAAAGGGGGCGATGCGGAGTCGGCCCGCCGAGAGACCGGTGGCCCCGATGCGGGCGTCCAAGAGTGTATGGGCGCTCGTGCTGGCGTCGTTGGCGTCGTTGGCCGGCACACCGCCTCGCATCTCGATACGCACCTCGCCGAACCACCCGCCATCCTCTGCCCTGACGTTGGCCTCCAGGCGATGGGGCGCGATGCCGGGGATGCGATTGCCCCGATAATCGTGGCCGTCGACGGCAAACTCGAGGAATCGAGCGCGAAGAAAGCTGTATGCCATGCGTGCAGAGACCAGGGACGATGCGGCCGCGCGGGCCGACACCTCAACCCCCTCGATCCCTGACCGGCCGGCGTTGCGGAAGAACCTGCGCCCTGGCGCGCTGGGCACCTCGAAGGGCACCAGCTGATCACCGGTCCTGGAGGCAAACCCGACCAGGTCGTAGGTTACGCGCCCAATCAGGCGGCCCCGCAGGCCACCCTCGATCGCCCACCCGTGCTGCGGGCCAAGGTCGGGATTGAATCCGCCGGCTCCGGCGGGGCGGTTGGCCAGTTCGGTCGTGGTGGGCGTCTCGAAGAATCGTGCCATGGAGGCGAAGAGGCCGTGCTCGCCCAGATCGACATGCGCGCCGATTGATGGACTGAGCGCGGCCATTGAACGGCTGCCCGAGTCGTCCGGGTTGCCTGCCTGGACAAACCGGTCGGACGCCCGAAAGCCGAAGTAATCCAGACGAAGGGCGCCCAGAACGCTCAGGCGCCGGGAGGTGGCAAGATGCAGCTGGCCGAAGACCGACCCGGCGCGCACGCGCTCCTGCTGGTCCAAGGTCAGGTCACCCGCCTGGCCGCCAAGGTTCTCACGGTTTTTGCGGTTGTCCTGTTGTTCTTCGAGCTCGATCCCCAGGTCCCAGCGGCTCTCACCCGCACCGGGGCCCCATGTCTGTCCAACGACCAAGCGGGTTCCCACCACGCGACGGTCAAGGTTGATGACGGATGTCGGGATCGGATTGTCCAGCCGGCGCACGACGGCGTGGGTCGAAAAAGACCCCTCCAAGCCCCCCAGGGTTCCCGCCCACCGCACCGCCGCCTGGCCCTGCTCTACGGATTTTCTGGTGCGCCGGGCCACGTTGAAGCCCCACGCCTGGTTGCTGCCCTGGTCAAAGAGCGCAGCCGGGAGGGAGCCCGGATTGCGGGCGTCCAGGTCGAGGCCGCTCCACCGCACATCCAGCGTACCGGGGCCCAGCGGTAGCGCGACCGATCCGGTTGCCGTGATGCGCTCGGCCCCGCTGTAGGGATTGTCGCCGGACCCGGACGCGTTGTCGCGAAAGCCCTCATAGGCGCTTCGGGCGACGCTGGCCCGATAGCCAACGGCACCGGCGGAGCCCGATCCCGTAGCCTGAAATCTGGAGAGGCCGTCGGATCCCCACGCCGCGCTCGCGTCCTGGCGATAGGATCCCGCAAACGGGGCGGCACTCTGAAACGCGATCACGCCGCCTGCGCCGTTTCCGTACAGTGCCGCGGCCGGGCCTCTCAGTACCTCCACGCGTCCTAGGGAACCGATGTCCAGGTGGTCCAGGGTGGATTGCCCGTCGGGCAGGGTTGCGGGGATGCCATCCACCAACACCCTGATCCCTCGTACCCCAAACTGGGAGCGGGCCCCGAAGCCGCGGATGGAAATCCGTTCGCCCACCGACGGGTTGAACCGGTTCTGAATGCGCACGCCTGGCAGGGCGTGGAGCGCCTCATGGACGAAGAGGCCCGCGCTGCCACCCGACAACTCCGGGCCGCCCAGCACCGACGCCGAAAACGGGATCCTGTCCAAGCGCACCGGTGAGCGCAGGACCGATACCATGATCGTGTCGAGTTGCAGCGTGTCGGGGACGGGCGGCTGCGCTCTGCCCGGCGCGGGACGCCCCATCGATGCGATGGCGATGGCGAGCCACAGGAGTGGCCGGTGGCGGGGCGCGATCAGCGGTGAAGCTCCTTGGGCTTGATGGGGATGTCGGGGTAGGGCCTGGATGCCGAGCAGAGGGGAAGCTACCGGCGCCGGCCATCAGCGCTCAAGTCGCAGGTCCACCGTCATGAAGGACGCACTGGAGGAGACGGTCACCGTGGTCCGCCGGCCGGGGGATGATGCGTCCCGTTGCAGTGAGGTCGGTCGTTCGGGCTCCGGCCCGGCTCCCGGAAGCCGGACCGCCACATGGAGAGGCGTGTCAACGGGAACCCAACATGCAAGATACCGTCCGTCTGCGCCGGTTTGAATCGAGATCGCCTCTCCCCGCGACTGCAGGATCGTCGAGCCCATCGACGGATTAAGAGGTGCATTGATTTCGTACTCGGCCACCCAGACCTCGACGGTTGCGCCGGCTACGCCCGCTCCCTCGGGATCGGTCACCGCGCCAGCGAGGATGCCGGTACTGCGGTAGCGGGCGACCCAAGACGAGGATGCGTCGGGCCGCGCCTGACCCTGACAGGCGCGCTCGACAATCCGCCCCATGGTCGGCGCCTGAAAGTTGACCTGGGCGGGTGTCTCGGCCCCGGCCGCAACCTGGACATCGAATGGCTCGCTACGGTATGAAAACCGATCCAGGTAGGGGTGCGAGAAGTGGACCTGGTAGATGCCGGACTCCAGACGGGCCAACAGAAATCGTCCGTCCGCGCCGGTTGTGTCCTCGACTCCCGATCCCTCGATAAAGACGCGTGCGCCGGGAAGGCCCTGGTGAAGCGAGTCGAACACGATCCCCGCGATCTGTCCCCCGGGGTCTGCGGACGAGACCCGGCCCTGGGCGCCATGCACATGCAGGACATCGGCGCCATGCACGAACAGGCCCTCAAGGACGGTCCGAGGGCGGCCGCTGAGCGGGTCGTGCCTCGTACCCGCGCGCGGCATGCGAATCCGCCACGAATGAACGATCCATGCACCGTTGGGCAGGGCCCGGAAGCCCACGCTGCCCCCGATATCGGCATGCAGCAGAGCGTCGGGAAGGCCCAGATTGCGATACCGGAAGTCCAGCCTGGTCAACTGCGACGTGGATGCGTCCAGCCACAGGGTGCCGGCGATGTCCGGAAGTCGGCGGCCGTCGACAGGCTGAAACTCGAGAGCCACAAATCCGGCTTCCTGGTCTTGATCGGGGCTAAGGCGAAAGCAGTGCGTGTCGAGAAAGTCGTCAGAGAGGAGGACCGCCGCGTCGGGGGCCCAATAGACCGATTCCGTGGGGGTCAGGCGGGCAAAGCCCTCCCGGATGAGATCGGCGGCGGGCCTTGAGACGTAAGGCGAACGACGAAACGAGCGCTCCCTGGTGCGGGTCTCGGAGACGACCCGGCGGCCATCGGGCTCGATTTCCCTCCTGACCGTTTCCAGTTCATAGCGATAGGTGCCCCGATCCTGTGTCCAAGCTGCTGCGGCCAATGCCTTGCGGGCCTCCTCCCACACCCGCGCCACCGCCAACCCCTCGGCGGGCCGAACCGTGCAGCGCCGGTCCGCCTCGGCCGCGATTCCCTCCAGCTGGATTGCCTGTGGTGACGAGATCAGCGGTACGGACAGCGTGTCCCCCTCCCCGACATCGAAGGGCAAGGATGTCGTGGTGGCGTACCCGACGCGCTCGGCCTGCAGCCGATAGCGTCCCGGGGCGGGCGGTGCGAGCTCGAAGTGGCCGCTTTCCCGGGTGAGCCCACGGACCAACGACTCTCCGCCTGGTCCCAAGAGGCTGACCATGGCGCCGCTGATCGGCGCGCTGGACGCCTGGTCGACGAATCGACCGCGCACAACTTGAGGCGATGCCGGCTCGGGGAGGGATGCGAGCAGGGCGGCGAACGCCCACGCCGAACGCACCCACGTCCGTCTGGAGCCCGCAGCGTTGCGCGCCGGTGCAACGCGCATTCGATCTGCTGGCGCTTGTCCGATACGGACCTGTCCCCGATACGGTGGCTTGATCACGACGGTGCCCCATTTCTCCAGAAAAGCCAATAGGAAGTGACCATGGGTGAGGCCGCTTTGGCTCAGGTCCGGGTCCCGGGTGTTGCACCGACCCACGTTCAAGGTGTCCCTGGGGACGCGAAGCCCCAATGGAATATGTTCCTCCCCGGGGGCTAGCGACAGGCGGAGTTGGTCGCCGGATGGCGAATGTCCGGCTGCCGCGGCCCGTTCGCGTCAATTCTCCAAAGGGGGTTGGGCGGGCGACGTGTGCGACCGAATGTGTTCAAACGTCACATGAGACAAAACAAAATAAGCTAAATATTCATAACTATATATGTGATATAACCCGATGTTGTTTATGAAGTGCTGCCGGTGCGTCTACGGGAGATCCAAGGTGGTTGTGGTCCAGGATTCGCAGCGTGGATGATTGGTTCGCCGGCGTCCCGGGTCAACCGTTCCCCCGGGCCTTGCCGATTCCACTTTGCTGTGCCGAGGAAGTGCGCCTACCTTAAGGTCCGAAACGGCACGGGCATTCGTTTTTTTGTCTCATGAACGGTAGCGGTCCATGACCTAAGGCCTCGCGTGTCTCGTTGGCTGTCGTGAGGTCCTGCTCCGTGGAGAGAACCTGGGGGGTTTGCCGATGTCAAGCATGAGCAGCCACCTGGAGGAAGTCTGGAATGCCCTTCGCGCCAGCCAGCCGCACCGGGACGATGTCCTGTCCGAGGTGCGCATCCAGATGCTTCGAGGAATCAGCGATCTTCGCGTGCCCCTGGCGTATCCGGTGTCGGTGCTGGCTGGGCCCAACGGCTGCGGCAAGTCCACCGTGCTTCTCGCGTGCGCCTGCGCCTACCGGGACCCTGGCCGCAAGCCCGGGGACCTCACGCCCACCCGTCTCTTTCTCGACTTCACGCATGGACAGCCGGGGGAGCCCTCGGATCAGGCGCACCCGGCCGAGTTTGAGTTTCACTACGTGCATGAACGGCGCCGGCACTCCATGGTCTGGCGGCGCCAATCGTCCTGGAATCGGAGCTATATGGGACGCAAAGGGGCACAACAGCCCCAGCGGCCGGTCTTTCTCCGCAAACTTGCCAACCTGGCGAACCCCTCGGAGGTTCGGGGCATCCAGAAGCTGGGGAGGAAGGGCTTTCGCGCAGAGACGCTGGGACTCGAGCTCCTGATCTTCGCGCACCGGATTCTGCCATGGCGGTACAGGGACGTGGCCGTCATCAGCGGGCCGTCTGCCAGGGATCTGCTGTTTGCCAAGCTCGGAGCGAATGTGAGCTACTCGGAGTTCCACATGTCGTCGGGTGAGCGCAGCGTGCTTCGTCTGTCAAAGGACGTGTCGGAGCTGTCCAACGCGTTGGTTCTGATTGACGATCTGGATACGGGACTCCACCCCTACACGCAGGTGCATACCATGCTGGAGCTTCAGCGCACGGCGCTTCGTCGAAAGCTCCAAATCGTTGTCGCAACGCACAGTCCGGTCGTGATCGACAGCGTCCCGCCGGAAGCCCGCATCGTTCTGGACCGAGACGTGCAGGGCAAGGTGACGCGCGTGCCCGCCTACAGGGACATCGTGCAGAGGGCTCTCTACGGCCAGTCCCACGATCAACTCTCCATCCTCTGCGAGGACGCGGTGGCCGAGGGGTTGATTGGGGGGTGTGGGATTGCTACGGTTTCACGGACAGTGCGTTTATGTGGTTGACCGAGGGATGGAGGGGCGCGCTAGCGCGCCCCTCCATCCCTTTCGCCGTCCTGTCCCCGTATCCCTGACCCCCGTCCCATCCCGGTCTATCCCTACTCTAACCCCTCCCATTCCCCCGTCCAGTGCTGTCAACCCGCCCGATTCAGCGCATCGAAGCACCTCGCGGGTTGGCCCAGAGGGGAATCCATCCCGCACACATCGTTCCAGCCATCGCCACCAACCCCTTCCCATGTCCTCCAGCCGGTAGCCCTCGCCACAAAACACCCCATCCCTAAGGTTGGCGGTCACAAACAAACCGACAATGGGCGATTGGGGAAGCCGACACTCACCCAAATGGACCCCACCAGACAGCCCCGCCGTCTCAGGGCCTGCCGTCGTTCCAAGTCCCACCAGGCGGGCAGCCACCCATCTCACCCTCACCCGGCCCCCGTGACCAACCCGTAGCTCCCGGCCGAGACTCGAATGACGCTTCCCTGCATCACACCAAGTCCCGGCGCATCCAGACACTCCGGAAGGCCCCACCACACCTGTCCCAAAGTACGTCCAGCGAGTCGGGCCCTCCCCAGAAATAACGCCCTGTGACTCGGTCAAGCACCACATCGTGGCCGTGTTGCCTTCTCGCGAGGTCACATAAGCGCTCACCCACCCCATCGCTTCCACGCTTCCCAGTCTCCTCAACCTGCGCTACCACGCACGGCCGCAGATCGCACAGCCGTCTCCCCCGACCTCCCGCATCCCGCCAACGCGGCGTCCTCCGACCCGCCTTGTTCTTCTCCCCCTGCTACCCGTTTAGACGGTACAGCCGATATGTGGCGCGCCTCGTACTGCGCAGGCGTCTGATAATCCAAGGCAGAATGGAGGCGTCGCGTGTTGTAGAACCCCTCAATGAACCTGAAGATCTCGCGCCGGGCGTCAGACGCCTTCTCGAATCGCTTCCGGTCCAACAGCTCGCACTCCAACGTCGCAAAAAAGCTCTCGCACATCGCGTTGTCGTACGCATCCCCCACCGACCCCATCGACTGCACAACCCCCGCTTCACGACACCGCTGCCCAAAACCCAGCGATGTGTACTGCGAACCCTGGTCGGAATGATGAATCACCTCGCCCGTCGGTTGACGACGCGCAATCGCCATCGCCAGCGCGTCCGTCACCAGCCCCGCCCGCAAGTGCGTCTTCATCGCCCAGCCCACCACCCGGCGGCTCCAAGCATCCACCACCACCGCGAGGTACAGCCAGCCAACACCGGTTCGCACATGCGTGATGTCGGCCACCCACAATCGGTCAGGACCGTCAACCGAGAAGTCCCGATCCACCAGATCCGGCGCCGGCCGCCCCTTGTCCTCCCGACCAGGAGCAGCCGACTTCCCACGCCTGCGCGTCACACCCGCGATGCCTTCCTTGCGCATCAACCGCGCAACCCGCCGTGTACCCACCTGCTCGCCTGCTGCCCGCAACGCCTTGTGAACCCTCGGGCGCCCATACGTCTTGCGGCTGTCCACCCAGATCTCACGGATCTTGGCCCCAAGCCGCTCGTCCTCGATCGCCCGCGCCGAAGGACGACGCTTCAGCCAGTCGTAGTACCCGCTGGAGGAGAGTTCCAGCACCCGGCACATGGCTCTGATCGGAAAATCGGCCCGGTGCGCCTTCATGAACGCGTATCCCTTCTGGGGATTGATCCGCTCTCCATGGCGAACCAGGCCGCGGCTTTTTTTAGGATGTCGCGCTCCATGCGCAGCCGCTTGATCTCTCGATCTTTGCGCAGCATGTCGAGCCGCATCTGCGTCGTCAGCCCGTCCTTGCGGCGTCCCTCGTCCAGGTCCGCCTGCCTAACCCAGTTTCGGATGGTCTGCTCCGTCGGCTCGAACTCGCGGGCCAGCGAACCCGGGCTGCGCCCACTGCGCACCAACTCAATGATCTGCTCCCTGTACTCGGGCGGATACCGCCCCCTGCTGTTCCCTGCCACGGCTCACCTCCTCGTTGTGGTTGCCCCAACCTGCCATTGAACCAACAATGATCAAGGTGTCCGTAATCCCGTAGCAACTCCAGTGTCTTGGACACCCTGAACCCCCAAATTGGGCTACAGCACGATGATGTCGTCATCGGTCGAATCATCGGGCGTGACGAGTTTCCGGGACACATCCGCCTCCTCGGAAAATTCGGAAGACTCGGGGACGTTATCCCGGGTTATTCATGACGGCGGCTTGAGGGGGCTGGATTTGTGGGGGCAAGTGATATATCTTCAATGGGTTACCAAGATCCACCAGCGTTTTCCGGCCACCAACCCAGGGTGAAGTCATGGCAACGACATTTAGCTTCAACAAATCGCTCCGAATCGAGTCCCGAGACGAAAGATTGTCATCAGACGCAGGGGCGGCCACCAGCCGAGAAATCCTCGAGCGCAGCGGTATCATCAACGCCGCAACCAAACGGATCAAGGACGAGCGCGACCCCGTCAAGATCAAGCACTCCATGGCGGAGTTGCTACGCACCGCGCTCTTGCTCCTCGTCCAGAATCGCCGGGACCATAACGATGCGAATGTCTTCCGCAACGACGTGTCCTTTGGCCTCGCGGTATCCGACCGGAAGGGAACGAAACCGGTCGACCATGCGCTGGCGTCGCAGCCTACCTTGTCGCGCTTGATCGCGGCGCTCAGCAACGAGGAGAACACCGAGGCCTGTCGCGACGTGATCATGGACTTCACCTCGTGGAAGGTGCTCGCCACAAACGGCGGTCGCCTGCACGATACGTTGGTCATTGATGTGGACAGCTTACCGGTGAAGGTACGGAACGGGCCAACGCCCCTGAAGCAGTGACACACTTTTTTTAGTGGGGGCGGACAACCTCCACGCTACCTACATTATCGTCAATCGCCAGTGCCGGCAATACCCTGTTGATCTCAACCTTCGTCGGCAACGCTTTCGTCTGCGGCCGACCACCCACGAACCGCTCCGGGTGCTCCGCATACGCCGCATCCATCACCGCCTGTCGCCTCTCGATCATCTCAGGACCCTTGCCCGAGTGAACCATCTGTGGCGTCAGCATGCGGATCCCCTGATGACGATGCTCCTCGTTGTACCGCTGAAAGAACTTGCGGCAAAACATGATCGCATCATTGACATCACCAAACCGGCCCGGATAGTCCGGGCTGTACTTCAACGTCTTGAACAACGCCTCCGAATACGGGTTGTCGTTCGAGACCCGAGGCCTGCTGAACGAACGCGTCACCCCCAACTCTTCCAACAAATCCTTCGTGCAACCAGCCTTCATGGGCGCCCCTCGATCAGAGTGCAACGTGAGCTGACCGGCGGCCACCTTCTGCTTCTCGCAGGTCTCGCGGATCAGGTGCATCGCCGAAGCCGCATTCTCCGTCTCAGCCACCATCCATCCCACCACATAGCGGCTAAACAGGTCCATCATCACATACAGGTAGTACGTCGACTTGTTCTCCCCCCGCAGATGCGTGATGTCCCACGACCACGACTGATTGGGCCGGCTGGCCTCAATATGCGGCCTCTCCCGCTTCGGATGACTACGCTGCGCCCTGCGCTCCCGCACCGCCTTCCTCTCCCCAAGGATCCGATACATCGTCCGCGCGCTGCACAGGTACTTGCCCTCATCAAGCAGCGTAGCCACAACCTGCCTGGGCGACTTGTCAATGAACCGATCCGAACACAGGACATCGAACACCTCTTGGCGCTCTGCCTCCGACAGCGCCCGCTTCGGCGTTGGCCGCTTCTTCGGCTCGGGCTTCGGCTTGCCGCGACGGTACAGCGTAGAGCGCGACACCCCCATCTTCGCACACGCCTGCGTCACGCCAATCTTCTTCGCCAACCGCTCCGCCCCCTCAAGCAATATCTCGCGCGGCGGCTCAAGTCCGGCATCCTGACACGTCTTCCTCTGCACCTCGACGGTCGTCACAGCCGCATCGATTTCGCTCATCAGGTGAACCCTCTCACGCTCGAGCACCCGGACCCGCTTGACCGCCTCCGGTTCTGCTGACGGCTTGCGCCCGCGCTTGCGGCCCAACGCCGCCATCATCCCCTCGCGCGCCACCTTGCGCCATTCGGAGAGATGGGAGTAATGGAGACCCTCGCGCCTCAGCAGCCGACCGATATCGCCAGGCCGTCTGCACGCGTTCGCTTCCTCTATGATCCTTACCTTGTACTCGGCGGTAAACGTGCGTCTCGTCTGCTTACTCATCACAACCGCCTTGACCACCCACTCCGGAAAACGATCCGTTCATCTGCATCACTCCTTGATCACTCGGTTCGCTGATACCGCCGATCGCGGTCAGCCCAACACACATCATCCTCGGTCCACCCCCTCGTCGTCACCCTGGCAAACGTCCGTTTCCATCGGATCAGGACCATACCACTCGTCCATCAGACCCTCCGGCCACGACAGCTCATCAGGGTCTACAGCGCGATCTCCCAGTACTCTTCGGTGCTCCTCAAGGACCATCCTGCACTCCCACAGCTTCTTGCGCATACGCTTGCCGCTGCGCTCCAACTGCTCAATCCGCTTCGCCTCGGCCGACGTCATCAATGGCTTGCGCCCGCGCTTGCGGCCCAATGCGTCCACCATGCCCTGCCGCGCTGCCCGACGCCACGCAGAGAGTTGCGATGAATGGAGACCCTCGCGCTTCAGCAAACGACCGATATCACCAGGCCGTCTGCACGCGTTCGCCTCCTCGACCATCCGCAACTTGTACTCCGCCGTAAAGCGGCGCCTTGGCCTCTTGGCGCCATCAACCCGCGCTAAAGCCCGATCCCGCTTACCCATGCGCACCCGCTCCCCCTTGATGACGGTCGGCCTGTCGGACAACATCACCACGCTCATCACCCGACGTACCCGACGACGATCCCCAATGACAACATGGACCCCACAACATCTCGCATGCACGATCAACACCATGGGCCACCCCACCCACCAAGGGGGGCGGCATCGGACCCGATGGCCGATCCGGTCCCCGTTTCGGTCGCTCCGCTCCCTGCACGGGGACCGGATCCGCAGTGTGAAAGGCCCGGACTCGAAGTTTCAATATGGTCGCGGTGCCCCTGTAGCCGGCGTGCCATCTCAACCGTCGGCTGATCGTGCATGGAATGCTTGCCTCCGCCCGTGTCGGATTCGTCCGAGCACAACAACGCTGCGAACAGAGCCGCTTCGCCGCCTGCTGATATCGGATGTGGTGACGGTCCCATCATCCAACGACTGATCCTTACCGCCGGGCGGGTTCGCTGGATCAGCGACACAGAGGCCTGACACCACCGGCCTGTACGGAGCATCACGCAACCCTCGGTCCCCGAAGGCTCCCGCACACAAACGAACTGGCTGGCCAAGCGGGCTGGCGGGGAGCTGATCAGGGGGAGGGCATGAGGCACGACCTGTTCGCGGATCCACACACGGGCATTGATGGGCCCCATGGATGTGACGGCTCGCGCGGGGTCATAATCGCCGGATCCGGGGTGGGGGAGGATGGCCGAGCAGTGGGTGGGCCCCCCGTTCTGGTCGCTCCGCTCCCGCCACGGGGGCCCCACCCACTGCGGATCCTCCAAATGGCCAAGAGTGTGCAATTTCAGATGGCCGAAAGTGTGCGATTCTTGATGGCCAGTGACACCCACACGGTGGACGGTGCCGGCTCCCCTTGCGCTCGCGTCACGAGAGCCTGCACCGTCCCATGCCCGGGTGCCCCAAGTCAGCAACACGGGGGCGTCGGTCACTCGCGTTCGCCGGAGGTGGCGCCCAATCCCGCCAACTCAGCAACCTTGGCTTGGATGTCCACCATCAACCGGAGCCCCTGAACCTCCTTGCGCAGGCGTTCGCACTCCTGTTCAAGCCGCCGTTGCCGATTGCGTCCGGCCGATGCTCTGGACCCACGCTTGGTGCCCTTGGTCAGAGATCCTTCGCGCATCGCCTTGCGCCATTGCGACAGTTGCGACGAATACAATCCCTCGCGCCGCAACAGCGCGCCCAACTCGCCTGGCTTCGTACAAGCATGGGCCTTCTCGACAATGCTACGCTTGTAGGCTGCCGAGAACCGGCGCTTTGTCGGCTTCGCCAAGACCTCTGGGTCCGGCATGGGCGTCGGACGCTGGTTGCCCCTTTCTTCGGCAAGGGGAGTGCCGTTTTTCTGCCCCTCTCGGTGCCTCTCCATACTGTGGAAACCTCGACATCGCCCTTCAGTGATAAAAACGCCTCAAGCAGCATCAAGGCCATTGGCCCGTAGGGATGGAAAACAGGCCGGCAGCGACTATAACGGGCACTATCGCGCCAGGGTTTTCCATCCGTTGGTGGCGTTGGCGGCGGAGACGGGAGACATCCTGGATGTTGAGCTTCGGAGGGGCAAGGTTCATACGGCGAACCGCGTGGTGGGCTTCATCAAGAACGTGGCGAAGCGTGCGAAGGGGAAGATCAGCAAGAGGGTCATTTTTCGTATGGACGCCGGGTTCCCGAGCGGGGTTCTGATGCATGCGCTCGAGGAGGAGGGTATCGACTTTGTGGTCCGTGTGGCGAACAACAAGGTGCTGGCTGATCGTGCCGAACCTGCGGTCGATGAGTTCCGTGCTGACATGGACAAAAAGGACAAAGAGGACAAAGAGAAAGAACGCCCGCGTGAGACCACGACGCGAGTTCGGGAAGCGGAGCGGTACAAGGCGGGGAGCTGGCCTGTTGAATGCCGCATGGTGCATGTGATGGTGGCTAAGCCGGGCGAGCTGTTCACGAGGTCGTTTTGGTTGGCCACATCGGTGTCTGCCGATGAGATGACGCCTGAGGAGGTGTTGGAGCTGTACAGGAAGCGCGGGAAGGCTGAGGGCCACATTGGCGAGTTGATGAGTGTGGTGAATCCGTCGTTGTCTTCGACGTCGCGTCCCAAGAGCCACTACCGGAACCAAAAGGTTGCGGTGGCCGATACGGAGGAAGAGGTGAGTGGCGACGAGAACGGCGAAGAGGAGGTGGTGGAGGATCCAGAGCTTCTGGATGCCTTTGCCCGCAACCGGGTACGGCTACTGTTGTCGATCCTGGCGTACCAGGTGATGCATGTCCAACGTGTTCTGTTGGCGCGGCGGACCGGTGTTGGCTGGAGTTTGCGGCGCCTGTTGGAGCGAGTGTTGCGCACGGCGGCACGATACATCGTGTCTGGGCGACGGATCACGATGATCACAAGCGCAGTGTCGGTGCATTGGCAGATGCTGGTTGCCGGTGTGCGAGAGCTTCCTGATGTCCGAATCTTGTCCGCCGAGGTTGTCTGATACTCAACGGCGGGTCTGGGCGCAAGGGCGGTTACAAGGGAAGTGGCGGAAGTGCGTCCATAAAATGGGTATTTGGGGGGTATGATGTGCACGAGGCGGTGGTCGGCCGGCAAAATTGGGGGGCTGGCCGATGTCGGAACGCCGAGAACCCTTTCACTGGCCTTGATGACAGTTTCAATTGTCACTCATGAATAAGGTGGGGTTATCGTTGTCCTGGACGGGGACTCCCGACACATGGAAGGCAAGCTCAGGGCGGTCGCCGAGGAATGCGGGCACAGCCTCCGGCCGCTGTTCCTGCCCGGAAATGGCCCGCCGGAGCGGTGGTTGTGGAGCATCTTGAGTGCGAGCCCCGCCGAGTACTCGGAGTTGCTCGGCGTGGACGCCGGAGAAATGGCGGCGAGGATGTCCGAGCTCTGCCGAATCGCACAGAAATCTGTCTTCGAGCACCGGGACGGGGCAAAGTCTGCCATGGAGGCGTTCGCTCAAGGAATGCGCCGGGATGTGTCTGGGATTGCCCGAACGGTCGGTCGAGAGGAGGCCGGAAAAGGGTCCATGTCCGCGTTCATGATTGGACTGACCGAGCAGATCGACCGGTGGAGACAGCCGTGACTGGGGCGCCGCGTTCGCAGGCCGGTCCGGTGGATGAACACGGACGGGGCAGCGCCCCCGTGACGCGCATTCCTCGGGCGTCGTCCCATCGGTAGACCGGTGGGCCGGTGAGTCACCGTCCGGCGGAGTGGTTACGAGCGCGGCGGCGGACGATCCTGGCGTCGCTCGACAACGGTTCCATGTTGCTACCCTCGGCGCCGCATCGTACGAGGAGCGGTGACTCGGAGTACCGATACCGCCCGGACTCCGACCTCCTGTACGTGACCGGGTGGGAGCGGCCGGGGTGCGTGGTGTTGCTGCGCGGTTTCGCGGACGAGGATCGCTTTGTCGTCTTTGCTCCTGAGCGCGACCCCAAGGCTGAGTTGTGGACCGGCCAGCGGCCCGACCACTCCGACATCCGGTCGCGCCTGGGCGCCGACCAGGTGTACCCGTTGGGCGAGTTGGATCGGCGGACACCCGAACTTCTGGAGGGCGGCGATGTGGTCTACTACCGCCTGGGGGCCTCCGGCGCCTGCGACCGTGTTGTGCGGGAAACCCTGGAGAGGGGCCGGCGCAGACGGGCGCTTCGGGGTGGGGGAGCGCGCATGCTCGCGGATCCGGGGGTAGTGCTGGACCCGATGCGGCGCATCAAGGACGACCGAGAGATCGCCCGCATGAAGAGCGCTGCCGACATTACGGTGGCTTCGTTTCGGGACGCCCTGGCGATGATCGGTGCCGGGGTCGGCGAGTGGGAGATCGAGGCGGCCCTGGAGTCGGGATTTCGGCAGAGGGGGGCCGGGGCTCCGGCCTTTGCGACGATCGTGGCCGGAGGCGCCAACGCGTGCACACTCCACTACACCGACAACAGCGGCACATTGGAGGCGGGCGGTCTCGTGTTGATGGACGCCGGCGCGGAGTTTCGGTGGTATGCGGCCGATGTGACACGGACGGTGCCTGTTTCGGGTTCGCTTGCCGGCGCTCGGCGGGATGCCTACGAGGTCGTCCGCGCCGCACACGGAGCGGCCATCGAGGCCTGTGCCGCAGGGGACGCCACGCTCGCGTGCGCGCACGAAGCCGCGAGCAGGGTGATTGCGGAGGGCCTCATCGAACTGGGCGTGTTGACGGTCACCGTGGACGAGGCATTGGAGAAGGGGAGCCACAACGAGTTTTTTCCGCATCGGACATCGCATTGGCTGGGGCTGGACACGCACGATGTGGGTGACTACCGCGACGGCGGCGGAGCGGTGCGCCTCTGCCCGGGTATGGTGTTTACCGTCGAGCCGGGACTGTATTTTGCGCCCGGGAGTTGTTCCGGGAACATCGAACTGGAGGGCACGGGTATTCGGCTAGAGGACGATGTCCTGATCACCGGGGACGGCATCGAGGTTCTCACCGGGGGTCTGCCTGTGGCGCTGGATGAGCTGGCGGCACTGGTCGGACGGGGTCCGCGCCCCACGGGGCGCTGACGGCAGTGCGCGCCACGGGGAGCCGGTCCGGGTCAAGTCTGCCTTCGGTGGAGCGTGCCCCGGGGAGTGGAGGGAATCGGGCGATGGACATCGCTGGGCGGCTGAGGGAGCCGGGCCCCATGGTGGGTGTTGAGCTCAGGCCGCCCCGAAGAGGGCTGGCGAGTTCCGTGGGGATGGACGTGTGGATCGACATGCATCACGCCGTACGCGCTCTGGCCGACCAGAACACCTTCCTGCTTCTCACCGACAACGCGACCGGCAACCCGGAGGAAGAGAGCCTGGCCCACTTGGCCGCCAACATCGGTGACCGCGCGGACCTGGGCAGTGTTGTGCCTTTCCTGACCTGCAAGCATGCGCTGGAGTACTGCCGCATGTTCGTTTCTCGCGCGTCGGTGCTCGGTGTTGGCGGGGTCGCAGTCGTTGGCGGGGACCGCTCTGTGGGCCCGGATCGGTGTGTGCAGCACAGCAAGGATCTGCGTCGAATCCTGAGATCGGTAAACTCCCATCTCCCGCTGATCGGATGGGCCAACCCGAACGCGGATCCGATTGGGCAAGCCCGCTATGTGGCCGACCGAGACTACTGCGCCGACGCAGTGTTCACGCAGATCGTCTCGGGCCAGGGGCTTGGCAACGTGGAGCGATTCCTGGCCGAGTTGGGCCGGCTGGGGGTAACGCTGCCCGTGGTGTTCGGCGTGTTCCTCTACCGGAGCGCGAACACGCGCACGCTGAAGTATCTCCGGCAGTATTTTCCCGTGCCCGCCGATGACATCGCCCTGCAGTTTGCTCGGGGCAGAAGCGCCGAGGAGATCTGCGCCGACTCGATTCGCGGTCTCCGGGAGATCGGGGCCAAGAAGGCGTATGTGAGCAACGTCAGGGTTGCCGACGCACCGGCAACGCTGGAGCGCATCGTGAAACTGGTGGACGGCGGGCCCCCGGTCTGAGCGCCGGCAAAGACGACTCAAGGGGGCCCGGCCAGGGGACCGACCTTTTCCAGGAGAGAACGGGCGCTTCCAATGTCGCCCCTGGCCCCGACGATGTGGACACCTGCGATCCGGCGCCCCGTGCCCCGGGCGCGCAGCCGGTTGATGACCTCGGCCGCGATGGCCACCCCTTCCCGAAGGGCGGAGCCTTTCCCCCCAAGGCCGGCTTGATGAAGTCGCTTCTTGACGGGGCCGGGAATGCGGACGCCGGGTACTTCGTTGTCCAGGAACTCGGCGTGGCGAGCATCGGCCAGTACCTGGATTCCCGCGATGATGCGGAGCCCGGGGTCCACCCCGTCCAGGAATGACTCCAGTTGATCGATGTCAAAGACGGGTGACGTGACTGCAAAGTCGGCTCCCGCCTTGGCTTTCCACGACACCTGTCGCAGCTCCCTCTCCCTCCGTTCGGCTGTGTGGTTCACCCTGACCCCCACCACCAGCCCCGCGGGCGGCCCGACCTCGCGTCCACGGGGGTCAAGGCCGATGTTCAGCCCGGCGGCCACGTTGGTCAGGCCAATCGCGTCGATGTCAATATGCGATTGGTACTGTGGGTACGGCCCCGGACCCGGGGGATCGCCCGTAAGAAGGATCAAGTTGGACAGGCCCAGGGATGACATGCCCAAGAGATCGCCGACCATTTCGGGGAGCTTCCGGTCCCGGCACGTGTAATGGACCACGGGTTCGGGTACCCGGGACGCGCCCAGGATTGCAGCGGCCGCCGCCATACAGCTCATGCGGGCGGAGCGGCGGTCCTCCAGAAGCGTGACGACATGGGCGCCGGCCTCGTGGATCAGCCGGCAATCCCGCAACAATTCGTCCGTACGGCACCCTCGCGGCGGGTTGGCTTCCACGGAGACGACGAACTCTCCCCGTGCGAAGAGCCGCCCGAGCCGTGAGCGGTGCTTCAGAGGCACCGCGGCGGTGGAGGCGGGGCGGGGGATCGACTCCGGGAGGCGGGCCGGGACGGCCACCGCCCGAGCCTGCATGTCGGCAACCTGCTCGGCGATGCAGCGGATATGCTCGGGTGTTGTCCCGCAGCAACCACCCACCATGCGCACGCCCTCACGGACCAGGCGGCGGGCGTAACGCGCCATGTATTGGGGTCCGGCAAGGTAGATTTTGCGGTCACCGACGGCCCGGGGCAAGCCGGCGTTGGGCAGCGCCGACAGGGGCTGCGTGGTGACCTTGGCGACCTGCGTGATCGCGTCGAGCACAACGGCGGGGCCGACCGAGCAATTCAATCCCACGGCATCCGCGCCCCAGGCCGCCGCCCTTCCGGCCGCCTGTTGCGCCGTGACGCCGAAGCTTGTCGAGCCGTCTTCGCCGACCGTAACGTGGGCGATGACGGGCAGGTCGGTGAGCGCTCGTACCGCTCGGTAGGCCTGCTCCAACTCGACCAGGTCGGAGAACGTCTCAAGGGCGAAGCCCCCGACGCCGCCGGAAAGAAGCCCCTCGACCTGCCGGGCGTAGTAGCCCCCGGCCTCCGCCAACGATGTGGGGCCAAGGGGCTCCAGGCGGATGCCCAGCGGACCGATGACGCCCACGATCTCGACGCCACCGCGCCCCCTCCCGTGGTTCTGGGCGGCGTGCCGGGCGATACGGGCGGCGCGTTGGTTGAGCTCCTCGGTGCGGTCGTCGAGGCCGTAGGCGGCGAGTTTGACCGGGTTTGCGCCGAAGGTATTTGTCCCGATGACCTGGGCGCCGGCGTGGATGTACTGTCGGTGAACCTCCTCGATCAGCTCCGGCTGGGAAGCGTTGAGCTCGTCGTAGCACACGTTGACGAACACACCGCTGTCGTAGAGCATGGTTCCCATGGCGCCGTCCATGACCAAGACGCGGCCGTCGCTGATCTTGGCGCCGAGGTCAGGCATCCGGGCCGGCCTCCGGCACCTCGTAGGCGGGATCCATGAGATATAACTGTAGCCAGCGTGCCGCCTCCGCCGGGTCCATCCCCCGCCGGCGTGCGTAGTCCTCGAGCTGGTCCTGCCCGATCTGCCCCACCCCGAAGTAGAAGCTGGCGGGGTAGCTGATGTAGAGGCCGCAGACCGACGCCGCGGGGTGCATCGCGCAGCTCTCGGTCAACGAGACCCCTGTGGATTGGGCGTCCAAGAGCTCCAGGATGAGCCGCTTGGCGGAGTGGTCGGGGAAGGCCGGATACCCGGGGGCCGGCCGTATCCCGTCGTATTCCTCGGCGATGAGTTGCCGGTTGTCGAGTGATTCCCGGGGAGCGTATCCCCAAAATTCGCGCCGCACGCGCTCGTGCAACCGCTCGGCAAACGCCTCGGCCAAGCGGTCTGCCAGCGCCTTGAGCAGGATGCTGCGGTAGTCATCGCCTTCAGCCTCGAGGCGCTCAGAGAGGGCATCCAACCCGATGCCGGCGGTGACCACGAACGCCCCCACATAGTCGCCGACGCCCGAGTCCAGGGGTGCCACGAAGTCCGCAAGGCAGATGTTTGGGCGACCAGGGGATTTGGCGAACTGCTGGCGCAGACACGGAATCACCGCCACCACATCGGAGCGGGACTCATCGGCGTAGAGAACGATGTCGTCGCCGACCGCGTTGGCCGGATAGAGGCCGATCGCCGCCCGTGCGCTCAGGACATCCCGGCGCCGCAGGTCGAGCAGGAGCGACTTGGCGTCGTCATGGAGGCTGCTGGCCTCCTCACCGACGCGCGGGTCGGAGAGGATCTCGGGGTAGGCGCCCCGCAACTCCCAGGCTTGAAAAAAAGGGGTCCAGTCGATCCTGTCCTCCAGCTCGCCCAGGTCGTAGGATTGTCGAGCGGAGGGCATGGGAGCCGCGGACGCCGAGTGCCCGCGCGCCCCCAGGCGCCCCCCGCCGTCCCCCTGCGCGGGAAAGTGGCGCACGCCGAGAAAGGTCGGACGCACCGGCCGGTGGCGGCTCCAGTCCAGCGTCAGACGGTTGCTGCGGGCATCGTTGATGGCCAGCCTGCGCGCGCGCCCCCGGCGCCCCCGGCGCTTTCGGCGAATCTCGGCGTACGTTTCCCGCACCCGGGCCACATAGCCGCCCCGGCGCGCGGGATCCAAGAGGGCGCTCGCCACGGCGGCGCACCGGGAGGCATCCAGCACGTGCACCGTCGGACCCGAATATCGGCCCTCGATCTTGACCGCCGTGTGAGTCTCTGACGTGGTCGCGCCCCCGATGAGCAGGGGCACCGTCATGCCCTTACGCTCCATCTCGGAGGCCACATGGACCATCTGGTCCAGGCTGGGGGTGATCAGCCCGGACAGGCCGATGATGTCCGCCCCCACCTCGGCGGCTCGATCCAGGATGTGCTCGGCCGGCACCATGACCCCCAAGTCGACGACCTCGTAGTTGTTGCACTGCAACACGACGCTCACGATGTTCTTGCCGATGTCATGCACATCACCCTTGACCGTGGCCAAGATGACGCGGCCGGCCGTGCGGGTATCACCCTCCGAGCGACCCTCGCGCTCCAGGTGGGGCACCAGAAAGGCCACGGCCTTCTTCATGACGCGCGCGCTCTTGACCACCTGGGGAAGGAACATCTTGCCCGCGCCAAATCGGTCCCCCACCGCATTCATCCCGGCCATCAACGGGCCCTCGATGACGTGGAGGGCGCGCCGGGAGCCCCGGCGTGCCTCCTCGGTGTCCTCCTCGATGTGGTCGGTGATGCCGTGAATGAGGGCGTGCCGCAGCCTGGAGGCGACGGGCTCCCGACGCCAGGATGTGTCTTGGACATCCCTTTGCTTGCTGCCCCGGTACTCTGACGCGAGCGCTGTGAGGCGCCGGGTGGCGTCGGTGCGCCGGTTGAAGAGCACATCCTCGACAGCGTGCAGGAGTTGCTCGGGAATCTCGTCGTAAACGGTGATGGCACCCGCGTTGACGATGCCCATGTCCATCCCTGACCGGCCCGCGTGGTAGAGGAACGCCGAGTGCATCGCCTCGCGCACGCCGTGGCTTCCCCGAAAGGAGAAGGACACGTTGCTGACACCCCCGCTGACCAGGGCGCGGGGCAGTGTGTCCTTGATGCGCCGCGTGGCATCCAGGAACGCAACCGCAAAGTCGTTGTGCTCTTCAATCCCGGTGGCCACGGCGAAGATATTCGGGTCGAAGATGATGTCCTCAGGCGGAAACCCCTCCCCTCGTACCAGGATGTCGTAGGCACGCGAGCACACGGCCACCTTGTGGTCCGCCGTGGCGGCCTGGCCCTCTTCGTCAAACGCCATGACCACGACGGCGGCGCCGTAGCGCCGCAACACCCTCGCTTGGCGACAAAATTCCTCCTCGCCGTCCTTCAGGCTGATCGAGTTCACCACCGCCTTGCCCTGGACGCACGCGAGGCCGGCTTCAATCACATCCCAACGCGACGAGTCGATCATGAAGGGCACCCGAGCGATTTCGGGCTCCGACGCCATCAGGTTCAGGAACCGCACCATGGCCGACTTCGAGTCCAGAAGCCCTTCGTCCATGTTGACGTCAATGATCTGCGCCCCACCCCGCACCTGCTGCCTTGCCACCTCCAGCGCAGCCTCCAAGTCGTCAGCCAGGATCAACTCCTTGAACCGGCTGGATCCCGTGACGTTGGTGCGTTCGCCCACATTCACGAAGAGGGAGTCGGCTCCGATGTTGAGGGGCTCAAGCCCGGCGAGGCGCGTCATTGCCTCCGGCCGGGGCAGTCGGCGGGGATGGACCCCCCGCACAGCGTCCGCGAGGGCGGCGCTGTGTTCTGGAGATGTGCCGCAACAGCCGCCGACCACATTGACCAGGCCTGAGCGCGCGAACTCCCCCATCGTCTTCGCGAACGCGTCGGGCGCCAGGTCATATCCTCCAAAGGCATTGGGAAGTCCCGCGTTCGGGTGGCAGCTGATCCAGTGCTGCGACACCGTGGCCAGCTCCTGCAGATACGGTCGCAGGGCGTCGGGCCCCAGCGCGCAGTTCAGCCCGACCGACAGCGGGGCTGCGTGGCGAAGCGAGTTGTAGAATGCTTCGGGCGTCTGACCCGTGAGCGTGCGTCCGCTCTGGTCCGTGATGGTCCCGGAGATCATCAGCGGGACGTCGCGCCCGGATTCGTCCAGCTCGTCCAGGACGGCGTAGACGGCGGCCTTGGCGTTCAGGGTGTCGAAAATGGTCTCAATCATCAGCAGGTCAACACCGCCGGCCAAGAGAGCCCGGACTTGCTCCCGGTAGCCGAGCTTCAGCTCATCAAAGGTCACCTGCCTCGCCCCAGGGTCGGCGACATCGGAGGAGATGGACGCGGTTCTGTTGGTGGGTCCCAGGATGCCGGCAACGAAACGGGGTTGCTCCGGCGTGCGCTTGGTCCACCGGTCCGCCGCCTCCCGTGCGAGGCGAGCGGCGGCCAGGTTCATCTCGTGAACCGCGTCCTGGACGCCATAGTCCGACATGGGGATGCGGGTGGCGCTGAATGTGTTCGTCTCGATGATGTCGGCGCCTGCCTCCAGGTAGCGGTTGTGAATCTGGCCGATCACTTCGGGTCGGGTCAGGCACAAGAGGTCGTGGTTGCCCAGGAGTGGCGCCGGATGGTCCCGGAAGAGTGCACCCCGGTAGTCGTCCTCCGTGAGCCGGGCCTGCTGGATCTCTGTCCCCAGCGCGCCGTCCAGAACCAGGATGCGGCTTGCCAGGATGCGCTCCAGTACATCGCGGGTGTGATCCCGTGGCTGGACCGGTTCGGTGCGCCCCAACCGAGACCGCTCGGGTGCCTCCGGCCGAGATCCCGGATCAGCGTCGGATGGGCTCACGCGTCCCCCGACCCGTCGTCCTGTCGGGCCCCGGAAACCGGTCCCCGGCGGATGCCCGTGGTCTTCGCCAAGATGCACGGCACCCTGTTCCGCAAAGCGCCATGCGCGCTCCGATCGCCGACGTGCGGTCGGGGTACGCCCCCTTGGCCACCGTCGGTGATCGGCCAGCGTCCGGCGTGCAGATGTCGGGCGGATCAGCCTCCAGCCGGAGAGGTCTGAATGACCGTGGCGGAGATGATGTGATCGAGCTCGGGAAATTCCTCATCCAGGTATTCGTTGCCCCGAGCCGCGATGTTCTGGGCGATGGGACCGTTGCCGTTGGGGGCATAATCGCCGTACCCCGAGTGGATCTGATCGACCGTATCCATGCCCCGCGTGACTTCACCCAATGGTGCGAACCCCAATTCATCAAGGCGGGAGTTGTCGACGAAGTTAATGAACAGCTGCGTGGTCCTCGTGTTGTCACCAGCCATCGCAAAGCTGATCGTGCCGCGGATGTTGGATGCGTTGACCGGATCGTCGGCGATCGTCGCTCTGCTCCAGTGCGCATTGGTCTGGGGGTCTCCGTGAATGCCGAACTGCGCCATGAAGTTCTCCACGACGCGGGCAAAGCGCACGCCATCGTAGTAGCCGTTTGTAACGAGATTGTAGACCCGATCGGCCCCGATCGGTGCCTGCGCGCGCCGGATGCGAACCTCAAAGTCGCCCGCGGTTGTCCTGAAGAGTACATCAAAGGAGTCCGGTGCCGTCTCGTTGAGCTGGGCGGGCCGATGCAATGGATTCATCTGTTCAGCCTCCCCGGAATCGGACTCGCCGTCATCTCCCGCTCCGGCGCATCCAGCCAAGACCGCAAGGGACAGGGTGAGGGGAAGGACTGTGTGTCGCGTGCGTAGGTGTGTATTGGTGGGCCTGGCCATACGGCGGGCTCCTTGATCGCGAAGATCCTTGAGGGTTGGGGCATCGGGCCAGCGTACAGGCGTCGATGTTCCCAAGAAAGCTATTGCTCCCCGGACCCAAGGTCCACATTGGCCAAGCGGGCGGGGTCGGACGGGGAGATCCTCGCGGCCCGCCGACCCGCTCTTCGTTGGAACCCAGGTCCGGTGCAGTGGTGTACCAGCACAGGAACGCTGCCCGCGAGAGCATCGCGAAGCGCGAGCGGTGTCCCTTTTTCGCCGTCATCCTGATGTGTGCCGGCCGACGGGTGCGTTATTGGTAAGTTCTTTACAAGGAGGAGCAAGATGTCTACAAGGTCACGTGCTGATCGCGAGGTTCGTTCGGACTGCCGTCTGGACAATCCCCCCGGGATCGGTTGCCAGGCGCGCGCGCTGTGTGTCGCCGGGGTTCTGCTGGCATCCGCATGCGGAGATTCCGCTCCCCCCACCCAACCCCAGGGCACGCCGAACCTGCGCCCGACGGCAGCATTCACCACAAGCGTCCAGGAGGGCTCGGCACCGCTCGAAGTTCGTTTTGACGGGACCTCCTCCAGTGACCCGGACGGAACCATCTCGGCCTACGCTTGGACGTTCGGGGACGGCTCCACCGGCTCCGGTGCCCAGGTCACGCATGTCTACGAGATCGCTGGATCCTATACCCCGACGCTGACAGTGACGGATGAGCGCGGCGCCGCGCACACGGCCTCCGGTCTTCCGATCACGGTTCAGAGTCCGCCGGGCACCGGCGAGAACTCGATTACCGGCGTGGTCTGGCACGACGCCGATGCGGACGGACTGCGCGGCGATGGCGAGCATCCGATCGAGGCCATGGTTGTGTTCCTGGACGAGGACGGCGACGGAGAGCGGGACTCCACGGATGTGGTTGCCGTGACGGACGAGGAGGGCAGGTACTCCTTCACGGGACTGGATCATCGGCTCACATACACGGTTACGCAGCAGTTGACGATCGGGTGGACCAATACGGCTCCCGGGCTTCCCGGTGCCCCTGGGCAGAAGGGTGCCGCGTCCGTCGATGCGCCGCCCGAGAGGACGGCCGCGATCATCGGGGGCGAAGAGGCCAGTCCCGGCGAGTTCCCCTTCCAAGTCGCGCTGGTTGGCCGGGCCACGCGCGGCCAGTTCTGCGGGGGCACCTTCATTGCAGCCCGCTGGGTTTTGACCGCGGCCCACTGTGTTGCCGGCGGTAGTGATCCCGAGGCGGTGGGGGTGTTGGCGGGCGCGCACCACAAGAGGACGGAGGGCGAGGTGCTCCCCGTGACCCGCATCCTGCTGCACCCTGCCTACGGACAGGGCGGGGGCATAGCCAATGACATCGCACTCCTGAGACTGGACAAGGACTACATGTATTCCAGGATCGAGATGCTGACGCCTGATCGGCTTGATCTAGCCGCCCCCGGTACGATGGGCACCGTTATCGGGTGGGGCCTGACATCCGATAGGGGTGAGGACTCGGATGTCTTGAAGAAGTTGGAGGCGGTGATTATCTCCAACGAGGAGTGTCAGACCCACCTGGACGACGACATTCTTGACAGCAACATCTGCTCTGGTAAGCAGGGATCCTCGGAAGCGACATGCCACGGAGATTCAGGTGGTCCGCTGATGGTGCCCTACCGAGGTCGTTGGATCCAGGTGGGAATCGTGAGTTTTGGAACGTCCGTTTGCTATCAGCCCACGGCGTTTGCCCGGGTATCGGCGCTCATCGATTACCCCAGGGAGCATGTCCCGGTCGAGCTGTCGGGTTCGGTTGTGGTCGCCTGGCGGGATGGAGAGACCACGGAGGTCGTGAATTTCGGTAATTTTCGGTAGCGTGGCGGGATGCCGATTGGGGGGCGGGGGCCCGTACCCCGGCTAGGCCACGGAGACGCCATGGAGGTGGTGATGGATGGTCCTCGTTCGGTGGTCAATCCGTTTTCTGTGACGTGGAGGTCAGTGGCTCCGCTGTCGTGTTTGTTGATTGCGGGGTGCGATGCCCTGCTGCTGGACCGTGAGCCGGAAGTCGTGCATCTGGAGGCCTCCAGCAACGATGTGGAGGAGCTGGTGCTCGTCACGTCGCAGTGGTTCGTGCGCGTCCCCAATCCAGATTGTCCGGGTGGGGGGTGCGGCGAGCAGATTGAACTGATCGAATCGGACACGAGCATTGTGAACTTGCCGTTCTCGCGGTCGTACCCCTTCACCCCTCGCCTTCAATTCCTGTCCGAGTTGTATCCGGTGGGTTCCGCTCGGGCAACTGTGGCCATGAAGGTTCGTCTGGATGATGAGGATTGGTACGACGACTCTCGGCAACTCGCGCCTCCCGACGAGAACGGGGAGCGACCCACTCTCAGATTCGTTTACGAGTACACCATTGCGCGCCTGCCCGGGAGTTAGGCGGAGTTGGTCGCGGTTACCGCGTCGCGCTCCCCGGGTCACCCCATGAGGGGCATCGTCCAGATCTGGGCGCTTGTGGCCCTGGGCGCATGCGGCCCGGCCGAACCCGTGCAACAACTCGCCGAGGCGCAGCCGGGATCGGCGCTCCGGGGCCTCAGCGCGGTTGAGCGGGGGGCGTTCGCGGCGGGGCAAGCGCTCTTCAACCGACCATTCACGGTCGGCGATGGATTGGGGCCGCTTTTCAACCAGGATCGGTGCAGTTCTTGCCATGACTTGCCAGCCAGCGGCGGTCATGGCGCCGAGCCGGTGCTGAAGGCGACGCGTCTGGACCCGCTCACCGGGTGCAGCACCCTGCCCGAGGAGGGCGGGGACTTGATCCAGCGGGTAGTCACCGAGCCGGCCAGGGCGGCTGGCTTGACGGGTGAGATGGTACCAGCCGGCGCAACCCACGCGGTTGAGATCTTGGCTCCCGCCGTCTTTGGCCTGGGCTTGGTGGCCGCGATTCCCGAGTCGGTGATCGTGGCGCGCGCCGACCCGGACGACCTGGATGGGGACGGGATTTCTGGGCGAACGGGTGGTGCCGGTGATCGGGTTGGCCGTTTCGGGCACAGGGCGCAGCATGTGACCCTCGAGGAATTTGTGGACGAGGCGATTCATCTGGAGATGGGAATTACAACGCCTGACCGTCCGGTTGATGTCGGCAGGAACGGGAGCCCCTTGCCCGCGGGCGTGGATCCGGCGGCGGATCCGGAGGTCGACGAGCGCACCATCAGGCTGTTGGTTGATTATCTGAGGTTTCTGGCGCCGCCTGCGCAGCGCTTGCCCAGCGCCCGGGAGGACATCGCCGATGTTCAGGAAGGCGAGCGGATCTTTCAGTACCTGGGCTGCGCCGCCTGCCATGTCCCTGTCTTTGAGACCGGCGACGGCCAGGAGCTGCCCCCGGCGATTCGGGGGAAGCGTTTCCGGTTGTACTCTGATCTGCTCCTGCATGACATGGGGCCGGATCTGGCGGACATCTGCTCCCCTGGAATGATGTCGTCGGAGTGGAAGACCTCGCGCCTGGTGGGATTGGGATACCGGTCCGAGTTTCTCCACAATGGCATGGCGCAGAACCTGTCGGCAGCGATTGAGCTGCACGGGGGAGAGGCCTCCGACTCCAGGGACCTGTTCCGCAGACTCACCCCTGAGGCGCGGCGACAGCTGCTGGCGTTTTTGCACTCGCTCTAGCTGGTTTTCCGGGCACAGCCCTGCCCGCAGATACGGCGGCGGTCACCTCACCAAGCGTCTCCCTAGGTGAATCCAACAGAGTGCCGCCCGCATCCCCGAAAGGGCAATGAGGCGAACTCAATGAACAGCGAATCCTGGTCTCCCGGGGCTTGCACTGACTTGGCAGACGCCGGGCTTTCTTCGATGTAGAGCGAGCCTGAACGTGGTTGCTGACCAGCCGGCCCCACAGCGGGCACCCTGGTTGGCGAGGTCGAAAACGGTCAAAGCCAAGCGGGCGCGGCCCCTCCCTTCCGGGAAAGACCGCGCCCGCGACAGCGGCAAACGCACCCAGGTGGTCCTGTGCGACTACGACACCGGCGCCCAGGCCACAGATACTACCATGTCGGCATACACCGCTGTGTAATGTCGTCGCGCACGTTGGGGTTGTAGAGGGCCTCCGATTGCGTCATGGGCCACTTTGAGGGACGGCCCGACAGCGGCCGTTCGGGATCGTTCAGGGCTTCAAAAACGAATTCCCCAACACCCGTGCGATCCAAGTCGATCAGGCGTTGGCCCTCCATGAAGTGCTCGGCAAATCGCTCCGAAAGCAGGATTTCCTGCATTTTCGACAGTTCCGTCGGCACCTCGTGGCCCGGGAGGTCGACGGCAGCCCGCAACTCGTTCAAAATCGCGGTCGCCCCCGCCCAGTCACCCTCCGAGGCGGCAACCTCTGCAAGGATCAACTTCATCCCGTCGGAGTGCAACATCGGGATATTGTCCGTGTCGTCGTTGTACTTCCACTGGCTGTAGTGGGGGGTTTCGTTGTCCGTGGCGATCTCCCCGTCGAAGAACACGGGTATGCGCTTGTCTGGCATCCCGCTGTACGGATCCATCATGAAGCCGGGCTTGTCACTCTTCTCAATCCGATCCCACCATTTGTACATGAGCCCGGCCGCCTCGTTGTTGGTCTTGGTGGTGAGTTGCACAACCGAGTTCGTGCTTTGCTCGTTGAAGATGGCTTCATATACGAACCCGGATGGAATTGCGGCTGCGTCCGCCGCCGCCCCGGACACGTTGTCCAGCAGGAGCCTGGTTTGCGCCCTGGCCGCCTGCGCGGCATGGGCGTAATCTGTCCTGCCCGCAGACATGGCGGTCGCCATCGCCGTGGTCAGTTTCTGTTCCGCCTGGGCGAGTAACGCCTTGTCGCTGACCAAATCCCCCGTGGGTCCGGTTACGCCCTCGCACGCCGTCATGCCCAGCAGCATGTCGGCCAGCGCACCTCCGAGTTGTGCCTGTGCCGTAAGCTCGCTGGAGGCCGCCTCCGCCTCTCCCAGTACCCGCTTGAAGCGGTCCTGGGCACTGGTCGCAAACCAGCGCGCCCTCAGCCACGCGTTTTGCTCCCCTGCCGTGGCGTTGTTGTTGTAGGCGGTTCGTCCGTGATCCGAGTCGTCGTATCCGCTCCATGTGCCGGTATGCTGGTAGACATCGGCCAGCAGGGCTTGGTCGATCACCCAGCTGTCGTACACCTCCTGGACTGCTCCCTCCACGCCGTTGGCAACCGCCTGCAGCGCCACATCCAGGTCGGACGATGTGTAACGCTGCGGATCCGAAACGGTCAGGAGGTCGTCGCACGCACCGGCCGAGACGACCGCAACCACAGCCGCCAGCGCGCGCAACTTGCTCGTGAATTGGGATGCTAATGTCATCAGAATCCTCCTCATCCTTTAGAAGCGCGTCCGGAAGGACAGCAGGAATCGTCGGGGCTGGGGGACGCCCAAGAATGGAGATGTGCTGAAATCGTCGCCGCCCCGGTACTGTTGGTTCGGATCCGGGCAATGGCAGTCATCCCACCAGTGCAGGTTGTATCCGGCCAGCGTAAGGGAGGACCGCCCGAGCCCGATTGAACCCATGAGTTCGGTGGGGAGGTTGTAGGAAATCGAGACCTCTTGCAGACGCACATGGTCTCGCTTGTCGACGGGGTACACCAGCCGGAAGCGATCCAGGAGCGAGTCGCTCGCAGGCGTCGCCTTGCCGTCCGCGTCCAGGAGTTCCAGGTACTCGTCATAGGCCAGTTGGCGAACCCCGTAGCCGCGGTCCGAGTTTGACATCACCGCGCCCCATTCGCCGCGAAGTTGCACCGCGATGTTCAGCGACTGGCCAATCGCGAAGTCGTTCCGGAAGGACGCCAGGGTGCTCGGTTGCTGATTCCCGACGTACGCACTGAAACCCGAGCGCGAGTGCTTGCGTGTCGTGGGGTCCCAGCCGGTGATGACCCGGCTCGTAAGCTCAAAAATCGGCAACCCTTCCCACAATCCGCCCAAGCGCCTGTAGTGATCCCACCGCTCCAGTTGACCGGTTGCCGAGTACACGGGCAGGGAGTCTTCAAAGGCGGCATCGCCAAGTTCCAAGATCTCGTTGTGGATCCACTCGTAGTTCACCGCGCTCGACCAGCGGAAGCTGCGCGTGTCGACGATTCTGCTGTTCAGGGACACCTCCACACCCTTGTTCAGGATCGCTCCGACATTCTGTTGTCGGCTCTGCGAGAACCCTTCGCTCGGTGGCAGGGGGACGCCCAGGAGCGCGTTCTTTGTGGTGGCGTGCCAGTATGTGGCGTCAATGCCGATGTGATCGTTCCACAGTCCTAGCTCCAAGCCTCCCTCATACTCGATCTTGTTCTCCGGCTCCAGAGCGTCGTTGCCCGGATTGTTGGGCAGGACGCCAGCGAGGTCACTCAGCACCGTGTTCGGAGTGTACGTCTGGAACTGGTCGAAGGCGCCCGGCGCCTTTCCGGCCATCCCGACGGCACCGCGCACCTTGGCGCTGCTGACCAAGCCCGGAAGGAGGTCCTGGCTCAGGTTGTAGGCAAAATCCGCCTTGGGGTACACCTGAAAACCGTAGTTCTCGCCAAAGGCGCTGTTTCCGTCGATTCGAACCGCCGCGGTGACGAACAGGTTGTCAACGAAATCGAAGCGGTTCTGGACGAATGCGCCGATGTTGAGTTCCTCGAAGAACTCCTCGTAGCCGGTGTTGCGGGCCGCGCCGCTCACCGTGGTCACGCCCGCTCCGGCGAACTCCCGCCCAGTCGCCATCGAATAGGAGGTGATGTCCCAATAGCCTTGGCTACCAAAGGCCAAGGTCCCGGCGAGGCCGTCGAAGATCGGCAACGAGTAATCCAAGTTGGCGATGTACTCGGCGGTGAACTTGCGGGCGTTTCGGTACCCGATGTTCCGCTCGCCATCCTCGCCGATATAGGTGTAGTTGCGACCCCAGGGCAAGGTCCGCGTCTTCTGGTCGTTGACCGCATCCAACCCAAGCGTCGCTCGGTGTGTGAAGAACTCGCGGGGAGCATAGTTCAGGGTGATTGACCCGGTCCAGCGATCACTGTCGGAGTATGTCTCAATGGCTTTCGCGTCTTCGACATTGACGTCAAGGCCGCCACCGTAGGGCTCTTCGGCCGTTGCGTTCAACGGATTTGTGAGCAGGGCGTTGGTGTAGATCCCAAGCCAATTGTTCCCCGATTGAAGCGAATCCCTACGGGCCAATGGCCTTGATGCTGCTTGAGGCGTTTTTATCACTGAAGGGCGATGTCGAGGTTTCCACAGTATGGAGAGGCACCGAGAGGGGCAGAAAAACGGCACTCCCCTTGCCGAAGAAAGGGGCAACCAGCGTCCGACGCCCATGCCGGACCCAGAGGTCTTGGCGAAGCCGACAAAGCGCCGGTTCTCGGCAGCCTACAAGCGTAGCATTGTCGAGAAGGCCCATGCTTGTACGAAGCCAGGCGAGTTGGGCGCGCTGTTGCGGCGCGAGGGATTGTATTCGTCGCAACTGTCGCAATGGCGCAAGGCGATGCGCGAAGGATCTCTGACCAAGGGCACCAAGCGTGGGTCCAGAGCATCGGCCGGACGCAATCGGCAACGGCGGCTTGAACAGGAGTGCGAACGCCTGCGCAAGGAGGTTCAGGGGCTCCGGTTGATGGTGGACATCCAAGCCAAGGTTGCTGAGTTGGCGGGATTGGGCGCCACCTCCGGCGAACGCGAGTGACCGACGCCCCCGTGTTGCTGACTTGGGGCACCCGGGCATGGGACGGTGCAGGCTCTCGTGACGCGAGCGCAAGGGGAGCCGGCACCGTCCACCGTGTGGGTGTCACTGGCCATCAAGAATCGCACACTTTCGGCCATCTGAAATTGCACACTCTTGGCCATTTGGAGGATCCGCAGTGGGTGGGGCCCCCGTGGCGGGAGCGGAGCGACCAGAACGGGGGGCCCACCCACTGCTCGGCCATCCTCCCCCACCCCGGATCCGGCGATTATGACCCCGCGCGAGCCGTCACATCCATGGGGCCCATCAATGCCCGTGTGTGGATCCGCGAACAGGTCGTGCCTCATGCCCTCCCCCTGATCAGCTCCCCGCCAGCCCGCTTGGCCAGCCAGTTCGTTTGTGTGCGGGAGCCTTCGGGGACCGAGGGTTGCGTGATGCTCCGTACAGGCCGGTGGTGTCAGGCCTCTGTGTCGCTGATCCAGCGAACCCGCCCGGCGGTAAGGATCAGTCGTTGGATGATGGGACCGTCACCACATCCGATATCAGCAGGCGGCGAAGCGGCTCTGTTCGCAGCGTTGTTGTGCTCGGACGAATCCGACACGGGCGGAGGCAAGCATTCCATGCACGATCAGCCGACGGTTGAGATGGCACGCCGGCTACAGGGGCACCGCGACCATATTGAAACTTCGAGTCCGGGCCTTTCACACTGCGGATCCGGTCCCCGTGCAGGGAGCGGAGCGACCGAAACGGGGACCGGATCGGCCATCGGGTCCGATGCCGCCCCCCTTGGTGGGTGGGGTGGCCCATGGTGTTGATCGTGCATGCGAGATGTTGTGGGGTCCATGTTGTCATTGGGGATCGTCGTCGGGTACGTCGGGTGATGAGCGTGGTGATGTTGTCCGACAGGCCGACCGTCATCAAGGGGGAGCGGGTGCGCATGGGTAAGCGGGATCGGGCTTTAGCGCGGGTTGATGGCGCCAAGAGGCCAAGGCGCCGCTTTACGGCGGAGTACAAGTTGCGGATGGTCGAGGAGGCGAACGCGTGCAGACGGCCTGGTGATATCGGTCGTTTGCTGAAGCGCGAGGGTCTCCATTCATCGCAACTCTCTGCGTGGCGTCGGGCAGCGCGGCAGGGCATGGTGGACGCATTGGGCCGCAAGCGCGGGCGCAAGCCATTGATGACGTCGGCCGAGGCGAAGCGGATTGAGCAGTTGGAGCGCAGCGGCAAGCGTATGCGCAAGAAGCTGTGGGAGTGCAGGATGGTCCTTGAGGAGCACCGAAGAGTACTGGGAGATCGCGCTGTAGACCCTGATGAGCTGTCGTGGCCGGAGGGTCTGATGGACGAGTGGTATGGTCCTGATCCGATGGAAACGGACGTTTGCCAGGGTGACGACGAGGGGGTGGACCGAGGATGATGTGTGTTGGGCTGACCGCGATCGGCGGTATCAGCGAACCGAGTGATCAAGGAGTGATGCAGATGAACGGATCGTTTTCCGGAGTGGGTGGTCAAGGCGGTTGTGATGAGTAAGCAGACGAGACGCACGTTTACCGCCGAGTACAAGGTAAGGATCATAGAGGAAGCGAACGCGTGCAGACGGCCTGGCGATATCGGTCGGCTGCTGAGGCGCGAGGGTCTCCATTACTCCCATCTCTCCGAATGGCGCAAGGTGGCGCGCGAGGGGATGATGGCGGCGTTGGGCCGCAAGCGCGGGCGCAAGCCGTCAGCAGAACCGGAGGCGGTCAAGCGGGTCCGGGTGCTCGAGCGTGAGAGGGTTCACCTGATGAGCGAAATCGATGCGGCTGTGACGACCGTCGAGGTGCAGAGGAAGACGTGTCAGGATGCCGGACTTGAGCCGCCGCGCGAGATATTGCTTGAGGGGGCGGAGCGGTTGGCGAAGAAGATTGGCGTGACGCAGGCGTGTGCGAAGATGGGGGTGTCGCGCTCTACGCTGTACCGTCGCGGCAAGCCGAAGCCCGAGCCGAAGAAGCGGCCAACGCCGAAGCGGGCGCTGTCGGAGGCAGAGCGCCAAGAGGTGTTCGATGTCCTGTGTTCGGATCGGTTCATTGACAAGTCGCCCAGGCAGGTTGTGGCTACGCTGCTTGATGAGGGCAAGTACCTGTGCAGCGCGCGGACGATGTATCGGATCCTTGGGGAGAGGAAGGCGGTGCGGGAGCGCAGGGCGCAGCGTAGTCATCCGAAGCGGGAGAGGCCGCATATTGAGGCCAGCCGGCCCAATCAGTCGTGGTCGTGGGACATCACGCATCTGCGGGGGGAGAACAAGTCGACGTACTACCTGTATGTGATGATGGACCTGTTTAGCCGCTATGTGGTGGGATGGATGGTGGCTGAGACGGAGAATGCGGCTTCGGCGATGCACCTGATCCGCGAGACCTGCGAGAAGCAGAAGGTGGCCGCCGGTCAGCTCACGTTGCACTCTGATCGAGGGGCGCCCATGAAGGCTGGTTGCACGAAGGATTTGTTGGAAGAGTTGGGGGTGACGCGTTCGTTCAGCAGGCCTCGGGTCTCGAACGACAACCCGTATTCGGAGGCGTTGTTCAAGACGTTGAAGTACAGCCCGGACTATCCGGGCCGGTTTGGTGATGTCAATGATGCGATCATGTTTTGCCGCAAGTTCTTTCAGCGGTACAACGAGGAGCATCGTCATCAGGGGATCCGCATGCTGACGCCACAGATGGTTCACTCGGGCAAGGGTCCTGAGATGATCGAGAGGCGACAGGCGGTGATGGATGCGGCGTATGCGGAGCACCCGGAGCGGTTCGTGGGTGGTCGGCCGCAGACGAAAGCGTTGCCGACGAAGGTTGAGATCAACAGGGTATTGCCGGCACTGGCGATTGACGATAATGTAGGTAGCGTGGAGGTTGTCCGCCCCCACTAAAAAAAGTGTGTCACTGCTTCAGGGGCGTTGGCCCGTTCCGAATAGATGCGGTTGCGAACATAGGACGAACTGACCCCGACGGAAGTGTTCTCGCCCACCGTGTAGTTGAGGTTGAGCCTCAGGTTCGCCTTTTTCTGGTCGTTCGGCTTGATCGATCCCTCCTCAAACGCGAATCCACCGGACACGAAATAGGTGATATCCTCGCCGCCCCCATCGACGCTCAAGTCATAGGAGTTGATCAGGCCGTTCTCAATCAGGGTCTCGTTGGGATCCCACGCCCGGGTCCCGTCCTTGCCCGTGAAGTTGCTGCGCAGTGACGTCGGAAAGTTCGGCCGGTGGCGGTTGAACCCGGTGTTGACGGTAAGGGCGAAGTTGGCGGGGCTGTTGCTGCGGCCGCGCTTGGTGAAGATTTGAATGACGCCCCCGGACGCCTCCGATCCGTAGAGCGTCGTGGCGGAGGGCCCCTTGGCGACCTCAATGCTCTCGATCTCATCCGGGTTCAGGTCGGACAGTCGATCTTCGCCGGCTCCGCCACTGAAGGCACAGCATGTTGTTCCGCTTGACGTGCTCGCGCCGCTGCCCCACTCCGTCTGCCGGCTGTCCACGCGGATGCCGTCAATGATGATGACGGGGCGCTGCCCCAGGCTGAAGGAATCCGTGCCTCGGATGCGGAGTTCGCGGCCCGCACCGACGCCCCCCACCGTCCCGATGGACCGAACACCGGGAAGTCGGCCTTCCAGGGTCTGGCTGAAATCCGAAAGCGGGGTGACCTCGGCGATCTCAGTCACATTGAGGGACGCGGCCGAGGTGCCGAGCTTCCGCCGTTCGACACCACCCGCTGTTCCCGTCACGATGATTTCATCCATCGCCACCGCGGAAACCTCCAGGGCAAGGTCGATTGTGGCGGTCCCTCCGGGAGAAACCGTGATATCCTCTGTTACGGTCCCGTACCCGACGTACACGGCGCGAAGCGTGTACGAGCCAGGGGCCACGTTCTGGAAAACGAAGCGGCCGGCGGCGTTCGTGAGACCAATGTGTGAGGTCTCCTCCAAGGCGATCGAAACGCCGTTGATCGGCTGTCCGGTCGTGGCAGCCGTGACCAATCCTGTGACCGATCCATTCTGCTGCGCCGTTACCGCAATCGGAAGCAGCAAGAGGATGGCCAGGCAGGCCAACGCGGCCAAACGCGAGAGAGCAAGAACCCTCCCGACTTGAACGGTAATCTGTTGGGCCATTGTCGCCTCTCCTTTGTGTCGAGGTGGATTGCCCTTCAGGGCGGCACGGAGATGCGCACACCTCGCCCGCCCTTGATGCTCCCAGCGACCCGCCGTCGCGCAAAGGAGCCGTGAACCACCCAAATCATATGGACGATGGGGTGCCCGGCGCAACATTTCATTCTTGGCGGGTCTTGCGCGCCAGGGGTTTCTCGCCCGACCAACTGAACCCCCACGGGCTTGGGCGAGCACCACCCCCGACGGGTGCCAGACCGCCGTCCAAGGATTGGCGCCGGCTTGGAGCGGGGGTGTCCGAATGCCGTCCTTCAATCCGTCCGCAGATTGGGAGGGTTCGCTTTGGAGGTGCTGGGACAGCGCGGCCGGTCCTTGGGGCTCATGAACTGGATCGGAGTTATCGAAAGCAAGTGCCCACGGGGTGCCGCGTTCGCACGGGTAGCGACCGGGGGGTCGATGACACGCACCTGCACCGTTACAGGGACGCCAGGAATCGGAGAATGTCGCGCTGTCCATGGATACCCAGCGCTTGGTAGGCCCGAAGGACGCCCAGGGCTTCGCCGCCATGGGCGATGATCGCGCCGTCGACGCTGGTGGCCCGACCATCGTGCAGAAGCCGGGTCCGGTGCCGAAGCCCCCACAGCGGTGCCGTGCGCAGCTCTCTGGGGGATGCGTCTACTCCGCAGATGCTGGCCAAGCCGGGTCCCATGTCGTGGAGGAGGTAGTCCGAATACGGACGAAACGACCGGTGCGCCAACGCCGGGAACGGTGAGGGGCCGGTGCGCAGCTCCTCGGTGTGACAGCCGGCGCACCCGATCTGGACGAACAGGGCGCGTCCACGCGCGACGGAATCCTCGGCGGCCGCGACCAACGGGAACACGCGGCGGCCCGCGCGCCCGAACTCCTCCCTGGCCGGGGGCGCCAGAAACCGAACGTAGTCGGCCAGTTGGCCAAGTGCCACCCGGTCGATCTCCGGGTCCGGCGCCGGATCGGCTTCCTCCGGCACCCGCTCTCCGTTGCGCGTCTCTTCCGTGGGGTGCGCGGGAGTCGTGAACCCGAGCTCGAAGCGAAGGGCCGCGTCCACAAAATCGGTCAGTGTCACGGCGTCTCCCTTGCGTCCGAAGCGAGCCCCCCGGCCGTCTGCTCCCAGGGGAAGCCGACCAGAGATCCCGTCGCCATCGCGGTCAAGGGGATCCGCCCGGCGCCGCAATTCGGCTTCGGGAACTGCGTCCGCCAGCCCGATCCCCAGAAGCGAAGGGGCCATCATGCGGGTGGTGTCCGTCGCGGAGGGCGGCACGGCCTCGGGACCCATGCCGCGGGCCGCCGTCAGCTCCGTGACCCGGCGCTGTATGTTGTCCCCGCCCTCATGGCGAAGAAGGTCGCAGCGGCCGTCGACGTAGCGGGTCGCCTTGAGAATCCGCGCCCGGTAGGCACCGCTCCCGCCCACGGCGGGCCGGTCGTGGCAGTCGCTGCAGCGGACCTCGTTGTACAGGGGTCCCAGACCCTCATCCGCGGTGGCGACGCGCTCAAAGAGGGCCCGCCCCAGTAGAAAGCGTCCGCGCTCACCCGTACTCAGCCCCGCCAGGGCCTCTCCCGGGAGGGGTGCCACGGGATCCGGCGGCTGGCCGCAGCCGCCGGCAACCACGGTCCAGAGCAAGGCCCCAAGAGCGGTTCTGTGTTTACAGCGGGCCTGGGCCTTCCCGCGGTGCGGGCTCCAAGAGGGGGGCGCGTGCGTCTCACGGACCGGCGCAGGTAGCCTGTCCATTTCGGTGATCAGGTCCCAGCCTCCTCAATGAGGCGGCGAGCCCGGACGATGGCGGCCAGTACACCATCGTCATACGCCGTCGCGTACACCCGGCCGAAGAGCCAGGCCTCCAACAGCCGGGGAACCACACGTGCCTCCTCCTGGCGTGAAACGACGCGCTCCATGTGCCGTGCCAACGAAGTGCGTGCAGGGGGATCCGGGGCGCCCAGGGACAGTGCCTGTGTCCAGAACTCAAGCTCGTCGGCGTACGCACGTTGCATGGATGCCTCGGTTGCCGAGTCCAGCGCGAGCCCGCGCGCGTCCGCGTCGGCTAAGCGCATCTCCCTCGTGGCCAATTCGCGAACCATGACCATTCGATCATACGGATCCCCTGAGAGGAGTTCATCCTTGGTCGAAGCGGGAAGAAAGACCACATAGCGAGCCGCGGTGGCGGTGGTAAGGGGCACCCTGGCCAGCGGGGTTGCCGTCGCCGCGGAGATGTCCCGGGAGCCCGGATCCGCTGGCCGGGTGCCGTTTGTGTCCGGCATCCATGTGGCCAATACATGCAGAGATTCCAGCCATGTTACAGGGCTTCGCAGGATCGCCGCGAGAATCACATCTGCCGTCGCCGTCACCCGCAAGTCTCGCGTCTCCCGATACGTTTGCGATACACGCTCCTCTTCCTCGGCCAAGCGGCGGCGAACGAGGTGGCTTGTGAAAATGGAACCGATTTCGTCGAATCGGGGCCGGTAGAGCAGGTGATACCCCTGTCTACTCTGGACGACACTGGAGACTTGCCCCGGCTCCAGCAGGAACACCGCCCGATCCAGGGTGGACGGAAGCTCGCCCCGCGCGAACAGTCCAAGAAGGCCACCGTTGGCCTTGGATTCCACGTCTTCGCTCTCGGCCACGATTTGGTCCCACGCCCCTCCGTCCACCAGTGTCTGCAGTAGGCGCTCCGCCGTGCGTTGCTGGAGAATGCGCTCGCTGGAGGATGTTTCCGGGCCGGTGCGCCGAAGGACATGCGCGACCATTCGGAGTGATCCTTCCTCAAAAACGCGGCGCACCTGCTCACGGTCCATGCGCACCCGGTCCCCCAAGCGCTGTTCACGGTCCAGCGCGAGCAGATGTTCCCTGCGGTTGAGCCATGTCGCGGCCTGGGTTGCCTCAACGCCCGAGAGCGGCTCTCCCGCCTGGTGGACTAGGGCGATGGCCGCGGCCACCATCCAGTGCCGGACAAGATCGTCCGCGGCTGCCCGGTCAAGCGGGAAGGGTTGGGCAAGCACGAGGAGCTCGGCCAGGCGCGCCTCGGTGAGGGTCCAATCGCCGGCGCGCGCGACCACGCCGCGACGATTGAGGTTCTCACACCCGCCCACACAGATCAGAACAACGAGGCCGAGCAGGGCCACGAGGGTCCACCGCATACGGCGCACCACGCCAAGGCTGCCCATTACTGAAGGGACGCCGGAGTACGCGTAGCCCCGGGTCCAAGTGTCCGACAGCGCTGTCGCGGCGCGGGCGGCTCGCCCCCAACCGGCCAAGCGGCCGGCCCTAACGAACCACCACATAGACCGTGTCGGCCACGGGCGGATCCAGTGGAATGTGGACGCCGTCTGCAACCACGGCGATGACTCGATGCTCCCCAGGCGGCAGGTCGATGGTGAATTCGGTTTGCCCCAAGCCCATGTGATAGTGGACATTGGGGTCGTTGGCAATCGGCACCGACCAGTCCACGTCGCCATTGACGATCAGGTGGTGGTGGCCGGACCCGGGGTCCATGTTCCCGGCCGCCACGATCTCCAGCCCCTGCACCTCCATCACAAACGTGGTCGGTCCCGCCTCCAATTCCGCTCCGTCGGCCGGCTGCGTGATTGCGACCGCGGCCGACATGGGCGCTTCCTCTGCGGGTGGTGTCTGCTCTGGCATCGGCTCAGGCGCGTCCCCGGCGCACCCCAGTGCCAGGGCGACGGCTCCGCCCCACAGAAGAAATTCACTGCCGCCGCTGCCCCGGCGGGTTCGGGGTTGAGCGGCCGCGCCGTTCGACTCTTGAGATGTCATGTCTGTTGCTTCCCTCCAGCGGGACTGTTGTGCCATCGAGCGGAATTCAAGCTCCCGGGCGCCGTTGGACCATAAATGCCCGGATCGCGTCCGGGCGTCGGATGTTCGCTTCGAGGATGCTCTCGGGCTCGCCGCCATGGGGTCGCTCATCGCAACCGGCTCGCAGCGGTTGACTGTTGATTTCTTCCACCGACCCGGAAGTTTCGCGCCTAAGGCGCAATGCTCAGCGAGAAGACCAGGTGGGCGCGGTTTCGGTCAGGATTGACGATGTACGCGACCCCGATTGGAATGTTGAATGTCTCGGTGATGGCCCAGTCCTTTGCCGCGGTAAGCCCAAGGTTGACCAAGGCAGCATTGTCGGTGCCGTAGAATTCGCTACTTGAGGTGACAAACCCGGCATGCACGCCCAGTGCCACGCCCTCCATTTCGGCGATGGCGTAGCCACCCTCAAGGTAAAACGTTGCGTCTTCGCTGCTGATTGATCCCGCAAAGAGGGACAGAGGGACCGAGTTCGGCCCCGAAAACGCCACCGACAGCTCTATCGTGTGGGGATCCCCGAATCCTTCACCACCGGGCGTGGGAAAGTAGTAATCTGTCAGCCCAACGGAAAAGGATGCGCCATTCGACAGCTCCCGGGTATAGGTGACCCAGAGATCGTTTTCATTGGCCTCGGAGTCCGATACCGAGAAAGAGCCCCAGGCTCCGAATTCAAATGCTCCCACGCCGATGGTGACAAATGGCTGGACAGCCATTGATTCTCCGAAGTCGACGCCCCGCCAGACATAGCGACTGACCACATCCGCCCCGATGGAGGCTGTCTGCGCACCCAGGGGCGTACCAAACGAGATGAGGAACGCAGTAGCGATTCCCAAGGTGCGGTGAGTCGACATGGAGGAGGCCGGGCTTTTCCCGCGCATGGCATTCAATCCTTGATCCATAGGAGCGGTCGGGTTACGGGCTCGTGACACGTGAATGTCGGGTCTGGCGATCGCATGTGCGGCTGCCGCCGGGACCGCTTCTCGAACCGAGCGATCGTTTCCAGACGGGCTTGGGTTCCCTTTGCCATCGTCCGTTGTCTGGTCTGGTTGAGAAGCTGACCTGCGTGGCCTCGCTGGCAACTAAGTCTACGGTCGGCCACGGAGGCCGAATACTCAGGTTCGACCCCAAAGGATCGAGCCGAGATGGGGGATTTTGGTCCATCATCAGTGCGTGTCGCCAATTTATTTGTCGCCAAGGGCAGGGACGCCGGTGTGACCTGGTGCCGAAGCACGCTCACCCCCGCACTCTACCATTTTGCCAGTCCGATGGAGGCCCGAAAGCGCCGAGTGGGAGGCTGGGGCGGACCCCAAGGCATGCACGCCGCCCGCATCAGTTCGGGTCCCTGAAATCCATGCCATCGTCCGGGTCGACCATGAGAACGAACTCCGGATACGCGTCCAGCCCCAGCTCCGCCGCATCCTGCCCGATCTCTTCGACCTGGCGGGAGACCCTCACTCCCATCAGAAGGTCAAGCGATTTCCACAGCACAAACGATATCGAGAAGACAAACACCCCTACGGCCGCAATCCCCTGAAGCTGCACCCAGAATTGGCCGCCCCCCTCAATGCACGCCGCCAAGGTTCCCCAAATCCCGGCAACCAGGTGGGCGGGCACCGCGCCCACCACATCGTCAATTCTGTACCGCTCCATCACCTTGAGGGCGGAAGTGCACAGAATGGCGCCCACGGCCCCGATCAAAATTGCGACCCAGCCGTCCACGATGTCGGGAGCTGCCGTGATCGATACGAGTCCGGCGATTGCCCCGTTCAGGCCCGCAAACAGATCAATGCGTCCCAGGATGGGTTTCGACATGAAGATGGCGGCCACGACGCCGCCCGCCGCCGCGAGATTCGTGTTCACCAGCACGGTGCTCATGATCACGACATCGGAGGCGCTACCCAGAGCCAGCACCGAGCCGCCGTTGAAGCCGAACCATCCAAGCCAAAGGATGAACACGCCGAGTGTGACGGCGGGGATGTTCGACGGGGGCGTGCTCTTGACCGACCCATCCTTGCGAAATTTTCCCCACCTTGGTCCCACGACCAAGATTCCGGCGAGCGCGGCCCAGCCGCCGGTCGAGTGAACGATGGTGGATCCCGCGAAATCCACGAACCCCCTGTCGGCGAGCCAGCCCCCGCCCCAGTGCCACGCCCCCACGACCGGGTACAGGATCCCGGTGAGCACCAGGGTAAAGGCAAAGAACGCCCAAATGTTCACGCGCTCGGCCAACGACCCGGAAACGATTGATGCGGTGGTGGCGACGAACACCATCTGGAAGAACCAGTCGGACGTGACCGAATAGCCGTTGGCCACCACCTCCTGAAGTGCTCCCTGATCACCTTCCATCAGCCTGACCTCTGGACCCGAGGGACCATAGAACCAGTCGAGGCTACCGATGAACGAGCCGACATCGGTATACATCAACCCATAGCCGACGACGTAATAGGCGATTCCGGCGATCGCGTAGAGCCCGATGTTCTTCAGGCAGATCACGGACGCGTTCTTTGAGCGCACCGAGCCGGACTCCAGCATTGTGAAGCCGGCGCACATCCACATCACCAGCGCGCCCCAGACCAGGAACGAGAATGTGTTGAGTACGAAGGTGATGTCCTGGGCCGCGTCCTGCGCCCCGGCTCCCATCGGCAGTGCCACAAGTGCCGCCAGGGCAAGGAGCGCGGCTCCGGTTATCAGTAGCGGAGCCCGAGGGTACGGGGGAGCCGACGAACTGGTTGATCGAAGGGGTGTCATTGAGCGCTCTCCGTGTTCGAGAGAGGTGGTTGAGGATGCGGCAGGGTCCGAGCAGCACGACTGTCAACCTTGGCGACCATCCCGAGGGAGCGCAAGGACCTGTAGGCCAGGGGTGCCCGACTGGCACTGCGGGATCCGTTGACGACGCCAAAGCGTCGGGGGGCGCGCATCGCTTCCGGCACGATCAACCACTTGGGATGCACCCATTCGCCATGCGTCGGGTCTTGGCGCCATGGGGCAAGGGCGCCCCGCATCGGTCGCGGTTGCCTGCGTACGAGAAAGAAGTATGATGCAAGCGGTGGGGAGGGCAGAGGACCGTCGGCCAGGCACGGTGCTTCTTGAGGGTGCTCGCCCCGTTGCCGCCGGGAGCGCTTGCGTCGTGCGTGGGATTGCCCTCACCAACCACAGTCCCGTCAACTCAAGGGCGAGATGAGGAGTCTCAAGTATCGTGGGCACTAGTGTACGGAACTCGTGGGCGCCGGTGACGGCGCTGGGTCTTGCGCTGTTTGCAATGGCGGTGGCCAGAGCCGACGCCGCCGCCCAGGAAATCCGGGCCCGCGCGGGTTCCACCGTGACCTTGGGGGCGCGTTTTCAGGCGCAATATGAGGTGTCAAGCGAACCTGAGGTCCCCTCGTCCTTTTACCTGCGCCGGGCCTGGGTGACGGTGGACGGACGGCTCAATGAGTTCGTGAGCGGTCGAGTGCAGTTCAACGCGCACGGCTCAGCGGTGCTGGACGCCTACCTTCAGCTGGCACCGTCGGACGCATTTCAGGTGCAGATCGGGCAGTTCAAGAGGGCGATGTCTTACTTTTGGCTGGCTGCCAATTCCGATCTGGCGCTCATTGAGCGTGACGCACGGGTCACCGGGGTCGATCACTGCCCGGGGGTGGGCGGTGTGTGTTCGTTTGGCCGGTTCACCGAGGCCTTGGGGCTTGATGGCTATGAGCCGGGCCTGCTGGTGACGGGTCGCGTTGCCGGGGGGCGCATGGGATACCGGGTGACTCTCACCAATGGTGAGGGCCTTGGACGTAAGGATGTCAACGGCCGCAAATCCGCCTCGGGGCGCCTGTCCATGTATCTGGGTGACCGGGGGCGTGTGTCCGCCTATTTGGCGGTGGACGAGACCCTGGACTCCGGTGGAGAGACGATGGGGGTGCCCGCTTGGGGCGCGGAGATGGAGTTCGGGGGCTGGCGGGACGGACCCCACCTGCTCGCCACTGCCGTCCGGGGCCGCAACTGGAAGCTGGAAGACGACGCCACGTTCTCGGCATTCCAGGTCATGGGCATGTGGTATCGACCCTTAAACGGCCAGACCGATCTGCTGGAGGCCATTGAGCCGTTGCTTCGCGTCAGCTGGGCGACCACCGGATCGGAGGATGGCGTTAGCGGATTGGTTGTGACCCCAGGGCTGATGCTGTACGCGGCACCCCGCAACGGAATATCGGCGAACCTGGACCTTTATCGCACCGATGAGCGCAGGGACTGGTCGTTCAAGGTACAGGCCTTCACCTTCTTTTGATCCCGAATTTCGCGATGGCCGGTCGTGCTGGCTACCGCTGCCGCCGTCGTCGACGTAGTGCAATGCACCACATCCCCTTTCAGGGGCGGCCGTCGGCGGCGTATCTGAAGTTGAGGACCCCCTCGGCTCGCAGTTCCTTGTAGGTCCAAGTCTCTGACCACCCCCTGAGTGCCGCGACCATGCTGCTTCCGAGCACAGAGCCTCAGTTCAGGCTCGCACTGACAACCGCGCCTGCATCCAGGCTCGTTCGCCATCGAACGCGGCCGGGGGTGTCGGGTCTGGGGAGGTCCCCGTACCTTGGCCTCCGTAAGCGGGCGCAGGTCGCGCACGTTCGCGCCCCGCGCCGGCCGGCCGCCGCCGCGCTGATTCGCCGACGACCCGTTTAAGGAGGACACCCGATGTACCGTTGCCGCCCCACTCCGCTGGTTCACACGGCTCTCCCGGCGCTTGTCTTCGTCATCGCCTTGATCTCGTTTCCGCAGGATGTCCTGGGCCAAGAATCATCGCCCGCGAGCGAGGACGCCGCTCCCCCAGCGAACGAGAACCTTCCCCTCCCGGTTGATCGAACCGTGTCCATCGACATGACGGAGGGAAGTTGGATTTCCATTGATGTGAGCCCGGACGGACGGACCATCGTCTTCGACTTCCTGGGCGACCTCTTCACACTCCCCATCTCCGGCGGCACCGCCACCCAGCTCACCTCCGGGATGGCGTTCGACGCCCAGCCCCGCTTCTCGCCGGACGGAACACGCGTGGTCTACACCTCCGACTACGACGGGGGGCAGAACGTCTGGATTATGTCACTGGATGGCTCCGACACTGTGCAGGTCTCCCGCGGCGCGTCGAATCGTACCGAGTCCCCCGAATGGCTGCCGGACGGGGATTATGTGGTCGCGGCGGTCGGGAACTTTCGGGGGGGCAAGCTCCCCAAGCTCAAGATGTTCCATGTGGACGGGGGCGGTGGCGTCGAGCTCGTTTCCGAGCCCGAGAACATGAAGGTCACGGGGCCGGCGGCCTCTCCCGACGGCCGCCACATCTGGTATGCGCGCCGCACTGGCGACTGGCAGTACAACGCGCAGTTCCCGCAGTACCAGCTCGAGGCCTACGACCGCGAGGACGGCAAGCGCTATCCAAAGTCGTCGCGTTACGGTTCGGCCGTGCGGCCCACGTTCTCGCCGGACGGACGCTGGCTGGTGTTCGGCACCCGCCACGACGAGCAGACCGGGCTCCTGCTCCGGGACCTGGAGACGAGCGAAGAGCGCTGGCTGGCCTACCCGGTACAGCACGACGACCAGGAGTCGCGCGCGACGCTTGATGTACTCCCGGGCATGTCCTTCACGCCGGACTCGCGCCACCTGGTCGTGTCCTACGGCGGTAGGATCTGGAAGCTGCCGGTCGATGGCGGCGACGCCGAGGAGATCCCGTTTCGGGTGCGGATGGAGTTGACACTGGGACCGAGGGTCGAATTCGACTACCCGATTGAGGACAGCCCCACCTTTACCGTCCGCCAGATTCGCGACGCGGCGCCGTCCCCTGACGGCGGGATGATCGCCTTCACCGCGCTTGACCGTCTGTGGGTTTCCGGGGCCGACGGCACCAGCCCAAGGCGGGTCACCGACGCCGAACGGTCGGAGCACTTCCCGGCCTGGTCGCCGGACGGGCGATGGATCGCCTATGCGACCTGGGACGGAGAGGCCGGACATGTGTACAGGTCTCGGGCGGACGGCGGTGGGGCGCCGGAACGGCTGACCCGCGAGCCCGCCACGTACTTTTCGCCCGCGTGGGGGCCGGGGGACCGCCTGGTCGCGCTCAGGGGCTTCATTCGCGCCTACGAGAGCCAGGGAGAGGCCGGTACGCCCGGCACCGAGATCGTGCGGGTATCAACCGAGCCCGACGGTGAATCAGGGAGCACGGTGGCCGTGATCGCGCCCAGCGATGGGCGGCTGGACCCGCACTTCGTGGAGGGAGACGACCGCATCTACATGTTCCGTCCGCCCGACCTGTTGGTCTCCATCCGGTGGGACGGCACCGACGAACGGGAACATGTGCGGGTGCGGGGTGCCACGGTCGCGGGCGCGACCCAGGGCCTTGCACCCTCTGCTCTCCGGATGGCGCCCAAGGGAGACCAGGCCCTGGCAGAAGTGCAGCGGCAGATCTACAGCGTGACCGTACCGAGGATCGGGATTACACCCACGATTAACGTGTCGAACCCGGACGCCGCGGCCTTCCCGACCCGTCAGCTTACCGACATCGGCGGCGAGTTTCCGGTCTGGAGCGGCGACGGCCGCTCGGTACATTGGTCGTTGGGGAATGCCCACTTCGTGTACGATCTGGATGCCGCCAAAGCGTTCGAGGATAGCGTCGGGGTAGCGGAGCAGGAGCGGGAGGAGGCTGATCCAGAGGCTGAGGGCGAGGCTGAGGCCGAGGAGGGATCAGGAGAAAGAGGGGACGATCCCGAATACCGCGCCAGGGAATTCCGGGTGCTCATCGACGCGCCCCGGGACATTCCCCGGGGCGTAGCGGTGCTCCGCGGCGGACGCGTAATCACGATGATCGGTGATGAGGTGATTGAGGACGCGGACATTGTGGTGCGCGACAACCGCATTGAAGCGGTGGGCGCCCGCGGATCCGTGATGGTTCCCGCGGGCGCAACCATGATCGACGTCTCGGGGCGGACCATCGTGCCCGGTTTCGTGGACACCCACGCCCATTTGCGTGCGCGCGACGGACTGCACCGCACCGACGTGTGGCCCTATATGGCGAACCTGGCCTACGGCGTCACCACCACACGGGACCCCCAGACCGGCAATACCGAGGTTCTTTCATACGCAGACATGGTGCGCACCGGATCGGTGCTCGGGCCGCGCGTCTACTCAACCGGGCCGGGGGTCTTCTGGCAGGATCAGATCGAAACCGCCGATGAGGCTCGCGATGTCCTTAGGCGGTATTCCGATTACTTCGACACCAAGACCATCAAGATGTATGTGGCGGCCGCCCGCAAGGGGCGCCAGCACATCATCATGGCGGCCCGCGAGTTGGGGCTCATGCCCACCACCGAGGGATCGCTCAACATCCGGCAGAACCTCACGGAGACCATTGATGGATATCCGGGCCTGGAGCACTCCATCCCCATTTTCCCGGTCTACGGTGACTATGTCCGTCTCTTCGCCGAGACCGGGCGGGTGTACACGCCGACGCTGCTGGTGTCTTATGGGGGCCCGTGGGCGGAAAACTACTTCTACAGCCGCGAGAACCCGCACGACGACGCCAAGCTGAGGCGCTTCGTTCCGCACGACGAAATCGACAGCCGCACGCTGCGCCGCCCGCAGTGGTTCCACAGCGACCAACACACCTTCTCTCGCCACGGCGAGTTCGTGAAGGACCTGGTCGAGGGCGGAGGGAAGGCGGGCGTGGGCAGCCACGGCCAGCTCCAGGGGCTCGGATACCACTGGGAATTGTGGGCTATGGCGGCCGCGGATATGGACGAGCACGACGCGCTGCGCATGGCCACCGTCTTCGGGGCCGAGGCAATCGGGCTTGACCAAGACCTGGGCACCATTGAGGCCGGCAAGCTGGCCGACCTGGTCATTTTGGAGGCCAATCCGCTAGCCGATCTGCGCAATACCAACATGATCGACCGGATCATGCTGAACGGGCGCCTGTACGATGGCGACACGCTGGACGAGCTCTATCCGCGGGAGCGGCCGCTGGCGCCGCTTTGGTGGTGGGACGACGAGCCACACGGGGTGCCGGGGGTGGGGCGGTAGATGGGTGTGGGCCGGCGAGCAGGGTATCCGGGGTTTGCCGCGCTGCGCCCCCCGGACCACCGGTGAGCTTGGGGTAGACCTTGTCACCGGTGCCCCGTCGTGTCCTTGATTCCTGCAGGAACCCCTGCGATCCGAAGGTTATGGAGCCGTGGATCCCCGTAGAACACATGCCCGAAGTTCGCGCGCAAAATTGGCTAGCCTGAAGTTCGCGACCCAAAATTTGGCTAACGCTTTGTAACCATGCATCATAACTAAAATCGCGAGGTGTTCCCTACTGGGTACAAATCACGCCCGAACGTCCAGTAAGCGGAACACCTCGGCCTGAAGTGGTGTCGGGCTACTGAGCACATCGGCCGCTTCCGCGCCCTCCGCAGCCGGCTGAACCCGGTTGCGGGTCAGTGTGGCAAGGTCGCCCAGCAATGTCCGAAAACTGTGTACCACCAAACCATCCCCCGTGCGCTTGCGTCCGGCCTTCGCACGAGTCCCGTTGGACGACCGGGCCGCCTCGACAGGTGATGAGCGACTGTCCATCGCCCCCCGCTCCTCGTCATCGAACAGCAACGGCGCAAGCGAGCGACGCATATGCCACTCGACGTAGTAGGCCAGCATGCACAAGAAGACGTGCGCCCGCACACGGCCCTCGAGCCGGTGATGCACGCCGCGCACCTTGAGATCCACGGTCTTGTAGCTCTGGAACGCCCGCTCCACCTTGCTCAGGCTCTTGTAGGACCGCACCGCATCGCTGCTCGAGAGCTGTTCCGCAGGCACGCTGGTGCGAACGACATAGATCCCGTCCAGCGCGGCCTCTTGGGCAATGCGCTCCTCGTTGCGCTCCCAGGAAAAGCCGTCTTCGTTGCACTGGACAATGAAGTGCTTGCCCACCTTGTAGCGACGCAGTGCGCGGTCGGCCCGCACTGCAATCTTGTCCTTGCCCCGTAGCGGCCGCCGGTCCCGGCGTGTGGCCGCCACCACCTTCTCCAACTCGACCTCAGTGGCGGCCAACAACTCACGGCGTTTGTGCGCTCGCCTGGCTGCCAAGAGCGGGTTGCGACACACCACCAGACGCTCGTCGCCGAACAACTCAGGCGACGTGATTTCGGCCAGGTCCCGCTCGTCAAAGAGCGAGGGCTGGACATCGCCGTTGTTGACCAGGGCACGGATCGCGGGTGCCCTGAGCGCGGTGATCCAGTCCAGGCCAGCGGGCTTGACCTCGTCTCGGATGCGCGCGTCGGTCAACAAGCCCCGGTCACCCACGAGAACCACGCGCGAGAGCGCGAACCGCTCACGCAACGTCTGGATCTGGGCACCCACCGTGCGGGGATCGGCAGTGTCGCCCTCGAACACGTCAACGGCGATGGGGCGGCCGTCCTGGTCACACAGCAAGGGAAAGACGATCTGACGCTTGCCGTCGTCCGATGTCGAGTCCTCGAAGGAGGCCGATGTGACATCGCAATGCACCAGCGCGCCCTCTTCCAGGTGCCGGGCGGCCAAGTGCCTCTGGATGCGGTCCTGGCGCCTGAGCAGCCAGTCCATGGCCTGATAGAGCTCCCGTTCGTCGGCGTCGCCGATCCCGAGCTCCTCGCCCAGCGTGTGGGTGAGTGTCTCGCTGTTCAGGGATCGTGCGGTGGCGAGTTTGGAGCGGGGGTCCAGGATGCGATCGAGCACCATGGCGGTGACGAGGGCTCGTTGGCGCGATGGTTTCCGGTCGATGAGTTGTTCGAGCCGGAGGCGGCGGGCGGATCCCAGGACGGCGGCGACGTGACCGTGAGGTCGTGATCGGAGGATGGCGAAGGCGTCGCCCATGGAGGGAAGGGCGACGCCGCCCTTGAGGAGGATGCGCAGACCGTTGACGATGTGGTCGGGCCACTTGGAGAGGTTGGCGAGGGTGCGTTTCTTGACTTTGCCGTCGTGGCGGTAAGACTCACGGAGCAGGACGGCGGGCGGGGAGTTCCGGTTGGGCACGCGTTCGATGTACATGGCTATGGAGGTAGTTCTGAATCGTTGCCCTCTCAATCCATGACCCATGGCTTACATGGGTCATGAATGATGGGGCGCATATGGCGCAGGTGGATGTGCTATGACCCGGTACAGGGACATGGAACGCCCCTGTACGTGCGGATTTGGTTCGTTGTGCCGGGCCAATAGATGTCGATGGGGATCGCGCCCACCCCGGAACCTTTAGGTACGGTCGCGTCCCGCACAAACGCGGGCTTCACCGTGCGACCGGTGACGGGAGGCTCGCCGCACCTGAAGGCGGCCTACCCCGAGAAACCGGCGACCGCGTCTTCCTCGGTGTCGAACACCTTGGTCAGGCGAACGAAGCCACTGACCTCGAGAACCTCGAGAATGTGCTCGGGCACAGCACACAGGGCCAAGCCGCCCCCGGCTTCGTTGGTCTTGCGAATGGCGATCAGGAGGACGCGCAATCCCGCGCTGCTGATGTAGTTGAGGCCGCCACAGTTGACGACCAGGTTGCTGGCTCCGCGATCAATGATTCCGGCCAACTGTTCGTCAAAGTCCTTGGCGTTGGCAGAATCTACCCTGCCCTCCAGGACCGCCACGGCTGTGCCTCCAGAATATCTTGTCTCCAGATTCATGGTGTCTCCTCTCCTTGTGCTCCCAGTGGTTGCACGAGATGTACGGTGTTCCATCCATCCACACGAGAGTAGTCGAGGGACTGAACGAACGCCTGGGTCAGAAAAATGCCGAGCCCGCCCACGGGACGGTCCTCGGCCGAAAGATTGACGTCTGGTGCTGGTGCGTCGGACAGCGGGTCGAACCTGCGCCCGTTGTCACGAAGGGTCGCCCTGAGTTGGTTTTCGATCAACTCCACGCGCAACGTGATCGTGGGGTCTTTGTGGTTCTCCCCGAAAGCGTAGGAGACGATATTCGTCAGCAACTCGTCAAGCGCCAGTTGAAACTTGAATACCGTGCCCGCGGGAAGGCCGTGACCCTGAGCAAACTCCTCGAACCGCTCGACGGCGCGGCGCGGCTCGGTATTCTCAAGGCCCACCTCCAACTCAAGTGCTGTCGCCATGGGCTTCACTGTACGGTCCAATGCTGCGGGCGGCCGTGAAACCTCATGCGCCAAGTCGTTGTTGAATGATGGAGCATGCTTCCACGTTAATCCGCTTGATCATCGCCAAGGCGTCGCTGATTGATTCGTGCCCCAACGCTCGCGCAAGCCGGTTGCCGATGGCTTTCGATGCGTCCACAATGTGAGTCTCAAGACCAAACGTCAAGTCTCCAAAGGCGATGACCGTCTGCAACGCACGAAACGCCTTGAGCAATGTCTGCGCTTCTGCGGCCGACAGGACGCCCGCCTGTTCCAGGGTGCCAAAGCAATTCGGCAGATCGACCGGTATTGGATCTTGTGTGCGATGCGAGTGTTCCAAAATAAGGTATCGGGCGAGCAGGTGAATCTGGTCCAACAGCGTGCCGCCGTCCCGGAGGGCATCCCAGATGTGCTCGCAGGCGGGAGAGGTGAGGCTGGGGCTCATCGCTCGGGCGGCTCGGCGCAACTCCGAGGGCTTTCGTCGTTGCGTCACGACCCCCTGAATCAGTGCCTGGAGACGGGAGCGCGTACCGGCATCGCCGGCGATTACCCGGGCCTGCGTGAGTGCCAACTGTTCCGGGAGGGTCCCGGAATCGGCCCAGTGGTCACCCACGGCCTCCAGGTTGGTCACAAGATGGTCGCCGTCACGGGCGGGGCCGTGCCGGACAACCGGGGGGTAAAGGGGATCGTCGCTGGATCCCCAGGCGAGCCCTTCCTGCAGGCGCTCGGCGGTCTGGGCGCCAATCGACCGGGCGGCACCCGTTCCGGAAGCGTCCGCCACGATCAGCAGGTCCAGGGCAGAGCCGATGGTCATCGTGCGGCGGCCCAGGTCGCCCATGGCCAGGATGCAGTAGCGAGCGCTGACGCCTTTTTGAGGGGAGTCGTCGGTGCGGGTCTCAACAAACGCGTGGATTGCGGCCTATGCGATATCGGCCAGGTGGTGTCCAGCGTCCTGGGCCGTCATGAGGTTCTGCAGCAACTGTACGCCGATCTGGAAGCGTCGCTCCTCGGTCCACTGTGCCACCACCGGGGCCAACTGGTCCCAGCGGGCGACGACTTGCGTGCGCCGGGAAAGGTCTGATCGCAGCTCATCGCACGCCGGCACGGGAAGAAAGAAACCGGGATCGACGGCCGCCTCCAGGGTTCGGGGTTGACGCAGTAGCGCCGCGGTGAGGGCGGAAGACTCGCTCATCACCCGTGCAATCATGTTGAGCAACCAGCTGTGCGCATGTAAGAGCGCGATGACCCCGGTGTCAGGGGGCAGGGTCCGGACGAGGGCGTCCAGGTGTCGCAGTGCGCGGTCCGGGTCGCACGATTTCGTGAAAGCCCCGACCATGTCATCAAGCAGGTCCCGCAACGCCGCTCGGTTCCGGGTTGACCGAGTGGCGGGATGTGCTCCCGTCATCCAGCCACGAATCACATGTTGGGCCGCGAGAGGGTCGCTGAATCCGGCTTCCGCCAGCGCTTGGCGCGTGGCGGAGCCGTCGCCGGTCTCGCCCAAGAGGGGGCCGATGGATCCTTGTACTCCAGGACCCCTGAAGAGAGCCTCGAAGAGCCCATGCACGGCGGCCATGTGGGCATTCGCGGCTTCCCGCACCGTGTCCCCGGAGTCCAGGTTCATCAGGCAAGCCACATTGTCCAGCAGAGCGTGGGAGGCGGGCAACGAGCGGGTCGGGTGGTTGTGGATGGCCTGCACCGCGTTTCGGATTTGGCGCAGGCTCCCGTACGCTTGGGTGAGGGTCTTCGCCTCCCGGGGCAGAAGGTGGTACAGCTGCTCTATGGCACCCAACATGGGAAGAACTCCCGAGCCCCGAAGCCGCTGACTGCGACCCCCGTAAGCCAACTGGTGCATCTGCACGAGGAACTCGATGTCCCGGATGCCCCCCGGTCCCAGCTCCAGATCGGGCCTACCGGTTCGCATCCCCCGGCGGCGATGGTAGCTGCGGATCTGGCGACGGATGGACCGGATGTCTTCCACCGATCTGAAATCCAGCCCTTCGTCCCAGATGAACGGCGTCATCGCGGCCAGGAACTCGCCGGCCGATGCGATGTCGCCCGCAACGGGGCGCGCATTGATGAGAGTCGCACGCTCCCAAGTGCGGCGCGCTCCCACGTAGTGGGCCAGCGCGGCGTCCGTGTTGATCGCCACAGCCCCGTTCGGGCCTCCCGGACGCATGCGCAGGTCGGCCCGAAAGGCGATGCCATCCCGGGTCCGGGCCTGAAGCATTCGGGCCATGTCGCGCGTGACGCGTCCAAAGCAGTCGTCCGGTGTCCGGGTCCCCCGGTATCGGACATGGCGGGCGTCGTACAGGGCGATCAGGCGCAATCCGGAGGAAAACCCCAGTTCCCGTCCACCATGTTCCCCGACGGCCAACACAAAATACTCCCACCGCTTCCCGGCACCGGCATCCGCCGGAGGCGCCAGTTCGCCGCGCTCCACCCGGTGGGAAAGCAGGTGCTCGGTGGCGATGGCCACGGACAGGTCGGCCAGATCCGAAAGCAATCTGGGCCCCTCCAGGCTGCGTCCTCTGCGATTGTGCGGGACGCCAAAGGCGTCCATCACAACGAACGCCACGGATGCGCGGCGTTGCCGCCGGAGGAGTTGCATGATGCGATCCCGCCTCATCTCGGGATCAACAGATGCCACCCTACCCGGTATGTCCCGGATCAGATTCTCGTGCCGGATATCTACCAGCGCCTGCGCGAACGGGGGATCTCGCGGCAGAATGCGTGCCAGATACGGACTGTTACCGAAGAGCAGGGAAAAAAACCTGCGGCACTCCGGATTCTGAATTGCGCCCCGGAGCACGGAATGGGAGGTGCGCCGCGCGGCCTCGTCCAGCGCCCTCAGGTTCTCCGTTGCCTGCGCGCTCCGGTGCGAGCGCATGCTGGAGAAGTGGGTGTTCGAGACAACCTCGTCCAGAACGCTGCCGCGACCGTTCCGCGGGCGCCTCCCGCGAAACGGCTGTTCGTCGGCCCCCATGGCATGCCCGTTCGTGAACGACAATCAGTGTCCGATCCCCGGCGCCGTGAGCCCGAAGGGGCCCCAAGGTGCGCCCGGGAAAGGGCTTCGCTCCAGCGCGCCATAGTATAGGCCTTCAAGGACATGGGCGCCAACGGACCGCGCCGGCCACGGGGGCCCTTGTATCCATCCGGCTTCGTAGCCGCCCCGCCCAGCTCGGCACGGGCCGGTGGGGGTGGCGGTTGGGTGGGGGAACCTCCGCGCGAACACGCGGGTTCGTGCGTGTACGGATCACGCATCCCGGTTGTTGCCACAAGGTCGCCACAGACTATTGTATTAGGGTTGTGGGAGCCCTGAACGCTGTGCGTACCCGTCGCTGACACGGGCGCTTATCGGCCCTCTTTTGGATATGGTTTGATGGCAAAAATTTTGGTTGTTGATGACGAGCCCGATCTGGAGTTGTTGCTGCGTCAGAAATTCCGGCGCAAGGTCCGGTCAGGTGAATTGACGCTGATCTTTGCCGAGAACGGGGTCGAGGCATTGGAGAAGCTCAAGAAGCACCAAGATGTGGACATGGTGCTGTCCGACATCAACATGCCTCAGATGGACGGCCTGACCCTTCTCAACCAGTTGAATCAACTGCACTACGACCTGCGGGCGGTGATTGTCACGGCCTACGGCGACATGAAGAACATCAGGACGGCCATGAACAGGGGTGCGTTCGACTTCGTGACGAAGCCCCTGGACTTCAAGGACCTCCAGACGACGATCTCCAAGACGCTGGACCACCTGGGCGTGATGAGGGAGGCACTGCGTTCGAGGGACGAGTTGGTTGCCCTCAGGCAGGAGCTGGGCGTAGCCGCGCGGATGCAGGAATCCATCCTCCCGACCCGATTTCCCGATGAGCGGGAGTATGAACTTCACGCCTGGATGACTCCGGCCAAGGAGGTGGGCGGCGACTTCTACGACTTTTTTCGGCTAGAGGATGGCAAGCTGGGAATCGTCATGGCGGATGTGTCGGGCAAGGGCGTGCCCGCGGCCTTGTTCATGATGGTGAGCAGGACCCTCATGAAGGGGACCGCAATTGGCGAGACCAATCCGGCAAAATGCCTCGCCGAGGTGAACCAGCGGCTGGTCGAGTCGAACGATGAGTCCATGTTCGTGACGGTCTTCTACGCCAAGTTCGATCCCGCGTCGGGCCGCCTGGACTATGCGAACGCCGGCCACAATCTCCCGTACGTCGTGAAGCCGGATGGGAACGTGAGGCCGTTGGACTGCGATGCCGGCTTGGTCCTGGCCGTCATGCCCGGATTTCAGTTTCCCGGGGGATCGACGGTGCTGGAACCCGGCGACGCGGTTTTCTTCTACACGGACGGCATCACGGAGGCGATGAACGAAGCCGGTGAGGAATTCGGGGAGGGCCAGCTGGTCGATGTCCTGGGCCGGACCGCAGGGTCAAATGCCGGAGCCTTCAATCGCACGGCGGTTCGCGCCGCCCAAGAGCATGCCGGTGACGCGGAACAATCCGATGACATCACATGCCTCACGCTGCGCTACCGGGGGAACACACGTTGAGGGGCGGCCTGTCTCGGGTCCGGGGTATCCTGATTTCGGCCCCGTGCCTTTCTCTTGGCGCGATGCTCGCTGCCGATGCACAGGGTGTCCAGGAGGGCAACAACGGCGTGTTTGCGGACTCCATCGTGTTTGGCCAGTCTGCGGCGATCACGGGCAACGCCGGCGAGCTGGGCCGCAACATGAACCTGGGAATTCGGGCGGCCTTTGAGGAGGCGAATCGGGCCGGCGGTGTTCAGGGGCGCATGCTGAGGCTGATGCACCTGGATGACCGCTATGAGGGCGAATTGGCGGTGGCCAACACCCGGCAGCTGATCGCGCACGGAGTGTTTGGGTTGATCGGCGCCGTGGGGACACCGACCTCCGGAGTCTCAGAACCCATCGCGAGCGAGATGGGAGTGCCCTTTATCGGCGCCTTTACCGGGGCGGCGCTCCTCCGGAATCGGGACCAGCGATTCGTGGTCAACCTGCGCGCCTCCTACGATCAAGAGACCGAAGAGATCGTGGAGAGGTTGACCACCGATCTCGGGGTGCGGCGCATCGGCCTGCTATACCAAGATGACTCCTACGGGCAGGCGGGGCGCATGGGAGTCAGGCGGGCCCTCGACAGCCGGGGCTTGGCGTTGGCGGGCGAAGGCACCTATGTGCGCAACACGGTCGCGGTAAAGCGGGCGCTGCTGGAGCTTCGCGACGTCTCCCCCGAGGCCATCGTGATCATCGGGGCGTACCGTGCGGCCGCCCATTTCATTAAGTGGGCGCGCAGGCTGGGAATTCGCGCCGTGTTCGTCAACATTTCCTTCGTTGGCAGCAATGCGCTGCTCAACGAGATGGGCGCTCGGGGGGACGGGATCGTCGTCAGCCAGGTTGTGCCCTTCCCGCGTGGCACGGGCCTTGCGGCCGTGGCGCGGTATCAGGCCGCGCTTCAGGCGGTCGACGATGGGGCGGAGCCTGGATTCGTGTCGCTTGAGGGCTATCTGGCGGGCCTGTTGGCGGTCGAGGTTCTCAAGCGATCGGCCGACCGCGATGGAGCGCCCCCGAGCCGCGAGCGGTTTTTGGAGACGCTGGCGGAGGCCGGTCCCATTGATCTGGGAGGCTTTGAGGTGGAATACGGCCCGGGCGACAATCAGGGGTCGGACCGCGTGTTCTTGACCGAGATCCGGGGCGGGAGATTCGTCCCCGTGTCAAGATTGTCCCGATGACCAAGGATGGCCCCAGCGAAACGGGCGCCCTGGACCACCGCCTTCATTCGGCGTTCGAGCGGGTTATTGAGCGTCTCCCGAGCCCGCTGGGCGAGCGGATTCGCGAGGCGACGGGGGGACGCTTTGGCATCGGGAGCCAGATCGTCGTCGCCCTGGGCGGGGGCGTGACGCTGACCATCGGTGCCATCGTCGTGTTCCTTGCGTTGATGCTGTTTTTGAACACGCGGCAGACAGAGGTCACGGAGAGACAGATGCCGGCGCTGGTGGGCGCGTTTGAGGTCGCCCGGCAGAGCGCCGACCTGATTCGAGCGACCCCCAGGATGCTCGCGGCCAGCAATCCGGCGGAGCTTGATTCGGTGAGGGTGGATGTCTCGCGCACAGAGGAATCCCTGACCGCGGCTGTCGCCGCGGTGATGTTGACCGAGGATGGGGATGGCGGCAACACGAGCCAGAGCGTTGCCCCGCTGGTCGACAGCTTGCTGGGCAGCGTGGACCGCATCCATGAGTCGGTCGTCCGACGCATGGAAAACCAGGAGAGCCTGGATTCCCTCGAGGGGAGGCTGGCCCAGGTGAGCCTCGACCTTCAGCTGCTCCTGGAGCAGGAAATCGACGACCAGCACTTCTTCATGTATACGGGTTTGCGCGAACTGGACGACAGCCCGGTTCCCTTCGCCCGGCGCAGAACCGATTCCGAGCTGGATCACTACCAAGGCCTTCTCAACTTCAAGGCCTATCAAAACGAGGTCACGGCACTGATCGCGCAGGCCATGACCATGACCGACCCGCTTCTCGTGCGCGCGAACCGGGAGCGGGCGGAGACGGCCTTGGGCGATGTGGTGGGTGCGCTTGCGAGCATCAGGCCCAGGGCGCGCGCCCGGCTGCAGCGCCTCGTCGGGGAGTTGGAGGATTTGTACGGCTCCCCGACCGGCGTGTACGAGACCCGTCTTGCGGAGATTGCCCAAGTGGCAGGGGCGGAGGAGCTGTTGGCGCGCAACCGCCAGACGACGGCCGAGCTGGTGGCACGCGTGGAGGGACTCGTTGGGGGCGCGGAGACGGCGGCCCGTACCGCGGCGAATCGCTCCAGCCGGCTGGTGGGGCTGGGTTTCTGGCTGGTGCTGGGAGTCACGGTCTTCACGATCGCGGCGGCGTATCTGGCCTGGAAGTTCTTCGGCGAGCGGTTGCTGGTTCGCATTGGAATGTTGTCCAGGGCCACCCGCAGGATGTCCAAGGGCGACCTTGAGGTGCAGGTTCAACTCGAGGGTAACGATGAGTTGACCGACATGGCCGGCGCACTGGAAGTCTTCCGGCAACACGCCGTCGAGGTGCAGCGCCTGAACCTGGTGGAGAAGCTGGCGGATGAGGTGCAGGCGAAGAACGACGAGCTCGAGGACACACTGGAAAACTTGCGGCGCACGCAGCAGCAGGTTGTGAACCAGGAGAAGCTCGCCTCCCTGGGCGCCCTGACCGCCGGGATCGCCCATGAAATCAGGAACCCGCTCAACTTTGTCAACAACTTCGCCGAACTTTCCTCTGAGCTAATCGAAGAGCTTCGGGAAGAAATGGGCGGGGACGGCGAGATCGACCAGGACTACATGAACGAGATCTTGGGCGACCTTGACACCAACGTGCGCAAGGTCAATGAACACGGAACCAGAGCCAACAGGATCGTTGAGGGTATGCTTGCGCATTCCCGCGACGAGGCCGGCAGCGTGGAGCCCATTGACATCAACGTGATGGCCAAGGAATACGCCAAGCTCGCGTATCACGGCATTCGGGGAACCGATTCGTCCTTCAACGTGGACCTGCACTACGAACTGGACCCCGACGCGGGAGAGGTGGAGGGTGTTGCCCGGGACCTGAGTCGGGTCTTACTGAACATTGTGACCAACGCGTGTCATGCCACCCACAAACGCCGCATGGACTCCGATTCCAGCTACATGCCGACGGTCACGATTTCGACCCAAGGCCGGGACCACAATGTGCGCGTGAGGGTCCGAGACAACGGAACCGGGATCCCCGACGATGTTGTGGGTCGGATCTTTGAGCCGTTTTTTACCACCAAATCCGGGACGGAGGGCACGGGCTTGGGATTGTCGATTTCGCGTGAAATCGTGCTGGCCCACCAGGGAGCTCTTGATGTCAAGAGCGTGTCGGGTGAGTTCACAGAGTTCGAGGTCACTTTGCCGCGCAAGAGCTACGAGGCCTCGGCGGCCCCCTGACGCTCTGGGTGTTGCCGGCGAAGAGAGGATGGCGGCGCTTGAGCCCGCCGCCAGGAGGGACGTTGGGGGCGCGCCGGGGTGGCGCTTTCGCCTTTGGCCAGCCCCCCCGGGGCTTGGATCGGATGATCGTCGTAGCCATCAGCCGGCGGGTCCGGCCGTCCCGAGTCTGAGTGGGCCTTTCTTGGCATCGCGTGGGGACCTGAGCGCCCGAGTGAGCTGCCCCGGCGCCTGCTGGTCGCCCTGAGCGCGAGATGACCCGCACGAACGCTTGCTCTTGGGCCATGATTCCAACCGGCGGCCGTACTTCGACGCTCAACCGGTCTGCTTGGCCGCACCGCCCGGCCGCAAGCGCCGGTCGTTCCCTCTGCGCCCCTTGCGCAACATGACCTGGAAGCGAGGGCTGGCCGGCTCGGCCCGCATCAGGGGCCTCTCGGCGTTTTGGCCCCGCGCGGGTGAGATGCGCGAGCTTGTTGCCCTTGCCCTGCCGGTGGCGGTGGTGCAGATGGGTTTGGTGGCCCAAGGGCTTGTCGACACGGCGATGGTCGGCCGGGTGACCGCCGCGGATCTGGGCGCGGTGACGCTGGGAAACCTCTATTTCTTCGGTGTTGCGGTATTTGGAATGGGACTTCTCCTGGCCCTGGACCCCATCGTCTCGCAAGCGTTCGGGGCCGAGGACGATGATCGCATCCAGGTGGCGGTCCAACGGGGCATCGTCCTCAGCGTCTGCCTGGCCGTCGCCGTATCTCTCCTGCTGGCCCTGGCCGGTCCGGTGCTTACGCTGCTGCGGCAACCGGCTGACGTGGTGCCGGTGGCCGCCCGCTACGCGGGGGCCCTGATTCCCGGGATGTTGCCGTTCTACGCGTTCATCGTCTTTCGCCAAGTCCTGCAGTCGGTCGGGCGCGTGGCGCCGATCGTCTGGACCATCGTGCTTGCCAACGGGATCAACGCCTTCGCCAACTGGGTGCTGATCTGGGGACATCTGGGGTCGCCGGCGTTTGGGGCGGTGGGCTCCGGCTGGGCTACGGCGATCTCGAGGTGGTTCATGTGTGCCTCGGTCCTGGGACTCGGCCTGCCTCTGCTGGCACCCTACCTCAGGAGGGTGCGCCGAGAGACATTCAGGCTTCGCCCACTGTTGCAGATGATCCGGATCGGATCGCCGATCGGGCTCCACATGTTCCTGGAATTCGGCGCGTTCGGTGCCATCGGCATCGCGATGGGTTGGATGGGGACAGAGGCGCTCGCGGGGCACCAGGTGGCACTCAACCTGGCCGCATTCGCCTTCATGCTTCCCGTGGGCATCTCCCAGGCGTCCGCCGTCCTGGTGGGTCAGGCGGTGGGCCGGTCCGATCCCGATGGCGCCAGGCGAAGCGGCGGCGGAGCCATTGTGGTTTGCTGTGCCGTCATGGCGGTCACCGCGGGCGTGTTTCTGGGTCTTCCCGGTCCGCTGGCGCGCCTGTTCTCGACGGAAGGTGCCGTCGTCGCCGTGGCCGCCACATTGTTGCCCGTGGCGGGTGTGTTTCAGCTCTTTGACGGACTCCAGATCGTCTGTGCCGGCGCACTCCGGGGCGTGGCCGACACCCTACGGCCGATGCTGTACAACCTGCTGGGGTTTTGGCTTTTCGGGATGCCGATCAGCCTGTGGCTGGGATTCACTCTGGATTGGGGACCCGTCGGATTGTGGTGGGGTCTGGCCGGTGGCCTGGGCTTGGTGGCCATACTCTTGCTCGGTCGGTTCTGGATTCGGTTTCACGGCGCGCTGAGTCGCCTCGCGACCTAGAACTCCCCGACCATCGCGATCTCGGTCTCCAGTTCGTGGCCGGTCTCCCGCAGCACCGTGGAGCGTGCCAACTCTATGAGGTGAAGGACTTCGGCTGCTGTGGCTCCACCGAAGTTGACGATGATGTTGGCGTGTTTGTGAAAGAAGCCGGCCGCGCCGTGGACGTGTCCCTTCAGGCCGCACTCGTCGATGAGGCGGCCCGCGCCGATCCCCTTGATCTTCTTGAAGATTGATCCCACGCTTGGATACAGCCACAGGTCGGGATGGCGTGCGTCACGCCAGGCAAGGTTTTCGCGCATCACGCGCATCAGCTGGCTTCGGGGCGCCGGATCCAGCTTCAGGGTGACATCCAGGACCAGATCGCTGGTGTCATGGATCACGCTGTAGTCGTATCCGAATCGAAAGTACTGGGCGTCTACATGGTCTACGGCGCCGGCGGGCGTGAGAATTGTGGCCTCCTCCATGATTTCTTCCCAGAACACCGTTCGCTCCCGCTTGGGGGCCGGGGAGAGAAAGTGGAGATTCTGCCACACCGCGCCGCCCACTGAGCTGGGGATACCGACGAAGTGATGAACCCCGCCAAGGCCCCGGGCCACCGTCGCGTTGATCAGGTCGGGATAGGTGTCCAGGCCAGCGCCGGCCTTCACGCGCCCATCGTCCAGAAACTCCAATGTGTTGATCTCGCAGCGGATCACCACCCCCCGGAAGCCCCTGTCGCCGACCAGAATGTTGGCACCCCGCCCCAAAACGAACCACGGCAACCCAACCTGGACCGCGGTCGTGACGGCGACGATCAGGTCCTCGGCGCTCCGCGCGCGAACATAGAGGTCGGCGGGTCCCCCGATACGAAACGTCGTCAGGGGCGCGAGCGGCACGTCGCGGTGCAATCTCCTGGGTCGGAGCGCGCGCACGTAATGGTCCAGGCGAGACGCGCTTTGGGGGGGCACCGTTGGAAGCGACTCCTGGGCGGGGGGTATGTTTGGGCGACGTGCGGGACTCGTGCACCCCGGGGATGAAGCCAAAAAGCCCCCGGGGGGTCGGGTGGCGACCTCGGTTGTCGGGGGCCACTTCCCCAAGCCGTCGGGCTAGCTTTATGTTGCGGAGTCGAAACTTCACGCTCAAGGGCGTTCATGTACAGGAGGCATGGGGCCATGTCAACGGACCGGTCGGTGCGCGTGCTGGTCGCAAAGCCCGGGCTGGACGGACATGACCGGGGCGCCAAGGTTATTGCGGCGGCGTTTCGGGATGCGGGCTTTGAGGTCATTTACACCGGTCTGCACCAGACGCCCGAGATGGTGGTGGCCGCGGCTGTGCAAGAAGACGTCGACGTGGTGGCGATGTCCGTGTTGTCCGGGGCGCACATGACCCTCTTTCCAAGAGTGCGCAAGGGCTTGGATGCGCAGGGTCTTGGGCATGTCCTGCTGACCGGGGGAGGGATCATCCCCCGCGAGGACGCCGAAGCGCTGGGCGACCTTGGCGTCGGTCGCATCTTCGGGCCGGGTACGACGACGACCGAGGCCATCCACTACGTCAGGGACTGGTTTGAGGCGCGCGAGGACCCCTACTGAGCGTGGAATCTGCCGGCCCGGCGGCGCCCCGGGACTCGGGCCGTCTGGCCCGGCGGAGCCGCGACCTGGTTGCCCTCAGGGACCGCCTGTACCAGGGCGGTGGCCAGGCACGGATTGAGCGCCAGCGCGCCCGGGGCAAACTTACCGCTCGTGATCGTCTGGCCCGCTTGCTGGACGACGGGACGACCTGGGCCGAGGTGGGGCTGCTCGTCGCCCACGACCGCTACGACGGCAAGGCTCCCGGTGCCGGAGTGGTGACCGGGGTCGGTGTCGTGGCCGACCGTGAGATCGTGGTCGTCGCCAACGACGCCACCGTCAAGGCTGGCGCCTGGTGGCCGGAAACCATCAAGAAAATCCTGCGGGCTCAGGAAATCGCCATGCGTTGCAGGATTCCCATCCTGTACCTCGTCGACTCCGCGGGCGTGAATCTGCCCTACCAGGGCGGCGTGTTCCCGGGGCAGTACGGAGCGGCCCGCATCTTCTACTACAACTCCCTCATGCGCCGTTATCTCAAAGTCCCTCAGCTGGCGGCCGTGATGGGTCCGTGCATCGCGGGCGGCGCCTATTTGCCGGCCCTGTCGGATGTCATCGTGATGGTCGAGGGCACCAGCTTCATGGGGCTGGGCGGCCCCAATCTGGTCAGGGCCGCCACGGGGCAGACCATTGATCGGGAGTCGTTGGGCGGGGCGCGCGTGCATACGGCCAAGAGCGGCGTGGCCCACTACCGCGTCGGCGACGACGAGGGGTGCATTGTGAAGCTCCGCGAGCTCGTCGGCGAGTTGCCGACGGGGCCCGGGTCCGGCGTGGATCGCGGCAAAGGAGGGTTCGTGCCCCCGTCGCGGCCAGCATCGGATCTCTACCGACTGCTTCCGAACGATCATCGACAGCCCTATGACATGGAGGCGGTCCTGGAGACGGTCCTGGACGGTTGCGGTCTGGAGGAATTCCAGCCCGACTATGCGGCCGAGATGATCTGCGGCACGGCGAGGCTCTCCGGCCATGTGGTGGGCGTGATCGCCAACCGGCGCGGAATCGTGCGGAGCGGCCGTGACGGGCCCGCTCGCTTCGGCGGCATCGTATACACGGAATCGGCTGAAAAATCGGCCTATTTTATCGAGACCATGAGTCGTCGGGGCACACCGATCCTGTTCTTCCAGGATGTGTCCGGCTTCATGGTTGGGCCCGAGGCGGAGCACGGCGGGATCATTCGCGCCGGCGCCCGCTTTGTCGAGGCCATGGCGACGGCATTGGTGCCCAAGATTGTGGTGACCCTGAACCACGCCTCGGGCGCGGGGTACTACGCGATGGCGGGCCAAGGCTTTGATCCCGACTTCATCCTCACGCTGCCGACCGGACGGATGGGCGTCATGGAGGGCGAGAGTGCGGCGAGGGCGTTGTTTGGGGCCGAGTTGGAGCGCACCGACGAGAGGGGCATGGAGCCCGACCGTGAGATTGCCGCCCGCATGGACGAGGTGCGCCGGGACTACGACCGCCAGCTGGACGCCCGGTACGCCGGAGCGCGGGGCTTTGTCGACGCCGTGGTGCTTGCCGAAGAGTTGCGGGATTGGCTCGCGCTGCTCTTGGGGGCCGCCAGCCGGAATCCGGGTGGCCGACTGGGCCCGTTGGGTCGGGCGCCGGAGCCGGCGTGAGGAGGCGCATCGACCCTGGACCACCGGATGTTGTCCGCATCGCGAGCGGGCAGGGATTCTGGGGCGATGACCTGGAGGCGCCCCTGCGCCAGGTCGAGGGCGGCCACATCGACTACCTGATGCTGGATTACCTGGCTGAGGTCACCATGTCGATCATGCAGAAGCAACGCTCCCGAGATCCTTTGGCGGGATACGCGAGGGACTTTGTGCCCCTGATGGAGGCCCTTTGGACCCGCTCGATCGAGCGGGGAATCAGGGTGGTAAGCAATGCGGGAGGCGTGAACCCGTCTGGGTGTGCGGAGGCTGTTGCGGAAGCGGGCCGGCGAGCGGGTGTGGCCGGGAAGGGGCACATCGGTGTGGTGACGGGCGATGACCTGATGGAACGCCTGGACGACCTGATCGCCTCGGGGCACGCTCTTGCGAACATGGACACGGGAGCGCCCCTGGAGGAGGTCCGGGACCGCGTGATGAGCGCCAATGCATACTTGGGGGCGAGGCCGATCGCGCGGGCGCTGACCCGGGGCGCACACGTTGTGGTCACCGGCCGCTGTACCGACACGGCGCTCACCTACGCCCCCATGGTTCACGCATTCGGGTGGAGATGGGGAGCGCACGACCTGTTGGCTGCGGGCGCGGTGGCGGGACACATCAACGAGTGCGGGGCACAGGCCAGCGGGGGAAACTGTCTTGCCGAATGGTGGACCGTGCCTGATTTGACGGATGTCGGGTTCCCCATTGTCGAGGCCAGCCGTGACGGGAGCTTCGTGGTCACCAAGCATCCCGGGTCGGGGGGCGCGGTCACGCTCCACACCGTGAAGGAGCAGGTGCTGTACGAACTCGGGGATCCCCGGGCGTATATTACGCCGGACGTGATCGCCGATTTCACCTCGATCCGACTGTCCGACCAGGGCGAAGACCGGGTCCGGGTAGGCGGGATCCGGGGACGGGCCCCGACGGAGTCGCTCAAGGTGTCGGTGGCCTATCGCGCAGGATACAAGGCCGTCGGTACCCTGGTCTATGCGTGGCCCGACGCCGCGGCCAAGGCTCGCGCCGCCGCCTTGATTCTGCGTCGGCGCCTGGACAGGCTGGGACTTCGCTTTGACCGGGTTCTGGTTGAGTTGGTGGGCTGGGACGCAACGCACGGGGAGTTGGTCGGCCCCGCGCCTCCCGACCTACCCGAAGTGCAACTTCGCGTTGGTGTGCGGGGATCCAGAAGGGCTGACGTGCAACGCTTCACTCGCGAGATCGCACCCCTTGTGCTCACGGGGCCGCCGTCGGTCACCGGCTTTGCCGGGGGGCGCCCCCGCGTCCAGGAGATCGTGGCCTACTGGCCGGCGCTCGTGGATCGCACGATGGTTGAGCCCTTGGTATCGGTGGAGTTGATCGATGTCTAGCAGGGTCCGGCTGGTCGAGTTGGCGCACGCCCGTTCGGGGGACAAGGGCGACACGGTCAACATCGGTTTAATCGCCTATGATCCGAGGGACTATCCGTTGATCGCCCGGGAGGTGACCGCGGATCGCGTGCGCGAGCACTTCGGCAGCCAGGTGCGGGGAGATGTCGAGCGCTTCGAGCTGGACAACTTGGCCGCGCTCAACTTTCTGCTCCACGGCGCCCTGGACGGAGGTGGAACGGTGTCCCTGATGACCGATGCACAGGGCAAGGTCTTCAGCACCGCGCTGTTGCGGATGGAGATCGACGTGCCGGACGATGTCGCCGCCCGCGTGCGAGGGCGAGGGCGTCTGCCGGTTCCCTCGGGGACCCGCTCGTGAGGGAGCGGGACAGGAGTGCCGAGTCGCCCGTGCAGTTGACCGTGGCCGGGCGGGTGGCGACGCTCTGGCTCAACCGCCCGGCCAAGCGCAATGCGCTGTCCAGGGACATGGTCGGGGCGCTGCTCAATCGTCTGGACCAAATCGACGCGGACCCGGGTATCCATGTGGTGTCAATCCGGGGAGTCGGTGACGATTTTTCTGCCGGCGCCGATCTGGCGGAAATCGAAGCGACGCAGCGCCGGGGTCCCGAGGCAGGGCTCAAGGACGCCCGGCTACTGGGGAGTGTCTTCAGCAGGATCCGCAGGGTGCGCCAGCCCGTTGCGGCAGTGGTCACCGGTCGGGCACTGGGCGGTGGCTGCGGGCTCGCGACGGCGTGCGACATTGTCCTTGTGCAGGACGATGCGGTGCTCGGATTCCCGGAGGTGCATCTGGGATTTGTGCCCGCCCTGGTTGCGGTGGTGCTGCGAGGAAAGATCGGTGCCGCAGCCAGTTTCGAGCTGTTGGTCTTGGGCGAGCGGCTGGATGGGATCCAAGCCGTCGCGTGCGGGCTCGCGACGCGCTCTTGGCCGGCGCCGACATTCGAGTCGAGCGTCCAGGAGTACTTGGCCGGACTAGCCCGGAGGCCTCGCGGCGCGGTCCGGTGGACCAAAAGGCTCTTTCACGGCCTGGACGCGCGACAGTTTGACGGCGCCATTGACCGAGCGGCGGAGCTCAACGCGCTGGCGCGCCTGACAGATGAGTGCAAGGAGGGGATCCGCGGCTTCCTTGACGGACGACGGGCGACGTGTCCCGACCGGAGTCGCGAGGGCCAAGCTTGATGTTCCGGCCATCCAGGACAACACCGTCCAAGGGGGGCGACCGCTTCCTTCTCTGGAAGATTCGGCTCTTCGTCATTGGCGCCGTGCTGGCGCTCGCCGGGATGGGGTGGCAGATGCAGTGGCTGGTCTGGGTGGGAATCCTGGCCCTGATCGTGGGGCTTGTCTTGCGATTCCTGCCCGCCCGGCCGGAGACGTGACGTGCGGGGAACCGCAGGAGTCGCCCCCCACGGGAGAGCGTGCGCGCTATCGCCTTTGGGGGGCAATGATCCTTGTGTGTGGGAGGGTTGACCCTCGTGACATGCGGAAGATCAGGGAGTGGAGGCCACGTCATCTGCGCATTTCTTGCCGTCAGCGAGTTCCGGGGCGCATTCATTGGTTTTTTCGGGGCTGTCGGCGGCCGGGGCGAGGCGGTTGTTGAGGTGATGGACAGGGTGGCGATCGCCCCGAAGGCGAAGACCCAAGGCGGGCTGGAGGATTGTGATCACGCAGAGGCGAGCGGAGTCCCAGTTCATGCAACCAGGTAGTCCGGGCTTGGGGGCGCGCGGCACCCGAAATCAAGCACGCTCGTACCTGTCCCGTCGGGAATTGCTTGGCGTGGTGGCCGGAGGCGCGCTCCTGGGTGCCGCCGGCTCGCAACCTGGTCGCGCAGGTCTCTATGTCCTGGTTCTGGGGGTGGCGCAGGACGGGGGCATGCCTCAAGCCGGGTGCTATGCGCCCCGGTGCGAACGGGCCCGCCAGCGCGGGCGGCCCCGCTACGCATCCTCGCTCGCCGTCATCGCTCCCGACACCGGGCGGTACTATCTGGTCGACGCCTCTCCAGATCTGCGTCAGCAAATGGACCTGATCGAGGAGCCCGGGTTTCGTGTCCGGGCACAGGCGCGCCGCCCTTTTGACGGCATCTTTCTCACGCACGCGCACATGGGACACTACTTGGGGCTTGCGCATTTGGGCCGCGAAGGCCTGGGGGTCGCGCCAACGCCCTGCTATTGCAGCCCCTCCATGGCCGACTTTCTCAGCTCCAACGGCCCTTGGAGCCTTCTGATCCAAGAGGGAAGACTGGAGCTCAGGCCGGTCGAGTTCGGGCGCTGGTATGAGGTGGACGACCAGCTCGTTGCCATGGCTGTGCCGGTCCCTCACCGCGCGGAGTTCTCCGACACGGTTGCCTGGACATTCAGGGGCCCGTCCCGGTCTCTACTCTATCTCCCGGACATCGACAGCTGGGACGAGTGGAACCGGGATGTGGTGGAGGTCGTGCAGGGCGTCGACGTGGCCCTGTTGGACGGAACGTTCTTCAGCCCTGATGAGGTCCCTGGGCGAAACATTGAGGATATCCCCCATCCGCTTGTGCCGCACACGATGGATCGGCTAGCAAGTGTCGTGCCGGATGGCCGGACCGAGGTGGCGTTCATCCACCTGAACAACACCAATCCGGCGCTGGATGAGACATCAAGGGAGGTGCGCCAGATCGAGAGTCGCGGGTTCTCGGTGACGAGCGAGGGACAGCGCTTCACGCTGTAGGTTCCCCGGCCATGGGCAAAGAGCACCGGACGCTTGTCCCTTCGGAACTTGCCTGGGCCAAATGGTGTGCGCTCGTGTTCCCCGCTCGGTGTCCTTGGACCGAATGTTGACCCCCGCGCCCCTTCTTCTAGTTTTAGATGTGTGGGTGGACTGCGGCGCCGGTGTCCGTGGCGCATCCGTCGGCTCCGTGACATGGGCATCGGCGACTTGGGGTGTGGACCCTTCTCGAGGATCATGGAAATGTTTGCGGTTTTTCGGACGGGCGGGAAGCAGTTTCGGGCCGAGCCCGGATGCACCTTGCTCGTTCCCACACTGAAGGCTGAGCCCGGGACGAGCGTCACCTTCGACGATGTTCTGTTGGCGTCCGCAGGCGACGAGATCTCGGTTGGCCAGCCGACGGTCGAGGGAGCCCGCGTCACGGTTGAGGTGCTGGCCCATGACCGGACCAAGAAGGTGATCGTGTTCAAGCGAAAGCGTCGTAAAGGATATCGGCGCAAGCAGGGGCACCGTCAGGCCTTTACTGTCGTCCGGGTTTCGGAAATCACGGTATAGGGGGACTATTCGATGGCCCACAAGAAAGGCGTGGGGTCGTCCAGGAACGGCCGCGACAGCAACCCGAGTTACTTGGGAGTGAAGCGCTTTGGTGGTCAGCGCGTGACGGCCGGCAACATCCTGATTCGTCAGCGTGGTACCCGGTTTCACCCGGGCAACAACGTGGGTCGCGGTAAGGACGACACCCTGTTTGCGACCGCCCACGGCGTGGTGAAGTTTGAGAACCTGCGCCGCCGCCGCGTGATCTCGGTGTACCCCGAGTAAGCGGGGGCGAAAGAGACATTCAAGCCGGGAGTCCCCACTCCCTCTGCGCCGCCGCAGGCGGCACGCACACTCCGATGTTTCTGTGCCCGGTGCGGATCCTTATGGGGTCACGGGATGCGGGCGCGCGACCCCCAAGCAGTTGCCGGCGGAGAGTCTTTGGGGTCGGTGGGTCAGGCCTTCGCGTCGCCGGATTGGTCGGAGGGCGGGTCCTGCCTTGCTCGCGCAAACGCCATCACTTTCCAGATGACCTCTCGGACGAGCTCTTCGTCCAATCCCGCGTCCCTGGCCAAACGCGCCGCCCGACGCACCACGGTCGCCTCCCGCTGGGGGTCGGTCACCGGCAAGCCGAGTTTGGCCTTGAGGCGTCCAATGTCCTGCACCAGGGCCTGGCGCCGGCCGAGCACCCGGATGAGTTCCTGGTCGCAGGCCAGGATCTGCCGCCGAAGTTCGTCAAGGGCGGGACGAGGCGGCGGAGGTGCCGTGTCCCAGTGATCAGGGCGGGTGGCCCCAGGTTCTTCACACATGCACATAGCGGTCAACGTGCTCCTTGCCCTGCGCCTCGCTCAGGAGGCTGACGACCAAGAGGCACGGGATGTGGACCATCAGTCCCAGGATGCCTTCGTGCATGCCCAGGGGCTTGAGCTCGGGGTTGAGAAAAAAGAAGACCGATGTTGCCGCCCCGGCCAGGAGCCCGACCGCGACCCCTGCCGTGGTCGCCCTTCGCCAGTACATGGCGGCGACCATGCTGGGCATGAACTGGCTGATGATCCCGTAGGACGCCAGCAACAGGTCCACCAGCGAGAATCCGTCGAGGAGGGCGAACAGGTAGGCGCCCGAGCCCACGATCACGACGAGGAGTCGCATCAGGAGCCGCCGCGTCCGATCCGAGAGCTCCCAAAAGGGGCGAACTCCGTCCTCGATCACGACCGAGGCCGAGCCATGCAGGAGGGCATCACCCGTGGACATGGAGGCCGACAGCGCCCCGGCGCAAAACAGTCCGACCACGAGGGCCGGGAGTTCGGCGCGCAACATCAGGAAGGGGAGGATGAAGTCGGGCGCGTCGGGGGACTCGGGAAACAGCACCCCGGCAAAGCCGATCAGGAAGACCGGAATCAGGAACAATTGAAAGGTCGGGAAAAGGATGACCGTGCGGCGGATGATACGCGCGCTGCGCGCCGTGTACGCCTTCATGAAGAGGTGCGGCCACATGGTCAGCCCGATCGCGCTGGCAAGAATCGCCGTGGAGTACCCGCCCCAACTCCATGCGCCGCCCGTCGCGTCCAGCCCGGGTAGGAAGAGTAATTCGGGGCGCTCGACGGCAATGCGCTCGAACATCGGTCCCACGCCGCCGTACAGCCAGTGGGGCAGATAGATTCCCAAGGCCCAAGCGATGGCCACCATGAAGAACCCCTGAAAGGTGTTGGTCCAGCCCACGGCAGCCACGCCGCTGGTCAGCACATAGATCAACACCACGCCATAGGCGATGGCGGCGCCCCAAGCCAGCGGTATCCGGCCGTCGGTCACCGCCTCCATGACGATACCTGCCCCCCGCATCTGGATGGTCACATAGGGGACGAATGCCGCGACCGTGAGCGCCGCCATCAACAGCGACAGCGTCCGGGAAGGGAAGCGCCCGGTCAGCAACTGCGCTTGCGTGACGAATCCGAACCGCCGTCCCAGCGCGGCCGCCTTCGGCCCCATTGCATACCAGGGCGCCATCCCCAGCGCCCCGTAGGTCAGGATGTAGAGGGCGGCCGCGCCCCTGGAGTAGGCCCATCCGGGCCCGCCAAGGAACGCGAAGGCGGAAAAGACCGTTGCGCCCGTGATGAAATACATCACCAGCAACCCGAACTGGCGGTCTCCAGCCACATATCCCTGGACGCTCTTTGATGCGCGGCGGCCCGCAACGAGACCGACCCCAAGCGTGATGGCCAGATAGGCGAAGATCGTGACCGTGATCACGGCCCCTTTGTCCATCAAGGCGCTCCGGATGTCCGATTGCGGGAGCGCAAGCTCTCCCGCTGTCGGGCCGCATCCAGCCGCCACAGGACAAGCAGGCTCCCGATGATCCAAGCCCCGCCCCAGGCCATCTGTCTCGGAATCCCCAGAATCAGTGGTTGAGGCGTGTTAACCAAAGCCTGTCCCGGCCAGGTGATCGCCAGCCCGAAGAGAATGTGGTAGATCCAGGCGATCCACACCCAGCCCGGATGGGAGATGATTGAGCGAGTCATCGCACGCCGCAACCTGGAGAGATCATCCACCGGAGTCCTGAAGACGCCGCCTCCATGGCAGGGTACCCCGGACGGAGCGCCAAGGCGAACTGGGGCGCGTCTTCGCCGGGCCTCGACTGCTCCCCTTGGCGCCTCGCCCGTTGCCGCCAAGACCGGTGGGAGCCGCCCGGTGGCACAAAGACGCTCGACGGGTCCCCGATCATGCTTCGTGAGCGACGCCGACCTGGCCCATCAGGTCGCCCGTCCGTTGTCAGTGCTCGCCAAACCGGGGCCTCCGCTTCTCGACAAAGGCCTTTACTCCCTCGCGCCCGTCCTCCGAGGCGAAGGCCTGAAGAAACAGCTCCTTCTCCCTCTCCAACCCCTCGGACAGGGGGTGTTCTGCCGCCTCTGTGACCGCCTGCTTGACCAAGCGGAGCGCGAGCGGGCTCCATCGGGCAATGCGGTTGGCGAGGGCCTCCGCGGCGGCCACATGCTCGCCCTTGTCGACCATGATCTCGACGAGTCCGACGCGGTAGGCCTCGGCGGCGTCGATGAGGTCGCCCGACAGGGCGATTCTGAGGGCTTGACCCGGGCCGACCAGACGGGCAAGGCGTTGCGTGCCGCCCGCACCGGGTATCAGGCCCAGGCGAATCTCGAACTGGCCGAAGCGAGCGGTCGTATCGGCGATACGAATGTCCGAGGCCAGCGCGAGCTCGTTGCCGCCCCCGATACAGAATCCGTGGACCGCGCAGATGACCGGTTTGGGGAAGTCGGCGATCACGTCGTAGACCCGGCGCTCGCGGTACACGGCGCGCTGCTGCCGGGGGGTGCGCGACGCAAACTCGCCGACATCCGCACCCGCCGCAAAGGCCTCCCCGATTCCCCGCAAGATCACCACGCGCGCGTCGTCTTGGTCGGCAAGTTGGTCCAAGGCCCCGATGATTCTGGACCGCACATCCTCGTTGAGGGCGTTGAGCTTTTCGGGCCGGTTGATGGCCAAATCCGCGACCCGGTCCCGCACCGACACCAGCACCGGATCCCCGCTCATCAACCCTCCTCCCAAGAGTAAAACCCCCGGCCCGTCTTCTTGCCCAGGTGTCCCTGAGCAACCATCCGCTCCAGAAGCTCCGGCGGCCGAAATGCCTCGGACCCGAGCGTACCGTGCAGGTGGCGCGCGATTCCCAGCCGTACATCCAGGCCGACCAGGTCGGTCAGCCGCAGGGGACCCATCGGATGCCGATAGCCCAAAACCATCACCTTGTCGATGTCCTCTGCGGAGGCGACCCCCGCTTGGACCATGCGAATCGCTTCCAAGCCCAGTACAATCCCCAACCTGGACGAGGCGAAGCCCGGAGAGTCAGTGACCACCACGGGCTCCTTTCCCAGCTCAAGCGCGAAGGCACACGACCGCTCCACGGTTGTGTTGTCCGTCTGTGCGCCCCGCACGACCTCGACCAGTTGCATGACAGGGACCGGGTTGAAGAAGTGCAGTCCGATGAAGCGCTCCGGACGATGGATGCGGCTGCCCATGCGGGATACGGAGAGCGACGAAGTGTTGGTGGCGAGAATAACCTCAGGCTTGACGATGGAGACGATGTCACCCAGGAGGCGAACCTTCAGCTCCAGGATCTCCGGCACGGCCTCGATGACCACGCCCACGCCAGTCACCGCCTCACGCAAATCGGTATGTACGGCAAGCCCGGCCAATGCGTCGTCGCGTTGCTCGGGCGTGACCTTTCCCCTCTTGATCCCCTTGTCCAGACTTGTCCTGACATTGATGAGCGCGCGTTCAAGCTGCGTTTCGTCGATGTCGAACAGGCGGCAGCGATATCCGGCGAGCGCGGATACTTGGGCGATGCCCCGACCCATCGTTCCGGCGCCGACCACGGCCACCCCCCGCGCCCTTGACACGGTCACCGGGTCACCTCCTCTCCACGGCCACGGAGATGCCCTGACCGACGCCAACGCACATGGTGGCGAGCCCGAGTCCGGCATCCCGGCGGGTCATCTCATGCACCAGCGTTGTCATGATGCGGGCACCCGAGCACCCCACCGGGTGGCCCAACGCAATGGCGCCTCCATTGACATTGACGGCATCCTCGTCAAGATCGAGCTCGCGGATGCACGCGATCGACTGGGCGGCAAACGCCTCGTTCAACTCCACCAGATCGAGATCGGCCACGGCAGCGCCCAGGCGCCCCAGACACCGCCGGGTGGCGGGCACCGGCCCGAGCCCCATGCGGTGAGGTTCGACGCCCGCCACCGCGGTGGCCCGCACCACGGCCATCGGTTCCAAGCCGTGCTCTCGGGCGGTGTCAGCCTCAAGGATCAACAACGCGGCGGCGCCATCGTTGATCCCGGATGAGTTGCCCGCCGTGACGGTGCCGCCTCGCATGAACGCCGGACGAAGCTCGGCCAGGTCTTCTCCGGTCGTGTCCGGCCTCGGATGCTCGTCGCGCGCCACCACCAAGTCACCGCCATGGCGACGCACGACCGAGACGGGCGTGATCTCCCCGTCGAAGCACCCGCTGTTCTGGGCCGCGCTCGCCCTCCTCTGGCTACTCAGCGCAAAGGCGTCCTGGTCCCGGCGCGACACCTGGAATTCCTCGGCCAACACCTCCGCGGTGCGACCCAGGCTGACTGTCCAATTCTGGGGCAGTGCGGCGTTGACGAAACGCCAGCCCAGCACCGAGTCGGCTACCTGGGGCGCTCCCCGGGCGTACGCCCGCTCCGGCTTGAGCATCACAATGGGCGCGCGGCTCATCGACTCCACGCCCCCAGCAACAAAGGCACAGCCCTCGCCGGCCAGAATCGCATGCGTCGCGCTGGCGATCGCCTGAAGGCCGGATCCGCAGAGCCGGTTGACCGTCTGCCCGGGAACTTCCACGGGAACGCCCGCCAAGAGCAGCGCCATCCTGGCAACGTTGCGATTGTCCTCCCCCGCCTGATTGGTGCATCCCAGGACGACATCGTCCAGGGCGGGAACGGGGAAGCCCGTCCGATCAAGTAGCGTGCGGATCACTCCGGCGGCGAGGTCATCGGGCCGCACCGACGCCAGGCAACCGCCGTGCCTCCCGATCGGGGTTCGAATCGCGTCGACGATCCAGGCCTCACGCATGGGGGCGGTGTCCACCCATCACGATGTCGCTCGGGGGCTGTGCAACGATCAATCCAGGGCGACCCACACGCTCTTGAGCTGCGTGTACTTCTCCAGTGCGGACTGAAAACCCAAGTCCCGCCCGAAACCGCTGTGTTTGTATCCGCCAAAGGGGGAGGCGGGGGAGTACTGATTATAGGTGTTGATCCACACCGTGCCCGCTTCGATCAGCGCGGCCATACGGTGAGCCTTGCCGATGTCCCTGGTCCAGATCCCGGCAGCCAGTCCGTAGAAAGAATCGTTGGCGATTCTGATGGCGTCGTCCACATCGCTGAACGGAATGACGGCCGCCACGGGTCCAAAGATCTCCTCGCGTGCGATGGTCATCTCGGGGTCGACATCGGAAAACACCGTTGCGCTCACGAAGTTCCCGCGCCCATTGACCGTCATGCGCTGCCCGCCAGAGACCAGCGTGGCCCCCTCCTTTTTGCCGCGCTCCACATAGCCCATCACGCGCTCGAGCTGTGCCTCGCTCACGATCGCGCCCAGCCGAGTCTTGGGATCCATCGGGTCCCCCACGGGGCTCACCGCCGCACGCTGCCTGAGGCCGTCCACGACATCGTCGTACACGCTCGCCTCGACGAGAATACGGCTCCCTGCGGCGCACACCTCCCCTTTCCCGTAGAAGATGCCCATTGACGCACCCTTGATGGCGGCGCCCAGGTCCGCGTCGGCAAGCACGATGTTGGGAGACTTGCCGCCCAGCTCCAGCGACACCTTCTTCAGCGTCTCGGAGGCGGAGCGCATCACCTTGCGGCCCACCGATGTCGATCCCGTAAAGGAGATGGCGTCGACACCTGGGTGCTCGACAAGGGCTTGGCCAGCCCGTTCTCCGAATCCCGGAACCACGTTGAGGACGCCCGGGGGAAAACCCGCCTCGCCAGCCAGCTCGCCAAGGCGTAACGCGGTGAGCGGAGTCTGCTCGGCGGGCTTCAGCACCACGGTGTTCCCGCATGCCAGGGCGGGCGCGATCTTCCAGCTCGCCATCGATAGGGGGAAATTCCAGGGGATGATCGCCCCGACCACGCCCACCGGCTCCCTCAGGGTGTAGTTCAAGAAGGGGCCCGGCACATCAATCGTGTCGCCCTGCACCTTGTCGGCGAGGCCTGCGTAGTAGCGCAATGTCGCCGCGGCGCTGGGCACGTCAATGCGGCGGCTCTCAAAGTACGGTTTGCCGTTGTCTCTGGTCTCCAGGGACCCCAGATCGTCGGCGTCCCGCTCGACCAGATCCGCGAGTCGGTAGAGAAGGCGAGACCGTTCATGGGGGTCCATCCGGCGCCAGCGGTGATCTTGAAACGCGGCGCGTGCCGCCACGACCGCGCGATCAATGTCGTGGGGCCGGGCCTCCGCAACCTCCGCGATGACCTCGCCCGTCGCAGGGTTCACGGTGGTAAACGTGCGTCCATCTCTCGCGTCCACCCATCCGCCCCCGATCCACAGTTGCGTCGGTACACTCGGGTGGGCCTTGCTCGTGGCCGCCGCACCCGGGTCAGCGGTGGTGGTCATGTCAGCGGTCAGCAACCCTTGAACTTGGGCTTGCGCTTCTCGACATAGGCGCTCAGACCCTCCTGTGCGTCCTCGCTGGCGAAGAGCTGCTGCTGAAGCTCCCGTTCCAACGCGAGCGCGGTCTCGAACGGGATCTCCGCGCCGGTCTGCACTGCGCGCTTGATGAGTCCCACCGCCTTGGAGGCGCGCCCCGGGGGACAGAATCCGCGAGCGTACTCGACCACCTTGTCCAGGAACTCGCGCTGGGAGTCGGCCTCCCACACATGGTTGACCACCCCGAGCTCCCGAGCGCGCTCAAAGTCGAATGTCTGGCCGGTGGTCATGAGCTCGATCGCCAGCGGCTTGCCCACGAGGCGCGTGAACCTCTGCGTACCCCCGGTGCCGGGCAACACACCCAGGTTGACCTCCGGCAGTCCCGTCACGCTACGGCCCGCACGCGCCACCCTGAGATCGGCCGCCATCGCGATCTCCAGGCCGCCTCCCACCGAATGGCCGTTCATTGCCGCGATGGTCAGCTTGGGCGTCTGCTCCAGGCGATTCAGGGTCTCGTTGGCGTGGAGGCAGAAGTTGTACTTGAACTCCGCGGTGACCGAGGACAGCATGCTGATGTTGGCGCCGGCACAGAAGAACTTCTCACCCTGACCGGTCACCACGATCACGCGGATGTCGTCGGCAAAGCGAGCCCTGAGGATCGCTTGGTCCAGCTGACGCATCATCTCATGCGTGTAGGTATTGGCAGGCGGGTCGTCCAGGGTAATGACCGCGACGCCGCCGCCGGCATCGGAGTAATGAACCAACACTTTGTCGCTCATGGCACTTCTCCTCATTCGATCATGGTGATGGATGGCATCCAAGCTCCGAGCCTCGCTCGGCCCAGCGGTGATCGGCCCTTCGGGAGATCGCGCCGCGCCTGCATTTCGTCACGCCCGAAGCCGACGGCCCGAGCAACAGGGCGGACAGGTGCGCCAAGCCCGGGCCCAAATCTGCTTCGGGGGTGCGGGCTGCCCCGATGGGCCGATGTCTTGCGGTTAAGGAGCGCCCGACCCGCACAGGATCCGACCGCATAGGCAATCTACCACCAAGGCGCATGCCAACAAGGCGGGCGACGTTGACCAAGGCGGAACACGAAACCGACGTAGGCTTCATTTTGTGGCTCGGGCAATGCCTTTGTCGGTGACCATGGCGTGCGCCTGCGGGTTATGGACACCGGGCGTCGCGCCGGGGTGTTTTGGCGAAGCAAGTCTTGGGTGGCGCTCACAGGATCTGCGTCCCGACGGCCGCCGCCGCTCAAGCCCCGGGATCGAGGTCTCGGGCCGGCGCGCACGTACTACCCCCACTATATTGGGTAAGTGGCGATTGGATGGGTGGCGAGTCGGGATGTCCTTTGGAGGGAGATCCCCCCGCTTGGCCCGGCGGCGCCTCCGGGTCGGAGGGTGCGCGTGAGTTGGGGCGTGCCGGTCGGCGGGGTATCGCTTGGCAGGTGCGCCCTGGCAGGGGACTAGGGGAGATGTCTGCCCAAGGGAGTGAGAGGGCTGTGACACCTGCGAGCTGCACTCGTCGCCGGGTGTGACCTGAGGAGCGAGATGAACGAAACCGAGCGACGGCGTCGCGTGGCGTTTCAAGTGCTGCTGGCGGCGCTGGGCCCCCTGCTTGCGGGGTGGGAATTGGCCGGCGCCCAGGACCGAGTCGTTCGCGTGCCTGTTGACGGAACGGTCGAGATGGGTCTGGCCCCCTTCATCGAACGGGTCATTGAGGAGGCGGAATCCAGCGGCGTTCAGGCGGTGGTCTTGGACATTGAGACCCAGGGCGGCCGCGTGGATGCGGCGCTCCGCATTACTGGAGCCATCAGTCGCGCGGGCGTCCCCGTCTACGCATTTGTGAACATGTACGCCTATTCGGCTGGCGCGATGATCGCGTTGGCCGCCGAGCGGGTATTCATGCGCGAGGGCGCGGTCATGGGGGCGGCGACGCCCGTTAACGGCAGCGGCACCAAAGCGTCGGAGAAAATGGTGTCGGCGATGCGGGCGCAGATGCGGGCACTCACTGAGGCGCGGGGCCTGGACCCCCGTATCGCAGAAGCGATGGTGGACGAGGAATTGTCCGTCGAGGGTGTGGTGGATGAGGGGAAGCTGCTGACGCTCACGACCCGGGAGGCCGTGCAGCTGGAATACGCGGAGGCGGTCTCCGACTGGAACGGTGTGATGGCCGCTCTGGGGATGGACAACGCGTCGGTCCATCAAGCCCACGTGAATTGGGCGGAGCGCTTGGTGCGCTTCTTCACGAACCCGGTGGTCGCTCCCTTCCTGCTGACGCTGGGATTCATGGGTCTGATTGTCGAGATCAAGTCGGCCGGCTTCGGCTGGGCGGGTATCGCGGGCCTCGTGTCGCTCTTGATGTTTTTCGGCTCCCACCTCCTGGTCGGACTCGCGGGGGCGGAGGACGTGATCCTCGTGGTCGCGGGCGTAATTTTGGTCGGCATCGAGGCGCTCGTGGTCCCGGGATTCGGCGTCTTCGGCGTCGCGGGGATCGCCGCATTGGTCGGCGGAGTGTTTTTGGCGCAAATCGGCGACCTGCCCACGCGCGCGGACTTCACGCAGGCGGCGACCGTTCTCTTGGCATCCACCGTGCTGGTCGCGATATCGGCGTGGGCGCTCATTCGGGCGCTACCCAGGAGCAAGCGACTCAAGCGTAGCGGCGTGCTCCTGCCGGAGTCGACCGATCGCCACGAAGGCTACACATCGGCAAACGTGCGCACGGAGCTGGAGGGGGAGGAGGGAGTGGCGATTACGCCGCTTCGCCCCGCCGGGGTGGGGTTGTTCGGCGGCGAGCGCGTGGACGTGGTGTCGGAGAGCGATTGGATTGAGAAGGGCGCCAAGATTCGGATTCTGAGCGCGGAGGGGTATCGGCGCATCGTGCGGGCCGTCGAGTAGGGTAGGGCGGTCGGTTTTGTTGACTCTCAAGGTTTCGTAAGGGGCATCTTCGTCTATGGACGCGTTGGTCACGACCTTTGTTTTGCTGTTTGTGGGGCTTATCGCCCTCTTGGTGTTGGCGTGGGCCGTACCCGTGCGCCTCTGGATCGAGGCGATTTTCTCCGGTGTGCGACTGGGGCTGGGGAGCCTTGTGGGGATGCGTCTCCGCAAGGTGAGTCCGCCGGCGGTGGTACGGCCGCTCATTGCCGCGACCAAGGCGGGCCTGCCGCTCAGCGTGGCGCACCTGGAGGCCCACTATCTGGCGGGTGGCGACGTGGATCGAGTGGTGCGTGCGCTGATCAGCGCGGATAAGGCCACCATCGAATTGCCGTTCCAGCAGGCCGCGGCGATCGACCTGGCGGGCCGCGACGTGTTCGAGGCCGTGCAGGTGTCGGTCAACCCGAAGGTTGTCCAAACCCCGCGGGTTGCGGCCATGGCGAAGGACGGCATTCAGCTTATCGCGGTCGCCCGGGTCACGGTGCGCGCAAACATCAACCGCTTGGTAGGTGGCGCGGGCGAGGAGACCATTCTGGCGCGCGTCGGGGAGGGAATCGTGTCGACCATCGGTTCGGCCGGTACCCACAAGAGCGTACTGGAGAACCCCGACGTGATCTCCAAGACCGTTCTGCAGAAGGGTCTGGATTCTGGGACCGCCTTTGAGATTCTCTCAATCGATATCGCCGATGTCGACGTGGGGAAGAATATCGGCGCGGAGCTTCAGACGGACCAGGCGGAGGCGGACAAGCGGGTTGCCCAGGCGCGGGCTGAGGAGCGTCGGGCAATGGCGATGGCCGAGGAGCAGGAGATGAGGGCCAGAGTAGAGCAGATGCGCGCGGAGGTGATCGCCGCGGAGGCCCAGATTCCGCTGGCCATGGCGGATGCCTTTCGGAGTGGCAACCTGGGGATCATGGACTATGCGCGGTATCGGAACGTGGAATCCGACACGCAGATGCGGCGAGCCATCGCCGAGGGCGAGCCGAGCGCCGATTCCCGCGAGGATCACTGAGGCCGATCCGTGGATTTCAGGTTCTACGCGGTTGTCGCCCTGGTCATTGCGATCATGGAGATAGCCAGCCGGATCGCCAAGAAGGGTCAGGAGCGCGAGGACAGCGGGTCGGCGGATCCCCGAGCCGGCGGAGGATTGCTGCGGCGCATGGAGGAGATAGTCCTCTCTGCGGAGGCTGACGAACCGCCATCCCGAAGGGGAGGTGCTGAGCGTGCGGTCGTGGCCCGCCCACGGGTCGAGCCACGAAATCGGGCGGCGCGACCGGCGCCCCAGCCCCGGGTAAGGGCGAGGGTAGGTGGCGGCGACTCCGGGCGGGCCTCCAATCGGCCGTCGCTGGGCGAGGCGTTTTTCCGGTCGCTTCAATCGCTTGCCCAAGAGGAACCGGTGCCGTCGCTCCAACGAGCGCCGGAGCTTCAGGTCGTGGCTGGCGACAGGCGTGGAACGCAGCGGGACGAAGGAGAGGCCGATGTGGGCCGGGAGTCCCGGCGGACAGCCCTTCCCACGGGGGTGGGGCGGGAATCGTCCGGGGATCAACAAGCCAAGCGAGAAGCCGTACCCCATCGTTCTGGAATCGGGACCGACCCTTCAGGAACGCTGCACCCCCGACTTCCTGGTCTGTACTCGACCCGCGGGCTGCGGCGCTTCGTGGTGGCACGTGAAGTGCTTGGTCCTCCACTTGCGTTGAGGGAAGAGGAACGCCGCCGGCGGAACCGGTAGGGTGGCCGGGGCCGGCCCGGTCTCTGGGATCCGGGCGTGGCCGGCCGATCAAGTCGTCCCCTTGGATCGTGGCCGACGGAACAAGGCCTGACAAGGTGTGCCGGTCTGGTCTACATCTCTCCCTTCGCCATTTTCCGCAGCACGGTGTGCAGGATGCCGCCGTTGCGGTAGTACTCGACATCCACCTCCGACTCCAGCCGCACCAAGGCCTCGAAGGAGGATGTCGAACCGTCTCTTTTGGTGGCCGTGACGACCACGGATCCGCCGGGTTCCAGTCCGTCTGAGATGCCCTGGATGTCGAAGGCCTCGAATCCGGTCAGGCCCAACGTGTCGGCGTTTTCGCCCTCCATGAAGCGGAGCGGCAACACGCCCATGCCCACCAGATTCGAACGGTGGATGCGCTCATAGCTCTCCGCGATCACCGCCCTGACCCCCAGCAGGTAGGTGCCCTTGGCGGCCCAGTCGCGCGAACTCCCCGTGCCGTATTCCCGTCCCGCAATGACGATCAGGGGCGTGGCCTCGGAACGGTAGCGCGTGGCGGCGTCAAAGATCGTCATCTCGTCGCCGCTGGGCACATGGACGGTGTAGCCGCCCTCCTTGTCGTCCAACATGAGGTTGCGAAGCCTGACGTTGCCGAAGGTCCCGCGCATCATGACCTCGTGGTTGCCCCGCCTGGCGCCGAAGGTGTTGAACCGAATCGGAGGGACTCCACGGTCCTGGAGATGGAGACCGGCGGGCTCGTTGCGAGGAATGGCGCCGGCGGGCGACACATGGTCCGTCGTCACGGTGTGGCCAAGGAGGGCCAGGGCCCGCGCGCCCCGAATGTCCTCGAGCGGAGGCGGATCCCGGTCCATATCCCTGAAGAAGGGAGGGTTGCGGATATAGGTGGACTCCTCGTTCCACTCGTACAGGGTGCCCTCTTCCGGGAGGGGCAGGGCGCGCCAGTGCTCGTCGCCGTCAAAGACGCTGGCATAGCGCGCGCGGAACATCTCGGGTTTCAGCGAAGAAGAGATTGTCTCGCGGATCTCTGCCGGCGTGGGCCACAGGTCGGCAAGGAAGACGGATTGCCCGTCCCGGTCCGTCCCGATGGGGTCGTTGTACAGATCAATGTCGATGCGTCCGGCCAGCGCAAAAGCAACCACCAGCATGGGTGAAGCCAGGTAGTTGGCGCGCACCAGAGGGTGAATGCGGGCCTCGTAGTTGCGGTTGCCGGAGAGGATCGAGGCAAGCACCAGTCCGTGGTCGGTCACGGCGGCCGCCACCGGGTCGGCCAGCGGCCCGCTGTTTCCGATGCAGGTCGTGCAACCATAGCCGACTAGGTTGAAGCGCAACCGCTCCAGGAAGTCCATCAACCCCGCAGCGTCCAGGTAGTCGGTCACGACCTGCGATCCAGGAGCCATGCTCGTCTTGACCCAAGGCATCACCTCCATGCCCAGCTCGCATGCCTTCTTCGCCATCAGGCCCGCGCCCACCATCACGCTGGGATTGCTCGTGTTGGTGCAACTCGTGATGGCGGCGATCACGATCGTGCCGTCGTTCAGCCGGACCCTCTGGCCGTCCAGCTCGATCTCCAGCGTGCGCCGCTCCCGAGTCGCTGGCGCCTTGAAGCCGGCGGGTACGAGTCCGGGAAGATCCCGGTCAAAGGAGGGCCGCAGCTCCCTGAGATCGACCCTGTCCTGTGGACGCCTGGGGCCGGCCACACTGGGCTCGACGGTTGCCAGATCCAGTGTCAGTGTGGACGTGTACTCGGGGTCCGGCGTCTCGTCGGTGCGGAACAACCCCTGGGCGCGGCTGACGCGTTCGACGCGTTCGACCAATTTCGGGCTTCTGCCGGTGCCTCGCAGGTAGGAGAGGGCCTCGGCGTCCACGGGAAAGAACCCGATGGTCGCGCCGTATTCGGGCGACATGTTGGCGATCGTCGCCTTGTCAGGCAGCGACAGGCTGGACAGTCCCGATCCGAAGTACTCGACGAACTTTCCTACGACCCCGTGACCGCGCAGCAGCTCGGTGACGCGGAGCACCAGGTCCGTTGCCGTGGCCGCCTCGGGCAGAACGCCCGTGAGTTTCACGCCGACAACCTCGGGAAGCAGCATGTGGTAGGGTTGCCCCAGCAGCACCGCCTCCGCCTCGATTCCCCCGACACCCCATCCCACCACGCCCAGCCCGTTGATCATCGTGGTGTGCGAATCCGTGCCGACGAGCGTATCGGGGTAGGCCAAGGCCCTGCCGTCGTGTTCGCGGCGATGCACCACGGAGGCCAGGTACTCCAGGTTGACCTGATGGACAATGCCCGTCCCCGGGGGCACGACGCGGCAGTTCTCGAAGGCCTCCTGGGCCCAGCGCAGGAGAGCGTAGCGTTCGCGGTTGCGCTCGTATTCGCGGGCCACGTTCTTCTCAAACGCGTATTCCGTCCCGAAATAGTCGACCTGCACGGAGTGGTCGATGACCAGATCGGCCGGCACCATCGGGTTGATGCGGCGAGGGTCTCCACCCATGGCCTGCAGGCCGTCGCGCATGCTGGCGAGATCCACGATCGCCGGCACGCCGGTGAAGTCTTGGAGTACCACCCGACTGGGCATGAAGGGGAAGCCGGCGCCCGCTCGCTCCGGGGTCCAGCCGGCCACGGCCTTGACATGGTCGGCCGTGACGTGTCCTTGGCCGGCATGCCGCAGGACATTCTCGAGCAGGATACGAATGGAGAACGGAAGGCGCTCCAGCGAGGCAATGCCGAGGTCCTCAAGGCGACCCAAGCGAAGGTACGATGTTGGGCCTTCCGGCAATTCCAGTGTGGCGAGCGCGCCAAATGGGTCTTGGGCTCGTGTGGACACAGGCGTTTCTCCTCAGGAGGTGTCGAAACAACGCAATCGATCGCACGACATCAACCGACGAAGGTGATGTCCGGGCATGGAGGCAACATTCAACGATGGGTCACAATGTACGCGGACTCAACCACTCCCTCCCCCGAGCGCGGGGGCGATATCGCCCAGGGATCGCGTTGCCCAACGCGGTTCGGGTCCGGCCAGGTGTCGAGGGATGCGACCCCGAAGCGACGGCGCTATAATTCCGCTATTCTCGCAACATCGCTAGGTTGACGGGTACGTGGGCCGGCGGGTGGCCGAGGTGGCGGAACCGGTAGACGCGAAGGTCTCAAAAACCTTTGCCCTTGCGGGCGTGAGGGTTCGAGTCCCTCCCTCGGCACTTGGACTTGTCCGGTCAGAGCGCTTCACGTTGGAGACCAGGGGGGATCGTGAGTGTGAGACGAATCGGGGTGGGCGCGTTGGTGCTGGCGGGGGTCGGGCTGGCCCTTACCCTTCGATCGGGGGAGCAGGAGGACCTGATCGTCATCCATGTCTACAAGACGCCCACCTGTGGTTGCTGCGTCAAATGGGTGTCCCACTTGGAGGCCCAGGGGTTTCGGGTAACCGTGGAGGACCTGATCGACATCGGCGCCGTCAAGACGAGCGCGGGCGTACCGGCCGATCTCTCGTCCTGCCACACCGCGTTGGTGAACGGGTATGCGATCGAGGGACACGTCCCGGCGCGGGTCGTGCGCTCGTTTCTCGAAGAAGCTCCCGGGGTGGCGGGGATCGCCGTGGCCGGCATGCCGATCGGATCGCCCGGGATGGAGGGTCCGAATCCGCAGCCCTACGATGTCGTCGCCTTCCGCGAGGACGGAAGCCGGGGAGTCTTCGCGCGCATCGAGCCGTAGCGGGACGGTGGCAGCGCGCAGGGCGTCGGCCTAAGTCGGGGCGCCGGTTCGCCGGGGAGGCCAATGGGGGGCGGAATTGAGCACCGTTTCCGGGTGCGCGAGCGTCCGTCGCGACCGGTCCTCATGAGATCTCCGGCCCGGCACTCAACTGGACCGGGCCCTTCCGGCTCAGGGGGGTCTATGGTAGAATATCGATTGAGCCTGTCCCTCATTCACCTGCCCACCCGGTAGCCAGCCGGGCCCGGAGACCAGATGCCTGCCAGAGAGCCCAGCGACACCCTTACGATCATCGACAACCGCACGGGCCGCACCTATGACGTGGATGTCCAGGTCGGCGACGTGATCCGCGCCATGGACCTGCGCCAGATCAAGGTCAACGGTGACGATTTCGGGATGATGTCGTATGACCCCGGATTCACGAACACGGCGTCGACGACCAGCCGCGTCACCGATGTGAAGGGTGGGCTGGGTGTGCTTGAGTACAGGGGTTATCCGATCGAGCAGCTTGCCGGGCAGGCAACCTTTCTGGAGGTGGCCTCGTTGATTCTGGACGGGGAGCTGCCCAGCCGTGATGAGCTTGACGACTTCACGGATCGCGTGAGCAGGCACACCTATGTACACGAAAACGTGCTCAAGATCTTGGGCGGTTTTAGGTATGACGCGCATGCGATGGGAATGATGATCGCGTCCGTCGCCGCCCTCTCCACCTTTTACCCCGAGGCGAAGAATGTGAGCGATCCGGACATTCGGCGCGCTCAGATCATTCGCATCCTGGCCAAGATGCCGACCTTGGCGGCATTCGCGTACCGACACCACAAGGGGCTACCGCCCGTATACCCAGAAAACGACCTCTCGTACACCGCGAATTTTCTCAACATGCTGTTTCGTGTGGGTCGCGGGTATGAGCCCCACGCGGCCTTGGTGCGCGCACTTGAGGTCCTGTTCATCCTGCACGCCGACCACGAGCAGAACTGTTCCACTACCGCCATGCGGGTGATCGGAAGCTCTCGGGCAGACCCGTATGCGGCGACGGCCGGCGCAATGGCGGCGCTGTACGGGCCGTTGCACGGGGGCGCGAACGAGGCAGTACTGCGGATGTTGGTCGAGATCGGGACTGCGGACAACATCCCGTCCTTCATGGACAGCGTTCGCCGAGGCGAGAGACGCCTGATGGGCTTCGGCCACCGGGTCTACAAGGCGTATGATCCCCGGGCGGCGATCATCAAGAAGGCCGCGGACGATGTCTTTGCGGTCACGGGGCGAAACCCTCTCCTGGACATTGCGCTGGAGCTGGAGAAGATTGCTCTTCAGGAAGAGTACTTCGTGAAGCGCAACCTGTATCCCAATGTTGACTTTTACTCAGGGTTGATCTATCAGGCGATGGGTTTTCCGGTGGAGCTCTTTCCAGTGCTCTTCGCGATTCCCCGATCCGTCGGCTGGCTCACGCACTGGGAAGAGATGCTCGTCGATCCAGAACAGCGCATCGCCAGGCCGAGACAGGTGTTTCAGGGACAATCGAGGCGCGACTTCGTCCCCATCGAGAGCCGCTGAACCCCAAACTCCGCCCGGCGGCGGGGTCGTTCCCTGGAGGGTTGTGGACCCAAGTGGCGGTGAAGCCCCCGTGGTCGGTGATTCGCGAATCGACCACATGCGGATGGGGAGGTGGGACGTGAATGTGATCAGGTCGGTACTGGGGGCGTGGGCGCTGGTACTGGTGGGCTGCGCTGGGGCGGGGGGCAGCACGCCCGGTCCTTGGGCCGGGAGCGTTTCGCGGGCGTCGGATGAGGTGGAGATCGTGGTGCAGAACCTGAACTTCAGCCAGGCTACCGTCTACGCGTTCAGGGGCGGTGATGTCCGGCGCCTGGGCATCGTCGCGGGGAAGAGCGAGGCCACGTTTCGCACGCCATGGCACATGTCCGATATTCGCCTGCGCGTCAAGTTGCTGGCCGGGTCTGGATTTCTGACGGAGCGCATCGCCGTCAGTCCGGGCGAGATTCTTGAATTGATCATTCCCAGTCACTACTGACGGCCGATGCCGAACGCTATGGCTGTGGATGTCTGCGGGGGAAGAGGTGTGGACAAGGCCTTGGGGCCGTGGGGTCCGCATCCCCTCCGAGTGACGCCGGAGTGATGGATTGCCCGGACCCTTGGGGCCCCATGCCGGTCTTTAACCCACCTTATTCATGAGTGACAATTGAAACTGTCATCAAGGCCAGTGAAAGGGTTCTCGGCGTTCCGACATCGGCCAGCCCCCCAATTTTGCCGGCCGACCACCGCCTCGTGCACATCATACCCCCCAAATACCCATTTTATGGACGCACTTCCGCCACTTCCCTTGTAACCGCCCTTGCGCCCAGACCCGCCGTTGAGTATCAGACAACCTCGGCGGACAAGATTCGGACATCAGGAAGCTCTCGCACACCGGCAACCAGCATCTGCCAATGCACCGACACTGCGCTTGTGATCATCGTGATCCGTCGCCCAGACACGATGTATCGTGCCGCCGTGCGCAACACTCGCTCCAACAGGCGCCGCAAACTCCAGCCAACACCGGTCCGCCGCGCCAACAGAACACGTTGGACATGCATCACCTGGTACGCCAGGATCGACAACAGTAGCCGTACCCGGTTGCGGGCAAAGGCATCCAGAAGCTCTGGATCCTCCACCACCTCCTCTTCGCCGTTCTCGTCGCCACTCACCTCTTCCTCCGTATCGGCCACCGCAACCTTTTGGTTCCGGTAGTGGCTCTTGGGACGCGACGTCGAAGACAACGACGGATTCACCACACTCATCAACTCGCCAATGTGGCCCTCAGCCTTCCCGCGCTTCCTGTACAGCTCCAACACCTCCTCAGGCGTCATCTCATCGGCAGACACCGATGTGGCCAACCAAAACGACCTCGTGAACAGCTCGCCCGGCTTAGCCACCATCACATGCACCATGCGGCATTCAACAGGCCAGCTCCCCGCCTTGTACCGCTCCGCTTCCCGAACTCGCGTCGTGGTCTCACGCGGGCGTTCTTTCTCTTTGTCCTCTTTGTCCTTTTTGTCCATGTCAGCACGGAACTCATCGACCGCAGGTTCGGCACGATCAGCCAGCACCTTGTTGTTCGCCACACGGACCACAAAGTCGATACCCTCCTCCTCGAGCGCATGCATCAGAACCCCGCTCGGGAACCCGGCGTCCATACGAAAAATGACCCTCTTGCTGATCTTCCCCTTCGCACGCTTCGCCACGTTCTTGATGAAGCCCACCACGCGGTTCGCCGTATGAACCTTGCCCCTCCGAAGCTCAACATCCAGGATGTCTCCCGTCTCCGCCGCCAACGCCACCAACGGATGGAAAACCCTGGCGCGATAGTGCCCGTTATAGTCGCTGCCGGCCTGTTTTCCATGTACCTTCACCGGTAAGCTGTCCACATCAATGACCAACGTATCGTGCAGGCGACCGCCGTTTGTGGCGAGCACCTTCCACGAGGTGAAGTCCATGATCACGTCGCGACAGGCCTCGGTGTTCTCCTCGTTGCTGAGCGCCGCGATCAAGCGCGACAAGGTAGGCTGCGACGCCAGCGCATGGTCGACCGGTTTCGTTCCCTTCCGGTCGGATACCGCGAGGCCAAAGGACACGTCGTTGCGGAAGACATTCGCATCGTTATGGTCCCGGCGATTCTGGACGAGGAGCAAGAGCGCGGTGCGTAGCAACTCCGCCATGGAGTGCTTGATCTTGACGGGGTCGCGCTCGTCCTTGATCCGTTTGGTTGCGGCGTTGATGATACCGCTGCGCTCGAGGATTTCTCGGCTGGTGGCCGCCCCTGCGTCTGATGACAATCTTTCGTCTCGGGACTCGATTCGGAGCGATTTGTTGAAGCTAAATGTCGTTGCCATGACTTCACCCTGGGTTGGTGGCCGGAAAACGCTGGTGGATCTTGGTAACCCATTGAAGATATATCACTTGCCCCCACAAATCCAGCCCCCTCAAGCCGCCGTCATGAATAACCCGGGTTTAAGGCACGGTGATCAGTCCAAAGAGGAGGGTGGATCCATGAGTGTTCCAGTAATCGTTGTCGCTGCCGCGACCGCAGCCTCGGTGCTGACCCCAGGGGTGACGCGTGCCCAAGCGGGCGATGTCCCCTCCTTCACGCCGGACCATGCCATCGATCTGGCCCGCGTATCGGGCGCCAGGATCTCGCCCGACGGCTCCAAGGTGCTCTTTCAGAAGACCGAACTCCGCTGGGATGACAATGATCGCGAGGTGAGGATATGGGTGGCGGGGTCCCGGGGAGAAGATGCCCGGTTGTTCACGGGATCCGACGAGGACCGAAATCCCGAGTGGTCTCCCGATGGACGATGGGTGTCATTTACGCGTCCGGCGGGCGACGGCGAAGAGGTGCGCCAGGTCTTCGTGTTGCCCACCGATGGCGGGGAGGCCATTCAACTCACGGGGCACCCGACGGCGGTGGAGCGCATCCGCTGGGCGGAGGACTCGAGGTCGCTCCTGTTTGTGGCCAATGACTCCCTCGCCGATGACCGCGACGCGGAGCGCACCAAGGGCGATGATGCAATCATGATTGATGAAGGGCCGAACGGGCAGACCCGAGGGTCGTGGAACGCCGTGTGGCAGGTGGATCTGGATGTGGCCCGAGCACCCGTGGCCGCAACGCGTCTCACGCCGGATCATCGCAGGGTGGGGTATTTTGCTCCGTCCCCTGACGGCAACTTCCTGGCCTACACCTACCGAACCGAGAACCGCCGCAATGCGGGCCACCTGAGCGAGATCGCGCTGCTGGCCATTGCCGACGGCACGGAGGAGCGAATTACGGACAACGATGCTCCAGAGTCACAGGTCGCGTGGTCACCTGACGGCCGGGCGATCACCTTTGTGGCCCCCAGCCTCGAGACCTGGGAGCTAGACCAGGGGAACCTGTACCGCTACGACGTGCCCACCGGTCGGTTCCGGCAGCTGTTCGGCGAGTCAACCCTTGATCTTCGGAGCTATGAATGGAGTCCTGGCGGACAGAGCCTCCACCTGGTGGCACTTGATCGCACAACCGCTAATGTCTACCGATTGGACGCGCGCTCCGGCGACCTCACGCCCCTGACGGAAGAGGACGGGGTTATTTCGGACGTATCGTTCGACCGCGGCCATCGGACCGCCGCGTTGCATTACGCAAATCCGGCTGCTCCGGGAGACATCTGGGTATTGGAGCTGGAGACGGGCGCCTTGACGCGGCTCACGGACTCCAACCCGGCTGTGGAGGCGTTGAACCTCGCGTATCCCAAGGTGGTGCGCTGGACCAGTCGGGATGAACTGGAGATCGAGGGGATCCTGTACCGGCCTCCGAACCGGACCGCGCCGGGACCCGCGGTGCTGGAGATCCATGGTGGTCCGGCCGGGGTGTTCACGCGTGGCTTTGACGCCGATGCCCAGCTTCTGGTCGCGCAGGGGTATGCCGTGCTGCAGCCTAACGTACGGGGATCGACGGGATATGGGGACGCGCTGCTGCGCGGCAACATGGGCGACATCGGGGGTGGGGACTTCGAGGATGTCATGAACGGGGTCGACTGGATGATCGATGCCGGCGTTGCCCACCCCGACTCGTTGGCCGTTAAGGGATGGAGCTATGGAGGAATCCTTGGCGGTTGGGCCATCACCCAGACGGATCGGTTCAGGGCCGCCAGCCTTGGAGCGATGGTCGCCGACTGGCGCAGCGAATTCGGGGCGGGCTTCAACTTTGATGTGACCCGCTGGTATCTGGGGGGAGACCCGTGGTCCAACGCGTCCCGCTGGACCCAGCGCTCCGCATACAGCCACCTGGACAGGGTGACGACCCCGACCATCCTCTTTCACGGCGCGGCGGATCGCACGGACACCATGGAGCAGTCGATGAACTTCTTTGCGGGCCTGCGTCATCATGGGATTGAGGCGCGCTTTGTGCTGTTCCCGCGGGAGGGCCACGGGATACGGGAGCCCCGGCATCGACGCACCCTGCTGATTGAGGAGCTGCGCTGGTTGCACCGCCATGTCCGGGGAATCATGGACTGGGAGCCGCCCGCGCGCCCCGGGGAGCCGAAGAGCGACCTGGTTGCCCCCGTTTCGTGATCCATCGTTGCCCGCCGCGGTCACGGATGTTGCATTGACGCTCCCCTCTCTCGATCGCGTGCTGCGGGGCGCACGGCGAGTTGCGAGGCGCTTCCCTGAGGTTGCGGCGCTGGCCATCGTGTCCGCCTGTGCGGCCGCCGCCGCGATCGATACCGATGCCTCGAGTGTTGGCTGGGCGCTCTGGCGCGCCGCGAGCCTGGGCATCCCGCTGTTTCTTGCTGCCGGAATCCTTGCGGAGCGACGCGGGTGGCGCCCTAGCGAGCGTTGGATCCTGAACGCTCTGGCCCTGGGAATCCTGGCAGTGCTGTACGTGCTCTTTGGTCGCTGGGAGCCGGCGGCCTACCCGCAGCGCTATCTGCATGCGTCTGCCACTCTGCACCTGCTGGTCGCTGTGGCGCCCTTTTTGGGCCCGAGTGAGCCGCGCGGGTTTTGGAACTACAACTGCACGCTGCTCTTCCGCTTTTTGGTGGCGTCCGTGTACTCACTCGTTCTTTTCACGGGACTGGCGGTGGCGCTGGCCGCGGTCGACAACCTGTTGGGCGTCCAGGTGGCCGACCGACAGTACCCGAGACTGTTCATGGTGATCGCGTACGGATTTCACCCGGTTTTCTTTCTGGCCGGCGTGCCCGCCGAATTCGGGCGCCTCAATGAGGTTCGCGACTATCCTGCGTGGTTGCGGGTCTTCACCCAGTACATCATGCTTCCGCTGGTGGCCGTCTACCTTGTGATTCTGACGTCGTACATGGTCAAGATTCTCGTCACGGGGGTATGGCCCGACGGTTGGACCGGATACCTGGTGTCGAGCTTGGCCGCCGTCGGGATCCTGGCGCTGTTACTTGTGCATCCTGAGCGCCTGGACCGCGAGCGCCGGTGGGCGGACCGGTACGCCCTCGCGTTCTGGATCGGGATCCTTCCCTCGGCGGGGATGGCGATTGCGGGGCTTTGGCAACGGGTCGGAGAATACGGCGTCACCGAGAGGCGGTATCTCCTTGGGGTGCTTTGCCTGTGGCTGGTGGTTGCCGCCGTCCATTATGTGATCACACGCTCCAGGGAGATCAGGGCCGTGCCGCTCAGCTTGGCCGTCATCGGCGTCTTGACCTTTGTGGGGCCGTGGTCGGCGTACGGCGTGGCCGAGCGAAGCCAGGCAGGGCGCCTGTCCAAGATCCTGGAACACTATGGCGCCCCTGGTGCAGATGCAGCGGTCCCGTTCGAGGATTGGGAACAGGCGCGCGACGCCGTCCGATACCTGGTGGATCACCACGGGCGTCGTGTCCTGGAGCGGAGGTGGGGAGGCCCGGGGGGTGTGGTGTTTCCCTTGGATTCGGCGGGCCGACCGGATGACCAGGACATGCTCCGCGGCATCCGTCCCGACGGTCTCTTCTGGGATGATGACCCCCGCGTGGCGGCGGTGTTGGATGCCCTTGGCCTACGGCCGGGTCCCAGTCGGGGTCCGGTGACGGTCGCGTCGGACGACGGAGAGTCCCAAGCCGTCATGGCGCGCGGCTTTGACCTTTTGTTGCTCCCCCGACCGGGCCGAGATTGGGTTATTGAGGGGGACACGATGCGCCTGGATCTGGCGAGCGACAGTGCGCACATGGTCATGTGGTGGGGCGGTCGGGAGGTGTCGCGCGAGCCGCTTGCCCCGCTGATCCAGCGGGCGCGCAGCGGCCCCGGGGACCTTGTTCGGGTGCCCTCGCAGGAATTGGCACTGGGCATCCCCGGGGAACCGTTTTCGGCGAGGGTGATTCTCGGGTCCATGAGCGTGGACTCCCGCGAGCACGGGATGGTGGTCACGCACTTCCTGATCGATGCCGTGCTGATTCGGTTGGCAACGCCCCTGCCGCAGTGATCAATCAGTTCGGCGATGCGCGGTCGTGATCAAGACGACGGGATGATGATCCCCGCGCGTTTGATCGCCGAGAAGCGCGATGGCGGTCGCCTGGAGCCCGCCGAACTGGCGGGCCTGCTCGATGGCTACATGGACGGGACGGTCGGGGATGAGCAGATGGCCGCCTTTCTGATGGCCGTGTACTTCAACGGACTCGGCACCCAAGAGCTCCACACCATGGTGGAGGTTATGCTGCGCTCCGGCGCCGTTCTCGAGAGATGCACGCCACCCGACGCACCCCGGGTCGACAAGCACTCCACGGGCGGGGTGGGAGACAAGGTGTCGATCGCGTTGGCACCGCTCGCGGCTGCCATGGGGCTGATCGTCCCCATGATGTCTGGCCGGGGGCTGGGCCACACCGGGGGCACGCTGGACAAACTGGAGTCGATTCCGGGGTTTCGGACGAGGGTGTCCGTCAGACGCTTCAATCGCATCCTCGAGTCGGTTGGGTGCGCCATGATCGGGCAGACCGCCGAGATCGCCCCCCTGGACCGGAGGCTCTATGCGTTGCGCGATGTCACCGCCACCGTTGCGTCGTTGCCCCTGATCACGGCGTCCATCATGTCCAAGAAGCTTGCCGAGTCCCTCGATGGCCTAGTGCTGGATGTCAAGGTTGGACGGGGCGCGTTCTTGCCCGGCAGGAGCCAGGCCGGTGCACTGGCAAAAGCGATGGTGGACGTGGGGCATGCGCGTGGTATCGCCACCACGGCGGTGATTTCGGCGATGGATCGCCCCCTGGGCAACACTGTGGGCAACGCGCTCGAGGTTGTCGAGGCCGTCTCTTGCCTCGCGGGACAGGGACCCGCCGATCTCGCCGAGCTGGTGACGCTCCTGGCCGCTGAAATGTCCGTGGCCGGCGGCCTGGACAACAGCCTGGACCAAGGCCGGAGGCGTGCGGTCGCGGCGCTGGCCAGCGGGGGTGCGCTTGAGCGCTTTCAGAAGTTGGTGGAGGCCCAAGGTGGCCGCCTGGAGGTGGGGTCGGACGGTGCAACCCGTGGGTTGCCGCGGGCACCGCGGACACGGGTGGTGACTGCGGCGCGGCCAGGTTGGATTACAGGGATCGACCCTGTGGCGCTCGGGTACGGTCTCATCCAAATCGGGGGCGGGCGGACCCTCAGGGACCAAGACATTGACCCCCGCGTGGGGTTTGAGCTCTCCGTGAGGGTCGGCGATCCGATCTCGGCGGGCGATCCGCTGGGAGTGGTTCACGGGGCCGACGATGACGGATTGCGACTGGGGGAGCGGGCCCTTGGGCGGGCGGTGACGGTGGGGGACGAGAGCGCGTCCGACCCGCTGCCCCTTGTCGTGGAGCGAATTACGGCGGATTGACGTCCAATATCCGGTACAAGATACCCTCCTTCTTCAGGGCCTCGGTGAGTTCGTCGGCGTGCTCGGGCGGTACCTGGAGCGCAACACCGCACCTGCCCCCCCCATCCGCAGGTGCGGGAACCACCTCGACAGGGATGGTTTGCTCGCGGGCCACATCCTCGGCCCACATGGCGTGGTGGGTTGTGTCAAAGACAAACATGTGCGTAGAAGATGGTGGCGTCATGAGTGATTAGGATCCTGAGGGGTTTGTGCTCAGACCGACGCGCGGCTGGGTATTTCGGTCACAGGCTTGCGTGGGTTCGGTGCCGGGCAGGAAGTACTCGTTATACGCGTCCTCGGACGGACACCACCGAGATGCCAGGAGACCCGTGAGGCGATCCACCCGACGCAGGGTCAGGCCACGGGGAACCGACCAGGGCTGGGGCAGCGCCAACAGCGGCAGGGAAGCGGTGTCGGAGGGGAGCCCGGTGCCGCTCCCACCGGGGCCCTGCCCGTAGTACACGGTCTTCATGAACTCGCCCCAGACGGGAGAGGCCAGCCCTCCGCCTGTCGCCCTCGGGACGATCGGCGTGGGAGAATCCATCCCGAACCAGACGGCAGCCACCAGATCCGGCGTGAATCCCAGGAACCAGACATCACGGCCGTCGTTGGTGGTCCCCGTCTTGCCTGCGGCGGGCAGATCACGGGACAAGCCGGCTATTGTGTGAATGCCGATATTGCCGGTCCCTTCTTCCACCACATCTTCCAGCATGCTTACCGCGAGCCGGGCGACCAGTGGATCCAGCACCTGATCCCTGTCCGCGCGGGGTTCCCACAACACCTCCCCGCCGGCGCTCTCGACTCTGAGAATCGGAAAGGGACGCACGCGAGTGCCCAGTGTGGCGAAGGACGAGTAGGCCTCCAGAAGCTGGACGGGAACCACTTCCGGTGCACCGATCGCGGTGGACGGGTAGCGTTCCACCTCCGTGCGCAAGCCCAGGCGGCGCCCCATCTGGGCCACCGATTCCAAGCCGACGCGCATGGCCAATTTGATGGAGACCATGTTGATCGATCGGCGCAGTGCCTCGCGCAACGTGATCGGTCCCAGGAACTCAGGCTCGTAGTTGGACGGCGCCCAAATGCTCCCGTCCACCTGGTCCAATACGACGGGCCCATCCACAATCACTTCCGAGGCGGGAATGCCGCTTTCCAAGGCGGCCGAGTACACGATCGGCTTAAACGACGAGCCCGCCTGCCGTTGCGCCTGGGTAGCCCGATTGAACTTTGAATGGAAGAAGTCGCGTCCCCCGATCATGGCCCGCACATGGCCGGACCGAGGGTCCGACGCGATAAACATGCCCTGCAGGTACGGGATCTCCGCTACCTCGTCGTCGCCAAACTCCTCGGAAAACTCTTGGTATGTGACGTGGCGATAGCCCGGGCGGCCCTCAATCCGGCTCCACCCGTTCTCCATGGCCCGCTGTGCCGCGGCCTGCATCTCCAAATCGAGTGTCGTGTAAATGCGCAAACCGGCGTTGTAGAGCTTGCTCCCGAACCGGTCGTCCAGGATACCCCTCACCCACTCTACGAAATACGGGGCCTGTACATGTACGCGGCTCGCGCGCACCAGGGGCACCGGCTCGCTCTTCCACCGCGCCGCCTCATCCTCGGTCAGGAAACCCTCGCGGGCCATCAGGTCAAGGACCAAGTTGCGCCTGGCCCTGCCGGCTTCTGGATTGTTAAGTGGGCTGTACCTTTCAGGCCGATTGGCGATGGCCGCCAAGAGAGCGGCCTCTGCCGGATTCATGTCGATCGCGTTCTTGCCAAAGTAGTTGCGCGAAGCGGTTTGCAGTCCATACCAACCGTGTGCGTACCCGATCTGGTTCATGTACGCCTCGATGATCTGGTCTTTGGAATAAGCCTCCTCCAGCGCCAGGGCGATCTGCCACTCTTTGAGCTTCCGCTGGATGCGCTTCTCGAACCCGATTCGGTCGGTGAACATGTTGCGGGCGAGTTGTTGCGTGATCGTGCTGCCGCCTGACCCCGATAGCGAACGGGTCTTGAATACGTCGACGCCGGCTCGCGCGATGCCTCTCCAATCGAGACCGCCATGCGTGTAGAAACGCCGATCCTCAATGGCGATGAATGCCTGCGGGACATGGGGCGGCAGGCTGGACAAGGCGACCGGGGTGCGCCGCTCGACGCCCAACTCGTGGACTAAGGTGGAGTCGCGCGCATAGATCTTGCTGGTCTGCCTGGGCTCGTACGTGTAGATCTGGGCAATACTGGGGCAATCGTTGCACAGGTTGTGCCACGACCCCAGCCCGACCCCCACGGTAGCGGATCCCACGAATCCTGCGGCAATCCAGACCGCCGGGTGCGGACGAATTGATCTGACCCGACGCCACAACTCTCCAATGACGGTTCTCACAACGATGTCCTCATGAGACGCTGTCCACTTCGAAGGTTACTTGGGCCCGGTGGCGTGGCCGGATTTCGCGCCTGTATTTTCGCAGCGACGCGCGCATCCGATGGCGACCGTTGTGGCCCCCGCCAACATGGTAATGTACCACGAATGCGCCAAGGTGCGGCGGATCGAGGGCCCATTGATGGGAGACATCCCGTGGCGTCAGTACGAGACGCTACGGTCGCACGGCATTCAGGGCGATGTCCCTGCGCATATTGGGTCGAGGGCCGGAATGTGCCGGCAGGTGGTTGAAACCACTGGCACTCTTCGTGCAAGATGGCGGGCCGTCCGCCATGTCCCGCACCGGTTGCTGTACCTGTGGCCTCAGGGGTCTCTGCAGAACCCGGCCCCGACGGCCCACCAGGCAATGGTCTGAAATGACCCGCCACCCGTCAAACTCATTCTCGGGGCCCTAACCGGGCAAGTTGGCGGCGCCCATTCCGGTGCCAACCCGTGTTCTGCCGAGCACATCGCTGATGCGGCCCGGAAGGTTCCAACGAAGCCGACAACAATCTATTTTGCAGGCATTTAGATTGCGTCACGACAGGCTTTGGAAGGCCCGGTACCCTTGATCCAGACCACCAAGTGTTCTGTTCTGACACATCAGTTCGGGGAGTCCGGGTTGTTTTACCCAACAGCAGGGCGATCTGCCTCGCGACCAACCGATCGCTCTGTGATCGACAAGGCAGTGAGGGCAAGATCGGCTCGCAGCCAGATGGAAGACCACCAATTGAAGGGAGGGGCGTCATGATTCGATCGAACGCGATGCGCATTGGACGGTGGCTTGGGGGGGTGGTGGCGTTACTGCTGCTGTTCGCCACGGGTATGGTGGCGGGAGATGCACTGGCCCATAACCCTGAGGGCATTGTCGCGCAGGAGGACCCCGGCATCGATGACGGAAGTGGCGACGGTTCTAGCGAAGAGGGTGGTGCCCGTGCCTACTGTGAGCACGATGCCTGTGTCAAAATCAAGCGCCGGTTCTGGTTCGACAATTGGGATTGCGCCCCGTCACCAGACAGTTGGCTGAACTGTGACGAGCTGGTTGGGTCTGGGCAGACCTGCCGCAATTACAGGTGTCAGTCGGGCTAGACCTCAGATAAGCGTGTTCCGGGGGAGGGCCTGTTAATTTAATGCAGAACAGCTTATCTTTATTGTACTTATACCGCGAGGTCAAAGCGTCATCCCTCCAGCGACGAGGACTTTCGGGTGAGTACCATCAGCCACCACCAAACCCGCCGTAACTGCGCCGCCCACCGGCGTCGCCTCCGTGCCAGACACGCCCAAGCAGGGCGTTGGAAGCAACAAAGTAAACCGATGCTCGGGGCCGGCAAGATTCGTTACGAGGTTAGCCGGCGCGTGAATGCCACACTCTACGGTGGCATCGGCGCCGCCCACCGGTTGATCACCAAGATCGGCCTACCGGAGCAGATCAACAGATCAGGTGTGCTGAAGCGTAACCTGCCGTACTTCGACTCCGACCATGTGTTGACCCTCGCGTACAGTGTGTACTGTGGCGGCACCCGGCTCGGCGATATCGAGAGACTGCGCCAGGATGTGTCGGTTATGGACGCCTTGGGAGCCCGGTTGATCCCGAGTCCGACTGCAGTGGGCGACTACTTGCGGCGCCACTCCGAGGGAGATATCGAGACCTTGATGGACGGGATCAACGAGGTGCGGCCGCAGCTGTGGAACGGACGCGGGCGCGACCTGCTGGGTCCGGTGACGTACATCGATGTGGACGGGACGATCGTGCCGACGGACGGAGAGAAGAAGGAGGGCTTGGGGCTGTCGTACAAGAAGGTCTGGGGGTATCAGCCGTTGATCGTTACGCTCGCCAACACGGGCGAGGTCCTGTACATCGACAATCGACCGGGCAACGCGGCCAGCCACAGCGGTGCGGCGAAGTGGATTGACAAGTCGATTGACCTGGTGGGCCCCCATGCAGAGCGGCTGTGCCTGCGCGGCGATACGGCGTTTTCGTTGACGACCAACTTTGACCGTTGGAGTGGTCGGGCGGATTTCGTGTTCGGGTATACGGCGCATCGGTCGCTGGTCGCACGGGCGGAGGCGCTCGAGGAGGATCGGTGGCAGCAGTTGAAGCGACGGCCACGCTGGGTGTCGGAGACGGGCGAGACACGGCAGCGGCGTCCGAACGAGAAGGCGCGGATTGTGCGCGAGAGCGAGTTCAAGGATGTCAAGCTCAAGGGCGAGCATGTGGCGGAGTTTGAGTATCGGCCGAGGGCGTGTCGCAAGGCGTATCGGATGGTGGTGGTGCGCAAGAATCTGCGTGTGATGAGGGGCGAGTTGGATCTGGGTGATGAGGTGAAGTACCTCTTCTACATCACGACGCTACGGGGCAAGAGCAGGGCTGAGGTGGTTCGGTTGGCGAATCAGCGTTGCGACCAAGAGAATCTGATCAGTCAGTTGAAGAGCGGGATGGGTGCGCTCCGGGTGCCGATGTACGATTTGGTCAGCAACTGGGCGTACATGGTGATTGCGGCGTTGGCGTGGAATCTGAAGAGCTGGATGGCGATGCAGATGCACTACAAGTCGCAGCGTCGGCGCTATGTGAAGATGGAGTTCAAGCGGTTTGTTCGGGAGATGGTGTTGATTCCGTGCCAGGTGATCCGCAAGGCGCGCCAGACTACATTGCGGGTGATTGGGTGGCAACCGAGCGTGGACCTGCTGTACAGGGCGTGGTGCACGATCGAGCGGACCGAATATGGGTAACGTTAGTCGCTGATTGTCAGCGACTGGTCGGATTTTTTGATTGGGGTGAGATTTTCTGGGACCAGTGCGTCTGTACGGCACGGGCCTGGTCGAGGAGGCCAGACGGAGGCAGCTAACGGAGGGAAAATGCCGACGAAAACCGAATGTGGGCCGAATATTTCTCGGTCAGGTGACCGAGGTCGCTCGTTATTTATAGCACCCGACCCGTCAAAATGCCAAACGCGCTTATTTTAGGGCTAGAAGCCCCTTGCACGTCAACCGCAGTCGGAAGTGGGGGTACTCAGAGAAGTTCTCGGCCCCCGGATCCGCTTGAGTTTCGGACACTCTCGGTAGTCAAGCCCCCCTTCGATTTGGAGTTGAGGATGAACATCTGGAGTAGCCATCAGGCGACACCATTGCTGGCGTTGAGTCTGCTGGCGACCGATATCGCGGTGGAGCGGGCGGCTACTCAGGAACCGCCTGATGGATTTGTCCAGGGGCGCGTTTGGTCTGCGGACGGCTGGCCCGTCGAGGGGGCCTTGGTACGAATCGTTCCAGAGAGCGATACGGCTGATGTGCGCCGGGCCGGGACCGACGCTTTGGGGTACTTCAGAATAGACGGCCTCTATCTTGGCTCCCACTGGGTAACTGTATCTGGAATTGGGTTCGCAGAGCATCGTTCGCGGATGTATGTGGACCCCTCCGGTGCGCAGACTGAGATCAAGCTGGAATATGAGCCCATAGAGCTCGCGGGTCTGCAGGTGTCCGCCACCAGGACCCGCGAGCGCGTGCATTTTGAGGAATCGGCGGGAGAAACCGTACATGAAATTGGGCAGGAGGGGCTCAAGTCCATCCCGGTGATCGCCGAAAGCGATCCGTTGCGGGCCGTCGAGACCCTGCCGGGTGTTACCACCGTTTCCGACTTTACTGCCGCCTTCAACGTGCGTGGTGGGTCGGCGGACCAGAATCTATATCTGCTCGACGGTGTGCCCATCTACAATCCGTTTCACTTGTTGGGCATCTTCTCCGTCTTCAACACAGACATGGTGGGACGCGCCGAGTTGCGCTCGGGTGGATTTCCAGCCGAGTACGGAGGCCGCGTCTCATCGGTGCTTCGTGTCGATTCGGACGTGGGAGACGGACAAGTCAAGGTGGATGGGGGCGTCAGTTTGCTGGCCTCGAGAGTCGCGGTATCGGGGTCATTGCCTCGGGGAGTGCAGTCGCCCTTGGGGCTTGCCAATTCCCGTTGGCGGGTGTCAGGGCGACGCTCATACGTGGACTGGATCTCCAAGCCCGTCTCTCACATCCCGTATAGGATGGCGGGTGCGCATGGGGTGTTTGAGGGGTGGACCAGGGGTGGGAGCCAAGTAATGCTGACAGGCTACAGCGGGCGAGATGGGCTCAATATGTCCAAGGGCCCCCTCGGTGCCCGAATCTCGTGGGGAAACGATGCGTTTGGGAGCTCATGGGTCAATCCGATAGGGGGCGGTGGGCGGGTCAGTATACACGGTTCGTTTTCCCGCTTTGTGGGCGACCTGGATATCCGGGAGCTAGGCCTAAAATAAGCGCGTTTGGCATTTTGACGGGTCGGGTGCTATAAATAACGAGCGACCTCGGTCACCTGACCGAGAAATATTCGGCCCACATTCGGTTTTCGTCGGCATTTTCCCTCCGTTAGCTGCCTCCGTCTGGCCTCCTCGACCAGGCCCGTGCCGTACAGACGCACTGGTCCCAGAAAATCGCACCCCAATCAAAAAATCCGACCAGTCGCTGACAATCAGCGACTAACGTTACCCATATTCGGTCCGCTCGATCGTGCACCACGCCCTGTACAGCAGGTCCACGCTCGGTTGCCACCCAATCACCCGCAATGTCGTCTGGCGCGCCTTGCGGATCACCTGGCACGGAATCAACACCATCTCCCGAACAAACCGCTTGAACTCCATCTTCACATAGCGCCGACGCTGCGACTTGTAGTGCATCTGCATCGCCATCCAACTCTTCAGATTCCACGCCAACGCCGCAATCACCATGTACGCCCAGTTGCTGACCAAATCGTACATCGGCACCCGGAGCGCACCCATCCCGCTCTTCAACTGACTGATCAGATTCTCTTGGTCGCAACGCTGATTCGCCAACCGAACCACCTCAGCCCTGCTCTTGCCCCGTAGCGTCGTGATGTAGAAGAGGTACTTCACCTCATCACCCAGATCCAACTCGCCCCTCATCACACGCAGGTTCTTGCGCACCACCACCATCCGATACGCCTTGCGACACGCCCTCGGCCGATACTCAAACTCCGCCACATGCTCGCCCTTGAGCTTGACATCCTTGAACTCGCTCTCGCGCACAATCCGCGCCTTCTCGTTCGGACGCCGCTGCCGTGTCTCGCCCGTCTCCGACACCCAGCGTGGCCGTCGCTTCAACTGCTGCCACCGATCCTCCTCGAGCGCCTCCGCCCGTGCGACCAGCGACCGATGCGCCGTATACCCGAACACGAAATCCGCCCGACCACTCCAACGGTCAAAGTTGGTCGTCAACGAAAACGCCGTATCGCCGCGCAGGCACAGCCGCTCTGCATGGGGGCCCACCAGGTCAATCGACTTGTCAATCCACTTCGCCGCACCGCTGTGGCTGGCCGCGTTGCCCGGTCGATTGTCGATGTACAGGACCTCGCCCGTGTTGGCGAGCGTAACGATCAACGGCTGATACCCCCAGACCTTCTTGTACGACAGCCCCAAGCCCTCCTTCTTCTCTCCGTCCGTCGGCACGATCGTCCCGTCCACATCGATGTACGTCACCGGACCCAGCAGGTCGCGCCCGCGTCCGTTCCACAGCTGCGGCCGCACCTCGTTGATCCCGTCCATCAAGGTCTCGATATCTCCCTCGGAGTGGCGCCGCAAGTAGTCGCCCACTGCAGTCGGACTCGGGATCAACCGGGCTCCCAAGGCGTCCATAACCGACACATCCTGGCGCAGTCTCTCGATATCGCCGAGCCGGGTGCCGCCACAGTACACACTGTACGCGAGGGTCAACACATGGTCGGAGTCGAAGTACGGCAGGTTACGCTTCAGCACACCTGATCTGTTGATCTGCTCCGGTAGGCCGATCTTGGTGATCAACCGGTGGGCGGCGCCGATGCCACCGTAGAGTGTGGCATTCACGCGCCGGCTAACCTCGTAACGAATCTTGCCGGCCCCGAGCATCGGTTTACTTTGTTGCTTCCAACGCCCTGCTTGGGCGTGTCTGGCACGGAGGCGACGCCGGTGGGCGGCGCAGTTACGGCGGGTTTGGTGGTGGCTGATGGTACTCACCCGAAAGTCCTCGTCGCTGGAGGGATGACGCTTTGACCTCGCGGTATAAGTACAATAAAGATAAGCTGTTCTGCATTAAATTAACAGGCCCTCCCCCGGAACACGCTTATCTGAGGGCTAGGCGTCGGAGCCCGAACCTGGATTCGTCGGATGTCCATTGAGGCGGACATTGAACAGCGTCCTCTCGCCTCCGTTCGCTGGAAATCTGGGGCGCTGACAGCTCATCGCAATTACGAGAGCGCATCGCAGCGTGCTGGCGCGTTGCTAAACGTGGCTGGGGGTGGCGTGGAATTAGCGGGATACAGCCAGCTACAGTGGGCGGATGGTGACCGATGGCTACTGGAAGCTGGGGCTCGGCTGGATCACTGGCGGCCGGAGGAGGGCGATGCGATCACAACGTTGTCGCCCCGCGTGGCGCTTAAGCGGTTCCTTATGGACGGGGACATGGCGGTGCGTTTTGCTGCCGGTCGCTACTCCCAGTTTGAGCATTCCCTGAGGGACGAGTGGGCGCCGATCGGCATGGACATGTGGGTCGTCTCTGGCGAAGGGATTCCACATGTGGTCTCAGATCAGGCGCAGGCGGGACTGGAGGCTTTTTGGGGCCAAGACAATTCATGGCACGGGTCGGTCGAATTTTACCCCACCTTATTCATGAGTGACAATTGAAACTGTCATCAAGGCCAGTGAAAGGGTTCTCGGCGTTCCGACATCGGCCAGCCCCTCAATTTTGCCGGCCGACCACCGCCTCGTGCACATCATACCCCCCAAATACCCATTTTATGGACGCACTTCCGCCACTTCCCTTGTAACCGCCCTTGCGCCCAGACCCGCCGTTGAGTATCAGACAACCTCGGCGGACAAGATTCGGACATCAGGAAGCTCTCGCACACCGGCAACCAGCATCTGCCAATGCACCGACACTGCGCTTGTGATCATCGTGATCCGTCGCCCAGACACGATGTATCGTGCCGCCGTGCGCAACACTCGCTCCAACAGGCGCCGCAAACTCCAGCCAACACCGGTCCGCCGCGCCAACAGAACACGTTGGACATGCATCACCTGGTACGCCAGGATCGACAACAGTAGCCGTACCCGGTTGCGGGCAAAGGCATCCAGAAGCTCTGGATCCTCCACCACCTCCTCTTCGCCGTTCTCGTCGCCACTCACCTCTTCCTCCGTATCGGCCACCGCAACTTTTTGGTTCCGGTAGTGGCTCTTGGGACGCGACGTCGAGGACAACGACGGATTCACCACACTCATCAACTCGCCAATGTGGCCCTCAGCCTTCCCGCGCTGCCTGTACAGCTCCAACACCTCCTCAGGCGTCATCTCATCGGCAGACACCGATGTGGCCAACCAAAACGACCTCGTGAACAGCTCGCCCGGCTTAGCCACCATCACATGCACCATGCGGCATTCAACAGGCCAGCTCCCCGCCTTGTACCGCTCCGCTTCCCGAACTCGCGTCGTGGTCTCACGCGGGCGTTCTTTCTCTTTGTCCTCTTTGTCCTTTTTGTCCATGTCAGCACGGAACTCATCGACCGCAGGTTCGGCACGATCAGCCAGCACCTTGTTGTTCGCCACACGGACCACAAAGTCGATACCCTCCTCCTCGAGCGCATGCATCAGAACCCCGCTCGGGAACCCGGCGTCCATACGAAAAATGACCCTCTTGCTGATCTTCCCCTTCGCACGCTTCGCCACGTTCTTGATGAAGCCCACCACGCGGTTCGCCGTATGAACCTTGCCCCTCCGAAGCTCAACATCCAGGATGTCTCCCGTCTCCGCCGCCAACGCCACCAACGGATGGAAAACCCTGGCGCGATAGTGCCCGTTATAGTCGCTGCCGGCCTGTTTTCCATGTACCTTCACCGGTAAGCTGTCCACATCAATGACCAACGTATCGTGCAGGCGACCGCCGTTTGTGGCGAGCACCTTCCACGAGGTGAAGTCCATGATCACGTCGCGACAGGCCTCGGTGTTCTCCTCGTTGCTGAGCGCCGCGATCAAGCGCGACAAGGTAGGCTGCGACGCCAGCGCATGGTCGACCGGTTTCGTTCCCTTCCGGTCGGATACCGCGAGGCCAAAGGACACGTCGTTGCGGAAGACATTCGCATCGTTATGGTCCCGGCGATTCTGGACGAGGAGCAAGAGCGCGGTGCGTAGCAACTCCGCCATGGAGTGCTTGATCTTGACGGGGTCGCGCTCGTCCTTGATCCGTTTGGTTGCGGCGTTGATGATACCGCTACGCTCGAGGATTTCTCGGCTGGTGGCCGCCCCTGCGTCTGATGACAATCTTTCGTCTCGGGACTCGATTCGGAGCGATTTGTTGAAGCTAAATGTCGTTGCCATGACTTCACCCTGGGTTGGTGGCCGGAAAACGCTGGTGGATCTTGGTAACCCATTGAAGATATATCACTTGTCCTCACAAATCCAGCCCCCTCAAGCCGCCGTCATGAATAACCCGGGTTTACTTCCGTACATTGGACGGAGTGGTGACCCACAATCTCACCGACGATCCGGCCGATCCCCTGGACGATCTGGTCGCGGGGACCGGCAGGGCCTATGGTGGCGACCTCCTGGTCAAGCGTATGTCTGGCAATTGGATGGGATGGCTGGCGGTCTCGCTTCTGCGGTCCAGCAGGACGTTTCCAGACACCAGGGCCATTTCACGGCCACTTCCCACCGTGACCTATCCGCCGGTGTACGACCGACTCTTGGACATTGACCTGGTGTTACGTCGAGAGCTGGATTGGTGGGATCTGGACATGGGATTGCGCGCCAATTTCGGCACCGGACGTCCCGAGACCCGTCCAATTGGTGATTTTTATGAACACACCTTGGACCTTGTGAGCGGAAAGCTCGTTTTTGGATCTGTGATTGTGGCCATCTACGGTGATCGAAACCAGGCCCGCTTCCCGGTCCGGCACCGTGTGGACGTTTCATTCAGGAAGGTACTTAAGAAGTCCTGGGGAACCGTCACACCCTACCTTAGCGTGCTCAATATCTACAACAAGAAGAACGTGCTCTTCTACTGGTACGAATACAGCAGGTCACCACCCAAGCGGACCGGGGTGTCCATGTTTCCGATCCTCCCCACCTTTGGAGTGGAGATCTCGTTCTGATGCGTAACGGTCAAGTAAGATTTCGTGGCTGGATGCGGTCGGTTGCCGTGGTGGCGTGGCCGGGGTCACTGGTTGTCGCGGCTTGCGAACTGGATCGCGTGACCGTTCCGAGTTCCGAGAACACCATTCTTGTCGAGTCATGGGTGGCGCTGTCCGATGACGATGACGGCGAGTGGGCCTTGGAGGCGTTTGCCTTTCTGCGTCATCCGCTCGGCCGATGGAGCCCGACGGTCCCCGGAGCGGATGTGCGCGTGTCAGGGCAAGACGGTGCGGTCGTGGCGCTAGAGGAGCGAGGTCTAGAGGATTGCGTCAGGAGCGAGAGTGCGGGCGCTTTCCTCAAGGAGACGGGGACCTGCTACCGTGCGTCGATGTCGCTATCGCCATTTTCACCCGGGGACCAACTGAGGCTGACGGCAAAAATCCCGGACGGAAGGAAACTATCGGCCACCAGCCAAATCCCCGGGGCGTTTTCCCTAGCAGACCTCGTTGTCCAGGATGGACGATGCCGCCTGGTTCCCGAAACGAACCATGTCTTCGAGTGGACATCGTCGCCGGGTGCACGGGCATACGTTACCGATGCGCACATCATGGGACGTTTTGGGTGGGTCCCTTCGAATCCTGATCGCGTCGACACTCTCTATCTCACCGGCAGGTTCATGTCCTCGCGCGACACGGCCACCGTCTTTCCTCGTGACTACGGCTTGACAGAATTCCTCCAGGCCGGCTCCTCTTCATTCCGTGACATGTTGCGGACGTTGCAGAGTGGCCTGCCCGATGGTGCGCAGGCCCGGATAGCCCTTTTGGCTGTTGACGCCAACTGGACTAACTGGGTTCGCGGGGAAACCTTGGACCCGACGCGGCCGCGACATGTTCCGTCGGTGTCGGAAGGTGGAACGGGGTGGTTTGGGGCCGCGATCAAGCACAGAATCGAGGTGGTGGCGGGAGCGGAAAGGGAAGGCAGCCTTCCACCGTGCGCCGACCCGACTTGAGCCCCGTGCGCCCCGTGGATTTGATACAGTTTCAGTTGGTCTTGGACACCGCATCCCAGGACCGTTTTCGACCCCGTCCAAATCTGTAGTTTCACGGAACACCTCATGACCGGGCCCTACGGGCCAATGGCCTTGATGCTGCTTGAGGCGTTTTTATCACTGAAGGGCGATGTCGAGGTTTCCACAGTATGGAGAGGCACCGAGAGGGGCAGAAAAACGGCACTCCCCTTGCCGAAGAAAGGGGCAACCAGCGTCCGACGCCCATGCCGGACCCAGAGGTCTTGGCGAAGCCGACAAAGCGCCGGTTCTCGGCAGCCTACAAGCGTAGCATTGTCGAGAAGGCCCATGCTTGTACGAAGCCAGGCGAGTTGGGCGCGCTGTTGCGGCGCGAAGGATTGTATTCGTCGCAACTGTCGCAATGGCGCAAGGCGATGCGCGAAGGATCTCTGACCAAGGGCACCAAGCGTGGGTCCAGAGCATCGGCGGGACGCAATCGGGAACGGCGGCTTGAACGGGAGTGCGAACGCCTGCGCAAGGAGGTTCAGGGGCTCCGGTTGATGGTGGACATCCAAGCCAAGGTTGCTGAGTTGGCGGGATTGGGCGCCACCTCCGGCGAACGCGAGTGACCGACGCCCCCGTGTTGCTGACTTGGGGCACCCGGGCATGGGACGGCGCCGGCTCTCGTGACGCGAGCGCAAGGGGAGCCGGCACCGTCCACCGTGTGGGTGTCACGGGCCATCAAGAATCGCACACTTTCGGCCATCTGGAATTGCACACTCTTGGCCATTTGGAGGATCCGCAGTGGGTGGGGCCCCCGTGGCGGGAGCGGAGCGACCAGAACGGGGGGCCCACCCACTGCTCGGCCATCCTCCCCCACCCCGGATCCGGCGATTATGACCCCGCGCGAGCCGTCACATCCATGGGGCCCATCAATGCCCGTGTGTGGATCCGCGATCAGGTCGTGCCTCATGCCCTCCCCCTGATCAGCTCCCCGCCAGCCCGCTTGGCCAGCCAGTTCGTTTGTGTGCGGGAGCCTTCGGGGACCGAGGGTTGCGTGATGCTCCGTACAGGCCGGTGGTGTCAGGCCTCTGTGTCGCTGATCCAGCGAACCCGCCCGGCGGCAAGGATCAGTCGTTGGATGATGGGACCGTCACCACATCCGATATCAGCAGGCGGCGAAGCGGCTCTGTTCGCAGCGTTGTTGTGCTCGGACGAATCCGACACGGGCGGAGGCAAGCATTCCATGCACGATCAGCCGACGGTTGAGATGGCACGCCGGCTACAGGGGCACCGCGACCATATTGAAACTTCGAGTCCGGGCCTTTCACACTGCGGATCCGGTCCCCGTGCAGGGAGCGGAGCGACCGAAACGGGGACCGGATCGGCCATCGGGTCCGATGCCGCCCCCCTTGGTGGGTGGGGTGGCCCATGGTGTTGATCGTGCATGCGAGATGTTGTGGGGTCCATGTTGTCATTGGGGATCGTCGTCGGGTACGTCGGGTGATGAGCGTGGTGATGTTGTCCGACAGGCGGACCGTCATCAAGGGGGAGCGGGTGCGCATGGGTAAGCGGGATCGGGCTTTAGCGCGGGTTGATGGCGCCAAGAGGCCAAGGCGCCGCTTTACGGCGGAGTACAAGTTGCGGATGGTCGAGGAGGCGAACGCGTGCAGACGGCCTGGTGATATCGGTCGTTTGCTGAAGCGCGAGGGTCTTCATTCATCGCAACTCTCTGCGTGGCGTCGGGCAGCGCGGCAGGGCATGGTGGACGCATTGGGCCGCAAGCGCGGGCGCAAGCCATTGATGACGTCGGCCGAGGCGAAGCGGATTGAGCAGTTGGAGCGCAGCGGCAAGCGTATGCGCAAGAAGCTGTGGGAGTGCAGGATGGTCCTTGAGGAGCACCGAAGAGTACTGGGAGATCGCGCTGTAGACCCTGATGATCTGTCGTGGCCGGAGGGTCTGATGGACGAGTGGTATGGTCCTGATCCGATGGAAACAGACGTTTGCGAGGGTGACGACGAGGGGGTGGACCGAGGATGATGTGTGTTGAGCTGACCGCGATGGGCGGTGTCAGCGAACCGAGTGATCAAGGAGTGATGCAGATGAACGGATTGTTTTCTGGAGTGGGTGGTCAAGGCGGTTGCGATGAGTAAGCAGACGAGACGCACGTTTACCGCCGAGTACAAGGTAAGGATCATAGAGGAGGCGAACGCGTGCAGACGTCCTGGCGATATCGGTCGGCTGCTGAGGCGCGAGGGTCTCCATTACTCCCATCTCTCCGAATGGCGCAAGGTGGCGCGCGAGGGGATGATGGCGGCGTTGGGCCGCAAGCGCGGGCGCAAGCCGTCAGCAGAACCGGAGGCGGTCAAGCGGGTCCGGGTGCTCGAGCGTGAGAGGGTTCACCTGATGAGCGAAATCGATGCGGCTGTGACGACCGTCGAGGTGCAGAGGAAGACGTGTCAGGATGCCGGACTTGAGCCGCCGCGCGAGATATTGCTTGAGGGGGCGGAGCGGTTGGCGAAGAAGATTGGCGTGACGCAGGCGTGTGCGAAGATGGGGGTGTCGCGCTCTACGCTGTACCGTCGCGGCAAGCCGAAGCCCGAGCCGAAGAAGCGGCCAACGCCGAAGCGGGCGCTGTCGGAGGCAGAGCGCCAAGAGGTGTTCGATGTCCTGTGTTCGGATCGGTTCATTGACAAGTCGCCCAGGCAGGTTGTGGCTACGCTGCTTGATGAGGGCAAGTACCTGTGCAGCGCGCGGACGATGTATCGGATCCTTGGGGAGAGGAAGGCGGTGCGGGAGCGCAGGGCGCAGCGTAGTCATCCGAAGCGGGAGAGGCCGCATATTGAGGCCAGCCGGCCCAATCAGTCGTGGTCGTGGGACATCACGCATCTGCGGGGGGAGAACAAGTCGACGTACTACCTGTATGTGATGATGGACCTGTTTAGCCGCTATGTGGTGGGATGGATGGTGGCTGAGACGGAGAATGCGGCTTCGGCGATGCACCTGATCCGCGAGACCTGCGAGAAGCAGAAGGTTGCCGCCGGTCAGCTCACGTTGCACTCTGATCGAGGGGCGCCCATGAAGGCTGGTTGCACGAAGGAGTTGTTGGAAGAGTTGGGGGTGACGCGTTCGTTCAGCAGGCCTCGGGTCTCGAACGACAACCCGTATTCGGAGGCGTTGTTCAAGACGTTGAAGTACAGCCCGGACTATCCGGGCCGGTTTGGTGATGTCAATGATGCGATCATGTTTTGCCGCAAGTTCTTTCAGCGGTACAACGAGGAGCATCGTCATCAGGGGATCCGCATGCTGACGCCACAGATGGTTCACTCGGGCAAGGGTCCTGAGATGATCGAGAGGCGACAGGCGGTGATGGATGCGGCGTATGCGGAGCACCCGGAGCGGTTCGTGGGTGGTCGGCCGCAGACGAAAGCGTTGCCGACGAAGGTTGAGATCAACAGGGTATTGCCGGCACTGGCGATTGACGATAATGTAGGTAGCGTGGAGGTTGCCCGCCCCCACTAAAAAAAGTGTGTCACTGCTTCAGGGGCGTTGGCCCGTTCCGGTTCGGCCCTCAAACATTGCAACATCAAGTCCGCCATGAAACGCTGTCCTCCGTTTCTCCCGACCTCAGTCGGCGTCATCTTGATTGTGTTGCGAACCAGCCTTGTGTAGTTGGCGGTATCGGAAAACCCCATCGCCAGCGCAACTGGTCCCCGCTCTCGGCCGCTCCAGCGCGTGAGGCGCTCGACGTGGAAGATGGCGGCCAATGAGATCAGCCGTTTCGGTGTTGGCCAGCGATAGCGACGACATTGACTCGAAAGTGCTTGGGGGCGTCGTTTTAACTCTTTGGCCAGTGCGGCCACTGTGCGATACTCCAACGACACGTCGATCAACGTGGTCAGGAAAACGTGCGCCTCCTGCGGTGTCTTCCGTAGGACCCGGGCAATTAGTTGCATGGTATACCCGCGAGCGGTTGCTTGCAGGATTGCCCGACGGATTTTGTCAGGCGTGTCGTCCAATCCGAGGCGAAGCACGGTTTCAAAGGTTTTTTTTGGGCTCTCCGGCCCAAGGTGTTTGGTCGCCCAGCCGCCGTCTGGATCGACATGGCAGATCAATGAACCACCAGACCGATTAACCAGGGATGCCAGCGCCCGGTCTGAGTCTGGGCCGCCCGAGGTCTGTACATCTGGATCGACCACGACCGGGCATCCTGGGGCAGTATCCACCATGCCCCCCAGATGACGCCAATTCTGCGCGAAACGCACGCCTCGAATAAGGTGATGGATCGTACCGCAACCAGCTCCGGCCCGAACCCGCTGTCTCACATCTGCGCTGGTGACCAGCGCCAGGACCATCGGGCAGTGTCTCGCGGACTCGTGTGGAGGCTGGGTAAGTGGGCGGGTGTCTCGTGACGATATCAGGTCAGGCATCCCCTTCAGCTTGGCCATCGCTCGTCGGAGTGCCTGACGCAGCGTCGCGGTACTTACGCCCATCACATTGGCTGCCGACTGCTGGGTTCGGTCACTCAGGTGGACCAGCTCAATCGCCAATCGCTCGCGTTTAGGCAGGGTTGCGACACCTCGGCGAAGCGCTCGCGTTTGGAGGTTTCTCAGTAGGTCTTCGTCGGGAAGCGGTCCGGGGTCGGCGATGTCCACATCCCGGAGGGCCTGACTGGTCGGACCAGCGCTATCCCTCTTCCCTAGCGTTACGCAGTGACGCCAAGCGACGACCCTGGCCCACGAATCGAAGGAGCCCTCGTCGGGGTTGAAGGAAGAGCGCTGCTCAAGGATTCGTGCGACGCATTCCTGCAACAGGTCATCGGCGTGGTCGATATCCCGGGCGTGTCTTCGGGCGATCGGACGAAGGACCGTGATGAGGTGCCGGGCGACTTGATCCGTCACCTCAATAACCGACCCTTGGCTCCTTGGAGGGGAATTGGCCTTGCTCATCCCAAGTCCTCCTGTCTGTCTACGGTGATCATGCCCTCATGACGGGTACACCCGGATGGTCAAATGGTTCCAATGGTGCGGCGGCACGCTCCATCACGGGCCAGATTACTTGGTTTCAATGGGCGATAGGGTGGGCGTTTCGCGGCTCCAAATGGCCAAGTGCCGACAGGCCAATGGTTGTATCGACGGAATTGTCCTTGGCGGTTCCCCTGGCCATGACCTTGGAGACTGTGTGCAGCCGGCAATATGGGGTCCGGCCAACGACACCGGTTTCCGGTTTGGGCCTCGACGCCACCGGGACCCTGGAACGCGATGACTGGGGCGGCAGACATCGACATCGGAGGGCCGAGTGGAGGGGACAACAGAGTTGCTACGACGGCGACGGACCCCGTGGCGCATTCACTACCGCGGTTGCCATAGGTGGGGTCGTTGGACAGTGGATCGGCTTTCAGGGAGCGATGTTCCAGAGCGGACCAACGGGTGCATCGCATCAGTGGGCACCGGGAATTCGGGGGATTGGGCTTCCCGGGCCAAAGTCCTCGACATCGCAGGTGCTCCCGGGACGATCTTGCCCGTTGCCGTCCTGGTCCCCGTTCGTCTTCCGTCCTCCAGCCTTATCTTTACAGGTCTTGCTCCCAGACGACCCAATACCCCGTGAGCGGAGACGCACCGCGCTGGACATCAATACCGCCAGAGTCGCAACGGCTTCCGGATCCTATCCGGTTCATGTGGGTAGCGGGGCACTGGAACTGCTTGTCGATGTCGTCATCGGTGCCACGCCCTCTGGACGCTGTGCCGTGATTTCGGATGCGACCGTGGATCGGCTATGGGGGGACCATGTAGAGGGACTTCTCGCCGGCGGTGTGATTGATGTGGTGCGTCTCACGTTCCCCCCCGGAGAAGCCCATAAGACGCGCGACACATGGTCGGTGTTGACGGACGGCATGATCGGCGCCGGATTGGGTCGGGATTGTTGCGTCGTGGCGCTGGGGGGCGGGGTGGTGGGTGATGTCGCGGGCTTCGTTGCAGCGACATACATGCGGGGTATTCCATTCATCCAGGTCCCCACCACCACCCTGGCGATGATTGATGCTTCGGTCGGTGGGAAGACTGGGGTCGACCATTCCCAGGGCAAGAACTTGGTGGGTGTGTTCTATGCGCCCGAGGCAGTGTTGGCCGATCCGGTGGTGCTCTCCACTCTGGACCAGGACCGCAGGGCTCAGGGGTATGCCGAGGCCATCAAACACGGTGTCCTGGTCGATCCACCCTACCTTGATTGGCTGTCCAGCCATGCTCGGAGTCTGCTGCGAGGTGACGCCGGTGATGTCCGGCGATCCGTGGTGCGCTCCGTGGAGGTCAAGGCCGATATTGTGTCCCGGGACGAATTTGAGTCAGGGCGGCGCGCGATTCTCAATTGGGGTCATACCGTGGCGCACGCCCTGGAATTGGACTCGGGTTATCGTTTGGCCCATGGCTGCGCCGTGGCCATCGGAATGGTCGCAGAAGCTCGAATCTGCGAGGCGCTGGGCATAACTGAGGCGGGCACATCCGATGCGATTCGGGTAGCGGTGTGCGCCTTTGGTCTTCCCCATGACTGCGACGCCTTCGGGCGACCAGAACGCTTGCTGCGCCTCATGCGACGTGACAAAAAGACGCGCCGAGGCATTGTACACTTGGCGCATCTGCCCCGTATCGGGTGTGGCGGTGCCGGCGGGAAGCCCACCATTCCGGTGGCTGCCGAAGACCTGGTGCGCATCATGGATCAATGGCATTGACCCCGCAGGGGCGCTATATTTAGGTGTTTCGGCTCTGGTGACCGCATTGGGATAACCATTGTTCATTACTCGGTCGCCGCGAGGCGGCATTCTGACAGAGCGTGCCCGCGTTATTGATGTCTCGTACTTGGCGACCACGAACCGGATGGGTCACAGTAGGGTGGCCGCATGGGGCGTGAGTGTCACCCGAGGGTTGGCACGGGGGTGGATCATTTGGAGCATCGCACCGGCAATTGAGAATGGCTTAGGCGGGTGCTTGACCAGCAGGAGGCTGCCTCCGGTGCGCATCCGAGTCATCTTCGGGGGTTTCGGGCCGCCCCAGAGTGTGGGTGGTAGCCGTGTCTTCATGTACCAATGTGTCCACGGGGAGATCTTTTTCTGCGCCGACTGCCTAAGTGTTCCTGTACGGGACAAGGGTCGGTGAGCGTTTCCCGGAGACTGCGGCAGGGGGATCAGTTGAGTCGGGATGGCCAAGTCGGGCGTATCCCCGGTGCGGGGAGGTTGGTTTGTTGGAGCGCGCATGGCGTTTACTGAACCGGCGCCGGGACAGACCATCACATCGGTTTTGAGGGACCGCGCCCGATCGCAGCCATCCGGCGCATATCTTCGCCTTGATGGCCAAGACATCACATACGGGCGCCTCGCGTCCATGGTGGACGCCATGGCCGCATCGTTGGCGAATCTGGGCATTGCCAAGGGCGATCGCGTTGTCGTGGTGCTCCCCGGATGCACGGAATTCGTGGTCACCGTCTTTGCGGCGGCCAGGCTCGGAGCTGTGTTGGTCCCGGTAAATGCCGGGTTGACCGGCGCGGAGCTTCGCTATGTGCTCCGGCATACCGGCGCGGTCTGCGCGGTTTCCGCAGAGTCCGTCGATGGGGTCGATTATCTTCTGCGCTTCGAGGATTTCCTGGTCGAATTGCCCGATCTTCGACATTTGGTCACGGTGGGGCATGAGGACCTGTGGTACGATGATCGGATTTTTCAGTGGGAAGACTTAGCGTCTGCCGGACGGGGGAAGCCGATTGAAACGGGGGATCGTCCCTCGGTTGGCCCCGATGACATCGCCGCCATCAGCTACGCGTTTGGACGGCGGGGCAAGCCTCGCGGCATCGAACTCACGCATCGCAATCTTCTTCATGTCGCTTCTCAGTTCGCGGAAGCCGCCGCGCTGGGGCCCGGCGATGCCGTGGCTGGGGTGAGCACGTGGCATCAGGTTTTTGGTTTGGGCCCCATCTTGCTGGGCACGGCGCTGGGCGGCGCAAGCGTCATTCTCAACTCAAGCGTTGGCGGCAAGGGCACCCTCAAGCGGGCGGGCCGCCAACACGCCAGTGTGCTTTGCGGCGTTCCCGCCTTTTTCGCCGCGGCGCTACGAGCTCTTGGGCGGGGTGCCTCCGCCCCTAACTCGCTACGGCTATGCGTCACCTTCGGAGCTCCACTGCGCGATGACCTTGCTGCCCGAGTCGAGGCGGCGCTCGGGGTGCCGCTCCTGATTGCCTATTCCCTTCCCGAGGCGGCTGGTGTGGTGGCGATGAGCCGACCCGGGGACCCGCATGGCAAGCGCATCTTCACGGTCGGGCGCCCCATTGCCGAGACGGTGGTCAAGGTCACCGACGGAGGCAATGCACTGCCCCCGGAGAGCGTTGGCGATTTGTGGATTCGAGGTCCCGGCGTGACGCGCGGCTACCACCGACAACCCCGGGAGACCGCCGCGTGGGTTGACGAGGCGGGGTTTCTTCGCACCGGGGACTTGGGCATGGTCGATGAGGATGGGTACGTTCACCTTCTCGGACGTCGCGACGAGGTCGTGATTCGCGCCGGAATCACGGTTCACCCTCACGAGGTCGAGGAACGGTTGCGTAGCCACCCAGCCGTGGCGGAGGCGGCGGTGGTAGGGGCGAGCGACGAGGTCTTGGGCGAGGCAATCTGCGCCTGCGTGGTGCGTGTGGAGGGGGGTGTGGTAACCGAGCCGGAGGTTGTCGCGTGGTGCCGATCCGCGCTGGCCCCTTACAAAGTGCCAGATACGGTTAGCTTTATGGACGAGCTCCCCCTGAGCGCCTCCGGCAAGGTGTGGCGACAAGAGCTCCGGCGGCACGCCGCGACCGTGCGCGCGAAGCCACTCGCTTGAACAGGAGACGCGTACCCGATGCTTGATGGCGCACACCAATTATGAACCCGTACATGAAGGCCCCGCACGGGGGCCCAGGGATGTCCATGACTAGCGATGCTCCCAATGCAGCGCTGCTGATCGACTTCGACAACGTGACCCTTGGGATGCGCAGCGACCTCGCGAAGGAGCTCAAGCACCTTCTCGACACGGATGTTATCAAGGGGAAGGTGACCGTGCAGCGGGCCTATGCCGACTGGCGGCGCTATCCGCAGTACATCGTCCCGCTCTCGGAGGCGTCGATCGATCTGATCTTCGCACCGGCCTACGGCACATCGAAGAAGAACGCGACTGACATCCGGATGGCGATCGACGGTATGGAGCTGGTGTTCATCCGACCCGAGATCGGAACCTTCATTCTCCTGACCGGCGACTCCGATTTCTCCAGCTTGGTGTTGAAGCTCAAGGAATACGGAAAGTACGTGATCGGGATTGGAATCCAGGAGTCCAGCTCCGACATCCTGGTTCAGAACTGCGATGAATACTACTCGTACACATCGTTGACCGGGTTGGCCAAGACATCCGGTGCGGGCAGTGCCATGGACTCCTGGCAGTGCGTCGAGGAGGCCGTGGGCCGGATGGCGTCCCGCGGTGACGTAATGCGCTCGGATCGGCTCAAGCAGGTCATCATGGAGCTGCTACCCGGATTCGATGAACGCAATCTAGGGTTCAAGAAGTTCTCAAAGTTCGTGGTTGAAGCCGGCAACAAGGGACTTCTGCAGATACTGCGGCGAGAAAACGGTCAGTATATCATCGCGCCTCCCTCGGGCCGCTCGTCCCCCAAGGCTGCGCGCCCAAAGCCGGCGCCCGCACCGGTGCTGGCTGGCGGGAAGAACGGCGGGGGGCAGAAGAGGCCGGATGCCAAGCGGGAGCCCAAGCCGTTGGAGGGGACCGATGCCACGGGCGAGCGGGAGGATGGACGGCGACGTCGAGGGCCTGGCTCCCGACCCAAGCGCGATGCCGGCCCGACGGCGCGAACGGATCCGGGCAAGCACGAGGATCTGGCGCCGGCCTTGGACCTGTTGGAGCGCGCGGTTCGTGAATTGTCTGGACGCGGCGACAGGCGGGCACGCGACTCCGATATCAAGCGCAAGATGCTCGCCATCAATCAGAAGTTTCACGAGGGAAAGCACGGATTCGGGAAGTTCAGCAAGTTCCTCATGCGCGCCGAAGAGGAGGGCAGGGTTGTCCTGGAGCGGTCGACCGACGGAAGCTATGGCGTCCGCTTGGCCCGTACAGGGTCCGCAGAGCCGCTCGATGCCAAGGCACTGGGTCTGCCCACCACGGAAAGTGCTATCGAGAGTTATCTCGCCAACCGATACAAGGGTGTGGGCATCAAGACCGCCGCCCGTTTGGTCCAGAGTTTCGGGGTCGAGGTGTTTCAGGTTCTGGATCGGGAACCGGAGCGGGTGCGCAAGTTGTTGTTGCCCTCCCGGGCCGACAGCGTGTTGTCTGCCTGGAGCAACGATGTGGGGCGACGGGCCACAAGGGCCAGGGCGAACGCGTCGGCCCCCAAGCCGGCCGCGAGCTCCGCTTCCTCCGCCGACAGGTCGCCCGCCCCCCCGGGGGATCTGGAAGCGGACCGCGAGGGCGCGCGCTCGGGGGCGCCAATCGCCGGCACCGAGAGCGTGGAGGATGCTGCGCGCGCGTCGAAACCGCCGCAGCGAACCGGTCTTGTGGGCCGGTTGTTGGGCCGCCGTCGCCGGGGCCGGGAGATGTCCCCTGATTGAGGTCCCAACCCAGATGGACCGGACTCGTCCCGTTACGAATGATCTTTGGGTGAGGTTGGGTAGCGGGGCCGAGACCGCAGCCAGGCACCTGCTTGGCGCTGTGCTACGGTCCACCGTTGGCGGCCGCGTGACGGAGGGCATGATGGTGGAGACCGAGGCGTATTTGGGCAGGGATGACCCGGCTTCGCACGCCCATTCACCGAAGGGCCCCACGCGCCGCAACGCCACGATGTTCGAGGATGCTGGTCGGCTGTATGTGTATGTGTCGTATGGCATACATCGCTGCGCCAACGTGGTGACGGGCCGCAGGGGAAGCCCGGAGGCCGTTCTGATTCGCGCCCTAGACCTCAGATAAGCGTGTTCCGGGGGAGGGCCTGTCAATTTAATGCAGAACAGCTTATCTTTATTGTACTTATACCGCGAGGTCAAAGCGTCATCCCTCCAGCGACGAGGACTTTCGGGTGAGTACCATCAGCCACCACCAAACCCGCCGTAACTGCGCCGCCCACCGGCGTCGCCTCCGTGCCAGACACGCCCAAGCAGGGCGTTGGAAGCAACAAAGTAAACCGATGCTCGGGGCCGGCAAGATTCGTTACGAGGTTAGCCGGCGCGTGAATGCCACACTCTACGGTGGCATCGGCGCCGCCCACCGGTTGATCACCAAGATCGGCCTACCGGAGCAGATCAACAGATCAGGTGTGCTGAAGCGTAACCTGCCGTACTTCGACTCCGACCATGTGTTGACCCTCGCGTACAGTGTGTACTGTGGCGGCACCCGGCTCGGCGATATCGAGAGACTGCGCCAGGATGTGTCGGTTATGGACGCCTTGGGAGCCCGGTTGATCCCGAGTCCGACTGCAGTGGGCGACTACTTGCGGCGCCACTCCGAGGGAGATATCGAGACCTTGATGGACGGGATCAACGAGGTGCGGCCGCAGCTGTGGAACGGACGCGGGCGCGACCTGCTGGGTCCGGTGACGTACATCGATGTGGACGGGACGATCGTGCCGACGGACGGAGAGAAGAAGGAGGGCTTGGGGCTGTCGTACAAGAAGGTCTGGGGGTATCAGCCGTTGATCGTTACGCTCGCCAACACGGGCGAGGTCCTGTACATCGACAATCGACCGGGCAACGCGGCCAGCCACAGCGGTGCGGCGAAGTGGATTGACAAGTCGATTGACCTGGTGGGCCCCCATGCAGAGCGGCTGTGCCTGCGCGGCGATACGGCGTTTTCGTTGACGACCAACTTTGACCGTTGGAGTGGTCGGGCGGATTTCGTGTTCGGGTATACGGCGCATCGGTCGCTGGTCGCACGGGCGGAGGCGCTCGAGGAGGATCGGTGGCAGCAGTTGAAGCGACGGCCACGCTGGGTGTCGGAGACGGGCGAGACACGGCAGCGGCGTCCGAACGAGAAGGCGCGGATTGTGCGCGAGAGCGAGTTCAAGGATGTCAAGCTCAAGGGCGAGCATGTGGCGGAGTTTGAGTATCGGCCGAGGGCGTGTCGCAAGGCGTATCGGATGGTGGTGGTGCGCAAGAACCTGCGTGTGATGAGGGGCGAGTTGGATCTGGGTGATGAGGTGAAGTACCTCTTCTACATCACGACGCTACGGGGCAAGAGCAGGGCTGAGGTGGTTCGGTTGGCGAATCAGCGTTGCGACCAAGAGAATCTGATCAGTCAGTTGAAGAGCGGGATGGGTGCGCTCCGGGTGCCGATGTACGATTTGGTCAGCAACTGGGCGTACATGGTGATTGCGGCGTTGGCGTGGAATCTGAAGAGCTGGATGGCGATGCAGATGCACTACAAGTCGCAGCGTCGGCGCTATGTGAAGATGGAGTTCAAGCGGTTTGTTCGGGAGATGGTGTTGATTCCGTGCCAGGTGATCCGCAAGGCGCGCCAGACGACATTGCGGGTGATTGGGTGGCAACCGAGCGTGGACCTGCTGTACAGGGCGTGGTGCACGATCGAGCGGACCGAATATGGGTAACGTTAGTCGCTGATTGTCAGCGACTGGTCGGATTTTTTGATTGGGGTGCGATTTTCTGGGACCAGTGCGTCTGTACGGCACGGGCCTGGTCGAGGAGGCCAGACGGAGGCAGCTAACGGAGGGAAAATGCCGACGAAAACCGAATGTGGGCCGAATATTTCTCGGTCAGGTGACCGAGGTCGCTCGTTATTTATAGCACCCGACCCGTCAAAATGCCAAACGCGCTTATTTTAGGCCTAGAGCCGTTGCGCGGCATTCGTGTCATGCGAGAGCGCAGGGGGCGGGACCGGGACCTGTGTAGCGGTCCCGGGCGGTTGACCCAGGCCCTGGGCATCGGCATGCGTCACAATGGACACGAATTGTCGCGTGCCCCGATCCAGTTGATGGAGCGGCTCGAGGTCCCGGACGCCGATGTGGGTCGGTCGGGTCGCATCGGCGTGTCGCGTGCCACCGAACGAATCCTTCGTTTCTTCGTGGCGGGACACACCGCGGTGAAGTCGCCCCGTTGGCAGGGCTGACGGCGTGAGCGAGCCGACGTGGGTCTCCGTTTTGCCGCCGCTCCTGGCGATCGGTTTGGCGATCGGCACGCGCCAGGTCTATGTGTCGCTGGCGGCAGGTCTGTGGCTCGGGTGGTCCATCCTGAGCGGCTGGCACCCCGGGTCCGGTTTGGTGGAGACCGTGGCGTCGACGGTTCGGGTTCTGGGGGACGGAGGCAATGCTTCGGTGATCATGTTCACGCTGGTCGTGGGCGCATTGATCGCGACGGTGAGCTCTTCGGGCGGTGTGCTGGGTTTTGTCGAATGGCTGGAGCGTAGGCGGTGGGTGGCAAGCGCCCGGGGTGCTCAGCTACTGGCATGGGTGATCGGCGTGATCATCTTCATTGAATCGAACATCACGGTTCTTGTAGCCGGATCGGTTTCCCGCCCCCTGTTTGATCGCTACCGCGTGTCTCGAGAGAAGCTGGCGTATCTGATCGATTCCACCAGCGCCCCGATTTGCATCCTCATTCCTCTGAACGCATGGGGTGCGACCAATCTGCGCATCCTCGGAGAGTCGGGTGTTCCCGAGAGTGATGTGCTGGGCGTATTCCTGCGGTCGATACTATTCAACTTCTATTCCTTTGCCGCGGTGGCCCTTGCGTTGGCCGTCGTATTGCTGAGGCTCGATTGGGGACCGATGGCGCGGGCGGAGACCCGCGCCCAGGGGGGACAGGTGCTCGCGAAAGGTGCCACGCCCATGATGGATGAGGGCGTGCTTGGATCGCAAGAGGCGCCGCCGATCAAGCCCAGGGCGATCAACATGATTGCGCCGATCATCGTCATGGTTGCGATGATGCCGATCGGATTGTGGGTTACCGGGGAGGGGGACATGCTTGCCGGTAGCGGGTCCACATCGGTGCTCTGGGCGTCGTTGGCAGGCTTGGCTTCGGCCTGGGTGCTGTTGCTGGTGCAGCGGGCGTACTCGGTGGACGAGCTCGTGCGAACCGCGCTGCGGGGAGCGGGGGGCTTGGTGCCGCTCGCCGTGATCCTACTCTTGGCTCTTGCCGTTGGCGGGGTGACTCGTGAATTGGGTACGGGGACCTTTGTGGCGGGGGTCGCGCACGGGGTACTTGCCCCGTGGGTCTTTCTCCCGCTCGTCTTCGTCGTGGCGTCGGCGATCGCGTTCTCAATCGGATCGAGTTGGGGGACATTTGCGATCATGATCCCGATCGCCGTGCCCGCAGCCTCCAGCCTGGGACTTGACCTCGCCCCATTTCTTGCAGCGGCACTCTCGGGCGGGATTTTCGGTGACCACTGCTCGCCCATTAGCGACACCACGATCATATCGTCGATGGCGGCGGCCACCGACCATGTCGATCATGTGCGGACCCAGTTGCCCTACGCCCTCACGGGTGGAGCAGTGGCGACGCTTTGCTTTGCGATCACAGGCCTGCTCATCCAATGAACATCACGGTTTGCGTTAAGCGGGTTCCCGATACCGAGACTCGCATCCGGATCGCTGCCTCCGGTACGGACATTGACCGAGACGGCGTCAAGTATGTGCTCAGCCCCTATGACGAGTTCGCGGTGGAGGCGGCACTTCGGCTCGTTGAGGGCGCGGGTGATGGCGAGGTGACGGTCCTTAGCTACGGCGACGAGGCCACCCAGGAGGTCTTGCGTGGCGCGCTCGCACTCGGAGCCCACAGGGCTGTCCTGCTCGTGGGGGAGCCCACGATGGACGGGTGGGCGACGGCCCAAGTTCTCTCCCAGCCGCTCAGGGGGATGGAGTCCGAACTGGTGCTTTTCGGAGTGAAGGCCGTCGATGACGATCAACAACAGGTGGGGCCCATGGTTGCGGAGTTGCTGGGGAGGCCCTGCGCCACGTCTGTTGCCGCCCTCTCGGTGGCCCAGGACCATGTCACGTGCAGGCGTGCGGTTGAGGGTGGACACGAGGTGGTTGAGATGGACCTGCCGGCTGTGGCCACAATCACCAAGGGGGAGTATGAGCCCAGATACGCGTCTCTTCGGGGCATCATGATGGCGAAGCGCAAGCCCCTGGAAATCCGTGATGCGCCGTCCGTGGAGGGCGGCCTTGTGGTGGAGCGGCTCAAGGAGCCGCCACAGCGCCCTGATGGCCGAATTGTCGGGGAGGGTCCCGAGGCCGTGGGCGAGCTCGTGCGATTACTGCGCGATGAGGCGCAGGTGATATGAAGGCGGACATCCTTGCAGTGGGGGAGATGCAGCGGAACACGGTCGCCGGCGTCTCGCGCGAAGTGGTGACCGTGGCGCGGAGGCTGGCAGACGCGCTTGGGGGAGGCGTGGATGTGGCAGCGGCGGGCGCATCGGCGTCGGATGTGAGCCAACTGGGAGCCGACAGAACACTGGAATTCGAGGGGGTTGGCGGAGCCAGAGCAGGCGGCGACACCTGGGCTACCGCCCTGGCCCACCACATCCGCGCTCGCCGGTATCGGGCGGTGGTCTTCGCCGCGACCGCCTCGGGACGAGACCTGGCTCCCCGGGTGGCGGCCAAGTTGGCCTCCCCGTTGCTCACCGATATCACGGATGTCTCGGTTGCGGATGGGGAGATCACGGCCACACGCCCTGTGTTTGCGGGCAAGGCGCTTGCGGATGTCCGAATCCCGAGCGCGCCCGCCCTGCTTTCCATCCGCCCCAATGTCTTTGCGCACGTTACCCCTTCCGGGCGCGGCAGTGCGCAAAAGAGAGTGTGCGGCGATGTGAGTGGCGCGATCGGCGGGTATCGGGTACAGGGGTTTGAGGAGTCGGAGGGGGTTGTTCTGGATGTGTCCGAGGCCTCCATCGTCGTCTCGGGCGGACGGGGACTCAAGGGCCCGGAGAACTGGCATCTCATTCAGGAGCTGAGGGACGCGCTGGGCGACAACGCGGCAATGGGGGCCTCACGGGCAGTTGTGGATGCCGGGTGGCGTCCACACGCGGAACAGGTCGGCCAAACCGGAAAGACGGTGACGCCGAAGCTGTATGTTGCCGTCGGCATTTCGGGGGCGATCCAGCACTTGGCCGGCATGCGTACATCAGGCGTCATTGTGGCCGTCAACCGTGATCCTGACGCGCCCATATTTGCCATTGCGGATTATGGCATTGTGGGGGATGCGTTCGAGATTGTGCCGGAGCTGGCGGCAGCCATTCGGGAGTTGCGGGGTGGGGTGGCGTAGGTGGTTCTGCTCGTGTGACAGGATGAATCCGGTGTTCGTTCAATCTGGACGGGCGGAATTGACGGGTGGCCACATGCGACCGATCATGAGCATGGGATCAATGGCTATTGCTATGATTAACTTGAGTTTGTGGACAGCCTTTATGGCGGTGTTTTTGTTGCCCTCCGGAATTGCGGGCCAAGACCTAAACCCTGATGCGACATCCAGCCTCGACAGGTTTCGGTTGTACACCGGATGCCAAAACGTATCGAGTGTCGCCTATCTGCAGGATGAGGAGGATAACCTCCCTGATTTGTCGCAACGCTCGCTCGATGTAGCCATGGCGAGTCGATTGAGGGGTGCTAGAATTTTTGCTGATACTCCTGCTTTTTTCGGTTCGCCAACATTGTACCTGTTTGTTCATGTCGTGGGCCGTGCTTATAGTACAGATTTGAGGTTTCACAAAAAAATGTATGATCCAGTAACCGGTGAGTCATGGTATGCTTCTACATGGAGACATGGAAGTACTGGAACCCACGGGACAAATGGTCAATTTGTTCGCGGGGCGGTATCGGAATTAATGGATGAGTTCATCAACGAATACCTGCGCGTAAATGACGAGGCGTGCGCTCCGTGAAACTGTGGTCTCCGTTGCGAGTAATCGTTACCTCAACAGCGGCAATGTAATCTCCGTTGGAACCATGGTTATTCGGATTTTGTCACGCGTGTGGGTAGACAAGGAGCTGTGCATCAAATAACTGGTTTTCTGGCCTGATTATGGAGCCTTGGAGACAGGAGTAATGGCGCGAACAGGCTGTGGTTTCCGAGAATTCGGAAGACGCTAAGTTGCCGCACGAATTGCAGGAAGAGAGGTCACCCCCAACACCGGCGGGATCAGTTTCGCCAGGACGTCGGCGCTAAACGTTCCCCGCTACTGATTGTGAGCAATCGGGGTTAGGTGTACAGACCATGGGCACGCGTTCCGGCCGCAATTCTGCTACCCATGAAGGTCCGTAGGATTGTTCCTTCAGGAACGCGACTCCCAACCACCCGGCGTCTGCTCGTTGTAGCGGTGGCCTCGGCGACGACAATCGTCAAGATGCCGGTGGCCGCCCGATCAGCTGCACCGGATCCACCTCTCGCCCCCAACGCCATATTTCCAAGTGAAGGTGTGGTCCCGAGGCACGACCAGACTGGCCCGTTGCGCCGATGACGGTGTTCTTGTCGACTTGCTCTCCGGTTTGCACATCGATGCGGGAAAGATGCGCGTAGACCGACAGCGTCTCGCTACTGTGGTCGATCCACACGACCAACCCATAACCACTCATGGTGCCGGTGAACCGAATCCGTCCGTCAAGCACGGGATATACGGGTGTCCCCACGGGTGCGGCGATGTCCACGCCCCGGTGAAAGTCCCCGATGGTCCCGTCCACCCGGACGCCGTAGGGCGACCGCAGTGCTCCGTCGACAGGCCACTGCGGCGTCTGGCAAGCGACAAGAACAGTCGCGATGCCCAAGGGGAGCGCGCGCCTCATGCCCTATTCGGCAACAGCAGGACCTGAACCGGTTGTCCCTCCCCAATTCGCGTCGTCCCAAGGGGCAAGACGGCCAAGCCGTCGGCGTCTCGAAGCGAACGTACGAGGCCGCTCCCCTGCGGCCCCGTGACAGAACACCGCACCCGCGACTCTGATGCGGGATCCTCCATTTGGCCAGGGGGTTCGCCGCGGAGCCGGACACGGTAAAACTGAGTCAAGCCGGCGGGCGCCGTCAGCTGCGACTCGGTCGATGCGACAATCCATGTCCCCAGTGGGCTAGGAGAGCCAAGGCGGGCCCGAAGGTACGGGGCCACCAGGACGTGGAAAGCGACGAAAGCCGATGCGGGGTTCCCCGGGAGACCGAATACCGGAAGATCCGGGCCTGAGCGTGGGAGCTGGCCAAACGATACGGGACTGCCTGGCCGCATGCGGACTCGCCAAAAACCCAACCGAAACGAGAGCTCGATCAAGCTTCTCTTCAGTATGTCCCGCTCACCCACCGACGCCCCGCCGGTGGTGACAAGCGCGTCCAGGTGATTCAGGTCACCCAATTGTCGAACGACCGCCTCGGCGTTGTCGGTCAGCACACCCAGGACCACCGGAGTTGCTCCGATCTCCGAGATCGCCGCTGCGATCATGGCCCGGTTGGTGTCAGGGACGGCTCGGCCCTCGATCACGCGTTCAAACTGATCGACGCCCACGAGTTCATCACCGCTTGAGAGCACACCGACTCGCGGACGTCGGTGGACATCAATGTGTTTCCCTCCACTGGCCTGGATGACCGGGAGCGAGCCGGAATGCACGACCGTGCCGGCGGGAACCGTCGCCTCGCCGGTTTCCATGTCCCTCCCTGCAGCCCGCACATGTTTGCCCCTGTCGTCAAGCCGGTCAATGCGCACCCAACCTGGCGTCGCTTCTCCGTCGGTGTGCTCCACTCGAATCACGGTGTCGAAGCCGTGAGGCAAGGCACCACCGGTCATGATGCGCACCGCCGCCCCCTGGGCAACATCCTGCCGGGGAGCGTCGCCCGGGTAGGAGGCGCCGGCGACGGGGAGGCGGACGGGGATTTCGGTGCCGGGCGGAAGGTCCTCGCCACGCACGGCAAACCCGTCCATCGCGCTGTTGGGCCAAGAGGGCAGGGTGGCGCGCGCGACCACGGGACGGGCCAGGTAGCGGCCAAGCGCGTCCCAGGCGACCACGCGCTCAGCCGCTGTGGGGGTCGCGCGGGCAAGGAGATGGGCCAACGCGTCGTCGAAGGACAGCCAGTCCGCCTGCAGGTCCTCGAATAGTGCCATTCGGAGTCGTGGCGTTGGATGCCCGCGCCGTTACACAATCAGAAGCGCCACGCCGCACTCAGCGCGACACCGTACCCGCCGACCCACTCGTCCTCCTCCACGCCCTCCAGTTGCTTGTCGTCGTTGTCAAATCCCGCCGGGGTCTGCAGTTGCCACAGCCGAAAGCTACCGTCCGCTCTGAGCATGATGCGTGTCGACAGGGCCAATCGCATCCCCAAGCCGGCGGACGCTGTAAAGGCTGTCCCGAAGTCGAAGACATCCTCCGCGAGCAAATTCTCGTTGAGCGGATCGCTCCCGGCCGCATCGTGGGCGACACCGCCGCCAACAAAGAGGTACGGACTCAAGCGGTTCCAGGTGCGCCGTCCGGTCAAGCTGAATCCAAGTCGGGCATCCAACGTCACCATGTGGACATCCGCCTCGCCGATGCTCCGATCGCCCTCGGCCCTTCTGGGATCAATCACGTCACGGGTCGTTGGCGCATAGGCCACGAGCCCCTCGAAAAACAAGGGGCCGCTCGCCTCGATTAGGTAGCGTCCGCCGATGTTGCCGCCTCCCTTGGGGCCAAGGTCTAAGGACCCGGAGTTCAACCAATTCTGGCCCCAGAACACCGCGACCTCCTGTCCGTGCTCAATGAACCGGTACGAAGAGGGGATGGTCTGGGCGTCCGCGGCAGACGCCCGGAGAAGGCCAATGAGGCACACAACCGCGCAGCCGCCATGCACTCGGAGTCGTGTCATGAGCCTCCACTCCAGATCGGGGATGGGTTTCGCAGCTGCCGCCCGTCAATGTAATCTGTTTGATTGGTACCATGGCCGTTCGGCGGTGCCCGTGAATCCCGGCGGCTTCGCTGGCGTACGGATATTGTGTGAAATGCGTACTGGGGGGCCAGTCAATGATTGTCGCACTGGGGTTGCCGTTGCTGGGGTTCGTGGTTGCGGGTCCGATTGGCGCCGTGATCGCCCTTCTGCTCGTCATCACCACGTCAACGAGCTAAAGCGATGAGCGTTAAGGTCGGTCCTCTCACCGCGGCATGGATAAGGGAACAAGCGAAGGGGCGTTGTGATCGGTGATTCAATGTTCGACCTGCGGTGAGAGCGTCCGGGGCGGGGCGGATCGATGTCCGACCTGCGGTGCGGTAGTGATCCGAGAGCGGATGCCGGTCCAGCATCGAGGCTTGAAGCAGTGTCCCCGATGCGCCTACCGCGGCGACGGCATCCCGTATTTTCGCAAGGCCGCCCATGTGGGGCTGCTGGTGGGCGTGAGCCTCTTCACCTACGGCCTTGGCGGGCTGGCCTATTACGCGATGCGTCGGCGCCACACTGTGTGTCCAAGCTGCGGCGTGGGGTGGGAGCACGCGCGTGACCCGGAGGAGTTGCTGCCGGGCGGCGGCGCGGCGGCGACCAGGCCCACAAGGTTGGGAACGCCGCTACCGGCATCGTCGCTACCGCCCAGTGGCATTGGTCGGCGAGTGTTTGGTGCAGGCATGGCCGGCTTGGGGACCCTCTTGATTGTGTCCGGTCTTGCTGGGCTGGAATTCGAGTGGGTTGTCGCCGGGTCTGGGTTTGGGATGGCCGGGGCATGCATGTTTTTGTGGGGTTGGAAGGCACTGCAGGGGCGGCGCCAGGCGGTGTTGCAGGACCTTAGCCGAAGGGTCCTCACTCTGGCCGACCAGCGGGGCGGCATCGTCACCGTCACCGAGGTGGCAGCCGAGCTGGACTTGACGATACCGGCGGCGGAAAAGGTGTTGGTGGGGATGGACGACGGACTCCGCGTTCGCTCCGAGATCAGCGGGGAAGGGGTGCTCTACTACGAGTTCCCGGAGTTGCGGCACCGCGAGCGACTGGGTGGCGGGGAGGTCGTGTAGTCGCCCGTCGTCGGATCGGTACCGATGGTCCGGGGGCGGTGCGCCGACATCGCTCAGCGAATGCGCGTCCCATGAGTGTCTGCGGTTTGGGCATTTGCGCTATATTGGTTTCGGTGGGTCGGGGAATTGCGGTGGAACCTCGAGCGTGTTGGAGTGGATGTGCGGCGTTTTGGGGACGAAAAGGGGAGGCATTGGGACGCCTCCGTCAGTCGGGAGCTGTCCGGGGTCGACTACAAGGGCCAGTACTTTCTGGTCATGCGGCCTGCTGACCAGGAAGAAGTCGCACCGCTACCCGTGCATGATGTGCGATGGAACTCCAAGAAGACGGCGGAGCGGACGCTTCGCACGATGTCCACGGTGGAGCTGCAGAGGAGACTCAGACAGGCGGCGGGGCGGGCCGGAGCCGTTACGTCGTCTTCGGCGTAGCCCTCCAGAGAAGCGTATGGGGCTCCGGACCGGTTCTGTCCTCGGCAGTTTGTGGCCATGCGCCGTGACATGGACCGATGTGCAACGTTGGGGGCCGCGGAGCCAGGGCCACGTTTTCGTGACTTCGGCACTTGGGCAGGGAAAGTGCATCGGTCATGAGGGCGATGCGGCTGTCGTTTCCAGGATAACTGGTGGCCACCGGGTGCCTCCGGCGACCCAGTTCAGGAAACAACATGACACACGGGTGTCCTGACTCTCGATTGGGGGCGCCAAGTACGCCCCGAGGCCGGCGAGCCATTCGGGACGGATTTTCTCTTGGGGGTTGGGCGCGTGGCGGGTAGTCTCGGGCCTCGCGCGTGGCGTCACGTCTTGCCGCTGCCGGTCCGGGGCTGGTACCTGCGCGTACTTGCGGTGGCATGTGTTGCCTTCGGTTGCGATGACCCGGCGGCAGGCCCATCCGTCAACCGGGCGCCTGCCATCATGGGCGCGCTCCCTGACAAGGTCGTGGGTGTGGGCGAGACTGCCACTGTGGACGCCTCGGTCCTCTTTTTCGACCCCGATGGGGATGCGCTCGACTATACGTCGTCGTCTTCCGATACGTCCGTGGCGACCGTATCCATCTCCGGTTCCAGGGTGGCGATCACCGCACGTGCAAAGGGCGCGTCCACGATTTCCATCACTGCGACCGATCCATCGGGAACGGGCGCCACCCGGGCCTTCAGGGTGGTTGTTCCGAACCGTGCGCCGGTGCGTGCAGGGGCGATCCCCGACCAAACTGTCTACATGCGTGAGGAAGCGGTCCTGAACGCCTCGGCTCACTTCACCGACCCCGACGGCGATGCGCTGAGCTATGCGGCATCGTCGTCGGACGCCACGGTGGCGGCCGTGGCCGCATTGGGCTCGGCGGTCACGATCACGGCGCTCGGCAAAGACACGGCCACGGTCACGATCACGGCCCGGGACGCCTCAGGGCTCTCTGCGGCGCAGGTCTTCCAGGTGATGGTTCCGAACCGTGCGCCGGAGCCGGTGGGTTCGCTCTCGGAGAAGACGGTGTACCTGGGTCAGCAGGTGACACTGGATGCTGCGGCCTACTTCACCGATCCCGACGGCGATGTGCTGAGCTATGCGGCATCGTCGTCGGATGCGTCAGTGGCGGCCGTGGCCGCATCTGGCTCGGCTGTCACGATCACGGCGCTCGGCAAAGATACGGCCACGGTCACGATCACGGCCCGGGACGCCTCAGGGCTCTCTGCGGCGCAGGTCTTCCAGGTGATGGTTCCGAACCGTGCGCCGGAGCCGGTGGGTTCGCTCTCGGAGAAGACGGTGTACCTGGGTCAGCAGGTGACACTGGATGCTGCGGCCTACTTCACCGATCCCGACGGCGATGTGCTGAGCTACGCGGCATCGTCGTCGAACGCCACGGTGGCGGCCGTGGCCGCATCTGGCTCGGCGGTCACGATCACGGCGCTCGCGAAGGGCAGAGCCACGGTCACGATCACGGCCCGGGACGCCTCAGGGGCCTCTGCAGCGCAGGTCTTCCAGGTGATGGTTCCGAACCGTGCGCCGGAGCCGGTGGGTTCGCTCTCGGAGAAGACGGTGTACCTGGGTCAGCAGGTGACACTGGATGCTGCGGCCTACTTCACCGATCCCGACGGCGATGTGCTGAGCTATGCGGCATCGTCGTCGGACGCCACGGTGGCGGCCGTGACCGCATCCGGCTCGGCGGTCACGATCACGGCGCTCGCGAAGGGCAGAGCCACGGTCACGATGACGGCCCGGGACGCCTCAGGGGCCTCTGCAGCGCAGGTCTTCCAGGTGATGGTTCCGAATCGTGCGCCGGAGCTAGTGAGCGCGGTTCCAGATCAGACCCTTCCGATGGCCGAGACGGCGTTACTTGATCTCTCGACCTATTTCAGGGATCCGGACGGGGATGCGCTGACCTATGGGGCATCTTCGTCGGACTCTACGGTAGCGGCGGTGTCAACATCCGGCTCCATGATCACGATTACTGCCCTCAGAAGGTCGACGGCCACCGTCACGGTTACCGGATCTGACCCGTTGGGACTTGCAGTCACGGATGTCTTTCTGGTGGTGGTTGCGAACCGCGCCCCGGTCCTGGTTGGTGTGGTTCCCGACCAGAGCGTGCTCGTGGGAGAGAGCGCGCTGCTTGATGTCTCGAACTATTTCAGGGATCCTGACGGGGATGATCTGAGCTATGGGGCATCTTCGTCAGACGAAGCGGTGGCGGCCGTGACCGCATCTGGCTCGGCGGTCACGATCACGGCGCTTGCGGAGGGCTCCGTTACGATCACGATCACTGCTTCGGACGCCTCAGGGAGCGTCGCCTCGCAGCATTTCGCGGTGGTCGTCCTTGCCGATTCCGACCCGAACCAGCCGCCCAGGGCGGTGGGCGTGATCGCCGATTACACGCTCCGCGGTGGCGAGACGGTGACGCTGGATGCCGCACCGTACTTTACCGATCCCGATGGGGAACCGCTCAGCTACGGCGCGTCCTCCTCCGAGCCCACCGTCGCCTCCGCCACCGCCTCCGGCTCTACGGTGGCGATCCAAGCGCTCAGGGACGGATCGTCCACCATCACGGTCACCGCCGCCGATGCCGGGGGGAGAGCGGCCACACAGACCTTCCAGGTGGTCGTCTCATCGACAACGGCCAACAGGCCGCCCAGGGTCGCGCGTGTGTTGTCGGACCTGACACTCTTTGCCGGCGAGGCGACCACAATTGACGTCGCGCCCTACTTCACGGACCCCGACGGGGACGCCCTGACCTATGCCGTCACCTCCTCAGATGCGTCAGTGGCGACGGCCAAGGTGTCAGGATCGACGGTCGTTATCGCGGCGCTCGCGGAAGGCCCGACCCGGATTACCGTCACCGCGTCTGATCCGGCGGGGCTATCCGCCAGCCAAACCGTGTCCGCGACCGTCTTCGGCACGAGGCCGAATCCCGCCCTGTTCTACCTTGTTCAGGCTGTCCAGACCCGTAGTGCCAGTGTTCCTCTGGTTGCGGGCATCCCGGCGCTGCTACGGGTGTTTGTGACGACGCACGGTACAGGTAGTGGGTCGTTACCCCCGGTTCGGGCAACTTTCTATTCCGGGGGGTCGCAGATCCACCAGATGGATATCGCCAGCCCCTCAGCGACTATCCCGCAGGCGATTGATGAGCGGTCGCTGTCGAACTCCGTGAACGCGGACGTGCCTGGCTGGGTCATTCAGCCCGGACTGGAGGTCGTGGTCGAGCCGGACCCACAGGGCACCCTTGACAAGGGTCTGGGAATGGCCCCGCGGATCCCGTTGACAGGCAGGACACCGGTGGACGTGCGTTCAATGCCGGACCTCAACATCACGCTGATTCCCGTGCTACTGGAGTCGAATCCAGACTCCTCGGTCATCCAAACTGTGAATGCCATGGTTGCCGACCCTAATGGCCATAGCCTGTTCACGGACACGCGCAGGCTACTACCCGTGGCCGGGATCAACGCAACGGCGCACGATCCTGTCACGACGAACGAGTCCGGTCGCGCCGAGGTGCTTTCTGTTGTGAGGTTGATTCGCGCCGCTGAACGCGGAACGGGGCACTTCATGGGGGTCATTACGAACGGTCCCACGGGCGGGCGCGCGGAAGTCGAAGGCTGGGCCAGTTGGATCACCCCATATTCTTGGGTCATCGCGCACGAGCTCGGCCATAACAGGAGCCTGTTCCATGCCCCCTGCCGGGCGACCACATGGGTGGATCCAAATTATCCGCACAGATTGGGGACCATCGGCGCGTGGGGCTATGATGCAGGATCGGGGCGAGTGGTGCATCCGAACCACTTTGATTTCATGTCCTACTGCGGACCCAACTGGGTCAGTGACTACAATTATGCCAAGGCCCTCAGGTATCGTGCCCGAACCGAACCCGGTCCGGCGCCAAGCGCCGCCTCCGGTGTCCCTTCTCTGATCGTGTGGGGAGGTTTGGAGGGCGAAGGCCTGCCATACCTTCGGCCCTCGTTTGTCCTTGACGCCCCTCCCATGCTTCCAGAGGCCGAAGGCCCATGGTCTGTCTCGGGAACGGATCGCTCAGGACGTGAGCTGTTCTCGGTTTCTCTCGCCATGAAGAAGGTTGCCGACACCGGGGATGAGCGGGCCGGATTCGCCTTTTCTCTGCCAATCACATGGACAGGGGAGCTGGCGCGCATTCGGCTTGCGGGTCCCCGGGGATCGGCCAGCCTGGATCAGGACAGTGACTTGCCCGTGACCCTTGTCCGAGACCCGGTGTCGGGGCGGATCCGGGGTGTCTTCAGTGGTCCTCCAACAGCGGCCATGCGACCCCTCGGTGCCGGAAACGTGCGAGCATTGCAGGTGATCTTCAGTCGCGGTATCCCGGACCCCGCGGCCAACCGCCGATGAAACTGACCGCTTCACCGTGGTTTCATCCCTGTGTCCGCCTTGATGCGCGTGAGCGCCTTTTGCTCCAGTTGCGACATCCCCCACGGTGGCAGGGTACCGGGTTGCCCGGGAGCCGGTGCGTGAATCATAATCGCAGGTGAACTGGCCACCGACCGCGAGCGCGTGCGGCGGAATTCCGGTGTGATTTGGGGATCGACAAACGGGAGGATTGAGGGGCCGCGGGAGGATTGAGGGGCCGATGCGCGTATGACGAAGGATGCCCAGGTTCTTGACGCACTGCTGACGGAGAAGCGCGCCTTCGCGCCCCCGGCAGCCTTTGCCGCCGCTTCACGCTATTCGGGCACGTCGGTTTACGAGGCCGGCGATGACTACGAGGCATTCTGGGAACAATGGGCCGGTGAGTTGCACTGGTTTCGGAGGTGGAACCATGTGCTCGACTGGTGTCCCCCCCACGCGAAGTGGTTCGACGGCGGTCGCCTGAATGCCTCCCACAACTGCATTGATCGCCATCTCGTTGGCCCCAGAAGGCACAAGACGGCGCTGATCTGGGAGGGTGAGCTTGGAGACCAGCGACGCTTCACCTATGTGGAGCTCGCCGACGAAGTCGGACGGTTCGCCAACGTGCTCCGTTCGCTGGGCGTTGAGAGGGGCGATCGGGTGGCGATCTATCTCCCCATGATCCCCGAAGCGGCATTCGCGATGCTCGCGTGCGCGCGCCTGGGCGCACCTCATTCAGTGGTGTTCGGTGGCTTCAGTCCCGACGCACTCTCGGATCGCATCAACGATGCCGACGCCAAGGTTCTCGTCACAGCCGATTTCGGGTATCGCCGGGGGAGCACCGTGCCCCTGAAGCAAAACGCCGACAAGGCTCTTGAGCGTTGTCCGGGTTTGGAGCGTGTGGTCGTGGTAGCTCGCGAAGGGCCGCTTCCGTTGCCCAGCGTACCCATGAGTCCGGATCGAGACCACTGGTACCGCGATCTTGCTGATCGGGCGGATCCTGACTGCCCGGCTCAGGCCATGGACGCCGAAGACATTCTGTTCATTCTCTACACCTCGGGAACCACGGGGACTCCCAAGGGGGTGGTCCACACAACCGGCGGGTATCTGACGCATGTTCACGCCACGACTAGGATGGTGTTTGATCTGGAAGAGGACGATGTGTTCTGGTGTACCGCTGACGTGGGGTGGGTGACCGGGCACAGCTACGTGGTGTACGGCCCGCTGTCCGCTGGCGCGACCGTGGTCATGTACGAGGGCGCACCGGACTGGCCTGACCGCGGTCGTTTCTGGAAAATGTGCGAAGAGCATGGTGTGACAATCTTCTACACGGCGCCCACAGCGATCCGGGCCTTTATGCAGTGGGGCGATGAATGGCCAGGCCGCCACGACCTGACGCGGCTCCGGTTGCTGGGAACGGTGGGGGAGTCCATTAACCCTGAAGCCTGGATGTGGTATCACCGGGTCATCGGGGCTGAGCGTTGCCCGATTGTGGATACCTGGTGGCAAACCGAGACCGGCGGCATCATGATCACGCCCCTGCCCGCCGTGACGCACGCGCGCCCGGGCAGCGCCTGCCGCGCGTTTCCCGGCATTCGCGCCCGCGTCTTGGATGGAGCGGGGGATCCGGTCGATGCCGGGTTCCTGGCTGTCACGAGACCATGGCCAGGGATGTTGCGGACCATCTGGGGGGACGACGAGCGATATCGCCAGACGTACTGGTCGAAGTGGCCCGGCGTGTACTTTCCCGGCGATGGGGCCAAGCTGGACGAGGATGGCTATCTGTGGATCCTGGGCCGGGTTGACGATGTGCTCAACGTGGCGGGTCACAGGATCGGAACCATGGAGGTGGAGAGCGCGCTGGTGTCGCACCCGGCTGTGGCGGAGGCCGCTGTTGTGGGCAGGCATCACCCGGTTAAGGGCCAGGCGATCGCGGCATTCGTGACGCCCATGCGGGGGCACGAGAACCAGGAGGGGTTGGGGCAAGAGCTCAAGGCTCATGTCGCGCGCGCGATCGGCGCAATCGCCCGGCCGGATGCCATATTCTTGGCGGCCGACCTCCCCAAAACGCGCTCCGGCAAGATCATGCGGCGGCTCTTGGGAGACATCGCCGAGGGGCGTGCACTGGGAGACACCACGACCCTGGCCGACCCCAGGGTGGTCCAGAAGCTCAGGGACAGGTATATCGACCGAGAACGCAGCTGACGGTTTCTTGGGGTCCGGGCAGGGTGGACGAGACTGTGTTCGTCGGCGCTGTCGGGCGCGTCGGCCGGGGCGGGCCAGCGCACCGTCTTTCAGATGGGTGCGGGGACCCCGTCGAATGCGTCTTGGAGGGCTATGCTTCCGCCAGCGGATCGGCGGTTGGCGAGCGTCGTCGGTGTTGAGGCTTGCGCTTGACCGCCTTGGCGGGAAGTCCGACATGAACCGTGTCGGCCTCGGTGTCCCTAGTCACGAGCGCTCCCGCACCCACCATGGAGTTGGGAGCGAGTTGCACACCGGCCAACACTGTGGCGTGATAGGCGACGCGAACGCGGTGGCCGATGACGGTGCGCGGTGCAGTGACCTCCCGGGGCTCAGCCACATGGTGGCTGTGGGAATACACATTGGCGTAGTCCGATATGGAGACCCCGTCGCCGATTCGGATCCCGCCCCGGTCATCCAAGAGCACATGCCGGTGGATCACGACATCGTCTCCGACCTCGATCTTGTAGCCGAAGGTGAACTTCACAGAGTGAAATGCCTTGAAGTTCCTGCCGCAGCGGGAGAAGATGCGCTTGGCGAGCATGCGCCGAAACTTGACGCCCAAGTAAACATTCTCGCCCAACACACTCTTGTCGAACATCTCCCAGAGCCAGATCAAGGGCTTCACGTGTCGGTAGCGCGCCAGCTCAATGTCGGGGTAGTACTCAGGTTCCAGCGTTACGTTCCTTGGATCCAGCTGATCCAAGGCGACCCGGCGACCCAGGGACACCTTGGCTCGGGCCCCCTCTTCCAAAGCGAGGTCGGGGGAAAGAAAAATCTGCCCCAGGACCCGGCGACAGAACCTGTCTCGGTCGCATGAGGGGTCGGACAGCTCCTCGTCCAGCTCAAGCAGCCAGCGGTCGTAGCGACGTTCGGCGTCCGGCGCCAGGTTGTCGGGTCCCAGGGGAAGGAACCGGTACGGGCTTGGGTCCGTCATCCGTCGAATCCGTTTCCGGGTGGCCGCCGTATTACCCCCGACCCGTCGTGGGGGCGGTTTGGGGCGGGGGATTTCCGCGGGGGGCACGGTTCCAAGGTAATGCCGTCTTGCGCAGGACACGCATGAGCGCCTACTTAATCGGATGCATGACGTGCTGCGTAGTCGCCTGATGCGGCGAATTGAGAGCCTTCCAGAGGCTCAGGTGTACCAGGTTCTCGACTATATCGAGTTTCTCGAGTCGAAATATGGAGTCGACGATCCAGAGCGTCCGGCCGGGGGCCTACAGCGCTTGGCCGAGAACATCGAGGACCGGATCAGGAAGCGATCGATCAGTCCATCGAATCTGCGGGAGGCGTTTCAGGTGCTCGCGGCCGCTGATCGGGCCATGGACGGCGTTGCCAGGGCGGGAAGGCAGATCCTCGATGAGTTGTCGGGAGGTGCGGGCGAGGGCAAGGACGGCCCCGGTCGCCGCAAGGGCGGGTCCGAGCCTCGGGGGCCGGACGAACGCGGGGCGGGGCAGGGCGGCGATTGATGGCGCCTTCCCGAAGAGTCGGGCGCTTGGGGGTTCCCGGGCTGGTGTCCTGATGGCATCGCATCCTGCTTCGGGAGGCCCGCTTCGCGGGACCATCCTCAAGGAGGCCCTCACCTTCGACGATGTGCTGCTGGTGCCGGCCCATTCACATGTCCATCCAAGAGATACCGACATCTCGACCTTCCTGACGCGTCGCATTCGCCTCCAGATTCCGTTGGTGGCCGCGGCCATGGATACGGTCACCGAAGCGCGCATGGCGATCGCGGTCGCGCGCGAGGGAGGCGTCGGCGTGATCCACAAAAACATGTCCGTCAACCGCCAGGCCATGGAGGTGGATCGCGTCAAGAGGTCCGAGAGCGGCATGATCCTGAAGCCGATCACTCTGGAGCCCCTGGCGAGCCTCCGCGATGCCCACAGGCTGATGGAGCGGTTTTCCATCAGTGGAGTCCCCATCGTCGAGCCTGATGGTACGCTGGTGGGCATCATCACCAACAGGGACCTGCAGTTCGAGTCGGACCTGGACCGCCCGGTGGCCACCCTGATGACCTCGGAGGGATTGGTGACCGCCCCGGTCGGCACGACGCTGGAGGAGGCCCAGGCCATTTTGCATCGTCACCGCATCGAAAAACTGCCGGTGGTGGACGACGGGGGCAAGCTGCGGGGATTGATCACGGTCAAGGACATCTCCAAGCGGCGCCAGTTTCCGAACGCGTGCAAGGACCAGCACGGGCGTCTCAGGGTCGGGGCCGCGATCGGGGCCTCGGCCGTCGATCTGGAGCGGGGTGCAGCGCTCGTGGACGCGGGCGTGGATTTTCTCGTCATTGACACCGCCCACGGCCATTCGGAGGGAGTGCTGGGCGCTGTGTCGAAGGTTCGTGAGGCGTTTCCAGACACGGACCTGATCGCGGGCAATGTGGGCACGTCATCGGGTGCGGCCGCACTGGTCGAGCGTGGCGTAGACGCCGTCAAGGTGGGCGTTGGGCCGGGATCGATCTGTACGACGCGGGTGGTCACCGGCGTCGGACTTCCCCAGTTGACGGCGGTCATGGATGCGGTCGACGGGGCAGCGGGTCAGGTGCCTGTTATTGCGGATGGCGGGATCCGATATTCCGGTGACGTGGTCAAGGCGCTGGCCGCCGGGGCAGCGAGTGTGATGATGGGCTCGGTGCTGGCGGGAACGGACGAGTCGCCCGGCGAGACCTTCCTCTTGGAGGGTCGACGGTTCAAAACGGTGCGGGGCATGGGATCGCTGTCCGCCATGGAGGAGGGGTCGGCTGACCGGTACTTCCAAGACCGCTCCTCGGGGCCGAAGCTGGTGCCGGAGGGCATCGAGGCGAGGGTCGCCTACAAGGGGCCGGTGTCCGACACCGTGTTCCAACTCGCCGGCGGGCTCCGAAGTGGCATGGGTTACTGCGGAGCCCCCACCCTGGAACGTTTGCGGGCGACCGCCCAGTTCGTCAGGGTCACCGCTGGCGGCCTCCGTGAATCGCATCCTCACGATGTCACGATCACGCGTGAGGCTCCGAACTACAGCCATTGAGACGATGTGGCCCGACCCGTTGAGCGCCCGCGCCCGGGTGGGCCTCCGCTGTGCGTTGTGCGCCGGCTGGCTTGCCCTGCTCCTGGCGGCCTGTTCGCGCTCCCCTGTGCCATCGCCTCGCCCGATGCCGCCTGGAGCAGCACCCGTCGATGAGCCCGCGCCCGCTCCGATTGTTGAACGGCGACCGCCTCTCGTTGTCCCTGTGGACGCCGCCCCGGTGGCGCGGCCCGCAGGCGCATCCGCAGAGCTGCCGCCCGACCCGATCCTCTCCTCACCTGCGTCCGGCGATGAGGACATCCTCCGCCGGATGGACCGGTGGCGCCGGTATTGGAGGGGGCGGGGCGCCGGAGATCTGCGCCGCGCACTCGAGCGGATGGGTCGTTACGAGGGGCTGATCGACCGGGAACTGGAGGCGAGGGGGCTGCCTCGCTCGCTTCGGTACCTGCCCGTCATCGAGTCCGAGTATCACCCCTTGGCCCGCTCCCAGGTCGGAGCGGCGGGGCTATGGCAGTTCATGCCCGAGACGGCTCGTTGGCTTGGCCTGGAGGTCACTCCCGTCGTAGATCACCGGCTTGACCCCTTCCGCGCCACCCCGAAGGCACTCGACTACCTGCAGGAGCTGCGGGGCCGCTTTGATTCCTGGTTTCTGGCGCTGGCAGCGTACAACAGCGGTCCCAATCGCATTGCGCGGTTGCTCAGGGAGATCGGGAGCCCGCCCCTGAACGACGATGTGTTTCGGCGCATTCGCGCTCGCTTGCCGGAGGAAACCAGGGACTTCATCCCCAAGTATCTTGCTGCGGCCCAGGTGGCCCAGGATCCCGCCGCGATAGGCTTGGAGGATGCGGCCAAACACCCCCCGCTTGTGTTCGACTCGGTATGGGTGCAGGGTGCGGCGTCCCTGGATGTCATTTCCCAGGTGGTCCGCAGCAGCGAGGACAGGGTTCGACTATTGAATCCGCACCTGCTTCTCGAGTTGACCCCCGCGGGTCGATCCACCTCGGTCCGGGTTCCAGTGGGGGCTCATGCCGGGTTCGCCGAGAGGTTCGCCGCCGTTCCCCCCGAAAGCCGGGTGACGCTAAGCGAACACCGCGTCCAGCCGGGAGAGACATTGTCGCATGTTGCACGGGACTACCGTGTGTCCGTCGCGGCGCTTCGAGGCGCGAATCCGAACGTTGAGCCCAGAAGGATGCAGGTTGGCACGAGGCTGGTCATTCCCAGATCCAGGCCGGCCGGTTTTCATGTGGTTGAGCGGGGAGAGTCACTCTGGCTGATCGCCCGGGATCACAAGGTCGACCTGGAGCAGCTCCGGCGCTTCAACAACTTGGACCAGGAAGCTCGGGTGAGGGCGGGAGATCTGGTCAAGATCCCGGGATCACGGTAAACGCACCCCGACCCGGCAGTCAGCTACCTGGCCCAGCTCCCTGACCGCCCTCCCGACTTCTCGACGAGGCGGATGGATTCGATGGTCATGGCCCGGTCGACGGATTTCAGCATGTCATAGGCGGTCAACAGGGCGACCGATACGGCGGTGAGCGCTTCCATCTCCACCCCGGTCTGGCCGCGAATGGTCACCGTGGCGACTGCCCTCAGCCCCGGCAACGAGGCGTCGGGCCTGATCTCCACGGCGACACTGGAGGCCGGCAGGATGTGGCACAACGGGATCAACTCTCCTGTGCGCTTCCCGCCCATGATTCCGGCAATGCGGGCCACCTGCTCCACATCACCCTTGGGGTTGGCCCCCGGCGAGGTCAGCAGTTCAAACGCGCATGTCGAGCACCGGAGCACACCTTGGGCCACCGCCCGGCGCAGCGTGACGTCCTTGCCGCCCACATCGACCATGGCGGTCTCGCCGCGTTCGTCCAAATGGGTCAGCCCCGGGTTCGTCCTTGTGTTTACGGCTTTGTCCTTCATGTGGGCATGCGTGTCAGGGCGCGGCGAAGATCCAGGAGCAGGGAGGCCACGAGCACCTGGGGGCTGACGTTGCCCAGCGCCCGGGTTCTCGCCCGCTCGACCTGGTCGATGGCATGCGCCACCCGATCAGGCGTCAGGGGAAGGCGCCTGGCCGTCGCCTCAAGAAACGCCATTTTGTCGACATTGACGACGCGCTCGCTTCGCCCCAAACTCGCGGCGCCCAAATCCCGGATCCATGACTGCAGCAAGGCAAGCACATTCTGCATCCCGCGGCCCCCGGTTGTGCCCCATGTCAGTGCCGACGCGTAGATGTCGGAGGGTCGCTCCCCAAGGGCGGCCTGAAGGAGCACCTGCGCCTGGTTGCGCTCTACGGCCGGCACGCCCTCCGGATCAAGGTGTCCCAGGGCCACCCCGATTGATCCCTGGGAAAGGGCCGCCGCCGTGGCTGCCGCGTCCGGGGATGCATCGCACTCGCGCTCCAAGAACGCTCGCACCTCGTCTACCGGAAGGGGCGGGAGGTGTATTTGGAGCGCGCGCGACCGGATGGTGTCCAGGAGGCTCTCGGGGCGGCTCGATGTCAGAATGAACCTGGTCTTCGTGGTGGGTTCCTCCAACAGCTTGAGCAGGGTGTTGGCGGCCGCCTGGCTGGCCTCCTGGGGCACCAGATACTCTGCATCACCTATTATGAAGAACTGCTCGTCGCTGACGGATGGCAAACTGTGGGCGCGGTCGCGAATGGTCTCTGCCGCAGCGCGGTAGATACCTCGGACGCCTGCGCTGGCCGGGGGCCTCAGAGGCTGCGCCCGCCACTCGGCCAACATCTCGATTCTCATGGTTTCCAGGGCCTGCGCCAGGCGGTCCCGGCTACCCGACTGCTTCGGGCGGGGAAGGGGGAAGTGCCAGTGAATGTCGGGATGTTCCAGGTGCCGCGTCTTTCTGCAACTGGGACAGGAGCCGCAGGGCTTGCCCTGTTCTGCGGCGCACAGGCGCGTCTGCGCGATCCAATGGGCAAGCGACTGTTTTCCGGCGCCCTCCTGTCCGTAAATGAGCAGAGTCGCTGGCAGGGCGTCTCTGGCGAGAGTGCGGGCAAGCGCCGCCCTCAGTGCGACATGACCGAAAAACGGGTGCGTGGCGCGTCTCTCGGGCAGTGCAGGCGTCGGGCTTTTCTTTGGTGCCATGCCGGGTAGTATCGCTGGAACGCGCTTGAGTCAACAAGGTTGATCCCACCGTGACGCTGTGGGCAAACCCGCTGCCCCGCCCGCATCATGAGCGGCGAGCAGCCTTGCGTCTGGACGCCAGCTGCGTGGCAAGGAGTATCGCCTGGATCATCGATCCGGCATCGGCCACGCCCCGGCCCGCGATGTCGAACGCGGTGCCGTGATCGGGTGATGTGCGGATGAAGGGCAGGCCGATCGTGACGTTGACTCCGGCGCCGAAAGAAGCGGTCTTGAACGCAGCCATGCCGACATCGTGGTAGGGAGCGACGACGGCGTCAAACTCACCGCCAAAGGCGCGGCGGAAGACCGTGTCCGCCGGCACGGGTCCAGAAACGATCACGCCTTCGCGGGCGAGCGCTGCCAGTGCAGGCGTATAGGTGTCACGTTCCTCCGTCCCGAAGAGTCCCTCATCCGACGCGTGCGGATTGAGGGCGCACAGGGCGATGCGCGGCTCATGAATTCCCCAGTCGGATCGCAGTGCTCTGCTCAGGAGTCGCGTCTGATCAATCAGCAGCTCGCTGGTGACGAGCTCCGGCACACGGGCGAGCGGCACATGGATGGTGGCAAGGAGGACGCGCTTGGGCGGGGCGGGGCGCCGCTCTCCTGGCACCCGTCCTTCATCGCACATCAACATCCCGACCCTCGGAACCCCCGTCAGGGCCATGAGCATCTCGGTGTGGCCGGGGGGATAGCCCGCATCCAGCAGCGCCGGTTTGTGCACCGGTGCCGTGACCACCGCGTCCACCCTCTCAGCCAGCGCCAGATCTATGCCCCGCTCAATGGCAAGTCCCGCAGCCCGTCCCGGTGCAAGCGAGTCTTCCCCGCCACCGATGATGTCGAATTCGCCCAGCTCCCGGAAGGCACCGCGCCACTCGGCCGGCCCGATCACCAGTGCGCGCCAGGCGCCTGGCCCCTGTCTCTCTGGAGCGCGTGAGTTGGATTTCAGCGCCCTCAATGCCCCCCGTGCAACTTCGGCACCGATGCCCCGAGGGTCGCCCAGGGAGATGGCCACGCGTATGATGTCGCGTTGCCCCGGCGGGGCCCGGTCGGTCATGTGTCGGCGGCCCGGCACCTCCGATGGGCACCCATCAGCCGACCTGCATGACGTATGTCTTGGCCCTCAGCCTGTTCAGCAGGGCTTCGCGCCGCTTCTGCTCCATGAGGCTGGCGCGAATTTGCAACTCCAGGTCCTCGTAGGTGTAGGCGCCCGCCTCCCGAAACTCGAGAATCTTGATGACCGCAAAGCGCTCCTGGTCCCGGTAGGTGAACTGAATTGGGCCGGTGACATCGCCGGGTTCGCCCCGTGCCAGAGCCGCCACATAGGCCGGCGCAAGGATCTGGGACACCTGGCGCTGTGGAACGGTGGCGGAGTCCGGCAGGCTGGGGTCGTGGTATTCGTCAATGAGAGTCTGAAAGTCCTCGTCCCCTGCCATGTCGAAGATCTCTTCTGCGAGCCGCCTGGTCCGGGACACATCCACCAGGCTGACCTCCGGTCGAACCAGGATATGGCGCGCCTTGCGCTCCGCGAACCTGACGCGTTCCACCAGGATAATGTGATACCCGAACACCGTCTCGACCACATCGCTGATGGCTCCCTCCAGCAACGAGAAGGCCGCATCTTCGAACTCTTCGGCAAAGCCGCCGCGCCGAAACCAGCCCAAGTCTCCACCAGCTGACGCGGATCCGGAATCCTGCGAATATTCTCGCGCCAAGTCGGCAAAATCCTCCCCGGCACGCGCTCTCTCCAGAAGCTCCTCAATGTGTCGGCGAGCCGCCGCGTCCGCCGAATCGGACGCCTGCGCAGTGAGCAAGACCTGCTTGAAGGTCACCGTGGCTGGGCGCTGCTGGATCGTCTCCCTACCCTCCTCAAAGTGCTCGCGCATTTCTGCTTCCGTGACTTCGACGGCCCCTTGGATGCCAGGCCGCCGCAGGTAGAGTCGCACGAGCTGGTCCCGTTCGATTTGCGTGCGAATGGTTTCCCGGTAGCTCTGCATGGAGCGGCCCTCCAGTTGCAGTGCCCGCTCCATCTCGGCGCGGCTGCCGAATTGGCTCTCAACGGCGGCCATGTGTTGCTGGAGGCCAGCCTCGACCTGGGCGTCGTCGATCCGCAACAGAGTGTCTTGCGCTGCCGCCTGAAGTAGCAGCTGGTCCTCGACCAACCGGTCCAGAAGGTCCTGGCGAAACTCCCTCCACTCGTCCGTATCGGGCTCCGGCACAGGTCTCCCCTGGGCCCGCCACTGCAGCTCCCGTTCCATCACTTCGGAATACAGCACCGCCGAATCCCCGACGATCGCCACCACATGATCGATCTGTTCGGGTTGTTCTTGGGCCCCCGCCGGGGCGCCAGGGAAAAGAAATGCCCCGATCATCAATGCCACGGCTCGATCGGTCAGGCTACGTGCGTAGTTGGCCGATGCTGGTTGCATCTCCTCGCTCCCATAAAGCAGGTGTCGCCCGTCTTGGCAGACCCGATCCCGGGGGGACCCAACAGACCCTGGCGCGTGGCCCCCGGCGAAGCCGACATCGAACCTCGACGATGATGGTCCACGCATGTCAAATCTAGTCGCGCGTTGCGATCAAATTCCAATGGGGGATCCGGGCGGCATGTGTGACACCCCCAATGCATGAGCGCCTCTTTGATTTTCGCGTTCGCGCGGGAGGGGGTAGATTGACGTTATCCTTATTCTCTCGGCGGCCAACTCGGTCCCCGTCACCCTGCGGCCCCCAGGCCGCGACCCGATACCCAAGGGGAGGACTATGGAACATCTGCGTCAAATCGCGAGAGGATGGGTTGCGCACACCCTGCTGCTCGGCCTCATCGCCGTGCCGCTGGCCGCGCAGGAGCGCGGTACCGTGTCCGGCACGGTCGTCGACGCCATGTCGAGGGCGCCGATGGAGGGCGCGCAGGTGGTGATCGACGGGACAAACTTCGGAGCGCTCGTGACCGCGGAAGGGCGATTCGTCATTCTCAACGTGCCCGCGGGCGCGCACCAGCTACGGGCCGTGTTCATCGGCTATGGCCCCCAGGTGCTTGATATCACGGTCGAGGGCGGAGGCGTCACGGAGGCGAATTTTGAGATCAGCACCTCCGCGCTTCAACTCGACGGTCTCGTCGTGACCACCACCGGCCAACAGCGCAAGCGGGAGCTCGGCAACGCCGTAGGCGAGATTGCCGCGTCGGAGGTGGTCGAAATCGCTCCGGTGAATAGCATGGCGGACCTCATTCAGGGCCGTACGGCGGGTGTGCAGGTCTTCAACTCCGCGGGAACGTCGGGCGTGGGATCAAGGATTCGCATCCGCGGGTCGAGCTCCATCTCGCTGTCCAACGATCCGCTGGTGTATGTGGATGGCATACGGGTCGACAGCCGTCAGAGTGGCTTGGGGGCGGGTGGACAGGAGGCCTCCCGACTGGATGACTTCAATCCAGACGACATCGAGTCGATCGAAGTCGTCAAGGGCCCGTCGGCTGCCACGCTGTACGGCACGGAGGCGGCCAACGGTGTGATTCGCATCACGACAAAGAGCGGTGTGCCAGGAACCACTCGCTGGAACGTTTGGGTTGAGGGCGGAATGGTGCAGGAGCCCAATACCTACCCGCTCAACTACGCGGGCTTTGATGCCGCGGGAGGGCGGTATGCCCGGACGTGTCGGCTCAATGAGGTCGCGCGCAACCTCTGCACGCAGACATCTGTCGAGTCGTACCAGGTTCTGCACGACCCCGATCTCACTCCCATCGACGATGGTACCCGCGGCCAGGTCGGGGTGTCGGTGAGTGGTGGGAGCGAGCGCGTCAATTTCTACATCGCGGCTGAGGTCGAGGACGAGACGGGCCCTTACTCGCTTCCTGAGCCCGATCGTCGGGACTTGGAGGAGCGCGGAATTCCGATAACGGATGAGGTTGAACGTCCAAACCAGTTGGAACGCAAGAACTTGAGGGTGAACATCAACAGTCAGGTTACGGAGGACATGACGCTGGGGATCAGGCTCTCGTACCTGGACAGCCACTTCGCCTACACCGGCAACGACAACAACTCCTTTGGCTTCTTGCCGAGCGCGTTCTTTGGGGGCTCGAATCCAGATCGGGCGTGGGGCTTCCAGCGCCCTGCCCAACTCTTTGGCCGAACGTTTTATCAGGACACGCACCGCTTCACCGCGAGCGGGACCGCAACGTATGATCCATTGGACTGGCTGGAGGTTCGCGCAATCGGTGGTCTGGATTACTACAACCGCGGTGATGTATCGTTCTTCGCGCGCGACATCGGCGTTCCCGGCGACAGCAACTTGGGCCGCAAGGACACGGACTTATCGTAACCAATGGCAGTACACCGTTGACGGGAGCGCCACCGCCTCGTTTGACCTCACGCGGGCCATCACGTCGCGGTCCACGGTAGGGGTGCAGTACTTCGAGAACCAGTTCACCGGGACGCTTGCCTGGGGCTGGAACATCGTGAATGGGGCGTCATCCATCGGTGCCGCGGCGGAGACGCGTTCCAGCGAGTTCCATACCTTTGAGAAGACGGCCGGGCTCTTTGTCGACCAACAACTGGGCCTGAATGACCGGCTGTTCGTGACCGGTGCCGTGCGTGCCGACGACAACAGTGCCTTTGGCCAGGACTTCGACCTGATCTACTATCCCAAGGCAAGCATTTCTTGGGTTGCGTCGGAGGAGGACTTCTTCCCGCGGCTGGGTTTCCTGGACCAGTTGCGCCTTCGTGGGGCCTGGGGACGGTCCGGTTTGCAGCCGGGATCCGACGATGCGATCCGCACCCTTTCGGCCACCGCCATCACGACCCCGACCGACGAGACGGGATCGGGCGTCTCCATTGGCAATATCGGCAACAGCTTGCTGGAGCCGGAGAAGTCCAGCGAGGTCGAGGTGGGTCTGGACGCCGAGTTGTTTGGTGGCCGGGCGGGCCTGGAGCTCACCTTCTACGACAAGCGCACGGACGGTGCCCTGATCACCGTGCCGCTGGCACCGTCCTTGGGGGCGAGCGCCACCCGCTGGACGAACATCGGGGAAGTCCAGAACCAGGGGTATGAGGCGGCCCTCAGCGCGACCGTGCTGGACACGGAGAACTTGGGTTGGGATCTCACGCTCTCCGGTTCGATCAACCATAACGAACTGCTCAGCCTGGGTGAGGGGACGGAGCCCATTGGCATCCAGACGCGCTTCGTTCCCGGGTATCCGCTGGGCGGACAGTGGGATCACCCGATCGAGAGCTGGTCCGACAAGGATGGCAACGGCATCATCACGGCGGACGAGATTGTTGTTGGGGACAGCCTGATGTACGCCGGGCCCGGGGCACCGACCCGCCAGCTGACCGTCTCGACGAGTGTGAGGGTCCTTCAGGATTTCACGATCTACGGTCTGCTCGACTATCGAGGGGACTTCATCGCCTATAACAACACCGAGCGGTTCCGTTGCCGGTTTCGGCTGTGCGGAGCGCTGATTGACCCCGCCACTCCCTTGGAGGAGCAGGTTCGGGCGGTGGCCTCGTTGCTTCACCCCGAACAGACGGTTTGGGGTTACCTGGAGGCTGGTGACTTTATCAAGCTACGTGAGGTCTCGGTGCGTTACGATCTCCCGGACGCCCTGCTCGGCAGCATTGGATCGTCCAGGGGAACCCTGACGCTGACGGGCCGAAATCTTGGGGTCTGGACCGATTACACAGGAATGGACCCCGAGATCAATTCAGCCGGATCGGGCGACAACTTTGGGATCTCGGAGTTTCTGACACAGCCTCCGGTGCGCTACTACACGTTGCGCCTGAACTTCACCTTCTGATGGAGACATTGGGCTCTATGACTAGGAACAGAGATCGGGTCAGACAGCTTCTGGCGGGAGCGCTCGCGGTCCTCGTTCTGGCCGCGTGCGATGTGGACAGTCTCCTCGAGGTGGTTGACCCCGACATCGTTACTCCGGCCGATGTGGTCGGGGAAAAGGGCGCCCAGTTGTACTGGGCTGGCGCCGTGGGGCTGTTTGCGGACGCCTACTCCAGCGGCAATGGTGGGCAAGTTGTCTACAGCGGCATGTTGGCCGACGAATTCCACCTTTCAGGCACGTTTCCGACGCGCAATGAGGTGGACCGCCGCGAGATGGACGATCGGAACGGAACGCTCTTGGGCGAGTATCGTAGCCTGCACAGGGCCAGGGTCGGCACGAAGAATGCGGCGGAGCGCATGGCAGAGCTGTTGCCTTCTGATGCGCGCATCGCCGAGATGTGGAGCATGAACGGGTATGCGAACCTCTTCTTTGCCGAGAACTATTGTTCTGGCGTGCCCTTTAGCGATACGCCCAACGAGGGCGACATCGTGTACGGTGAGCAACAGACCAGGGAGGAGATACTGGCTGCAGCGGCGACCAGCTTCAGCACGGCCGAATCGAATGCTGCCGGAAATGGGGATCAGCAAAACCTGGCGTCGATGGGTGCGGCTCGGGCCCTCTTGAACCAAGGGGACTACGCCGGAGCGGCGAGTGCAGCCTCCCGCGTGTCATCGGATTGGGTCTACAGCGTGAGAAGCAAGGAGGGTGGCACGGCGGGGCAGCGCAATGCCGTTTTTGAGTTTAACCACCGGCAGCGGCGTTGGTCCCTGTCCGACGGGGAGGGGGAGAACGGTATCGCATTTCGGTCACGGTCGGATCCCCGTGTTCCCTTCGAGGATTCCGGGGAGACAGGTTTTGATGAGGAGACGCAGCTCTTCCACCAGTTGAAGTACGACTCGGACGAGTCGGATGTGGTGCTTGCGAGTGGTCTAGAGGCGACGCTCATCAGGGCGGAGCATGAACTCAATTCGGGTGGGCCTTGGCTGGAGACCCTGAATGGACTACGCTCTGGCCACGGGCTCGATGCGCTGGAGGATCAGGGCGGTGACCTCCAGGCCAAGGCCCTGGTGCTGTTTGAAGAGCGGGCGCGCTGGATGTTCGGCACGGGCCAGAGGTTGTCGGACCTGCGCCGCCTGGTGCGTCAGTACGGGTTTTCGCCAAACGAGGTCTTCCCCTCGGGGGACTTCTTCAAGGGCGGGACATATGGGCCCGACTTGAACTTTCCGATTCCCTTCGAGGAGCACCAGAACGATGCGCTGGCCGGACTGGAGGGCCAGTCTCTGTGTCTTGACAGGGGCGCCTAGTCGGAAGCGCCAGAGGGACACGCCCTGACGTAGGTGGATGTCTGAAGGGGGCGTCCCGCTTGAGACCACAGTTGGGTTCGGCGGGGTGTCCCCTTGTTGGTAGAGCGTGCGAGCCTGCCCCCAAAGCGTGTGGTCGGTGTATTGTCGAGCACGGCAACGCTTGGGGATGCGGCCCGGTGCGCTCCTCAGCTCGCCCTTGTCCAGATCAGGATCACGCCATCCCCGGCGTTGGTTCCGAAGTAGGTGGTGGCGTGGACACCGCTCAGGACCTGAATGATCTCGATGTCCGTGGCAGGCAGGGCGTCCAGGACATCCATGTCACGGATGTGGACGCCATCCATGTAGATCGGCGTGTCTTCGGTCAGCACGATACTGGAAAACCCGCGTCTGTGGATGCGGCTGGGCGCACCGGCGGACGTCTCGTCAAACTCCGTGAACCTGACTGTTCGCCGCAGCGCCTCCCACATGGTCGAGGCCTCCGTGGCGGCGACTTCTTCGCGCGTGATGACCCTGCCGGCGCTCATGTCGGGCAACGCTGAGCGCGGGCGGATTCCGCACGCCGCAAGCTGTGTGGCCAAGACGGAGACGAGCACCAGCCTCGCCAACCCCATCAGCCAGGGTCTCCCCTGATCGCCGATACCGTGGCATGGACCGCAGACTCGTCGATATCCCAGGAGCCCTGGTCTCTCAGCAGCGCAATGACCGCGCCCAAGGGAATCACCTCTTGGCGCCCTGACACGATACGAACCAGAGCCGCCTCGACGATCTCGGCGGCCGTGCTTTGTCCGCCGGTCCCCGGGGGAGCGTCGGATGTGTCGGTCTCGGGGACTCCGTCCTCCAGTGGAAGCAGTCCGATGTCCCTTGCCCGACTCCGGACAAGAGCACGCACATTCGCAAGGACCGAGTCTGCCTGGTCACTGGACGGCTCCAACCCCTGCATGCGAGCCTCCTCCAGGAGGATCACCCGTCTCGAAAGGTTGAACAATACGGCCTCAAGTTCATCATGGCTGGCGGCGGCAACATCTTGGGCGAACCCGGGCCCCGAGCGCCGCATGACCGTGAGGAAATCCTCGACCGAGAAATAGCCCCCGCTCCACGTAACGAGCGGCTGGTCGGCCGCCGCACGGGCCAAGCGCCGCGGCATCGACGCTGCGAGGCCCCGGACAATGTCTCCGGCACCAGGAGCCAACTCTAGGGCGACCACCGAGTCCAGCTGGAGGAGGTAGGCGGCCTCCGCCTCGCGTCGACGCTCGCCCTGAATCTGGGCGCGAAACCGGGCGCCGACATCCGAGAGAGCGGGGACCTCCAGCCCATCAAGCCGCAGCAAGTGGTATCCCAGGTCGGTCCTCACCGGCGTACTCAACGCGCCCGGTTCCAGGGAAAAGACCGCCGAGTCGACGGGGCCAAGCATTTCTCCCCTGCCGAAGGTTCCCATCCTTCCACCCCTGGGCCCGCTCCCGGGATCGCCGCTGAACCGGGATGCGAGCAAAGCAAAGTCTCCGCCCCGAAGTAGCTGGCCCCTGAGATCGGTCGCCATCGCAAGCACGCTGTCCCGCTGCCTGGTGGTGGCGCTGCGGGGGAAGAGGAGCAGGATCTGTGACGCGGTGGCCCGCGCACCGGGAAGGTCCGCGGCGAAGCGGGCCGCAAGCTCCGCATCGGTTACTACGGTGTCGACATCAAGGACCTGATCCGTCAGCCGGCTCAGCGTCATGGCCTCAAGGCTTGGTTGGGCGAGCGCGCTGACATCCAGGGATTCCAGCGCAGTGTCGGCCAGCAAGTGCCTGGTCAGCAACGTGTAGTCGACCCAGAGCTCGGCGACCGCGCGCACGACCTGCGTGTCCGCGGCGACTGCGCTGTTCGACGCGATCAATTCGGCCGCCTTGTCAATGGTCAGCCGATGTCCATCCACCTTGGCCAGCGGCCCCGGCGAACAGGACGGCGCCGCCGCAGCCACCGCCAATGCCAAGAAGCGTCGGCCGCTCCGCATCGTCAGCACCGTCCGGCCCGTGCGGGCCGCGCTTGCCGAGCGGCGCGAATCTCCCCGTCGGATTCGTGACCGCGTGCGGTGGCGTCGGGCCTGAGCGCCTCCACCGCGCTCACCGTGGCATCAATCAACCGACCCCTGTCGTTGGACGAAAAGACCAGGGACAGGGGTGTGATCCGCTGCACATCGAGGGTGACATCGGCGTCTTCCACCACATCACCCAGGGCGGACATGCGGGGCACGACGTTGGCCCGAAACGTTACATGAGCCCGTTGCTCGTACACCCGAATGCGCTGCACGCCCGAGCGAGCGCCCGCAATTCCCAAGAGGGTCTTCTGCAACAATCGTTGCACCTCCGGGGGCGGGCGCCCGTAGCGGTCTTTGAGCTCGTCGGTCAGCTCGCCCAATTCCCGCCGGCCCTGCAACCGGGCCAATCGGCGGTAAAAATGCAGTTTCTGGTGCTGGTCGGCCATGTAGGAATCCGGCAGGTAGGCGCCGTCATCCATGCTCACGTCGGGGCGCGCAAACGCATGGGGATCGGGGCCGTCTCGCATGATCTTCAATGTACTCTCCATCATGCGCATGTAGGTATCCAATCCCACCGCGTGCGCGAAGCCGGACTGGTCCTCGCCCAGGAGGTTGCCCGCTCCCCTGACTTCCAGGTCTCGCATGGCGATCTGATACCCGCTTCCCAGCTCCGTGTAGTGCTCCAGAACCTGGAGGCGCTTCTCGGCAGCGTCGCTGATCGCCTCATCGACGACCAGGTAGCAATAGGCTCGCCGATCCCAGCGGCCCACCCGGCCACGGATCTGGTAGAGCTGGGACAGTCCGAAGTGATCGGCGTCGGTCACGATCAGGGTGTTCGCGTTGGCAACATCCAGGCCGTTTTCGATAATGGACGAACACACCAGGATGTCGGTGCGTCCCTCCACGAACCGAGTCATCGCGGCCTCGAGCTTCCGGGCGTGCATCTGTCCATGAGCGACCTCAACGCTGGCCGATCCAACCAAGTCGCGCACGCGTGTGGCGGCGGATTCGATCGTGGCCACCCTGTTGTGCAGAAAGAACACCTGGCCTCCGCGGTCGAGCTCCTGCCGGCAGACCTGGGTGATAAGTTGGTCGCTCCAGGGGATGATGTGCGTCATCACCGCCATGCGATCACGCGGGGGCGTGCGAATCAGAGACAGATCCCGAATTCCCGCAAGTGACATGTAGAGGGTGCGGGGAATGGGTGTCGCGGTCAGGGTCAGCACATCGACGGTCGTGCGAAGCCGCTTCAGCTGGTCTTTCTGTCGGACCCCCAGCCTCTGTTCCTCGTCTATGATCAACAGCCCCAACTCTTTAAAGCACGTATCCCCGGACAGAATGCGGTGCGTGCCGATCACGATGTCGATTGTGCCGTCTCTCAAACCGGCGAGCACCTCGCGCTGCCTTGCGGGCGCCTCGAATCGGGAAAGCGATTGCACCACGACCGGGTACTCGGCCAGGCGATCGCCGAACGTCTTGGCGTGTTGGGCTACCAACACCGTTGTTGGCGCCAGCACCGCGACTTGCTTGCCGTCCTGAACGGCCTTGAACGCAGCCCGTATGGCAACCTCGGTCTTGCCGTACCCCGCGTCACCACACACGAGTCTGTCCATGACCCGGGGCGACTCCATGTCCCGCTTGATGTCGTCGACGGCCTGGCGCTGGTCCGGTGTATCCTCGTAAAGAAAGGCCTCTTCCATTTCCCGTTGCCAACGGGTATCGGGCGAATACCGGTGGCCGGATCTCGCTTTTCTGGTGGCATACAACTCCAGGAGCTCGGCGGTCATTTGCCGAATCGCCGCCTCGGTCTTCTGCCGGAGCTTTGTCCAGCGCTTGCCCCCGATCCGGTGCAAGCTCGGGGGTTTGTCCTCGGGGTGTGCCCCCACCCAGCGCTCGACTCGGTCCAGCCGGTACACGGGGATGCGCAACACTTCATTGCCGCCGTAGGTGACGGCCAGCGCCTCGATGGACTCGCCGCCAATGTCCACGCGTTCCAGCTTCTGGAACTGGCCGATGCCGTGGTCCATATGCACAATGTAGTCGCCGGGGCTGAGCTGTGCGAGGCTCTCCAGGGAGGCCGCTCCCCTGAAACGCCGCTGACGCCGGAGTTTGCGCTCCCGTCGAAAGATCTCGTGATCAGTCAGGACGTTCATCGGGGGACTCGCCCCCAGGAGACGGAAGCCGGCGGTGAGCGCGCCCACCACCAGGTGACAGTCGGCAGGTGGCCTCCCGTGGCGATCGTGCAACAACTCCTCCAGTCGGGTCCTCTGGCCGCTGTTGTCACACAGGATGAGCGTCCGCGCACCCTCCTCGGCCTGCGTCTTCAGGAACATCCTGAGGCGCTTTAGCATGCGCTCAAGCGGGGGAGGGCGCTGTGACTGAAATACCACGTCGCCCACATGCTCCTCGACGAAGACGATTTGGGGGTGGCGTTCCGCTTGGGCCGCCAATGCTGCCGGAGAAAGGAGCCTGTCGGAGGGCGCCGTGGCCGGATTGTTGTGGAGAGTCGCCTCCCGAAACCGAAGCTCCGCCTCATCCCAGAGCGACTGAGCCTGCTGTTGCCAAGGGACCGCCCCGGGATGGGCCAGCACCGTGTCGGCGGGCAAGCGTTCAAGGATTGAACAGCGCGTGGGTGCTGCGGCACCCTCCCGATTCAGCCGGACGGGAAGGATGTCGGCGTGTTGCACGGTGTCGGTCGAGCGCTGATCCAGAATGTCGAAGTGCCGAATCGATTCGATGTCGTCACCCCAAAACTCAATGCGCACCGGGTCGGCGGCCCCGAAGGAGAACAGGTCGACCAATCCGCCTCGAACCGCATAGTGTCCGGCCCGCTCGACGATCGGCACCCGTAAAAACCCCCGCGTGTCCAGGGCGTCCACAAGCTCACTCAGGCGCGTCTCCTGGCCCGTATGCACCGTATAGCGAAGGTCGGCCACATGGGACGGGATGGGCGCCACCTCCTGCAGGGCTCTCTGCGTTGCGACCATGATCCGCGCCCGGCCGGACAGGAGCGCTTCGACCGCTTCCACCCTCCGTCCGTCGATGTCTGCGCGCGACGCATCAGGCTCGCCGTCCTTCCCCTCGCGCTGCGGGTACACGACACAGGTGTCGGTGCCCAAGAGTGTCTCGAGGTCGCTCGTGTACGCGTTGGCTTCCCCGGGCGACTCCGCAGCCAGCACCCAGAGCCGGTTCCCAAAGCGATTGGCCAGGGCGGCGATGATTGATGCCGGCAAGGCACCGGCCGCTCCGCCCACCCGCCATCGGCGGTTCTCACTGGAGAGCGCCGCCGCAAGGCTGGCAAAGGCGGGCGTCGACGCAACGGCGGCGAGGACCGCGTGGTCCCCTCCGACCTGGCTCATGGTCGTGCCCTTATGCGGCTGAGGAGCGGAGACCCGGACGCGGCCGTGAGTGACTCCGCCATCAGCAGGATGAGGAGCAGGGCTGCAAGCCAGTGCCAGGGCTCTGGGCCGCGGCTTGCGCGAAAGATCCGCTGCGTCCACGAGGACGCGTCGTCCACCACGGTAACGTCGCCGCCCAGATCGCGCTCAACCTGTGCGGGCGTGGCCGGGGCAAGATCGGACTCGGCGGTCGGGGGATTGACGGCGATCTGCTCAAGCACGCTGTCCCCAGAGAGCACCCTGTACAACCCGGCTTTGGCCGTGGCACGAAAGGGCTGGTCTCCGTCGATGGCGACCTGGTCCCCCTCAGGGGTTAGTACTGCGGTGGCGCGAGGTGAAGGACGGACGCTGGATCCGGCGGAAATCTCCCTGGAACCCTCCCTTCCCACCATGCCGCGCTCGATCGCCCAATTGAACAGTGGGACCATCGTGGCGGACAGAGGCACGTCACTGGACTCCTCATCTAAGGACGAGGCGAACAGGATGTAGGATCCGGCGGCGTCGGACCCGGCGATCAGCCATGGATCCCCGGTGGACAACGTGATCAGCGTAGCCGCCCCCGATTGTGCGCCGACGGTTGCGGTGCCCCCGCCGGCCCCAAGGAGAGAGTAGTAGCGATGCACCATGAGCCCCTCCAACGGAATTGCGACCTCCGTCCGCCCAATGCGGGCTTCCGAACCCGGGCCCACAGCGTAGCGGTACGGGATGTCCGCGGCGGCCAAGCGCCGATTCAGAGCCGGGAGCAGAGCCGGATCGGCGCTCGGGAAGACAATCAAGTTTTGTCCATTCGAGCGTTGGTCGACACCCTCGCCGCCGATACCGATGACCGTGTGTGCGCGCGCCGGGGTATCCAAGGAAACGCGTCCGCTCTCCTCCAGGACGGCCAATGCCTCGCGCACGAACAGCGACGCCGGCCCGACCAGTGCGACGGGCTCGGGATCCCGGATGGAAACGGTGAAATAGCGGCGGTCGTCGGCGGTAAGGGGGTCGGAGTCGATATCAACATGTCCGTGGAGCAGGCCGGGGGGGAACGGTCCCAGCCCAAGGCGAAGGGTCGCGTCGGGCGTTGCCGTCGCGGCGGCCCGCATCTGTCCGTTCGCGTACAGGCGCACGCCGATCATCTCCCCGGAGGTGCCTCCCGCCACGGCCACATCGACCTCGGTGCGGTCCCCGGCCAGGGGAGACAGGCCGCCACCGACCGACACGCTGGCGACGGCGCGGTTGTCCAGAAACGTGGCAGGTGCGGCGTACACGACCACGTCAATGTCGGGATCTCCGCCGTCTGAGTCGGAAAAAGCGGTGGCTTGCAGGTCGCTGAAGACGTGAACTTCCCGCTCAGGGAGGGGGCTCTGGCCGACCAAGGCTCGCGCACGCGCGACCGCTTGGGTCAGGTCTCCATGTGCGTGACTGGCATGGGTTTCGTTGATGGCGCGGAGGGCATCGGAGATATCTCCCGGCACCGACGGTTGCCACGGAGTCCCCGCGCGCACGACCCAAATCACGTCATCCAGACTGGCACTTGCGATGCTCATGCGGGCAACCGCCTTGAGCGTGTCAAGCGTCCTTCGCCCGTCCTGGACCAGCGTGGCGCTCATGGAGTTGTCGATGACCAGGGCCAAGGCCGTGGGATTGTGGCTTCCCCCTGGACCCGGCAGATACAATCGGGCACCCAGGGCCACGATGGTGGCGACAATGGCCAGCCGCAGCAAGAGGAGAAGGAGCTGCTGGGTCTGGATTTGGCGCGTGTGATCGCTCTCGGTCTGAAGCAGATACCAGATGGCCGGGAAGGTGTATGTCTTGCTCTCTTGTCGGTACACCAAGTGAAGGAAGATCGGCACGGCGATGGCCAGGCCGGCCACGAGGAACCAGGGGTTGAAAAATCCCATTCAGAGGAGCTTTTGACGCTTCCAGAGATAGAGGCGCAGTGCCTTGGCCAATGGTTCGTCCGTGCCGATGGTGGAGTAGGCGATGCCTTGGCGGGTCAGCGTGGTTGTCCATTCCGCGATCGCACTCTCCACCGTCTCCCGATATCGCCGGCGCATGTCCGCGACCGATACCTGTAGGGAGTCGCCCGTCTCCGGGTCCACAAAGCGCGTCTCGCCGGTTGTGGGCAGGTCGCGCTCTCCCGGGTCTAGGAGGTGGAAGACGAGCACCTCGTGTCCGGTGTGCTGCAGGTAGACCAACGCCTTGGCGGTCGCATCGCGGTCGACCAGCAAATCCGAGATAAGGATGACCAGGCCCTTGCGCTTGAGTCGCATCGCCACGCTCGTGATCGCGGACTCGGAGTTCGTCTTGCCACCGCCCGTAAGCGCGTTCAGGTGTTGCAAGAGCAGGCGCCAATGCACCTTGCCCCCACGTGCCGTCGTCTGCCTCACGATCCGCTCATGAAAGGCCATGAGGCCCACGATGTCTCCCTGACGGATCAGGATGAGCGCGATGGCTGCGGCCAGGTGCTTGGCGTACCACAGCTTTGTGGGCAGGCGCGGCCTGGACGACCACGCCATGGACTCACTTACGTCGATCAGCATGTACGCGCGAAGGTTGGTTTCCTCCTCGTACTGCTTGACGTAAAAGCGGTCGGAGCGGGCGAACATGCGCCAGTCCAATGTGCGCAAGTCGTCCCCCGGCTGGTAGGACCGCAACTCCGCGAACTCCGCGGAAAAGCCCCGATTCGGGGACCGGTGAAGTCCCAGAAGGAACCCGTGGACCACCTGCCGGGCAATGAGGTCTATCCCTCCCAGCTGTGCCAGGGTTGCAGGGTCCAGCAGATCCGTGCGCCGGTCCCGGTGAGGGGTCACCGTCTCATTGGTTGCCATCGTGCCCTTGAATGTGCCGATCCTGGTCGGGGTGGGGAAGGGGGATGTCGCTCGGGCGCTCGGTCAGGGTGCCCGAGAGTGATCCCCTTGCCACAGCGTGGGAGCTGGGGTGCAGTGCATCCCATCAGCAAACGAATGAATGATGATCGGTGGCCGCGGTCGCGTTGTGAGGGGCTCCGCCCCCAAGGGTCTCTTCATCTGGCGCGTCATGATCCCCAATGTGTACATCGGCGATCTGCGAGCGCACCCCCTGGGAAATCCGTGACACGGTGCGTGATGCAGCCTGGAGTCATCCCCAAGTAGCTCGCCCACCCACACCCGTTGACGTGGGACAACGTTCGGTCGGGTCCCCTTGATGTACAATTCAACGAGACGGCACGGCCAGTCGTTTGGCGCGCGCCGCACTCGCCGAGCCACGGGTCAGGGCAACCGGTCCCGGAGGGCGAGTGGTCCGCCGGTCTGACGAGAGTGCCTTCCCGCGCCGACAAGAGCCACCACAAACAAGAGTGCTCCGTGCGAACCGATCTGATCCGCAACTTCTGCATCATCGCCCACATTGATCACGGCAAGTCCACGCTTGCCGACCGGTTGCTAGAGGCGACCGGCACGATTGATCACCGCCAGATGCGCAATCAAGTGCTCGACTCCAACGAACTGGAGCGCGAGCGGGGCATCACGATCAAGCTCCATGCCGTCCGCATGGCGTACCGCAGCCCGAGCGGCGTCACCTACGCGTTCAACCTCATCGACACGCCGGGCCATGTTGACTTCACCTATGAGGTGTCGAGATCGCTGGCCGCCTGCGAGGGGGCTCTCCTGGTGATCGATGCCACGCAGGGGGTCCAGGCACAGACGCTGTCCAACCTGTTCCTCGCCCTTGACGCCGACCTGGAGATCATTCCGGTGCTCAACAAGATCGACCTTCCCGGAGCGGAACCCGGGCGGCGGCGCCAGGAAGTCGCTGACCTGATGGGCATCGACCCCGGTCAGGTTCTCGAGGTCAGCGCAAAGGAGGGGCGCGGCATTGAGCCGGTTCTGGAGGCGATTGTGGGTCGTGTTCCACCACCGTCGGGAGATCTGGATGCGCCCCTGAGGGCATTGATTTTCGATTCCTACTACGACCAGTACCTGGGGGCCGTGCCCACGTTGCGAGTGGTTGACGGGTCGCTGGCCCCGGGCACTTCGATCACCTTCGGCATGGCGGCGGCACGGTACGAGGTGACCGAAGTCGGACACCTGTGCCTGGGGCGCGTCCCGGCCCCCTCGCTGGGTCCGGGAGATGTTGGATACCTAGTGGCTGCCATCAAGGCCGTCTCGGACACGCGGGTGGGCGACACGGTCCTGGATGTCTCGAACCGCGCATTGGAGATGCTGCCGGGATACCAAGAGGCCAAGCCGATGGTCTTTGCGGGGCTTTACCCCTCGGATGCGGACGACTATGAGGAGCTCCGAGACGCACTGCATCGCCTTCAACTGAACGACGCGGCCCTTCAGTTCGAGCCGGAAACGTCGCGGGCGTTGGGATTCGGGTTTCGGTGCGGATTCTTGGGCCTGCTACACCTGGAGGTTATTCAGGAACGCCTGGACCGGGAGTTCGGCGTCAAGCTGGTCACCACGGTTCCCAATGTGAAGTACATGGTCACGATGACCGACGGCACGGAGCTTGCGATCGAGAACCCCACCGATCTTCCCGACCGGGCGTTGGTCGAGGCGGTGGCCGAGCCCGTGGTCAGGGCCAGGATCGTGATGCCGGCCGACTTCATTGGCAATGTGCAGAAGCTCTGCCACGACCGGCGCGGGATCTTCAAGGCCATGAGCTACCTCGACCCCCGGCGGGTGGAGATGGATTTCGAGCTACCGCTGGCCGAGATCGTGCTGGACTTCTACGGCCGCCTAAAGGGGGGAACGCGTGGCTATGCCTCGCTCGACTACGAACTGGCTGAGTACCGCCAGGGCGACCTCGTGAAGCTGGACGTCATGGTCAACCGTGAGCCGGTGGACGCCTTTTCGGTCATTCTCCATCGGGACAACGCCTATCGCCACGGTGCGGCACTTGTCCGCAAGCTCAAGGAGCTGATTCCAAGGCAGCAGTTCGAGGTGGCCCTCCAGGCCGCGATCGGGGGACAGGTCATTGCTCGGCAGACCGTCAAGGCCGTACGCAAGAACGTCACGGCCAAGTGCTACGGGGGGGACATCACTAGGAAGAGAAAGCTCCTGGAGCGTCAGCGTGAGGGAAAGAAGCGAATGAAGCAGGTGGGATCGGTGGAGATTCCGCAGGAAGCATTCATGGCGGTCCTGCAACTGGACGACGAACGGTCTTGACCGGGTTCGCGGAAACTCGCGTGGCTGAGCCCCAGCACAGCGCGTTACGTTACCGTGGTACCGAAGTTGGCCGCGCTTTGGGGGGTGTGCGGGCTACAGCGGATTCTGCCGCCACCGCATGATGGCCATCGACGCCCGCTTGAGAGTCGATCGGGTGGCGATTTGGATCTTTTGCGTGGCCGGGCACGGAGCCCAGGGAGGGGACTCGTGCGCCTTGTCCAGGGAAGCTGGGTGCCGGGGGTGAATCACCTTGTCCGTTGCCGGCCGTGCAGGTCCACAGCGATCGGACGCGTGGGGCTTGGGGCGCCGCCGGCTACCGACGGGTGCGTTATCTTGGCGGCTGGTGCTCGGTACGGGCGGGAGTGGGCCCCTGAAAGAGCTGGGCCGAGCCGGGACCAAGGACCTGAGGCCGGTTCAGAAGGGGCCCCCGGCGGCGAGGGGAATGACGGCCTGATTGTACTCGGCGTTCGGGGTGGCACCGGGCTCTCGGGCCATACAAAGGGTGTTGGTGGCCTTGCGGGATGGGGTGCGCCGTGAAGTGAAGCGAGACTGGGTGACTTGTGTGGCAGAGCTCTCTCAAAGGAGATCCGAATTGATGCGGCGATACGGCGGCGCGCCTTCACGCGTTCTCTCCCCGATGAAGCGAGGGCTCCTGTGACGGGGTCGGCGCTGGGATGCCGACAGCCTCCGCGGTGGCCGGCCTGGAGGGGTGTACTCGGGACTCTCACCTTGGCCGTTGACCCCCGCTTCAATGAACGGCACTGAGCACATGCGGGTCGTGGAGGTGCCGCCGACGCTCGACTACCGGTCCACCGACTCTTTCTGCGACCTCGTGGCGGCCCACACGCCAGGACCGGTCCTCTTTGATGCGCACCGTCTGCGGTGGGTCGACCCAAATGGAATGCTGGCGCTCCTCGCTGCCGGGACATACATGGGGACCGGAGGCGAAAAGCCCCGCATCACTCTCCCCGACAAGGGGCCTGTGGCCGGTTACATGGATCGGATGGGCTTTGCCTCTGCCGCATCGGAGGTGTTTCAGTCGACTCAGGCGACAACCGGAGCAGCGTCCGGCCGCGAATCGGATGTGCTCTTGGAAGTCACTCCGGTCACGAGGAATGCCGATATCCATACCGTTGTGGACCGGGTCCAGTCCAGGGCCGGGACAATCTTGTCGACGAGGCTTCGCTACCCCGCCGCTTCAGTGGTTCAATTCTCCGTAGTTCTGTCCGAGGTGTGCCAGAACATTGTCGAGCACGCGGGAGCTGCTGGGTGGGTCGCGGCCCAGTCCTACAACTGGACCCAGAGAATGGGACGCCGCGTGGCCGTCATTGCTGTTTCGGACCTCGGCTGCGGGTTTCGGGAATCGCTGGCGGGGAGCCACGCGGACCGCTTCGGCGACCGGTGGGGAGACGCAACCGCGCTTGAGGCCGCCTTTCTGCTGGGCCTCACTCGCTTTAGGGACGCCGGTCGCGGACAGGGAATCAAGCAGATTCGCAAGCAGGTGGCCCGATGGAACGGACTGTTGTCAATCAGAAGCGGCACGGCCCGTATCGCGGACATTCCAGACTGGAGCAAGGATCCTCCGCTCAAGGACAACCTTGGCCCCTTCCCGGGGTCGCAAATCAACATCATTTTGCCCGAGCGCATCAATGAATAAGGAGTGCAATGGAACCTGAATCGGTGGCCCCTTGGCCAGGACGTACGAATGATTCGTCTCCTCGCCCGTCCGAGATTGACGTGTGTACCGTCGTCAGCGAGCCGGGCGTGCCGTCGCTTCGAGACCTCGTCACCCGTCCCACCGGAAAGGCCGTGCGCAGGGCAATCGAAGCCCGCCTCGCCTCGTCGCCCGGCTCCCTGTCCGTTTCGGTCATTGATTTCAGGGGAGTGAGGGTTCTTGACTTCAGCTGCGCTGATGAAGTCGTGGCGAAGCTGATGTTGCGCTCGCTGCCGCGTCGGCGTCCGGTCGAGGCATTTTTTCTCTTCCGAACCGTGGCGCCGATGCATCGCCACTGCGTCGCCGAGGTGCTGAATCGTCACGACATCGCTGCCGTTTGTGACATCGGCCGACAACGCCACCAGCTCCTGGGCCGAGTATCCTCGGCCCAGCGAAGCGCCTGGGATGCGCTGGAGCGAATGCGGGGAATTGATCCCGGTGGCCCGCAATCAATCCTGGGCAACGGAGCGAACGAGGTCGTGCAGGAACTGGTGCATCGCCGCCTCGTGTATCGGAGGAGCGATGGAGGGCTCTCGGCCCTGAGCGCACTGATCGGTCAGAGGGCAACGCAATTTGCGCAGGCCAAGAGGAGCCATGGAGTCTGAACGGGCGGCCGGAAGGCCTGGTGCGGCCACGCGTGCGGTACACGGATGCGGGGAAGGGAGGAGGGTCGGAAATCCCGTCGTAGCTCCGATCGTGCGGAGCTCCACCTTTTATTGGGGTGAGCCAGAACACGGTGGTAATCTGCTGTACACCCGCTACGGTAACAATCCCAGTCAATTGTCCGTAGCTGCCAGGGTGGCTGCCATGGAAGGGACGGAGTCGGCACTGGCGCTCGCCAGCGGGATGGCCGCCATCGCCATGACGCTTCTCTCGGCCACAGACGCCGGGGATCACATTGTTGCGAGCCGTCAGCTGTACGGAGCCACGCACGTGCTGTTGGCGACCGAGCTGCCCAGGCGGGGAGTGACGACGACATTTGTCGATCCAGCGGATCCCTCCGGCTGGGCCACGGCCGTTCGCCCGAATACCCGGGTCGTTCTGGTCGAACTCCCCACGAACCCGACGCTCCGCGTCTTCGACCTGGAGCCTGTCCGGGCGGCCGCGGGATCCGTGGGCGCGCTACTCGCTGCCGATGTGACCTTCGCAACTCCCGTGAACCTGCGCGCGGCCGAGCACGGTGTCGGCGCGGTGATCCACTCCGCAACGAAGTACCTGGGGGGACACTCGGACCTCATCGCGGGCGTTGTCGCGGGTGACGCCGCGTTGATTGATGGGGTCGGGAAGATGATGAAGCTCTATGGCGGAACCATTGATCCCGAGGCCGCCTGGCTACTGGAGCGCGGAATGCGCACACTCCCGGTGCGAATGGCCCGGCACAACGCAAGCGCGCATCAGCTGGCAGAATGGTTTACCACGATCGATGGCGTGCGCACCGTGATTTATCCGGGGCTCGCGAGTCATCCCGACCACGACTGTGCGTCGGCGCTATTGGACGGATACGGTGGGATGGTGTCGGTCGTGCTGGAGGGCGGCGGAAAGGTCGCGGACCGTTTCTGCCAGAATCTCACACTTGCCGCGGCCGCACCCTCGCTCGGCGGTGTCGAGACACTGGTCTCTCAGCCCCGCCACACCTCGCATGCCGACCTGACGGACCGCGAGCGCGAGATGCTTGGCATCCCTGACGGCTTCGTTCGAATCTCCGTCGGTTTGGAGGATCTGGCAGATCTTCAGGAAGACTTTCGCGCCGCACTCGCGCGGGCCTTGGCCCAAGGTCAATAGATGGCGCCCACGCCCCCTCTAAGGGCCGAGCGCGCGGCCCGTTACGCCTCGTCCATGAAGGGATACGCGACCTCGGTGGGTGGGCAGAAGTTCTCCTTGATCGTGCGGGGCGTGAGCCAACGCATGATGTTTGACTCCGAGCCGGCCTTGTCGTTGGTGCCTGACGCGCGTCCACCCCCGAAGGGCTGTTGCGCCACCACCGCTCCGGTCGGCTTGTCGTTGATGTAAAAGTTGCCTGCTGCATGCCGCAGACGGTCGGTCGCCCGCCTGATCGCGGAGCGATCCCGGGAGAAAACGGCTCCCGTCAGCGCATAGGGCGACGTGGTGTCGATGAGATCCAGCGTCTCGAGCCATTCGTTGTCGGGATACACATAGATCGACATCACGGGTCCGAAGATCTCCTCGCACATGCTCTCGTAGTCCGGGGTTCTCGCCCTGATGATCGTGGGTTGGATGAAGAGTCCTTGGGCATCGGAGTAGCTTCCCCCGGCGACGATGTCGGCGTGCGGGCTCTTGGAGGCCCGATCAATGTATCCGGTGATGGATTCATAAGCCCCTTGGTGGATGACCGCATTGACCAAGTTGCGGAAATCGGTGGGCGCGCCCATCGAGAGGGACTGCGTCTCCTGAATGAGATCGTCGCGCATCTCGCGCCACAGCGATTGCGGCAGGTACGCCCTGGACGCGGCCGAGCACTTTTGGCCCTGATACTCGAAGGCTCCCCGCACGATCGCGGTGCGGAGCTCGTCCAAGTCGGACGAGGGGTGGGCGACGATGAAGTCCTTGCCCCCGGTTTCCCCGACCAGGCGAGGATAGGAACGGTAACGCCCGATGTTCTGGCCCACTGTCGACCACAGCGACTGAAACACGCTCGTCGATCCGGTGAAGTGAAGGCCGGCGAAGGCTGGATGTGCGAGCGCCACCTGGGTCACCGCGACAGGGTCGCCGGGTACGAAATTGACGACCCCGGGCGGCAGCCCCGCCTCTTCCAACAGCTTGTAGACATAGTATGCCGACAGAACGGCGTGACTGGATGGTTTCCAGAGAACGCCACACCCCACCAGGGCCGGGATACCTGCCAGGTTGGCCCCGATCGCTGTAAAGTTGAAGGGGCTCACCGCATAGACAAAGCCCTCGAGTGCCCTGTACTCCATGCGATTCCAGACGCCCGTCTCCGAAATCGGTTGTCGATCATAGATTCGCTCCGCAAAGTAGGCTCCGAATCGAAAGAAGTCGGCGACCTCGCAGGCGGCGTCGATGTCGGATTGAAACGCGTTTTTGCTTTGGCCGAGCATCGTGGACGCATTCAGGGTTGAGCGCCACTTGGTGGACGCCAACTCGGCGGCCCTGAGAAAAACCGCTGCCCGGTCCTCCCAGGCCCAGTTCGCCCAGTCCCGACTCGCCTCCAGGGTATCGGCGATGGCCTCCTCGGCTTCGGGTGCGCCTCCCTCGTGCCACTCTCCCAGCTCTTGATCCCGGTCATGCGGGACCAGAATCGGGTGCGTGTTTACGGTGCGGACCTCCCGACCTCCGATGATCACGGGAACCTCGGCACGCTCGGAGGCCATCTGCCGCAATCGGGCCTTAAGATCGGCGCGCTCGGGAGTGCCCGGAGCATAGGACCATATGGGTTCGTTGGATGGGGAAGGGATACGAATCGTGCCGGACATTGCGGACCCACCTTGGGCGTGCGGTTGGCGGGATCACCCGAAGCGCACACGCCCACGAGGTGCGGGTCCGGGCTTCCTGCTCGCCCGTGCGTCTCCGGTATCCACCGGGTGCCGCGGGAAGCCAGGAGCGTTCGACCCGGTGGCGCATGTGGCTCGGCCCGACGGACAAGCGGGCCATCGCACACCCGGTCTTCAGGGGGCAATTTTACGAGGTTGCTGTCGGTTGGCAAGCGTCCTGCGCATGAGCGTCCAGGGCCTCCTCCCCTGACAATTCGGTCATTCGCCATGGGGTGGTCACACCGGTGACCCCGCCCGTGGTTTACGTCGGCGGCTGCCAACGCTTTGGGGGTCCCCAGCGCGGCCTGTCGTGCATGTGGTCGATTGAACCTGCCTGTGGTACCTTAATCGTTGTGCAGAGGCGCACCGGGGTCCCGACATCGCGCTGTTCATCCGGTCCGGGCGGTTCACAATCTCGCAAGGTGGCATCAGACGGGACGATGTGTTGTCCGCCGGTGCTGTTTCCAACGGGCCAGGCTTCGATTGGTCTTTGGGGCCGGGTTTATGCGTGTGCAGCGGATGGTTTCTTTTTGCGGAGGACTCGTCAGGATGTACGGATGCGTGAGCCTGGGGGTGGTGGTGCTTGCGGGAAGCGCCAGCGATGGCGTCTGTGAAGCGCCCCTGCCGCAGCGCTCAAGATGAGCCGATTGGTGGCGTGTCCATAAGGGAGGGTGGGGCCGCCGATGCGCGCGCGTCAGCGGTCACGCGGGCATTGGTCGGAGTGGTCAATCCCGCGACTGGCGATGATGTGGTCGCCGGTGGTCAGGTCAGTGCTCTTGCCGTCGACGAGAACGGGGTCGTTCGCTTCGTCTTCACGCTCCGCCGGGGCGATCCCGGAAGCATTGTGCGCAGGGCCCGGGAAGCGGCAACCCAGGTCCCTGGTATCAGTGGGGTCAAGGTGGATATCCGGCTTCCGCAGTCCGCGTCAGAGCCGGCCGGCTCCGATGCTCGCGTGTCCCCGGGCCGCGGTCCGGCCGCAGTAGCAGGGGGTCGTTCTCCGTCAGCGGGAGGAACGCCTGCCCGTCCAGGCCTGCAGCCCGGGTCTGTCCCCGCGCCAACGCCGAAGCCCGGGATCCTGGCCGGCGTGCGACGCGTGATTGCGGTGAGCTCCGGCAAGGGAGGGGTGGGCAAGTCGATGCTTGCCACCAATCTCGCCGCGCTTGCCGCTTCCCGCGGCCTGGCCACCGGCTTGCTCGACGCCGACATCTACGGGCCGAACATTCCCGTCATGTTTGGCGAGGAACGGCGTCCGCAGGTTTCTGGGGCGAAGGGATCCGAGATGATCGTGCCCCTGGAGTCTCATGGCGTTCGGTTGATGAGTCTCGGCTTCCTGTTGGAGCGCGAGCAGCCGGCAATCATGCGGGGTCCGCTGATCGCCGGGATTTTGCGACAGTTCATGGAGCAGGTGTCCTGGGGTGCGCTGGACCTCATGATCGTGGACATGCCTCCCGGGACGGGTGACGCACAGCTGTCGCTCGTCCAGACCGTCGACCTCGACGGGGCCGTGTTGGTGACGACCCCGCAACGGGTGGCAACCGGAGATGTGCGGCGCGCGGTGAAGATGTTTGAGCGGGTGGACACGCGCATACTGGGGATCGTGGAGAACATGTGCGGCTTCCATGTCCCCGGGAGCGATCAGGTGATTGACCTGTTCGGACGGGGTGGCGGTGAGGAATTGGCGGCAGAACTCTCGGTGCCCTTTCTGGGGCGCGTTCCGCTCGACATGGCTGTGCGCACGGCTGGAGACGAGGGTACGCCCACGGTTGTGTCACATGCCGATTCCCGGGCTGGGCGGGCACTGGCCGATATCGGAGGGGCACTGTTCGACACCCTCGATGGATTGCCCGCTCGCTCCTGACGGGCATTTGCCGTCAGGAAGCAGCCCTGCTGAATTGGTTGCTCCTCGGGTCGCCTAGCCCCCCTGCAACCACTGGCGATCGGACGAAGACAGCGAGTCCCGACGCCCGCGCAACTTGGCGAAGATCTTGAGCGCAACCCAGCCGACCAACATGACGGGCGCAACCTTGGTGATCAGAAACACGGCGATTCCCACGGTCAGTCCCAATAGCGAGCCCACGACCGACAGAACAATCCAGACCACCACGATGCTCACCACGCCCATGGCCAAGAAGACCAGAAGGGCTTCAATCATGAAAGGCCTCCGCGGCAGAGGGGAAACACCCGAACCTCAGTTGAATGAATATACAACCGCACGGGTCACGACGGGGTATGGGGCAGTTGTGGTTTTCGTTATTCGGGGCGCTTGGATCCTGTTACCTCACCCAGATTAGCTCGACGCTCCCGAGCGTGGCCTCCAGATCAATGTCCACCTTGCGGTCCGCGCGATCCCAATTGACGGAGTGATACACGTCGCCGTCCCTAACGAACTGATCCAGGTCGAGCGAAGCCAGAAAGCTCGAGCGGTGGTGGACGCGCACGCCCAGTGTGTGCGGCACAAGGATATCCAGTGACCCAAGGCCCACGTCTACGTCAATGTGTGCCCCTGTGGGCCAGGCGCCATCCAATCCGAGAACGACCGACCCCATGCCGACTTGGACGGTGACGTCTCGCGTGTTGAGGTTGCCCATCCCGTGGATGCGCAGGTCGGCGGCTCCAACGTGGATCCTGGCGGACTCCATGGATTCCGGGTTGCGCTCGTCCACATGCAGGATTGACTCCGATGCGCCGGTGTTGATGGTGAGGTCACGGATCGGCAAGGCGGTCAGATCCAGGTCGGCGTGTCCGGCCCCGAAGTCCAAGGTGATCTCCATCGGCACCTCCGGCGACAGCTCGAGGTCCAGCGATGCCTCGCCTGAGCCAACGCCGATGCCTCGCCTGGTCCCCTTCTCGAGGGCTACGCGCAGTGTACCGTCCTGGTACTCGGTGTAGGGAGCCGCCCGGCCCTCCCGAAAACGGAACACTGTGTGATAAAGGATGTCGGGCTCGCCTGCTCGGAGCGTCAATGCTCCCGCGCCGTAGCTCACGTGTACGTCAAGACCGACCTCGTCGGTGACCATCCTGGACGATGTGACGGTCTTTCTGTCCTGCGCGTCCAGTCCCAGGGGGCTTGCCGCCAGAAATGCGACCATCGCGGCGGCGGCGCGACGAGGCGGCCCGGACATGGTGGGTCCCGTCATGGTGCTTGATTGTCCCGGTCGGGACCGGTGCCCGCTTGCCCGTCATCCGCGTCGCCCACATCCCCCACGGGCCCGGCCCCGACCTCGTCTTGGTCGACGACAGCGCCTCGGGCTTCATCAGCTGCCGTGCCCGAGAACCACTCGTCTCCGGGTACCGCATCCGAGATACCGTCGTCGTCCATGTACGCCCATGTGGATGGCCTGTATCCGGCGCGTGTGCCGAGTACCGCACCCAAGCCGATCATTACGGCCAGCATCATCGCAACCTTGCCCAAGCCGGCCACGATTGGGCCGCCCCATCCAATGAGGGGAAACGCGCCCAAGACCGACCCGATGATCAAGGGGGCGAACAGTGTCGCCGCGCCGGTAAGGCGAACGTGCAGGGGGTGATGCCGATCCACCCAGTCCAGCCATCGGTAGTCGCGCCGAAGGATCCATCGCCCGACTGGCTGGCAGACGGAGACAAGCCCGAGCACGAGGCCCAGCACAACTGCCACGGGAAACAGCAGGACCCAGAACGGAAGTCCGATAATCCCGACCACGGAGATGGTTAATACCACCCCCCCTAAGAGATACGCGGGGATGGCCAGGAACGCGCCCGCAAATCCGATCGCGGCGCACCTCGCCGGGTTCCGGGCGGCCTCCCTCGTAATGACGCGCACCCGATCCCCGGCAAGGCGCGTTGCCCACCGGATGATCAATCCCAGGGCCGCCATCGTGAAGGCGTAGCGGGTCAGTTCATGAACCAGCCGGCCGATTCCGCTGGCGATACCCGCGTCCGCGGCTCGGGAGGCCCGTTCGCGGGCAAGTTCCCGGCGAACCTCTTCCCGAATGCGGTCGCGAATCACATCGTCATCGCGCGCAACCTCGGCGGAGGAGTCGAGCAACCGACCTCCGATCTGGCCTCCCCGACGCTCCAATGACGTCCCGGAGAGGTGCAGATCGCCCTCGATGCGGCTCTCCGGGCCCATTGTAATGGATCCATCCAGGGCGACAACATCGCCTGGGATCCGCCCGAGTAGCTCCAAGTGTCCTCGCACCAGCAACAGGCCGCCGGCCGTTGATTGATCCGCCTCGACCGTTACATCGTCATTGATGTGAATCTCTGCGGACTCAAGATCAATGGTGCCCAGCGCGCTAGCGATGCTACCAAGGTTCGAGCTTCTGCTGAGCGTACCCAAGAGCGCGCGGAGCCTGGCTTCGTCGCGCTGCCGGTTGTCCGGGGCAGTGGCGCCTCCCCCGACGGCGCGCGCCAGCGCGTCATCCAGCGACACCAGGACATCCAGGTCCCGCCCAGAAATATCCGATCCCGGACTCCACTGCTCGAGATACCGAGCCAGTTGTCTGCCGGACAGGGACGAGGTGCCCGCAAGCAGGTCCCTCCATGCCCTATCCGCGGCGCCGCCGACCGGGTAGTTGCCGCGCAGCGCACCGTCGATAAGGACTGCTCCCGATGCCAGCGTGGCCGTAAACGGCGGTCCGACATCGAACTCTAGATCGAGGCTTGCCGCCTGGCTCGAGATTTCGGTCTCGCTGGAGACGATGATACGCTCCTGCGCCTGGAGCATGGCGCCCGACGGCGACACCAGGGCCAGCCAGATGCCGGCCCAGAGCTGGATGTGCGACCTATGCTCGGACATAGCGACGCTCCAGCGGGGGAGTCCGCAACACCTGTCGGTACAGCACCCATGCGGAGAGTGGCGCGAGCACGGTGAACGCCAACACCGCCGCCGCCAGGGCGGGCCCGGACGCCACGGCTGTCTGGACGACCTCGATCACGCCGCCCGTTGCAGGCGTGGTTGCCGCGGCGCTCCACCCTGCGCGGGCCAGGGATCCCAGCATCTCCGTGGACGCTGCCCAGAGATACACGGCCGAGTTCGAGGCCGTTGCCATCGGGTTGCCGCCCAGCCACAACGCGCTCGCCAGCACATAGGCGGTGCCGACAATGCTGGCGACCGGACCGAATGCAACACCGCATGCGGCCGCCCACCGGTGCCGATGGCGGGGCCACGCACGGAGAAGCCGGAACGTCACGCGCTCCCAGAGTGGCGGCGCGGATGGCTGCACCGGAACCCGCGCCATGACGCGATCCGCGAATCCGGCCGCCGGGGCGAGGTGGTTCAGTGACCCCAGCTGCACAAAAAGATTCCTCCAGCCCTCCTGCGCCTCGCTCGCGTCAGGGTCCCGGGCACACAGAGCGGCAAGACTCTTCGCCTGACGCGCCGGCAGGCTCCCGTCCAACAGCGCCGCGTAGGGGTTTGCGCGGACCCCAGGGTCAACCACGCCCAACAGATTTCGGAGCCTGGAATACCACGGCACTGGGGTATGCACGGCAGCCAGCACGCGCGCCCGGAAGTCGTCGCTCGGGGGCAGCGTGCGGAGCCCATCCAGCTTGGCGAACAGCTCTCGACAAACCTCCAGGTCCTCCGCAAGCGCGGGATCGGTACCGATCATTGCCTGGATCGCCCGACGCTCTTTGGCGCACGCGTCCCCGTCCAGGTACGAGAAAACCGCTCTCGCTCTTCGTTCCCCGGCGGAGTCCGTCTTGACCTGCGGCATTGCGTTCTGGGCTCCTGGACAGACCGTGGTTGACTGCATCCGTGATCCCTACGAACCGGATGTAGCGATTGGTTTCACGACGCCGCCGAGGCCCCCACACCCACCTCCGAGAGCGCCTCCTTGAGTTCCAGTCGGGCACGGTGGATATACGTCTTGACCGTGCCCAAGGGAAGGTCCATGATCTTCGAGATCTCCTTGTAGGAGTGGCCCTCCACATGGCGAAGAAGTGTAACGGTCCGATATTCGGGCCTCAGCCGGCCGATGGCCCTCTCGATTTGGCTTCCCAGCTCGAGGTTTTCCACATAGGCGTCGGGGCGCTCGTCCGTGGATTCGATGACCGGACTGGTCCTGGCCTGGTCCTCCTCGGTCAGCGCGTGGGGGGATCCGTGTAGCGAGATGGTGTCGAGCTGCTTCTTGCGCATGTGGTCGATGGTTACGTTGTGGGCAATCTTGAACATCCAGCTCGAGAACTTGTAGTTGGCGTTGAAGGTGCCGATGGCCTTGAACGCGCGAATGAACGCTTCCTGCGACAGATCTTCGGCCAGCGCACGGTCCCGGACCATTCGGTAGATCAGAGAGAAGACCGGCCGCTCGTAGCGGTGCAGAAGCTCCCGGAACGCCCTTTGGCTTCCGGCGGCCGCCTCGGCGGCCAGGGACGGGTCGGTGGGAACGGGGGAAGTCAAGCGCTTCGGGGACCGGGTGGCGGGATGAGGGTGCGGGCCGGGTGAAGGGGCTCTTGGCGGCCCCTCCTCATGGTGGTACCTGGCCGTTGGAGAAGACCTGGACCCCACCCTACCTTCGGGAGCACCAAATTGTTCACTGTCGTCCCACACCCACGCGGTAACGGAGGAGGTCTTTGACCATCTTGCGGGAGTCGGAGCCGGCCACCGGAGAGGCGCGCGAAGATCAGGTGCGAGCGATCTTCAGCGATATCGCTCCGCGCTATGACCTCATCAATCACGTTCTCAGTCTGAACGTCGACAGGCGGTGGCGGCAGCGAGCGGTCCGGGAGCTGGGGTGGGAGGAGTCGCCAGCGGACCTCTACCTGGACGCCTGTGCGGGAACGTTCGACCTCTCGCTGGAGTTGCTTGGCCGTCCCGGTTTCGACGGTACGATGGTCGGCGTCGACTTTGCCCTCCCCATGCTTGTCGAGGGACTACCCAAGGTCTCTGGCGCAAGAGTCGCTCCAGTCTGTGGGGATGCCCAGCGGCTGCCCTTTGCCAATGCCTCGTTCGCGGGGGCCACTGTAGGGTTTGGAGTGCGCAATCTCTCGGTTCCGTTGTCTGGGTTCAGGGAGCTCCATCGGGTGTTGAAGCCCGGGGGGCGTGCGGTCATTCTCGAATTCGCGGTTCCGCCCAACAGGTTTATTCGTTTGGCCTACATGGTGTATTTCAACCGAGTCTTGCCGGTGCTGGGGCGCTGGATATCCGGGCACCCTTGGGCCTACACCTATCTGCCCAGGTCTGTGCAGGGCTTTCCTGCGCCCGATTCCCTGGCCGATTTGTTGCGTCAGGCCGGATTCGATCGGGTGCGCTGGTCGCTGGTGAGCGCCGGGATTGCAGCGATACACGTGGCTGAGAAGCCCCGGTAGTGGGCGTTGAAGCTCATCGCTCCCGGATGACCGTGACATCTCCCAGGGCGGAGGGAGAGCCGTCAAAGCGCGTGGTGTCGCCCACGAGGAGAATGGTCATCTGATCAATGGGAACCTCTGTGCGAAAGACATCCACGATGGCGTCCGCACTCACGCGCTCAATCCCCGCAATGTAGCGATCCAGCCAGTCCCGCCTCAGTCCTATGCTCTCGTAAGTCATCGCTCGCGCCACCACCTGAAAGGGGGTGCGAAAGTTGAAGACGAAGCCATTGACGATCTCGTCAATGGCCAGGGAAAGCTCCGCATCCGATGGCGGGGCAATGCGCATGGAGTCGATCACGTCCAGGATTAGCCGGGTGGCCTGAATCGTCGACTCGGGCTTGGTTCGGGTCAACGCGCCAACCAGTCCGTCCTCCCTTCTGGAGATGGTCCAGATCGATGACGCGCTGTAGGCCAACCCCTCGCGAGTGCGCAGGGCGTCGGACAGCCGACTGGACAGCCCTGACGCCCCCAAGATGGAATTCCCGATCTGCGACGCGAAGTACCTGGGATCGTCGGCTTGCCGCAGGCGCGAGCGGCCCGCCAGCACCACCACGCTCTGTTCGGTGGGCTTGTGAAGTACGAAGACCCCCGCCTGTGAGCGAACCTCCGGGGTTGGGTTGTCACCGAGATTCCCCGAGCATGGAGGCCAATCGGCCAGGACGGAGTCCAGCAGATCGGCGACGTGGCTCCAACTCACGTCCCCGGTGACCCCCAGGACCATCTGCTCGGGACAGATGACGGCGCCATGTACGAACCGCAGTCTCTCCTCCGCCAGGTGGTCCGGCTCCAGGTCCCCAGCGTTCATGTCCCAGCCTACGGGATGGTCTCCGAACATGATGCGGTTGAAGTGGCGAAAGGCCAGCGACGCCGGGTAGTCGGCCTGGCGCCGCACGCGCTCGAGTTCGCGCTCGCGCCAGAGCTCCGTCTGGGTGGAGTCGAAGCGCGGCTCGCGAAGCATCTCGCCCCAGAGTTCCACCGCTTGGTCGAGTTGGTCGGAGAGGGAATTGACCCAGGAGGACGCTCGTCCGCCGCCTTGGCCAAAGCTCATGGCGAGAGCCATCGACTCGATCAGGTGGTCGACAGAGTCGGGCGAGAGCAGCGCCGTGCCACCGGTGCGCAGGAGGCCAGGCAGCGCCGTTGCCGCTGCGAGGTAGTCTCTCGTGAAGTTGCGCACCCCGCCCTCAAAGATTGCGTATACGGTCACGAGGGGCAGGTGGTTGTCCCGCACGAAGTACACGGGCACACCCCGCACGGTGGTCACCAAGGGATCGATGGGGCGAAAGCGCAGTGCGGGGAAGCTCATCGCTTCAATGCGGTCACGAAGGGATACCTGCGAGCTTGCGTCGGTTGTCTGCGCGCTGGCGAGCGCGAGGCCCGCCGCCATGGCCAAGCGCCAGGCCCGCAGGGGACAACCGGGGGCGCCGCCCCTCCTCATGGGCGGCAACGCCGCATTCAGGGCGAGGACCGTTGGGTAAGGGTCGCGACTGTTCGGGTCCGGTGGATCAGGTATGTCGCCGCAACCCGCTGGATGTCCTGCGGCGTGACCTCGCCCAGGCGTTCATCCAGGCGAAAGGTCTCGCGCCAGTCCCCGAATGTCGCCTCCGACTGGGCCAGCTGCATCGCAAGGTCCAGGTTGGACGACAGGCGACGGTAGGCGCCGGCCCGCAGTTGGTTCTGAATCCGGCGCAATTCGCGAGCCTGCGGCGGCGCTTGCTTCAGTGCCTCAATCTCGTCGTAAATGGCCTCCTCGATCTCGGCAGGCGTGTGCGGTGCCCTGGGGGTTGCTCCGACCATGAAGAGCCTGGGGTACATGAACCCCGGGCCCAGGCTTGCCGTCACGCTGACCGCCGAGGAGTTTTCGAGCAACAAACGCCGGTACAGGCGCGTCGTTCGGCCGCCGGCCAAGACGCTTGCCAGCGCCGACAGGGCGGGCGCATCGGGATGCGTGCCCCTCACGGTGGGCCAGCCGATCAGCAACCTGGGCTGTGCATCGAACTCGACATTGACGCGTCGGCTTCCCATCTGTCGGGGCTCGCGGGCGGTGACCGGTGCCGTGCGCTCTCCAGGCACCAGCCCCCCGAAATACCGCTCGGCCCACCCCAGCACCTGGTCGGTGTCCACATCGCCGACCACGGCGACCACGGCGTTGCGGGCGCCGTAGTGGCTACGATGGTACTCGATCGCTTGCCTCCGGGTAAGGGTCTCCAGGTCGGCCGCATGACCGATGACGGGGACGCCGTAGGGATGCACCTGGAAGGCGGTGGACAGCAGAGCCACCCGCAGCATGCCGTCGGGGCTGGTTTCGATGCGTGTCCGTCTCTCCTCACGCACGACCTCCATCTCCGTCTGAAATCCCCTGAACGCAGGATTTTGCATCCGGTCCGCCTCGAGTGCGAACCAGAGCTCCACGCGGTTGGAAGGCAACTCGACAAAATACCGGGTTGCCTCGTGTGCGGTGGTGGCGTTGAGCCCTCGCGCTCCCTGTGCCGAGAGGATTTGATCGAATTCGTTGGGCACGGCATAGAGGCGATGCGCCTGCCGCTCAAGTTCCAGGCCCCGCTGCCTCAAGCGCTGGATTCGGAGCGTGTCCGCCAGCGGTCTGGCCATCTCGTCGATCATGGAGTCGCGCGCGAGGTCGGCAGCCGTCAGCAGGGGGCGTTCCCCTGCCGGGTCTCTGGTGCCGATGTCGTGACTTCCCTTGAAGAGCATGTGCTCAACCACATGAGCTATGCCGGTATTCCCCAAGCGCTCGTGCACCGAGCCCACAGAGTAGTGGACGACCAGGGCGGCGGTCGGTGCCTGCCGCCGCTCCAGGACCAGCATCCTGAGCCCGTTGTCCAGCGTGTGGAGGCGTACCGCAAGGCGTTCTCCAGCAATGGTGGAGCCGGAAGATGATCCGTCCTGACCCGCCAGCCAAGAAGGGGCAAGAGCGGCCACGGCGCACACGAAGCCGATCGCTGCCGCCCACGCACGCATCCGGGGGTGCAGCGGCGCCCCGGGGCGCTTGATCAACTGAGGCAACACACGCTACGGCTCCTGGCAGACGGGGCACCAGTACGCCGATCTGCCCGCGAAAACGGATCGCCGGATCGTGCCCCCGCAGCGACCGCAATCCTTGCCCGCGCGCCCATAGACGAGCAGCGCGGGCCCATAGGTACCCTCGCCACCCTGGGCGTTGCGGTAGTCGCGCAGGGTGGTGCCCCCGGCCCGGATGGCCTTGCGTAACACTGCCCGCAGCGCGCGGTGCAGTCGAAGCGCATCCCGGTCGGTGAGTTGGCCGGCGGGGCGCTTGGGATGGATCCGGGCCCGCCAAAGCGATTCAGCCGCGTAGATGTTCCCCACGCCGGCAATTCTTCGCTGATCCAGGAGAAAGCTACGCACGGGAGTGCGGGACCTGGAGAGCCCACTGGCGAGCTGCCGGCCACTGAAGCTCCGGCTCAGAGGTTCCGGTCCCAGGCGCCTGGACCACCCGCGCCACGCCGCCCCGGACATCAGCGTGAGGCGGCCGAACCGGCGGGTATCGTCATAGGTCAGCGATGCACCGTTGTCGAGCGTGAGCAATACGGCGGCGTGGCGGGCTCCGGGTGCGACTCCACCGCCGGCATGAAACAAGAGCCGCCCGGTCATGCCCAGATTAACCACAATTCTGTGCCCGCCCTCCAGAACCAGAATCACGTTCTTGCCCCGCCGCTCAACACCGCTGAAGCGGCCACCCTCGATTTGCTGCCTGAACCGCTCCGCCGAGTCGTTGACCACATCGTGGCGCACGACCTGGATGGCCTGAACCGTTCGTTCGCGCAGCGCAGGCTCAAGGCCCCGCACGATGGTTTCCGCTTCCGGGAGCTCGGGCACGCCTGGGCGCCCCTATCGGGCCTCCAACACCACAGCCGTCCCGGAACATGTGACCATGAGCATACCGCCGCCCGTTCCAACCACCTCGTAGTCCAGGTCCACTCCGACGACGGCCTGTGCGCCCCGGGCGTCCGCTTCCTGGGCCATGGCACGCAAGGCCTCCTCGCGAGCCCTGCGCAGGGACTTCTCGTATGCCGCCGAGCGACCGCCGACGATGTCGCGAACCCCGGCCAGGAAGTCCTTGAAGACATTCGCGCCCATGATGGCCTCTCCGGTGACGATGCCCAGGTAGTCGCGAATTCGGTGTCCATCAAGTGAGGGTGTTGTGGTAATGATCATCTGTGTTGCCTCCATGTGCTCAAGGGTTGTGGTGGATATGATTCACTGACGATGCGGGCCGGGCCAGGCGACCGGCCAGCCCGCCCCGCTCGTGGGCGAAGGCGTCAGGCGCGCCGCTTCGCTTCCCGCCACCCAATATCGGAGCGGAACTGCTTGCCCGGAAACGAAATCGCGCGCGCGCCCTCAAGACTTCGCCGGTGCGCGCGGGCGAAATCCTCGGCCACTGCGGTGACGGCCATGACCCGACCTCCAGATGTGACCAACTGAGATCCCGCCCAAGTGGAGCCGGCGTGAAAGCAGTGAACACCGGGTCGCAGTTCGGGCACGGCAATCGGGGTCCCGGTCGGGTAGGCACCGGGGTATCCCGGCGCCGCCAGGACCGTGGCGACCGCTGCACCCGGCGCAAATGTCGCGGCGTCGTCGCCAACGCCGGCTCCCCCGGCAATCGACACCATGCGTTCGACGAGCGACGACTCCATCAGGGGAAGGATCGCCTGCGCCTCGGGATCGCCGAACCGACAGTTGAACTCGACCACACTGGGCCCGTCGGGACGGATCATCAGGCCTGCATAGAGCACGCCGGAGAAGGAGGACTCCCTCTGTGCCAACGCACGCAGCAAGGGCGCCACGATCCTCTCCGAGACCTGGGCCAGCAGCTCAGGGGCCGCAACACTGACCGGCGCATACGCCCCCATCCCACCCGTGTTGGGGCCCGTATCGCCTTCGCCCACACGCTTGTGGTCCTGCGACGGCAGCAACGGTGCGTACTCCTGGCCATCGACCAGGTAAAGGCAGGACAACTCCTCACCCTCCATGAACTCCTCAATGACGACCCGCTCGCCGGCCGCGCCCAGGCTCCCGGCAAGCATCGCCCGGGCCATCTTGACCGCTTCCCGGGTGGTCTCGCACACAACGGCCCCCTTACCGGCGGCCAACCCGGACGCCTTGACGACCACGGGGGCGCCCATTTCCCTAATGAACCGGGCGGCCTGATCGGGGTCCGTATGCACTTCGTATGCGGCGGTGGGCACGCCGGCGCTCGCCATGAGATCCTTTGCGAACGCCTTGTCGGCCTCAATGCGGGCGGCTCTGGCAGAGGGGCCAAAGGCGGAGACGCCGACGCGAGCAAGGTCGTCAACGAGGCCAGCCGCCAGGGGCGCTTCGGGGCCGACCACCACAAGGTCCATCGCCCGCTCGGCCGCCCAACGGGCAATGGCCTTGGTATCCATCGGAGCGATGTCCACCGGCCGGCATAGGTCGATCATTCCCCCGTTGGGGCGGGTGGCCCACAGGCGCGCCCTGGGCTCGTCGCGGCGCATCTTCCAAAGGAGCGCATGCTCGCGTCCTCCGTTGCCCACAACCAGTATTCTCATCACTTGGCCTTGATCATGAGCATCGCCCGGTGAGACCTACTTCTTGAAGGAATCAAAGAAGCTGCCGCCCACCCGCTTGGCGGCATCGGCGAACTGGTCCACGAAGTCCTTCGCACCGGTCCGGTAGGCGTCTGCCGCATCGGTCAGATCCTCGGAGTACGCCGGATCGGGGTCTCCGCGCCGCTGGTACTCTCCGCGTATCACGCGGTCGTAGGACCCGTCCTCTATCCAGCCCCTCAGCTCCGAGAGCCGCAACACCCAAAACGGATGTGTTTGGCCCAGCAGATTGAGGACTTTGAAGACCTGGTCGGCGATGTCTCCGCTCTGGCGGTATTCCTCGGCCTGCCGGATGAACTCTGGAAGCGATGTCTCGGCGTCGCTTCCCCCGCCGGCCATCTTGAGCATTGATGCCATGACCTGATCCGGGTCCTGAACCGCCAGCAGCCCGGCCCGGTCGGCAGACAGCTCGCTCTTGCGAGACCACTCGAGGAGGGCGACCAAGATGGCCCGGGCGGCGATGCCGACGATCGGAAATCCCAATTGCGCAAGCTTGACCAGGAGCTCGGTCATCGTCCTGTACAGCACATGGTCGCTGACTACATGACCCACCTCATGACCCAGGACATAGGCCACCTGCCGGTCCGACAACAGCTCCAACATCCCCGAATTGAGAATGATGAAGGGGCTTTTCATTCCGTAGGCCCCGGCGTTGACCACCGGGTTTTGGGAGACGAAGAGGGGGTGCTTCGGAGCGTCCAGAGTCGTGCATACATCTCCGTACAACTCCCAGATACGGGGAAACTGACGGGGGCCCACGCGGACTGCGTTCGCCTGGAAGGCGAGCCGGATCGGCTTCTCCCCAAAAAAACCGAACAACGCCCGCAAAACCTGGTCAAAGAGGGGCAGCTTTCGCAGTGCAGCCAAGGCGGCTCGGTCGGCGCTGTGCTCCCACGCCCGGCTGGAGATGCCGGTCAGGATTCGGGTTGGGGTGGCCTCTGCGGGCCGGGAATCCTCAGTCTCCTCACTCTCGCTGTCAAACCCGTAGTCGTAGTGGTCTGCCATGGGTCGGTGCGCTCCTTAGAGAGGGGTAATGTGACGTGCGTTCTTAGGGGGCCTGAAACGTGCTACCAGGGCACTACGTTCTCATGACCGATCCGGTTGCCCGGCGTCCAGCTGCCTTGTCCCGTTGTCGTGGATGTTGGCGCGTGCCTCATGCCCGTAGTGCCTGGTCCAGGTCGTTGATCAGGTCCCGGGCATCCTCGATCCCCACGCTCAAGCGAAGCAGGCCGTCGCCGATACCCAAGCGGGCGCGCATCTCTGGTGGCAGGGACGCGTGCGTCATCCGGGCGGGGATCGAGATCATCGACTCCACGCCCCCCAGACTCTCGGCCAGGCGAAAGATCTTGGTGTTCTCCGCACAGCGCTTCGCCGCCTCGGGATCGAGCTCCATCGACAACATTCCCGAAAACCCTGTCATCTGCCGCGTGGCGAGCTCGTGGTCGGGGTGTCGGGTCAGGCCGGGGTAGTGAACCGCGCGAACCGTCGGATGGGCGTCCAGAAACTTTGCGACCCTCATTGCGTTCTCGTTGTGGCGCTCCATGCGCAGGTGGAGGGTCTTGGTGCCCCGGAGCGTCAACCAGGAGTCCATCGGCCCCGGCAGGGGGCCCGTGGTCTTGCGCACAAAGTGAATCTCATCGGCCAGGTTTTCATCGTGGACAACGAGGACGCCCCCCAGGGCGTCGGAGTGGCCAGCCAGGTACTTCGTCGTGGAGTGCATGACCACATGGGCACCCAGAGCGAGGGGCCGCTGGTTGTAGGGCGATGCAAAGGTGCTGTCGACGCACAGAACCGCGCCGTGCTTGTCGGCGAGCGCCCCCAAGGCTCGGATGTCCGTCACTCTTAGAAGCGGGTTGGTGGGCGTCTCCGCATGAATCAGCTTGGTGTCCGGTCGAATTGCGTCCTTGACCGCACCCAGGTCCCCGCAATCGACCAGCGTGACACCAATGCCCAAGCGGTCCAACACCTGCGTGAACAAGCGCGTCGTGCCCCCGTAGGTGTTCTCCTCGCTTACGATGTGGCCCCTGCCCGCGACGGTCTTGATCAGGCATTCGATCGCCGCCAAGCCACTGGAGAAGGCGATGCCGTAGCGCCCGCCCTCAAGCGCTGCCATGTTGGCCTCCGCCGCCTCCCGGGTCGGATTCTGCAGGCGCGCGTACTCGTACCCCCTGTGCTGGCCGACACCGTCCTGGACATATGTGGATGTCTGGAATATCGGCACGGTGATGGCACCCGTGGCCGGTTCGGGGCCATGGCCGGCATGGACGCACTGCGTCGCGAAGCGATCGGCTCGGTCACTCATGGCGCTGGTGCTCCTGAGGGTGAGGGTTGTGAGGGCCAATGAGATCGAAAGGGCCGGCCCAATAGACACCCGATCAATGCGCTAACACCAATGTAGCCTGTGCCGTCTTGCCGGAAATGCGATGGCCGTCCCCCCGACCGGCGGCGCCCGTGCTAACTTGTCCCCATGCCGATTCAACTTCCCGGCGATCTGATGGTCAGCGTGTCCGGCTTCCGGGGCCGTGTGGGCAAGTCGCTTGACCCGGCTCTGGTGACCCGGCTGGCAGCTCTGTACGGACTCTTCCTGAAGGGTGAGGTCGGTGCTTGCGACGTGCTTGTGGGGCGCGACTCGCGTACCTCGGGGCCGATGTTCCTTCAGGCTGTCACGACCGGTTTGGTCTCGGTGGGTTGTGAGGTGACGGTGCTAGGTCTCGTGCCCACGCCGACGCTCATGTTGGCGGTCCTGGAGTCCGGGGCGGCCGGCGGCATCGCGGTGACGGCGAGCCACAACGGGGCCGATTGGAACGCGCTGAAGCTCGCGTACCGAGGCGGTACGTTTCTCTCTCCCGATGCCATGGGACGGTTTCGGTCGCTGATTGACGCGGAAGATCCCGGGTGGGCCGCTTGGGACGGGTTGGGCACCGTCACGGTGGACGGCGGGGCCAGTCAGCGACACCTGGATCGGATCATGCGTTTGCCTCACGTGGACGCACACGAGATCCGTGCTGCGAAGATTCGGGTGGCCCTGGACTGTGTGCATGGCGCGGGTGGCGCGATCATGCCCCGGTTGCTGAAGCTCCTGGGTTGCGATGTCCGGGCCATCGGGACCGAGACGGACGGCCTGTTCCCCCGTGATCCAGAACCCACAGGCGCCAACCTCGGGTCCCTGGGTCGCCTGGTCGTCGATTGCGGCGCCCAGGTCGGAATGGCTGTCGATCCGGACGTCGACCGTCTCGCGCTGACCGACGAACGGGGACGTCCTCTGGGTGAGGATCTCACGCTTGCCCTGGCCGCCGATGCCGCGCTGCGTGTCCAGCCCGGGCGCGTGGTGACCAACCTGTCCACGAGCCGGGTGATCGAGGATGTGGCCGCACTGCACGGCTCGCGTGTATTGCGCGCACCCGTGGGAGAAAGCAATGTGGTGGCCGCCATGATCGAGCAGGACGCGCAGTTCGGAGGCGAGGGGAACGGCGGCGTCATTCTTCCGGCGGTGAGCCACACCCGCGACGCGGTGCTGGGAGCCGCGCTCGTGCTCCGGTTTCTTGCGCATGAGCCCGATGTGCCGATCTCGGAGCGGGCCGCTCGGCTGCCGTCGTACCATATCGTCAAGGAGAAGGTGGCCTTCCCCCGGGATCTGCTGGCCGCTGCCTACGCGGCGCTCACCCGGGAATGGACTCCGGGCCGCACTGACGTCAGCGACGGGTTGCGACTCGAGTGGTCTGACGAGGCGCGCTGGATCCATGTGCGGCCCTCGGGAACCGAACCGGTCGTGCGGCTGATTGCCGAGGCTCCAGATCAAGCGGCGGCAGAGATGCTGGTTGGACGCGCGCGGGATCTGCTTGCGGACATCCGGGACAACTGACGCCGTGTGCGGAATCATCGGCTATGTGGGGCGGCGCCAAGCCGGGCCCATCCTCATGGAGGGACTGCGGCGGCTGGAATACCGGGGCTACGACTCCGCGGGATTTGCCGTCGTCCAGCCTAGCCGGCGCCTGGCGGTCGCCAAGCGTGAGGGAAAGATCAGTGACCTGGAGAGGGCCGTGGCCGGCCGGTTACCCGAGGGTACGCTGGGCATCGCCCATACGCGTTGGGCGACCCACGGGGCGCCCAACGAGGTGAACGCCCACCCGCAGCTCTCCCCGTCGGGCGACATCGCGTTGGTGCATAACGGCATCATCGAGAGCGCGGTCCATCAGAGGCCGATGCTGGAGGAGCTGGGTTGCGTGTTTCAGAGCGAGACCGACACCGAGGTGCTGGTCCACCTGATCGACATCGCGTTTCAGGAGACGGACGCGCTCGAGGAGGCGGTTGCGCGCGCCGTTGCCCAGGTCGAGGGCACCTACGGAATCGCCGTCGTGAGTGCACGGGATCCCGGAAAAATTGTTGTGGCCCGCAACGGCAGCCCAGTGCTGTTGGGCGTGGGTGGCCGTGGTGAGCGCTTCGTCACCTCGGACGCCACCGCCGTGGTGGCTCACACGCAGCGGGTCGTGCATCTGCGTGACGGCGATCTGGCGGTGCTTGACCGCGAAGGATATCGGACCTTCGATGTCGCCCGGCGCACGGTGCAAAGGGGGCTTGCGACCGTCCGATGGAGCGCGGAGGCCATCGGCAAGGGCGGCTACGATCACTACATGTACAAGGAGATCCAGGAACAGCCGGCGTCGTTGCGAGACGTGATGCGGGGACGCCTCCTTGAGGAGGAGGGCACGGCCAGGCTGGGCGGGCTCACCGGAGCGGTGGATTACCTAGACCGTATCGAACGGATTGTCATCACCGCATGCGGAACCAGTTGGCACGCGGCCCTGATCGGCGCCTACATGTTGGAGGATATGGCCCGCGTGCAGGTCACGGTGGAGTACGCCTCGGAGTTTCGGTATCGAAACCCCGTGCTGACTCCGGGCACGTTGGTCCTGGGGGTGAGCCAGTCCGGCGAGACCGCCGACACCCTGGCCGCTCTGGTGGAGGCCAAGCGGCGGGGTTGCCGTACGATGGGGGTCGTCAATGTTGTGGGATCCAGCATCGCGGCAGAGACCGATTTCGGCATCTATCTCCACGCCGGCCCGGAAATTGGGGTGGCGTCCACGAAGTCGTTCTCCAGCCAACTGGTTGCGCTGGCGCTCTTCACCCTGTACATGGCCCGGCGCCGCACGATGTCGATTCTGGAGGGCAGGCGGGTCGTTCAGGCCCTGCAACGGCTACCCGGCCAGGTCGCAGAGGCGCTACAGGTGGACGCGCGGATCCGCCAGGTGGCCCACAGCTACCAGGATGCCCCGAACTTCCTCTACTTGGGGAGGGGATACCAGTTTCCCGTGGCCCTCGAAGGCGCTCTTAAGTTGAAGGAAGTAAGTTACATTCATGCAGAGGGTTATCCTGCTGCGGAGATGAAACACGGTCCGATTGCACTCATCGACGACAAGATGCCCGTCGTGGTGCTTGCTCCGAAGGATCCCGTGTACCACAAGACGCTGTCAAACATTGCCGAGGTGAGTGCGCGGGGCGGGCGTGTGGTGGCCGTGGGCAACGATGCCCTCGAGAGCCCCGTGGAGGAGACCGTCATCATTCCCTCGACGCTGGCGGCCCTGATGCCCGTGCTGACGACCGTTCCGCTCCAGTTGCTCGCCTATCACATCGCTGTGCTGCGGGGCTGCGATGTGGACCAGCCCCGGAACCTGGCCAAGGCGGTGACGGTGGAATGAGGGAGTCGGAGGCACCGTGAGGGTGGTCGCGCAGCGAGTGACTCGGGCGTCCGTGCGGGTGGATGGCGAGGTGGTGGGCGCGATCGGACCCGGGTTGGCGTTGCTGGTCGGGTTCGCCTCGGGCGACGCTGCGGGCTCGATCGCCTGGATGGCCGACAAAGTGGTCGGGCTGCGCATCTTCGCCGATGCCCGGGGCCGGATGGAGCGATCGCTACAGGATGTGGGGGGCGAGGTGTTGGTCGTCAGCCAGTTCACGCTGTATGGAGATGTGCGGCGGGGACGCAGGCCGTCGTTCGTGCATGCGGCGGCGTCGGAGTCCGCCCGCGCCCACTACGACGCGTTTGTGGCGGCCCTTGAGGAACGTCTCGCCGCTCCGGTCAAGACGGGCCGTTTTGGGGCGATGATGACGGTCGCGCTGGTCAACGACGGGCCGGTCACGCTGATCTTGGAACATCCGTCGGCATCGCGTGCCGACGGGCGTTCGGGTCTTGGAGCCCAATGATGGAGCGCGCCTCACCCCTGGCTCAATCCCGTCAGTCGCCCGCTTCCGGCCGCGCACAACAATTCAAGGGTGGGGCCCCCGTGCCCGTGGTGCTGGCATCGGAGTCGCCCAGGCGGGCCGATATACTGCGCATGCTGGCCCTGGAGTTTCAGGTGGTGCCTGCGGCCATTGTGGAGCGCCGGTCACCGGGTGAGCCCCCGCAGGCGTACGCCCGGCGCACGGCCCGAGAAAAGGTCGAGCGAGTCTCCCCCCGCCACGAGCGCACGCTCGTGATCGGGGGCGACACGATTGTCGAGTGTCGGGGCCAGGTGCTGGAGAAGCCCCGGGGCGAGGCGGAGGCGTGCCGGATGCTGCGCCAGCTGGCGGGTGTGCGCCATCACGTTCATACCGGACTTGCGGTCTCGTTCGAAGGGCGCATGGTCACCGGCGTGGCTTCCGCCCAGGTGCTTTTTCGGCCATTGAGCGACGCGGCCATCGCGGCCTATGTCGCCACGGGAGAACCCTTCGGCAAGGCGGGCGCCTATGGAATCCAGGGGCGGGGCGCGTCGCTGGTGGCGCACATGGAGGGAGACTATCACGCGATTGTCGGATTCTCGGTGACGACCTGGATTGATTTGTTGGCCGAGCTGGATCTGGCGTATGTACCCGGATCCTATCCGGGCGGGGCCCGGATTCGTCCGTTGGCCTCCGGTGACCGACAGTGAGCCGGGGCGCCGTCCTCGCCCTGGACCAGGGGACGACCGGGTCGTCTGCGTTCGTGATCACGGCGGACGGTCGGGTTGCCGCGAGGGCGTACTCTGAGTTCACCCAGTATTTTCCCCGCCCGGGATGGGTTGAGCACGACGCGGAGGAGATCTGGAGGGTGACCCTGCGGGTGTCCCGCCAGGCGCTGCAGCGTGCGTCGCTCAGGGTGGTGGCGCTCGGAATCACGAACCAGCGCGAGACCGTCGTGCTGTGGGACAGGGAGACGCTGGAGCCCCTGCATCCGGCCATCGTGTGGCAGGATCGCAGGACGGCCGCGCTGTGCCGGGAGCTGAAGGGGGCGGGTCATGAACCGCTCGTGCGTCGCCGCACCGGCCTGGTCGTGGACCCATATTTTTCGGCGCTGAAGGTGCGCTGGATCCTTGACGCGAGGCCCGATTTGGCGGCGCGCGCGGAGGCCGGGGATATCGCGGCCGGAACGATCGACTCATGGTTGATTGCCCGATTGACCGCGGGTGCGGTACACGCGACCGACCCCACCAACGCTTCGCGTACCATGCTCTATGACCTTGATCGGGGCGAGTACGACGAGCGGCTTATGGAGCTCACGGGAGTGCCGAGGGCGATTCTGCCCGAGATACGCCCCAGCAGGGGTGACTTCGGTTGCGCCGTCGGAAATGTGCTGGGCGATGATGTCCCGATCACGGGTGTCGCGGGAGACCAGCAAGCCGCCCTCTATGGGCAGGGATGTTGGCATGCCGGGGAGGGTAAATGCACCTACGGGACCGGCGCATTCCTGCTGGTCAACACCGGGGCCCGCCGGGTGCTCGCCGCGGATGGCCTCCTGACGACCGCAGCGTGCGATGCATGGGGGCGCCCCTGTCTTGCGGTCGAGGGCTCGATCCTGGTCGCGGGCGCGGCTATCCAGTGGCTCCGCGACGAGCTCGGCGTGCTGGACAGTGCCGCCGAGAGTGAGGCGCTGGCGCGCGCCCTGGAGAGCAATGACGGGGTCTACATGGTGCCCGCGTTTACCGGGTTGGGCGCGCCCCACTGGGCCTCGGATGCGCGCGGGTGCATCACGGGACTGACCCGGGGCACGACGGCGGGTCACCTGGTGCGCGCCGCACTGGAAGCAATGGCTTACGGCACGGACGACCTTCTGGCGTTGGTTCGGCGCGATTCGGGGATGGTGGTCAACAGCCTCCGGGTGGATGGCGGGGCCGTCCGCAACGACTGGCTTCTCGAGTTTCTTGCCGGAATCGTCGGGATTCCCGTGCATCGGGGCACGATATCGGAGGCGACCGCGCTGGGAGCGGCCGGGCTCGCGGGCCTGGGCGCGGGAGTCTGGGACAAGCCGGAGGACTTTGGTGCCGCATTTGCCGGAGGGCGTACCTTTACCCCATCCATGGACGCTCGCGAGCGCGAGGTGCTGGTTCAGGGTTGGCGTCGGGCGGTTCGGGCGACATTGGCCCAAGTCGAGGCGACTACATGAATCACTTTGTGGCGGGGCCCTGGCGGGCCGCCTTGAGATGTAGAAGCCGGCTTTCGGAGTCCAGAGATCGCACGTTATATTGCAGTGAGTGTCCCGACGGTGCATTCGGCTTTCGGCTGGACTCCGCGCGGGCATGACCGTTGCGGCCCAAGGACGAGTTGAGCCTTGATCCAACGCAGCCTTTGGAGTTTCCTGATGGACGGGGCGGTTGCGAGGAGCGAACACTGATGAGAAACAGGCGCTTTGCCGTCGGGCTGATCGGGGTGGCCGGCGTCGTTGGATACCTGATGTGGACGGGGATTCGCGACAGCATGGTGTATTACCTGACGCCCACAGAGTTGATGGCCCGTGTCGAGGCCCAGCCGACGTTTCACGGTGTCGGGGTCAAGGTCAGCGGGCGGGTTGTGGAGGGTTCTTGGACTCGCGACCAAGGGACAACGGGCGCGCATGAGTTCATGATCGAAGACCTCGACCGCACCGATGTGGTTCTGCTCGTCCGCTACGAGGACATCGTGCCCGACACCTTCAATGATCGGGCCGAGGTCGTGCTGGAGGGCAGCTATTCGGAGGACGGGCTCTTTCGGGCGCACACCGTCCTGACGAAGTGTGGTAGCCGCTACGAGGCCGCCGTGGAGGAGCTCGCGGCGTGACCCTTCTGGGCGAGCTCGCCCTCTGGATCTCTCTTCCCGTCGCTCTGTGGGGCGCGTGCGTATCGTTTGTGGGCGGCAGGGTCGGGCGCGACGACCTGGTCCTGAGCGGAGAGCGCACCGTCCATGTGGTCACCTTCCTGATCCTCCTGACATCGGCTGGGATCATTACCGCGTTCCTGGACAACCGGTATGATCTCCTCTATGTCGCCAACTACTCGAACCGCGAATTGGACACCTACTTCAAGGTGGCCGGTCTTTGGGCGGGGCAGCGTGGCTCGTTGGTGTTTTGGACGCTGCTCCTGTCGGTATTCTCCTCCATTGCGGTGTACAGGAACCGGCGGCGCAACCGGGAGTTCATGCCCTATGTGAGCGGCACGTTGCTCTCGCTGCTCGCCTTTCTCCTGGTGGTACTTCTCTTCGCCGACGTGAACCCCTTTGAACGGATCGGGTTTACGCGGGCGAACGGCATGGGGCTGAATCCGCAGCTTCAGAACTACTGGATGACGATTCATCCGCCCACGCTGTACCTCGGGTTCACGTCATTTGCCGTCCCGTTCGCCTTTGCGGTGTCCGCGCTGCTGAACAATCGCCTGGACTCGCGTTGGATCGCGGTCACGCGTCGCTGGATCCTGACGAGTTGGTTCTTCCTGACCAACGGAATCATCTTCGGGATGCGCTGGGCCTACGAGGAGCTTGGGTGGGGTGGCTACTGGTTCTGGGATCCGGTCGAAAATGCCTCGCTTCTACCCTGGCTGACGGCCACGGCCTTCCTGCATTCCATTCAGATCCAGGAAAACCGGGGAATGCTCAAGGTGTGGAACATGGCGCTCGTCGTGGCCACGTTCTTGCTGACGATCTTCGCAACCTTCCTGACGCGCTCGGGCCTCATCGAGTCGGTTCACAGCTTCGCCGAGAACCTGAGGATTGCCTACATCTTCCTGGGGTTCATGGGAGCCCTGGCGGCGTTCTCCGCCATTCTCATCGTTCACCGGTTGCCGTCACTGCGGTCCGAGAACCACTTTCAGTCCTTTTTCTCGCGTGAATCAGCCTTCCTGTTCAACAATCTTCTCCTGATCGGCATCACCTTCGCCGTTGCCTGGGGTACGCTGTTTCCCCTGATCACCGAGGGGATCTTGGGCGAGAAGATCAACGTGGGACCGCCCTTCTACAATCGAGTCAACATTCCCATCGGACTCGCGTTGCTGGCGCTGATGGGCATTGGCCCCGTGATCGCTTGGAGACGCGCGTCACGGCGCAACCTCCGCAAGAACTTCGCGCTGCCGGTGCTCGCGGGAACCTTGACGCTGGCCGGGTTATGGATGGCGGGCGTCCGTCATGGCATGGCGCTGGCGACATTCTCGCTCTCGGTCTTCGTGATGCTGGTCATCGTGACGGAATTCTGGAAGGGGACAGCGGCGCGGGCGCGGATTGCCGGGGAAGGGTTCGCGCGCGCGCTCATGGCGCTGGTGAGAAGGAATCGCCGACGCTGGGGCGGCTATGTGGTGCATGCCGGCGTCGCGCTCGTGTTCACGGGCATGGCCGGAGCGGCGTTTGACGTTTCGGTGGTGCAACAGCTTGATCCGGGGGAGTCCATGACCGTGCGGTCGTCCCTGGGAACCGAGTATCGCCTGCTGTATGAGAGCCTGTCCCACTCGCGTCCTCGCGTGGCCGACGAGGTGCGGGAGAACGATTGGCGCTGGACCGCGCTCCTTACCGTCTTTGCCGACGGGGACCGGATCGGCATCATGCGACCGGAGCGTCGCTTTTATCCCGTCATGGACCAAGCCTCCACGGAGGTGGGCATATCGAGCTCCGCCTGGGAGGACCTCTATGTGATTCCCAAGGAGGTCAATCTGGCGGACGGCGCGGAGACGGTGACTTTTGAGGCGAAGGTGCGCCCACTGGTGCCTTGGATCTGGTACGGAGGCCTGATCGTGGCATTCGGGACGCTGATTGGACTCTGGCCCTCCGGGGCGGTGCCCACCCGAGCTCCCGTGCGATCCGAGCCAAAAGCCTAAGTGGCGGGCTGTGCATGATCGCCCACGCTTGACCCCGGATGCATGCGTTGGTCCCTGGGCACCTTTCTTGACCGGGTGTCCGTGAGGCGCTCGACATGACGGGGGTCGGTTGGACCACCCTGATCGGCGGGATTTTGCTTGCGGCCAGTGTGGTTCTGGTTGTCCTGGAACCGATACTGTCTGGGAGGAGGGCAGCCGGATATCGGGCTGGCGAGGAGCACGATGAAGGCGCCGCCCGCCGAAGGGTGGCGCTGACCGCGCTTCGGGACCTGGAGTATGATCGGGCGACGCGCAAGCTTGACCTTAAGGACTATGAGACCCTGAAGGGCGAACTGTCCCGGGAGGCGCTTCGCCACCTGGATGCGCGTGAGGGTGCAGAGGCGCCGCCCGTCGAGGAGGGGCTCGCCACGCGCGAGCTCGAGGAGGAGATCGCCCAAATCCGGCGCGCGATTCGCGAGGGCTTCGAATGCCGATCCTGCGGACGGATCAACGAGGTCGGCGCGCGTTACTGTGGGGGCTGTGGGCGTGCACTGGGCCCCGGTGATCAGGAGACCCCGTGACTCTCGAGGGGCTTGGGCTGGTCAGCAGCTATGGGCCCACACGGGCGCTGTCAGGCGTAGACGTCAGTGCGCGCGGCGGCGAGATCGTGGCTGTCGTGGGACCCAACGGCGCGGGAAAAACGACGCTACTGCGGGTCCTGAGCGGGGAGCGTCGCCCGGAGCGGGGCAGTGTGCTTGTCGACGGGTCTCGGGTTCGGGGATCCGACGCCCGATGGCGGGCGCGTGTTGGTCTGGTTTCCCACAGCACGGGGCTGTACCGGAAACTCTCGGCGCTCGAGAATTTGCGGTTCTTTGCAATGCTCCAGGGCGTGCGAGCCGGCCGGGGCGCATTGCTCGGCGCACTCGACTCCGTTGGGGCCGCCGGTGTTGCCGCGGTGCGTGTTGAGGCGCTCTCACAGGGTCAACGCCAACGCGTTGCGCTCGCGCGAACACTTCTGCACGACCCGGAAATCCTCTTTCTTGATGAGCCCTTTACGGGTTTGGATGCCGGGGGCGCTGCCGCGCTGGAGAGGGAGTTGCGGCGCTGTCGCGCGGCGGGAAGAATCGTACTGCTGGTCACCCATGACGTGGCGCGGATACCGGAGTTGGCCGACCGCACGGTGGTTCTCCGGCGAGGGCGCAAGGTCTATGACGGAGCGCCGGACGGCGGCGTCCTGGTGCTGCGTCGTTTCCTTGCCACCGGCCAGGCGGCGGGCGCGTCATGACGGAGCTGCGCCTATGGTGGCTCGTTGTGCAGAAGGACCTGCGCCTGGAGTTTCGGGGCGGAGCCCGACTCCTCTCGCTCATCTCCTTTGTGGTGCTGGCCGGCTTTCTCTTTGCCATTGCGATTGACCGCGGTCGCGTTGCCGGCCTCGATGTGGTAGCGGCCCTGATTTGGCTGACCGTTCTCTTTGCGTCAACCGCGAGCTCCGGGCGGACCTTCGAGGTCGAGGAGGAGGAGGGAGCCTTTCGGCATGTGCTGCTCGCTCCGGTGCCGCGGTCGGTCATTTTCCTGGGTAAGACCACGGCAAACTGGGTGTTGGTCTGGACGGCGGCTACCCTGTCCTTCGTCACCCTGAACGCGTTTTTCGGGGTGCGCGAGTCCGGGGCGGTCATGCTTCACCTCGCCGTACTTCTGCCCGGAACCGTGGGACTGGCGGCTGTGGGGACTTTCTACGGGCGAATGTCCACGCACAGCGCCTTGGGAGACGCTGTGCTTCCGGTGTTGACTTTCCCGGTTCTTGTTCCGTTGATTTTCTTTGGTGCCACCGCATCGTCCAGGATCTTTCAGGGGATGGATTGGGGTGAGGTGGCGGGCCCGGTTCGCCTGTTATGGGCGTTTGCGCTGGGCGCCCTCGGGCTTGGGGCATTTCTCTTTCACCAACTCACGGACGAATAGGGAGGCCCCGGGGGGCACGCCATGGGAATCGGGAGGACGCATTGGGTGGGGCCGGCGCTTGTATCAGCGGGCGCCGCAGTGGCATTGCTTGTCCTGTGGATGGTCGGTTTTTGGGTCCCGACCGAGGCGAACCAGGGCGTGGTGCAGCGGATATTCTATGTGCATGTCGCGGCCGCGTGGACGACCTTTCTTGCCTTTGGGGTGTCGGCGCTGGCCAGCGCCGCCTACCTCTGGCTGGAGGATGACCGGGCGGACGCCGCCGCCTCCGCGGCCGCCGAGGGCGGGCTCGTGTTCGGGGCAATCATGCTGACCACGGGTCCTCTTTGGGGGCGGATCGCATGGGGGACCTACTGGGCGTGGGAACCGCGCCTTACCCTTACGCTGTTGCTCTGGTTCACCTATGTGGGCTACTTCCTTGTTCGCGGCTCGGTGGCAGATGCGAGGCGCGCGAAGCGGTTCGCTGCGGTCATCGCCGTCGTGGGCGCTTGCAACATTCCGCTGATTCATGTCAGCGTGCAGTGGTTCCGATCCCTGCATCCCGGGCCGGTGGTCATCAAGCCTGAGGGGCCCTCTCTTCATCCCGACATGCTGGCCACCCTTCTCACCTCCCTGGCCTCTTCGACACTGCTGTTCTTCGGGTTGTTCAGCCTTCGCTACGCGATTGAGCGGCGATCCAGGCGCGCTGCCGCCACAGGAGACTTGACGTGAACATCACCTTGAATCGAGTGGCGCGTGTTTTCTGGACGGTGCTTCTCATGGCCACGGCCACTCCGGTGGCGCTGGTGGCTCAGGCCGAAGCCGGCCGGGGCGCGCTGCGACCCTATGTGCATGTACTCTTGGCCTATGGGGTCGCCTGGATACTGATTCTCGTCTGGGTATGGCGAATCGCCCGCGCCCTGAAGCGGCTGGAGTAGCGAGGCGCACTTGGGCGCCAGGCCTCTGGCGCCGCGCTGTGTCGTCGTCGTTGCTGGCCCTGGGCGCGCACGCCGGGAGCGCGCAGACGCAGGTCGACGCACTTGGGAGCACGGCCCACTTCGGCTCTGGATTCCTTCTGATGCCGACGGCCTCGGTTCAGCCCCACCTATCGGTCTCGGGGAACTATGCCGCCCACTGGGATCGGGACTGGCGCGCGGGAGCGTCGCTCGCCGTCGGGCTGCTGGGTCGCGTGGAAGCCGGGGCGACCGCTCAAGCATACCCCGGGGGCAAGCGCGGTCCCAGGCTGGGGAGTTTCGCGCGCGTGATGGTGTCGCCCGCAGGCATCAAGCCCTTTCGCCTGGCCGTGGGGTACCGGCATCTCCAGTCCCTGTCCTGGGGTCGTTATGTGGTGGGCAGCGCGTCGCTGGACGGACTTCGGGCCGGTCCGATTCGCTACGGCGCGACGCTGGGCGCGGGATGGGGAACCCAAGGGTTTTTGCGCGTCGCCGAAGAGGCCTGGGGCCGCCGCCCGGACCACGAAAGCGGCGCCTCGGGGTCGAGCGGCGTGTTTGTGGGATCGGTGCTCCACATCGGATTGGGCAGCGGCATGAGGATGGATGTGGGGTGGGAGCTGGCCGGGGGAACGTCGCGCGCCGGGGCACATCTTGACCTCGGGGGAGTGCGGGTGGGAGCAGTGGTGGCGGGGGACGCAGGATCAGGCGGGAGTGTCCGCAAGGGTGCGGGTGTCTTGCTCACGGGCTCCTTTCGTCTGTGCGGCGTCCGCCGGGGCCGATTGTGCGGCGCGCTGAGGAGGCCGGCCCCAGATACGGTGACGCTGCCGGCCCCGCCACCCGACACGGTCATCGTGGAGCGCGGTGGCGGACAAGCCACTCGGGGCGAGTCCACGACGCTCTGCCTGGGGGCGGGCAGCGAGCTGGAGATCGTGGTCACGGAGGGGGCTGACACGTTGGTCTCGCTGGGTGGTCGGGCAGTGCCGATCCCTCAATTGCGCGCCGGGCTGGTCATCGCGGGGAGCTACGCGGAAGGGCGTGACTGGCAACGTGAGGGGGCGCCGGTGGTGTTTCGGGGACGGCGCTACCGCCCCACTCGGGCGACCCGGGATGTGGCGTGTGGCCGGTTGCGTTTGATTTCACGTCATGAGGGTGTCGGGATCTTCGCGCCGATCGCCTCGCCCGAGCCCTACCGGGAGATTTATCTGCCCCTGGGCCCGGGGACATGGCAGGTCTACGAACTGGATCCCGGACAATGACACCGGACTGATTTGGCGGGTGCGCACGGCCCCCCCTCACCGCCCGGCAGCACCCATGCTTCGTAGCACTCCGGGGGTCAGGTCTTGGGCGGTGTCGATATCGGACTTGGGGTCCAGGAAGCCCACGCACAGCCCGCGTGCTCGGGCGCGGGCCACCGTGACCTCCAGTACGCGAGGCGTGCTCCACGGAATATCCATGAAGAGTTCCGGTCTTGGTTCCCTCAAGGCAATCAGGTAGTACCCGCCATCCGGCGTGGGGCCCAGCACGACATGGGCGGATGCGAGCGCCGCCACTGCCCGGGCAATCAGCTCGGCGTCCACATCGGGCGCGTCGGCACCGATGACCACCACCCGGTCGACAGAGCGAAAGGCTTGCTCCACCGACCGCGAGAGGCGTGCCCCCAGGTCACCGTCGCCCTGGGGCCAGTACTCGCTCACGGCGTGCCCCAGCCACTCGCGCACCTCGACAAGCGAATCGGCGGGGTCGTAGCAGACGGTCAACCTCGCCGGCGCGCCGGCGACATTGCTGACCACCGCGAGGCCCATGCGGCGATAGAGCGCGGTGGCCCGCCCCTCGCCAACGGTGCGGGCAAGACGCGTCTTGACCAGTCCCGCCCGGGGCGCCTTCGCGAAGACAAGCAAACGGACGCTCTGGGGCGATGCTGTCCTCTCCCCGGCGCGGTGGTTGCTCACATAGCCCGCGTCAAGCGCGGCGGGACTCTTGCCCGCAAAGAGGCCCGTGATGAGTGCCACGTTACGGATCCACCGCGTCACGGGGCCGTCTTGCTCATAACGGCGTGCGCTTGTGGACAGCACGCCCGGCAACCGCTTCAACAACCCTTCCCGGGCCAGCCAGCGGTTGAGGATGACATCCTCCAACAACGGAACATCGGGATAGGGTCCTATGCCGAAGAACAGATCTCGGCGGATCAGCAGTCCCTGGTCTCCGTAGATCAGCGACACAGTCCGCTCTCGGAGGCGCTGTCCGCCCTCGATCATGCGGTAAAGCGCATGGCGGTGCTCCAATCGGAATCCGAAGTGCGCCGCTCCTTCCCGGTCGAGATGTACATGGTCCTCGATGCACTCCAGTGCGGGGCGGTTAATCCTGGAGTCGGCGTGGATGAACAGAAGCCAGCGCGTGCGCAGGAATCGTGCTCCTGCGTTCATCTGCAGGGCGCGGCCGGTGCGACCAAAGAAAACATCCGCCCCGTGCGCCCACGCGACCTCCGGCGTGCCGTCTCGGCTTCCTCCGTCCACCACCAAACAACGCACATCCAGCGCGAGGGGGCGCAGATCGGCAAGAAGTGCGGGAAGGGTCTCAGCCTCGTCCAACGCCGGAATGACGACCCCCAGGTCCGCGTTGTACCCGGGGAGAATACATCTGTCCAACTCCGGGCGAATCTCCTCCACGCGACCTGGCGACCCGGCTAAGAGCCCGCAATGTCGTTCAGGGTCCAGTCGTAGTCGAAGAACTCCAGCACCGTGTCCTCGCCCAGGATCGCCGCCCTGATCGGTCCGGTGGCGTAGCCGGCTAGGAAGCGGCGCAGTCCTTCGATGCCCCCGAAATCGTCTGAGAACCACTCCAGTACGCGGTTTAAGCGTACCACCACCCCGTGCTCGCCCCGCTCGACTGCAAAGTGCGTTGAGTCGTCCATGAAGGCGCGCACCCGCGCGTCCAGTTGATCGTCGAGCACGTGCCCCTCGTAGGCCCTGGGCAGCAGGGGCGGGCAACTGGCCGCCGCACAGTTGATTGCAAAGTGAATCCGCGGTTCACCGATGGGCCGGACGATATCGTGCTCAATGCCGTCCTGCGAATGCACTTCTCCGGCAACCAGGCAGTGTGGCTCCGTGAAGACATCGGGAATCTGCCACACCGAGTTGGCCGGGCGCCGGAAAGCAATGTTCCCTAGCCGCCGCAAACCTCTCGATCTCTGGATCGGATAGTGCTCAATCACGCGCTTGAGCATGCAGGCGTTGTAGGCGTTGATCCAGAACGCCAGCTTATCGTCGCGGTGCGCCTGACCGATGGCGGCGGAGTCGACCCGGGCAAGATCGTCCAGGTATGCGTACAGCTCTTCTGGGGCGGCGGCGAGTCGAGCGTAGTCCACGCCGGACCCCTGGGTCACCGACCGGAGCACGGTCGTGAAGGTTCCGTGGTCGACCAAGGGCGCGAGCTGAGTGGCGGGTGCCTGGGCCTGGCCATGGGCCAGGGTCGCCAGAGGGAGGCAGAGTGCCAGGGTGAACATCGCCCCACCCCCGACCGAGGGCCGGTTGCGAAGCCGCTTGAGCATTCGGGGCAGGGCGCTCAGGGACAAAACCAGCGCTCCGGCTATCAGAAGGCGGAGCGCCGCGGTACGTGACGTCTCCAGCGATCCCTGGAGCAGGGCGTCTGCAAAAAAGGTGTAGATGGCGGTTCCCGGCAGAATGCCGACCAGGGTCGCCAGCGCATAGCTTCTCCACCGTAGCGACAGGAGCCCGGCACCAAAGTTCAGGGCATTGAAGGGGACGGCGGGGATGAGGCGCAGCACCAGGATCCCCCTAAACCCATGGCGCTCAACCGCCAGGTCCATCCTCGCAAGCGCTTCAGATCGCAGCCTCAGCAATGTCCGCACACCGTCCCTGCCCAGAAAGCGAGCCAGGACAAAGGCGGCGTTGGCGCCCAGATTCGCGGCGGCATAGTTGAACACGGTGCCCCAAATCGGACCAAAGAGACCGCCACCCGCCAGCGTGAGTACCGTGCCCGGCACGCCCACGGCCGTGGCCCCGGTGTACGCGGCAATAAAGATCAGGGGAGCGCCGGGGTGTCCCCGGAGCCAGGCCATGCCGTCCTGAATGCCCTCCCGTGTGAGGTGTGTGCCCAACATGGTTCGGGTGGCAATGACGTAGACGACAGCCACCAGAAGCCCGAGCAGGGCGAGCTTGACAAGAGGGGCGCTTCTCTTGGTTGGGTCTACTTCAGCCACTGGATGATCTTCTTTAGGGCCGTGCCTCCCAAGGTGTCCAGCTTTGCGCGACGATACATGCCGGCGGTGTGCCTGATGCTCTCAACCATGGTGGGGTATGGAAAAACGGTGTCGGCAATCTGGGAGAGCGTCAGGCCGTGGCGCTTGGCCAGAATGAGCGGAAGGATCAGGTCGCCCGCGCCCCGGCCGACAATGGTGGCCCCCAGGATCCTGCCCCTACGGTTTGCCGAGACCTTGACGAACCCGATGGTCGATCCGTCAACGATGGCCCGGTCCAGGTCGTCCAACTCATAGCGGTATGTGGTTCCTCCCCGGGCCCGCGCGTCGCTCTCCGATTCTCCAATGTGCGCGATTTCCGGGTCGGTGTAGGTGACCCGGGGCACGTTGTCGTAACGGACGGTCGCCTTGAGCGGAAGCGTGGCGTTTTGTAGCGCGATTTTCGCCATGTGCTCCGCCACGGGGGTGAACTGTAGCGGGCCGGCCGCATCGCCGACGCCCCAGGCCCGCTCGGATGTGGTTCGCAGGTGCCGATCCACCTTCACCCTGCCGAGGGCGTCGGTTTCGATCCCGGCACGCGCCAGCTCCAAGTCCCCGGTGCAGGGGCGTCGTCCCGTCGCCACAAAGATCTCGTCGGCTCGCACGCGCCCGCCCCTATTGGTCTCGATCACCTTCACACACCCGTCCCTCTCGATCGCTCTTGCAAGGACGCCGGTTTGCACGGAGATGCCCTCCGCCTCCAGGAGCGCATTCATGAACAGGGCGACATCCTCGTCCTCCCGGCCCAGGATCGACCGAGCGGCCTCAAGGATCGTGACCCGGGCGCCCATCCTGGCAAACACCTGGGCGAACTCCACGCCCACGGGGCCGCCGCCCAAGATCGCGATCGTGTCCGGCAGGTGGTCCTCGTCGAAGACGGTCTCGTGATTCCAGTACCCGGCCTCCTCCAGGCCGGGGATCGATGGCGTGACGGGTCGGGCGCCGGTGGCGATGATGAACCGCTTCGAGCGTAAGCGCCCCACACCCTCGACCGTGACCTCGGACGGACTCACAAAGCGCGCGGATCCGAAATGGACATCGGCGCCCATGCGACGAAAACGCTCAGGGTCGTCGTGTTCGGCCACGACGGCGCGAGCCGCCCGCATGCGCTCCATGACCCGTTGAAAGTCGGGCCGGGTACAATCGCTCGTTACCCCGAGGGAAGAGGAGCCCTCCAAACGGCGGGCCAGCCTGGCCGACGCGATGAGCGCCTTGGACGGCACACATCCGGTCCAGAGGCAGTCGCCGCCCAACTTTGCCCTCTCCACGACCGCCGGCCTGAGTCCCAGATAAGCCGCGCCCGCTGTCGCCACCAGGCCGCCCACTCCGCCGCCCAAGGCGATGATGTCGTACTCGTCGAAATGTCTGCTCATGCCGGACGACCGGTGACACGGGTTCATCGGTGCGGCCCCCATAGATGACGGCTGGCCGCCGTGCGCATCCGGGCTCGGAACGATAAGGTATCAGTGCAAGGTTCGACGCGCTCGGGCGGTCGGGTGTGGCCACCCGCGGTTGACGCGACGTGTCTTCGTGTTATCTTCGGTATCGTCAACAGTCTGCCACCATTCAGCAAAGCGAGGCCCGGCGCATGCCCGGAAAGTCGATGTCCAAATCACAGGATCGCGAGGACAGGAGGAGAGAACAGCGCGAGAAGGCCTTAAACACAGCGCTGACCCAGATTGAGCGCTCCTTCGGGAAGGGCTCCATTATGCTCCTGGGATCAGAGGGAGCCCACCACCAGATCGAGAGCATCCCGACCGGGGCCATCAACCTTGACGCCGTGATCGGTGTCGGAGGAATCCCCAGGGGCCGGATCTGCGAGATCTATGGCCCGGAATCGTCGGGAAAGACGACTCTCTGTCTCCATGTGATTGCGAATGCGCAACGAGGGGGCGGAGTTGCCGCCTTCATCGACGCCGAACATGCCCTGGACATCCGTTATGCGAAGAAGCTGGGCGTCGACGTGGAGAACTTGCTGGTTTCGCAGCCGGACACGGGTGAACAGGCGCTGGAGATCACCGAGGTGCTGGTTCGCAGCAATGCGGTCGATGTCATTGTGATCGATTCGGTTGCCGCCCTGGTCCCCCGGGCTGAGATCGAGGGTGAGATGGGAGATTCCCATGTGGGCCTGCAGGCCCGTCTCATGAGCCAGGCCCTGCGCAAATTGACCGGCGCCGTGAGCCGATCCAACACGGCCATCATCTTCACGAACCAGATTCGCGAGAAGATCGGCGTCATGTTCGGGAGCCCCGAGACGACATCGGGCGGTCGTGCGCTGAAGTTCTACGCCTCGCTTCGCATGGACATTCGCCGCATCGGCGCCCTCAAGGAGGGACCCGCCGTGATCGGGAACCGGACGAGGGTCAAGGTGGTCAAGAACAAGTGCGCCCCGCCGTTCAAGCAAGCCGAATTTGACATTCTCTACGGCAGCGGTATCAGCCACACGGGCCTGCTGATTGATCTGGGCGTCCAAGAGAATGTGGTGGACAAGTCGGGCTCATGGTTCTCCTTCGGGGATCTTCGGCTGGGGCAGGGTAAGGAAAATGTCCGCCACTTCCTGGAGGAAAACCCGGATGTGGCTGAGGACATCGAGAACCGCCTGCTTCTTGCTTGGGGAATGGCCGGTGGCGAAGACGAGGAGACATCGGGGCGGGAGTCGCCTGAGGTTGCCGCCGTCAAGGTGGTCTGAAGGAGGGCACTCGGCCCGCGTGCGGGGCCGGGGACCGGCGCGTTGCGGTATGCGATAAGGGCAACGAGACAGCGGTGGATACGATGTGCGCGGTCCCTGATGTGGGGCAGTTCGGTTAAGCTCGAATCGGCATTGCCGCGTTCACCGGACTAAATTCTGCGAGGCCGTCTGTCGCTGTCGGTTTGCCCCTGCTCGGGGCAGTTTGGGCGAACGCAGTCGTTCTGCACCCGCTCGCGCTTACGTCATTCCACACACCGCGTGTCCTTGCCATGAAATCGGTCGCCATTCGCCAGGCCTTTCTCGATTTTTTTTGCGCGCAGGGGCATGAGGTTCGCCCCAGTGGCCCCTTGGTGCCGGGCAACGACCCCACGCTGCTCTTTGCCAACGCGGGCATGGTGCCCTTCAAGGGCGCGTTTCTGGGCACCGAAGAGCTTCCGTTCGCGCGAGCCGTGACCGCCCAGAAGTGCGTCCGGGCCGGGGGCAAGCACAACGACCTGGAGGAGGTCGGACGAACCGCCCGGCATCACACGTTCTTTGAAATGCTGGGGAACTTTTCGTTCGGTGACTATTTCAAGCGTCGGGCGATCCGCTATGCGTGGCAGTTTCTCGTGGACGAGATGCACCTCGACCCCGACCGTCTCGTTGTCACCGTCCATCACTCCGATCGCGAGGCCGCCCGGCTCTGGACGGAGGTCGCGGGCATTGCGGCAAGCCGGATTTACGCCTTGGGGGACCGAGACAACTTCTGGCAGATGGCTGACACCGGGCCGTGCGGTCCGTGCTCGGAGGTGCATTACGACCTCCGTCCCGCAGCTGCGCGGCGCGCGGGCCTGGGCCAAGCGGAGTTTGAAGCCCGCGCCCAGGCCGGCGAATTTGTCGAGCTCTGGAATCTGGTTTTCATGCAGTTTGACCGGGATGAGTCGGGGACGCTTCGACCCCTGCCGGCCCCGAGCATCGACACCGGCTTGGGGCTGGAGCGGCTTGCGGCCGTGATGCAGGGTGCGGACAGCAACTTTCACACCGACCTGTTCGCTCCATTGCTGGATGAGGTCGCCGATACGGTGGGGCGCCCCTACCGGACGACATCCCCTGAGGGAATTTCCTACCGCGTGCTTGCGGACCACGCTCGAGCGGTGGCCTTCCTGCTGGCCGACGGCGTGTTTCCGTCCAATGAGGGCAGGGGATACGTGCTGCGCCGAATTCTGAGGCGGGGCGTTCGCCACGCCTGGCTCCTGGGTCAGCGGGAGCCGACTCTGGTGCATGTGGCCGCGCGCGTGATTGCGGAAATGTCGGACGCCTACCCGGAGCTTCTGGCCCGCCAGGAGTCCATTGTGGCCATCACGCGCAGCGAGGAGGAGAGATTTCTGCTGACCATCGAGGGCGGGATGAGTCGGTTCGCCGACATTGCACCCATGCTCACGGGAGGGGAGCGTCGGCGACCGGTGATCCCCGGATCGGAGGTTTTTCGCCTGTATGACACCTTCGGATTTCCGGCCGATCTCACCCGGATTATGGCCGATGAACGCGGCTATGACCTCGATATGGCCGGGTTTGAGCGTGCCCTGACGGAGCAGCGCGAACGCTCCAGGGCCGCTGGCCGGAGTGGCCGAGCGGATACCGGGGAGGTGCCCGGCCGGGAAGGACCGGGGCAGGCGGGCGCGTGGAGCCTGGTGCCGGACAATCCCGGCCAGACCTTCGTCGGCTTTGACCGCTTGGCGCTGGACACGCGTGTCGTTGGGGCAAGGGGCCACGACGGCGACGGCGTCGTGGAGCTCGTCTTGGAGCACCACCCCTTTTATGTGGAGGGTGGGGGACAGGTGTCGGATCGGGGCGATGTGTCCGGCGACGGGTGGTCCATGGAGGTGGAGTCCGTCGGCCGCCAGGGGCGTTGGCTGGCGGTCCGTGGTCGCCCGACCGGAGAGTGGCCCGGCGGCGCGGTGCTGGGAACCACGGTGAGGGCTACCGTCGACACCTCTCACAGGGCTGACGCCGAGCGCAATCACACCGCCACGCACCTGCTACACTGGGCGCTGGGAGAGGTGCTGGGAAGCCATGTAGCGCAGAAGGGATCGCTGGTCGCGCCCGATCGCCTTCGCTTTGATTTCGCCCACATGGCGCCCATGACGGCGGCCCAGGTCAGGTCGGTTCAGTCGATGGTCAATGCCGAGATATGGCGCAACAGCACGGTGAACGCATCGGTCAGGGATTACGGCGACGCCGTGGCGGACGGCGCGACCGCCCTCTTCGGTGAGAAGTACGGTGATCGGGTGCGTGTTGTGGAGATCAAGGGGGTGAGCAAGGAGTTGTGTGGCGGCACCCATGTCCGCCGCACCGGTGAAGTTGGATCGTTTGTCGTGTTGTCCGAGACGGGTGTGGCCGGGGGCGTGCGTCGGGTCGAGGCCGCAACGGGCCGGCGCGCCTTTCGGCACCTCGCGGCATTTAAGGGAAGGGTCGAGGCTCTGGCGAATTCGCTTGGCTCGTCGCCCGACAACCTGGAGCGAAAAGTCAGTGCCCTCGTGGAGGAGAACGCCAATCTGGGGGCGATGCTGGACGAGATGAGGAATGAGGGCGCAAGCGCCGTTGTTCTGGAGGCCGAGGTGACGATCGGCGCCCAGGTGGTGCCCTACCGGGGTCTCCGGCTCAGGGTGCGACGCTCCAAGGAGGCGAGGGAGTGGGGAGATGCATTCCGGGAGTCGGGCGACGGCGGCGTCGCGGTTGTGGCGGCCGAGATGCCCGGTGACCGACACACGCTGTTTGCGTTCGTCAGTGACCGGGCCGTCCAGGCGGGATTGCGCGCCGATGAGATCGTCCGGGGTGTGGCGGCCGTTGTGGGAGGGCGTGGCGGCGGCCGGCCTCACATGGCCCAGGCGGGTATCGCCGATCCCCTGAGGCTGGACGATGCGCTACGGAGCGGGCCGGCAGTCATGACAGGCCGAGACAAATGACCGACGATCCCATGACCGTGGCGGAGTGGATCGACCGGAAAACCGCGCCGGTTCCCGTAGCCTTTCGTCCCTACCTGGACCACGGAGATCCACTCTCCCTTGACGCGCTTCTGAGTGCCGCGGAGTCCCGGATCAGGAAGCTTGCCCGCACCTCAGACACGGATCGGGCATCGGCCTTTGCCCTTTTGGCGGCCGACGCATTCGTCACCTATGCCTGCCTCATGACGGTCTCGGGTGGTGGCGATGGCAGTGCGCTGCGGCGCATCGCTCATCGCATTGGGCAGTGGTGGCCCCTTGAAGAGATGGACGCCGGGGTACTTGGACGCCGGGACGAATAGCGATCGTGGTCGCCGTCACCGCCAGCTCTCGCTCCGGGTTGACGACGGGTCGTCCGCCGGCGAGCGGCCCACGTGTGATTGTGCGGTCGCTCAGGGAGGACCGGCACGCGGACGATTGCCGTGGGGTCTGCGTGTGCGGGCCCACTGGATGATCGGGGAACTCGAGGTCCGTGCCTGACGACAAGCCGGCCTTGGCGGCGGGCCTCTTGGAGCTGGCCGACCTGGCCCGGGCAGTGGCAGAGGGCCAGGCCCACCAAATCGCTGCGTATGCGAGCAAGGCGCTGGACACCGTCCGGGCGGAGGGCACGCTCTTGTTTTGCGGCAATGGCGGATCGGCGGCCGATGCGCAGCATCTGGCCGCCGAATATGTGGGTCGCTTCGCTCATGATCGACGCGCGTTGCCGGCGATGGCGCTGACGGTGAACACGAGCATATTGACCGCGTGCGCGAACGATTTGGGATACGAGGAGGTGTTCGCTCGCCAGGTCGAGGCCCTGGGGCGGGTGGGCGACCTTCTCGTGTTGCATTCGACCTCCGGCGGGTCGATGAACGTGCTGAGAGCCGCCGAGACCGCAGCCGCGATCGGGATCACCACGGTGGGGCTCGCAGCCGGTGATGGGGGAGCGTTGATCGGCCAGGTCGACATCCCCATCCTGGTCCCCACGAGGCATGTGCCCAGAGCGCAGGAAATCCACCTGGCGATCGGCCATATTGTCTGTCAGCACGTTGAGAATTCGCTCTTTGGGGTGGGCGTCGAGGGCGTTGCCGGGGAGGTTGGATCCATAAAAACATGTTGACGGGAGCGGTTGTGCGGTGAGTGGAGCGTTTGCGCTGGAGCTGGCGGGCAAGAGGGCATTGGTGACGGGGGGATCCAGGGGTGTCGGAGCCGAAGTCGTGCGGCTTCTCGCCATGTGCGGCGCCGATGTTGGATTTTCCTATTACACGCGCGCCCAAGAGGCCGAAGAGGTGGTTCGGAATTCGCGCGGGCTGGGTGTGCGCTGTTGGGCCGAGGCGGGCGACCTCTCGCGCGCCGAGGATGTCCGACGCCTCTACCGGCGTCTGGATGCCGAGTTCGGGAGCTTGGACATCTTTGTCGGGAACGCCGGCATTTGGCCTGTCTCCGATGTGCCGCTGTCGGAGCTGGACGATGAGCGCTGGCACCGGACCATCGGTGTGAATCTGGACTCGGTGTTCTTCACCACCCGGGGCGCGCTTCGCCGGATGTCCAACGATGGTCGTGTGATTCTGGTGAGTTCGACGGCAGGACAAAGGGGCGAGGCGTATCACAGCGACTATGCTGCCACCAAGGGGGCGCTGATCTCGCTGGTTAAGAGTCTCTGTGTGGAGGTGGGTCAGCGGGGTATCACGGTTAACGCCGTGGCACCGGGGTGGATCGACACGGAGATGTCCCGGGCCGCGCTGCGGCATGATGCTCGGGCGGTCATCGAAGCGTCGATTCCCATCGGGCGGATCGCCACGCCGGAGGATGTAGCCGGGCCCATCCTGCTGCTCTGTTCGCCCCTGGCGCGTCACATCACCGGCGAGATCGTGAACGTCAATGGAGGAGCTGTATTGGCCGGGTGAGTGTCCCTCCTGCCGTGGTCGAATTGGTCGTCCGTCTGGAAAAGGAGGGCTATGAGACCTGGACGGTCGGCGGCGCGGTGCGAGACGCGCTCAGGGGATGTCCGGGGACGGCTGAAGACTGGGACCTGGCGACGCGGGCGACGCCGCGGGAGGTCCAGGGGTTGTTTGGGCGCACCGTGCCCCTGGGGGTCGAGTACGGCACTGTGGGGGTATTTGGATCCGATGGTGTGCTCTATGAGGTCACCACGTTTCGGCGCGATGTCATCACATACGGTCGCCGGGCCGTGGTCGCCTTTGCCGGGACCCTGGACGAGGATCTGGCGCGACGGGATTTCACGGTCAACGCGATGGCTTGGCACCCGATTCGGCAAGAATTGCGGGACCCTCATGGGGGATACCGGGATCTGCGTGCGGGGCGCCTGCGGGCGGTCGGGTGCGCGCGCCTGCGCTTTCGGGAGGACTATCTGCGCCTTCTCCGGGGCCTTCGCTTCGCCGGTGTACTGGAGCTAAGCATTGAAGATTCGACCTGGGAGGCGATGGTGGATGCGGTTCCGGGACTGACGTGCCTGTCGATGGAGCGGGTTCGTGAGGAACTCCTCCGGGTTCTGGGTGCGCCCAGGGCATCGCCGGCTCTGCGTCTCTACAGCACGAGTGGAGCATTGGCACGTCTACTTCCCGGGTTCCATCCGCTGGAGCAGGCCGCCCTGGACACCGTCGACACCATCCGCGCGCATCGCCCGCTGCTCCGCATGGCAGCGCTTCTTCTGTTGGGCCTGGGGTCCCGCTCGGCGGCGTCCACGACGGTTGACCTTCTTGAGCGCCTGCGCTTCTCCAACCAGGAAGTGGAGCGCGTCCGGCGCGCCATGCTCGGGGGCACGAATCCGGTGCCAAGTCTTGGGGCGGCGCCCGAGCGGCGCCGTTGGGCGGCGGGTGTCGGGGCGAGGGGGATACGGGATATCGCTCGCATCTGGCTTGCGGCGTCGAGGGCTCAGCGGGGATCGGGCGACGAACTGCTGTTTGGCGTGATCAGGGCGTTGCGCAGGGATTTGCGGGAGGGAGTGCCGTTGTCCGTGGACAAGCTTGCCCTGGGAGGACGTGACCTGGTGTCGCGAGGTTGGCGGCCAGGCCCGCTGATCGGGGAGGTCCTGCGTCACCTGCTGCAGAGGGTCTGGGAGGACCCGGCCCTCAACGACCGCCAGCTGCTGCTTCACGAGGCCGACCAGTGGCGCTTGGTCCGCCAAGGGAGCACCGGGGAGCAGACAAATGGGTGACCTCTTTGGTGACGCAGCCACCGAGTCCGCCGAATCGAGAGGCCATGACATGGAACGGGACGCGCCACCCCGGCAGGTGCCCCTGGCCGCACGCATGCGCCCCCGTACACTGGATGAGTTCCGGGGACACGCGGCTGTGGTCGGCCCCGGCGGACCAATCCCGGCGATGATTGCTGCGGGTCGGGTGGCCAGCTTCATCCTTTGGGGCCCCCCGGGGTCGGGAAAGACGACGCTGGCCCGTCTGGTGTCGAATGCCGTCTCATCCGTCTTCGTGGCCTTCAGCGCCGTGACCGAGGGCGTTGCCCGGGTGCGGGCGATCATTGCGGAGGCCCAAGTCCGGCAGAGAACATCGGGTGTCGGCACGATTCTGTTTTGCGACGAAATTCACCGCTTCAACAGGGCGCAGCAGGATGCGTTCTTGCCCTTTGTGGAGGATGGTACCGTGGTGCTGATCGGCGCCACGACCGAGAACCCCAGCTTCCAGGTTGTGCGCCCGCTGCTGTCCAGGGCGCCGGTGATTTCCTTGGACGCGCTCGCATGCGATGAGCTTGTGGCCATCATGAGGGACGCTGTGAGCGATGGCGAGCGGGGTCTGGGCGGCCAGGCGCTGGATGTGCCGGATGACGTCCTGGCGGTGATCGCCGACGTATCCGACGGGGACGCGCGACGGGCGCTGGGCATTCTGGAGCGGGCGGCAGAGTCGCTGGCCACGGGATCCACCATGACCATCAAGCAGGTCGAGGTCGCTGCCCAGCGCCGATTCGCCGTCTATGACCGGGCCGGCGACCGGCACTACGATCACATCTCGGCTCTTCACAAATCGGTTCGAGGCGGGGACACGGACGGCGCCCTGTACTGGCTCGCCCGCATGCTGGAGGCGGGCGAGGATCCGATGTATGTGGCTCGGCGCCTGATTCGTATGGCGACAGAAGATATTGGACTTGCCGAGCCGATGGCCCTGACCTTGGCGGTGGCGGGGCGAGACGCCTTTCACGTTCTGGGATCTCCCGAGGGTGAACTCGCGCTCGCCCAGGTGACGGTTTTTCTTGCGGGGTGTCCGAAGTCGAATCGTCTGTACGAAGCTTGGGGCCGGGCCCGGGACTGTGCGCGCGGGAGCACGGGCGCACCTGTGCCGCTGCACCTGCGCAACGCCCCGACCCGCCTGATGAAGGATCTGGGCTACGGCGAGGGGTATCGTTACGATCCCGACCAACCGGGTGGCGTGGCGATGCAGTCCTACCTTCCAGACGAGCTGGTGGATGAACGCTTCTATCGTCCGGGAGACAAGGGCTGGGAGGCGGATGTGGGGCCCGTATTGGCGAGGTGGCGCAAGATCCGGCAGGGGGAGGGGTAACCCTGACAATGCCCGCGCAGGTGATGGACAAGCCCGTGGATGTAGATCGGGCGGTGCTGGTCGGAACGCCCAAGCTCCGGGACCCGCGGGCGGCTGCGGACGAACATCTGCGCGAGCTCGGGCGTCTGACCGATACGGCCGGCGGGCTCGTGGTCGGAGACATGGTGCAGCGCCTGGCGGCGCCCACTCCCCGGTATTACTTGGGGCAGGGGAAGGCTGAGGCGTTGGCGCACTTGGTCGAGGACAAAAATGCGGACCTGGTGATCTTTGACGACGAGTTGACGCCGGCCCAGGGGAAGAACCTGGAATCGCTCTGCGGGGTCAGGGTGATCGACAGGGCCGAACTGATCTTGGATATCTTTGCGACCAGGGCGAGGAGCTATGAGGCGCGGTTGCAGGTGGAGCTGGCCCAGCTCCAGTACCTGTTGCCCAGGCTGCGGCGCATGTGGGTTCACCTCTCTCGCATCCGGGGTGGCATCGGGTTGCGTGGACCGGGGGAGACCCAGCTGGAGACCGACCGGCGCCTCATCGGGAAGAGGATCGCCGACCTGCGGCGCAAGTTGAAGGCGATTGCGCGGACCCGGGCCACGCAACGGCAGGGCAGGTTGGGCCAGTTCCGTGTCGCGCTGGTCGGCTATACAAACGCGGGCAAGTCCTCACTGCTGCAGGCGTTGTCAGGAACGAGGCAGTTTGTGGAGGACCGCCTCTTTGCGACGCTCGACGCCTCGACCCGCCTCGCGCCGGTGGGGCGAGGGCATGATGTCCTGGTGACGGACACCGTCGGCTTCATCCGCAAGCTTCCTCACCACCTGATCGCGTCCTTTCGCTCGACGCTGGATGAGGCGCGTGAGGCGGATGCTGTGCTGCACGTGGTCGATGCGTCGCACCCGAACCATGAGAGCCAGCGTGACGTGGTCCGGGGGGTTCTCGACGACCTGGGGCTCAGGGGGCGCCCCCGCATGCTGGTGTTCAACAAGATCGATTTGTTGTCTGCCGAGCAGTTGTTGACATTGCGCGCCGATGCCTGCGCCTCGGCCGGCCGGCCGGCCCTGTTTACGTCGGTCGTCAAGCCCGCGACGCTGGAGCCCCTGCGCCGGGAGTTGCGCTCGCGGATTGAGAGTCGTCTGATCGAAGTTCGCGTGGTCTTGGGCGCCGGCGACGGGAAGCTGCTCTCGACGCTGTATCGGGAAGGGGATGTGGTGTCCAGGCATCAGGAGGGAGAGACGCTGACCGTGGTTGCCAAGGTGTCCAGCGCGCTTGCCGGCCGGCTGCGGGCACGCGACGCGTTGCGCTCCGTGGACGCCGTGTGACCGGTTGCCGGGACCTTTGTGCCCCATTCATTGGGGGTGGTCGGACCGATCCCTTCGGGGGGTGCCACTCGAGGCAGATCCCCTTGGTGCGTAGGCGCTCGGGGGGCCGCCTCGGCGATGACGACTGCCTCCCGGGGTAGCGCGGGGAGCCAACACTCGGAGGGAATTTCGATGAGACTCTACATCAACATTGATCATGTCGCGACGGTTCGTCAGGCGCGCCGCACCGATGAGCCCGATCCCGTGCGGGCGGCGGTTCTGGCCGAGCTGGGTGGCGCGGAAGGAATCACGATCCACCTGCGCGAAGATCGTCGTCACATTTCGGACCGCGATGTGCGCCTTCTGGCAACAACCGTGCGCACCGCGATCAACTTTGAGCTTGCCATGTCGGATTCCATCGTCGACCTGGCCACTGAGCTGGCCCCCACGCAGGCCACGCTCGTGCCCGAGAGGCGCGAGGAGATCACGACCGAGGGGGGGCTGGACCTTTCCTCGTCCCTGGTCCGCAAGGGAGTCGGCGCCGCGCTTGGGCGCCTTGAGGGGGTCGGTACGCGCACCTCACTGTTTATCGATCCAGATGAACATTCCGTCCGCCACGCGGCAGAGATCGGGGCGAACGCGGTCGAGTTGCACACCGGCGAGTACGCCAACGCCTCGGGTGACGTTGCAAGGGCGGCCCAGCTCACGCGACTGGCCGAGGCCGCCCGGCAGGCGCACGCGCTGGGCCTGGCCGTGCATGCCGGCCACGGGCTGACCTATGAGAACGTGATCCCGGTGGCTGCGTTGCCCCTTGTGGAAGAGCTCAATATCGGTCACAGCGTCGTCGCCCGGGCCGTGTTCGTGGGACTTGAGCGTGCCGTAAGGGACATGAAGCGACTGGTCCTGTCGGCGCCGAATCGTGTCGAGCGGCCCGGTCAATGGCTCGCTCCCCTAGGGTACTAGGCCAGGCATTCGCGGTGGGGCGCGCGGTGAGGCGTTGGTCGAAACCGCTGCTGGGTTTGGTGGCCGTCACCCTGTTGCTGTGGTGGGTGTTTCGCGATATCGAGCTCGCGGAGCTGTGGCAGAGTCTCAGCGGCGCCGACGCCTGGCTCCTCTCGATTTCCGCCGCCATCGCACTTGGCGGGTTCGGTGTCCGCGCGATCCGCTGGCGCTTTCTGCTCGCTCCGGTGCAGCCCTTGACCCCGATTGCGTCGCGCTTTGCGGCTTTGGCCGTGGGGTTCATGGCAAATAACCTCCTGCCCTCGGGGCGCGTGGGCGAGGTGGGTCGGGCCTATGTGTACAGTCGCATGGAGCCCGTTCGCATGGCGACCGTCTTCGCGACACTGATCGTCGAGCGTCTCTTGGATGCCGTGGCAATCATGGGATTGCTCTTGGTGGCTGTCTCAAGTCCCGGCTTCCCGTCAGCCGACCTTCCGACGGAGCTGCTCCTCGGCATGCGCGCCGTTATGGGCTTGGTCGCGATCATCCTTGCGATGTGCGTCCTCTTGGTGTCGATGCCCGAGAGAAGTGTGCGAGCCTTCAATTGGGTCCTGCGGCGTATCTTGCCCCCGCGGCTGGGGCGGGGTGCCACGCGAATCCTTGAGGAGTTGGTGGCAGGATTGGGCTCAATGCGGGGCTGGCGACTCATGGCACCCGCACTCCTGTGGAGCGTCGCGCTTTGGTGCCTCCAGTCCCTCTCCTTCTGGGTCGGTTTTCTGGCGTTCGGCATCAAGCTTCCCTTCGCCGCGGCGCTCGTCACCAACGCCGCCGTCGCCATGGCCGTGTCCGTGCCGGCCGCGCCCGGGTACATCGGCACCTTCCAGGCGGGAGTCTCGCTGGCGCTGGTGGTCGTCTATGGGGTCGCCGAGGCGCCGGCGCTGGGCTTTGCCGTGGGGTGGCACCTGGTCAATTTCGTCCCCATTACGGCGTTGGGGCTCTGGTATTGTCGGCACCTGGGTCTCCGCTGGAAGGACCTTCGCGGCAAGACGTCGACGACTTCGCCGCCGGACGGGACGCTGGCCTCGGTGCCGTGACGGACTCCAGGCATGGTTCCGCCGCGACCGTTTTGGCGCGAGCGGTCACGTTGGCACCGCCACCCTCCGGCGGTGTCTCGGTCGACTGCCCGGCCAAGATCAACCTCATCCTACGCATCCTGGCCACCGAGGATTCCGGGTATCATCAAATTGAGACCCTGTTTCAGTTGGTGGGGCTCTGGGACCGGGTCGACGTGTCTCCGGGCCCCGACGGGGTGGCCCTTGAGGTTCGTGCTCACGCGGACGCGCTGGGTATCGTCGACCTGGCGGCGGAGGTGGGCGAAGCCTCCCGCAACACAGTGGTTCGGGCGGCCCGGGCGTTCTACGCGGCGGTCCAGGTCCGGCCAGCCGTGAGGATCGTGTTAACGAAATCAATTCCGTCCGGAACCGGGCTGGGCGGCGCATCCTCCGACGCAGCCGGGACGCTGCGAGCCCTCAACGAGCTTCATGGGCGTGTTCTGCACCGTGACCGACTGATTGACATTGCAGACTCGGTTGGTTCCGATGCGCCGTTTTTCTGCGCGGGAGGCGCGACGGCCTTGGCGTGGGGCCGGGGCAACCGACTTCTGGTTCGGGCTCCGCCGCCTTCCTTGCCGTGTGTCCTGGTGGTGCCGAAGGGACGGATGGCCACGGCCGCAGCCTACAGCGACGCCTCGGCGACGTTGAGGCTTCCCGCCTCGGCGTCGCTACTGCGAGGGTGGGACTCCCGGGAGTGGAGCGATTTGTTGTCCGCGTGCGGCAACGATTTTGAACCCCTGCTTCTCAGGCGGGTTCCACCGCTTGTGGATGCGCGCCGGGCACTCTTGGACGCCGGAGCGCAGGTGGCACAGGTGACCGGTAGCGGTTCCGCGCTGTTCGGCCTGTTTGACAGGGAGGCGGATGCGCGCGCTGGCGCTCGGAGCGCTGCCGGGGTCCCGGGCATCGTGGCTTCCCGGGTCGTCCGTACGCTGGACCGAATGCCGGAGGTCAAAAGGGCCGGGTGAATTGTCCGTCGTCCGCGGGGGAACCGATGTCGGTTTACCGCCGTTGACGCTTGCGCTACCATAACCGGCGAGCCGGTGGACCGGTTCCAGAAGGATGCGCACACCGATTGCGATGACGACGCGCGCACAGGCGAGCCCCGGGAGCCGGATCGCTTGGACGCCGTGAGATGGCCCGTGGTCTAATGGCAGGACACCGGTCTTTGGAACCGGGGGTGGTGGTTCGACTCCACCCGGGCCAACCACGGCTTGTGTCCGGCGCTGACGCGTCTTGTTAGGTCCGGGGCCTCACATCCGGTTGCGACTCCTGGTCGAATTGATGCGGTCAACCAAATCCTCGGCCGAGCTGAGGAGCGCGTCCGCGTCGGGAATCCCGGATTCGAAGGACGGTGCGTCGATGCGAGAGTCCCGCTCTGCCAGTCCCTTCAGTCGGTGCAGTCCCAGCCAGTTTTCGAAGCGGCGGCTGCCTCGCACGACCAGGTAGAAGAACTTTGGATCCCTTCGGTGCCCGGTGATGATGTCGATCACGATGGCGACGATGGACAGCTTGATCGCCAGGACATCTTTCATTCCGTCCAGTAGCAGCTTCAGTTGGAAGATCACGAAATCTCGGATCACCGGCATCCGGCGCCCGAACGTGTGTGGTTCCAGCCCATGTTGGTCCATCGAAGTCTCCCTGGTTTGCCGTCGGCTCCGTTGACGAAGAGGCGGGCCGGCCGGGCATGCCCGTTCATGATCCGAGCCCGTCGCGCGCTCTCGCTTGTGGCGGTCCTCGTTACCTGCCTGGCTGGCAACCCCGCTCCGTCGCAAGCGGAGTCCCCGTCGGCGTTCTTCCACGACCTCGCCCGGCAAAGCTCAGCGGGCTCCGCCCAGGAGCGGGCCCATGCCCGGGAGATCCAGAGGCGATTCGAGCGGCTGCGGCAGAGGGAACTCCCCCGCACACTCGGAGGTGGAAGCCATGGGTGCGACGAGAGAATTGGAAGGTTGTGCGTCTGGGATGACGGGGACAGTGATCGCGATTTCGCACCCGAGCCCGCTTCGATTGATGAGGCGCGGAGTCAACTGCTGACATCGCTGGACTCGCTGGCCGCGCTTATCCCGGGTGACGCGTGGCTGCATGGCCAGCGCGTGCGATACCGGATCGAGGCGGGCCGCCTCGATGACGCCGCCCATGTGGCCGCATCCTGTCGCGTGGCTGAACCGTGGCCGTGCGCAGCCCTGGCGGGATTGGTCGAGCATCTCCGTGGCCATACGCCGGCGGCGACAGCTGCGTTTCAGGATGCGCTTGATTCCATGCCCCGGGATGTGCGAATCCGGTGGCTGGATCTGGATCCTTTGTTGGATCGGGAGCTGCGCGCATGGCTTGACGACCAGGGTGACTCGCTTGTGGCGGCACAGAGAATCTGGACACTTGCCGATCCCCTGTTTCTCGCCCCGGGCAATGATCGTTGGAACGGTCACATGGGTCGTTGGGCCTACGCGATGAGCTCCGAAGACACCAGGACGCCCCACCAGCTTCGTTGGGGCAGTGATCTTGAGGAGGTGGTTGTGCGCTATGGGTGGCCCGTTGCCTGGGAGCGAAGCTGGCCCCAGGGGGGCGGGTCGTCGTCGGCTGCCGTCATCGGGCGCGATGCGCCGGGGGCCGTGAGGATGTTTCCACCGGTGGAGGTGCTTGAGCCCGGGACTCTTGACGGCGCTGTGGTCCCGTGGCCCGTGGTCAAGGGGCATGCGCGTAGCGCCTACCTTCCGCCCTACCTGGATTCCATGGGCGGGCTGGATGGACAGTTTGGTCGATTCTGGCGGCCAGGGGGTGTGATGGTGGTTGCTGCCTGGACGCCGCCGGAGTTCGGTCTTCCCGTTCGGTCGGGCCTCTTTGTCGAGCAACAGGGCATCCTCGAGGTGCAGGTGCACTCCAGGGCGCCGCCGGGCGTGCCGGTGCGATTGTCGGCACGTGCACCGTGGTCGGAGTCGGCCGTGATCAGCCTGGAATCGTGGTTCCCGGAGGACCGGGTGGCCTATCGGTTGCGCACGGGCGTCACGATGAGACCCCTCGTTCCCGGCCTTCCCGCCCTGTCCGATATCGTGCTTCTGGATGGCGGAAAAAGTCCGCACGACCTGTCAGAAATCGCCGACATGATCCGCACCGACGATGTCGTGGCCAACGGGGATGTCCTCTCCCTGGCCTTCGAAGTCTACGGTTTGGATGCCAATGCAGCCGCAGGGACGGTTGGATTCCGGGCTTGGGTTCAGCGGCGCGGAGAGAGTTTCTGGGCGCGACCGCTGCGTTGGCTCCGGTTACGGGGACCAAGCGAGGTGGTGTCGCTCCGTTGGATGGAAGCCGGCCCCTCGGAGTCGGGCCCCTGGTTGCGGACATTCCGGCTGGCGCTGCCCGGCCTGGACCCCGGTCCGCATGCCGCCTTGGTCGAGGTCACGATACCGGGGCGGACACCATTGCTGGGACGCAAGCTGTTTTGGGTTCGAGAGCCGTAGCCGGAAGAGCGATTGCGCCGTAGCAAGCCCGTGCCGAGCGGATACGGTGAGACGGGGCGTCCCGGCAGGACCCGACCGGCGTCATGGATGTGGTTCCCAAGGCGCTCTTTGGGGTTATGGGTCTTGACGGTTCGCAACGCTGCACTGAAGCGTCATGCCCCCGCGGGCCACATGTCGAGCGCGGGCGCTTTGTAAGTTGCCGCCGCTTTGCGTCGGCGCGTCAAAGGCAGGTGCCGGGTTCGGGCCCGGGGTGGGCGTTGTCGCGGCCCGTTGCCTCCAAGCGGGGCCGCGCCGGTTTCCCCACGCGGAGGCTGATCAGGTGGCGTTGCCCGGACCGGTCCCGCTGGCGCAGAAGAACATCGCGGCCCATCCTGAATTTGCTATACTTCTGGGCTATTCTATGGATCAACCGTCTGACATCTCCCACCCTGACCCCGGCACCCTCTCATGGATGGCAACACCGGTCGTGGCCCCCTCTTGCTTCTCGCGGGCCGGGCGAACCCGCCACTCGCGCGAGAAATTGCGGCGATCCTGGGCACTTCTTCCGAGGGCGCCACGATCCACAACTTCGCCGACGGTGAGATATTTGTACGGATTGACCGCAATGCGCGCGGGCGTGACGTCTTCATCATCCAGCCGACGGTTGCCGGTGCGGATAACATTATGGAGATGCTACTCTTGCTGGATGCGGCCAGGCGGGCATCGGCGGAGCGTGTGACCGCGGTTGTCCCCTACTTCGGCTACGGGCGCCAGGACAGGAAGGATCAGCCCAGGGTTGCGATCGGGGCAAAGCTGATTGCGAATCTGGTCGTCGCCGCGGGCGCGGACCGGGTGGTGAGCATTGATTTTCATCAGCACCAGATCCAGGGATTCTTTGACATCCCGGTTGACCATCTCTACGCCGCCCCGGTTTTTACCGACTATTTCATGGACAAGCAGTTTACCGACCCCGTGGTGGTGGCTCCCGATGTGGGTTCGGGGAAGATGGCTAGGGGCTTTGCGAAGCGCCTTGGGGCCACCTTTGCGATCATCGACAAGAGGCGCCCGGCCCCGAACGTCGCCGAGGTGGTCAACGTGGTCGGGGACGTTGCGGGTCGCACCTGCCTGGTCACGGACGACATGATCGACACCGGCGGGACGATTGTTCAAGCGGTGCATGCGCTCAAGGATCGTGGCGCGGAGCGGATCTATGTTGCCGCAACGCACGCGCTGCTCTCGGGGGACGCGGTCGCGAAACTCGAGGCGTCGCCCCTGGAGGAGCTTGTGGTCACGAACACGATCTTGATCCCGGAGGCGAAGCGGTTCGACCGTGTCAAGGTGCTCTCGGTGGCCGACCTGTTGGCCCGGGCCATTACATACATTCACTCCAACGCGTCGGTGAGCAAGCTCTTTGATTTCAGCGAGGGTGGTGAGTCGCGCCGGATGGCGCTGGCCTGAGCTGGCGCCTTGGACCAGAGCCCTGCGCGTGGTACTGGAGAAAAATCTGAGGAATTTTGATTCATGCAGACGACATTGAAGTTGGCAAGCCGCCAGGGTGTGGGGAAGGGAGTCGCGCGCAAGTTGCGTCGAGCCGGCAGAGTGCCGGGAGTGATCTACGGTGGAGGGGGCGACACGGTCCTGGTCTCCATGGAGGCGACCGAGGCGTTCAACTTGTTTCAGTCCATCTCCGTGGACAACACAATCCTGAATCTCTCCGTTGATGGCGAGGGCGAGGAGCGTGTGCTGATCCGGGAGATTCAGACGCATCCGTTTCGCCCCGAGCTCCTGCATGTGGACTTCATTCGCATCCGGCGAGGGGTGGTCATTGAGGTCCAGGTCCCGATTCAACTGGTCGGGGTCCCCAGCGGCGTTCGCGGTGGCGGCATCTTGGAACAGGTCATTCATGACATGCCGGTCAAGTGTGTCCCGTCGGCCATCCCGGAATCCATCAGGGCGACGGTGACGGACTTGGGGATCGGTGACGTGTTGCGCTCCGGCGATCTGGAGATGCCCGAGGGGGTCGAGAACATGTTGGACCCGGAGCGCACGATCTGTGGCGTGGCGGCGCCCAGGGTGGCCGCAGTGGATGGGGAAGAAACGGACGATGACGCCGAGGTCCCGGTCGTACCTGTGGGGCCCGTCGCAGAGGACGGTCCATAGCCGGGCAGCTTGCGGGATTGACGCTCGAAAGTGTTGGCGCCGCCGCGCGGCTTGGTCGCTCGTTCGCCAAGGTGGTGGTCGGGGTTGGCAACCATGGCGCGGAGTACGGCGCAACTCGGCACAATGTCGGATGGTGGGTGGTCGATCAGGTGGGCCGCGACCACGGCTTCTCCAGGTTTGAGCCCCAAAGAAACCGGTTGGAGGCCACGGGCACCATCGACGGGCAGTTCGTGTGTCTTGTCAAGCCGCTGACCTACATGAACCGCAGTGGACTTGCCGTGGCTTCGCTGGGTTTCGCGGAGAATTTTCGGGTCGCGAACGACCTGCTGGTGGTCAGCGATGACCTGTATCTGGATGTCGGCCGGATCAGGTTTCGGGGTGGCGGAGGGGCGGGAGGCCACAAGGGGCTGCGCTCCATCATCGAGGCCCTCGACACGGACCGCTTTGCGCGCCTGCGGGTTGGCGTGGGAGCGCCGCCTCCGGGCGTGGCGCGCTCCACCTGGGTTCTGGAGGAGATGTCGGCCGCCGATGAGGAAGCGGTGCTGGGCCTGCTGCCGACCCTGGGAGAGGCGGTTGTCGCTTGGGCCCGGGATGGCATCGAGTCCGCGATGAACCGTTACAACCGATGACGCCCCCAACGCGAGCGGGAGCGAGCGGGGCCCTGCCAGCGTAGCGCACTGAGGCTCGTTACAGTGCGCCGAAGCGAATCACGCAACAACACAGGAAACGGCTAAGAACTTCGATGAATATCCTTGATTTGACCAACTGGTCCTGGGGGGCCGGAGCAATCGGCCTGGTGGCTGCCCTCTTCGTCTATCGCTATGTCGTGGGACAGCCTACGGGCTCTCAGGTGATGACCGACCTGGCGGACCAGATTCACAGCGGGGCCATGGCGTTTCTCCGCCGGGAGTACACCGTGCTGGCCGTGTTCGTGGGCGTCGTTGCCGTCCTCTTGGGGTTGGCCATCGGAGGGGTGTCCGCACTGGCCTATGTGGCGGGGGCCTTGAGCAGTGTGCTTGCCGGGTTCTTCGGCATGAAGGCGGCAACCAGAGCCAACGTGCGGACCTCGGCCGCCGCGAACGAGAGCGGTCAGGGCAAAGCGCTTCGCATCGCGTTCCTCGGGGGCGCGGTGATGGGTCTGTCGGTGGCGTCCCTCGGACTCCTTGGCGTCGGGATTCTGTACACATGGCTCGCCTCGGACGCCATCCCTGGAACCGGAGACCTCCCCCGCTTCGCCGAGATCATTTCCGGCTTCGCGATGGGTGCATCGTCGATCGCGCTCTTTGCCCGGGTCGGAGGGGGGATCTTCACCAAGGCGGCAGACGTGGGCGCCGACCTGGTGGGCAAGGTGGAGGCGGGAATACCCGAGGACGATCCCCGCAACCCGGCGACGATCGCGGACAACGTGGGCGACAATGTGGGTGACGTCGCGGGCATGGGGGCGGACATCTTCGAGTCTTACGTCGGGTCAATCGTCGCAACCATCGCCATTGGAGCAACATCCACCGCATTGGCCGCGAGCATGGTAGAGGCGGTGGCGCTCCCCTTGATCACCGTGCTGATTGGACTTCTTTGCTCCTTGGTCGGGATCGCGTCCATGAAGCTGCTGGAGCGCACGGAGCCCGGCGCCGCGCTGCGCAACGTGACCTTTATCTCCGCGGGTCTCTTCCTTCTCGTGATGTACGTGGTGGTGAGATCCATGGACATGATGATCTTGGATCCGATCACCGGCGTCCGGCAGTCTCCGATGGGACCCTTCTGGGCACTGCTGGCCGGAACCCTGGTGGGCATTCTCATCGGGATCGTGACGGAGTACTACACGGGAGCGGGCCCGGTGCGCAAGATCGCGTCCGCCTCCGAGACGGGATCTGCGACCAACATCATCACCGGGCTGGCCGTGGGGATGCAGTCGACGGCGGTGCCATTGGTGTTGATCTGCGCCGCCATCCTCATCTCTTACGCCACGAGCGGCCTGTACGGCATCGGCATCGCGGCGGTGGGGATGCTCGCCACCGTTGGAGCCACGATGTCGGTCGATGCCTACGGGCCGGTGGCGGATAACGCAGGCGGGATCAGCGAGATGGCGGGCCTGGGTCCTGAGACCCGCAAGGTCACCGATTCGCTGGACGCGATCGGGAACACCACCGCCGCGATCGGCAAGGGCTTTGCGATCGGATCGGCGGCGCTCACGGCCCTGGCGCTGTTCTCCGCCTACGCCACGAGTGTGGGGCTGGGCGATACCGGGATCAATATCCTCAATCCGCGCGTGGTTGTTGGCCTGCTCCTGGGGGGCATGCTGCCCTTCTTGGTGGGGTCGTTCACGATGACGGCCGTGGGTCGGGCGGCGGCCGGCATGGTCGAGGAGGTCCGTCGCCAGTTCCGGGAGATCCCGGGCATCATGGAGGGCAGGGCCAAGCCGGACTCGGCGCGGTGCGTCGATATATCGACCCGGGCCGCCCTGCGGGAGATGATGCTGCCCGGAGTGACCGCCGTGCTGGCTCCCGTGGTCGTAGGGCAGTTTCTGGGGGTGGAGGCGCTGGGGGGGCTTCTGGCCGGGGCCACCGTGACCGGCGTTCTCATGGCGCTCTTCATGGCCAACGCGGGCGGCGCGTGGGACAACGCGAAGAAGTACATCGAGGGCGGCCAGTTCGGCGGCAAGGGCTCAGACTCGCACCGCGCCTCGGTCGTGGGTGATACGGTGGGGGATCCCTTCAAGGACACGTCCGGTCCGTCGCTCAACATCCTGATCAAGCTGATGAGTGTCGTTTCTCTGGTGCTGGCACCCTGGTTTATGGGCGTGGACTGATGGGTGGTTCCCGAAGGAGCCAAGCGCAGCAAGGGGGCCGCCTCCCGTCGGGGCACAAGGCGGCGTCCTTTGAGGGTGCCATCGCCTTTGCCCAAGACCTGATTCGTATCCCGTCGTTGCCGGGCGAAGAGGGCCCGCTCGCTGAGCGCGTTGTAGCAGAGATGCATGCACTTGGCTTTGACGAGGTGAGGGTGGACGAGCTCGGTAGCGTGATCGGTGTCGTCAGGGGGGCGGCCCGCCGACCCTGCGTGATGCTCAGCGCACACTTGGACATGGTGTCGGCCGGAGACCTGGACGAGTGGGAGGTGCCGCCCTTCGAGGGGGTGGTCAGGGACGGCTACCTGCATGGCCGCGGCGCCATGGACATCAAGGGTCCACTCGCGATACAGACGCATGTGGCGGCAGCCCTCGGGGGCAAGGTCGCCGGCGACATCGTCGTCGCGCATCCCGTCTTTGAGGAGCGGGGCGGGTGGGGTATGGATCACCTGGTCCGCCCCGGTGGCGGGCTCAGTCCCGATGTCGTCATCATCGGGGAGTCCACCGGGGGAGACATCGCGATCGGGCACCGGGGCCGCTCCGAAGTGGAGGTGGTGGGACGGGGTCTGGCGGGCCATGCGTCGGCGCCCGACCGGGCCCGCAACGCACTGGATTTCCTGCCCCCGATCCTGGCTGGCGTCCGGGCCCTCAACGAATCGCTGGACACCCATCCCGCGCTGGGCCGCTCCTCGGTTGTCGCGACCGGGGTTGATGCCGTCCCGAGAAGCCTGAACGTCATTCCGGATCGGGTCACGGTTACGCTGGACTGGCGAATTCTCCCGGCCGACACGCAGGAGAGCCTGGTGGCGATCGCCTCCCGGGCGATCCGGTCGCAAATGGACCGCCACGCTCCCCCGGGATGGTCCGACTCTGCCTCGGCTGTCACGGTCCGGGTGGCGACCCAGCGTCAACGCGCGTACACCGGCATTCAGGAGGATCGGCGGATCTTCAGCCCCGGTTTCCTGATGGACCCGCAGCACCCGGCGGTGTTGGCCGCGTCACGGGCGGTCGGTGTGCGCGGCAACCCTCGCGCCCCGGCTCGGGTGCGACCCTGGCGGTTTGCGACCGATGGGGGATGGACCTGCGGAATGCGGGGGATACCCACCATCGGCTTCGCTCCGGGAGAGGAGCGGCATGCCCACACCAACACCGAGCGCCTGGACATCGAAGAGGCTCGGTGGGCGTACGGTCGCTACCTGAAGCTGGTGCCCGCCGTTCAGGAGTCCATGGGAGAGGAAGCGACCGCAAGGGGGGGCTGACGCTTGCGCGGTCCAAAGCGAAGCGCCGTGGTGCCCCCGGCTCCGGCGGCAACACCCGCGTCGGTTCACGGGAATCACTCCCCCGGGGCCCCAAGTCGGTGGTGTGCATCTTGGACCCTTGAACAACATGGCCACCGCGGGCGGTCTCGGAGCCGGGGGCTTGGGCGAGAGTGGAAGCCGACTGCTCCCCCCACCCTCCAAGAGCCCTCCAAGGGGGGGGTGCGCATCTGAGGTGAGGGAGAGCGTGGGGGACGCGGGGATTCTACCCCATCGGCACGGTGCGCAAGACCTTGCCGTCAATCCGCTCGAAGATCTCATCCAGGTTGTGGCCCGTCACCGTCAGGCCGTGATTCTTGAGCCCCACGACACAGCGGCCGGGATCGTCCGCTTCCCGGACGATATCCGCGACCGCCTGTCCCAGCTCCCTCGTTCCGCAGGGATAGTTGAACTCCGTGGACGGGATTCCGTCCATCCACCCATGGAAGTGCAGGATCGCCCCGACCGAGGGATGTTCCTGATAGATCATCCAGTGCTCGATGGCATCCACGGAAACGCGACTGGGTGTCACACCCGGCGGGTGACTCACGATCATGCCGATTCGCTCGGGATCGTAGCCCTGGACCATCAGGATGTGCTGCCCGATCTCGCGCAGTTTCGACTTGTCAACCCCGCTGGCGCTCATCCAGAACCAATCGTCGTCATATCGTGCTGAAACGTTCCCGTAGCTGAGGCCTCCGATCCCAAAGAGCCGCTTGATATGGCGGTAGTCCCGCTCGGGCAACACCTCATCCATCGGAAACGGGGCCGGGAGAAGGTCAAGCTCGTCCAGTTTGCGGCCAGCCCTGAAGATGGACTCGGTGATGGCGTCTCCCCCCCATAACGCCTCCGGCAGGTCAGGCCGGAAGAAGTTCTCGATCACCAGCGTCGATGATGCCATCGGCTCGATCCGTGCGTAGACGCGCCGAAAATAACAGTCCATGTCTCGATTCCCGGACACCGTGTAATGACCCTGTTCCGGCGTCACGAAATGCACGTCCGGGGGACCGCCGCCGTCCGGCGTTGGGGCCAGCCCCACAACCAGGTTGGCCAGAGAGCGCAACAGGGTGGGGTAACCTTGGGCGATGTGGTCAGTGAACGGATCCGGCAACTCGGTCACCGAGCACACGAAGACGGCCTGTGCGTGCCGGCGGACGGGCTTGGGTTGGTCTCTCGGGAAGAAGTTGACGACGAGTTTGGCGCTCTCGGGCCGGGTGACGTAGCGATGCCCCTCGGACTCCATGACGCGGCGCAGCCCCTGCGCAAAGCTGCGGAAGGGATCGCGTTGCCGCGACCCGACAAAAGTGAAGTCCATGCTTGGGCACCCCGTTTCCAGTTCTCAGCGCTCTGCCATGCAAAGCCTACAAAGGTCGACCACTCGAGCGAAAGCGCAAGGTCACCTCGATCCGGGGTTGCCTGGAACACCGAGACTGGGCCGCTTGCCGGGGCTCCGACCGCCCAAGTGTCCTGCACATGTCGGGCGGCAGTCGCCGTCGCCCCTACTGCAGACCCCGCAACATTGATTATACTATGGGTCGCACACACCCGCTCCACATACGGGACGTGGAGCCCGTTCACTGAATGCACGGTCCGAGGGAGAGTTGCCCGACCATGAGAGCGTACGAAGTCGTCTATATCCTGGATTCCTCGTTGGACCGGGCATCCGTGGAATCAAAGATCGACGCCCTGCACGGTGCGTTGGGCGGCGAGGTCACGGCGGTGGATCACTGGGGTGTGCGTCAACTGGCGTACCCGATCAAGAAGGCGACGACCGGCTGTTATGTGATCGCCCATGTGACCGTTGACCCGACAGCGCTACCCGAGTTCGAGCGATTGCTCCGGCTGGACGAGCAGGTGATGCGATATCTGATCGTGACCAACGAGGGGCAGCCGACGTCAGGGGTGTCTCTGCTGGCGGAGTCCGGCGTGACGGGCGATCTGGACGGGACGTCGGTTGCGGACGAGGACGAGGCACCGAACGATTCGCCGGTGGGCGAGCAGTTGGAGGAGTCCCTGGAATCGGAGGATGGACAACCGGGCGACCCGACCACCCCCGAATCCCGGGCGGAGCCGGAGGCCTTGGCCGTGGCGGAAGTTGAGGCGGACGAAGTCTCCACGGATGCCGAGGCGGAGTCAGGGGAGGGCGGACCCGAAGCGGAGACCGAGGAGGCGGACGAGGAGAAAGACGGACTCGTGCATGCCCGGGACTCCCACGACACCGAACCCTTCAGGTCACCCGGTGCGCCTCCGGAGTTTTCGGGCGCCAGGGGACGCAGGCGCCGACACGAGGGCCCTCCCATCGTGTTGCTCAACTACAAGGATGTCACGACGCTGTCCCGGTTCCTGACGGAACAAGGGAAGATTCTGCCCAAGCGGACCACGAAGGTCAGTGCCCGCTTTCAGCGCAAACTCGGAACGGCGATCAAACGCGCCCGGTTTGTCGCGTTGCTCCCCTACATCAAGGATCACGAGGGTTAGCGATGAAACTGGTTTTGCGTAGCCCTGTCGAACACCTGGGCCAGGTCGGTGACGTCGTGACGGTCAAGGCCGGCTACGCCCGCAACTACCTGCTTCCGCAGGGGCTGGCCTATGTGGCGTCAGAGGCCAATGTGCGGCGCTTTGAACAGGAGTTGGGTCGCCGCGCGCAGCAGGAGCGCCGCGACCACCTGGAGGCGCACCGCCGGGCGTCCCTGTTGGAGGGCCTGTCCGTGTCCGTGAGGGCCAGGGCGGGCAGCGAGGGACAGCTCTTCGGGTCGGTGTCCGAGCGGGACATCCATGATCTCTTGGGGGCCCAGGACTTCGACTTTGAGGTGGACCGGCGCTCCATCATCCTGTCGGAACCGATCAAATCTGTGGGAGAACACCTGGTTTCCGTTCGGCTCGGGCCAACATCCGAGGCCCAAATTCGGGTCCTTGTGGAGGCCGAGGAGGTTTGACCCCTTCTGGCCCGGATTCAACGATCCCGTCACGGGTTCGGCGGGTGGCTGACTTTGCACTGCAGCGACGGGCCAGCGATGTCGTCATCGTGGATCTCCGTGAACGGTCGACCGCAACCGATTTCTTTGTGATTGCTTCTGGACGCTCCGATGTTCATGTGCGAGCGATCGCGGACCACGTTCTCGATTCCGCCAAGCGCGAGGACAGCCGACCCGAGCACGTTGAGGGAATCGCCGAGGGCCGTTGGGTGCTCTTGGACTACATTGATCATGTCGTCCATGTCTTCCAGCCCGCCGTGCGCGACTACTACCGGCTGGAATCGCTGTGGGGAGACGCGCCGGCGACTGAAGTCGACGATCATCCGGGGTTGTGAAGCTCAAGTCGCTCACCCTCCGCGGCTTCAAGTCCTTCCCTGACGAGACCGAACTCGCGTTTCACGAAGGGCTCACCGTCATCGTGGGGCCCAACGGGTGCGGAAAATCCAACATCAGCGACGCGGTCCGCTGGGTCCTGGGTGAGCAACGCCCCACCGCCATCCGCGGTGCCAAGATGGAGGAGGCGATCTTCCAGGGGACGGTTGCTCGCCGGGCGATGAACCGAGGCTCCGTGCAAATGGTCGTGTCAAACGAGGACGGGTTGCTCCCCACACCATTTCAGGAAGTGGAGATCAGCAGAACGGTCTTTCGCGATGGCGGCAGTGACTACCGCCTGAATCGTGCCTCGTGTCGGCTACGCGACATCGTGGATCTGTGTCGCGATACCGGGTTGGGGGCCAACGCGTACTCCGTCATCGAGATACGCATGATTGATGCCATCCTGTCGGAGCGAACCGAGGAGCGCAGAGCGCTTTTCGAGGAGGCAGCGGGCATCGGGAAGTACAAGGACAGGCGGCGCTCCGCCCTGCATCGTCTTGACGCCTCGGAGGCGGATCTTCAGCGCATTGCAGACGTGATTGCCGAGGTCAGGAGCAAGGTACGCTCTCTGGCCCGTCAACGGGGCAAGGCGCAGCGGCATGCCGAGCTCAAGGACCGAAAGCTGTCCTTGGAGGTAGACATCGCAAAGGCCGACCTGGAGCGCCTTGGCGGGCGTCTCAGCGAGGTGGATGGCGAGCTGAAACGCGACCGCGGACAGGCAGCCGCGGCCGCCGCCAAGCTGGCCCAGGCGGAGGCAGCGTTGGAGCACCTTCGCGTCAAACGGGTGGCGGCCGAGAAGGACAGGACCCGCCTGGCAAGACGCATGAGCGAGACCTCGAGTGCGCTCGCGGGAGTGGAGCTTGATGTGGCCGTGGCCGAGGAACGCATTGCCAATGGTACCAGACGCATCACGCAGATCAGGGATGAGCGCGCCGAGGCGGCCCGGGGCGCAACCGGACTGAGGGCCAACCTGGAGACGCTGAAGAGGGAGCGCACCCAATCCCAAGAGGCGCTGGCATCACGGGGGGACGATCTCGCGGCGCATCGCCGCAAGACCGCCCGCGCGCGGGAGCGTCTGGACGAAGTCCGCACCTATCTGGACACGATGGGCACCCGGCACCGCGAATTGGAGCGGCGCCTTGCCCGCGCCCAGGGCGATCGCGACGGTGCGCAACAGCAAGCCAAGGAGTTGGCGTTGCACCTGGATCGGCTCGTGGCGGCTTCCCGCCAGGGTGCGGGGGCGTTGCGGGAGGCTCGCTCACAGGGAGACCTCTTTGCGAGTCGCCGCGACGAACTGGCCCAGCAGGCCCAAGAGGCGGATCGGGAGCTGGATCAGGCCGGCAAGGGACTTGGCTTGGCTCGTGACCAGCTGAGTGAAGCACGGGCGCGGGCTCACGACTGTGAAGTTCGGGTCGCCTATTTGGAGACGAATGCTCGGGCGGCGACCGAGCTCAAGGATTCTTGGGAGGATGTCAGTCGCATGGCCCTGGATGCCGCTAAGGCGCTGCCCGAGGTTGTGCTTGGGCGCTTGGTGGATTATGTGGCGGTAGAGGGCGCGGACCCACGCGTGGTTGACCACATTCTGGGGCGCTTTGCCGCCGCGCTGGTCGTGAGCGACGATGCCGCCGCCGATCGTGTTCAGCGGTGGTATCAATCCGAGTCCGGCAGGCGGGCATCGCTTGTGCTGCTTCCCTTGGCCAGCGCACCCGGGGCCAGCGATGCGCTTCCAGACGGTGTCGGCGCCCAGGGTGCCGGCGAGCCATGGGTACGGGCGCTGTTGGGAGGGGTGACCTTCGGAGACGAGCGGCGGTGGCGGGATCGACAGGGGGCCATTCATCTCGTCGCTGACGAGGGTGCGTCAGGGTATCTGGAGAAGGCGGATCGCCTGGCAACCCTGGAGCGCGAACTTGACCGGGCTCGGGGCGCCCAGCGTGACGCCCAGCGTGCCATAGGCGCCTTGGAGGAGGAGTGTGCGCGGCTGCAGCGCGTTGTCGATGACGCCTCAAGCCGCGTACTTGCGGCAAGGGACGCCGTCCGGGCGGGGCGGGCCCGCCTGGACGCTGAGACGGATCGCGGCCAACGGTTGGCTCGCGATCAGGCGGAGGTACAGCGACAGCTCGAGCGGGCGCGCTCGGCCAGGGAGAGCGCCCAGCGGAGATTTAGCGAGGCGGCCGGCCTGGGGGACGAACTACGGGCAGAGGAACGCGCCCTCAAGAAACAACTGGAGGAGATTCGCGCGACCCACGCCACCGTCGAGGCCGAGTGGGAGCGCAGACGCCAGGACGAAGCCGAGGCCAATGTGCAGGCAGCGCAGCTGGATGCGGAGTGCCGCCGCTTGGATGGACGAATGGAAGATAACGAGGTGGCGCTGAAGCGCTTGGCGAGGCGACATGACGACCTGGTCGCGGAGGGGGAGGCCTTGGCCAAAGAGGTGGAGGCAGCGAGGCGGGCTCGCTCCGAGGGCCGCCGCAAACTGGACGGCTTGTTGTCCCGAAAGGAGGCACTAAAGGAGGACCTCAGCGGCCGGGACAGGGTGTTGGACGATGTGTCGCAGGCTGTCAGGGAGGGGGAGAGGGGGATTCGCGCGCTGCGCGATGCGGAGCGCAGCGTGGTGAGCCGCAGACACCAACTGGAGCTGGAACGGCAGGGAATTCGGGACCGCGTGCAGCGAATCGGTGAGCAGCTGGAGCGTGAATGGGGTCGGCCGGTGGATGAGTTGCTGTCGCAGGCGACATCGCCTCCTGAGGATCTGGAGGCCGCGCGCGGCGAACTCGCAGGAATCGTGGATCGCTTGGCCAAGATGGGACCGGTCAACATGTTGGCGGTGGAAGAACACGCCGAGGAGAGTGCCCGCCTGGAGTTTCTGGAGCTGCAAGAGGAAGACCTGGTCAAGGCCAGGACGGACCTGCGCAATGCGGTGCGACACATCAATTCGGTGGCGGCCAAGCTCTTCACAGAGAGTTTTGAGCAGATCAAAATGAACTTTCGGGACACGTTTCAGAGCCTGTTTCATGGCGGTGAGGCCGATCTCGTTCTGACGGACCCAGACGATCCGCTGGAATCACCGGTAGAAATCAGGGCCGCGCCGGGTGGCAAGAGGACGAAGCGCATCGACCTGTTGTCCGGGGGCGAACGAGCGCTCACGGCCCTGGCGCTGCTCTTCGGGATCTACCTGGTCAAGCCGAGCCCGTTTTGCGTCCTGGACGAGGTCGACGCTCCCCTGGATGAGGCTAACATCTCCCGATTCATTCGCATGCTGCAGGGCTTCAAGGCCCAGACCCAATTTGTGGTAATCACCCACAACCCCCGCACGATCGAGGCTGCGGATTGGGTGTACGGCGTCACCATGGAGGAGCCCGGCGTGTCATCCATCGTTGGCGTCCGACTGGAGAAGGGGCGATCAGCGGCGGTCGGGGCATCAATGTGACGTCAAGCTGGACGGTTGTGGGATCGGGCACCTTGGTGCCCAGCGGCCAGCGGTCCTCGCCCTGCCACATTCTTGATTCCGACGGCGCCAGGATCGCCTTCGATCTCGGGCCGGGATCCATACACGCGATGGCTCGTCAGGGCCACGCGTGGTGGCGGCTCAGTCATGTCGTTCTCAGCCACTATCACACCGATCACATCTGTGACCTCCCGCACCTGCTCTTTGCCCTGCGGTGGGGGGCCCCCGAGCCCCGTTCTCGGCCACTGCACATCTTGGGTCCACCCGGCTTGCACGACCGCGCGGAGGGTCTTCGGCGCGCACACGGGGACCTTATCGTGCGCCCCGGATTCGATGTCGTGTATCACGAAGTGGAGCGCCGCGGGCGCGTCATGGCCCCGGGTACATCAATTCATCTGGCGTTTTTTCCGACCACCCACACGGAGAACTCGATTGCCGTGTCCGCCGACTGGGGAGCGGGGACCGTGGGTTACACAGGGGATGCCGGCCCTGACTCCGGGTTGGGCCAGTTCTTCCGGGGCGTGGACCTTCTGGTCAGCGAGTGCTCGTACGCCGATCCTCCGCCTTCCGACAACCACCTCTCGTGCGCCGCCGTCGCGGCCATGGCGTCTCAGGCCGGCCCCGGCCTCCTGGTGCTCACGCACATGTATCCACCCTTGGACGCCACCTCCGCGTTAACGCTCGTTGGTGCCGCGGGCTATGGGGGACGGATCGTGTGCGCCGGCGATGGCGAGCGGTTTCGGCTTCCACCCGGTGGCGCGTGACGTCGGATCGACGGGGCATGGTATCTTGGTATTGATCACCGGTTCACACCTTCCAGAGCAGTGCCATGTTGATAGTCATGCATCACCGCGCGACCCAAGAGCAGGTGCAACGAGTCGTTGACACAATTGCCCTGATGGGCTACGGGGCCAAACCCATGCCGGGGCGACAACGCACCGCGATTGGCCTGGTCGGCAACGACGGGCGCGTGGAATCCGCTCGCCTTGAGGGCCTTCCCGGAGTCCGCGAGATCATCCGGGTCAGCAAGCCGTACAAGCAGGTGTCCCGGGAGTGGAAGGAGGAAGACACGCTGGTGTCGCTTGCCAACGGCACGGTGGTGGGTGGCTCCGACATTGTAGTCATCGCCGGCCCGTGCGCGGTGGAGGGGCGCGACCAGATTCTGGATATCGCCGCGCGGGTGCGTGCCCTGGGGGCAAGCCTCCTGAGGGGCGGAGCCTTCAAGCCTCGCACATCCCCGTACTCGTTTCAGGGGTTGGGGGTGCAGGGCCTGGAGCTGCTGGCAGAGGCGCGCGACAAGACCGGCTTGGCCATCGTCACGGAGGCTGTCGATGCCGAGAGCGTGGCCCAGGTGGCCGAGTATGCGGACATGATTCAGATCGGGGCCCGCAACATGCAGAACTACCGGCTGTTGAAGTGCGCCGGCAGGGCGGGCAAGCCGGTGTTGCTCAAGAGGGGCATGTCGGCGACCATCCACGAGCTCCTTCTTGCCGCCGAGTATCTGTTGAGCGAGGGCAATGCGGATGTGGTGCTTTGCGAGCGCGGGGTGCGTAGCTTCGACCCCCAGACGCGCAACGTCCTCGATTTGACCGCAATTCCAATGGTCAAGTCGCTCACGCACCTGCCGATCATCGCGGATCCCAGTCACGCGACGGGCGTGCGCGACAAGGTGGTGCCGATGGCCCGGGCCTCCGTGGCCGCCGGTGCCGATGGACTCATTGTGGAAGTCCATCCCGATCCCCCGGAGGCACTCTCAGACGGCGCACAAAGTCTGTACCCCGAACAGTTTGGCGAGCTGATGTCTCACATCCGGCCCATTGCGAATGCGATTGGACGCAACGTGGCATCCCGTCCCCCGCTGCCCTCTGCCTTGGCGGCCACCGGCCGCCCTCGGGCCGTGGGAGGAGCGCGGATCTGAAGACCGGTTTTTCGGGGCAGGGAGACGGCCCCCAAGTAGCCTCTGACCGACTCGTCACGAGCGGTTTTTTGTTGACTTCATAAGCGCGTGTGGGGCCGGGGGTCGCGTTTGACAGGTCGGCTCCTCGCCTGCCCGTCTGAGCTCTTGGTCAAGGAACCGCCCCGGGGGACTCAAGTCCGGTTGACGAGGTGGGGCTGCCCGGGGTAGCTTTCGCATGCGTCCCAGGTCCGCAGGTCGGGAGCCCATGAATCCCGTCAGGACCCCGAAGGTAGCAGCGGTAAGTGAGGTGAACGGCGCTGCGGAGTGCCTGGGGCGCACACGTTCACCGGTCCTTGAACCGGGGCGCTCCCACGGTCGAAGGCGGTTTTTCCCTTGTCCTATCTCGCGCTAGCCCGAAAGTACAGGCCTCGCCGATTCCTGGACGTGAAGACCCAAGAGCACGTATCCAACACGCTTCGCAACGCGGTGGCCAAGGACCGGGTTGGTCACGCGTATCTTTTTTGTGGCCCGCGAGGGGTTGGAAAGACGACGCTGGCGCGCATTCTCGCCATGGCGCTGAACTGTTCCGACCGAACCGAAGAGGGCGAACCCTGCGGCTCTTGCGAAGACTGTAACCGGACCTGGGCGGGCAACACCTCGCTGGATGTGATCGAGATCGACGCGGCCTCCAATCGAGGCGTGGACGATGCCCGCAAACTCCGGGAACAGGCGATGTACGCGCCCTCGGACGCGGACCGCTTCAAGATCTATATCCTGGATGAGGCCCACATGCTCACCCGGGAGGCGTGGAACACGCTTCTCAAACTCCTCGAGGAGCCGCCGCCCAGGGTCATTTTCGTGTTTGCCACCACCGAGGCGCGCAAGATCCAGCAGGCGGCGTCTCCAGTTCTGTCGCGATGCCAGCGCTTTGACTTCCGCCGCATCGGTGCCAGCGACATCGTTGGCAGGCTCGCTGAAGTGCTTGATTTAGAAGGGATTTCGGCCGAGGCTGATGCGCTTCGAGCGATCGCCCGGAAGGCAAACGGGGGCATGCGAGACGGGTTGTCCCTCTTGGATCAGGTGTTGGCCCTTGCGGGCACGGAGGTCACGCTTGAAGCGGCGGTGCAGGTGCTTGGCGTCGTGTCCGAGGAGCATTATCTGGAGCTCTTTGACCTGATCGCGGACCGCCGCTCTGGTGAAATCTTCGGTTTTGTGGAACGACTGATCGACGAGGGATACGACCTCGTTGAGTTTTATCATGGGCTGGCTGAGAAGTTGCGCCTCTTGTTGCGCCTGGCTCTGGGGGCGGATACCGAAGATGTCGACATGGGACGCTCCTCGCTGGATGCGTTCGCCCAGCGCGCGGCCGCCTTTGTGCCCGGTGACCTGATTCGGTTGCTTGCCCTGACATCGGACTTGGAGGCGGGCGGGAGTCTCCGCCAGAGCGCACGTCCCCGCGTCCTGATTGAGATGCTGTTGCTGCGCATGAGCTATTTGGACCGCACCGTAGAGCTGGAAGAGATCGTCAGGGCGCTCGGTGGAGACGGCGAAGATGCGCGAGCATCGGCTGGGGAAGGTGCGGGGCCGAGGTCGTCTTCACGGGGCAAGCGGGCATCGGTGTCGGCCTTGCCCGCCAAGCAGGCGTCGGCGCGTCGATCACAGGCGAATGCCCGCAAGCCGGTGTCCCTCGACCAGGGGTGGACGCGCTTGCTCGCTGACCGGGGCAACCGGATTGACGGCATGCCCCTGCCCATGCTCCAGGCCCTGAAGGTGGAGGGGGTTGATGAGAACGGAGCGCTCGTTCTGTCGACGCCAGACCCCTACGACCGTGGAACACTGCGCAAGCCGTCGCACCGCCGTCGCCTGGAGGAGCGCTTGGCCCTTCACTCGGGGAGGGATTCTGCCAACATTGTGATCGAAGAGCCGACTGTTGAGCGCACATCCGAAGCGGATGCCGGGGATGGTCGGCCCGGTGAGACGCAAGGCCGCTCAGAGAGTCAGGCGGGGTCCGAGCGCCTCACCCGCAAAACCGTGCAAGATGATCGAATGCGGGAGTTGATTGCGCAGGTTCCCGGAATCAGAGATGCTGTGGTCGAGCTCGACCTGGAACTGGTGGAGTAAGGCGCAAGGAACAGCATCCGTACCTTTAGCAACAGCGGCATGACCGCTCCCGCAAGGAAAACCCATGGCGAATATTCAGCAATTGATGAAGATGGGCCAACAGCTTCAGGCCCGGATGAAAGAGATGCAGGAGGGGCTCGAGAACGAAGAGCTCTCCGCCTCTGCCGGGGGCGGCATGGTCACCGCGCGCGTCAACGGCAAGGGGGACTTGATCGGCCTCGTGATCGAGCCGGATGTGATTGATCCCGAGGACCGCGAGATGCTCGAGGATCTGGTTGTCGCCGCCGTGGCGGAGGCCCAAAAGCGCGCGCGCGAGCTCTCCGAGGAGCGGATGCGTGGAGCCGCTGGCGCTCTACCGGTCCAGATCCCCGGGCTCTTTTAGTATCGCTCGCCGTACGCCGGTGTCCCCGATTGAGGAGCTTGCCCTGGAGCTCAGAAGGTTGCCGGGCGTCGGAACCAAGACGGCGTGGCGCCTGACGTATCATCTTCTCAAGGGCTCCAAGGGGAATCTTCGGCGTCTCGCAGAGTCTCTAGTGACGGTTGCCGACCGCATCCACCCCTGCCCCCGGTGCGGGAACTACTGCGACGCAGAGGAGTGCTCGGTGTGTCGGGATCCCGCGAGGGACGCGCGCGTTGTCTGTGTGGTGGAGGAGGCCTACGATGTGGGAGCGATTGAGCGCGCAGGTCAATATAGAGGCGTGTTTCATGTGCTCGGGGGTCGTTTGTCCCCGCTGGACGGGATCGGTCCGGAACACCTCAACGTGGACACGTTGGTGGATCGTTTCGATGGATCCGGCCTGGCTCCCCAGGAGGTGATCCTGGCCACGAACACCAACGTGGAGGGCGAGGCAACGGCCGTGTATCTGCAGAGCGTACTTCGTCCATATGCGGTCCGGGTAACCCGGCTGGCGCAGGGAGTTCCGATCGGTAGCGACCTGGAGTACGTTGACGGCACGACCATTGCCCAGGCGCTGGCCGGCCGGCGGGAGATGTAGCGAGGCGCCGCGATGGGTAGTCGCTCGCGCAAGGCCGTTTTTTTTCTTCTGGGACTGGGCGCCGTTGCCGCCTTGGCGACGGTTGTGTTCCGGGACCAGGTGCAGCGGCATCGCAAGGAACTGTTCAGCCACAATCCGTTTCGTCGTCTTGCCGCGCTGAGGCACATGGCTGGCGAGGACGCGACGATCGACGCCATCACCGTGCTGCGGGATTTTGTTCAGTGGGAGCCCCGGCGTCTCCTTAGAAGCCAGGCGATGGGCGTGTTGGTCCGCATGGAGCGGGACCTGAAGCAACAGGTTTTGGGCCCTTGAATCTGCCCAACTGGATCTCGGCGGCGCGGATTGTTGCCTGTCCGCTGATCTTTTACCTGGCGTTGTCCCAGGGCATGGCGGCCCGCTATCTCGCCTTCCTCCTATTCTTGGTTGCGGCGTTTTCGGATCTCTGGGATGGCCATCTTGCCCGCAAGCACGGGTTGGTGACCGACACCGGGAAGCTGTTGGATCCCGTCGCCGACAAGCTGCTCTTGGCGAGCACGTTCTGGCCAGCGTTCATCATCAGCCGGAGGCCCGATGTCATGGCCGCTGTCCCGTGGTGGGGAACGGTTCCCGTGTGGGTGATGGTGGTCATTTTCGGGCGTGAAGTTTTGGTGACCCTGCTTCGAGCCTTTGCCGCCCGGCGAGGCCTTGTGATCTCGGCCGGGCTTCTGGGAAAGCGAAAGGCACTCGCGCAGAACTTTTTTGCCGGGGGTATCCTTCTGTGGTATCCCCTACTGCTCACGGCGGCCGCGGAGGGCTGGTCCGGCCCGTTGTGGACTCTGTGGAGGGGAATTCACTCGATGTGGATAGGCGTCATGCTGGCACTCGCCGTGGGTCTCTCGTTGTGGTCCTTGGCATACTACCTCTGGCGCTACCGCGCGTTGATGGCCGGCAATGCGTGAACCCGAATCGCTCCATCGGGCGACCATGTCTGGACTGGTGCAGCACTTGGCCGCCTCCGCCATCGCACGGGGTCTCAGGGTCGCCACGGCGGAGAGCTGTACCGGAGGCCTGCTGGCCAAGTCATTGACGGATTTTCCGGACGCATCCGCGTACTTTGCGGGCGGGGTGGTGGCGTACTCAAACGACGTGAAGGTGCGCTTGTTGGCGGTGAATCCCGCCTCACTTGACACGCACGGGGCCGTCTCCAAGATCGTGGCCCTGGAGATGGCGTTCGGCGCCCGCCGCTCCCTGTCGGCCGATGCTGCGATTGCCATCACGGGAGTCGCGGGTCCCGGTGGCGGGACCAACGAGAAGCCGGTGGGCACCATTTGGCTTGCCGTGGCGCTTGCGGGCGGAACGGGCACGAGTCGGTTGCTGCAACTTCACGGCGACCGCTCGACCATACGGGCCGAGAGTGCCATGGCGGCACTCAGGTTGCTAACCGGAGCCATCGCGGGGGCGCTGCTCTGACGCCGGCCTGGCCGGACTTGGTGGGGGACACCGCCGTTGCGGCTACGAGACCTCTGGACCTTGTTGATCGGTTTTCGGTAGCTTGATGCAGTGTGTTCTGAGCGACAAGAAGAGCCGATGTCAAGGAGCGGTAGCCGGTATGGATGACGACCGACAGGCACCCAGCGAGGGCGGTCTGGAGCGCGACGCCCCGGAAGGGGGTGAACGCGGGGGCGAGGATTTGTCGGTCCCCGGTAGCGGTGCCCCGGAGGATGCGGCCGGCCTCGGTGAACCGGACACCGAGGAGTTCCCCGGAGCCGCTGCGCCACAGGACGAGAAGGCGGTATCCCAAGGTGACGAGATGCCGGATCGCATCAGGGAGCTGGAGGCCGAATTCAACCGCATGAAGGAGCGCCACCTTCGTCTCGCGGCGGACTTCGACAATTACAGGAAGCGGATGGAAATCCAGCTCCGGGAGCGATGGGATCGCGCCCAGGCCGACCTGTTGGCTCGCATGTTGGACCCGTTGGACGACCTCCTCCGCGTGACCGAGCTGGAGCCCGACAACGCCTCGGTGGACGCCATTGTTGAGGGCGTGGACCTGGTGGAGCGCAAGTTTTTTCAGGCGATGAGTGCCGCCGGGCTCGAAGTGGTCGCCACCGAGGGTGAGGCCTTTGATCCCAACACGATGGAAGCAATGATGCGGGTGCCTGCGGACTCCGACGAGCTTGATGATCAGGTCGACAAGGTGTTTCAGAGGGGGTACACCTTTCGCGGCATGCTGGTGAGGGCCGCCCGCGTCAGCGTATTCAAGGCGTAGACAGCGGTCTGAAGCGGGGATTCTGTGACGAAGGACAAGGACTACTACAAGATCCTCGGCGTGGATGAAAAGGCCACGGGTGCGGACATCAAGAAGGCTTATCGAAAGCTGGCCAAGCGGCATCACCCCGATGCGAATCAAGGGAATCCAAGTGCTGCGGAGCGGTTCAAGGATATCGGCGAAGCCCACTCTGTTCTGTCGGATCCGGCAAAGCGTAAGAACTACGATCGCATGCGGAAGCTGGGCGCGATGGGCGACATCTCGACCGGCCCATGGTCGGGGGCATCCGCCTCCGGCGGTTTTTCCTTTGAGGACCTGGGCGGACTGGGCGGGCTCTCCGACATGTTCTCCTCCTTGTTTGACCGTAGTCGAGGGGGCCCGGCGCGGCAGTCTGCCGGCCCACGTAAGGGGCAGGATGTCGAGTATGCGATCGAGGTCCCGTTTCTGACGGCGGTGCGGGGCGGGAAGGTGACCATTCGCGTGCCGATCAGCGAGGGCTGTGCGACGTGCAGTGAGTCCGGGGGAGCGCCGGGCACCTCCTGGAAAGAATGCGCGGAGTGCGGTGGGTCGGGCAGCGTATCCTTCGGACAGGGCGGCTTTGCCGTCACTCGTCCGTGCCCGGCCTGTGTGGGTCGGGGTAAAGCGCCGCAAAAGGAGTGCGACTCGTGTGGCGGGTCGGGTAAGGTTCATCAGCGCCGCAAGTTTCAGGTGTCCATCCCTGCGGGCTCGGAGACGGGATCCAAGGTCCGAATCCCCGGTCAGGGCGAGGGGGGGCGTGATGGCGGCGGACCCGGTCACCTCATCATCACATTCAAGGTCAAGCCGCACGGTTTCTTTCGGCAGAAGGGGTCCGACATCCTGGTCTCTGTGCCGATCAACATTGCGCAGGCGGTCCTGGGGTCCCGGGTTCGCGTCAACACGATTTGGGGCAACAAGGTGGTGCTTCGCATTCCGCCGGGCACTCAGCCGGGAACCCGGTTCAGGATTCGGGGCCAGGGAATCCGCCGAAAGGGCCGCACCGGCAATCAGTATGTGGAGGTCAAGGTCCAGATCCCGGAGACGTTGACGGAGGAGCAACAGGGTCACCTGCGCGCCTTTGCCGACGCCGCGGACCTGAGGCACTAGAGCCCGTTCTTGGGCGTGGGGGCGTCAGCCTGACGGTGCCTGCTCGACAGCAGCCGGTGTGGTGGCCCCGCGCTCCGGGGTGAACTCGGCCCCGACCGTGGCCCTGATCCTCCCGCCGCCCAGCACATGGTCTCCCCGAAAGACAACGCACGACTGGCCGGGAGTGACGGCGGCGACGGGATCGTCGAGCCACAGGCGGAGCTCAGCCGAGCTCCCTGGAGACACCCGGCAGGCTAGGGGCGGTGATCGATACCGGACTTGGCAGGACACGCGGCTTCCCGGCCTGGGTGGCGCGGTGAGCCAGTTGAGGTCACCGACGATGATCTCCCGCACGGCCAGCAGGGATCTCGGTCCGACCACGACCTCCCGGGTGCCGGGTCTGATCTCCACCACATAGTGCGGCTCGGACAAGCCCCCGGGCACGCGCTTTCGCTGCCCGACCGTGAATCCCGCATAACCGTCGTGCCTCCCCAGCACACGCCCCCGGACATCGACAACAGCTCCCGGGGATAGCGCGGAGTGCGTCGGGAGAAGCCTCGTGGCCAAGAAGTCTCGATAACTCCCCGTCGGAACAAAGCAGATGTCTTGAGACTCCGGCTTGTCCGCCGTGGCCAGGTCGAGTTCCCGGGCCCGCGCCCTGACCTGGGCCTTGGTCAACTCACCGACCGGAAAGTGGAGGCACTCCAGGCGGGTCCGATCCAGCCCCCAGAGGAAGTAGGATTGATCCTTCGACGGGTCGATGCCGCGAAGCAGGCTCGCCCCGCCGCCAGAGCGGTGGAGTCGGACGTAGTGGCCGGACGCAATGCCGTCGCACGCAAGCGCCTGTCCCCGGCGCATGAGGTCACGAAATTTCGTATTGGAGTTGCATCGCACGCAGGGGTTGGGCGTCCGCCCCTCAGCGTACTCGGCCACGAAGTCGTCCATGACGTCGCGCTTGAATTCATCCTCGACATCAAAGACGTAGTGAGGGATCCCCAAGGTGTCGGCTACCGCCCTAGCGTCCTGGATGCCCTCCAAGCCGCAGCAGGTGCTGGAATCCGCCAAGGGGTCGTCGCTGTAGCAGAACGTCTTCATTGTGGCGCCGACCACATCGTGTCCGGCCTCGACCAGGAGCGCGGCCGCCACCGACGAGTCGACGCCACCGGACATGGCAACGAGAATCCGCGATCGCTCTCGAATGCTGCTCACGACCGGACCTCCACTCCTTGACCGACCCACTCCCGGGTCCGCCCAACCGCATGGCACACGGCGTCCACGACGCGGTCGATGTCTTCGATGCCGTTGAGCTTGCCGACGCTCAGGCGTAACGTGGCCTCGCGCTCGGCCGCCGCCGGGGTGGCGAGGGGCCCGGTGGATGCCCGGGAGCGGCCGGAACAGGCCGATCCCTTGGAGGCGGCGACCCCCAACGCATCCAGCGCGGCCACCAGCGTGTCGGAATCCGCATCGGCGATTCCAAGCGATACGATGTGAGGCGCCCGGGGCAGCCCCGCTCCGTGAACCCGGATCCCTCGGGTCCGGGCAAGGAGTCGGGACTCCAGACGGGTCGTCAGGTCCTTCAGCCGGGTTGCCTCGCCGGGCAGCTCGGCCACGGCCAGTCGAATCGCCTCAGCGAAGCCAACCGCACCCACAACGTCCTCGGTGCCGGGTCTGAGGCGCATCTCCTGGTCCCCGCCAGCGTGAAGCGGCTCTACACTGTTCATGTCCCGGAGAACCAGCGCTCCGGTACTCTTGGGTCCGTACACCTTGTGCCCGGCCACAGTCAGGAGATCAACGGGAGTCGCGCGAAGCGAAACGGGAACCTTTCCCAAGGCTTGGACCGCGTCGCTGTGCAGGGGCGTGTCCCTCGCCCGACACAGCGCAGAGATCTCATCCATGGGAAGCAGGAGGCCGGTGTCATTGTCCACCCAGATGCAGGACACCACAGAGGGGCGGGACTCGAGCGCGCGCTCCAAGGATTCCATGTCGAGCCGGCCTTCGGCGAAACCGATCATCGTGCATCTTGCCCCTGCCAAGACCGCCTGTTTGGTCGCTTCCAAGACCGCCGGGTGCTCGATCGGAGTGGTCACGACATGTCCGGCAATACCTGCCATCAGGTCGCGTCTCACCCGCCCCAGAATGGCGATGTTGTCCGACTCGGTGCCGCCTCTCGTGAAGACGACCCTGTGTCGAGTCACCTCGAGTGATTCGGCCACCGAGGATCGGGCCTGTTCAAGGCGTCGCCGCGCGGCCCTTCCCCAAGAGTGGGCACTGCTCGGATTGCCGAAGACCTCGGCCATGCACCGCGACATCGCTCGGGCCACCTCGGGGCGGACAGGGGTTGACGCGGCATGGTCGAAGTACAGGTATCGCTCTGCTTCGCCCATCGCTCGATTCCTTGAGGTGCTTGAGATGGCGCTCTTGCCCTGACCGGATCTTGGCCCCGACTGCCTGAAAGATATTGATTGGCGGGGGCCTGGCGGCAGAGCTGGCCCGCGGTTTCCCTTGCGTCGCCCCGCTGCGAAATCTACGTACTGCCTGCCGGAGACCCCGCACTGCGAGCTCTGTAACCGACAAATTCATTGTGCGTTGCACGCTTTGCGAAGAAACCGATACCTTGAATGGCCGGTGTCAACCGGCCCTTGGGGGGGCTTCTCAAGAATTTCGGGAGCGGGAATGCTATTGCTCACCGCTTCAACCCTCAACGGGGGCGCGGAAGCACAGGCGGGCGCTCCGTTGGCCATCCCATCGAGGGGGTGGCGGAAGAAGCGGCCCAGAATACCCACCCTCTTCAGTCCGGTCCGTCATGAATCTTCACGAATACCAAGCAAAGGAACTGTTCCGCGCGGCCGGGATGGCTGTGAACCCGGGTGGTGTTGCTCGCGACGCCGCCAGTGCCCGAGCCCTGGCCCAAGAATACGGCCCGAGATCCGTGATCAAGGCGCAGGTCCATACCGGTGGCAGGGGCAAGGCGGGTGGGGTACGGCTCGCCGACAACGTAGATCAGGCAGAGCGCTACGCCGAAGAGATCCTGGGCATGGAGATCAACGGCCTAGCCGTCACAAGCGTGCTGGTTTCTCCGGTGGAGGCGATCGCCACTGAGGCGTACGTCGGCGTGTTGGTGGATCGTGAGAGTCAGTGCCCGATCCTCATGGTGTCCCCGGAGGGTGGGGTTGACATTGAGGAGGTGGCTACCCGCAGTCCCGATGCCATTTGTCGGCTCCGGGTGGATCCGCGCTACGGCCTTCTTCCGCATCAGGCGTTCGGGTTGGCCACAAAGCTCTACGACGACCCGTCGCTCATTCGGCAGGGTGCCAAGGTGATCTCGCAGCTCTATGGCGTCTTTGTGCGGTGCGGCGCCTCAATGGCGGAGATCAACCCCCTCATCTCCACCGAGGCGGGGGAGGTCAAGGCGATTGATGCCAAGGTGAGCATCGACGACAATGAACTGTTTCGGCGCCCCTCGATTGCCTCGCTCCGGGATCCGGCCTCCGAGACTCCGGCGGATCGCAAGGCGCGCGACGCCGGCCTCAGCTTCGTGAAGTTGCACGGCACGGTAGGATGCTGCGTCAACGGTGCCGGGCTTGCGATGGCCACGATGGACTTGGTCAAGCACTACGGCGGCGAGCCGGCAAATTTCCTGGACATCGGAGGGTCATCAAATCCAGACAAGGTGGTCGCGGCACTTGAGATCATCTTGGCCGACCCCGGGGTCAGGGTTGTGCTCTTCAACATTTTTGGTGGAATCACCCGATGCGACGATGTGGCCACGGGAATCGTCGAGGCCGTTGGCCGTCTTGACATGGATGTCCCGCTCGTGATTCGTCTCACCGGGACCAACGAAGCTGCCGCCCGCGAGATATTGAAGGAAGCGGGGTTGACGGCCGCCTCATCAATGGATGAAGTCGTTGAGCGGGCCGTGAAGTTGGCCGGCTGACCCGGACGCCCGAGTCCGTGAAAACCGGGGAAACAAAGCGCTAAAGGAACATCGAATGTCGATTTTTGTTGACGAGAACAGCCGCGTGGTGGTGCAAGGGATCACCGGGCGCGACGGGTCCTTCCATACCAAGCAGATGATGGCATATGGAACCCGGGTCGTGGCCGGGGTCACGCCGGGCAAGGGAGGGCGGCAGTTCGAAGGCCCCGAGGGCAGACAGGTCCCGATCTTTCACACGGTCAGGGATGCCGTCGACGCGACCGGTGCCGACGCCTCGGTCGTCTATGTGCCCCCAGCCTTTGCCGCCGGGGCCATCATGGAGGCGGCCGATGCCGGGGTGGACTTCATCGTCTGTGTGACCGAGGGGGTTCCGGTCCTGGACATGACCCGTGCCCACGCCTTCGCAAGGGACTGCGGGAGCCGTGTTCTGGGCCCCAACTGTCCGGGCATCATTTGTCCGGGACGTGTGACAATGGGGATCATTCCGGGCCGCATCGTCCGTCCCGGTCCCGTGGGCCTGATTTCTCGCTCTGGAACCCTGACCTACGAGGCCGTTCACCACCTCACGCAAGCCGGTCTCGGGCAGACCGCCTGCGTGGGGATCGGCGGCGACCCATTGATCGGCACCAGTTTCGTGGATTGCCTGGAGGCTTTCGTCGACGAGCCTCAGACGCGGGCGCTCGTCATCATCGGGGAGATCGGCGGCACCGACGAGCAGGAAGCCGCCGCCTGGATCCACGCCAATGTCGATGTTCCGGTCGTCGGGTTTATCGCGGGGCGCACCGCGCCGCCGGGGACGAAGATGGGGCACGCGGGCGCGATCATCAGCGCGTCGTCGGGCACCGCAGCGGAGAAGATCCGGTCCTTCGAGGACAACGGGATCGCCGTTGCAACCAGGCCGGTCGATATCGCGAGGCTCGTCGGCGAGGCGTTGGCCTGATCCAGGTAGCCGGGACCATGGCGTCTCTCAGCTTGCGCATTCCGGCCACGCGCCGGGGCATGGCGCTGCCGGGCCCGGGCGATGCCGCGCTTGTTCTTCGGGAACCGGCCGGCGGCGGAGGTGTCCGGCCATGATCGGTCTTGACTGTTTGTTTGCACACCCGGGAATGGTGGTAGGCCAGGAGACCGATGCGTGGACCTTTCTGGAGAGTCTCCCGCCCGCCCGGTGTCCCTGTTCGTCCTTGGCTACGGCCATCAGCCGGGCGTCCAGCGAGGGGGGACCCAGGCGCTTGCGCCTGGCTTCGGGGGTCGAGTTGTTGGATCTGGGTGGCAAATCAAGCCCGAGCAACCTCTTGTTGTATCGTTCCCGCCGTGCGGAAACCAAGACGGCTGTGCCCCTCACCTGGGTGTCGTGGGGGCTGGCCCGACCCACGGTCAATCTTTTTCTCGGGCCAGCCCTGGCGCGGGCGTCAACGGCGCTGCTGGGCGCGCGCGAGGACGACATCCAGGAAATCTTGGCATCCAGGGAGTTTTCCAGCCGCCGCATTGAGCTCGATGTGCGCGTGGGCCATGTGATGAACCGGATGCGGTATCGCATCTACGCGGATACGCCTGTCCGCGAGATTCAGCTCCTCATGCTGCGGCGCGGGTTGGCCACCGTGCCGGTAGTTGGTGCCGCTCACGAGATGCTGGGGATCGTGTCGATCCAAGATGTCTTGCCCCATGTACTCCCGAGTCGGGATTCCAGGAGCGGTGGCGTCGGGAAGCCCCTGACGGCGCGCGCCATCATGACCCGCGCGGTGTTCTGTGTTGCAGAGGATGAGGGACTGCTTGACGCCAGTTGGTCCATGGTCACCCGCTCCGTGTCCAGTCTTCCCGTTGTGAGGGGCGGCGAACTTATCGGATTCCTTTCGCGACGAACCGTGATGCGCGCCTTTGCCGATGCCGTCGTGCGGGACACGCCGGATGGGCTCGCTTGACTTGGGGGAAGAACAGATTTCGTTACATGGCGGTGCGAAGATCCGACCGACACGCGGTGCGGGCAAAGGCCCCTACACAACCCACACGGAGTTGCGAGCAGTAATGACGGAGACATTGGCAATCATCAAGCCCGACGCCACGGCTGATCGGAAAGCGGGCCACATTATCGCCCACCTGGAGGCGCATGGCTTTGCGATTCGGGCGATGCGCATGGTAACCATGACGCAGGCGGAGGCGCGTGCGTTTTACGATGTCCATCGCGCCCGTCCCTTCTTCGAGTCCCTGGTCGCGTTCATGACCTCAGGCCCGTGTATCCCGATGGTTTTGGCGGCAGAGGACGCGGTGCACGCCTTGCGGCGGGTGATCGGCGCAACGGATCCGGCCTTGGCGGCAGAGGATACGGTGCGCAAACTCTACGCCCAGTCAAAGGAGCGTAACGCCATCCACGGCTCGGATTCCCGCGAGAACGCTCGCCGCGAGATCGGGTTCTTTTTCGCGGAGCGTGCGCTCCTGACCTGATCCCGGCCCCCTGGGTACCAGGCGTCGTTGACGTGCTTGTCCCCGGAATCGTATCTTCCAATGGCATGCTTACGATTGACTTGGTGCGTCTTCGCCAATGCCGTGCAGTGTCTGTGGACGGTTGTATCCCAGGTGACGCCGATGCTTGGATCGGCACGGGCGTCCAGGTGATCGACGCGGTCGAGGTTTCGGCCTCGGCCACGGCGACCTCCGACAACGGCGTCGTTGTGCGGGGCACGTGGAGTGCATCCGTCGCGTACGAATGCAATCGGTGTCTTGATACGCTGTCCGTGACATTCCAGCGGCCACTTGCGCTCGTGTTTGTGGCGGCCGGCGACATGGAGGCCCTAGATCCCGATGTGCGGACCATTGACGCTGGGCACGCCATGCTGGATCTGACGGAGGCCCTCCGGGAGGAAGTGCTTCTGGAGGTTCCCAGATACCACGCGCCGCAGGAGCTGGACGACGGCTGTTGCGCCCGGTGTGGTGAGAAGACCGAGAAGTACACGACGGTGCAGGAGGCGAGCGCCAGGGAGATTGATCCCAGGTGGCAGGCCCTGTTGCGCACACAAATTGACTCAGACGCGAGGTAAAACACCTATGGCCGTGCCCAAGAAGCGAGTCTCCAAGCAGAGGCAACGCAAACGACGCACGCACCACAAGGCGCCAGAAGCGACGCTCGGCACCTGCTCTCGGACGGGCGATCCGAAGCGCCGTCACAGGGTGTGCCCCACATCCGGCGTATACCGGGGTAAGCAGATCTACGTCGTCGACGAATAGATTGTAATCAAGTCGGTCCCGACCGGATCGCTGACGCCCCAATGAGGATTGCCTTGGACGCGATGGGGACTGACGACGCGCCGTCGCGGGAGGTTGCCGGCGCGGTGTCCGCGACCAAGGCGGACCCCGCCCTGGAGGTTGTTCTGGTGGGGGACCGTCACATGATTGAGAGCGCGATGAGGGATTTCGGGCAACCCGACCGATTGGATATCGTGCATGCGCCCGACCGTATCAGCGCCTCCGAGTCGGCCGCCTACGCGTTGCGCAGACGCCCCCGCTCCTCAATCAGTGTCGGGTTGGGTCTACAGCGCGCCGAGGAGGCGGATGCCTTTGTTTCCGCCGGGCCGACCGGCGCGGTCATGGCGGCATCCCTTCTCCTCCTTCGCCGGCTTGAGGGCGTCGATCGACCCACGGTCGCCACGCCCTTTCCGACATCGGGTGGCGTCACGCTTGTCCTTGACGCCGGAGCCAACATCGAGTGCAAACCTCAGCACCTGGTGCAGTTTGCGCGGCTGGGCGCGATCTACATGCAGGACTTGGAGGGCGTCAGCGCCCCCAGGGTCGGTTTGCTCAATGTGGGCTCAGAGGCGTCGAAGGGAACCGATGTCCTGCAGGAAGCGCACCGACAGCTTGCCGCGAGCGACCTCAACTTTGTGGGTAATGTCGAGGGGAGCGACATCATGGGTCACGCCTGTGATGTGCTGGTGTGTGACGGCTTGGTGGGCAACATACTGCTCAAGTTCTATGAGTCCGTTGGTGACTTTCTCGTCAACAGCGTACGGGACCGGATGCGGCCGGAGTGGATTGGCCCGGAAATTGAAAGCGTGTTTCGCACGCTGGAATATGCCGAATACGGGGGCGCACCCCTGCTCGGGATCAACGGGGTCAGCGTCATCGGGCACGGTCGCTCGTCGCCCAAGGCGATCGCTGCCGCGATCGGCGTCGCCGCCCGCACCGTGCGCAGCGGCATGGTGTCCCACATAGCGCGTGACCTTGCCACCAACAGGAACGATCGCCGATGAAACGAGCCACGCCGATTGCCCGGATTTCCGGCACCGCGCGTTTTCTGCCCGAGCGCGTGCTGACCAATGCTGACCTGGAGCGCATGGTGGACACCAGCGACGCGTGGATTCGCGAGCGCACCGGGATCGTGGAGCGCCGGATCGCGGACGACGGCGTCACAGCGGCCGAGATGGGGGAGCGGGCCGCTCGTCGCGCACTGGACAAGGCGGGCTTGGTCCCGGCGGATGTCGACATGATCATCGTTACGACCGCGACGCCGGACCAGTGGCTTCCGGCCACGTCCTGCGATGTCCAGTCGCGACTGGGTGCATCAAGGAGCTGTCACGCGTTCGATCTGCACGCGGCCTGTACGGGTTTTCTGTATGCGCTGTCGCTGGCGGAGGGATATGTGGCCGCGGGCCAGGGCGAGACGGTCCTGGTGGTGTCGACCGAGAAGATGTCCTCCATTATCGACTGGACCGATCGTGGCACCTGCATTCTCTTCGGTGATGGAGCAGGAGCCGCTGTGGTGCAACCCTCGATAAACGGCGAGGGAATTCTCTCGAGCTTTCACCGATCCGACGGCGATTTGGGCGCGCTGTTGCAACGTCCGGCAGGGGGCGCGGCCCAACCCCTGGACGAGGCATCGCTTGCCAATCGGGAGCACCTGTTGCGCATGTCCGGTCGCGAGGTGTTCAAGTCGGCGGTGCGATCCATGGCTGACGCCGGCCACAGGGTCCTGCAGGAGGCCAACATCAGCGCCGATGAGATTGACCTGATGGTGCCGCACCAAGCAAATTCCCGTATCATCGACGCCACGGCCAAGTATGCGGGGATCCCCATGGAACGGGTGTTCGTCAACCTTCACCGTTACGGGAACATCTCCTCGGCAACGATCCCCGTGTGCCTTGATGAGGCCTTGGAGGACGGACGGATCGTTCCCGGCTCTCTCATCCTCATGACGGCCTTTGGCGCGGGGCTGACGTGGGGTGCCATGGCGATGCGCTGGTAGGTGGTGGCTTCGGAGAACAGGCCGACGGGAGGCCTGGGACTGCTCTTTCCCGGTCAGGGATCCCAGTACGCCGGCATGGGTCGCCGCCTGGCCCGGGAATACCGGCAGGCTCGTCGCACCTTCGAGGAGGCCGACGACCTCTTGGGGTTCTGCCTGTCCGGTCTGGCGTGGGAGGGCCCTGAGGAGGAGCTCACCCGCACCGAGAACGCGCAGCCGGCCCTCTATGTGCATTCCCTGGCGCTTCACGGGGTTTTTCGGGACCGATTGGGGGAGGTCACGGCCGCAGCCGGCCACTCCCTGGGTGAGCTGACCGCTCATGCGGCGGCGGGCACCTATTCCTTTGCCGACGGCCTCATGGCCGTGCGCAAACGCGGATTGCTGATGGCCGCCGCCGGAGAGGCCGCACCCGGCGCCATGATCGCGCTCTTGGGGATGCCCGACAAAGCCGTCGGCCAGCTGTGCCTGGACGCCGGCGAGGCGGGCATGACCGTGGTGCCGGCCAACCTGAATGCCAGGGGTCAGGTGGTCCTGAGCGGCGATGTCCGAGGCATTGAGTGGGCTGGGCGTGAAGCGGGCAAGCGCGGCGCCCGCAAGGTGGTGAGGCTCAAGGTATCGGCCGCGTTTCACTCAATGCTGATGGAACCGGCGGCTCAGGAATTCGAGGCACACTTGGAGACCCTGGATTTTCAGCGCTCCGCTTTTCCCGTAATCTCCAACGTCACGGCCCAGGCGGTCCGAAGCCCGGACACGGTCGTCTCTCTTTTGGTCCGACAGCTCACGGCTCCCGTCCGGTGGACGGAGTGCATCTCGGAGATGACGCGGATGGGGGTTACCCGGTTTCTTGAGATCGGGCCCGGGAAGGTTCTGACCACGCTGAACAAGCGAAATGCGCGCGGAGCCTCGACGCGAGCCGTGGGAACGGCTGAGGCGATCTCGACCCTGGAGTGTTAGACGATGGAAGAGACGCGGGAACTAGAGGGGGGTGTCGGGATCGTCACGGGAGGATCCGGCGGTATCGGGCTGGCAATCGCGCACGCACTTGCCCAAGGCGGGGCGCGGGTGGCCGTGCTGGGCCGGAATCTTGCCAAGGCCCAAGCCGCCTGCCGGGACCTCGCCGGAAGCGGTCATTCGGCGCATGCCTGTGATGTCCGGGATGCAGCGGTGTGCAAGCGGGTGGTGCGGGAGGTGGAGCGCACGGTTGGCCCGGTGTCGATCCTGGTCAACAACGCCGGAGTCACCCGCGACGCCGTCATGGTGCGCATGCGTGATGAGGATTGGTCGCACGTCATTGCCACCAATTTGGGCGGGGCCTTCAACATGACGCGGGCTGTCACCCGCGCGATGATGAAGCGCAAGGCCGGCTCGATCGTCAACATCACCTCCGTCATCGGTCTGACCGGAAATGCGGGGCAGGCCAACTATGCGGCATCAAAGGCCGGACTTCACGGGTTGACCAAGTCGGTAGCGAAGGAGTTGGCGTCACGCAACGTGCGCTGCAACGCCGTGGCGCCCGGCTTTGTCCGCACCGACATGACATCCGGTCTGTCGGATGCGCAGGTGGACGCCATCCGGGCGAGCATACCGGCGGATCGGTTGGGCGAGCCCGAGGACGTGGGCCGCGTGGTCCGGTTCCTTGCGGGACCCGGTGCAAGTTACATTACGGGCCAGATCATTGCGGTCGATGGGGGCATGACGATGTAGCGCGACGATCGCGCCGATGCCGAGAGCCGCACTCAATCCACACTTCCAAACAGGATCACCGGGAGGCGAACGTATGTCCGACACCACAGAGGCCAAGGTCAAGGCGATCATCGTCGAGGAGCTGGGCGTTGAAGCGAGCAAGGTAACATGGGATGCCTCGTTTGTGGACGACCTTGGCGCCGACTCCCTGGACACGGTGGAGCTGGTCATGGCTTTCGAAGAGGAATTCGATATCGAGATTCCAGACGAGGACGCCGAGTTGATGCGGACTGTCGGGGATGCCGTGACGTATCTTGACAAGCACAGCGGTTAAGGACCGCCGGGACGCATGCCTGGAGTCTCGACCGTGACCGGGCCTCGGCAGGCCCCCCGGGCCTTTCTTCGCGGCACCTAGGGCGACCTGATGGCACGCCCGGAGAGGCGGCGAGTCGCCATCACCGGCATGGGGATGGTCAGCCCTGTCGGGTCGGATGTTCCATCGAGCTGGGAGGCGCTGCTCGAGGGGAAGTCGGGCGGTGGGGAGATCACCCTGTTCGATCCAGAGGGATTTGCCACCCGGATCGCCTGCGAGGTCAAGAACTTCGATCCGACCCTGCACCTCGGTCGCAGGGATGCCCGCCGCTACGACAGGTTTGCGCAACTGGGCGTTGTCGCGGCGCGGGAAGCGATGTCGAGCGGCGGCCTGTCCGGCCCCCCGCCCGGTGTGTCTCCGGCGGCCTTCGGTGTGATTCTGGGGAGCGGTGTTGGGGGGATTTCAACCCTGGAGGCAAACTGCAAGGCGCTGCACAGCAAGGGCCCAAGGCGCGTGAGCCCCTTCTTTGTTCCGATGTTCATCCCCGATATCGTCAGCGGGCTGGTGTCGATCGAGTACGGGCTTGAGGGACCCAACTATGCGACGGTGTCGGCGTGCGCCTCTGGAGCTCACGCCATCGGCGATGCCGCGCGCTTCATCGAGCGCGGCGATGCCGAAATGATGCTTGCGGGTGGGTGTGAGGCCGCCGTGACCCCGATCTCGGTCGCCGGCTTCGCTTCGATGAAGGCGATGTCCACGCGCAATGACGATCCCGTGCATGCGAGCCGCCCCTTCGATGCGGGTCGCGACGGGTTTGTGATCGGCGAGGGCGCCGGGGTTCTCCTCTTGGAGGAGATGGAGCGGGCCCGGCGCCGGGGCGTCGAGATTCTGGGGGAGATCGCCGGATACGGAACCTCAGGTGACGCGCACCACATCACCGCGCCGCCGCGCGAGGCGCGCGGCGCCCAGATCGCGATGCGCGTCGCCCTGGACGACGCCGGCGCCCGAGTCGAGGAGGTGGGGTACATCAACGCGCACGGGACCTCGACCCCCCTCAACGACGCCGCGGAGACCACGGCCATCAAGGGTGTGCTGGGCTCGCATGCCTACGATGTGGTGGTGGGGTCGACCAAGTCCATGACCGGACACCTGCTGGGGGCCGCGGGGGCCATTGAGTCTGTGGTATGTACGATGGTTTGTCGATCGGGCAGGATACCGGGGACGATCAACTTTTCCGAGGCCGACCCGGAGTGCGATTTGGACTACGCCCACGGCGGGACGCTCGAGCGCCCGGTGTCGCTTGCGCTGAACAACTCATTTGGTTTCGGTGGCCACAACGCGTCCTTGGCGATACGCCGCTACCGGGAGTAGGCCCCGTGGCGACGTCAACGCTGCCCGGGATGCGGATTGGAACCGGATACGACTCGCACCGATTTGACGCTGAGCGAGACTTGGTCCTTGGCGGCGTGGCTTTTCCGGGCCATCCCGGACTGCGGGGTTTCTCCGACGGGGACGCCGTGGCGCATGCCGTGGCCGACGCGTTGCTGGGAGCCGCGTGCATGGGCGATATCGGAACACACTTTCCGCCCGGGGTGGACACATGGCGAGATGCCGACTCCATGGAGCTGCTTGCTCGGGTGATGACCATGCTGCGGAGCCGGGACTGGCGGGTGGGAAACGTGGACGTGACGGTGATCTGTGAGACGCCCCGGATATCGCCCGTCGCAACCGAGATGCGCAATTCATTGGGCGGTGTACTGGCCGTGCCGGCCAGCCAGGTGTCGGTCAAGGGAAAGTCGAACGAGATGTTGGGTTGGATCGGACGAGGTGAGGGCATTGCGGTCCAAGCCGTGGCGCTTCTTTGCGGAGGCGCCTCTCCGGGGGCGGGCCGTTAGCGGAGGGAGGCGGCGGTGGAGCGACTTCTCGAGTTGGTCAGCGAGCTTCCCACCTTTGCCGTGTATGTCATTCTGGGCGGCGGGGGTTTGATCGAAAACCTGATCCCGGCGCTTCCCGCCGACACCTTTGTCCTCTTGGGCGGTTTTGTCGCCGGGCGGGGCACGCTGACGCCACTGGGGGTGTTCACGGTTGTCTGGGCCTGTAACGTCGTGGGCGCCGTCGCCGTCTATGGCGCCGGACTTCGCTACGGACATCAGTTCTTCCGTGTCGGGCCGGGCCGCCGACTCCTTGCGCAGGGACAGATGTCGCGCGTGGAGGACTTTTACGCCAAGTGGGGAGCGGGGGCGATTTTTCTGGGACGTTTTCTGCCGGGGATCCGGGCACTTGTGCCCGCGTTTGCAGGCGTGGCGAAGCTGAGTCCTGGTCGGGTGCTGGTCCCGCTTCTCTTGGCATCGGCACTGTGGTACGGTGCGCTGGTCCGTCTGGGCTATCTGGCGGGGAACAACCTGGAGCGAGTGGTCGAATTGGTGGAGCGCATGAACCGCGGACTCTTGTTCGCCTCCATCGGGGTGGTGTCGGTGCTGGTCGTGCTGTGGTGGCGATCACGAGAGACGAGTCGAGCCGAAGCGAGGCAGGGCCGGGGGTCCGGTGATGCCGAGTGAGACCGATTCACAGGCACTGGAGCGACAGTACCTGGTCGAGCCGTTTATCGACTACCTGGCCTTTGAGCGAGGGCTTCGCCCGACGACCCTGAGCGCCTATCAGGTTGATATCCGTCGCTTCGTGGAATACCTGGCCACCCGGGACGCCCTTTTGCTGGAGGATCTGGATGACCAATTCCTGCACGACTATGTGGCTCACCTGCGATCGTCGGGTTTGGCCCCGACCTCGATCAGGCGGGCGCAGTCGGCTCTGCGCGCCTATTTCCGGTTTTTGGTCGGCGAGAGCATCGTGCCGGCTGATCCGACGAGCCGGATGGACCGCCCCTCGGTGGCGAAGAAGCTGCCCGAATTCCTGAGCCCGGATGAGGCGGCTCAAGTCGTCGAGGCGGTGGATCCCGCATCAAGGGTGTATTGGCGGGATCGGGCCATTCTTGAGCTGCTCTACGCAACGGGCATGAGGGTGGGCGAGCTTGTTCGGCTGACGATGACCGACCTGGATGTGAGCCAGGGCCTGGGACTGGTCCATGGCAAGGGGGGCAAGGAGCGGCTCGTGCCCATCGGCCGCGCGGCTACAACCGCGCTTGGCCGATACATGGAGGGCGTGCGGATGACGCTGGACCGAGGCCGCCGGAGTCGGGGCGCGGTCTTCCTGAATCAGCGCGGAGGGCCGCTCAGCCGAATGAGCGTATGGTCGATCGTCTCGCGCGCCGCCCAACGGACGGGAATTGAGCGGCGTATTTCTCCGCACACGCTCCGCCACAGCTGCGCGACGCACATGCTGGAGGGCGGGGCTGACCTGGCCGCGGTGCAAGAGCTCCTGGGTCACGCGGACATTGCAACCACTCAGATCTACACGCACCTGGATCGCAAGTACCTGCGCGAGGTTCACCGCCGGTATCACCCCAGGAGTGGTGTCAGCTCCGCTTAGGACATCCCCGCAGCGGAAACGGCGGCCTGCTCCACCAGAGTGAACAGCTGACCCGGTGATTCCGCTGCGGACGCCAGGCGAAGCGCTTCGGTGAGCACGGGATCCCGCTCTGCCAGCGTGACCAGCATGGCTTCGGTCGCCTCGGCCCGGTACAGATAGCGAATCTGCGTCCTCCAATCCAGGTACGCCCGCACCACCGGATCGGCCACGATCTCGGCGTCCATCCCGTCGTCAATGAAGCCCTGGACCAGGTCGTCAAATGCCGAGGAGGGCAGGGGTTGGATCTCACCACCGTTGCGAAGCGCGTCCTTGGCCAGGTCAAAGGAATACTCCTCGATCCTCGCTGGCACCGGGATCATGAGCTCGTTCGCATGGTTCAAGAATGCCCGCTCCTCCGGCTTGAGCAGATCGTCCTCGACTTCCAGGTCCGGGAAGATGCCGCCGCCACTCCTCAACTGGCGCCCCGAGCGCGTGGCGACCGTTGCTTGCAACTCCTCATCCTCGGGCTTGAGGCTGCCATCGCGGTGACGGACGCGGTGTAGCGAACGCCCGAGCGGCGTATACCACGACCCCGTCGTGATCTTCATCTGATGGCCGCTCAGGAGGGGAAACGTGGTCTGTACGGAGCCCTTTCCGAAGCTTCTCTGCCCCAGAAGCACGGCCCTGTCGTGGTCCTGAAGCGCCCCGGCGATGATCTCGGCGGCGGACGCCGTGAATTCATCCAGCAATATGATGATGGGCGTCTCCGGGATAAGGGCCGGACTCCGCGCGGGCCAGGCCTGGCGCTGCCTCCCGGCGGGGCCATCCGCATCGACGCTCGCCATCCGTTGGCCCGGGGCGAGGAAGAGATCGGTGACGCGTAGCGACTCATCCAGATAGCCGCCCGGATTGCGCCTGAGGTCCATGATGAGTGCGCGGATGTCGCCCAGGTCGGCAAGCGCCGTGACAATCTCCTCAGCCACGCCCCGAGCGATGCGATCAATGGCGAAGTACGCCACATCATTTTCCATCAACGTGGCTTGCAGGGCATTCACATGAACGTTGTCGCGCACGATCGCCAGCGAAACGGGATCGGCGACCCCGTCGCGGGCAACCTGGATGTTGACGGTGGTGCCCGGAACGCCGCGGATGGAGTCGCGCGCCTGGTCCAGGTTCCAATCGCGGGCATCGTGGCCCTCAACCCAAACAATGCGATCACCCACCATCATGCCGACGCCCTCGGCAGGACTGTCCCGAAACACTGCGGTGACGGTCACGCGGGACCCCAGCAAGCCAATCTGCACCCCGATTCCCGCGTAGTCTCCCGTGTTGCTCTCGGTGAAGCGCCCGAATTCTTCCTCCGTGAATACCGTTGCGTAGGGATCATCAAGCTGCCCGATCAGGCCATCGAGTGCGCGCTCCCACAACACGGAGTCGCTGAGGTTGGAGGCGTGATAGCGGGAGATGGCTTCAAAAGCCCGCAGGAACATGCGGGCCTGCTCCGACTGAATCGTGTCGAACTGCGGGGGAGCGACCCGCTCTCCCGGGGAACGCGTCGCTGGTTGCCCCGCCAGCGGAAGGACGACGAGGGCAAGGATGGCGAGTAGGGGCAGCACGCGAACTTGTGTTGGCATGGCTCTCTGCACGATCAGGAGACGGGATCCTTCTAGATTATCGAATATAACCACCGACCCGACCACCGCCCCGGTCGCTCCGATGAGGGCGGGGGACGCTCACGGGCCGCTTCCACCTCCCCAAGACCCCCTTTTGCCGGTGACGACGCCCATGAGTCATGAGTGCCCGGTGCGGGTCGTTCTGGGGCAAATCAAGACCCGCAAGGGCGACATCGAGGCAAATGTTGTCCGGATCCGCCAAGCGCTCACTACCGATGCCGATGTCACGGTTTTTCCCGAAGCGGCCCTGACGGGCTACTTCGTGGAGGGAGCGGCCCCTGAATTGGCCTTCACGAGGAGCTCGCTGGTCAGGACGCTTGGCCCACCACCGCCGGACTGTGGGTCGGATGTGATCCTGGGCTTCTATGAGCGCGACGACTACGGGGTTTATAACAGCGTCGCCTATCTCTCGCCGGGCACTGGATCTGTCCACGGCTATGAGATTCTGGCCCTGCATCGCAAGGTGTGCCTCGCGACGTTCGGCCTCTTCCAGGAGGCCCGCTTTGTGCAGCCAGGGCGGGATGTTCGCGCCTTCGACACCCGCTTTGGACGGTTGGGAATGTTGGTGTGCGAGGACATGGTCCACTCATTGAGTGCGACCGCACTGGCGTTGGATGGAGCCCGGACCATTTTCTGTGCGTGTGCGTCTCCGGCACGCAACTTCCGTGCAGGCTCTGATCTGCCCGACAACCTGGTGGAGTGGGATCGAATCGCCGCGAGGAGCGCCCACGAGCACGGCGTGTTCGTGTTCTTGTCGCAGATGGTGGGATCCGAGGGAGGCAGGTTGTTTGCGGGCGGCTCGACAGCCTGGGGGCCGTCGGGCGCGTTGCTCGCGCGAGCGCCCCTGTTCCAAGAGGAATCGCTCATGGTTGAGATGTACCCGGGGGATGTTGCCCGAGTACGCGGGACGCAGCCCCGGATTGCCGACCTCCGCACGGCGCTACCCGATCTGCGGCGTTCGCTGGATCACGCCTGCGGCCATGAGGTGGTGGCACCGGCGGTAGCCCGGCCGGACGGGTCCGGCTTCACTGCGGACGGCTACGAATCAAAGCGGAAGGCGCCAGTCGGTGGCGATGAAGCGTCGGGATGTTCATCGCCGGTTTCCGGCGATGCGCTCGCCATACGGCCTGAGCTGGTGGAAGCGGCCCTTTTGGAGTTTATCCGCGATGAGGTCGTGCGCCGCCGGGGTTTTTCCAATGTGGTGCTGGGGATATCCGGCGGCGTGGATTCGGCCGTGGCCCTGCATCTGTCCGTGCGGGCCCTGGGCCCCGACCATGTCTTTGCTTTTCGCCTGCCGCACGCGACCTCCAGTCCCGAGAGTCTGACCGACGCGGCTCGAGTGGCCGAGGCCACCGGCGTGAGAATGCGCACGATCGACATCACCGACGCTGTCGAAGTGTACGTCGGCTCCCACGAGCCGGATGCGAGCCCGTTGCGAAGGGGAAACGTCGCGGCCCGGGTGCGGTCCACGATACTCTTTGACCAAGCGGCCAAGTTAAGCGCCCTGCCTCTGGGGACAGGAAACAAGAGTGAGCGTCTCTTCGGATACTATACCTGGCATGCGGACGATTCACCCCCGATCAACCCGATCGGGGATCTGTTCAAGACGCAGGTCTTGGCCATGGCACGTCACCTTGGGATCCCGGACGAGATCATCGACAAACCGCCATCCGCAGATCTTGTGCGCGGCGTCGACGACGAAGATGAGCTGGGAATCTCGTACCAACGGGCCGACCCCATTTTGCATTGGATCACGCAGGGGCATGGCCCTGGATCTCTCGTTCGGTCAGGGTTTTGTGCGGGCGATGTTGACATTGTGTGGCAGCGTGTCTCATCGACGCACTGGAAGCGTCAATTGCCCACGGTGGCCCTGTTGTCGGACAGCGGGATAGGGGCTTGGTATCTGCGGCCGGTCGACTTTTAGGAGGCGGTGCGGCGGAGCGATTTTTTTTGGCGCGACTCCGGCACGACCTCCGCATCCGTTATAATCTCACGATGAGTAGGGGACCGAACCGCAACTGGACCAGCGGCCAAATCCGGGGCATCGCGGACCATGTGCTCCACGACGGCGCTGGCCTCCGGCGGGCAATCGTACCCGCAGGAAAATCGAAGATGAGGTGCGGGAAGAGGCGGATGTCGTTCGACAGCGTGGAGTCGATGCGTGAAATCAGGAATCAGATCAGCAACGAAATCGCCGCCATGTCATATGCCGAGCTGTCACGATGGCTCGACAAGGGGGTGCGCGAGAATTCTGTCTTCGCGCGCATGCCGATAACCCGGAGGTCGGCACGACCGCCCATGGAGCGGACCGGGGCCGCTGGGGACCAGTTGCGCCCCCTCTCGACCGGCGCACGAGCACGATGACGATCCAGACCGGCCCTGATCTTGCGGCAAACGGCAAGACGACTGCGCGTGAGATACTGAGGCGCATCCGGGCGGAGAGCCGAGACGAATCGGAGAAGGGCCGTTGGTTCGAGCAGTTGTTCATGCGCATCGCCAAGCAAGAACGCGAATTCGAGATCGACGGGATTTGGCGTTGGGGCGACTGGCCGGAGCGCATTGAGGCGACGGGTCTAGATGGCCGAGACATCGGGATCGACTTGGTCGCCCGGAGAACGACCGGGGAGTGGGTGGCGATCCAGTGCAAGTGCTACGACGAGAGCCGCACGATCGGCAAGCGGGAGATCGACAAGTTCCTCGGGGGTTCCCAACAGCGGGTCTTCGCTCTTCGCTGGGTCGTGGCGACCTGCCGGTGGGGTCCGCTTGCGGAGAAGGCGATCCAGCGTGCTCAGCCGCAGGTGTCCCAGATCGACTTCGGCAACTACCTGGATGTCCAGGTCGCAGAGAGTGAATCCCGGCGTCCGGTCCAAGAGCCTTGGCCTCTGCAGGCTGAGGCGATCGAGGATGTCGTCGAGGGGCTTGCCAACCATGACCGGGGCCGCCTTGTCATGGCATGCGGAACCGGAAAGACGTTCACGTCGCTGCGCATCGCCGAGCAGGTGGTGGTGGATGGCGGGTGCATCCTGTTCGTGGCCCCGACGATCGCCTTGGTGTCACAGGCGCGGCGCGAGTGGCTTCGGCAGACCACGCGTCCACTGACGTGCATCGTCGTGTGCTCCGACGCGACCGCGGGCGGTCGTGGTGAGAGCGAAGACATCCGCGTCTCGGAACTCGAATGTCCGGTGACGACCGACGCCCGGAACATCGCTCGCGTGCTCCGTGCCAAGGACGGTTCAATACGGGTCGTCTTCTGCACCTACCAGTCGCTTCAGAAGGTCACCCAGGCGCAGGCGATGTACGGAGCCCCCAAGTTCGACTTGGCCATTGCCGACGAGGCCCATCGTACAACCGGTGTATTGCGCAAGCGCAAGTCGAAGGATGCCCGTAGCGTCGACTTCCAGGAGTTCCACGACGGCGGGCGTCTGCGGGCCTGCAAGCGCCTATACATGACCGCCACGCCGCGTATCTACACGCGGCGTTCGAAAGGCAAGCTCGCTTCGAGGGGCTTCGACGTCGTGGACATGAACGATCTTGGCGTGTACGGACCGGAGTTCCATCGTTTGCCGTTCGCCAAGGCGGTCCATGAAGACATCTTGTCGGACTACAGGGTGATCGTTCTTGGCGTGAACTCGGGAAGCGTCACGCCCGGTCTTCGTCGGCGCCTCGAAGCACTCGCAAGATCGGGTGACGGTAGAGCCGCCATTTCCACACACGAAATGACGCGGGTGCTCGGTGCGTCACTCGCGCTCAACGGCGTCACCGAGGGTGCGGAGCTTGAGCAGCCCGGCAAGATGTCGCGCGCGCTGGCGTTCGCGAACAGCATCGCCCGCTCGAAGTGGTACGCCAGCGCGCTCACCGAGAGTGAGGTGCTGCGGGCCACGACCAGGCGGATGGAGGACGGTCGCGCCATGAAGGTGGTCGCCCGGCACTTGGACGCGTCGGCCAGCGCGCTGGAGCGCAACCAGGAGTTGCGAGCGCTGGCCGGGGCAGATCGCGAGGGCGAGTGCCGGGTGGTCTGCAACGTCAAGCTTTTCACCGAGGGCGTGGATGTGCCGTCTCTGGACGCCGTGGCGTTTCTTGATCCGCGCGATAGCCAGGTGGATGTCGTGCAAGCCGTCGGGCGCGTCATGCGCAAGGCTCCGGGCAAGCGTTTCGGTTACATCGTCATCCCGGTCATTGTGGATCCGGGCCGTGACGTGGCGGACGCCCTTGAGCGTGGTTCGGAGGGGTACAAGACGGTTGGGCGCGTGTTGCGTGCGCTCCAGTCTCATGACAGCCGCCTTGCCGAGACGCCCGCGAAATTTGTCAGGGTTTACGGCCCGGGGCCGCGTGGTCCGGGTCCCGAGCCCGTGATCCCGGAGCAATTGGAGCTTGAGGAGGCCGGCCGGGGCATCTACGCGCATGTGGCTGCCGCTTCTGGATTGGGCAAGCCCGGCCAGCTTGTGGCTGACGAGATCCTTGACGCGGTGCGATTCGCTGGGACCCGGTTGCAAAACGAGGAGCTTGAGGACCCTCTCGCCGAGGCGCTGGATCTGGTTTCTGAGGATGACGGGGGAGCGAAAGGGGTCTGCACGATCGCGGCCCTGATGATTGCGAACGCGTGCCTCTTGCAGCGACGGCTGCGTGATGAGCCGGAGATGAAGACGATTCTGCGGCTCGACAAGGTTGCGGGCGCCAGTAATCCTGGCGAGGTCCTTTCAATGGCATGGGAGGCGATTCTTGAGAAGGACTACGCACCGGTCTTCAGGCCGGCGCTTGCGGTGCTCAACGCCCTGCCCAATACCAAGGCGGTGGGCGATGCGATACGGGTTGTGGCCGAATGCGCCAACCGCGTCGCGGATTCGCTGAGCGAGCTCGGGTACGACCACTCGGGGCCACTCTACCATCGTATCCTGGGCTCTGCCAAGAGTGACGGGGCGTTCTACACGAACAACGTGTCGGCGATCTTGCTCGCCCGACTCGCACTTTCGGACGACTTCATCGACTGGTCTGATCCAGAAGAAGTGGCGGCCCTGCGCGTGATCGATCCTGCATGCGGGACAGGCACGCTGTTGATGGCGTGCATCCAGACAATCAAGGCGCGGGTCGCGCAAGCAATGGGCGATGGGAAAGCAAGCGAAGAGGACCTGAACACGCTGCACAAGCGCATTGTAGAAGATGTCCTCTGCGGCCTGGACATCAACTCGCACGGCGTCCAACTGGCCGCGTGCAACATGACGCTTGGTGCGCCCACGGTGGACTACGAGCGCATGAATCTGGTGACCATGCCGCATGGGCCCCAGGGCGATGGGGCAGTGAAGGCGGGGTCGCTGGAGATTCTGATGGCGGCCGACGGAACGAGAGAACTTTACCTGAGAGAGGTCACGCCAAAGCGATCGCTGGAACGACTTGATGGTGTCCAGGTCAACGAAAGCGAAGAGATCCGCTTCCCGCTGCACGGTCTTGATGGCGTCATCATGAACCCCCCGTTCACGGACAACATTAAGCGTGCGCGCAAGTTTGGCCCGGAGACTGTCAAGGATATGCAGGATCACGAGCTTGGTATCCGCGACAGGCTACGCTGGCGTGATCCAGAAGCGGGCGGCGTTATCACAAGTAACAGCATCCAGACATTTTTTACTCCGCTTGCCGATTTACTCGTCAGGCGCAGAACATTGGGGGGGGGGGGGGGGGGGGGGGGTAAATCGTTTATAAGTATGGTTTTACCTGTAACGGCATGTACTGGTACTGCCGCCTCTCGCCAACGCCGTTTCTTCTCGGACCGCTTCCACATTGAGCGGGTTGTAACCACCCACGACCCCAAGAGGCCCGCCTTTTCAGAGAACACCGGTATCCACGAATGCCTGTTGATCTGTCGTAGACGGTCAGGGTACAACCGACCTCCGACCCAGTTTGTGTCGTTGCGCAGGATGCCCGGGGATGCGCGGGAAGCCATTGAAATCGCCGATGCCATTGTCAGCGGGGATCTGGGTGATTGGGGTAGCCAGGTTGCATGGCCCGCCGAGCGCGTTCGTGCCGGGAATTGGACTCCGGTGCAGTGGTACGACGGCACGCTGGCCGTCACCGCTCGGAACATTGAGGCATCGCCGTTTCTCGAGCCACTGGAGCTACGCCACGCCGTGGGGCCGGCTGGTCGAGGCATCCGGGGCACCTACGAAGAGTGTGATCCAGATGATCCGGAGGCGGTAAAACTCTTTTGGTCGATCAGCAGCAAGCTGAGGCGCACGATGTGCGGTGAACCAGAGGAATGGCGTCGTCCGAAATCTGGAATGGAGATCCCCGCCGCCAGGTACTGGGGCCTTCGAGACAACGTCTTGGTCGCTGGGGGTATAAACACGGTGTCGGGTCGATTGACGGCGCTTTGGACACCAAGTCCCTCGGTTGGGTCCGGGTGGATGCCGGTCTCGGTTACGGACGACCTCAAACAACATGGACTGGTGGCATGGTGGAACTCGACTCCGGTCCGTCTGATGCTCCTGAACATGCGCAGCAAGATGTTGACCTATCCGAAATGGTCGATGGCGCAGCTCCGGCAGATTCGCATTCCGAAGCGCGACAACCCGGCGTGGGACGCGCTAGCCGATGCGTGGGATCGAGTCCGCGACCTGGAGCTACTGCCGATGCGCCAAGGAGAGCAGTGCGAAGCTCGGCGGGTCATCGACGCGGCTGCCGCGGTCGCCCTCGGCGTGAGTGACGGCGCGGTCGCCGACTGGCGGCGGCGGTTGGCGGGCGAGCCGACAGTCAGTAACGCACAGGCTCCGCCGCTTGGCTTGGAGGAGAAAGAGGTTCGCTGATTCTGGCGCACGGCCACCAAGCGCCAACGCACTCTTGCGGCTCCCGGAGCTGCGACCTCCTCGGAGCCAGTGCGACGTAGCGCCTGGCTGGCCCGCGCCGAGACCTTCCACGACAGCGTTTTGGACGCTCCCGTCCCTGTGGTTGGCAATTTCGTCGTGGACATGCTGATCACCCATGCACCCCACACTTTCAGGTGATTTGGGGTCAGCACGTAGTGGAATTGGCAGGAGCCGTGTGGACGCGCTGGACTTTCCAGAGGCGTCGACTGGTTCTTGGGCGGTGGCTGGCAATCGTGGGGAGGCAGCGACCCAAGTGATGCGGCCAAGGAGGAAATCAAGGTTTGGCGGGGCCTGCACCGCGATATCGTAGGGAAGGATGGCGCGGTGGCGCTGAACACTTGTCTGCAACGCCTCGACCTCCTGTCAAAGACCCCGTCCACGCCGCCCAATGCCGTGCGATGCATCACCGTGCATCAATCCAAGGGGCTTTAGTTCAGGCATGTCTACCTCATCGGCATGGCCCAGGAGGTGTTCCCGTCATACCGAGCGCTCTTGGGGGGCCAGCGTAGCAAAGAAGTGGAGGAAGAGCGGCGGAGTTGTTTCGTGGCCATCACGCGGGCTCAGGAGACACTGACGGTGACGCGGGCGCGGGAATACTACGGACACAAGAAACAGGCGTCGCAGTTTCTGGCCGAGACGGAAGGCTCGAACGAAACGACTCCGTTCGCACCGCAATTTTGACCGTGCCTCGCCAGTTGGGTACGGAAACCCTGCGGTGGGTCAACCCGCCGAGCACCCGCTCATCTGTCGGCGCGCAACCTGTTTCAGGGCGTCAATGTGTCCTTGGGGCCATGTGGCGGCGACAACTCCTGGTCGATAATCCGCGCCAATTCCTCTTCCCGACGCCAGTGAGCCTCAATTTCGGCCACCTCCATCGCCAGAAGGGCCCGTTCATTGTCTTCGTGCAGGGCCATCTCCAGGGCAACCCCGCCGACCCGGCCAACTCGGCCCAAGTGCATAGGCCGGCGCAGGATGGTGGAGGCCAGATGTTGCGGCCCGCCGGCGACCTCGATGAGACGTGTCGCCCCCTCCACCCGGCCTGCGGACGCACCGGAAAAATGGTGATAGGCCAGGACGCGGCGGAGCAGGGCCCTGGCCTCGTCATCGGACAGCGTCACTCGTCCTTGGCGATGTCCGCAGGTGATACAGGGCACCCGGACAGTGATTTGTCCGTCGCCCACGGATTCCAGAACCAGGTCATTTCGCCTCGAGAATCGAAGTCCCTCAATGATCTCTCCGCACCTGCCGCACCGCGTCTCTCCCCGCCACGCCGTGCTCCCGAAACGCAGCCAGCGCGCCCCGCCGGTAACGACCTCAGGTGCGGCCCGCAGGGCGATCCAACAAGTGACGAAGCTGATGCTTCCAGCGACAGCGGACCCGGCGATCACACCGAAGGCCCCGAGCACGCCCGCGGCGGATAGTCTCTTGAAGTGATCGCGCCGCCCTCTGAGCATGCGCCCGTAGCGCCACCACGCCTCCTCGCCGAAGTCGGCCGAGCCGATTCGCACGATTTCCAGGGCCTCAGCCCGATACAGGCAAATGTGATCGGTCGAGGCCAGCAAGCGGCCCTTGTCCACGACCAGTTTCTCGAGTTCTTCCAGGGCTTCCCAACGAGACTCGATTGGAAGAAGGGACCACCGCCGGCAGGACGGACACACGATCCACACGCGGCCCCGGTCTATGTCATAGGCGATTCGGCGCCCTCGATCGAGGTGCTCCAGGATATGGTTCGACTTGAAGGCCGTGCCGCACACAAGACACCGTTGGAACATGCTCGCCGCCGTCACCTTGCGTATAGTGAGTCGTCCTGATCGACCCCCATGTGTCTGGCGGGGCCTCCCGAAGGCCCAATCTACAGTTAGTGGAGAATGCGTCGTGCTTGTGGTCATCGACAACTACGACTCCTTTACGTGGAATCTGGTCCAGATCCTGGGCGAGTTGGGCGCCGAACCGACGGTGTTCCGCAACAACGCCGTTACGCCGGAGCACCTCGTGGACGCGGGCGTGACGCGCGTGCTCATCTCTCCCGGGCCCCGGACCCCGAAGGAGGCCGGGATCAGCGTCGAGGTCATCCGCCGCTTGGGGCCATCGACACCGATCTTGGGCGTGTGCCTGGGTCATCAGGCAATTGGCGAGGCCTACGGGGGCCGAACGGTTCGGGCGTCCAGAACGGTGCATGGCAAGACCGGGTGGGTGGTCCATCGTGGTGATCCGCTCTTCGCCGGCATTCCCTCCCCGATGAAGGTTGCGCGCTATCACTCACTGGTGACATCTCGGGAGCTTCCGCCAGGTTTGGTTGCCATCGCCTGGAGTGGCGACCCCGGCGAAGAGCAAGAGATTCAGGCCGTTCGCCACACGAGGGACCCGGTGTGGGGTGTGCAGTTCCATCCTGAGTCGTGGTTCACCGAGGGTGGCAAGCGCTTGTTGGAGAATTTCTTAGGGCCGCTCGACCTGCCGAACAATTAGCTACGCGCGAGCGCTGGGAGCCGGCCCGCGAGCGACCCATCCGGCACCTTGTTCACCCCACACGCCCGGCGTAGATTTCGGTCCGTGAACGACACGGAACCCCCACTCGGGTGCGCCGGGCCGGTAGAGCCTTGACCGGCACCCTGTGCGTGATCCCCGCCCGCATCGGATCGACGCGGCTTCCGCGCAAGCCCCTGCAGCCGCTCTTGGGCAAGCCCCTGGTTCTTTGGGTATGGGAGCGCGTCCGCCAGATGGATTTTCTGGATCAATGCGTGGTCGCGACCGACTCGGTTGAAGTGGCCGATGTGTGTCGTCGAGCCGGAGCGGATGCACTGCTGACATCCGTCGATCACCCCACGGGCACGGACCGTGCATGGGAGGCCGTCAAAACCGCAGGCGGCCACTGCGAGGTCATCGTGAATGTCCAGGGTGATGAGCCCCTGATCGGAGCGGACAGCGTCAGCGCGGCCATCGGCATGGTTTGGTCGGGGTTTGAGGTGGGAACCTGTGCCACCCCAATCGAGGGTCTGCACGAATTTCGGGATCCTTCCGTCGTGAAGGTGGTAAGAACGGTGTCGGGGCGGGCATTGTACTTTTCCAGGGGTGCGATACCGCATCCTTGGACCGACCACCAGGAGTCGTCCGGCCTCCCGCATTTGAGGCATCTGGGGGTGTATGCCTACCGTCGTGACGCGCTCAAGCGGTGGGTCCGACTCGGCCCCTCGGTCCTGGAGCGAGAGGAGGGGCTCGAGCAACTTCGTGCACTGGAGCACGACATGAGCATCGGGGTGGCCTTGGTGAAGGAGTCTGCCGGGGGGGTAGACACGCCGGAGGATTTGAGGCGCATGGAGCAGCATTTGCGCCTGCTTGCGGGCAGGAACGGTTGACCAACAGACCAGGAGGACGCGGGTGACGGGCGGGGCAAATCACTTGGAATCCGATGACACGCGCTATGTCTTTGTCACCGGCGGCGTGGTCTCCTCTCTGGGCAAGGGCATCGCCGCCGCTTCCCTGGGTGTGCTGCTCAAGGAGCGCGGGCTGAGCGTCACGCTGCAGAAGCTTGATCCGTATATCAACGTCGACCCGGGCACCCTGTCACCCCTGCAGCACGGAGAGGTTTTCGTCACGGAAGATGGAGCGGAGACGGACCTGGATCTCGGTCACTACGAACGGTTTATCGACGCCAACCTCTCCCAGAAGAACAACACGACGACGGGTCGCATTTACCGTGCGGTCATTGAGCGAGAGCGCAGAGGCGACTATCTGGGCAGGACGGTCCAGGTCATCCCTCACATCACGGATGAGATTAAGGACTCTGTGCGGGTGCTTGCCCGGGGCCACGATGTGGTCGTATGCGAGGTGGGCGGGACGGTGGGGGACATCGAGAGCCTGCCGTTTCTCGAGGCGATCCGACAGTTTCGCCAAGAAGTCGGACCCAGGGCGCTCCATGTGCATCTGACGCTGATCCCCTTTATCAGCGCGGCCGGTGAACTGAAAACGAAGCCTACGCAGCACTCCGTGCGCGAACTCATGCAGACCGGCATTCAGCCGGCGGTGCTGGTGTGCCGCACGGAGCATCCGCTGGATGACGAAATCAGGGGAAAGATCGCGAGCTTTACCAATGTCGACCCCGCCGGGGTGATCGAGGCCCTGGATGTGGAGACGATCTACGAGGTGCCACTCGAATTTCGCCGCCAGCGCCTGGACGACTTCGTGCTGTCCCGCCTGGGCATGGAGGCGCCCGCGCCGAACCTCGAGGCCTGGACCAACATTGTCAGACGCATCAAGACGCCCACCGAAGGCGCGGTGCGCATCGCGGTGGTCGGCAAGTACACGGAGCTGGTGGACGCGTACAAATCAATCGAACAGGCCCTGATCCACGGCGGGATCACCCACGATGTGCGCGTCGAGATCGACTGGGTCGCGAGCGAGCGCCTGGAGAGGGATTTGGATCCGGGATTCCTTGCGAGCTGTCACGGGCTTCTCGTGCCGGGCGGCTTTGGAGGCCGTGGTATTGAGGGGATGATTGCGGCCATCCGCTGGGCCCGGGAAAACGACCTTCCCTTCCTGGGCATCTGCCTGGGGCTTCAGTGCGCCGTGATCGAGATGGCCCGAAACGCGTGCGGCCTGGATGAGGCACACTCCTTTGAGTTCGACCGGCAATCACCGCACCCGGTCATCTGCCTGATGGACGAACAGCGTAACGTCACCACCAAGGGCGGCACGATGCGTCTGGGTTCGTATGACGCCATTGTCGCGCCGGGATCGCTCGCGGCTGAAATCTACGACGTTCCCGAGATTTCGGAGCGCCATCGACATCGCTACGAGGTCAACAACGAGTTTCTCGGACTGCTTGAGACCGGTGGGTTGCGGGTGTCGGCGACGTCACCGGACGGAAAGCTCGTCGAGATGGTGGAAGTGCCCTCGCACCCGTGGTTCTTGGCCAGCCAGTTCCACCCCGAGTTCAAGAGCCGGTCGACTCGGGCGCACCCGGTCTTTGCGTCCTTCATCGCGGCGGGTGTGGCCCGGGCGCTCGGTGGACGGGCGAACAGGCCGTTGGCCATGGGGGCCTGACGATGCCATCGGATTCCACCCGAATGGGAGCCAATGGCGACCCATTCACCCTCTACGCAGGCCCCTGCGTCCTGGAGGACGACGACACGAATGTCCTCATCGCGAGGGGCGTGCGGGACGCGGCCGCAGAGTTTTCGCTTCCCGCCGTGTTCAAGGCCTCCTTTGACAAGGCCAACCGCTCACGTCTGGGCTCGCCCAGGGGACCGGGATTGCGAAGGGGCCTTGAGCAACTCGCGGCCGTGCGGGAGGCGACCGGGTTGCCCCTCTTGACCGACATTCATGAGCCCGAACAGGCACAGGCGGCCGCCGGCACGGTGGATGTGTTGCAGATTCCCGCGTTCCTGTGTCGGCAGACATCCCTCCTGGTGGCTGCGGGCAAAACAGGGAAGGCCGTGAACATCAAGAAGGGTCAGTGGATGTCGCCCGAAGCGATGGCGGGCGCGGTCGAGAAGGTGCGCTGGGGCGGGGCGACGGACGTAATGGTCACGGAGCGCGGAACCGCGTTCGGATACCGTGACCTGGTGGTTGACATGAGGAGCTTCTCCGAGATCAGGCGAGTGACGCAAGCACGCGCCATATTCGACGCAACTCATTCGGTGCAGCAACCGGGGGGCCAGCCGGACGGGTCCACGGGGGGGGCGCCCGAGCACATTGTTTCCCTGGCCAGGGCCGCGGTGGCTGCGGGGTGCGATGGCCTCTTTGTGGAGGTCCACCCGGATCCCGCGTCCGCTCCCTCCGACGGCTCCAACATGCTTCCCCTGGGCCAGCTCCGGGACCTGTTGGCCACGTTGGTTCTGGTGCGCAAGGCTGTCGCATGACATCCGGGCCTCCGCCGATTTCCGGGGACATCGCCAAGCGCATTCGGTTGGTTGTCCTGGATGTTGACGGCGTCCTGACCGATGGTGCCGTGTACATCGGGGCAACTGAGGCCGGCGCCCCGGTGGAGCTCAAACGTTTCGATGTCACGGACGGGCTGGGGATCATGTTCCTGGTTCGATCCGGAATTGATGTTGTGTTTATTTCGGCCAGGTCGTCGCCGGCCACCCGGGTCCGGGCGGAGGAGTTGGGCGTTCGGGAGGTGTTTCAAGATCCGGCGGGCCGCAAGGTGCCCATCCTCAAAGAGATGCTCGACAAAAAGGGGCTCACATGGGAACAAGTCGCCTTCGTGGGCGACGATATCGCGGACTTGGGTGCGTTACAGAGGGTCGGGCTTCCGGCGACGACGGCAAACGGCCTGCCCGATATTTGCCGTGTCGTATCGTGGAAGAGTCAGCGTGCGGGGGGACACGGAGCCGTGCGTGAGTTCGCGGAGGCTCTTCTCCAAGCCCGTGAAGAGTGGGAGGATCTGGTCGATGAATACTGTCGCGCCCGCAGCGTCTGAGGCGCTGCCCAGCGCCCCCGAGCAGTCGGCACTGGCCACGGGTCGGCGGGTCCTTCAAGCCGAAGCGGGCGCGGTCACGGCCCTGGCCGACCGACTGGACGCCTCTTTTTGTGATGCGGTGGCCGCGGTACTCGCCTCGCCGGGCAAGGTTGTGGTGTCGGGTATGGGCAAGTCGGGACTGGTCGCCAGGAAGTTCGTGGCGACATTGACGTCGACAGGCACGCCGGCCGTTTTTCTCCATGGTGCCGACAGCCTGCATGGCGATCTGGGGATCTTGGCTGCCGGCGATGTCCTGATCGTGGTGTCCAGGAGCGGGACAACCCGCGACTTGGATGGCGTATTGGGTTTTGCTTCCTCGCACGCGATTGACGTGATCGCCCTTGTGGGTGACATGGAATCGCCGCTGGCGAAGCGGGCCCGGGTCGCCTTGGATTGTGGTGTCAGCGAGGAGGCTTGTCCCCTCAACTTGGCACCCACCTCGTCGACCACCGCGACCATGGCCATGGGCGACGCCCTGGCGGCTGCCCTGCTGGAGCAGCGGGGGTTTCAGTCGGATGACTTTGCCCGCTTGCATCCGGCCGGCGCGCTGGGTCGCCGTCTGACGATGCGGGTCAGAGACGTGATGGACTCCGAGCAGTATCCGACCATATCGGACGAAGCGGCGGTCCGTGAAGTCATCGTACCGCTGGCGAGGCGCCGCGGCACTGTGCCCGTCGTGGGCCACGACGGTTGCGTGGTGGGCGTGGTCACCGCAGGGGACCTTACACGCCTCATGCAGGACAGGAACGATTTCCTTGATGTCCCCATGACCGAGGTCATGAACCGGTGGCCCAAGACTGCCAAGCCGGACGAAATGGCCGTAGTCGCTGCTCGCCGCATGGAGCGCCATGGAATCATGGCATTGCCGGTGATCAGCGACGGTCAACTCATCGGCATGGTCCACCTGCATGACCTTCTCCGTGCAGGAGCCCGTTGATGTCGCTGGCGTCAATCCCGAGACCGGTGTCCGCTCCTGGGCGCCGAAGGGACGCTCGACCTGGGGGCGCTCTGTTGATGGGCCCTGTCCGTGGGGTCTTGATTGGTCTGCTGGCCGTGGCCTGCACCAATGACTCGGGCGACTGGGCGACAACCCAGCTCCAGGATGTCCAAGCCGACGAGATCGTGTACGGCGTCTCGATCAGCATGACCCATGACGGCGTGCGAAAGGCATCACTGACGGCGGACAGCATGTTCAGTTGGCGGGACTCGACCCACGCCCTCGTGCTGGGACTGTCTGTGGTCGTGTATAGCGACCGGGGCGGGCGGTTGGCCATGATTGAGTCAGAGAGGGGACGGCTACGGGTCACCGACGACGCGGGCTCGCTCGAGGCGTACGGAAACGCTGTGTTGAAGATTCCAGATCAGGATCGCGAGATCTGGACCGAGGAGCTGCACGTTGAGCCTGAGAGCGAGCGAATCTGGAGTGACGTACCGGTGGTCATGCGCTACGGCGATTGCGAAATCGAGGGCGATCGCATGCAGGCTGACATGAACTTTGACGACGTGAGAATCTGGGGGACCCGCGACCGCGACTGTCCAGGCTGATGGAGGGTCAGAGGGGGGCGTCTTGGTGGCACGCGGTGGCCTTGGTGACGGCACGTGCCCGGGCGCTATTGCTGAGCGTCGGCCTGATCTCGGTGTGTTTGGATTTGGTGTTGGAGGCTGGGGCCCAGTCCCCCGAATGTCGCTTGGCGCGTGTGGGCGGGTTCACGCATAGCCGTCGATTCGACTCCCTGAACTATGTGCATCGAGCATCCGGCGGCATTGACTATCGATGCACTGACGGCACCCGAATCGTGGCGGACTCGGCGGTCGTGTTCGAGCACAGCAGCAACGTGCAACTTTTTGGGCGTGTTCGCTTTGATGACCCGGACACCGAACTGGACGCCGACTCGGCCCAGTTCTTTGCGAACATCGGACGCTTTGACGCCTGGTCGAACGTGACGCTCACGGAGCGCCAGAGTGGGGCTGTCGTTCGGGGCGACAGCCTCATGTTTCTTCGGGCCTCGGGGCTTCGTGCCATGGACCGCATCCTGATCTTTGGCGGCAGCCCCCACGCCACAGTTTTTCCGACCGTCCGGTCCTTGCCCGCTGACACCGTCGCTCCCGCCGGGGAAGCGGCCCAGGACGACACCAGCGCCGCGGCAAGCGAGGCATCGGCCGACAGCGTAGAGAGTGGTGCCGCCAGAGACCCAGGCCTGACCGGAGACACGATTGATGTCTTGGGTCCTGGCCCTCCGGGGGAGGACAGCGTTCCCCAGGACAGCACCGTGGGCGCGCGCGACCATCCTGGCGGTGACGCCGAGCAGGCGCCCGACAGCGGCGCGGCGGTGCCTGACAGCACGAAGGCTGGCGCAAACCCGCCTTCCCACCCCCGGTCGGACAGTGTGGACGTGGCGGCGGATTCGGTTGCCCCGCCCGCCGCGGGCCCGCCGAGGCCGCCGGTCACCGATGTGCCGGCACCTGATACTGTCTTGGTGGAGGCCGCGGTGCCTCATGACCCCGGGGGCGATCAACACGGTCGAGATCCTCCGGCGGCGGCGCCCGGCACGGACTCGCTTCCACCCTATGAGATTGATGCGCAACGCTTCATCATTGATGGGCGGCGGTTCTTCAGGGCCAGCGGCGACGTGGTGGTGACCCGGGATTCACTTGCCGCCCGGGGCGACTCGCTGGATTATGATCAGAATGTGGGAACCATGTCGCTCTTCGGGAACGCCACGGTGTCCGACCGCGACTTTCAGATGACCGCAGCGACAGTGTCGGTGACGCCCACCGGTGACGTGACCGAAGAAATACTGGCAAGGGAAGAGGCGGTTGTTGTGGCGGGCGATGTGGAGATGACGGCTCCCGCCATCCGCATGTTCGTGGCTGGAGGGGCTGTTGAACGGCTGGTCGCGCTACCCGTGGCCCCACATCTTCCCGGTGAGGAGCAGCCGGTGGACACCACAGACCTGACCCCGGGCGATGTGCTCCGGGCACGGGAAATCGCCCTGGACAGCGCCGGCTCGCAAACACCTGCCGATTCACTTGCGATGGATCTTGAAGAGCGCCCTCGGGCCACTGCCGGGGACTTCACGCTCGCCGGGGACTCCATTGACGTGCGCTCGCCCGGTCAACGATTGGAGACGGTTACCGCTGTCGGCCGAGCCCGTGCCGAGGCCACGGACCCAGACACGACCGGTGTGGCCGGATTGCCCGCCGTCGCCGGCAGAGACTGGATGACCGGCGAGACCATTGTGGCGTCGTTTGCGAGCGCCGACACCTCCGCCGGGAATGCTCCGGGTGTTGAGGTCAGTGGTGCAGCGCGCATGGAGACGCTCACGGCCACCGGTCAAGCCGAGGGGCTGTACCGGCTGATCGCTACGGACACGACGGGAGTCCAAGATGAGCGTCGCCCTGCGCTACACCTTGTCCGGGGCGATAAAATTACGATTCACCTCAGCGGGCGCGAGGTGATGAGAATGGAGGTTGAAGGAAAAACCGTTGGGTATCATTTGGAGCCAGCGTTGCTTGGACCCCCGGCGGACACGACCGAAATCCAACCTGATACCACGGGGCTTCGATCTGATACACTGGCGACCAGGCCGCTTGGACCCCGGCCAGGAGCACGAAAGTGAGCTCTTCGATTCTCCGGGGCGAGTCGCTCACCAAGATCTACAAGAAGCGCCGCGTGGTGTCGGACTGCGACATCGAGGTCCGACAGGGGGAGATTGTCGGTCTCCTGGGACCCAACGGGGCGGGCAAGACGACGACATTCTACATGTTGGTCGGGCTGATTGGACCCGACGGCGGCCAAGTGTTCCTGGACGATGTGGAGCTGACACCGGTCCCGATGTACAAGCGGGCCCGCATGGGTGTCGGGTACTTGGCTCAGGAGCCTTCGGTCTTTCGGCGCCTGACCGTGGCGGAGAATGTGTTGGCTATCTTGGAGACCCGGAAGATGGGCCGCAGCGAACGCCGCAAGAAGTTGGACGAGCTTCTGGACGAATTGTCCATTGGCCACCTGCGAGATGCCAAGGCCTTTTCCCTCTCCGGCGGAGAGAGGCGGCGCCTGGAGATCACCAGGGCATTGGTTCAGGAGCCCCGCTTCATGCTCCTGGACGAACCCTTTGCCGGCATTGACCCGATCGCGTTGCACGATATCCAGGGAATTGTGGCCGATCTCAAGGTGCGCGATATCGGGGTCATCATCTCCGACCACAATGTCGAGCAGACACTGGAGATCGTTGACCGCGCCTACATCATGCATGAAGGCCGCATTCGAGTGAACGGTACCGTGTCCGAACTCGTCTGGAACGACGAGGTCGCGAGCTTGTATCTGGGCCCGTCGCTTACCGCACGCATGAGGTCTCGGTTCCAGCGACCCGCCGGAGTTGGCGTTGAGTAGGATCGGAACCGGCCTGGTCACGGACCAGAGCCTCCGGCTTACGCAGGAGCATCGGATCAACCCACGCCTCTATCAGGCGATGGAGCTGGTCTATTTGCCTCTCCTGGACCTCCAGACCCGGATCGAACAGGAGCTTTCTGAGAATCCCTTTCTGGAGCTCTCCGAGGACGAAGAATCCACGAGAGACCTGCAACTGGACGAGGAGGGTCCAGAGGACGGGGACGATGAGGTCGACTGGGACACGCTCCTGCTCCAGGACCGTCAGTTCGGGGTTGTCGCCGCGCAAGGCGACGTCGCCGATTTCTATGACCGGCCCGCGGTGAATACGCGCAGTCTCCGCGTTGAATTGCTGGAGCAGATCGGCCTTCTCCACCTGGATGACCGCCAGATTTGGATCGCCGAGGAGATCATTGGCAACATCCGCGATGACGGGCTCTTGGCCTGTTCTGTCGAGACCGTGTTGGAGGGGCTCGAGGCCTCTCGAGCGGACTTTTTGGAACAGCTGGCCGGTTTGGAAAAGGAAGATCCGGGTGAGGAGGAGGAAGACCACGAAGCAGCTTTGGCGGAGGTCACGCTGGAGGAGGTGACCGCCGTGCTAGAGATCGTCCAGTCTCTGGATCCCGCCGGCATCGCTGGACGGGATCTTCGCGACTCTCTGATGATTCAGCTGCGCCGGGGCGGCAGGGGCGACTCGTTGGCCTATCAGCTCCTGGAGCACCATTACGATGATTTGGTGCTGCGGCGCTGGGGCGCGATGGCCAAGGAATTGGAGACGTCGCTAGCCCAGGTGCAGGCGGCCGGAGACGAATTGGCGGAGCTCAACCCCAGGCCCGGTAGGGAGTATTCTTCCGAGGCCGACCACTACGTCGTGGCGGATCTCATCGTCGAGAAGGTCGGCGACAGCCATGTCGTAATGACCAACGACACGGGTCTGCCCCGGCTGCGTATCGCCCACTCCTATCGGGAATTGGCGCAAGACCCGGACCGCTTCGAGGGCGACAATAAGGCGTTTATCGTCAATAAACTGAATGCGGCGCAGTGGCTGCTGCAGGCGATTGAACAGAGGCGCCAAACGGTGCTCAAGGTGATGCGGTGCATTGTGGATGTGCAGGGGGAGTTCTTCGACAAGGGCATCCATCACCTCAAGCCCCTGACGTTGCAAGAAGTGGCCGATCAGGCCGGCATGGTGGAGTCGACAGTCTCCAGGGTGACGAACGAGAAGTATGTGCAGAGTCCACAGGGAGTCCATTCCCTCAAGTTCTTCTTCTCTGGTGGGCTGCCGACGGTGACGGGAGACCAGATTTCCACGCGGCGCGTCCGGGAGATGATCCGGGCGCTGGTCGCCAACGAAGACCAGCGCCGCCCCCTGACCGACCAGGCCCTCGTGAACCTGCTCAAGAGCGAGGGCGTAAAGATCGCCCGGCGCACGGTTGCGAAATACCGGGACCGAATGGGTGTGCTTCCAGCGCGCATGAGAAGGCGGATATAGGTGGCCCAAGCGTCTGGGCCGTCCGGGAGAGAGGCTGGGCCGGCGGGCGGGGACTCAGCCGGGACCCTCGTGTCGCGCGAGTGCGACGGACTCGCGTTGAGCGCCAAGCACGACTTTGCGCTGATCATACCCGCCTACGACGAAGCGCCCAACATGGGGCGCCTTATTCCGGCGTTGCGAGCGGCCTTTGACGAGTTCGACCTCAGGGGCGAGGTGATTCTGGTCGACGACGGATCCACCGACGGAACCGCCGCGCTGGCGCGCAAAGAGGGGAGGGGTTGGGACGCGCTCAGGGTGCTCAGCCACCGGGCCAATCAGGGAAAGACTGAGGCATTGATGACAGGGGCGGCGGCGACGAACCGCACGTATCTCGTCCTGTTCGATGCCGATCTGCAACATTTGCCCGAGGAGATCCCTCGCTTCCTGCAGAAGCTCGACGAGGGCTGGGACATCGTAACGGGCAGGAAGGTGGGCGCCTACGACAAGAGGGCCGTTTCGTCGATCTACAATGCACTGAGTCGAACCATCTTCGATGTATCGGTCAGCGACCTAAATTCGATGAAGGCGTTTCGGCGTGACATTCTTGATACCGTGCGGTTGCGTCATGATTGGCACCGCTTCTTCGTGGTGATTGCCCATCGCAAGGGGTTCCGAGCCACGGAAATCGACATTGTCCTTCACCCCAGGAAGGCGGGCGAGGCCAAGTACACCGGAGTTGGTCGAGTCTTCGGGGGAGTGTTGGACCTGGTGTCGGTTTGGTTTCAGCTGGGTTTTTCGCGCAAGCCAATGGTCGCCTTTGGGATACCCGGCATCGCGCTCTGCGGATCCGGCGTCGTTATTGGGCTCGTGGCGCTGTACATGCGCGTCGTGGCGGGGATGGGATTTCGGCCCCTTCTGTACCTTGTTGTCCTGTTGATCACCGTCGGCGTGCTCTTCTTTGTCGTTGGGTTTTTGGGGGAGATGGTCGCGTCGGTTCACGATGAGCTGGACGCCCTGCGGGAGCGCATTGAGCCGGGGGACCGAAGATCCCGCCCGCTTCGCTCAACGCGGGAACAAGGTCGCGTAACCCGGGGCGGCTTCCCCGAGCCGGACGCATGAGCGCCGTGGCGACTCAAGGACCCCGACACTAGCCGTGGTTCTTCCCCGAGTGCTCTCTGTGGTGGGAACGCGGCCCGAAGCCATCAAGATGGCCCCCGTGATCCGGGCACTGAAGTTGAGCGGGGCATGTGACCACCGCTTGGTGGTGACGGGGCAGCACACCGACCTGGTTGATCAGGTGCTCTCGACCTTTGACATCGAACCGGACCACGACCTGGACCTGATGCTGCCTGGCCAGACGCTTTACGACATCGGCCACGCCTGCCTAAAGGGCCTGCGGAAGGTGGTCGCAGATTTTTCCCCGAACGTAACCATCGTCCAAGGAGATACGGCCACGGTGTTCTTTGCCGGGGTGGTGACGTTCTTTGAGCGGTGCAAGCTGGCTCACGTCGAGGCGGGACTTCGCAGCGGTGTCCGCTCGTCGCCGTTTCCGGAGGAGATGCTTCGGCGAATGACCGATGTGATGTCGGACTACTGCTTTGCCCCCACCCGGGCGGCAGCCGCCAATTTGGCTCGGGAGGGTGTCAGGGCAGAGCGCATCTTCGTGACCGGAAACACAGTGGTTGACGCGCTGATGGAGATGCGCACCCAGATCACCGGTGTCGGTAACTCACCTGTTTCCGGGTTGTTGGCCGCTCCGGGCCGCATTGTTCTTCTCACGGCGCATCGGCGTGAATCGCTGGAAGCGCCCATGGAGCGGGTCTTTCTCGCCGTGGCCGAACTCGCCAGACGCTTCCCGGACGTTACGTTCCTGTATCCGGTCCACCCGAATCCCAGGGTAAAGGATCCGGCAACTAGGATCCTTGGGCGTTGTCCGGGCGTTGCGTTGACGGACCCTCTGGGATATCAGGATTTGATCCGGGTTCTGGACCGAGCCGCCCTCGTCATGACGGACTCCGGGGGAATCCAGGAAGAGGCTCCGGCATTCGGTGTGCACACATTGGTGCTCCGTGACGTGACCGAGCGCCCCGAGGGGGTGGAGGCCGGGGCTGCCACCCTGGTGGGGACGGACCGGGACCGGATCGTCCGCGAAGCGACCGCCCGCCTCTCGGGGTCGGGCGAGCGGGTGCCTCCCCAAAACCCGTATGGGGACGGTCTGGCGGGCGAGCGTATTGCCGATGTGCTTCTCGCGGATTTTGCCGGTGTCCCAAGAAGACTGAGAGACTGGAGCGCGCCGTGAAGATCGTCATGCACTGCGTCTACTTCCCGCCCGAAGTCGGGGGCCTGGAGAGCCATGTGCACTACCTGTGTCGGGGCCTGGTCGACCGAGGCCACGACGTGACGGTGATCACGTCTCTCTCAAGACCCGACCTGCGCACTCACGAGGTGATCGACGGGATTGACGTGCATCGTACACCTCTGCCGCGCCGAACTCCGTGGGGCTGGTTTGTCCATGCGGCGGCATCAACCCCCCGCACCCGTCTGGCCGTCAGCGATGTCGACGTCGTGCATGCACAGGCGTTCCCTTCGCTACTTCCCGCCTCGCTGGCGCTCGCGGGGCAGGGCACGCCGCTGGTCTGCACACTGCACACGTCACATTTTCTGCGCCTGGCCGCCAATCCATTGGTGCGTCGCCCCCTTGGCAAGTTGGTTGAGTTAAGCGACTATAACTTTGCCGCCAGTAAAGAGATAGCCGACGTGGGCGAGGGGCTGGGTCCCTCGGTTCAGGTCGAGGTGTTGGTCAACGGAGTCGACACCGAGGTGTTCAAGCCCGTTGCCCCCTTCCGCCCCCGGGGCGAGGTCCGGTTTCTCCTCGTGGTGCCCAGACGACTCTTTTCCAAGAACGGCGTCGAGTATTTTATTCGCGCAATGCCTCGTATTGTTGCTGTCCAAGATGTCGCTGCGATCGTGGTGGGGGACGGGCCGCAAGGCCAGGCTCTCAGGAAACTCGCCGCCGAGCTGGGTGTCTCGGACAGGATCGAGTTCTTGGGGAGCCGCCCGCATGACGAGATGCCGGCCATCCTGTCCTCGGGCGACCTTGCCGTGTTCCCTTCGCTCGTCGAGGCGACCTCGGTTGCGGCCCTGGAGTCGATGGCGTGCGGCCTTCCGGTTGCCGCGTCTAATGTGGGGGGGCTTCCAGAAATCATCGGGGACGACGTGGGTGGCCTGTTTCGGCCGGGGGATCCAGAAGCTCTAGCCGCCAAGGTTCTGACGCTGCTGGCGGACCCCGGTCTGCGGGACAAAGCGCGCGCCGCCAGGGCGCGGGTGGTGGCCCGCTGGAGCAACGCGCGGCTGGTGGAGCGCCACCTCCAGGTGTACCGGAATCTATCCCGAGCAGGGTAGGAGGAGCATGGTGGGTCGCAAGGTGGCGAGGCGAAGGCGGCAGGCAGACAACCAGGGTACGCTCGCCTGGTGGGTGCCGGGTCTTCTGTTCGTTGTCGCGACCCTGATTCTCTTCGGCGGCTTCATCTTTTCCGATCAGATGCTGTTCGGTGAGGACACGCTGAGTGCGGGGTACATGGCCCGCGCGGATTTCGCAGAGCGACTGGGTCGGGGAGATTTTCCGGTTTGGGCACCCCGGCTACTGGGTGGCATTCCCTTTATCGAGGCGATCGCCGCCGGCGATTCCATTTATCCGACCAGCCTTCTGTACTTCGTCATGGAGCCCTACCGCGTCCTTGGGTGGAAACTCGTGCTGCATGTCCTTGCCGGCGGGTTCTTCATGTATGGATGGGCGAGGCACTTAGGCCTGTCACGAGCTGCGGCGGCCGTTGGGGGGCTTGCGTGGCTCATGGCGCCCGTGATGGTCACGCTGACCCTGGCCGGCAATGACGGCAAGCTGATGGTCGCCGCATTGGCCCCCCTTGTTTTCTGGGCCACCGGGGCCGTGGTGCGCTCTCCGGATGGCCGTTCGGCGGCCGCGCTGGCCGGGGCCGTGGCTCTCACTTCCCTCACCACACAGTTTCAGACGGCGTACTTTCTCTTCTGCACCGCCGGAGCTTACGCCTTGTTCCGGGCAATTGGGATCTGGCGAGGTGGCGCGAATGCGCACAGCAACCATGCGGCGCCACGCAAGGTCATCCCTGGCACGGCAACTGGGATCTGGCGAGGTGGCAGGGATGCGCACAGCACCGCCGGTGGAGCTCGGCGGGCCGGCTTCGGGTTGGGGTTGTTTGCTTTAGGTGCGCTGCTGGGAGGTGGCATCGCTGCCGTTCAGCTCGTGCCAGCGGCACAGTATGTCACCGAGTCGTCTCGGCGCGTTGCGACGACTGTGAGCGCGACTCCGGAGGAGGCGATCAGGTATTCGAGCTCCTGGTCTTGGCACCCCGAAGAGATCGTGAGCCTCGTTGTGCCAGAATTCGTGGGCAACACCACAACGGAAGCTGCTTGGGGACGACAGACGTACTGGGGCCGCAACGCCCTCAAGCTGAATCACGAGTACTTGGGCGTGACCGTGGTTGCGTTCGCGCTCTTCGCCCTGGTCGGGTCAGGGCGCCGGGCGCTGAAGTGGTTCATGGCAGCAATGAGCCTGATCTGGCTACTCTTCGCCTTGGGCGTTCACACCCCGCTCTGGCGAATTTTCTATGAAGTTGTCCCCGGTATCTCACTCTTCCGGGCACCTTCGCTCAGTGCCTTCCTTGTGAGCTTTGGGGTCACCACCATGTTCGCCCTGGGCGTCGAGGAGCTCATGGCAACCGACCGACGTCGCCCGGAGTTCTGGAAGACCAGGAGGGCGCGCGCTCTTCTTGCGTTTTCGGGCCTGCTGTTGATTGCCCTTGTGATGCAGGCTACGGGATTGCTGACGAGTCTGTGGACCGCGATTCTCTATTCCGACATCGGTCCTCGAGGCATGGCCGCTCTGGAGACCGCCACACCGCACATCACGCGGGGCTTCGGGGTTGCCCTCCTGTTCAGCGCACTTGTGTCAGTCGCCGCCTGGGCCGCTTGGCAGCGCGTGCTGCCACGACCCGCGATTCTGGCCATTCTGGCGGTGCTTGTGGCGTTGGATCTGGTGCGGATTGACCGCGCGTTCATCAGAAACTGGGACTATCACGCCTGGACAGCCCCGAACGACAACACACGCTTCCTGCAGCAGCAGCGTGCCGCCGGAGCGCCCTTTCGGGTCGCGGACATGCGGGGCAGTGTCCAGAACGTGGATTTGGCCATGTTCGGGGTGGACCTCGTCGGAGGCCACCACCCCAACGACCTCGCCCGCTATCGCAAGCTTCTCGGACTGGAGGGAAGCGCGCTCGACGCAGAGAACCTGCGCAACCCAAATGTGCTGCGGATCACAAATGTGAGATACCTCCTCTGGCCCGAAGAGGCGGCCGGCGGGCCGCCTTACGCTGGAGCCGAGGCGATAAGCTCAGCTGAAGGACCTAGGGGAAGGGAGGCCGTGTACCCCTTTCCGGGCCTGGACCGGGCATGGGTCGTGGGTCGCTTTTCCGTCATGAGCGACGATGACGAGGCGGTCGCCACGATCACGGGGGCGGACTTCAATCCCGCACGTGAAGCGATCCTGGCAGAGCCGCTTGACCTGGCCGTTTCGTTAGGCGCACAGTCTCCGGTCGTCTGGGAGCTTGACGAACCGGACGAGCGGCGCTTGCGGATCCAAGTCGACGGGCCGGCGCTGCTCGTCATCTCGGAAAACTGGTTTCCGGGGTGGGTCGCAACGGTGAACGGGGAGGAGGCCCCAGTTCTGCGCGCCAACGTCACGCTGCAAGCCGTGCCCATTTTGGAGGCGGGAGAGCACGTGATCGACCTGCGCTTTACCGCGCCCACGGTGGCCCGAGCCCTGTGGATCAGCGTCGCTGCGGCGGCGGGGACGGTGGTCATTTGGGGCACCTCGTTGAGGTCGATCAGGCTAGGCCGACGACGCAAGCTTGGTGACTAATACCCGGGGACTCCCCGCAAGGCTGAGGAAGTGGGGATCGGCGGTGCTCAAGGTGGCCTTGAGCGTGGTGGTTGCGGGGCTGATCCTGCGTGGCGCAGGACTCAGCATGGACGGAGTTCTGCAGGTTGACTTCACCACGTTACAACTTGTCCCTGCCTTTGCATTTCTTTCCGTGGTCATTCTCCTCGGCGCCTTCGTCCTGCAGGCGTGGCTCTGGTCGGGGATCGTCATGGACCTGGGTGACCGTCGCCCCCCGATCCTGACTGCCACCGGGATCGTCCTGGTCGCCAACCTGGGGCGCTACATACCCGGAAAGGTGTTGCAGGTTGCGGGTCAAGCGGTGCTTGCTCGGCGGGCCGGCTTTTCAGGCACGAGGGCCGTCGTCGCCGGCGCAACGGGTCAGCTGCTGAGCTTGTTGGCGGCCGTTGCAGTCGGCGGGTGGGTGGCGTACGGAGCTTTTCCGGGCAACCTTGGCCTGGTGACCATTGTGGGGATCCTTGTTCTTGTTGGCTGCGCCCTGTATTTCGGATGGGCGGGGGCCTTGCTGAACTGGGGCATGAGGAGGAGCGGACACGATGGCGCCCAGGTGTCCGGCCTGAGCCGACGGAGGCTTGCGTATTGGCTCGGCGGTTACCTGGGGGGCTGGCTGGTCTACGGATCGGCATTCTACTGCCTGGTCCGGGGTTTGGGGTTTGATCTCCCCCTCACCGTGGCCGCCACCTCCTTCGCTGGCGCGTACTTGGTCGGGTACCTTGTGATCTTTGCCCCGGCCGGGATCGGCGTGCGGGAGTCGACGCTTGTGTTCTTTCTGGCACCCCTCCTGGGACAGGAGGCCAGTATCATTGTCTCTGTTCTACAGCGTGCCTGGATCACCGCTGTCGAGCTGGCGGCGGTCGCCTGCAGTCTGTTCATTGTCCAAAGAACGGCCGAGCAGTAGATCATGACGCCCCCGATGCGGGTACTGGTGGTGATGCCCACCTATAACGAACGCGACAACTTGCCCCGCGTCGTGCCCATGGTGCTTGAGCAGGGCGACAACGTTCATGTGCTTGTCGTGGACGACAACTCTCCTGACGGAACCGGCGAGGTCGCGGACGAACTGGCGGCCAGGTCTTCGCGCGTCTCGGTCCTCCATCGACCGGGAAAGGCAGGTCTCGGCGCTGCCTATGTGGCTGGATTCAGCTGGGGCCTGGAGCGGAGCTTTGACGCCATGGTGGAGATGGACGCGGACCTCTCGCACCCACCTGGCAGCCTGCCCGATCTAATCGAGGGACTGCTGCACGCGGATGTGGTGGTGGGGTCGCGTTATATGGACGGGCGCATTGCAGTGGTCAACTGGCCCATGAGGCGGCTCCTGATCAGCCTCTTCGGATCGTGGTACGCGCGCGTGGTCACGAGGTTGCCGGTTCGGGACGCCACGGGCGGGTTCAACGCGTTTCGGCGGACTGTCCTGGAGTCAATCAAATTGGAACGGTTCCAGTCCAACGGCTACAGCTTTCAGATCGAACTCAAGCTGCGGGCTTGGCGCGCTGGCTTTACACTGCGCGAGGTGCCGTTTGTGTTCACTGAGCGTGATAGCGGAGAATCAAAGATGTCGGGACGTATCATCAGAGAGGCTGTTTGGCGCGTCTGGGCACTCCGCGTACTTGACGTGCTTGGGCGGTTGTAAGGGGGGCGTCACCGTGGCCTTGGTCGATCTAGTGTATCGGTGTCCAGAGTGTGGCCATGACCCGGTGGACGGGGAAGGGGACTGGGTGTCGTGTCCAGCCTGCCAGGTCCGGGTCGAACGCACCCGGCGGGGTCTTGTTGTGAGGCCCGCAAATGGGAAGGGTCCAAGCCGGACGACGGCCCAGCGGGTTTGCGAGGCCATCGAGAGATGTGGCGGGCCCCTGGATCGGGCCACCCGGGCATCGGGCTCGATCGGCTATGAGGCCGACGCGGTCATTTCGTGGAGGGCCTCGGAGGATGCGGTGTGGTATGGCGGGATGTTGGTTGGATTTGCCGAGACCATGGGGCCCAGAGGGCGAGGGAGGGTGATTGTGGACGATGAGTCCATCACCGTTACCGACGGTCCCGCGGAAGGCGGAGGCGTGTGGAACCACCTCGACATTCTGGCGATGCAGTCCACGTCGTCGTCGCTGCAGTTGTCACTTCCCGGCGATCGGTTGGTGCAGTTCACGTTCCTTGACGACTCGCCTAGGAGATGGGAGGTGCTGATGCAGCAGCTGATCAGCGGTGCGCACCAACGCGCGGGGCATGGACGCGTCGTTGAATTCCAGCCCAGAATCGTGACGGACCAGTGTTGACTTGGTACACATTTTTTTGGCCTGTGGCGAAGGGCATCACATTGGCCCTGACACGGCTCCATGTGTCCGGACGGTCCCACATACCTCCGCGGGGACCATTTTTTTTGATTGCGAATCACCAGAGCGTCCTGGACCCGGTGATCATTCAGAGCTCGATTCTGCGCGCCGTGCATTCCTTTACCAAGAGTACGCAGTTTGCCTCGGGTCCCGCCGTCCGCTGGCTTGTGCTCCGCCTCAACGGCATTCCGACAAGACGATACCGAGTCGATCCGCAGGTCGTGCGCGTGGCACTCAGGCTCCTGCGACAGGGCAAGGTCGTGGGTATCTATGTGGAGGGGGAACGAAGCTGGGACGGCGCCATGCAGCCGCTGCGTCGCGGGGCGGTTAGGCTCATTCTTAAGGCCGGTGTTCCTGTAATCCCGTGCCGCCTGACGGGCACCTACCAGGTGTGGCCCCGTTGGAGCCGTAAGCCCAGACGAGGTAGGGTTTCGGTGCGCTTTGGCAAACCCCTTTACTTTGGTGTGCATGACACCCGATCCGAACGGGAGGCGGTATTGGAGGAGACTGCCCGGCAGCTGCAACAGGCACTGATCGACTTGGGTGGCCCGCGGCTCAACGCCCCCCGTCGCGCCCTCAAGACCGGACACAAAGAGGACGGAGCGTAGCTTGATGCGATCTGCGTTGCTTTGGATCTCGGAGAACCAATGGTGTCGTGAGATGCTACCCAGATATGGCTTCGTAAAGAGGGCGGTGCGCCGCTTCATGCCGGGAGAGACACTTGAGGACGCCCTGCTGGCGGCGCGGGAACTGTACGATGGAGCCCGTATTCCGGCACTGCTGACCTTCTTGGGCGAAAACGTGGCCGACGAGGTCGAGGCTCGAGCCGTGGCGGACCACTATGTACACGCCGCACGCCTCGTCGCTAAACGGAAGTTGGATTCCGAGATCTCCGTGAAACCGACACACCTGGGGCTGGATCTGGGGGTGGGGGTGGCGGAGAGGAATATTCGGCTGATTACCGAGGAGGCGACCTCCCGGAACAACTGGGTCTGGTTGGACATGGAATACAGTCGCTACGTCGACCCGACGCTGGAGCTGTACCGACGTCTCCGGGCCGACTGCGACAATGTCGGGATTTGTTTGCAGTCATATCTTTACCGCACTCCGGGGGACCTGGAGAGCCTGTTCCACTTGGGTCCGGCAATTCGACTTGTGAAAGGGGCGTACGCGGAGTCTGCCGACATCGCGTACCCGAAGAAGCCGGATGTGGATCAGGCGTTCTTCGACCTGGCCACCCGCATGCTCGCGTCCGACGCCCGCCGTGCCGGACTGCGCCCCGGATTTGCCACGCACGACGCGTCCCTGATCGCCAGAATTGAGTCCTGGGCGGCCAACCATAGCGTAAGCCGGGACGCCTACGAATACCAGATGCTGTACGGGATATCGGTCGGTGAGCAGCATCGCCTCGTCCGCAACGGGTGCAGAGTCAGGGTATTGATCAGCTACGGTGAATTCTGGTTTCCGTGGTATGTGCGTCGCTTAGCCGAACGACCGGCGAATATCGGGTTCGTGCTTCGCAGCATGTTGCCGGTGTGATGGCGCTGAACATGTGTTTCTTGGATCCGCTGACCACGAGATCAGCTGCGCACCAATTACCCATGCGCGGCCGGGTGCCGTCTGATGCGATTTCTGGGGGTGTGCGTCACCCCGGGAGCAGCTCACGATCGACGAGACTCTGTTTTCCGTAACGATACCAAGGCCGAGGTTCGGTAGGCGCCTTCACTCTTGGGGCTCGCGTCATGGAGGCCAACAAGATGATTCCGGTGCTGTCGGTCAGGGTGGAGCAGGGGGTCGGGTCCAACATGGGGCGCCCGATCCCCGATTGGCCCGAGGTCCACAGGGGTACGCGGTGCCGCGCGGGTACGACGCTTCAGCGCCTGAGGATCGAGTCCTGCCAGGCGCTCCCGCGGTGCCGGGTCAGCAGTTGCTTGGGCGAGCGCTACAGGGAGTTGGGCCCATTCGCCACGATGGCAGATCGGCCGTTGTCCGGGCTCTCCCGATCTGTCACGCTTCCGGGGCGTCTATCGGCGGGCGACGCAGGAGGCCGGTCGCCATGTCGCGGGGCGGAGCAACACCGGTTCGACATCACGCAAGCCGCCGGTATCGCGTGAGGTATTCCCACACGGTCACCACTTCATGTGTTTTCCGCACTTCCCGCACGATGCGCTCGATCAGGTCAGCGCGCACGCCCTCCACATAGGGATGGCCGTACATGAGCGCGAATTCCCGGCGGCGGATGGCATCAGCAATCAACCGAACGATCTGTCCGTCGCCCAGCCCACGGGCCAGCATCTGCTCGAGGAGAGGAACCCTGCCGTCGCCGGCTACATTAACCGGAATTTGCCAGTGGGCCATTTTGCGCCTCGCCATTACGGGTCGAAACGGAACCTCGCCCGACATGTCGGAAGCATATTTGAAGCCATACTCGTCCGTCAGCCGCAGCACCCGGTCGTCGTAGCGGAATCCCGGGCTGGCCAGACCTCTAGGTTTGCCGTATTCCCGCCGGAAATTCTCGTATGCCGGACGAAACAATCCGTCGAGTTGATCGTCAGAGAGCCGGTCCAGGCCATCCTGCCAACGCAAATGGTCGGTTCCTCCATGTATCCCGAGTTCGTGTCCGGCCTCAAGAAGTTTTTCGAAGGTGGCACGAAACCGGTTGCCCAGCATCGGATTCAAGACCATGGTCTCGAGTACACCCGCCGCTCCCAGCCGGGCCATAGCCGGGAGTGCGTCGACACGCTCCGACGACACACCTCCCCGAAGCCCGCAGCGACGCTGGAGCTGATTGCGCATCACGCGGATGAGCGTGTGTCTCCAGTTGAATGTGTACCCCATGTTCAGGTAGAAACTGAAGCGTACGCCCAGGCGATCGGCGACCCCCATCAATCGTGGGACGCCCACCCTGCAACAACGCACGGAGTCCACATCAAAGCGAAACGCAACGGTGCTCACCCCACCGCGTCCCCCATCTTGGACTCGACCAGTGCCGCCATTGCCCGAAAGGACATGACCCCGCCCGCTTCCTCCGGGGAGAGCGCCACCCGGAACTCTTGCTCAACGGCCAGAATCAGGTTGATGTGGGCGAGCGAGTCCCAGTCGCCGTGGTCGGCCGCGACCATGTCGCCACCCGGTGACACAACGACACCGAATTGAAGCTGGAAGATGCGCGACAGGCGTTCATGGACGGTCATCTGGTTCTTCGTCCGAGGACATTGTGGAGGGTCAGCGCGTGCGGAAGGTCTTCGAACGCCGCACGGTCATGCGGGAGGGGGAGGAGATAGTCCGTCGGGGCGCCTGCCGCCTCGTTTGCACCGGACCGGGCGTCACCCTTTTTGGAGGGACTGGGACCTTCCGCCGATGACGACATTGGTTGGAATCCCAGGCGCGGGTATAGTTCCCGTACCATTCCATTGCGCGCCGTAGGCCGGAAGGCCGCGGCCACGCGCCGCAGCCCGGCAACCTCGAGATCCCCGAGAACCACATCTAGGAACGTCTCCTCGATACGGCGGCCAAAGGCGCGGCAGCTCATTATCAGGGAATCGATCTCGGCTTCTCCTGCGTGCTCGCTGTCCTTGACAATGGCGAGCGCGACGGTCCCGTAGTCCGAAAACCGATCCCGCATCGCCATGGTGTACACTCTGTCACGTTCGAGCATGGCGCGAACTTGTGCAACCGAATACCGCCGGGTGGTCAGGTTGAACTGGTTTGTGCGTTGCGTGAGTTGGCTGATCCGTTCGACTTGCTCGGGCGCGCCAAGCCAGATCGTGAGTTCGATGCGCAGGCTCTCCAAATAATCCCGATATCCGCCCACCCGCCCACGTAACGTGCGGCGCTGGAGATCGGTGCGCAGGGACTCGGAGCGCCGGAGATCGTCTCGGGTCACCCGCAGGATTTCGGTTCCACGGAGGGACTCAATGAAGGCGGGGATATCCAAAGGGTCGCCCGGAAATTGCTCGACCTGCACTCCGGGCACCGCCTGCCGCACCCGCTCGCACTCCGGGTGGCTGTCGTCGACGAAGATGAGCGAGTCGACATCGATGTTCAGGTCGGCGGCGATTTCACAAATGTTGTGGGCCTTATCGTCCCAATTGATGCGATGGGTCGCAAAGTGTTCCTCGCGTAGCACCATGTCGGGGGAGGAGTTGATGAACGTGAGAACCTCGGCCTCCTCGTTCTTGCTGTTGAGCGCGAGAAGAAACCCTTGGTCATGGAGACCCTTGAGGTGGAGCTGGAAGAGGCGGTACAGGTTGCCCGGGTACTCCGTCCCGATACGAACGCCCGCAGGGCCGTCCTCCCCCAGGATGCCACCCCAGAGCGTGTTGTCGCAGTCGAGCACGAGACACTTGCGGGGCTGCGACAGAGCGGCGGCGACGGTCGATGCGAACGCCGCCGCGAAGCGGGGCGTGAAGGTCGCGCTGAACGCGACGCGGAACGGATAGTAGGTGCGCGCGTCCCGGTAGCCCCGCGAGCCGAAACGAGCGATGGAACCGGCAAGATCAAGCACGGCGACTGAGTCCCTCCCGGAGGCGAAGTCAACCAGGGCCGTGTTGACCCGGTGGACAACCTGCGGCCAGCTACGCGGGTTCCGGGCACCGTGCGGTCCGAAGAGGTCGTGCATGGCGGGTGCGAGATTGGCGGCGACCACATAGCCGTCCACCTGCCCGACCAATCCCTCCAGAATGCCGATGAGCCGGGAGCGCAGCACATCGGTCAGATCGTCCGGCGGCGAATAGCGGGCATCGCCCGCCAACTGTTCTGGATCCCAGTACACGAACACGACGTCAGCCGCCGCGAGAAGCTCCCGCCGTCGATCCCCGAGCCCCTCCGAATAAGGCTCGTAGACATCGAAATCCCCCATGCGAAACTCTGGGACGAAACCGCGCTGGATGAGCGCCGACGTGACCGTGGGAAGCGCGGGCTCGATCATGGCGTTGCGAAGGACGGCCACCCGCAGTTGCCGGAAACCGTTTGGCAACGCGTCCATGTCGAGGCGACCCGCCGTTCGGTGGACCATGGTCGTCAACGGCATGTCGGCGACCAACCCCGGACCGGCGTCTCGAACCATGGCGAAAAACGTACCCCAGTCATCCGTGTCCGACGCCCGGACAAGACGTTCGGTCAGATCGCGGCTGGAGAAGGTATCGATCATGAAGTCGTCCCGATCCAGGCGAGAGGTGAAGAAGCCGGGGGTGGGGAAGGGGAGCGGGTTGAACCAAAGCTAGTCCTTGTCCCCAAAATCATAAAACGCGTGATGTTGTCCAATGGCAGGTCAGCTTGAATGCGGGCTCGGTTTCCATGGGGAACCGAGCTTGAGCAGGGGCACTGCGGTCGCGGGTATCCATGGCGCAATGCCCAACCTTCTCGACCCGGCTTGGCTTGCAGAGATACGCTTGGCGACCGTGGCCCAGATTTCATCGTTGACGGGTGTCAAGCCTCCAACAAACCACTGTTTGGCGTGTGCCGGCCGCGGCGTCCCCTGCACAATGGCTTGAATGCGACCCCGTGTTCCCGTATCCTTATCGCTTTATCCCGCCACCCGACAAAGGCGCGATGATTGATGGATGCGGCCCCGTCGGGTGTGCTCGGGCGCTATTCAAGCCGCGAAGTTGGAGCGACACAGCCGCTCAATGGTGCGACGCATACTGCGAGGTTTGGGCAAGAGCGCCCGGAATCCCGCTCTGGCCGTGCGGTTGCTTTGGCCCCGGTTTTCCCCGTTCGCCGCCAAGTCTCCCGATCCTTGGTTCCGGCGTGCGGTCCGGTGGTCGTTCGGCGGACTCGAAAGGGAACCCATGACCACGGTGTTCCCGGGAATTGACGTGCAGGTGGACACCGTGTCAATCATCCGTCCGTTCGGCGGCGACCCCAACCTGTCGCTATTCCCGACGGAAGTTGTCGTGATGGCCGCCATGGTTCGGATGCTGAAGCCGCTGCGACGTTTGGAGATCGGCACGTTCGAGGGAAACACCACCGTCAATCTGATCGCGAATGCGCCGCCGGATGCGCGCATCGTCACGGTCGATCTTCCTCCGGGCTGGGACGGCGAGAGTGCCATCGCAGTCCCTAGCATCCAGGTCAATACGGTGGCCGGGGCGCACATCGGGAAGCACTTCGCAGACTCGTCGCAATACAGAGACCGCATCACACAAGTGTTCGAGGACTCCCAAACCTTTGATTGGACGCTGCGCGCACCCTACGACTTCATCTTGATCGACGGTTGCCACACCTACGAGTATGTGTTGTCGGACACGCGGAACGCTCTCGAGGTCATCCGGTCCGGGGGAGTCGTCGTGTGGCACGACTACGGAGTGCTGGAGGACGTGAGCCGGGTGGTGGACGAAGTGTCGCGGCGGATTCCCGTGCGAGCCATCCGAGGTACGCGCATCGCAGTTGCGTTTCCGTAGTTCGCACGTGTCCCGACGCTTGAGCGACCTCGGCCGCGGCCAGGTCGTCCCGGCCGACTCCCGTGCCCAGCGTGCGGGTCGGAGACCCCGTTACTCTGGAAGTGGGGGCGGGAAACCTGCAAAAAAGATCGCCGGCGGCGCCGCGTAACGCACGGTTCCAGCGAACGGAGCTTGGCCAAATCGAACAGGGTCCGCATTACCGGGTCAGCCCCTTTGGCCCCGTCCTTGCGCTCTCGCCATGGATTTGACGTGGCCTATTCGTTGGTTCGGTCGCTCCCCGGTGATGCCCCGTCGCCATGGGGCCGGATCATCATGACCCGGCCCGGAACGCCGAGCACGACCCCAAAAGCCGGTACATCGGCCATCACCAAGGTATTGGCGCCCACCGTGGCCATTCGACCGATACGCACGCCCGGCAGTATCGTCGCCTTAACCCCTATATAGACATCGTCCTCGACCACTACGGCCGCAGCTTTCTGCAAGTTGTACGCTTTCTCCAGCCCGGAATGAACGGCCGTGATTTCGCCCAAGATGGAGACGCCGTTGCCGATGGTCACCCTGGCGCCGATCTGGACCAGGTCGGACCGGGTGACCTGGAGATTGCGATCAATGATGGTCTGCGGTCCGATTCGCATCCCTGAGAGCCGGTACAGGGCCGCGCGGAGCTCCAGCGGAACGGGAAGCAACGAGGCCAAGTATCGGACGACCCTGCTCATCATTTCTCCATCCCGGAGTTCTTCCGCCGGGGCGGGTGACCTCTCCTCTTGCCCACTCCACGCCCCGCCATCATAATGGCGAAAAAGGTAACCTACGGAAGGTGGCAAAAAAAACCGACGGGTTGTCCATTGGGAGATGAGCCCGGACGAGGGTCCGGGTTCCGACGGGAATTGAGCTTGATCCAGAACGGCGCGATTTTAGGAGCATGATTGTGACATTCAGCACCACCCGAATTCGCACCCTCCAGAAACTCCCGGGCTTCTTGGACTGGACCGACGTAACCCTTTGACATGACAGTTGATAGAGTAAAGGGCTGCGTGTGGATTCTGAACGGCCTTGGGCGGTGGCATGGTCCGGTGCGACCATCGAGATCCCATCCAGGAAGTCGAGTGTCACGGCGGGCTTCAGGAAAACGCCCAAGAATCATGCAGAAACGCAAGCTCTCCGAACCGGATCGGCAACGACTGGTATCCGGATCCGCAATCGAAGACACTTTGCTTAGGGCCGCTGATGAAGAGATCAATCGCATATCAATCGCCTTGCGTAGCCGGGTGGCTCTCTGGCGCATTTCTGTGGATGTCCGTCGCGCCAGGGGCAGCTCATGGCCTCCAGGAATCAGTTTTTCGCAACGATACCGAGGTTGCGATTCGGCAAGCCCACACGCTCCTCGACTCAGTCATGGAGGCCAACCGAATTCCGGGGCTGTCGGTCGCGGTGGGGAAGGGCGCCCGGGTCGTGTGGTCCCAGGGGTTCGGTTTTGCCGACCTCGCCCACGGTGTGCTCGTTACACCGTTGACCAAGTTTCGCGTCGGTAGCGTATCGAAGCCCTTCACCGCGGCGGCGCTAGGAGCGTGCGCGGTAGAAAATTGGCGACCCGGCCCGGATTGGGGCCAAATCGAGCACCGCATGGCCTGATTCATGGCAAAGAACGTCGGTTCCCAATCGAACAACCCCATGACCGCTGTCCGGTTGCTCCGCGTAGCCTCGAAAAACATCCCGAACCCCACCGCTCGTCACTGCAGGGCCAACACACCGAAGGGTATCCGAATATCTGTGGGTGGTCGCACCGCGCTCTGCCGGTGACGGCACCCTGAAGTGCCTCGAACTCCGCGAGCTCCCTCATCATGCCGCCTTCAAGACATGCAATCTGCGCACATTGAGCGCCAAACACACCAAGTCCCACTCTCCACGCACACCCTCCAAGCCCCGAAGGCTAAACCGCCTGAACCCCATCGCTTCCTTGATCCAGCCGATCGGAGCCTCCACCATCCATTTGCGCCGCGCATACACCGCAAGACCCTCGTCAGTCGCCAACTTTTCCGCCATGCGATCCCTCGCCGACTCCGGCTCTGAATCCTCCGATTCCACCGGCTTTGGCTTCGCCTTTCCCCCACTTTCGCGACCATGTGCGACGTAACCCTCAATCCCTCTCTCCTCGAGCAACGCCAAATCGGCTTCGTTGTTATATCCCGCATCCGCCAACACTTCCCGCGGATCTTCCCCCACCAGGTCCCTCACCGAATCCACCACCTCAAACAACTGACCCTGATCACTCGCATTGTTCGTCACCACCGTGCCTACCACCAACTGACTCTCCCCATCCACCGCCACCTGCGCGTTGTAACACTGCTGAAACCCCTCCGTGCTCGTCTTCATGATCCGACTCTCTGGATCCGTAAAATTCGACTGCGCCTTCTCTTCCGGCTCCCCATATGCCCGCTTGTACGGCACGCCCCCCTTCGGGTTACGCACCTCGTCCGGCTTGCGACCCCGCGCATCATCAAACTCCCGCGCCTGAGCCTCAAGACGCTCCTTGGCTGCCTGAATCGCTGCCAATCGATCTTGGCGCCGCTTCAACGCCTCGGGAATGCCATCGCCCTCTGGTTCCGCTTCCTGCTTCGCATCCTCTTGTGCATTCACCGCCTCCGCTTTCGCCATCAGCTCGTCAATCTCAGCCTTGAGCTTCTGCTCCGCCGGCCCCATCCGCCCATAGCTCATCGCTTTGCGCTTGCTGGCGTTGGCCCGGACCTTGGTGCCGTCCACGGCCACCTGGCCGAGTTGGACAAACCCCATCTCCCGCGCCACCAACACAACCTGCAACAGCAACGTCGTGAACGCTTTGAGATGCACCTTGCGGAAGTCACAAATCGTCCGGTGCTTCGGGGTGTTGCCCGCCGCCAGCATGCGAAACGCCACATCGTCAATGATCTTGCGCGCCAGCTTCCGGGAGGAGAACACGCCGGTGGTGTACCCGTAGAGGATGACCTTGATCATCATGCGGGGGTCGAAGGGACTGTTGCGCCGTCCATCGCCTTCGTAGGGTTGGTAGAACTTGCTCAAATCCAAGGCGTCTACGAGTTCACTCACCTGGTGGGCCAGGTGATCCTCTGGGAGCCAGTCCTTAAGGTCGGGCGGCAACAACATCAACTGATCTGGATCGTATGGCCGGAACCGAGTGCCCATGGTGTCTTCCATGTGAGAGGCTACACGGATAACTCTATGAATCACATAATTCTAACCCATTACAGCAACCCGCACAATGAGATCAAATCAGACCGCCGGTTTTTCTGCCGCGCACGCTCCTAGCCCTGTTGGTGGAATCGGGCAGGATTGACCTTGACGCGCCGGTGCAGCGGTACGTCCCCTCGTTCCCAGTAAAGCGCTGGCCGGTCACCACTAGGCAACTGGCGGGGCACATTGGTGGTGTTCGTCACTATCGGGGCATGGAAAACCTGTCCGCTCGACGCTATCCTACTGTTTTGTCTGGACTTGAGATCTTCAGGGAAGACTCGTTGATTCATGAGCCGGGAACATCCTATTCGTACTCATCCTACGGTTGGAATTTGATTAGCGCTGTCATCGAGGGTGTGAGCGGTGTGCCATTCCTGGACTTCATGGACGCGTCCGTGTTTGGGCCTTTGGGGATGCGGCACACCACTGCCGGACACACCGACCAAGTGATTCCGCACCGAACGCGGTTCTACAGCGTGAGCCCGGACGGTAGGGTGGTCAACGCGCCCTTTGTCGACAACAGCTACAAATGGGCGGGCGGCGGATTTTTGTCGACGCCCGAGGATCTGTTGCTGTTCGCCCGAGCGCATTTGTCGGATGGGTTCCTTGAGGAGGCGACCCTGGAAAAACTGTTTACCTCGCAAGAGCTAAGGAATGGGAGCGTCACGGGGTATGGCATCGGATGGAGGATCACGACGAACCAACGTGGCGAGCGCGTGGTGTCGCACTCCGGGGGGTCGGTCGGAGGACGCACAATGTTGACGCTCAACCGAGATGCTCAGTGGATGGTCGCGCTGGTGGCGAACCTGTCGCAGGCTCCGATTGACGCAGCGCTCGCGACGCGCGTCGAGGAGCTGTTTCGGTAGACAACTCAGACGGGGGAACGGGTGGCCGGTCGGCACACCCGACATGTAGCCGAACCGGGTCCCTTTACTTTACATAATATACATTATGCGCAATTCGTTTCGGCGAGCCTGGGAGGCCCGTCAGGCCGTTTTGGGGTGCCCGCAGCACATCTGCGCGGGATCAGCGACTCGCCGCAATGACTTCTGCCCGTCGCATTTCAACGACGCCGCGCGTAAAATCAGACTCGTCCATTTCCGACAACAATCGGTCGTACAAGGTGAGGGCGGCTTCGTCATCACCCTGCAGGCGTCGCAATCGAGCCGCATCGGCGAGTGCGTCACGTACCTGGAACCCCAAATCCGCTTGGTCGGCAAGGCGGTTGTAGAGGCTCTCGGCGGTCTGCAGGTTGCCCTGATCTTCTGCAATCGCAGCCAATAGTGCCGCGGCCTGCGCTCCCAGTGGGTCGCGCACATCGCCGGCGATCGGTTCCAGGACGGACATCGCTTCTTCAAGCTCCCCTAGGTCGGCAACCAACTGGCCCAACAAGATCCTCGCTTCCCGGGCTGAGGGAGTGCCTCCGTAGCGCTCCAGAAACAGCGCCAGATCGGCACGCGTGGCCTCGGGTTCATCGCCCAAGCTGACCCGCTGATGAAGCTCCTCCAGCGTTGTCGCGGCTGTTCCGGCCATCTGGGCCCGGTAGCGCCCATAGTAAAGGAGAGATGCGACGCCAACCCCAACGATGACTACAGCCAAGGTGACTAAGGGTCGGTTGCGCTGGGCCCAATGGCTGAACTCCAGCGTCTTCGCTACAAAGAGATCGTCTTGGTCTACGGCGTCCGACTTTTTCGGCGGTGTGGATTGGGGCTTTCTGTACTTGGTCATTCCCGGTACCGACCCTCTGATCGGGAAAAGTCATCGTCGAGTCTTTCGACGGCTTCATTGGCTAAAATAGCAGAATTCGGTCTGTATCGGGCAACCGACTGGAGGATGCGACCCGCGCGTTGCCCCCTTCCACTCGCCCACGACAAGGCGCAAATGCTTCTATCGAGAGGCGTTTGTGTCTGACGGTTGCTTCAGGCCCCGAAGGCTACACCTCCTGAATCCCACCGCCTCCGTGGTCCAGCCGACCAAAGGCTCCACCATCCATTTGCGCTGCGCGCTACACCGCACGACCCTCGTCAGTCGCGTGCTGCGCCGCCAAGCGACCCCGCGCCGACTCCGCCCCGAGCACCGAGTACATAAGCGCGATGAACTGGGTGCCAGCGTCGCTGTCGGCCAGCGGGCACAGACGGTTGGCACGCCGGGCAGTTTTCGGGGCGACCTTCTTGTGCTCCGATCCGTCGATCCACTGGCTCACAACACCGGCTTGGATCATCTGGAGAGGCAAGCTCCTCCCCCGCCCCGCCAGCTCACGGCGTTGTGTCCGTCGCGGCGTTCGCGTTTGTGCGGGGACCGCCGAGAATTGGGCAGCAGTGAATTGCCATGTACCGGCGGGGCTCCGCCGGGAACGGCGGGTACCAGGAGCTTGCGTGGAAGAAAACGACATTGCCCACAACCACGATTCCTTGGCTGTCTGGGATTGCTACGGTTTCACGGACAGTGCGTTTATGTGGTTGACCGAGGGATGGAGGGGCGCGCTAGCGCGCCCCTCCATCCCTTTCGCCGTCCTGTCCCCGTATCCCTGACCCCCGTCCCATCCCGGTCTATCCCTACTCTAACCCCTCCCATTCCCCCGTCCAGTGCTGTCAACCCGCCCGATTCAGCGCATCGAAGCACCTCGCGGGTTGGCCCAGAGGGGAATCCATCCCGCACACATCGTTCCAGCCATCGCCACCAACCCCTTCCCATGTCCTCCAGCCGGTAGCCCTCGCCACAAAACACCCCATCCCTAAGGTTGGCGGTCACAAACAAACCGACAATGGGCGATTGGGGAAGCCGACACTCACCCAAATGGACCCCACCAGACAGCCCCGCCGTCTCAGGGCCTGCCGTCGTTCCAAGTCCCACCAGGCGGGCAGCCACCCATCTCACCCTCACCCGGCCCCCGTGACCAACCCGTAGCTCCCGGCCGAGACTCGAATGACGCTTCCCTGCATCACACCAAGTCCCGGCGCATCCAGACACTCCGAAAGGCCCCACCACACCTGTCCCAAAGTACGTCCAGCGAGTCGGGCCCTCCCCAGAAATAACGCCCTGTGACTCGGTCAAGCACCACATCGTGGCCGTGTTGCCTTCTCGCGAGGTCACATAAGCGCTCACCCACCCCATCGCTTCCACGCTTCCCAGTCTCCTCAACCTGCGCTACCACGCACGGCCGCAGATCGCACAGCCGTCTCCCCCGACCTCCCGCATCCCGCCAACGCGGCGTCCTCCGACCCGCCTTGTTCTTCTCCCCCTGCTACCCGTTTAGACGGTACAGCCGATATGTGGCGCGCCTCGTACTGCGCAGGCGTCTGATAATCCAAGGCAGAATGGAGGCGTCGCGTGTTGTAGAACCCCTCAATGAACCTGAAGATCTCGCGCCGGGCGTCAGACGCCTTCTCGAATCGCTTCCGGTCCAACAGCTCGCACTCCAACGTCGCAAAAAAGCTCTCGCACATCGCGTTGTCGTACGCATCCCCCACCGACCCCATCGACTGCACAACCCCCGCTTCACGACACCGCTGCCCAAAACCCAGCGATGTGTACTGCGAACCCTGGTCGGAATGATGAATCACCTCGCCCGTCGGTTGACGACGCGCAATCGCCATCGCCAGCGCGTCCGTCACCAGCCCCGCCCGCAAGTGCGTCTTCATCGCCCAGCCCACCACCCGGCGGCTCCAAGCATCCACCACCACCGCGAGGTACAGCCAGCCAACACCGGTTCGCACATGCGTGATGTCGGCCACCCACAATCGGTCAGGACCGTCAACCGAGAAGTCCCGATCCACCAGATCCGGCGCCGGCCGCCCCTTGTCCTCCCGACCAGGAGCAGCCGACTTCCCACGCCTGCGCGTCACACCCGCGATGCCTTCCTTGCGCATCAACCGCGCAACCCGCCGTGTACCCACCTGCTCGCCTGCTGCCCGCAACGCCTTGTGAACCCTCGGGCGCCCATACGTCTTGCGGCTGTCCACCCAGATCTCACGGATCTTGGCCCCAAGCCGCTCGTCCTCGATCGCCCGCGCCGAAGGACGACGCTTCAGCCAGTCGTAGTACCCGCTGGAGGAGAGTTCCAGCACCCGGCACATGGCTCTGATCGGAAAATCGGCCCGGTGCGCCTTCATGAACGCGTATCCCTTCTGGGGATTGATCCGCTCTCCATGGCGAACCAGGCCGCGGCTTTTTTTAGGATGTCGCGCTCCATGCGCAGCCGCTTGATCTCTCGATCTTTGCGCAGCATGTCGAGCCGCATCTGCGTCGTCAGCCCGTCCTTGCGGCGTCCCTCGTCCAGGTCCGCCTGCCTAACCCAGTTTCGGATGGTCTGCTCCGTCGGCTCGAACTCGCGGGCCAGCGAACCCGGGCTGCGCCCACTGCGCACCAACTCAATGATCTGCTCCCTGTACTCGGGCGGATACCGCCCCCTGCTGTTCCCTGCCACGGCTCACCTCCTCGTTGTGGTTGCCCCAACCTGCCATTGAACCAACAATGATCAAGGTGTCCGTAATCCCGTAGCAACTCCAGTCGGACCACCGGTATTCGGGGCCCACAAGCCCCGGGGCCCTGGAAATGGGCCCCTCCCGCCACCAACACGTCATTCAATCGCCGTGTCTTGACCATTTGGTACGCCAAATTCCGTTGCACGGCCACATTTGCCAGGCGGTCACCCCCATTCTACAGGCTCACCATCCGTTATCGGCCTTTCTGCCGCGCACGCTGCTGGGTGGAATCTCAGGCGATGCCCTTGGAAGATGTGTCCAGCCGGTCTTGGCCGGCGACCAAGATGGCGCTTCGCGGATGGCGCCGAAACTCCTTCCGCGATCCCTCTGTCGCCCCTTCGCGGCTCGTTCGCCCTGGTGTGGGATGTCACGAATCCAGACCCTCGCAGCCATAATCAAGTGAGACATTTGCCGAGGATGCCCTGGTATCGGGACAGCACTTCGATGAGCGGCGGGTCGTGACGGACGGAAGGAGCGTGGGACAGGCTCGGACCAGCTCTTGCACAGCCCGCGTTTCTGCAGGCAGGTCGCGCCTCGCCTGCACGGCTTGACCGTCGACCGTCGCAAAAAGCCGTTGTGCCGCCAACGCCGGGCTGAAACAAGGCGCCCGAGCTCGCCACGGGCTCGACCAGCACCGCCACCGTCAGTCCCGCGCCGAGAGGTTCCAGCCGCACCCACGGGTGCGAATCGCACTAGACTCGTCGCGCAATTTGCGCATCGCTCTTGATGACGCCCTGGACCCGGATCTCCGTGGACACCGCCGAAGCCGCGCCCACCAAGCGATCCCGGGCATCAAGGGGCAGCTCGAATCCGTCCGGCGGGATCGCTACGCGTAGCTGCCTGTGCCTGCGCGTGAAACGCGTGACCTCACGGCGCGCTTCGCTCGTCCACAGGATATTGGCTGCCTCGGTGGTCGCCTCGTACGTGTGGGGCTCGACCGTCGCGCGCAAGACCCCGTTTTCTTCATCCAGAAGTAGCTCGGGATCGCGCCGCACGACCTCGACCCGATCGCCTGAAAGGTTGTAGACGGCGGGGTGGCCTGCCAGATTACACAGCCCTGTTATCGGCAGGTAGTGGGACGGACGGTAGTTCCAACGCGACAAGTTGCGAACGATGCTTCGGGCGGCCGCGCGATCCTGTTCGATAAGGAACTCCATCGTGGCCGCCTTCTCTTTAAGCCGGCTGAGCGCCACCCGGCGTCCATTGCTCCAGTTGCCGTTTTTCAACCTTGGCTGCTCCCTAGGCATGAGCGCGGTGTTGCCGTACTTGTCCTCCTCGATCACCCAGGAAAGGCGCCGCTCGCGACCGTCTTCCGATTTCTTGCGTCGGGACCGGCTCTTGCTCTCCTCGTGCGCGATTTGCTCTATCCCCCGCAGCATGTGCACCCAGTTGGGGACCGGCGTCACGACAGACGCGAGCGTGACCGTGCCCGTCTTGGCGTGAAACGCGGCGACGATGTCAGACAGCGAACCGGCATCACTGCCGGGCTCGAACAGTCGACCGGCTGGTCCTCGTCACGCCCCGTTGCCTGGTACCACCGCCTGCAGATCTCCATGCATTCAATGGCCACCCACCGCAACCCCAACGAGTTCGCGACCGCACCGAAAACACGCAGGTGCCCCAGAAACACTTCCGTAGCGTCGTCTTTCCCGAACGCATCCGCCCAGCAGATACTCATCCCATCGAAGAGGGTCCCGATGACCGTCGCATTCTCAGGGTTGTAACCGAAGAGGGGACCATGTCCCCTCGCGATGCGCGCCGCCGAGACAACCGGGCGGAGATAGATCGCATTTCGGTTGAGCTTCTCAGCCACCTCCAGCAGCCGCTCCAGCTTCTCGGCGTTGGCCGGCGTGTGGTCCCGAACCAGCGAAAACAGGGACAGCGTGAAGACGGGGTCATCGGGAAACACGTTGCGCTTGCGCGTACCGGCACGCTCGGAGGCCAGCGCAGCGTCGATGAATCGAACCGCCTCGGCGTCATCGCCCCGCAGCGTGGCCAGAAGCACACGGAAGGTGCCCACAGATCGACCGCGGCGTACTTGCCCTGGTGCCCTGGATCAAGTATGCGCGCGGCCATGACCTCCTTGGCGGATACCCGGTATACGTTGTGGCGAATTCGACGACCGTCGTCCTCGAAGCGACACCGCACAAGTAGCCCCGCAAACGCATTGGGCGTAATTCGGGCCGGGTGGATCACGCCGGCGGCGAGCGCGACCAGGCGCGCGGGGGGACTCAGGTCGGAATAAGTGGCAAGGAAGTCAAGCATCAGAAACTTAGCTTGCCCGGACAACATCTCTGGTCAAGGCCGCGATTCATCCAGGGCGGGATCGGGCCGGAGCGCCTTCGCCGCACGCAATCACCACCAGGTCGCTCGCTTTGAACAATCCCACAACAGTTTCAGCACGTTCTCGGCGCACTGCTTCGCGGTTGTGCCCGCCCGATCTACCAGCTCCGGCTTGGAGTGGTTCAGCGCGGCGGTCCGCTCCACGCAATCCGCCACCTTGCCGCTGGACATGCGCGCAGATGCTACAAGCGAGCCGACGGCAGCGCGGGGAATCAGGAAATGGTGCGGACAGACTCGATTAACTTAGCAACCCAAAGACCGGAATTCAGGTCTGACGTAAAAATATGCCCTTTATGAATTTGTGCACCCCAAGTCATTCCCCAGTTGGGCACAGTGGACTGCGAATCCGTGGTCTTGAGCACCGCGATCTCCCGTCCTTGGCGGTATAGGTCGCCCCGGAGTTCGCCGGAAATGTCCACAACCCGAAGTCCGGCCTGATAGTAACCCACATAAAGTCGATCCCCCTGGACCCAGATGTTGTGGGCACCGGCTTCCGGCACCTCGTATCGTGCGACTTCGATTGGATTCTCGGGATTCTCCATATCGAGAACGTGGATGTATCCCCGGGCCTCAATGGGAGCCTCGGGGTCCCATTCGTCCGGGAAGATCTCGTCACCCACAAAGAGGTAGCGTCCTGACCTCCATGCCGTGTGCGTGTTGCCCTCCGGGTACTTGTAGCGTGATACAAACGCCGGTTCCGTGGGGGTGCCGCCATGGGTTCCAGCACCCACGTCAAGCATGACCACACCGTCATCCCAGTACGACAGGTACGCGTAGCCCTCCTGTATGATCACGTCGTGCAGCGACTTCGTGGGCGACGAAGGCAATCCCCACCGCCCAACCTCAGTCGGCTCGGCAGGATCTGAGATGTCGACGATATGAATGTCGCGGGTGCCGTTATGGACAGCGTACACGAGGTCGCCCTCCACCCAAACGTTATGTACACCGCCCGGGACGGTGCGCTTGTACTCGGACAGGACAACCGGGTGCGCGGGAGAAGCCAAGTCCAGAAACACGATGCCGTTTTGGCGATCGGACGCGCCCTCCCGAGTGACGATGCCAATGCGATTGCTCTCGTGGATCTTCACGTCGTTGATGCGACGGGCGTCAAGCTGCACCGAGTCGGTAAGCACCGGATTGGAAGGATCCGTCACGTCCCACGCCTTCATCCAGTCATACATGAACGTACCGACATAGGCATAGTCTCGACCGTCTGCACCCTCGAAAACCCACGTATCACCGGAGTGGTGGTCGGCGGCCACGCCGCGTCCGATCTTTACGAGTTGCGCCTCTTCGATCCGGGCCGATACCTCAGCAAGCGCCACCGCAACGAGTCCCTCGCCGTATCGTGCGGTAATCCGGTAGGTTCCAGGACTCTCTGCCACGAACACCCCTTCGGGTCCGTCTGACTCAATCTGGGCCCCGCTCCCGCTTACGCTCCACTCTGGGTAAAGATCGGCCGATGCCTCGGCCGTGAATCGAATCACATCGCCCGTTCGGGCCTCGACTGCGCTCGGCACCACGGCAACGTTGCCGACCACGCCCGAGAACACAGCCAAGCGTACCGTGGTGGCCGCGTCACCAGAGACCACGGTGACCGTGGCCTGCCCCGGTTCCCGGGCATACAGGCGCCCGGTACCATCCACCGCGACCACATCCTCGTCGCTCGTTGAGAATCGAAGCGGTGGCGCCGATACATCTTCCCCGTCCGAGCCCCACGCCCGCACCGCAAGTGGCATGCTGGTCCCCGCCAAGATCGTCGGCTGCGGCAGCTCCGCTTCCAATCGATCCACGACCTGTGCGCGCACGACAATGGTGGCGAATCCCATCAGGTTACCCGCTCGTGCTCCAACTCGGGCCTCGCCCGCCGAAATGGCCGTGACCAGGCCCGCCTGATCCACGCGAGCCACTTCTGGAACGACCGACATCCACCGAACCGGGACATCGTTCAGCACAGACCCGTCGTCACCCCGAACAGTTGCCTCGACAGTCACGGATTCCCCGACCGCGAGTACCAGACTTGATGGGTCGACATCGACCCGTTGCGGTTCCGCCTGGACCCCAGCCATCACGAGCAACAACGCGTTCATCGACATTCGACACGACTCCCCGGCGGTCAGTATGGATCCCCCGGCAGGTCTCTGTCGGCGGTCCGATCGCGCGGCTGCCGGGCGGATTCGGTTGATCGCAAAAATGTAGCACGGAGAGCATTGTCCCTGAAACTCCAATAGTGGTCAGGTAGCGTCGGGGACTGGCGCGCCAGTTTTAGGGTCCGGTGGTTCATCCCTCGCTTTCGCATGGGTCCTCAGTCCGGCTCCCATGCCACGTTTCCAGTCCCCGCCCATCGAATCGGACGTGCGGTTTTCTCGCAACCGTCCTGTCAGATGGAAGCAGCGATTCCCTCCGGCCCTTGATCTCCCGGAACCTGCACAAGCCCCGGTACGCATCTTCCGTTCCATCGCAAGCTACCAGCACCAGCCCCAAGGCTCGCGCCCGTTCCCAGGGTCAGCACCCGCATTTGCAGTGCGCCGCCCAAGTCCTCCCTTAGCTTTCGCGTGTGGCACGATCCGGAGTCTCCGAACCTCTTCTCGACTCTCATAGGCTCTCACCATTGGTCGGGTCCTTTCCCCCTTCCTGTGCCCCTCTCGAATCAGGGCCCCTTCCCTCGACCGGCATTACCCGGCGTCCCCAGTACTACGGGCCCATCCGCCACCCTGCCGGCCCAGCCTGCCCCTCACGGGGTTCCGGTTGGTGCGTGCCACACCACACAGCAGGGCTTCCCGTGTTGCTCCCGCTTCCCTCTTCCATGCGTGCCGTCGTCACTACCCCGGCGGAGACGCCCGGTGCTCTCGTCGTTCGCTTCCCGGACGCTGACAGCCTTCCGCGAAATGCGGGCGGGTCGGCCTCCGCGACAACGTTTTCGAGGCCTGCTCAACGTTCACTCGCGTTACGGCCCACATGTTCGCTGAGCCGCCCAAGGCGGCCCGTCTGCTCGAAGTGCTTCAGACCATGTCGTTACCTCCATGACCCGCTCCGATTGCTACCGGCCGGAACGACAGTTGCCGGGCGGGATTCGCACCCGCTGTGAAACGGTGCCTTTCCACGGCACACCGCATGATAGGCGTCTATTCTGGGTACGCCGGGCCGTCGGATTTCCGTGAATTCGCCGTCGACCTCCAGCCGCCCACGGTGTGGTCAGGTGTAGCTGCTCTCCGAGCTGCCACCAACAACCCATTCAAGCAGAACGATGGTGAACGCGGAAGACGACGAGCCACGAAGGCCGCTTGCTCACGATGGGCACGATTAAGGTGGTCAAGCTCGCCGGCTGGCCCATAAACCTTGGCCGGGACCCGCCGCGACACCCCGAGCGAGTGCGCGTCGTTAGCGGGAGAGACGGGACATCTGGACAAACGGCGGCGGCGCTTGTCCTCAAGCGGCTGGAGCAAGTGGGCGAAGGATCCGACAAACGCAATGGCGGGTCAGGCATGTCACAGTCGAAGCGCGCTGTGGGGTCTGGGATTACGGTGGGCGGTCAGTTTGAAGTACGGATTCGCGCCGGCATCGGGGAATGGCGAGGACAAGGATGCGGACCCGTAGCCCCGGCTACTGCGGCTCCGAAGATGGCAGGCGTGTTCGATATCATCGGCTTCCCCCTCCCGAAGGGATTGATGACCCCAAGCGGCCGGGAACTTCATCGCTCCACACCCTCGTGGCTGGCGTGAGATGACATCTTGGGATGGTTACGGCAGGTGACGGCAGCCTGCCCCATGCAATATTGTTCGAGGTCAGCGCGGCGGTTCAAGTAGATTAGAACACGAACGCGACAACCGAGATGAGGGCGATGGCGAGAAAGCGTGGCGATAAGGGGGCGACAACAGGCTACGAGACCGAGGTGAGGGCGATGGCCGATGCACTTCGGGGATCCATGGACGCTTCCGAATGCAAGCATGTTGTGCTCGGCCTCATTTTCCTGAAGTACATTTCGGATGCATTTGAGGAGCGTCGTGCCCAGGTGGTGATCGAATTTGGCGAGCACTTCGCTGAGGACCGGGACGCCTACACGGCAAAGAGCGTTTGTTGGGTGTCGCGGGAGGCGCGCTGGAGTCACCTGCATGCCCAAGCGCGCCAGCCAACTGTGGGGCAGGCCGTGGATGAAGCGATGGCCGCCATTGAACGGGACAACCCCAAACTCAAAGACGTGCTGCCGAAGGACTACGCACGCCCGGCACTGGATAAGGAGCGTCTTGGCCAACTGATTGACATGGTTGGCAACATCCAGGTCGGGGACGCCGAATCGAGGTCCAGGGATGTGCTGGGTCGCACCTACGAGTACCTTCTCTCGCAGTTTGCGAGCGCCGAGGGGAAGAGGGGCGGAGAGTTTTACACGCCCCGCAGCATCGTGAGGCTGCTGGTCAGGATGATCGATCCCTACAGGGGCCGCGTCTACGATCCTTGCTGCGGATCCTCCGGCATGTTCTCGTCCAGGCCGATGAGTTCATTCGTGCGCACGGCGCCGGCAACGACAGGATCGGGGACGCCCCGGGTCACATCTCTATCTTCGGGCAGGAGTCGAATGACACAACATGGCGACTCGCCAAGATGAACCTGGCGATCCGCGGCATCACTTGGACGAGGATTGAGCACGGAGACAGCCTCCACAACGACCGCCACCCAGGTCTGAAGGCTGATTTCATTCTCGCCAATCCCCCGTTCAATGTGTCCGACTGGGGTGGCGAGCGGCTGGCTGAAGACAAGCACTGGAGCTATGGAACTCCGCCGAAAGGCAACGCGAACTTTGCGTGGGTGCAGCACATGATTCACCATCTCGCACCTCAGGGTGTGGCGGGGATCGTGTTGGCCAACGGCTCAATGTCATCCGATCAGTCGGGCGAAGGAGAGATTCGGAAGAACCTGGTAGATGCGGACCTGGTTGCCGAGCTTCGGGAACAGCAAGCCCAAGCTGCCTGGCTCGACAGTGTGATCACCGAAACCCTGACGGCATTGGGGTTCTGAGGGCCCGCATGTCAATGTACGACACGCCCGACATCAGGCCTCTCGAACGGGCCATTCAGCGCCTAGAGGAAGGACTTAGGAGGCATCGAATAGAGCCCGACGACCTCCAGCTGCGTGACGGCTTGGTTCATCGTTTCGAGTTCACATACGAGCTTGGATACAAGACGCTCAGGCGCTACCTGGAGTACACGGCGCCCAACCCGGCCGTGTTCGACCAAATGACGTTCCAAGACAATATCCGATCAGCCAACGAGCAAGGACTGCTGCTCGGCGCATGGTCCGAATGGCGCACCTACAGGAAAATGCGTAGCATGACGAGCCACACATATTCCGAGCCCATAGCGGAAGCTGTGGTCGATCACATTCCAGAATTTCTGGAAGAGGTGGTCTATCTCTGGAAACAGTTGCTGCACCGCTTGTCATGAGTTCTTCCTACCCCACCATCGATCTTCGACCCGATCATTGGAATATCGTTCGTGGTGCCCTTAGGCGACATGTTCCAAATCGTGAAGTGCTTGCCTTTGGTTCGCGCGCAACATGGACGGCCAAGGAATATTCGGATTTGGATTTGGCCATTTTGGGCGACGAGGCGCTGTCGCTTCACACAGCGGCAGCCTTGGACGATACCCTCGGGGAGTCCGATCTGCCGTTCAAGGTCGATATCGTGGACTGTTCAAGGGTCGACGATCTCTTTCGTGAGATCATCCAGCGACATGGAGTGTCCGTACAGACTCCGGCAGCGACTTCGCGTGCGGCACGCCCAGCGCCATAGTCATGGGAGGTGAGGGCGATGGCCGATGCACTTCGGGGATCCATGGACGCTTCCGAATGCAAGCATGTTGTGCTCGGCCTCATTTTCCTGAAGTACATTTCGGATGCATTTGAGGAGCGTCGTGCCCAGGTGGTGATCGAATTTGGCGAGCACTTCGCTGAGGACCGGGACGCCTACACGGCAAAGAGCGTTTGTTGGGTGTCGCGGGAGGCGCGCTGGAGTCACCTGCATGCCCAAGCGCGCCAGCCAACTGTGGGGCAGGCCGTGGATGAAGCGATGGCCGCCATTGAACGGGACAACCCCAAACTCAAAGACGTGCTGCCGAAGGACTACGCACGCCCGGCACTGGATAAGGAGCGTCTTGGCCAACTGATTGACATGGTTGGCAACATCCAGGTCGGGGACGCCGAATCGAGGTCCAGGGATGTGCTGGGTCGCACCTACGAGTACCTTCTCTCGCAGTTTGCGAGCGCCGAGGGGAAGAGGGGCGGAGAGTTTTACACGCCCCGCAGCATCGTGAGGCTGCTGGTCAGGATGATCGATCCCTACAGGAGCCGCGTCTACGATCCCCTACGGGCCAATGGCCTTGATGCTGCTTGAGGCGTTTTTATCACTGAAGGGCGATGTCGAGGTTTCCACAGTATGGAGAGGCACCGAGAGGGGCAGAAAAACGGCACTCCCCTTGCCGAAGAAAGGGGCAACCAGCGTCCGACGCCCATGCCGGACCCAGAGGTCTTGGCGAAGCCGACAAAGCGCCGGTTCTCGGCAGCCTACAAGCGTAGCATTGTCGAGAAGGCCCATGCTTGTACGAAGCCAGGCGAGTTGGGCGCGCTGTTGCGGCGCGAGGGATTGTATTCGTCGCAACTGTCGCAATGGCGCAAGGCGATGCGCGAAGGATCTCTGACCAAGGGCACCAAGCGTGGGTCCAGAGCATCGGCCGGACGCAATCGGCAACGGCGGCTTGAACAGGAGTGCGAACGCCTGCGCAAGGAGGTTCAGGGGCTCCGGTTGATGGTGGACATCCAAGCCAAGGTTGCTGAGTTGGCGGGATTGGGCGCCACCTCCGGCGAACGCGAGTGACCGACGCCCCCGTGTTGCTGACTTGGGGCACCCGGGCATGGGACGGTGCAGGCTCTCGTGACGCGAGCGCAAGGGGAGCCGGCACCGTCCACCGTGTGGGTGTCACTGGCCATCAAGAATCGCACACTTTCGGCCATCTGAAATTGCACACTCTTGGCCATTTGGAGGATCCGCAGTGGGTGGGGCCCCCGTGGCGGGAGCGGAGCGACCAGAACGGGGGGCCCACCCACTGCTCGGCCATCCTCCCCCACCCCGGATCCGGCGATTATGACCCCGCGCGAGCCGTCACATCCATGGGGCCCATCAATGCCCGTGTGTGGATCCGCGATCAGGTCGTGCCTCATGCCCTCCCCCTGATCAGCTCCCCGCCAGCCCGCTTGGCCAGCCAGTTCGTTTGTGTGCGGGAGCCTTCGGGGACCGAGGGTTGCGTGATGCTCCGTACAGGCCGGTGGTGTCAGGCCTCTGTGTCGCTGATCCAGCGAACCCGCCCGGCGGTAAGGATCAGTCGTTGGATGATGGGACCGTCACCACATCCGATATCAGCAGGCGGCGAAGCGGCTCTGTTCGCAGCGTTGTTGTGCTCGGACGAATCCGACACGGGCGGAGGCAAGCATTCCATGCACGATCAGCCGACGGTTGAGATGGCACGCCGGCTACAGGGGCACCGCGACCATATTGAAACTTCGAGTCCGGGCCTTTCACACTGCGGATCCGGTCCCCGTGCAGGGAGCGGAGCGACCGAAACGGGGACCGGATCGGCCATCGGGTCCGATGCCGCCCCCCTTGGTGGGTGGGGTGGCCCATGGTGTTGATCGTGCATGCGAGATGTTGTGGGGTCCATGTTGTCATTGGGGATCGTCGTCGGGTACGTCGGGTGATGAGCGTGGTGATGTTGTCCGACAGGCCGACCGTCATCAAGGGGGAGCGGGTGCGCATGGGTAAGCGGGATCGGGCTTTAGCGCGGGTTGATGGCGCCAAGAGGCCAAGGCGCCGCTTTACGGCGGAGTACAAGTTGCGGATGGTCGAGGAGGCGAACGCGTGCAGACGGCCTGGTGATATCGGTCGTTTGCTGAAGCGCGAGGGTCTCCATTCATCGCAACTCTCTGCGTGGCGTCGGGCAGCGCGGCAGGGCATGGTGGACGCATTGGGCCGCAAGCGCGGGCGCAAGCCATTGATGACGTCGGCCGAGGCGAAGCGGATTGAGCAGTTGGAGCGCAGCGGCAAGCGTATGCGCAAGAAGCTGTGGGAGTGCAGGATGGTCCTTGAGGAGCACCGAAGAGTACTGGGAGATCGCGCTGTAGACCCTGATGAGCTGTCGTGGCCGGAGGGTCTGATGGACGAGTGGTATGGTCCTGATCCGATGGAAACGGACGTTTGCCAGGGTGACGACGAGGGGGTGGACCGAGGATGATGTGTGTTGAGCTGACCGCGATGGGCGGTGTCAGCGAACCGAGTGATCAAGGAGTGATGCAGATGAACGGATCGTTTTCCGGAGTGGGTGGTCAAGGCGGTTGTGATGAGTAAGCAGACGAGACGCACGTTTACCGCCGAGTACAAGGTAAGGATCATAGAGGAAGCGAACGCGTGCAGACGGCCTGGCGATATCGGTCGGCTGCTGAGGCGCGAGGGTCTCCATTACTCCCATCTCTCCGAATGGCGCAAGGTGGCGCGCGAGGGGATGATGGCGGCGTTGGGCCGCAAGCGCGGGCGCAAGCCGTCAGCAGAACCGGAGGCGGTCAAGCGGGTCCGGGTGCTCGAGCGTGAGAGGGTTCACCTGATGAGCGAAATCGATGCGGCTGTGACGACCGTCGAGGTGCAGAGGAAGACGTGTCAGGATGCCGGACTTGAGCCGCCGCGCGAGATATTGCTTGAGGGGGCGGAGCGGTTGGCGAAGAAGATTGGCGTGACGCAGGCGTGTGCCAAGATGGGGGTGTCGCGCTCTACGCTGTACCGTCGCGGCAAGCCGAAGCCCGAGCCGAAGAAGCGGCCAACGCCGAAGCGGGCGCTGTCGGAGGCAGAGCGCCAAGAGGTGTTCGATGTCCTGTGTTCGGATCGGTTCATTGACAAGTCGCCCAGGCAGGTTGTGGCTACGCTGCTTGATGAGGGCAAGTACCTGTGCAGCGCGCGGACGATGTATCGGATCCTTGGGGAGAGGAAGGCGGTGCGGGAGCGCAGGGCGCAGCGTAGTCATCCGAAGCGGGAGAGGCCGCATATTGAGGCCAGCCGGCCCAATCAGTCGTGGTCGTGGGACATCACGCATCTGCGGGGGGAGAACAAGTCGACGTACTACCTGTATGTGATGATGGACCTGTTTAGCCGCTATGTGGTGGGATGGATGGTGGCTGAGACGGAGAATGCGGCTTCGGCGATGCACCTGATCCGCGAGACCTGCGAGAAGCAGAAGGTGGCCGCCGGTCAGCTCACGTTGCACTCTGATCGAGGGGCGCCCATGAAGGCTGGTTGCACGAAGGATTTGTTGGAAGAGTTGGGGGTGACGCGTTCGTTCAGCAGGCCTCGGGTCTCGAACGACAACCCGTATTCGGAGGCGTTGTTCAAGACGTTGAAGTACAGCCCGGACTATCCGGGCCGGTTTGGTGATGTCAATGATGCGATCATGTTTTGCCGCAAGTTCTTTCAGCGGTACAACGAGGAGCATCGTCATCAGGGGATCCGCATGCTGACGCCACAGATGGTTCACTCGGGCAAGGGTCCTGAGATGATCGAGAGGCGACAGGCGGTGATGGATGCGGCGTATGCGGAGCACCCGGAGCGGTTCGTGGGTGGTCGGCCGCAGACGAAAGCGTTGCCGACGAAGGTTGAGATCAACAGGGTATTGCCGGCACTGGCGATTGACGATAATGTAGGTAGCGTGGAGGTTGTCCGCCCCCACTAAAAAAAGTGTGTCACTGCTTCAGGGGCGTTGGCCCGTTCCGATCCTTGCTGCGGATCCTCCGGCATGTTCTCGTCCAGGCCGATGAGTTCATTCGTGCGCACGGCGCCGGCAACGACAGGATCGGGGACGCCCCGGGTCACATCTCTATCTTCGGGCAGGAGTCGAACGACACAACATGGCGACTCGCCAAGATGAACCTGGCGATCCGCGGCATCACTTGGACGAGGATTGAGCACGGAGACAGCCTCCACAACGACCGCCACCCAGGCCTGAAGGCTGATTTCATTCTCGCCAATCCCCCGTTCAATGTGTCCGACTGGGGTGGCGAGCGGCTGGCTGAAGACAAGCACTGGAGCTATGGAACTCCGCCGAAGGGCAACGCGAACTTTGCGTGGGTGCAGCACATGATTCACCATCTCGCACCTCAGGGTGTGGCGGGGATCGTGTTGGCCAACGGCTCAAGGTCATCCGATCAGTCGGGCGAAGGAGAGATTCGGAAGAACCTGGTAGATGCGGACCTAGTTGATTGCTTGGTGGCGTTGCCGGACAAGCTCTTTTGCTCAACCCAGATTCCGGCCTGCCTTTGGTTACTGGCGCGCCACCGGGCGCAGCGCGGGGAGAACCTGTTCGTGGATGCGCGCAGGCTCGGCCGGATGGTGGACCGCCGGCACCGGGAGCTGACCGAGAAGGACATCGACCGGATTTCCCAAACGTACCGCGTCTGGCGGGCGGGCGGCGATGGCTACGCCAATGTGGCGGGCTTCTGCAAGAGCGCCACACTGGACGAGGTGGGCAGGCACGGCCATGTGCTGACGCCGGGTCGCTACGTCGGCATGGAGCCCCGGGAGAAGGACGGAGATCCGTTCGGGGAGAAGATGCGACGGCTGGTTGCCGAGCTCCGGGAACAGCAGGCCGAAACAGCTCGGTTCGACACCGTGATCACCGAGAATCTCGAGGCGCTGGGATTCGGGGGCCCGGGACGGTGAGCAATGCGGACGAACCGCGCTGGCAGCAGCGGACCTTCGTTCGGGGCCAAATGCGCACTCTGGCTCGGTTGACCGTTTGTCATGACGGAAGCGATTGGCGAATTTACAGGATAGATCGTCGTCCCCGTAGCTCAGGCGGATAGAGCGACTGCCTCCTAAGCAGTAGGCCCCAGGTTCGAGTCCTGGCGGGGACACTTGAGTCAGGGTGGAATACGCACCCATCCCAGCCTCTCATGGTTGACCATGCCGTCGGCCGACTCTGTCGAGGAGAAGCACGGCGCTCACCCCCGCGACAAACATGGTCGCCACGGCCGGGACGGATGATGTGGTGCCCGTTGGCAAGATGGGGACCTCGCTTCCGGTCGCGGAAAGCTCCACAAACGGCCACAGCACTCGCAGGGATCCGACCATGAGTCCGGCCAGGACGGCCAGCGTCAGATCGCTCCACTTCGAGAACAGGTACTTGAGCAGGCGCCCGAAGGTGAGTATCCCAACTCCCATCCCCGCGACCATCGCTCCGACCACGAGGGTCGCCTCCCAGCTTCGAACCACAAGCCAAAGGGACTGAAGCACGAATTCATAGAGGCCCAGGAGGAGTAGGATGGCGGCACCCGACAGTCCCGGAAGACTCATGGCCGACACGGCCAGAACTCCGCCGAGGAACACATACAGCGGGTGTGGATCACGCCCACCGGTGACGGCCGCGGTTTGGGTCACCGCCCGTATTTCCACGCCGCTTTCCTCAACCCGAAGACTCCCCGGCGCCACGTTCCCTGCCCTTCCCGCCCTGCTGGCCACGATTTGAACGACTGCAGAGGTGGCGCCCGCAGGCACGGTTGTCGTGTTCGTGACCCTGTAGGTCATGTTGCTGCGCTCGTCACCCACAACCGCCAACGTGAGGTTGCCCGGAGTGATCAAGATATCGGTGGAATCGGGTGCATCCAGCTCAATGGTCACCGTGCCCACCGCGTGCCCTCGCATTGAGGCTGACATCCCCACAACCCACACTGCCGCACAGGCCGCCGCGCCGGCAACAACCCATCGCGACACACTCCGTCGCTTGATCTCGCGAAACGGCATCACCACCGATGCCGCCACGAGCCCCAGAAACAAACCGCGCATGGGTGACGGATGACTGCTTAGGAGAGGGAGCAAGACGTATGCGCCAATCTCGATCGCCGGGATCACCCCCAACGCCACCGATACCAACAGGAGAATTCTGCGGGCGTCAGCGTGCGCGCCCTGCCGCTGTCGCCCATAGGGGTTGTGGAAGCAGTCCCTGATGACCCGCCAAAAAGACCGGTGGCGTAATCGGCGGATCATGGTCCAACTCAAGCTGCCGATCGCGTCAATCAGGCGAGGGTAGATCCCGAGGATGAAGGCGATTGTGCCCCCCGACACCCCTGGAATCACGTCGGCAAGGCCCATGCAGAAACCCCGCAGAGCATTACCGAGCCAATGGAACGAGTACTTCACGCGCACTTGCTCAGACCGCAAGCCTCCAGTTACGGACTTCCTCCAGGCGCTCGTAGTTGGTAAGGTCAAGGTGAAGGGGCGTGACCGATATGAACCCGTCCTGCACCGCCTTGAAATCCGAGTCGGGGCCTCCAGCCCAATTGACGCGGCCGCCGCCGATCCAAAAGTACTCCCTGCCCGACGGGTCAAATGCGCGTGTGATAGACTCCCAGTAACGACGACGTCCCAGACATGTGATGCGAATGCCGCGTAGGTCGCAGGGGGCGACCGCGGGGAGATTGACGTTGAAGAGCTCTTGAGGCTGGACGCCTTGCGTGACAATCTGCCGCAGCAATGCCGAAACCACGGGTTGCCAACCCTCGACCTCTTCGATCTCGCGTCCTACATAGGAAAACGCCACGGACGGAATTCCCAGTATGGTGGCCTCGGTCGCCGCCGCCACCGTCCCTGAGTAAAACACGTCCTCGCTCATGTTCGGACCGTGATTGATTCCCGACACGCAAAGCTCTGGAGTGGCGTCGAGGACCTCGCTGACAGCGAGGATCACGCAATCCGTGGGGGTGCCGTCCACGATCGTGGTTCCGTCCGGCGTTTTCCGTACCCGCAGGGGTTGATGCAATGTCAGCGCGTTGCTGGAAGCGCTCTGTTCACGGTCGGGAGCCACGACATCGACCGAACCAATCTCGTGAGCGGCCTCGGCCAAAACACGAATGCCTGGCGACAGGTAGCCGTCATCGTTGGTGCATAGAATGCGCACAGGCTAGTTCCTCCCGGCCCTTCATCGTTCAGGCAGCGTCAGGGCATCCCGTACCGCCTTGAGCTGCTGCTTAATCGCTCCGATCACAACAGGCTCTGCATGGAATTTGCCCATTTCGGCGATTTCGCCGCCCGTGCGCATCTCGTCCAGTTCGCGCTTGGCTCCCTCTATGGTAAAGCGTTTTTCGTAGAGGAGATGCTTGACCAAGAGAATGATCTCAATCTCCTTCATTTGGTACACTCGGCTGCCCCCCTTGTTTTTCGTCGGGGACAAAACATCGAATTGACCCTCCCAGTACCGCAGGACATGCGGCTTGAGGCCGGTCAGGTCGCTGACCTCGCCGATGGAGTAATATGTCTTCCGTGCGATCCGCTCCAAGGAATTCACCCCCTTGCGTCAAACAGTCAATCGTGTAGCTGCTCGGATTTGGGCTCCCGGGCCATCAATCGGTTCAAGGCTCCCACGGGATCCGCCCCTTCCACCACGATGCGAAAAACCTCGGCCGACACGGGCATCTCAACCTTCTGCCTGTCACCAAGTTGACATGCCGCCCTCACCGTGGCGATCCCTTCGGCGACCGTGCGCGCCCCGTCCAGGATCTCCGCTATCGATTGTCCCTGCCCCAGGCGCATGCCCACGGCGCGGTTTCGGCTGAGCCCACCCGTGCATGTCAGCACCAGGTCTCCCATTCCGGCCAGTCCGGCAAAGGTGGCACTCTGGGCGCCCAGTGCCACCCCCAATCGCGTGATCTCGGCCATTCCGCGGGTGATCAGCGCCGCAACAGCGTTGTGCCCCAGGTCCAGACCGGCGGCCACACCGGCCGCCACCGCGATGACATTCTTGAGTGCCCCGGCCAACTCCACCCCGATCACATCGCTGTTTGTGTACACGCGGAAGCGGTCGGTCTGAAAAAGCGACTGAGCCCGGAGCGCCACCTCGTCATCGCGAGACGCAACGACGACCGCCGTCGGTGCGCCGCGCATGACTTCGCTGGCAAAACTGGGGCCCGACAGCACACACAAGCGCTGTGTCTGCGCCCTGGGCAAGGTCTCAGCAAAGATCTGGTCCATGCGTTTCAGCGTGTCCACCTCAATGCCCTTCGACGCCGTGACGACCATCGCATCGGCCGGAATGAATGGCGCTGCATCGTTAAGTAATGTGCGGGAAAACTGTACCGGACAGGCCCAGACCACCGTCTGCGAACCCGACAACGCGTCGGCCAGGCCGTTGGTTGCCGAGAAACCTTCACGATCAAGGACGAAACCCTTGAGATACATGGTGTTTTCACCCTTGGCATTGATCGACTCCACCACCGTTGACTCGCGTGCCCAAAGACGCACATGCGCTCCCGCGCCCGCCAAGTGGTGCGCAAGGGTCGTGCCCCATGCACCGGCACCGATGACCGCCACTCTGGTACCCGCCGCCGATCTCGTCATCTTTGTCCGTCCGACCGGCGCGTCCAGGAAAACCGAGGCTCCTCGCCCCTACACAGCCGACGCAGGTTGGAGCGGTGCGCCCAGGTCACGACGACGGCAACCAATGTCAAGAAGACGCGCGTTGACCCCTCCAGAGGCAACATCCAGCCGGTGACCCCCACGATCACCGCCGCGACCACGGAGGCAACGGACACAGTGCGCGTGATCCCGGCGATGGCCAGCCATGTGACAACACCGACCACGGCGGCGTGCGGAGCGACCGCGATCAAGACACCCGCACCGGTGGCCACGCCCTTTCCGCCGCGAAAGCGCACCCAAAGGGAGAAGACATGACCCAAGATCGCACTACCTCCGTACACCAGCGCCCACGAGGGGTCGGTCTGGGCGTCAAGTCCGGCAAACAGCCCTGCGGGAAGAAAGCCCTTGGACACATCGACGAAGAAAACGGGTAGCGCCGCCCGCCACCCAAGCACGCGCAGGGCGTTGGTCGCCCCCAGGTTGCAGCTACCCAGCGACCTCAGGTCCTTGCCATAGGCAACACGGCCGAGCCAGTACGCGGTCGGGATTGAGCCGACGGCGTAAGCTGCCAGAACCAAGCCCAAGGTGGTCGGGCTCACGTCGCCGCCGTCAGGGTCCAGGTTGGCGCCAAGTGGCGGCCCCGACCACGAGGAATCGCCAGCACGGGTCCGCGAAAGCCCGCGGGGCCCTTGGATAGGGGGTGCATCGTCATGGCTTCTTTGTCGCCGCGTCGCGAAGCCTGATTCGAAGGGGTACGCCTGTCAGGTCAAACGCGCCCCGAAACGAGTTTGCGATGTATCTCCGGTACTGGGTGGGGACGTCGTCGGGAAGATTGCTGAATATCACGAATGTCGGTGGTGATGTCCGCGCCTGGGTCGCGTATTTCAGCTTGATCGGACGCCCGCGCACATGCGGCGGTTGCTGCTTCAGAACGAGAGCCCTCAACACATCATTGACATCGGAGGTGGCCATCCACATCTCGCGGCGCTTGGCCACCTCCCGCAATAGATCAAGGCACTTACGAATTCTCAGCCCGGTCAGGGCTGATGCGAACAGGAATGGCACATCGCCCAAAAAGGGGGCCCTCTTGGCGGTTTCTCGCTGAAAGTGCGCAGAGGTCAGGCTGTCCTTGGCCACCAGGTCCCACTTGTTGCACACCATGACGACGCCCGCTCCCGCATCCCACGCGCCCTCGGCGACCCTGATGTCCTGCGCGTGCAGTCCCTCACTACTGTCGATGACCACTAGGCACACATCTGCCCCCCGAACAACCCGTGCCGTGCGCAGGCTACAGTAGTACTCCACCGAATCCTTCATGCGCGCGTGCCGACGCAGACCGGCGGTATCCACAAACGTCAGATCCTCTCCGTGGTATTTCAGGGTCAAATCCACGGGGTCCCGCGTGGTGCCCGCTCGCTCGCTCACAACCACTCGCTGCTGGCCCACAAGCCGGTTGACCAGCGACGACTTGCCGGCGTTCGGTTTTCCGATCACAGCCACCCTGGTTCCGTCACCGGGTGCAACCTCGTCTTCCCAGGACAACAGCGGGACCATGGCGTCCAAGAGATCACCGACACCCCGACCCGAGACCGCACTTACGGGAAAAGGCTCCCCCATTCCCAGCTCCCAAAAGTCCAGGTGGGATCTCTCCGCCGGCAGGTTGTCTACCTTGTTCACCGTCAAGAGCACCGGCTTCTCGGTGCGGCGGAGCACCTCAGACAGCTTCTGGTCGAGTGGATGAACCCCGGTCTTTGTGTCCACCAGAAAGAGAACAACATCGGCTTCCTGGACCGCCATCATCGCTTGCTCCCGGATGAGCCCGTCCATTATCCGTTTGGATCCCTCGACAATGCCACCCGTGTCGACCAGCAAGAAGTTATGCCCTACCCAGTCAGCGCGCCCGAAATTGCGGTCGCGGGTTACGCCTGGGACATCGTCCACCACGGCGACCCGGCGCCCCACGACCCGATTGAAGAGTGTCGACTTGCCTACGTTGGGGCGTCCCACCACCGCGACGATCGGCAGTCCCATCAGCAAGCCGTTGTCGGGCGGCGGGACAAGACCTTGGTCAACTCGTCACCAACCCTGAGCGCCGCCGGCGCCACGTGGTCTTCCAGGCGCCCCAGTGGCATGCCGTCGATAAACATGTCTTCCTGGTTCAGGGCTGATCCGGGAAGCAGTACCAGGTCGCCCGGACGCACGTCCTCCAGTGCGTCCATGATATCGGCACCGGCAAGGAGGCCCGCGATGGTCACCGACCCCCCGAAATACCTGTTTCGGACGGCGGTGACCTCGACCGGCGCCCGCATTCGTGAGGACACCTCGCCTGCCCACCGCTCAAAGTAGGGACGCATGGAGGTTCCGGTGACCACCCGTACCCGATCCACGTCCCGTTGGGGCTCCAGCGCATGTTTGCCGGTTTCAAAGGCACTCATCGCGGCCCTGAGCGCACCCACGCCATTCTCTACGAGTTCCCAGTTGTCGTAATACGGCGTCGGCGGAATCTCCGAGCGGGCGATCAGGAACATCTCGTCGGCAGCGTAGCACCAATGGTCACCTCGCTCCCTGTGCGCCCGCGCACGTATTGGCTCGGTCTGCTCAAGGGCCCGGCGAGCCTCGTCGCACCTGAGCACGCGCACGGGCCGATGTAGGTTGTAGCGCGTCAGACCAACGGGGACCACGGACAGGGACAGGATCCCCTCACCCAGGGAATACAGGTCATCAATCGTGCGATCAAGCGCATCGCCGTCGTTCCATCCAGGGCATAGCACGACCTGCGTGTGGAGGCGTAGGCCACCATCCACGAGACGCTCAAGCTGATCCATGATCGCGCCCGCCCGCTCGTTCTTCAGCATGCGCACCCGTAGCTCCGGCAGCGTCGTATGCACGCTGACGTACAGCGGCGAGATCTTTTGTTCGACCAGCCGCTCAAGTCCCCGGGGACCCAAGTTTGTCAGCGTGACATAGCTTCCATAGGTAAACGAGAGACGAAAGTCGTCATCCCTAAGCCAGAGCGACTCGCGTGCGTCTGGAGGATTGCCATCGATGAAGCAAAACACGCATTCGTTGGCGCACTCGCGGATCGTGTCTCGCGCCGGCACGATTCCCAGGCTCTCCGAATTGCCCCTGGATATCTGCCAGATAACCCGCCCGCCCTCCGCGTCAACGGCCTCAATTTCAAGCTCGTTCTCGGCGGCCATGAACATGAAGTCGAGGCTGTCGCGCACTCGCGAGCCGTTGATCTTCACGATCCGCGTGCCGATCTGGAGCTCCATCTCTTCCGCGATGGAGCCACGCCCGATTTCTCCTATGCGAACCACGCTCCCTCACCCCTGCAAAGAACTCTGAAGAGGGCGCGGCCACTCCCCCCATTAAGACAATGTGTACGGGTTGTCGCAGTCAGCGGTTACGGGCAAGCATCTCTTGGAACGCCAACGTGTTGCGCACGGGCTCCCAAGTGTATCGGGTGGACAGGCTCTGCACCGTGACAAGCGTAGAGCTCTGGATCAAGGGTTCCAGCAGGGCCACCGCGCCCTCCACATCCCCGAGTTCAGCGTGGGTCTGGGCCCACCGACGTTGCACCGAGGGACGCATATCATCGCTCACGGGCATCGCCTTGGCCCTTTGCAACGCCTCTCGGGCATCTGCCATGCGCCCCGCACGCGCCAAATTCCGCGCGTACTGACCCTGCCAGTTCGCCTGTGCATCGGGGTCATCGAAGGACAGCGGATTGCGGTCCCAAGCCGCCACCAACTCCCCCCAGAGAACCCGGGACTCGTGTTGGCGGCCCGCCACTCGATGCACCCATGCCTTCTCGGCGAGGCAGGCGCACCGGTAGTCCGGGTCGGCATGGTCGGACGTGAAGCTGAGGATCATCTCGTCGAATTCACCCCCGAGGAGAAGCGACGGGAAATCGTTTGCCACCGAGGCGATGTCCTGTGGTGCCATGCGTATGCGGTTTCTGGCGTCCCGAAAGGCCCGCTGCATGCCATTCGCACCCTTGCCCGACGCCAAGGCTTGGAAGATCATCTCTGTGACCCAGTCGGTGTCCGCCTGCCTCAAGGCCGCCGTCGCGCGATCCAGAAACTCCTCAGCCTGCTGAAACTCGCCAATCAACCGGGCGGCTCCCGCAGCTCGAAGAAGAACACCAGCATCCATGGATTCCGCTCCGGCATCAATGCGGCGCAGAAGCTCATCGTGTGGCGTCTGCCCCACCGCCGCACTGGCCGGCACAAGGTAAAACACTGCGGCGATGAAAACAAGACGGCCCATCATCCCTCCTGATTGCGCGGTTGCAACTGGTCATATCGGGTTGGGGTGCGTGACGACCCCGATGGCGACCACCCTCCAGGGAATCTATCAACCGTGGGCACCATGCGCCAGTTGCCGCGGCAGGAACGGGGGTTGTTTCGCGTGAGGGCGCAACGGGGCGGGACGGGCCCAACGCCCGATGGCCCTCCCCGGCTCGAACGCCAGCGGGGCTTGGGCCCGCCACATTGTCGGACCCCAGGGCTCCGCCAGGTCGCTGGTTAGGGGATGCTGTCCCTGTCCGTGGTCCCCATTGGTCTGAGGGGATCAGCTTCTCATCGCCACGGCTACGTCAAGCTCGCCATCTGGAAGCGCGGGCGCAATCATGTCGGCCTTCGAGGTCGGTGCGACCCGCGCCTGGTCGCTCTGCGCGCCCCCGCCCTTCAGGAATCGCAAGAGGTCGTCAGCAATACTGTAAAGAACGGGCACGAGAATGAGGGTGAGGAAGGTCGCAAATATGATCCCCACGATCACGGCCACAGCCATGGGACCCCACCAAGCCGCCTGTTCGCCCCCCCAGAACAAATTGGGGGAAAGGCTCGCGAACAGCCCGAAGAAATCAAAATTCAGTCCGATCGCAAGCGGAACCAGCCCCAGAGCGGTCGTCAGGGCCGTGAGCAGAACGGGACGCATCCGCGTTCGCCCTGCCAGAATCAGGGCCTCTCTGGCCCCCAACCCGTCGCGGCGCCTGAGCACATCGACATAGTCGATCAGCACGATCGCGTTGTTCACGACGATCCCCGCCAACGAGATGACCCCCACCCCGGTCATGATGATGACGAAGGGCATCTGAAACACCATGAGACCGATTAACACGCCCACAGTAGACATGATGACAGAGGACAGGATGATGATTGGCTTGACCACAGAATTGAATTGCGACACCAGGATGAGCGCAATCATCATCAGCGCGGCCACGAACGCGGTCACCAGGAAGTCGGCCGCTTCCTGCTGGTCTTGTTGTTCGCCTGTGAACGCCAGGAAATACCCTGGCGGGAGGTTTGCGGTGAAATCAGCCAGTACGCTCTCGACCTCGAAGCGCACGGCGTTGCTGTTGTAGCCGGCGGCCACCTCGGCGCTCACCGTCGCAACCCGGTCCATGTCCTTGCGGCGGATGCTCCCGAACCCCTTGTCGATCGTCCACTCCGCCACCGAAAGCAACGGCACCTGTTGCCCATCGGAGAGTGCGGTCAGGTCTGCCACCGATGTGAGATCGCGCCGATCTTCCTCACGCAGACGCACCACGATGTCGTACTCGTCGTTTCCCGTTCGGTATTTTGCCGCCTCCAGGCCATTAACCGCACCGCGCACCACAGAGCCCACCAAGTTGGTCGACAAGCCATAGATACCCGCTTTCTCACGATCCACCTGTACGCGAAGCTCGGGCCGGCCGGTGCTCATGTCGCTTTCCAGGCCCACAAGGCGCGAGTACACGGGGGCGTTACGAATGACTTGGACGGCATCGTCCGCCAAGGCCTCCAGGACGACCGGGTCCTCACCGGTGATCTCGATATTGATCGGGGGGCCCGCCGGTGGGCCCTCTGCAGGCGCATCCACCCGCACTTCCGCCCCAGCCAGCGTACGCCCGATACTGTTCTGCATCTCCCGGAGCGTTGTGACCGCGTCAAAGTCGCGTTCCTGGTACTCGACCAGGCTGATGGTAATTCGACCATCCTCAGGACCTCCCGGGCCCCCGCCACTCATGAATCCGCCGCCACCGCCGGAGGATCCCACCGTGGACACCACGGTCTCGGCGTCGGTCATGCCTTCGATCCTGGCCAACTCCCGGTACAGCCGATCCGCATACCCGTTGGTGACCTCCGCCGAGGTGCCGACGGGCGCCTCGACCATGACATTAAACGCCCGGGGCGGAATATCCTCCGGAAAGTACTCCACGGGAGCCGCAAAGACACCGTATAGCACAATTGTGATCACCAGCGCGCCGACGGACCCCACCAGAACCAGAAGCCGGTGGTCCAGCGCCCAGCGAAGTCGCCCCTCGTACCAAGCGCTGATCTTGGGCATCCCACGCGCCATGAAGATGTGGCCGACCGGGCCCAAGACCCTGGTGTGAAGCAACCACAGCCCCCCGGCGCTAACGGACACGAGCACTGCGGTCAGTGGATTCACCAGCACCACGAGGCCCAGGCCCAGGACTCCCCCGACCTGAAGCGCGATCCTCTGATACCTGTTCATGGATCGCGGCGGACTACCCTCTGGGTGCATGAAACGCGAGCAAAGGGTGGGCACGATGACCAGGGCCACAAAGAGGGAGCTGGACAACGTGACGATGAGCGTGAGAGGCAGGTACTTCATGAACTCTCCCGCCATGCCGGGCCAGAACAGCAGCGGTGTGAACGCGGCAAGCGTGGTTGCGGTCGCCGCGATGACCGGCCCGGCCACCTCGCCGGTGGCCTTTCGGGCAGCCGCGGACGGTTCCCATCCATTCTCCACAAACCGGTAGATGTTCTCCACGATCACAATGGCGTTGTCGACCAACATTCCCAGAGCCAGAATGAGGGAGAAGAGCACGACCATGTTCATGGAAACCCCAAGGATCCACAGCACGACGAAGGTCAGAAACATGGATGTCGGGATGGAGATCGCCACGAACACGGAGGTCCGCAGCCCCAAGACGAATAGCAGGACGGCGACGATAAGCAGCAGTCCCGAGATGATGTTGTTCTGCAGACTCTGGACCATGTCATTGATCTGCGTCGACTGGTCCGAGGTGACGGAAACAACCGTGGACGGAGGAAACAGGGGGCGCATGCCCTCGATTTCCGCCTGCACAGCCTCCGCTGTGGCGATGATGTTTTCGCCCGAGCGCTTGATGATGTCCAGTGTGACGACGGGCTGGTCACTCAGGCGTGCGAAGTTCTCACGCTCCGCAAATCCGAATTCCACGTCCGCTACATCGCGAACGTAGACCGGAACCCCGTTGAAGGTCTCCACAACCAAGTCCCCGATCACCGACGGATCCTCAAATTCTCCGTCGACACGCACGAGGTACTTGACTCCGTTGACATCAATGGATCCGCCGGGGATGTTCACGTTTTCCCGACGAATCGCGACGAGTATGTCATCGATGGAAACGTTGTAGAACTTGAGCTTAGAGAGGTCTACGTCCACGTTTACCTGACGTTCCAGTCCACCCCTCAGCGGCACTCTGAGGACCGCCGGAATCGACTCGATCCGCTCCTGCAGCTCTTCCCCGAGCTCCTTGAGACGGACGAGCCCATACCCTCCAGACAGGTTGACCTGCATGATGGGCTCTTCGCTCAGGTTGATCTCATTGATTGAGGGGTCTTCAGCTTCTGACGGGAGTTCGGGGCGAGCCAGGTCGACCTTTTCACGAACCTGTTGCAGTGCCTCGTCCATATTGGTCGAGCTTCCGAACTCGGCGACCACAGAGGAATAGCCCTCGACGGATGTCGAGGTCAGCTCCACCAGCTCGGCGATCGTGTTGAGTTCTTCCTCAATCTTGCGGGTGATCAAGCTCTCGATGTCGCCCGGCGCCACCCCCGGATACATCGTATTGACGACGATGATGGGAATTTCCGCCTCCGGGAACGACTCTTTCGGAATCGCCCGGTAGGCGATCAGCCCCGCAATGGTCACAAACAGGAAGAGAACAACCACCGAAGTGGCGTTCCTGACCGCGAGGCTGGTGAGCGCGAAGTCCTTGAACGCCTCCAGCCTCTCCGACCCCGGGCCACCGCCCAGCTTGCCGTTCACTGCTCACTTCCTCCGCTAAAGGACGGTGGCGCCACCACGCGGACCCGGTCACCGGCCGTCAAGCCGTGCTGGCCCACCACCACCAGTTGATCGCCGACATCCAGCCCGGATCCGACAATGACGTCGTTACCCTGAACGATCAGGGCATCGACCGGGCGTGCCGTGGCAACGGCCGCTTCGCCCGATCCCTCCACCACATACACGACCTGACCGGTCTCGCCAATGACGATGGCCTGCTGCGGGACCACAATGGCGTCCGCCCACTCGTCTTTCACTACGGACAGGTTCGCGACCATGCCCGGCTTGATTCGAAGCCCGGGGTTTGGGAGAACCAGTTCGATGGGGAACGTGCGACTGTCCGCATCGACAGTGAGGCCCGCAAAGACCACCGCCCCCGGCATGATTTCGTCCGGGATCGCGTCAAAGGAAACCATCGCCATGGCGCCGACGGGAAGGTCGAGAGCGTACCTTTCGGGAACGCCCGTGCGAACCTTCACCGAGTCCGCCTGGACTATCCTCGCGACCGGCGTCCCCTGTGATACATGCGCTCCGACCTCCACCAGCCGGTCGTCCAAGACCCCGTCTACGGGAGCCCTGATCGTCGTCCTTTCCAGCCTTGCTTCCAGAACAGCGAGGTTCCCCTGGCTCTGCTCAGCCAGAAATCGAGCCTCTTGATAGCTCAGCTCCGAGCCGATGCCGTCACCCTCGAACAATACCTTTCTGCGTTGCCACACATCGTCGGCCTGCTCGGCCTGCGCCCTCGCGGTGCGCACCTGTGCCTGCAGGATCTCGTCGTCCAGCTCGAGAATCGGCTGCCCGGCACGAACCCGCCCACCCTTGTCCTGGATAATGCGGCGCACGACCCCGGATTCCTCCGCGGACACGACCACATCGTGCATAGCCGTTGCCACACCCGTGAGCCGGACCCTTCGCTCGAACATCCTGGGTTCAACGGGCCGGACCTCCACATTGACCACGCGCGAGCGCGTCTCTGTCACGGCCTCGGTCCCCTGCGAGCCATCACTCGGCGCATCGGAGCACGCCCCTGCGCAAAGGAGTGCTGCGCTTATGGCAGCAGCAACAGTGCGCCCACTTGGGTGCCGCCGCCTCTCGCTTTCGAATCTGCTGATCCCCATCTATTCTCCCCGCCCCTTTGGCGCATCCGCGCCACCGTATTCGATGTCCACCAGAGGAACCTCGCCTCTTGCCTGGTCAAGCCGAGCCCGCGCCCAGAGGTAGTCATACACCGCCTGGGCGTAGTTAAACTCACTCTGCCTCAGAGACACCTCTGCGTCCGTCAACTCCAGCTGGCTGCCGATACCCTCCCTGTACTGGGCGCTGGCAATCTCGTATCCCCGCTGGGCCTGTGATATCGCGAGTCTCTGGCTCGACGCCCGCGCGTGGGCCTCCATCAATTCGTCGGCCAAGTTGCGGAGCTCCGCCTCCGCCTCACCAGCCATCCTGCGGGTCTGCACTTCCGCCTGGCGTAGCGAGGCACGCCTCTGATCGATGCGCGCGTCGCGGCTCAGGCCCGAGAAAATGGGGAAGTTCACCGAGACGCCGACCTGTTTCGATGAGCCTCGCTGCGCCGCACTTCCGAAGAAGTCCACGGGGCCGTTCTGTTGCGCGGCCAACCCGTAGGTCCCAAACACTCGCACCGTGGGCAAGTAGGCGACTTGCTCCAGGCGCAATTCCACCTGTCGAAGATCTTCCTGGAGCTCCAACTGGCGGATGTCGGACCGGTGGGCCATCGCACGGTCAACCAGGCGGGTGACGGCCCCTCCCCCCTGATGGACGACGTCTCCCGCAAACGCCAGAATGTCCTTGTTTGCCGGTGTGTTGGCATCAAAGTCATCAAGGTCGATGCGCGCCAACTCACCGGCCACATCCAGCGCTGTCTCAGGATCAATTCCGAGCTCCAGTGCCAGTGACCTCCGTGCGGCTTCATGGCGGTTCCTGGCACGCCTCACGCTCGGCGTGAGGTTCGCCAGCTCCACCTCAAGCCTCAGCACATCGTAACTTGAGGCCAGGCCGGCCCTTTCCATCGCGGCTGTCTCCTCGAGAGATTGTCTCACCCGGCTAATCGACCGCTCCGTCAAGCGCACTTCTTCCTGACCCAGAAGCACCCGATAGAAGGCATCGCGAACTCGCGTGACAACCTGCTGTGTACGACCGCGCAGACCCTCCCGCTGCAACGTCTGGAATTGCGAAGCGCCTCCCAGGCCAAAGAACGAGCGGGCGTCGAACACAGCCTGATCAGCGTTGATGGAGAGGTTCCAAATGTTATCCGCGCCAAACTGCACCGGGATGAACTCCCCCTCCGTGGCATCCGGATCGAATATCTGAGCCGGAAGGAAACTCACCTGGGGCGCGACGTTGCGGGTATACGAGGATGAGAGATCCACACTGGGATATATTTCGGCCCAAGCCTCGGAGGCTTGCTCCTCCGCGACGGCCACCTGATACTGGGCGTCCAGGACATCACGGCTACCCTCGAGGGCCCACTGCGCCACGGTGCTCAGCATCAGCGGGCCCTCGGGTCGCTCCGGGGCGCCCCGCCGTTGTTGCGCACCTGCCTGTTGCGTCGCCCAGAGCATCAGGGCCGCCGCGGCGGCCCCTCGCAACGCAACCACCCAGACTGTTCTGCCCACGGACGCAAGACCCCTCTTCGGGCCGGTACTGCACCTCATGTCATCCATCGCCTCACGCACTCTCGTTCCGGTTCTTGCCCATCCTGTGAATCGCGCATTATCGACCTCGACTCGGGGCGCGCGCTCGGGCGGTGGCTCATCGTCACCCGCGCACTGATTGGAAAATCGCCCTGGTCCCTGCGGGCGCGCCGGCATTGTCGGTCCGAGATGCCCAAATGCACCCCACCGCTCCCGTACGTCAATTTGCCGGACCCTGTTGCAAGAGCACCGTAGCCGATTTGGGACTCACCAAAGATACCATGTTCGCCCAACGTATCGTGCGCCGGCGCTCCGGGACGCCCGGCACTCGATCGGTTGACTCTGCCGGGCACGAGAGCCAAAACCCCGGCGGCGTGGACAAGCGCGACACAAGTCGAAGTCCTGGACAAGAAACCGGTGGAGGAAACTCCCCAAGGACTCGCACGGGGCTACGATTTGCGCCGCCGCCGGATGATCGTCGCAGGATTATCCTTGAAATCCCTCACCGCAATCCGGCCACACCCGCCGCCACTCAGCATGGGACCCCAGATGCAGAGCGGTCACAACCCCCAAGCAAGCCCGATTCAGAGGCGGGCGTCCACGGCCCCGCCGACGGGGCCAGCTACCCACCGCTCAGACCCCGCCGGTCAACCGAACCCTGCCCTTCCTTTGCGCCTCCACAGGACCTGGTCACGCCCCGCGGGCCCCTGGTTCCCGATCAAGCGGGAGACGGGACTCGAACCCGCGACCCTCAGCTTGGGAAGCTGATGCTCTACCAACTGAGCTACTCCCGCCCATTTGCTCATCGGCGACAACGTGTGGTGCGCGATCAATCGGGATGCACCGGCACGCGCAATCTCCCCCTCCCAAGGGCGATATGCGCCGCGCTTACAGGGGGCTCACCACCTCCAGGTAGTACCCGACCACGCTCTCGCCACTCGTCAAGTCAGCCTGGAACTCCGCCCTGTTGCCCTGATCCGGGACCACCACACGAACATCGACCACGCCAACCTCGGCACCATCGTCCCCATTGAAATGCACGCGCACGGATACTGTGGCACCAGGCTCCAATGTGTTGTTGACAACGGAGCCGGCGAATGAGCCGCCCCCGGCGGCACGGGGGCGCAACTGTCCGCCCTCGAATCGAAACGGGAGCTCCTCGCGCTGGTTAAGAAGCACCACGGCGTCCTGATCACTCCCGATATTGACCAACGCCTGCGCCAGAATCGTGTAGCTGTCCGCATTGTATCCGTCGAGATCAACGAGGCGCCGTGCCACCGGAATCAGGGCCTCCCATTCCTCGGCGTCATACAGCGACTGGGCAAGGTTGAATACCGCATCACGATTGTCTGGCGCCACGTCGACGACCTGACGAAATGCCTCGGCGGCCCGGCCATAAGCCTGGCTGGTGTAGAATCCCACACCGATATTCAGATATTCCCTGATACCGATGTCTGAAGCCGAGAGTAGGTCGTTGTAAATCACCTCGGCTTCGTCGGACATACCCCCCTCGGACAGCACCGACGCAAGTCCAATGAGCGCCTGCACATCGCCCGGGTTCGACTCCAGGTACACCTCATACTCGCCCGCAGCCTCATCGTAACGCTCCTGCTGTCCCAGGAGCTGAGCGCGATTGAACGTCACGTTCCTCTCCCGCTGGGACCAATCCGAAGCGGTCGCGCTGTCGACCTCCTGCATCCGCGGGCCCCGGATCACCTCCAGAGCGCGAGCGTAGGCGTCAATCGCGTCCTCAACCCTGTCAATGTTCGTGTAGCTGACGCCCATGTTGATGAGCGCCTCCGGACGCTGCATGGAAAAAATGACCTCGGCATCCTCCAGCAACTGGAGTCCCTCCTCGGTATCACCGCGATCCAGGGGTTCGATGGCGCTGTTGAAGAGCGCGATCCAGGCAGATTCCCGTTCAACCCGGATTTCCGGTTCCAGATCTGGATACAACCCTTGGGCGATCGTGAACATCGAGTCGGCGCCCACCTGGTCAGCCAACCCCACGTGCGCCTTACCCGCCTGGAAGTACCCGAGGGCGTTTTCCGGATCCTCTATTATGGAGTTCGTGGCCGCTTCCAAGGCCTGCTGATAACGGGCCATGTCCCCAGTGGACGCCGCTTGGGCCAAGTACAGCTCTGCGGTTCTGGTGTGCATGTTATCAGTCAACCCACCGGCACCACCACCGCCGCCACCGCCTGACGCGCATCCCGCCAAGACAAGGAAATTCCCCGTCATCAACAACGAACTGAATCGACTCATCCTCACAACCAACTCTCCATGGATCATGAGATACCGTGGTTTGGCCCCTGCCTGTGAGCCGCCGCTTGGACACCGGCGCACACGCGACATGCAGCCGTGCAATGGGCCGTCATGGTAGGCACGGCCCCGTGGATTCCGCTTCGGTATTATAGACGTGAGAGGGGGCTAGTCAAGTGAGGCAATGGGCCTGGCGCTGACCTGCACCCACGCGCCCCGACGACACTGCGTCACCCGGAGCCATCCTTGAGATAGGTCAGGATGCGCACTCCCATCGCATTGCTAAACCCCGGAAGTCGGCCGATCTCCTCGGGCGTCGCCTCCCTGACGCTACGGACCGATCCGAAACGTATCAGCAAGTCCCGTTGGCGTTTGGTTCCGATGCCGGGAATGCCACCCAGGGCTGACCCCACCGCACGACGGGAACGCAGCTTTCGATTGTATCGCACCGCGAAACGGTGTGCCTCGTTGCGGATCCACTGCAACAAATGAAGCGAGCGCGCAGTTCGAGGGATCTGAATGCCCGCGCTACGGCCGGGAACGAATACCTCCTCCTCTCGCTTGGCCAGCGCCACGACGGCGATATCGTCCATGCCTTGGGCGGCCAGGGCGCCGACAGCCGCCCGAAGCTGGCCCTTGCCGCCATCCACGACCACAAGGTCCGGGATCGGAACGACGCGGGCCGAATCACGCCGAAGGTATCGCGTGACGGCTTGGGTCATGGACCGGTAGTCGTCATTTCCCCATTCCCCCTTGATTCGCATGTGCCTGTAACCGGAACGCAGAGGCTTCCCGTTCTCGAAGACCACGGCGCTGGCGACCGCGTCGGTGCCGTGAATGTGCGATACATCAAGGCAAACCATGCGGCGGGGAACAACCTTGAGCGCCAACCGATCCTGCAGCTCATACAGGGCGTCGTCGGTATACGACCACGACATCGAACCCTTCCGGATCTGCTCATCAAGCGCGTGGCGCGCATTCTCCACCGCGAGCTCCACCAGCCGCACCTTTGCCCCACGCCGGGGGACCCTCAGTCTCACACCCCGGTCCACACGCTCGCTGAGGATGGTCTCCACCAGCTCCCGATCTGGAAAATCTCCCGGAAGCAGCACGTCAGGGGGCAGCTGTGCTACCACACCGGAGCCGCTTGACAGGTACGCGTGCGTGACCGCGCGCCGGAGCAGGTCCCCGTCGCTCTCGTGTTCGATGCCCGACATGATCTGCGTGTGCCGCCCGATCAGGGTGCCGTCTCGCACTTGCATCACGGCCACGGCGGATCGTGAGCCGTCGCGCGCGACCCCGATCAGATCCTGATCGCCGGCCCCCACCTTATGCACACGTTGCTGGGCTGCAATGCCGTCCAGTCCCGCGAGCACATCGCGCAACCGCCCTGCGCGCTCGTAGTCCATGACGGCGGCGGCCGAGCGCATGGCGCCAATGACCTCTGCCTGCATGTCCGCCACGTCACCGGAGAGAACCCTGACCACCCGGTCAATCATCGCACGATAGTCTTCCTCGGACTGAAGTCCGACGCAGGGCGCGCCGCAGCGACCGATGTGGTGGTCCAGGCAGGGCCGGGCCGGTGCCTCGCGCAGCAGATCGTATCGGCAAGAACGCACTCCGTGAATGCGATTGATCCTGTCGAGTGCACGCCTGAGGCGGCCCACGGAGACGAACGGGCCAAAATACCGGGATCCGTCGTTGGCAACGCGGCGGGTCACATGGACCCTGGGAAACGGCTCGCCGACCGTGACCCTTACGAACGGATACCTCTTGTCGTCACGAAGTTGAATGTTGAATCGTGGTCGGTGCTCCTTGATCAGGTTGGCTTCAAGGATGAGAGACTCGGCCTCGGTGCCGACGATGAGCGTATCGACCGTCTTGGCCCGCCGCACCAGCTCTCTGGTTTTGACTTCGTGAGACTGTGGTCGTGCCAGGTACGAGCGCACCCGCGCCCGCACCAGCTTCGCCTTGCCCACATACAGAATCTCCCCGCGATCACTCCGGAACATGTAGACGCCAGGTTTGTTCGGCAGTCGCGAGACATGGGCTGGATCAAGGGGGACTCCCATGTGTCACCGGGTCTCCGGGTCGCCACGTCCACCGACCCAGCGCAAGGGGCTAATCCCCATTCGCGTCGTGACGAACACATAGGTGACACCCACAGGTAGAATCGTTGCGGCGGCCGCCACCAAGGGGTGCATGGACCCGGTGAGTCGGTGCAACAGCAACCCAACCCCAATGGAGAGCGCGGTGGAGAACGCGTACCGTAACAAACGTCCACCGCCCAACCGCAACCCTGGCCACTGACGACGCACATGACTCCGTAACAGGCCAAGCTCCACCCAGGCTCCGGCGGCCGCACCACCGGCCAGGCCCACCGCACCCAACCGCAACTCCCCCACCTGGATGCGGTCCAGCGGAAACATGAGCGCGACCCCGACCACTGCGGAAAGAGCGATGCGCACGAGAGCGATGGATGCGGGGCGCCTGGTGTCGCCCACTGCATAGAACGCGGACGCAAGAGTGCGCGAGGTCCCCGACGCCGGCAGGCCCAGCGCGTAGGCCGCCAATACCCAGCCGGTCACGCTGACATCGTCCCCGCCGAATTGCCCGGTCTCGTACACGGCCATGACCGAGCCCGAGAGGGCGACGTACCCGGCTGCAATGGGAATCATCCAGTAGAGAACCGTTCGCGAGGCCCCTTCGGTCCGTTCGCCCACCTTCGCAAGACCGGTCTCGCGATCACGGGCCAGTTCTGGAAGCGCGGCGGCGGCAACGGACATCCCGAACACCGATATTGGCAGCAGGTACAACGTTTGGGCGTAGGCCAACATTCCGACGGCACCGGTTGCAAGGAGGGAGGCCAGGGCCGTGTCCAGAAGCGCGCTCAGGTTCACCCCGCCACGCGCCAACACGACGGGGATGATGTTGCGTACCACCCGGCGCACGGCAGCCGCCCGCACATTCAACGAGAGGCGCACATGCCTCATGTGGCGCGCCAGGAACGGAACATGGAAGAGCAACTGGGCTGCGCCCCCCGCCAACGCGCCCCACGCGAGCGCGACAAGGAGATCGGTCCCCACGACTTCGCGCCCCGCTGCCGCAATCAGGACCGAAATCATGGCGAGATTCCAGAACGCGGGAGCCACATAGGAGACGAAGAACCTGCGATGGGTGTTCAGGATGCTGAGCGACCACGCGGATATGACCAGCAATGCGGCCATCGGAAACAGCAGTCGCACCACGACGGTGAAGATCTCTTCCCTGCCATCACCGGTGAACCCCGGGGCGACCGCCCGCACCAACACAGGCGCAGCCACGCTTCCCACAAGCGCCAAGGCACCGGCCGTAGAGGCGAGCAGACCCAGCACTGCCCCGGCCACCCTGCCCGCCTCACGCTCCTCACCATTCTCCAAGAGCCGTGCATACACGGGAATGAACGAGGCGCTGAGACTCCCCTCCCCCAGGAGGTTCTGCAGGACATTGGGCACCCGGAGGGCGGCCTTCCATGCATCGGCCAGCGGTCCATTGCCGAAGTAATGGGCGAAGACCCGTTCCCGGACCAACCCCAGAGCCCGGCTGACCAAGATTCCAGAAGCAACCCTCGAGGCGGCCAAGACCGTGCGGCTCCGTGCCGGTCAGGGATCCGGGTCGGCCGTCTCGTCCTTGTCGCCGATGAGACGGTCGCCCGACTCGGAACGCTCCGAGAGAAGTCGCTGAAAGAACTGGCTCTCGTCTTCCAGTCGTCCGACATCTCGACCCAACCGCTCCACCTCTCCCTCCAGATGGGCCAGTCGATCATGCACGCCGCCATCGACCAGCTTGGGGCCCTTGCGGTCCAGTCGCCGGGCGACCGCCTTGCCGAATTCAGAGTCGAGAATGATCGCGAGAATCGGAATCAGAAGTGCCAGGGACACGATGAAAATCCACATCTCGTCACTCCGATCCAGCTGTGGTGCGACGCCCGACATCGGCGGTTGCCGCCGGAGCGCGGGCGGCGATCCACGGCGTGCTCCCTGCGGCTGCGCGAGCCGCCGTCAGAAACTCCCCCCCATAGCGCATCAGGTACTGCAACGGTCCCAGGACCCGATCCTGGGGTGTGTCATCGGGCCATAAATTGACGCGTGCCTTGGTAATCTGGTTGCGGGCCGTTTCATGCTGGCGCTTGACGGCGCGAACAATCTTGGCCTCTAGGGTGCCCAGGGCCGCTAGGCCCGCGTTGCGAGCTTTGAGAACGGCACCCGCCAAGGCCGGATCAATCGCCCCGGTTGCCCTCTGAAGCGCGCTTGCGTGCTCGGCGGCCTCACGGCGCCATGAAGAGAGGCTGACCCTGACATCATGCGGCACGCTGTCGCGGGCGAGCTGGCCCAGGGTCGCCTCCCCCATCCGGACTTGGTCTATGCCAAGTCCCAACTTCTCCATCACCTTGGCCACCTTTCTCTCCACAACCAACAGGGCCGCCCTGGGGGTAACGACCGGCATCCCCACATCGTGGCGTCGGAACACCCCGGCCAACTGACCAAAATAAGCCAGTTCACCGGGACCGCCCACATACGCCAACGTCGGAAAGACGAACCCCTCCACGACAGGACGCAGCGTCACATTGGGTGACACGCGCCCGGTTTCGTGCTCGATCATCTCCAGGACTCGGCGCCGGGACACAGTCTTGCCCGAACCCCGATACCGGAAATTCCCGCCGTCCCGCTGCAGACGATCCCGTCTCGTGCCCGTGTCGATGAAGAGTCCCGTCGCACCTGGTATCACCGGGACCTGGGCGGCATACCCCTGAGCGGACAACCGCTCAAGGGTGTCCAAGAGCGCGGTCTCGGTGGAGGCGGGATCTTCCGCTTCACGACGCAATACCGGTCTGGACGCCCGCTTGAGATCAGGGTTTGCGGCATCGACGAAGCCGATGGGCAAATCACCCAGCAAGCCCCCCATGAAACCAGAAAACGCGTCCGCAAAGGTCGCCCCTGGATGATACGACCCCCGAAGCATCTCCATGTAAGAGTCCCGAAATTCGTTGAGGGGAAAATACCGCTCCAGCGCAAGCGTCACCGTGTCGATGTGCGTTCCCAATCTGGTTACGGCCAAGGGGCGGTGCGCATGGCCGGGGGGTACGGGAAGCGAGAGGCGACGCAGTTGGTTTCGGGCATCGATCACATGGGCGTGGCTGGCCTCGTCCCGGTCGTGATCGTCGGAGGCGACCCAAAAGAGCGCCATCACGGGCTTGCCAAGCAGGCTCGACAGCTCCTCGGCCAGACACACCGCGGACAGGGCCTTGTAAAGGCTGTAGAGGGGGCCGCCGAAGAGTCCGGGCTGTTGCCCGGTTGTCACAAAATAGCCATGGGCACGAACGACCGCGTCCAGGGCGACGGACCCGGCCTGACCCGCGGTACGCACAACGGATTGGGCGACGGAGAGCTCGGGCCCGGTCACCGTACCGTCAAGCTCCGCCGCCTTCGCCTGGTAGGTGGCGGGATCGAAGGGAGAGCCTCGGTAGAATGCCGCTACCGCGGCATCTCCGGCCAGGTAGTCCTGGACCAGCGAGGAACCACCCAGCCCCACGGGCAGAACCTGCATCACGCCCCAGTCCGCAGCGGACGTCGCTGGAAATCCGTCCGCGTCATCCCCAACGGTCAAGATCCTGCCCGAGCAATAACGATGTACCGAGGTGAAGCCGACGTAAACGGGGTCCGGGCATAGGTGCCAAAGCGCTGCTTGGGAAAGAGACCGGCCTGCGTCAACATAGCATCCAATTCCATGGGGCGATACAGACGGACGCGCTCAAGAAAATCGCGTGTTGGGCGGCCGTCATGGGGCCGAATCGAAATCGACTTCTCCACGAAACTGGCGTCCTGGACCAAGCGCCGCTCCTGAATGACATCCACGCCGGATACCGTTCGCCGGTCCCTGGCACGTAAATTCGAGACCACATGATCCCTGTTCATGAAGTCCAGCAGGAAAAACCCGCCGGGCTTCAAGGTGCGTCCAACTTCACGTAACACAAGTCCATCGTCGCTGGCATCGTCAAAGTAACCGAAGGTCGTGAAGTAGGATGTGATCAGGTCGAACGCGCCCGCGCAAAAGGGGAGGGCCCGCATGTCGCCGCGCACGAGCCGACCCGCCGAGGCCGCGCGCCGCGCCTGGTCGAGCATCCGCTCCGACAGGTCCAGTCCCGTGGGTCGGTACCCGATCCGATTCAATTCAACCAGGTGGCGACCGGGGCCACAGCCTACATCCAAGACATGGGCTCCGGGTTCGCAACCCGTTGCAAACTGGAGAAGGTTCACCGCCTGGCGCGCCTCCGCCCTGTCGCGATGGGGGTACAGCGCCAGGTATTCGCGACCGAACCACTCCTGAAACCAAACAGTTGGCCTCACGTCGGTCCCTTGTGGTACGGCTCGTTCCTGAGGATGGACCCCGAGCGATAGAGTTGTTCGGCCAGAAGCAGGCGGGCGATATCGTGGGGAAGTGTAAAGGGTGACAGCGACCACTTCTCTGCACAACACCCGAGCAGATCGGCCTCCAGGCCGAATGCGCCCCCGATCACGAAGCAAACGCCGCGTCGGCCTGACACCATGTGGTCCTCCATCCAGCCGGCCATGTCGACCGACGATTGTGCCCGGCCCCGGCGCGTCAGCGCCACCCAGACGAGATCGGGATCCATGCGCGACACGATCCTTGGAGCCTCCCGCCGCAAGACCAGGCCCGGGGTTCGACCTCGCGCCTGGCGCACCTCAATGACCTCGAGGCGCCAGTAGCGCCTGATCCGCTGCTCGTAGTCTCGAATCGCCGGCGCGAGCCCGGACCGGGCCCGGCCCACGACCACTATCGTGACGCGCACGGGACACCGATCGCCCGCCGAAGCGTTGAGGCCAGCGAAGGGGCTGGCTCCCCTGCGACTCTCAGATCGACAGCAACGCAATGCGCAGTGAGTGACGAAAAAAACCTGAGCTTGGTCGCGTCTTTGGTCGTGCAAACAATCGGCCGGCCCCCACGTCTGCCCAGAATTCTGGCGACATCCCCGTCCGTGTACGCATGGTGATCCGGGTAGGCCATCAATTCGACGCTTCGCCCGTGCAATACCCGCCTGAGGCCAGTCGCAAACGAATCCGGGCGCGCGATCCCACACACCGCCAAGACGTCGTGGGTCGGTGCCGCCACGGTTGCGCCCTCCAGGTTGCACCAGTCGTCCATGTACATCTGGATCTGGTGAATCGGAACATGCCGCACAATCCGTCGCAGCCTACTCATCCAATGCTCTGCGACCTCCCTTGACGCGGTGCGGCGCGTCACAAGAATGTGGGTGGCTCGCTTGGCCTGGGCCAAGGGCTCCCTGTAGGGCCCCCGAGGTAGCAGTCGCACACTCGATGGATCCTCCGCCGCCACGAGAAGGATGTCCAGCGATCGCCCCAGTTGGCGGTGCTGAAAGCCGTCATCCAGCAAGACGGCATCGTATCCCGAGGCTTGGGCCTGCCGTATCCCCCTAGCCCGGTCGCGGTCTACGTACACGCGATCGTTCCCGATCCACCGGCGTAGCAACTCCACTTCGTCGTGCCCGTAGCCCCGGAGCACTACAGCTGGGTTCACACCCTGGACCCGAAGCCAGGTAGCCAACCAGCGCACGACCGGTGTTTTGCCCGTTCCGCCCACCGTGAGGTTCCCCACCGAGACCACCGGAAGACCCGCTTTCTGGCCGGATCGCCGATCATACCATCCATTCCTGAGGCCCGTCGCGATCCGAAACGGAACCTCGGCGCTGGCCAGGAGGCAGTTCAGCCCGGCTCGGTGCCACCCTCGGGGTGGGGCCGCCCAATGGTCACGGAGAAACGTCCCCACCCGACCAGTGGTCACGCCCCGACGGATTCTCTTGCGGACCGCGTAACCAACGCATCCTGGGCCAGGTCGACGACTCTGCGGGCTGCACCCGGAGATCCCAGGGCCGAACGGACCCGGCCCAGGGCAGCGACAACGCTCCGCCTGGCCGACGATCCAGGATCAAGTAGCGGCTCCAGGGCAGGCACCACCCTCGCCGGGGTGACCTCGCTCTGGAGGAATTCGTCCACAATCCGCTCACCCACAACCAAGTTTGCTAGCGAGATGAAGGGAACCTTGACCAAGCGGCGCGCAATGGCATGGGTGAGGGGGTGGGTGATGTAGGCCACAGCAAAGGGCATGCCCGCAAGCGCAGCTTCCAGAGTGCCCGTGCCGGACTTGACTAGCCCGGCCGTTGCGAGGGCGCGCAACGATGCGCTGTCGCGCGTGACCCTGAACGGAAAGGACCGATACAGCGACCCCGGCAGAGAGGGCGCCCGGCTCACCACCACGTTCAGTCCCTCGACGCGCCGCTCAAGGTGATTCGCGATTGCGATGAAGGGGCGGGCGTGGGCCTCCAGTTCCTGCCGGCGGGATCCCGGAAACAGCGCCAGCACAGGCTGGGCGGCGTCCAGCCCGAGCGAACGGCGAAGCGCTTGGGGGTCTGGGCGCGGCTCATCGTCCAGCAAGGGGTGCCCGACGAACTCGGCCCTTCCACCGCTGTCGCTGTAGATCCGCTCCTCAAAGGGCAAGATCACGGCGATCCTGGACGCGATGCGGGACAGCTCTCGCGCTCTTCGTGGGCGCCACGCCCATACTTGGGGACCGATGTAGTACACGACCGGAATGCCTCGCCTGGCCGCGTGCCGCGCGATCCTGATATTGAGTCCGGGAAAGTCGACGGGCACCAGCAGATCGAACGCGCTCCGGTCGATGAGACGCCTGAGCCGCCGTTCAAGGCCCCAGTAAAATGGTATCCGAAGCGCCACCTCGGCGAAACCCATGGCCGACAGGTCGCTGATGTCCTGGATAAGGCGGGTGCCCGCCTCGCGCATTCGCGGTCCGCCCAGCCCGCACAATTCGACATCGGGCCAACGCCGTCGCATCTCCGTAGCCACGCGAGAACCGTGGAGATCGCCCGATGGCTCGCCGGCGAGCAACATGATCTTATCGGGGATCACTGGGTCAGAAGGCACGCCCCAGATACCACACAATGGCCAGGACGACCGCGAGCAATACCAGGAGAGTCCTGGGAGACTTGCCCTTCTTGGCGTCGATCCAATCGCGCTTACGGCGACGGCGTACCCGAATAAGCGACATACTCCTCGATTCTCTTCTCGATGATCTCGGCAAGCTCCAGCGCCCGGCGGCCGTCGTGACCGGTGACCACGGGCGGCGCCCATCCCAGCACGGCGTCGCGGAACGCCTCCAGCTCCAGCGTCAAGGGCTCCCCATCGTCCCCCAAGATGGGGATCCGATCTTCGCCCCGGCGATCTCCCGACACCTTGGCGCCGGGTCGGTGGGGGTGGCCCATGTGCCCATTGGACGACATCTCAGGATTATGACGCACTCCGATGTGGTACTCGCCTCGGCCCACGCTCAGGTCGAGCGACAGGCAGCCCGAATGCTGCCAAATGCACAGGGTTCTCCGCTTGTCCGTCGCAACTCGACTGGATGTCAGCTTGGCCACCGTGCCCCCGGCAAAGGCGATCGTTGCGTCTGCCGTGTCGGTCCTACCCGAAATGACAGATCGGCCCACGGCCTCCACCTCGGTGACGACATCCTCCCCAACGAGGTTCAGCAAAAGGTCGATGTCATGAATCATAAGATCCATAACGACTGGCACATCCAGTGATCGGGACACAAATGGCGACAACCGGCGGCACTCCACCAGCAACGGGCGCTCGAGGTATGGTCCTGCCGCCCGCACGGCAGGATTGAAGCGCTCAATGTGCCCCACCTGAAGCACAACGCCCAGACAGTCGGCGGCCCGGATGATCCTGTCGGCGGCGGCAACATTCGGGGCCATCGGTTTCTCGACCAACACCGAAACCCCAGCGCGCATTGATTCCAAGGCCACAGCTTCGTGTGCCTCGGTCGGAGTCGCCACCACGACAGCATCGCTGACAGCAAGAAGTTCCGCAATCGAGTTCCAAACCGGAACACCGAGCTGCTGCCCGACCGAGGCGCATCGGGCAGAGTCGATGTCAAAAACACCGCTCGCCGCCACGCCATCCATCTGGTGCAACACGCGCGCGTGATGCTGCCCAAACGAGCCCACGCCAACAACACCGATCGCCGCGGTGCCGTTCTGGCTCGGCTTACGAGGTGACACCGCGCTGACTACCGCAAATGAAGTCCACAAGACATGCCACCTGCGCACATGGCGCACCGGAGTTGGCCTTCACGCGTTCGATCGCTTCCGCGCGCGGGAGCGAGGATTGAAAGAGAATACGGTATGCGCCCTTGAGACGCCGACGTACATCGGAGGGGATGCCCCGGCGCCGCAACCCCACACTGTTGAGCCCGAACAGCTTGGCCGTTGGGTTGCCCACGGCCGTACAGTACGGAGGCACATCCTGGCTGATCCGTGAACCGCCCCCCACGAAGGAGTGGGCGCCGATGCGGACAAACTGATGAATCGTGACCAGGCCGCTGATAAACGCCCAGTCCCCAATCTCGACATGGCCGGCCATGGCGGTGGCGTTGGAGATGACCACATGATCGCCCAAGCGACAATCATGGGCCACATGGCTATAGGACATCAGCAGGCAATCAGACCCGACCAAGGTGGTTCCCTGAGGGGTCGACGCCCTGTTCAACGTTGCGAATTCGCGAATGATCGTCCGATCTCCGATGCGAAGGAACGTCTTTGCACCCGTATACTTGAGATCCTGCGGCGGGGTTCCCAAAACAGCCCCGTTGCCGATCCTGCAGCCTGACCCGACCACGGTGTCTCGCTCAATGAGTACCCTGGGGCCAATGCGCGTGCCGACTCCCACCGTCACGTCGGGGCCCACGATGGCAAAGGGTCCCACACGAACATCTCTGCCCAGGCGGGCCGCCGGATCCACAATCGCGGTCTCGTGGATCTGGACCCCCTCGTGTGCCCCCGTCACTGTCAGGTTCATCGACTCATAATGCGCGCCATCATATCCGCCTGCACCGCCACCTTGCCATTCACCGACCCCGTGCCCCGCATCTTGCAGGTTTGGCCACGAAACTTGGTCATCCGCACATCAAAGAGAACCTGGTCCCCCGGCGTAACAGGGCGTCGCCACTTGACCCGATCAAGTGACATGAAGTAGACGAGCTTGTCTTTCGGGTCCTCGACCGCATCCAGCAACAGGATTCCTCCCACTTGACCCATGGCCTCGACCAGCAGTACCCCGGGCATGATGGGATGGCCGGGGAAGTGACCTCGGAAGAAGGGCTCGTTGATCGTGACGTTTTTCAGCCCCACGATGCGCTGCCCGGGTTGCAAGTGGACGATTCGGTCTACCAAGAGCATCGGGTATCGGTGGGGAAGGTGGCGCATCACCTCCTCGATATCGATACTGAGGTCGACATTCATCCGCTGACTACGCTCCCGAAGGGTCCGTGCCAGGGAGACGTTCCCTCGGTGCCCGGGCTTCTCGGCAACGATGTGGGCTCGTACCCTGGCGCCAATCAACGCCAAGTCTCCCACGAGATCGCCCGTCTTGTGGCGCACGAACTCATCCCGAAAACGGAGAGGTCCATTCACCACCCTCTCATCACCAAGGAGCACGGTGTTCTCCGCGCCCGCCCCCAGACCAAGGCCGACGCCCTTCATCCGGGTCTCTTCGGAACGAAACCCGAATGTGCGAGCTCCCGCCAATTCGCGGCCGAACTCATCGGGGGCCACCAGAAAGGTGCCATACTGGCGGCCGATAGCCGGATGGTCAAAGTCGACGGTGGTCGAGATCCGCAACCGGTCCCGGGGCAAAGCCACATAAGAGGCCCCGCCCATGTCCGCGTCGATCGACACCGGCTCCGAGACCTCAACAATGCTTGCCCGGGCCGTCTGAGGCTTGATTCCCGCCTGCCGAACCGCCTTATAAAAAGGAAGAAAGCTCCCGTCCATGATCGGGATCTCCGGCCCGTTCAGCTCCAAGCGTGCATTGTCCACATCAAGCGCGAAAAGAGCTGCCAACACATGCTCGACTGTCCGAACTCGGGTGCCATCGAAGCCGAGATTCGTTCCGTGGTCCGTTCCGTCCACGAAGTCAAGCAATGCCGGCACCTCTGGAGAGCCAATAACGTCAACGCGGACACACACGCGTCCCGCATTCTCATCGGCCGGCTTGATCATCAGCGTACTGGGCTCCCCGGTATGCACGCCCACACCGCTCAGCTCCACCGTTCGGCTGATCGTGTTCTGCCTCGCAGCACTCATGACTCCCCTCCCCCGTCGGACAACATGCGACGTTCGAGTCTCCGAACTCTCGTCCAGATCTCGGGGAGTTTCATCACGCGTGCCATGGCGCGCAGGTATTGCAGGTGATCCCTCGCGGGATAACCTGACACGGTCCTGCCAGAGCGAACCCGTCCGATCACACCGGCCTGGGCCCCAATGCGGGCGCCGGACTCAACGGTCACATGATCCGACACACCTGCCTGCCCGCCGATGACCACCCCCTGTCCCACGCGGCTGGAGCCAGCGATTCCCACCTGCGCTGCGACCATCGTGTCCGGCCCGATCACGACGTTGTGCCCCAGATGCACCAGATTGTCCAGCTTGGCGCCATGTCCCACCACCGTGGCCCCGATTGAGCCCCGATCAATCGTGCAGTTGGCGCCGATCTCGACATCGTCCTCAATGACGCAGCCCCCAACGTGCGGGATCTTGAGCGGCGTTGCCCCGTCCGGCACAAAACCGAATCCGTCGACTCCAATCCTGGTGCCGGCATGCACAACCACGCGGGCTCCCAACACAACCCTTGGGTACACGGTCACGCTCGCAATCAGCGCGGTTTCGTCCCCGAGCTTGCTCCCGGCGCCGACCACGCACCCAACCCCGATGCGCACACCAGCGCCCAGAGTTACCTCGCGCTCAATCGACGTGTATGGACCAATCGAGGCGCACCGGGGAATCTCGACATCTGCCGCGATGACCGCCGTCGGATGGACACCCGGCACCAAAGCGGGCTCGGGGTGTAGGTGCCGCAGCAACTTGGCGAGCGCACGATGAGGATGGTCCACCACAAGTCGCTCGGCAGGGCCGCCCTCGATGTGGCCGAGTTCCTCGGCCACCAGGAGGGCCGCGCCACGGCACTCGGAGAGGTCGCGCGCGTAGCGCCGGTTCGCCAGGAAGGCCAATTGATCCGGTCCAGCGCTGTCCATCGGTGCGATACCCCGAAAAAAGACATTCCCGTCGCCGACCAAGCGCCCCGATGTCAATGCCGCTGCATCATGCAGGGTCATGCCCGGACGGCTCATTCACGCTCTCGCGCTGTGAGATGGGCGGCGACCGCCGAAGACGGTCCCAGGGGCGTCATGACCCCCCGTCTGCGCCCTGCTTGGCCTCCAATCTGGACAAAACTTCTTGGGTCAGGTCTAGAGCCGGGTCCGCTGCCAAAATGGCTTGCGATGCCGTATCCAGGATCAGGGAATAGCCACCCTCGACGCGAATCTCCTCGATCACGGCGGTGATTTCTTCCATGACGGGTTGCAGGATCTCCGCCTGTCGCTGCTCGAACTGCATGGTCAACTCTTGGGTCCTGCGCTGCAGAGCCTGCTGTCGCTCAGCCAGCTCCTGCTCTCGCGCCTGCCGGGCATCGGCGGTCAGGGTCATTTGCTGCTGCTGATACTGGCCAATTTCCGCCTGGAGGCCGGAGCTCAGCAACTGAACCTCCGACTCAGAATCCCGTCGGACGGTCTCGAGGGCCGCGCGGGCCTCCTGGGCGGCGGGGTACTCGGCGAGTACATCCTGCGAGTTGACATACCCGACCTTGACTATCTGGGCCCCCAACGGGCCCGTTGCAACCAGTAGCGCGATCGCCCCAGCCATTCCCACACGGACAATGCTCATGTCTTCTCGACTCCTCGGATGATTTCCAGATCCCGGCGGCTACCTGCTTCGGGCAGACGCCGGCGATTCAGGTTTCGTCACGCGTTTTCCCTCGCGAGAGCTATCGGGGGTCCCCCTAGAAGTTGGGGCCCATCTTGAAGTGGACCTGCCAGCCCGGCTCCGTGCGATCAAAGCCGTAGGCCGCGTCCACGCCTATCGGCCCGAAGGGTGTCACCAGCTGAACACCCAGCCCGGCACCCCGAAACAGTCGCGCGGTATTGATGTCGCGAGGACCATCCCAGAGGTTGCCGGCGTCAAAAAACGCGGACACGCCAATGTTCGAGCTGATCACCGCCTTGTACTCCGCCGTGGCTGAAAGATACGCATTCCCCAACCGGTCGATCTGCGCGATCCCGCCACCTCGCTCCGGGAAATAACCCCTGGGCGTGATGGACGTTTCGTCATATCCCCTGAGCGGCTGTCCAAACTGCACCCCGCCCATCCAGAACGACTCAAACGGAAAGCGCGACGCGTCGCCAAAGAGCGCTCCACCCTTGATGCTCAGCCCGAGGGCGAACTGCACCGCACCACCACCTGATCCGCTACCGCCCAGCCCGCCGATCGGGATCATCCATTGGGCCTGGGTCACATGTTTCACGAAGTCCCCGGCACCGCCCAGCGGGCCTCCATTGAGCTCCGCAGTCCACGTCAGCATGGAACCCGATGTCGGAAACAGGGGATGGTTGAGCGTCTGCCTGGTGACACCTACGGACAACTGGCTCAGGGTTCCCGGGGGCAGTCCAAAGAGCGACTGGTCGTCGGCACTCCGAAACGACTCATAGCTCGTCCTGGAAAGGGAGTAACCCAGGAATACCCTCGTCCGCAGGGAGCCGGGAAACGGCACGCCGAAGCGGGTCGTGAAGCCACGACGCTGGCGGCGCCCGGTTGCAAATTGATAGAACCGGTCTGTGGAGTCGAAGAGCGACAAAGATCCGCTAACCGTTGACTGGAAGAGTGACGGGTCGCTGATGCTCAGCGTGAAGCTGTTGATATAGCGCCCGAAATCCCAGCGGATGCTCCCCGCCTTGGCCTGCCCGAACAAGTTTGGTTGATCATAGCCCAGAAAACCGGAGAGACCGACGCCACCGCCCACAGCGGTACCAAACTGCACCGATCCCGTCGACTTCTCGGTGACGTTGAACACGATGTCCACGTCACCATCATCATTGGGGCGCACATCGGGGTTGGGAAGCGGCGTCTCAAAGAACCCGAGCGAGGAAATGTTCTGGAAGGACTGAATCAGCCGGGACTGGCTGTACACATCGCCCGGGAGCAGGAACACCTTGTCCCGAATGATGCGGTCGTGCGTGAAGTCATTGCCGGCAATGATGATCCTGTTGACGTAGGCCTGAGACATCTCGACGATTCTCCAGCCCGCCGTCACCGTTGGATCCCCGCCGTCGGACTCCAAGCCGGAACGCTCCCAGTAGGGGCTCACCTCAACATAGAGATACCCCTCGTCCGTGTACATGTCGCGGACCCGCTGCGCCGCCTCTTCGAATTGAACTACGTCGAAGATCTGCCCCGATTCCTCGTCGTCATCACCACCGCCAAATCCCAATACGGAGAGGATGCCCCCCGACTCCTGCGTGAAATGCCGCGCCAATTGCTCGGTTTCGAAGGCCGTGTTTCCCTCGATCTGAAAGTCCCCTACTCGATATCGGGGGCCCTCATCCACACGCAGCTCAATGCGCGCCTTTCCCGTCTGTGGGTCCACGATCAGCGTGTCGCCCAGGATCTCAAAATCCAGGTGGCCCGCGCGATTGTAGTGCGTGGGCAGTGACTCCAACAGGTCGAGCTCAAAATCGATGTCGTCGTATTCGCCACTCCTAAACCAAAAAAAACCCTCCGGCTTCGTACTCATGGCGGCGCGGAGCTCATCGTCGGTGAAGCGTTCATTTCCCCGAAACTCCACCTGGGCAATGGTGACCCTCTGCCCCTCATCAACGTCGAGAACGACATCGACCTGGGAATCGTCACCGGGGGCGGGCTCCACTCTCTGTTCAATGCGAGCAAAGGGAACGCCCCGGCGACGCAACTCCTCACGGATATAGCCCACTGCCCGGGCAAGATTGTTCCTTGAGAGCGCAACCCCCTCTTCCAGCCCAGACTCCTCAATCACATCGCTCTCAGAGACGGTCTCAAGACCGGTGATCCTGATCAGCCGCGCCAAGGGCCGCTCCTCGACCTCAAATATCAGGACGTTGAGGCCAGACGACTCATCCAGCCTAGCCACGACATTGTCGTATTGTCCCGTGGCCCAGAGATTCTTGATCCCCCTCTGAATATCCAGCCATCCGTTGAGCGTGCCCGCGCGCACACCTGCGACCCCAATCACATCGTCGGGAGCCAGTCGCAGGGTGCCCAGGGCGGCCACGGAGTCAATGCGCACCAGTCCGTCTCGCTCCGTCGGGACCTGGCCTCCAACCTCGACCGTGAACCAAAGGGCGCCGGCAAGCACTAACCACGCCCGGCCCACACCGGCCCTCACAGCGAGCTTCAACGTCATGTCGCGCTCTTCGATTTGGCCCTGATCGACAACCCCTCGCCGTCCTCTCGCAGGTCCGCTTCCACATGGTCACCGTGTTGAAACTCGGTCATCAGGATCTTCTCGGACAGCGGATCCTCCAAGAATCGCCGGATGGCCCGCTTTAGCGGGCGCGCGCCATACTTTTCGTCGTAGCCGCGCGCAACAAGAAAGCCGACAGCGCTGTCCGTGAGGGAGAGCGACATGCTCGCCTCACCAAGCCGCTCCTGCAGCTCGGCAAGCAGGATGTGAACGATCTGTTCAATCTCGTCCCTGCTGAGCGAATGAAACACAATCGTATCGTCCACGCGGTTCAGAAATTCTGGATTGAAGGCGCGGTCAATCGCCTCGTTCACCCGATCACGCATGGCGTCGTAGGCGGTGCGCGAACCTCCCGACTGGAATCCCAATCCCCCCTTGGCGATGTCGCGCGCGCCGAGATTTGACGTCATGATCAGGACGGTGTTCTTGAAGTCAATGACCCGGCCATAATTGTCCGTCAGGTGGCCCTCGTCCAAGACCTGGAGCAGCACGTTGAAGACATCAGGGTGGGCCTTCTCGATCTCGTCAAGCAGGATCACAGAGTACGGACGACGTCGAACCGCCTTGGTCAGAGCGCCCGAGTCGTCATAGCCGACATATCCGGGCGGCGCGCCAATCAGTCTGGAAACGGAGAAGCGCTCCATGTACTCGCTCATGTCCACCCGGATCAACGCCTCCTCGTCGGCAAAGAGAAACTGGGCCAAGGTGCGGGCCAGCTCTGTCTTCCCCACGCCCGTGGGTCCGGAAAAGATGAAGGATCCGATCGGGCGCTGCGGATCCTTGAGTCCCGCGCGACTCCGTCGTATCGCCCGCGCAATCGCGTTGATCGCGTCGTCTTGGCCCACCACGCGCTTGTGGAGTTCCTCCTCCATGTTCACAAGACGCGCGGTTTCCGCCTCCTGGATCCGGGTCAAGGGCACGCCGGTCCACCGACTGACGATAAACGCAATGTCCTCCATGCCGATCTCTGGTCTGAAGCGCCTCTGCTCTTCGAGCCAGGCGTCCTTCTCCGCCCTGATCTTCTTCCTGAGCGCCCGCTCCTCGTCACGTAGCTGCGCAGCCCGCTCGAAGTCCTGGTCGCGAATCGCCGCCTCCTTCTGTTCTCCTATGCCGGCGAGAGCGGACTTCAATTCCTCGACCGCCGGCGGCGGCACCTGGCTGGCGATCCGCGCACGGGATCCCGCTTCGTCGATGACGTCGATGGCCTTGTCCGGGAGAAACCGGTCGGTGATGTAGCGGTCGGCGAGCATGGCCGCGTGGGCCAGGGCCTCGTCGGGGATGGTCACCTTGTGGTGGTCTTCGTAGTGCCCGCGAAGCCCCGCCAGAATGTCGACTGTTTCGTCGACACTGGGCGGGTCCACCACAACGGGCTGAAAACGCCGCTCAAGTGCGCCGTCCTTCTCCACGTACTTGCGGAACTCGTTAAGCGTGGACGCGCCGATGCATCGGAGCTCGCCACGGGCCAGCGCCGGCTTGAGCATGTTTGAGGCGTCGATCGCCCCCTCGGCCGCCCCCGCCCCCACCAACGTGTGCAGCTCGTCGATGAAGAGAATGACGTTGCGATTCTTGGCGATCTCGTTCATCACCGCCTTCAAGCGCTCCTCGAACTGACCGCGATACTTGGTGCCCGCGATGACAGCAGCCATGTCCAGCGCGAGAACCCGATGCTCGAGAAGACTCTCGGTAACATCTTGGCGTGAAATCAGTTGTGCCAATCCCTCCACGATGGCCGTTTTTCCGACTCCCGCCTCGCCGATCAGAACGGGATTGTTCTTCTTCCGCCGGCACAGGATCTCGGTAATCCGCTCAATCTCCGATTCCCGCCCGATGGTCGGGTCCAGTTCCCCCTCTCGCGCCAAGAGGGTGAGATCGCGGCAAAAGTGGTCCAGGGCCGGGGTCTTCGAGGCCGACTCAGGGCGCGTGGGGCGGGGTTCATCCGGCCCCTCGACACCCCCGCCACCGGCCTCCACGGTGCCGGACGATGCGACCTCGGATCCCAAAATCTTGAGTGTCTCCGCCCTTGCGTCCTTGGCGTTGATCCCAACGGAACCCAAGACTTGGGCAGCGATTCCCTTGCTCTCACGGATCAGGCCCATGAGCAGGTGTTCGGTTCCCACGTAGGAGTGATTGAGGTCGCGGGCCTCACCCATGGCGTACTCGAGCACCTTCTTGGCCGGCGACGTGTACGGCAACTCGCCCAACCCCATCGTAGCTTTACCCTTACGCACCGACTGCTCAATGCGCTCATGAATCTGTCCCAGATTCACGCTCAGGTTGTGCAGCACGTGGGCAGCCACCCCGCCGCCCTCTCTGATCAAGCCCAGCAGGATGTGCTCCGTGCCGACATAGTCGTGTTTCAGGCGAGTCGCCTCTTGGCGCGCCATCGACAACACCTTACGAACCCGGTCCGTGAAGTTGTAGTTCATTGCCGTCGCTCCTTCGTGGCCGCTAAAAAAAGCACATGCGAACACTGCTCCGCCCCGAACCCCTAGGGACTTGGTTAACTATCGCTATCCCGCGGCGGCGCCGGAAGTGCGGGACGCTCATCGTCGGCCAACGCGCCGCGCACATATGCGGCTCGCTCAACGCGGCGAGTTTGCTCCGAAAGCGTCCGACCAGCGGCGTCCTGCAAATGCCCTGCCTGGGCCAGAATCAGGATCTTGTTCAGCGTCGAGAGACTCGGCTGGCTCAGAATACCCATCGAGACGCCCATGCGCACCCCAGACAGGAGGTTGACCATCTCATGATAGGTCAGGACATGGGCGTGGCGGAGCAGGCCGTAGGCTCGGGAAACCTTGTCCCGGGTTACCGTGTCCGCATCCCGCATCAGGACGTCTCGCGCATGCCTCTCCTTCTCAAGCAATGTCCCGATCACGCGCTCCAGGTGCAACACCGTTTCCTCTTCGGTCACACCCAGCGTTGTTTGGTTGGACACCTGGACGAGGTTGCCGACAACCTCTGATCCCTCCCCGTAGAGGCCTCGGAACGTAAGCCCCACCTGGGTGATGCCCCTGAGCACTCGCTCAATCTCTCGTGTGAGCACCAGGCCCGGCAGATGGAGCAGCGCCGAAGCCCGCAGCCCCGTACCCGTGTTGGTGGGACATGCCGTGAGAAAACCAATATCGCGCCGAAACGCAAGACGGAGCCCGAGGCCGAGCCGTGTGTCGATATCGTCCACCTCATCCCACGCCTGGGCCACACACAAACCGGACATGAGGCACTGCAAGCGCAGGTGATCCTCTTCATTGACCATCACCGTTACCGGCTCGCCCGGGATCAGGATGACCGCCGCCCCGACAGGCGACGTGGAGTCCTCCGCCGCCGTGAGTTCACGCGTGATCACCCGCCGTTCCCATAACAAGAGCCGCCTCTGATCGTCCAGGTCACTGATCGGAACCATCACCGCATCCGACGGGAGGGTGGTCTGCATCACCGACTCGAGCTCCCGGACGACCCGCTCCCGGTCCGCACCCGTGGCGCGCCCCGGCATCGGGTGTCGGGCCAGGTTTCTCGCCAAGCGTACCCGCGTGGACAACACGATATCGGCGTCGGGACCGGCGGCATTGAGCCACCGCAGACCAAAGTCCCGGGTGGTGTCCAGGAAGTCACTCACGTCCCTTCCCCCTCCCCCGCTCCTTCAAACTCCTTGATGCGATCCCGGATCTTCGCCGCGCTCTCAAAATCTTCGCGCGCCACTGCGCGGTCCAGGCGCCGACGCAACACCTCAACCTGCTGGTCGCTCACTTCGCCCCGGCCTGCACGCGAGTTGTACAACTTGCCCACATGCTCAAATGAGCCGTGGATTCTGAACAGCAGGGTTCGGAGGCCCTTGAACGAGGTATAGCAACCGGAGCAACCGAATCTTCCTGAGCGTCGAAACTCATTGAATGTCATCGAGCAGCAATCACAGGGTCCCCCGAATCGGTCGGGCGGAGCGTTCCCGACGATGTCGGCCAGAAAATCGGCCACCCCGACCGACGATGTCTGAGGCTTCGGAGAAACGCCCTTGGCAGCGGCACAGTCCTGACAAAGGTATTGCGTGGCCGATTCATTCTCCACGACGTGGGTCAACTTGAGTTCGGCTGGGTTCTCGCAGCCGGGCTCGTCGCAGATGCGTCCCGAGTCAGACATGCTCCAACACTCCATCGCTCAACCGGAGGGTGCGGTCAGCATTGGATGCCAGCAAACGGTTGTGGGTTGCCACCACCATGGCGACACCCTGTCGATCCTTCATCCTGAAGAGGAGTTTCTGCACATCCACGCTGGTGTCCGCGTCCAAGTCACCGGTCGGTTCATCCGCCAAAAGGACGGCGGGCTCGTTGACCAGGGCCCGGGCAACCGCGACGCGCTGCTGCTCCCCACCCGACAGCTGCCGGGGTGTGTGGGCCAAGCGGCCCCCCAACCCCACCTCTTGGAGGATCGCGCTCGCCCTGGAGCGCGCCTCGCCTACAGCGATCCCCGCAATCAGCGCCGGCATCATGGCGTTCTCAAGAGCGGTGAAGTCCCGCAACAGATGATGGAACTGAAACACAAAGCCAATCCACCGATTACGCACCTCGGCCATCCGATCGTCCACAAGTCCGCTGATTTCAATCCCGCCCACATGAACCGAGCCCGCCGTTGGGCGATCCAGTCCGCCCAGAACATGTAGGAGGGTCGACTTCCCCGATCCCGAGGCCCCTACGATCGCGACCGCTTCTCCGGCCCTGACCACCAGGTTTGCCCCGCGAATGATCTTGAGGTCCGGGCCGGCTACGCCCGCGTAGGTGCGATGCACCGCACGCGCCTCCAGGGGTGCTGCCCCCTCCTCGGCCCCGTCATTCATGCCGGATCGCATCCACGGGCGCCAGCAACGATGCTCGCTTGGACGGGTAGATGGTGGCGCCCAGAGCAATCAGAAGACTCGTGGCCGCGATCCAGAAGACATCCCGCACGGACACCGAGACGGGGAGTCTGTCCACAAAGTAGATGTCGGGCGGGATCGGAATGAGGCCAAATTCCTCGATCAGGACGCCCAGCAACAGCCCCAGCGCAAGGCCCGCAACCGTACCAATGGTTCCGATCCACAGCCCCTGAAACATGAAGGTCCGTCGCGTGTCCTTGGCTGTGAGACCCATGGCCTTGAGGATTCCGATCTCCCGGGTCCGGTTCACCACCACCATGACCAGGGTGCTCACGATGTTGAACGCGGCGACGACGACGATCAGCGAAACAATCACGCCCATCGCGAATTTCTCCAACCTGAGGGCGGAGAACAGTTGGCGATTGGTCTCGGTCCACGGGTCGACAACGTAGGTCCAGCCGCCCAGGGCCGCCGCAACGGACTGCGAGACGCCCCGCGCAGCCCACGGGTCCCGCGTTCGCGCCCCCACAAACGACACGGTGCCCGCCTCCACATTCAGCAGTTCCTGCACATCCCCCAGGGATGCGTACCCGTTGCGGTGATCGAAGTCATAGTGTCCCGACGAGAACACTCCAGATACGATCCACTCTTCCGCGCGGGTCATGGGGTCGCCATTCGGCGTTAACTCCACATTCTCCACGGAGATCACCGTGACCGTGTCCCCCACGGTCACTCCCAGACGGTCCGCAACGCCCTGTCCCAAGACCAAGGGGGTCAAGCCGCCCGGGTCTCGCACAAGCGAAAGGTGTCCGACCCGCAGACTGTCTTCCATGTCGGTGACCGAGGGGCCAGGTCGCTCCACCTCAACGCCGTAGAGATCCACAACCTCGGCATAGTCCAAGCGAAGAACCGCGACGCGGGTGAACATGGCCGGTGCCGCCGCCACCACCCCGTCCACAGCCTCGACCTTCGCGACCACGGTCTCCCAGTCGTTCAACCGGAGTGATGACCCGATTTGGCGAACCATGAGGTGCGGCGAGGAACCCAAGATCTTGGCGCGCAATTCGTTCTGCATCCCGGTCATCACTCCGATGACGACCACAAGAGCCGACACGCCCACAGTGATGCCGCCCAGCGACACCCAAGTGATAAAGGAGAGGAAACGGCCATGACTTCGAACGCTCAGGTAGCGACGCGCCAGAAACCACGCCAGATGCCATCGGTAGGCCGTCCGGTTGGCCAACCGACTCACTCCCCCTCTCGGAGTGTGGGAAACAGGATCACATCCCGGATGGAGCGCTGATCGGTCAGCATCATCACCAACCGATCAATGCCAATCCCGACCCCGCCGGTGGGCGGCAGTCCATACTCCAGGGCCCGCAAATAGTCTTCATCCACGACGTGAGCCTCTTCGTCGCCGGCAGCCCGGAGGGCGGCCTGTTCCTCAAAACGGACCCTCTGAGCATGGGGGTCATTCAGTTCGCTGAACGCGTTGGCGAGCTCTTCGCCGGCAACCATCAACTCAAATCGCTCAGAGCGGTCGGGCGCACCACGCTTTGGCTTGGCCAACGGGCTCAGCTCCCTCGGGTGATCCATGACGAACGTGGGTTGGACGAGATCACGCTGCACCAACTCGCCAAACAACTTGTCCATCAGCTTGCCTCGGCCCGCGCCCTTCAGGTCATCAAGACCCAACGCAAGCGCCCGCGCCCGCATCTCGACCAGGGGCATCTCCATGGGGTCCGCGTCCATTGCCTCGGCCAGGCTGTCCATAAAGGAGACCCGCGGGAACGGCCCCTGGAGACGAATCGCCGCCCCCTGGTACGACACGTCCGACGTACCGTTGGCCGCGTGCGCCACGGTCTCGATTAGGTGCTCGACAAGCACCATCATGTCTTCGTAGTCGGCGAACGCCTGATAGAATTCGAGCATCGTGAATTCCGGGTTGTGGAATCGACTGATGCCCTCGTTGCGAAAGTCCTTCGAGATCTCGTACACACGCTCCATGCCACCCACGACGAGGCGCTTGAGATACAGCTCATCGGCGATGCGCAAGTACAGATCCCTGTCCAGCGCCCGATGGCGCGTCACGAACGGACGCGCCGCCGCGCCGCCGTACAAGGGCTGTAGCACCGGTGTTTCGACCTCAACGAATCCCCGCTCGTCCAAGAATCCGCGCGCGGCCGAAATGATGTTCGCGCGCACCCGAAACACATCGCGCACAGCGGGGTTGACAGCCAAGTCCGCATAGCGCTGCCGGTACCGCGCCTCTTGGTTTCTGAATCCGGAATACGTCACGACTTCTCCGGTGACCTCATCCACCTCGGATTTCCCCATGGGAAGAGGGCGGAGAGACTTGGTGAGAAGCACCAATTCGGTGGCACGGATCGTGATCTGTCCCGCGCGTGTCCGGAACAGTCTTCCTTCAACGCCAATCCAGTCGCCCAAATCAAGGAGGTCCAGGAGCGAATAGGTCTCGTCGCCCAAGACGTTGCGCTGCAGGTAAATCTGAATTCGCCCGGTTGCGTCCTCCAGGTCGCCGAAGGCGCTGCGTCCGTGCGAACGCACACCAACCAGGCGGCCAGCCCAACGTCCAGACAGGTGCGGCCCTTCTTCATCCTGCCGCCCCTCCAACTCCTCAAAGCTCGCTGTCGATGCGGCCGCCGCGCGGGTCACCTCGAACCCGTAGGCAAAGGGCTCGATTCCACGCTCCCGCAGGGCATCAAGCTTGGCCAGGCGGTCTGCCACGACCCGTGACTCCATAGTCACCTTAGGTCGCCCTCGCGGCACCGAATCTCTTCAGATACGCCTCGATAAAGGGATCCAATGCACCGTCCATCACGGCCATAACATCGGTCCGCTTCACGCCGGTGCGATGGTCGTTGGCCATCATATACGGCGCAAAAACATAGCTGCGGATCTGGTTTCCCCAGGAAATCTCCGTCTTCGACGACTCGATCGCCTGCCTCTCCTTCTCCTGCTCGTCCCGGGCTCGCTGGTAGAGCGCGGCCTTAAGCATCTTCATCGCCGTTGAGCGGTTCTTGTGTTGCGAGCGCTCTTGCTGGCACGACACGACGATACCGGTGGGCATGTGCGTGATGCGTATCGCCGAGTCCGTCTTGTTCACATGTTGGCCGCCCGCGCCCGACGCTCGAAACGTGTCGACCCGAAGGTCGGATTCGTCAATAAGCACCTCGATCTCGTCGTCCAGAACGGGATAAATGAAGACGCTGGCGAATGAAGTGTGGCGACGCGACTGCGAGTCGAAGGGAGAGATGCGCACCAAGCGGTGAACCCCCTTCTCTGCACGGAGATACCCGTACGCATGATCGCCGCTGACCTCAAGCGTCACGCTCTTGATGCCGGCCTCCTCGGCAGATTGCAGATCAAGGATCTTGACCTCGTATCCACGCCGCTCGGCCCAACGTGTGTACATGCGAAAGAGCATTTCGGCCCAGTCCTGGGACTCCAGGCCTCCGGCGCCCGGGTTGATCGTGAGCATGGCCTCCCGGTGATCGTCCTCGCCCTGGAGCATGGTCTTGAGCTCCAAGTCCCCCAGGTCCCGCTCCAGGGCGGCGATATCCCCTTGCCACTCCTCCTCAAGGGATGGGGCGTCCTCGTCGACGATCAGCTCACCCAGCTCGCGTAACTCCTCGACCCTGGCGTGCAAGGCCTCCCACGGCGCTACCCAAGACTTGAGTCGATTGGCCTCGTCGATGATCTGCTGGGCCCGGTCAGGTCGGCTCCAGAATCCCTCCTCGGCCATCCGCTCCTCAAGGGCCGTAATTCGTACCCTGCGCCTGACAATGTCAAAGATACCCCCGGAGCTCTTCGACCCGCCGGGAGGCTGCCCGAAGATGCTGGAGCGTTTCTTGAATGTTGGTCATGATCGGTTACAGGATTACAAACCCTAGCTGGTTCCCCCAAACCGAGAGATGCAACCCTCGGTGCTTGAAATGGCTCCACTTCCAAGGTAAGCAAAACAAGCGCTCCGGCGTGGCGATGTTGTCTCGTGCGAGACAGCTCCCAGGACGGGCCCCGACGGGATGCGACCCGGTGGTGCCGAAAGGGGACACCAGGGGGCGCACTGTCCCAGGTCCGCAAAGGCGGATCGTGATCTCTCAGCTACCCACTTGATCCAAGTCTTGGGTCCATGACTCCGCAATGAGCTGGAGTCGATCTGCCTGTTCCTTAATCCACCGAGCCGCCGCAGCCCACTGGCTCTCATCATCCAGGTCCCAGCGACGCCGTACGGTGACCGTTCTGCCCTGTTCCGCGCGTATTTTCTCGTCGCCGTCCAAGTTCTGGTCTCCCATCTCGTCGCGAATTGAGCGGGAGCCATGCAACATGCGCCCCGTGCGGGCAGGTGAGCTGTCCCGGTGAGCCCGCACATACAACCCGATCCAATCGTCACGACGCGTGACGTGAATTCTGTCTCCCAATGCGTTGATGGGTGACGACTTGTGCCGATTGGAGCGCCACCCGTCGTCCTGCCCAGGAAGACCTCCCGTCTTCGCCTTCATGAATTCCCAAAAGGCCGCCGCCGTGATCTGGTACTCCACATCAATCACGAGGTCGCACCGCGCGCCCAGCTCTCGAATACGCCTGACCACGTGCTCGGCACTCCCGTAAGGATAGATCGTATAGCGCGGATGGCCCGGAACGGCACGCATCATCACACCCGACTTGACATCGGGCGGATGATGGCGCGCCAGCTGAAGGTCGACGCTGGTGCGCTCCCCAAGCAGCCGATGCGCTTGTTCGGGGCCGAGGGAAACCAGCTCACTTACAACATTCAAGACCGCATCCTTCAGGCTGGGTTCCTGGCGCCACCGCCCACCCTCAATCCTCCAGATCAATATTCCCGAGCCCGGAGTTTCCCCGTGGCCGCCACCCTCGGGATCCGCCCACGGCCACAGCGCGAGAATTTCCCGGCACAGTCTTGCTGAACGGCGGTCCATCGCATCCCGATCCCACCGCTCTTCCCCGGCAATGCGATGGTTCTCGATCACGCCGCTCCGCTTCCACATGATCCTCCTCTTCTCCGACCAGGGCTTCTGTCCAAGCTCGGAATTGACGCCTGACAAGGTGAGATTGGCGATGCGGTTCAGATACCAGCTGTGAACCTGCTCGGCGTCCTCGCCCAAGTCCCGTCTCCACGCATCGGTGAGCGTACGCGGCATGATGTGCTCGACCGTCAGCCGGCCCCGGGCCGGAGCGCCACCTCGCTGCTCTCGCTCCATCAAGGCACAGAGAATTGCCTTGGTGGCACGAGTGGCACTACCTCCGTACGCCTTGCGGGTCTTGATTCCTCGCCCCACCTCGTCGTCGTCTGGCATCGCCACCCGAGTGCTCCGGTGGGCCCGAATTCGCTCCGCCCAAAAACCCACCGGGTCCTCGCTCTCGCCGGGTTTGTCGCTGTGGGCCATCGTGGCAAACGCCGTGTTCATGCCGGCCATCGCCTTGTCCCCGAGCCACGACCGGGTGACCCAGGTGCCGATCAAAGAGAGAACGCCCGCCAGCGAAGAGTTGGCCAGAGAGGGCGCCGGAGCCTCCGCCGCCTCGTGGAGCAGGCGTAGCGTCAAGGGCCGGTGGGTGTGCAGTCCCATCTCCCTCAGGTGGAGGAGTTGCCCCTCCACGGCTCTGTCAGGGTGCTGTCCGGCCCCGTCAAGCAGCATGCCGTAATAGCGGGAGACATCGGCCAACTCCCTGCACAATGACCTTCGGTCTTGATCCTTCCCGGTCGCAACCGCCCATCTCCGGAGGTCCTCGTAGACATGGTTGATGCCTCGGCGCTCACCGGTCTTCCATCTCAGGAAGTCCCTCAGGAACTGGTCAATCGGCCTCGTCGAGTCCCGGGCGCCCAGTGCTTCTTCCATCGCTCTCCACGGGCCCTCGTGCAGGCGCTGTTGCTCCAAGTCCGGCAAACCCATGAGGAGCCAATTCTTGAGCTTCTCGGTCTCGGTTAGCGGTCGGCCTGTCGCGTTTAGGCTCTCAAAGGTCTGCTGGGGGTCATCGCCCTCGGCAAGCTCGATATGCACGACCTGCAACCGGTTCAGGCCCTCCAGAAGCGTATCGACCCCCTGCTCTGCGACCTGCCGCCGGACGATTTTCCATGCCTGCGCCACGGCCCCCGGGCCGATCGGTCGGCCCTCAAGGCCCGCTTGGTACGCCTCCTCGTCTCCATCCTGCAGTCTCAGCTTGTAGAATCGATCAGGACCCCCGTCCTGATTCGTGAGCCTGTTGCGGATCGCCTTGCTCGTCCATGCACCGAATTTGCCGTCGTCACCCAGCGCATCGGCTATGCATGCCAAGAGAATGCTCAGGGTGGTCAGGCGTTGCTGCCCATCGATCACCTGATACAGGTCAACCACGCCCAGCCCGCGATCTAGCGGAAAGGTCAGTAGCGCTCCCCCGTAGTGGCGGGCCCTTGGGTTCGGGCTCTTTGCTATCGTGGCCAGGTCTTTGATCAGGCGTACGACATCTGCTTCGCCCCAGCAGTAGCGTCGCTGCCAGCGGGGAACCATGTACTGAATTTGCCTGTTGAACAACTTGTCGAATCGGATTCGTTCGGCCTTCATGGCTTTCTCACTGAGCAACTCGCTGACTGGACATGCTGGGGGTACCCGGAACAATCGCGCTCCGGCAGAATATGATGATACCTCAAGCGTGTCCCCAATGCCATGGGAAATTGATCGGACTCGCCAGTTCTACGCCGACCAATGGCGCCCTGCCAATCCGAGCGAACCACCGGCGGACTGCCACTACGCGGGAGGTCCCGGCTATCCTTTTCCCCGAGGCCGGGGTGCGCGAGTGTGCGCGCTCAGAACCGATCCACTTAGCAGGCGCATGGCCCCGATGGGCCCGCGCACCTCGTCCGAACACATCAGCTCAAAACGGCACGCAAAGGCACCACAGGCAGAGAAATCGGACCCTGTCCGCAGGACCGATCAGTGGCCGAGTCGATCGCCAACGCTGAAGCGGCCCGGTTGGTTCCGCCATCCGGCCGTGCAGCTCCGGGACTCCGCATCCCCTTCCCGGATGAGGCCGTCAGCACACCGGAGGCATTCACGTCCACAATCGAAGTCCGGTCGAAGGGCCGGCAATGAGCCGGATGCAACCGGCGGATTGGCGCCCCCCAACCTCACCCCCAACACCGAGTGCTCAATGCCGTACCGGCACTTTCACGCGACGGCCCACCATTGGAGCTGGGGAATCAGGGGCGGCCAGGGGTGCTGTCACCTCTACATGCCTGCGACCGAGCGATTATCTTCAGTATTGCGCAGGGACAGTCCCAAAATGGGAATCGGCCCAACGCGCGCGGCTCCGCATCCCTACCGGCGATTTGGCACTTGACCCCCAAAAGCAATCACCAACTGAGTCAAGAGGCGATTCGGGATCACTTCAGGAGGCCGCGCAACCGCGGTCGACTCCCCAAGGCCACATCCAGTGGAGAGGGTCACAACCCGTTTTGCGGGGACGTCGTGCAAATGTGGGTCCGGGTGGCCGATGGGCGCATTGAGGATATCTCCTTCGACGGCCGCGGTTGCGCCATCTCGCAGGCGGCCGCGTCCATGCTCACGTCAACCATCAAGGGGAGGTCCACGAGCCACGCGACCACGCTTCGCCACGTGTTCGTCGAGGCCGTTCAGTCCGACCAATCGAAGCCCCCGGCTCAACTGGGACCACTGCGTGCGTTGACCGGAATTGGTAAATTCCCCAATCGCGTGCGATGTGCCGTGCTCGCGTTTGATGCTCTCGATGAGGCCCTCGGAATAGCCTGAGGCCTCAGGGGGTGCCAAGCCACCATGGGGGCACTGAAAATCCGACCTCCACGCCACCATCCCGGGGCAACGCTCGCAGGCGCGCGGTCACAAAACCGTCCAGAGCTCCCAGTACATGGTTACTGACCAGGATCCAGACGGCGCGCCTAGCATCCCTGAAGCGACCGTCGCTACGCTCGATCAGATCGTGAAAAAACTCCTGGTCGATCACTCCGCCCCTCCAGTCCCACAGGTATGCAGGCCCATACGCTCGTTCCAGGTAGTAGGCGAGAGCACGGGTATACGCCCCGGCACCAACCTTATCCGGGGATCCCGCCAAACCATAGATCTGTTTCGCCAATGCCCACTGCGCGCCGTTGTAGGTGGTGGGATCGTGCTCAGGCTGGACCCCGCTCAGGGCTGGATCCACATCCCACATCCCTGACCGTCGCCACTTCGACATCGCCTCGTAGTAGTCAAAATCACCATCGCTCCTAGGACCGACGCTCCGCCCGATCCGCGCCTCTGTCCATGCAAAGTCATGGTAAGCAGTACGTAAGCGCGCCGCGTCTTGGCGGCGGCGAACGTATAGAACCGCGGCCACCAATTCAACGCCTGCGTAGGCGATCCAACGCCGGTTGCCCTCACGGAACTGCCCGAGCCCCGGGAGGATCAGCGAGGATAGAAACGCCCTGCCAGGGGACCCCGCCGACCCTACACCCGTCTGCTGATCGTAGCCCACGGGAAGGTAGATGGGCGTCTGTGCGGTGGAGGGGATAAGCACGGCGGCTTGCCCCGACGGATCTTGGCGTTCGGCCGTCGCCCATCGCGGCCCCGCCGTGAGACCAAGCGCCACAATCGCCGCAATCGCCGAAGCCCCGGTCAACGGGCGCCGGTTGAACCAGCATACACGACGGACAACGATCCAGACCACAGTCCGTGTCAGAAGCCGACGCCGAAGGTCACATGAATCGGTTGGCCACCTCCGGTCAGCGATGAGCGCGCCAGGGACTTTGCCAGATTCAGGTCAAATCGGTCAACACGGAGGCCCACTCCAACACTCGCGCCACCCGTCTGGTCCAATTCGCCGCCCACATATCCCGCCCGCAAGAAGAAAAAGTCAGCCACCGCGAAGTCCATGCCCAAATACAGTGACGGATTTCCTATGTCGCGAATTCGATCCTCCGCCTCGACCGTGATCCACAGCTCCATTAGCACCTCGTCGGCAAACCGATGCAGTGCCTCATACGCCACCGCGACGCGCATCCGAGTCGGCAGCGGGTCGGACTGCTCCTCGTTGAGGATCTGAAAGACGGTTCCCGCATGCGCCACCATGGCGCCGATGCGAAGGGGGATGCCCAGCAGCGGCTCCGCCTGTACCCCCACATCAAGCGCATAGGCTGAGCTCGTGGTCTGGAGATCGGGGCACTGCCCC
>OZ241864.1:3165000-3424554 GCA_965203235.1 Longimicrobiales bacterium
CCTCCCCATCGGCGAATCGGAGCCCTACTACAGGGCAGTGGATGTCGCGCCCGATCTCCCCGACCCCGCCACGACCCCCTGGCCCATGGGCGACTTGCGCTCGGACGCGCCCGTCCCAGCCGATGTGGATATGGCCGCGGTTCGCCAGGCAGTGGCCGCCGCATTCGATCCGCCGGAGGGGCGAACGGCGGCGTTTGTCGTGACCCACCGAGGTCGGATTCTGGGGGAGCGATACGGCGCGGGCATCCGCCACGACACGCCGCTCGAGAGTTGGTCAATGGGGAAGAGCCTGACCGGGACCCTGATGGCCGTGCTCATTCAGAAGGGCGTCTACGATCTTTGGCAACCGGCTCCCATCCCGGAGTGGCAATCACCCGGTGACGGGCGTGCGGCAATCCGGATCGCAGATCTCATGCGCATGTCCTCCGGGTTGCGCTTCCGCGCCCCTCAAGACCCGGACTTTGACCCGGCAGAGGGGTACGCCGACCACATCTATGTGTACACCGGAACAGTCAACTCGTTTGCGTGGGCCGCCGGAAAGGACCAGCAGTGGGAGCCCAATACCGTGGGGCGCTACCGGAATTCCGATCCCGTTCTCACCAACTACCTCGTGCGGCTGGGTGTTGAGGGGCAACTGGGCGAGGGCTACCACGAGTTCCCCCAACGACACCTCTTCGACAAGATCGGGATCCGCAACATGATCCTGGAGACCGACCCCTACGGCAACTTCCTCCTGCAGGGCTATGAGTTCGGAAGCGGTCGGGATTGGGCGCGGCTGGGGAACTTGTACCTGTCCGACGGCGTGGCACCCGACGGTGAACGGTTGCTCCCGGAGGGATACGTCGACCATGTCTCCACTCTGGCGCCCGCCTGGGAGGCCGATGGTCGCCGAATGTATGGCGGCGGTTTCATGTGGGTCAACGCGGATGGACGGTGGCCAATCCCGGAGACCTCCTATTACATGGCTGGAGCCGGGGGCCAACACACCATTGTCATCCCCTCCCACGAGCTGGTGGTGGTGCGTCTGGGGCACTACAGCGGAAGTGGCCCCGGGGGCCAAGCCCTGCGCCGGGCACTGGAGTTGCTGATTCAGGCGGTCCCCGCCCACGCCGCGGCGTCGGGTTAACTGAGTCCCCTGCGCCAGGCACTGGGCACGGTAGGCGGACACGCCCGCCAGGACTCGAACCTGGGACCCTCGGCTTAGAAGGCCGATGCTCTATCCAGCTGAGCTACGGGCGCATAGACGACGGAAGCCACTCCCGCTGCGGCCGGGGGACGACCCGCCAGGGCGCAAGTGGGTACGGTATCGCCATCGGGCACAAGGTAACCGCTCCCTGCGCGAACTTCCAGCGCCGTGGTTGCGCCGGCCGGACCCCGAAGGGATGCACGCGCTCAACCAGCCAGCCGGGCACAGTGTCGACAATCCCGGATGCGTGTGGACAGGTAGGGCGGTACGAGACTCTTGGCCCCTTGCGCCCCGACCGGATACGCCCCATTGTTGGCCGACCCAGCCGTGGCTCAGGACGGTGGCGGCAGCAGCCGCCGTCCTGAGGGGACCCAATGGGCATTCCCCGCCACCGGCACCGCAGGGAATGACCAACGTGCAACCCGCGCCGCCCAAGATCAAGAGACGATGAGCCAGCCACGGTCTCAGTGGGAAGACACCGCGTTCTTCATTGGAACGCTACTGCTGACCGCAGGCGGAGGCTTGGTCATTCAATCTGGCCTCGACCTGCCGCCGGTGTACGCGAAGCTGGTTTGGGGCGGGGTTGGCTTGGTTTGGGGGAGTGTCTTGATACGGGTTTGGATCCACCGCGAGCGAAGGCCCTGAGCACCATCGCCGGGGCCCACACCGTCTGCGCGCCACCTGCCGAGCTGGTAAGATGAGCCGGTTTCCGGGGTCGAGGCGTACTACCCCGACCCGCCCTGGGGACCTCGCCTCCTCGGTCGAATTCGGGGACTAACCAGCCGCGCGTTGACCCTCATCGTCGTCCGCCGATGCGCCCAAGCTCGCCTTTAGAGCTTCCATCAGGTCAATGATCTTCATTTCGGGGGTGTCAACGGGCGCCACGGTGATCTGCTCACCCTCGATCTTTCGGTCAATCAGCGCCTGGATCCTCTCTTTGACCTCGTCGCGATACCGGCTGGGATCAAACACCTCCGAGGCCGCCTGCTCAATGAACTGCTTGGCCAGTTGAAGCTCCGCCTCGCTGACCTCGCCCGCCTCCAGCGGCACATCGTCGAAGGATCGCACCTCGTCGGGGTAGAGCAGCTGTTCCAGGATCAGCCTGTCGCCCACCGGCCGGATCATGACAAGACGCTGCTTTCCCCGGGTTGAGTGACGCGCAATCGCCACTTTTTCGGATTCGCGCAGTGCCGCGGCCAGAAGCCGATAGGCCCTGGCGCCCCCTCTGGCCGGGCCCAGAAAGTAGGCCCGCTCCAGAAAAACGCGGTCGACGTCACGGGCGGGAACAAACTCGGAGATCTCAATTGACTCCGACGACTGTGCCTCCATAGCCTTGATTTCGTCCGGCGCAAACGTGACGAAACGATCCTTGGCGAACTCATACCCCTTAACCAGGTTCTCGCGCTCCACCGGTTCGCCGGTGCGGCTGTCAACGTACTGCATCTTGACTCGGGCGCCGGTCTCGCGGTTGATCCAGTTGAAGCGCAACCGGGTCGATGCCTGGCCGGTGGAGTACAGCTTGACCGGCAGCGACACCAGGCCGAAGGCAACGGTAGACGTGGAAAAGGGACGTATGCTCATACCACTCAAGCTACCACGCAACGATCCATGAATCCAAGAGAGCAGGATAAAGGCGGCGGTGAGGGCTCGGATCGACTGCGCGACTACCGGGCAAAACGGTCGGCTTCGAGCACCGATGAACCGTTTGGCGGCACCCGGACAGGACATGGACACTTGTTCGTCGTGCAGAAGCACCGGGCAACGTCCCTTCACTGGGATCTGCGACTCGAGATGGGGGGCGTGTTGGTCTCTTGGGCCATTCCCAAGGGGCCGTCTCCCAACCAAGCCGATAAGCGACTGGCCATTCATGTGGAGGATCACCCTCTCGAGTACGCGGACTTCGAGGGTGTCATCCCCGAACGAAGCTATGGCGCTGGCCCCTCAATTATTTGGGATCGTGGCGTTTGGCGGGCGGTCGACGATCCCACTGAGGGAATGAAGAGGGGGAAGCTGCTGTTCGACCTCATGGGCTACAAGCTCAAGGGACGGTGGACGTTGGTCAGAACGGCGGGCGGCAAGGACAATCACTGGCTGCTCATCAAGGAACGAGACGTTCACGAAGACCCTGACGGGACGACGGAGGCCTATCCCGACGACTCCATCCTGTCTGGGCTCACGGTCGATGAGCTGGCCGGCGGCAGCGACTTCGGGGCATCAATTCGGGCGCAGTGCCGCGCCAAGGGCGCCATCCCCCATCCACCACCCGCTAGCGAGATCCGAGTGATGCAGGCGGAACCGAGAGACGCACCATTTCGAGACGACGCATGGGTGTTCGAGGTCAAGTATGACGGATATCGTGCTCTGGCCGAATGCGAGCAGGGTGCAACCCGGCTGTTCTCGAGGAATCACGCGCTGCTGACACCGACCTTTCCCGAATTGGCGGCCGCATTGAACCGGTTGCCCTACTCCGGGGTATTGCTGGACGGTGAGGTGGTCGTCAACGACGATAACGGACTGCCCAGCTTCGAGCGCATCCAGCGACGGGGTCGGATGAAGCGCCAAGATGAGATTGCACGTGCCGCCGTGAGCACACCGGCCACTTACTACGCGTTTGACTTGTTGGCCTTCGAGGGGATGGATCTGCGCGCTCTGCCACTGCTTGCCAGGAAAGAGATCCTGAAGCAGGTGCTGCCCTCGGTGGGCCCGGTGCGCTTTTCGGACCACATCGTTAAGCGGGGCGACGAGCTCTATCATCACGCCCTCCAGCTGGGGCTGGAGGGCGTGGTTGGAAAACGCGCCGACTCGGTTTATGTCGGAGGCCGCAGTCGCTTCTGGATCAAGGTGCGTACCCTTGTATCCTCGGACTTTGTGGTGCATGGCTTTACCGACCCTGCCGGCGGCAATCCAAGCTTCGGTGCACTGCTCTTGGCGTACTTTGACGGCTCCAGATATGTGTACTCGGGAAGAGTCGGCACCGGATTCTCCGAAGCGCTTCGCCGTGATCTGTCACGGGTGCTTTCTTCCCTGCCTCGCTGTGGACCTCCAAGGAACGCTCCCGTCGGCGCCGGAAAATACTGGGTCATCCCGGAGGTTGTCGTGGAGGTTCGCTTCAAGGAAGTGACGACATCGGGCAAACTCCGCCATCCCTCGCTTCTCCGTCTCCGACCCGACAAGCGTGCAGAAGAATGCGGCCCCCCCGACACGGGGCGCCAGCTTCTTGATCTCCCCCAGCCGGTCGCTGTCGAGCCCGATCAGCGCACGGTTCACCTCACCAACTTGGACAAGGTGTTTTGGCCCGAAGATGGATACCGAAAGGGGGATCTCATTGAGTACTACCGGGAAATCGCACGTTGGATCCTTCCGTATCTGGCGGACCGGCCCGTTGTGCTTACCCGCTTCCCCGACGGGATCCACGGAAAATCGTTCTTCCAAAAAAACGCTCCCCAGTTCGCTCCCGACTGGGTTCGAAGGGTGCGGCTCTATAGTGAGCGCTCCGAGCGAGAGCTAGACTACTTTGTCGCCAGCGACACCGCTTCGCTCCTCTACCTGGCCAACAGCGCGTCCATCCCCCTGCATATCTGGCAAAGCCAGGTGGCCCACATTGCCCATCCCGACTTTCTGGTACTTGATCTGGACCCCAACGACGCGCCCTTCGGCGAAGTGGTCACGATCGCCCAGTTTATCAGGGACTTGTGCGACGAGGTGGGCCTCCCGTGCTTTGTGAAGACCAGCGGTTCCACCGGTCTCCATGTCTTGGTTGCGCTTGGCAGACAGATCAACTACGGACAGGCCCGCAACATGGCGCATCTCCTGGCTCTGATCGTGGTCAACGAGCTTGGCGATATCGCCACGGTGGCGCGGCGCCCCTCCCAGCGGGAGGGGAAAGTGTATGTGGACTATCTGCAGAATGGACACGGGCGGCTGATCGTCGCGCCGTACTCCGTGCGTGCTCGAGCAGGAGCAGCCGTCTCCGCTCCACTACAGTGGGAAGAGGTGAACACCGGTCTCGCCATCTCGGACCATACCATCAAGACCATGCCGGAACGCATGAAGCAAATGGCGGACCCGATGCTGGATGTGCTCACCATCAAACCCGACCTGCCGGCCACCCTGCGACGCATCCAGTCTCGCCTCTCGACTGCAGCGCATACGACCGGAAACCCCGGCGGGCTGCCGATCTGACGTCGCCCAAGACTCTTCGGTCAATTCAGGGCATCACCCAACCCGCAGCCATTCTCTGGCCGTCCACCGGAGGCCCCGTGCAGACGGCAACCCCGGATACCCAGCTAGCGCGGAAGTCCAAGGTTCCGGCGAATCAGCGCTTGGGGGTCCGGGTCACGCTTGACAAAGGCCCGAAACAGCTCCTCCGGGTCCCGCGCATCCCCTTGGGACAGGACGTGATCCACAAAATCACGACCGGTTTCCGGGTTCATGATCCCATCTTGCGCAAAACGTGTAAAGGCATCCGCTTCCAACACCTCAGACCAGAGATACGAGTAGTAGGCGGACGCGTAGCCGCCCCCGAAGAGGTGCGAGAACGACGGCAAGATGTGCCTCTCGACAAACCGATCCGAGGGAACGAATGGCCGCAACATGGACGCGGCAAAACCCATCACGGACTCTTCGGTCTGGTCACTCCGATGCAGTTCCAGATCAAGGTGGGCAAGGGACAACTGCCGCATCTGAAGCCATCCCCCCATGAATCGTCGCGCGGCGACAAGGCGCTCCAGCGTCTCCCCAGGCAACGCTTGGCCCGTCTCATGATGGCGGGCGAATCGGTCGAGCGCCTCACGCTCCCATGCCCAGTTCTCCATGATCTGAGACGGGACCTCGACCCAATCCCAGGCCACGTTCACGCCAGCCCTGGCGGATATTCCAACCCGGGAGGCCACATGGTGCAACAAATGACCGAACTCGTGAAAAAGCGTCTGCACCTCACGGTGCGTGAGCAAAGACGGTCGCGTAGCGGTCGGCGGACTGAAATTGCCGCCAATAAAGCCCAGATGAGGGCAGAAGTGTCCCGAATTTCTGGGGCCACCCGTTATCAAGTTGTCCATCCAAGCGCCTTGACGCTTCTCGTCGCGCGGAAACCAGTCGGTGTAGAATGACCCGACGTGAAGGCCCGACGGGTCGCGCACTTCGAAAAAGCGCACGTCGGGGTGCCATACATGGTCGTTGTCCACCTGCACCACCGAGAGCCCAAAGATGCTCTCGGCAACGTCAAAGAGGCCTCGCTGAACCTCATTCAGCGGAAACCATGGGCGCAGGGCCTCCTCGTCCAAATTGAAACGTGCTCGCCGCAACTCTTCCATGATATGGGATACGTCCCAAGGCTCGAGCGCATCCATGCCCAAGCGCTCGGCACAGGACCGGAGGTCATCCACATCCCGGTCAAAAAACGGTTGCGTATTCTCGATCATCCGATCCAAGAAGGCCCTGACGCGGTGGCCCGACCCCGCCATCGCCTCTTCCAAGCGGTAGTCCGGGTAGTTCCTGTATCCCAGGACGGCCGCCTCCCTGCGACGCAACTCAAGCATCTTGGCAATCAGGGGGCGATTGTCACGCTCCCCGCCCGTGCAACGGTCCATGTACGCGGTATGAATTTCGCGGCGAAGCGCCCGACTTCGGGCGTGCTGGAGGACGGCTTGCACGGTCGGCATGTCCAACGTGATGAGCCACCCCGGTTCGCCTCGCTCCGCCGCCAGGTGGCGTGCCCGCTCAATTGTTGTTTCAGGCAAGCCGGCCAAGGCCTCTCGGCGGTCCACCAACTTGCCGTAGTCGGCTGTGTCCTTGAGCACGTTCTCCTGGAACACGCGCCCCAGCTCCGACAGCTCGACGCGCAACCCCTCCAGCAACCCCTTGTCCGAATCACTCAGCTCGGCTCCCGCGCGGCGAAACTCACGGAGAGTTTTGCTCAAGTGACGCCTCTCAAGGGCTGGCAGGGCCGGTGTACCGGGAGAAGCTTCGACCTCGCGGAGACGTCGATACAGCTTCCTGTTGTGGTGCAATTGGTTGGAAAAGCGCACCACATGGGGCAACGCATCCCCGTGAGCCCGGCGCAGCTCGGGACTGGACGCAACATTGGTCAGGTGAGTAACCGGGGCCCATACACGGGACACCGATTCGGTGATCCGGTTGAGCCCCTCGACGACATGGCGGTATGACGAGCCGGTTCCACGAACCAACTCGTCAACACGGGTCTGCGCCTGCGACAACACATCGCCGACGGCCGGCCCAACATGGCGGGGCTGGATCGCGTCAAAGAGGACCGGTCCGTCCCTCTTCAACAGCGGGTTCGACGCAAGGCTCACGCTCCTGCGCCCTCGGGGATCGGGATCAACCAGTTCCGCAACCCAAGTGTCCAGGAGAACACACGATGGACCTCACGGGCCGGAATGCCGACCGGTGTTCGCCACTGCCGTTGCGCGTGTAATCGGCCCCCAAAGCGCTGGGGTGCCTCGCCTTGTGCCGCGCTGGCGCGCGCCGTCAACACAGAGGCCAAGTCATCACCGCACACCCGCAAATCCCTCCAGGGCCCGACTACCGAGCACAGCCCCAGAAGCTGCGTCGAGGAGCCGGGCCGGCGTCGTCAGCGTCGATGTCGGATGGGATCCAAAGGCACTTCGCAGTCTCGGGGCCGGAGCGGTGGAATCGTCACCAGGCAATCCCGTAGTCTTCCCCGTGATTGCTGGAGGCACCCCAGAAGGTGCCGTTGTCCACATCGAAGAAGATCGCGTTGATCGGCCCTGACGTGCGCCTAGCAAAGGTCAGGTTATAGCCCATGCGGGAAAGGTCGGCCCTGACCCACTGGGGCACCTCATCGTTGAGCAGAAGTCGGCCGGGACGACTATCGTGTGAACCGAAGGAGCTCCGCATTTGGTAGCTGTTGAAATTTGCGGCCTCGGCGGCCTCCTGAACGCTCATTCCAAACTCGACAACGTTGAGGAAAAACTGGAGCAAATTCTGGTCCTGCCCGTCGCCGCCCTGGACCGCGAAGGACAGGTACGGACGCCCATCCTTGAGGGCGATCGAGGGTGTCAGCGTGGCCCTTGGCCGCTTCCCCGGCTCGACCACGTTGTACGGACCCGCCCGCTCGTCCAAAACGAAACTCTGCATCCGCTGGCTCATCCCGACGCCGGTGCGTCCCGCGATCACTGCCGGTATCCATCCTCCAGAAGGGGTGACCGATACGACCCATCCGTCGGCATCGGCCGCCTGGATGGTGGTCGTTCCCGCATAAAACCCCTCGTCGAATTCGCTCTCCGGTGCCTCTGGCTGCGCGATTGGCGGCTCATTCCAACCGGCAAGCAACTCTCTGAATGGGTTCGTGCCGCCCTGGTACGGATAGGGGTCACCGGGGAGAATATCCGGGTTGTTCTCGTCCCAGTTAATCTCTTCTGCGCGAGCGGCTGCGTATGCCTTCGACAGCAGTCCATCAATGGGTTCAGCAGGCGGGAAATACGGATCACCATAGTAGAAGTCCCGATCGGCAAACGCCAAATTCATGGCCTGATAAAGAGCATGGATGTAACGGGTTGAGTTGTAGCCCATGGAGGCTAAGTCGAAGTTCTCCAAAATGTTCAGGGCCTGCAAGAGAACCGGGCCCTGGACCCATGTGTTGAGTTTGTAGACCTCAATGCCCTTGTACGAGGTCGAGACCGGCTCCTCCAAATAGACCTGCCAACCCGACAAGTCAGCCATGGTGTGCAAACCGCCCTGCTCCTGCGACCCTCGGACGAATTCCTCGGCGATGTCTCCCCTGTAGAAGCGATCATAGGCGGCCATGATCGCGCCTCGTCTCGAGGCGCCCCCAGAGAGAGCGCTTGCCTCAGCCTCGATCAGTTTTTCCAGCGTCCGCGCCAAGTCCTCCTGGACAAACAGCTCCCCGGGCATGGGTGCAGCGCGCTCGCGTCCCTCGTGCGGCAGAAACACGGCTTTAGAGTACGGCCACTGCTCCAGCCTCTCGCGCTGAGCATTGATGGAGTTCGCTGCCTGTGCCTCAATCGGATACCCCCGAGCCATCTCCAGTGCCGGCGCCAGAACGTCGGCCAAACTGAGGCGTCCGAACTCAGCCAACATGACCATCAGGCCACCCGGCGTCCCCGGGGTCACGGCGGCGAGTGGGCCGTATTCCGGCGGAATCTCCATATCGCGGTCACGGAAGAACTCCGGAGTGGCACCGCTCGGAGCGGCACCCAGTGCGTTGACTCCGACCACCGTCTCGGTTTCGGGGTTGTAGATTAGGGCTTGCGTCTCGCCACCCCAACCCAGGACATCCCACATGGTGGCCGTTGCACCCAGCATCGCCGCGGCCGCATCCACCGCGTTGCCGCCCTGAAGAAAGATCCTGGCACCCGCCGTCGCACCCAGAGGCTTGCCCGTGATGGCAACCCATTCGCGTCCGAGGAGAACCGGCTTTTCCGTGCGCTGCGCCTCGGCCCCCCGAACCGGTAGCGCCACCAGTGCCATCACCAAAAGAACCGGCGTAACCAAGCGCTGCTTCCGTAACCAGTCACCCATCAATTATATTCACCCGCGTCCAGATTGTCCTTGAATGATCCGCGGCACACCCGCTCCGCTGGCCGCCACGGGGCAGCTCGTGACGTGCGGAGCGGTGTGCCGCAAGGGGCACATCCAAACGTAACCGCCGCTCACGCATCCCGCAGGTGCCGCCCCGGATCCCCGAGCTCTGCATGCTGAGAGTCAGCCTCCGTGCCGGAGCGCTCGCGCATGTGCGGCGGCCCACTGTTGATCGTGCATGCGCGCGAAGGCCCTTCGGAAGCACACGGCTGGGTTTCGGTGCGTTGCCAATCAACCGAGTGAGATTGATGAGGCAGTGCGGCCCACTCGCAGAAGTGGCCCAAAGGGGACGCGCGGTCGTGGTGTGGCGCGATCAGGACCCTGAAACGGGGTCATGGCAGACGAGGAGATGGCATGGATTTCATACGGGCCAAAGTGTCACGAGACCTGAAGGCCGGAAAGTACGGTGGCAGGGTGGTCACCCGTTTTCCTCCAGAACCGAACGGCTTTCTGCACATCGGCCACGCCAAGGCAATTTGTCTCAATTTCGGTATTGCGGCGGAGCATCCCGTGGGCCGGTGCCATCTCAGGCTCGACGACACCAACCCCGACTCGGAGAAGACGGAATACGTCGGGGCGATGAAGCGCGATATCCGCTGGCTGGGGTTCGACTGGGGCGACCACCTGTACTACGCGTCGGACTACTTTGAGAAGCTGTATCGGTACGCCCATGTGCTGATCGACAAGGGGCTCGCCTATGTGGATTCGTCGCCCGAACACGACATTCGCCGCCGGCGCGGCACGGTCACACAGCCGGGAACAGACAGTGCGGATCGCGGGCGGTCAGTTGCTGAGAACCGAGAGCTTTTTCGGCGCATGCGCCGCGGCGAATTTCCGGATGGCAGTCATGTTCTCCGAGCCAAAATCGACATGGCACACCCGAACATGGTCATGCGAGACCCCCTGCTCTACCGCATCCGTCATTCCGATCACTACCGCACCGGCACGCGTTGGCCGATCTACCCGATGTACGATTTCGCACACTGTATTTCGGATTCGATCGAGGAAGTGACCCATTCACTCTGCACGCTGGAGTTCGAGAACAACCGCGAACTCTACGACTGGATTCTGAACCAGATCGACGCGCCAGCCCCGAGACCGGAACAGACCGAGTTCGCGCCCCTGGTCCTGGATCATGTGATCACGAGCAAGCGCAAGCTGCGGCTTCTCGTGGACGGCGGGCATGTACACGGTTGGGACGACCCTCGGATGCCCACTTTGGCCGGCCTTAGGCGTCGCGGCGTGACGCCGACGGCCATTCGCGCGCTGTGCCATATGGTGGGCGTCGCCAGGGCTCATTCTCGCGTCGACCTGCAGAAGTTGGATTTCGCTGTCCGTGACGACCTGAACCACAGTGCTCCCCGGGCCTTTTGCGTCATGGACCCGATCAAGGTTGTTTTGTCCAACTACCCGCCGGAAGCGGGCGAAGTCTTCGAGGCTCCGGTTTTCCCGGGAGCATCAACGGTTCACGAAACCAGGAAGCTTCCCTTTGGCCGAGAGTTGTTCATTGACCGGGCGGATTTTGAGGAGAACCCCCCGCCTGGCTTTCACCGGTTGATTCCTGGCGGCAAGGTGCGCCTAAAATACGCGTATGTGATTCGTTGCGATGACGTGATCAAGGACGACAGGGGGCGGCCGGTCCAGCTACGATGCAGCGTTGACCTGGCAACCGGTGGGGGTGTGCCCGCAGCGGGCCCACGGGTGCGGGGTACGATTCACTGGCTGAGCGTCCAGCACGCGGTTCCCGCCGAAATCCGTCTGTACGACCCCTTGTTCTCAAGGCGCTGTCCCTCTGGAGGCGACGTGGCGGCCGACCTGAACCCAAATTCGGAGGTCATTTTCACCGACTCGCTCGTGGAGCCCGGTGTCAAGCGAACCGAGCCCGCAACCCACTACCAATTCGAGCGGCACGGCTACTTTTTTTCCGATCCACAGGATTCCCGGCGGGGCCACCTTGTCTTCAATCGCACGGTGTCCCTTCGAGCCCGGTGGAGCGAGCGAGGCAAGGCGCACATGCCCGCGAAATCCGGCAAGGGCGCTTCCGAACCTGGCGGACGGGACGCGCGCCAACGCGGTGCGCTCGCATCATCGCCAGTTGATTCCCTGCGATCGGAATCACACAAGCAAGCATTCGAGGAGCTGACTGGGCTTGGAGTCGGAGACGCCGCGGCGGCGAGTATCGCACGTTCGCCGGAAGCGCTGACCGTGTTTCGCTCAGCCTACGTTGTCTATCCAGACGGGGCAGGATCCATTGCTGCGTGGTTGGCCAACGAATGCGCCCGGCAGGTCAACCGGGACGAGGACAGGCGACTGGACCGGCTTGCACCCGCCGCGCTCGCGGACCTGGCGCGGGCCGTAGACATGGGGGATTTGTCGCACCGACAGGGCCGCTCCGTCCTTGCGCACCTTCTGCAGCAGGGTGGCGCGTTTGGACAGGCGCGATCCCGGGTTGACCTGGCCCAGGTCGTCGATGAAAGGACCTTGGCGAATATGGTCGCCCGCGAAATCCAGCAACATCCAGGCAGGGCCGCCGCGTACAGAAACGGGCAGACCGGACTGCTGCAGTTCTTCGTGGGCAGGGTCATGAGGGCGAGCAAGGGAAGGGCCGACCCGCGATTGGTGAGCGGCATCGCCAAATCCCAACTGGGGGATGACTCCTGAGAATCCTGGGGATCCGCCGCACTTCGCGGGAACTGAGCACCGGCCGCGCCGGGCCAACAACGTTCGCAAATCCCTGAAGCACAAGTTCCTCAGAATCCCGCCGCCGTCCCGTCGGCGTCCCGGGGATCGGGCACACCGGTGAGCACCCCGCTGGTATCGTTTACGAAGATGCTGTGGGCGATTCCTTGAGACCTCCGCCACGCGAGGCTGTGTCCCATCGCGGCCAGCTGTACGGCATCGCCTTCTCCCATGTAACCCACTTCTAGTCGAGCGACGTCGGGAAGCCACTGATGATGAAGTCTCTTGGAGGTGACCGCTTCGCTTGGGGTCTGCCCAAAATCGACGAGATTGACGATCACCTGCAGCACCGTATTGATGATGGTGCGGCCACCAGGGCTACCGACGACGGCGACCAACTCGCCCTCGCGAGCCACAATCGTCGGCGTCATCGAGGACAGCATGCGCTGCTGTGGACGCGCTATGTTAGCCTCCGTGCCAATCAGCCCCATGTCGGTCGTCAGGCCGGGACGCGCGTTGAAATCCCCCATCTCGTTATTAAGCAGAAACCCGGCGCCGGGCACGGTGATATAGGACCCGTACCCCCCTTCCAGCGTATAGGTGACCGCGACCGCCATCCCGTTCGCGTCTACGACCGAATAGTGCGTCGTCTCCGTACTCTCCCAATTGGGCTGCCCCTCAATGTCGGTGGTGAGGGACGAACTCGCAGCCCCCGAATGGATTGTGGATCGGAGCTGATCGGCGTAATCCTTGCTTGTCAGGCGAGCCACCGGGACATCAGCGAAGTCCGGGTCCGCAAGAAACCGGGCCCGATCTCGAAACGCCCGCCGCATGACCTCAATGAGGTGATGGGCCGTGGCCACACTTCCCGAGCCCATGGCGGCAACATCAAATCCCTCGAGCATGTTCAACATTGATATCAGGCCAGTCCCGCCCGACGACGGCGGCGGCATGCTGATGATGTCGTATCCTCGGTAGGTGCCCTGGACGGGGTCTCGTTCGCGCGCCCGATAAAGGGCAAGGTCGCGCTCGGTGATCCACCCGCCGCCGCGGCGCATCTCAAGGGCGATGAGTCTCGCCGTCTCGCCCGCATAAAAACCGTCCGCACCATCTGCCCGTATCCGCGCCAGGGTGGCCGCCAGGTCGGATTGGACCAACGTGTCTCCCGCAACGTACGGTTCGCCCCCCTTTGAGAACTGGGCGAGCGTCGCCGGATACGGTGCAAACGACTCCAGCCGTCCAGCCAATGATTCCGCCAGGCGTTCACTCACGACAAGACCGTCTCGCGCCAGGGCGACGGCCGGATCAACCAAGTCCGCCCAAACTGCGGATCCGTAGCGCTCATGGGCCAGCGCAAACCCCGCGACGGTTCCGGGAACCCCGACGGCCAGGTGGCTTCGGTGGTGTAGCCGGGACGAGTACTCGCCGTCCTCCCCGACAAACATCTCCGGGTGAGCGGCCAAGGGGGCCACTTCCCGAAAATCAATGGCCGTGGATGACCCGTCCGGGAATCGTACGATCATGAATCCGCCTCCGCCAATATTACCTGCGGCGGGATGCGTGACCGCCAGAGCGAATCCCGTGGCTATCGCCGCGTCAACAGCGTTGCCCCCAGATTCCAAGACTTGTGCACCGACGAGGCTGGCGTCGGGGTAGGCGGCCACCACCATTGCAGTGCTCGTCGTGACGACATCCCGCTCCACGACGATTGGGGCCTGGTGAACGGTCGCCGAGGTGCAAGCCACAAACCACTTCGTCATGGTCGTGGCGACCAGCGCTCTTGCCAGCACGAGTAGCGTCGGGTGACTCATCGAACGTGAAACTCCTGGGTTCCTGTTGGTCCACAGCGCTCTGGTTGACCGGACAACATACGGAGAGCTACAGGAGTCCGCACCCACCGTCCTCGGGCGCCGCCGTGTGCCCGAACCCCCAACGAGGCCGGTCCAAAACGACTGATCGCGATGGAACGCAGGATCCATTGAGGAATCAAGCCCCCAAGGATTCCCGAGCGAGGCGGGCGCGCCGCAAAATGGTTTGGCCAGGCCACGGCGCCCCACACTGAGTTACGTCTCTGAGGCTGGCCGCCGCACGTGCTCGTTGACTTGCCACGGGGACGCGCGTTCACACAGTTGACTCCCCGAACCGAAGCCAATACAGTCTTATACGGGGTCCTCCTCGCCTGCGGGTAGCCGGGGGACCAAGCAAAGATGTGCAGAGCGATGGTACGAGGCACGACCGGACTCGGGCCAGGCAGAGCCCCGTTTGGGGGCGAGATGGACAAACCACCTCGCGGTCATGATTGGAAGGAGTGCGCACGATGCGGACCATAGGAACGGTCAAATGGTTCAACGACGCCAAAGGATTCGGTTTCATCAGCCCCGATGCGGGGGACAGAGACTGCTTCGTTCACTACTCGGCCATTGAGGGCGACGGTTTTCGGAGCCTCACCGAGGGAGAACAGGTAGAGTTTGAGCTGGTTGACGGGCCCAAGGGGCCATCAGCCGAGAATGTCACGCGCCTCGGAGATTCATAACCTGGTCTTCGTTGCTCTCCCGATTGAGGAGGGTGCAGGGTGCTCCAAACCCGTATGGCAGAAGCCTTCCGCTAGCGGGACGCAATCCGCTTCCTTCTCCGGGATTCGAGGGCGATCGCAACCCACCGCAAAGTAGACCCGCTTGCGGGAGAGCGGTTATTGGGTACCCCCGAGAGCTGGACATATCCGCCGGATATGGGGGAACAGGTGGAGCCCGTTCCGCGAGCCGCATTGCAGGCGCCCACAGGGTGGTCGTATCGCGGGGTGCAGATTGGGGTCGAGGCGGTCGCCAGAACGATAGAGTCTCCCTCCGCGCGAGCTTGCCGCCGTTTCGTCCCGGGGCGACGGGCGCCAAGTTGACCCTGCGGACGGGTGTCACTGGCCATCAAGATCGCGCATGTGCGGCGCTGCACCTCCCAAACGTCCCCTCCCCCGGCGTGTTGTGTCCGAGTCATGTTGGGAGGTTCATCGGGAATATGCGGCCTGCACCCGGGCAGACGAGTCAAGTGAGCCATCCCCCGATTGTCCTTGGGGTGCCGAGGGGATCGAAATCCACGACTCATTGACCCATGGTTGCCCGTAAACGAACGTCGTCGGCCCCGTTGGCGGAGGCATCCCGCGCGATGGGCTTGGGTCCCTCCGACCTTCTCAGCACACAGACCGTCTTGGGAGGATGTATCAACCAGGCCGCCGCCCTTCGCACCACACACGGGAATTTTTTTCTGAAGTGGAACCACCAAGCGGGCCATCGCCCCTTTGCCATGGAGGCCAGGGGCTTAGAGACGCTGGCGGCCACAGATTCGGTGAGGGTTCCCGCGGTCATTGCGCACAGCCACCCCGGCCACGAGGTGGCGTGGCTGCTTCTGGAGTGGATCACTGATCTCCGGCCCGACAGGCATGGATGGGCTCGCCTGGGCAGGGACCTGGCTGCCCTTCACAGGGCCTCAAGCCCAGATTCGGGTGGGGCGCGCTTCGGTTGGAGCAGCGACAACATGATCGCTTCGCTCGTACAGCCGAACGGATGGAGCGAAAACTGGGCCAGATTCTGGGCCGAGCGCCGCATCCGGCCACTCGCCAGGGAATTGCGGGAGCGGGGAATCTTCTCCTCAGCCCAGGTCGTGGTAGTGGAGGCCGCGGCGAAATGCGCGGAACAACTGCTTGTCCCGGCAGCGGAGGCCGACGGACCTTCCCTTCTCCACGGCGACCTATGGTCCGGCAACGTGCTCTTCGCCCGTGGCCGGGTGCCCGTGCTGGTCGACCCGGCGGTTTACGCCGGTCACCGCGAAGTGGACCTTGCCATGGCCGATCTCTTCGGTGGCTTGGCCCCGGCCTTCGAGGAGGCCTACCAGGACGCATGGCCACTCCAGCCGGGATACCGCGAGCGGCGGCCCGCCTACCAGCTCTACCCACTTCTGGTGCATGCGCGCCTCTTCGGGGGCGCCTATGTCGCCGCGGCTGAGGATGCGGCCAAAGCCGCGCTGGGGGAATAGAGGGGTGACTCGCCGGCGGGCGTCGACAAGGCCTTGTCCATCCTTGATGCCCTCAACGCCAGGATGTTCAGGCGGTCGCGGCAGGTCCAGGACTGGAGCCAACGAACATATTGTGCGGCGTCGCTGAGATAGCCGGGGTCACCAAGTCCCCAGATCGATTCAGGACTGCTGACGGCCGAGAAGAATCACACCCGAGCCCTTTCCCGGTGATCGTTCGCGCGCAAACACGCTATTTGAAGAAGACCCGATGCCATCGGGTGCCAGCCGGCGCTTGCCAAGAGCCGTCCCGCCACTGGGCACAGGTGGTGATCGTGGTGTCGAAGACGATTGTCGCGGGGGTCACGCACCCCTTCCTTGCCAGCTCCTGAAACTCCTGACGACTCACCCGTTGGATGGACCCGTCGTCATCGCGGTAATGGATGGCGCCGTGCCCCAGAATGCGCACGGACAGTCTGCGCTCCATCCGTTGCAGGATATGAACCAGAGCATCAATGGAGCATCCAGAGGGCGCCGTAGCCGAGACGTCGGCACCCACAATCAGAAAGCGCCGGTCTTGCCAGCCACGAGCTGCCCGGAGAGGAACTCCATGCGCGGCCCACGTCTCGAGGAAGCGGTCAACCTCGTCCAGGAGCACCTCCGACTCCTTCACCAGGAGCTCCCGCTCCAACCCGAATACCCAGACGCGCGCGTCGCTCGGGAGAGCCCCAAGATCCCCGAGACTCCTGTGATTCACGTCGCCCTCTCCCCCACGATGAGTGCCGTCGGCGCGTTCTTGTCCAGGAGCACCGCTACCCAGCGCAGATCCTTGGTGTTCTCCAGCATGATCTTCACCACCATGGTCAACGGAACGGACAGCAACGCGCCCAAGGGACCCCAAAGCCATCCCCAGAAGACCAGCGACAACACCACTACGAGCGTCGAGAGTCCCAGGCGGCGACCCATCAAGGTGGGCTCCAGCCAGTTTCCGAGCACGATGTTCACTGCCAAGTAGCCCAGCCCCACAATCACGGTCCCCTGCACATCCAGGCCCACAAACGCCGCCGTCTGCTGGTCCACCTCGATCAGGGCCAGTAACAGGGCGGGAATCGACGCGAGAACCGAACCGATGGTTGGAACATAATTCAGCACAAACGCAATCAGGCCCAGCAGAAGGGGCAACTCCAACCCAACGGCCCAGCTCCAGAGCCCCAGGATCACGCCGGTCGCAAGGCTCACCAGCGTCTTGATGACGAGATAGCCCTGAACCTCGTCAATGATGGTCTTGAAGCGATCATCCGACCCGACACCCCACGGCGCGATGGCGCGCAACTTCAGGGGCAGCAGCGCGGCCTCACCCAGCGCGAAGGCGAGGATCAGGAATACCAGAAATGTTGTGGACACAAACGACAGGGCCCATGTCGTGGCCCCAGTGACCAGCGCGGTCATCGTCGGCACATCCAGGACGCCTCGAACGGCATCGCCGAGGTCCGCCAGTTCTCCTTGGGCGATCCAAGGGGCCCGGCTCAGCGCCTCTCGAACCCAGGCGTCAAGTGGTCCGCTAGCCGCCGCAATCTGGAGGCGAACGTGCGACTCCAACGCTGGCAGCTGCAGGCTGCCCACCACGAGCAACAAACCAAAAATGCCCGCGACAGCGAGCACCGTCAGGGCAACCGCCGCGCCCAGAGGAACCTTTTTTTTCTTGAGCCAAAACACCGCCGGGACGCATGTGGCGGCCAAGAACAGCGCCAAGCAAACGGGAAGAAGTACGGGCTGAGCGAAGCGTAGCCCTTGTATGAGGATGACCGCTACCGCGAGCGTGAAGAGGAAACGCAGGCCCGGGTTCTGGTCCCACTGGTCAAACGCCATCGGCCTGACCCGCCAAGACTCCGGCGGTCCCAAAGGAGTTCATGAGCACACCACGCCACCGACACGGGCGCTCGGCCTCGTCTGGACGCGAGCCCTCCCCGCCAAGTCGTGACCGGTCCACGGACGGCCTACTGTCCCGATGTCGCGTCGACACCTTCCGAAGCGGGGGCAAGGGCGGCCAGCACCAGAATAAGGTCGAATCGGGTGTACGGCTCACCCACCTCCCCACAGGCATCTCCGCCACCTCCCGGAAACACCGGTCACAACGCCAGAACATGAGGGCGGCAGTAGCACGGCTCAGGGAAAAAATCGACGAGTTTGAGCGCATTCCAAAGACACGCCTGCGCACCCGCGTACCGCGAAAAGAGCGCCTCCGCCGACGGAGGGAAAAAGCCCGACGTGCGCGCATCAAGCAACTTCGCAAACGGCCAGGCATGGATGAACCATGACCGAGCCTTGGCACGGTCGCCCGGCAACCGGCCCGGCACCCACGACGGCCCCGCCGGCGCTCGACCGAGATCAGCAAATGACGGGCGGGAGTGGCTGAGAACGAATGGCTGCCCCCTCCACATATGGAATCGTGTACACCCGGATTTGCCCGCAACCACGAATCACCTCGACCCGATAGATCTCCGGCGTGGGCAGGCTCGCGAGTTCCTGAACACCACCGGGCGCAGGGGCATCGTCAATATAAATGCGCGGGCGGATCGGCATCGCCCCACGCGCACGCAAACAGTCCCGGCGCTGCCTGAAGTTGCCCACCGGATCGTTGCGCTCGAAACAGGGCACGAACTCCAGACCAGGACGGCTGTCCAGGTACTGGGCCACGTTCATGTCAGGCGAAGACTTGAGGGACATCTCATCAAAGGTGCTGGATGAGAACGCAAGCCCGCGGAGTCGCGTCTGGAGGCGATCCACATAGACCTCAATCCCCTCGAGAACCACCGGCTTGGGAATGATCGCAACCTCAACGAATTGGTCGGCTCGGATGTCGAGCACCTGCAGCAAGTCGGCGTAACCGAGCCTCGACACCAGCACTCGGCTGAGGCCCGGAGGAACGCCCGGGATGGTGAACCGCCCATCCGGGCCCGTGGCACCCACGACCGCACTACCGTCGGGGCGCCGGGTCTCCAGCAATCGAACGGCGGCGTCAGGTACAGGCAGACCGTATTGCGTATCAATCACCCGCCCAACAAGATCAACGGCTGCAAAGGCCGCGCCAGCGGGATCCGATTGCCCGAAGGCTCCAAAAGGAATGACGATCGCCACAAGAGCCGCCGACACGGCGCCCCCCACGCGGCCAGCCCTTCCGGTCACCCCTTCACCCCGCGGTCTCCGTTGTGTCGCCCTGCAAGGCCTCGACCAAATCGGTGATTTCGCTGAAGGGTGGCAGCACGCTCGGATCATCGCTTACCCACCTGTAGCGCACCAGGCCGCCTCCATCGACAACGAAAGCGGAGCGCTTGGCAACGCCGCGTAGGCCAAAGAAATCGTCCTGAAGCACGCCATACGCCGTCGAGGCCTCCTTGTTGAAGTCGGAGAGGATCGGAAACTCCAGGCCCATCTCGTTGCCCCATCGCTCGTTCACGAACGGGGAGTCGATGCTGATCGCAAGGACCTGCGGGCCCAGTCTTTTCCAGAGCGCCCAATTTTCGGCGACATGGCACAGCTCTTCGGTGCAGGTGTGGCTGAACGCCAACGGTACGAAGAGCAACACCACCGGCTGGCCTCGAAATTGCGAAAGAGTGGTCGGGTCCGAGCCGATGCTCCGCACCAACGAGAAGTCCGGCGCAATGGAACCCGCATGAACGTTGTCCATGGTCAAAAAAACTCCTTGGAGATCAGTGTTGCCGACCCAGCACAGGCCGGCCATCCTCGCCGCCAGGGGGATTTGCGGCCAAGGCATCACCATCGTATACATGATAATGGTACCGAACCGGGCGGTGGGAGTGTCGCGGACTCGACAGCCGGCACAAGCTTTGCGGCGCGCGCCCTGGCGCAAACGTAACCCTCCATCACAAGATTGGTGGCCATGACCAAGATCTCCCTTGCCGTCGCGGCGACGACAACACTGTGCGTGGGCGTTGTGGTCACCGAGTGGGCCGGCAACCGACAGCGCCCATATGCAGGTCACGAGCGGGCGTTTTCTCAGGAAAATGCCCACTCTTGGGCAGACGCGGACGTGGACGGCGCCAACGAGGTGGTCGGGCAATACTGCGTCCGTTGCCACAGCGAACGGCGCAGGGTGGGCGGCTTGGTCCTGGAGGGCTTCGATGTCGCTGATGCTTCCAGCCGGCGGCCTACCATTGAGAAGATGATCCGAAAGCTACGGGCCGAGATGATGCCACCCGCGAGCGTCCGTCGACCAGAGGCCCGGGTCATCAAAGCGATGGCTGAAGAGCTTGAGGGACTGATGGATGACATCGCCCTCCGTGATCCAGATCCCGGCCGACGGGTGTTCCAGCGTCTCAACCAGGCAGAGTACGCCCGAGCGGTGCATGCGTTGCTGGGGATCGAGGTTGATGTCGGAGCGTTTCTCCCCCCCGACACCCGGAGCGCAAACTTCGACAACATCGCCGATGTCCAGATGCCGTCCGCCACGGTGGTTGAGGGATACCTCAGGGCGGCAGGACACGCCAGTCGCCTGGCCTTGGGCGACCCCGACGCGGAAGTCTCCTCGACCATCTACCGGGTGCCGAGAGTCGCCTCCCAGAAGGACCGAGTCGAGGGTGCTCCGATTGGGACCCGCGGAGGACTTTCGGTCTTGCACACCTTCCCGGCGGATGGCAACTATGTGTTTCACATCATGCCCTACGCCGCCGTCGAGGGGGAGGTGTTTGGGCGCACATTCGGGACCGAGCAGATTGAGGTATCCGTTGATGGGGAACGCGTTGCGCTGTTGACAATTGATCGGTGGATGTCGGAAGCGGAGCCCACTGGGCTCAACATTCGCACCGACTCCATCTATCTCACGGCCGGGCAGAAGCGCGTGTCGGTGGCGTTCATTCGGCAGTTTGAGGGCGAGGTGGACGATCTGATTCGCCCGATTGATCACACGCTCGCTGACGGCCAAATCGGGATAGGGCTTGGCGTCACCACTCAGCAACACCTTCAGCGAGTGACGGTTCTGGGGCCGTTCGAAGCCACGGGGGTTTCCGAGACATCAACGCGTCGGGCGGTCTTCACCTGCCGCCCGACTGCGCCGGAGGAGGCGCTTCCCTGCGCCCGGGACATCATCCAGAGATTGGCCACGCAGGCGTACCGGCGTCCAGCCACCGACAGTGATCTGGCTGGACTCATGGCGTTCTACGAGCAGGGAGCGGCCGCAGGCGGCTTCGAAAAGGGTGTACGCACAGCGCTCCGGGCCATCCTCGCCAGCCCACACTTCGTCTTCAAGTTGGAGCGACTACCATCCGACATTGGGCCCGACGGCCTGTACAACATTTCGGACACCGACCTCGCGACCCGGCTCTCGTTCTTTCTCTGGGGTGCACCGCCCGACGAGGAGCTCCTTCAGCTGGCCCAGGCGGGAGGACTCTCGGATCCAGCTCAGCTGGAGCGGCAGGCTCGGCGGATGCTGACCGATGATCGAGCGGAGGGGCTGTCTACTCGCTTTGCGGGACAATGGCTCAGACTCCAGGATCTTGAGAAGATCCACCCCGATGCGCTCACCTATCCCTATTTCGACCAGACCTTGGCCGACGCCATGATCCGCGAGACGGAGCTGTTCTTCTCCCACCTCGTGCGTGAGGACCGGCCTGCGCTGGAGTTGCTCACGGCCGACTATACGTTCGTGAACGAACGCTTGGGCCGACACTACGGCTTCACAGGTGTGGTGGGGGCCCAGTTCAAGCGAGTAAACTACCCCGACGATCGGCGCCGGGGCATCTTGGGGCACGGTAGCGTGCTCACGCTGACGAGCCACCCAGACCGGACATCGGCGGTGCTGCGAGGCAAGTGGGTTCTCGAGGTTCTTCTGGGAGCGCCACCGCCACCCCCACCACCTGACATCCCAGCCTTTGAGGAGACGGATGCCGCGGCAGACGGCCGCTTCCTGACTGTCCGCGAGCGCATGGCCATGCACAGTGCCAATCCGGCCTGCAATTCGTGCCACAATGTGATCGACCCTCTGGGATTGGCGCTGGAAAACTTCGATGTCACCGGCGTGTGGCGTCTTCGCGATGAGGGCAATCCGGTGGACCCGGCGAGCGTGATGTACAATGGAACCGAGCTGGCCGGTCCAGAAGACCTTCGCATTGCCCTGCTTGCGCTTCCAGAGGTTCTATTGCGAAACTTCACCGAGAACCTCATGGCCTACGCTCTGGGACGGAGAGTCGAGTACTACGACATGCCCACGATCCGCGCCATTGTTCGTGACGCCGAACAGCAGGATTATCGTATGTCAGCGTTTATATTGGGGGTCGTCAACAGTCCCCCGTTCCGGATGTCCAGGATTGATGTCACGGCTGACGACTTGGGTGAAGGCGCATCTGACCCCTCTTCCGATCACTCGCCCAAGCAGGACGACACCCACAACTCAAGAGGCCTTCCATGAAATACCTGAGCGGCAAACACATCTCCCGGCGCGCCATGCTCAAGGGTGCAGGCGTCTCCGTTGGCCTTCCCCTCCTGGACGCGATGATTCCGGCGGGTCGTCTCTGGGCCAAGACCGAGGCAGGCAAGGCCGCTGATCGGACCCGTCTGGTCTGCGTGGAGCAGGTGCATGGAGCCGCTGGCTGTAACGACTGGGGCGCAACCCAGAACCTGTGGTCACCTGCCCATACGGGGAAGGACTTTGATCTTTCGCCCAGTAGCCTGCGACCCCTGGAGCCATTTCGGAAGTATCTGACCATTGTCAGCGATACGGACGCTCGGATGGCGGACGCGTACGCGCCCTCCGAGATCGGGGGCGACCACTTCCGCACCAGCGCGGTGTTCCTGACCCAATCCCATCCCAAACAGACAGAGGGATCGGATGTCTTTGTGGGCACCTCAATGGACCAACTGTATGTCCAACGGTTCGGTAATGACACGCCGATCCCGTCGATGCAGCTGTCGATTGAGAATGTCGACCAGGCCGGAGGGTGCGCTTACGGGTACGCGTGCGTGTACACTGACACGGTGAGTTGGGCATCACCGACGGAGCCTCTTCCGATGATCCGTGATCCCAGGGCGGTCTTTGAGCAGCTCTTTGGGGCCGGTGGCACTCCCGAACAGCGCTCGGAGCGGCTGATCACAGACCGCAGCATCCTGGATTGGGTGATGGGAGAGATGGCGGCCGTGCGTCGGCAGCTGGATCCGGCAGATGTCCAGCGCCTGGACCAGTACACGCAGAACATTCGTGAGCTGGAGCAACGCATTCAACGAATCGAGGCGCAGAATTCCAGCGGAGAGCAGCGCCAGATCCCGGAGGCGCCAATCGGGGTGCCCGATTCGTTCGAGGACCATGTGAAGCTGATGTTTGACCTTCAGGTTCTGGCGTTTCGCGCCGACATGACCCGCGTGTTTACCCTGAAGCTGGGCCGTGACGCCTCACCCCGAGTCTATCCCGAGTCTGGAGTGGAGACGCCGTTCCACGCGGCTTCGCACCATGGCGGACGCGAGGACAGGGTGCGCGATTTCGCCAAGATCAACGAGTACCATGTCTCCATGGTTCCGTATTTCCTCAGGAAGCTCCAGGCGGCGACCGAGGGCGATGGGACGTTGTTGGACAAGACGATGCTCGTCTACGGGTCGGCGATGGCCGACAGCAACCTTCACAATCACGCGCGTTGCCCGCTCTTCATCGTCGGGGGCGCAAACGGTGCGTTGGAGGGGGAGCGGCACATTCAGGCTCGCCCAGGAACGCCGATGGCTAACGTGATGCTCACCCTCTTGCACAAATTGGGGGCGGACGACCTCGAGAGCTTCGGCAACAGCAACGGGACCTTCGCGTTGTAGATCCGAACCGGCCTATGAACACGCTCAGTCACTTGCATCTGCGCCCTTAATTTACAGGTGCCGGGGCGTCCCGGCGGGTTGTGGGCCAGATGGGGGCGCAGCACAGATGAACGGCAGGAGGCAAGTCCAGTGATCAATCCCGCGACGCGCAAGCACAGAAGAAGCCAGCCAGCCCGGTTGCAGGCATTTGCTCCCGGACCCCGTAGCGATCCGTTCACACGCTTGGGCATGAGCGCACTCGCTGTGCTCCTCACGGTGGTATTGTCTGGAGCCGTCGGAGCGCCCAACGAGTCGCCGGTGGCCGACGCCGCCGAAGATGGCGATGTGGAGTCCGTACGCGCCCTTCTGCGCGAGGGCGCTGACGCAAATGCCGCACAGAGCGATGGCATGACGGCGCTTCACTGGGCGGCCATGCATAACAATGTGACCATTGCCCGTGCGCTCATTTATGCCGGGGCGACGGTGCAGTCCAAAACGCGCCTGGGCGGCTACACTCCCCTACATCTGGCGAGCAAGGGGGAAAGCCGGGATGTCGCAGCCGTCCTCATAACCAACCACGCGGATGTCAATGCGTTTACAACCACCGGGGTGACTCCCCTACACTTCGCGGCCGACGCCAATGCCATCGGTGTCATTGATCTTCTTCTGGCAGCAGGCGCCGATGTCGATGCACCCGACGCCTTTTCGCAGCGCACGCCGTTGATGTTCGCGGCCATGCGTGGGGCTGACGCCGCCGCGCGATCACTGCTCGCCGGCGGTGCGGACCCTCGCCTCGTCACAGCCACCAAAGACTATGAGTCCATAAGCGAGCAGCTTCGCTCGGAGCAGCAGAAAAGGGCGCGTGTCCGGGCGGCGGAGGAGGAGCCCGCACAGGATGAGAGCGAGGAGGCACCTCAATCCGCCGCCATACCTGAGACCCCTCCCGTGACTCAGGATTCAGCATCCTCGCCGCCTGAGGAGCCGCAGGTGAAGGCACTGACCACGGCGCAGCAAATCGGCAAACAGGGTGGCCTTGCGGCCCTGCACTTCGCCGCGCGGGAAGGACACCGGTCCATGGCCCGCATCCTGTTGGAGGGAGGGGCGGACATCAACCAGGTCACCCGGGGCGATCAGTCGACGCCCATCCTGGTCGCCGTGATCAACGGGAATTACGATCTTGCCCGGGATCTCTTGGAGGGAGGCGCAGATCCGAATGTGGTCAGCGACGACGGGGCGGGACCACTGTTCGCCACCCTCAACATCGAATGGTCGCTACGGACCTGGTATCCGCAACCACAGGCATTTCGCCAACAACAAACGGACTATCTTCAGTTGATGCGACTTCTGTTGGAGGCCGGGGCGGACCCGAACCAGCGCACCAGCACCCACATCTGGTACGCGGCCTACAATGCGGGACGAATGGGTGTGGACTTTACTGGAGCCACCCCATTTTGGCGCGCCGCGTACGCCGTGGATGTCGACGCCATGCGCCTCCTGGTCGAACACGGAGCGGACCCCAACATTTGGACGCTCAAGCTCCCGGATCGGCGCCGATTCGGCGATCCGAACCCTGCGAACGTTCGCCCCGGAGAAGAGCCGATGGACCCATCCGGGTTGCCACCGGTTCCGGTGGGCGGCCCAGCGGTGCATCCCCTCCACGCGGCAGCGGGAGTCGGGTTTGGCACCTCAAGGGTGGCCCAGCAGCACAGGAGCGTCCCCGATGGGTGGCTGCCGGCCATCCGATACCTCGTCGATGAGCTGAAGGTTGACCCGAATCTGCGGGACAAGGATGGCTACAGCGCATTGCATCATGCCGCAGCGCGCGGCGACAATGATGTGATTCTCTTCTTGGTCAGTCGGGGTGCCGATGTTCATGCAATCAGCCGCCGGGGACAGACGACCGCCGATCTCGCCAACAGTCCAGAGCAACGTGCCCAGCCAATCCCCGCGACGGTGGCACTACTGGAGAAGCTGGGGTCAGCAAACAACCACGAGTGCAGATCCTGCGGAGAGGGTCGTTGAGGACCAAGAGAAAACGCCTGCGACGGTACGATGTTGCTGGCCGCCGGGTATCGATGAGTGGGCGGTTTCTTGCGTCTTGGGTGGCCGCATGTACGATCTACATCGCCGCACCACCGCAACGCGCAACGGCCCAGGACACACTGTGGAACCGGTATACGCTGGACGGCCTCTCGGGAGTGCATGTGCGAACAGAGGTCAATCAGGGCTGTGAGGGCGCGGGGATCGCGGCTGATGGGGTGCGGGCTACGGCGGTGGCCCTTCTTGAGGCCGCGGGCATACCCCTCTTGAGCGAGGAGGACATGCTGGCGAGCCCGGGGCTGTCCGAGCTCCGGGTCTCGCTGGAGTGTGGAGGCGGCGTCGCCGGAGTGGTGGGCCACAGTGTGTCCGTGCGGGTGCAACAGGCCGCGCAGATGATTCGGGACACGCAGATTACCCTGTCGGAAGCGGTCACATGGTGGACTTCCCGTGCCGGGGTAACCGAAGCCGGCAAAACGGGTGACGCCCTGGATGCCGCGCTCAAGGCCGAGCTGAACAAGTTTGTCCAGGCGTTCCGGGAAGCCAACGCCGAAGCAGGGATCTAAACGCTCGCCGGCACCGTCCCGCCATCCCCTGATCGTTCGCGCCTCTACTCCGAAAAACTTCCTTTTTTCAGGGTTCCTTGTGCGCCTTGATCGCGGCGACAAATTGATTGCCGTAACGCGCCAGCTTTGCGTCGCCCACACCCCCGATACGGCTCAGCTCCTCCAGGGTGACGGGTTTGGCTGAGACCATCTCGCGCAACGTCGCATCGTTGAAGATGACATACGGCGGCACCGACTGCGCCTTGGCAAGCTGACTGCGCAGACGGCGCAGATCCTGCCAGAGCGACTCGCTCCACAGTGACGGGTGCGACGGCGTATCGCCCTCCCCTTCACCCCATCCAATGTCTCCGGCCGACCCCTGATGCGGGTCCTTCCGCATCCGCACCACCGTCTCGCCCCGAAGCACAGGCCAGCATTCGTTGGTCAACCGAAGCGAGCCGTAGCCCTGCATATCCACGTTCAGCAAACCACGGGCGACGAGTTGCCGGAAGACCGCCCTCCACTGCCGCGCGCCCAGTTCCTTCCCGACTCCGAACGTGGGGATCTTGTCGTGACCCCAGCGCGTGATCCGCCGGTTGTCCCGGCCCAATAAGACATCAATCAGGTAGCCGGCCCCAAAGCGCTGCCCGGTTCGCGACACGCAGGACAACGCCTTCTGAGAAGCCACTGTCGCGTCCCAATCCGACGCGTCCTCCATGCAGTTGTCACAGTTACCACAGCGCTCAGGCGCGGTTTCTCCAAAGTACGCAAGCAACGTCTTGCGTCTGCAGGCGGTGAGCTCGCAATACCCAAGCATCGCGAAGAGCTTGCGGACCTCAAGTCTCTTTCGCTCACGTCCTGCCCTCGATCCCTCTACGAGTTGCCGCAGCGTCATCACCTCCTGCAGCCCGTACACCATCCAGGCATCGGCGGCCTCCCCGTCTCGTCCTGCGCGTCCGGTCTCTTGGTAGTAGGCTTCAATGCTCTTCGGTAAGTCGAGGTGCGCCACAAAGCGGACATCCGGCTTGTCGATCCCCATTCCAAAGGCGATCGTGGCCACGATGACCACGCCGTCCTCGCGCTGAAATCGGCTCTGGTTCTGGCGGCGTTCCCGCGCAGGCATCCCGGCGTGGTAGGGCAATGCGTCCATCCCAATGCTCTGAAGCCACGACGCCGTCTGATCCACGCGCTTTCTGGTCAGGCAGTAGACGATTCCGGCATGATTAGGATGCCGCTCCGTGAGGAATCGCTTCAGTTGCCTCTTGACCCCATTCTTGGGAACGACCGAATAGCGAATGTTCGGACGATCAAACCCGCTCACAAACAGGCGGGAACCCTTCAGCTCCAGCCGATCCACGATCTCGTCACGCGTCAATTCGTCCGCGGTCGCTGTCAGCGCGATTCTGGGGACGTCTGGAAACTCCTGGCGCAGGCGATGCAGCTTGAGATATTCGGGACGAAAATCATGCCCCCACTGCGATACGCAGTGGGCCTCATCAATGGCGAAGAGCGATGGCTTCATGCCGCCCAGGAGTCCCCAGGTCCGATCCGCCAGCAGGCGCTCCGGGGCGACATAGAGCAGGTCAAGAGCACCGGCCGCAAGGGCCGCCTCAACGTTCAGAACCTCGCGATACCGCATGGAAGAATTGAGACATCCGGCCCGCACGCCCAGTTGTCGGAGCGCATCCACCTGATCCTGCATGAGCGCGATCAGCGGAGATACGACCACGCCCACCCCTTCCCTTACGATTGCTGGAATCTGAAAACAAAGCGATTTTCCCCCTCCGGTGGGCATCAGGACCAAGCTGTCGCCACCCGCCAACGTGTGTTCGATCACTGCTTGTTGGTGACCACGGAAATCCGCGAATCCAAACACGGCTTCCAGTACCTGGCGCGCCGATCGCGTCACGGTCCCCGGATCCCCCCGACTATACCGAGGCTGGGTTCTGTAGCTCGGGCAAGAGATGTCATCGAAGCAGTCAGGATGTCATGTTGCCGTGAGGTCCACCGGGCCGGCCGTAGTCCCGGGATGTGCATGAACGGGGCGAAGCAGACCGAACCGATGGATGGGCTGCACACCAAGCGCCTCCGCGCCTGGCGGTCCAAGTCTTCGAGGGCCACGGTGCGCATCATCGGAAACACCTCATGACCGGCGGGCCGGACACCCTCGTAGAACTGAAACTCGGGTGTCGGCGGCCGGGTTGGGCGCTTCAGGGTGCCTTGAACGACCTCCCGAGACCCGCCGCTCCGCTGGTGGCGCGGCAAGAAACGACCAATACCCTCCGGCCACGACGCTGGCGCAGAATATCACTTGAAGATCTGATGAGAGTTTCACGGAACACCTCATGACCGGTGCCCGGTCACCCGGCCGAGCTGAAACTGGAAGTGCGCTTACGAGTAAAGGAACCTTGGCGTCCATGTCGAGATGCTGGAACGGGCCGCTTGACGGCTCCCTGGGGTTGGGCAGTCACTCCATGATGCCGACGCCGTTCGTCGCCGGCCGTAAGAACCGGAAACAGTTGGTTTTGAACACCGCATCCCGAGGCAGTTATCGACCCCGCCCAAATCTGTCGTTTCCCGGAACATTTCATGGACCATCGTTCGTGGGCGCATGGGCAATCGGCGAACCGTACCCGCACTGACAACGTTGTCGCTCAACAGACCTGCGTGTAGAGCGCGGCCTGACCCCCCGAGCACGACCGAAGTGCGTCCTCGACCGGGCAGCAGCGGAAAGGTCCGCGCATCAGGGGCACCAACGCAATATGTTATAGATTCACGCGTAAGGTGCAGAAACAGCACTATTCGGCGACTCATCGCGGGGCCACTTCCGGCATTCACCGGGGTGACACGTGAGGTGAGTGCCGCTGCACTTCATCCAGTCACCACAGACCTTCGAGGACATGGCCCATGCGTCGTCTCGTCCCCATAACGCTTCCGGTGCCCGTGATCGCGGTGGCCGCGGCCCTGAGCACGGTTTGGTTTCCCGCTTCGGCACAGATTCCCCCTGACACTGTGCTGGAGCTGGAGCAACTGGAGGTGGTGGTTGGCTCCAGGACCGGGGTCGCCGATCCAATCGAGCTACCCGTGCCTGTCGACATCTACGGGGCAGAGGAAATCTCGCGCCTGGGCGAGGTCGACTTGGGCGAAGTACTGGGACGCATCGCGCCATCGTTCAACTCGACGCGATTGTCGGCAGGAGATGGCGCGGCGCTGCATGTGGCAACGCTGAGAGGCATGAACAGCGACCAGGTGCTGGTGCTCGTAAACGGAAAGCGGCGTCACAGCGTCGCCTTTGCCAAGTTGGTCGCCGCATCCGGGCAAGGTACGACCGGCACGGACCTTCGCGCCATTCCAGTGCATGCGATCAAGCGCATTGAGGTGCTGCGAGAAGGCGCCGCCTCCCAGTACGGATCCGACGCCATTGCCGGGGTCATCAACATTGTGCTGAAGGACGGCGCCGGCGGCCTGGATGCTTCGACATACTTCGGGCGCACGTCAAGGGGGGACGGGAGCGAGCTTGTCACAGCGGCCAACGCCGGCGTCCCGCTGGGAACGGGCTTCCTTAACGTGACCATGGAGTTTGCCAATCAAGAGGTGGTGAACCGAGCAGGTCTGGCCAAGACCTGCTTCGATCCCAGCGACAGCTACGGTCCCTGCACCGACGGCGGCCAGACGAAGCAGCTTCAGCGCAATGGGGAACCCGACTACGCGGGTGCCGGCTTCATCGCCAATCTCGCCCTTCCGACCGGTGCCGGCGAACTCTATGCGTTCGGGGGTTATTCGACTCGCAGTGCAGTCTCCGACGGGCTTTACCGCAAGGCAGACTGGGTTGCGCGCTCGGTGTCCCATGTGTACCCGAACGGATTCTTTCCCACGGAGGAATCGGACTTGACGGATCGATCCGCTGTAGTCGGCCTGCGCCGCGCCATCGGCGACTGGTCCGCCGACTTCTCCGGCGGCTACGGGCAGGGCCGTTTTGCGTTCTCGGCCGCCAACTCGATCAATCCCTCGTATGCGGCCGAGTACCTGTCCCGCCATCCCGATGCCGACGGGGCGACCATTGCGGCCAACGCGGGTCCGACCGATGTCTACAGCGGATCCCTGAATGTCCGTCAACTCACCTTCAACGCGGACGCGGCGCGCGACCTCTCGATCGGCGATATCCCGGCCTTTTTGGCCTTGGGGGGAGCGTTTCGCCGTGACGCGTACTGGATGGAGAGCGGTGACATGGCCTCATGGGCCTGCGGGCCCAGCGACACCCCGGGCAGCTTCCCGGCCGCGCACCATCTGAACGCCGACGGCAAAACGGTGGCGAGCTGCGGAGTCCAGGGCTACCCGGGCTACAGTCCCCGTTCCGCCACGGACAGTGAACGCACGAGGAACAGCATTGGGACCTATGCGGACCTGGAAGTTCGTCCGTCCGAGGCAACGTTGGTGAGTGGCGCCCTCCGACTCGAGTCCTACGATGACGCCGGATCGTCGCTCACCGGCAAGCTGGCATCACGGGTGGAGCTGGGTGAGTCAGGCGTGGCCGTTCGGGGAGCCGTGTCCACCGGTTTTCGCGCTCCGCGCCTGGCCCAGAGGGGTTTCAACACGCTGGCTTTTGTCGGAGGGGGCGACGGCCTGACCACCGCCGGATTCCTCCCTGATGGCCATCCGGTAGCCTGCGCCGATTTCGGGGCCTGCTCCCTGCAACACGAGACCTCGTTCAGTCTGACCGGCGGCTTGGTTTACGCACCGGGCGCGAGGTTTGCGGTCACCGCCGATTACTATCGAGTCCGGGTTTTTGACGCCATCGCCCTCACGCAGAGTCTCCGGCAGGAGCACGGTTTGCGCGCTGGAGCTCAGTTTCAGGGACGGCCAGTGGACGCCGTATCCTTCTGGACCAATGCGATTGATAGCCGCACGCAGGGAATTGATGTGGTGGCCACTTGGCGACTTCGCGGCGCCGAGTGGGGCGCGGCCGATATGTCCGCCAGCTTGCATCGCAACGATACGGACATCACCGACAACCGGAATTCGGACTTCATCGGTCAGTCACAGGAGATCCTGATCACCTCCGCACAACCGAAGCAGCGTGTGGGCTTCAGTGCTGATGTCCGCTCCGCCGGCGGTCTGGGATTTCGCGTTGGCGTGAAGCACCACGGCGACATGCGAACGCCCTTCATCTTCGAAGATCCCGTCACGATCAACGCGGCGACCATTGTCGACGGTGAGGCCAGTGCGGTGGTCGGAGACCGGGTCCGCGTACGGGCCGGCGTCAACAACATCTTGGACAAGCTTCCCAATCGTCTCGAGGCCACCCACGTCGCGCAGATTTGGTCGATGGAGTACGCGACCGAGTCGCCCTACGGCGTGGCTGGGCGTCGGTGGTACATCGGTGTCACCATGGTTGGACGCTAACAGCTAACAACAGGTCTGGCGCACCCGCGCGCCTTCACCCGCCTGGGCGGGATCGCGTTCGCGGCCCGGGGCCCTACGGCCAGACCGAAGCGGGCCGTGGGGTGCCACGGGTTGAACGATTCAAGATCGCTGGATGTGGGGGGACAGCCGAAACCAGCGCAACGCGTTCTGGCAGAGGCTGTGGATCCCGGCCTGGTGTCATGCGCCCGCCCACAATACAGGAAGCGGGTGCCGCCGGCCCAAGAGATGGCCGGTGACCCCGAACGCCCGCGTCCACCCCGGCGGAGGTACACCCCAACCAAGATGGAACCAAGGCCACTCGTTCCCGCGCGTCACCGGAGTCCCCCCCAGTGGGCCCAGAGGGACTTGAACCCCCGACCGTCGGATTATGAGTCCGCTGCTCTAACCAACTGAGCTATGGGCCCGCACAGCAAGTAGTCTAACGAGAGTCTGGACCGCACGGCCCATGGCCATATTCTACACCGCCGTCATGTTCCAAAGAGACGGTCTCCGGCATCTCCCAGACCAGGGAGGATGTAGCCTGCGGGACCGAGGCATCGATCCACGGAAGCGGCGACGATACGGACCTCGGAGTTGTCGTTCAAGACCCGCTCAATTCCCTCTGGAGCCGTGACAAGACAAAGCACCCGGATGTCTACCGCGCCCGACTCGGCAAGCTCACTCACGGCCGCGGATGCCGTGCCCCCGGTGCCCAACATGGGGTCGACAATGAGTACGGTAGACCATTCCAGGTTGGGCGGCAGCTTGCCATAGTATCGCACCGGCTCCAGGGTCGTCTCGTCACGGTAAAACCCCAGGTGTCCGACCACCGCTTCCGGCAGGAGACGCAGTACCCCTGGCACCATTCCCAGCCCAGCGCGGAGTATCGGCACGACAACCACGGCACCCTCGTCGACACGTTCATCCTGCGTACGCTCAAGAGGCGTCTCGACATCCACCCGGACCCCCCGGAGGTCACGGGTGGCCTCATAGGCGATCAGCGAAGTGATCTCTTCGGCAAGCTCCCTGAAGCGCTTTGCGCCAGTCTCCTTGTCACGAAACTGGGAGACCTTGTGGCGGATCAGAGGGTGATCCGGCACATGCAACCTTGTGTGATCACGCATTGAACTAACCTCGTCCTCTTCGTCTCCGGCGCCCGAGTCGATCACGTCGACGCCTGTCTCGCGACCTTCCCGACCGCTTGGCGCATTGCTTCTTTGCCTCACCAAGTTCCGTCGCGGTGGCCGACCGCCAGCTGCCCTCTTTCAGTCCCCGCAGATGAAACGGACCAAAGCGCGTCCGTACAAGCTCCTTCACGGGCAGGCCCACAGCCTTGAACAGGCGACGCACCTCCCGTTTGCGCCCCTCTGTAAGCACCAGCTGCACCCCCCATTCATTGTCATCCCCCATACTGATTCTGCGCACTCGCCGGGGCCGCGCAAAACCGTCTTCAAGCTCCACACCCGCCCTCAAGGCCTTGATACCACGGGCGGTCACGTCACCAATAACGCGCACCCGATATTCGCGCTCCAGGCGGGTTGCGGGATGAGTGAGCTTGGCGGCGTTGTCGCCATCGTTGGTCAAGAGCAACAACCCTGAGGTGTCGCGATCCAGTCGCCCGACATAGCGAAGCGAGAGGGCCCAGGCCGGCAACACATGGAAGATCGTCGCTCCGCCGTGGGGATCCGATCGGGTGCAAAGCGTTCCGGTTGGTTTGTGAAAGACCACCCAGCGCACCGGCGCCGGGCGTACCGGGACCCCGTCAAGCGCGACCTCGTCGACGCCCGGCCTGACACGAACCCCTTGGGCAGTGACCTGCGCACCATTGACCGACACCCGACCCTGCCGAATCAGGCCCTCCGCCTGACGACGGGTGGCAACCCCTGCATGGGACATATACTTATGCACACGCACTTTGGCCGATGACGGGCTCTGCCCCTGTGAAGACCCCCTCATCGTTCGCCGCGCGCATGCGCCAGCACCTCATGCACCGCACTCTTGGCACCGGCGGGGGATTCATCGTCCGCCGCGGCACCATCCCCTCCACCGTGCCCGGGGTCGGTGTCCTCCTCGTCCGGACCATCGAATTCCAGCGAAACGCGATCCCGGAGCACGACAGGCAGTTCCTCCGGCCGAGGCAATTCATCCAGCGACGCCAGTCCAAAATGGTCCAGAAACCGGTGCGTTGTCCCATACAGCACAGGGCGACCCAAACCATCCCCCCGCCCAACGCGACAGATCATCTCCCGATCAAGAAGCGTACCGATGACCCCGGCTGAGTTGATTCCGCGAACGTACTCAATGTCGATTCGGCTTGTCGGCTGGCGATAGGCGATGATCGCAAGCGTCTCAAGTGCCGCGCCTGAAAGTCGCGGCGACTTGGGCACCGTGTCAAAGCGCTCCAGATAAGGCGCAAACTCTGGCCTTGTGAGCAGCTGCACGCCATCGGCGACCTCGCGAAGCTCGAACGCCCGCCCGGTTTCGTCGTAGTGCGTTCTCAGCACATCCAGCGCCCTGCCGACCTGATCCTCGTCCAACGACGGGTCGGCGCGCGCGATCTCGGCGGCCGTAAGCGGTGCTTCGTTGGCAAAGAGTATCGCCTCGACCACCTTTGCCGTGTTCATCCCGAGCCCCTTGCCCGACCTGCATCGTCGCGGGCGGAACCGTCATCGTGGGCACCCCGGATCCTGGCCCGAAACCAGAGAGATGCGAAGTGTGCGCTCTGGCGCAGGGACACCACCCGCCGCCGCCCCAGTTCAAGGCCGGCCAACAGGGTCATCACCTCATGCATGCGCTCCTTCCAGGGCGCAACCAGGCTTGCGAAACTGACCTGCTCTACCCGACCAACCGTCTCCAGGATCAAGTCAACCTTTTCTCCCATCGCCACCGTCCGGGTGGCAACGGTGTGGACATGGTCCCCGATGCCGGGTGCATCAACCCCAAGCGCAGCGCAAAACAGCTGATCCCACGACACCTGCAGCGCAACGTCACTGATTGCGGGGGCGCGGCGCGGCTCGACATAACCCTTGCCAAACCTGCGACTGCGGTCATGCTCGGCGCTGCGCAACCGCGTCGCCACCTCTCTGACGATCTCGTACTCCAACAGGCGGCGAACAAGCTCCGCCCTCGGATCCTCGGCATCATCCTCTCCCTGACGGTTGGGAAGGAGCATCTTCGCCTTGATATGCACGAGAGCCACCGCAAGCTCCAGAAACTCCCCGGCCTCATCGACACCGCTTTCCTGCAATGCCTCGACCGCGCGCAGGAACTGTGCCGCAATGCGGTGAATGGGGATGTCGAAAATATCCATGTCCTGCGATCGCACCAGGTGAAGAAGCAGGTCGAGCGGCCCCCGGAAGCGATCAATGTCGACCAACAACAACCCGCCGCCAGTCATCCGCCAGCCAGACCCAGGATCCAACTGCCGGCAATGGAGACCGGCATCAACACCGTCTGGAGCACGCCGGGAAAGGCCAACACGGCAACAAGAAGCGCAATCGCACCGTATGAGCCAGCCACACGATAGCGCTCGCCCGCCGATGCGGGTAGCAGCCGATACAGCACATGCGAGCCATCCAACGGCGGGACCGGGATCAGGTTCACATACGAGAGCAACAGATTGATCACGACTCCAAAGACCAGCATCGCCGTGATCGGCTCCAGCCAGCGGGCATCAACCGTGACCCAGTGGCCCTGCGCACGCAATGCGGCTAGCGCGGACGCGCACAAAACAACCAAGGCGAGGTTACAGACCACCCCCGCCAGCGACACACGAATATCACCCCACTTCAAGTCACGGTAGTTTGCGGGGTTCACCCTAACGGGCCTGGCCCAGGCGAAGAGAACATCGCCGGGCACCCAGAAGTGGAGGACCAACGGCACCGCCAAGGAACCCACCGGGTCCAGGTGCTTGAGCGGATTGATGGTGATGCGACCCATGTCCCGTGGCGTGGAATCCCCTTCTCGGAGTGCCTGCCACGCGTGCGCCATCTCGTGGACCACGACTGAGAACAAAAGGACGGGAAGTACAAGGATCAGTGTCATGATGCTCCCTCAAGGTTATCCCATCCGTCACTGTTCGGACAACCCACTCGTTGCTATCTTGAGGTCATCGCGAACCGCACCGGCATCTCTCCAGGGGCGCTCTTGATGCGGTTTGGCTATGCTACATCATGGACCACAAGTGAAGGGGCTGCATCTTCCAAGGGACGCCGCCCCGGTCGGCCGATGGCCCAGCGGTCCATGTTGCCCCGATCTCACGAACCACACACACACCGGACAATCGACAGCGCGTGTCGCGGATGTCGGAGGAACACGATGCCCAACATCAAGAGTGCAAAGAAGCGCATGGAGCTCAGCAGGCTCGCGCGTGCCAGAAACCGAGAGACCCGCTCTCGCATCCGCACCGCAATTCGGCGTACGCGCGAGGCTACGACCGAGGGCGAGGCGGAGCACCTCTGCCGCCAGGCTTTCGCCTTGGTAGACCGTGCGTCGGCGCGACGGACGATTCACCCGAACAAGGCCGCGCGCATCAAGTCGCAGCTCGCGCGCATGGTGCGCACCCGGTCCTGACGAAGGGGCTGGAAAAGAAGGGAGGGCGCTCGGTCCGCCTTCCCCACCTCCTTGAAGGACCAGCGCGCGCTCTGCGCTCCGTCCCCGCCAAGACGAACCTCCTCACCCGGAATCCGGCAGGCGCCAGGTGGTGCGTCCTCCGACCAGGGTTCGAACCACCTTCCCCACGACTTCTTCGCCATGGAACGGGGTTGAGCACCCCCGCGACAAAAACCTACTCGGGCGGATTGTCCACCGCCTTGTCGTGTCGATCATGACCAAGTCGGCGGGCATTCCCCGGGCGAGGCTACCCGCCTCAATGCCCAGCGCCGCCGCCGGAGCGGGGGACATGCGCTGAATCAATGTTGGAAGTTCCATGGCCCCCTCCAGGACCAGGTGGGTATGGAGAACTGCAAAGGTCGTCTCCAGCCCCACGACGCCAAAGGGGGCGTCATCGAAGGCCCGCTCCTTCTCGTCGTAGTGCCGAGGGGCGTGATCCGTGGCCACACAGTCGATCGTTCCGTCCACGAGGGCTGCACGCACGCCATCTACATCGAGACCGGTGCGGAGCGGGGGGTTGACCTTGTACTGGGTGCCGAAGCCGCCAAGCATCTCGTGTGACAACATCAGGTGATGAGGCGTCGCCTCCGCCGTGACGCGAATTCCGCGGTCCCTTGCCCGAGCAATCAAGCCTGCCGCGGCGGCGGTCGAGACGCGTTGGATATGTACGCGGCCGGCAGTGGACTCCGCCAAGGCTAGCTCTCTGGAGACCCCGATGGCTTCCCCAACCGCCGGGATGCCTCTGAGCCCCAAGCGAGTGGATACGACACCTTCATGCATTACGCCCCCTCGCGCCAAATCGGCGTCGTGCGCATGCGCCAGCACGGGAACATCAAACGACTTTGCATACAACAGGGCAAGGCGCATCAAGGAAGTCGACCTCACCGGTCGACCCCCGTCCGTGATGGCAATGGCGCCAGCCTCCACAAGCTCCCCGAATTCGGTCAGTCTCTCACCCTTCAGGCCCACGGACAGCGCCGCCGCCGGATGAACCCGGGCGCCATCCGCCCTCTTGCCCTTGCCCACCACGAATCCAACGGCGGCGGGATTGTCGACCGGGGGGTCCGTATCGGGCATCGCGCACAGCGACGTGTAGCCGCCCGCCGCAGCCGCGCGGGCACCCGTGCGTATGGTCTCGCGATGTTCCCAACCGGGTTCGCAAAGATGGGCATGCGGGTCCACGAAGCCGGGCGCGACAACCAAATTCGAGGCGTCCAACACCCGCGTATCGACGATCTCGATTCGGGTGTCGACCGCCTGGATGCGGCCATCTTCGATCAGAACATCCGATGGAGCGTCGATCCCCATCGCCGGATCAACCAGACGACCCCCCCGGATCAGGAGCCGCCCTCTCACGCGCCCTCCTGGCTCCCGGCTCTCGGGGGCTGGGCTCCAGAGGCGCCGTGCTTGCCCCCGGCCAACAGGTACAACACGGCCATCCGAACCGCGACTCCGTTGGTCACTTGGCGCAGGATGACCGAGTGTGGACCATCGGCCACTGCGGAATCGATTTCCACGCCCCGATTCATCGGCCCCGGGTGCAGGATCAGCAGCGGGCGTTCGGAGCGCTCCAGCCGCTCGCGGGTAATCCCGAAGACCCGGTTGTATTCCCTCAGCGACGGCACGAACCCCTGCTTCATTCGCTCCAATTGGAGGCGCAACACATTCAAGGCATCCGCCCACGCCAGCGCGTCCTTCGCCCTCCTGAAGACATGAACGCCCAGCTCCTCAATCCCAGCGGGCAACAACGTGCGTGGACCAAAGACCCCCACGCGCGCACCGAGCGTGAGCAGTCCGCTGATGTTGGAGCGCGCGACCCGAGAGTGGAGCACATCGCCCACGATACAGACGCGAAGGTCGCGCACCCGCCCGAAATGATCGCGAAGCGTCAAAATGTCCAGGAGCCCCTGGGTCGGGTGCTCGTGCGCACCATCGCCGGCGTTGATCACGTTCGATGGAATCCGTTCGGCCAGGAAGGCCGCCGCCCCGGCCGACCAGTGGCGCATCACAACCATGTCGATACTCATGGCTTCCAGATTGCGGGCAGTGTCGACCAGCGACTCGCCCTTCGAAACAGAGGATCCCGCGGAGCCCAGGTTGACCGTATCCGCCGACAAGCGCTTTTCCGCAAACTCAAAGGAAACCCGGGTGCGGGTCGACGCTTCAAAGAACAGGTTCACGATCGTCTTCCCCCGAAGCGCCGGCAGTTTCTTGACCCTGCGGCTCGCAATTCCCTTGAAGCGCTCCGCAGTGTTCAGAACAACGCGAATCTGGTCAGCCGACAATGGTGCCAGCCCAATCAGGTCTTTTCCTAAGGGCGCGGCGGCCTCCGTCATCCGGCGTTCCCCGAGCCCAGAACGACAGCCAGACGATGATCGATGCGGGGCACCAGCACATCGACCCGAGCTCCGGGCGCCACGCTCATCACCCGTCCCACAACATCAGGCTGGATGGGGAGTTCGCGCCCTCCACGGTCCACCAAGACACACAAGAGCACCCGCGAGGGGCGCCCCCAGTCCATCAATTCGTTCAGCGCCGCCCGCACGGTGCGACCCGTGTAAAGGACATCGTCGACCAAGGCGACGGCGCGGTCGTCCACTCCGCCTTCGGGCAGCTCCGTCTCCCCTACCAATGGTACGGGGCCAATGGCCATGAGGTCGTCCCGGTAGAGTGTGATGTCGACCGTGCCGATCGGCACCTCACTGTCTGTCATCCTCTCGATGGACATTCCCAACATGTGGGCCAAGTCCAATCCCCGGCGCTGGATTCCGATGAGGGTGAGCGGAACGCTCACACCCGGATGACAAACCAAGTCACCGGCCATGCCTTCCACGGCGGCGCGCACCCCAACATCATCCATGACCACTTGGGGCTCGCTCACTCCGCGCTTGTCCCTTGATCCAGGTTCAACCGTTCTCTCACCTAAGGCGACGGGCCATGCCGGTCACCCCGCTCGCACCGTCGACCGCACGCCCAAAGGGTCCAGCGCCACCCAATCTCGGACCCCCAGGTGCCCTGCCCGAAACAGGGGGGCGACCCGCGGTAGCGGCGAGAGAGGCTGAGACCCGCCGCAATTCCGGGCGTTGAGCCCCGCCGGGAATTGCATCGCCTGGGTCGCACCAACATGATAATGGTATGCTCTTCAGGTTGCGCGCACCCTCAGAGGACCGGCTCACCTTGGTCCCGCGCCCCACGACACAAGACGATACCGCCGGATCGCCTGGAGTGACCATGATTGACCTTCGCCGCGTCAGCGCGCCATCACCGAGCCCACGACACCCCCAGGGTAAGCGGGCGGGCAGGACGCCGGGGATGGGCATATGGGTGGCCGCACTGGCCGCGACTGTGGTGGCGTGCCCCCTGGCGGGCCAAACCGTCGCAGAGGGGCCCAAGGTCATCCTGGGCTCCGTGCCCTTCTCCATTTCGGTCGAGGGCGGCCCAGACTGGGCGTCCCTGGTCGAGGTTCGCGACGCCAATGGCAACCTGCTGGCAGCGTCCACGGTCGAGGCCCGCGAAATCCGCACCGTTGAGGGCGTCGTTGTGGCGACACGGACCGCACTTCCGCTGGAGGTGCGAATTGGCGACACCGTCCATCAGGTGTCCGCTCCCTACGCCCCCGGCTGGTTCTCGTTGGCGCCGCCATTGCTGGCCATCGTGCTTGCCCTGGTCTTGAGAGAGGTCATTACGGCATTGCTGGCGGGGATCTGGCTGGGTGCCCTGGCGGTGGCTGGCTACAACCCGCTGCAGGCCACATGGAGGCTGATTGATCAGTATGTGGTGTCGGCCTTGGCAAACACCGAGTCGGGACACACGCACATCCTGGTGTTCAGCCTGCTGCTGGGGGGGATGGTGGGCGTCATCAGTCGCAACGGAGGAACCAAGGGAGTGGTGGGCGCGGTCAAGCCACTCGCCACAAGTTCACGTCGGGGCATGGTCGCCACGGCACTGGCCGGACTCGCCATCTTTTTCGACGACTACGCCAACACCCTGGTCGTGGGCAACACCATGCGGCCGATCACCGATCGCCTGCGGATTTCGCGCGAGAAGCTCGCGTATCTCGTGGACTCCACGGCCGCTCCCGTGGCAGCACTCGTTCCTGTGTCGACTTGGGTCGGATACGAGGTGTCACTGATTGCGGGCGGCCTCGAGGCGGCTGCCGACCAGACCACCGGGGCCGACGCGGAGTTCTTGGCCACCATCAGTCCATACGCCGTCTTCATCGAGACCATCCCCTATCTGTTCTACCCCATCCTTGCCCTGAGCTTCGTCTTCCTGACCTCGGTGATGACGCGCGATTTCGGGCCGATGGCTCGAGCCGAGAGGCGCGCACGCGCCGGCCGAGGCTTGCACCGAGACGGCGCTCGACTGGCCACAGACACGTCGAAGGGTCTTGCCTCGGCAAAACAGGGAATCCCCCATCGTTGGTGGAATGCCGGCATCCCCGTACTCACGGTTGTCCTTGTGGTGCTGGGTGGATTGTATGCTTCCGGTGCCGCCGCCGTGGGCGGGGAGGCATCGTTACGGGATGTCTTTGGCGCCGCAGATCCATTTCAGACCCTGCTTTGGGGATCACTGGCGGGCTGCGGAGTCGCTGTTGCACTCTCGGTCGTCCAAGGGTTGCTGAGCGTTCAGGAGTGCATGGACGCCTGGCTATCAGGGGCCAGAGCAATGATGATTGCCATGGTGGTGCTCACCCTGGCCTGGTCGCTGGGCGCCGTCACCAAGGACATCGGCACCGCCGCCTACCTGTCGCAGGCGCTCAGTGGCAACCTGCCCCTGTTTCTGCTTCCCGCCCTGGTCTTTGTCACATCTGGAGCCATGGCCTTTGCGACCGGAACCTCATGGACCACCATGGCGATTATGATTCCGCTTGTCGTTCCGCTGACGGTGTCGCTGACGGGAGGAACCGGCTTTGCGGACGGCTCGGCCTACGGAATTCTGCTGGCGGCAACGAGCTCGGTTCTGGCCGGGGCCATCTGGGGAGATCACTGCTCGCCCATCTCCGACACAACCGTCCTGTCGTCGACGGCCGCGGCATGCGACCACATCGACCATGTACGCACGCAGATGCCTTATGCGTTGGTCGTCGGCGCAGTCGGACTGGTATTGGGGAGCATTGGCACGGCGTTGGGTCTCCCCACCTGGATTGCGCTGTTGGCCGGTTTGGCGTCGTTGGCCGCACTTCTGTTCTTTTTCGGTACGCCGATCGGGGAGGCCCGGCCCGGGACCGAGGCGCCGTAGCTGTAGGGCTCGCGGGCGTCTGCACGGACCGCTCGCCCCTTGGATCAGCGGCGCTCCCGAAAAAACGACCGTAGAAGCTCGGCCGCCTCTGCCTCCCGAATCCCACCCAGTACATCGGCCTGGTGGTTGAGACGGGGATCCTGAACCAGGTTCTCCAGGCTACCCGCCATTCCGGCCTTCAGGTCCCGCGCGCCATAGACAAGGCGCTTAATGCGCGCGAGCACGATCGCGCCAGCACAATGCGCGCAGGGCTCCAACGTGGTATATAGCGTGCATCCCAGCAGCCTCCAGTCGCCGATGCGGCGCGCTGCGGCTCGAATGGCCACCGACTCCGCGTGGGCCGTGGGGTCACGCCAACTGGCGGTCATATTGTGGGCTTCGGCCAGCACACACCCGTCCAGAACGACGACGGCACCGACCGGCACCTCCCCAAGCACCGCACCCCTTCGGGCGACGCGAAGCGCCCGCGACATCCAGTGCGCGTGTCTGTCGCGCAACCCGGAATCCGTCCCCCGGCACGGGGTGGTGTGGCCATCACCAAGGGGGCTCTTCACGCGTGAACTTTATTCGGCGGCTACGCCGGCAGATCCGCCATGGCCCGCCCGATCCGTCGAAGCGCCCGATCACGACCAAGAATCAACAACACCTGATCGATGCCGGGCGATGCCACACCTCCAGTCAACGCCAACCGCAGAGTCTGGAACACCGGGCCTACACCCAGTTCAAGTTCTGCCGCCAGCGCTCGCAGACAACCCTCCAGAGAGGCGGCGTCCCAGGCGACGTCGGCCAGAGCGGTCCCCGCTGCCCCCAGGATCCCACGAGCGCGCGCTGGATCCCTGCCCCACACTTTGCGTACAGCCTTGGCGTCATACCCTGCGATGGTGCCCACGTACGGGCGACACTGGACCGCCATCTCCCTGAGCGTGCCACAGCGGGGCACGTGCGAACGCACCATGACTTCGAACTGGCGCGTGGACAACGTGATGCCGCCCTCATCCACGCCTTCTCGCGCAAGAGCCCGAATGAGACGGCGCGTCATCGTCGCGATATCGGTGCGAGCCATGTAGCGCTTGTTCATCCAGACCAGCTTTTCTGCATCGAAGACCGCCCCTTTCTTTCCGACCCGGCCAAGCGAAAAGCGGTCCACCAGGTCGTCGCGCGACAGAATTTCCTCGTCGGTTCCAGGCGACCACCCCAGCAGCACCAGGAAGTTCACCATGGCGTCGGGCAGGACGCCTTGGCGGTCGAAGCTCTCGATGCTCTGCGCTCCATGGCGCTTGGAAAGACGCCGGCCATCCGGCCCCAGAATCAGCGGCAGGTGCCCAAAGACAGGCACCGGATATCCCAGCGCACGGTACAGGAGAATCTGTTTGGGGGTGTTCGAGAGATGATCGTCACCCCGAACCACATGCGAAATCGCCGAGTTCGCGTCGTCGGACACAACAGCCAGGTTGTAGGTGGGCGACCCATCACCCCGCAGCAAGACTAGGTCTTCGATCTGCTCGTTCCTGAATCGAATGTCTCCATGCACGAGATCGTTCCACTCCGTGGCCCCCGGAGGGACGAGAAAGCGCACCGCATGGGGCTCGCCGGCGCGCGCCCGTTGCTCTCGTTCCTCCGGCGAGACTTCAAAGGCCATATCCCGGGACAGGCGCGTATGTGCTCCCCCGCCTTTGGCAACGATCCGACTGCGCGCCTCCCTCAACTCCTCCGGCGCGGTAAAGTCCCGGTACGCCAATCCTCTCTGCAGGAGACTCAACGCATCCGCACGATGGCGATCAGCACCGTCCGCCTGAAACTGGGGACCCTCATCCCAAGAGATTCCCAGCCAACTCAACCCATCCACAATGGCGCGCACATGCTCGTCACGGGTACGGTCCCGGTCCGTGTCCTCGATGCGCAACAGCAGCTGACCGCCGCTCTTTCGAGCCAACAACCAGTTGAACAGCGCGGTTCGCGCACCCCCCACATGAAGGCTCCCGGTGGGCGAGGGAGCGAAGCGTAGCCTCATCTGGACCTGACCCGCCCCCTCCCGGCAGCGCTCCGTGCGGAACACGCCGCCGGCAGGGTCACGTAGCGGCGGCCAAGGGGTCCGAGCCGTACGGGTTTTGGCCCGCCGTGCCCCGTGAGAAGAGCAGGCGAATCCCCAGGTACAGGTTGTACAGCGGCACAAGGAGGAGCACCAGATGCCAACCTGGGAGGCCCAGGTCATGGAGGCGCTTCATCGTGACCCCACCCATCGCGGACAGCATCACCAAAGCCAGTATCCCCAACAAAATTCTCACCCCGACACCTCCCAGGTCGTCCGAGAAGGAAAGGACACCAAAGGACAGCCCCGCCGCCACGCCGACATAAATCAACATGTGATTGGCCCACCAGGCGCGGTTCACGCGGTGCGCGCCTGAAAACATACCGGCGAATGTCCTGCGAGCAGCCCTGCTGGAGAACAGGAAGTAGAGCGCGGGCGTGGCGGTCAGCACCAAGAAGGTGGAGGACGCCAACCCCCCAATAAGCGCATAGGCAAGCGCGTTCCAAATGTTGGAGTTCGCGGTCTCGCTGAACAGCACCAGCGGGAGCAGACCCAGAATCGTGGTTGCCGATGTCATGAGGATGGGACGCACCCGGTCCAGGGTTCCGGTGAGAATGGCCTCGTTCAACGCAAGATCGTGCTCGCGCCTGAGTCGATTGATGTGATCAACCAGAAGGATGGCGTTATTCACCACGATGCCCCCCATCATGATCACGCCGATGTAGGCCTCGCGCGTAAAATGGGCGTCCGTGTAAAAGAAGACCAGAAACACGCCGACCAGCGCCATCGGGACCGTCAAGAGGACACAAAGCGGAAGCAGGAGCGATTCAAAGAGGGCCGCCGTCACCATGTAGACCAGAAAGACGGATACGCCCAGGATCATATAGATCTGATTCCGTTCTTGGTCGGACCACAGAAACCCGTCACTGGCCTTGACCGTGTATCCGGGGGGAACCGAGGTAAGGTCAATGACGGTCTTGTGATAGACATCTCCCAGCTTGTGGGGCCCGCGAAACTCGTACGCGACTGTCCGTTCGTACTGCTGATCCTCCCTGCGAATCGTAGAGAGAACATCCCGGGAACGAATGTTCACCAACTCGCCCAAGCGGACCGGGCTGCCGGTGGGCGTCAATACGAGGGTCTGCCTTAGCTCGACCAGATCGACTTCGCGGTTGCCCTCTAGCTTGACATCGTAGCGCACCTCTTCCCCGCCGACCTTGAGCTGCCGCTGGCTGACCTGGCCCCGCACCGCGGCGGATATCTGGCCCACCAGGTACTCCACCGGAATACCGTGTTGGGCAACGACATCTCGATAGATGTCCACCGCGAATTCCGAGGCTCTCTCCTGCCGGAAGAACGACCAGGACGCATTCGTGTCCACTTCGCGAATACGCGGGTAACGCTCGAGTCTTCGCCCGAGATCCTCGGCGATGTCGCGGACCTTCTCGTAGTTGTAGCCAAGCACCTGGATGCGGTAGTTGGGCGACGAGGCGCCCCCGCCATAGAACGACGGCCCGAATCCATAGACCCTGACTTCAGCTCGCGAGAATCCCAACGAGAAGGCAAACAGCTGATCCTTGATGCGCGCGGGTATCGTGGTGTGTTCCAACTCGCGTGGAAACGTGACCCGCGTCGAACTCCACGAACCGCGCACCTGGGAGACAAACTGCTCAACCTCCGGCATTTGTCGCAGGCGCTCCTCAAAATACCGGGTCAGCTGGTCCGTACGCTCAATGTCTGATCCCCGGGGGAGCTCGATGCTGATCTGAATGTAGGAGCCCGATCCCCATCCACCACCCCAGACTCTCCCCGTCGTGACGTAATTCTTGAAGAGGTATGTCGCGCTGCCCAACGAGGCCAGCGCAATGGCCACAACAAGCCATGGCCAGCGCAAGGTCCGTTTCACCAACCCGCTGTAGAACCGCCCGTAGAGGGTATCGCGAACACTTGGGGCCTGCGGCTGCCCTACCGACGCCGGCACATCGCCCTCTTGCACATGCCCCGACGCGCCTGCTCCGGCGACCTGGCGGGCGGGCAAGATCTTCCCGATCGAGGCAGGGATGAAGGTGAACGCAACCGCTAGGGAGGCGATCAGGCTGAGGGCCACGACAACGGCCAGCGGCAGGTAGTAGACCCTGAGTTCACCCTGCAGATACACAAAGGGAACAAATACGATCAGGGTCGTCGCGGTGGCCGCCATGATCGGCAACACGACCTGGGAGGCCCCGCTACGTGCGGCCTCCCGACGACCCAATCCCTGCTGCCACCGCCGATAGACATTCTCAAGCACCACAATGGAGTTGTCGACGATCAGGCCGAAGCCCATCGCGAGCCCCATCAGCGTCAGAAGATTCAGGGAAAAGCCGGCGAAGTAAATCAGGTTTAGCGCGATCAAGATCGAAAACGCGATCGTGGCGAAGACGACCACAGCGGACCGTAAGGAGCGAAGGAAAATCAGCAGAACGGCAAAAATCACGACCACTGAGACTGCGGCACGGTTGCGAAGATCCGACATTTGGCGACGGATTTCCTCGCTTTCGTCCCAGTCCAGGATAAACTGTGTGTTCGGCGGATTGCGCCGCTCGACAAGATCAAGGCGCTCCTTGACGCGATCCGCGACCCGAACCGAGTTGGTTCCGATCTCTTTGGTCACCCTGAGCGACACGGCGGGGCGAGCGTTGACGCGGTAGTGACTGCGAATGTCCTCGTATGTGTCGCGGACAACAGCGACATCTGAGACCCGCACAACCCGTCCCAGATCCGACTTGACGATGGCGTCGCGAACATCTCGAACAGAGGCTGGCCGGTTGCGGATCGTCACCGTCCATTGCTGATCACCACTTCGGATCGAGCCGGCTTCTCGCACGAGGTCCAAATCGCCGAGTGTGCGATCCACATCGAACGACGAAATGCCCAGCGCCGCCATCTTCTCGCGGTCGAGCTCGACCTCGACCATGCGCTCACGGCCCCCATAGGCGGTGACCACCGCGACGCCCTCGACACGACTGATCTCCGGCACGACCACATCGTCAAGGTGCTGTCGCAGCGACTCCAGCGTCCGTGCACCGGTAAAGGTGTACATCAGCAGCCCGCGGCCCTGCGTCTCCTGAAACTCCTGCGGGACATAGGGAGACACCACGACACGATCCACCCCGGGGGGCAGCTCCGACTCCTCAAGTGTCGCCAATCTCTCCGACAGGTCGAGCCGTACGAAGTCCATGTCGACATCGCGGGAAAACTCCACATCGATCGTCGCACGGCCCTCCGATGACTCGGAGACGACCTTTTCCACACCTTCGACCAACTGAATCGAGGCTTCCAGGGGAGAGGTCAGAAACGCCTCGACAGTCTCTGGAGACGCTCCTCGCCAGGTTCCATCCACCGTCAACCGGGGCAGCTGCCGATCCGGCATGAGCTCGATCGGGATATCCTGCCAAGCGAAGAGGCCCAAGAGGGCAACGCTGATGTAGCCCATCGCAACGGCAACCGGCCGACGTATGCTGAGGCGAATCACGATGTGGCCCGCCGCCGTGTCATGTCCCTGACTGCCGTCCGCCTCACTCGCCGTGCCAAACCCACGCGCACGTCCTCCACCAACGAGTACGCGACCGGCACCACAACTAGGGTCAGGGCCGTCGCCACCAAGAGGCCCCCGATCACCGAAATCGCCATCGGTGCCCTGAGGTCGGCACCGCGGCCAATGCCCAGCGCCATGGGCAACAGTCCCAGCACGGTCGTGACGGTCGTCATCACGATCGGTCGCAACCGCACTTTTCCCGCCTCAAGAATCGCATCGCGCAGATTTCTGCCCCGAGCGACGCCCTGCTGGATGAAGTCGACCTTCACGATTGCGTCGTTCACAACAATTCCCACCAGGATGACCACCCCGATCAGACTCATCGTGTTCAGCCCCTGCCCGGTGATGGCGAGCGCCAGAATCGCCCCAACCAACGCGAGAGGCACCGCGATCAGGATCGTAAATGGGTGGGCAAAGGACTCAAACTGGGCGGCAAGGATCATGTAGACCAGCAACACGGCGAGACCAAAGGCGAAGGCAAGGTCGCGAAACGATCGTCGCATCTCCTCGTTTTCACCACCGACCTCAACGCGCAAGTCGAAGGGCGGCTCCAAATCACCCAGCGCCCGCTCTATGGCCATGATCGCATCGGCAAGCCCGCCCGACGCCACATCCGCATACACCGTCACAACGCGCCCCTGGTCCTCCCGCCGGATCTCCGCGGGACCCACGGTCTCGCGAATCGTCACCAGCTCCCGCAGGGGCACACCCTCGACGCGCAGAATGTCCAGGGTCGCCGCATCGTGGCGCAATAGTTCCGGCAGTCGGACCATCACGGCGATTTTGCGGTCAAAATCCACAAACTCCGTCGCGCGATCTCCACGCATTGCCGATTCAATCGTCTCTGCCACGAGCCTGGGATCAATTCCGTACCCGGCTGCGGCCTCGCGGTCAATGGAGACCTGGTACTGCGGTTGGCCCCGCTCCTGGCCGATCCTGACGTTACGGATTTCAGACAATCGCAATAGGCGGCGACGCACGATTTCGGCGAACCTATAAGCGGCTTCCAGATCTTCGCCGTGCAGTCGCACCGCGACATCGGCCTCCCCACCTCCCAGGATCTGCCCCAGGGCGGTTGCTTGGCCCGTTTCGAAAGACAGCACTCCCGCAGGAAACTGGCTTTCTACCCGCTCCCGCACGCGCGAAACAACCTCCTCGGTGGCTGATTCGTCGGCCAGACGCACCTGGAGCGCCGCTGTGTGTAACCCAGACGCCTGGCCCTCATCTCCCTTTGCCTGCGTGTCGCGGCCCACATGGGTGAACACCGCCGCGACTCCGGCATCCTCCAGAAGCTGCCGCTCAAGAACCTCGACCGCCTCTGCCGTCGCCGACAACTGAGTTCCCTCGCCCAGCTCGACCCGCACGTCAAACGCTCCCTGATCCACATCGGGCAACAAATCCCTGTCCAGGCGTGCGCCCAGGTACAACACTCCGGCCAGCGTACCGGCCGCAATACCCAGCACGGTAAATCTCCGGTCGAGCGACGATGCCAACAACGAGTGATACCGGCTAGCAAACGCGTCGAATACTCTGTCGAAGACCCTTAGAATCGGACTCGATACAATGGACAGGACCCGACCAACCGTCTCGACCCAAAATCCCAGAAGCTCCCGGGCCAGCGCCGCCAATCCCCGCAACACCCGTGCCGGAGCACCCAGCACCCGGATGATCCCCTGAGCTGCCCGATCCGCCTCCACAGTCCCGTCGCCGGTCGGGCGAGCCGAATACCGATCCGACCCGGATTTCGGATCGGGTTTCGCCCTCTTGAAGTGGGCCGCCATGGTGGGCAGCAGGGTCAGTGCAACCGCGAGGCTTGCGAGCAACGAAAAGGCAACGGCCAGCGACAGAGCGCCGAAGAGCTCGCCGGCCACACCCTGCACGTAGATGATGGGTCCAAACACGGAGATGGTGGTCAGCGTGGATGCCGTGATCGCCCCCTGCACCTCTTCGGCACCCCGTGCGGCTGCCTCCAGCGCACCAACACCCGCCTGCCGATGCCGAGAGATGTTCTCGAGCACGATGATGGAATTGTCGACCAACATGCCCACGCCCAGCGCCAACCCGCCTAGGCTCATGATATTCAGCGATACGTTGAACGCCTCCATAAGCGCAAAGGTGCCGATGACGGAGATGGGAATGGCCAGGGCGATCGCCACGGGATAGCGCGGGTCACGCAAAAACAAGAACAACACCACGAAGGCCAGCAGGCCACCCAGGATCAGCGCCTGCACCACATTGCTGACCGATTCATCAATGAACGCGGCTTGGCTCGACGCGATTTCCGCAGTGAAGTCCGGGTACTGCGACTTCAACAGATCCAGCGTTTCCTGGACTGACTCGGATACGGCGACGGTGTTGGCCCCGGACTCCTTGAAGACCAACAACCCCACCGATTCCGACCCGTTGTAGCGGGCGATCGCCTCCCTCTCGGCAAAGCCATCGACGACGGTGGCGACATCGCCTAAGCGCACCATGCGAAAGGGGACATCGGACTCGGCGTTGCCCCTGGCATCGGACCCGGCTCCCGATCGATTGGCGCCACCGTCCGATTGCGGTTGCTGTCGCCCAACAACCACGTTCGCAATCTCACCGACGCTTTGGAATTCGCCCAACGTGCGCAGAGGATACCGATATCGGCCACGCAGGATGGTACCTCCTCGAGCCGAGTAGTTCGCTTGGCTCAGTGCCCGGGACACCTCGGCCAACGTGATTCCGTTGGCCTCCAGAAGGCCCGGGTCCACATCGACATGGATCTCCCGATCGAGGCCACCCGTCACCGAGGCTTGGGCCACTCCCTCAAGCTGCTCCAGGCGTCGCCGGAACACATCCTCGGCGATTTCCTTGTTTCTGAGCAAATCGCCGCCGCCCGTCAGCGACACGGTAAGAATCGGTTCAGCCTGGGGGTCGACGCGCAGGATCGTCGGCCTGCTCGCGGTCTCCGGAAGTAAATCACGGATGTTGTCCAGACGCTCCCGAACATTCAGGGCGGCAAAATCCATGTCCGTGCCCCAAGCAAAACGCAGCGTCACCAAGCTGACCCCCTCCTGTGACAGCGAGGTCACCTTCTCAACGCCCACCACCGCTGCGGCCTGTTGCTCGACGTATTCGGTGACGAGCCGTTCGATCTCGGCCGGCGCCACATTGGGGTATCCCGTATGGACCACCAGACGGGGGAAGCTCACGTCCGGGAGCAGGTCAATCGGCAGTCGAGCGAAGGAGATAAAACCGAGCAGGACCACGGCGAGGACCAGCATGGCCACGGCAACCGGGCGACCGGTGGATGTCCTGGGAATCGACACCCGGTCAGTTCTCTCGCTGGGCCGCCGGATCCAGTCCCGCCTCTCGACCCACGATGCCGGCGGCTTCGTACAGCGTCACCAGGGCAACCGCAAACTGGAAGTCCTGGTCCACCAGGTCGCGCTGCGCGAAGGCTTCCTCCCGAACTGCCGCACGCAAGTCCTCAATGCTCTTGGTGGCCAGCCGGTATTCCTCCTGGACTATCGCGAGGCGGTCAATCGCGATCTCCAGGCGCCTCGTGCGCTCGCGCAAGGACGCCCACGCGGTTTCCAGATCCACATAGCGGGCCCGTATCTGCTCCTCAAGCTCAAGTTCAGTCTGACGCACGGTCTCATTTGCATTTCGCAACGCAACCTCGGCGGACGCAATCGCCTGGGTAGTCTGAAACTGCCGAAACACCGGGATGGAAATGCCAAAGGACAGAGACCCCGAAAAGTCAGAGGGATTGAGATCAAACAGCTTCGTGCGCTCGGGACCATACGAGCCCCGATTGATACTCGAACTGAGCGACAGCGACGGCCAGCGCGTCGCCCTCTGAGACCTGAGAGCCGCGCGGCTGGTCGCCAACGCCGCATTCGCGGCCCCCACCTGAGCGCTTTCTCGAACCGCTTCGGCGACCAGGCCATCAATGTCCAGCGATGCCGGATCAAAGGGGTCGGGAACCGAGCGTGCCACATCAACATGGGACAACGAGGGATCCCCAATGACTCGTCGCAGGGCAAGCAGGGCCTTGTCCAGCTCGCCACGAGCCCCCATCACGGCGGTTCGCTGTGTGGCCAGTTCCAATTCCGTCGCCATTAAGTCGGACTGGCCGATGGACGCCAACTCGAATCTCCGGCGCGCCATGTCGACATCACGCTCGCGAGCGTCCAGAAGCTCCAACTCCACCCCCAGCCTGGACTTCTGGCGCTGAGCAACGAGGTACTGGCGCTGCACCTCGGCCAGAATCACGTTGAGTTGTTGCTCCGCGTCCCACCGAGCTTTGCTCGCCTCCGCCCTGGCACGCCCCAGGGCGTGAAACCTCCTGCCCCCCTGAAACAGGTCCAGGCTCATTGAGACGCCCTGGCTGGAGCTGGACGAGGTTCTGATCTTCGCGTCGTCGTTGTCAATGACATTACCAAAGAAGTCGAGCGCGGTCGCCTCTCGTCGAAAACTCTGGCCCGTGCCGACACTCAGGCTGAGCCGGGGCAAAAAAGCCCCCAGCGCCTCGCGGGCGCGCGGGCCCGCCAGTTCAACTTGGTTGAGCGCTTGACGATACATCGGGTTGTGTTCGGAAGCCCTGGTCAATGCCTCATCCAGGGTAAGGACAACGGTATCGCCAACCTGCGCCGAAAGGTGCGCAAGACCCCCCAAGGCCCCGAGGAAACCGGCCACAAGCCATGCGGAAAAAGCGCGGCCCAGCCACGCCGGAATACATCCCGTCCACCGGGCGTCTCTGGGCACAGGCGCGGAAACAAGCCTCATCGCGTGGGCACGCCGCCGGCGCGCTCGGAATTTTCAACCAGCTCCACAGCGGCGTCATGGGGCAGATAGTAGTGGCCGTCCACCAAGACGATCTCGCCTGGAGCGACGATGTCCTCATCACCCGGCACCAGCTCCACCAGCTCGTCGTTCTCCAGCCCCGTGGTCACATAGCGCCACTTGGCCCTGCCATCCTCGCCGACAACAAACAGGTGTGTGCGCCGGTCCGATGTCTCCAGAATTGCCGTGCGCGGCACCAGAATTCGATCCGGGAATTGTTGCGCCTCCAAGTCCGCCTCGGCATACATCCCCGGCTTGATTTGCCCATCACGATTGTCCAAGAGCACCGTCACGCGAGCGGTATTGGTTTGCGGGTCAATCACGGGATTGATCGTTTCAATCACACCGGTGAACACGCGATTCGGAAACGCTGTAAAGGTGAGCGTCGCGGTTCTCCCCTCGTCGAGGTAAACCACTTCGGTACCCAAGACCTGTACCGACACCTTGACGGGATCAACATCAATAATCGTGAGCAACTCATCACCCTCACGAACAAACTGGCCCGGCACGACTATCAAGTTCGCCACCCGCCCGCCGAATGGCGCGCGTTGTGACGCCTTCTCCAGGTCGATTACGGCGCGACGGTACGCAACCTCAGCCTCATCCAGGCCCGTGATCGCCCGCGCCAGGCGATCCCGCCTCGCGCGAACCTTCTCGTCTTCCAAGGCGTCGTCACCAATGATGCGCGTCTGGTAGTCCGCATCCGCTTTCTGCAACGCCGCGTACCTCGCCGCCACTTCAAGCGCATATTCGACCGTGTCGATCTGGGCGACCAGGGTTCCCTGCTCCACCCGCTGATTTTCACGGGTGGGGACCGATACCAGCACCCCGGATGCTCGTGCTGTCAAGACGGTCTGTCGGATGGCCTCGGCTCTACCCTTGGCGGTCACGGAAATCCACAGTGTGTCGCGCACAGCGGCGACACCGACCACCGGTTGTGGCAATTCGGCGTTGAACTGCTCCTGAACCGATTGGACAACCCCTTCCTCGACCTCGGATACCTGGCCGACCTGTTCGTCGCCCTCAGGCGAGGGGCGTAACCGCCACCAAATCCCCACGGCCATCACAGCCAGGATCACCACCACGGTGACAGCACTAAGCGTCGACTTGGATTGCGCCATGGTTACCTAGCTCCCGTCAAGAATGGGCTTAAACTCCATGAACGGGGGCGAACTCCCCATGTCACACCCGACACCTCAAGAACACAATGAGCAAGATGCACGCGGCATTTGTGCGAGATTCCTCCTCCCGACATCGCTTGTACACCGCCGGTCGATATTGGTTCCGCATGTCCCGCACACCTTGTCGGAGAACCTACGCATTTTCTTCGTGCGGGCACAAATTCTAACGCCCATGGCCCCGGCATCGCCGGCGCGGGGGCGTGCGAGTAGCTCACCTTGAGTCCCGGTTGGGTCCCGAAGACCACTCCCCGTGCCAGCCAGTCGGAACCTCTTGGGCCATGACGCGCTTCTTCGGTGCCGGGGGCTCCCAAGAGAGAATGCAGGAATCGTCAGTAGGGCTCAAAGACCAGTTCGGGCACCACCACCTCCCACTCTTCACGCCTGAAAAAGGGGCGATACCGGGGATCGGATGCCTCCCGGCTCCATCGCACGACGGCATACACCTCCGCGGACCGAGGCCGCATTCCCTCTGGCGGCTCAAACGCCTTGGCGAGGCGACCCACAACGTGCTCGGCTTGATTGGCCAACTCCCACCGCCCACCCGAGCCAATGCGAACGTCCAGCGGGTCGCCGACAGACAGGGCTGCGATGGCGCCATGCACCGGATCTCGGTCTTGGCAACGTCCCGCAAACCCCAGGTCCACGTCCCGCAGTGCCAGCCGGAGGTGCCTGTACGCCGCCGCCTCATTCGGGGGCGCCGGTTCAACGTCGGGGCGGCCTGTGGCCACGCCGGAATCGGCCAGCACGGCCGCAAAGCCCCGGGAACCTTCAAGGCGGGCCAACGTGAGCGTCTGGCGAGCCCGCGTCATCGCCACATAGTACAGCCGACGGGGAGCATCGGCGTCGTCGCCACGGCCGACGCGATCCCAAGCGCCGTCGAGCACGACCACATGATCAAACTCCAGTCCCTTGGCCCGATGGGCAGTGAGCAACAGGAGCCCCCGCTGACGACGACGCGCCTCCCAGCCCCATTCGGCCAGCCATTCCACAAACAGACTCACCGGGACCTCGCCGCCACCGGTCTCCGCCCGGTGCTCCTCGACGGCCTGTCGCAACAGCTCATGCCACCCATTGGTTGGCCGCGCGTCGACCCAGGCGCCAAGGGCCCGGGCGTCGACAATCTGCGGGGTCCGTTCACGCAACCACCGCAGGAGGGCGCGAACTTCCCGCAACCTCCAAAAGCTCGGAATCTCCTCGTTGGCCATCTGCACGGGGATGCCCTTTGCCTCGCACAGGGCGCGCACGGGATCCAATTGGTTCCAATCCCTCGCGATAACGGCTGCCGCTGACCAGTCCCAGTCGGAGTCCAAAGCGGCCAGGCGCTCGTACTCTGTGACCGCGGCACCCGCTTGACTCATCAGGTCGCCACCGGCGGGGAGAGCCTGCACCTTGCCGCGGCACACGGGGTCGCGCAATGTCCATTCGCCCCCCTCCAGATCCCGCTGTCGCGCACGGTCAACGCGAATCGGGCGTCCCTCTTTGAGGCGGCGGCGGGCTGGCTCAATCACGGCGTTGGCGGCCCGGATGATGGCGCCGGTCGAGCGATAGTTGTCGGTCAGATACCTGGGTGCAGCATCATAGTCGGCCTCAAAGCGTCTGATGAACTCAACCGAGGCTCCGTCAAACGAATAGATATTCTGATCGTCGTCCCCAACCGCAAACAGCGTGAGCTTGCGCGTGTCATCGTCCAGGGTTCTGCCCGCCAATGCCGCGATCAGCGCGTACTGCTCGGGGCCCACATCCTGGTATTCGTCCACAAAGATCCAGCGGAAACCCGCCATGAGCCGATCGCGTTGCTTGTCTGCCTCGACCGGTTCCAGATCGCTTCCTTGGAGTAAAGAAATGGCTCGCTTCATGACATCGCGAAACACATCCGTGTCGGGCGCCCGCGACCGATTCGCAAAGCTCTCTCCGACCAGACGCATCGCCAACGCGTGACAGGTAAGCACCGTCACGCCACGGGCCTCGCGGCCGACCAGCTCTACCAGTCTCGAGCGAATCTCGGCGGCGGCGTGACGGTTGTAGGTCAGGGCAATGATGCCCCGCGCCCTTTCCCGCTTCGCGAGAATCAGCCATGCGATGCGATGGACAAGGACCCGAGTCTTGCCCGAACCGGGCCCGGCCAAGACCAGCATATTCTTGCGGCGTCGCCCCTCGGTGACGATTCGTTCCTGGGCCGGATTACCCAAGGACTCAACGATGCTTCCCCATGAAGCTGCCGTGGTCTGGCGTCCCAGCTCCTTGCCCCGTCCAGACAACCAGCGGGCCAGAAACTCCTCTTCATCAAGGGCGAAGTAGTCCATCGCCAAGCGCATGGCGTCACGCATGGCGGCGAGCCCGCGCTCGGCAAACTCCTTCATGACGTGTATCTGGAGCACCTGGCCTTCGTAGTGGAGAGACAGGGGCTTGAAGTCGGCGTTGGTATAAGGGCGCCGCTTTCGACGCTGCAGTCGAATCGTCATCGCCGGGCGGAACACAGTGAGCCCCTTGTTGAGGCGGACCACCTCCTGTTCGTGCAACCAGAGCAACGCCCGATTCAAGACCTTTTCTGGACTCTGCACCCTTTGGGCGAGCGCCAAGTCAGTCTTGATCGCATGCAGGAGGTCGCCGATCGTGGTCGCGGCCAGAATATCCGTTCCGCGGCTCTTGGTCGGCACACAGCTGATCAGGTGCTTGAGCAACCGCTGAGCGGCCTCGCGGCGCAAATTGGCGGTCTCCTCCACGGCGCCCCATTCCCGCTGTAGCGTCACGGCCACAGTCTCCGCATCACGCTTGCGCACCGCCAGGCTGCCGGCGGCCCCGTCTCCCTCCCCGCGCCCATCAAAGGCGATCCCCCGCACGATTCGTAATAGTCGCTCCGGGAGGGGATCGGGTACGTCCCGGTCTCTGAGCGCTTGCGCAGCCACGCGCAAGTGAAGAAACGAGCGATCCCCTTTTCCCAAGTCGGGCGCCGATTCCCTCATGTGCGCAATGAGCGAGGTCTCAAGCTCGACAGCTTCCATGAGGCGCACCTGTGAAGAGCGCTTCACGCCGACATGCACAAACGCGGTGAGCGCGGTGTCGTTGCTGGCAATCCCGAACTGCTCAAGGTCGTACAGCGCGGTACGCACGCCCTCGGGACTGAGCCCCGAGGCCACCATGAGCGCGTCGGTGCTCACACCCTCATCCGCATCCGCTGCGATCATCGCCTGTGCGATCAGGAGCAACTTTTTGCGGTAGTCCTCGCTGATCTTCGCCTTGGCAAGCCTTTTCTGCGCTTGCGCCACGGAACTGACCCGAAGCGAGGAAGGAAACACTCGCACCGCATTTTCCTCTCGGGTCAGGAGCTCCGACTCCTCCAGCCACGCCACGGCTGTGCGCACACGGGTGTCATCCGTCAACACGTCACGGTCGAAGGCCCGGTCCCGATCCTCAATGAGAATCTCGCCGGCGGTCGCAACAACGTCACGGCTTCCGTGCTTCGAATTCCTGCGGTCCAGGTGCCGCAACGCCCTCAGGATCGCGTTGATCTCAACCCGCGTAAGCCTGGACCGCGCCGACATGCCGAACTGGTGCTCGACATCGTCCACTGCGTAGAGGAGTACGCATTGGGCGCTGGCGCGGTCGCGGCCGGCGCGGCCGGCTTCCTGCAGGTAGTTCTCCAAGGAGCCAGGGATGTCGGCATGCACGACCAAGCGCACATCCGGCTTGTCGATCCCCATTCCGAACGCGTTGGTCGCCACGATCACCTTGAGCTCCCCCGCGACAAAGCGATGCTGCACATCCTTCTTGACCTCGGGAGAGAGCCCCGCGTGAAAGTGGTCGGCGCCCATGCCCTTTTCCCGAAGAAAACCCGCGACCTCCTCGCTCTTCCTCCTCGTGGCGCAATACACGATCGCGCCGCCCGGAGCGCCGGAGGGCAGGTGGGAGGTCAGAACCCGCACAATGTCGGAGAGCTTTTCTCCCGTGGTCGTCGGGATCACCTGAAACGAGAGGTTCGGACGCTCCGCACCGCCATTGAAGACCCCCAATTCCACGCCCAACCTCTCACGAAAATGCCGCCGGATGTCGTCGATGACATCCGGCTTTGCGGTGGCGGTGAGACATAGGACCGGCGGTATTGATCCCGTGCCCGCCTTTTCCCTGATGAAGCGCCCCACATAGCGGTAGTCGGGACGAAAGTCATGGCCCCAGCGCGACAGGCAGTGGGCCTCGTCCAACACCCAGGCCCCGATCTCGCGCTGGTCCAGCGCTCTGCGCAACGTTCGGCTTCGCAGCTGCTCCGGCGATATGAGGACGATGCCGGCGTCGCCCAGGCGCACCCTTTCCAACGCCTCCGCGCGCTCCGGCATCGACAGCAGCCCATTGACGGTGACGCAACAGGCAATGCCCTGACGCTCCAGGCCGGCCACCTGGTCCGCCATGAGCGCGACGAGCGGCGAGATCACGACCGTAAGCGCCCCGGTTTTCTCGTAGCGAGAGAGCGCGGGCAGCTGGTAACACAACGACTTGCCCGCACCTGTGGGAAGGATGCCGAATACATGCCGCCCGGCCATTGCCTCCTCGACAATGGCCTGTTGCATCGATCCGCCATCGTCCGTCCGAGGATCCGGGCGAAATCCCTCGAAGCCGAACCAGTGCTTGAGCTCCCGCCGTGAATCGTGACGTTCACGACACCAACCGCACCCAGGATCTTTGCAGCCAAGATCCCTAAGGCGCCGCACCATGCGTCCGGCGGCAGGAAATTGGTGCCGGACCCAGGGAGGCATCACGGAGTTGCCCCCAGCCACCGACAGCCAAGCCAACGCGTAGGCCAACGCCCAGTCGCCAGCCTCCAGGTCGGCCAGGATTTCCTGGACACCCGTGGCGCATGCAACCCCGTCCAAGCATTGTCGCACAGCCTGTGTGGCCTTGATTCGGGACGGTCTTTCGGATCCGCGAACACGCCGGAACAGCCAGTCCATCGCCATGTCGAGAGTCGCGTGATGCGGTACGCACAACCAATGCCAGGCGGCGAGCAAGCCTGACGGCGCCTCCTCAAGCGCCGCGCACTCGTCACCGAAGAGCCTCAGCGCCAGGCGAGCATCCAGCTCGGGATCGTTGACGCGATGACGGCGGAGAGCGCCATCCTGGTAGTGCTTCACCAGGTGATGGTACGGGTTGCGCGGAAAGGCAAGCGGGCTGAGGCGCAACGTGTCGATGACAGGGAGGGTGAGGATCTGCAGGTTGGGGTTGACCGCCGCCAGGTACGGCAGGTCGTGTTTGATCACGTTGTGGCCAAGCACGAACAATGTGCCCTGGGCAAACGCGTCAAGGCGCCTAAGTGCCGCGGATAACCCTTTCCCCGAGTGGACCAGGCGCCGGTCCGCATCAGGCCGTACCGCGCCAAAGGCTTGGACAAGGCCGTTTGCCCCAACCTCAATATCAAGCGCCACGCACCGGGTGAGCGTGGGCGATGCTTGCCCATGGGCCAAGGAACTCTGGTTGGGAGTCGGTGCTACGGCCCGGCCCACTGGTGCGCCCGCCTCCGATGCGCTCATGTCCTCAATCAAACGCCCGCGCCTGTTTCAGGTTTCCTGGACGGCCCATCACCGCAAGCAACGCACAAATATCACGGAAGTTAGCCCCACCAACGGAACATCGGGGATTTGGGCGAGCCGAGCTCGCTGGAACAACACCTGACGATTCCGTACGAGCCCTTCCCCTGTGATCCCCGCCCTACCTTCTAGCGTGAGGGGCAATCCGGGCGTCCAGAGGTTGTGCGAGACCACCACCGACCAGAGCTACGCCCGAACGTTTGGAAATTTCGCCAGCTCCCCCAAGGGAATCGACCAACCCAGGGCAGCGCTTTTACGGCACAAAGTCACCGCGTCTGCGCCTGAGCAGGGTCGAGCGTATGCTTCGAGCTACAAGAGGGTTGACCTCAAGGTGCCGGCCGTGCATGATCGGCTCGAGGGTCGAGCGACACATGCGCCGATCAGTTGGACCGGAATCGTGACATTGGGAGCCGGATTGAAGCCCGGAGCGAACGCGACGGAGGACCCGCCGGGCCCTATGGTCAAGGGTGCCAGCCTCCTACTCCGCCAACACTCTTCGGTCGGTACGTGCGCCGCCCGCAGAGCCCGGTAGCCCGGAGATCCCGATGGCGAGCGGGTCTTCACCGGAGCCACGCAGCGGTGTCTGGGATCCCGCGGCTGAAGAGCACCTCAAACTCGAACGGCGGGCCGGCCGCTTGGTCCGACAGCGCCGTAGGCGTGGCTGAGGTGGCCGCCCGGCCGCGCAGGAACGCCCGCACCCGACCGGTTCGGGAACTCCGCACGATCGCCACGGGGCGGTCGCTGTCACCGTCGAGCGTGACCGTGCCACCGGGGCCGGAAAGGCTAATCCTCGCCAGGGCGCTCCGCCATCCGGGCTCCAGGGGAAGCACGATAGCAAATGTCCTGCTCCCGTCGCCGTCGGCAGTCTCAAACACATCGAAACTCAGCGAGAAGAGGGCTTCCCCGTTGGCTGAGCGTCCGGTGATCCGGTGCAGGCCCGCCGAAACGGGGGGCGTGGGTGAGGCGTCCACCACGAAGACCGGCTCCAGAAACGGCGCACCCCGGGTGTCGACGCCTCCCCAGAGTAGCAGGGACGGCGTGGAGGGCGCGGTTGGCGACGAAACGATGCCGAACAGGCGAAATCGCAACGCGTTGGCGAAGTGGTAGTCGCTGATCCAGTTGCTCTCCAGGCAGTACGACATCACGTCCGGCGTAGACGGATCCACCAAGCCGCCGTCCCCCGCTTCACCACCCTTGAAGTCGTAGCCCCAGGCTCCGATGGCTCCGTTGGGGTACGGGTAGGACGGGTCGCCTGAAACGTTGCAGGGCGCGTGCCCCAGACTCATATTGTGCCCCAGCTCGTGGGCGATCACGGCCGCGTCGGGGACGGAGAAGCTGTCCCAGCCCGGCCGCAGGGCCACACCGGAGGCCCCCACGACCGGCTCGGACATCAAGCCCTTGTAGTGACCGGCGCCACCCTCCAGCACGCGAATGGCCCAGGTTTGCCGAAGCAGCGCCATCGCGTCGTTGCTGGAACTGGCCACGGGCTCGTGCGCGTCGACATCCAAGTCGACGACTGGTAGCATCGCGCGCACGTCACGTAGCAGTGCGTGGTTCCCCGGATCCTGGGCCATGGAGTCGGCCTGGGCGATGATCGCCGAATCGCCCGTTTCGCTCCAGACGAATGGAATCAAGGTCAGCTTGAAGACGGGCATGTCGCGAACATCAAGGGTCAGGCGCCCGGTCTCGGGGATCCGATTCTGGATGCCCAGAGCCGCATCCAAGGTCCCTTCCGGGTCGACTTCGATCACCATTTCGAGGCCCGGCTGCACGACGGAGCCGGGAACCAGGGCGTTGGCCGACCTTGCTAGCTTGCTCTCGTCAACTTCGGTGGGGATCGGCGAGGATGTGCCCGGGATCTCCGCCACATGCACCTCCCCGTCATCCAAGAGGAAGCGGGCCCGCACCGGTGGAATGCCCGCTGCGGTGCTGTCCCCGGCTGTCGGAAACACGCGCAGGAGCGCCTTCCTTCCGGCCATCAGGGGGACGGGGAACGTGCGGGACTGAACCGATTGCGTCAGGTACGCCGCAACCTTGGCGTGGCCGGCGCAGGGGACGATGCGCCGGGTGTGGACCCCGTCCAGCCAGGCCTGAAATCCAGCATCCGCTGGTGCGCAGAGTTCCGTGCCCACGGTGGTCAGGGTCTTCAGCTTGGCCAGGTTGACCAGCGTTGTGGGCAATGCCCCGACCATGGCGACGTTTTGTGCGAGGTACAGACCCTCCAGGCTGGCCAGCGTGCCTAATTCTGGAGGGACAGATCCAGACAGCCGGTTGCGCTCCAGGTGCAGTCGCTCAAGCGCGATGAGGCGGCCCAGCTCGGGCGGAATCGGACCGGAGAGGTCGTTGGAGCTGAGCGCCACCCACTTCAATTGTGCCAAGGCACCGAGTTCCGGGGGAATCTCTCCCGACAGGTCATTCGAGTGAAGGGCCAGCTTCTCCAGGTCGTCCAAATTGCCCAGCTCGGGCGGAATCGGACCGGAGAGGTCGTTTCCGTGGACCATGAGACCATTCAGCGAGGCGAAGGCCCCGAGCTCATGAGGGATGGGACCCGAGAGTCGATTCCAGCCCAGCATCAGGGAGTCCAAATTCGCCAGGTCGCCCAGCTCCGCAGGAATGGAACCGGTCAGGCGATTGTTCGACAACTTCAGAACCTCCAGGTCGGCAAGTCCACCCAAGGCGGGCGGGATCGACCCGGACAGCAGGTTCAGGGACAGATCCAAGAGCTTCAGTGCCGGAAGGGTGAGTTGCGGCGGAACCGGCCCGGACAGCTCGTTGTTGGAGAGGTCTAGCGTGACGAGTCCGGTCAGGCTGACGAGTTCGGGCGGGATCTCCCCCTGCAGCCCGTTGTCGGACAGGTCCAGTCCAATCACCCGACCCGCATCGTCGACGGCGACGCCGTGCCAGGTTCCCAGTGGTCGGTCGGTCAGCCAGTTGTCGGCCCGGATCCAGTCCTCTCCGCCGGTGGCGTCGTGGAGCAGAGCGAGGATGTCGCTTTCGGACAGAGGAGCACATGCCGCCTCTGTCCCTGTGTGTATCTCTATGCCGCCCAGCCATTTCCGAAAGTTCGCTTCGACCGGAGCGCACAGCTCCGTGCCGGCCCACTGGAACTCAGTCAACGAAAGACGGGCGAGCGTCAGTGGCAGCCGCCCCGAAAGCGCGTTGTCCGAGATACGCAGTGTGGTCATCCGGGCCAGCTCGCCCACACGGTGCGAGAACAGACCGGACAAACCGTTCCCGCTCAGGTCCAAGGTGACTACCCGACCCAACGAATCCGCCTCTACTCCGTGCCACCTCGCCAACGCCATGCCCTCCAGCCAGCCGTCGGACCGTTTCCAACGCGGCCCGCCCGATGTCTGATGGAGGACTTCCAGCGCGTCACGGTCCCGCGCGTTGCAGTGGGGTCCGTCTAGGCCTAAAATAAGCGCGTTTGGCATTTTGACGGGTCGGGTGCTATAAATAACGAGCGACCTCGGTCACCTGACCGAGAAATATTCGGCCCACATTCGGTTTTCGTCGGCCTTTTCCCTCCGTTAGCTGCCTCCGTCTGGCCTCCTCGACCAGGCCCGTACCGTACAGACGCACTGGTCCCAGAAAATCGCACCCCAATCAAAAAATCCGACCAGTCGCTGACAATCAGCGACTAACGTTACCCATATTCGGTCCGCTCGATCGTGCACCACGCCCTGTACAGCAGGTCCACGCTCGGTTGCCACCCAATCACCCGCAATGTCGTCTGGCGCGCCTTGCGGATCACCTGGCACGGAATCAACACCATCTCCCGAACAAACCGCTTGAACTCCATCTTCACATAGCGCCGACGCTGCGACTTGTAGTGCATCTGCATCGCCATCCAGCTCTTCAGATTCCACGCCAACGCCGCAATCACCATGTACGCCCAGTTGCTGACCAAATCGTACATCGGCACCCGGAGCGCACCCATCCCGCTCTTCAACTGACTGATCAGATTCTCTTGGTCGCAACGCTGATTCGCCAACCGAACCACCTCAGCCCTGCTCTTGCCCCGTAGCGTCGTGATGTAGAAGAGGTACTTCACCTCATCACCCAGATCCAACTCGCCCCTCATCACACGCAGGTTCTTGCGCACCACCACCATCCGATACGCCTTGCGACACGCCCTCGGCCGATACTCAAACTCCGCCACATGCTCGCCCTTGAGCTTGACATCCTTGAACTCGCTCTCGCGCACAATCCGCGCCTTCTCGTTCGGACGCCGCTGCCGTGTCTCGCCCGTCTCCGACACCCAGCGTGGCCGTCGCTTCAACTGCTGCCACCGATCCTCCTCGAGCGCCTCCGCCCGTGCGACCAGCGACCGATGCGCCGTATACCCGAACACGAAATCCGCCCGACCACTCCAACGGTCAAAGTTGGTCGTCAACGAAAACGCCGTATCGCCGCGCAGGCACAGCCGCTCTGCATGGGGGCCCACCAGGTCAATCGACTTGTCAATCCACTTCGCCGCACCGCTGTGGCTGGCCGCGTTGCCCGGTCGATTGTCGATGTACAGGACCTCGCCCGTGTTGGCGAGCGTAACGATCAACGGCTGATACCCCCAGACCTTCTTGTACGACAGCCCCAAGCCCTCCTTCTTCTCTCCGTCCGTCGGCACGATCGTCCCGTCCACATCGATGTACGTCACCGGACCCAGCAGGTCGCGCCCGCGTCCGTTCCACAGCTGCGGCCGCACCTCGTTGATCCCGTCCATCAAGGTCTCGATATCTCCCTCGGAGTGGCGCCGCAAGTAGTCGCCCACTGCAGTCGGACTCGGGATCAACCGGGCTCCCAAGGCGTCCATAACCGACACATCCTGGCGCAGTCTCTCGATATCGCCGAGCCGGGTGCCGCCACAGTACACACTGTACGCGAGGGTCAACACATGGTCGGAGTCGAAGTACGGCAGGTTACGCTTCAGCACACCTGATCTGTTGATCTGCTCCGGTAGGCCGATCTTGGTGATCAACCGGTGGGCGGCGCCGATGCCACCGTAGAGTGTGGCATTCACGCGCCGGCTAACCTCGTAACGAATCTTGCCGGCCCCGAGCATCGGTTTACTTTGTTGCTTCCAACGCCCTGCTTGGGCGTGTCTGGCACGGAGGCGACGCCGGTGGGCGGCGCAGTTACGGCGGGTTTGGTGGTGGCTGATGGTACTCACCCGAAAGTCCTCGTCGCTGGAGGGATGACGCTTTGACCTCGCGGTATAAGTACAATAAAGATAAGCTGTTCTGCATTAAATTAACAGGCCCTCCCCCGGAACACGCTTATCTGAGGTCTAGGCGGTCGAGACCCGCCGTCCAAGTCTCGAATTCCGGGGTGCCCGGCACGCAAAGTCCCTCGTTGCGACCAAAGCCCAGGCTCCACAGGGAATCCAGCCCCAGGAAGCTCTTGGGAATCAGGCCGGTGAGGCGGTTCCAGTCGATCGCAAGGCCCTGCAGCAGGGTGAGGTCTCCCAGTTCGGGCGGGACGGGGCCGGTCAGAGCGTTGTCGTAAAGACCCAGCTCTTCCAGTTGGGAAAGCTTGCCCAGTTCGGGCGGGATTGGCCCGGAGAGCCGGTTGGACGCGATCTCCATGGAAACAAGGTTGGCGAGATTTCCGAGTTCCGGTGGAATCGGGCCCGAGAGGCTATTGAAGCTCAGCCACATCAGACTCAGGCTGTCCAGGCCGCCCAGCTCCGACGGGATTGATCCAGAAAGGCTGTTCGCACCGAGCTTCAGCGTGTCCAAGCGGTTGAGATTGCCCAGCTCCGGCGGGATCGGTCCGTAGAGTCCGTTGCCGATCAGGTTCAGTCGTTTCAGGTGGGAAAGGTGCCCAATCTCGGGCGGGATCGACCCGGTGAGACCATGGGAGGTCCAATGCTGCGTCTCGGCGTCCCACCGACCCGGGAGACTGAGACCGACGACACGGCCGGAGCCGTCCGTGTCGACCCCGTACCAGTCCCCGAGCGGAGCATCGGTTAGCCAGTTGTCGTTGCGGACCCAGTTCGGGCCATCCAAGCCGTGATGGATGGCTGCGAGCGCCGTGCGGGCGCGCGTCTCGGTCACGACGACCCGAGCCGTCCCCTGCACTGTTCCGCCGGTCGCCGTAATCGTGGCCACGCCATCACCCGCCGCCGACACCAAACCCTCCCCGTCCACGGGGGCAATGTCCTCTGCGTCGGTGGCCCACGAGACGGCGGCACCAGTCATCACGCGGTCGTCTTGATCGCGCACCTCCGCGGTCAGCCGCACCGTCGCCTCCAGTCCGACCAGCGTGGCCGTCGCGGGGCTGATGGTGACTTCCGAGGGGGTCTGCACGTTCGGTGGGGGCGCGGTCGCTTCGTCTCCGCACCCGTGGACAAGGAGCGGGGCCACCAGGGCCGCGGCGAGTCGGGTGACGATGAGTCGTGGGCGGGTCATCTCCGTGGCCTCCTTGGCGACTTGGCATTCGAAGAGCGGTGGCCTAGCCGGCGAGGCGAGGCAGATCGCTCGGCCGTAACAGCCGGTCGAGGGGCGTGAAGGGCGTCCCGCGGTCATGCGTGGATCCCGGGAATCCGCGCCCATCCGACACCGAGCGGCATGTCCACTGCGAGGTACGGTTGCGTGGGGCTCTCGTTACCGAACACTGCCGCGTTTGGGTCCGCCCGGGGCCTGTGGGGACGCGAGAATTTTAGCGTAACCCAATCCCGGCCCGTTTGGCGGCACATGCCACAAACGCCTACCACTCTATTGCCCCTCTCCAGCATCGGCGGAGCGAGGCCGGACGGCCTCTTCGGGGCGGTCCACCAGGCCCGGCAGGCTGGTCCGATGCGCAGGAGCGAAGAACTTGACGACGGAAGATCCGTCGCACTGATGATGCCCAATCGGAAACAATGGTGCTGGCCAGTCTCGAAAATCGCAACGTCAAGCGATTGACCTCGGTGGAAATAGGGCTTGGAGAATCCGGCGGTCTCCATCGGACCCAAGAACTCCGACAAGACATCCGGCATGCAGGCCTTGGCCCTCTGGGACACCGACCATGAAACGCTGAAACAAGAAGCGGACAAGGCAGGATGCGCGCAGGAAGCGAAGCGGGGTTCCGGTCAAGCACCGCGCGACCTTGTGGCCATCCGGTTTGCGCACCCCCAACCTGCTGTGGCGCGTCATCTTGGCCACCCCAACCATCGGCTGCAACCCGCTGGCCTCCGCCTGCACACACCGACGACCCAAAGAACGCCTCTACCTTACCCGGGATGGCCGGACTTGCTCTATCGGCTCGGTCTCGCGACCACCGCCAGGGTTGGTCTGGGTCCAACATCCCCGCGACGGGCCCGATACCTCCGTTGTCGCCCGCTCTTCCCACGCGCACAGCCACAGTCAAGACGGGCCACGGAAGGACCGGTTTCCAGGGACATCGACTCCCACTTACGGCGCCCTCCAGCCCCGAATGACCGCTACCTGAACTTGGTGCCCCGGAATCCGCGTGCCTGTGCCCCGCCCCCAGGAAGGAGGCCGGGATCAGTCCTCGGCCGGCAACCGGGAGGCCAAGCTGCCATGCGAGTATCGCCGCTCCACATAGTTGCCCAAGATCTCCTTGAACTCCTCGACGATCCTCTCGCCCTTTAGCGTCTTCAGGTGCCGGCCATCCATGTACACCGGCGCCTTAGGTTCCTCGAAGGTGCCGGGCAACGAAATGCCCAGATCCGCGTGCTTGGATTCGCCAGGGCCGTTCACGACACAACCCATCACGGCCACCTTGAGATCTTCAACGCCGGGATACCGTAGCCTCCACTCCGGCATCCGCTTGCGAATGTGACCCTGGATGTCCTCGGTCATCTCCTGAAAGAAGGTGCTGGTGGTCCGGCCACACCCGGGACATGCCGTCACCTGGGGCTCAAAGCTCCTAATGTCAAGCGACTGCAAGATCTGTTGTGCTACGCGCACCTCCTCGGTACGGTCACCACCGGGACGAGGAGTAAGCGAGACCCGAATCGTATCGCCGATCCCATCAATCAGCAGGGGAGAGAGCGCTGCCGCCGTCGCCACCATTCCCTTCGATCCCATGCCAGCCTCTGTCAGACCCAGGTGGAGGGGATAGGCGCGGAGGGGAGCAAGCTGGCGATACACCGCGATCAGGTCACGAACCCCGGAAACCTTGGCGCTGATGACAATGCGGTCGCTACCCAAGCCAGTCTCCTCGGCCAGATCGGCCGAGCGCACGGCGCTCTCCACAATGCAATCTCGCAACACGTCGCTCGCGGCCTTCGGGAATTGAAGGCGAGCATTGGCGTCCATCATGTCGGTGAGGAGCCGCTGATCCAGCGAACCCCAATTGACTCCGATCCGCACCGCCGCACCATGATCCATCGCGATTCGGATGATCGCCTGGAAATTCTCGTCTCGGCGACTGGTGCCCACATTGCCCGGATTGATCCGGTACTTTGACAAGAGCGCGGCCGTCTCGGGAAAGTCCCGCAGCAAGATGTGGCCGTTGTAATGAAAATCACCGACGAGCGGGACATCACACCCAGAATCCCTGAGGCGCCTCAGGACCCCGGGCACCCCGGCTGCCGCGTGCCGGTTGTTCACTGTGACCCGCACAATCTCGCTGCCGGCATCGGCCAATGCTCTGACTTGGGCGGCCGTGCTGGCCGCATCGGCCGTGTCGGTGTTGGTCATCGACTGCACAGCAACCGGATTGTCTCCGCCGATCGCCACGCCGCCGATCTTCACCTCAACGGATTCTCTGCGCATGGCGGCATCCGTCCCTTGGAGTGACCACCTACAACGATAAAGTTTTATCGTACTTTGTGTTAGCGCCGCACCCGGCAGGATGGGACCGTCTCAAGGGCGCCACCCAGAGGACGATCAGACTGCTGCGCCCCCTGGCCCGAACCCCCGCGCTCCAGCGGACCACCCAAGCTTCCCTGGCCCCGGTTCACGGCGCCCGACCCGCCATCACCACCAACGGAGGGGGTGGGATTCGAACCCACGTGTCCGTATGAGAACGCCGGTTTTCAAGACCGGTGCATTGAGCCGCTCTGCCACCCCTCCCAGAAACGGTAATCTGCCGATGTTGCCACTCAACATCAACCGGGTGGGTACCACGAGATGTCAGCTGCAACCCGAGAGTTCCCCGGGGGCCGTCAGTGTCGAAAGAGGCGTCGCCGGGTGAACACCATCGCGATGTCACACGAATCGGCTGCCGCGACCACCTCGTCGTCGCGAATGGACCCGCCGGGCTGAACGATCGCCCGCACACCGGCGCGCGCCGCCAGGTCCACTCCATCCCTAAAGGGGAAAAAGGCGTCCGACGCCAGCACACACCCCTCCAGTTCCCGGGTCAGCCCATTGTCACGCGCCTTCTGGAGGGCCAGCCCCACGGAAGCCACCCTACTCGTCTGTCCCGAGCCGATGCCCACCGCGGCCAAATCTCTCGCCAGCAGAATCGCGTTGGACTTTACGGTGGCTACCGCCGCCCATGCAAAACCCAGGTCGCGCGCCTCCGCGGGCGAGGGAGTGCGTTTGGTCACAACGGCCCAATTCGGATCGGCGTTTGGCACAAAGCGTGGTGCCGGGGGCGTCGATTGAATGAGTGTGCCGCCGTAGACGGAGCGAAGTGACCGGACCCCGTCGCACCCTCCCGCACGACAGAGAAAGTCTCTCCAGTCATCCTCGTTCCCGGCCGGGAATGCGAGCAAGCGCACATTCTTTTTCTGGCCGAGCACCTCAAGCGCGATACCCGAAAAGCCGGGCGCGACCACGCACTCGACAAACAGCGACGCCATTGCTTGGGCCGTTTCCCGGTCAACCATTCGGTTGAGTGCGATCACCGACCCGAACGCCGAGGGGGGATCCGTGGCCCGGGCTCGCGCAAACGCTTCCGCCAGCGTCTCGCGCGCGGCCATGCCGCACGGCGTGGCGTGCTTCACGATGCAGACCGCGGCCTGGGGTGCATGCGCAAAGGGCGCCAGGCCGGCCATTGCACCATCCAGGTCCAAGATATTGTTGTACGACAACGCCTTGCCCTGAAGTTGCGTCAACGCCGCAATGCCGCTGCGCGTGTCGCCGATCGAGTAGAAGCTGGCGCTCTGGTCCGGGTTCTCGCCATAGCGGAGCGGCGTTCCCAGCAGATTCATCCGAACGATGAGGTCATCATCTTCAAGTGCCTTATCACCAGACATATACGTCGCTATACTACAATCATAGCAAGATGTCTCCCGGAATACCTTGGCGGCGAGTCGGCGGCGCAGTTCACCAGAGCTCACGCTCTGACTTGACTGTTCGTTCGCCTCATCGTCGATCGCCCTCAAGACCGGTTCGTAGTCGCCGGGATCCACCACAACCCACACGCTCCGGTGGTTCTTGGCCGCGGCTCGGATGAGCGTCGTTCCGCCAATGTCGATGTGGCCCAGCGCCTGATCCAAGGTTGCGTCGGGTGCTTCAACGACCTCGCCAAAGGGGTACAGGTTGACCGCCACGAGATCAATGGGCTGATACCCGAGCTCTGCCAGGGCTCGCATGTCCTGGTCCACACCGCGGCGAGCCAGGAGCCCCGCATGAATCGCGGGGTGAAGCGTCTTGATCCTGCCCCCCAGCATCTCGGGATGGTTCGTCACCAACGAAACGTCCGTCACGGGTATGCCGGCGGCCCGCAACGCTCGGGCAGTCCCTCCTGTGGACAAGACCTCCCACCCCCGATCAACGAGACGGCGGCCGAGCTCCGCCACACCAGCCTTGTCCCAAACACTCAGGAGTGCCCTGGGACGGTTCACTCCTGGTCTCCAAACGCCCGCCGTACGCTTCCCCGCAGCACGCCTGCGTCTCGGCAGCCGATTCCCGGCCACCGAAAGGCGGGACGTGGGCATTCACGGAACCCGTCCCAGTTTGCGATTTGCCCGGCCAGCGCGCTTGCCGCAGCGGGATACAACACGTGTTCCGCTTCCAGCACTCTGGCCGCCAGGGTGCTCACAGAGTCACCAGGCAGGACAGGAACGGGCCACTGCGCCACGATGGCCCCCTCGTCATAGCGCTCATTGACCAGGTGGACGGTGGGTCCCGAAACCTTTGCGCCCGATGCCAGCACCGCTTCATGCACCCGTCTGCCGTACATCCCCTGGCCTCCGAACAACGGCAGCAACGCCGGGTGAATGTTCAAAACCCTCCCGCGGTACGCCCTGCAAAGAGTGTCGGGAAGGAGCCTAAGAAACCCAGCCAGCAAAATGCCCTGCACGGCGCGGCGCCTCAACAGCTTGAGCACCTGGGCGCCGGCGCTCGCGTGGCCGAAGTTGAGGCGGTGGACCTGCCGGCCATGGGCTCGAACCCGATCCTGAGCCCCACACCGACGGTCAACGATGAGCACGTCAATGCGGTATCCGGCCCCGTGCCCCTCGTGGTGCAACAGCGCCTCAACATTACTGCCGGAGCCCGACGCAAAGACAGCGAAGGGGACGGTCAAGCCAATTGGCCGATGTACTGGGGTGCCAGAAAGGGATTCGTGGCGCGTTCGCGCCCCACCGTTGTGACCGGACCATGGCCCGGATACAGCCGCGTCTCGTCCGGCAAGGTCAACACATGGCGACGAATCGAGTCCATGAGCACCCTGGTGTCGCCTCCCGCCAGATCCGTGCGCCCGATCGACCCCGCAAAAACCACATCTCCAACGATCGCCTTCCGGTGTTCCTTCATGTGGAACATCACATGCCCGGGCGCATGTCCGGGCACCAAGACGACATCAATGGCCGCGCCCCCGAATGACAGCGTGTCCGCATGCGCCAGCTTCCGGTCCGGCGGAGGCGGCACCTCAAAGGGAACCCCGTAGGCCCGCGCCTGGCCGGGGGCGGCGTCATAGTTGACCCGATCCAGAGGGTGCAGGTAGATCGGCACTCCGGTTTCCCGCTTGGCCAGCGCCACGCCCTCGATGTGATCCAGGTGCGCGTGGGTCAACAGGATCGCTGTGATGTCCAGGCGCCGTGTCCTCGCCTGGCGAATCGCATCTCGAGTTGCGGCGCCGGGATCGACCAGAATCGCAGTGCGCCCGTCAGCGCAGACCAGAAGAGCCGTGTTCTGCAGGAATGCCCCGCCGGTAAAGGTCAGGATCTCCATGACGTCAGGTTGTGCCCACCCAAGCGAGGTCAGGCGGCGGCCGGGTGGCCCTCGGCGCTAAACCGTAAAGGAGCTGCCGCATCCACATCCCCCCGACGCCTGCGGGTTCTTGAACGAGAACCCGGATCCCATCAGGGACGTGATGTAGTCGATCTCGATCCCCTCCAGATATTGGGCGCTGAATGGGTCCACGAAGATCCTGATACCCTGTTGCTCCAGAACTTCGTCGTCCCCCTCCGGTGCATCGTCGATGTCCACATCGTATTGAAAGCCGGAGCACCCGCCCGGCAGAACCGCCACGCGCAAACCAGCCTCGGGCGTTCCCCCATGCTGCTGAAGGAACCCCTGCACCATCTTCACCGCACTCGGTGTAAGGTTGAGCTCCATACCTGTTCGCCGTCCGCTGCGACAACACTCTTGGCCGACTCACCGAGACATCGGAGGTCGGCGGCTACACAGCACCTCTTGAATACGAAATTACCCCATGAGAGCCACGGGGGTCAACCACGCCTAACGGCGCATTTCCCGCCTGCTCGCGCCCCACTGCCGCTCGATAAGACCGGTTGCAGTCCAGAGGTCATCGACCGCGTCATGCGCCGACGGCAGCTTTTTTTCCTGATCCAGTCCTTGGCCGGTGCGCACCAGGATTCCGGTGCGGCCGAACTGTTCCGCAGCCCTGACATCACTGCACTTATCTCCCACATAGAATGATCGCCCAAGATCAATCTTCAGGGTCGCGGCGGCGGTCCGGTACAGCCTGGGAGCCGGCTTCCGACAGGTGGTCCGTTGGTCCGACCCCGGCAGATCTGGACAATGGTAGGTCGCATCAAGCCGGACCCCGAGTTGGGCAAGCTGACGATCCAGCTCGGCCTCCACCCGGTCATAGTCGGCCCGCGTGTAGTACCCTCGGGCGATCCCCGACTGATTCGTGATGACCACGAGAAGGAGCCCCATGGTCCGCAAACGCTCCAGCGCCGATGCGGCTCGGGGGATCAGGGTGACCTGTTGAGGATCGCCCAGATAACCCCTGTCGACGATGATGGTCCCGTCACGGTCCAGGAAGACGGCGGCGCGGGTTCCCGCATCGGGCATCAACGCCTCTCGTCTGCTCGCGCTCGCGGAGCACCCAATCCGGCGAGCGCTCGCGCGACCACATCGCCCTCGCCGGGTGCCACGCCGCGAAAGTCGAACAACGTGCTCCCCCGCCTGCTCCTCGCGACAATCGGTGGTACATGGCCGCGCAGCACCTCCAACACGGAAGCCGTCGCCGAACCAGTCTTGATGCGCAAGAGCCAGGTGGGTAGGCGTACATCGGGAAAGGTCCCTCCCCCGACCAGTGACTCTCCCCGGACGACATCGGCATCCCAGGGCAAATCCCGGCCGGCAGCGTACTCACGCATGCGAGCCAGCGCCAAGCGTGCACGCCGCTTTAGGTCATCGGCGGGCGTGGCGATCATGCGCAACACCGGGATCTCCCGGGCCGCCCGCGCGGGATGTCGGTACAGCCTGAGCGTGGCCTCCAGTCCGGCGAGTGTGACCTTGTCGCACCGCAACGCCCTGCATAGTGGGTGCGCCCTGGCCCGAGCAACGCTCTCGTGCTGCCCGGCCAGTATCCCCGCCTGCGGTCCTCCCAGGAGCTTGTCGCCAGAAAAGGCAACCAGATCCACGCCACAGGCCACGCTGTCCCTGGGTGTCGGCTCCCGGGGCAAGCCCAGCGCCTTGCCGTCAATGAGGAGACCCGATCCCAAATCGTGGATCACCGGTAGCCCGTGTTGGGCCCCCAGGGCCACCAAGTCCTCGATTCGGGTCGACTCCTTGAACCCGGCAACCGTGAAGTTGGAGCGATGAACCTTGAGGATGGCACCCGCCCCGTTACCCCGGAGCGCTTCCCCGTAGTCGGAGAGCCGTGTGCAATTCGTTGTGCCGACCGCGCGGAGGCGGCATCCGGCGGCAGCAATCACCTCGGGTATACGAAAGCCCCCGCCGATCTCGACAAGCTCGCCATTGGAGACCACCACCTCCCCTCCACGCGCCAATGCCGCAAGGGCCAGCGCGAGCGCACCCGCACAGTTGTTCGTGACCACCGCACCCGCCGCCCCGGTCAGCTCCGAGATCAATGCGGCGCAGTGGACATCGCGGGAACCGCGCGCGCCGGTGCAGAGGTCAAACTCGACGTTGCCGTATCCGCTCGCAGCGTCCATCGCCGCACGGGCCTGCGGGGCAATCGGTGCCCGCCCCAGGTTCGTGTGAAGCACGACACCCGTCGCATTGACCACACGCGTCAACGAGGGCGCGCTGGCACGCTTGACCTTCCGCTCGCAGAGGCGCTGCAGGTCCGCCTCCCCGTTCGTCATCGGAATGCGCCCGGTGCGCAAATCCTCAAGCACGCCACGCAACTGGGCGGTAACCCAGGGGCGGCCGTGACGCGCGATCAGCGCGCCACACCACTCGCTCTGAAGCAGACGGTCCACTCCCGGGATCAAGCGGCGGGAATCAGTCACAGGCATGCGGATGCCGCAGGCGGAGCCGACGAGCCGACCGGGAACGAACGCCACGCGACATCAGCGGACACTCGTCGCGAATCTGGCCATCTCGACCACGCGCAATGACCTGACCCCAGCCCTGCGGCCGGCGCCCAACCGAGGCACGCGCCAAACCTCGCTCGCGAAGAGGTTCACGGCACGGTCTTGCGCTCGCACAAGAGCCGGCGCCCAGTGTATCGGTGCTCATCGTGTCCGTGGGACCGATATCGGGGACAACCGTGTCCCGAGGCAGCGTGTCGGCGACCTCCATGGAATCGAGGTCCCCTCCCACAACAGCCTGGGAGCTGTCACTCGCGGCGGCACTGTCCGCCGGGGACACCGTGTCTGGAGGCGGGGGCTCCCACTGCACGGTGTCCATACCACCACCACCGCCCAGCCCGGCAATGTTGACAACTCCCGTGATACTCACCTCGTACAACACGCCTGGATGCAGACCCACATCCGGGACACCCACCAGGGTCTGCCCCGGCAGAATCAATCCTGCCAAGCCCAAGGGTTCCTGCGGTCCTTCCTGGCCGTCGCCCTCATCGGCCTCGTCCGAGTCGTCAGGCGGCCGCTCCGCATCGGCAACGGAATCCGTGCGCGCCTGGACGAGCCGCTCTTGCTCAATGGGTCGAAACAACCGGATCGGAATCGTCTCACCCAGCGCAGGCCCGCCCGCCTGGCCGGAATCCGCCTCAGGATCCTGAGGCGCGTCGTCCGGCAGACCCGACTGTCCTTCCGCCTCGGGAATCGGCAAGGCCACCACCACCGCCTGGCCCAGCAACGCAGCACTGGGATAGCTGGGCTCAAGAAAATCATCAAATCTGAAGTTCAGGGTGACCGAATCCTGGACCTCCACCGTGGCCAAGCGCGCGGGCAGCGTGTCGGGCGTGATCAAGGACAACATCGCATACGCCGTGTCGGGGGACGCAGCCTCCAGGGTGCCTGCGAGCTGGGCGCTGCCGGGTTCCCCGTCGCCCTGGCTTCCATCGCGATTCTGGTCCTGCCACGCATGCACCCCAAAGGCGCCATCCGGCAAGAAACGCAGGGAAAAGACCCCGTCTTCACCGGTCAGCCCCCAGTGAACGAGCGTATCCCCCTCCACCAGGAAGTGGGCCTCGACACGCGCGTTGGCCACCGGCTCGCCGGTGATCCGGTCCTCAACCATCCCCGCCACCACGTTCGGCACAATCGCGGCACCAGTGGACACCACCAACTCGAAGGGATCCCGCAACCGGTTCGAGAAGAGATCGCTGACCACGGGAAGCACGGTGATGCGATACACGCGCCCGGGTTGAAGACCGTGTTCCATCGAGATCGACAGAGCGTCGCGGCGGTGGCGAACGAATACCTCGCCGGTGAACGGCGAGACCACGACCGCATCGTCCAGCGCGCCGTCGGCGGTCCGTTCGCTGATGCGCTCGCTGAAGCGCACGTAGAAATCGCGAATTCCGGGCTCTACAACCGCAAAGGTGTCCGGTCGGGTCTCCACCACGAACGGCGGCAACACATCCTCCGGGCCCCCGGGCGGGGCCTCAGGTCGAGCACAGGAGGGCGCAAACAGGCAGCATACGAGCACGGCCCCTCGCCACGTCACGGACCGCCGCCCCGATTACCCCCCAACACCGACAACTTGGCCTCCCATTTGGTGAGCTGCAGAGCACAGGAGGACAGCTTGTCGCGCTCCCGCCCGACCACATGAGAAGGCGCTCGGGTCAGGAAACTCTCGTTGCTGAGCTTCTTCTCGATCACTTGCCTCCGCGCGCGCAGGCGCTCGATCTCGCCCAGCAACCGTGTGCGCTCCGCCTCCACGTCGATCACCCCCTCGAGGGGGACGAACAGCTCCGTGCCGTCGCGCATCACCGAGCCGGCACTGACCTGACCCGCCAGGGGGGCCGAGTACTCGACAGCTCTGATCCCGGCGAGGCGGAGCAGAATGTCGTCGCACCGCTCCGTCACCCCGGCACCGGAGCCCGCGACGATATGCAAAACCACGCGACGTCCCTCTCCCACCCCATACTCCTTGCGCAGGGCCCGCACCCGCACAATCAGCTCTTTCAGCCACGCGAACTCTGCCTCGGCCTCCGGGTCGACCCACTCGTCCCGGGCCAAGGGCCAACACGCGACGGCCAGCACTTCCTTTTTGGCGCCTTCGCTGCCCGTTTCCCCGCGTCCGGCTCTGGGAAGCAGTCCCCATAGCTCCTCCGTGACGAAGGGGATCAGGGGGTGCAACAGGCGGCACGCCGCATCCAACACATGCACGAGCACTGACCGTGCGGCGTCGCGACCCGCCCCCCCTGACTGCAGGCGACCCTTGATGGACTCCAGATACCAGTCAGCCAGCTCGCCTCGAAAGAAATCCCGTGCAACCTCCACGGCTCCCTGCATGCGAAATGCCTCTAGCTCACCGTCGATGAGATCAATCGCGTGCTGCAAGCGGGACATGATCCATCGGTCCTCCAGTCGCCAGTGCTCACTGGTCTCCTCAACCGCGCCCACAGGCTCTTGACCCACGCTCATCAGGGCGAACCGCCCCGCGTTCCAAAGCTTGTTGACGAAGTTCCGGCCCGGTGCGAATGCTGCATCTAGGTCTTCGTGATCCAGGCGAATGTCGGCACCCACGCCCGCGCTGGCGAGAAGGGTAAAGCGCAGGGCATCCGCCCCGTACTCCTCTGCCACCTCGAGAGGATCGACCCCGTTGCCCAGCGACTTCGACATCTTGCGACCCTGTTTATCCCTGACCGTGCCGTGGAGATAAACCCGCTCAAAGGGCACGTCCCCCATTGCGTGCTGCCCGGCCATCACCATACGCGCAACCCAAAAGAAGAGAATCTCGGGTGCCGTTGAGAGCGCGTGGCCGGGGTAGAACGCCTTCAGGTCGCGGGTCTTCTCAGGCCAACCGAAGACGGAAAACGGCCAGAGCCACGACGAGAACCATGTGTCCAGAACATCGGGATCACGGCGCAAATCCCGAGACCCGCAGGCTTGACACCGGGGAGGGTTGTTCCTCACCACCATGACCTCGCCACACGCGTCGCAGTACCAGACCGGGATGCGATGTCCCCACCAGAGCTGGCGCGAAATGCACCAGTCACGAATGTTCTCCATCCACTGCTCGTAGACCTTCGTCCAGCGACCGGGCGAAAAGGTCACACGGCCCTCACGGGACGCCTCCAGGGCCCTCTGTGCCAGCGGCCGCATGCGCACGAACCACTGTTCGCTCAATCTGGGCTCGACCACCGTGTCACACCTGTAGCAATGGGGAATCGCGTGCGTGTGGTCTTCCCGGCCAGCCAGTAGGCCCGCGTCGTCCAAACGGGCAACCACGGCGTCGCGCGCTTCCTCGCGAGGAAGACCCCGAAAGCCGGGAGGCACCTCGTCGTTCATCCTCCCGTCGTCCGTCATGACGTTCAGTAGCTCCAGGCCCGTACGGCCCGCCACCTCGAAGTCATCCAGATCATGCGCGGGCGTAATCTTCACCATCCCTGTGCCGAAGTCGGAGGAAACGTGGGGGTCCTCAATGAGCGGGATGGTCCGACCGGTCAGCGGCAGCTCGACCCGGGCCCCAACGAGCGACTGGTAGCGAACATCGCCAGGCGCAACGGCAACGGCCGTGTCGCCCAACATTGTCTCTGGACGCGTCGTGGATACGGTCAGATACCATCGCCCGTCGGGAAGCTGCCCGACGGCGTCGGCACCGCACAGGCGCGCCTGTCTGGCGGCGCCCTCGAATTCAGGGGCCACCGGATAGCGAAGATGCCAGAGCGACCCCTCGGCGGGCGTCGCTTCCGCCTCCTCGTTGGAGAGGGCGGTCAAGCAGCGGGGACACCAGTTGATGATGTACTTGCCCCGGTAGATCAACTCATCGTCGTAGAGGCAAACAAACATCTCCCGGACAGCGGTCGAGAGCCCCTGATCGAGCGTGAACCGGGAACGACTCCAATCGCAGCTGCATCCGATTGCCTTCAGCTGATTCAGAATCCGATTGCCGGTGACGTCGACATGATCCCACACGCGCCGCTCGAACGCTTCGCGCCCCAAATCCTCGCGACTCGTGCCCTCCTCGGCGAGGCGTCGCTCCACGACATTTTGGGTAGCGATTCCGGCGTGATCTGTCCCCGGCACCCAAAGTGCAGCCCTTCCCCGCATCCTCTGCCAGCGGATCAAGACATCCTGAATCGTGTTGTTCAGGCCATGCCCCATGTGCAACACGGCCGTCACGTTGGGGGGAGGAATGACGATGACGTAGGGGTGACCGCCCGACTCGACATCGGCGGCGGAGACCTCAAAATACCCGCCCTGGTCCCACCTCTTGAGAACGCGCGCCTCAACCTCACGGGGCTGAAACGTCTTCGAGAGTTCGAGCGTCAAGCCGGATCCACCTGCGGCGGGACCGAGGTCGTGTCCGGCTTGACCTGGCCTCCGGCCTTGGCCTGGCCATCCTCCTCGGCCCGGCGCGCCTCACGCCTGAGCCTCATGGCCTCAAGGCGCTCCTTCCAGCTGCGGCGGGCAGCGAGCGTACCCTGGGCCCTGTCGATATCAGCCATCCGAAACGCCCATTCCGCGCGATCGCCGCTGTAGTCGGGCGGAGGGCCGAAGCCAAAGGGAAGCGGAACCTCGATGTCGCCAAGGTGAATCCTCCCGGGAGAGACCCCCCACATTTTTCCGTCTTCGTCGGTGTGGGTCCAATCCAGTGCAGCGCGCGCCCGCTCCGCTTCGGCGCGGGCTGAATCGCGGCCAGCCTCAATCGCCGCATGCACGTTGAGCTCCAGGATCTGATGTGGACTGGGCTCGGACAACCTCGGGTGAACCGGGGTCCACAACCTGGGGTCTCCGTCGCGCAAGATGAGTCTCTCGCTCGCCGACACACCCCTTGAGGGCAGCCGCGCCCGGAGCGCGTCCTCGAGCACAGGCACGTCGACACTGACCTCGGGGTCAACGAGGTCCTGAATGTCCAGGGGATCATCAGGCTCTGCAACCGCGCCGGCGGGGCGCTCGTTCAACGTGAAGACCCGCACACCGAAGGCATTCCGCTCGGGTGACACGGGCTGAAGGCGCACTTCGGCGGGCCCGGTCACCGATCCCAATGGATAGAGCACGATCAGCGCCGCATGCACCAGAACGGATACCGCCAAGCCCAGGACCACTGCACGCCGATGTCGCACACGATCCGCACGCTCCCGCCTCGGGCGGCCGCCGGCCTCTGGCCCCAAGGCGCCACTCGAACTCGGGGGGTTCATGCGCCGCTTCCCAGAGGCAGGGCTTCCTCGACCTGATTGGTGACCGTAGATCCGCAGGAGAGCTCGACGCGAACCACATCGCCGGGCTCCAGAGCCCCGACTCCGTGCGGCGTCCCGGTAAGGATCAGGTCGCCGGGCTCCAGCGTCATCACCCGCGAGATGAAGCTCACCAAGACCGGGATTGGGAACACCATGTCCCGGGCGGCCGCGGCCTGCCTCTCTTGGCCGTTATGAAGAACCACCAGATTGAGATCACCGAGGTCGACGCTGGACGCCGGCACAACGTTGCCCACCGGACAAAAAGTGTCCAGCCCCTTGGCCCGCGTCCACTGGTGATCCCCGCGCTGCAGCGTGCGGCTGGTCACGTCGTTGACGGCAACCACACCGCCGATGTGGACCCATGCGTCCTCGGGCACAACCCTGCGGCATCGCCGGCCACAGACCAATCCGATCTCACCTTCGAAATCCACGCGCCCGACATCGGGAGGGCGCCTGATCGCCTCGCCACTCGCGATCACGGCTGACGGCGGCTTCAGGAAGATCAATGGCTCGTCAGGAACCTTCTCCCCAAACTCGGCGGCGTGAAGCCGATAATTGCGGCCCACGCAAACGATCTTGCCGGGCCGGTGCGCAAGCGGGGCGGCCGCCGCCACGCTACTCGACCTGGCGGCTATGGATGCCGGTGCCGATCAGGGCGCCCAGGGATGCGATGGCGAGCAGGCTTGCAATGACCGTCCACCAGAACCCCACATCGCTGTGGCCGCCGGTCCATCCCGTCACCGCAGTTCTGCCCGCGGCGAAAGCAAGAGCCAGCAGGAAAAGTCCGGCCAAGAAACCAAGCGCCTTCTTCATAATTGCCTTCATCTCCCTGTCAAAACACTAGATTCTGCGGGCCCACCTATGGAGAGCTCAGGGTGGCAGGCCACGCGACACGTCTCGGCTACCCAACCGCATGAGGAATCCCATGTGGAATCTATCCCGGCGCGCCCACCGGACAAGAATCGCGATCAGGGCATCTCTGCATAGAATGAGCGGAGCCGTTCCCTAACCTTGTCCCAGGGGCCCCGTATCAGCGGCATGGTCGGCAGAGACTCCAGGAATACGCTGCCGTATTTCTTCGTCACGACTCGGTCATCCAGGATCACGACGGCGCCCCGGTCGCGGCGGGAGCGAATCAACCGCCCCACGCCCTGCCGGAGCCTCATGGCTGCGTCGGGCACCATGTACGTCATGAACCCATTATCTCCGCGCTCCGCGGCGACCTCCATGCGCGCCTGCGTCATTGGGTGGGTGGGCACCCGAAACGGCAGCTTTTGGATTACCAGGACCCGCAGAGCCGGGCCCTGGACGTCAATACCCTCCCAGAACGATGCTGTTCCAAGAAGAATGGCTCGGCCCGAGTCCCTGAATCGGGCAAGCAGGGAGGTTCGGGGCATCCGCCCCTGCGCATACAGCGGCCAGTGGCGCTCCACGTGCCGGCGCAGCAGCTGCTCCTCGGCGGCCCTGAGTGCCTTGTACGAGGTAAACAGGGCTAGAACGCCACCCTGGGCCATCTCGGCCAGCTGATAAATGACATCCGCGACCGCCCCCTGATCAACCCGGGCACCCGGCGACCAACCCATGGCGGACATCGTGGGCACCGCCAGACAGCTCTGGGCCCAGTAGTCGAACGGTGACGCAACGACAGCCTCGTCAACTGCCACGGCCGCGCCGCCGCCCGCTTCCCCCAGTACGCCGGTTGACGCACCGGCGGCGGGCGGTTGCGGAGGTGCAAGCCCCAGGCGGCTCCTGACAAAGCTGAAATCCGTCCCGGTCGCCAGCGTGGCGGACGTCAGGACCACGGTCTCGTTCCTGGAGAGAAGGTTCTCGGTCAGGGCATCGCCCACATCCACCGGAGCGGAGGCGAACACGACATTGGGCGTCGGATCCGCTCCCGCGGACCCGCGCCCGGGGGGGCGCACCTCCAGCCAGCGCACTTGGCCCGCGTCATGATCCGACATGAGGCAGCGGCGCAGCGCCACGTTCGCATGATCAAGATGCCTCTTTGAACCATGCATATCCAGCATGTGCCCCTCCACCTCCGGGGAGGGATCGTCCAACTCCGCCAGCGCCTCCGCCACGCTTCCCAGCTCCCTAGAGAGGTCGCCGATCAGTAGCAATGTCGCGTCCAGCGCCTCACCGATGGCGACGCTGTCGGTCGGCTCCGAGTCCGCAGCCCCCTGGGGCAAACGCCCGTGCGCATCCGGGTGCGCAAGCCGCAGACTCCCTCCCTGTGCCCGGGCCTCGACCCACGGCCCCGTCTGGTCCAAGAGGGCGCCCAGCGCCTTGCGGAGCCGCCCCACCAACCCCACGGTTCGCTCCCGCACACGCGCTCTAAGTTGTTCCGCGACAGCCGATCCAGATACCCGACCCAAAGCTCGGTCGACCGATCCCAGCACCCCCTTGCCACCCCAATCCAATCTCGAGAGGGTGCGGAGCAGACCCGCTCCCGTAACCCGGGTTCCCAGGCGCTCGGTCGCCCAGTCCACAACGTGGTGCGCCTCGTCAAACACGACCCGCGTGTAGGGGGGCAGGACGGCGGCGGCCTCGAAGTTGTCGGTCTGAATCCGCACCGACAGGTCGGAGAAGAACAGGGCGTGATTGACCACCAACACATCGGCAGCGACCGCCCGGCGGCGCGCGCGCTGGTAGTGGCATTCCTGGTAGTGGGGGCAATTGGCCCGGAGGCACGCGTCGGTGTCGCTGCGCACCTCATTCCACACCTCGGAGCTGACGATGTGGGAAAGGGTACTCTTGGAGCCATCCTTCGTGGTCTTCAGCCACTTCAGCACGGCGTTGAGCTCGGCGGACCGCTCGTCGGGAAAAAGGCTGGGGGCGGAGCCGGCGGCCAGATGGGCCCGGCGAATGGAGACGAAGTTGCCCCGGCCCTTGAACACTGCCCAAGAGAAATCCTCGCCCAGGACGCGACGGGCCAAGTCCATGTCCTTCTCGGCCAACTGTTCCTGAAGATTGATCGTATTGGTCGACACGATGGTCCGCTCCCTATTCTGGAGCGCCCACTGAGCGGCGGGCACGAGATACGCAAGCGATTTTCCGGTGCCTGTGCCCGCCTCGACCAATCCGATTCCCCCGTCATTATAGCAACGAGCCACAAACCGGAGCATGTCGCGCTGTCCGGGACGATCCTCGTACCCGGGAATGGCCGAAAAATTGCTGTCTGGTGCCAGCAGATCCGCGAGGTCGTCCACCTCCAGCGCTTCCGCGGGACGCGTGACCGGCGGCTCCACCACCACATAGATGCGGTTCGCGCGATTGTTGACGATTGCGGTACCCAGTCCGTCGTCTGCAATACGACCGGCGACGTCCAAGTCCGCCATCGAGGGCTCCAGGTCACCCGACGGGTGATTGTGAATCATGACGCCGCCGGCCGACGCGTCGCGCGCCACCGCCAAAACCGCGGTCTTGTTGCCCCGCGCCACCGCGCGCGGACGCACAATCATGCGCCCACCAGTCACCTCGGCGAGGAACGCGACCTCGCGCCCTCCCGCCCGATCCACTTCGTCCCTGATGGTCCGGGCGGCCTCCGGCGCGAGTCGAAGCGGCGGCTGCGTCACGTCTTCAGCGTCTTCTTCTTGGCAGCCGGAAAGAGGACATTGTTCAGGATAAGGCGATATCCCGGGGAATTGGGATGCAGCGACAAGTCGGTCGGCGCATCCCCGATCTGGTGTTCCGGATCCTCCGGGTCATGGCCGCCGTAATAGGTCCAAGTCCCCTCGCCCAGGCTCCCGTGGATGTACTTCGCCCAGTCGCCCTCGACACCCAGCTTGACCACTCCGGGCTTGAGTCGATCGACGGCAAACGATGTGGTCAAACCATAAAAATCGGGGATCACCGACACATGGTTCTGGGTCAACATCGCCGCCACAGGGTCCAGTTTGGCCGAGAAATTGAATAAGGTGAAGGTGCCTAACTCTTGGCGCCATGGCGTGTTGACCTGATGCCCGTCAATGTCCGAAAAGGCGTTGACCGAGGGTGCAATCTGGATTTCCGCGTTCTCAAAGGCCATGGCGAAACCCCAGTCCATTTTGGCGCCCGCGTCTGGATCCGGTGGTGTGCCGTCGGAAAACGAGGCGGCGATGTCCACCGAATGCGCGGCAAGCGCCAGCTCCAGGGTCTCGGGTGCTGAACACATGGCGAACAGGAATCCGCCGCCCTCGACATAGTCGCGAATGGACCGGCTCACCGCCCGCTTGAGTGCAGGAACATCCGCAAATCTCGACTCGCGCGCCGCTTCCTCGTTGCGGGCAATCTCCTCCTCCAACCAAGGAGCGCCCCCGTAGGTGATGTAGAACTTGGAGTACTGGCCCGTGAAGTCCTCGTGATGAAGGTGAAGCCATTCGTAGTCGTTCAGATCACCGGCAAGAACCTCGCGGTCCCAGATCTTGCGGTAGGGAATCTGAGCGTAGTCCAGCGCCATGGTGACAGCATCGTCCCAGGGCGCACTGTTCGGCGGCGTGTAGATGGCGATTTCGGTTGCCTTTTCCAGCACCACCGACTCCATGTTCGAGGACGCGATGACCCCCCGGATGCGCGCTTCATCGGCAACGCTCACGCCCTGCACACCCACGCCCATCAGCGCGGCCCTGCGACGCGTGCTCTCGCGATCAGCCAGCAGAAAAGAGCCGCCCCGGAAGTTGAGTAGCCACTCGGCTGATTCACCCTGCTGCAGCGTCGCGTAGGCCAGTCCATAGGCCTTCAAGTGGTTGCCCTGCGTCTCGTCCATCGGCACTAGCAACATCTGCCCGACCAGAAGTCCGGGAGCCCCTGCGGCTAAGACCAGGCCCGCGGATAGGATGGTGAGCGCCAGGGACCATGCACATGCAAGCCGCCGCCCAGCCCTCGGGCCCAAGGAAGCGGGCGCTCGAGTCTCGCCTCTCATGGATTCTCCGTCCGCGCCGGATCAATGGCCAGAATTCGCGCCAGCTCGTCGCGTGCCGCAGGCACAATCGGGTGATCGGGCCGCGAAACAATCAAGTTTTCGAGTATCTCGACGGCCTCATCACGCCCGCCCGGACGATCGGCCACGGCCCTCGCCAACCGAAGCGCAGCCTCTGGAAACTCCATGGCACCCGGATATGTGGTGACCAATTGACGGCGCAGGGAAACAGCATCGCCAGTGCGGTGCGAGGCGTCCGCGATGCGGGCGCCCAGAGCCAGGATGGCTGGGCGGTCGGACTCCGGCACCTCATCGACCTCGGCAAGGGTCCGACGCACACTCTCGGACGCAAGCCCCCGGTGTCCAGCTACCGCAATGCGGGCCGCTGCCTGGCTACCGCGGGCCGTCAATTTGCCGAACATGAGTACCAGTGAGATCACAGCAGTCGCCTCCCCCGGGTCCAGTCCCTCAATCGAGGCTTGGAGGGCCAAGATTCCCTCCTGAATCGCCCCGCCCTGGAGAAGAAGAAAGGCTCGCTCAATGGACGCCCCCGGCCCCTGAACGCCCTCAAGCACACCCATCGCCTCGGCACGCCTACCCTGTGTCAACAGGCGTGAGGCCAAGGCAGCGGCCCATTCGTCCCACTCGGGGGCTTCGGGGAACTCCGCCCGAAAACCGGTAATGCCCCTGGCAAGAAGATCCGTCTCGCCGCTCCAGAGAACCCGAAGGCGAAGCTCATCCGCCCACGCGGTCCGACGTTCGAGGGACCCGCGGTCCAGGGCCTCCACGATTCTGCCACGAGCCGCGAGCGAAGCGACCGTGTCCTGGGCTTCCAGGGCCAGCTCCGCCAGCTTGCCGTTCGCCTCCCGCCGGCTCTTGTCATCGTGTGCCCGCTCGCGGATCTGGCCATACGCCCAGCGGGCGCTCTGGAGCCGATCCCACCGCTCGGCCTGAAGGGCAAAGGTGCGCAGACGTGCCACCGCCGCACGGGCGTCGGTTGCAGACGCGCCGGGTCCGGGGAGCCCGGCGCCGGCCAACTCCACGGCGATCATCTCACGGCCCTCTTGGAGAGCCAGTGCCGCGGCCGCATCCACGGCGCTGGGCGGGGCCCCTGGTTTTGGGGTTTCCTCCAGGATCCGGTCCACAATCAGTTCCCGACTCGTGCCCAACACCTCAATTCGCCGGTAGATCTCCTCGTCGACCTCCTGGCCGCCGCCCAATGCCCGCGCCCACACCTGGGCCGCCTCTTCGGGGCGTTCCCCGCGCGCGTGGATATCTCCAAGTTCGGCGAGAAGCGCCGGTTGCTCCCCCAGCGCCTGGATGCCCTGCCCAATCACGACGGCAGCGGCTTCGTGCCCCCCGGAGTCCCGGTAGATCCTCGCCGCCTCACGATAGGGCGTGGGGTCACCGGGAACCGCCCTGACCCACTGCTGTAGAGCCATGTTCATTGCCCGTACAGAGTCGGCGTCCGCCAGCGCAGACAACTTGAGCGTCCACAGGGTATCAATTCCCGGGTTCATCTCGAGAGCCGCATTCACCAAGGGCACAATGGACAGGGGCCGCCCAAGCCGGCGATAGACCCTGTCCAGAGCCATCACGGCGCTACGCGACTGCGGACGCAATCTGATGAGTTCCCGCAACGTCGCTTCAGCCCCGACCAGGTCGCCCTGCCCCACCCTCGCGGACGCTTGGCGGAGCATTCGGCTCTCCAGTCGCTGATCGGTTCGAGGTTGCGCCAGGAGCAGATGGCTGGGGAAGGCGGCGACCAGTAGGCCGACGCAAAACGCCGCCCGGCCAACCCCGCAGGGCCACGCCCTCAGTCCGCCCCGACGCAGGGCCATCCACGGGGACCTCAGACAACCGGTCACGATCCCCCGCCACCCCGAATGCGGTTGAGTCGCTCGAAATACCGGATCACCAAGGTGCGCTGGGCCATGGGAAGCGCGCGCAATGCCGCCCCACCCGGTGGGGAAAAGCGCAGGGCGTCCAAGTCCTCGACGCGAAGGGCATCCACCGCTTCCCTCACAAATGCGCCCGGTCGATCAGACTCCCGTTCGTCGGACTCCTCATCGCGCTCCAGCGTGCGTCCCGCATCAAGCAGTCGGTGAAACAGACGCTCCTGGCGACGGAGCACCTCCGGGTCCAGCCGCCCCTGGGCCAGCGCCGTGGCGAGCCTCTCGGCCTCCTCGGCGAGCGAGGAAAGATCGCCCAGCGGGTCCGAGCCCTCCTGGTTGCGCTGGGACAATTCACCGAGTTCTCGGGCGACTTCATCCTGTCTCGCCGACATCTCACCAACTTGCTCCGCCATGGTCTGTTCACCCAATTGCATCGGTGTCAGCGCGGACGCATCCTGCATGATCTCGCCCTGCTGCTGGGCGAGATGTTGGATCTGCTGCATCTGCTCGGAGGCAGCACCGGACGCCTGGCCCTGGTTCTGGCCCGAGGCCATGGCCAGTTGGGCCACGCGATTGAGCGAGCGGACGACTTCTTCCGCAGCGCCCACCGGCGAGATTGTCCGGCCCTCGGGGCGGCCCATCGCCTCGAGCGTCTCGTCCAAGCGCTCCATCGCCTCGCCCACGGCGGTCAGAAGGTTCCGAGCGCCGGGAGCGGCCATGCCCGTGCCCGCCGCATAGTTCTCGGCCAGGTTGCGAATTCCTTGCGCAATTGCCGCTTCGGCACTTCGCATCCCGGCCAGCTCGCCCACGGACGCGCGCTGCATCCGATCTCGCAAATCCGTTTGGTTGCGGGCCAGCGCCAAAGCATCGGACGCCGTCTCTGACAGCGCCTGGCGGATCTGGGCCATCTGTTCTTGAAACATCTGGTTCCTGGAATCGTCCAGTTGATCGGCCAAATGGGACAGATCGCCCGCCGCTTGCGCGGCCTCCTGGCCCGCGCTGCGGTGCTCTCCTTTGGCCATCATTGAACCGGCGCGCTGCATCGCCTCGCGTGCTTGGTCAAGCCGGCTTCGGGCGTCCCGCACCCCGAACTCGGCCTCCCGTTCGCCAGCCGCCCGGAGCCTCTCCTCCAGACCCTCGAGCTGTTGGTGCAACGCATCCGCCTGACCCTCCAGCGCCTCTTGCTGCTCGCTTCGCAACCCCTCCCCGCCCCCCTCCGCCATCGCGTCGGCAAGAATCTGTTGTTCGCGCGCCAAATCCTCGGCCGCCCGCTCCGCGGTCCGAAAACCCTGCTCGATCACGGCGTCGCGAAACTGTTGCAGCGACTCCTCGAGACGCTCACGCAGCATCTCGCCATCCAGGGCCATGTCCTCCCGGACGCGTTCCATTTCTTGCGAATCCATGTCCTCAAGGCGCCGCTCCGTCTCGGCGCCGTCATCGCTGGCGCCATCGGGAACCGCGGAGTCCAAGAGATCCTCCAATTCGCCCATGCGACGGCTCACCTCGGGGTCGACCATGTCTGACCGTTCAAGCGCGGCGCGGAGATCGGCCAGCTCGTTTCGAAGGGAGTCCACCGCAGCGAACAGCTCCTGCTGGCGCTCAAGCGACTTTTGAACCTCCTCGCGCTCGGCAAACCCGGGGGGCCGGGGCCGACCGTCACGTCGGGTGCGCGCGCCACCCGATTCGGGCGGGTTGCCCTCAGCCATGTCGCGGGCGGCGCCCGCCAGGGCCTCGACCGCGTCGCTAACATCCTCCAGCCGTTCGCCGGCCGCCCGCTCCAGCTCACCAGCCCCGCCAACCCAAAGCGCGTACTCGACGCTTTGGCCCTCCTGCCGGGCGGGATGGTTGTCCAGAACTCGGGCAAAGTAGCGGACGGTATCTCCAGGCGAGAGAGCCTGTGCCGAGAGGTCCAAAACAGGTCGTGCCAGGGCCGCAGCCAACTCCCCCAACTGAACATGCCTCACTTCGCGATCGACCAACTCGCCGAACGCCGTGATCCTCGTGGACACAATTTCCAGCCGGGATAATCCGTAGTCGTCGCTCACCTGGATGACGAGCGGTTGTCTCTGATCCAGTGGCAACATCGTGTCCACCGCGGGAAAGACGATGACTGCCTCGGGAGGCCGGTCCTCGACGACGTCGACAACGATTGGCCCCGGCACCGACGCCGCTGGCGCACCGGAGTTGTCGGTAAAGGACCACCCGTATGTACCCGAACGCGCGGGGACCCACTCTCCCACAAAACCCCTGCCGCTGACGGTGAGCGGAACCTCGACCGACCCAGCCGAATCCAGGATCAGCGCCTGATGGATGTCTCGGCTCCCAGAACCGGCAATCCTTACCCGTGAGCCTCGTGGGAGAGCCAGCGCGGGGACATCACCGTCATACTCCACGGGCGACATTCCCGTGTGGGGCGGAAAGCTCAGCTCCAGGGCATAGTCGCTCACAAAAAGGGGGTCAACCGGAGTGAGCCTGTGTCGGGCGCTGGCGGCGCCATCGGGCGTCTCAATCCAGTAGCGCGTCTCCGAAGCGATGGGGGACAGCGACCTGGAGCCTGATCCACCCGTCAGTCGGAGAACTTGAGATTGTTCCACCTGGCCGGTTGAGACCCAGTGCAGCGTCGCCCGGTCTCGTCCCGGTGCATGCGCAATCACGTCGACCGAGGCACCCCGCTGAACCTCGACAGTACCCGGCTCCACCGACACGGGTGGGTAGGCGGTTTGGGCCAAAACGGACCATGGGCGCAGGACGCCCGCCCATGCGTCGATGGCCCGCCGGGCCTCAAAGCTCAGCGCAAGAACCGGAAGCGCCAGGGCCGCCAGCAACACAATCACGCTCCTGCGAAACCCACGACGCAGGGTGGCACCCAGCGAGCCCGAAAGCGTCGAGGCGTCCCCCAGGAGCCGGCCTCCGACTCGGGCGAGTGCCATGTCCCTGAGCACCTGTGAGGTTCCCGGAGGCATCTGCCGCGACAGCTCCAAGGACCCGAACACGGTACCCTTGGGCAATCCGGCGCTTACATCCAAAGCGGCCGAAATGCCCTCGTCCCGGCACCAGACCCTGCCCAGGGTCCGCCACAGCCACACCCCAAAGGGAATGACCACAATCAACAGGATGCATAGCAAGACCGGTAGGGGGCTACCGGCGCGCCAACCGTCGTCTCCAGCCAGCAGGGGCGCCAGACCCAGCAATACCATCACTGCCACGCCGCACCAGGCGCACACGGTCCGGACCAAGAAACTGGACAGATGACGACGGACGCGCGAAACCACCACCGAGACGCGGGCACCGCCCGAAGTCGACGCCCGCCTCACATCGTCCACGGCGGTCATGAGGGACGCGCCCATTGGCCCATCGCGAAGACCACAATGTTTACACCCATCCTGACCGCATCCTCTCGGATCTCAGGGGTGTCGTCATGCACATCCGCGTCCTCCCATCCATCGCCCAAATCGGATTCATACGTATAGAGCAAGACCAGTCGCTCTTGGTGAAAAATTCCGAGGGCTTGCGGAGGTGCCCCGTCATGCTCATGGATCTTGGGAAGCCCGTCGGAAAATTCATAGAAGGAGCCAAAGATCGCGTGTGTGGGGGGCAGCTCAACCAAGCGCTTGTCCGGGAACAGGAGCTCAACCTCGCGGCGAAACGACTCATCCATCCCATAGTTGTCGTCCGCGTGAAGGAATCCACCGGCGAGAAGGTGGCCGCGCAGCGCGGCCCGATCAGGAGGCGAGAAGCGGACATTGCCGTGTCCTGTCATATACAACAAGGGATAGTCCCGCAGAGATGGATCCGTCGGACGCACAACCACGTCGCTCCGCGCGGTCTCGATTCCCGTTCGCTCTTGGAGCTCCGCAAGGAGATTCGGCAGCGAGGACGGATTCGCGTACCAATCCCCTCCCCCATCGTACTCGAGTCGGGCAACCGTCACGGGGCCGCCGGCCTGGGCCAGGAGGGGCCATCCATGCGTACTCGCCAGAGAAAACAACAGAAGGTGCCCCACATGTGTCCCAAGCCGGGCAGCCGCTGACCCGCAGGTCACGTCGATACTCCGCGACCAAGGGCGTCCTGCGCCGACCCGGGACCTGCCTCTTTCCCTGAACTAACCCGCCGCCTCGCCATCACGGCGTCATACGCCTCGCCTCTGGAAATCCCCGTCTTGCCAGCCACCCTCCGGGCGGCGGCGGTCGGAGCCAATCCGTCGTCCAGGGCCGCCTCGACCTCTCGGCCCACTTCGCCCCACTTGGTCGGCTCCGTTCCGAGACCCTCGACCACGACCGTAACCTCACCACGAGGCGGATGTGCGTCGAAGTGACGCTTACAGCGAGCGGCGGTTCCCCGCACCACTTCCTCGTGCGCCTTGGTCATTTCACGGCACACAGCAACCCGGCGGTTCGAGCCCGCCGGGGACGCAAGCCCGATCTCCAGGTCGCCCAGCAAACGCGTCACGCGCCGAGACGATTCGAACAACACGGTCGTCTCTTTGGCATGTGCAACGCACTTGAGAGCCAGGGACCGCGCCTTGCCCCGGCGCGGCAAGAAGCCCCGGAAAGCAAAGGGCACACAGGAAAACCCGGAGGCCACCAGCGCTGTCAGCACCGCCGAAACGCCCGGGATCGGGATGACATCGTGGTCTTCTTGGATCGCCGCACGCACAACGCGCTCGCCCGGATCACTGAGGAGAGGCGTCCCCGCATCCGAGACCAACGCGACATGGTGACCACGCGACAGCCAAGAAAGCACTCGGGGCACCCGCGTGGCTTCGTTGTGGGCGTGCAGGGACATGGGACGAGCGCTGATCCCCGCGTGATTGAGCAAAACTCGGGCTCGCCTCGTGTCCTCTGCCACGATGTGGTCCGACTGGGCGAGAACGAGGCAGGCGCGCTCTGTCAGGTCGGACAGATTGCCGATCGGTGTGGAGACGACAAACAGACACCCGCGCCCGGTCTGGTCTCTGCCCCGAATGCGGCCGGCCACCTCGACCCCCGGTGACGACGGTTTAGAGGTGCTCTTCGATCTTCTTCTCGAGCTGCGCCTTCGGCACGGCCCCGACTACGGTGTCTACATGCTCACCGTTCTTGAAGAATAGAATGGAAGGAATGGAGCGAACGCCGAAGCGCATGGATGTGGCCTGGTTCGCGTCCACATCAACCTTGCCGACGCGAACCTTGTCGGCAAATTCGTCCGCCAACTCGCTGACCAAGGGCGCAATCATCTTACACGGTCCGCACCAGGCGGCCCAGAAGTCGACCATCGCGAGTCCCTTGTACTCCTCGACCTGTTCAGCAAAGTTATCGTCCGTGACGGTGACCAGGTTATCGCTACTCGGCATCGTCCTCCCTCCTTGAAAGTGGTGTTTGGTGCCCGTCACCCGGGTTCCCAGGTTGTGGACACGCGTGCCCGGCGGGGTCGCCCCCAAGGCTTTACGCACAGCTCGCCATGCGCCGTTCGTGCCCTGAAGTGTAACAGGTATGGGACGCGAATGTCTTTGGCGTCCACCTCGGTACGCACACATTCGCGGGGACCCAAGCCCTAATCCCGAACCCTGTCTACGATGGGTGCGGGTCCGGTTTTCAATACCTCAAGGAGAGATCTGCGATGCGCGAGGCACGCCCCACCACACGGCCGTGCACAAATGCCGACCCACTGACCAGGCCAGAGGCGGTCAAGGCATCGTCACCGACCAACATGCTGCCCGGGAAAACCGAGCTGCACGGCTCATCGCCCCCAAACATTGGCGGATGTCTGGATCATGTGGCCATCGCTGTGGATACGTTCTCGCACTTGGTGCCCCTGCTTGAGCACCTGAGTGGCGAGAGGGCCACCCCACCCGAGCGCGTGCCGTCGCAAGGCGTGGACGTGTGCTTTGTCGGATCGATGGAATTGATTCGCGCGCTGGACGCCACCAACAGCGTCGGCCGCTTTGTGGAGCGGCGGGGCGCCGCGTTGCACCATGTGGCCTACCGGGTGCGGGACCTTGAGGCAACGATGGAGGAGCTGTTGTCGCAGGGACGGACCTTTACCGCGCCCGGACCCACACAGGGGGCCCGGGGGCACAGGGTTGCATTCCTGCGCCCGGTGTCCACTGGCGGGGTGTTGATCGAGCTATTGGAGCGGGCACCGGGAGCCTAATCCCCGTCCGCCGGTGCGGCTGCGCGGATACTTTGGCACCACCCCGGAGATTGCGTCCGTCGGTGGGCCCAGACCGCTCGTTCTGCCGCTCCGCTCCGCCGTGACCTCGGGGACGCACTTGCGGCACACACCAGGTTGCGCGAGAGAGATCGGCGTGACAAGTTTGTCCTTGCGTTGATCCGCCCCCAAGGCACGCGTGTGCGCAGGGTATCGAATGTTTGTTGCGAAGCGATCGTTGCATTGCGTGGCGCGAAATCTTGGGTGCTTTTTTTGGCTTGTTGTTTCTGATACCGGAGGCGAGCAATGTGGGGTAGTAAGGTGTGGCCCGTCGTGGCGGCGATGACGTTGGCGTGCGGCGGCTCAAGCGATGAGGAGATGTCGTCTCCCGGCGAGGCGATGACCACCGATGAGTCAATGGGCGAGGCCACCGCCGCGGACGCGATGGCGCTGAGCTGCTTCATCCAAGGAGAGGGCGATACCGAGGAGCGCCCGAGCCCGCTGCGGCAGATGCACTTCTCATACGAGGGCGGAGAGGGGTTGCTCTGCTACGGCTCTCCATCGGCAAACGGGCGTGAGGTCTTCGGAGGACTGGTGCCGTTCGGGGAGCCCTGGCGCTTGGGTGCCAATGAGGCGACGGGCTTGCACCTGTCGGCTCCGATGACATTGGGTGGCGTCGCACTCGAGGCCGGTAGCTACTCGCTCTATGTGGTCCCGACGGAGACAGAATGGGAGTTCCACATCAACACCGTTCATGATCGTTGGGGCATCCCCATCAACATGGAGGTTCAGGGCAGCAACATGGCTGGCTTCACGGCGACCCCAATGGCGTCCGAGAACATGGTGGAGTCGCTCACCTTCGAGTTCTCGGACAATTCCATCCACCTCTCATGGGAACACACCCATGTGATGATCCCCGTGGGCGGCCCGTAGGACGCAGTCTCTGAGTAGCCGGCTTGCCCGGCGCAAAAGGCTAAGGACACCCCAGGTACGCGAGCCTTTGGCGGTACACCTCTGGGTGCCCACCGGGGACACCCGTTTGGGGATTATTCTCAAAGGGGCGACCTCCAACGGGGCGGGCCCGTCTCTCCCGCCCCGCGGCCTCGCTTACAAGAGGGGGCCCTGTATTTGCATCGGGGGTCAGTAGTCCCGACCGTTGGCGCCATCCCCAGGCGGCACATGCCCCCGCCCCGCCGCAACATCTGGACGCAAGGACAATGTCCGACCGTCCATTCCTCGATCGACCCGGATCCGATCCCCGCCGGCAATCCCTCCCTCCAAAATTTGGAGCGCGAGTGGATCCTGCACGAGCCGTTGCACGGCCCTTTTCAGTGGCCTGGCACCGAAGGCGGGATCGTAGCCCTCCCTTGCGATCACCTCTTTCGCCGCGTCCGTGACCACGAGCGTGATGTCCTGATCCGAGGCCAGGTTTGCCACCCTGGCCAACTGCAGCTCCACGATCTTCTCCAGCTCTACCGGGGTCAGGGGCTTAAAGACCACCACATCGTCCACCCGGTTGATGAATTCGGGTCGGAAGTGCTCCTTGATCCGCTCCTTGACGAGGTCCTCAACCTCGCTCCACTGCTCGGCGGTCCACGCGCCCTGAGGTGCCCGGGCCAGAATCTCGGGGCCCGCAATGTTGGATGTCATGATCACCACCGTATTGCGGAAGTCCACGGTCCGTCCCTGTCCATCGGTCAGGCGTCCGTCGTCCAGAATCTGTAGAAAGATGTTGAAGACCTTCGGGTGGGCCTTCTCGACCTCGTCGAAGAGAATGACCGCGTGTGGGCGCCGCCGCACGGCTTCCGTGAGCTGACCGCCCTCATCGTAACCCACATAGCCGGGTGGGGCGCCGATAAGCCTCGAGGTGGAGTGCGCCTCCATATACTCTGACATGTCCATTCGCACCATGGCCCTCTCGTCGTCAAAGAGAAACTCGGCCAGGGACCGTGCCGTCTCGGTCTTTCCGACGCCGGTGGGTCCCAGGAAAAGAAACGAACCGACGGGCCGATTCGGGTCTTGGATTCCGGCGCGGGCGCGCCGCACCGCCCTGGACACGGCACTGAGTGCTCGAGCCTGTCCCACTACCCGCTTGGCGAGCAGGTCTTCCAACTGCGCGAGCCGTTTGCGCTCTGCAGCCATTAGGCGGGTCACCGGGATCCCGGTCCACTCAGCGACGACTTCGGCGATGTCCTCGGGCGTGACCTCGTCCTTAAGGAACTTCCCATCGGTCTGGAGCGAGCCCAGGCGCGCTTCCGCCTTCGTCAACTCCGCACGGAGGCGAGGAACTTCCGAGTATTGGATTTCGGCGGCCCGTTCCAATTCGCCCCGTCGGGTGGCCTGCTCCGCCTCTATTCGGAGGCCGTCAATGCGCTCCTTGATGTCCTGGATGCGCGCGATCTGAACCTTCTCCGCTTGCCAGGCCGCCTTCATGGTCTGGCTGGATTCACGCAACTCCGACAGCTCAGCCTCAATGCCGCCCAAGCGTTCCACCGCCCTGGAGTCCTCCTCGCCCTGGAGCGCCTGCTTCTCAATCTCCAGCTGAATGATCCTGCGCTCCACCTCGTCGATTTCCTGGGGAAGCGAGTCGATCTCAATACGCAGACGGCTCCCGGCTTCGTCCATTAAGTCAATGGCCTTGTCGGGCAGGAACCGGCCACCCACATAGCGGTCCGACAAGCGGGCCGCCGTGATCAGGGCATCGTCGGTGATGAGAACCCCGTGATGCACCTCGTAGCGTTCCTTCAGTCCCCGCAGAATCGCTATCGTGTCCTCCACCGAGGGTGGCGCCACATACACGGGCTGAAAGCGGCGCTCCAGAGCCGGATCCTTCTCGATGTGCTTGCGGTACTCACCCAGTGTTGTGGCCCCAATCATCCGCAAGTCGCCGCGGGCCAGCGCGGGTTTGAGCATGTTTCCGGCATCCACCGCCCCCTCGGCGCCTCCTGCCCCCACAATGGTATGGAGCTCATCGATAAAGAGGATGTAGCGGCCTCGGGCGTCATTCACCTCCTTGAGGACCGCCTTCATTCGCTCCTCGAAATCGCCCCGATACTTGGCTCCGGCCAGCATCGCGGAGATGTCCAGCGATAGAAGCACCTTGTCGCTCAGCGTGGCGGGCACATCACCGGCAACAATACGCTGGGCCAGCCCCTCAGCGATCGCCGTCTTGCCCACCCCGGGCTCGCCCATCAACACGGGATTGTTTTTCGTCCTGCGGGCTAGCACCCGCATCACGCGCCGAATTTCGTCATCGCGACCGATCACGGGATCCAGCTTGCCCTGCCGGGCCCGTTGCGTCAGGTCGTGCGAGAAGCGCTTGAGGGCCTGGTACTTCTCTTCCGGTCTCTGGTCAGTCACGCGGTGGGAGCCCCGAATGACGCGCAACGCGTCATCCAGGCCATCGCGGGTCACCCCGTGGTTCCCAAGAATCCTCCCGGCGTCCCCCTTTGCCCCGGCCAGACCGATCAACAGGTGCTCGGTGGACACGTAGGCATCCCCCAGAGAACCGGCTGCCCCTTCCGCTTGATCCAGGGCGTCACGAACATCTTGCGCGGCGACCGCGCGGGAGGCGCCGCTGATCCGTGCCCTCCGTGAGAGCTCGGAGGTAATCTCGTCCACAACGCTACCGGTGGAGACATCCATCTTGCGAAGGACGGGAATCACGATTCCCTCCTCCTGCTCCAAGAGGGCATTCAGCAGGTGAAGCCCTTCCACCTCGGGGTGTTGTTGTCTTTGGGCGTCCGTCGCCGCTTGGTTCAGCGCTTCGGAGGCCTTATGCGTCAATCGGTCCGCGTTCAACATGTTCTCCCTCCACTCTTCCAACGGTCACACGGTCCGGGTCGGGAATGACCCTCAGTTCCAACCCGACATGTACAGCCGGCGGGTTGCCCAACAATCACCCGAACCGCCACTTTGGCAGACTGACCCCCGGTACGAGCGGCTAGCGAGAGCCAAATCGGCTTCTTTCCCGCTCCCAATCGACCGGTCCTGGTGCTGACAACTCGCCTCAAGGATATACACATGAAAGAATCGGGCCAGCGCTCCTCTCCGCCATCAACCAGCGCCCACTGGAGTCGGAGGCGAGCCGGTTTTTGGGCGTACCGATCCCGGTGCGCAGCCCCCCACAGCAAAGGGGTCCCCGTTGAAGAACGCTGACAAGTCGGCCCGCAGGGGCCTTCCACCCGAGGCCTACGAGGCCGTGCCCGGCGAAAAATACCAGCCCTATGTGGGGCCCGAGACATCCATGACAGAGTTCACGGTCAAGGCCGTCGCCACGGGCCTGTTCCTCGCGGTTGTATTCGGGGCCGCCAATGCGTACCTGGGCCTCCGGGTGGGCCTCACGGTAAGCGCTTCTATTCCGGCAGCGGTCATGGCGGTGGCCATCTTCCGGGCGCTGAGGCGAGGAACCATTCTCGAAACGAATCTGGTCCAGACGATCGGATCAGCGGGAGAATCGGTGGCCGCAGGCGTGGTCTTTACGCTGCCCGCGCTCTTCATCTGGCAGCGCACCGACCCCACCATTGTGGTGAACCTTCTGGAGATCTCCGTGATCGCCGCATTTGGCGGCATGTTGGGCGTTCTGTTCATGATTCCCCTGCGCCGCTATCTGATCTCCAGGGAGCACGGCAATCTTCCCTATCCAGAAGGGACCGCATGCGCCGAGGTACAGGTGGCTGGCGACGTGGGGGGTGGCAGAGCAAAACTCCTGTTTGGCGGCTTGGGGCTGGGCGCCCTTTACCAGGCATTGGCCAACCCCAGGGGACTCGCACTTTGGGACGATGCACCTGGGCTGGACCTGCCCCGAAAGGCTCACATCGGCGGCGACTTCACGCCGGAGCTTCTGGGGGTTGGCTTCATCGTGGGACCCAGGATCGCGGCCATCATGTTTGGCGGCAGTGCCCTCGCCTGGCTGATCCTTATCCCGCTGATCAACATGTGGGGCAACGACGCCACCATCTATCCCGCTTCCGCTCCCATGGCGTCGCTCGCATCGGACGAAATCTGGCACCACTACATTCGATATGTGGGTGCAGGCGCCGTTGGGTTCGCGGGGATCATCACCCTGATCAAATCTCTGCCGACCATTGTCGAATCGTTCCGGCTGGGGATGGGTAACGTCGGCCGCAGCGCTGGCTCCCGCATCCCGCGCACCGAGAGGGACCTGCCCTTGAGACTGGTTCTTGGCCTGGCCGGCCTCATGGCCGTCGCCCTTTGGCTGTGGCCGGGCGTTCCCGTCGGTCCATTGGGCGCCGTGCTGATCGTGGTCTTCAGCTTCTTCTTCGTCACGGTGTCCAGCCGCATCGTTGGGCTCATTGGATCCAGCTCGAACCCCGTGTCGGGGATGACGATCGCCGCCCTCATGCTCACAGCCCTGATCTGGGTGGCCCTCGGTCTCAACGATGGAAGTTCCGCCGCCAAGGTCGCCGTGCTGGCGGTGGGCGCCGTTGTCTGCATTTCTGCAGCGGTGGCCGGTGATACGTCGCAGGACCTGAAGACCGGGTTCCTGGTCGGGGCGACTCCGGCCCGTATGCAACTGGCGGAAATGGCCGGGGTGCTTGCAAGCGCCGGTGTAATGGGCGGGGTGCTTGTGGTGCTGAACGACTCCTACGGCATCGGCACGGTCGACGGGCTTGCAGCCCCGCAAGCGACCCTGATGTCTTTGGTGGTCGACGGGGTGTTGAACGCCTCCTTGCCCTGGGGATTCGTGATCCTCGGAATGGCCATCGCCGCCGTCGTCGAGTTCGTATTCAAGTTGCCATCGCTGGCGTTCGCCGTCGGTCTTTATCTGCCCGTCTCGTTGATGACCCCAATTTTTGTCGGTGGCGTAATGCGCCTTGCGCTCAACCGGAGATACCAGGCCGGGGACCAGAAAGGCAGAGACCAGATGAACGAACGACGGGAGCGGGGCGTCCTGTTCGCCTCTGGATTAATTGCCGGAGCAGCTCTTGTTGGTGTGCTGATCGCTGGCTTGATCTATGCCGTGGGAAGAACCACGGGACTTCAGGACCCATCATTGATCTGGCATGTTGGTTATGGGTGGACAGATGTCTACCCACAGAGCGCCGACGTATTCGGTGTGCTTGCGTTCGCGGCACTCTGCTGGACACTCTGGCGTACGGCGACCAAGGATGGGGCATGATGATCGGTGCCGGCAACGCAGCGCCCCGACTTCGGCGGGTTGTGATCGTGGTGCTGGCGTTGTCGGCAACAGGCTCCTGTCAAGCGCCGATGACCGAAGGGATCAGCCGCGAGGTGTTCGTCGATGTATATGTTGCGCTGCGCGAGGCTGAACTCCGTGGAAAGGAGGACGTGATCACGCCTGCAACGAGGCAAGAGGTCCTGGAGCGGTTTGGCGTCGGCCAAGAAGACCTTACCGACTTCTCCCGGCGCCACGGCGTTGATGTCGTGCTGATGGAGGCCATCTGGCGAGAAATACACGAGGAGATGGAAGCGCTGCGGTTGCTTCCCGACTCCGTCCCGTAACCGCCAACCAGTAGCTCCCCGCCGCCCAGGTGACGGGACCGTAGCGCGCCCGGCAGATGACATCCGGTAACCCATCGGCGACAGTCATGGGCGGCGTTGGCGACCCGCGATAGGAGGGATCCAACATCGCTTTCACCGGACCTGTATTGAAATCCAAGTCGCTGACTTACCGCCGACGCCAATCCATAAGGTGGTCCCGGATTCTTTGACAGGTCGATAAAGCGTCATCGCTCCAGCGACGAGGACTTTCGGGTGAGTACCATCAGCCACCATGAAACCCGCCGTAACTGTACCGACCACCGGCGTCGCCCCGTATCAACCTCCGTAGCTTATCGCAAGACGCGCAATGGTCCACACATCGTATGTTCCCACAGACGATGCGGCAAAGAACAGGCTGTCGCCTGACACCGCCAACAGTTGAGGCAGGTTACGCACGTCGAAAATTAGCGATCCCCCGGAGTCCATTCCAATAAGGTTCCATTGCACACTGGTCCCGTCCTGTTGTTGGTATTGCACCAACCAAGATCCATCGTGAAGCCAATGAACATCGACGATGATGTCCAAGCCAGCATACCACTCATCAATCTCATCAGGGGAACTACTCGTACCAACACTTGATGTAACTCTCCGATAATTTTCAATCGGGATTGGTAGCCGGCGATGAACTTTCCCTTCGTCCGAAAAAATAAAAACGGTATCAACCAAGGCGAATACTGCCGCGACCATGTCATCTTGAACTATTACGTCCATCCAGCCGAAAGCCCTCGCCGAAACGGATATCAAGGAGTCACCGGGCACGGGGAAAAAGCTACTGGTAATGCCGTTGCTATCATGGTCAAAAAAATGTAAAAGGTTGGGGCGAAGGGGGTTCACGGTGCCTATTTCCCGACCAGCGATAACGGTCAAATTGTCGGATATTGGGTACAGCCCATACACAACAGACAACGGCAACGCGTGCGTTTCTTGGACCCTCTGAAGAGAGTCGAATACCATGATCTTTCGGCTATCGACGGCAACAATGTTGCCGTCTACTCTCTGTTTCGCGCCGGCCAAGTATTGAAATTCCTTTGGCCCCTCCCCGGTGGATCCAAACTGCCATTGCAACTGGCCACTCCTGTCGTAGCTACGCACCGTATTGTCCCGTACGTCAGCAATCAAGAACGAACCGGTATTTTGTAGAGAAACGATAGGTGACACATTGATGGCGTCATCGTTTTCTTCCAAAGTCAGCTGCCCGATAACCTCGAATATGGAATCGGAAAGCTCGGCTTCTGAATCTGCGACAATCACACCACTAGACGTAAGAGAATCCTCTGGCGATATGCATGCCACTAAGGCATACAGAGCAGTAAGAGCAACGCGATCAAACTTTCTCATCAATCGCCTCCAATCAGCTCTTGAGCGTGATGGGTTGGGCGCGCTCCCTGAGCCGCACCTCCGACCTGCGCGACCGAGGCCACCGCTCCAAGGTGGCCCGCTCCTGATCCGACGGCTGGATATTGACCGCAACCCTCGTGGCAACCGCCGTTTTCTTTGTTTTCGACGAGTTGAACAGCTTTCCAATAAGGTACATCAAACCGCGCGACATTTAAACGCCTCTAAATTCCAAACACTAAGCTCTTGTGGACCCTCATAAGCTCTCACCATTGGTCGGGTCCTTCCTCCTTTCTGCGCCCCCTCTCAAAATCAGGCCCCCTTTTCCTGGACCCGCATTACCCGACATCCCCAGCACTACAGGCCCATCCGCCCCCCTTGCCGGCCCACCCTGCCCCTCACGGAGTTACAGTAGGGCTTCCCGTGTTTCTCCCGCTTCCCTCTTCCATGCGTGCCGTCGTCACTACCTGAACGGAGACTCCCGGTACTCTCGTCCTTCGCTTCGCAGACGCCGGTAGCCTTCCGCGAAATGGCGGCGGGTCGGCCTCCGCATCAGCATGCGTTTTGGAGCCCTGCCCAACGTCCCCTCACTTTACGGCCCGCAGGTTCGCTGAACCGCCTACGGCGGCCCTTCCACTCAAAGTGCTTTAGACCAATTCCTTGCTTCCATGACCCGCTCCGATTGCTACCAACCGGAACAACAGTTGCCGGGCAGGATCCGCACCCGCTGTGATAGGGTGCCTTGCACGGCACCCCGCAACCGCGTTGATCTTTCCATCCTTGCGGAGAAGCGCGCACCGAAATTGCGTGGTCTTGCGGCTGTCCACCCAGATCTCACGGATCTTGGCCCCAAGCCGCTCGTCCTCGATCGCCCGCGCCGAAGGACGACGCTTCAGCCAGTCGTAGTACCCGCTGGAGGAGAGTTCCAGCACCCGGCACATGGCTCTGATCGGAAAATCGGCCCGGTGCGCCTTCATGAACGCGTATCCCTTCTGGGGATTGATCCGCTCTCCATGGCGAACCAGGCCGCGGCTTTTTTTAGGGTGTCGCGCTCCATGCGCAGCCGCTTGATCTCTCGATCTTTGCGCAGCATGTCGAGCCGCATCTGCGTCGTCAGCCCGTCCTTGCGGCGTCCCTCGTCCAGGTCCGCCTGCCTAACCCAGTTTCGGATGGTCTGCTCCGTCGGCTCGAACTCGCGAGCCAGCGAACCCGGGCTGCGCCCACTGCGCACCAACTCAATGATCTGCTCCCTGTACTCGGGCGGATACCGCCCCCTGCTGCTCCCTGCCACGGCTCACCTCCTCGTTGTGGTTGCCCCAACCTGCCATTGACCCAACAATGATCAAGGTGTCCGTAATCCCGCAGCAACTCCAACGCTGCTTGAGGGCAGGATGAGGGCAGATGTATACCTGTGCAGCGCGCGGACGATGTATCGGATCCTTGGGGAGAGGAAGGCGGTGCGGGAGCGCAGGGCGCAGCGTAGTCATCCGAAGCGGGAGAGGCCGCATATTGAGGCCAGTCGGCCCAATCAGTCGTGGTCGTGGGACATCACGCATCTGCGGGGGGAGAACAAGTCGACGTACTACCTGTATGTGATGATGGACCTGTTTAGCCGCTATGTGGTGGGATGGATGGTGGCTGAGACGGAGAATGCGGCTTCGGCGATGCACCTGATCCGGGAGACCTGCGAGAAGCAGAAGGTGGCCGCCGGTCAGCTCACGTTGCACTCTGATCGAGGGGCGCCCATGAAGGCTGGTTGCACGAAGGAGTTGTTGGAAGAGTTGGGGGTGACGGGTTCGTTCAGCAGGCCTCGGGTCTCGAACGACAACCCGTATTCGGAGGCGTTGTTCAAGACGTTGAAGTACAGTCCGGACTATCCGAGCCGGTTTGGTGATGTCAATGATGCGATCATGTTTTGCCGCAAGTTCTTTCAGCGGTACAACGAGGAGCATCGTCATCAGGGGATCCGCATGCTGACGCCACAGATGGTCCACTCGGGCAAGGGTCCTGAGATGATTGAGCGGCGACAGGCGGTGATGGATGCGGCGTATGCGGAGCACCCGGAGCGGTTCGTGGGTGGTCGGCCGCAGACGAAAGCGTTGCCGACGAAGGTTGAGATCAACAGGGTATTGCCGGCACTGGCGATTGACGATAATGTAGGTAGCGTGGAGGTTGCCCGCCCCCGCTAAAAAAGGTGTGTCACTGATTCAGGGTCATTGGCCCGTTCCCCCGCTCGCACCGCTGCCCAGATTCACCTTGTGTCCAAACTGCACCTCGCGCCTGCCCTTGACGATGATGTCCGTGTGTGGCTCGAACATGCTGACCACCTTCTCGCTCGCAGGCACCGTCTCGCCCTCAAACACCCGCCGCTGCGTCTGATCCACAATCTTGCCGACCAGACCGCAGCTACCTTTGACCGCCTCCTCCCACCCAGCCAACCAGTCCTCGTCGCGCTTCAGGTCCTCATCAAGACCGGCGACCGCAACGAGCGCACCGTCGGCGTGTCCGATGGTGTTCCGTGTCAGCGTCAGCAACTTGCGATAGAGTGCCTTGCGCTTCTCGCCGCGCGCCCCGGAGATCTCGACCACCCGCCGCTTCGCAGCCCGGAGATGGCTGCGGTACTTGATGACATCGCGACCCAGTGCTTCGCCGGCATCTTCCAAGAGCGCTGTCAAGACGCGTATGCCATCAAACAACAGTCGGCTGTCCACCGGGGCCAGAATGTTACTCTCCGTCACGGTGCTGTCGATGCGGACCTTGTGTCCCAACTCGATCTTCTGGTCGAGGGCGTATTTGAGAATACGCTTGTTGATCCGCTCCCAAGTATGCGCGGTGACGGCAGAAATGCACTTGTGCAACGCGGCACGCTTCGGGGGCGCGTGGGGATCGACGCGCGTGAAGTTCTGTGCGGCACGGGAGTCGGCCAACTGGTGTTCGAGTTGTCGGTAGCTCAGACTCGAACGTTGCTTCAAGATCCCGGCCCGCAAGACGACTTCGCAGGTCAAGCCTTCACGACCGTCGGATGCTTGATCCGTCCCGTCGAGGTCAAGGGCGATCCATGTCAAGAACTCGGAGAACTGGTCAAGGATCTCGTCCATGACGCTGAGCTCTTGGCTGGTCTTGGTTTCGGGGAAGGCGGCGCTGAAGAGGCTCCGCTCGAGGGTCCGTTTTTTTTCGCATTGGCGACCTTGGGTGGGGGGATGGTTTGGTGGCAACTCGTTCACTTGACTGAAGATAACCGATTCGGCCAATGAAAGCTAACCACACCGGATTCCAAAATCCACCCCCTTGCCGTCCTCTCCATCAACGACATAACGCCAACAGGTGCCACCACTTGCAGATTTATGGACGGGAACTAGCCTCGGCGCTCATGGCTCTTCCCCCCACACCCAGCCCTCGCGGTTCAGGCTCGTCTCCGCATTGGAGAAGACTCCTACTCCCACTCGATCGTGGCTGGTGGCTTGGAACTGATGTCGTAGGTGACCCGGTTCACTCCGGCGACCTCGTTGATGATGCGCGTTGAGGTGCGAGCTAGGAATGACGCCTCAAATGGATACCAGTCTGCGGTCATTCCGTCCCGGGACGTGACCGCGCGCAGGCTCACCACGTTTTCGTAGGTACGCCCATCGCCCATTACTCCTACCGATTGGATCGGGAGTAGCACCGCAAACGCTTGCCAAATTTGATCATAGAGACCAGCAGCTCTGATCTCGTCCAGAAAGATCGCGTCAGCCTTCTGGACCACGCAAATCCTTTCTTCCGTGACTGCGCCAATGACGCGAATAGCCAGACCAGGACCCGGGAATGGATGACGGCCGACCAGGACTTCGTCCAATCCAAGCGCCGAGCCAATGCCTCGAACTTCGTCCTTGAACAACTCCCTAAGCGGCTCGATCAGGTCAAGCGCCATCGTCTCGGGCAGTCCACCAACATTATGATGGGTCTTGATAGATGCTGACGGACCATGGACCGAGACGGACTCGATCACGTCGGGATACAATGTCCCCTGCACCAAAAAGCGAGCGTCCACACCCAGAGAGTCGGCTGTGCGCTCAAAGACCCTGATGAAGGTCTCGCCGATGATCTTCCGCTTGCGTTCGGGGTCGACGACGCCCGCGAGGGGCGCCAAGAATTCCTCCTTTGCATCCACCGCCACCAGACGCATTCCCATGTGCTGAGCAAACGCCCGCTCCACGCTCTCACGCTCGTTGGCGCGCATCATGCCGGTGTCCACAAAGACGCACGTGAGCTGATCACCAACCGCCCGATGCACAAGTGCCGCGGCCACGGACGAATCGACGCCCCCCGACAGGCCACATACGACCTGCGCCTTCCCCACCGACTTTTGGATGCGCTCCACCGCCTCGGCAATGAAGGCGCCCGGGGTCCAGCTGGCCTCGCAGCCACAGACTCGGAACAGAAAATTGTTGACGATTTCCTGGCCCCGAGGCGTATGGGCCACCTCTGGATGGAATTGCAATCCGTAGATCGGGCGGGTGCGGCACTGAAACGCTGCCACGGGGAGGGCGTCCGTGGCGGCCAGCGTCACGAATCCGGGCGGGGGATCATGCACGTGGTCTCCGTGAGAGCACCAGACCGTAACCTTCTCTCCATCGGTAAAACCACCGAAGAGATCACCTTCCGCGAATGCTCCGTTCCTGGGACGCATCGAGGGGTTGATCGTCAGGACCGCGCGCCCGTACTGGCGTCTTCCCGACAGCACCGTGCCACCCTCGGCCTTCGCAATCAATTGCATCCCGTAGCATATTCCCAAGACAGGAATTCCCAGAGAGAGGATCGCCGCATCCAGCTCCGGCCCATCCGTCGAGTATGTTGACGACGGCCCGCCGGAGAGCACAATCCCACTGGGCGCCCACCCCTTTATCCACTCCAGGGATCGGGTGGGTGGGTGGATTTCGCAGTAGACACCTGCTTCGCGCACCCTGCGCGCAATGAGTTGGGTAAACTGGGAGCCAAAATCCACCAGCAACACCCGGTCTTCGCGGGAGGAGCGTGGATTGGATGTGCTCCCAGCGGATGCGTGCGGGCTCACGCGATCATTCATCGATTTCGTCCCGTACAAGGTCAGCGATGTCTTCCCGGCGTCGGATCACCCTGGCCCGCGCCGCCTGAAGCATCACCTCGGCGGGTCGCAACCTGGAATTGTAGTTCGAGGCCATCGCGAGCCCGTAGGCGCCCGCTCGATGCACGCAAAGAATGGACCCCGGCCCGGGCACCGCAAGCTCCCGTTCACGGGCCAGGAAGTCGCCCTGCTCGCACACCGGACCCACAAGATCGACCCGCTCCACAGCCCCGCCCGCATCGCCGCGCACCAGAGAAACGGGGTGGACACCGCCGTAGTGGCTCGGGCGAATCAGCTCCGTCATACCCGCATCGGTCACCACAATGGTCTTGCCGCCGCTTCGCTTGACATACAACACCCGGGCCAAGAGCACGCCCGCATCTCCCACAAGAAAGCGACCGGGCTCGACAATCAATGCCAGAGCACGGCCATTCATCCGCGCCTGAACGCCATGTGCAAGCGCGGCCAGGTCCAACTCCGCCTCGCCGGAGGGAGCGTCCCTACAAGCAGGACCGGCACACTTACCGTCACTCAACCCCATGCCACCCCGCTCACCACCAAATTCTTCGTGATCGGCGATGCCAAATCCACCCCCAAGATCCACATAGTCAACCGATATCCCGAATTCGCGCCGAATCCGATCCACAACCTCCAACATGGTGTCCAGTGCATCCAAAAACGGTTCGACTTCCCGGATCTGCGAGCCGATATGCACATCCGCGCCAACAGGCGACAGCGAGGGGTGCTCCTGAGCCCGGCGATACAGCGATGTGGCCACATCAGGGGAGACACCGAACTTGGAGTGGGCCTGCCCGGTGCGTGTGAATTCGTGGGTGCGCGGCTCCACATCGGGGTTGATCCGCATGGCAACGGGCGCCACCACACCCAGCGCGGCGGCGACATCCCCGAGGACCTCGAGCTCTTGGGCGCTCTCCACGTGAAACGACATGATGCCGGACTCCAGTGCATAACGCATTTCATCAGCGGTCTTCCCCACGCCGGCAAACACGATCCGCCCAGGGGGAATGCCGGCGCGCAGACATCGAAACAGCTCTCCCCCGCTGACGATGTCCGCTCCGGTGCCGGCCCGCGCAAAGAGCCGGAGCACGGCACCGTTCGAGTTGGCCTTGACGGAGTACGCCACCAGGGGATTCAGGGGCTCAAAGGCACTCCGAACCGTCCGGAGTCGGTCGAGCATCCAGAGACCGTCGTAGACATAAAGCGGCGTGCCGTAGCGCTCAGCCAAGTCCTCCAGGGAGTGGGCACCGATGTGAAGAACACCCTCGCGCCGAATGACCGGCGCCGGAGGCGTCCCATTCGCCATCAATAGGCCCTCGCCCACACCACTTCCATGCGCGAGTCGCCCCCGCCGACACAGAGCGCAGGCGGCTTCGTTGAGCGAAACTCTACATCGGGGATCACGCGGATCGTGGCACGAGCGACTTCCTTGACCCGCTTCTCCACATCGGGATCCCCACTCCAACCCGAATACACGAACCCCGCCCCACCGTCCAGGATTTCACCCAACTGCTCCGGGCTGGTTACCTCGCCCCGGTACGTCCCCTCTTCCCGGCGCCGAAGCGCCGCGACCAGCATCTTACGTTGCAAGCCCTTTAGCTGACGCTCCACTTCAGCGGGTACTTCGGCGGCCGGCAGGGCTCGCTTGCGGTCGCCATCATCCAGCGCCACGCGCGACGCCATCACGACCTCTCCCCTTGCCATATCCCGAGGCCCGATTTCAATACGCAGCGGTACCCCCTTGCGCTCCCATTCGAAGAACTTCGCACCCGGAGACAGGTGCCGGCGCCGGTCTATCCTTGCGCGGACCCCACACGCCTCAAGCCGGCGGGCGACGCTCTCCGCCTCGCCCAGCGCCAGCGACCACTGGTCATCGCCACGGGCGATCGGCGTAACGACCACTTGTGTCGGTGCCAGCCTGGGGGGCAGCACCAAGCCAACGTCATCCCCGTGACACATGACCAGCCCACCCACCAAACGGGTCGACACGCCCCAGGAGGTATTCCAAGCATACTCTTCACGACCCTCCCGGCTCTGAAACGTCAAGCTGAACTGACGGGCGAAGTTCTGCCCCAGCATGTGGGATGTCCCCGCCTGCAGAGCCTTGCCGTCCTGCATCAGGGCTTCACAGGCGTAACTGCGCACGGCCCCCGCGAACTTCTCGCTCTCAGACTTGAGACCCGTGAGCGGAGGCATCGCCATCCAGTCCTCCATGAAGGTACGGTAGACTCCAAGGATGGTGCGTGCCTCCTCTTCCGCCTCATCCTCGGTGGCGTGCGCGGTATGGCCCTCCTGCCACAGAAACTCGGCGGTCCGCAGAAAGAGCCGCGTTCGCAACTCCCACCGCATGACATTCGCCCACTGGTTCAGCAGAATCGGCAGGTCTCGATAGCTCTGCACCCATTTGGCGTACATGGAGTAGATCACGGTTTCCGAGGTTGGGCGGATCACATAGGGCTCCTCCAACTCCTTGCCACCCGCGTGGGTCACGACGGCCAACTCGGGCTTGAAGCCCTCGATGTGCTCCTTCTCCCGCTCAATGAAGCTCATCGGGATGAGGAGCGGGAAGTAGGCGTTCTCGTGCCCCGTGGCGCGGAACATTTCGTCCAGGGCCCGCTGCATGCGCTCCCAGATTCCGTACCCCCAGGGCCGAATGACCATGCTTCCCCGCACGGGGGAGTAGTCGGCCAGCTCGGCCAACTGCACCACCTCGTTGTACCACGCACCGAAGTCATCGCTACGCGCGGTCAGTCCCTGCCTCTTCTTCTCGGTCATAAGACTTCGCTCTTCCCGGATGTGTCCTCTGGGGGTCTCCCGCCGGTGTCCACCATATCGGTCCGGCTGGCGCTAACTGGACAACCCGGCGACCGAGCGGTCACTCGGCTTGCACCACCGCCCTGTCCATCAACGTCAGCCAGTCCATAAAGCTATCCCGTCAGCGGAGCACCCCTCGTCGTGGACCGAGATCCATGCTCGCCTTGCCTGAATCCGGTGGAAAGAAGCGACTCCACCGTCCGCAACTCCTGTTGTCCGGTGACGAGATTGCGAACCGTGGCAGCCGCCTGGCGCGCCTCGTCGGGCCCGACGATAACCACGTGGATGGCACCGGCCCTGCTGGCGGCCTTCAGTTGCTTTCCCAGCCCGGCACGGCCCAGCGCATAGGTCGTGCGGTGACCGCATTGCCTGAGCCGCATGCCAAGGGCCAGAGCGGGCGCTCGCTGCTCCTCCCCCACCCAGGCGACAACGCAGTCGCAGGCGGGTTCTGGGTCTGGAATCAGGTCCCGATCCCTCAGGAGTTCTCCCAGCACCACATCACCCATCCCGAAACCGACTGCCGACAACGACTCGCCGCCCACCCGCTCCAGTAGACCGTCATAGCGACCTCCACCCGTGACCGCCCTCAACTCCCCTGCACGATCGAAGAGCTCGAAGACAATGCCGGTGTAGTAGGCAAGACCCCGCACGACGGTAAAGTCAAAGGCGATGTAGTCGCTCAACCCCATGGCCTCCAGGATCGACCAGTATTCGCCCAGCGGCTGCGCCGCCGCCGCGACATCGTTGGACCGCGTCGCGAGCGACTGCACGCGCTCCCAGGAGCCCTCGGACACGAGATCCCGCAGCGCCATCACGGTCCCTTGCTCCAGGCCTAGCGCACTAAGTTGTGCCACTGTGCGCTCCAACCCCACTCGACCCGCCTTGTCGACCACCTCAAGAAGCGGCCGGTGGTGCTCGTCGGAAATGCCCAAGCACGCGAACACGGAAGCGACCAAGCGCCGGTCATTGATCCTGGCCACAATATCCCGATCGGTCAGGCCCAGGGTGCGCACAGCGTCAATGGCGAGCGCCAGCACCTCAGCGTCGGCACCCACTCCCGACTCGCCGACGATGTCTACGTTGAGCTGAAAGTGCTCACGCAGGCGCCCGCGCTGGCTCCGCTCGTAGCGAAACAATTGGGGGATCGAAAACCACCGGATGGGCTTGGGCATCCCACGGCTGCGCTCCGCCAAAATGCGGGCCAGCGTCGGTGTCATTTCAGGTCGCAGAGCGACATCGCGTCCGCCCTTGTCGCGAAAGCTGTACAGCTGCCCAACAATCTCATTGCCGCTCTTCTCCGCATAGAGGTCCAGCCGCTCCAGAGGCGGGCCATCGTATTCCTCAAATCCGTAGCGAAGGCATGTGAGACGCCACGCCTTGAAGATGTGGTGGCGAAGCGAGAGGTCCCTGGGCACCACATCGCGAAAACCCGGAAGACGAGCCAATGACGGGGCTGACGACATAGCTCAGAAAGCCTCGCGGGGCTCATCGGCAACGGTGCGGCGCGCGCCGGATCCCCCAAACGGATCGATTCCCAGCACCAGCAGGGCATCCCCCACAGTGTGGCAGGATCCCGTGATCACGACCGTTCCCCCACCCTGTGCGAGTGCCATGGAGCGGCCCACGGCTTCCTCAAAGACCTCCCACACCTCCACAGCCTCCGAACTCCCGACCTCTTGGGCCGCGGCGTGGGGGTCCCAGTGGCGGTCCAGAGGAGCCGAGGTGGGCACGGTGAACACCGAATGATCGGCAAAGTCCAGCAAAGGGGGTAACATGCGAGGCCAGTCCTTGTCCCCCAAAATTCCTACCAACGCCACCAGCGGCCTTGGCGGCCCCAAATCCGCCAGCAAGCGGGCCAGGGCGGCAACCGCTGCCCGGTTATGGGCCACATCGAAGATAAGCCGCAGTCCGCCGACGTGATGGATATCGGCTCGCCCCGGCCAGACCACATCTGCGACACCCTGGCACACCGCCTCCACCGGCGGGGGTCGGTCCAGCATCTCCAGGGCGCGCACGGCGAGTGCAGCGTTGGTTGCCTGATGGGCACCCGGCAGTGGTGTCTCGAGCTTCAGGTTCCCGTAGTGGGGGCACCCGAGCGTAAAGCTGGTGCCTCGTGGTCCCAAGCTCAGCCCCACGATATCTCGCCAGGGCTCGATACGATGCAGCGACGCACCCACATCATCGGCCCTCTTCTGAATCACATCCAGGGCAACGAGACGGTCCTCGGCGGTTACCACGGGCACCCCGGACTTGACAATCCCCGCCTTTTCGCGCGCGATCTCGGCCAATGTCCGTCCCAGGTATTCCTGATGGTCCATGGCGACATTGGTAATTGCCGTCACCTCGGAGTCAATCACATTGGTCGCGTCCAGCCGCCCACCCAGACCCACCTCGATGGACGCCCACTCGACACCGTGCTCACGGAACGAGACAAGCGCCAGGAGTGTGCAGGCCTCAAACAGGCTCATTTCGAGCTCTTCGGTCAACGGGCGCAACGTCCCGGCAGTGCGCAACAGGATCGCCTCACTGAGAGGCTCGCCGTCGATCATGACGCGCTCCCGAAACGAACACAGGTGCGGCGATGTGTAGAGTCCGGTCCGATGTCCCGCAACGCGAAGCACCGATTCCCACATCGAGGCCACCGACCCCTTGCCATTGGTGCCCCCGACATGAAGGCACCGATATTCGGTGTGAGGGTGCCCAAGTTGCGCAAGCGCGGCCTCCATACGCCCCAAACCCCAGTCCACCACACTTGGAGCCCGAGGGAAGAGGACATCAAGAAGCGGGTCGGGCCCCGGTGCGCGTGCCCTCAGCCCCGAGGTCGCCAACCTTCACGCATGTGGCGGAGAAGCTGTGCGATCGTCCCCTTGAGCTCGCGGCGATCCACCACGCGGTCGACCATGCCGTGCTCTTCCAAGAATTCCGCGCTCTGGAAACCCGAGGGGAGCTCCTGTTTGATCGTCTCCTCAATAACCCGGGGACCGGCAAATCCGATCAGGGCCCCCGGCTCCGCCAGGTTGACGTCCCCCAACATCGCGTAGGATGCGGTGACGCCACCCGTCGTCGGATCGGTCAACACTGAGATGTAGGGAAGCCCCTTCTCGTGAAGGCGGGCCAGCACCGCGGAGGTCTTGGCCATCTGCATCAGCGAGAAAATCCCCTCCATCATGCGCGCTCCTCCCGACGCGCTGACCACGATGAGCGGTATCTCGCGCTTGACCGCATCTCTGCCGGCCCGGGCGATCTTTTCTCCCACGACCGATCCCATGGAGCCGCCGATAAAGCTGAAATCCATAACCGCCAAGGCCACCAGCATCCCCTCGATGCGGCCCCTTCCCGTGACGACCGCCTCGTTGCGGCCCGTCCGCCTGCGGGCGGTGGCAAGGCGGTCTGGATAAGGCTTAATATCGCTAAAGCCGAGAGGATCGCCACTGGTGAGGGCCGCATCCTCCTCTTCGAACGAGCCAGCATCACACAGCAGGGCCAGATAGTCCGCTGCCGATGCCCTAAAGTGGTTTCCGCATTCGGGGCACACGCCCAGGCTGCGCGACAAGTGCTCGTCATACAGGATCTCGCCGCAACCTCCGCACTTCTTGAAGACATCGGAGGGCACATCGCGTCGAACATCGGGGGTCAAACGCCCCCGCTGCTTCCGAAACCAAGCCACTGGATCAAGCCCTCGCCTTCTTTTTTCGCGCTGTGAATGATCCCCGCTGCGGGTCGTCCGTCGCCGAGGCGATCACCACCGCCGCCGCCACCCAACTCATCACGAGGAATGAGCCACCGTAGCTGATGAATGGAAGGGGAATTCCCGTGATGGGAACCAACCCCACGGTCATGCCCACGTTGACGCAGACATGCGTCAGCCATACGCCCAAAATACCGAAAATAAAGAGGCCGGCAAAGGGATTCGAGGCGGCTTCGGACATGCGGATCATGCGAAAGAACAGGAACCCAAAGAGCGCCAAGACGATGCTCGTCCCCAAGAAACCCAGCTCTTCACCCACCACACCGAAGATGAAATCGGTGTGTTGTTCGGGCAGAAACTGCAGCCGCTTCTGGGTCCCGGCGGTAAACCCCTTTCCCAGAAAACCGCCACTTCCGATCGCCACTTTGGACTGGATCAGCTGCCACCCGGCCCCCTGCGGGTCCAGGCCCGGGTCGAGGAAGACGAGGATTCGGTTCTTTTGATACGGTGCCAGGGAGTCCCACAGCGGTTGCGCCATCGCGCCGGCGGCAAGATTCGCCAGTAGCACTCCGAGCGACTCAACGATGTACAGTCGAAACCGGTACGCGTACATTCCGGCAACCAAGAGCATGAAGTAGATCGACCACACGACCACATCAAAGGCGAGGATCAACCCGAGAGCGGGAGAGGCGGCGAAGACGAGAAGCGGCCAAGGCGTTCCGGCCCAGTAGGCCGCCGCGAAGAACAGGCCAACAAAGGACATGGCCGTGCCTAGATCGGGTTGAAGCAACACCATCGCCAGGGGCGGTAACACAAGCGCGCCGGGCGCCACGAGGTCCCGCAGGTAACGCGGCCGCCCCTCTCGGCGCACCAGCAGGACGGCCATCGCAAGGGCTGTGGACACCTTTGCTGCCTCGGCGGGCTGGATTCTGATGGGACCCAATGTCAGGAAGCTCTTGACTCCCGCCGCGGTCCCCGGGCCACTTCCGATCACCAACGTGATGGCGAGAAGGCCCAGGCCAAGGATGTACGCCGGTGTGGCAATCCACTCGAACCAGCGAACGGGAATGCGCGACAGGAACAACAACCCCACAATTCCTACAACAAGGAAAATCGCCTGCCGCCTCCATACACCCTCGGTGACCGGGCTTGGTACCTCCAGAACGCCTGCCGAGTAAACCATGGCCACACCGAAAACGGACAACAAAAAAACCGTCGCCGTAAAGGAAAACTCGCTCCTCCACGGCGCTCTGGCCTCGGTCACCGGAACCCCCAAGACGCGTTGCGGCCGGCGCGCAGGTGCTCTCCCAAAGTTTGAATCGTGTCGCGCGGTATCCCGTACACCCCCCGCAAGTAATGGTCGGCCACCTTGGCCACCAGGGGTGCGGCCACTGCGGAGCCGCTACCCCCGAACTCGACCAACGCGACGACAACAATGTCTGCATCGCGTCCCTTGGGCCCCGCCATTGCGAAAAACCAAGCGTGGTCGGGACGTCCACCCCCGCTCTGGGCCGTGCCCGTCTTGCCCAGGAGATCAAAGTGCTCCAGTGACGACAGATGCGCCGTGCCACCGGGCTGCGTCACCCTGCGCGTACCCTCGCGAATGCGCTCCAGATCCTGTGGTTCGATGTCAAGGCTCCACTGCGCTCCGCCCTCGGCTCCCTGGTATAGCCTGGGCGGGGGAGCCGAACCGTCACGGGCGATGGCGAGAAGAAACTGCGCCATCTTGAGCGGAGTTTGAGAATTGGGGCCCTGACCGATCGCCATGCTGAGCACTTCCCCCTCGCCAGCCGGCTCCCCGAAGCGTTCATCCCAAAATGCCCGATCAGTCGGAAAGATGCCTGGGGCCTCCTGCGGCAAATCAATGCCGCACCGAGCTCCGAAGCCCATGGTATTGCCCCCCCGCAAGAGGCGGTCCAGGCCGATGCGCAGACCAAGCTGATAGAAATACACGTTGCAGGAGTTCTGAATTGCGCCGATCAGGTCCTGTGAACCGTGTCCGTTCTCATCCCAGCAACGCACCAGCCGATTACCGTAGCGGTACGCCCCGCGGCACGGGACCGACATGCGCTCGTCGGGAGTCACCAATCCCAGGTCGAGGGCGATCGCCGCAGTGGCGAGCTTCCACAGGGAGCCCGGAGCATAGGTTCCCATCGCCGCCCGATGATAGAGCGGGTTCCTGGGATCCTGGGAAAGCTGTGCCCAGAAAGCTGGATCGACCGTCCCCGCAAAGAGGTTCGGATCAAAGGCGGGTGCGGAGTAGAGGGCCAGCACCCCGCCGGTCTCAACCTCCAGAGCCACAACGGAGCCTTGCCTGTCCTCGGGAAAGATCCGATGAATCCACTCCATGAGGTCCAGGTCGAGATACAGATCAATATCCTCCCCGGCTTCCTCACTCACACCGGCGGCACCGGCAAAGGAACCCACAGTTCGGCGGGCAGCGTCCACCTCCACATACCTCGTGCCGGGACTCCCCTGCAGCTTGGCCTCGTACTGCCGCTCGATTCCCGACTTGCCCACAATTCGCCCCGGCTCGGCACCATGGAACGCCGGCAACTTCAGCTCCCCCTCGCCGATTTCGCCCACATAACCGATCACATGGGCCCCGATCTCCCCGGCGGGATAGCGCCGCTTTGGCCTCACCTCAATCAGCATTCGCGGAAAATGCGACCGCCGCTCCTGTAGCGCGGCCACCGCATCAAACGGCGCGTCCACCGAGACAATGACCGGACTTCGAGGCCGCGCCTCAATCATCGCCGTAACCGACGAGTACCGACTCCGGGAGAGCTGCAGATAGTTCTGCAGCCGCGCCAGGGTCGCCATCATTGAATCACGCTCGGCCGGAATGATGGACACGGAGTACCCGGAAATGTTGTCCGCCAGCGCCCGGCCGGCCCTGTCCCGGATAATGCCACGCGGCGGGGGCACCGTGACCGACCTCAGGCGGTTCGAGTCTGAGCGCAAGCTCCACGCGGACGATCCGATCACCTGGTTGTAGAAGAGCGAACTCACAAGCACGCCCACGAGCACGATCACGACCACACGGGCGGTGACCGCGCGGGACGGCTGCCAGTCCTGTCGGCGATCAGAGATCATGATCCAACCCCGGGCCGCAGGACCGTGAGGCGCACCGCGACGCCAATCGCTGCCGTGTATACCGCTGCCACCAAGATTTCCGTCAGGAAAACCTCGCCCATGGGAGGACGCAGGGCGGCGTCGGACACAATCCACTGGAGTAGATCACGCACCGCCTTGCCCACCATGCAGAACGTCGCAAGAAAGAACACCGAATCCCCGACGAACAGGTCGCGAAACCGCGCGCTCACGGCTCCAAGCACCGTCATGGCAAAGATACCGGACCCAAACAACGGCCCCACAACTGAGTCTTCCAGCAACCCCAGGATCATGCCAAGCGCCCCTCCGGCCGGCGCACGCAACGGACGGCTGCCGATCAGGAGCGCCACGACCGCAAGATCCGGGGCGGCGGAGTCCAATCCCAGGCCAACGCGCAGGAGCAGGTGGAGCAGAACCAGCACGGTAACCACCCCCGTGATGCGACCCTTCATCGGCCCTGCCGCGGCCGGGATGTCGCCAAGCCTCCCGATGGCGAGATTTCCGTGGGGCCGGGTGCCGGGTCCACGCCGATGGCCGCGTAGGTGGCCGAGGAAGGCACCACTGCAGGCGTCACATAATAGCTCTTGCTCCACCCCGCCGATACGTCGGCCACGCCCTCCACCCAACCGACGCGGATCCCTCTTGGGAACGTGCCTCCCCTGCCTGAGGTCAGCACTTCGGTCTGGGGAGCGATTTCGGACAGAAAATCGGTGCCCCGCAGCACAAGCCGGTCCTGTTCACGGTACTCGCCACGCACAGCTTCGATCAATCCATGGTACTCGCCGTCACGGGTCATCACGGACGCCCGAAAGTCTGGGTGACTCCAGTCGTAGGCCAGGGCATAGTCGCCGTACACCTCCTGCACCTGACCCAACAGGCCCCCCTCCGTGACAACCGCGTTGAAGGGGCGGACACCGACGCTGGAGCCCGCATCTAGGCGCACGACGCTCTGCGATCCCGAGGTCCCGATACGGCCCACGCTCGCCACCACATAGCGGCCCGGCTCCCTCTCCCTCAGGTCGAGCATCCCACGCAACTGGCGATTTTCCTCCGCAAGCGTGCGCGTCCCCGATACCAACGCCAGTGCCGAGTCCATCTGAGCCCTGAGCACATCAAAATCCAGCGCCCGAGCCCTAAAGCGCACCACCGCCCCGTTGACTTCAAGAAAGGGCCACAGTGCCGTTTGGCGCACCCAATGCGCGATGGAACGCTGTGGTCGCTGAGGCAGATTAAGGGCCACCAAGGACAACAGGATCAATCCAATGACAACGACGATACTGCGGCTCCTGGCCTCTGGATCCCGACGGGCCATCGCATCGTCCTCCTACCGTTATGTGTCGAGGACGGTGCGGTATTTTGCCAGGTCCTCGAGTATACGGCCCGTCCCCCTGACCACACAGCTCATCGGCTCTTCGTCAACATGAATGGGCAACTGAGTCTCCAGTGCGACCAGTTGGTCCAATCCGCGGATATGCGCCCCCCCGCCCGTCATGACAACACCGTGCTCCACGATGTCACTCGCCAGCTCTGGAGGCGTCGTCTCGAGGGCGGCGCGAACCGCGTCAACGATGGCGCGAAGCGGCTCCTGCATGCACTCCCGAATCTCCTGAGAGTGTATGAGGATCTTCTTCGGAATGCCGCTCACGAGATCGCGCCCCCTGACCTCCATCTCGCGCTCGGCGTCGGTTTCCAGCGCAGATCCGATCTCAATCTTGATGGCTTCGGCCGTCGGCTCACCGATCGCCAGGTTGTAGTTCTTGCGCATAAACGCCACGATCACCTGGTCAAGCTCGTCACCCGCGATCCGAATTGAGGTGTCCGCCACGATACCTGACAGGGCGATAACCGCGATTTCGGTGGTGCCACCCCCGATATCGATCACCATGCTACCCCGCGGCGTTTCTACTGGAAGCCCGACGCCGATCGCCGCAGCCATGGGCTCGGGCACCATGTACACCTCGTTGGGATTGGCTCCCGCAGCCTTCGCCGCCAGGCGCACGGCGCGGCGCTCGAGCTCCGTGATCCCGGAGGGAACTCCCACGACAACCCGAGGCTTGATACGAACGATCTTGTTCGACATCACCTGTTTCAGGAAATGCCGCAACATGATCTCAGTGATATCCACATCGGCGATCACCCCATCCCGCAGGGGTCGAATCGCCTCGATTCGATCGGGCGTGCGGCCGAGCATGCGCTTGGCCTCCAACCCAACCTGCATAATGCGCTTTGTGCCCCGCTGTACCGCCACCACGGACGGCTCACTCAGCACCACCCCGCGGCCCTTGACATAGGCGAGTGTGTTCGCTGTGCCCAGATCCACCCCAATGTCGCTTGTCGGAACTATGCTGTTGAAGCCCAAAAGGCTAAAAAGTGATCGCAACGTCGTGTAGAGCCAGTGCTCCGGCCGGAGTGTGGTGGTGAGAGCCCGTCACATTGTCGAGCATGGTTACAACCTATCGGAATTCGCCGTTCATTTCACGCCCGTACTTCCAAATCCCTCGCTTCCCCGCCCTGTCGCTGACAGCTCGGAAGCCTCCTCAAACCACGGTACGAGAGGTCGGTTGAACACCAGCTGGGCGACCCGGTCTCCCCGCACGATGGACACCGGATCGGGCCCTAGATTCTGGAGGAGCACCCTGAGCTCGCCCCGGTAGTCAGCATCAATCGTACCGGGACTGTTTGGCATCGTGACGCCGTAACGAGCGGCCAAGCCCGAGCGAGGCCGCACCTGACACTCCACCCCCGAGGGCATCTCCATAACGAGACCGGTGGGTGCAAAACGCACCGCACCGGGCTCGAGCCGAAACGACTCCGAGCTCCGTACATCAAACCCCGCGGCGTCGGCCGTCGCGCGAGCCGGGAGCGGAAGGTCCGGGTTGGTGGCCAGTCGCCGGAAGCGCACGCGCACTTGAGAACGAGCCTGCGCGCCACTCCAGCCGTGTTGCGCAGCATCTCCAGTCCGCTCAAACGTACCCTCAAAGGCGTCCGACACCCCAGGATGCGTGATCTGTCCGTCGACAATATTCACCCCCCTGGCCAACTCCGGGTCGTCTTGGCAGGCGAGCTTCCACCCCGACGAGACGATGGCCAACAGGTATGGCAGGGTTGCGTTCGTGAGCGCCAACGTGGAGGTTCGCGGAACCGCTCCGGGGATGTTGGTCACGCCGTAATGGATCACCCCATCTACGACATACACGGGCTGGGCGTGTGTCGTCGGACGAATCGTCTCGACACACCCACCCTGATCCACGGCGACATCGACAATGACGGACCCGCGCCGCATCGTCGCCAAGTCCGCGCGCTCGACCAGCCGGGGTGCTCGGTTGCCCGGCACAAGCACCGCGCCGATCACCAGATCCGAGTCCCGCAGCTGCTTGCGCACTGCATACCGGGTGGAATAGAGGACATTGACGTTGGCAGGCATCAGGTGAGCCAGCTTCCGCAGGCGAGCCAGAGATGTGTCCATCACAGACACTCGAGCCCCCAAGCCGGCCGCCATCAATGCGGCCTGGGTGCCCACCACGCCGCCGCCAAGCACGAGAACCTTGGCCGGAAGGACACCGGGAACACCTCCGAGCAGGGTGCCCGATCCCCCGGCAGGACTGCCCAAGTACCGCGCACCCTCCTGGACGGACATCCGGCCGGCCACCTCACTCATGGGAGTGAGGAGCGGCAGGTCGCCGTGCCGAGGCCCCACTGTTTCGTAGGCGATGGCCACCGCGCCGCTGTCCATCACCGCACGCGTCAACTCTGCCGACGCGGCAAAGTGAAAATAGCCGAATATCACCTGTCCCGGACGCATCGACGGCCACTCCGACTCGACCGGCTCCTTGACCTTGGTGACGATATCGGAGCGGCTCCATACCTCGTGTGCGCCCGCCGCGATCTCGGCGCCGGCGCGCTCGTAGTAGTCGTCGGTGAAGCCGCTGGCGTCACCAGCCCCGGCCTGAACCAACACGTTGTGCCCGGCCTTGGTGATCGCCTCCGCACCCGCCGGCGTGAGAGCGACCCGATACTCGTTGCCCTTGACCTCCAAGGGAACGCCTACGCGCATGTCCAAACCCAATTGATGTTGTTCGAAACGAATGTGCGCCGAGCGAAATGCGCACCACTCCCAATCATCATGCCGCCGCGGGCTTGACCGGTCCCAGGCACACCACGCGCTGGGTATCCAGATTCAGAATGTCCCCCGCCAGTCGAGCCACGTCATCTGCCCGGACGCAGTCAATCCTGTCCCTTATCTCATCCAGGCTCAACAAGGGCAGGCCAGCGAGAGCGGATGACGCCAAGCGATGTACCCGCGCATCGGGTGCCTCCAGCGCCAACAAGACCTGCCCCTTGGCCTGTTCGCGAACACGAACCAACTCGTCGGCGGCCAGACCGTGCGCTGCCAAGGAGGAGTACACGTCGCGTATTGCGTCAAGCGCCGCATGGGCCCTGTGCGGACGAGTCCCGACATACACGCCGGTCACACCCGCCCGAGAAAAAAAGTCCTGAAACGAATAGGCGGTGTACGCCAGCCCCAACTCCTCACGTACACGTTGATAAAGCCTGGAGCTCATCCCGCCACCCAAGGCCGTTCCCAGCACGATCAGGGGATAGCGGTCACGGTGCGCTTGCCCCTCCGTGTTTCGTCCCACCACAATGTGCGCCTGCGCACAGTCGCGCTCCACATAATCCAGGCCCGCCTTGGGAGGGGAGGGCACGGGCACCGACGGCGTCGACCCACCCTTGGCCAGCCCGCAGAACGATGCGTCCACCAACATCACGAACTCGTCGTGGAAGACCCGGCCAGCGGCGGCCACCACGGTGTTGGCACCCACATAGGTTCGGCGATGCAAGTCCGACAAGTTCGCCGGAGAAATCTGTTCGACCGTCCCTCGGGTTCCCAGGATCGACCGCCCATACGGATGCCCATTCCACAAACGACGGCCATGGAGCTCGAAAACAACATCATCGGGAGCATCTTCGACGGCGGCGATCTCCTCGATCACCACGCCCCTCTCCCGGTCTAGATCATTCTCGGTCAAGAGTGGATTGCAGACCAAATCGGCCACCACTGCGGTGGCATCGTCCAGATGGCCGGCCAAGACATGCGCCTCATAGCATGTGTATTCCCGCGACGTAAACGCGTTCAGGGACCCGCCAACGCCTTCCAACTCCTTGGCGATATCCGCGCCCGAGCGGTTCACGGTACCGCGAAAGACCATGTGCTCAAGCAGGTGGCTGACGCCCAAGAGGCGGGACGGTTCCTGCGCCGACCCCTGTCCGATCCATGCACCAACAGCGACGGATTGCACCCCGTTCATCCATTCGGTGAGGACACGGACGCCATTGTCCAACCGCGTCTCCCGTCCCACGCTGCCAAACGCACCGATCACCCAGAAGTCGACTCCGCGCAACAGGCTGCGTGCCGCCGGACCAAGCGCGACCAAGTCCCGAGGAAGGGGTGTATCAACCGGATCATGGACCTATCGCGGGGTAGCGTTTCGCTTCTCCTTGGCCGCCGCCTTCATGGAGAGGCGCATCCGCCCCTTCTCGTCAATGGACAACAACTTGACCCTCACAACATCACCCCGGTTCACGATCTCCTCGGTTTTCCTCACATGGTGATCCGCCAGCTCCGAGATGTGACACAACCCCTCAACGCCAGGCATGATCTCGACGAAGGCGCCGAAGGTGGTGGTGTTCTTGACCGGCCCTTCGTAGATTCGTCCCACCTCGGGATCCTGCACGATCGCCTCGACCATCTCCCGCGCTCTCGTTCCCGCCTCCGAGGAAACGGAGGCGATCTTGACGATGCCGTCGTCATCGATCTCGATCGTGGCCCCGGATTCTTCCTGTATTGCCCGGATTGTCTTCCCCTTGGGCCCAATGACCTCCCCAATTTTCTCCGGGTTGATCTTGATGGAGATAATCCTGGGCGCATGCTGGGACAGGTCTCCCCGGGGCTTGGCCAGGGCATCGTCCATGCAGTCCAGAATGTGCATGCGGCCGATCCGGGCCTTGGAGAGCGCCTGGCCAAGCAGCTCAAAATCAAGGCCTTCCATCTTGATGTCCATCTGGATCGACGTCACTCCGGCGCGTGTTCCGGCGACCTTGAAGTCCATGTCACCGAGCGCGTCTTCCAGACCCAGGATATCCGTAAGCACGGCCACCTGGTCGCCCTCGACCACCAGGCCCATCGCCACGCCTGCGCACGCCGCCTTGACGGGGACACCCGCGTCCATGAGGGAAAGCGAGGCCGAACACACTGAAGCCATCGACGACGATCCGTTGGATTCGAGGATGTCCGATACAACCCGAATCGTGTACGGGAAGGCGTCCATGTCGGGCAACAGCGGGCGAATGGCACGCTCAGCAAGTGCGCCGTGACCCTTTTCACGCCGCGATGTGGACCGAATCGGACGCGCCTCCCCAACCGAAAAGGGCGGGAAATTATAGTGCAACATGAAGCTCTTGGTGATCTCCGAGATGCTGTCCACGCTGTCCATCCGCTGCTCATCCCTAGACATGCCCAGCGTGACGACACCCAGCGACTGGGTCTCTCCCCGCGTAAACAACGCGGAGCCATGGGTACGGGGAAGCACTCCGGTCTCGCAACCGATCGGACGAACGTCATCGAAGCCACGACCATCGGAGCGTACGCCCTCGCTCAGGATCCTCTTCCTGACGGTCTTCTTCTCCAGCCCCCGCACGACATCCGCGATGTCGCGGTCAACGGATCCCGATGTCTCCGCGTCTCCATGCTCGACCTCCCACATCGAACGGGCATCGCCGGATACCTTGGCCAGGGCCGCCACTCGCTCCTTCTTGGAAACGATGCGGACCGCTTGGGCAACCGCATCGCTGAAGCGCCTCTCCACGAAGTCGGCGACCTCCGCGTCAACCTGCTTGGGCTCCCAGTGCATGGCAGCAACGCGGCGAGGTTCTATGAGCGGCTGCTGGATCTCGATCAGCTCCCGGATGGCGGCATGCGCCAACCCCAAGCCCTCAAGAATCTCTTCTTCAGGAACCTCAATCGCCCCTCCCTCGACCATGACGATTGCGTCGGCCGATCCTGAGACCACGATGTCAACATCCGCGTACTCCAGCTGTCGAAACGTCGGGTTGACCACCCAGTTCTTCTGGATCCGCCCAATGCGAACCGAGGCGACTGGAGTCCTGAAGGGAATCACGGATGTGTTGAGCGCCACGGATGCCCCGATGAGCGTCAGCACATCGGCGTTGTTCTCCTGATCAGCGCTCAGCACCTGGGCATGCACCTGGGTCTCATGAAAGAAGCCGTCGGGGAACAGGGGGCGCAGGGTCCGGTCGACAAGCCGCGATGACAAGACCTCCTTTTCTTGGGGCGCGCCCTCGCGCTTGAAAAACCCACCGGGGATTTTCCCGGCCGCGTACGACTTCTCCCGGTATTCCACGGTGAGGGGAAAGAATGGCAAGTGGGTGGGTCGATCCTGCACCGTGGCCGCCACCAGCACCACGGTCTCCCCGAACTGCACCAGGCACGATCCGTGGGCGAGCCGGGCCATTCGCCCCACCTCGAGCACGAGTTTTCTGCCCGCAAAATTACGTTCAATTCTGTCGATCATCGCCTCTTCCGAATGAGCCGCGCGTTGGTCAACGCCGCGGCAGGGATGGCTCGGTGGCGCACAGGACTAGTGCAGAGAACGAGCGGTGCGAGCCTGTGTTGATAAACTTGGCGTCAATGACGCAGCCCGAGATCCTTGATCAGCGCTCGATACCCCTCCAGGTCCTTGCGCTTGAGGTATTCGAGCAATCGCCGCCTCCGACCAACCATCTTGAGTAGGCCCAAGCGGCTGTGGTGGTCGTGGCGGTGCGCATTGAAATGGTCCCGGAGGTAGTTGATCCTCGCGGTGAGCAACGCGACCTGCACCTCGGTCGCGCCCGCCCCATTCTCGTGAGGCTGGTACTTCTCAATGATCGCTTGTCTATCGATTCCCATGTCCAACATTCGCCAAACCGAATCTTGGTGCCCTGCCCCAACGCCGGGGCCAACCGGGCAACTGACACCTGACTCTAGCCAAAGCAGCGGATCGACGCAACCACCTGATTGCCGGCGGCGGGCGGCGGGATCGCCCGCGGGCTCAGCTTCTGGCGCCCCGCCACCGTATGAGGCGGCGGCCCTGAGCCGCCCGGTCAAGCGTCCCCTGCCGGATGAGTCACCGTCAGGCTGCGTCTCGCATCCATGACATCGGCCCTCATCTGCTCCACCAGCGCGCCGCCGCTGTCAAAGGCGGCCACCGGGCGCAGAAACTCAACCAACTCGAGGCGGATCACCTCTCCGTACAGGTCACCGTCGTAATCCAGTACATGCACCTCGACGGTGTCCCTGGTCCCCGGAAATGTCGGTCGCGGCCCGATGTGCATCGCCCCCATCATCTGACCGGTGGGGAGGTGTGTAAAGCAGGAGTAGATCCCGTGGGCTGGAATCAGTTTATGAGGCCCTTGGATATCCAAGTTGGCCGTGGGGAAGCCCAGTTCCCTCCCCCGTCCAACGCCACGCACGACGGCACCGGCCATGGTGAATGCGCGCCCAAGCGCGCTGTTCGCCTCCTTGGGCCGTCCCTCGAGGAGTGCTCTCCGGATGGCCGATGAGGAGATCGTGCCGTGGACGGAATCGACGGCATTCACCACATCGACGACAAAGCCCCGCTCACGGGCTATCGCACGCAGCGTGCCTACGTCCCCTGACCGCCCTCGCCCGAAGCCGTGATCGTAACCGATGATGAGCTCGTTCATTCCCAGACCATCCAACAGCACCTCCGTGACAAACCGGACGGGAGAGAATTGTTGCAGGGCCTTGGTGAAAGGAACGATGACCACATAGTCCACTCGGGCCTTGGCCAACTCCACCTTTTTCTCTTCCAGGGTCGTGAGCAACGGAGGAGCGTGAGAGGGACGAACCACGCGCAGCGGGTGTGGATCGAAGGTGACCAGCACGCTGCGTCCGTTCACGGCAGCCGCCCTGGCCACCACCGCGTCAAGGACCCTCCGGTGTCCCAAATGAACGCCGTCAAATGTGCCCACGGTGACGACAACCGGGCCTCCGCCAGCGGACAACGACCGCACACCCTCCAAAAACGTTGTCACGGAGCCACTGCCTTGCCTTGGGCGCCGGCCAGCACCTTGCGGGGCCGCGCGACTCCCTCAGCCACCGACCCGACACCGACGAGCGTTCCTTCAAGACCCAAGAACCCCACCCGGGAGCAGTCCGGTGCGTCCACCGGGACGGATTGCCCGACGAGAAACCGATCAATCTGGGCGGCGGTCAACCGCACCGCCGGCAAATGAGCCAGCGCCGACCTCGGGTCCACCCACGCGGACAAGCCCGCCGATCCACCTATAACAGACTCCAGCGATGCAGCCTGGGCTACAGTCAGGTGCCCCACCCGCGTGCGACGGAGCTCGGCAAGATGGCAGGCGGTGCCTAAGTGGGCACCGATGTCCCGGGCCAGACTGCGGACATATGTGCCGCTGGAGCACCTCACCCGAATACGGACCCGCGGCGGGGACAGGGCCAGGATGTCCAGGGCATGCACCGTGACTTGGCGTGCGGGTAAGCGAACACGCTCGCCCCGGCGGACACGCCGATGAGCCGGTACTCCCTTGACCTTGATGGCCGAATACACGGGCGGCGTCTGCATCTGGACGCCCACCAGCGATGTGGCCGCGGCGGCGATGGTTCTGTCGGAAATGGTCCGCCAGCGCTCATCCGTGGTCGTCACGGTCCCATCGGGATCCAGCGTGTCGGTCTCGACCCCCATGCGGATGACGGCATGGTAAACCTTGTCCAGGCCCACCAGGTACTCCAGCAACCTCGTCACTCGTCCGGTGCCAAGGACCAGGAGGCCCGTCGCAAATGGATCCAGCGTTCCGGCGTGGCCGACCCGCTTGGTCCCCATCGCGCGCCGCACGGCGGCCACCACATCGTGTGATGTCAGGCCGAAGGGTTTGTCCACCAACAACACGCCGTCCGCACCGGGCGCGGTCGTCACCCTTGGGATTCCTCGTCGCCCGGGTAGCCCACGTCACGCAGGATGGCCTCAATTCTCCGTCCCGCGGACGCGGACGTATCCCTGTGGAACCGCAACTCCGGCATGCGACGAATGTGCAACTCGCGACTCAGGGTCGAGCGCAGGTAGGGCGCGGACCGCCTCAGTGCGGCCAGGGTATCCTCCTTCTGGCGCTCGGACCCATACACAGCGACAAACACCCGGGCCAGCCACAGGTCCTTGGTGACGTCGACCCCGGTTACCGTCAGGGATCCAATGCCGGGATCCCGCAACTCCTTGGCGACCTTTTCGGAAATTTCCCGTCGCAACTGTTCACCCAGGCGACGCCGACGGCGCTCGGACATCCGACTTACACCCTCACACAACGAGTCCGAGACGGTGGGCCACCAAACCCGGGAAAAACCACCAACAACACCGACACCCAGCCGAATCGGCCTGCGGTCCCGTGGAAACACCAGGCCAACGCCAGAGTCCGCCCGATTCACGCCCCGCGACCGGATCCGGGCAGCCTGATATTGCGCAATCGCTAGAGCCGCTCACTTGCGTTCGCAACCACCACCACACCGCGCCCCTCCTCAATCAGTTGATCCACCGAGGCCAGGATCGCATCCGCGCGGGCCGTGTTGGGTGCAAGAAACGCCACCTTCAAGCGGGCCCGGTTGCGACTGTCCTGGAGGCCGGCCTCGGCCACCGACACGTTCATGCGGCCCAGCCGGTCCCTAAGTGAACGCAACACCGAACGCTTGTTCTTAAGCGACACGGAGCCAGGGATCGAGAGGTCCCAACTCGCCACCGTAACGATCACCGCAGATGCGCGACATCGGGTTGCCGCCAATCGAGGCCTCCGGCCCCGACCACCGAACTCCCCGAAAGCCGGCGGCAAGCCGTCTTGGTCAGGGTCGCGAAGCCCTGTCGAGCCCGCCACGATACGGGGAGGAAGTCACCTGGGCGCCGCCCTGGGCGAGACGGGGGCGGTGCTCAGCCATGGCGGCATCGGCTCACGGCGCCTTCGCTGCGCCGGCGGTGCTGCGCGCCTCCGCCCCTGGCAGGGTGCGAGCGAGTTCCTGAACGTGGAAGGTCTCCACCACATCGCCCACCTTGACATCATTGAAGTTCGCGATCCCGATTCCGCACTCGAACCCCTCCTTGACCTCCCGAGCGTCTTCCTTGAAGCGGCGCAGAGAGCCCACCTCGCTCTCGTAGATCACCACGCCGTCCCGAATGACCCTCGCAAGCGCGCCTCGGCGAATCATGCCACTCGTCACATAGCTTCCGGCGATGGTTCCTACACCACGGATCTTGAAGATGACACGCGCTTCGGCCACGCCCAGCACACTCTCGCGACGCTCCGGCGCGAGCAGACCTTCCAGCGCGAGCCGCACCTCGTCCACCGCCTCGTAGATGACATCATGGACCTGGACATCTATACCGTCACGCGCCGCCGTGCGCCGAGCGCCCGCATCTGGACGCACCCGAAATCCCAAGATGAACGCCTTTGAGGCCAACGCCAACATTACGTCCGACTCGTTGATCGCGCCAACGCTCCGATGCACGATTTCGACCCTCACCTCGTCGGTGGAGAGCTGTTCTAGGGAGTCGCACAACGCCTGCACCGATCCGTCCACATCTCCCTTGACAACCAGCCTCAGAGCCTGGACATCGCCAGTGGCCAGCAGCTTGGTAAAGTCTCCCAGCTTGATGCCGTGCTGCTTGATTCGAATCTTCTTTTCCCGATCCAGTCGTTGTCGATGATTGGCCGTCGCGGCCGCCTGGTCCGCGTCCATCACCTGCAACACGTCGCCCGCCTGGGGGAGACTGGACGCTCCCAGGACCTGCACCGGAATGCCCGGACCCACCGCGTCCACAGAGTGGCCGCGCTCATCCAGGAGTGCCCGGACCCGGCCATCGCAGGTGCCTACCACAAAGCAATCTCCGACGCGCAAGGTTCCGTTCTGCACCAGAATGGTCGCCACCGGCCCCTTGCCGACATCAAGCTGCGCCTCGACAACGGCGCCCACCGCGTCACGGCTCGGATTGGCTTGCAACTCGAGCAACTCCGCCTGCAACAGAACCTTCTCCAACAGATCATCCATGCCGCTGCCGGTCTTTGCGGACACCTCCGCAACGAGGACATCGCCACCGAAATCCTCCACCGTGACCTCTGCCTGCAGTAGATCCCTCTTGACCCTGTCGGCATCGGCGGCGGGCAGATCGCATTTGTTGATGGCGACGACAATGGGCACTCCGGCAGTCCGGGCATGGCTGATCGCCTCCCGGGTCTGGCGCATGATCGAGTCATCGGCAGCCACAACCAAGACCACCAGATCGGTCACCTCCGCACCCCGTGCGCGCATGGCGGAGAACGCTGCGTGGCCGGGCGTGTCCAAGAACGATATGGTGCGCCCATCGTCGAACTCCACATGGTAGGCGCCGATATGTTGCGTGATGCCTCCGGCTTCCCCAGCGACCACGTTGGTATTGCGAATCCAATCGAGGAGTTTTGTCTTGCCGTGATCGACATGACCCATCACAGTGACGACCGGAGGACGCGGGCGCAGATCAGCCGGATCATCTTCCTCAACCACTTCAACGATGGGCTGGTAGTCTTCTTCTTTCAGAGCTTTAAAGCCAAAACCCTCAAGCAATAGTTCAATCTGGTCAAAGTCGAGCCTCTGGTTGATGGTCACCATGATGCTCATGTTTTTGAAGGCCCAGCTGATCAGATCCGTGGGACTGACATCCACGATTTCCGCCAGTTCGGCCACCGTGAGGTACTCGTTGACACGAACCGTGCGGGCCTCTTGGGCACTCTTTGCGGCCTCTTGTTTATGCACCTCTGCCAGCTTCTCCTGCTCGGCAGCCACCGCTCCCTTGCCCCGCTTGCGCTTCTTGCGGCCGCCCTTGATCTCGGCCATGACGCGCTGCATGTTCTGCTTCGCCTTGTCGCGGTTCGCACCCCGTCGGCGCCCGCCCTTCTTCTTGGCACGCTTGCGACGGCCATCGGCCGTGTAACCCTCCGCCTGAATGCGCACACGCCCGCCGGGCCCGGCACTCGCGGCGGGCTCCAGCGGAGTCGCGGCGGGACGCTGTCTCCCCGCGGGCACTCCGTCTCGCGCCGATCTGAGCTTGCGTTTCGGCGTACTCGCGGTCTCGCGGGAACTGTCCCCCCCGGACGACACCTCTGGTTGTGAAGAATCAGCCTGGCTGACATCCGTACCCACCGCGTCAACGGCGGCGGCCTCCCTACCCGTCCCCGGGACCTCGACGGGTGCGACCTGCGAGCCCACCTCCTCGGCACTCGGCTGAGCATCCGGCTCGTCAGTCTCGGACTCCGTGGCCAGCACCGTAGCGGGTTGCGTCTCTGAAGGGGTGTCCGCCCCTGCCGGAAGAGACACTTCGCCGGGCTCCGCCTCCTTGGCTTCCGCGTCCGGCACCGTTGAAGGGGCATCCCCGGATTCGTCGCCCGGTGCCTGTGCCTCTTCGGCTGCCGCTCCCTCCTGCGACTCTCGTACCTCGACCCTTGGTGCTCGGCGGCGCTTGCGTCTGCGGCGCCGACTTACGGGCTTGCGACCCTGAACAGCGGCCTCCATGATCGCGGCCGCATCGCCACCGCCACTGCGGCGCTCGCGCTCCAAACGCGTTCTGATCTTCGCCACATCCGCATCGGCAACCGGGGCATCCGCGTGCCCCACGCGCACGCCGGACTCCCGCAGGAAGTGCAGGAGCATGTCGGTGCCGACCCGAAGGTCGGTCGCCAGCTCGCGGACGCGCATCATCCGAGCTCACCGCCGGTGTCCGAAACGCCGTCCCTCGACCGAACCGGTTCCGACTCCACAACCGTCAGGTTCTCGATCATGGTCAGAAGCCGTGTGGCCTGCTCCTCCGTTACGCCATCCACGGCGACAAAGTCAGCCCGGTCCAGGTCGATGATGTCCAAAAAGCTCTTGTAGCCCGCGCCATTCAGAGCGGACAGTGTAACGTCGTCCAAGTCAAGCTCGTCCAGCGGAAAATCGGCCGTCTCGTAACTCTCGATGTCTTCCTCAACCAAGAGCGACATGTCGGCGCCCTTTTCCAACCACTCCCGAGACCCGTAGAGGTCGATTTGCCACCCGATGAGTTGCGACGCCAGTCGGACATTCTGTCCATTGCGACCAATCGCCAGCGACAACTGGTCTTCGTCAACAATCGCCGTAATCACCTGTCGCGCCGGTTCCGAAACGACCTTGGCCACCCGCGCCGGCGCCAGAGCCCGGCGGGCAAAGATCTCTGGATCGGGGTGCCAGGGAACGATGTCGATGCGCTCTCCGCCCAGCTCCGAGACCACGGCCTGTACCCGAGATCCCTTGAGGCCCACACAGGAACCGACCGGATCAATCGAGTCGTCACGGCTATGCACCGCGATCTTGGTTCGTCCTCCAACCTCCCGTGTCAACTCCTTAATTTCCACGACTCCCTGATCGATTTCAGGTACCTCAAGCTTGAAGAGCGCTGCCACAAACATCGGGTCGGCACGGGAGAAGATCAGCTTGGGCCCCTTCGGCGTCTCGTCCACCTGCTTGAGTACTGCCCGAATGGACTCCCCCTGACGAAACCTCTCCCTTGGATTCTGCTCCTTCCAGGGAATGACCGCCTCGGCATCCCGGGACCTGTTGAGGATCAACACCAATTTGCCGCGCTCGATCTGACGTACCTCGCCCGAGAGGAGCTCGCCCACGCGGCCAGAGTATTCGTCTCGAATGCGCTGTCGCTCCCCTTCACGGACCAGCTGCAAGATCTTCTGCCTCGTCGCGATCACGGCGTTGCGCCCGAATTTGGAGAATTCGACCGGGATCTCCATGACGTCGCCAACCTCATAGGTTGGATCGTCCCAACGGGCCTCCTCCAGCGACACCTCCGTGGTCGTATCCTCGACATCCTCAACCACACGCCTGAGCACCGTGATGTCGATGTCGCCCGTCGCATCATCGACCTCGATCTCCGCATCAACCGTCGCACCATACATCTTTGCCACACCCGCATGGATGGCCTCGGTGATCAGGGCGTTGACCTGCTCCGTATCCAGGTTCTTGGCCGCGCCCATGTCACGCAGCGCCGCAACAAGCTCCGCCTTCATCGTGGATCCTTCCAGTCGTGCGACAGACGCACCGTCTGAACCAGCGCCCGCGGGATGTCGACCTGCTCCCCCCCACTGAGCCGGAGGCGAATGGCCATCTCGGAGGATCCATCCTCGACCAGCCCCACCAGCCGTGCCCTGTGCCGCGCAACGCGATCGCCAAAGGTGCCCTTGACCTCGATTCGCCTGCCACTGAATCGCTCGAAGTCACCGTCTCGGGTCAATGGCCTGTCCAGGCCGGGAGAGGAGACCTCCAAGACATAGCGCTCGGCCACCCTCTGGCTCTCCTCAAGCCAACCCTCAAGGCTCCTGCTCACCGACACGCAGTCGCCCAGGGTGACGGGCCGGTCGAGAGACGATCTCTCCACGCGAACGCGGATGACCGGTCGCTGTGTGTGACCAGCCCATTCGATATCCACCAGATCGTAGCCCAGGCGCGCGAGCTCATGCTCGATATCCTGCCGGAGGACTGCGTTGGCTTTCGGTGTCATCGGCCTCAACCTTGTGTGGATAAAAAAAGCGGGGGACACCCTCTCCCCCACTTGCGACGGCCGCTCACCGGCGAACCGAGCCACGGCCGCTCCCTGCGGGGCACCCGGGACATTGCCCACATGATAGCGCATCCGGTGCCCTTCGGTCAATCGTTTCGCTGAATCCTGGCCCCCAAGGCCGCTAGTCTCGAGTCGATTCGCTCATACCCCCGCTCAATCTGTCCGACGTTGCGAATCGTGCTCTCGCCCCGGGCTCCCAAGGCCGCGATCAACATGGCCATTCCCGCCCGAATGTCGGGGCTTTCGACCGTCGCCCCCCGGAGTTTCGACGGCCCCACCACGACCACCCGGTGCGGGTCGCAGAGGATGATCCGCGCACCCATCGACACGAGCTTGTCCGTGAAGAACATCCGTGACTCGAACATCTTCTCATGGATCAGAACCGTCCCTCGCGCACGGGTCGCGGCCACGACGGCAATCGACGTGAGATCCGCGGGGAATGCGGGCCAAGGGCCGTCGTCAACCTTGGGGACGTGACCGAACGCATCCATCTCGATCACAGGGTCCACACGCCCATCCACGACGAGGTCGCGCCCGGAGAGCTGGCACTGGACGCCGAGACGCCGGAAACCGATCAACGTGGAGTCGAGGTGTTCGACCGGGGCATCGGCGATCACCAAACGGCTGCCCGTGACCGCCGCCAGTCCGATGAACGACCCGGCCTCCACATGGTCGGGGCCAATGACGAACTCGGCACCACCAAGAGAGGAAACCCCATCAATGCTGAGCTGTGAGCTCCCGACTCCCTTGATGCGCGCACCCATGGACCTAAGAAACAGGCACAGATCCTGTACATGCGGCTCCGCGGCCGCGTTGCGAATGACCGTGCGCCCCTGCGCCAGCGACGCGGCCATAACCGCATTCTCCGTGGCGGTCACTGACGGCTCATCAAGGAACATCTCGGCCCCGACCAGGGTCGACGCGCGCAATTGAAGCCCGTCCGACATGGCCACCTCTGCCCCAAGGGCACGGAACGCGTACACATGGGTATCCAGACGACGGCGACCAATCACATCCCCGCCGGGCGGCGGAAGCGAGAGTTGCCCGAAGCGTGCGAGCAGGGGGCCCGCCAGCAGGATCGAGGCCCTGATGCGTCTAGCCAAGGACGGCGCGAGCGCTGCGGGCGATACATTGCCGGCCTCGATCTCCACGACATTGGGCCCGACCCAGGAGACATCCGCCCCCAGGGACGTCATGATGTCCAGGAGCGTCTCCACATCACGAATGCGCGGCACGTTTCGCAAGGTCACCGGCTCGGTGGCCATAAGCGATGCCGCCAGCACCGGAAGAGCGGCATTCTTGTTGCCGGCTGGTCGAATGGTCCCGCTTAGCTCGTGACCACCGGTGACGATGAAGGAGTGCATGGACACAAAGCTACACCTGGAACGCCAATGACCAAAGTCCCATATTGGCTCATCCCAGTTCCCGCAACCATACCACCGAGAAGCGGACATGTCTGATCCATCGGCACCTCTGTCACCGGACAGTACTATGTTGACACAGGACAGTACTGTGTTGGTCACAGTCGCGCTCGATACTCTGGGACCTGTCGCCGACTGGATGCTGGTGTTGCTCGCCGTCGCCTTTACGGCGATGTGCGTGGTGTTGTTGTACATCTGGATCGAGTTACGTCGCGTGACGCGCGCGTGGGGCGGCTTGCTGGCCGGTGCGAGCGATCAGTACCAACCCCTGCTGGAGCACGCCAGAGGAGCGGTCCGCAACCTGGAGCGCGTTACCCGGGTGGCACGCGACCAAGTCGAGCGCTTGGCACCCACGGTGGAAGGCTTGGGCAACGACCTTGAGCAATTCACAAGCGAGGGGCGCCGGCGGCTGGCGGACCTGTCTGCGCTGCTGGATGTGGCCCAGAGCGAAATGGAGGGCACTGTTCTGGACACGGCGGCAAGGGTCAGGATGCTGAGGGCTGGCGCCTCGCTGCTGCTCCGGCGTCACGCAGCACCCAAGGGTTCGCCGGATCAGGCTCAATACGACACGGAACTACAACGGGAAGAGGCGCACGACGACAGCCAAAGCGCCAGTGTGGATGGGCCTAGAGAGTCCCAGCCCGCCACCGGATCAAAGGACTCGTCCCCCGCTTGAGCCCGGCTCCCACCGACGGCCGGGTGGCATGAGGAGGCCCCTTTACGCCGGGTCCATCATGCGATCTCAAGGGAGCGGACGCTCTCCCCAACAACCCGCTGTGTCACCCCCGGTGCCCATGCGGAAGGCACGCGCCCCGACACCGGACCAGGGTTGCGGCATCGGGCCAGCGGGAAGCCACGCCCCCCAAGTCCCTAGGAGTCGTAGTCGCGCTCCAGCGGCGCCCGGAGAGCCACCAGCGTGTTGCGCCCGGCCTGATCGACGTCGACCACGACACGCTGGTCGATTCCAAGACCGGAGAGCTCCACAATGGTCCCGGATCCAAAGACCTTGTGGCGGAACCACTTGAAGCTCCGGTATCGCGGACGGTCCTGTTGAAGTCCACCGGGCCCAATTCAGCCCAGAGCTTCACGGCTGAACCGGGCTCTGCCCACCCGCGTGGTACTCGTTCGGCCGATTCGTGGCGAACGTTGTCCTTCGAATCGCGTGATGGGCTGACGCTCCGCCGTTGAGAATGCGTTTCCAGTGCTTGGTGAACGGGCAGAGCCAGATATCCTTGACGGGCTTGGCGTACCCGTTGGCGGTATCGTCGCGCCCGCCACCCTTGTCTTTCCGACATGGACCCAACCGGAGGCCCGGCAGACGCCGCCAACGAAAGCGAGAGGTTTCGACAAACGTCTCGACCGGGACCGTAGTGGTGTTGTAGCGCCCGTCTCCAGTCGCCTGGCAGACGGCGGCGCACAAGGGCGAGGATGTGGCTTCCCAAGTTCGGGATGCGGACCCAGGGAAGGATCAGGAATCCGGGATTGTCGATGACCAGCAGTAGATTCTTCCTGCGCATCTCCGGGCTCCACCCCATGTAGCGGTCGCGGGCCTCGAGCGTCCATGCGGCGGTACTGTAGCCCAGCATGGCCAGCGCAAGGCCGTTGCGGTCGTGGACCATGTAGCGCATCTCTGCACGGACCAGCGTCGTGTTGCCCAAGTAGTGGTGACGGGCGACGAATTCGTTCCACGGCCTTCCCTGCCACGTCCCGCCAACGACGAGGCAGATGTGCCGCGGGCGGATCTCGTCAAGAGTCGCGGGCGATGGTACGAGAGGTGGCCCGGTTTCTGGTCCGAACCACTTCCTCTGCTGGGGCGACAGGACGATGATGCCATCCCTGTGCATGGCAAGCACGGTCACGCGCGCCAAGAAATCCTTGAGCCCGCCGTCGGGCTTGCGCCCGTCAATGCGCCGGCAGAACCCCCTCGACACCGCGCGTCGGCTGAGCGCGGGCGACCAGGCGACCAGCCGACGCAACAACGCCATCTCCGCCTCGGTGAAGTCGCGCCCGTGGTAGCGGCACTCGATGCGGTCGCCGCTGATGGCGGCGCCGCCAGCTCTTTCTTGGTCCGGCGCCCATCAACAACGGCAACCGAGGAGAGAGGTCGTCGGGCGGACCGCCGCCATGCGCGCCCGCCGCCAGCCATTTGTGGAGCCACCACCCCACATGGATATCGGTCATCTTCAGGGTGCCGATCACCAAGTACATGAGTGCGGTGAACCAGGCGCCGCCCAATTGCGGAGCCGCGCAGCATTCGCTCGGCGAGGTTGTTGTCCAGCAGCACGCGGGGTCGGTCGCGCAAGACGCTCGGTCCCTCGCGGTGCTTTCAGAGCGAGCGTAGCGGCTTGGCGTGTGTCTTGTAGAACTCGGGCACCTGGCGATCCAGCTAGGAGCGTGCGCGGCAGATAGAGACATTGCGCACAACCACGAATTCTCGGCAGTCGGGCCACCGGGATTCGGGGCCCGCAAGCCCCGGGACCCTGGAATTCGGTCCCTCCGGCAACCAAAACGCCATTCCATCGCAGTGTTGTGACCATTTGGCACGCCAAATCCGCTGCGCGGCCACATGTGCCAGGCGGTCACCCGACGCCACAGGTTCACCGTGCGTTTTCAACCTTTCTGCCGCGCACGCTCCTCGGGGTTGTAGCTCTCCCATTGTCGCCTTCCCGCTGTGCGACCGGACCAGCGCCCTGCGCAACGGTCTGTCCGATTCGGCGAGGGTGTTGTCAAGGCGCTAGCATCGCTTCTCTTCCTCACCGACACCTGCCGCAGTGCATCAACATGCGCCTCTGCCTTTCCCGCCCTCGCATGGGCCGCCCCTGCACACGCTTGCTCCCGGTCATACTGCGACCGCCGGTACTCGGCTTCTGTCCCGAAGCCAGGCACAGCGCATGACTCCTCCGGCCCTTCGGCCAGCGACACGCCCGCGAATCCGCTGTCGCGTTGTATCGCCATGTCGAGATCGATACCACGTTCGATCCGGCGTTACCAGTCCCTCTTTTTGTTGCCAGCCCGATGCGAACGACGACCGTCACCGCAGCTCGACCAGACGGATTACCACCCCCGATGATTCCGCTGGTTCCACCGAACAGCCCGCTGCCCCGGTCGGAAGCGCGCTCGATTCGTACGCTTGTCCAGGACCCGCCCCTCGAGGACATCCATGAATGACGAGCGCGACCCGTAAAACACGCCGCCGCTGCGCCACCTGGTATCGGCGTGGGTCACATACAGATGCTCGCGCGCCCGCGTCACCGCGACATAGAACAAGCGTCGTTCCTCCTCAAGCGCACGGGGTTGATCGCGGGCCTGCGACAGGGGAAAGAGTCCCTCCTCCATCCCGCTGACAAACACGATGTCGAACTCAAGGCCCTTGGCGTTGTGTACGGTCATCAGGGTCACGGCGTCGCTTGCAGAATCGTGGCCATCCAGATCCGTGACCAGCGCCGTGTGCTGCAGAAACAGATCCAGATCGGTCAGGCCTTCACGGCCACCGTCCTCCATCTGAAGCGCCTCTGCCGGATCAAAGGTGTGGGCGGCCGCGACAAGCTCTTGAATGTTCTCGGCGCGCTCCGCTCCTCCTTCGCTGCCCTGCAACAGTGGAATCAGGCCCAGTTCTTCAATTAACTCCTCCAGCAATTCGCCAACCATCAAGCGCCTGGCCCGACGGCTGTAGCGCGCGACGAGATCGGCAAAATCCCGCAGTCCTCGGCGCGCGGCAGCCCGGATGCCGGCAACCCCGCCGCACCTCGCCGCGGCGGCGAGGGGACTGACGTTCTCTGAGATGGCAGTTCCTCTCAGACGGGCGAGAGTCTTGGCCCCTATGCCACGGCGAGGGTAGTTGACGATGCGGTCAAAGGCCTCCATGTCTCTCGGGTTTGCTATGAGCCGCAGATAAGCCAAAATGTCCTGGATCTCGCGCCGCTCGTAGAACCGGACGCCGCCAACGATCTGATAGGGCACCATGGCCCGGCGAAACCCGTCTTCCAGTGCCCTGGCCTGTGCGTTTGTCCGGTACAGAACCGCGGCATCACTCCAAGTCCACTGTGGTCGAGCTGCCAAGAGGCGCCCGATTTCCCCGACAACCCACCCGGCCTCGTCGGCCTCATCGGCCGCCCGCAGACAGGTGAGCGGAGCGCCCCCAGACCGCTGCGTCCGCAGTGACTTGGTCTTGCGGTCCTGGTTTTCCCGGATCACGCGATTGGCCGCATCCAGGATGGCTTGCGTCGACCGATAGTTTTGTTCCAAGCGCACGACACGAGCCCCCGGGAAGCTCTCTTCAAAACCCAGGATGTTGCGGATGTCGGCGCCCCGCCAACCGTAGATGCTCTGATCATCGTCGCCCACGACCATGAGGTTGCGGTGGCCCCCGGCCAAGAGCTCCAGAAGACGAAACTGTGCCCGATTGGTGTCTTGGTACTCGTCCACGAGAATGAAATCGTATCGGTCTCGAACACGCTTCAGCAGATCGTCGTTGTCTTCCAGGAGCCGGACCGGCTGGAACAGCAGGTCGTCGAAGTCCATCGCATCCTGTTCTCGCAGGGCCCACTGATATACCGGGTAGACACGTGCGACCTGGCGGAGCAATGGGTCGGCGCCCTCGAGGTTCCTCGCGGAGAATTCCTCGGCGCCGACCAGCTTGTTCTTCGCATCCGAGATAGATCCCCGAACAGCCTTGGGGCGCCAGCGTGCAGGGTCCACATCGGCGGCAAGCTGCGCCTTCTTCACTTCCCGCAAACTCTGTTCGGCATCCCGGATCGCAAAACGCCGGCTCCATCCCAACCCGGCGCCATATCGCCTCAGAAGTCGGACCCCGAAAGAATGAAAGGTGCCCAGCCAAACACCCCGCCCCCCATCTCCCAAGACATCCTGAACCCGGCTTCGCATTTCCTTGGCTGCTTTGTTCGTGAATGTGACGGCCAGAATTCGTTCGGGTGTAACGCCGTGTTCCAAGACCAGGTGGGAAATACGCGTGGTCAGAACCCTCGTCTTGCCCGAGCCGGCGCCGGCCAAAACCAAGATGGGGCCCGTGACGTGATCGACGGCTTCGCGCTGTTCGGGATTTAGCGTGCGAACCAGCTCGTCGTGGGAACAGTGGCGCGAATGAGGTGAGCGCACGGGAGAGGAGCCTGATGCCAAAGTGGACCGGATGTCGCTGCCGACAGAAGCGCCGCTCAAGGCGCGGCGCGCTCGCTCGCGGCCACGGGAAGTCGAGCCTGGAAGGTAACCCCCCGGGCTCCCTCCCGGTCCAACAATTCGATTCGCCCCCGATGTACACCCTTGATGATCCTTCGGGTCAGCGTCAGGCCCACCCCCCACCCCCCGGACTTGGTGGTGACGCCGGGGTCGAAGACCCGATCCCGGATTTCCGGCGGCACCCCCGGACCCGTGTCGCGAATCCTGATCGTAACCCATCGGCCGTCGGTAGGCCGCGCTGTGATGATGATGGATCCTCCGGTGCCCGCCATCGCGTCAAGCGCGTTCTTGACAACGTTTTCCAAGGCCCATGTCAGGAGCACCCCATGCCCCAGAACATCCGGAAGGCCATCGGGTACATCAACGTGAAGCGCCACACCCGGCCCCAGTTTGGGAAGTCGCGCCTCGAGATAGGCCCGCAGGGCTGCAATCACCGACGCAAGCGAAACGGTCGTCAATTGTGGATCCCTGCCGATCAACTCAAAGCGCCGGCTGACACGCTCCAACCGGACCAAGTCCTCTTCGATGGCCGCAGCGATCTCGGTGCGGCGCATGCCGCCCGGACGATCGCCCGGCGGGAGGCCCAAGACCTCAACCCAGCCCTTGAGCGAACTAATGGGGGTGCCCAGCTGATGGGCAAGTTCGCGCGCCATCGAGGTCCACGCCTGCTCGGCCACGGTGCGGCGCTGATAGCGAAATCCCGTCGCCGCGAGCAGGACGGTCAGAAGCAGGCCGGACGCCCAAAGGAAGGGCATCCACTGCAACCGGGCAGTCTCCGGGGTCACCCCGTAATGCACCAACTGGCTGGTGGAGTCCCCGACGGGTGCGTTGCGGGCGTCGAGTTCGTCGGCATAACGGAGTATGCGCTCAATGTCCCCCTCGGTCAGGGGGTCCGAGACCGAAAACGGCAGATTGGCCGACGTATTGTAGACGCCGCCCGGCTCAGATGTGACCACAAACGGGACGCGCAGGGCGACCAGCTCCCGCTGCAGGTTCGTGAGCGCGGCCAACTCCGCTCCGGCGTCCTGTCCTGTCAACCCGATTTGGACCTGGGCGTAGATGCGCGTGAAGGTCTCCGCATCGGCCTGTCGCGACCGCATGATCTCCGCAGTGTAGACCAAGAACCAAACGAGCAGGGCGCCGAAAAGCGCCGTCAGGGCGATGGGCCAAGTCTGGGACGCCACTCTTCGGGTGGCCCGAATCTGCGTTCCCCTCTTTCTCCATCCCATGAAGCCCCCGATGGACACGAACAGAATTCGCGATGAGGACGCGCTCGCCTCAGGTCTGGGGTACAATTTCGGAGAAGCCGGCAGCCGATGCCGCCACCTCTGGAAGCTGGACCGACCCGTCCTTTCGCTGGTAGGTCTCCAGAAGGGCAACCATCAACCGGGGAAGGGCAAGCGCAGAGCCGTTGAGCGTGTGAACGAATCCGGCCTTGGTCCCCTGTTTCTCCCGATACCGGATGTGTGCCCGCCGTGCCTGGTAGTCCCCGAAGGTGGAGCAGCTCGATACCTCCAACCAGCGCTCGACTCCTGGAGCCCAAACCTCCAGATCGTAGGTGAGACGGGCAGAAAACCCCAAATCGCCCGCCGCAAGAAGCACAACCCGATAGGGCAAACCCAGCATTTCCAGCACCTTCGCTGCCTGGCCCGTCATTGTCTCCAACCCGGCGTCGCCGTCCTGGGGCTTCTCAATGCGAACGAGCTCCACCTTGTCAAATTGATGCACCCGCAACATGCCCCGCGTGTCCTTGCCCGCCGCTCCCGCCTCCCTGCGGAAACACGGCGAATAGGCCACATACTTCTTGGGCAGGGCGCCACCTGCCAGGATGGTCTCCCGATGTACGTTGGTCAGGGGGACCTCCGCCGTCGGGATGAGCCACAGGCCGTCACGGCGCGTCACATAGGAGTCTTCGGCGAACTTGGGAAGTTGGCCGGTCCCCGTCATGCTCTCGGCCCTGACCAGGTACGGAACACGCATCTCCTCATAGCCGTGCGATGACGTGTGAAGTCCGATCATCCAGTCGATCAGGCGGCGCTGCAGCTGCGCACCCCGACCCTTAAGGATGATGAAGCCGGACCCGGAGACGCGGACAGCGGAGGAGAGGTCAAGTATCCCCAGAGCCTCACCGATCTCCCAGTGGGGTCGGGGGCGAAAGGAGCGGGTGGCCACCGTACCCCACCTCCGCACAACCTGGTTGGCTTCCGCGGGGCCCTCCGGGACCCGGGGATCTGGAAGGTTGGGCAAGCCGGCCAGTTCATCGGCGATCCAGGCATCGCACTCCGCCACGACCTTGTCCAACGCGGCGATCTCGTCCCTCAGGTCGCGCATACGCGCAATCGGGATCGCGGCGTCTTGGCCGCGGCGCCGCGCTTCGCCGATGTCACGAGACACCCGGTTGCGCAGTGCCTTGAGGTCGTTCACCTTGCCCACCACCTCGCGGCGCCGGAAATCACGCTCACTGATTGCCTCGACGCGGGTGGGCGCGTCAATCATCCCCCGACGCGCCAACAGATTCGCAACCCCACCGGGATCGCGCCGAACCGTCGTGATGTCAATCATGACCTCGCTCCCTGCATTCCCCGGTGTTTAATCTGGGGGAATCAGGTCACGACTGTTGCAAATCCTGCTGACATCAAACTGAAAAGAGACTACGCCGCCCGGTACATCGGCCTTGAGCACCTCGACCTTGCCGTAGTAATTGCAGATCGTCCCGAAGGTGCCCCTGTGCCGACGCGTGCGAACGGCGTACACCCGGCCCACCCTGATTGGCACAGGATCCCGGGACACATACGCCGTGGTGTCTTCCGGGGCCTCGACCGCCGCATCAAAGGACTGTACCTCCAGCACCGCCAGCGCCGCTTCGGAGGGGATCCCCAAGGCGGATTGGGGAAGCCACGCCAGCTCACCGCCTCGACGATCCACAGCTACATCCCACTCGTGCCCGGTGGTGGGAGCCTCGATTCGGACGGGTCGCCGCGCGTGGAAGTCAAACCCGGAAACCAGATTGGACTCTGGTAGCGACAGTGCGTAGAGCTGCACCGTATCGGGGTCCAGCGCCCACCGGATGGCGAAGGGATTGTCGTCGCACGCGGCCAATAGGCCCGTACTCAAGGCGACAATCAGCGCAAAACAGCGTATCTTCATGGCTCCCAAGCTACCCTAGGGGGCACACGCCGGTCAACGGACGCGTCCGGGCCAAGCCGGATGGGCCGCCCGGCTTGTCGCGAGGAGGCCTTGGTGCGGGAGGCAGTGCGGTTCGCGCGCCCGGCTCAACACCCTCCGGCTCAGCGCAGATGATTCGAATCCTTTTCGGTGACTCAAGAGCGTGACGCGTTCGCGTGCGGAGATGCCCGCCTCCGGTAACCAACCGTCCCTTTGGGTCACGGTCCTCGCCGGTGGTGCCGGCACGCGGTTCTGGCCGCTGAGCACGAGCGGGTCACCCAAGCAGCTTCTGCCGTTGGCTAGCGGCAAGCCGCTGATCGCCGATACGCTGGAACGGGTGGTCGGCCTGGTCCCGCAGGAGCGAATCCGTGTTCTTGCAGGGGCCGATCTCGTGCAGCCGATTCGGTCCATCACTGACCTGCCATTGGATGCCTTCCTCGTCGAGGCGCACGCCCGAGGCACAGGACCGGTGCTGACCCGAGCTGCGTGGGAAATATCGAACGTGGATCCGAGCGCCGTCATGGTGTCGATGCACAGTGACCATCTGATCCGTCCGGCGTCGGAGTTTCGCAGAGCGGTGCGTCACGCTGTCGATGTCGCGCAACGGCACAAGGTCCTAGTCACCCTTGCCGTCTCACCGGATCGTGCGGATACAGGGTACGGCTACATTCGACCTGGTACCCGGCTGCAGGCGCCCGAAGAAGCGACCGCGCATCGCGTGGCCGCCTTTGTCGAAAAACCCGGACAGGCGCTGGCTCAAAGGTATGTCCGGGAGGGATACCGCTGGAATTCCGGGATTTTCGTCTGGCCTGCCAGGGTTTTTCTGGACGAAGTCCGGGCGCACGCTCCCGAGATCGCCGCTGCCATGGGCCACCTCGATGCCGGCGATGCCGACGCCTTCTTTGGCGCCGTCGGGAAGATCAGCGTGGATGAGGCCGTGTTGGAACGCAGCGGGCGGGTCGCTCTTGTGGACACAACCTTTCAGTGGGACGACATGGGAGGCTGGGAGGCCTGGGCGCGGGCTCGCGACAGGGACGCTGACAGCAACGTGGCCGAAGGCGCTGTCGACCTGGTTGCCTCCCGTGACAACATCGTCCTGGCGTCGTCGAGAAGAATCGCCCTTGTCGGTGTCACCAATCACCTGGTCGTACAGACTCCGGAGGTCACGCTTGTGATGTCGCGCGACGAATTGCCGCGCCTCAAGGAGCATCTGAACAAGGTTCTGCAGCACCGCCCAGACCCTTCGGGTGATGGGCCCCGGGGACCAACCTGAGCCTTGTCCCTTCACGCTTTGCCGTTAGGGACGGTTCAGCGAGCGAGCACACGCCTGCTGCTCCTTGACGACGCGCTGAGCCGGGACTGGTTTCCGTTTTCGTTGACCCGTCCCATCGGCGAAATGCTCTTCGGAACCATGACCTTGCGCGCCCGGGCCGAACGGGCGTGGGGGCTCTCGTGCCACGGCTACTTGACCGAGCCGTTTCTGGCGGGGTTCGATGAGCCGGGGGCGCCCCCCTGCATCGCCTGGGACAGGGTTGACACGAGACACGACCGCTTGGTGGTATCAAGTCGCCTCGCTTGCACCTCGGCGGCCCGCGGAGAATTCGTTGAGCCAACGGTGCTCGCGCTGGGTGCCGCTCCCGTGGGCGCCTGGATCCCAGCGGGCGCAGACCTTCCCCCGGAGCTCTTGGCCGGGTGTTGGCCGCCCTGGCCCCGGCACCCCGTGACGGGACATCTCCTCGGCACCCCTTGGGAGCTCATGGCTCTCAACGGCGAACAAATCCGGGCGGACGGCGATGGTTACCCACACGGTTCGCCAGACCTCGAAGGGCATCGCATCGGCGATGGTCCCGTGTCGCTCGGGACCGGTGCATCCATTGAGCCGGGCGTAGTGTTGGATACCCGCAGCGGACCCGTGATCCTGGCCCCGGGAGCCCGCATACAGGGACCCTCCCGCATATGTGGCCCCGTGTTCATCGGGGAGGGGTCAACCGTCCTTGGGGGCGTGGTGGACGCCGTCAGCGTGGGCCCAATGTGCAAGCTACGGGGTGAGATCGAGCACAGCGTGATCCTGGGCTACACCAACAAGGCGCACGACGGATTCCTTGGCCACTCGGTGGTGGGCCGCTGGGTCAACCTGGGCGCGATGACCACCAATTCCGACCTCAAGCTCAGCTACGGACCCGTGCGGATGCACACCGACCAAGGGCCGGTCGACACAGGCCAGGTCAAGGCCGGGTGTCTGCTGGGGGATCATGTCCGTACCGGAATCGGCATGCTTCTTGGCGCCGGATCCGTCATCGGCGCGGGCTCAACGCTTCTGGGCCCGGGCATGGCACCCCGCACCGTTCCCCCATTTGTGTGGTCCACAGTAGATGGCCCGGTCGAGGTTGACATGGATCGCTTCTTCATAACGGTCCAGCGCGTGATGGAGCGCCGGGGCGTCCGGCTCACCGCAAATACCCGGCGCCTGTACCGCCGCGCGTTCTCCCGCACGGCGACGGCGCGGGAGGGGTTGGTGGAGCACCCTCAGGCGTGAGGTTCTCGGTTCTTGGCAGCGGGAGTCGGGGAAACGCGACGCTGGTCGCAGCGGGCGACACCCACATCCTGGCGGACGCGGGCTTCAGCGGCCGCGAGATCGTCCGCCGACTGGCCCGGGTTGGTGTCGCGGCCGCCGATATCGCGGCCATCGTGCTCACGCACGAGCATGGCGATCACGCACGGGGGGCCGGGATTTTCGCGCGGGCCCACGGGGTACCAATCTTCGCGACCCGCGGCACGCGCCATGCGATGGACCGCATGCTTTCGGGGACCGAGGAACTCCACGTCCTCAGACCCGGGGAAGCCGCCACCATCGGAGACCTGCGAATTGATCCCTTCGCCACGGTTCACGACGCCACCGACCCCGCGGCAATATCGGTTTCTGACCGCGCTAAGGGATTCCGGCTGGGGATCGCAACGGACCTCGGGCGCCCGACCATTCAGGCCCGACATGCCCTTCGACGTTGCGACGCGCTGGTGCTGGAGGCAAATCACGACGAGGTGATGCTTTGGTCCGCAGGATACCCGGCCGTCGTCAAGGGACGGATTGCATCAAGCCATGGGCACCTGTCCAACCAGGACGCGGCCCGGTTGGCCGTGGAGCTCCTGCACCCGGAGCTCCTGGTTGTCGTACTGGCTCACCTATCACAGGAGTCCAACACCCCTGCCCTGGCCCGCACCGTTGTAGGTGGCGCTCTTCGTGACAATGGGTTCCAGGGGAAGCTGGAGGTGGCCAGCCCCGACGAGCCCACTCCCATGATGCACTTGCCGGCACTACGTGACGCGATGGCTCCTCGCCAGGGCTCGCTGTTCTGAATCTCCTTTGGGACATCTCCCGCTCCACAACGCGGCACCGCCAATTGACCTCGTCGCGCAAGGGCATCGGCGGGTGCGACCGCGCATCCCAAGAGCGACGCCGGGCCTTGTCACCTACCCCAGCAGACGCAACGCGTCATTGCCCAAGGCCCAAACCATAAGAAAGATCACGGCCCAGATCCCTATGCGACTCCACCGCACGCGCTGCTTCACGGAGAGTGGTTGTCCCCGGACCAACTCGATCCCAAGGAAGACGAGATGGCCCCCGTCCAGTATGGGTATGGGGAGAAGATTGAGGATCGCCAAGTTGATGCTGAGCAACGCCATCAGTGAGAGGAAATCCGGGAGGCCGCGCTCGGCCGCCTGACCCGACAGCACCCAGATGGTCCCGATCGACCCCACCGATCGGGGCGACTCGTCCAGCGTTACCAAGTCTGCGAGAAAATTGACAATCAGGCGTGACCCCATGTACGTCCTGTCCAACCCTATCTTCGTGGCATCGGCCAACCCCACCGGCCGATTCACGGTTTCGCCCTGGGCGGGATAGATTCCCATCTGGCCGCGCTGACTGCCCGTGGCCACATCCCTTACATCGTCCAGCTCAACCACCCTGACCAGATCTTCACCGTCACGAGTCAGGCCAATGGCGGCCCGTTGGCCGGGACGATCTCGGATCTCTCGTACCATATCGGACCACGATACCACGGGCACACCTTCGACCGACGTCACAACGTCCCCCACCCGTACCGATCCCCGATCAGCCGGCCCGTCCGGGTTGACCCCGCCGACTACAGGATCCATCCAATACTGCAGTGCAAGGAACATTTGGACTCGTTCCTCCTCTGCATCCGAGAGCTGCAACTCGAAGGTGCCCGCGGGACTCTCGGTCACCAGCACCACCGGGCCAGAATCGGCCTCTCTCAGCGCGTTCCCCACCTCGCCCCACGTCACCGTCTGAACAGCGCCGACCTGCACAATCCGTGCCCCCGGCTCCACCCCCGCCAGCGCCTCGGCTCCGGGGGGCAACCTCGCTTGGTCCACCGCCATCACCCGGGTGGTGGCTACGTCAACCTCGCCCCAGCCCGCCGCAACTGCCGCATAGACGACAAACGCGAAGATGATGTTCATGATTACGCCCGCCGATATCACGAGGGCCCTGGCAAGCAAGGGCTTCCCGTCGAAGTCACCCGGAGCCGGCTTCTTGCCGCCCTCCTCCGATGGGCCCCCGCCCATCTGCTCCAAGACCTCCTCTTCCATCCCCTGCATCTTCACATATCCGCCCAGGGGAATCGCCGCGATGACATACTCCGTCTCGCCTCGATTGAACCCCCAGATCCTAGGCCCCAGGCCCACGGAAAAGCGCTCGACCCCCACCCCGACCGCTTTCGCGGCCCAAAAGTGTCCCAACTCATGCACAAAAATCAGCACGCCCAATAACACCAGGGTCGCGAGTATGGTCATGCGCCCGTCCTTTCCACCTCAATCTCGGCTCGTATCCTGGCCAAGCGATCCGCCTCCAGGACCTCATCAATGTTGCCCGCGGGGAGGCCGCTGAGCGCACGCTGAACGGCCGCAACCACCACGCCCATGTCGGGGAAGGTAACCCTTCCTTCAAGAAACGACCGCACAACCACCTCGTTGGCGGCGTTGTAGACCGCCGGCGCCGCCCCGCCCGCTCGCCCGGCATCCACACCTAAGCGAAACAACGGAAAGCGATCCTCGTCCACGGGTTCAAACGTCAGGGGGGGACACCGGATCGGGTCGAAGCCACGAAGAAGGCTGTCTGGGCGTCTGCGAGGCCACGTCAGGGCGTGAAGGATGGGAAGTTCCATGGTCGGCTCGCCCATCTGAGCCAGCACGGAGCCATCCACAAACTCGACGAACGAGTGCACGATCGACTTCGGATGCACCACCACATCGATCCGGTCATAGGCCACACCGTAGAGGTGGTGCGCCTCAATGACCTCCAACGCCTTGTTCGCCATGGTCGCGGAGTCAATGCTGATCTTGCGGCCCATCTCCCATGTGGGGTGCCGGAGCGCCATCCGCGCGTTCACAGACTTGAGCGAGGCAGCGCCCATCTCTCGAAATGGCCCCCCGCTTGCGGTCAGGACAACCCGGTGAACCTCACCCTTATCGGCGTGGCCAATGCATTGCATGATTGCCGAGTGCTCAGAGTCGACCGGCACCAACTCGCCGCCGCCCCGCCGGGCTGCCTCCATCACCAAGGCGCCCGCCGCGACCAAGGATTCCTTGTTGGCAAGGGCGCAACGCTTGCCGGCCTCCAGGGCCGCGATGGTGGCGGACAGCCCCGCGGCTCCCGACACTGCGTTCACAACAATGTCGGCTACGGGCAGACGTGCAAGCGAAACCAGACTCTCCGGGCCCGCGCTCCAGCCCCGCAGGGCCTCGTCCTGATGGGCCTCAAGAGCCGGCGGATCCGTGATCGCAAGGTTGTCAACACCAAATTCGCGCCCCAGTTGCTGGAGGGTCCGAACGGAGCTATGGGCTGACATGGCAACGACCCTGAACTCATCGTCATGACGCCGAACCACTCTGAGTGTGGATCGCCCGATAGAACCTGTCGCCCCGAGGACAACGATGTTCCTCATGTGCGCGACAACACGGCGAAGAAGAGGCCGTATGTGACGGGCAGTGTGAAGAAAAGGGCGTCAAACCGATCCAACGCACCCCCATGTCCCGGAAACAGGGAGCCGGAGTCCTTGACACCCGCCTCGCGCTTGATCACGGATTCAGCCAGATCGCCCACCTGAGCGACCACGCCGATCACCAGTCCGATGACGCCCCCGATCCACAGCGAAAGCGAGAGGCCGGAAACCACCGATAACACCCAGCCGTGCAACGTACCGATCCCGATCGCCGCCCCCACGGCGGCCACACACCCTGCCAGGGTCTTGCCGGGACTGACCCGGGGGGCCAGGCGACGCTTGCCAACTCTCTTGCCCACGAAGTACGCTGCCGAATCCGCCGCCCAGGTGACCGAGAGCGGGAAGAACGTCAGCAGGGCACTTCCCCACGGTCCCGCTTCAGACAGGCCCAGGTGCTCGGGCAAATTGCGGAGCAACACCGCAAAGGAGAGGGTGCCTCCCGTATACAGAGCTCCGACAACGGTCGCGCAATTCGACAACATGGGTGTCTGAAGGGCCGGACCGGAAAAAACGGTGGTGCCGAAGGATGCCAGCGTCAGGGCGAGTAGCAGAAGGAAGGCGCGCGCACCCCAAACGGTGAAGGAGACAGAGTCCACCGCCAGAAGCACTAGCGCCAAGGCGGCAATCATACCCAGCGCGCGCAACGGGAATCCGCGCCGGAGCCGGACCATTGCGTAGAATTCTCGCGCTGAGAGAGCCGCGATCACGGCGATCAGCACGCCCAGATACCATCCGCCCAGATACGCGGCCGCCGCCCCCAAGGGGATGCCAAAGGCAGCGACAAGGAGTCGGGCCCGCAGCTCTGGGGACGTGGCCTCCGTCTCGTCCGTCACCACGTCAGGTCACGGGAGCGGCGCGGCCAAAGCGACGCTCGCGACCCTGGAAGTCCAAGACGGCGTCAAACAGGTCATCGCGCGTAAAATCCGGCCAATAGACGGGAGACACATGCAGTTCGCTGTAGGCCACCTGCCACAAAAGGAAATTGCTGATCCTGCATTCGCCCGATGTTCGAATCACCAGATCCGGGTCGGGAAGCCCGCGCGTGAACAACACCCCCTCCACCGACCGCGCGTCAATGGAGGCCGAGTCGATGCGGCCCAGCTCGACCTCTCTGGCCAGGATGCGGGCCGCGCGCACAATCTCCTCCCTGCCGCCATAGGAGATCATCAAATTGAGCAACAGATTGCGGCCCTCGCGCGTCGCGTACTCCGTCCGCTCCACCGCAGCCCGTGAAGATTCGTCCAGGCGTTCGATTTGTCCCAGGACCCGGACCCTCACGCCCTCCCTCGCCAGGGCCTCGCGCTCGCTATCCGCATAGGACCGGAGTACCTCCATCAACGCGTCAACTTCATCACGCGGCCGATTCCAGTTCTCGGTGGAAAAAGCGAACAGTGTGAGCACATCAATCCCGGCGACGCACGCTCCCTCAACCGCCTCGCGGACCGCCTTCATGCCCTCCCAGTGCCCCGCACGTCTGGGCAAGCCCCGACGCTGGGCCCAGCGGCCGTTCCCGTCCATGATGATCGCCACATGGCGTGGCACATGGCCCGAGACTTGGATCCGTTCCAGTCGATCAGATGACATCAAGCAGGCCAGTATTCCGGTGAAGGCCGCTCAGATCGCCATCACCTCCCTTTCCTTCGCCGCGAGCAGAGCGTCGATCTTGGCGACAAAGCGATCAGTCAGTTTCTGCACGTCCGCCATGGTGCGATGGGCATCGTCCTCCCCGACCTCGTGGGCCCGCAACGAGGCCTTGACCCGGTCGTTCGCGGCCTGACGCGCGTGACGCAGGGACACCCTCCCCTCCTCCGCCATCTTCTGAAGCACGCGAACGTATTGCAGGCGCCGCTCCTCACTGAGCGGCGGAATCGGCACGCGCACAAGGGTTCCGTCGTTGGACGGGTTCAGACCGAGGTCAGCCGCAAGCACCGCCTTCTCAATGCACCCGATTAACGTGACATCGAAGGGCTGGATCACCAGCAACGTTGGATCCGAAGCGGTTACCGTCGCCACCTGATTCAGGGGCATCTGGCTTCCATAGGCCTCCACGCGCACGTTGTCTAGGATCGACGGAGCCGCCTTCCCGGTGCGCACGGTGGCAAATTCACGGCCTACGGCCTCCAAGGCGTCGACCATTCGAATTTCGGCATCGTTGATCACAGTCACGGGTCAACTCCATTTCCTCGCCTGGAACGTCCAGAAGATCGCGAAAATAACCATTTCAGGAGACCAATGTGCCCACGCGCCCTCCCCTGATGGCCCGGCGCACAGCGCCCTGCTCTTCCAGGTTCAGGACAATGATCGGCAAGTCGTTCTCGCGACAAAGCGAGACAGCGGCCGCATCCATGACACGCAGGTCACGAGCGACAACTTCGTGAAACGAAATGTCGGGAATGAACTCGGCCCGGGGGTCACAGGCCGGATCGGCCGTGAAGACCCCCCTGACCTTGGTCGCCTTGATCACCACCTCGGCTCCGATCTCCATGGCCCGTAGCACTGCCGCCGTATCCGTTGAAAAATAGGGATTGCCCGTTCCACCCGCGAAGATGACCACCCGGCCCTTTTCCAGGTGGCGGATCGCTCGTCGACGAATGTAGGGCTCCGCGAGTTGCGGCATGCGAATTGCAGTCATGACCCGCGTGTCGACCTTCCTTTTCTCCAATAGGTCCTGAACCGCAAGGGCATTCATGATGGTCGCCAACATCCCCATGTAGTCTGCCGAAACCCGGTCCATTCCCTTCTTGCTGGCGATGCCGCCCCGCAACACATTCCCGCCCCCGATTACCAGTCCCAGCGAGACCTCGAGACGAGAGATGGCACTGATTTCATCGGTCAGGCAATCGACCGCCTCTGGATCAATACCGAATCCCCGGTCGCCGGCAAGCGCCTCCCCAGACAACTTGAGGACAACGCGCTGGTAGCCGGAACTCCTTGCCTCCGTCACCTCAGCAGCCGGCACAGGTCAACAATGTCAGGCGCCGACACTGTACCGGGCAAAGCGGGCCACCCTGATCTTCTCACCGGTTCTGGCGGCGGTCTCCGTGACCAGCTGCCCCACCGACCGCTCGGGGTCCTTGATGTAGGATTGCTCCAGCAGCACATGCTGCTTGAAGTACTTGGTCATTTTGCCGTCGACAATCCGATCGCGAATGTGGTCGGGTTTTCCCTCGAGCGCCACCTGTTCGGCAAAGACCCGGCGTTCGCGCTCCACCAATCCAGGATCGACATCGTCTATGCTGATCGCAATGGGGTCGGACGCCGCCACATGCATCGCAACATGATGTGCCAGGGAGCGGAATTCCTCCGTCTTGGCGACAAAATCCGTCTCGCAGTTGATCTCGACCAATACGCCGATCTTGCTTCCATGGTGGATATAGCTGGCCACCACACCCTCTTTGGCAACTCGGTCTGCCCTCTTCGCAGCCTTTGCCACTCCCTTGGCTCGCAGCAAATCGACGGCGGCCTCCTCGTCGCCCTGCGTCTCCTGCAACACCCTCTTGCAATCCATCATCCCCGCGCCCGTGCGATCACGGAGCGTCTTGACCATCGTCGCACTGATCTTCATCGTGGTTTCGTCTCGCGGTTGGCCGAGCCTGTCGCCCGTCTGTTCCTCATGAATTCACATCACCTCTTTGGAGCCCACGCGCGTGAGGCTCACCCGACGGGCTCACTTGACGGCCTCGGAGCGGAAACACACACGCGCATCGGGGACCGAGCGACCACGGTGCCTGGGGGACAGCGGCGGTCCGGGGTGCGCCAAGCGCCACGAATGCTCGTCCGTTTGCCGTCAACCCCGCCCCGAAGTGATCAGTCGGTCGCCGGCTTCCCTTGGTCAGCAGTCGCCCGTCTACGCCTCGGAATCGCTTCCCCGTCCCCCGACTTGAGCACCTGCGCAATCGCCTCCGGCTTCGGGCGCCGCTTCTTCTTCGAGGGGCGCCTCCTGAGCTCCCTGCCATCCGCCGACTTCTCACCCGTCTCGGTGGAGTAGGTGGTGGCCTCCATCTCGACATGGCGTCTGCGCTGTTCATCGGGGACGTCACGCCGGGCCAAGCTGACGGTGTCGGCGATCGCGCCCGCGATCAGGCTCACCGAGCGAATTGCATCGTCGTTTCCGGGAATGGGGTAGTCGATGAGCTCCGGATCCACGTTCGTGTCGGCAATCGCGACCACCGGGATTCCAAGCCTATGCGCCTCTCTCACCCCGATGATCTCACACCTGGCATCGACAACGAACAACGCGCCGGGCAACCGTGACATGTCGCTCACGCCGATGAAGTACTTCTCCAGCTTCGCACGCTCGCGCTCCAGCAGGAGTCGCTCCTTCTTGGTGTAGAACTCGTAAGCGTTTTCCTCATGGCCGCGCTCCAGCTCCTTCATCCTTCGGATCTGGCGGCGGATGGTCTGGAAATTGGTCAGCATCCCACCGAGCCAACGCTCCGTCACATAGAGCGCACCACACCGCGCCGCCTCTTCCTCGACGATCTGCCTCAGTTGGGGCTTTGTGGAGAGAAACAGGACATTCTCGCCCTTGAGTACGATGCGCCGAACCGCCTCACACGCCACGTTGAGGCGGTCCAAAGTCTTGCGGAGGTCGATGATGTGAATGCCGTTGCGCTCGCCAAAGATATAGGGGCGCATCTTGGGATTCCAGCGCCTCGTCTGATGCCCAAAGTGAACGCCGGCGTCCAACAGATCCGTCAGTCCCACATCATTGACCAGTTCGTTCATTGCCCTTGACTGATGCCCTATCGCTTGCTGAACTGAAAACGTTTCCGCGCCTTGGGGCGCCCTGGCTTCTTCCGCTCCACCTTGCGGGCGTCCCGGGTCAACAGGCCCCGCTTCCGCATCGGCCCGCGCGATTCCTCCTCTTGGACGACGAGGGCTCTTGCCAGACCCAACCGGATCGCGTCAGCCTGCCCCGTGAGTCCGCCTCCGCCGACCCGCACCTGAATGTCAAAGTCACTCTCGACACCCAATACGCGTAGCGGATCCTCGACGCGCACGCGGTGCGCCGAACGTGGAAAGTAGTCCGCCAACCCCCTGCCGTTAATGGACCAACGGCCTTGGCCGGGGCGCAACAGGATGCGCGCGACGCTCGTTTTTCTTCGGCCTACGGTCTGAATCGGATGCAACTCGGCCATGCTTGTCATTCCGTATTGATCAAAGGACCAACACCTTGGGGTGCTGGCCCTGGTGCGGATGGGTCGGGCCCGCGTACACGCGCAACTTGCGCCGCAAGCTCCGCCCCAGCTTCGTCTTCGGCAACATTCCGCGAACCGCGGTCTCGATTACCCGGTCAGGGAACCGCTCCAGCATGGTCTTGAACGGGATGTGCTTTTCCCCGCCCACGAACCCCGAGTGCCGAAAGTAGGTCTTCTGCTCAGCCTTGCGACCCGTCAACACCACTTTGGACGAGTTGATTACGATCACGTGATCGCCGGTGTCCAGATGGGGAGTGAATATCGGCTTATGCTTGCCCCGAAGAATTCGCGCCACCTCGGTGGCCAGCCGTCCCAGCGGCTGTCCCGTAGCGTCGACGACCCACCAGACCCTGACGATCTCGTCCATCTTCGGCGTGATCGTTGTCGTCACGTCTTCCACGTCCACGAAAACTTGTCGGGCATTGTGCCTCGCCATGGTCCACTCAACATGAAACAGATCGCGGGATCAATGCCATCCCTCCATTCAATCAGTCAGGCAACTGGTCGGGGACACGGATGCCGGCGGCAAAAAATCCACAGCACTGAACGCTACAGTCGGGTACCCATCGCGTCAAGGACCAGCGAGGCACAACGCTAGGGGTAGCGGTAACCAAACCCACCCCCGAACATGTCCGACTCCAGCGACTCGGAGGCGGCGTTGTGCAACCACTAGGGATCGGCCGGCCATCACCGACATGTGACCCCCACCCTTTCCGCCGACCGTAAACTGGGCGCCTGCCAGTTCCTTGACGTGGGGATCCGAAGGCGCACACGAGCAGCCACGATGCCTTGCCTGGGGGGTTTCCGGCCGCGTTTTGCCTGAGGGCGCGCGGGGCGGGCCTCCTCGCCGGACACCGAAGCATCAAGGACACCTGCACCGCATTCTGGAGAACCGCAAGGGCGTTCGCGACAACGGCCGCCTCACGCCCCCGCGAGGCCAATATCCCGATGGTCGGCAGCCGGGGACCGGGTACCGAGAACCGAGAGTGGGTATGGGTGACCTACTCCCGGAAGGACTCCAGAGTCCGGATTCTTGACGCGTGGCGAAGACGGGCCATGGCCTTGCCCTTGATCTGACGCGCCCGCTCCCTCGTGACCCCCAACTCCCTGCCGATGGCAGCCAGTGACATGGGTTGTCGCCCGCCAAGGCCGAAGTAGAGCCGAATCGTGGTTGCCTCACGCTCATGGAGGGTCGCCAGGGCTGCGTTGAAGGAGTCGCTCAACGCTCTTGCATAGGCCTCATCGTCCGGTTTCGGCGATACCTTGTCGGGAAGAAAATCCTTCAGGTGCGTATCCTCATCTGAGCCGCTGGGGGCGTCCAGTGAGAGATGCGCCCACGCAATCGCAAGGCCCTGCTCCACATCGCCTCGGCGCATCCCAACAGCATCGGCGACTTCGCTCACCGTCGGCTCTCGACCGAGCTCCTGGCGCAGCGCCATCGATTGCCGGGCGATGCGCCGCACGCTTCCCGCCTTGTTGAGAGGAATGCGCACGACCCGTCCATGTTCCGCCAGAGCCTGCAGAATGGCTTGACGAATCCACCACACAGCATAGGTGATGAATTTGGTGCCCCTCGTCTCATCAAACCTGCGGGCGGCGCGAACCAATCCGACGTTGCCTTCACTGATGAGATCCGCAAGCGGAAGGCCCTGGTTCTGGTACTTCTTCGAGACCGACACCACGAATCGCAGGTTTGAGCACACCAGTGTTTGCAACGCCTGCTCTTCACCGTCGCGAATCCGTTTGGCCAACCGCGCTTCCTCCTCACGGTCCACAAGCGGATACCTGCCGATCTCCCGCAGGTACTGTTGTAGGCTGTCCTCAGCTCCCGTCATCGTCCCTCCCCCCACGATCGTCCTTGCCCACGCGGGAATCCCCGGCGCCCAGCCATTACTCCCGCTGCAGGTTGTGTCTCTCCATCTTCTTGTAAAGGTTTGACCTAGGCATATCCATGCGCCGAGCAGCCTCGGACACATTCCATGAGTGCTCGTGCAGCGCCCGCTCGATGAAGATCTTCTCAGCCGCATCCTTGAAGTCGCGCAGACTCGCATACCCGGTGGTTCTCACGAGGCCGCGCTCGTCGCCTGAACGCAGAGCCACCAATTGATCCACGTCCCGGCGCCTCACGACGTCGTCGCGGGAGAGGATCATAAGCCGTCCCACCGCGTTCCTCAGTTCCCGCACGTTGCCCGGCCAATCGAGCACGCGCAGCGCATCCAAGGCACCCTCGCCAAATGGCTTGTACGGGACGCCGTAGGTTGCGGGCGCCAACTCTGCGAAGTGGGCAACGAGCATTGCGATGTCCTCCCGCCGCTCCCGCAACGCCGGAACTCGGATCGTCACCATGTTGAGTCGGTGAAGCAGGTCTTCGCGGAAGCGGCCCTCCGCAATCTCGTCCTGCAGCTTCTTGTTTGTCGCCGTGACGATTCGGATGTCGACCGAGACCGGACTTGCACCGCCTACCGGGGTGATATCCTCTCCTTGCAACGCCCGCAGCACCTTCGCCTGGGCCGCGAGCGACATGTCCGCCACTTCGTCCATAAAGAGGGTCCCGGTGTGGGCCTGCTCGAACTTCCCCGTCCGGTCGGCGATCGCCCCTGAGAACGAACCCTTGGTGTGACCGAAAAGCTCAGACTCGATGAGTTCGCCGGGAATGGCCGCGCAGTTGACCTCAACGAACGGCTGCAAGACACGGTTCGAACGCCGGTGCAGCGCACGCGCAACCAGCTCCTTTCCGGTCCCGTTTTCACCGATGATCAGGACAGGAACATCCGTCGCCCCCACCTTCTCTATGGTGTCCAACACCCCCCTGATGGCCGGAGATCCGCCCACAATGCCGTGGCGCACCCGGATGTCCGGAGCCAAGTGATCCGGGCCCCCGAAGAGCCCCCTCACGGCCATTGCATTGCGTAGCGTTACGAGCAGGCGGTCGGTATCAAGCGGCTTTTCCAGAAAATCGAATGCACCCTTGCGGGTCGCATCCACAGCCGTGCCGATCGTCCCGTGTCCCGAGATCATGATCACGACGGCACCGGGATCCTCCTTGCGGAGATGCGCCAAGACCTCAATGCCGTCCATCCGGGGCATCTTCACGTCCAAGAACGTCACGTCCGGTCCGATGTTCGGGTAGTCGATCAGGGCACTTGGACCATCGGGGGACAGATGCACCCTGTGACCCTCGTACTCGAAGACCTGTCGCAGAGCAACGCCCACCGATTCGTCGTCGTCAACGATGAGAATCCTGGCCATTCAGCTCCACCTCGCTTTCGTTGGATGATGAACCGGTCAGGGCCGCAACAAGACCAGGTTGCCATCGGCCACATGGGCGCCCCCGATCCCGTCCACGGCGGGCAGGACCACGGCGCCCGGCGGGACCTCCGGCGCCCGCTCCCGCCCCAGCGCAACCAGGATGTCTGCGTACAGCGCCTCCGGAATCGGCAGTCCCTCCACTTCAATGGCCTCGACCACGAACATCGACCCGCGCGCACCGAGGGAAGCCAGGGATCCGCGGACAAGCATCGCCACCGTGTCGGGGAACAGAACCGATGCGCCTGCCAGGACGGGGTGGGTGGCAAAGAGGGAAGCGAGCGCTCCCGGCACGACCTCTGCTTGGATCTCGACCTGGGATAGGTCGAGAGCAACCCGGGGCGACAGAACACCCTCCGGGAGCATGTCGGCGAGGGAGTACCGAAGCAGAGCCGACACGTCATCGGCATCCAGCCGCAGCTCACTCGCCTCCGAGGTACGAAACGCCCTGATCCTGGCCTCGGCCTCGGCTGCCCTCTCGGGTGTGATCTCCTGGGTCCTCACATCGGACGACCCATTCAACCGGCTCACATTCGGGCCGGGCAGAGACAACGGTGCCCACCGCCAAACGCCGAAAGCGGCCCCGCCGAGCAGGGCCAACACCAACATCGGGCGCATGACTCGCCTCAACATTCCCGCCATTGTTTCAGCCATCCCTCCCCTGCGTCGCCCAGGTGCCGACGCGCCAATGTTCCGATAACCGCGAGCCAACTACGTGGCGATTCACTCGCTCGTCGTGTCAACAGCCATATCCCGCCCCGCAAAAGGATTGAGCATTCGCTGCGGTACATCGGGCCAACGTGTTCCTAATTGCCCTGGTCCCGCCTAGGGCATTCGCTCAAGCCGGTCCAACCGGTCTCAGGGGGCTGTCTACCACGAGCCACGGAAAAAAGTTCCCTGCCCCTTGCCAAGCAGTTGACCCGGCACCCCGGCGCGTCCCCGTCGGATTCACCCGTACACCCCGCCGAGGAAGCGCACCGGCGAAAGCTTCAAGGACCTTGAAGAGGCGGTCACACCGGAGACTCATCCCGCCGTTACAGCGCACGGCTTCGTGAGGGCGTCGACGCCGACCACCGCGGCATGCACATCCTCTTCGGTGGACGCCCAGCCCAGAGAAAAGCGCACCGCACCCACGTCCAAGGTCCCGAGAATGCGATGCACCTCCGGTGCGCAGTGCAGCCCCGAACGCGTCTGCACACCATGGTCCGAGTCCAGTCGCCTCGCCAACGCCGCCGCATCCACCTGCTTGGACATCACCGTGACGACCGGAACCCCATCAGGCGCCGGCGGCGACAAAATCCGAAGTCCCTCCACGGTGCTCAATCCATCCAGCAACAGCGCCTTGAGCGCCATCTCATGCGCGTGAACGGATTGGACCCCTGATTCGGCCAGAAACCGGCATCCTGCAAGTAGACCGGCGACACCCGGCGCATTCCCGGTGCCGGCCTCCAGCCGATCGGGCAGAGCTTGGGGCATTTCACGAGAGGTTGAGTCTCCTCCAGTCCCGCCGCGCAACAGCGCGGGAACATCAACCCCCTCACTGACCCAGAGACCGCCGGTGCCCTGCGGCCCCAGCAAGCCCTTGTGTCCCGTGAGCGCCACCACATCTGCGCAGTCGGCGAGAAGCGAATGGTCCCCGTGGCCCGCCGACTGGGCGGCGTCAACCACCACCAGGACACCGCGGTCACGGGCAAGCCCTGCGAGTGCCCGAAGGGGCATCCGGGTCCCCAAGACATTGGACGCCTCATTGACAACCAAGACCCGCGCGCCCTCCAGGAGCCGGCCCGCCTCCTCGAAATCGACCGAACCATCCGGGCTCCCCGACAGCATTCGCACCGTCACCCCGCGCGACACTCGTAGCTCATGCGCGGGCCGCAGCACGGCGTTGTGGTCGTACTGCGACACCACCAGGACATCGCCCTCACGCAGAAGTCCGAATAACGCCGTGTTGAGTGCGTGCGTGGCGTTGTGCATAAAGACGACGCGACCCGGATCCCCGGGCAGCCCCAACAGGCTTGAGAGCGCTCTCCGACAACGAAAGGCGGTTCGCGCCGCCGCGACCGCTCCAGAGTGCCCGCCACGTCCCGGCGAACATCCAACGCCGCTCAAGAAATCCGCCACCGCCCGGGCGACGGCCGGCGGCCGCACGGCGGCGGTGGCCGCGTAGTCCATGTAATGTGCCATGTGGCTGATCGCCTCCCTCCAGCGAGCACCTCAGGTCATGACGGTGATGCGAAAACGATATCCCAACCGCTTTGCACCATTGCTTCTGCCTGTGCGCCGCCCGCAGTCGTCCATACCTACCCTACCGTTGAGTCAAGCGACTTGTTCGTCCCGCGGCAAGAATCCCCCAACATTGAGGCCGTGCGCGACCCACCACCGTTGGGTGGCGGCCCCGATCCCCTCCGTGCCAACCCCCGGGGGCCCCTCTGATTCTGGATCAATCATCACGATCATCGAGGCCGACGTGCCCGGGGCAACCCTCAGGCGCGTTGAGGCAACCCCGGTCGGTGTCGCTACTCCCGCAAGCGCAACACGGGAATTCTTGGGCCATGACCTCCTGAAGCCCAGAAATGTCCGTGGACGATGACGTTCATGACCATACGATCACGGCACTGCAATGGAGAACGGTGAGACCCCCGAAGCGTATGTGCGGGGCGAGCACCCGTACCGCCACAGTCCAGTCTATCTAGCGGTGCGCAGGACACTTGGGGACCTCAAGGGGAACATGGGCCCCGGGAGCGGACAAGACCGCGTTGGCCTCTTCCTGCGCCAAGGCACCGGCAGCCGCCGAAGCACTCGGCAACCCGGGAGACGGCCCGGACGCCCTCGCTTCAAGCCCTCGGGTGCCCTTGCGGAGTACAGCGCCATGGCGTCAATGTGGGACCGGAGAGCGAGCGATACACAACCGTGACCGGGGGTTGTCTTTGCCTAACCTTCATCTGGGTGGCGGGAGATCATGGTAATCGGAGCCGTCGCCGAGACCCGCTCGGGGGAACGCCGGGTTGCCCTGACGCCCGGCGTTGTGAACCTCTACGCCAAGCGGGGCTGGACGGTGCGCGTTCAGGCGGGGGCCGGCGTGGCCGCATCATTCTTGGACGAGGAATATGCGGCGGGGGGTGCCCTGGTTGTCCCGGACCGCGAAGCGCTCTTTGACGGAGCGAATGTCGTCGTCGGTGTAGCCCCACCCACGCTGGAAGAGGTGGAGTCATTGCCAACTGGCGTCGCGCTGGTCAGTCACCTGGATCCCCTCGGAAACCCCGCGCTCGCGCCAGCGCTCGCCTCGCGTGGCGTGGTGGCGTTCGCGGTCGAGTTGGTCCCCCGGATCACGCGTGCGCAGGGGATGGACGCGCTTTCGTCGCAAGCGACGGTAGCTGGATACAAGGCCGTACTTGTCGGAGCCAACCGGATGACCCGCTTTCTGCCCATGCTGACCACTGCAGCAGGCACCATCCGGCCGGCAAAGGCGATGATCCTGGGCGCGGGAGTCGCAGGGCTCCAGGCCATCGCTACTGCACGAAGATTGGGGGCCGTCGTGAGCGCATTTGACATCAGGCCCGCCGCCAAGGAGCAGGTTGAGAGCTTGGGCGCCCGATTCCTCGATGCGACCCTGACGCATGGTGCCGAAGACTCGGGGGGATACGCACGGGAGCTCACCGCCGAGCAGCAGCAACGAGACCTCGCGGTGATCGCCCAGCACCTGCCCGGCCAGGATCTCGTGGTGACGACGGCCCAGGTTCCCGGCAGGCCAGCACCGGTATTGATCACGGAGGGGATGGTGAGAGCCATGCGTCCGGGTAGCGTCATCGTGGACCTGGCGTCCGAATCCGGGGGCAACTGTGCACTGACGGTCTCGGGCGAGACCGTGGTACGGGACGGCGTCACCGTGGTGGGTCCCGCCAACCTGGCGTCGGAGTTGCCTTTCCACGCCAGCCAGATGTACGCACGGAACGTGGCCAGCCTCGTCGGTCACATCTACGGGGGCAACGGCCAACTCGATCCAGACGACGAAATCACATCGGCCACCTGCCTGACCCGCGAGGGCGACGTCACGACGCCCGCGTTGCGAAGCGCGCCTGCGTCCGGCGCACTGACACCTGAAGAGAGCCCGAGAGGCAAAGGGACAAACAACCATGGGTGAGCTGGTCGTGAGCCTCTACGTTCTTGTGCTGGCCACACTCGCAGGCAGGGAGGTGATCTCCAAGGTGCCGCCAACCCTGCACACCCCGCTCATGTCGGGCGCCAACGCCATTTCCGGCATTGCCGTCATCGGCGCCCTGATCGTCGCGGGAACCGCCACCTCCTTCTGGACGATGGCGCTTGGGGTTGTTGGAATTGTCATGGCAACGGTCAACGTGGTGGGCGGTTTTCTGGTCACGGACCGGATGCTACAGATGTTCCGCAGGCGATAAGCCGATGAATTCGCGGTCCGCATCCAAATGATGGAGTCGCTCGCGTATCTCGTGTCCGCAGTCCTCTTTGTTTCAGGGTTGCGACGGCTCTCGTCACCGACTACGGCCCGGTCGGGCAATGCCCTGGCGTCGCTGGCCATGCTGTTGGCGATCGCTGCCACCCTGATCGGCCAGCAGGTTGTCAACTGGGCCACATTGGCGGCCGCGGTCATGGTGGGGGGCCTGATTGGTGGAATCCTGGCGCGGCGTATCGAAATGACGGCGATGCCCCAACTGGTCGCGGTCTTCAACGGATTCGGCGGGGGCGCATCCGCCGCCGTGGCAGCCGCCGAGTTCACGCGCATCCTCGCGTCCGGGGCACAGCCCGAGGGGGGTGCAGGGGTGACGATCGCGCTGAGCACGCTTATTGGGGGGATCACGTTGTCGGGTAGTCTTGTCGCGTTCGCCAAGCTGCAGGGCTTGGTTGCCGGAAACCCGGTCACCTTTGCGCTTCAAAAGACTCTGAATGCGGTACTTCTTCTGATCACGATGGTCGTTGGAATGGCCGTGCTCGACCTAGCTCCGGGCACCTTCGCCGTCGAGCTGATTTCAGTGGATGGCCTGGATGCGCCCGCGCTCCTCTTCGCGGCATTTGCGGCGGCGGCTCTCCTGCTGGGCATCTTGCTGGTGCTTCCCATTGGGGGCGCGGACATGCCCGTCGTGGTCTCGCTGCTCAACTCCTATTCGGGATTGGCCGCCGCCGCGACAGGTTTCGTTTTGGGCAACATGATCCTCATCATCGCCGGGGCCCTGGTCGGCGCCTCCGGGCTCATCCTGACCCAGATGATGTGCCGGGGCATGAATCGCTCCTTGGGCAACGTGATCTTCGGCGCATTCGGCGCCGAGGGCACCCAGGCCGGCGCCACGCACGGAAACCGCGCCGTGCGCGAGGTCGACGCCGAACAGGCGGCTATGGTCTTGGCCTACGCAAGATCTGTGGTGGTCGTGCCAGGCTACGGGCTCGCTGTGGCTCAGGCCCAGCACGAGCTGCGACGAGTCTGCGATCTCCTTGAAGACCGGGGCGTCAGCGTCCGTTTTGGCGTGCATCCGGTCGCTGGACGCATGCCCGGTCACATGAATGTCCTTCTGGCCGAGGCCGATGTCTCCTACGACAAGCTGCTCGACCTGGACGACATCAACGACGAATTCGCCAGCATTGATGTGGTTTTGGTGGTGGGCGCCAATGATGTGGTGAACCCAGCCGCGCGCGATCCGGGCTCGGTGATCGCCGGGATGCCGATCCTGGATGTGGATAAGGCACGCACCGTCATCATGCTAAAGCGCTCGCTCAGCCCCGGCTTTGCCGGGATCGACAACGAGCTGTTCTATATGGACAACACGTTGATGTTCTTTGCGGACGCAAAGAAGGCGCTTGCCGACGTGGTCAGGGGGGTCCGTGACGCGTAGCCGGAGCGGCAGGGCCCCATGCCAGAGCGATCCGCAGGCCCCCGCCCCTGGTCCACAGGGCGGGGTGCCGCCGCAGGTCCGATACGGCCGCCTCCAAGCTTATCCTGATCCGTCCAACCCGGACGCCGCATTGGCGGCCCGCTCAAGTTCCTTCCACGCAGCCCGGACATGGCGTTCGTCGGTGTGGATGTTGCCGATCGCAAGCCGGATCCACAACTCACCGGCCACCTCCGTGTGGGACAGGAACGCCGTTCCGCTCCGATTGACCCGGGCCAGAATGTCGCGGTTGGCTCCCTCCCGCTCGCCGTCGGTCATCCCGGCAGGCGCGTAGCGGAACACGACGAGAGAGAAGGGAGACGGACGCCAGCGCTCCCATTCGCCGGAGGCATCCACCCAACGGGAGAACTGTCGCGCCAACCTGATGTGACGAGCGATCATCGCGCGCAGTCCGTCTTCCCCGAAATACCTCATGACGAACCAAAGCTTCAGCGCGCGGAAGCGTCGACCCAGGGCAAGGCTGAGATCCATGAGGTCTGTTCCACAATCGCGATCGGTCTGCAGGTATGCGGGGACCAGCGAGAGGGCTGCCCGCAAAGTGTTGGGATCACGCACATAGAGCACGGAGCAGTCCACCGGGGTAGCGAGCCACTTGTGGGGGTTGATCACGATCGAGTCCGCCCGCTCCCATCCCCGAAAGTGGCCTCTCTTCTCCGGGAGGGAGGCCGCAGGCCCCGCGTACGCCGCATCCACATGTAACCAAGTCCCCTTCCGTTCGGCGACCGCGGCGACGGCCTGGATCGGGTCCACGGCATTGGTCGATGTGGTGCCGACGGTGGCAACAACGGCGAGGGGTCGCAGATCCCTCTCCTCGTCCAAGGCGATCGCGCACGCGAGCGCCTCGGGGTCCATCGCGCCCCCGGCGCGGGTCACATCCACGCGAACCACGCCCCTGCGCCCCAGGCCGGCGGCATGCGCCGCCTTAAGCACCGAGGAGTGAGCCTCGCCGGTCGTGTAGACCCTCCCGCGGGGAGCGGCGGCCAATCCATCCTCGCAACTCTCCGGCAACCCCCGCTCCCGCGCGGCGATCAGCGCGAGAAACGTGGAGGTGGAGGCCGTGTCGTGGATGACACCCTGGAACTCACCGGGCAGCCCCACAAAACGGCCCAGCCAGTCCGTCGTGGCCTCCTCCAGCTCCGTGGCCGCCGGCGAGCTTGCCCACACCATGGCGTTGACGTTCAGGGCGGCCGCGGCCAACTCACCCAGGATGCCGGGTCCGGATCCGGAAACCGCGAAATACGCGAAAAAGGCAGGATGATTCCAGTGCGTGATGCCAGGCATCACAACGTCTTGCAGGTCTTGCAGCAACTCATCCATGTCCTCACCCCTCTCGGGCGGATCCACGGGCAGTCGGGCGCGCACATCGCCGGGCTCGGCCATCGACAGGACCGGCTCCCTCTCGATGCCATCCAGATAGTCCGCAGCCCAGTCGACAAAGAGGTGGCCCCATCTGCGAAACTCTCCTGGGGGCATGCCGCCGGGGCGATGTTCCGGGGCGTCATCCCTGTCTGGGCGCGTCACGTCGGGTGCGGCCGAACCTGTTGGGTCACGATCATGTGTCCCTCACGCTGCAACGCGCTGACCTGCTGGCTTATCTCGTCCAGATCCCTGGCACCGAGTGGAGCGGGCGCGCCCGTGCCGTCGATCAGGCTGAACACCATGAGATCCGTATGCCCCACGCTGGCCTGTGTGACCCCGACATCGATGGTTCGATTGAGATGGAGCGCATCTCGAAGCACGCTACCCCGATCCGACTCCCGGGCCGGTGGCGACGTGGGGTTACCCGGCCCCAGCGGTTGCTCAAACAGCATCCGCAGGATCACCTCGCGAAGCATCTGGAACTCCTCAATGACCTCGCCCGCCGAGAGGCCCCGCCGCGCCGCAACGGATCCGTACAGCTCCGCGCACTCGGACCACAGCGGAAGTAGCTGGGACCTGTAGGGACGCAGGATCCACGGAAGAAACCAAACCAGGCATCGACAAAACGGCCGCACCAGTATTCGGTTGGGTTCGCTCCACGCCCTCAGGTCACTCATCAATCCCTCGGCCCAGCGCTCGGCGATCCCGGGAGATCGCTCAAGGAGCCAGGCGGCCAGGTCCACCCCCTCGAGGCGGCGCGACACCCCCGACGCGGCTGCGACATCCATGGCGTCCCGGCTCATGCGGCCCGCCGGTGTCACGCCGGCGCGTCCCGACGCACGACGCCCGTAGATGCCGCGTCTGGCGCCCCGCTCCCGCCATCGTCGTCTCGGGGACTCGCCGCACACCTCAAACGCACCTGTACCACCGTGCCCCGACCGACCTCGCTGGCAATCTCGATGCTTCCACCCCACGAGTCCACGCTCCGCTTCGCAATCCAGAGGCCCAGACCCGCGCCGGCGGAACGGGTCGAGAAACGAGGCTCGAACACGCGAGCGAGCAACTCCTCGGGGATTCCGGTGCCTTGGTCCTCGACCGAGATCGCAACGTGCGACGGCTCCTGCTCCGTCCTGCGCACCCCGATCTTGACCAGCCCACCATCCTGCATGGCGCTACGGGCATTCTCCAACAGGTTGATCAGGACTCCCTTGAGCCCGTCGTGAGGGCAGAGCGCCAAAGGCAGGTCTTCCTCAATGTCGGCTTCAAGGCTCAGCGTAGACTCTCTCCCGGAGGTGTACAGGTCGAGCAGTTCCATGATCACGACCCGGACATCGACGGCAACCAGCGGATCCCCATCCAATCCGCCCGGCGACCCCATTCGGGAGAAGCTGCGCGCGATTGATGCGAGACGGTCGATCTCGGCCAGAACCACCCCGACGCTACGCTCAAGGACCCGTTCGAAATCGCCCCTCCGATCCATCCAGACGCGTTGCAGGTGTTGTACGGACAACTTAATGGGGGTTAGCGGATTCTTGACCTCATGTGCGATGCGCTGAGCCATGTCTCCCCGCACCAATATCCGCTCCCGCTCCAGCTCATCCGTTACGTCTTGTAAGCTGACCACAATGCCGCCGATGCGCCCCTCCTGCACGATCCTCCGCACCCGCGCCCTGATGCTCCGCCTCCTCCATGTGAAGTTGGCGTCAGCCGTGTCCTCTCCGCTACGTTCGTATGCGGCGAGCCACTCCCTCAGCGCGATCGGGTAGGAACCGCCGGTCGGTATCTCCTCCCCCACTGCCAGGGATGTGGACAGCATCCACTCGGCCCTTGGGTTGGCAACTGTGACGCGTCCCTCTGCGTCCAGCGCGATCACGCCCGTTGCCGCTTCGGCAACGATGGTCTCGGTGCGGCGCGTGGTGCGCAACAGCTCCCTGCGAGCAGCGTCAAGCCGCCGCACCATTTCATTGAACGTGACGAATACAGCACCGAACTCGTCCTTGCGGTCGCCGGGCAAGTGGACGGCCAGGTTCCCCCTGCCCACACGCCGGCTCGCAACCTGCAACGCACTGATCGGGCGAGTCAGTGCAGCGCCCACGAGCAGGGCCAGTGCGAACGCCAAGACCGGGCCCAGGATTATCGCCAGGGCCAGCATGTCGGCGACATCGCGCCTCCGCAGGGCCGCCGCACCGGCCCGCAGCGGCACGGCGGAGGCCACGATACCGCCATCCGAAAGACGTCGGTGGGACATGACGCTCCGCCATGGGCCCAGATTGACGACCTTGGATGCCCAGAGACGCTCGCGCCCCTCCAGGGAGGAGTGGATCTCGGGGTCCACCCATCCCTCGTACAGGCCCAGATCGACCAACTCCTCGACCGATCCACCCGTCAGCTCTCCGTTTCGATACTCCAAGAGATGGGCGCCGCCCTGGCGAACGTCCCCTCTGCCGGCGATCTCCGGGTATCCCTCAGCGACCTGATTGACGGCACGCTCAGCCAACGCGGAGGCCGTGCGCTCGGATGCGCCCCCCAACGCCCGATAGGCCAGGGTCCCGAACACCACGTTGGAGAGAACAAAGAAGCCGAACAGGGTCCAAGTCACGCGGGCGCGAAACGAAGCGAACAGCGCTCTCCAGTCGCCCGCGTCCGGTAGGCGAAGATCCAGTATGGATATGCTGATCAACCAAAGGGCCGAGAACGAAGCCAGGCTCAGGAGCAGGACAAGCATGCCACGCGCGAACATGACCGAGGCCTTGGGGATGCTGATCGTGTAGGACACCCGGTACGGCCCGTCGGGAAATGGAGCGACTCCTTCGGCGTGCCATCCCTCATCGTTGCGGCTCCAGAGGACCCCATGCGTGCCGCTCGGTCCGATGTCACCTGACATGCGCACCAGCGTGAGAAACTCATCATCCCAACCCTCCCCGGCAGCCACAAACAGCGGCGCCTCGAGGCTGGGTGAAGCCACGGAGCGGCGAGGCATGACGGCTACCGTGGCAAGGCGGCCCTGTTGGAGCGGAGCGGCGATCAGGCGATGCACTCCAATCTCGTCAAAGCTGAGCAGCTCGATCCGGCCCAACCGGCCAAGTTGCAAGTACAGTTGGCGCATCTCGGCCGGGGAAGGCCCCTGGCTGCCCAGCCGTAGCTCATGGGTGACCGCGCCGTTCGCCGACCACACACTGATCACGTCTGGCAGGCCGTCAAGAGCCAGATCGCTGGCCAACCAAGACCGATACATCAACTCGGCGCCACCCACGCCCGCACGATTCAGGGAGTCGGCGTGCGCCGCAAACCGCTCCAGCCGGGTGTCCAGATCGGGGTCATCCGGGATTCCCAGTCGCCCGATCGTATCCTCGGCCATCTCCATGCGGGCCTCGGTGCGCTCGGCCCACATGAAGGGCAGCGCACACGTGACGGCAAGCGAGAAGGCCGCAAACCACCTCACATATGATCGGGCATCCGCCGTCTGGATCCCGCGGGCAACCCACAGGGTCGGCAAGGCCCAGAGAGCGGCCAAGAGCGGCGATACCTCCGGTCCGGTACGGGCCCAGGTGGCCACCGCGGCACCCAGGGCGGCCGAGGTCAAGAGCCCAAGCACCAACAATCTTCCCGGGTCCTTGGGCCGACCGGTATCGCCACGTGCAAGAAAAACGCCTACCACTGTGGCAAGTGCGATCGCGACCGTGGTCACCATGATGATCCAGGGGCGCTCTTCCCCACCCATCAGGCCTAACGAGGCACTCTGAATCGTCCAGATTATGCCAACCGGAAATGCCACCGCCACCAGTGCAGGCCCAACCCAGGTACCCGCGCGGGGCCGCCACCGCGTGGTGGCGAGCACCGCCACGGGCAGGGCGGCAACTGCAAGCAAGAGGACACGGCCCAACGGCAACGGGAAGGGTCCGGCAAGCTGAAATCCCGACAGCGTGCGCAGATGCTCGGGGAACGCGAGCGTGTCCAACGGCAGCACAGCCGCGGCGGCAACCAGGATCGCCACCGGATAACGGACGGGCCCCAATCGGGCCAGCGAGAGCGTGAGCCATGCCAGGCCCGCCAACACCAATCCAATCCTCGCGCCCCGGGCCATGACCGCCTCGCGTCGCAGCGACGGCTCCGGCTCCAGGACCTTGATTCCTATGAGGGGATCGTCGGGCCCCAGGTAATCGAAGACGCCCGCGTGGGCCGCCTTTGTCGCGGACGCGATGCTGACCGACTCCCCCGTCACCGTGCTCAGGTAAGACTCGAAATCACCCAAACCCCGGGGCTCAACCCGCGAGAGCTCGGCATTTGTAAGCAACGCCACGACGGCGGTGCCACGGCCCAGCGGCAACGCTCGCACAAAGTACAAGTACGAAAAAAGAGGTGTTCCGAGGTAGCTGTAGCGCGACCGGGCGTCCAGGACAGTGCGCGGGAAGCGGCCGTGGTGGCTACCGCTCCAGTGCGCCAGCACACCCCCGGAATCGTAGATTGCCACCGCTGTCGTCAGCGGAGCGTCGCCGACCACGAGGTCGAGCGTGTCCTGGAGCGCGTCGGGTAACAATTGTGAATTGGATGCGCGCACGAGTCGATCCACCATCGCATCGCCGCGGGCGACCACCTCGTCCACCTCAACACCAACGCGCTCAAGGACAATCGCGCGCCGGCCGTCCCAATATCCGGCCCAGTCTCCGTCCAATCCCCGGTCCAGAACCGTGGTCCCAAGCCCAACGACGACAGCGCAGCCAAGAAGAATCACCGCCACAACCCGCCGTCGGCCTCGTCCCATCCCGACGGCCCACGCGGGCCCCAACACTCCCGCCCCCACCAGGAGCCCCCAGAACTCGATTCTGGTCCAGATCAGGAAGAGAAGGAGGCCCAGCCAGCCGAGTGGCTCAAGGTCCCTTCGCTTCCGCACTGGGCCGTGATCAGCCATGAACACCGGACTCCACGCCGGAAAACCCTTTGGGTGGCCCTTCCGGGCCACCGGGCCCCGGAGCTCCCCAGACCACTATAGATTGAAAGTAATGCGACACCATCCCGTTCTTGCCAGTCGATTCTTGGACCTTTGGGTCCGGCGCCATCGCCTCAGCCGCGCCGCCCACCGACCGGGCGGGCGGTTGGCAAGCGCGCGGGCAACGCGATCAAGCATGGTCCCGATCGCTTTCGCTTGGCTCATGCTTGCCGCGCTTGTGCCCTCTGCTGATGCGCTCGCGCAACTCCTCGACCGCGGGTCCTTTCGGCTGACCGTTCACGGGAACCTCGCGGGGACCGAGGAGTTCACCATTCGTCGCACCGGGGCCGGGGAGGCGCAGGTGACGCTTGCCCGTGCCACCATTGACATGAGCGACGGACGCACCGTCACCACGGTGATGCGCGCTTTGGGCCCCGATCTGATCGTCGAGGACTACTCCGTTTTTGTCACTGGACCGGACACCCAGGCAATTCGCGTGGTTCGCAGCGGCGATCGCCTGCGCACCCGCGTGGTTGCCCCCTGGGGCGAGGAGGTGAGTGAATTGCGTGCCCGGCCATCGACGGTTCTTCTCGACCAAGGCGTGGCCCACCACTATTTCCTGCTGACTCGATACATCGGCGACACCTCATTGCCCCTGACGGTACACACCGTGTCGCCGCTGGCGCGGGACGGCCAGGAGGTCGAGACCCGCATTGAGACCGCGACCGAAGAGGTATCATCCCAGGGACTTCCCACAAACACGGTCAAGATCCTCCTGAGCACGGATCGTGGCCAACATTCGGCTTGGTTCGATGGTGGAGGACGGCTGGTCCGCGTAGAGATCCCGTCGCTGGGATTTGTGGCGGAGCGCGGGACAGGGGGTATCGGGGACGCTGACAACGGCCGCGGCTCCTCTTGGCTTCCGGTTTCTGGCGGCCGGTCGGGGAAACCGTTCGCGGCCCGCCTGCGTATGGACGTGTCATGTCGACACCGGTTACAGGCAGCGACCCTCCACGGCCCGGCCAGTTGCCTCGGCCTGACCCAAGGTTCTGGACCAACACACCGTCGGCGTTGAGCACGATGCTCGCATGGGACGCAAAAGACGCTCGCGCACGTCCTATGGCACGACCGCATTTCTAAGGAGAGGCACTCGATTTTGAGAATCATCCATCATGGCAGGACACCGACCACGGTCGCTCTGGCGCTGGCTCTCGTCATCACCGGCGCAACCCGGCACCCATGTTCCGGCCAGAATCCGACCCCCGCTTCGCTGACCTTGGAGCAGGCGCTTGATGTGGCCCTCCAGAACAACCCCGGGCTGCAGGCAACCCGCAACGACATGGAGGTCGCGAACTGGAACATTACCTCGGCCTACGGATCGTGGCTTCCATCGGCGTCGGTGAGCTCAGGCGTGTCTTGGCAGGGCGCCGGCGAGCAGCGCTTCGGTAGCGTCACGCTCAACCAGCTGGGAATCGCGGATCAGCCTTCGTACCTGTTCAGCTCCTACAACATGGGACTGAGTTTCTCGATGGACGGGCGCAAGCTTTTGGGTCCGGGACAGGCGAAGCAGAACCGCGAGGCAACGCGCGCCCAGATACGGACCGCCGAGGCGAACCTGCGGCTTGGCGTGACCAAGGCTTACCTGGAAGTCTTGCGCCAATCCGAGGGGCTTGTGCTTTCCGAGCAAGAGCTCTCGAGGGCCGAGGCCAACCTGCGGTTGGCGCAGGCGCGGCAAGCGGTGGGATCAGGCAACGTGATCGATGTCCAACAGGCCGAGGTCAATGTGGGTCGGGCCCAAGTTACGTTGATTCAATCGCGGACTGGTGTGGCCACCTCCAGAATTCGGCTATTGGAGCAACTCGGTGCTGACCTGAGCGCCGAGCCCTCATTGGAGACCACATTTTCCGTGACCGAGCCAACGTGGACTGCTCAAGGCCTCTTTGAGCTGGCGATGCAAGGCAACCCCGGCCTGCAGGCGTTGCGCGCCCAGGAAGGTGCGGCTCACCACGAGGTGCGGATGGCGCGGTCGTCATATTTCCCGAGCATCTCGTTGTCGGCGGGATTGAGCGGCTTCACACGCCAAGCCAGCAACACAGCGGGGCAGGAAGCCTCCGCGATCGCGGCGGGTGCCAGCCGAATGGCGCAGTGCCGCACACTGAACGATCTTGTGCGCCGCCTGCCGGATCCTCCTCCGCTTCAGGACTGCTCGCTGTTGGCCACTCCGCAGTCGACGATTGATCGCATTCGGTCAGAGAACGATGCCTTTCCCTTTGACTTCACCCGTCAGCCCCCGTCGGTTGGTATGACGATCTCCATCCCGGTCTTCCAGGGACTCAGCCGCCACCGGCAACTCCAGAGCGCCCGGGCCACGCTTGCGGACAACCGCTATCGGATCAGGGAGCAGGAGCTCGCCCTGCGCGCAAACATCGAAGCGCGTACCGCGGTGGTACAAACGGCGTTCGAGAGTACCCGGATTGAGGAGCGAAACCAGGAGCTTGCGGACCAGCAGTTGCGCCTGGCCAGGGAACGCTACGAGCTGGGGCTCTCCAACTTCATCGACCTTGTGGAGGCGGAAACGGTGAAGGCCCGTGCCGACAGGGAGCGGATCTTTGCTGTTTTCACCTATCACGATGCCGTGGCCGACCTCGAGGCGGTGGTCGGAACGCCACTAAGGAATCCATAACAGTTAAATGAAAACAAGGACAAGAGTATTCATCGGGGTTGGCATCGGCGCGATCTTGCTGGCGGCCGCGGCCTTGGGCAGCGGCAATCGGCGCACGGCCACACAGGATGTGCGCATGGAGGAGGTGGCCGCGCGTGACCTTGTGTCCATCGTGACGGCAAGTGGCAACGTTCGTGCACGCCGCAAGGTGGACATCAGCTCTGACATTTCAGCTCGGGTCTCGGAGTTGCTTATTGACGAGGGCGAGGATGTGACGGTGGGCCAGGTTCTGCTGCGGCTGGATCCCAGTCGCTACCAGGCAGCGGTCAATCGGAGCCAGGCCAACCTGAGCCAATCCCAGGCCCAGGTGGCGCAGGTTCGGGCAAACCTGCTCAGGGCGCAGCGCGAAGCCGAGCGCATGGCGTCACTCCGAGAGCGGGACTCGCTTCTCGTGAGCCGTCAGGATGTCGAGAATGCACAGACGGATCTGGTGGTCCAACAATCTCTTCTGGAATCGGCGGAATACGGCGTGAGCCAGTCTCGGGCTGCACTCGAGGAGGCGCGGGATGATCTATCCAAGACCATTATTCGTGCGCCCATGTCCGGGAAAGTCACACGGCTCAACGTTGAGCAAGGCGAGACGGTCATCGTGGGCACCATGAACAATCCGGGGAGCCTGGTGCTTACGGTCTCGGACCTCTCGGTCATGGAGGTTGTCCTCGAAGTCGACGAGACAGATGTGCCGGAGATCCACCTGGGGGACAGCGCCCGGGTTGAGCTTGACGCGTTCCCGGAGGTCGTATTTCCCGGCGTCGTCAGCGAAATCGGCAACAGCGCCATACGCCCGCCCTCAAGCGCGGCCGGGACGGGACAGACGCCCACGATCGACTTCGAGGTCGTCGTTACGCTGGCAGATCCCCAGGTCGAGTTGCGCCCGGACCTGTCCGCGACGGCCGAGGTCATCACGGCGACCCGCGTCGACCAGCTCAGCATCCCGATCATCGCCCTGACCGTAAGGGAACCGGAGGATGTGGGGCTCGCAGGCGACAAAGACGAATCCGGGGACGAGGACGCGGAACCCATTGAAGGGGTGTTCGTGGTCTCTGCGGGGCAGGTGGAGTTCAGGGCCGTCGAGGTGGGAATCGCGGGCCAGGAGTACTTCGAGGTGCTCTCCGGCCTGAATCTTGGCGACACGGTCGTGAGCGGGCCGTATCAGATCGTGCGCAGCCTCCGTAACGGAGAAGCGGTCAGGGACACGGGGGATGCGACAAGTGGCTCGGAGGCGGGTGACAATTGAGGCTACGGGCACCTGATCAATGAAACTGCTTGAGGGTGTGGGCTTGGCCTGGGACCAGATCCGGTCCCAGAAGCTCAAGAGCTTCTTTAGCCTGCTTGGAGTAATCGTCGGGGTGATGTTCCTGATTGCGGTGGTGAGCATCGTGGAGGGCATGGATCGTTACGTCCGCGATACCTTGACCGAGAAGGTGATGGGAGTCAACACGGTGCGATTGGCGCGCTTCCCCCGAAACGCAATGGACTCGTCGCCCGAACAGCGGCGCGCCTGGCAGCGATCCCCGCGCTTGACCTTCGAAGACTTGGAAGATCTGCGTGCGCGGATCACGGGGTCGGTGGTCATCGGTGCCCAGTCGGATGTCTCCGGCGACTTGGAATCCGATCGCGGACGCCAAGTGGAAAACGTGAACATCGTCGCCGGATCCGCCGAGATCTTCGACATCCGCAACTGGAACCTCTCCCAAGGACGAGCCTTCAGCCGCAACGAAGCCGAGCACGGTGCGTCCGTCGTGGTGTTGGGAAAGTCGACTGCCGAGGTGCTCTTCGAGAGTGTCGATCCGATCGGCAAGCGCGTGCGCGTGCGGGGGTTCCCGTTTCGGGTCATCGGTGTTCTGGAGGAACAAGGGTCCTTCTTGGGCATTTCGCTGGACAATCTTGCGGTCGCGCCGGCACGCTCGCCCGTACAGAGATTCATGGGCCCGCGCGGTAGGGTGGAGGAGATCATCCTCAAGACCGCGTCGCCCGATCTCGTCGTGCCGGTGCGGGAACAGACGATCGAAGTGATGCGCACGCGACGCCAGCTCCGCCCGGCAGAGCTTGACAATTTCGCGGCGGAAACCACCGATGCCAGCCTGGGCTTCTGGGACAATATCAGCCGGGTTCTCTTCCTTGCCCTGCCCGGCCTGGTCAGCATCTCACTGGTGGTCGGCGGGATCGTCATCATGAACATCATGCTTGTCTCCGTCATGGAGCGCACGCGCGAAATCGGCATACGCAAGGCGATCGGTGCCCGGCGCACGGACATTTTGGTACAGGTGCTCATCGAGAGCGCCACGCTGTCAGGCGTTGGAGCCGTCATCGGGGTAGGCGTAGGCGCGAGCCTTGCGCTCTTGGTCGGCGCCGTCTCGCCACTTCCCGCGGTCCTGGCTCCACGGTGGATCGCCCTGGGCGTTGCGCTGGGCCTGGGCGTCGGAATCGCGTCGGGGGTCTACCCCGCTTCACGGGCCGCCCGGCTGGATCCCGTGGTCGCCCTTCGACAGGAGTAAGGGTCATGGGACGACGGACAGGCGATTCGGGGGACTGGTTGGCGGCAAGCTCCCGGGGCCGGGTCATGATGGAGAGTGTACGGGTCGCCATCGCAGCCCTGCACGCCAACGTGATGAGGACCGCCCTGGCCATGCTGGGCGTTGGGATTGGAGTCGCCGTAGTCGTGACCGTTGCTGCCCTGATTACCGGCATTCGCACCGAGGTGATGAAGGCGTTCGAGTCGGCACCACCCGACAACTTCACCGTCATGCCCTTCGATTTTTCGGACGTGCGCGTCGTGGGCGACGGCTCGGGTCGGCCACCTTGGTGGGATCGCCCCGATATCAGCAACCGTGAGATCCGAAGACTCCAGTCGTTGCCGGCAGTGTCCTCCGCCGTGGCGGGATTTGAGTTTTCGGCGATGATTCGGTCACAATCACAACGCGTTCGAGGAGTCAATTGGGGTGTCTCCTGGCAAGGGCTCTCGCCTGGGTGGGCCTCATTCACGGGTGGCGATTTCATCGCAGGCCGTGACTTCACGCCGGCGGAAGTGAACCAGGCGCGCGCGGTTGTCGTGCTCTCCGAGAAATTGGCCGAGGTGATTTTCGGGGAGCTGGACCCCATTGGGGAGCGCGTGCGCGTGAATGCGGGACGACGGGCCGCCAATGAGTCGTTCACCGTCATCGGCGTCTTCAAGCCTCTGGACAATTTCTTCGGAGAAGTCGAAAACGGAGGCCGCTTCGCGGTTGCTCCCCACACCACGGCCGACAAGCGTCTAAAGGCGCGCTCACGATGGAACTTCATGTTTGTACAGGTCGCTCCCAAGGACGGGCGAGCGGACGAGGCACGTGACCAGGTAACATCCGCGCTACGCTCCATGCGCGGTCTGGGACCGGCCGAGGAAAACAACTTTGCCTTGATCCAGGGTGAACAACTGATCGAGCTGTTCGATCAGTTCACGGGAGCGTTCTTTATGGTGATGGTCGCGCTCTCCTCGGTGGGCATGCTTGTCGGGGGAATCGGCGTCATCGGCATCATGCTCATTTCCGTGACAGAACGGACGCGGGAGATCGGTGTGCGCAAAGCGATCGGAGCCACGCGTCGCGAAATCAAGTGGCAGTTCTTGATTGAGGCGTCACTGCTTACCGTCACGGGCGGCATCGCCGGGCTCCTGGTTGGCTGGGGCGCATCGGAGGTGGTCGCCGCGGTGACGCCGCTGCCCACCCGCATTCCGCTTTGGTCCGTCATGGCGGCCGTGGGGTTGGCCGCAGTCACCGGGATCCTCTTTGGACTTATCCCGGCCTTGCGGGCGTCCAAGTTGCCTCCGGTTGACGCGCTACGCCACGAGTAGCAGCAGACGCGGTGGCTGATCCCCTGGATGTACTGGCCGTCATGGCGCATCCAGACGACGCCGAGATCTTTTGCGGCGGCGCCCTGATCAAATCGGCCGACGCCGGCGAACGAACGGGCGTCATTGATCTGACCGCCGGCGAGGCCGCGTCCATCGGAACCCCGAAGTTCCGCGCCCGCGAGGCGGGCCGGGCGGCGGCTGTTCTCGGCTTGGCCACGCGCCGTTGTGCCGGATTGCCCGACACCGCCGTCTACAACAGCCCGGAAGCACGGTCGGTGGTTGTCCGTCTCATCAGGGAGACGAGGCCTCGGGTGGTTGTGACCCACTGGACCCTGAGCCGTCACCCGGACCACAGTGCCGCCGGGCACCTTGTGCGGGACGCCTCGTTTCTTGCGGGGCTCAAGAATTTCCCGGCGTCAGGCCGCCCCCACAGACCCGCCAAGGTCATCCACGCACTCGGCTTCCTGGAGGAACCGGTCAACCCCACGTTCGTCCTTGACATCACGGAGCAGATGGACCGCAAGATCGAGGCGCTCGCCGCCTACGAGAGTCAATTTCATGGCAAGGCCGGGATTGGAGAGGTGTACCCAGCGGGCAACCGACCGGTCTTGGACCAAATCCGCAGCGCGCACGCTGTCTACGGATCGCTCATACGCTGCGAATTCGGGGAGCCCTATTGGACCAGAGAGACAACCATGATCGACACCCTGGGAACCGCTCCGGTATCAACCTTCTAGCGCTGCGGCTAGAACCAGCATCGCCCCCACTTCCGAGTAGAACGGGCTGCATGGGTGACGCCCACCCATATCACGACCGAAACCCACAATGGTCGAGCACCTCCCCCTCTGGTGCCCCACAAAGCACCCGACGAGACCTTGAGTCATGCTCCCACGCCCTACCGGAGCTATCGATCCCCCAATACCCGCCGCTCCTTCAACCAGCGCTCCACTGTCGCCCGGATCCGGTCCAGGTCGGCGGGTCGCTTCGCCTCGTACCTCAGAGAGATCACCGGTTGCGTGTTGCTTGCCCTGATCAGGGCCCACCCGTCGCGGAAATTCACGCGCACACCGTCCACGGTCACAATGTCATGGGTCGATCCAAAGTGCTTCGCTGCCCGCGCTACGATGTCGAACTTCTCCGCTTCTGGAACCTCGATGCGCACCTCCGGCGTTGAGAAGCAGGAGGGTAGCGACGCCACCATCTCGCCAAGCGACCGGTCTTCGCGCGTCAGCATTTCCCCCAGCCGGCATGCCGCGTACAGGGCATCGTCGAAGCCGTAGTAGTCATCGCCAAAGCAGATGTGTCCAGACAGCTCGCCACCGATCAGAGCCCCAACCTCCTTCATCTTCGCCTTGATCAGGGAGTGGCCCGTCTTCCACATCAGGGGCGACCCGCCGGCCCGCGTGAATTCTTCCGGCACGACCTGTGAGCACTTGACATCGTACACCAGTGTTTGTCCAGGGCCCTCTCGCCTCAACAAATCCAAGCCGAATAGGAGAAGCAGTATGTCCCCCCGGACAATGTTCCCGCGATCATCGACAACCCCGATCCGGTCAGCGTCGCCGTCGAACCCGACACCCACATCGGCGTCCTCGCGGCGTACCGCACTGATCAGGTCCACCACGTTCTCATCGACCGTCGGGTCGGGATGATGGTTGGGAAATGTCCCGTCGGATTCGCAGTACATCGGGACCACCTCCATACCGACCGCTTCCAAGAGGTCTACGGCGACCACAGATCCAGTGCCGTTGCCGCAGTCCACCACTGCGCGGAGGGGCCCCGCCAGGCGAACACGCCCCGTCAAATCGCGCCTGTACGCCGGCAACGGATCGACCCTCTCCAGGCCTCCGTATCCGCGCTCGAAATCGCTCTTTCGCACCCTCTGGGCCAGCCGACGGATCGTGCGACCATGGACCGACCGCGTCCCTGAGGTCATCTTGATGCCGTTATACTCCTTCGGATTATGCGACCCGGTGACCTGCACCGCGCCTGCGGCACCATATTGATACTCCGAGAAATAGGCGACAGGCGTGGGCACCGTTCCCAGGTGCAGCACATCGCACCCAGAGGCCCGTAAACCCCGGATGACCGCGTCGCACATCTCGGGCGACGAGGGGCGATTATCCTGGCCCACAACGACGCGCACCGCGGGTGCCGTGTCCACATCGGGCCCCCGCCGTTGCTGAATGAGCTCCGAGCCGTATGCTTGACCCACGGCCTCAGCGAGCTCCGCAGTCAGGTCGGCACCCACGACACCACGGATGTCGTACTCCCGAAAGACGTGATCCTTAAAGCGCACCTGAGACTCCGGCCGACCGACGGCGGTGGAACCCTGCCGGGCTCACGTCAGGGGGTGCCGGCTGTGGCCGCAGATCCCGAGGTAACGGCCGCCAGTATGTCTGCGGAATTGGCCGCCAAATCCAGGAGAGCTCCGGGAAAAACCCCGCCCAGAATAACCAGCGCGACGCTACCCACCAGCACCACTCGGGTGGCCATAGGCGTCACCTCTGGGGATCGATCATCAGAAGTTTCCAGGGGAGCGTCCTTCATCCACATGTACCAGGCCACGCGCAAGTAATACCAGTAGGACAATACCGTGGTAAGGACCAGTATGACGGACAAATTCCATTGTTGGGCCTCAGCGGCGCCCAAGAGAAGTTGATACTTGGCGATGAACCCCGCCGTGCCGGGAAAGCCGGCCAGCGACAACAAGAGAACGGTCATCAACACGCAAAGCATGGGCCTCTTCGATCCGAGCCCACGAAAGCGCTCAATTCGGGAATCCGCCCTCGGGCCCAGGCTTGCCACCGATATAACGACCGCGAATGCACCAACGGTCATCACGGTATAGATCAGCAGGTAGAACATCAAAGCTGCCACGGCGGTACCATTGGCGACCACCAGAGCGACCAACAAGTATCCGGCGTGCGCGACCGAGGAGTAGGCCAACATGCGCTTGACATCCGACTGGACCAGAGCGATCACGTTGCCAACCACCATGGTAACAGCGGCCAGCCACCAAAGCATGGCCCACCACTGCGGGTACACATCGTGGAGTCCCACAATGAACACCCGGGCAAACGCGATAAACGCCGCGGCCTTGACTGCCGCGGCCATGAAGGCGGTCACGGGCGTGGGTGCGCCCTCGTAGACATCCGGCGCCCACATGTGGAACGGAACCGCGGCCACCTTGAAGCCGAAGCCGATGACCAGAAGCGCCACGCCGGGGACCAAGAACGCGTGGATTGCCGATCCCGCCGACACCGATTCCGCGATGACGGCGACATTGACACTTCCCGTCGCGCCGTACACGAGCGCGATACCGAAGAGCAGGAACGCGCTGGCGAACGCACCCAGCAAGAAATATTTGAGCCCCGCTTCCGCCGAGCGGCGATCACGCCGATTAAAGCCGACCAGCGCGTACATGCCGATCGACATCAGCTCAAGGCCCAGAAAGATCAACATCAGATCCCGCGAGGACGCCATAAACATCATGCCCACGACGGCGAACAGGAACAATGCGTGGAACTCGCCCTCTCTCAGTCGCTGTTGAGCGACATACGGAATCGCCACGACGAGCGACAGGGCAGCGCCCCCAAGGAGAACCCAGTTGGCGAACAGGCGATAACGGTCGACCGCGATCATCCCGCCCACGTCGGCCTCGCTCACACCCGAGTACAACCAACCGTTGGCCACTGCCGCGCCGGCCAAACCCGCAAGCGCAAGCCAGCCCAACCACTCCCGGCTCTGGCGGCCCGATGAATTTCCGCCCACCCCCATCAGCAGCACCACCATCCCCCAAACCGACAGAACGACCTCGGGGAGCAGCGCCAAGACATAGTGAACGCCAGACGAATAGTCCAGAACCATCTCCGTCAGTCCTCGCGGCCCACGGAGCCCGGCCAAGCGTTGACATCAGTCTCGGTCGCTACATCGTCAGGACCGAGGCGCTCCAGGACAACATGCACGCTGGGTTCAATGCGCTCCAGGATGGGTGCCGGATGCACGCCAATCCAGATCATCAGCGCGAGCAGAGGGGCCAGAATCGCCATCTCGCGGCGCGAGAGGTCAGGGAAGGTTCGGTTCTCCGGTTTATCGAGCCTGTTGAACAGCAACCTCTGAACCATGGGCAACATGTAATACGCAGCGAAAACAACACCGGTGGCGGCAATGACGGCTACCAGCACATTGGACTCGAAGATTCCCAACAGCGCCAGAAACTCACCCACAAAACCGCTGGTACCCGGCAGCCCGATCGAAGCCAAGGCCGTCAGAACAAATGCGCTGGCAAAGAGTGGCGCCGCGCGCGCGATGCCACCGAAATCCTCTATCATGCGAGTGTGTCTGCGTTCGTACATCATGCCTAGCAGAAGGAAGAGGGCTCCGGTCGACACGCCATGACTGATCATCACGACCATCGCACCCTGAAGTCCGTTTAGGGACAGGGCGAAGACACCGATGACGACAAATCCCATGTGGGCCACGGACGTATAGGCCACCAGCTTCTTGGCATCCGGTTGCACAGCGGCCACCCACGAGGCATAGACGATCCCGACCACACCCAGGGTCAGCATCACGGCGACAACCGTTGGGTGCTGCGCCGCGTCGGGGAAGAAGGGCAGAAGAAAGCGCAAGAGTCCGTAGGTACCCATCTTCAGCAAGACAGCAGCCAGGACCACCGATCCCGGCGTCGGCGCCTCCACATGCGCGTCCGGCAACCAAGTGTGCAACGGAAAAATGGGAACCTTGATCCCGAACGCCAAAGCGAAGGCGGCGAACAACCACACCTGCTCGGTCTGGGACAGGGGCGCGTTCAAGAAGGCTTCGTAGCTGAAGGAGCCTGTGCCTGCGCTGATGTAGATGTACAGGATCGCCACCAGCATCAACAATGATCCCACGGCAGTGTACAGAAAGAACTTCACCGCGGCGTAGATCCTCCGCTCCCCGCCCCAGATGCCAACAATGAAGTACATGGGGACCAAAGTCAGCTCGAAGAACACATAAAAGAGGACAATGTCCGTCGCGAGAAAGACGCCCACGACCCCGAGCTGCAACAACAGCATCAGTGCGTAGAACGCCTTGCGGCGCGTCTTGACATACTCGTATGATCCCAAAATGGCAATCATCGAGGTGAATGTGGTGAGCAGCACCATGAAGAGCGAAATCCCATCCGCACCCACGGCGTACCTGGCGCCCCAAGCAGTGATCCACGGCACCGAGGAGGCCATTGCGAATCCCCCGTCGCCGGACTCATATGCCCACCAAAGGCCAAGGCTCAACAAGAAAACCAGAGCCGACCAGCGAAACGAGATGTGCTTGGCCCGGTTCGCTTCCGCGACCAAGACATGGCCCACCCCGACCAGGGGGAGCCAAATGAGCGCGTGGAGTATCCAGCGTTCGTAGGACACCGACGCGAGCAGATCCGTCATGTCACTCCTCAGCCAAGGATCGCCGCGCCCAGAACGAGCAACACGCCCAGGGCGAGCACAAACGCGTACATGTTGACCTGGCCCGTTTGAAAGAGGCTCGTCATCCACCCGCCGAGCCGAAGAACACTTCCCGTGAAGTTGACGAAGCCGTCGATGACAACGGTGTCGATCACCCTCCAGCACCAACGCGACATCGCCAATATCGGCTTGACAAGGACGGCGTCGTAGATCTCATCAAAAAACCACTTGCGGTAGAGGACCCGGCCCAATGCACTGCGTGGCCCTGCGTCCCGGGCTGCGGGAACGACGGTGCGGGACGCGAGCACAACTGCCGACACCGCCACCACAACCGCCGCAGCACCCGTCGACGCCAATGCCCACAGGACCTCGCCGCCACCGATGGGGGACACATACGACGCAGCGCCCATGGCGGCCACCTGGATGTCTGTCGCGGCATGGACGACCGGATCAAGCCAGTCGTGTAGCCACTCGCTCATGGGCAGTACGCCGAACAGGCCCACAAAGGACTCCTGCAGCGCGTCCGGCACATTGATCCAGCCCCCAAAGATCGAGAGGGCGGCCAGGGCGATCAGCGGTATCGTCATCACCACCGGCACTTCCGCGAGGCGAGCCCGAACGCGATCCTCGCAGCGAGAGGTTCCGTGAAACGTCATGACCATCAGCCGCGTCATGTAGCCTGCCGTAAGCAGGGCGGTGACCAGGGCGAGCCCCCAATAGACGGTGTAGAGGCCGCCGAAGGGGTTGGACGGAGCACCGGCCCAAGCAGCTGTATACCAAATGATCTCATCTTTGGAAAAGAAGCCGGCCAAGGGCCAGATTCCGGCGATCGCCAGAGTCGCGATCCACATCACGCCCCAAGTGACCGGCATGTGTTTTCTCAAACCGCCCATGTTGCGCATGTCCTGAACATCAAGATCGTCGCTGTCCTCGTGATGTACCGCATGGTGCATGGCGTGGATCACCGCGCCGGCGCCCAGAAACAGCAACGCCTTGAAGAATGCGTGCGTCACCAGATGGAACACGGCGGCCGTAAAGGCGCCCACGCCCGCGGCCAAAAACATGAACCCCAGCTGGGAGACGGTGGAATAGGCCAAAACCTTCTTGATGTCGTACTGCTTCAATGCGATGGTTGCGGCCAGCAGCGCCGTCAACACGCCGATGCCCGCCACGATGGCCTGACTGATCGGGGCAAGGGCGTACAGCACCGAGGATCGGGCCACCATGTACACCCCCGCCGTCACCATCGTGGCCGCGTGGATCAGCGCCGAAACGGGCGTTGGGCCCGCCATCGCATCCGGAAGCCAAATATGAAGGGGCACCTGGGCACTCTTCCCCGCCGCACCGAGCATCAGAAGAAGCGTGATGGCCGTAACCGTCACGCCCCCGGCCACCAGTTCAGCCTCAGCCCCCTGCATCAGCGGCAAAAAGTCCAGGGTTCCAAAGCTCGTAAACAGAAGGAACATCGCCAGCAGAAACCCGACATCACCGATCCGGTTGACGATAAAGGCCTTCTTGCCCGCATCGGACTTTTCCCGATCACTAAACCAATAGCCGATCAACAGGTAGCTGCAGAGCCCGACGCCCTCCCAACCCACAAACATCGTGGCATAGCTGGACCCCAGTACGAGCACGAGCATGAAGAAGACGAAGAGGTTCAAATACGAGAAGTAGCGGGGATACCCGGTGTCGTCGCGCATGTAACCGACGCTGAACACATGAATCAGAAACCCCACTCCCGTAACGACAATCGTCATGACCGTCGACAGTTGATCCAGCTGCAACGCAGCATCAATGCGCAGCGACCCGGTCACAATCCAGGTCCAATAGCGCCGCACCACGGGCTCCTGCAGATCGGCCGGCATCGTCGCAAAATTGATGATCGCCAAGGCGAAGGCGACCAGCATGACTCCGGGACCGATGAGTGAGGGGAGCGTGTGGGTGCGCATGAGGCCCTGCCCCTTGCGGGGACTCCATTCCTGTCCCGCGCGGAGCGCAGCCGCAGACTTGGTCGCCGCCCTTAGGGCCAGGACACCGTTGACGACGAAGCCCAGCAATGGCAACAAGACGATGATGCCAGGGAGCACGGGCTCCCAACCGGCGCCCCCTTGGGTAGCGTCCACTGCCGTTGCGGCCTCAAGCGAAGTGGTCACCCGATCACCACTTCAACAGGTTGAACCTGTCCACGTTGACGGTCTTGTAGTGCCGAAAGATCGAGATGATGATGGCCAGACCCACCGCCGCCTCGGCCGCCGCCACGGCCATTACGAAGAAGACGAAGAGCTGCCCCTCGATTCCGGCGTGGCGGGAAAGTGCCACAAAGGCCAGGTTCACGGCCGTCAGCTGAATTTCAATGCACAGGAAGATGATCACCGCATTCTTGCGAATCAATACGCCCAGAGTCCCGATCGCGAAGAGAACGCCGCTCAAGAGAAGAACCTCGATCAACATCAGCTCTTCGCTTCCGTCCCGGGTTTGGCGAGAGCAACGGCCGCGACAATCGCGACAAGCAACAACAACCCCAACAACTCAAAGGCCACCACATAGTCGACGAACAGCGGCTCCGCAAACACGCCCACGGCTCCTCGCTCCCGCACCAGTGCATCAATCTGTGCGCCGGCAGACCCAGACCCCAGCATCGCCTCTTCACCCACACCGATGAACTCGCCCAAAAAGACGCCGGCGATCAAGCCCACGACTACGAAGGACAAGAGCGACCAAAGACCGTATCGGACATCGGCCCGGTAGTCCTGACCCAAGTTCAGCAGCATGATCACGAAGAGAAACAACACCATGATCGCGCCGGCATAGACCAAGACCTGAATCGCAGCCAGAAAATGCGCCTCAAGGAGCACAAATATCCCGGCAACGCTTGACAGGGTCGACAGCATGAAGAGAAGGCTAGCGACGGGTGTGCGCCCCACAACCACGCCAACCGCCCCGCCCACGGCGACCACGGCAAAGAGAACGAATAGGGCTTGGGTCATTCCGAGCGCGGATCCGAAGGGTCCCAGAGAAGCGTGGTGGGGTGATCCTGCTCCATCAGTCGGTCGAGGTCGTACACAAAGCGGTCGCGTGTATACTCGGCGTTCTCAAAGTGCTGACCGACATGAATGGCCTCAACCGGACAGACCTCCTGGCACATCCCGCAAAAAATGCACCGAAACTCGTCAATCTCGTACACGATGGGATATCGGTTGCCCTGGTCATCTTCCCCACCGACCAGCCTGATGCAATTGGCGGGGCACACGGTCGGACACAGGCCACAGGCAACGCACTTGGGCCGCCCGTCAGCATGCACCTCCATTCTGTGTGTCCCCCGCCACCGGACATGAAGATCGGGCTGCTCCTCGGGGTACTGAAGTGTGACGTTGCCCGGACGAATCAGGTGCCGAAAGGTCAGGCTCATCCCCTTCAGCGCCGCCCGCATATACGATGTTCGCCCCGGCTCGGGGCGCTTGATCACCTTCACAGAAATCGCCATAGATAATCCCTGATGTCAGTTCGAAAGTGACTGAGCGGGGACGCGAACAAGAGCCGGAGCAGGGGGTCCTGATGCGGGGCGCTTCTTGTGCGCCCCCGTAATGACACGGTCTCGATCCACAAAGAAAAGGAAGGCAACGGTCGTCACACCACTCACGCCGGTGAGCGCAATCCCGTAGACGAATCCCCCAAAGGGAACCCCTATTTGATCCAGTAAAAGCATCGTTCCAGCCACCAGCACGACGTACCCCAACGATGTCGGCAACAGCACCTTCCATCCCAGATGCATCACCTGATCATACCGAAATCGGGGTAAGGTCCACCGAATCCAAATGTACAAGATGACAAAGAAACCCGTCTTCAAGGAAAACGAGGCCAGGGTCAGCAGGGTCGTGAGCACGCTCGGCGTCGCGGGAATGGGCCCGCCGGACTGATCGAATCCCTGAATCCATGATCCTTCGTGCCGCACCATGTTGTCCCCGCTCCAGAACGGGATGTCCCAACCTCCGAAGAACAAGGTCGCCATCAGTGCAGAGGCGGTTAGGATGTGGGCATACTCCGCAATGAAGAACATCGAGAATTTCATGGCGGAGTACTCGGTGTGGTATCCGGTGATCAGCTCCGACTCGGCCTCTGGCATGTCAAAGGGCAGTCGGTTCGTCTCGGCCAACGCCGAGATCAGGAACAAAACAAAGCCCAGAGACAGCGGAAACACGAACCAGAATCCCGTGTCCTGCTGCACCCACACCATGTCCGTCAGGGTCACATTGCCGGCAAGCAAGAGAACTGCGATCACGCTGAGCCCAAGTGGCAATTCATAGGAGATCATCTGGGCAGATGCACGCACTCCTCCCAAGAAGGCGTACTTGTTGTTCGACGCCCAACCCGAGAGAACGATCCCGTAGACCGCCAGCGACGACAGGGCCAGGATGTAGAGAATGCCGATCGGGACGTCCGCGACGATCATGTCGACGGTGCCGACAGGGGTCGGTAGCGGCGCGGCGAAGGGAATGACGGCGAAGGTGACGACCGCAGGCATGATGGCCAGTGCCGGGCCCAGGACGAAGTAGAATTTCGCCGCCGTGCCGGGCATGGTCTCCTCTTTGATGATGTTCTTGATCCCGTCGGCAATCGGTTGCAGCAATCCCTGAGGGCCGACCCTGTTGGGCCCCAGGCGATCCTGGATAAATGCCGACACGCGCCGCTCCGCATACGTCATGTAGGCGACTGCACCCATGACGACGGTAAAGACGGCCACAACCTTGATGGCCGCGGTCACCACAAGCCATCCCGAGGACAACTCGTTCATCTCAGGCACGCTGAGCCGTCAACAACACCCGTCCGGCCTTGCCCAAGGTATCGTAGGTGAGGCCAGCAAAAGCCGGGTGACCGGAGGCCAGCTCCGCAAACAAAGCACCTGCGCTGTCCGGCGCATCGCGGCCGCACAGGGCAGCCCACAGAGCGCCCAGGGCCAGCCAGGCGGGACGGGCCGCCCCGGGGGGGCGCAACCCCGGCCAATACCGCTGCACCCGATCCTGAACGTTGACGAACGTGCCCTCCTCTTCGGCAAAGGTCGTCACGGGCAGCACGAAGTCAGCGTGCTCGGCCGCAGACGAATCCCAGCTTCCCAAGTAAACGAACAGGTCGGCGGCTGCGCCGAAGTCGGAGCCCTGATCGTCAAGTCCGTCTCCCAAGACCAGCAGCACCCCCGTGTGGCCAGCGACATCCTCAAGTCCACCCAAGCCCGCATCGTCGCCCACTCTATCGTATCCCAGCACTGCAGCACCCCGCAGGTTTGGGGCAAGGTCACGGCGTCGGACCAACAAGGGAAAGCCGGGAAGCGGAACATCGCTGGCCGCTCTCCGCGAGCGCAGGTCCCGAGAAATCACCGCGCCGACTTGTTCGCCCAGCCACGAGAGCGCAGCCAGAGACTCATTGGAGGCGTGAGCCGATCCCACAATTCTCACATCGCGCTTGGAATCCCCGCGAAGACGCTCAAAGAGAGCGGTCAGCGCTCCCTCCCAGTCGCTGGGCGCGCGATCGGGGCGCCGCCCCACCTGGGGGACGCCGACACGATCCCCCCTGTTGATCCACTCGTAGTCCCCGCGGCCGTAGTCGCACATCCAGTGGCCGTTGACCTCTGAATTTTCGCGCGGCTTCAGCCTCTGCACCAGGTTATCCCGGGTGTGCAGTTCGATATTGCAGCCCTGTGCGCAACCCGGACAAATGGATGGAGTGTGGTCCAGGTCCCAGGCTCGCGCCTTGTGCAGAAAATCCTTCGACACCAATGCCCCAACGGGACAGATGTCAACCACGTTTCCCGCAAAGGGAGAGCCAGCGAGCCCGTCCGCGAAAAACGTGTCAATGACGGACCGATTCCCCCGATCCACCACTGTGAGGCGCGAATCCTTGGCCACCTCGTCCATGAAGCGCACACAGCGTGTGCACATCACGCATCGGTCCCCGTAGTAGAGAACATCGCCGCCAAAGTCATCCACGCCAAAGACCCGCTTCGGCTCCCTGCCCCGTCCCTTCTCCCTGCCCTCCGCGAACACATAGTCTTGGAGCTTACACTCCCCGGACATGTCACAAATGGGGCAATCCAGTGGATGATTGACCAGGTAAAACTCCAGCACGCCACGGCGCATCCTGAGCGCCTCCTGGTTGTCGGTCCGGACGACTTGACCATCCTGGGCGGCGGTCACACAGGACGGCTGGAGTTTCGGTGTCCCCTCGATATGCACCAGACAGGCACGACACTGGGCGGGGGCCGACAACCCGGGATGGTAGCAGTAGTGCGGCACATCGTCGCCCCGACCTTGGGCGGCAGCCAGCACCGTCGTTCCCACGGGCACCGTGACCTCCGCCCCGTCAATGGTCAGGGTCACCGTGCGAGCATCCACACCATGATCAGACATGGATCTTCTCCAACGCCACAAACGACCTCACGCCGCACCCACCCTTTCGCCGCGACGAATGAGGGCCAGGTAGTCGTCACGGAATTTCTCGATTGAGGACATGACCGGCATGGCCAGGGAGTCAGACAACACGCAAATCGTGGTTCCTGTCATCTGCTCTGAAATCTTAACCAGCGTGTCCAGGTCATCCTCGGTACCGCGACCGTCCTCGATTCGCCGCAAGATCCGCGTAGCCCAATTCGTCCCCTCGCGGCAGGGCGTACATTGCCCGCACGACTCGTGAGAATAAAAGTAGGCCATGCGTCGAACCTGCTTGACAATGTCCGTGGTATCGTCCATGACGATCACCGATGCGCACCCCAGCAGGGAGCCGGCGGCCTCCACGCCCTCGTAGCACAAAGAGCAGTCCTGGCAATCCGCAGCGCTCATGATGGGCACCGAGCTGCCTCCGGGAATGACCGCCTTCAGGGCCCGCCCATCGGGAATCCCGCCGCAGACATCCTTGATGAGATCCATCATGGGAAAACCAAGGGGCAATTCGTAGTTGCCCGGCCTGTTCACATGGCCAGAGACACAGAACAGCTTGGTGCCCGGACTCTTGTCCGTGCCCCATTGTCGATACCAATCTCCCCCGTGACGCGCGATGTGGGCCGCGGCAGCCAGAGTCTCCACATTGTTGATGGTGGTCGGCATACCAAAGGCGCCGACAGCAGCCGGGAACGGAGGCTTGACCCTTGGTTCTCCCCTGCGCCCCTCGAGCGAACTCATGAGACCCGTTTCCTCACCGCAGATGTAGGCCCCGGCACCTACATGGAGCGTGATGTCGATGTTGACACCCGACCCCAAGATATCGCGGCCCACCAGTCCGGCCTCGTATGCTTCCTCAAGCGCACGAGCAAGAACCTGCGTCGTCTCGAAAAACTCTCCCCGCAAGTAAATATAGCAGTGGGAGGCGCCTATGGCATACGACCCGACGAGACAGCCCTCAATCACCTGGTGGGGAGTCCAGCGCAGGATCTCGCGATCCTTGAAGGTGCCCGGCTCGGATTCGTCGGCGTTGCACAACAGATAGTGCGGACGACTCGAATTCTTTGGCATGAACGACCACTTGAGACCGGTAGGGAACCCCGCCCCGCCCCGGCCGCGCAGGCCAGACGCCTTCATGTCTTCGATGGTCGCCTCGCGTCCGATTTCCAATGCACGGGCAACCCCCTCATAGCCGCCCAGAGCCTTCCAGCCAGCCAGGGTCCGGGCAACCGGATCTCCGAATCCGACACTCATCACGGGCGTTTCGCTAGGGTGGCGGTACGGATAGGCCACGATCTAGTCCCTTGCCATGTGCTTCAGGCGCTCCAGGATGTCCGCGGCATCATCCGCGGAGACATCCTCGTAGTAGCGCGAGTTGATCTGAACACAGGTGGGAAACCCACACCCGGCCAGGCACTCGGCCTCTACCACCGTAAAGTTGCCGTCACTGGACGTGCCGCCCAGATGCGTTCCAGCATGTTCCAGAAACGCGGCCAGCACATCATCGGCCCCCCGCAAATTGCACGAGATGTTCGTGCAAACCTGAATCAGGAATCGCCCTACGGGTCGCTTATTGTACATCGTGTAAAACGTCGCCACGCCCCGTACGAAGGCCCGGCTCAGGTCAAGGAGTTGGGCCACTTCATCCATCGTGGCCGCCGAGATATGGCCGCGCAGTTCCTGGGCCATATTGAGCGTGGGAAGCAGTGCCGCCTGGGCGGTGGGATAGCGGCTCAGGATTTTGTCGAGACGCTCCCGGTACGGCCCCTCGAACAGGGGCGCATCCGGCCTCTTGGTCTCAAGCATGAACGGGTGGGAGGCGGATACCGATGGATGGCCCCCCTCAGGGGCGAGCTCTCCCACAAAATCAGTGCCGCGAACATCGGCCTCCGATAGCTCGAACTCTCCAGAATTCCCTGCCCAGCCTGGATTGTGGATCCGTCGCGTGCTCACCGGTCGATTTCTCCCAACACAATGTCCAAGCTCGCGTTGATCATGATCAGATCCGCCATGAGGTGGCCCTCTGCCAACTTGGGAATCGCGGACAGGTTGACGAACGACGGAGGGCGAATTCGCCACCTCAGGGGCTTCGGACCCCCGTCCCCAACCACATACATCCCCAACTCACCCTTCGAGCCCTCGACTGAGAACCAACAGTCCTCCGCCGGCGCGGGGATCCCCTCGGTGATCAGCTTGAAGTGGTGAATCATCGACTCCATGTCCGACATGCAATCCGTCTTGGACGGAAGGCTGACTCGGGGATCAGGTACATCCATGGGGCCATCGGGGAGGTGATCGAGAGCCTGATGAATGATCCTGATGCTCTGCCGCATCTCCTCCATGCGGACCAGATACCGATCGTAGCAATCCCCATGACAGCCCACGGGAACCTCAAAATCGTACTGATCGTACTCGTAGTATGGTCGATCCTTGCGGACATCGTAGGCAACACCACTGGCCCTGAGATTCGCTCCCGTCAAGCCGTGGTTGATCGCCTCCTCAGCCCCGATCGCCCCGATACCGACCGTGCGCCCCACGTGAATGGCGTTACATGTAAGCAGGTTGTCGATTTCGTCAAGGGTCGCCGGGAGGTTGTCCGCAAAGTCGCGGACTCCGTCGCTCCACCCCTCGGGCAGGTCGGCCATCATGCCGCCAATCCGGGTTGCCGATGTGGTGATCCGAGCGCCCGTCAGTGCTTCGTGGAGCCGGTATACCTTCTCCCGCTGTTGGAATGCATAGAGAAACGGGGTGAACGCCCCCACATCAATGGACCAGGTCCCCAGCCACAGGAGGTGGGAAAAAATGCGATCCATCTCCATGCAAATGACGCGCGTGACGCGACAGCGGTCGGTCACCTCGATGCCCATGAGCTTTTCCACAGCCATCGCATAGGCGCAGTTATAGATCAACGGTGCCAAATAGTCCATGCGATCCGTGAGCGTCACAACCTGGTTCCAGGTTCTGTACTCTCCGAGCTTCTCAAAGGAGGAGTGGAGGTATCCCAGCCTGGGGTCCACGCGAACCACCGTCTCGCCATCAAGCTCCACGACAAGTCGCAAGACACCGTGGGTGGCGGGGTGTTGGGGGCCCACGTTCACCAACATGGTGTCCGTGCCGATCTCCGGCTCTGGCAAATCGAAGGGGACCGTGGGACTGGCCACCAGCGTACCCCCGGGACCCATCTCGGGGTTCCGACTCGCAGTGTACGCAACCGTTCGGGCGCTCAAGGCGTGCGCTCCTCTCGCCGTCCCGTCGCCGGGTCGTCACCCACGCGACCGAGTTGGGGGGCACGATGCGCAATCTCGCCCGGGGTGTAATAGTCATCCGGATCTTGCGTCAGCGCCCTTCTGGTCTGCTCTGCTCTGGAAAAGCGACCCCGCAGCGGAAAATCCTTTCGTAGGGGATGGCCCTCGGCATAGTTTTCCGGCATCAGAATGCGCCTCATGTCCGGGTGACCCGCAAACCGAATGCCGAACATGTCGTAGACCTCTCGCTCGAGCCAGTTCGCTCCTGCCCAAATGCCCGTGGCGGTGTCAATCTCCAGGGCATCAAGGGGAAGCTCGCACTTCAATCGCAAAGCCGCGCGGTGCGGGATGGACCAGAGTTGGTAAACGACCTCCAGTGGCTTGCCGCCGCCCGGATCGACCGCAGTCAGGTCCGCGAGGTGATCGTAGTGCTGAGCGGAATCGCCCTGAAGCCACGCAAGCACTTCAATGACGCGATCGGGCACCACATACACCACATCCTCATCGCCGGCGCACACCTCGCTGCGCACCAACGCGTCTGGAAACCGGTCCTGCAGCGCGGTCACGGATGGATTGACCGGAGGAGGGGCCTCATCTCGCGTCCTAGCCGCCGCCGGCTCGAAGGATGTCTGCGGTCCGGCCGCCACCGCACCGAAGTCCGGGGGCGCGGAACCCTCGCTCGACCCTCGGGTCATTGGCGACAACCCAACAGGCGCGTGGTGACGGGTGACGGGTCCATCACGGCAACCGATCCTCTGCGCGCCCGACCGCATCGGTGCGCACGAGGCCGCTCACGCGATTTTGATCCGTGGAGTTCCCAAAGGGGCCGGTCAGGTCGCGTACTTCCGCGTCATCTGCCCTCGGCCGCCCCGCCGCGACCGGGTCCTCCGCCCGAAGCCGGGCATGGTTGGTGAGACTCTCGCCACGAATCTTCTCCTGCACCATCATCAGGCCGTAGATAAGCGCCTCGGGACGGGGGGGACAGCCGGGGATGTACACGTCCACCGGCACGATCGTGTCGATCCCCTGAACCATCGAATAGACATCAAAGACCCCGCCGGAAGACGCGCACGCACCCATGGAGATACACCATTTGGGCTGCATCATCTGGTCCCAGATCCTGCGAAGCACCGGAGCGAGCTTGTAGGGGAGGCGCCCCGCGCAGATGAGCACATCGGCTTGGCGAGGACTGAACGACATGCGCTCCATGCCGAAACGTGCCAGGTCGTAGTCACTCGCCGCGGATGCCATCATCTCAATTGCACAGCACGCGGTGCCGAACGGCATCGGCCACAGGGAATTACGGCGCGCCCAGTTGACCACGAAGTCCAAACGGGTGGTCAAGAATGCCGGTGATCCCGACCCGAGGATTCCGGGCTTTTCTATTCCCATTCCAATCCCCCCTCTCTCCATTCGTAGATGAGGCCAACCGCCAGCACCGCCACGAAAAGACCGACCGCCACGAAGGGTCCCCAACCGAGCTCCCGCACCTGCACGGCCCACGGAATCAGGAAGACCGCCTCAATGTCGAAGACGATGAAGCTGATCGCCACCAAGTAGAATTTAACGGAAAAGCGAGCCCGGGTGTCCCCCAAGGGAATCATTCCCGACTCGTACGGCATCGCCTTCTGGGGCGTCGGACGGCGGGGGTTAAGGATATGCGAGGCAGCCGCCATGCCCACCGCATTCAGCACCGACACCGCCAAGATGATCAGGATCGGGATGTACGACTCGACCATGCGGTCCTGTGGTCCCCTCCAAATGGATCGTCGCGCGGCCCGCATCGGCGGGCCCCTTTGGCACCCTCGGGGATTGTGCCCCGAGGTGGCTCCCGGGGCCGCCAACGACTCAACTTGTGAAATGTTTCACGAGAGCGCCAACCGACTTCTACAATACCGTCACCCAAACGGAGGTGCAACCACCCGAGAATCCGCCTGCACGAAGACGCATTCCATGGGACGAGGGTGGGCGCCGCCAACACAGCAACCTCCAGGCGGACCCGACAAGACTTAGCACCACCACCTCCCTGGTCATCCGCCACACGTGGAAACGGGCCCGGAGGGAGACGTCCGGGGCGTCCCCAAGCCGGGGCTCCGGCGGCCGGCGGCCGCGGATCCACCGGCCGCGGGCATCGGCGGGTCTCTCCGTGTCTCCGGGCAGTTCCTCATCCGGCACAGGGGTTGCGAAACCGCACCTGTTCAATGAACCATGGTGGGTTCGCATGACCGCATGTCGTCTTCTTGGGGTTTGGTCATGGACGGGTCCCGGGACCAAGCCGGACGTATCGGGCCGACCGCCGACCCAACGGGTTGAGGCTTGCGTTTGCGGGCCTGCGCGATTCCCTGGCTTATGCAACGCCGCTGCCCGCGCACCTGCTGGGCCCGGCGGGGATGGACGCGGAGGCCCCCCAAGCCCCCTACAATATGCGGGCATGTCGCTCACATGCGACACGTGATGCCTACCCCCTACATCCTCGCCCCACCCTTCAATTCGACAAAACTATGTCCATCAAGAGCGACCGCTGGATTCGCGCCATGGCCGAGAATCACGCCATGATCAACCCATTCGAGCCCGGCCAAGTCCGAGACGGCTGTGTCAGTTACGGGCTGTCATCCTACGGCTATGACATCCGGGTGGCCCCGGAGTTCAAGGTCTTCACCAATGTCCACAATCTGATTGTAGATCCCAAGGCGTTCGATGAGCGGTCTTTCGTGGATGTCGTTGAAGAGAACTGCGTGATCCCGCCCAATTCCTTCGCGCTTGCCCGCACGGTGGAGCGGTTTCGCATTCCAGCCGATGTCTTGGCGCTGTGCGTGGGAAAGAGCACCTACGCGCGCTGTGGGATCATCGTCAACGTCACTCCGCTGGAGCCGTCGTGGGAGGGCTACTTGACGCTGGAGATCTCCAACACCACTCCCCTGCCCGCGATGATTTACGGAGGGGAGGGAATCGCGCAGCTGATCTTCTTCGAGGGTGACGAAGTTCCTCAGGTCGGGTACGCGGACCGCGCGGGGAAGTACCAGTACCAGGTTGGGGTCACGCTCCCCAGGCTCTGAACCGGTGGCGCCCTTGGGCGACGGTGGGTGCTGGGCAAACCCCCAGCCGTCCGATGCATCCGGCCCCGTTCCAGATCGGGATTCGGGTTGCCGAGGCAAGCGGACCGGCCCCATCGTCACATGCATTGATCACATGCATCCGCCAACAACAAAGGCGAACCCCGTTCAGGTGGCGACCCCATGAGCCCCTGACCGGGACAACCGGAGGACACAGTGATGACCGCCAGGCGAATCGTTGCCGACCTGCTCCCATTGGCCGCTCTTACCGGGGCGTGGACCTTCGTAGCGTCCCCGCACCACACGACTACCGCCACGGACGACGTAACCGCCGAGTCATTGATCAACGAATGGATCGAAGCACTGGGCGGGATGATTGTCTACAACGGCCTGACCGGCGCATCCTTCACCCTGACCACCGAAATCTGGGATCCGGGCAGCGGGCGGCTGAAGCGCACCAGGCCGCGGTATGTGACGATGGCTCGCCTCCGGTCCGGCCAGGCAGCGCGCATCGAGCGCTGGGAGGGGAACGACTTCATCCAGCACGGATTCGATGGCGTCACCGAATGGGCGTCGATGAACGGAGAGCCATTGGGGCCGGGAGACAAGGACTTTGACGAAGCCCGATACGTATCCAGCGATGTGTGGTACTGGATTGGGCTTCCCTTCAAGCTGAAGGACCCCGGGCTCCGCCTGCACTACGACGGATTGGACAGCAAGGGGATCCACCAAGTCCGCGTCACGTTTGGCGACGGCGTGGGCGATCACAACGACACCTGGTTCTACGGATTCCAAGAAGGCCGGGCCATGCCGGTCTCAATCCGATACCGCGAAGAGGGGCGCGAAGAAATCCACCACACCTATTGGGAGGACATCCGGGTAGTGGATGGATATCCGTTCGCGGGCAGACGCGTGCATCTGGACGACGAGGGGAGAATCTGGAAAGTGCTCTCCACGAGCGACTTCGTGTTCAACCCCAGCTTCAGTCCAAAGTGGTTCAGGGCACCATGACGCCTTGACACACCGCACCACAAAGCCCAACGCCCGCCGCCCTCTGGGCGGGAATCACCCGAGGCCTCCCGGGGGAGGCAACACGGCGTTCTGACCGGACGGCTCTCTCCCCACTTCTGCAGGGGAGCTGGCCCAACTCCCTATAGGCGATTCATGGTGCTCTGGACGTGGTCCGCGCTTCGCTGCAGCGCCCGGGCCTCTTCCTGAGTCAGGGGAACTTCGACGATGTCCAGCAGGCCTCCGGCGCCCAGTTTGCACGGCACGCCCAGATAGATCCCCCGTTGCCCGTACTCGCCCTCCAAGTACGCGGCGGCGGGAAGGATGCGACGTTGGTTCTTGACCATGGCCTCCGCCATCTGCACCGCAGCCGCCGATGGCGCGTAATAGGCGCTACCGGTCTTCAGGTGGCCAACAATCTCGGCTCCACCGTTGCGGGTTCGCTCAATCAACTTCTCAAGGCGCGCCTCGGGGATCAGCCGAGAGACCGGTATGCCGCTCACCGAGGTGTACGAAACCAGCGGCACCATCGTGTCTCCATGACCACCCAGCACCATGGCCTGGATATCCTGCACGCTCACGTCCAACTCCGAGGCAATGAACGCCCGAAATCGCGCGGTGTCCAACACGCCGGCCATCCCAACGACGCGTTCCCGCGGAAAGCCGGTCGCCTGCTTGGCCACATAGGCCATGACATCAAGGGGGTTGGAGACCACAATCACAACCGCGTCCGGCGCCACGCGAGCAATTTCCCGCCCCACCGATTCGACGATCCCGGCATTGGTGCGCAACAAGTCGTCCCTGCTCATGCCTGGCTTGCGCGCCACCCCCGCCGTCACGATGAAGAGCTCCGACCCTTGGGCGGGACCGTAGTGGTTGGTACCCACGATCCGGGTGTCGAAACCCTCCACGGGAGCGCTTTGCCATTGGTCCAACCCCTTGCCCTGCGGAATTCCCTCGACGATGTCGACCAGAACGACTTCCTCGCACAGCTCTCTCTGGGCCAGGCGCTGAGCACACACTTCGCCCACATGTCCCGCTCCTACAACGGTGATCTTCTTCATTGGTCTTGTCCTTTTCCGCGGTGGTTCGTGTGATGACTCGACAGGGGGCGGCACTACGGGACGCAAAAACCCGGTTACCCCCCGGTTTGGGAAAGCGCGACCAAGCCCCCGGAGCCGGCCGCAGAACCCTGAACCAACATGTGCCGCTCTGGCTTGATGCGAAGGGTCTTACGGATCAGGGGTGCAATTGGCGCATCCGCCCTCAGTGCCTCCCGTAGCGGAGTCTGTAGCGTGCCGAACAGGCACGGACGAAGCTGTCCATCCGCTGTCAGGCGCATCCGGTTGCAACTGCCACAAAAGTTGTGACTCATCGGCGTGATCACGCCGATCGTCCCAGGGGCGCCGAGAAAGCGGTAATACGTCGCCGGGCCATTGCCCGCAGGCCCCGCTGCCGGAACCAGCTCGCCCACTGCCCGCACGGCGTCCAGTGCCTCGTCGCAGCTCAGAAACCGGTCCCGGCTCAATCTCAGATTCGATTCCGTGGGCATCACCTCGATGAAGCGCACATGCAGGGGACGCGCCCTGGTCAATTCGGCGAACGCACCAATTTCGTCGTCATTCTCGCCGCGGATCAGCACCACGTTGATCTTGATCGGATCGAATCCCACCGCGTGAGCCGCATCCAGCCCCCGGAGCACCTTGGTCAGTGTACCCTTGCGTCGCGCAATCACGTCCGCCCGCTCCGGGACAAGCGAGTCCAGGGACACGTTGACCCGGTTGACCCCGGCGTCACGAAGGCGCTGCGCCAGTGGCGCCAAGAGCACCGCATTCGTGGAAAGCGAAATGTCATCAATGCCGTCAATTCCCGCGAGCAGATCGACCAGCCGTGGCAAGTCCTTACGCACCAGCGGCTCGCCACCCGTGAGGCGGACACGTCGGAGGCCCATCGCGGCCATCGTGGCGACCACCTTGGCAATCTCTTCATAGCTCAGAATATCGTCGCGCCTGAGCCATGGGAGCCCCTCTTCGGGCATGCAGTACACGCACCGCAAATTGCACTTGTCGGTTACGGAAATGCGCAGATACTCGACTCTGCGTCCGAAGCCGTCCCTCATGATCCTCGAGGGCCGCCGAGTCTGCCGATCAGCCAGGGCCGTCCCTGACATCATGCCCCCTCGCACGCTGCCGCCTGCGGGAGACGCCCGTCCAGCCACCGTGCGTCTCCGTCGCGGTAGTGCTCCCTCTTCCAGATCGGCAGCCGCCTCTTGATTTCGTCAATCACATAGCGCGCAGCGTCAAAGGCATCCCGGCGATGGGGCGATGACACGGCTACGGCCACGCTGACATCCCCGATGGCGAGATTCCCCAAGCGATGCACCGCAACCAATTCATCACTGGCGGCGATTGCTGCCGCCTCAGACGCGATCCGCGCCAGTTGCTCGCCCGCCATCTCTCGATAGCCCTCGTAGGTCATGCCATCGACCACGCGTCCCTCGTTGCGGCAGCGCACGACTCCCAGAAACAGGACCACCGCCCCGTCTTCATCGGTGCCGATCCGGGTCAACACCTCGGCAGGATCAATGGGCGCCGTCGTTACATCACTGAATATCACGGTCATCGCCGCATGAAATGAGCCCATCCACCTCGTCAACCACCCGCAACTGGCGGAATCAGGGCGACCTCGTCACCGGCCTCCAGCACCGTTCGGTGTGTGGCGTAGCGACGGTTCACCGCCACAGCCCCCGATTCAGGCAGGGATGCCCACACCCCGCCCCGCCGCCTCAAGACGCTCACAAGCGCGCCGACGGTGGACCGCTCCGGCAACGAAATTTCAATGCTTGAGGTGCCGGTCAATTCCCTATGGGCGGCAAACAGACGCACCGTAACGTTCATGGAGCGGGGGCAACCCGCTAGCCGGATCCGCCATCCTGACCAGGACGATCATGGGCTTCGCCCGAGGACAGCGGATGCACGAGCAATTCCAGCAAGAGACGCGAGGGCTTGTAGACGGCAGTCGTCCGCGCCGGGACCGGCACCGGTTCCCCGGTCTTCGGGTTACGGCCAAGGCGGGGCCGGCGGTGGCGAAGCTTGAAGGTGCCGAAACCCCGAATCTCGATGTTGTTTCCCTTGATGAGCGCTTGCTTTACAGCGTTCAGGAACCCATCCACCACCAACGCGCAATCCCGCTTGGTGATGCCCGGCCCAATCGCCTTCGCCACCTGGTCAACTAGGTCGGCTTTTGTCATCAGATTCTCCTCAAATGTGGCGTCCCACTCACGGCGTCGGGGCGGACCCGGGGCCCGTGTCTAATCATACACGCGAAACGCGGGAATCATTGCAACCCCGCAAGGTTACGCTTGCGTTGCCCGCCGTCAAGTGGCACCGCGCGCCTCCTCCATCATGCCTACGAACTCATCAAACAGATAGTTGCTGTCGTGCGGCCCGGGGGCTGCCTCCGGGTGGTACTGGACGGCAAGCACGGGCAGGCTCCGGTGCGAGATTCCAGCGATCGTTCCATCGTAAAGATTGGTGTGCGTCACATATAGATCGGGTGCGCCCGGGATCCCGCCGGCCTCTCCCCCCTGAACCGCGAATCCATGGTTTTGCGACGTGATCTCGACTGTCCCGGCGCGGTGATTCCGAACCGGATGATTGCTTCCATGGTGCCCAAACGGCAGCTTGTAGGTTCGGCCCCCGAACGCACGGGCGATCAGTTGATGCCCCAGGCAAATTCCGAGAACCGGTATCCCGCGCCCGGCGGCCTCTCGAATCGTCGCGCCGAGACGCTCCACGGCGGCCGGGTCGCCCGGACCGTTGGACAGAAACAACCCGTCCGCCCCTAGCGCCCAAAACTCCACGGGCGGCGTCTCCGCCGAGAGCACGGTGATCCGGCAACCCCGTGCAGCGAGCATTCTCAGGGACATCGCCTTGACGCCAAGGTCATAGGTCGCCACATGATAGCGCTCAACACCTTGGGCAGGAAAGGAATAGGGGATGTCGGTGGACACGCTGAACGCGAGGTTCAGCCCCTGCATCACGGGGGACGCCCGGACTCGTTCGAGCAGCTCGCTTTCGGGGGTGGCATCCGGGGCGATCGCGCCGCGCATGGCGCCCCGATCCCTGATGTGCAGGGTGAGCGCACGCGTGTCCAGGTCTTGGATCCCGACGACTCCGTAACGCATGAGGTAGTCCTGCAACCCCTCACTGTTTCGCCAGGAGCTCGGCGCCCGGGAGGCTTCCCGAACGATGAACCCGGCCACCTGGGGACGGGCCGATTCGGCATCTTGGCCGTTGGTGCCGTAGTTGCCCACGAGGGGGTATGTTGTCGTCACCAGTTGGCCCGCGTAGGACGGATCCGTCAGCACCTCCTGGTAGCCGGTCATCGAGGTGTTAAACACCACTTCCCCGATTGCGGTCCCGGGATCGCCAAGGGAGACGCCAGAGAATGACCGCCCGTCTTCCAGGAGCAGGTATGCCCGCTCCCGGGAAGGAAAACCAATGCTACCCATGCGAAGAATCTAGAGGCCCTCTTGGAAAGGTCAACACGACTGTTGGGCCCCTTGTGTACATTGAACGGGAATGGGATACCGGGGGAGGCGCTCTGACCGGCCCGCATGGTGGACGGCCCAAGCTCCCCGGTTATTGAGGGCGGTTGATGGCGGCGCCGGGATTGATCCTGTCCTTGGTCGGGAAGATCGGTGATGCCGTCTTCCACACGAAACAGGACCGGGACAAGCTTAAGAAGGCGCTCGCCCAAGCGGAGACCGACGGCAACGTCGAGCTGAAGAAGATCGGGGGCGAGATCGAGACGACTCTGGTTAAGGCGCGCGTCGTGGCCGTGGCCGCTGAAGCGAAGAGCGACTCGTGGCTGGCCGCCAACTGGCGGCCGGTCGTGATATTGCTCTTGGGCAGCGCTCATCGTTCTCCACTGGAAGGGCTGGACGCCGGAGTCGCTCCCGCAGGAGGAGGCGATCGAGCGACGGGGCTACGTCAAGGGCCGGTCTGCGGATATCGGCATCCGCAATTGGCGTGATTAATGGAGGACAAGTGACATGACCATGCTCCCCCGTGTCCAGATTCACGCCGATGAGTCTTGCCTCGGAAATCAGTTCGTGGGCCAGAACCGACCGGGGGGCGCGGCCGCGTTGATTGAGCACTGGGACGGTGAGGCGTGGGCCCGGCGGGATATCTGGACTTCGGAGGGCTCCACAACGAACAATCGTATGGCGATCAGCAGCGCCATCCTGGCTTTGGAAGCCCTGACGGAGCGCTGCCGTGTTCGATTTGTATCCGACTCAACCTATTTGGTGGATGGGGCAGCCAAGTGGTTGCCCGCCTGGAAGCGCAAGGGTTGGAGGCGCAAGGGCGGACCGATCAAGAACCTCGGCCTGTGGCGCCGGCTTGATGAGGTGATGGCGACCCATGTCATCGAGTGGGTGTGGGTCAGAGGTCATGCGGGGGACCCCCGCAACGAGTATGTCGACCGGCTCGCGCAGAGCGCCGCGAGGGAATTGACGGCATCCCGCAAGCCCGTCCCCTCGAAGTTCGTGGAGTGGCTCAACCAAGAGCGCGAAGAGCACGACCGTTACTGGGAGTTCTTCGAATTTTCGCCCCCGGACGCCTAAGCGCGCGCGCTGCGAACCGATCCGTACCCGAATACATGCGCCATCGCTTCGACCGCGCGAGGTGCCACATCCTCGGGCTTGACCGGACGCCCCAGCAACTCGCTGACACTTGTCACCCGCTGTTCGCGTGCCCCGCAGGGGATGATTGCCCGAAAGTACTTCAGGTCGGTGCTCGCGTTAAGGGCGAATCCATGGGATGTGATCCACCCGGAGGATACCCGAATGCCGATCGCTCCCACCTTTGCCCCCTCCACCCAGACTCCCGTGGCGCACCCACGTCTTCCATCCAAGCCCAGTGTGCCCAAGATCCAGATCAACACATCCTCAAGGGATCGCAGGTATTGATGGAGATCGGTTCGGTCGGGCTTGAGATCCAGCACCGGGTATCCAACCAGCTGGCCCGGGCCGTGATAGGTCACCTCGCCCCCACGTCCAGCACGGTGGACCTCGATCTCTTGGGACTTGAGGTCATCCGCCGAGATCAGAATATCACTGCGTCGCCCGGTGGACCCCAGCGTGATGACATGGGGGTGCTCCAGCAGGAGGAGCGTGTCGGAGATCTCGCCACGGCGACGCCGCTTTACCAAACGGGCTTGAAGCTCCAACGCGAGCGCATAGTCGATCCGTCCCAGCCAGCGCACCTCCAACGCGCGCTCGGCCAACCCGGCGCTCCATGTCGTCCAAGCCGGGGCCGCTAACCCCTTAAGCGTCCTCGGGGAAATCCTCGAGCACCTCCTTCAGCGTCGCAAGAAATCGTGCGCAATCGGCGCCATCCACCAATCGATGGTCGTACCCCATGGAGAAGTACGAACGCTTGCGAATGGCCATGTAGTCGTCCCTCGTTGCCGGATCCGTCACGGCTACAACTCGCTTCTCGATCGCTCCCGTACCCAGAATCGCCGATGTCCCCTTGGGAATGACGGGCATTCCCACCACCGTACCCAGCACGCCGGGATTTGTGATCGTAAACGTCGCGCCCTGGATCTCACTGGGTGCCAGACTCCTGGACTTTGCCCGCTCCGCCAGGTCAACAATCTTGCGGGCTGTTCCGACCAGGCTCAGATCGTCAGCGTCGTGGATCACGGGGACGATCAATCCGGGATTCAGATCCACCGCCATTCCAAGGTTGACAGCGCCCCGATAGATCACGTTCTCGCCAGAAATCGTGCCATTGATCGCGGGAAAATCCCGCAGAATGCGCGCACAGGCCCAGGCCACAAACGCCGTGTAGGATACGCGCGCGCCACGCTTCGCCCAACGCTCCCTGTGTTGTCGCCGCATCCTGTCGACGGTACCAAAATCGATCTCGATGATCGAATGCACATGAGGGGCGATTCTCTTGGCCAGGACCATGTGCTCGGCCGTAAGCCGACGCATCTTGTCCATGGTCTCGACACGATCGCCGTCGCGGACCGGAAAGGCTGGATGCTCCACCTCGCGATGAAACCGGTGCCAAAGGTCGTCGTTGGTGCCCGCAGCCGGGGCAATGGAGGGCGGCTGACCCGTGGTGACGGGCGCCGCGCCCGCAGAGGCAGCACGCGCATCATGGGGATCCTCGCCTGCCGTCGGGGCCTCCGGCGTCGCCGGTGCCGTAGCGCCTCCGCCCGCAGCCGAGGCCTCAATGTAGGCCAGAATATCCTGCTTTGTGACGCGCCCCTGGTGCCCGGTCCCGGCCACCCGGGAAATATCCACGCCCGCCTCGGCGGCGATGCGGCGAACAACCGGAGTCGACCGGGTGCGAAGCCGTTCCTCGCTGGTGGCGGTGCAAGCCACATCGTCGCCGTGGCCGCCGGCCTCCGCATCCCGCCCGCGGTCGGTTTCGCCGGTTCCTGCGGACATCGTCGCCGAGGCGGCGGTTCGGCGGGCACCCGGCCCCGAATCCGTACCCGACACGGGCGTTGTCGCGCCCGCGGCTACCGCTGCCGCACCCCGCTCCTCAATGTAGGCTACGACTGTGCCCACTTCGACAGTCTCGCCCTCTGCAACCAGGATTTCCGCCAATGCACCCGCCGAGGGCGACGGGATCTCAGCATCAACCTTGTCGGTTGAAATCTCCAGGATGGGCTCGTCTCGCTCGACAGTGTCACCCACCGCCTTGAGCCACTTGGACACGGTTCCTTCTGCAATGGACTCGCCCATCTGGGGCATCGGAACTTCGACTCGGGACACGGTCAAATGCACTCCATGAGAATCGATTGAGGTGGCGGCAACGGCGGGAAAGCCGTGTAGCCGCCTAGTACTTCACAAGATAACGACCCGCCGTGATGACATCGCCCACGGACGGGAGAAAGTAGTCCTCCAAGACCCCACTGTACGGCACCGGCGAATCGATCGCCGTCACGCGCAGAATCGGGCCGTCAAGCCATTCGAATGCCCGTTCGTTGACGCGCATCGCGATCTCCCCCGCGATTCCCCCCGTGCGCGTGTCCTCGTGAACAATGAGGAGTTTTCCCGTTTTCTGCACAGACGCGACAATGGCGTCCTCATCCATGGGGAGCAGTGTCCTGAGATCAACGACCTCCACCCGTATGCCGTCCTTGGCCAACACGGCCGCCGCATCCAGACTACGATGGACCATGAGGCCATATGTGACGATGGTCAGGTCCTCTCCCTCCAGAACCGTGCTCGCGCGACCCAAGGGGATCGCATCGTCCTCCTCGGACAACACCTCGCGACAGTACGGCGCTCGGTAGAGACCCTTGTGTTCCTCGAAGATCACCGGATTGTCGTCACGGATCGCGCTCTTCAGCAACCCCTTGGCATCCCTCGGTGTGGACGGATACACGATCTTCAGGCCCGGGGTGTGAAAGAACGCCATCTCCACGTTTTGGGAGTGAAAGGGGCCACCGCGATTCCCACCCCCAACCGGCCCCCGCACAACAAGGGGCATGGGTCCCGCCCCCCGATAGAGGGATGTCGCAATGTAGTTCGTCAACACGTCGTACGCCGGAGATATGAAATCCATGAACTGCATCTCAACAACCGGCCTGAGCCCCATGTGCGCAGCACCCGCCGCCGCCCCGGTAAACCCGCCCTCGGAAATCGGGGCGTCAATCACTCGACTCGCTCCAAATCGCTCCAGAAAGCCCTGGGTTAGCTTGAACGCCCCACCATAGGCACCGATGTCCTCGCCGATAAGGAAGACTCGCTCATCGCGTTCCATCTCCTCCCAAAGCGCCTCCGCGATCGCCTCCAACAGGGTCGCCGGCTCGCGCGCTTGCGTGCGCGCTACATGCTGGGGTAGCTCACGGGGCATTGATTTCTCCAATCTCGTTGGCTCTTGCCGTAGCCCAAGGCGGACGGTTAGGCGTCGGATCGTCCGATCGCATCCAAGGCCGAGCGACCGTCGCGTTGGTCCAGACCTCGACCAACGCCCCGCTGGCATCGGGTCCGGGCTCCCGGCTCAGTCTCCCCACCGCGTGCTCGACAGAGGCCGCCGCTGCACGCTCCACGGCGCTGACAGCGAGCGACGCCGCGCCGGCATGGACCCGCAAGCTCTCCAGATAGTCGTCATGAAGCGGCGGCACCCCAGCCGGTCCAGCGGAATCCAGCTGGAAGAGGGTGGGACCCCTGCCTCGCACAGCCCTCCTCCGCGCCGCCCGACACATATCGAAGAGCGTGTCGATGGGCTCCCTGGCCACCCGTTGAACAGCGATTCCGTAGCTGGCCCCCAGCGCGTCCATCCGAGGCGACGGCTTGAGGCGCGGCGAACGCGATGGAGGCGCCAATACGGCGATGAGAGGCACCTTCAAGGCACCGGCCAAATTGATGCCTTCGTGCCATGCCCCGGTGCTGACCGCGCAGGTCTCCTCCATGACCAAGGCCACCCGATCTTCCCCGCGGTTCTTGAACGAGAGGGCGGCCCCGGCAAGCACTTGTGTCATGGTTCCCGGCCCTCCCCCCCAACCCAAGAGCCCGCGCCGGTCGTCGGACCAAGTCATGCCTCCCGCGCGGGCGGCCGCGGGCACGGTGGCCCGCACGGACAGGTGGCGCAAGAACTCAAGGGGAGTGCCTCCGAACACCAATGCGGGCCCTGGCGCCATCGGACCCGGAAAACAAGCGTCACCTAGACCGTCGGACCGTATCCGCATCGCCTCCGCCATGACAACCGACCGAGGATCAATGTGAAATCCTCTCAGCGAATCGCGGAGGACGCCGGACCGGACCAACTCGCACACGCTCGCTTCCAGGTCCCGCGCCTGTACGCAGTGGAACAGAAGGTCTTGAATCACATCGGGGGAGAGCACCGATTGGTCGTCCGCGCGTGAAGCGTCCGTGGACGCGCGAATCACGGGGCGGCTCTCCCCGAAACAGAGCTAGCCGTTGGCGCCGCTGGGTGGCTCGCTCTCACCCCCCGTCTGATCGGATCCATTCGGCACGGCACCACCCCCGTCGGCGGGAACCTCGCCATCCACCGGGACCACATCCGTCAGCGGCGCCACCGGCACCAAGGGCTCGGGAGCCGCGCTCGGTGCCGCAATCCCCTCCAGCACCGATGCAGGCGCGACAGCCCGGGACGACATGATGGCCAGAACCAGGGAAAGCGCCATGAAGGCGGACCCCGCCACCCAAGTCGCTCGGGTCAAGAGCGTCGCGGCCTGGCGCCCGCCAAGGACATCTGTGGCCGCGGCTCCACCCCCCATCGCGGCCAACCCGCCACCCTTCCCTGACTGGAGGAGAATAACGACCCCAAGGAAGAGCCCGTCCAAGACCAGGACCAGGAGGAGAAAGTTGTACATACCTTGCGCGACGCCATGTGCTGGATGTGGACACCGGACCCAACCGTACCGTTTGATCAAGCTCACCCGGAATCCCGGTTGTGTCAACCGTTTCAGCGAACAACGGAAGCTTCCCCTGGAATGGACACAAATCCGATGGACCTGCCTCCCCCACCCAAGGCGGCATCAACAACAAGACGGACTGGGCGGCGGCCCCGGCCCGGCGCCTCAAGGCCGACTCTCGGGTGTCCACCTAGGGCGCCGCCCTGCGTCGGTGCCGCCCCACTGGACACAAACACCGATGACGGCGCTTCGGGCCACCACGCCCAAGGGTGCCGGACGCCACCCGCGCAGCGCCGCTGCGCCCACGGGCCCCAAAACAACAGTCAGGCTGCGCGGTATCGATCCGTCACATCCAGCCGCGCCGGCCCCGCAAGAATCCGGAATTCGTCCAAGCGAAGGAGCGGATCGTCCCGTAACGTCAGCTTCAACTTCGTCTTCCTTGTCAGGGTTCTTACGAAACGAGGCTCGAACTCCAAGATACGTAACGCCACTTCTGGATGAACCCGTACCAGGATCTGCCGCTCGCTCCCCGCGATCGCCACCCTCCCCAGACACCGCTCGATCTCCCGCACCACGGTCGGGGCGCTCCAGACATGACCCCGCCCACCGCATTCAGCGCACGGCTGGGCCAACGATTGCAGGAGAGACGGACGCACCCGCTGGCGCGTCATCTCGATGAGCCCCAGTGCGGAAACCTCCCAGGTCTTTGTTCGCGCCCGGTCCCGGCCCAAGTGGGTCCGCAACTCCTGAAGCACGGCATCACGGCTCTTCTGGGTCTCCATGTCGATGAAGTCGATCACCACGATGCCTCCAATGTCACGCAGGCGCAGCTGCGTGGCGATCTCCAACGCCGCATCCAGGTTTGTCTTGAGTACGGTCTCCTCTGGATCGCGTTTCTTGCCGGCGAACCGACCGGTATTCACGTCGATTGATACGAGCGCTTCGGTCGGCTCAATGATCACATGCCCGCCGCACGGAAGGTCTACCCGCCGTTGGTACGACCGCTGGATCTCCCTCTCGATACCGGCGTGATCAAAGAGGTGGCGCGGGGAATCGTAGAAATGAACACGAGGCAGAAGACCCGGGTCGAAGGCCCGCACATAATCGACGATTTGCTTGTGCACCGCCTTGTTGTCGACGGTCACGCGCTCGAACCGGTGGGTAAACAGGTCGCGGATCACGCCCGAGATCAGCCTCGCATCCCTGTGAATCAACGCAGGCGCTCTGGACTTGGCGGCCTTGGCCTGGATTGATGCCCAGCGTCTGCGAAGCTCCTCGTATTCCTTTTTGAGCGTTTCTGGGGTCAGCTCTTCTCCCGCGGTGCGAACGATGACTCCGTCAGAGTCGCCGTCGACCAGTGCTGTAGCCATGTTCCGCAACCGCGCCCTCTCGCCTCGCTGGTCGATCTTGCGACTGACGCCAACGCGGCCGGCACCGGGGATGTACACCAAGAAGCGTCCCGGCAGGGAGATGCGGGTGGTCACCCTGGGTCCCTTGGTGGAAATCGCCTCCTTGGTGACACGGACCAGCAGTTTCTGACCCTTGGTCAAAACCTCCTGAATCGGTGGCCCGTTCTTCGACCGCCGCTCACCCTCGCGACCGGGATTCGCGCTGCCGCCATCTGGGCGGGCAACATCCGCCGCGTGGAGGAACGCGCGCTTTTTCTTCCCGATGTCAACAAATGCGGCCTGTATGCCGGGGAGGACCGCCTCGACGCGGCCAAGAAAAATGTCGCCGACGATTCGGCCCTGGTCGGGACGATCGAACATGAGTTCGGTCAGGATCCCGTCTTCCTTCAGAGCGACCCAGGACTCCTTGTCCGAGGCGCTGATGAGTATCTCTCGTGTCAATGCACTGCTCCATACCAAAACCGGCCATGGGGGTATGCTCACCCGGCGTGCCCCAGCCGCGTCTCCATCCCCGATGGATGACACACACGCACCAGCCGCTTGCGCCCAGCGGAGTCCCCACGCGCACGGAAAAAATCCCGGTGACCCTGCCGGGCGACGCCCCGCGGGTCATTCCATTCGTGACAATCACGGCTCCATTTCCCGAAGCATGTGCCGTGCGATCACCGTCTTCTGGATCTCACTCGTCCCCTCGCCGATCTCACACGCCTTGGCGTCCCTCATCATGCGCTCAACCGGATACTCGGAGGTGTACCCCGATCTGCCCAGAGCTTGAAGCGCCGTTCGCGCTGAGGCGGCAGCGAGGCCTGAGGCCGTAAGCTTTGCCATCGCCGCCTCTCTGGAGAACGGCCGACCCTGATCCCGCAGCCAGGCGGCGTGATAGGTCAGGTGCCGCGCCGCCTGGAGATCCGCCTCCAGTGCCGCCAGCCTGAACCAGAGTTCTTGCCCCTGCCCCAGCACGGGTCGCCTACGTTGACGTCGACCGGACATGTGGCGAAGCGCAATGTCCCGGGCCCCCTGCGCGATCCCCAGCGACAGCGCCGCAATCCCGATTCGGCCCGCATCCAGGATTGCCAGAATGTTACGAAACCCCCCGCCCTCATCCCCCAAGCGCTGGTCCTCGCTCACCCAGACATCGTCAAGGTGTAGTGTACGGGTATCGGAGGCTCTCCAACCCAACTTGTCCTCTCTCGCACCTGCGGTCATCCCCTCTGCGAAGGGCAGCTCCGGCCGATGGCCCACGCCAACGCGCGTCGCCTCCTCAATATCGACGGTCGGCTTGCAAACAATGAAGCTGGAGATGCCACGGTGGCCCACTCCGGGCTCCGTCAACGCGGTGATCACAAAGACTTCGCCTACGCCGGCGTGTGTGATGAAGATCTTGCTCCCCGTGATTCGATACCCGTGCGGCTCGGCCCTCGCGCTGGTCCGCGTCCCGGACGCATCGGATCCAGCCTCCGGCTCGGTGAGCCCCAGCCCCCCCAATACTTGACCCGTCGCCAGGAGGGGTACAAAACGCTCCTTCTGCGTGGGCGTGCCGAAGGCAAGGATATGCGAGGTGGCCAAGGTCGTGTGGGCGGAGACAGTGATGGCATGACTGGAATCGTGTTTGGCAAGCTCTTCGACCACCACCACATAACTCATGTAGTCCAGCCCCAATCCCCCAAAGTCCCGGGGCACCGTCACCCCGAGCCATCCCCGCTCAGCCATCCGCCTGACGTTGTCCCACGGGAACCGTCCGCTTTCGTCCAATTCACGGGCAACCGGGACAATGGCGTCCAGCGCAAACCGGCGCACGTCCGCCTGCAAGCCTCTGTGTTCACTGTCTAAGTATGGGTCCATCTCATGGAGCTGCGAGGGGTAGACGGGAAAGCGCACCGGGGCCGAACCATTCTCTTGGTGCGGCAGGGGTGTGCCGGCGACGCCAGGGCGCCGGGTATCGGACAACAGCTCGACGCCAAGACCGTGACCGGAAAACATCTGCGGCGTGTCCGCCAGGTCTTCGCCAAGGGGCAGTTGGCGAACCGAATCCCAGGAAGATAACAAGAAAGAGTCCGCTCACGGGGACAACTCACCGAACGAACGGGCAAAAGGAGCAACCGCTTCGGGGGCCAGCCGTCTACACAAAGGCGAGACCGACTCAGTGACCCGGATCGCCGCCAGCTACCGAAACACCGCTTCGGCGAGCCCCGAGAAGACGTCTGGATCCATGCTCGCCCCACCCACCAACGCGCCGTCCACGTTGGGGGCCTCCATCAGTGCGACGACGTTGTCGGGTGTGACGCTACCTCCATAGAGAATCGGACATCGCTTCAATCCCGCCAGGCTTTCGCGGACGATTGCATGCGCCTCCGCCGCATCCACGGGCGTCGCCGCATCCCCCGTGCCGATTGCCCAAACAGGCTCATAGGCGACCAAGTACTGGCCGCAGTCCGCGGGGACTGCGGCCAGCGCATCACGAAACGCACCGATCTGCCGGCGCAAGACGGGCTCCAGGCGACCTGCCCGTCGCTCCTCGCCGGACTCGCCGACGCACACTACAGGGACCAGGCCCGCACGCACGCAGGCCCGCACCTTAAGGGCGACCTGTTCGTCAGTTTCACCGAAGAGGTGGCGTCGCTCGGAGTGCCCGATCAGCGCCATAACCGCTCCCGCTTCCCGTGCCATCTCCGCTGACTGCTCCCCGGTCATGGCCCCGTCCGGCTTCCAGTGAATGTTCTGCACGCCAAAATGAGCCCTGACCCGCACCGCCTCCAGCGACGCGGCCAACGAAAGCGCGGGAGGGAAAAACACGAACGTCGCGCCGTCACCAACGCGGGGCTGAAACCGCACAAAGAAGCGCCGTGCCGCCACCGGTCCCATGTGCATCTTCCAGTTTCCCGCAATCACCTTGCGGCCACCACCGCCCAATTGCGTCTTCACGAGAGCTGCACCTCGAGTCCCTGGACGCGCGCCCTGGTCCCCGAGCCGATCCGGTCCGACAATGCCTCAACGGCGGGTAGCAACTTGCCGGCCAAGAGGGCGAGCGACGCCCCGCCACCCGTGGAAATGTGCCTGATGCGCTCCGCTACGCCGCCCATATGCACCGCCCGGCTGGAGTCCCCGCCGCCGACAACCACTGCTGCTCCGTTGTCGGCGGCGACCGCCAACGCGGCCGCGATTCCGTACGATCCAGCCGCAAATTCCGGAATCTCGAACGCCCCCATGGGTCCATTCCAAAACACCGTCGCCGCGCGGGCCAGATGATCCGCGAAGAGAGCGGAAGTGCGCGGCCCGATATCACCGATTACATCGTCCACGCCAACCCTCCCGCAGTCGATCGACCGCGTCTCGGCGCCCAGAGCCAGCGCTGACGCAACTGTGCAGTCAACCGGAAGGACCAGCGGCGAGGCGTCCAACATCCGAGCGGCGATGTCGACTGCTTCCGGCTCAACCCTGGACTTGCCTGTCTCCAGGCCCTTGGCCATGAGAAAGGTGTTCGCCATGACTCCTCCAAGCAGCAGCGTGTCAGCCTGCCCCAAGAGGGACGAGATCGCGTCAACCTTGCTCCTGATCTTGGCACCGCCCAGCACGACCACATACGGGCGCCGGGGATTAAGCAACTCTCGGAGGGCCGCCACTTCAGCCCACATCAACTGACCAGCCACGGCCAGGCCCCCTTGACCTCGGATCAGGCGGGGCAACCTGTCCGTGGACGCATGCGCCCGATGGGCTGCACCAAACGCGTCGTTCACAAAGTGGTCGGCCCACCCTGCCCATTCGCCGGCCAAAGAGCGGTCGTTGGCGGTCTCCCCGGCCACGAATCTCGTGTTCTCCAGCATCAGAACGGATCCACCCGAGAGCCGCCCCACTGCCTCATGGACCTGTGGGCCCGCGACATAGGGCAAGAATTCGACAGGGGCGTCCATCAGCGTCCGTAACCGGCCGGCGACGGGAGCCAGCGTGAGGTGGGGATCGCGCCGGGCCCCCGGATTGCCGAGGTGTGACAGGACAACCACCCTCGCCTTCATGCGGACCAGGGTATCGAGCGTCGGTATCGCCCCCTCGATTCGAGTCGCATCAGCCACCCGTCCGTGGTCAAGCGGAACATTCAGGTCAGCGCGCAGAGCCACCACCGCCCCGCCGGGCATCGCCCCTTGCAACTCTGACAACCGCATCTTCGGGATGCCCGACCGCGCGCGCAACTCCCCACGCGCGACAACTCCTCGCCCCGGTCCTTCGTAGCCAGCCCGATGCACAGGATCCGTCAGTTGCTCAACGGAATTTGGAACGCCTGATACTGCGGGGACGGTTGCGGCTCTCCTGCGCCCGGTTCAAATCGGACCGAGAATTCCACCCATGTGCCCACCGGATCCCCACCTCGCGTGGCCGGCGTGAAGTGTAGCGCGTGCATGGCCCGAAGCGCCGCGCTGTCCAGCTGCTGCACACCGGAGGACCTTTCGATCTGGGGCTGATCGGGCACACCGTCGGGAGACACCCAGGTCAGCACAACGACAGTCCCGCCAATTCCGGCCTCCTGCAGGTAGGATGGGTACTCCCTCGCCACCAACCGACGTGCTGCGTCCCGATCAAGGAGGGTCGGAAGCGTCGCCGACATCACCGGCCGCACGGTCATCTCCCCCTGCGGCGCCGCCCCCTGCTCCGTTTTCTCGACCAGATCCCGGACCACAGCGCGCGGCTCGGTTTCAAGCCACGGCTCGTTCCCTGCGGTCGGAGGCGACGGGGGCGCGGGACCCCAAATGCGTCCCATCGCGGCGACCGTGCCCGACACGATGATTGCTGCCAACACAAGCGCAGAGGCCACGCATACCCAACCACAACGCCTCGCACTGGAGCGCGGAACATCCTTTGCCAGCTGCACGCGAAGGTGCTCCTGGGCCAACTCCGCCCGAAGCTCGGCACCAAAGGAACAACGCTCATCAAGAGTGATCTGCGTGAGGTCCCGGGCCAGCCGATCAAGGGGCTCCTGCGGCTCGGTGGTACGCCTCCACAAACCAGCAAGGATCATCGCAGTGCCACTCCGCCCGGCTCCACCGCGACCGCCTTTCGGAGCTTGCAGAGCGCTCGATGCAGGCGCACGGCCACCGCGTTGGCACTGATGTTCAACGCCTCGGCGATTTCCTGATTCGCAAGCTCGGCCCCGTAGCGCAAGGAGAGGATATCCTGATCTGCCTGACGCAGCGTGGCCACCCCATTCATGATCCTCTGCATTTTTTCCGCCTTTAGCAGCCGTTCTTCCTGGCTGGGACCCGAAGACGCCAGGTCAGGCGCGTGTTCGCCCGACACATACACTGAGCGACGGCGCTTCAGGCTGCGCAGGTGATCGGTCAACGCGTTTCGCGCAATTCTGAGGAGCCACGTCCGAGGTGCAGATCGACTCCTGTCGTAGCTCGAAAGCGAGCGCAATGCCTTGAGAAAGACCTCCGAGGTCACGTCCTCGGCGACCTCCCGCGAGGCCACCCGAAACCGAACGTAGCGATACACCGCTTCCCTGTGATCCCGAAACCACGCATCAAAGTCCTCCGGGAGGACAGCAGAGGAGCCTATCCCTTCGGATGTCTGCCCGGACGCTACCCCGTCGCTGCCGTTGCCTCCGGCCCCTTCTGTGGCCGCGTCCACCGCCGAGTCCGTCTCCGCGGCCGCACGCCCGGCACTCGCTCTCACCTTCATATCCATTCACCCGTCCCCCACACAGCCCCATACCCACTCTTGGTCGCCACCACCCAACACCCATTTGATACCCTGGCAACCACGGACGTTGCCACCAGGCGTGCGTGAGGCTTCCCCCGGCTCGACATCGGGACAACGAGTGGCGCCGTCCACGTCACGTTCCCGCCGGGAGTCGCTCGCCAATGTGCCGGACGAGATCGACAACGCGAGATGAATATCCCCATTCGTTGTCATACCATGCCAACACCTTGACCAGCCGGCCGTGCATGGTGGCAGTGCTGAGGGCATCAACAACCGAACTCGCCGCGTCCCCGACAAAGTCCACCGACACCAGCGGCTCCTCTTCCACGCGCAGAAGGCCGGCGAGATTGGTCCTCGCCGCATCACGCATGGCATCGTTGACGACATCGACGGACACCTCCGATTCCACCTCACACACAAGGTCGACCAGGGACACATTCGGAGTCGGCACGCGCACAGCCATGCCGTCCAGCCTGCCCTTCAACTCAGGGAGCACCAGCGCGATGGCGCGCGCCGCCCCCGTCGACGTGGGAATCATGCTCAAGGCCGCCGCCCGCGCGCGGCGCAGGTCGCTGTGCGGCGCGTCAAGCACCGACTGCCCACTCGTGTAGGCATGGATCGTGGTCATGAGTCCACGCACAAACCCAAAGCGGTCAGACAGCACCTTGGCCACTGGCGCCAGGCAGTTCGTCGTGCAGCTGGCATTGGAGACGACGTGATGGCGCCCGGCATCGTAGGCGTCGTGGTTGATCCCCACGACCACGGTAATGTCCTCATCACTTCCGGGTGCGGAAATGACGACCTTCGAAGCTCCGGCATCCAAGTGTCCCGACGCGAGGGCCCGCGACCGGAAACGACCCGTGGCCTCCACCACCACATCGACACCCAGTTCACGCCAGGGAAGGTCCCGTGGATCTCGCTCGGAGAGCACCCGAATCTCATCGCCGTCCACAACGAGTCCCCGCTCGGCAATGTCCACCGTGCCAGGGTAGGCACCATGCACGGAGTCGTGCCTGAGCAGATGGGCCAGCGTGGCGCGGTCGGTCAGGTCGTTAACCGCCACAAAATCCAGGTCGCTTCCCGCCGTTTGCTTCGCTGCCCGAAGCACATTCCTGCCAATCCGGCCGAATCCGTTGATGGCTACTCTGACAGACATGAAGATGCCCACTCCCGAGGCAGCGAGACCCCCTGGCTTGGGTTCACACGAGGCTCCAAGGCACAAATGGGTGCGCCACGATGAAGAATTCGACCCCTGACGTTAGCCCGATCAGAACAGCCTTTCAAGGCCTGCGCCATTCGCGAGCGCCTCTGGGTACGGAACAGCGCGCCCCGCAGGCGACAACCGGTACGACGGCTCATCCCTCGCTCGGGTAACCTCGCATACAAGGGCTGCCGTGAAACGGGTCAACGCCCGCGACACCATTCGTCCAGGGCACCCCTCATGGCATCCCGGGGGGGAGGGGCGCCAAACCAGCAGGCGTACGACGCCTCGGCCTGGCGGATCAGCATCTCCTTTCCATCTTGGGCAGGGATTCCCAGTTCGGCCGCCTCGCGCGTCAAGGGGGTCCCGGCTTTCGAATACACGAGGTCAATGATCCGAACCAGTCCGGGCCGCAGCTCGCAAAGCCGGACAGGACATTCAATACCGTCCATTCCCACCGAGGTCGCGTTGACAAGCACGCTGGCGGAGACGCCCCGCCAATCCGCGATCGGACGGATGCGGGGGTCGGAGAAGTGCCTTGCCAGCCTCTCGACCCGGGCGGCCGTCCGGTTCCAGATCCATATCCGCCGCACCCCGGGGGTGTCCAGCAGCGCCAGGACGACTGCGCACGCAGCTCCTCCGGCGCCCAGCACGAGGACATCCCATCGCAATATCTCGGCAATTGCGACGCCGTCCCAGGTCGCGCGAAACCCCTCCACATCCGTATTGTCACCCCAGACAGCGCCACCTCGGGCCCAGAAGGTGTTGCACGCTCCGGTCGCCTGAACGGCCAATGTTTGATGGTCGAGGAAGGGCAACACCCGCGTCTTGTGGGGCACGGTCACGTTGCCGCCGCCGCCGCCGAGAGCGATATCGCGGAGCACGGGCCCGCATTCTGACGCAGAGACCCGTCTTGCCTCATAGCGGGCCAGGCGGCCTGCGGCGCGGAACGCCGCATTGTGAATGACCGGCGACACGCTGTGCCCAATCGGATTGCCCAGCACCGCGTAGGTGGGGAACGCCTCCGAGCCCGTCATGCGCCAAAGAACCCCTGAGACTTCAGATTCTCAAGCGCCGACCTGATGAGGCGCTTCAGGTCCTCATAGGTGTCGCGGTACACATCGGTGTTGCCGCCGAAGGGATCGGACACCTCTCCCCCGAATCCCGCAACGGTGGATAGAAGGAAGCAGTGTCCCGAGGGGGCAAGATCGCTTGCGCGCCTCAGGTGCGCACGGTCCATGCAGAGGACCACCCCTGCCTCCGCCACCAACTGGGGCGTGAGCATGTCGCTCCGGTGGCGATCCAGGTCCAAACCGTCCTCGGCGGCCACCCGCCGAGCACCGCTGCTCGCCGGAGACCCGGGGCGCGCGGCCACGCCGGCCGACCCGACGGTGACACCGTCACAGTCCAGATCGCGGAGAACCCGCCGGGCAATTGCCTCGGCCATGGGGGATCGGCAGGTGTTACCCGTACAGACAAAGGTGATATGCACGCCTGACGACGCTGCCGGCGTCGGAAGTGGATCCCCGAGGCTCAAGGAGCCGTGCGAGGCGCCCAGAGCCTGGGTCACGGACTCCAGAGCAATGGGCCCCTGTCTGATTAGTTCGGGTCCCCGGGGTCCCAGGCGCATGAGCGTCGAAGCGGCCGCCCCAGAAAGGGTCCCCCCATCCAGGGCATAGAAGTCATCGCCCAGTCTTCGGGCCTCCCGTCGGGCCGACCTGGCCGTTCGGGCAGGTCGGTGGCCAGGACGGTTCGCAGACGTCGACGTGATGGGTTGACCCAGCTCTTTGAGGAGCTTCTGGATGAGGGGGTGGCCCGGAGCCCGCACGGCCACGGTGCCGTCCTCCGCCTTGGCCAGGGGAGGAAACCGGTCGTGCGGGTCGGGTATGACCAGCGTGAGGGGACCGGGCCAAAACGCATGCGCCAGGGCGCGGCCGTCACCTCCCAACAGGTTCCCGATGACATAAACATCCGGGATCAGCACCACGAAGCCCCGCTCCGCCCGGCCCTTGAGCCGCCGCAATGCCGTCAGGGGTTCCTCCTCCAAAATCCCGCCGAAACCATACACGGCTTCGGTCGGATGAATGATGATCTCGCCGGCCAGCAGCCGGTCGCACGCCTCAGAAATCCTGCTCCGCTCCCGGTCGTTGCTCATTGTGTCACGCCCGGTGGTTCGGCACCGAGGGAGTCGTGAGCCACCCGCGCGTCACGGCTCACGTCACACACCCTGCTCACTTGGTCCGTCATGGGACCCCAGGAACCTGTCCTTGGGCGGGGGCGGTGGCGACGGAACAATGCAGGAAGAGTGGATCACAAGACACGGGCCAATTCCCTCAAGAGCGCGCGCGAAGGGGCTTCCCGGCCCAACCCCCGTTGGCCTGAACGGAAGTGACTCCGCTCCCCCAAAGGCCGCCCCATTCCGGTTTGCGTGCCGTGCCCATTCGCCTCGCGTCCGTTCCCTCTTGGGGAACCCGAATACGAGGACCTGATCCAGGCCACGCCGGGGCGACACCGGTTGGAAGACACGTTTCGCTCACGGCGCTAACCGCGTTGCCGCAGCCCGGCGACCCAACATGAGCGCCACCCTCAAGTCATGTGGCGACGTAACCTTGAGATTGGTTCCCGACGACTCGACGACCTTGACCCGCCCACCGACCCGTTCGACCATGGATGCGTCGTCCGTGGGTGCCCACCCCGCCGCCCGCGCCCCATCGACTGCACGTCGAAACAGGTCGTGTGGAAACACCTGAGGCGTTTGCGCATACCACAGGCAGCGGCGATCCGGCGTCTCCAGGATCAGGCCCGCCCTGCTGACGCGCTTGACGGTGTCGATCGCCCGGATCGCCGCAACCGTGCCCCGCCCATTGCCGGCATCGCGAATGCAGTGATCGATCACCTCAGGGGGTGGAAAGGGGCGTGCGCCATCATGCACCGCGACCAGCTCCGGCACCGACCTCACCGCGTCAAGCGCGCGCGCCACCGAATCGAATCGGCTGTCGCCTCCCTCAACCGTTCGTATGCGCCCATCCACACACCCCAAGGGCTGGTGAATGCGCGCCGAAGACACTGCGACAATAACTTCAACCACGTCTCTTCTCTCAAGAAATGGCCCCAGCGCCCAATCCAGAACCCGCCTGTCCCCGAGCTCAAGGAACGGCTTGTGGGCCCCGCCCATGCGGTCCCCAGAGCCGGCGGCCGGCACGAGCAGGGCGACGGTACGCATCGGTGCAGGTACGCCGCGACGACTAACCCGCCGACGCCAAGTGCTCGTCTGCGTGCGCAACCGGATCAAAGCGCGTGTACGCCTTGTGAAAAAACAGCTCTACCTTGCCGGTGGGACCGTTGCGTTGCTTGGAGACGATCAGCTCCGCCTTGCCTTCCAGCGACCTGCCGTCCTTGTCCACAGGACCCGAGTAGTACTCGGGGCGGTACAGGAACATCACCAGGTCGGCATCCTGTTCGATCGACCCGCTGTCGCGAAGATCCGAGAGTTGGGGCCGCTTGTCCGTGCGCTGTTCATTCGCTCGACTGAGCTGGCTCAGGGCGACCACCGGCACTTCGAGCTCCCGTGCCAGCGCCTTGAGCCCCCTGGATATCTGGGACACCTCCTGAACGCGACTGTCGGTCCTGGTGGAGCCGGACATCAGTTGAATGTAGTCCACGATGATGAGCCGAAGGTCCGAGTCAGCCCGGAGCCGCCTCGCCTTGGCTTTCATTTCCAGCACATTGGCCGTCGCCGAGTCGTCGATCCATATGGGTGCGCCGTTCAGCAGTGAGGCCGCCTTGGCGAGACGCTCGAATTCGGCGGGCTCCAGGCGTCCGCGCCGAACGCGCTGCGCATCCACTCGCGCCTCGGAACAAAGGAACCGCTGGACCAACTGCTCCTTGGACATCTCAAGGCTAAAAACTGCAACCGGGGCCTTCTGATCAATCCCCACGTTTTGCGCCATGTTCATGACCAAGGATGTCTTGCCCATGGAGGGACGGCCCGCAACGATCGTCAGGTCGCCGGGATGAAGACCGTTGGTCATCCGGTCCAGGTCGGGAAACCCTGAGGGCAGGCCGGCCAGTTTCCCACCGGACTCCTGGAGCTTCTCGATCTCCTCAAACGCCGGCCACAGAATCTCCTTGATCCACACAAAGCCCTCGCGACCGCGCGATTCCGAGACGCGGAACACCCGCTGCTCCGCCTGGTCGAGAATGTCCTGGACTTCGCGGTCCCCCGGATCATGCACATCCCGAACGATGGCATGGGCCGCATCAATCAGCCTGCGCAATACGGCCAGGTCACGAACAATGCGCCCGTGATACTCAATGTTGGCGGCGGTCGGAACCGCATTGAGAAGCGAGGCCAGGTACTCCAGTCCGCCCGCCCCGTCCAAATCCCCGCTTTTTTTGAGCTCCTCCGACACAGTGACGATATCGAGTACGGTGCCGCGCTCATACAGGCGGGCCATGGCCCGGAACAAGCGACGATGGCCCTCTCGGTAAAACATTGAATCGTCAACGAACTCGATGACCTGGGACACGGCGTCCCCGTCGATCAGCATGCCGCCCAGCACAGACACTTCCGCCTCGGGCGAAAAGGGAGGCTGCCGATCATACCGGGGCATACCGGCAACGGGCGCCATCGCATCCTGGGTCATGTCAGATCATTCCCTGCGAGATGCACACCCGCGCCAGACGGCCCGTCAATCCACGACCGGGCGTCGCTGCCCGACGCTTGCCGCATGGTCACGAGCGGTCCAGGATGCCGCGCAAGAGCTGCAGATCCTCCCACGCAGATCGATTCCACTGAACATTGCGCAAGAGGGCCGACGGATGGTAGGTCACCACGACCGGGACGCCCTGGTATTCGTACACCGTGCCGCGCAGCTCGCCCAGGCTCTTGTTCGAAGACGTGAGCCACCGCGCCGCAAACGCGCCCGCGGCCAGCAGGACCTGCGGGGCAACCAACTCGATCTGGCGCTTCAGGTAGGGTGCGCACGACTCGATTTCGTCCGGCATGGGGTCTCGGTTACCCGGAGGTCGACACTTCAGGACATTGCAGATGTACACCGTCTCCTCCCTGGAGAGATCGACCGACGCCAGCATCAGATCAAGCAGCTGCCCCGCCCTACCGACGAATGGAACACCCGTGGCATCCTCATCGGCGCCGGGCGCCTCCCCGATGACCATGAGGTTGGCATTCGTATTTCCGGTCCCGAACACGACCTGGGTGCGCTTGCCGGAGAGGCGGCATCGCATGCACTCCATGGCCCCCTTCATCAGCGTCTCATGGTCGTGTGCGTCCACGGCGGCGACCCCGTCCTCTCGCTCGGGCTCACCCCTCGCTCCCTCGGATCCTGTCGTCTGAGCGGAGCTCAGGATCTTCATGAATTCGTCCGGGCTCATGCGCTCCGGGATCAGGTCCGGCTCCCCGATTCGCGTCCGTTGGGCCACATAGGCCGCAAAACTCCGGGACGCGTCGTTCATACGGCGCTCCTCGCACGCAGCACATCTTCGATGCGGTCCAAGATCTCGCCGGCAACCCTGAACTTGTGCATGCGGGGGATTGATTGAGGAGGTTGGCCCGGCTCCAAGATCACGACCCGGTTGCATTCGGCTTCCATGCCGGATTCCGTTTCGCCGGCCCGATTGGCAACAATCAGGTCCAGACCCTTGTTCTTGAGCTTCTCGGTCGCCCGGATCACCAGGTCCTCGTACTCAAGCGCGAATCCCACAACCACGGTTGCCTCTCGGGCACGCGCAGCCGACTCGGCAGCGATGTCGGGATTGGCGACCATCCGTACGCTCAGATGGTCCCCCTCCAGGGAGCGCTTGATCTTGTGATCCAGGCGGGATGCCGGGCGATAATCAGCGACCGCGGCCGCATGAATCAGCACATCGACTTCGGCCACCCGGTCAAGCACCGCCCGGCGCATCTCCCGCGCGGTCTCGACACCGACCACCTCAACGCCAAAGGGCGCCGGAATCCCCACCGGGCCAGACACAAGAGTCACGTCCGCTCCACGCAGGTACGCGGCACGCGCCAACGCGTATCCCATCTTTCCCGACGAGCGATTCCCCACATAGCGCACAATGTCCACCGCTTCCCTTGTAGGCCCCGCGGTGACGAGCACGCGCGCACGTGTCAACGCACACTCCCGGCACAGGGTCCTGCCGACCATGTCGACGATGTCCGCAGGCGAGGCCATTCGGCCGACTCCGCTCCCCTCGTGCGCCGCCAGGTGTCCTGTATCGGGGCCCACCCGGCGCACGCCCAGCCTGGCGTCCAGAAGGGCAAGATTGGCCTGCGTACGCGGATGGGCGTACATGCGATGATTCATCGATGGAGCCAGCACCACGGGAGCATCGGTTGCGACGATGACGGTACTCAACAGGTCGCTCGCACGACCGGCCGCGACGCGGGCGATCAAGTCAGCCGTCGCGGGAGCGACGCAAACACAATCGGCCTTGCGTCCCAACCCCACATGTAGCGCCGCTCCGCCCACCTGAAAGGCATCCACCAAGGGCCCCCTACCGGTGACACCCTCAAAGGACAGCGGCGCCACAAATTGCCGTGCCCCCTGGGTGAGCACCACATCCACCCTGGAGCCCAACAGGGTGAGGTCGCGGGCAACCTGCACGGCCTTGTAGGCCGCGATCCCCCCAGCAACCCCAAGCACCACGCGGCGGTCGCGCCAAGGCGGACTTTCAGGTCCGGGGGCGGCGCACGCAACGACCCGGGCGCCCTGCGGACCCTCTCGTCCGCCCTCCCGGTCGCGCCCGTCACCGCCCCGGCGCACCGGCATCTACTCCTTGTCGGGACGCCGCCGCCGAACCAGGCGATACTCAACCTGTCCGGAGGTAATCGCCTCCAGGGCGCGGGTGGAGAGTTTCTTCTGGTCCCCCATCGGCAGAGTCTCGTTGTTCAGCATATTGAGCGACCGGGCGTACTTGGCCGCCACCAACACGCCTTGGTACTTGCTGCCGTTGTTTTTCGCAATCTCTCCAGGCGTGAACACTCGCACTCTCTATTCCCCCCCTTTGTCGGGTGTAGCAACGACGAGCTTGCCAAGGCGCTCTATCGTGGTCCTCGCTCCGGCCTCCAAGCTCCTACAGAGTGCGTGGACCTCCTCACGGGTCCGCAACGTGCGCTGCCCGTCGACCAGGGCCAACACATCCAGGACCGCACGGTCCACGCGTTCATTCACAAGATACCGCTCAAACTCGGGCGCGGCCCGGAGCTCCCGCACCGCAGTGGCGAGCCGCCGGTCGATTTCCTCGCGCGACTCCGTCCCCCGACCCGCCAACCGTTCGATCCACACCCGGGGGCTCGGCGGCAGGATGAAGATAACCAACGCGTCGCGGGATTGCGCCGCCACCTGACGGGCGCCCTGCACATCAATGTCCAGCACGGGTGTCCGTCCATCGGACCCCAGGGCGAGAACTCCCTCCGCCGGTGTACCATAGTACTCCCCATGCACCGTCGCCCATTCGGCGAGCTTGCCGGCGTCGATCATCTCCCTGAATGCCTCCCGGGAGACAAACAAGTACTCGTAGCCGCTTTGCTCTTGGCCCCGCGGCTTGCGGGTGGTGACCGAAACAGAGAACGCGAAGCGGTGCGGATGCTCCTCAACCAGCTTCCGGGCTATGGTGGTCTTGCCCGCTCCAGACGGCCCGACCAGCACCAGCGGTCGAGCGCCAGAGATCACTCGACATTCTCCAGCTGCTCGCGAATCCGCTCCAGCTCCTCCTTGATGCAGACCGCCGAGGCGGATATCTGGGCGTCGTTCGCCTTGGCCGCAACCGTGTTGACCTCGCGGTTCATCTCCTGGACAACAAACCCCAAGCGCTTGCCCACCTCGGCGGGAGTGCCAGGATCGGCGTCCCGGGCGCCCGCACCCGAGGCCAGCGTCTCGCAAAACAGCTCGATATGCGAGTTGAGGCGCACAATTTCCTCAAGGATGTCCCACCGCTCTGCCAGGAACGCGATCTCACGGGCAATGCGGTCCTGGTCCACATCGACGCCGTTTCCTAGGGCCGCCACCCGGCATCGCAATCGATCTCGTTCCCGCACCAGTCTCTCCGGCGCCAGCGACTCAATGCCACGGACTTCGGACTGAATCCGCGCCAAGCTGGTCTCCAGCGCCGCTTCCAGTCGCCGACCCTCCGCTTCGCGCATCTTAACCACTCCGGCCAGGGCTCGGGACAGGCACGCAGCGACAAGATCACCGTCGGGCACCGGGTCCGCCACGTCGATCACCCGCGCCCACACGCCCGGAAGGCTCGCAAGCGTCGCAAGGTCCAAGCGTCCCGGAATCCCCAGGGCTTTGGCGGCTGCGGCCAACTCTTCGCAGTAGCGACCGGCCCTCTCCAGGTTGAACGAGAATCCCCCCTCCTCCCCACCATCGCCGACCACCGGGGAGCGAACGGCGACAGACACGCTACCCCGTCTGAGAGCGCCCCGAACCGAGGCCAAGATGCCGCTCTCCAGCGCCTCCCAACCCCTGGGAAGGCGCACCCGGATTGCCAGATGACGGTGGTTCACCGTGCGAACCTCGACGCGCAAGGCACCCCGGCCGGGCGCCTGGATGTCGGCCACGCCGAACCCGGTCATGCTACGGATCAAGGTGGCGATCTCCGCAGGGATCAGTTCCAGAAGGACCAGCGGACGCCGTAGAGACTCCGCGTGCGCAGGAGCAGACGCCCCGGCAGATCCTGATTGTTTTCACGTAAGCTCAGGTTGTCGACCGTGGCGAAGATGTTGAGCGAGAGGATACGCATCTGCAGCCGAAAGTACCAACTCTGGTAAAAGGGGACCGAGGCGGGGGCGGCGTCCACCCCTGCGCCCGTGACCAGCGGATCAGACACCGGTACATGCATGGCCGAGCGACCCTGCACACCCAAATCAACCCACAGCTGGAAGCCGCCACTCTCGCGATAGGTGTTTCGGAAGGACAAGCCCGCCCGATACAGGTGGTCAGGAAAATAAATCGCTTTGGAAGCGGTAGAGTCAGCCTTGTCCCACAACTGCACCTCACCCTCCAGGTACAGCCCGTCGGGTAACAGGGGTAGCGAACCATTCAGGTCCCATCCTTGCCGCCTCGATTGCGGGAGCACCAATCCCCCGCGATCAATGTGTAGCCCGGTGGGCCAGATGGAATCCGCCTGCACGGCGATCCGGGCCCCGCCGAGCACCAACCGCCTCCAGCGCAACTGAATCCCATAGCGTGCTCCGGTACGATCCGTGTAGCGTCGCAGGCTCGCGGCAATGGAATCCATGACCTCACCCGCGTCGGTGGCATCGTCGGTTGAGCCCGTGGTTGCGGTATCCAAGCGTGGACGCAGGTACGGGACGGACCGGCGTCCATCCCCCCGCTCGGCAAAGAGCGTAATGTGGGGGACGGGGGTAACCCATGCACCCACATCGTAGCCGATCCCCACACTATCGCCCCATGTCTCGCGCCAGCCACGCCCCATGAGCCCACCCCACCGGGGAGAGACAAGAGAGGCCTCGAGGGAGTGCTCAAGGTCCACGACGCCCTCGCCACCGTTGACGCGGCTCGCGGCGCGGCCCCAGAAGCCGCCCCGTGCCGCCGAGATCATCGCGCCGTACTGGGTCCTGGACTCCATGGCGAAGGGAAACGACGTGATACTGTCGCCTGGCTGGGCCGAGGCGCGGGTCCCCCAGCCATTGACGACCACCCCATCGCTGGGCATCCAAATTCCCTGCAACGTCAGGTCCGTGCGCTGCACCGCGCCCGGAATACCCACTTCCACGGTCCGATCCGCTGCCACGCGGCGGGCCTCGAACCGGAGGCCCGCCTGATTCCCCGCGTGAAGGCTGTAGCGAAACCATGCCCCCGTCAGGGCGCCCGGCCCCTCCCGCCCTTCGGTGTCCAGGCGTTCGATGGCCAGTGCCCCCTTGCCACCCAGAAACCGAGGCATGGAGAACATCCCGCGCAACAGGTTGGTGCTCGGATCGCCCGTGCCCGCGTCCACATGTGACGATGCGCGAACATCGGCGTGGACGTGGCGAAACAGGTGGACATGCGCCCCGCTCGGGCGCATGACAACCCTGACGCCCTCCAGCCCGGTAAGCGGGATGCGGGATAGATCCGGCACCGATCCCTCAAGGGGAAGGTGCTCGATGCCGTCCCAAAAAACGCGTAGGCCACCCCCGGAGTAGCCCACCGGAAACGCCGTGGCGGCCGCCCCGAAATCGCCCCCCCGGACTGCCAGCATCCCGGGAACTGTGGCCACCAGCTCCAGCAATGTCTGCCCACGCAAGCCCAGCAAGTCGTCGCGGCTCCATACCCACACGCCCGTCACCGCCCCCGGTGGAGCCGGGTCCAAGATCCCGGGGAGCACAAACGGCGCCGGCAAGCTATCCGCGGACAGACTGTCTGAGGGCGCCGATACCCGGCCGCCCTCATTGGTCCCGGATGTATCTTGCGGCTCACCGTCCGCCTGAAGGGAGTCCGAGGCCACGCTGTCCGCCACGGCACCGGCGGTGTCCGGCAACGCCCGCGTCGTGTCGGGAGGAACCTGGGCGGAGGCGACCGGCGCGGCGAGGCAGCAGAACAAGAGCTTGATTGCCGAGATCCCGATCGACCAATCCCAAATCCCTCGGAATGACAGCCCGTGCCCCATCATGCCCGCAAATGCACTCAGATGCCCGCCCTCGAGATCACCCACTCCGCCAGGAGGCGGCAGGGATTCCCCGTCGGTCCGTCCCTCTGGTAGGCTTTTGACGCCTTGCCGTACGCCGTGCCCGCGATGTCGAGGTGCGCCCATGGCGTGTCCCCCACGAACTCGGCAAGAAAACAGGCGGCTGTAATGGTGCCGCCGGGGCGCCCGCCGACATTCTTGAGGTCTGCGACCTCGCTGTCCAATTGCTCCCGGTACGCGCGATCCAACGGTAGACGCCAAATCGGTTGCGACGCCCGCTCGCCGGCTCGCTCAAGCTCTTCGACCAGAGCCTCGTCACTCCCCAACACCGCCGAGCGATGGTGCCCCAGGGCGACTACGCACGCTCCGGTTAGCGTCGCGCAATCCACGATGGCGGCGGGCGTCCAGTCGCAGGCGTAATGCAGGGCATCGGCCAGGATCAACCGTCCTTCCGCATCGGTGTTGATGACCTCGATCGTCTTGCCCGCGCGACTGTTGATCACGTCGCCGGGCTTCGTGGCTGAACCATTAAGAAGGTTCTCAGAACTCGGCACCACCCCCGTCACGTTTACGGGCAGGCCCAGCTCGCCGATGGCTCGCATGGCGCCCAGTACGGCAGCGCCCCCGGACATGTCGTATTTCATGTCCTCCATTCCCTTGGCGGGCTTGATGGATATGCCGCCGGCATCAAAGGTCAGCCCCTTTCCCACCAAGACCAGCGGGGCCTCGCCGGGGGTGCCCCCGTGGTGCTTCAGGACAATAAGCCGGGGCTCCTGGTCAGAGCCGCGAGAAACGGACAGGAGCGCATCCATGCCCTCCGATCGCATCTGGGACGGACCAAGAATCTCGCATTCAAGACCGACTTCTTCAGCGACCAGCTCAGCCTGTTCCGCCAGATGCCGGGGCGTGGCCACGTTTCCCGGCCTGGCCTGCAGCGTGCGCGCCAGGTTCTCGCCCACGGCCAAGGCCCGTCCCAACTCTGCGCTGCGGTCACTTGCATCTGGCTGACATCCGACGATGCGGGCCGACTCTACCCTCTTAGGGGTATCTCCCGACCTCAGTTCACCGTAGCGCCAGGACGCCAAGATCAGACCCTCTACCGCCGCCTGCATCCGAGCCGGGGTCACCTCGGCACCCAAGCACGACAGCGTCAGCGAAACGGCGTCCAGGCCCAGGTCTTCGGCCATGCGCACGGCCGTTCCCGCCGCATCGCGAACGCAGTCACGCCCGAGGGACTCCGCAGGCCCGACCCCCAAAAACAAGACACGGTCCGGCCCGTCCGCTTCCGTCCAATAGCCAAACAGACGCGCGCGCCCGCAACCCGGAAAATCTCCCGCCCGAATGGCTCGGGAGAGCAGGCCGCCAACCGCACGGTCCAGGGCATTGAGCTCGGCGCCGAAGTCGTGGGCCGCCTCGCTGGCGACCGGTACTGCCAATAGCGGCGAGCTCAGCACTTCGGGCGGTCCTGAAGCAATGCTCACATCCACGATCACTGGCTCCCTGGGGACTCTACATGCAGGCGACGATGGCGTCGGCGAACCCCGACGTCGAAACCCTGGTGGCTTCGGGCATTTGTCTCTCCAAGTCATAGGTGACGGTCCCTTGCTGGATGGCGCCCTGCATCCCGCGAGCGATCGCCTGGGCCGCCTCGTTCCAGCCCAGCTCTTCCAGCATCATCACCGCTGACAGAATCATTGAGCCGGGGTTGACCTTGTTCTGACCTGCATATTTGGGTGCCGTGCCGTGCGTCGCCTCAAAGACGGCCACGGCGTCCCCGACATTAGCGCCGGGCGCCATTCCCAGGCCCCCGACCTGCGCCGCGAGCGCATCCGACAGGTAGTCTCCGTTGAGATTCGGGGTGGCCAGGACCGCGTATTCTGACGGCCGCAACAGCACCTGCTGGAACATGGAATCCGCGATGCGGTCCTTGATGACAACCCGGCCATCCGCCGCCTCTCCGTCCCGCATACGCGCCTCGGAGATGGTCTGCTCCGAAAAGCGCTCTGCCGCCACCTGGTATCCCCAGTCCCTGAACGCGCCCTCCGTGAACTTCATGATGTTTCCCTTATGCACCAAGGTCACCGAATCCCGACCGTGGGCCAGCGCATACCGAATCGCGGCCGCCACATGCCGCTTCGTGCCAAGGGGGCTTATGGGCTTGATGCCGATTCCACTTTGGGGTCGGATCTTCGCCCCCAGGCTGTCCTCCAGGAACGCCCGCACCGTCTCTGCTTCGCGCGTTCCCGAGGCCCACTCTATCCCCGCGTACACATCCTCCGTGTTTTCCCGAAATACGACCATGTCGACCAGCTCGGGCTTGGCAACGGGAGACGGCACACCGGGCATCCAGCGGATCGGACGAATGCACGAGTACAGGTCCAGAACCTGCCGAATGGTGACGTTCAGCGAACGAATGCCCTCCCCCACGGGTGTGGCCAGCGGCCCCTTGAGCCCGACGCGGAACTCTGTCAGCGCGTCCAGAGTCTCCCTGGGGAGCCACTCCCCCGACCGCGCATGGGCTTTTTCCCCGGCAAACACTTCCATCCAGGCAACAAACCGACGGTCCCCGTACACTGCGGCCACCGCCTGGTCCACCACCTGACGCGTCGCCGACCAAATGTCAGGACCGATCCCGTCTCCCTCGATGAACGGGATGATGGGCCGGTCCGGCACACGCAACGCATCACCGTCTTGCGTGATTGGCACTCCATCGGAAGGGACGGATGCGAGTTCATATGTGGCCACGGTGGAGACTCCAGTGATGATGTTATCGGGCAGGCGGGGCGTGGACGCCAAGCCAACGCTCGGGGGCCAAGACCACCTGGGCTGGGGTGCGCTCACGGGTGGGCGCAACCTCCTTGATCAAACAGGCACCCCACAATGTGGTCGGATTATGTGGTTCCAACAAAGCGCCAGGCCCGGTCAGGCAGAGGCATCAACCCCGCCAGGCTTGCACGAGGCTCATTGTATGGAGCGCCCGCGAAGCGCCTTGGAGGTGGTGACTATGGGCGCGTTCCCGGGTGGCCGGGGGAACACCTTGCGTCGTCCAGCCCAATACCCCATTTTCGGACCATAGGTGATCATCCGAGCCAGGCGCAGGTCACTCGGATGAATCGCCTGCAGGGGGCAATGGGGTCATTCAGCGGCGGAGGGACGATCGGATGACGAACAAGATTCTGGGTGGCGACTCTGGGAACTTGGTGGTGGTTGCCTGTGCGGGGGCCTTCGGCGTATTTGCCACGGTGTTCTGCGTCTCTTGGTCCTTGATGCAGCGCGGTCCCGAGGCAGCTGAGGCACCTGCAGTAGGTGCAAACGCGACCCAGCAGGTCGAAGCGTCGCCGCGCACAGTCTCTCCGATGAAGGGGAGCGTGAGCTCGATCAGGATCCGTGCTTCCGGCACTTTGGGGGGCGGAGAGCCGCTGATCCTTGTGGACGATGTGCAGATCTCCCCCGGTTCGGATGCTGTGCTTGACGAGTTTGAACCCGCGGACATTGAGCGGATCGACGTAATCAAGGGTCCCGTTGCCGTGAAGTTGTACGGGGAGAATGCCGCCGACGGTGCCATCAAGATCAAGCTGAAGGCATCCGCGAGGCGGCAGGGTGACGCCCGAGGCTCCTGAATCGGACCCAGTTCGAGTCGCACTATGCGTTGGCGTCCATACCAAGCGACGAACACGGTGTAGGCATCGGGTAGGCTCCGCGGACCTTTGCGCCAGCCACGCCTTGACCAACAGCTTTCAAGAACGGCGACCCGGCCACCCCGCGGGGGCCCATTCTGACACTTGGGGCGATCATCGGGACCCTGAAACAGCCCAGAAACGGCCCTGAGGTGACGTGAGTGAATCGGTCGCCCCTGCGGGTACTCCTGATGGGTCCGGGTCCAAGCGGACGATGGGAATTGACTACGGACTTCGGCGCCTCGGAATCGCGATCAGCGACCCGAGCGGAATCCTGGCGACGCCCTTGACCACACTGGTTCGCCGCAGAAACAAGCGCCCGCCAATCCCCCGTATCCTTGAGTTGGCTGCTGAGCACAATGTCGGACGCTTTGTGGTGGGCCTTCCCCTGACGGAAGAGGGAGATGAGAATCAGTGGACAAGGCAGGTGCGCCTGTTTGGGGAACGACTGGCTGGAACAAGCGGGTTGCCTGTGGCCTTCATGGACGAGCGTTGCTCATCCGCCGAAGCGTTGCACAAGCTACGTTTGGCCGGAAGGAACCGCGGCCTGCGCCAAGACAAGGGCCGGATTGATGCCGGCGCGGCGGCCATCATTTTGCAGGACTGGTTGGATGAGCGCGCCGCCACCGTTGCGGCATCCTCCGTGAATCGCCCCGTCCAATACTAACCGCTTGCGTAAGGGACTGTGGCTGGCTGGTTCTGCACTCAAGGGCTGCAAGGAGTTCTCGATTTTTTTTTTAGCGACCTGATGGCCCGTTCACCCTGCCTTGAGGCTCACTTCGCGCACCACCCGAGGTGGTCATCCCCGACACGGGGGATCTCGTGCAGGTCCTCCCACGGCTGTTGTTGGCCGGCAAGCGGTTCGCAAGAGTGGCGACATCATCGGGCTGGCGCACCGGGCATGGCACGCATCCCAGCCCTGCAACGAGGTTGACGTTGGCACCGGAGTCAAGACGTGCAACTCCCGGCTCGGTCGTCCCCTGGACGCTGTGGCGCTTGGGCTCGCGTCCATCGTCGAGCAGACCCGCGCATGTGGTCTGCATCTCGGCGGCCGTCCTTCTTGTGACGCTAAGTTTGGCCGCGACCATTGATCATGCACGGCGATCCGTTGGGGCTGAGGTACTGGTCGACCTTCCGTATGGAGCCACGTTTTCCGAGGTCGTTGACTCCCTCAGGGCCCGCGATGTCCTTTCCAGCCCCTTTTGGTTTCGGGTTTACGGCCGCTTTGTCGGCCTGGACCGCACCGTCAAGGCTGGAACCTACAGAATTCGCACGGGATCGGGCTTCACCGAAATCCGTACGGTGCTGAGCGAAGGCCGCGTGGTCACGCACCCCGTCACCATCCGTGAAGGGCTGACCATCCGAGCAATGGCCGGGCACATCGCCCGCGCTGCCGGCTCGGACTCGGCTACCGTTGTCGCGACGCTAGATCAACGTGCCGACAGTCTTCACCTCCGGTGGGGTGTGCCAGGACCCGGTCTTGAAGGCTATTTGTTTCCGAACACCTACCGCTTTGCCAAGGGCGTAGGGGTTGATCGGGTGGTCACCGCGATGATTGATGAGTATCACCGCTACTGGAGCCCCGAGCGTCGTCGCGCGTTGGCAGCCATAGGGATGTCTGAGCGGGAAGCCGTGACATTGGCGTCCATCATTCAGTCGGAGGCAGCCAATTCGGATGAGATGCCGACGATTTCGAGCGTCTATCACAACCGCCTTGGGCGCGGCATGCTGCTCCAGGCGGACCCAACGGTTCTCTACGCCCTGGGTGGGCATCGCTCGCGCCTCTTTTACGCCGCCATAGACTCGGTCGCGGGACACCCCTACAACACGTACACACAAATTGGGCTACCTCCGGGCCCCATATGCGCCCCCGGTGCGGATGCCCTGGATGCCGCCTTGCATCCCGCAGAGACGGACTATCTCTACATGGTCGCGCAACCGCCGGGCGGCCACATCTTCTCCACCTCGCTCCGTGAACACAACGCCGCCCGCCGGATGGTACGCGCCGGACGCGCGGCGAGGTGAGAGACCGGAACAATGCCCCGTCTGCCCTGGCGCGACCGCTTGAAGCTGGTCATTGTCACGGATCGGAGCCTCGCTTACCCGCGGTCGATCCCGAGCATCGTCGCCCAAGCGCTCGACGCGGGTGCTCAAGCGGTGCAGCTCCGCGACAAGAACGGGCCCGCGCACGACATGTTGCGAACGGGGAAACGCTTGCGAGAGCTCACGCGAACACGCGGCGCGTTGCTCTTCGTCAACGATCGACTTGACATCGCACTGGCGTGCGATGCAGACGGCGTGCATTTGGGCCCAGAAGACATGCCCATCGAGGTCGCACGCCAACTCGTTTCATCGGAATTCCTCATCGGGTATTCGACCTCGTGCCACGAACAAGCCAGGTGCGCAATGTCGAGGGGTGCCGATTATATCGGATGCGGACCGGTCTTTGCGACCTCCACCAAGTCGGACGCGGGCTACGCAATCGGTACCACGGCTCTTCAGGCAGTCGCAAGCGACGTTGATGGCCCCGTTCTAGCCATCGGGGGGATCGACTCTTCGAACGTCGACAGCGTCCTTGCCGCTGGCGTCACCGGCATTGCGGTTGTGCGCGCGGTGATGGCTGCCCCCGACCCCCGAGATGCCGTCCGCCGCCTATTGGCCTGATCTTCGCTCCAGTTTCCGGTGCGGCATGTCACGCACGAAGACCGTCACTGGACCAATCCCGCTAGCCCGGGGTCTGCAAGAGAGGCGGCCTTCCCTTACAAAGAAACCGCTCCGCCCAGAACCCAATCAGGATCCGGGCGGAGCGGTCAATGAAACGGCTGGCGGCGACGTACTCTCCCACCGGGTTGCCCCAGCAGTACCATCCGCGCGGCAGGACTTAACTTCCGAGTTCGGGATGGGATCGGGTGTGACCCCTGCGCTCTGGCTACCAGCCGAAAAACAAGGGGTGGAAGGTTGTGGAACGTGCCTTAGTGTGTCACTGAAAGGGAAACCAGAGGAATGCTGGTCAAGCCTCTCGGGCCATTAGTACGGCTCGGCTACACATGTCACCATGCTTCCACCTACCGCCTATCAACGTGCTCGTCTCGCACGGCCCTTCAGAGACCCTAATGGTCTGGGAGCACTCATCTTGGGGGGGGCTTCCCACTTAGATGCTTTCAGCGGTTATCCCTTCCCGACATCGCTACCCGGCCATGCCCCTGGCGGGACAACCGGTACACGAGTGGTCAGTCCACTCCGGTCCTCTCGTACTAGGAGCAGCTCCCCTCAATACTCCAACGCCCACGACGGATACAGACCGAACTGTCTCACGACGTTCTAAACCCAGCTCATGTACCGCTTTAACGGGCGAACAGCCCGACCCTTGGGACCTTCTCCAGCCCCAGGATGCGATAAGCCGACATCGAGGTGCCAAACCGCCCCGTCGATGTGAACTCTCGGGGGCGATAAGCCTGTTATCCCCGGCGTACCTTTTATCCGTTGAGCGACGGCCCTTCCATTCGGAACCGCCGGATCACTAAGGCCAACTTTCGTTCCTGCTCGACCCGTCGGTCTCGCAGTCAAGCTCCCTTATGCCTTTGCACTCTGCGCGCGATTGCCGACCGCGCTGAGGGAACCTTTGCGCGCCTCCGTTACTCTTTGGGAGGCGACCGCCCCAGTCAAACTACCCACCTGCCACTGTTCCCGAGGAGGATTCACTCCCCTGGGTTAGAGCCCCAACATTGTAAGGGTGGTATTTCACCAGCGACTCCCTGTCCCCTAGCGAGAACAGTTCGCAGTCTCCCACCTATCCTACACATGCAAAGCCGAGACCCAATGACAGGATGCAGTAAAGGTGCACGGGGTCTTTTTGTCCTGTCGCGGGTAATCGGTATCCTCACCGATACTCCAATTTCGCCGAGCTCGCGGAGGAGACAGCGCCCAAGTCGTTACGCCATTCGTGCAGGTCGGAACTTACCCGACAAGGAATTTCGCTACCTTAGGACCGTTATAGTTACGGCCGCCGTTTACCGGGGCTTCAGTTCAGAGCTTCGGGTTGCCCCTAACCCCTCCCTTTTACCTTCCGGCACCGGGCAGGCGTCAGTGCCTATACGTCGTCTTGACCGACTTTGCAGACACCTGTGTTTTTAATAAACAGTCGCTTGGGCCGATTCTCTGCGGCCCGCGTCGGCTCCCCACGCATCGTGGTTCACCTACCACGGGCTCCCCTTCTCCCGAAGTTACGGGGACACTTTGCCGAGTTCCTTCTCCGCGAATCACTCGAGCACCTTAGGCTACTCGCCTCGCCTACGTGTGTCCGTTTGCGGTACGGTCGCCCAGACACCTCCCATGCGAGGCTTTTCTTGGCGGCATGATTACGGACCCTTTCGAAGACATGTGTCTTCGTCGGCATCGGCGCTCGGCTAAAGAGGTCTTTTCTCCCCTCTCATCGCCTACCACCTTACATCGGATATTCCACCACCCGACGGTCCTGTCACTCCCGCGTCCCCCCTCATGGTCAAACGCTATCTGAACGGTACAGGAATATTAACCTGTTTCCCATCGCCTACGCCTTTCGGCCTCGGCTTAGGGACCGACTAACCCGGAGCGGATAAGCCTGGCTCCGGAACCCTTAGGCTTTCGGTGACAGGGATTCTCACCCTGTTTATCGCGTACTCATTCCGGCATACTCTCTTCCCTGCTCTCCACGGATGCTCTCCCGAGTCCGCTTCTCTGACCAAAGAATGCTCCCCTACCATGGCGTAAACGCCATCCATAGCTTCGGCGTCGTGCTTGAGTCCCGACCATTATCGGCGCGAATCCACTTGACTAGTGAGCTATTACGCACTCTTTAAAGGCATGGCTGCTTCTAAGCCAACCTCCTAGTTGTCTGTGCACATCCACATCCTTTCTCACTTAGCACGAACTTGGGGGCCTTAGCTGATGGTCTGGGTTCTTTCCCTTTCGCAAGCGGACATTATCGCCCGCACACTGACTCCCAGGATAAATCTCCGAGGCATTCGGAGTTTGGTTGGGTTCGGTAACCTGGTAAGGCCCCTAGCCCATCCAGTGCTCTACCTCCTCGAGACAGTTTCCTGAGGCTATACCTAAATATATTTCGGGGAGAACCAGCTATCTCCGAGCTTGATTGGCCTTTCACCCCTATCCACAGCTCATCCGAGCAGTTTTAAACCCACAACGGTTCGGGCCTCCACCAGGTGTTACCCCGGCTTCACCCTGGCCATGGATAGATCGCTTCGGTTTCGGGTCTACCCCTGCGCACTCGTCGCCCTATTCAGACTCGCTTTCGCTTCGGCTCCGGGCCAAAAGCCCTTAACCTTGCGCGCAAGGAGTAACTCGCCGGATCATAATGCAAAAGGCACGCCGTCACCCATTCCCTGGATCCGAAGATTTGGGTCGGGCTCCGACCGCTTGTATGCACACGGTTTCAGGTTCTATTTCACTCGCCGTTAGGCGTTCTTTTCACCTTTCCCTCACGGTACTCTACGCTATCGGTCACAGACTCGTATTTAGCCTTGGAAGATGGTCCTCCCGGATTCAGCCAGGGTTTCACGTGTCCCGGCCTACTCGGGGTCCACACAAGCTCACCTACTCGCATTTCGCCTACGGGACTTTCACCCTCTTTGGTCGTACGTTCCAGTACCGTTCTGCTATGCTTCGGTTCGCCTCGCGCGTGGCCCCACAACCCCCGGTCGGGTCACCCCGTCCGGGTTTAGGCTATTCCCGGTTCGCTCGCCGCTACTGTGGGAATCTCGGTTGATTTCTTTTCCTCCAGGTACTTAGATGTTTCAGTTCCCTGGGTTCGCTCCCCCTAGAGGGGGTGACGGGTTCGTTCCCGCCGGGTTGCCCCATTCGGAAATCCCCGGATCTGTGCTTGCTTGCAGCTCCCCGAGGCTTTTCGCAGCTTGCCACGTCCTTCATCGCCGGTCTGTGCCAAGGCATCCACCCTGTGCACTTTTTCGCTTGACCAGCCCTCCAGTCATTCGGATCGGACACGGCGCGTCCAGAATCTTCCTGTCCGCATCCGACCATGAGTCGTTTTGGGCTGGTTATACCACCGTTTCGCCCTCCTACACCTACGCTCCGTCCCGGATCGTGACGAGTCATCCCCAACCGGGAGACCCCAACACGTCCGTGAAACTGGAGCGCCTAAGGCACTTTCCTAACCTTCCACCCTGATTTTCAAGCAGCTGTTCCCGACCCCAACCTCCCCGCCCCGCGCGTCTCTCGCGAGCCAGAGATTCGGGATGGACCTGTAAGATAGCGAACTTGGTTTGGGTGTCAACGCCCACCCCCGTCAGGTCCTGGCTCCCCGGGCATGGGGGACAACGCCAGCCCCGTAACCCGACCCTCGCGACACCCCTGCAACGCAACGGCGCTGTCTGGCAGTCGGGGTGTTCGCGGTCCCCGGCTCCGACCGATCCGGGCCCACTGACGGTGCCACCAGATCGGTGGCGGCACGCATTTGGCAGCCCTTTAGCGCCACTCCGGGTCGCAGATGTCCATGCGACCCAAGCTGCGAGCATCAGTTGACATGGGCGCTACTCCACCTGGAGCGGTGCGGGGCGGCCGCCAAAAACTCTTCCACCTGCCTGTCGGTTACGAAGAACGACCCCAATCGGGCCCCCCCAGCCGGTCCGTGCCAATCGGATCCGCCCGTGACAAAGAGCTTCTCCCGTCGGGCGAGCTCGAGCAACACCGTACGGTCCGCCCCCCTCGCCACCCGATACGCCTCCAAGCCCCGTAGGCCAGCTTTGAGCAGGCGGGGAAGCACCGTGTCCAGCATCCTCGCGGGGGGGTGGGCCCAGACAGGTATACCTCCGGCCTCCAGTATCACACCGAGCACCTCCTCCGGCGTCGCCACCCGTGTCGGCAAATAAGCAGGACACTGATTGCCGATAAGACGATCGAACGCCTCTGGAACGGAGGAGACATGGCCGGCACGGACGAGAGCCCGAGCAAGGTGCGGCCGGGAAAACGCGACAGCGCTGGCGGCTCGTTCCCGCTCCACCTGCGCGCGCCCAATGGGGTATCCCTGTGAGTCCAACCGCTCAATCATCGCCAGCATCCGCTGCTCGCGACGCGCTCGGTTACGCTCACCATGTCGAACGAATGCCGGAGAAGAAATGTCCACAAAGTACCCCAGCACATGCACGTCTTCGCCCTCGACCGTGCTGCTCATCTCCACCGCCGGTATGACATCCAGATCCAGATCCCAGGCCGCGTCCAGCGCCGGCGCGACCCCGGCAACCGTGTCGTGATCCGTCAGCGCAATAACATCCAGGCCGCCCTCAACGGCCAGACGAACCACCTCGCCGGGAGCCACGGTTCCGTCCGACGCCGTGGAGTGCAGATGAAGATCAAGCCGCATCCGTCTCGTCACCACCCGGGTGAGCATCTTCAGCAATTCGATCCGCGAGCACCGTCACGATGTCGCTTTCGACCTTTAGCACGCCGCCGCCAACGCCAAAGGACCGCTTCCCTCCCGAACCCCCGGTATCCACCTCCAGCCTGCCCTCGCCAATCAGTGTCAAGAAGGGCGCATGGCCGGGCAAGACCCCCACAGAGCCATCGCACGCCGGAGCCACAAGGGAACGGGCCGTGCCCTCAAAAACGACCTGTTCCGGGGTGATGACGCGCACCTCCATGACCTTGGCCATGGACTAGGACAGGTCCGCGCCCATCTCGGCTGCGGCCTCCACCACCTCGTCGATCCCGCCCTTCATATAGAACGCCTGCTCCGGCAAGTGATCAAATTCGCCGGCGGCAACCCGCGCAAAGGACTCAATTGTGTCCTCAAGTCGCACATACCTCCCGGGAATGTTGGTAAACTCCGTCGCCACGAAGAAGGGTTGCGAGAGGAATCGCTCAATGCGCCGCGCTCGCCCGACGACGATCTTGTCCTCCTCGCTCAGTTCATCCATCCCCAAGATTGCGATGATGTCCTGAAGGTCCTTGTAGCGCTGCAGGATCTCCTTCACGCGGCCGGCAACCCTGTAGTGACGTTCGCCAAGGAACTGTGGATCCAGGATTCGTGACGACGAATCGAGGGGATCAACCGCCGGGTAGATTCCCTTCTCCGATATGGCCCTGGACAACACCGTCGTGGCGTCCAGGTGGGCAAAAGCCGCAGCGGGCGCGGGGTCCGTCAGGTCATCCGCCGGAACATAGATCGCCTGCACCGAGGTGATGGATCCCTCCCGGGTGGACGTGATGCGCTCCTGAAGCTGGCCCATCTCAGTGCCCAGGGTTGGCTGGTATCCCGCAGCCGAGGGCATCCGTCCCAGCAGCGCGGACACCTCCGACCCCGCTTGGGTAAAGCGAAAGATGTTGTCAATGAACAGCAGAACATCTTGTTTCTCTACGTCCCGGAAGTACTCCGCGATGGTCAGGCCGGAGAGCCCCACGCGGAGGCGGGCTCCCGGCGGTTCGTTCATCTGGCCATACACGAGCGCCGTGGATTCCAGAACGCCGGATTCTTTCATCTCGTTCCAGAGATCATTGCCCTCCCGGGTGCGCTCCCCCACCCCAGAAAACACCGAGCGGCCACCGTGTTCCATTGCGATGTTGTTGATCAACTCCATGATGATGACCGTCTTGCCAACGCCAGCGCCGCCGAAGAGGCCCGTCTTACCCCCCTTGACGTACGGAGCCAAGAGATCCACGACCTTGATTCCCGTCTCGAAAATCTCCGTCTTGGGCTCCAGGTTTTCGAACTTCGGCGCCGGGCGGTGAATCGGCCATCGCTCCACATCGTCTCCCTTGGAGACCGGACCCATTTCGTCGACCGGATCGCCCAGCACATTCAGAATTCGCCCCAGAGCCGGTTCTCCCACGGGCACCGTGATGGCGTGGCCCGTATCTGTGACCTCCATTCCACGCTGAACACCATCCGTGGAGCTCATCGACACAGCCCTGACCTGTGACCGGCCAATGTGCTGCTGAACCTCGGCAACAAGATCAATGTCGATCCCGGACTCTGACGTCGCCCGGAGTCGTAGCGCGTTGTAGATCTCGGGCAACGCGTGGGGGTGAAACTCCACATCCAAGACAGGTCCAATGACCTGTACAACATGTCCAACGTGAGATTCTGCCATGATATCTGTCCCTTACTCTCCTTCACTCCAACGCAGCGGCACCACCCACGATTTCCGCAATCTCCTGGGTGATCTGCCCCTGACGCGCTCTGTTGTAGCTGCGGGTCAAACGATCGAGAATGTCCCCGGCGTTGTCGGTTGCGCTCTTCATTGCCGCGCGGCGCGCACCCTGCTCTCCGGCCGCGTTTTCCACGAGCGCTCCGTATACCGCCATGCGCAGATAGCGGGGCAGTATCCGCCCGAGCAACCTGACCGGATCGGGTGAAACGATGAAACGATCCACGGACAGGGCGTCTGGTGCCGCCTCCAATGGCAGGAGGCATCGGGTTCTGGGAGGCGTGGACATCGCGGAACGGAATTGGGCGCTGACCACATACGCCGCATCAAGCGTTCCGCGTTCGAACGAATCGCGGATGGGGTCAATCAACGCTGCGGCGTCCTGGATCGTGGGGCTGTCTCCAATTCCGGTCGTCGCGGAATGGATGGTGGACTTCCGGAATCGGAAGTACGCAAGCCCCTTGTTGCCAACTACATGGAGCTCGGTTTCCACTCCGCTGGACTCCAGTTCATCAATCTGCTGGCGCGCCTGTCGGATGAGACTTGCGTTGAATGCCCCACAGAAGCCCCTGTTGGCCGTAAGAAGCAACACCGCCGCGCGCTTGGTGTCGGTTGGATGTCGAAGCAACGGGTGATCGGCATCCATCCCCCGGGCGTACAAACTCTGGAGTAGCGCACCCAGCGCCTCACCATATGGTCGCGCAGTCAGCATCCGGTCCATGGCGCGGCGGAGCTTTGATGTGGCCACAAGCTCCATGGTACGCGTGATCTGGCGGGTATTGCGGACGGACTTGATCCGCCGCAAGACCTCCCGGGCACTGGTTCCCGCCACGCTACTGCGCCACGGCCTCGGCGGCGAAGGTCTCGTTGAATTCCCCGAGGCATTCCTTCAATCGACCCTCAATGTCCTCGGTGAGCGCGCCCTCTTGGCGGATGCCAATCAGGATGTCCTCGTAGCGGGCCTCCACAAACGAGATAAACTCCCCTTCCCACCTGCGAACATTGTCCACGTCCACCGCGTCCAGATGCCCGTTGGTGACCGCATAGATCACAATCACCTGCTTCTCAACCGGCACCGGTTGGTACTGCGGCTGCTTCAGCATCTCCACGGTGCGTTCACCCCTTGCGAGCTGCTGCTGCGTCGTCGCGTCGAGATCTGAGGCGAACTGGGCAAACGTCTCCATGGCCCGAAACTGCGCCAGGTCCAGCCGCAGGCGGCCGGCCACCGACCTCATCGCCTTGACCTGCGCGGATCCGCCAACCCTGGACACGGAAATTCCGACATTGACGGCCGGTCTGACACCGGAGTTGAACAGGTCCGGCTCCAGGTAAATCTGGCCGTCCGTGATTGAGATGACGTTGGTCGGGATGTAGGCCGAGACATCACCCGCTTGCGTCTCAATGATCGGCAACGCGGTCAGGGATCCGCCCCCCAGCTCATCCGACAGCTTCGCCGCCCGCTCCAGTAGCCGAGAATGCAAGTAGAACACATCGCCCGGATACGCCTCACGTCCTGGGGGACGCCGTAGAACCAGGGACAACTGCCGATACGCCTGCGCTTGTTTGGAGAGGTCGTCATAGATGACCAGGGTGTGCTTGCCCTGCCACATGAAGTGCTCTGCCAGTGCGGTGGCGGCATAGGGCGCGATGTACTGCATCGGCGCCGGATCTGACGCGTTCGCCGTCATGACGACGGTGTAGTCCATGGCGCCGCGGCGCCTCAATGTCTCCACAACGCCAGCCACCATGCCCGCTCGCTGCCCGACCGCGCAGTAGATGCAGATGACGTCGGTGTCGACTTGGTTCAGAATCGCATCCAGCGCAATGGCGGTTTTTCCCGTCTGGCGGTCCCCGATGATCAACTCACGCTGACCGCGACCGATCGGGATCATTGAGTCAATTGCCTTGATGCCAGTCTGTAGCGGCTCCTTGACTGGCTGGCGAGTCACGATTCCGGGCGCCACCACATCGATTTGCCGTCTCTCGGACGTCTCGATTGCACCGCCTCCGTCAACGGGAATGCCCAGGGGATTGACCACGCGGCCCAAATACCCGTCACCGACGGGAATGTCCAGCACTCGACCGGTGCGACGGACTTCGTCTCCCTCGTGAAGCCCCTCCCAGTCCCCCATGACGACCGCCCCGATGTTGTCAACCTCGAGGTTGAGGGCCAGTGCCGTCACGGTGTCTCCCGTCTCGCTGGAGGTGATCTCCAACATTTCGCTGGCCATCGCCTTGGTCAGGCCGTAGATCCTGGCCACACCATCCTTGACCTCAAGGACTTCTCCGACCTCCTCGGCGTGAAGAGCATCTTCGTAGTTCTCGATTTCCGCCAGGAGAACGCTCTTGATCTCGCCCACCCGAAGTTGCAATTCTGACATGTCCCGTGGACTCTCTTCTAGTTCTCTCGGGGCAGCTCTACTGCCATAAGGCTTCGCCGCATACCGTCTAGTTGACGTTTAAGCGAACCGTCGTAAACGGTATCGCCTTCTCGAATTACAATGCCCCCGATGATCTGGGGTCGCACCTGGACATGTGGAATCACCTTGTCCCCAATCGCGGCAGAAAGGCGGTCGTTGAGTTCCCGAGATTCCGGCTCCGACAACGGCCGCGCCACGGATACGTCCACATGCCTGATACCCCTGTGGCGGTCAAGCAATGCTGCGTAGGCTGACAAGATCGCCGGGATCAATCCCTGTCTTCCCTTCTCGACCACCACATGCAAAAAGCGAAGCAACAGGGGTGGAATTGAGGTCTCGAACGCCCGGGTGATGGCTGACTTCTTCTGAGCGAGGGACACGCGCGGCGTGGCGAGAAATTCGCGCACCCGACCATCCTCGAGCACGCGCTCGACCAGCGCCGCGCCGATACCGAAGGCCTCAACGCCCTCATGACGCTTGGCCAGCATGAAGAGTGCGTCCGTGTAGTTGCGCACCACCACGCTGCCTCTCACGACCAGGGTGTCTCCGACGCATGAATACGATCGATATAGCCTTGGATCAAGCGTCGGTCGCGCTCGCCGTCAGGGTTCTCCTTCAGTAGCCTCGCCACCGCTGCCATGGCCAAGTCGACGGACTCGCGGCGCAACACCTCAATGGCAGCATCGCGTTCCCGCTCGATTTCCCGCCGCGCACTCTCCAGCATCGCCTGGCTGTCACGCCGCGCCTTCTCCTCAAGCTCCTTGCGCAACCGATCTGCTGCCGCGCGGCTCTCGGCGACCACTGCCTGCGCTTGCCGTCGGCCCTCGGCCAACTGTTCGCGATACTGTGTCAGCAAGGTGTCCGCCTCTTGGCGCTGGCGCTGGGCATCATCAATCGCTTCTTGAATGCGATGCTCCCGCGCGTCCAGGGCCGCGAGCATCGGCCTCCACGCGAAACGACGCAACACGCCAAGCAGCACAAGAAAGGTTGCGACGCTCCAGATCGCCAGCCCCGGGCTGACCGCAAACAGGCCTTCCCAGCCAGGGGCCTCCTGCGCTACGTGCGGGACGTACACGATTCCTCCCGTGGTAGCGGACGCACGCACGGAGCATCCAGCCCAAGCGCGTCGTTCAGAGGGTGGCCCATAAGTCCCAACTACACGAACTTGAAGAGTACGGCGACAATGATCGCAAACAGTGCGGCACCCTCGACAAGGCCGGCCAGAACGAAGGCCAGGGTACGGATCTCCCCTGCCGCTTCGGGCTGCCGAGCAATGCCCTGCATCGCACCGAGGCCTAGGCCACCGATTCCGATCCCGGCTCCGATCGCCGCCAGTCCGGCGCCAATTCCCGCGCCGATGAGACCGCCGCCGCCGGCATCAGCCGCTCCCATCTCCTGTACCGCCGTCACAGCCACGTCAAGCATGATTTCTCCATGTGATTACACAAGTTGGACCCATCAATGGGGTCAATGTTCATGCTGCATGAGGCCGATGAACACGGCCGACAGCATGGCGAAGATGTACGCCTGGATAAAGGCGATCATGAGCTCCAAGAGCATGATCACCGATACGAAGGCAAAAGAGCCGGCGGCGACAAACCACCGCCCGACTGTCAGGTGGGCAAAAAAGAAGATGAACCCGATAAAGGTAAAGATCATCATGTGCCCCGCGGTCATGTTGGCAAACAAACGGATCGCGAGCGCAAAGGGCTTCGTAAATTTCCCCAAGATCTCCACCGGGGTCATGATCGCCAACAGCAGATATTTTATGGGTCCCGTCAGCCCCGGGGGGGCGAAGAAGACGGTTCGCATGTACCCCGCAGCCCCGAGCGTTCGGAATCCGGCGATCTCGGTGACCAGAAACACGATCAGCGCCAGCGTGGCTGTCACGGCCAGATTGCCGGACGCCGACCCGCCCCACGGAACGAGCCCCATGAGATTCATGGTGAGCACGAAGAAGAACAGGGTCAGGATCAGCGGCGTAAAGCGCTCGTAACCCTCGCCGATGGATTCCTTGCAAAGGTCGTCGCGGAGAAACACCACCGCCGCCTCCATGGCGTTGGCCAAACCCTTGGGAGCACGGCCCACCCCACCTCCAGCCACAACCCGCGATGAGTAGAGAGCCACGAGGGCCGTGACCGTGGCGGCCACCAGCAACAACACCACATGCTTGGTCAGATTCAGGTCGACGGTCACCGGGCCTAGGGAAAGGACCAGCCAGTCCCAATGGGGAAGGTTGACATACCCCACAAAGGGGAGTTCGTACTTGGGCGCGTCCAGTATGTGGCTCCCAAGCATTGCGCCCAAATCAAAGGGACCCTCGTAGCCACTCCCGTTCCCGGCCGCGTAGTCCTGGCCCAGTGGATTCAATCCGGTCACGAGCCCCCCGCGGTGCGGCCGCTGCGGGCCCCGAGGAATGCCAGGAGGGTCTCAAGGACGAACACCCCGAACAGAAAAACCGCCAGCGCCACCAGGAAGGGTGCGGTGGCAACGCGCCCGGGGATGACCAGGTATGCAACCGCAGCCCCAAGGAGCGCCACTCGCCCGCCAAACCCCAGGACGATCGCGGCCAAGAATCGATCGTTGCGTTCCCTCCACCGCATCAGGAGGGCGTGCAGAGGCAGCTGCGTGCCCAAGACCAGCATCCCGGCACCCACAACGGCTCGCCGCGCATCACCCTCCAGGAAGGGCCAAGCGGCGGTGCCGCCCACCAACACCAGGCCTGTGGCTCCGACCATGAACTTGAACAACCCCTTTACCTATTCAAGGTTCCCGATTCTTCGCGTCACCATTTTTCCTGGCGGCCGGCTCCACGACCGTGCGGACATACAGGGTCACGAATCCTCCGACCAACCCCAGAACCGAACCCGCCAGTACCAACATCGGACTTGTTCCAAGAAGATCGTCCAACGCCATCCCAGCCCGGCCCATCAAAACCGTTGCGAACACCCATGCAATTCCGTAGCCGGAATAGCGTCCGAGCTCCCGACGGAGATCCGGGGCCCATCCGGGTCGTGTCTTGGGATCATTCATGAACACTTCGCCAACACAAACTCGACCCATGCGTTCCCGCGAACCTGCGAGTCGGCTCCAGGGATCGCCCAGGCACACCGCCAGCGGGCCCGCTCGCAGATGCCGGATTGCGTCCCGCTGACCACCACCCAAGCTAATGCTTGTGAAAAAATTCGCAAGCGCGTCGACGCCGACCGGCACGAAACCACTTTGGGGGCGAATTTGGGCCGTGGGAGACCGGTCTTCCGGGGGGTGCTCCCCGCCAGCATTCGGAGGCGCCGGTGGGCCGGCTCGCCCATCCTCCCGGCAGCTTGCATTTGAAGTCCGGTGGCGTTTGGGTCATAATCCCTTGAGGGTTGCGCGGGTGGTTGCTCTCGCTCGGTCAAGGAGGACACATGGTGGAGTGTGCTTGGTCAGAAATGCGGCCCCGGTCGTCTAGGTCAAGGCGGCCCATGTCTGGGGCCTCCGGCGCACGCGGGCGGCCATGCCCCGGGCCATTTTGAGCCTCACGACCAGAGCATTCTGCTGGCGTCGAAGGATTCGGGTGGGCGACCGCCGAAAGCCGCGACGCGTAACTCGACCGAAGCGGCCCCGGAACCGGCGGCTGAGGCGCGTGAGTCCCGCGGCACCCACATCGCTTCACAGCGCCGATCAGGTCATCCGTGGCGCGCTTCGTCGCTCCATCGATTGGCGGCACGCTGAGACCGGTGTGCCCCTTGTTGCCGTAACCCCCTTGCGTAGCGACCCGGCTTCCGAGAGATCGCTGAGCGTCCCATTTTGCGGGCGCTCTCGCGTCGTACTCCTCCGTTACCCCGACACCCATTCGCCATGAATCCCAATGCGTCTCCAATGACCACGGCCGCCGTCAGCGCAGATGTTCCCGAAGATGTTCGGTTGCTGCGGCGTGCGGGGGAGATCGCCGACCAGCTGCGCAGTCAGGTCGAGCGCCGGATCGTCGGTCAACGGCACGTCGTTGACGGCATCCTGACCGCGATGATGGCCAACGGACATGTGTTGTTGGTAGGCGTTCCGGGATTGGCCAAGACGCTGATCATCTCGACGCTGGCCGACGCGCTCCATCTGGAATTCAGCCGCATCCAATTCACTCCCGACCTGATGCCAACGGATATTACCGGCACCGAGGTCATCCAGGAGGACAAGGCCACGGGCACGCGCGTCTTTCGCTTTGTCAAGGGCCCGATCTTCGCCAACATCGTGTTGGCGGATGAGATCAACCGGACGCCACCCAAGACGCAGGCGGCCCTGCTGGAGGCGATGCAGGAGCGTGACGTCACCGCAGCGGGCACCACATACCACCTGCGCCCTCCATTCTTCGTGTTGGCGACCCAAAACCCGATTGAGCAGGAGGGAACTTATCCGCTTCCCGAGGCCCAGTTGGACCGCTTCATGTTCGACCTGCGCATCGGATATCCCGATGCAACCGAAGAGGAGAAGATCGCCACGCTGACGCGCGAGGTGCAGAATGTCCAAATTGAGCCGGTTGTACACGGTGATGAGATCATCCGGCTACAGGAGCTTGTGCGCAGAATTCCGGTCCCGCCGTCCATCGTCCGTTACGCGGTCCGGCTCGCCCGGTCAACCCGTCCAGGCGGCGATGAGCAGGCCAAGGTGGCCAAGCGGTACATTAGCTGGGGCGCTGGACCCAGGGCCTCGCAGTACCTCGTGTTGGGCGCCAAGGCCCGGGCGGCCTTCCGGGGTGCACCGATGCCGGCGATGGATGACGTGCTTGATATCGCTCCGTCCATCCTGGCCCACCGCATCGTCGTGAACTTCGACGGAGAGGCAGAGGGGCTGAGTACCCGAGACGTGGTCAGAGAACTACTCACCGAGAGCAAGCAATGGGTATAGCAGCCCTGGCGGCCCAAGACGAAGAACCCCCGAGTCGCCCACGCACCCCTCGCTCGCGGTACATGCGGGCCGGGAACCCCCAGTGCCGGCCCGCGCCCGGAAGGCTCAGGTCGTGATGCTGACCATCGTGCTGACCGCCGCATTCCTGATTTTGCTCGGGGTGGCTGCGGTGGTGGCCACCGCCCTCGCGGCAGTACACGGGATCGACGTGTCGAAGGTACGCATTCTCGCGGGCGAGAAGTTCGCCGGATCGGAAAACCTGGCGAGACTGCTTTCTTCGGAGGGAGCGACGGCGCCCCTCACGGTGCTCTGCACCCTGTGCAACCTAGGCGCCGCTCTCTCGGGCGTAGGAGCCGTCGTGGCCGCTTGGGGAGGAACCGCAGCGTGGATTGGCGCGCCCATCGCCATCCTGGCCGTGATCATGGTTGGCGAACTCGCCCCACGCGCGATCGCCAGCCGCAATCCCGTGCGCCTGGCCTTGGCCGCCGCCCCGATTCTGAGCAGGGGCTCGACGATCTTTGGGCGGGCACTCTTCCCGATTCTCGCCCTGGGCAGAATCTTCGCCCGGCCATCCGCTTCCGATGCGTCCCGGGATGAACAACAGGTACGTGAGGCGCTTGAGATCGGCGTGGACGAGGGCCTCGTAGAGGTTGATGAGCACCGCCTCGTGGAGCGCGCCTTCAAGCTGGATGAACTCAACGCCTGGGACGCGATGACGCCGAGAGTTGATATCGTGGCCCTAAAGGACAGCTCCGTACTGGGCGACATTCTGCACGAGCTCGAGGGGTTTCCCCACTCGCGGGTCCCCGTCTTCGGGACGAGCATTGACGATGTCACCGGCATCCTGCATGTCCGAGACGCGTACCGAGCCTATGTGGCAGGCGACCACAACATGAAGCTCTCCGAGTTGTCCCGAGAAGCCATGTTCGTGCCGGGATCCATTTCTCTCTCCAAGCTCATCGCCGAATTCCGTGCCCGTCGGACGCACATGGGTATCGTGGCCGACGAGTTCGGCGGCACCGATGGTTTGATCACGCTTGAGGATGTCCTGGAGGAGCTCGTCGGTGAAATCGTCGACGAGACGGATGTGGACGAAGACCTGGTCACACGGATATCGCCCGATGAGATCATGGCGTCGGGTGGCGCCGAACTGCGAGACATCAACGACCGCTTCGGCTTTGAGCTGCCCGCGGGAGACAATCGATCGCTCAACGGATTCATCCTGGAGGAGTTTGGGCGCGTGCCCGAGCGCGGCATGTCTCTGGATGCAGGACAAGCACACATCGAGGTGGTCCAAGCGTCCGACACGCGAGTCTTGCGTGTGCGCTTGCGCCGGTCAAAGCCGGAGCCATCGTGAATGCGGTGATCTCACCCTTTGGCGGGTGCCACCCATTGATCGCGGACTCCGCGTTTCTGGCCCCCGGCTGCGTTGTCATCGGCGATGTCACAATCGGGGAGACTGCGAGCGTCTGGTTCGGAGCCGTACTCAGGGGAGACCATCCCGAACACGGGATTCGAATCGGGGCGCGAGCGAATATCCAGGACAACGCGGTGGTTCACACGAGCGAACGGGGCCCAACCGTGGTTTCCGCCGACGTTACGGTGGGGCACGGAGCGATCTTGGAGAGCTGCCACATCGGCGATCGAGCGGTGATCGGAATGGGGGCCATCGTACTCCACCGCGCCCAGGTGGGGGAAGGCTGTGTCGTGGCCGCCGGCGCGGTGGTGAGGGAAGGAATGATCATTCCCCCAAACCGCTTGGTTGTGGGCGTGCCTGCCACGGTGCGCGATCTGGGCCCCGGCGCTGCGTCATGGACGAGGCACAGTGCCAGCCACTATGTGAGTCTCAGTCGGAAGTACCGGGCGATGATGGCGACCTGACGCCGATGGGATAGGCGCTTCGCGATGCGCTCATGGCTGGTTCCGGCCGGATCCCAGACTCGCGGCACAACCAAACCTCAATGGAGCGCGCAGGAGCTCGTACATCAGGATCGCCCCCGCAACCGCGACGTTGAGGGAGTCCACCCCATCGGCAAGAGGGATGGAGATCCGGCGCGCGCGATCAAGCAGAGTAGGATTGATCCCCCGCGTCTCGTGACCCACCACGAGAACCCAGTTCGGCAATCGAGCCCCTAGCGCCTCCGCTGCGGGAGCGCCCGACGGATCGGCGCAGATCACATTCAACGACCCCAGTGCGTGGGGAACGGCGCACATGGGCATGTGGAAGACGGCTCCGGCCGACGACCGGATCACCTTCTCGTTCCACACGTCAACCGTGTCGTCCCCCAGGATGACGCCGTCCAGTCCGAAGCCCCAGGCCGAGCGAATCAACGTGCCTGCGTTGCCCGGTACCTGGACCCCGTGTATGAAGAGGTAGCGCCCCTTGGTACAGTCACGGATTTCAAGCGGAGGAATTTCGGTGCATGACACCACGGGCTGTGGGGCCTCTGTGGAGCAAAGACTCAGAACCTCGTCGCGGGCAGCAAAGTCGACATCAAGCGACCTCCGGGCACATTCCTCAAGGATCAACCCTCCCCTGTGAGTCTGCCGATAATCCTCGCCCATGACGATCCAGCGAATCGGAACGGCGGACTTCACGGCCTCCAGAACCGCCGTCGGACCCTCCGTGAGCGCGAGCCCCGCCCGCCTTCGATTGCGGCTGCCGCCCCGCAGATAGCGGGCTCGGCGTAACCTGGCCCTGATCATCGCATGTGATCCATCATAGATGTGGGGTGGTCACGGCTCATCCTTTTTCGTGACATACACTTGATGGGTTGACAGACTACCCGTGAGCACCGGTCGCGGCTCCAGCTCGGGTTGATGTCCGCCCCCTCGCCCCTGAGCTTCAGAGATTCGGCCGGGAGCCGGTCCCCCATGCCTTCCGCCCGACTGGCGCCGCATTGGCACGCACGCACTCAAGAAAGGGACATGCCCCACGGTGGACGCATCACGCAAGCGCCCGGTCGCCCTCACCATCGCCGGTAGCGACAGCGGCGGCGGCGCGGGGATCCAGGCAGACCTCAAGACGTTTCACCAGTGGGGCGTATTCGGGTGTTCGGCCGTGACCGCCGTGACCGCGCAGAATACCCTGGGTGTTGAGGACATACACGCGATCCCGGCCGGCACCGTCGCAGCTCAGATCCACTGCGTCGCCCGCGACCTGGTGCCCCAGGCTGTCAAGACGGGAATGCTGGCAACCGCTGAGATTGTCGCCACCGTGGCGAAGGCCCTGAAAGACTGCGCGCTGAACACCTATGTGTTGGACCCGGTCATGGTGGCCACGGCCGGACATGTCCTGCTCGAGCAAGACGCCATAGCCTCGGTGCGACACGACCTACTGCCCCTTGCGACGGTGGTGACCCCCAATTGGCCGGAGGCCGTACTGCTCACCGGAGTCGACCACCCCACACTCGACGGAATGGCTCAAGCGGCGCAAGCGCTGGTCGATGCCGGAGCACGGTCAGCCTTGATCAAGGGCGGACATATCGGCCAGGAACATGTCGTGGATCTCTTTTGGGACGGAGAGACGCAGAACGTGTTTAGAAACAAGAAGATAGCGACGCGCCACACGCACGGTACCGGTTGTACCCTGAGCGCCGCCGTCGCAGCCGCACTGGCAAACGGGGCGGCTCTCGACAACGCCGTTGCCGCCGCGATTCAGTGGGTTCAGCGGGCGATCAAATCGGCGCCGTGCCTGGGCCAGGGCCACGGGCCCCTGAATCATTTCGTCACACCCGTCCGGTGCGGATCGCCCGGAGAACCTTGACGCGTGCCCGGCTCTCCTGAGCCGTTTGTCCTCAAGCGCACACCGGCAACTGGCCCAGCTCGGGCATCAACCGCTCCAACACGGCTCCCAGTTGATCGCCGGCCACCTGGCCCAAGGAAAGTACGTCCTCATGATCTATCACTGCGGGACCCAGACCGGCAGCCCGGTTGGTGATCATCGAGAACGCCAGGACGCGTTGCCCAGCGGCCACGGCGACCGTTGCCTCAGGTACGGTCGACATGCCGACCACATCCGCTCCTGCCCCGCGTAGCGCCCGAACTTCGGCGGGCGTCTCAAATTGTGGTCCGGCCACGGCTCCGTAGACGCCCCTGGTCAGTGGCAGTCCGGCGTCGATTGCTGCGCGCTCAGCCGCGCAGACCAGATGGCCATCATAGGGTCGGCTCATGTCCGGGAATCTTGCTTCGCCGGACAACACCGGCCCGGCCAAGGGAGACCGGAACATGAGATTGACGTGATCCACGACCACCATGAGCGATCCGGGTGCCAAACCGGGACCAATCCCACCGGCAGCGTTGGTCAGTACCAGCGTATGCGCACCCAGAGCTCGTCCGACACGAACCGGGCCAGCCACCAGGCCGGCGGGGGCCCCCTCATAGACGTGAACGCGACCCGCCTGCACAAGCACATCCACGGCACCCCAGCGACCCACGACCATGGCACCTGCATGTCCCTCAACCGATGTCTCGGGAAAACCGGGCAGGTCTCGAAAGGGCACCATCTCTCGCTCCTCCACACGTTCCACCAAGGCGCCCAATCCCGAACCCAGCACCAGGTGCACCACAGGAGATCGACCACCGCGTGAGCGAAGAATGTCGACGCACTCGCCGATTTGGGTTTCGGTCAAATCAAGACTCCCGCGATTGCTCCGGTCATGAACGCGGCGATGGATCCCCCGACCATCGCGCGCAGCCCCAGCTTTGCAAGGTCCTGCCTGCGACCCGGGGCAATCCCACCGATCCCCCCAATTTGGATCGCGATGGAGGAGAAGTTGGCGAATCCCGAGAGAGCATAGGTCGCGATTGTGGCCGAGCGGGCCGACAACCCGCCTTCCGCCATGACCTCGGCAAGACCCAGGTATGCGACAAACTCCGTGGCCACCGTCTTGAGCCCCATCAGTGAACCGACGGAGGCGGCGTCGGTCCATGACACGCCCATGACCCACGCGACAGGGGCAAGCACCCATCCCAGAATGGACTCCAGGGAGAGACCGCTCAAGCCCACCAAACTCCCGGTCCACCCCAAAACACTGTTCAGCAGAGCGATCAGCGCCAAAAAGGCCAGCAACATCGCTCCGACATTCAGTGCAAGGTGCAGCCCCTCTCCAGCGCCCCTCGCGGCCGCCTCGATAACGTTGACGTCCGGGCGATCGACCTCGCCCCGAAAGGCCCCCGTCGTCTCGGACACCTCCGTTTCCGGGACCATCAGCTTGGCCACCACGAGTGCTGCGGGAGCAGACATCACGGACGCGGCCATCAGGTGCCCGGCAATGTCGGGGAAGTACCCCACAAGCATGCCGGCGTAGGCCGCCATCACCCCACCCGCCACGGTCGCGAAACCACCCGTCATCACCGCCATCAACTCAGAGCGGGTCATTCCGTTCACGAAGGGCTTCACCAGGAGGGGAGCCTCCGTTTGTCCCACGAAGATATTCCCGGCGGCGGACAGCGTCTCCGCCCCGCTCGTGCCCATCGTTCGTCGCATGACCCACGCGATCCCGCCCACCAACCGCTGCATGACGCCCAGGTGGTAGAGCACCGTCATGGCGCTCGCGAAGAAGATGATGGTGGGAAGCACATTAAAGGCGACGAATGCACCCGTGCGGGCGACCATTCTCCCCTCGCCCTGGATGCCCCCGTTCCCGACCGCGCCCTCGCCGACGGGCACGTTGTTCCACACAAGATCGCCGAAGAGGAACCTCGCCCCCTCCAGCGTGAACCCCACAGCGGCCAGAACGACATCGTTGGCGGCATCGAATACTCCCGCGCCGGCCGGAGTGCGCAAGATGACCAGCGCGAACAGGAACTGTAGCGCCAACCCCCACAGCACAACGCGCCACGGGATCTGGCGCCGATGGCTACTCAGGACCCAGGCGATCAAAGCGAGAAGGGCGACGCCCAGCAGGCCGCGCAGACGAGACAACAGGCCGGGACCGGTCGGATCGGCCACGACCGTCGCGATCTCCTGGAAGTCGCTCACGCGAGACCACGCGACGGCGTCAAGGGCGGCGAGTGGTGCGGCGGCCGCGCCGGCGAGCGCGGCACAAGAGACCAGCACGGCGGTGAAGGCAACCGTGCGCCCATGCGACGCCGACCGCGCCGCAACCCGGAGATGACGTACGCCGGGTCCGGTCACCGGAAGGGCGAGTACCGGAGGAGGGATAAATCCATCATGATCAATCCTACCCCATTGGCCCCGCGCTTGCCAAACCCTCGGGACAAGGTCAAGGTCCTTGCGGCGGCTTCCGTTACGTTGGCCCTCGGCTCCTCCCGGCGGCGGGAACGGGGACACGCGTGACGGCCACAACGCCCGCCAACTCCCCAACCCCTACGCGCTCGGCGCGCAATTCCGGCCAAATTGGCCCCCGGCGCGCGAACCGTTCCGCCGCACGTGCCAATCTGGCCGTGGCCCGGGTTCCCAAGGCCGGCCCTTCTGGCGCGTATGCAACGGCACGGATATTGCTGTAACGTTGCTGGGGGCGAGAAGCGCGGTGCCCGAGGACACATTATGCAGTTCGGGGCCCCGCACCCGCCATGGTTCCGGCATTGCCGGGCACACAACGGGAACCGATCACCAAGGGGAATCATGGGAAAGATCATAGGAATTGACCTGGGGACCACGAACTCTGTGGTCGCCGTCATGGAGGGCGGCGAGCCGACGGTCATCGCCAACTCCGAGGGTGGACGCACCACACCCTCTGTGGTTGCGTACGCTAAGGACGGAGAGCGGATGGTGGGTCAGGTGGCTCGCAGACAGGCGATCACCAACCCGGAAAACACGGTGTTTTCGATCAAGCGCTTCATGGGCATGCGACACTCTGAGGTCGAGGCCGAGCGCAAACGGGTTCCGTACCGCGTCACCTCGGACAGTCGGGACCGAGTGGTAGTCGATCTTCCCAACGGCGGCAAGTCCTTCACGCCTCCGGAGATCTCTGCGGTCATCTTGCAGAAGATGAGACAGACCGCAGAGGACTATCTGGGAACCTCGGTGACCGATGCCGTGATCACGGTCCCCGCCTACTTCAACGACGCGCAGCGGCAGGCGACCAAGGACGCCGGAAAAATCGCGGGGCTGGATGTCAAGCGCATCATCAACGAGCCCACCGCCGCCGCATTGGCCTACGGGCTTGACAAGAAGAAAGACGAAAAGATCGCCGTCTTCGACCTGGGCGGGGGGACGTACGACATTTCGATCCTGGAGATCGGCGACGGAGTCTTCGAGGTACGGTCGACAAATGGTGACACCCACCTGGGTGGCGACGACTTTGACCAGGTGCTCATCGATTGGCTGGTCACCGAATTCCGCCGTGACCAGGGCATTGACCTGTCGCAGGACACCATGGCGCTGCAACGGCTCAAGGAGGCAGCCGAGAAGGCCAAGATGGAGTTGTCTACCAGGACGTCGACGGACATCAACCTGCCCTTTATCACCGCGACGCAGGAGGGCCCCAAGCACCTCAACTACCAGCTCACGAGAGCGAAGTTCGAGCACTTGGTCGAGGACCTGGTCGAGCGCACGATTCCACCGATGAAGAAGGCCCTCGGCGACGCGGGCATGACCGCCAGGGACATCGACGAGGTGATCCTCGTGGGCGGCTCGACGCGGATACCGAAGATCCAGCAGGTGGTGGAAGAGTTCTTTGGGAAGGAGCCGCACCGGGGGGTCAATCCCGACGAGGTGGTCGCGGTCGGCGCCGCGATCCAGGGGGGCATCCTGAGCGGGGACCTCAAGGATGTGGTTCTCCTGGACGTGACCCCGCTGTCGCTGGGCATTGAGACGCTCGGGGGCGTGATGACGGCCCTCATTGAGCGCAACACCACGATCCCAACCAAGAAGATGGAGGTCTTCTCCACCGCCGAGGACAGTCAGACGACGGTCGAGATCCACATTCTTCAGGGTGAGCGCAAGATGGCCGTCGACAACCGGACCATCGGCAAGTTCCAGCTCACGGGCATCCCGCCGGGCCCCAGGGGAACGCCCCAGATCGAAGTCGCTTTCGACATCGACGCGAACGGGATCCTTCATGTGTCGGCCAAGGATCGTGCAACGAGCAAGGAACAGAAGGTGCGCATCGAGGCGTCCAGTGGGCTCAGCGAGGCGGAGATCGACCGCATGGTGCGTGACGCCGAGGCCCACGCGAGCGAAGACGAGGCGCGCCGCGAGGAGGCGGAGGCCCGCAACCAACTTGATTCCCTGGTGTATCAAGTGGAGAAGGACTCCGAGGAGTGGGGCGACAAGGTCTCCGAGGCGTCCCGAGGCCGGCTCGACACGGCGCTTGAGCGCGGGAAAAACGCTCTGAAAAAGGACGACACCGGGGAGATCAACGAGGCCAGAAGCGAGTTGATGCAGGCCTTCACGGCCGCGGGCCAGGAAGTATACCAGGCACAGGCAGCCGAAGAGGGCGCCGGAGACGGGAAGGCCGAGACCGTTGATGTGGACGGGGAGGGTCCCGGTCGGCCGGACGAGGAAGGGGACGATGAGGTGATGGAGGCCGACTACGAAATCGTCGAGGAGGAGCGCTAGCCCGCTCGGAGCAACCTCGCTCGCGGCGCCGGTCCGGCAGGGCCGGCGCTACGGGCAACGACAACACCGGTCGTGCGCGTCGCAAGTGCTAGACGTGCTTGGGAACGACACACCTGAAAACAATGGGAGGATGAGGACATGTATGATCCATTGAGAGCCAAAGCGCGCGTGGCCCTGTCCGTCGCCGGATGCTTTCTGCTGGGACTGGGCGTGGCATCTCATTTTGGTTTTACCGAAGCACCGGGAGGGATCGTGGTCGTCGACACGGCCCCACGGGTAGCGACACCGGCAGCGCAACCGGCGCTTGACCTGAGCGAGGCGTTTGTCAATGTGGCCGATGCTGTCACCCCTGCGGTGGTCATGATCGGCGCGACGCGCCAACGCCCACAGGCGGTCAGCGGGTTCGACCGCTTCCGTTTCTTCCGGGAACCGCCCGGCGGGCGCATGCCGGACTTGGGAGAGGTGGGAGGAAGCGGGTTCATCATCACCAAGGACGGATATGTGATGACGAACAATCACGTCATCGAGGACGCAGAGCGAATCACCGTGTCGCTTCAGGATGGTCGCACCTTTGACGCCAGCGTTGTCGGGACGGATCCAACGACGGACATCGCCCTGATCAGGGTGGAGGGTGAAGACCTGCCCACTGTTTCGCTCGGCTCGTCGGCCGAGGTGCGCGTGGGTGAGTGGGTTCTGGCCATCGGCAATCCCGGGTTCGCAACCGGAGGCTCCCCGGACCTGGACTATACCGTCACTGCCGGTATCGTATCGGCCAAAGGCCGATCCCTCAGGCTCATCAACCGTAGCCTGAGCCAAGACCCCGAAATGCAGGATCAGTCCAGGTTCGCGATCGAGGACTTTATCCAGACGGACGCCGTGATCAACTCCGGCAATTCCGGGGGTCCCATGGTCAACCTTCGCGGCCAAGTCATCGGAATCAACTCCGCCATCGTGAGTCGGACCGGAGTCTATCAGGGTTATGGCTTCGCCATCCCCATAGACCTTGCCCATCGCGTCATGGAGGACCTGGTCGAATACGGGCGAGTCAAGCGCGCCTACATCGGTGTTGAAATCCGCGACGTGTCGGCGGAGGACGCCGAGGTCCTTAAGCTTCCCGAAGTGTCGGGTGCGTTCGTCGTATCCGTCACGACCGGGGAGCCGGCTGAGCGGGCTGGTCTGCGCGCGAACGATGTCATTACCGCCATTGACGGCCACGATGTTCTCTCGGGTAACGACCTTCAACACAAAATCGCCCTGCGGTCTCCGGGCGAGGATATCAACATCACCGTCCACCGCCAGGGGCGCCCGCTGGACGTCAGTGTGCAGGCCAAGGAAGCGCCCTTCTCTGGAGAACAGACTGCCCAAACGACACCATCACCCCGGCACGCCGACAAGGTCGGGATTGATGTCGTCGACATCACACCGGACATCGCGAGGCAGTTGCAGCTGGAGACCCCCGACGGTGTGGTGGTGCGCGATGTGCAGGAGGGAGGGCCTGCGGCGCGCAAAGGGATTCAGCGGGGTTGCGTCATTCGCGAGATCAACGGTCGCACCATCAAGGATGCCGACGATGTCGCTGATGCGTTTGAGGGGGTGGAGGCCGGGACTGTGGTCTCGCTCATCGCCGCCTGCCTGTACCGGGACATGCGCGATGCGATGTACAACATCCGGGTACCCGGTTGAGCCTTGGGCCACGAGTTCGTGACCATTCGGCTGCGAGCTGGCTGAGGGCCAGACACAGGACCTTTGGAGGGGCCGGACCGATGTGGGACGCAGGAGCACCCATGGGCGTCCGGTCCCCCTCCCCTTGAATGCGGGTCAACCCGTAGAGCCGGAATAGCCTGCAAGACGGCCGGTCCGATCATCGTTCCGGCTTGATGCTCGGCCGGATGACGGCGCGCGGGACGCGGATTACGTGCCCCGAGCGATGCGGGCTCTACGCCCCGCCGAGCCGTCCCGCGGTTTGGGCAGAGGTCTTTCTGGCATTATCTTGAGCGTCGGTTGTGGTGGTGGAGCCCCTCGCCCTGGGTGGCCGGGGTGTCTGTGTTCCCGCGTGCACCCCGGTGCGCAGAGGCTGCCACGAATCGCGGTAGCTTGGCTGACAGGAGCGAAAGTGGCGGAACTGGCAGACGCGCAAGACTTAGGATCTTGTGGCCCCTCGGCCGTGGGGGTTCGAGTCCCCCCTTTCGCATAGCCGACGGAGCCGCTGATGAGCGACACGCGCTACAAGATCGAGGTCCAAAAGGGCGAAGGGTGCCACAGGAAGCTGACAGTCAAGGTCCCCGGAGCCATCTTCGTCGTCCTTCATGATTTGCGGGTCCAAGAGTACGCCACCACCATGAAGTCGAAGGGCTTTCGCAAGGGCAAGGTTCCCCGGGCGCTGGTCCTGAAGCGACACGGCGATGCCATCTTCAAGGAGGTGATGGAGACGGTCATGGGTAACATCTGGGATGAGATCCTAAAGGACGAATCCCTGGCTCCCGCCGGCAATCCTCGCTACGACTTGGAGATGGCGCATGACCCGTTGGTGATTACGATCGACTACGAGGTATATCCAACGGTCAAGATTGGCCGGTTGGGCGGCTTTCGGGTCGAGCGCCCCAATCCCCGCGAAGTCAAGGAATCCGACATTGATCGGGTCCTGCGGGGGCTACGCATGAGGGAGACGGCGTGGAGACGCGTGAATTCGGGGCGACCCAAACCCGGCGACAAGGTATCGGCTCGAATCACGCGGTTGGGCCCGGCGTCAGCCAAAGGGAAGGAGAACGGGGGTCATGATAGGGGACAGTACCACTTCGTCCTCGGCGAGGGCGAGACCGACCCCGAGCTGGAGGAGGCTCTGTACAGCCTCGCTCCGGGTGAATCGGGTGTTTTTGGAGTCACCTTTCTCGAAGACAACGACGCCGATTCGGGCGGGGGCATTCGCCTCGACCTTCGTATCGAGCTCGTCGCGCGCCTTGTATCCGAATCACCGGAGCTGAATGATGACTTTGTCCGCTCCTTGAAAGACACAGACGCCAACACCGTCGAAGAATTGCGTAGCCAGGTCACCCAAACGTTGATGGTCAGGGCCTTGGCCGTAGCGGAGCAAACCGTGGACCAGACCCTGTGGGAGCGTGCCACAGAAGCTCATACGATTGACGTGCCCGACTGCTGGATCGAGCACAATATTGACTGGTTGTATCAGAACTTAGCTGAAGAGAAGGGCGTTTTTCTCCCGAATCCTGAAGCGGCCAGGGCTGGGATGCGACCGCTCGTCCTGGAGCGGTTGAAGCAGGAGATCTTCAGGGAGGCGGTGATCACGGAAATGGGTCTGCGTCCCAACGACGAGGATCCGGCCGAGCAGATCTTTGAGGATATGGCCGGGGAATTCGGTATGTCCGTTGCGGATACACGCAACAGGTTCAGTTTCGTCGAGGACGACGAGGAGTTGCGGGATCGTATTGCACACGCGCGATTCCAGACTCTGCTACGCTCCAAGTCAGAAGTGGTCAACGCGTCGCCATGAGCGCGTCCAGACACACCCGAACCCTTAAAGGAGTTGCCCTGTTGCCATGGCGATCTACCCACCCTATGTGATTGAGCGCACCAGCCGCGGTGAGCGTAGCTATGACATCTTCAGCCGCTTGCTCATGGATCGAATCGTATTCCTCGGCAGCTCGATCAACGATCAAGTGGCCAATGTCATCATCGCGCAGTTGCTCTTTTTGGACGCCGACGACCCTGAGCGCGACATCTCCCTGTACATCAACTCACCGGGCGGAAGCGTGTACGCGGGCCTGGCCGTGTACGATACGATCAATCACCTTCGGGCTTCTGTATCCACGTACTGCGTGGGCATGGCAGCGTCCATGGGTGCATTGTTGCTGGCGGCTGGCGAGAAGGGCAAGAGGAACGCCCTCCCCAACTCCAGGATCATGCTCCATCAACCGTCTTCGGGATACCAAGGCACGGCGGCCGACATCGAAATTGCAGCCCGAGAAGTGTTGGAGACGCGCGAGCGGCTGAACCAGATCATCGCGGATCGAACCGGGAGGGCCGTGGATGAGGTGGGCTCCGACATTGACAGGGATCGCTGGATGAGCTCCGAGGAGGCTGTCGAGTACGGCTTGGTCGACCAGGTCCTACGGAAATCCGACGCGCCGGCGGCCAAGTCCGATTCTTGACGGGAGCCCACCATGGCCAGTGACAAGCACCTGAGATGCAGTTTCTGCGGTAAGTCGAAGGAGCAGGTCAAGAAGTTTATCTCTGGACCTTCGGTCTTCATTTGCAACGAGTGCATCGCGCTGTGCAATGACATCTTGGCCGAGGACGACGCCCGCGAAAAACGTGAATCCACTCCAGTCACGACGCTTACACCGATCGCGATCAAGGAGTTTCTGGATCAGTACGTCATCGGGCAGGAAGAAGCGAAACGGTCTCTGGCAGTGGCGGTCTACAACCACTACAAGCGTGTTCACGGCCAGGGAGAGAACGACGATGTTGAGGTCGACAAGGCCAATGTCCTTCTCCTGGGATCGACAGGCGTGGGCAAGACACTGCTGGCACAGACCCTTGCGCGCGTCCTCCAGGTTCCATTTACCATTGCGGACGCCACAACCCTGACCGAGGCGGGATATGTCGGCGAGGATGTGGAGAACATCCTGGTCCGACTGCTGCACGCGAGCGATCACGAGATTGCCGAATGTGAGCGCGGGATTGTCTACATCGACGAACTGGACAAGATCGCTCGCAAGTCGGAAAACCCCTCCATCACGCGTGACGTATCGGGCGAAGGGGTGCAACAGGCTCTCCTAAAGATTCTTGAGGGCACGGTGGCCAGCGTACCTCCGCAGGGAGGCCGCAAGCACCCCCAGCTCGAGTATGTCCAAGTCGACACGCGCAACATTCTCTTTATCTGCGGTGGGGCGTTCGACGGGCTTGAGAAAATCGTGGAGCGTCGGCTGGGAAAGCGCCAGATCGGCTACGGGGACGAAGCAGTTGCCGTAGAGCGAGGCCGCGAGCGGGACGATCCGATGGGGTGCGTGGAGCCGGACGACCTGCAGCGCTTTGGGCTGATTCCCGAACTGGTGGGTCGCCTGCCTGTAACCGTGGCACTCGAGGATCTGGACGAGGACGCGTTGGTCCGCATCCTGCAGGAACCCAAAAACGCGTTGGTGAAGCAGTACCAGAAGGTCTTCGAGATCGAGGGGGTGGGGCTGACCTTTGATCCCGCCGCGCTGCGCGCAATCGCCAGGGAGGCGTCGGTTCGAGGCACGGGCGCCCGTGGACTGAGAGCGATCCTGGAGCGGATCATGAGGGATGTGATGTTCGATGTCCCGTCGCGCGACGATGTTCGCGAAGTTGTGGTGACGCCCGAATCGGTGGCGGGTGACGTGCCCCCTCTCGTTGTGTTGCGGCCGGAGGCGCAACGCAAGGAGGCCTGACCGCCGGGAACCCTGTCTCGTGCCGTCACGGACGCCGCATCCGGGGCCAGGCAGACAAGGGCGCAGGTGGCCAGGCCGGGGCGGCCGTCACAATCCGAGCGTACAGGAGTCCGGGCGGACACGTTCAGCGCTCTAGATCGAATGATTGGGCTTTCCCGCGAAGCCCTCACTTGGCCCCGGTCGATGGGTTTCGGTACAATATGGTACCAATGGGGAGTCCCGAGAATTGCCGTCGCTGTTGAAGCCGCTACATCCAACAACAACAGGAACTGCAGCAGGGTGGACCGACCATGTCCATGATCATTCGCAATGTCCAGTTCCTGGGGTCAGTTGTCTCGCCCGACCAGCCGCCACCGGTACACTTGCCTCAGATCGCATTCGCGGGGCGCTCCAACGTGGGCAAGTCCTCGCTGATCAACCGGGTGTTGGGACGACCGCGCCGCACGGTCGCCCGGGTATCGGCGTCACCAGGCAAGACTCAAGCCCTTAATTTCTTCCAGGTCAACGATTTGTTCTGCCTGGTCGATCTGCCCGGCTCGGGATATGCCAGGGTTCCCAAGGCAGTCCGTGATTCGTGGCACGTGCTTGTGCGCCAATACATCTCGACGAGCCAGCACCTGAAGGCGGTCGTGTACTTGGTCGACTCCAGGCATCCTCCCACCGCCGGGGACCAGGCATTTATCGAGTACCTCGCCCAGGTGGGTACTCCGACTCTGATCGCGGTTACCAAGGTCGATAAGCTCAAGCCCAGCGCAAGGGAGAACGGACTGCTGGAGCACACGGCCCGTGCGCTTGGCGTCAGCCCAGACCAGACGGTTCTGACGTCGGCCCGGACGGGAGAGGGGACCGCCGAGGTGCATGATGCGATGGCGGCCCTGCTGGCGACGACCCAAGGCGCCGACACCGCGCGACAAGGGGGCCACAGGTGACAGCGCGCACGACCTTCCTGAGGACCCGGCGGCTACTCGTGGGAATGCTTGCAGTCGCTGCACCTGCCTGCGCGCCGGCCATGCGGCAGAACAATGCGGCTCAGCCAACGCCGATTCGTGTCGGTGCGACCTCTGCCGAGACGTCGCCCTCCGGGACGCTGCGGCAGGATGAACTATCGGTACGCATGATGATCGGGGAGCTCCGCATCGAGGTTACGCCGCTGGTGCCGTGGATTCTGGAGTCGGCGGCCCCGGACACGCGGAGACGCCTTGAGAGGATCGCCGATGCCCACAGTTCCGGCATGGGCACCACCGGCATGGAGGGTCCACAGGTCTTGTTCCTGGTCTCCTTTTCCAGCAGCGCGCCGGACACCGAATACATGCCCCACGATCTCCACATGAGCTCCAGGGGTCTGCGACAACGACCAAGATCCATACACGGCATCACCCCGGACTGGGGGAGTCAACGCCTGGCGCAGCACACAACAGCGGCCGCGGTGTTTGCCTATGGAGGAGAACTTGACCTCACGCGGGAGCTGATCGTCTCCTACCAAGGAGAGGACAACTCCACATGGTCAACACGGCTTGCGGCCATCGAGGTGGAACGGGCACGAATTCAACGCCAATGACGCGGGCTTCCCGAAACGCGATCGACAGCCGGGCGCGCACCTTGACTAATGGCCATCCGGCTTCTTCCCCTTCGTCAGCCCGTATTTCTTGACCTTCCGGTACAGCGTGCGCTCCCCAATCCCCAACTTGCGTGACGCACGACGCCGATTCCACTTCACGCTGTCCAGGGCGGCCTGGATTACCTCGCATTCCATGTCCTCCAGCGTCATGCCATCCCTGTAGCCTACCGCGTGAATTCGGGCTAGGGGCTCGAGGTCATTTTCGAGCGCACCGCCGCCTTCATCGCGGCTGCCCGCGCTCTCCGCTGCACCGGAACGAGCGGGGATGAGCCCCAAGGCATCGGTCACATCACCCGCGCCCTCAACCTCGGCGGCCCCCGACCCAATCTCAGCTGCCAAGTCGCTGTCGGGGAGATCACCTGAGCGCCCGACGATCACCTCACTTCCCGGCCCCGGCGAGTCCGGCGCGGGACCGATGAGGACCCTCGCCCCACGCTCTCGCGCTCGGAAGGACTCGAAATCCCGCTTGAGGTCCTCAATGTCAACCTTCATGTCCATCAGGGTCCGAAACACGAACTCCATCTGCCGGCGCATCGGCTGCCCCGTCTCGGTCTCCTCCTGAGTCCCCTCATGTTCCACCCGAACCATTGCGAGGGGATCACGCCCGTAGCGCACTTCGGATGGGATATCCTCCGGCCGGATCTCCCGCCCCGGTGCGAGCACCACCATGCTCTCGATCAAATTGCGGAGTTCGCGGACATTTCCTGGCCAGCGGTGGCGGAGCAGTACCTCCATCGCCTCCGCCGTGATCCCTCGAAACCTGTCCCGATCGTGACGCGCCTTCGCCTCCCTGACAAAGGCGTCGACCAGTAGCGGGATGTCGTCCGGGCGTTGCCGCAGCGGGGGCAGGGAGATGTTGAGCACATTCAAGCGGTAGTACAGGTCCTTGCGGAAGTCCCCCGACCCCACCCTGTAGGGCAACTCCTGGTTGGTGGCGGCCAGGATGCGTACGTTGACCCGGACGAGTTTTTGTCCCCCAACCCGGTGGAACTCCCGCTGTTCGATCACCCTCAGGAGCTTGGTCTGCGTTGGGATCGGCATCTCCCCGATCTCATCCAAGAAGATCGTGCCGCCCTGAGCGAGCTCAAACAGCCCCTTGCGGGAATCGATGGCCCCGGTAAAGGCACCCTTTTCGTGGCCGAAGAGCTCACTCTCCAACAATGTCGCCGACAGGGCCGCGACGTTGACCGGAATGAACGGCTTGTGGCGACGCCGTGACAACAAGTGGATGCCCCGAGCAACGAGCTCCTTGCCCGTCCCCGACTCCCCGGTGATCAAGACTGTCACATCGACCGGCGCAATTTGGAGCATTCGCTCCAGCACCTCCAGCATCGCGTCGGCATCTCCCACGATCCCGGTCAGATCACGCACGCGACGATGCTCAATCGCCCGAAGGCCCACCACCACGATCTCTTCAGGGTTGGCCGGTCGAAGGAATGGGGTGGCGCCGGGCGGCACCTGTTCTGCCTTGTCCACCACCATCAGGACCGGTAGTCCCAGGTGAAGCGCCCTCTCTGCCAGATTGCCGGCGCTGGAGCCCGAACGACCCCCGGTGGTCACCAACAGCACGGGATCCTCAACGTTACTCGGGTCCTCGCCCGGGGTCAGGAGCTCCACTCCATACCCCCCGCCGTGGAATCCGCCCTGAAGCTCACCCGCCAGGGCGAGATCGTGCGTGCTGAGCAACACGGTCTCAGCCACGAAACATCAAGTCCTCGTACGCCGAACACATCGCCAATCGGAAAACCCGCTCGCTCCCGCCCTACCTCTTGATCGAGCCTTTGGTGTAAAACGGCAAACGCACCACTTGGCCGGGAACAACCCGACCACGAATCCGCACCCCCACAGCGGTGCCCGCCTTGGCCAACTCGACCGGCGCATAGCCCAGGGCAATTCCGTGTCCCAGCGACG
>CBDBCH010000001.1:0-4221 GCA_965203235.1 Longimicrobiales bacterium
TCGAGCTTCCCGCAAACCAGATACGCCATCGTGATGAAGTTCTCCGCTGTCCGATAGCCCCGGGCACGGACTTTGGTTCATGGCCTCAAGGAGGCCATTCGTAAGCTGCCAATGTTGCCAGCGCAGAATGCCCGTTCTGTGCCGCCTGATCGTCTTGGCCACCCCAACCATCGGCTGCAGCCCGCTCTTCTCCGCCCTCACGCACCAACGATCCAAGTGACGTCCTGCCGCCACCGGCGGCAGAGCCCATAACTCCTGGAAGTCCAGCTTCAGCTCGTACGCCTTCGCCGTCTCCATCGTGTCCGTGGCCAAGTCAAGCAACTCATCCAGCCGAGCCAACTCCCGAGGCTGTAAGACGCCGCTGGTTCTTCAGCCACAGCCAGCGTGTCCGCTTGAGGTCCAGACGGTCCTTCGGTTCCGCCCGACGCACCCGCCGGGTCCCCTCGTTGAGCAGCTTGACGACATGGAACCGGTCAAACGTCACCTCGGCGTCAGGGAAGACATCCGCTGCGCCCTTGATGTACGCCTTCGACATGTCCATGCAGATCTCGCCGATCCGGTCGGGATCCCCGCCGTGAGCCTCCAGGTCATCGCGAAACTCCTCGAACACCTCCGCCTTGCGGCCCTTCGTCGCATACAGCAGCCGACGCTCCTTCAGGTCAGCGAACAGCGTGATGTAGTCATGGCCACGGCGTGCGGACTTCTCGTCAACACCGACGGCCTCGACCCCTGAGTGATCCGCGTCCTTGCGCGCCAAGTCCACATAGAAGCGCAGGATACGCCACAGCTTTGTGTCGTGCTCACCCACGATCCGAGCGGCCACGGCCACCGGCATGGCGCTGCAAAGGGTCAGTACGAGCCGCTCGAACAACAGAGTCGCGCTGCTCCTGGGCTAAGGCCCAATCAAGCTTCGCCTGCCCCCCGCACTCAGCACAGCGAACTCGCGGAACGTTGGCGTGCAGGTGCGCCTGATACTGGAAGAAGTCCAAGTGCCGCCACGAGCGCCCGGACATATCGTGGGCCTTGCAACCGTTTCTGCCGCAGTTGCCGCAGGTGAAGGTTGCGCCGGCGGAAAATGCCAGGAACACGTCCAGGCGCTTGGCCTCGGTATCGAGGTCGACCTTCTCGACATACCATGGTGACGTGATTCCCAACGACCGCTTGAAGACCCTGTTGCTCGCGTTCAACCAAGACATCCGTCCACTCTCCCGTGTCGGGCCCCGTGCATAAGCGACCGATGCCGAGGGGGCCAGCTACGGTACGTCGTCCGTGAAGACGGCGGTTGCCGCTCGGCATGGGTGTCCGATGCGACCACCGGACCCGGCCAATGTCATCGAACACAGGGAGCGCGACCACCTCGACGAGCAAACGCCGGCATCTCAGATAGCCGCCGCCGACATTGTGCTCTGAGCAACGTGACCGACATGACACTGTTTCGGCGGCACGGTCAAGCCGAAGGTTGCCTGGCAACCGAGGTCAAAGGGTAAGCCGAGCGGCTTGAAGCGGCGCGTCCACAAGAAATGAACCTCGCGAGCTTGCCTCGCGAAACCGATTTACCTGCACAAAACAGCGGGGAGCCATAGAGGCCAAGAGTTAGACGCAACCGGCGGGGTCCGACAGCCCCGAGCGAGTATGTGTCGGACAGCCGGCGCCCGCCCCGGATGCTGGGCTGAAACGAATTTCGGACTTCGTGGTCACCTTCAGGTACATGGAGGCCGAGAGCTTGCTTGCCTTCATGAGGATCGTCACCCAAGACCCATTCAAGGAGGTGAGACGATGATATGGACCGATCAGGGCCTCAGGGTGCTGCTGCGAGTCGCTGTGCTGTTGGCGGTGTTTGCGGTCGGTGGAGTGCTGGGGGCCACGTTGGTTGGACCGGGATCTGTTGAGGCCGCCCACCCCTGCGAGGAGAGTAAGTGCGCGGGATTTTGGATCTACCGGCACTGTAAGGCCACCGACGGAAAGCTGACGTACTGCAATGGTGCTGGCAGGAAGTGTGTCACCTCTAATTGCGGGCGCGGGTAGGCATCGGACCTTGGCTTGTTGGAGGTTCGGGAGTGGCTTGGGTTGTCCCGCCTCCGTACGTCTTGGGCGCTACCCCTGAGGCAGGGAACATTCAACGGAACACCTCATGACCGGCGGGCCGGACATCCTCGCAGAGCTGAAACTTGGATGTCGGTGGCCGGATTGGGGCTTCAGGGCGCCTCGAATGACATTCCGAAACCCGCCGATCCGCTGACATCGCGGCAAGAGGCACCCCAATGCCCCCGGCCGCGACGCTGGAGCAGAATCCGAATATCACCCGAAGATCTGAAGAGCGTTTCACGGAACTGGGAGTTTGTTAGGAGAACTTGAGCGATGAACGTGAAGCCGGAGTGCATGTTGGGGTCCGGGCGGCTTCCTGAAAAGAGAGCCGTGGCGGGAGCGGCGGCCTTGGTCGTCATTGGAACGTTTACCTGGGGCTGTGACGCACAACCCAACAAGGTCGTGCATCCGACCGAGGAGAACCTGGCGCCACGTGGGAGCCCCGTGCTTCGAGCCTCGGGCCTGCCCGAGGGTCTCTCCGATGCGCGTCTCCATCAGTGGTCCTTGATGAAGGCGGCTCTCCTGGGGGTCGTCTCAAGCGAGGTGCTCGTGTCGCTTGGCCGTGAGGGGACCATGGGCGATACGTCGCTGGATATCTTCGGAGCGGAGGTCAGCGCTGCCATGGACCCCGGTACGGGCACCCTGTTCGTTCTTGATGAATGGAACCACGCCGTCAAGATCTTCGGCCCGGACGGGTCCCCGGAGGGTGGTTTTGGCCGCGCCGGCCCCGGGCCGGGCGAGTTCAGGTCTCCCGGCGGCATTGAGAGGTTGTCGGACGGTCGGCTGCTCATAGTGGATGGTCCCGCGATCGAGTTCTTTGCGTCCTCTGATACCGGGTATGTCCATGCGGGGACGCAGGTGGTCGGCAGGAGTGTCTACGACGCGTGCGTGAACAGGGGGAGAATGTGGATATCGTCCTGGAGTGAGGAGTCGGAGACGGCGATCCATGAAGTAGGGATTACGGACCTGAGCCGTTCGGGGAGCTTCGGGCGAAGCTATCGGTCGGATCACTGGCTGGTTCGTGGCGACCTCTCCGACGGATCTGTCGCATGCCTCGAGAATCCCCGGCGCGTCATTTTTGCGTTTGCGGTCTTCCCGGTCTTGGAGTCATACAGTGTGGATGGGGAGAGGATCTGGACCGCAAGTGTTGAAGGATGGTTGCAGGCCTCCATCACGGAGGAGCATGTGGGAGGGCAGCCGACCGTGGCACGGTACTACGGTGCTTCCGATTATATCTGGGATATGGTGGTGTTGTCGGACGACTTCGTGCTCCTTCAGGCGATTCGCTTTCATGAATCCGGGGAGTCGTTCCAGGTTCGCAGCTATCTCGTGGATGCGCAGAGCGGTCAGGGTGCATTGGTGACCGTGGAGTTGCCGTTGGTGATGGCGCTCGGACCCGAGCGCATCGCGCTTGGGTGGCTGCTTCCCTACCCCAGGCTGGAGGTGCGTTCGGTGGACTGGAACGGTGCGGGGCGATGACGGTGCCCGGGGAGAGATTCAGGCGATTGGGGCCAAGCGGTGACTGTCGGAGGCGTGTTGGTGTTAGGGGTGCTCGCGGGCGCGCTCGGGGTGATGCCGGTTCCCGATGTCAACGTTCAGTGGAGGATTCCGCTACTCCAGGACGACTATGTGTCTGTGGCCAGGATAGATGCGGGGCGCGAACTCGTGTTGGTTGTCGTCGGGTCGTCGGGTTGTGGCTGGTCCAACCACGCGTCCTTTCGTGATGCCGTCCGGTCTGCACGAGCGCATGTGCAGTCGGTGAGTCAAGAGAACGGGATTGGGTTTGCGACGCTGGGTGTTGCGCAAGACAACGTTGTGGCGCGGGGGGTTGAGCACCTCGAGTGGCTTGGCCCGTTTGACGAGATCGCCACCGGACGGGGATGGGGCAATGCCGCGTTCATGGACTATGTGTACGGTGAGTTTCCGGGGGGTGTCGAAGACGCCAGGGTCTTGGTGCGCAATGTGGGGTTGTCGAGCATTCAGCGCTGGGTGGATCGGGGGTCACCGGTTGCACGTTAGGGGAGGATCGGACAATGGGCTGGGCGCGGGCGTTCCATAGAGTATGCGCGATTCTCTGGATTGTGATGCAACTCTCCTGTCAGCGAGATATTGGAGGTACCGGGGATTTTTCGGTCA
>CBDBCH010000002.1:0-67717 GCA_965203235.1 Longimicrobiales bacterium
ACCGGGGGCTGGAAGTCCGGCTGAATGGCACCGAACTGGGCGGGGTTCTGACCGGGAGCGTTCGTATCGCCAATCGGTTGGAGGTCTCGAACTCCGCGATTTTCCGAATGAGTCAAGCGACTGGCGGGACGATTCCGGCGAACGGGGACGAGGTTCAGGTGCTCGACCGGGCTACCCGGCGAGTCCTGTTCGCGGGCAACATCAGGAATCCGCGCTGGCGTGGGCTGATCTCCGATTCGTGGATACGGGTAGATGCTGCGGCGATTGGCGCGGAAGGCGTCTCCGGGACAGGCTGATACCGCCAGCGGACGGGGTGCGTATCGCCAAGATGACCACCGGGCAGGCGCAGGTCGTCGCGCTGGTGGGCTTGTTTTCGGGCGAGGGATTTACGCTCGACGGGACCGTTGGAGACCTTGCTCCGATTCCCAGACGATGTTCGGCTCCAGTCCGTCGAGTCGGTGCTCTCACGGTTGCTAGATACGGGTGACTTCATTTTCACTGTCTCGAACGACAAGGTGGTGCGAGTTCGGGCGCGGGGGTCTCTCCCGACTTCCGCCCTGATAGCCGGACCGGACAACGTGTCGCTCATCAGCACGGAGACTGACGCGAGCAACCACCGGACGCGCCAGTGGGTGCGACATGGATCGTCACCGGCAAGCGGACTTTCAACGGGATGGCCGCTCCCGGCGGTTTCCGGTGGTGGTTTCCAGCGCGGAGGAACTGGATTTTTTCTCCGATTCCGCCACCACGACGGCGAAGAACGCTGACCGGGACCGGGGGCTTCGGTGGCGGTTCGATGCGCGGGCGGCGATTCGGACTGACCTGAATGGGGGGATCGACTTCGTCGGGGGCAATGCGCTGACGGCGGCTTCCGGGACGGTCTACATGGGGGAAGTCGGGTATCCGCCTACCGGGGTTGATGTGGAGGAAGCGGGCGGCGCGGGGACCCTGATGTCAATGGAGATTCCGGCTGCGCCCACCTTCCTTCCGGGGTACGCGTTGGGGATTCGGCATACGGCGAGCGGTGACGTTTGGACGTTCGAGGATCAGAGGATCGTCGATAGCTACGGGGGAAACAATGTTCGCCGGGAGGCCTCGCAAGACAGGCTGCTCGGACACTATCGGGCGGATGACCAGTACCCCGGACAGGCTGTGGGTGGTTAGCGGCAGAACGGCGCGGGCGTACCATTTCAATGGGGTTCGGGACGCGGCGCGGGACGTGACGTTCACCGGCTTGATTCACAGCATCGCAGGAATCGGGAATCGGCTCTACGCGCTGACCGGCGAGCTTTCGATTGGCGGCTCAGCTTTCCCTGTCGCTTTCGAGGTGGAAGTCCGGGACGCGAATACGAAGAACGAGATAACCCAGACGGGGGCACCGAGCTTCCTGAACCGACCGGATGATGGCACCTTGATATGGGGACCTTGCCGTTGGGGGCGGAATCGTTTGGATGCTCCGGGGCACGACGGAAGCGGCGCGGCGGGGCGGCAACACTCTTGGCTGGAAGGCGGAGGCCTACGATCAGGACGACTGGACGCGGTTGACCGACCGGGACATCACCGTGAACACCCCGGAGGATACGCAGATTGCGGCTACGCGGCTCTACGTTTGGGGGAACCACCTGTACTACCGGGGGCAGAGAAACTGGCACACGGCGTACAACATGTCGACTGGCGAGAGCGAGGCTGCGCACGTCGTTGATTCGTTCAACCTGACCCGCCCGACCATCGGCGAGGGAGAGGAACCCGTCGCGGGCAACTCCCGGCTCTGGATTCGCCCTTCATCGACTTCCGGGCAGCTTCGGGCTTGGCGGCTTGGGCGGGCGCGAGGGCAGTTCCGAAAGCCCACCACCACCGAGGCTCTGGCGATGCGCTCCCGGCTCTCGCAGGACGACCGCTTCCGGGTCATCCTCATGGACGCCAGCGTTCCGGGCGTCTCCGCTACCCGCGCTCGCTACGAACCCGTCTCCGTGGATGTTCAGGAAATCACTTCCCTGAGCGTTGACGGTACCGACATCGAGCTTGGGGGCTCCGGGTGGCACTTCGACGCCGCCACCCAAGAGCTTGCCATCCATATCGGGAGCGTGGGAACCCCGACCACCAGTCAGCAGATAATCATCGAGTGGGTCGGGCGCGCGCTTGCGCTGGCGAGTAAGGAAGGGCTTGCGGTGGACCGGCTGACCGAGTTCGAGGGGCAGGACGCCTTGCGCTTCGACGAGCGCAGCGGGCGGCGCAAATCCTCTTGGGGCAGCACGGGGAGGTAGCCGAGCGGCTGATAGTCCGCTTCGTCTGGGGCACCCCCATCCATGTGGAGGTCGGGCAGCGGCTACAAATTGACAGTAGCTTGGCGGCGAAGTACGGTGTGAAGAACCCCACCGGCGCCGACCGTTGGCTGGTTTCCGAAGTCGTTATTACCGAGCAGGGCGATTTGATTCGCTACGAGGTTCGGTGTATCCGGGATCGGTTCCAGCAGCGGTGGGCGGATTTCTGGCGTAGCATTGCGAGGAACTGACATGGCGCAAACCCGATTCGTCACTCTCGAACCAGGGGTGGTCGTGGATATTGCTACGGCGGCGGGTATCGGGGATGGGCGGTACACGCTTGATAATGTCGGGGTCTACTCTGTGCGGGTCGCCTTCGTGGATTCGCTTCCGGCGAACCTGCAGGATGATTCCATAACTAGCTTTGCTCCTATGATTCCTCCGCATGGCTACGGCAGTTCGCGGGGGTTCTCGCTGAACGGCGACCACATGCTCGTGGTGAGTGGCGAGGGTTCCACGGTGGCTATCACCGAGGACGAGTAATGGGTCTCTCTCCGGCAGGCGGGCATGGCGGATTCGCTGGCGACGCCTTCAAGATCGGCCCTTCCCCTAACCGGTTCGCGGCGGCTTCGCTGACCGCTGCCGAGGCAGCAAGGGACGCGCAGGCGGCAACGGCGGCGTGGGTTGCCCGCTACGAGGCGGACCGGCTGGCGGTCATCCTCCTCCAGGACACGACGGCTGACCGGCTCTACGTGCAGTCGCTCGAACCGACGCTGGTTACGGGGAGCGGCAACAGCAAGGACTACTCGAACGCGTGGCTGACCCTTGCGATTGCTCCGGGTGGCTTCACCCGGGACCAAGCCCTTGCGCTGATCGCGGATTGGGCGGAACAGGGCAATGCGACCCTGATTCCCGACACGAAGCTCGCGGCGGACATTGCGCGGGATTCGGACGTCACGGCTGCGATTGCGACTGCGGTGGCGCGGGTGCGCGGAGGAGTGGCGGCTGACCGGGACACGCTGGAGAAAGTCGCGGACGCCCTGGCGGTGGTGACGGCGCGTGGCGCGGTCATCAATGTGGAGCGGTCGGGGGACAACATCGTCGTTCACCAGCGGGATGGCTCCACTGACTCGTTGTCGGTGGCTCCGCTGACCCCGGCGATTGACCGGGCGGGCGTACTGGCCCTGATAGCGGATTGGGCGGAGGCGGGGAACACCACCCCGTTGCCGGACTCGAAAGTCCCCGCGAGCATCGCCCGCGACAGTGAGTTGAACAATGCTGTCGCCAATGTGTTGACGGCGATCAGGGGGAATGCGCCAAGCAACCGGAACACGCTGGAGGAGATCAACAATGCGCTGGCCGTTGTGGAGAACAGGAACCCGGTCATTGCGGTCAGTCTCTCCAGCAATGTGCTGTCCTTCCGGTTCCGGGATGCCACGACACAAAATGTCACCCTGCCCGCTGGCGGGGGTGGCGGCACTTCGGGCTGGACCAGGCTGCCGTAGATGCGCGGGTCAGGGCGGGCGTCGCGGATTGGGCGGAAACAGGGGATACAAGCGATGTCCCCGACACCAAGCTCTCAAGCAATATCGCTCGCACCAGTGCGATCCCGTCGATCACCGGGCTACAGGACGCTGCGGGCGTAAGGAACACAGTCGAACCTTCCTGGCGGCGGGCAGCAATGTGACGCTGACCCGCGTGGGTGACACGCTGACCATCGCCTCTACTGGCGGCAGCGGTGGCGGCCTGACGCAGGAGCAGGTGCGTGACACCATTGCGGGCTTCATCCGTGGCGTCGGGATTTCCGTCGTTCACGATGACACCGCGAATACGCTGACTCTGACGCGCTTGCCGCTTGAGTTCGGCGAGCAGATGATCGGGGAGAGTCTTGGTGCCTACTCGCGCACCACTTCCCAGACGCCGAACGCGAGCGAGTTCTACAGGGTGTCGGCAGTTCGATTCGGATTCGGACAAGCAATGCGGAGCACACCGAGTTGGCGAATGCGACTCACATCTTCGTCAACAAGTCTGTCTCCACATTGGCGGTGGCGCGGTTCGGGGTCAACTACAGCGACCTGACGCTGAATATCAATATCCCTGACACCAACGACCCGATAAATCTCCACTACGCCTCCACGCTGATCGGTAGACGATGGGCGGAAGCGCGTCACGCTACGACCCTTTTCCACTATCTTGGGGAATCCTCCGGCGAACCGCAACACGCTGGAGAAGATTGCCACCGCTTTGTTGGCAGTCGAGAACAGGAACCCGGTCACGGCAGTCGCTGTTTCCGGCAACGACATCATCACGTCTAACCAGCAGGGTCAGACTACGACTATCACCACTGGTTGGCAGGATGCGGTGGGCGTCAGGAGCGTCGTCACCGACTTCATCAAGCCCGGCACCAACGTACAGGTGGTGCGGCAGGGCGATGAATTGACGATCAGTTCCACCACCGGTGGCAGCGGCACCGCGCCGCAGAATGAGATCATCGTGGTGACTGGCGACAGGACTTTCACTGTCGCTGAATCGACACAGCTTCACCGCAAGATCATACTGACGCACAGCGACAGTGACATCACGATCACGCTGTCCGAGCCGACCGGCAGTACCGACTTGGGCACCTTGGTGTTCAACATGGGTTCCGGTGCTGTGCGTATCACCGCCACGCCCACTTCCCGGATCGATGGCCCCGATTGCCCTGAACAAGCAGGGCGACAGCGCAGCCATCAATTGGGATGACAGCACTCGCAAGTGGGAGCCGCGACAGCTTGGCGGCATCACCCACATTGACAGCGACTACGTGTCGCTTACCAATGAAGACACCGCCCGTCTTTCGGGGAGGATACTGATATGTACGGCGACTTCGGATATTCGAGTCTCACTCCGGTCTGGCGTTGGTGCTCTGTTAGTGATAAACGCTTCGCCCAACAACTCCAACGTATTGTTGACGACGAGCGCGAGCAACTTGCGTTCGAGGGAACTTACAAGCACGACGAGCGGCCAGACGATGTTCGGTCGGTGGACGGGAAGCGTGTGGGAGTTCCAGGGCGATTGGGAGACTGTCGCTGCAATGGGCGAGGGAAGGATCGAGTTCCCTGGTTCCAGATGCGAAGATTGCGGCGAGCATTGCTCGTGACTCCGAAGTCAACACGGCTGTCGCCACTGCGCTGACGACTGTTCGGGGTGGGGCACCGGCGAGTCGGGGACACGTTGAAGGAAATCAACGATGCGGTGGTCACGCTGGAGTCGCGGAACCCGATCATCAGTGCCTCGATTACGAACCGGATCATCACCTTCACCCGGCAAGACGGACGACGCAGACTGTCACCGTTCCGGCGCGCTCCGGGCAGACCACAGGCCTGATTGAATCGGAAGTCCGGGCACTGGTGGAGCAGTATGCCGAAGTCGGGCAGACGGGGACTATCCCTATCACCCGCTTCGGGGACGGGGTTATCACCGAGGGCGAAGTTGGCGCAGGCGGTGAAGGACAAGCTCGATGAGAGCGACCATGTTTTCATCTCCGCTTCGCGTACCTTCACCGCTTCCGAGGCGCAAGAGCTTCACCGCAAGAGTCTCTGGTACATCGGGAGCGCAACCGGGACTATCACTCTGCCCGCCCTGACCGGGCACTCTTCCCGCGTGGAAGTGGCTCTGTTGGCGAACACGTCCTCACACAGCGTGGGCATGCAGGTCAATGCGCAGCAGACTACCGGACCGCAACTGGCGCAGGCTCTGGTAGATGGCGACATCGGGTTGCTTGTTTGGGACGGGGCGCAGTGGTCTATCAACAGCACCGGCTTCGCTTTCACCTTCCGGGAAGCGACCATATCCGGCAAGCAGATCACGCTGATTCGCCACAACCGGAACTTTCCGAACCGGGTGCTTGACATCCCCATCCCCCGACATCGCTTCGGAGGCGGAAGCCGTGGCCGGAACTGATAATGTAGACTACATGACTGCACTTCGCGTCAAGGAGGCGATTGACCATGCACAAGGCACCCGCTCCGGGGCGCATGACTTCTTTTTTGGTGGTCTGGCGGCTGATCCAACTAGCAGCCTGGACCTTTCTACTCTGCAAAGCACTCGCGTCAGTACATCGGGTAATCAGGAAGTTGTCGTCAATCGCACCTGGAGGCGGTGCCGACCGACATTTTTACGTCATCCAGCGCGTCACCGACGGCGACATCATTGGATGGACTTTGGACGGCGGCACAAGCACCGGATGGACAAAAGGAACAACTACATTGACCATCGGGGGCGTCCAGTACGAGTGGTACAAGAGCGAGTACACGTGGCGTAGCTCTGTGACGCAGGGACTCCGGTTGGGGATTACGAGGGCGTAATGAGCTTCCGAATCGAGAAGGGGATCACAGTTCTCCACGGGGTACGGCTATCGTTCCCGGCACGTCCACCAGTCCTATCGGCGTGGATGTTGGGCTTGGCGATTGGAACCTCGTCGTTGAGCCGGGCACCTACTACCCGACCGGAGAGATGGACCACAGGCCGTTCGACGGCACCAAGTGGTCTATGCGGGTGGCGGTGCTCGCTGGCGGAAGCCCGCCTGACATTGAGCAACACGCCCAACAGGGTGATCGCGGCAAGAGCCGCGTGAGGACGCTCCGGGATTTGGAGCCAGTGGGTCGGTTGGGAAGACACGCTGCCTCGTTCGTGCCGAATGGCAACGCGGACAGGGTTGCCATGCAGAACATCCAAACGCAGCAAAGGCACATCCACGAGGTCGAACTGACTGTCACTTCGGGGATCGTTGCAACTACTCCGAATGTTTACGGATGGTCTATCGCGCCTTCCACCGCTACGCAGACATTGCCGCAGGGCGGAGACCTTGCGAGGGTGGATGGCGGAGAACTTTCTGACGTTCCGAACCACCTTTTGGTGGCTATGTACTCCACTTCGGCTGCTACGCCCGTCAGTAAGTTCAGGTTCAAGAGCTTCGTCAATACCTTGATTCGGGTGAAGATAGGAGACACCGAGTACGCCCTGACGCGAACTGTCAACAACAGCACTGTCGCCTCATGGGGAGACTTCCAGTTTGACGAGTATGAGATTTCGAGTTCGGAAACGAACCGAGACCCCTTGGGGTTCAGTGCTACTGGTGTCACGAAGAACGGCATCCAGTTCTTCCAGTCTCGTCACCGCCCGCTCTATACCGCCACGTTTGATGAAGAGCGGTCTTTCGATCTCTATGGATTGCAGGCACTGACGGGGCACATCGCACAGCGCGTTGAGATTGAATCTTTGCAGGGCACCAACAAGGTGCTTGAGACTGCCTACAGTCTCGCCGACGAGCGGACGATTCACACATTCCGGCATCATCCCCGCGTGTCTGTCACGGGTATGACCAGCGCGATCATCGATCTGGAGAACCAACACTATCCACTCCGATTGGTGCGTGGAGACACTCGCATCTTCGGCGCGGATGAAAGTCCGGGTGAGGAGGACTTGGGTCGCAGATCACAGACCGCCGATGAGTTGGTCGATTTTACGCTCCAAAACTACGGGATTACCACCGAGACAGTGAAGGACGGACTGTTGGTGATGGAGTTCGGGACGCTCTCCCGTGTCATCTTCAACATGAACTCCCGGCGCATGGAGACGGCTGCTGCTGGCGATCTTGAGATTCCTCGGCGTAGGACAACGAATCACTGTCCGGTACTTCCCGACCGGAAGCGCGATGGATGTCGTTGACGGCAACTTCGTGGCGGAGAACACGTCAGGCGGGGCTAGCGCGGCCAAGCAGTACCGCATCTACGGCAGTCCAACAGCTATCCAAGCTCTGAAAGACCACCATGTGGCGTATGTCGGGAGAGGCGACCTTTCCATCCTCCCGACTCTAAAGACTGTTGGGCCTATGGGCGCGATTCATAGCCTGAATGTGGATTCGATGGGGGCTGTGAGTACCGATACAGCGAACTCGGCGTACAGGTACGTTGACCTGACGATCAATGCGGGGACGGCTCCCCGTCCGAGCAGAGGCAGCGCGGTGGTGCTTGGCATCCCGAAGGCTCTGATTCGCACCCTGACAGCAACCCCGACCATGTGAGGACGCCGCTTGAGTGGACGGAAGACCTTTCGGGAATCGGGATTGATCCTCTTAGTCCTTACCCCGGAACGATTTATCTGCCCTGGCCGGAGGAAGCGAATGTTCTTCGGTTGACTATGAACACGCCGCAGATCAGTGGCACTTCCGGCACAAAGATGCGGATTCAGTACCTGACCACCGGGACGCCCACGCGATTCGATTGGGTGCTGTCGCGCACCAGTGATGGCCCTATCGAGTTCACCAGCGGCGCGAGCCATACCTACGAGTTCCATAAGGATTCGTTCCGCTTCGATGACAAGTTGAAGCTGCGCATGGTCGCTGTGGATGCCACTGGCGACCCAAGCGGTGCCGTGAACTTCGGAAGTGGGGACACTCTCAAGGCGAAGCTGGAGTATCTCAATCTCCCCAACATCGCAGACGAGGACGCACCCATTCATCGGGAGTTCGCAGCGTGTCATCAAGACCGCCAAGACGAACAACATCGCCGGGACGACGATGACTAACATCTCCTTCGGGAGAGCGATAGAAATCGCCCGGATCGATGAGATTGCGATGCGCGTGAACCCGGATTCGGATCAAGGCGAGACGCAAGGCGCGGGCGAGCGGATTATCCGGCTGACTCGTGCGGACATCGATATTGGAGACCTGTTCGGGGCGGGGAGCTTCACCCTGCCTACCAGCACGACCGCGAAGATGGCTGTGCTACTTTTCCTGGGGCTTGCGGACAACCTTCGCGAACCTATGGCGGGACCGAGTCGCGCGTTCATAGCGGGCGTGTCGAGCGATCCTGTTATGATTCTTTCTATGGTTGAAGATGGTGTCTACGCAACTGGCGTTGGCATCGCCTGCTTCAACGTCGACCACAACATTCTTGCGGGTCAAGTGAGGTTTTATCTGATATGGCATCTGCCACCGACACGTTGCTCTACATTTTTCGGGACCCCGACACGCCACGACCGAGAGAATTCCCGACTTTCTTCGGGCGCGACCAGATTACCCCTACTGGATGGGTTGGAGTTTGTATCGGGACTATCGCGGAGGCGCGGGAGGCGGCTTCGGAAGGTATCGGTCTGCGTATGGAGCACCCCGACTTCGACGATGAGAGCTACGACCACCATTTCCCTGCTAGCTACTCGCCTTATGGCTATGTCCCTATTCCTTCGGGGAAAAAGCGTTGGCTGGAAAGGGCTGTGAACTGGGGGGTTGACGGCTGCCAATCCGCAGTTCAAGCCAGTTGAAATCGAACACGGGCAATACGACATTCAGTTCAGGTATCCGAACTCGTACTCTGCGATCACGCCAACATTCTCGCTCCCGGCTGACGCTGACTTGAAGATGGCTGCGCATGTCAAGAACGGAGTTATGCGGGGACTCACCGAACGGGTGTTTGCGGTCTACTCGCATTGGAGCGGTATGAAGGAGGTCTACGACCATTGGCGTCCGGCGGCCGAGCGGATCATCAAGGGGGCGAACCGGGAGCAAGAGCTTTCCGCAATGGCGAGCTACATGACCGGAAAGGCGGCGGCGGCGAAATGCGAACAAGGACCGGGCAACGCTCGCGCTAATCGAAGTGGGGATGGCTCTGGAAGCCGACTTCGCACGGGCTAGCACCTTCGCACAGGTGGAGAAAGCGGCGAAGAAATACCTTGCCGGGACCTTCGGGGAGGATTGGCATGTCGCTGACTTCTTCAAGTCGGACCGGGCGTATGTTCAGTGGAAGGCTCAGGAAGCGAAGCTCGAGGAGAGTCGCAAGGCTATCGAGGATACCCACCTTGGGCGCATTTCCAATCCCTTCAACATAGTCGCGTTGAAGCCCCTGTTGAAGGCTCACCCTCGACTGTCCTACACCTATGGGGTACAACGATGACCGACTTGATTGTCGAGATCGCCGTCCTGTTCGTCTCTCTCGGCGCCTCCGTCTGGTACATGATGGCTGAGGTCAAGAAAATGGTGGAGGATCAGGGCAAGCGAATGGAGCAGGGCTTTCGGGATGTCGTTCAAGCGATTCGGGGACATGGAACGTTCTGTCTCTGAGGCGCATAACCGCCAGCAAGAGGATTTGACGCACCTTCGGGCGCGGATCAATGGAGGGGGCAAGTGATGAGCGAGGAGCTTTTCATTCTGATTTACCTGGGGATGCTCATGGCCTTCGTGGGCTTCGTCCTCTATGCGGTGGAGGCGCGGATTGACCGCACCGACAGGCGTATCCGGCGGGCGGCAAGCGAACCCCTCTGGAAGGTGGAGCGGGGACCTGCGGGGAAAAAGTGAACGCCGTTGCCCCGCAAATCATCCGCCACGAGATACGGGAAGGGGCGCGGGTTCCGTGGCAAGTTATTCCGCCGGTGCTCTTCGGGGGCTTGCTGGTCGGGGCTATACTTGGGGGACTGACTATCCGGTCTTGCTATGATCCCCCGGAAGTGCTGGAGGCGACGCAAGCCGCGTATGAGGAGCGGATCGTGGAGCTTGAAAAAGCGGGAAAGGAAGCGCAGGAAGCGGCTTCGGAGGCGGCGCAGGAAGCCTACGAGCACCGGTTGAAGGCTACCGGGCTGGAGGACCAGCTTCGGAGATACCGGGAACAGGTTACTGACCGTCGCCGGGAGGCGGTAGAGGAGGTCAAGCGGGAAATCTCCGAGTTGCCGGAGGGCGCGTCCACTTACGAGGTCGCAAAGGTGGCGAACTTGGGGTTCCGGCAGATGTCGCTTTTCGCTGAGTCCCTGGAGCATGAGCTTGACCTGCAGACGGTTAGGGCGGCGCAGTCGGAGGCGGCTATCGCTGACCTGCAGTACGCCTACTCCGAAGAACGGGCGGCGCGGGAGTACGCGGAAAAGCGGGCGGAAACCGCAGAGGCGCGGGTCGAGGAGTGGCGGGGCACGAACCGGCGGCGTATCGCCACTGCCGGGGCTATCGCCCTCGCGGTCGCTGTGGTACTCTTGGCGTCATGAGCGACAAGCCGAACAAGGTCAGGTTCCTGTCGCGGAAACTTCATGGGGAGGCGGGGCACCCCGGATACGACGTCAAGCGGGCGGATGGTCCGGGAGAACTGACCGAGGATTGGGGAATACTCATGCAGGTCTTGAACAAGAGTTGGCTTTGGATGTCGCGCTCCGGGACCGAGTTCGGCACCTACCCTTCCTTCGCGGAGGCCAAGCGGCGTATCCGCGCTGAGCTAGAGTAGACCCATGCTCTCGATTCTGACGAACATCTTTTCCGGTCTCCGGGCTTGGCGCAGCACCGAGCGGATTCTGAACGAACCCCGGTATCAGGTGGGGACGATTCTGCACGAGATTCGGGATTCTTCGGGCGGACCGGCTCTGATGAAGAAGTCGGTGATTCGCTCGATGAGCTTGAAAGCCTACAACGCTGGCCGGGTCGAGGTTCAGTCGTTGACCGGGGGGGGAGTCTTGGGGGACCGGGTCATGGTGTTTTCCGCGAGGGAGTTCGACGCGCTTCACCCGGTGATTGCGCTGGTTCCGCCAAAGGCGAAAAGATGACCGAGACGGAAGCCATTTGGATATTCGTCGCCTTCGTTGCGACTATCACCCTGTCGGCTGCGGTGCTGATGTTCGTATCGGAATACACCATGTTCCACATGGGGCGCGGGAAGCGAAAGCGGAAATGAAGCGATCACTACTGGCGGCGGGCTTCGCCGTGACCGTCGCGGGCTTCGTCGGCTCCACTTGGCTCCTGTCCTTCGGCACCGACCCGGTGACCGGCGAGGCCTACCGGGCGATACCGAGAGATGTCATGTACCAGTGGTCCACCAGTCTCGCCGGGATTCTGCTGGCGGCGTGTACCGCCTACTTCCTGCCGCTCGATTGGATCACCCCCAAGACCGAGAAAGAGCGTATCGCCGGAGTGGTTTGCTTGACCGCGCTGTGGTGCGTCATCATCCTGAGCATGGCGAGGCACTGATGGCGAAAGTCCTGTTCGTTCCGATTCGCCCGATTGACCGGCGGTACAAGGTCGCCAGCTACGAGGTCTACTACGCCGCCCGGATGCGGGGCTATCTCCAGTGGCTCTCGCCAATGGAGGGCGACCCAACAGAGAAAAAGTGGAACTGGAATCCCTGGGTTGGCATGGGCTGGAAGGACGGATTCGATACGCTGGAGGAAGCGCAAGAGTTCATTCGGGGGCTCACCGAGGGATGGGACCGGGAGGACGCCGAAGTTCGCCAGACGATGAGTAGTATCCGGGAGGAGGGGAAGTGCGGCGAAAAGTCTGCCTGAACTGCGCCAACGAGACGCTGAACGGCGCCCCGTACTGCCTCCGGTGCGGGCGGGAGATCGGGCGCAGGCGCCAGCGGGCGGCGGAGGAGCGGCGGCTGCGCTACGTCCCCGCGACCCAGCGGGATTCGGGGGAAAAGGTCGAGGTCGGCGCCGCCTTCACCCCGAATTGAAGCGAGGGGGTGGGCTGCCCGTGAGGTGGCTCGGAGCGGTCGCGGCGACGCTCCTGATGGCGACCATCGGCTACGCCTGGCCGCCGGAAGCGGCGCCATACAGAGACACGTGGGACATGGAGTGGCGCCGGTGCGGACTCCGGCAGGTCTACGAACCCTGGATGCTCGGTCAGGTCACCCAGGAATCGCGCTGGCGCCCGGATGCCGTATCCCCGGCTGGCGCCATCGGTCTGGCGCAGGTCATGCCCGGAACGATGCGCGCGGTGCGTCGCGTCTACCGGGCGCGTCTTGCGGGCGCGGCGGGCGGCCCCGACTCTCCTGTGGTGGCGTTCCGCGTCCAGTGCGCCCTGACTCTCGAGAATCTGCGCGCGTTCCCTGGCGCCCCGGACCGTCGCACCCGGTGGGCTTGGGCGGCAGCGGCCTACAACGGCGGCGCCTCCTACCTGTTCCGGGAGCAAGAGGCAATGGCGGACCGGTGGGATTGGCGGAACCGGACGGAGTGCCGCCGGTTCCGGTCGGCGGCGTCCTGCCGGGAAAATGAGGCCTATCCGGCGCACTGTCTCCGTTGGGTTCGGCTGTTCGAGTAGCGGCTCGCCTGTCGGCTTCCTTCCACCCCGCTGGAAGGGACATGATTTGCTTCGTGGTGCGGGCAAGCTCCGGGTTGGCTTCGTTGAATCGCTTTTTCCAGTTTCGGAGCAGCTTCGTGTTGTCGGCTCGCCATTGCTGGTCGGGGTACAAATCCACCCAGTTCCCGTTCGGGAGTTGAACGCGAGGCATCACACGTCGATGGGCTTGCGCCCGTTGCGTTTGCGGATTTGATTCACCACCGAGAGGAACGTGTGGATCCAAGCGGACTGGTCGCCTGGCAGCTTGTTCCGGGAGGCGATTATGTTTTCCGCAATGTCGGGGCGACCGGCGACCCACTTCAAGGATGTTTCCTTCGAGCAGGTCTGGCACTTCAACTTGGCGACATTCACCTTCGGGGTCATGTAGCGGTGCGGGGGGCACTTGCGTGCGCCAGCATCGGCAGTTGATTCGCTACTGCCGGCGGATTCTCCAATCCCCACGAAGTTGATTCCGCCGTTGTTCTGCTTTCCAGGCTCGAACACTCCAACCGCCTCGCCGGTATCAGGATCGACGGTTGGGTCGATCATGGATTCCGGGACGGTCTCCGGCGGCTGCACGTAATCGTCAATCACAGGGGCTTCGCCCTTCGGCCAGACGCGCAGGACTCGCCGCAAGACCATACGCAGCGCGACGGAGCGGGTCCTCGCCGATTCGGGCGGCTTCCCGGTCAATGGCCTCGGTGAGGTCGTCGGGGGCGGAAAAGCTGATTGTAGTCATTGGGCGCAGAGCAACCTTCGCACACCGACGATTCTTCCCTCTTCGTTCCGCACGACGGAATCAGGGCCGGTGTCGGGTGCGAAAACCACCGGCTTCAATGAATCGGGGACATAGGGGAGCAGCATCGTGGGGACGATGACATACTCTGTTCCGCCATTCGAGTAGGTGTCGAGGGCTTGCTGGATGTGCCGGATGGCTTCCTTTGACGGCTTCCCCGCGCTGAATACGGGAATGGTGTGCCCTTCGACGCGGATTGTCGAGACCTTTTCCTGTTCGAGTTTCAGACGGAGCGGTCTGTTGAAAGTCGGGGGAATCTCCACGACGAAATCGTCGTCATAGATGCTGATGGCGTGTGGGGTCAAGTTATTCATGGCTCTCCTCGTCGAGCATTGGCACCCATCCACTATCGAAAGTGTCGGCGACTTCCTGAACGGCGTCACAGAGGTCAAGCAGTTCCTTCCGGTAGAAGAGGCCGGAATGGTGCTCGATGTGAAGCCGGATGATGTCAATGGGCTGTTGGGGTTCGTCTCCGCGCAAGATGGAAGCAAGCGCGGAGATGGCTTCGGGCATAGTCATGGATTCGGTCATGCTACGCCTCCTTCGGGGGATTCAGGATCATCCTGCGGACGGTATCCATAGCCTTCGCTTGGGTCTTACCGCCCATGTAGATGTCGCAACCTTCCTCGAAAGGGGTTCCCTTCAACAGCGTGGAAGCCTCCGCGTGCACCACGTGCGGGCAGAACTGGTATCCGTGCGAGTAGGAGTAGAAGTACCCGACCAGCACGGGCGGCTTTGTGTCAGATAGGACGAGGACATCGAACGAATCGACCGCGGCCGTCCTGCGGAAGCAGACGGTGCGTCTCATGCGTCCGCCTCTCGCTGGCACAGCCAGCATATGTTCGCCGGGGCGATCCAATCCATGCCCCGGTCGCAGGTGGGGCAGGGTCCGCGCTTCGGGCGCGGCGCAGGCGGCCCGTAGTCCTGGACGACCTCGTACTGGATGGTGGGGGTGTCGTCCCCCGCTTCGCGGCGCCGGGCGATCTCGGCGAGCCGGTCGCCGGGGCGGTATGTGGGGGCCCGACCATCGTCGAGCCCCCGCCGGAACATGCCCATCAGTATGCATCCTCGTATTCACACCGCGGGCACTGCCCGCATCGGGTGCCAATCGGGGTCGCGTCGATTGGGGTCTTGCGCACCACGCGGTAGGTGATGGAGGAGTGCCCGGTCTCGTCCTCATCCTCGTATCGGATGAGCGAGACCGTCTCCGGGTCGCGCCCCCAATCCTCTGCCGCCACCGCAATCGCATCGGCGCGACCGGCAGCAGAGTCGAGCGCGTCCCAGTCCGCGCTGGAGTCGATAGCGATCTCCAGTGCTTCCGAGACATCGACCTCAGCGGAATAGATGACCGCGCCATCGTGGGAGTAGGCGCAGGCGGCCCGGAGCTCGTCGCTCCAGCACTCGCCAGCGGCCCCGTGCGGTTCGCCGAACTCGGGAACTTCAGCGCGGTAGATGGTGAGCTTTCTCATGTGACTGCCCTCCTTTGTGGCAGACGGGAATCCTAGCGTGCCCGAATTCGCCCTGTCAAGTGCCAATTCGCCCAAATCGGCACTTTTTTCGCCCAAATCGCATTTTTTTTCGCCTCCTGCGGCCGGAAAACGAAAAAACGCACGAAAGGGGTTCAGACGCCACCGGAACGACCGAGGGGATAGCTGGCTAGCCGTAGCGCGCCAGGATGCCCACAGCGCGCCACAGAATCGCATTCAGGGGAACATCTGACCGGCAGACGCCCCCGGATTCGGACCGCCGGGGCGGAAAAGACCGGCCGACCGCTCCGAAAAATCGCCTCCCCATCTCCGAGTCGCCTCCCCCCCGACTCCCCCCTGAGGGGGAGGAGGAGTCGGGGTGGAGGCGTCTCTCCAAAACACCCTCGAAAACGGCGCAAATCGGGGGAGCGAGGGCGGGACGCCAGGGACGCGGGTTCGACCGGGGGGTTCGAGGGCGGAAATCGGGGTTCTGAAACCTGTCATTCGCGCTTCATTCTCGCTTCATTCTCGCTTCATCAAGGCGATGAAAGCTAACATCCCTGGGGGGGGAGTTCGGGAAATGAACCGGGGGGCTTCCACCGCTGGCGGGGATGATTCGCGGATGAAGCGCGGATGATAGAGACATCAGCGAGACATCAAGGCTAACATCAAGGGCGGATGAAGCGCGGATGATAGAGACATCCGGCGTGTCATACGGCGATGAAAAGCTAACATCAAGCTGTCATCAAGCCCACGAGCGCTATGCATAAGGCGTGTCATGTATCATTTTCGCAAGCGGGAGTTTGCACCTATCATCGTTCTCCGGCGCGAAACATGCTGGGGCTAGCGGGGCTTGCGGGCTATCATCGTCCCCAAGAGCTTCTAGCGGTCCCCGGCTTCTAAGGCTGTGCCTTAGACGCCGGGGATCGCAAGAATCTCTAGGGGAGGATGATAGACCGCTAGCCCCGCTTGCCCCACCATGATTCGCGGCGGGGAAGGATGATAGGTGCATACTCCCGCTAGCGAAAATGATACATGACACGCCTTATGCATAGCGCTCGTGGGCTTGATGACAGCTTGATGTTAGCTTTTCATCGCCGTATGACACGCCGGATGTCTCTATCATCCGCGCTTCATCCGCCCTTGATGTTAGCCTTGATGTCTCGCTGATGTCTCTATCATCCGCGCTTCATCCGCGAATCATCCCCGCCAGCGGTGGAAGCCCCCCGGTTCATTTCCCGAACTCCCCCCCCAGGGATGTTAGCTTTCATCGCCTTGATGAAGCGAGAATGAAGCGAGAATGAAGCGCGAATGACAGGTTTCAGAACCCCGATTTCCGCCCTCGAACCCCCCGGTCGAACCCGCGTCCCTGGCGTCCCGCCCTCGCTCCCCCGATTTGCGCCGTTTTCGAGGGTGTTTTGGAGAGACGCCTCCACCCCGACTCCTCCTCCCCCTCAGGGGGGAGTCGGGGGGGAGGCGACTCGGAGATGGGGAGGCGATTTTTCGGAGCGGTCGGCCGGTCTTTTCCGCCCCGGCGGTCCGAATCCGGGGGCGTCTGCCGGTCAGATGTTCCCCTGAATGCGATTCTGTGGCGCGCTGTGGGCATCCTGGCGCGCTACGGCTAGCCAGCTATCCCCTCGGTCGTTCCGGTGGCGTCTGAACCCCTTTCGTGCGTTTTTTCGTTTTCCGGCCGCAGGAGGCGAAAAAAAATGCGATTTGGGCGAAAAAAGTGCCGATTTGGGCGAATTGGCACTTGACAGGGCGAATTCGGGCACGCTAGGATTCCCGTCTGCCACAAAGGAGGGCAGTCACATGAGAAAGCTCACCATCTACCGCGCTGAAGTTCCCGAGTTCGGCGAACCGCACGGGGCCGCTGGCGAGTGCTGGAGCGACGAGCTCCGGGCCGCCTGCGCCTACTCCCACGATGGCGCGGTCATCTATTCCGCTGAGGTCGATGTCTCGGAAGCACTGGAGATCGCTATCGACTCCAGCGCGGACTGGGACGCGCTCGACTCTGCTGCCGGTCGCGCCGATGCGATTGCGGTGGCGGCAGAGGATTGGGGGCGCGACCCGGAGACGGTCTCGCTCATCCGATACGAGGATGAGGACGAGACCGGGCACTCCTCCATCACCTACCGCGTGGTGCGCAAGACCCCAATCGACGCGACCCCGATTGGCACCCGATGCGGGCAGTGCCCGCGGTGTGAATACGAGGATGCATACTGATGGGCATGTTCCGGCGGGGGCTCGACGATGGTCGGGCCCCCACATACCGCCCCGGCGACCGGCTCGCCGAGATCGCCCGGCGCCGCGAAGCGGGGGACGACACCCCCACCATCCAGTACGAGGTCGTCCAGGACTACGGGCCGCCTGCGCCGCGCCCGAAGCGCGGACCCTGCCCCACCTGCGACCGGGGCATGGATTGGATCGCCCCGGCGAACATATGCTGGCTGTGCCAGCGAGAGGCGGACGCATGAGACGCACCGTCTGCTTCCGCAGGACGGCCGCGGTCGATTCGTTCGATGTCCTCGTCCTATCTGACACAAAGCCGCCCGTGCTGGTCGGGTACTTCTACTCCTACTCGCACGGATACCAGTTCTGCCCGCACGTGGTGCACGCGGAGGCTTCCACGCTGTTGAAGGGAACCCCTTTCGAGGAAGGTTGCGACATCTACATGGGCGGTAAGACCCAAGCGAAGGCTATGGATACCGTCCGCAGGATGATCCTGAATCCCCCGAAGGAGGCGTAGCATGACCGAATCCATGACTATGCCCGAAGCCATCTCCGCGCTTGCTTCCATCTTGCGCGGAGACGAACCCCAACAGCCCATTGACATCATCCGGCTTCACATCGAGCACCATTCCGGCCTCTTCTACCGGAAGGAACTGCTTGACCTCTGTGACGCCGTTCAGGAAGTCGCCGACACTTTCGATAGTGGATGGGTGCCAATGCTCGACGAGGAGAGCCATGAATAACTTGACCCCACACGCCATCAGCATCTATGACGACGATTTCGTCGTGGAGATTCCCCCGACTTTCAACAGACCGCTCCGTCTGAAACTCGAACAGGAAAAGGTCTCGACAATCCGCGTCGAAGGGCACACCATTCCCGTATTCAGCGCGGGGAAGCCGTCAAAGGAAGCCATCCGGCACATCCAGCAAGCCCTCGACACCTACTCGAATGGCGGAACAGAGTATGTCATCGTCCCCACGATGCTGCTCCCCTATGTCCCCGATTCATTGAAGCCGGTGGTTTTCGCACCCGACACCGGCCCTGATTCCGTCGTGCGGAACGAAGAGGGAAGAATCGTCGGTGTGCGAAGGTTGCTCTGCGCCCAATGACTACAATCAGCTTTTCCGCCCCCGACGACCTCACCGAGGCCATTGACCGGGAAGCCGCCCGAATCGGCGAGGACCGCTCCGTCGCGCTGCGTATGGTCTTGCGGCGAGTCCTGCGCGTCTGGCCGAAGGGCGAAGCCCCTGTGATTGACGATTACGTGCAGCCGCCGGAGACCGTCCCGGAATCCATGATCGACCCAACCGTCGATCCTGATACCGGCGAGGCGGTTGGAGTGTTCGAGCCTGGAAAGCAGAACAACGGCGGAATCAACTTCGTGGGGATTGGAGAATCCGCCGGCAGTAGCGAATCAACTGCCGATGCTGGCGCACGCAAGTGCCCCCCGCACCGCTACATGACCCCGAAGGTGAATGTCGCCAAGTTGAAGTGCCAGACCTGCTCGAAGGAAACATCCTTGAAGTGGGTCGCCGGTCGCCCCGACATTGCGGAAAACATAATCGCCTCCCGGAACAAGCTGCCAGGCGACCAGTCCGCTTGGATCCACACGTTCCTCTCGGTGGTGAATCAAATCCGCAAACGCAACGGGCGCAAGCCCATCGACGTGTGATGCCTCGCGTTCAACTCCCGAACGGGAACTGGGTGGATTTGTACCCCGACCAGCAATGGCGAGCCGACAACACGAAGCTGCTCCGAAACTGGAAAAAGCGATTCAACGAAGCCAACCCGGAGCTTGCCCGCACCACGAAGCAAATCATGTCCCTTCCAGCGGGGTGGAAGGAAGCCGACAGGCGAGCCGCTACTCGAACAGCCGAACCCAACGGAGACAGTGCGCCGGATAGGCCTCATTTTCCCGGCAGGACGCCGCCGACCGGAACCGGCGGCACTCCGTCCGGTTCCGCCAATCCCACCGGTCCGCCATTGCCTCTTGCTCCCGGAACAGGTAGGAGGCGCCGCCGTTGTAGGCCGCTGCCGCCCAAGCCCACCGGGTGCGACGGTCCGGGGCGCCAGGGAACGCGCGCAGATTCTCGAGAGTCAGGGCGCACTGGACGCGGAACGCCACCACAGGAGAGTCGGGGCCGCCCGCCGCGCCCGCAAGACGCGCCCGGTAGACGCGACGCACCGCGCGCATCGTTCCGGGCATGACCTGCGCCAGACCGATGGCGCCAGCCGGGGATACGGCATCCGGGCGCCAGCGCGATTCCTGGGTGACCTGACCGAGCATCCAGGGTTCGTAGACCTGCCGGAGTCCGCACCGGCGCCACTCCATGTCCCACGTGTCTCTGTATGGCGCCGCTTCCGGCGGCCAGGCGTAGCCGATGGTCGCCATCAGGAGCGTCGCCGCGACCGCTCCGAGCCACCTCACGGGCAGCCCACCCCCTCGCTTCAATTCGGGGTGAAGGCGGCGCCGACCTCGACCTTTTCCCCCGAATCCCGCTGGGTCGCGGGGACGTAGCGCAGCCGCCGCTCCTCCGCCGCCCGCTGGCGCCTGCGCCCGATCTCCCGCCCGCACCGGAGGCAGTACGGGGCGCCGTTCAGCGTCTCGTTGGCGCAGTTCAGGCAGACTTTTCGCCGCACTTCCCCTCCTCCCGGATACTACTCATCGTCTGGCGAACTTCGGCGTCCTCCCGGTCCCATCCCTCGGTGAGCCCCCGAATGAACTCTTGCGCTTCCTCCAGCGTATCGAATCCGTCCTTCCAGCCCATGCCAACCCAGGGATTCCAGTTCCACTTTTTCTCTGTTGGGTCGCCCTCCATTGGCGAGAGCCACTGGAGATAGCCCCGCATCCGGGCGGCGTAGTAGACCTCGTAGCTGGCGACCTTGTACCGCCGGTCAATCGGGCGAATCGGAACGAACAGGACTTTCGCCATCAGTGCCTCGCCATGCTCAGGATGATGACGCACCACAGCGCGGTCAAGCAAACCACTCCGGCGATACGCTCTTTCTCGGTCTTGGGGGTGATCCAATCGAGCGGCAGGAAGTAGGCGGTACACGCCGCCAGCAGAATCCCGGCGAGACTGGTGGACCACTGGTACATGACATCTCTCGGTATCGCCCGGTAGGCCTCGCCGGTCACCGGGTCGGTGCCGAAGGACAGGAGCCAAGTGGAGCCGACGAAGCCCGCGACGGTCACGGCGAAGCCCGCCGCCAGTAGTGATCGCTTCATTTCCGCTTTCGCTTCCCGCGCCCCATGTGGAACATGGTGTATTCCGATACGAACATCAGCACCGCAGCCGACAGGGTGATAGTCGCAACGAAGGCGACGAATATCCAAATGGCTTCCGTCTCGGTCATCTTTTCGCCTTTGGCGGAACCAGCGCAATCACCGGGTGAAGCGCGTCGAACTCCCTCGCGGAAAACACCATGACCCGGTCCCCCAAGACTCCCCCCCCGGTCAACGACTGAACCTCGACCCGGCCAGCGTTGTAGGCTTTCAAGCTCATCGAGCGAATCACCGACTTCTTCATCAGAGCCGGTCCGCCCGAAGAATCCCGAATCTCGTGCAGAATCGTCCCCACCTGATACCGGGGTTCGTTCAGAATCCGCTCGGTGCTGCGCCAAGCCCGGAGACCGGAAAAGATGTTCGTCAGAATCGAGAGCATGGGTCTACTCTAGCTCAGCGCGGATACGCCGCTTGGCCTCCGCGAAGGAAGGGTAGGTGCCGAACTCGGTCCCGGAGCGCGACATCCAAAGCCAACTCTTGTTCAAGACCTGCATGAGTATTCCCCAATCCTCGGTCAGTTCTCCCGGACCATCCGCCCGCTTGACGTCGTATCCGGGGTGCCCCGCCTCCCCATGAAGTTTCCGCGACAGGAACCTGACCTTGTTCGGCTTGTCGCTCATGACGCCAAGAGTACCACAGCGACCGCGAGGGCGATAGCCCCGGCAGTGGCGATACGCCGCCGGTTCGTGCCCCGCCACTCCTCGACCCGCGCCTCTGCGGTTTCCGCCCGCTTTTCCGCGTACTCCCGCGCCGCCCGTTCTTCGGAGTAGGCGTACTGCAGGTCAGCGATAGCCGCCTCCAACTGCGCCGCCCTAACCGTCTGCAGGTCAAGCTCATGCTCCAGGGACTCAGCGAAAAGCGACATCTGCCGGAACCCCAAGTTCGCCACCTTTGCGACCTCGTAAGTGGACGCGCCCTCCGGCAACTCGGAGATTTCCCGCTTGACCTCCTCTACCGCCTCCCGGCGACGGTCAGTAACCTGTTCCCGGTATCTCCGAAGCTGGTCCTCCAGCCCGGTAGCCTTCAACCGGTGCTCGTAGGCTTCCTGCGCCGCCTCCGAAGCCGCTTCCTGCGCTTCCTTTCCCGCTTTTTCAAGCTCCACGATCCGCTCCTCATACGCGGCTTGCGTCGCCTCCAGCACTTCCGGGGGATCATAGCAAGACCGGATAGTCAGTCCCCCAAGTATAGCCCCGACCAGCAAGCCCCCGAAGAGCACCGGCGGAATAACTTGCCACGGAACCCGCGCCCCTTCCCGTATCTCGTGGCGGATGATTTGCGGGGCAACGGCGTTCACTTTTTCCCCGCAGGTCCCCGCTCCACCTTCCAGAGGGGTTCGCTTGCCGCCCGCCGGATACGCCTGTCGGTGCGGTCAATCCGCGCCTCCACCGCATAGAGGACGAAGCCCACGAAGGCCATGAGCATCCCCAGGTAAATCAGAATGAAAAGCTCCTCGCTCATCACTTGCCCCCTCCATTGATCCGCGCCCGAAGGTGCGTCAAATCCTCTTGCTGGCGGTTATGCGCCTCAGAGACAGAACGTTCCATGTCCCGAATCGCTTGAACGACATCCCGAAAGCCCTGCTCCATTCGCTTGCCCTGATCCTCCACCATTTTCTTGACCTCAGCCATCATGTACCAGACGGAGGCGCCGAGAGAGACGAACAGGACGGCGATCTCGACAATCAAGTCGGTCATCGTTGTACCCCATAGGTGTAGGACAGTCGAGGGTGAGCCTTCAACAGGGGCTTCAACGCGACTATGTTGAAGGGATTGGAAATGCGCCCAAGGTGGGTATCCTCGATAGCCTTGCGACTCTCCTCGAGCTTCGCTTCCTGAGCCTTCCACTGAACATACGCCCGGTCCGACTTGAAGAAGTCAGCGACATGCCAATCCTCCCCGAAGGTCCCGGCAAGGTATTTCTTCGCCGCTTTCTCCACCTGTGCGAAGGTGCTAGCCCGTGCGAAGTCGGCTTCCAGAGCCATCCCCACTTCGATTAGCGCGAGCGTTGCCCGGTCCTTGTTCGCATTCGCCGCCGCCGCCTTTCCGGTCATGTAGCTCGCCATTGCGGAAAGCTCTTGCTCCCGGTTCGCCCCCTTGATGATCCGCTCGGCCGCCGGACGCCAATGGTCGTAGACCTCCTTCATACCGCTCCAATGCGAGTAGACCGCAAACACCCGTTCGGTGAGTCCCCGCATAACTCCGTTCTTGACATGCGCAGCCATCTTCAAGTCAGCGTCAGCCGGGAGCGAGAATGTTGGCGTGATCGCAGAGTACGAGTTCGGATACCTGAACTGAATGTCGTATTGCCCGTGTTCGATTTCAACTGGCTTGAACTGCGGATTGGCAGCCGTCAACCCCCAGTTCACAGCCCTTTCCAGCCAACGCTTTTTCCCCGAAGGAATAGGGACATAGCCATAAGGCGAGTAGCTAGCAGGGAAATGGTGGTCGTAGCTCTCATCGTCGAAGTCGGGGTGCTCCATACGCAGACCGATACCTTCCGAAGCCGCCTCCCGCGCCTCCGCGATAGTCCCGATACAAACTCCAACCCATCCAGTAGGGGTAATCTGGTCGCGCCCGAAGAAAGTCGGGAATTCTCTCGGTCGTGGCGTGTCGGGGTCCCGGAAAATGTAGAGCAACGTGTCGGTGGCAGATGCCATATCAGATAAACCTCACTTGACCCGCAAGAATGTTGTGGTCGACGTTGAAGCAGGCGATGCCAACGCCAGTTGCGTAGACACCATCTTCAACCATAGAAAGAATCATAACAGGATCGCTCGACACGCCCGCTATGAACGCGCGACTCGGTCCCGCCATAGGTTCGCGAAGGTTGTCCGCAAGCCCCAGGAAAAGTAGCACAGCCATCTTCGCGGTCGTGCTGGTAGGCAGGGTGAAGCTCCCCGCCCCGAACAGGTCTCCAATATCGATGTCCGCACGAGTCAGCCGGATAATCCGCTCGCCCGCGCCTTGCGTCTCGCCTTGATCCGAATCCGGGTTCACGCGCATCGCAATCTCATCGATCCGGGCGATTTCTATCGCTCTCCCGAAGGAGATGTTAGTCATCGTCGTCCCGGCGATGTTGTTCGTCTTGGCGGTCTTGATGACACGCTGCGAACTCCCGATGAATGGGTGCGTCTCGTCTGCGATGTTGGGGAGATTGAGATACTCCAGCTTCGCCTTGAGAGTGTCCCCACTTCCGAAGTTCACGGCACCGCTTGGGTCGCCAGTGGCATCCACAGCGACCATGCGCAGCTTCAACTTGTCATCGAAGCGGAACGAATCCTTATGGAACTCGTAGGTATGGCTCGCGCCGCTGGTGAACTCGATAGGGCCATCACTGGTGCGCGACAGCACCCAATCGAATCGCGTGGGCGTCCCGGTGGTCAGGTACTGAATCCGCATCTTTGTGCCGGAAGTGCCACTGATCTGCGGCGTGTTCATAGTCAACCGAAGAACATTCGCTTCCTCCGGCCAGGGCAGATAAATCGTTCCGGGGTAAGGACTAAGAGGATCAATCCCGATTCCCGAAAGGTCTTCCGTCCACTCAAGCGGCGTCCTCACATGGTCGGGGTTGCTGTCAGGGTGCGAATCAGAAGCCTTCGGGATGCCAAGCACCACCGCGCTGCCTCTGCTCGGACGGGGAGCCGTCCCCGCATTGATCGTCAGGTCAACGTACCTGTACGCCGAGTTCGCTGTATCGGTACTCACAGCCCCCATCGAATCCACATTCAGGCTATGAATCGCGCCCATAGGCCCAACAGTCTTTAGAGTCGGGAGGATGGAAAGGTCGCCTCTCCCGACATACGCCACATGGTGGTCTTTCAGAGCTTGGATAGCTGTTGGACTGCCGTAGATGCGGTACTGCTTGGCCGCGCTAGCCCCGCCTGACGTGTTCTCCGCCACGAAGTTGCCGTCAACGACATCCATCGCGCTTCCGGTCGGGAAGTACCGGACAGTGATTCGTTGTCCTACGCGAGGAATCTCAAGATCGCCAGCAGCAGCCGTCTCCATGCGCCGGGAGTTCATGTTGAAGATGACACGGGAGAGCGTCCCGAACTCCATCACCAACAGTCCGTCCTTCACTGTCTCGGTGGTAATCCCGTAGTTTTGGAGCGTAAAATCGACCAACTCATCGGCGGTCTGTGATCTGCGACCCAAGTCCTCCTCACCCGGACTTTCATCCGCGCCGAAGATGCGAGTGTCTCCACGCACCAATCGGAGTGGATAGTGTTGGTTCTCCAGATCGATGATCGCGCTGGTCATACCCGTGACAGACACGCGGGGATGATGCCGGAATGTGTGAATCGTCCGCTCGTCGGCGAGACTGTAGGCAGTCTCAAGCACCTTGTTGGTGCCCTGCAAAGATTCAATCTCAACGCGCTGTGCGATGTGCCCCGTCAGTGCCTGCAATCCATAGAGATCGAAAGACCGCTCTTCATCAAACGTGGCGGTATAGAGCGGGCGGTGACGAGACTGGAAGAACTGGATGCCGTTCTTCGTGACACCAGTAGCACTGAACCCCAAGGGGTCTCGGTTCGTTTCCGAACTCGAAATCTCATACTCGTCAAACTGGAAGTCTCCCCATGAGGCGACAGTGCTGTTGTTGACAGTTCGCGTCAGGGCGTACTCGGTGTCTCCTATCTTCACCCGAATCAAGGTATTGACGAAGCTCTTGAACCTGAACTTACTGACGGGCGTAGCAGCCGAAGTGGAGTACATAGCCACCAAAAGGTGGTTCGGAACGTCAGAAAGTTCTCCGCCATCCACCCTCGCAAGGTCTCCGCCCTGCGGCAATGTCTGCGTAGCGGTGGAAGGCGCGATAGACCATCCGTAAACATTCGGAGTAGTTGCAACGATCCCCGAAGTGACAGTCAGTTCGACCTCGTGGATGTGCCTTTGCTGCGTTTGGATGTTCTGCATGGCAACCCTGTCCGCGTTGCCATTCGGCACGAACGAGGGCAGCGTGTCTTCCCAACCGACCCACTGGCTCCAAATCCCGGAGCGTCTCACGCGGCTCTTGCCGCGATCACCCTGTTGGGCGTGTTGCTCAATGTCAGGCGGGCTTCCGCCAGCGAGCACCGCCACCCGCATAGACCACTTGGTGCCGTCGAACGGCCTGTGGTCCATCTCTCCGGTCGGGTAGTAGGTGCCCGGCTCAACGACGAGGTTCCAATCGCCAAGCCCAACATCCACGCCGATAGGACTGGTGGACGTGCCGGGAACGATAGCCGTACCCCCGTGGAGAACTGTGATCCCCTTCTCGATTCGGAAGCTCATTACGCCCTCGTAATCCCCAACCGGAGTCCCTGCGTCACAGAGCTACGCCACGTGTACTCGCTCTTGTACCACTCGTACTGGACGCCCCCGATGGTCAATGTAGTTGTTCCTTTTGTCCATCCGGTGCTTGTGCCGCCGTCCAAAGTCCATCCAATGATGTCGCCGTCGGTGACGCGCTGGATGACGTAAAAATGTCGGTCGGCACCGCTCCAGGTGCGATTGACGACAACTTCCTGATTACCCGATGTACTGACGCGAGTGCTTTGCAGAGTAGAAAGGTCCAGGCTGCTAGTTGGATCAGCCGCCAGACCACCAAAAAAGAAGTCATGCGCCCCGGAGCGGGTGCCTTGTGCATGGTCAATCGCCTCCTTGACGCGAAGTGCAGTCATGTAGTCTACATTATCAGTTCCGGCCACGGCTTCCGCCTCCGAAGCGATGTCGGGGATGGGGATGTCAAGCACCCGGTTCGGAAAGTTCCGGTTGTGGCGAATCAGCGTGATCTGCTTGCCGGATATGGTCGCTTCCCGGAAGGTGAAAGCGAAGCCGGTGCTGTTGATAGACCACTGCGCCCCGTCCCAAACAAGCAACCCGATGTCGCCATCTACCAGAGCCTGCGCCAGTTGCGGTCCGGTAGTCTGCTGCGCATTGACCTGCATGCCCACGCTGTGTGAGGACGTGTTCGCCAACAGAGCCACTTCCACGCGGGAAGAGTGCCCGGTCAGGGCGGGCAGAGTGATAGTCCCGGTTGCGCTCCCGATGTACCAGAGACTCTTGCGGTGAAGCTCTTGCGCCTCGGAAGCGGTGAAGGTACGCGAAGCGGAGATGAAAACATGGTCGCTCTCATCGAGCTTGTCCTTCACCGCCTGCGCCAACTTCGCCTCGGTGATAACCCCGTCCCCGAAGCGGGTGATAGGGATAGTCCCCGTCTGCCCGACTTCGGCATACTGCTCCACCAGTGCCCGGACTTCCGATTCAATCAGGCCTGTGGTCTGCCCGGAGCGCGCCGGAACGGTGACAGTCTGCGTCGTCCCGTCTTGCCGGGTGAAGGTGATGATCCGGTTCGTAATCGAGGCACTGATGATCGGGTTCCGCGACTCCAGCGTGACCACCGCATCGTTGATTTCCTTCAACGTGTCCCGACTCGCCGGTGCCCCACCCCGAACAGTCGTCAGCGCAGTGGCGACAGCCGTGTTGACTTCGGAGTCACGAGCAATGCTCGCCGCAATCTTCGCATCTGGAACCAGGGAACTCGATCCTTCCCTCGCCCATGCAGCGACAGTCTCCCAATCGCCCTGGAACTCCCACACGCTTCCCGTCCACCGACCGAACATCGTCTGGCCGCTCGTCGTGCTTGTAAGTTCCCTCGAACGCAAGTTGCTCGCGCTCGTCGTCAACAATACGTTGGAGTTGTTGGGCGAAGCGTTTATCACTATCAGAGCACCAACGCCAGACCGGAGTGAGACTCGAATATCCGAAGTCGCCGTACATATCAGTATCCTCCCCGAAAGACGGGCGGTGTCTTCATTGGTAAGCGACACGTAGTCGCTGTCAATGTGGGTGATGCCGCCAAGCTGTCGCGGCTCCCACTTGCGAGTGCTGTCATCCCAATTGATGGCTGCGCTGTCGCCCTGCTTGTTCAGGGCAATCGGGCCATCGATCCGGGAAGTGGGCGTGGCGGTGATACGCACAGCACCGGAACCCATGTTGAACACCAAGGTGCCCAAGTCGGTACTGCCGGTCGGCTCGGACAGCGTGATCGTGATGTCACTGTCGCTGTGCGTCAGTATGATCTTGCGGTGAAGCTGTGTCGATTCAGCGACAGTGAAAGTCCTGTCGCCAGTCACCACGATGATCTCATTCTGCGGCGCGGTGCCGCTGCCACCGGTGGTGGAACTGATCGTCAATTCATCGCCCTGCCGCACCACCTGTACGTTGGTGCCGGGCTTGATGAAGTCGGTGACGACGCTCCTGACGCCCACCGCATCCTGCCAACCAGTGGTGATAGTCGTAGTCTGACCCTGCTGGTTAGACGTGATGATGTCGTTGCCGGAAACAGCGACTGCCGTGACCGGGTTCCTGTTCTCGACTGCCAACAAAGCGGTGGCAATCTTCTCCAGCGTGTTGCGGTTCGCCGGAGGATTCCCCAAGATAGTGGAAAGGGTCGTAGCGTGACGCGCTTCCGCCCATCGTCTACCGATCAGCGTGGAGGCGTAGTGGAGATTTATCGGGTCGTTGGTGTCAGGGATATTGATATTCAGCGTCAGGTCGCTGTAGTTGACCCCGAACCGCGCCACCGCCAATGTGGAGACAGACTTGTTGACGAAGATGTGAGTCGCATTCGCCAACTCGGTGTGCTCCGCATTGCTTGTCCGAATCCGAATCGAACTGCCGGACACCCTGTAGAACTCGCTCGCGTTCGGCGTCTGGGAAGTGGTGCGCGAGTAGGCACCAAGACTCTCCCCGATCATCTGCTCGCCGAACTCAAGCGGCAAGCGCGTCAGAGTCAGCGTATTCGCGGTGTCATCGTGAACGACGGAAATCCCGACGCCACGGATGAAGCCCGCAATGGTGTCACGCACCTGCTCCTGCGTCAGGCCGCCACCGCTGCCGCCAGTAGAGGCGATGGTCAGCGTGTCACCCACGCGGGTCAGCGTCACATTGCTGCCCGCCGCCAGGAAGGTTTCGACTGTGTTCCTTACGCCCGCAGCGTCCTGTAGCCCGGTGATCGACGGGATCGCACTGGTGCGAGCGATATTGCTTGAGAGCTTGGTGTCGGGGACATCGCTTGTATCCCCTGTTTCCGCCCAATCCGCGACGCCCGCCCTGACCCGCGCATCTACGGCAGCCTGGTCCAGCCCCGAAGTGCCGCCACCCCCGCCAGCGGGCAGGGTGACATTTTGTGTCGTGGCATCCCGGAACCGGAAGGACAGCACATTGCTGGAGAGACTGACCGCAATGACCGGGTTCCTGTTCTCCACAACGGCCAGCGCATTGTTGATCTCCTCCAGCGTGTTCCGGTTGCTTGGCGCATTCCCCCTGATCGCCGTCAACACATTGGCGACAGCATTGTTCAACTCACTGTCGCGGGCGATGCTCGCGGGGACTTTCGAGTCCGGCAACGGGGTGGTGTTCCCCGCCTCCGCCCAATCCGCTATCAGGGCCAGTACGCCCGCCCGGTCAATCGCCGGGGTCAGCGGAGCCACCGACAACGAGTCAGTGGAGCCATCCCGCTGGTGAACGACGATGTTGTCCCCCGACCGCTCCACATTGATGACCGCGCCACGCGCCGTCACCACCGCCAGGGCGTCCGCGACTTTCTCCAGCGTGTCCCGGTCAGCCGCCACTCCTCCGCGCACCCGCGCCACCGCAGTCGCAATCGCAGCCGTGACGTCCGAATCCCGCGCAATGTCCGCCGCGAGCTTCGTGTCGGGAATCAGGGTCGCATTGCCCTGTTCCGCCCAATCCGCGATCAGCGCAAGGGCTTGGTCCCGGGTGAAGCCACCCGGAGCAATCGCAAGGGTCAGCCACGCGTTCGAGTAGTCCTTGCTGTTGCCGCTCCCCGTAACCAGCGTCGGTTCGAGCGACTGCACGTAGAGCCGGTCAGCCGTCGTGTCCTGGAGGAGGATGACCGCCAGCCGGTCCGCCTCGTAGCGGGCAACCCACGCCGCCGTTGCCGCCTGCGCGTCCCTTGCTGCCTCGGCAGCGGTCAGCGAAGCCGCCGCGAACCGGTTAGGGGAAGGGCCGATCTTGAAGGCGTCGCCAGCGAATCCGCCATGCCCGCCTGCCGGAGAGAGACCCATTACTCGTCCTCGGTGATAGCCACCGTGGAACCCTCGCCACTCACCACGAGCATGTGGTCGCCGTTCAGCGAGAACCCCCGCGAACTGCCGTAGCCATGCGGAGGAATCATAGGAGCAAAGCTAGTTATGGAATCATCCTGCAGGTTCGCCGGAAGCGAATCCACGAAGGCGACCCGCACAGAGTAGACCCCGACATTATCAAGCGTGTACCGCCCATCCCCGATACCCGCCGCCGTAGCAATATCCACGACCACCCCTGGTTCGAGAGTGACGAATCGGGTTTGCGCCATGTCAGTTCCTCGCAATGCTACGCCAGAAATCCGCCCACCGCTGCTGGAACCGATCCCGGATACACCGAACCTCGTAGCGAATCAAATCGCCCTGCTCGGTAATAACGACTTCGGAAACCAGCCAACGGTCGGCGCCGGTGGGGTTCTTCACACCGTACTTCGCCGCCAAGCTACTGTCAATTTGTAGCCGCTGCCCGACCTCCACATGGATGGGGGTGCCCCAGACGAAGCGGACTATCAGCCGCTCGGCTACCTCCCCGTGCTGCCCCAAGAGGATTTGCGCCGCCCGCTGCGCCTCGTCGAAGCGCAAGGCGTCCTGCCCCTCGAACTCGGTCAGCCGGTCCACCGCAAGCCCTTCCTTACTCGCCAGCGCAAGCGCGCGCCCGACCCACTCGATGATTATCTGCTGACTGGTGGTCGGGGTTCCCACGCTCCCGATATGGATGGCAAGCTCTTGGGTGGCGGCGTCGAAGTGCCACCCGGAGCCCCCAAGCTCGATGTCGGTACCGTCAACGCTCAGGGAAGTGATTTCCTGAACATCCACGGAGACGGGTTCGTAGCGAGCGCGGGTAGCGGAGACGCCCGGAACGCTGGCGTCCATGAGGATGACCCGGAAGCGGTCGTCCTGCGAGAGCCGGGAGCGCATCGCCAGAGCCTCGGTGGTGGTGGGCTTTCGGAACTGCCCTCGCGCCCGCCCAAGCCGCCAAGCCCGAAGCTGCCCGGAAGTCGATGAAGGGCGAATCCAGAGCCGGGAGTTGCCCGCGACGGGTTCCTCTCCCTCGCCGATGGTCGGGCGGGTCAGGTTGAACGAATCAACGACGTGCGCAGCCTCGCTCTCGCCAGTCGACATGTTGTACGCCGTGTGCCAGTTTCTCTGCCCCCGGTAGTACAGGTGGTTCCCCCAAACGTAGAGCCGCGTAGCCGCAATCTGCGTATCCTCCGGGGTGTTCACGGTGATGTCCCGGTCGGTCAACCGCGTCCAGTCGTCCTGATCGTAGGCCTCCGCCTTCCAGCCAAGAGTGTTGCCGCCCCGCCGCGCCGCTTCCGTCGTGCCCCGGAGCATCCAAACGATTCCGCCCCCAACGGCAAGGTCCCATATCAAGGTGCCATCATCCGGTCGGTTCAGGAAGCTCGGTGCCCCCGTCTGGGTTATCTCGTTCTTCGTATTCGCGTCCCGGACTTCCACCTCGAAAGCGACAGGGAAAGCTGAGCCGCCAATCGAAAGCTCGCCGGTCAGCGCGTAGAGCCGATTCCCGATTCCTGCGATGCTGTGAATCAAGCCGGTGAACGTCACGTCCCGCGCCGCGTCCCGAACCCCATTGAAATGGTACGCCCGCGCCGTTCTGCCGCTAACCACCCACAGCCTGTCCGGGGTACTGGTCATCCGCCCGATAGTGTCGAGCAGCCTGTCTTGCGAGGCCTCCCGGCGAACATTGTTTCCCCCGTAGCTATCGACGATCCTCTGATCCTCGAACGTCCAAACGTCACCGCTCGCCGTATGCCGAATCCCCAACGCGTACCCCGGAAGGAAGGTGGGCGCAGCCGGAATCTCCATTGACATCAGGGTCCCCGCGCCGCCCGCTTCCTCCACATCAACCCCGGTAGGCGGATACCCGACTTCCCCCATGTAGACCGTCCCGGAAGCCGCCGTCAGCGCATTGCCCCCGACGAAGTCGATCCCCCCATTCAGGTCAGTCCGAATCGCCGCCCGCGCATCGAACCGCCACCGAAGCCCCCGGTCCCGGTCAGCGTTCTTCGCCGTCGTGGTGGCGGAATCGGAGAAAAAATCCAGTTCCTCCGCGCTGGAAACCACCACCGGAAACCGCCGGGAGCGGCCATCCCCGTTGAAAGTCCGCTTGCCGGTGACGATTCCATGTCGCACCCACTGGCGCGTCCGGTGGTTGCTCGCGTCAGTCTCCGTGCTGATGAGCGACACGTTGTCCGGTCCGGCTATCAGGGCGGAAGTCGGGAGAGACCCCCGCGCCCGAACTCGCACCACCTTGTCGTTCGAGACAGTGAAAATGAAGTCACCCGTATCTAGCAACCGTGAGAGCACCGACTCGACGGACTGGAGCCGAACATCGTCTGGAATCGGAGCAAGGTCTCCAACGGTCCCGTCGAGCGTAAATCCCTCGCCCGAAAACAAGCCCACCAGCGCGACGACCTGCGCCTGCCCGGTGGTCATCTTGGCGATACGCACCCCGTCCGCTGGCGGTATCAGCCTGTCCCGGAGACGCCTTCCCGCGCCAATCGCCGCAGCATCTACCCGTATCCACGAATCGGAGATCAGCCCACGCCAGCGCGGATTCCTGATGTTGCCCGCGAACAGGACTCGCCGGGTAGCCCGGTCGAGCACCTGAACCTCGTCCCCGTTCGCCGGAATCGTCCCGCCAGTCGCTTGACTCATTCGGAAAATCGCGGAGTTCGAGACCTCCAACCGATTGGCGATACGAACGCTCCCGGTCAGAACCCCGCCCAGTTCGGTGCCATTCAGCCGGACTTCCAGCCCCCGGTGTCCCGCAAGCGGAACCCCCCGCGCCGCGATCCGAACCGCGAAACTGATGCTCGCCCTTTGCGGTGGCGTCGAACTATCCGTAGCCGTCCATGTGAACGTCTGAAAGCTCACCGCAGCCGTCGGGGTCCCCGTAATCCGAATCAGCGATGGGTCGTACGAAAGCCCCGCAGGAAGCACGGAAGGGGTCAGGGTGCGCGTAATCGTCCCTACCCCCCCGGTAGGCCTAGGAAGCTGGATACTCGCAGCCCGCCCCACTTCAAGGTACTGGTCAGCGACGGTTCCGGTGAAGGTCAACGCTGGCGGGTCAAGAATCCGCCCAGTCACCGAAAGCTGCGCGATATCGATGTCAGCGTCTATAGCCGTCAGCGTCCAAGTGAAGCTCGCCGCCGCCTCGGTAGGGAGCGCGGTCAGGACGAAGGTGTCCTCATCGAAAGAGTAGTCCTCCGGGAACCCCGCGCCTCTGCTATCCGAAAAGGTGATAGGCGGGTCGCCGCCAACCGGCCTCGGAAGCTGCAGGTTCACCCGTTGCCCCACATACCATGTCTGCGCCGGAACGGGAGTCGGGAAGCTCGGTTGCGTATCCTCCAGCCACTGGAACTCCCGGAACCCAACATCGTGGTTGTAGCTGCTCCCGCCCGGACCTACCACATATCTTGGGCGCATCCGAACCCGCGTAGCCGTGTCAGGGATGTTGACGGTGAAGTCAACCCATCCGCCGTTCGCCGCAACAGTTTGCGTGTCCCCGCACTCGTCGGTCAGGGTGTCTCCAGCGTCGTACTCGTTCGAGTACGCCCATCCGCAAATGAAAGGGAGCGACACCCAACCACCGCTACTGCCCCGGTGTTGAATCAGCATCCCCTCGTTGCCATCCCCCCACTCGCCCTGCATACAGAGCCGCAAGCGCAACCGCCGGTCGGTTCCAGCAGGCACCGTGGTGAACTCCAGCGTCCCGTTGTTGCCCGCCTCAATCAGCGTCCCCGTAATGCTCGAAGTCTCGGTGTAGCAGTAGTCGAACCCGTTGTTGTTGCCGGGTCCGGTGTTCTGCGTAGGGGTGGACGCAGAGCTACCACGAACTTGCCACTCACCGTTGGAAGCCCCCGCATTGACATTGCGGAAGTTCGCCCGCAGGTCCGCAATGGAATCAACGACTACGGTTGCGGCCATCAGAGCACTCCGTCAAGCCCATGCTTCATGTGCTCCGCGACGACCTCCGCCAGCACCCGCCCGTCTACGGTCAGGACGACCGGGGTGCCGGGACCGGGGATAGGCACACCGGGTTTCGGGGTGACGTCAGGAGGCGTCGCTGGCGTGTTGCCGCCCTCGCCCTCGCCGGGTCTCCCGGAGCCGGGTCTCCCGCCTCCCGGTCGAGGCGTTGGCGGACCGTTCGGCCAGGGGGGTTCCGGTAGTCCGCTGTTGGGGTCGCCATGTCCCGGCAGGTGCGGATTTCGGGGTATCCGCCTCGTGGGGTCAATCCGGCTAGGGTCCGCTCCAGCAAGTGGCGGTCTCGGGGTCGGTCCGCGCGGTTTGATCTCCGGCGGTCCCATGTTCAGGATGCTCTTGGCGATGTCGATACCGGCGAGTATCGCCCCGATGATGCCAGGCAGTTTCGCACCCACCACTTCCCCGAACAGGTTGGAGAAGGCGTCCCCGAAGAAACGAATCGAGTTGTTGACGAACTCCGACTTGAACGCGGTCGAAAGCGTGTCCGCGACATTCTGCCCGTTGATCATCGCTTGAATCATCGTCCCGCCAATGTTTCCCCACACCTCCTTGTTGTTCGCCATCTGACTCATCTTCGTGACGACTTGCGCGTTTCGCCGGTCGAGTTCCTTCCCCTCCGCCGCGAACCATGTCTTGTGGAGCGAAGCGAGATTCCCTATCGCCACCTGGTTCGCCTCCTTGTGCTTCTGCTCGGAGCGGGTCCAGTAGTCCGTTTGGATCTGTAGCCCGGTAGTAGACCACCCCCGCCAATCGTTCAAGATGCTCTGGAGCAAGCCCTCGTTCTTGGTCTTGTACCCTTCGAGCATATCCCCCAATCCTTCGTACATTTCTCGCGCCCTATCCTCCATTTCGGGAAGCGATCTCTCGACCTCCTCGATCTTGGTTCCAGCCGCTTTCGTGCTGCTAACGAGTTGATCGAAAGTTGAAGCCAGCTTACTAACCTCTTCTTCCGCTTCCTTCGTCGCCGTTTCAAGGTCAAAGATTTCATTTCCAGTTTCATCCAATTCCTTTTTCGTCTTGTCGAGCGCGTCTCCAGTATCTTCGACCTTCCCCTCGAACTCGTCCAGCACCTTTGATATGTTGGGTCCCGTTGCGTTCTTCAACTCAGCCAATTCTTCGGTGATTTCTTTCGACTTCTGAATCCACCCAGGGAACTTTTGCGACAGCGCATGAACCGCCCCCAGCATCGCCACCAGCCCCGCCACAACCGCGCCCGGACCCAAGAGAGCCTTCCCCAGTCCAAGTAGCGAAGTCTTGACGGTCGTCAACCCCGCCGTAAGCCCACCCGCGCCGCCTATCTGACTTACGAGCAGTATCGCGGAAGTCGCCACCGACCCGATAGCCCCTGCCGCCTCGCCGGAAGGCCCAACGACCGCCCCCATCTTCTCTTTGACCTGCACGAGCTTGTCTTTCAGTGTGACCCCCGACTCAGCCAGATCATCCACCGCGCCGGTCGTGTCCCCAAGCTGATCGCGCAGCGACGGGATAGAGACCCGCAGCCCCTTATCCATCTCCTGCACCAGCTCGGACATCGCGCCGCGTAGTCCACGCTCGCCGCGGAACTTCGTAGCGAGATTCACGATCAGAGGGAGCAAGTCATTGATGTCTCCGCCCGCAGCCTGGAAGCGAGCGGATTGCCTGGAGAAAACTCCGGTGAGTCCGTCAACGCTCACTCCCGTATCTTGCGAAGCCCGAACTAGATCATCGAGCAACTGGATCGCCTCTTCCGCGCCAAGCCCCATCTGATTCACCATCCCGCCAAACAACTCGGTGTTCACGCCCGCTTTCAACGCCTGCGCAGCCACCGCCTCCAGTTCATCATCGAGCAACCCCATGTGCGTATTCAGATCGGCGAGAGCCGTAGCGACTTGCTGGTTGCCGACCTTCGGGATTTCGCCCGCCAAGTCCTTCACCGACTGCTTCAGTGCGTCGAGCTTGACGCCAGTTGCTCCGGTGCCCTCGACCAGCGTCCGCTCGATAGCCTGCCAGTCGCTCCCGAATTTCAGGAGAGCAGCAGACCCCGCACCCATCCCCGCGGTGATCGCCTTGCGGAGCTTCTTGTTCGCCCCTTCAACCTTCCCCGCCGGACCGGAGAACTTGTCTTTGAGTTGCGCGACGGCTTCCAGGGTGCCCGCGCTAATGACCGCCATTACGCCCGCCCCGCCTGCGCAAGGGCATCCCGATGCTCTTCCAGCCGCTCGGACGCAACCTGCGCCTCATGCTCCCGGTACATGTCTACCATCCTACCACTCGGTGCGCCAATCCCCCGTTGCGCAGCAGCGTCCAGCGAGTCGTATCGCTGGATCATCCTCGCCGCGTCGGAGTAGTACGCCGTCGCCAGAGCCATAATCGCCTCCGGGTTGCGGTCAATCTCTTTCGCCGCTTCCAGCGGGGTGCACCGGAAGCGATCGCAAATCCGCACCAGCAGCAGAGACCGTGGAACGGGTCCGCCGTGCTCCAAGGCCCGGTGGACCCGAATCAGTTTCCCTCGATGTCCTCTTCGGTCGTCGGCTTCGCCCGCTCCCAGACCTGTTCATGAACCCAATCCCGCGTCTTGCGGTCCAGGGCCTCGATGTGAGGCCGGGATACCTTGATCCGCTTGCCGTCGCTGGTCCGGTAGCTCCAGGCCTCGATCATGTAGAGCGCCAACATGTCGAGATCGAAATCATCGGGAGACGGCGACTTGCCCGCGTCGTCCTTTCCGGGTTGGGGACTCGGAGCGGGAGCCTGCCGCTCCTGAATCGCCTGCACCGCCTCCCATCCGAGATTCTTGACCGCCTCCCCCGCGATCTCCATCTGGCGCCGGGTTTGCGCGTCCTGCGCCTTCCCAACGAGGAAGGGCGGGATCGAGTCTCGAAGCTCCATCCACTCGCCGTCCTCGTGCGGGATAGGCACCCGGGTGGTCGTCAGTCCAAGAATCGCCATATCAGTCTCCCTTCGGTCGTGCGGCGCTCGCCGCGAAAAGGCGTACCGCCGCCCACCAGTATGTGCTGCGGAACCAGGTCATGCCATCCTCCCGGAGGATACGCCGGAACTCCCGATCCGCCAACGGTCGGTATCCCTGGGGAATCTGCCCGGAGCGCATCAGGTGGTAGAGGCAGTCGTGGATGAAGGCCGCTCGCATCCCGTCCTGCGAATCGACGGTGGGGCCGCTGGGGCCGTCCCAAGTCCAGCCGGGGAGTGCGACGAGGACTCCCGCCCCCGATAGCGAGACCTTGCCCGCTATGGCGACCATTCCGCCCCACACGCCCTCGCGCCCGCCGGGTAGGGGATGTATCCAGCGATCCTCCAGGATGTACCCACGGAGCGTTTTTCGCGCCCTGTAGCTCCCAGCGAAGCGCACCGCCACGGGGACGCGCCTCACTTCAAGCCCGCCATGAACTCCTTGCCGGCATCCGCCAGCTTGCCGGAGTCTTGCGCGACCGCTCGCATCGCCTTCTCCAGGTAGCGATTCTCCCGCCCGCGCCCGTAGTTGTAGGGCTTGGCGTGGGTTTCGGGAGCGTAGTCGACCCGCGAATCGCCGTAGGTGATCTTCGCCTCCTCCCCGGATTGAACCACCTTCCCGGTGTCGTGCAGGTCGCCACGCCGGAAGGGAACGCGCCTGTGCGATTCCGCCAGCACTTTCTTCGCCACCGCCAAGTTGTACCGCCGGAAGGCCTCCGCCCGGTTCCGGAAGATCGAACTCATGGTTCGCCCACCCGGTCCCGGAACCTCGCGGATGGTGAACTCGATCATCAGACGCCAGTCTCGACGTAGCCGGTGGCCGCGCCGGAAGCAGCCGCAAGCTCCACCTCGTACATGATGTGCCCTCGCGCATCAGGGGTGAGCTTCTTCGATACCACGGAGACCTCGAGAGCCTGCGTCACGCCGGTGCGGTGGGTGATCGTGAAAGTTCGGGGAGGGGTGGCCGCATCCGCCACGGGGCCGAGCCGCTGGTAGTCGCCGGTCGCGCCAGCCTCGAAGAACCCCTTGAGGGTGATCCGAGGGAATTCCCGGACGCCAACCGAGCCTTCGGAAGCGATCTCGTCGCCGAGAGTGGTTGTGTCCGCCATGATCGCATTGACCTGGATGCCGGAGCATTCCATGACGTCGTCGAGCGCGACGGCGGAACCGACGGTGTTGCTCGAGATCGAGTCGATGGAGAATTGGTAGTCGCGGGGGCCGATAGGCATGGTGGGTCTCCTCTACCGCTCTGCTACAGCGGCGAAAATCTTGGCGGACGTGTCGCTTCCCGGAGTGCCGCCCCATTGGTAGTCCAAGTAGAGATAGCGACGGGTTGCGGAAGTGTTGGCCTCGAATACGAAGCCACCGGTTGCGGAAGGCGTGATTACCAACGGGTTCGAGTGGACGATCCAGTTGCTCGTACCGTTGTTGGAGCCACGCACCTGAACAGTGAGTTGGGTCGCTCCGTCCCATTCGATGTCCTCAACGGCGAGGACGTAATCGAGAGCCTTGCGACTCTCCTGATCGTAGATGCGAGAATCTGTGACTGCCGAGGGTTGGGTTGGGTTGGTGTTCCCGACTCGTTGTCCGCCAGCGAGAATCTTCCCATCGATCAACTCCCCGTTGGCGCCTTGTACCCACCGCACCCGCATCTTCGAGATTCCCCGGACTTCCGGGGTGATTGACTTCTCGCCGACGAACATCCGGGTGGCGACCTGAATCGGGGAGCCTACGGAGGCGCCTTCCACGCCGAAGCTCAGCGTCCTGAGCGCGGACTGGTCCCCGAACACCCTGCGCAGCGAGACATCCGCGCTATCCAGGTAGCCGGACTGCTCCATGCCGAAGCTCCGAAGCCCGATGGGGATTTCGTGCGCCATCCGCCCCGGGGGGCCGATGTAGGCGGACGCCTCGAACTCGCCGGTCTCGCTAGGCAGCATCTCGGTGAGCGCGCCGGAGCCCGCAAGGTCGTAGCCGTCAGCCCACGCGACGACGTTGGTGCTGGAGAGGGGCATCTAGCGTTCCTTCGTGAGGATCATAACAGCCTCGTACTGCGACCGCCCTTGCGGGTTGATCTCCACGAACTGGGGTTCCTGCTCGCAACGCACATCCGAATACCAAGTGTCGGGCGGGGGTTGCGGCGCATTGGGGTCGGTAGGGTCAGGACGCGGTCCCTGTGCGAGACTACGCCCGGAAGGTTGCCATGAGTTGGCCATTTTTTCGATGCTTTGAACCGCCGCGAAAACCGCCTCCCGCGCCTCGCGGGGCATCCCCCGCGCCACCCCCTCGGTCGGAACGACCAGCACCACGACGTGCATATCCGCCTTCGGGACGCCCCCAAGCAAGTGGAGTGGAGAGCCGCCTCGTGCGGCCACCTCGATAAAGACATCCGACGGAAACTCCCGAAGCTCCGGCCAGCGGGTATCCCATACCTTCCACCGGTCTCCGTGATCCGCCTTGATCCGCGCCCGAATATCCTGCACGAGTTCGGCCATGTCAGTTCACCCCCACCCGGGTTATGTAGCGAGAGTTGTCCGAGGGGTCCCGAACCCGCCCCGCAATCGAAACCACCGCGTGTCGCTCCCCAGAGCTTCCCCACTCGAAGTAGTCCGTCAACCCCACCTCCACAGGATCGTAGAAGGTCAGAGTCCAAACGCTACCCGGTTCGATAGTGTCCGAAGCCGCCCGCGCCGCCTCGTTCCCCACGATCTCCGCCTTCAATTTGCGGGAATCGTAGCTCGTAGGACGACCGGTTTCCTCATCCAGTGTAGAGCCGCCGTGGTAATGGACGACATCCTCCAGCAGTTCAAGGTCATCCAGCGTCTCCCGGACAGCCTCCACCGTGTCGTCGAGCCAGTCGGCAGGCACGATCAAACCCTCCGAAGCGGATAGTTCAGGTTGCCGCTTCCCGCCACTGTCCCCCAAGCCTCCGGGAGCATGTCCGTCACCGCTTCCGGGATAACCCGGCGAATCGCCCCGCCAGCGAACTGCGAACTGCCCGTCTGACGAATCGCAAAATCCTTCAACGGCAAATCCTTCGTCCGCTCTTTCCGGTGGAGCGCAAGCCCAAGAAGTGCGGTCATCTGTTGAATCCGGGTAGGAATCTCGGTTGAACTGATGTAGCCGCCATGACCGAAAACCGCAGGCATCCACGCCCTCGGCCAAGCGAGCGGTTGCTCCATGTGCGAGGCACGACCGTTCCACCATATCCCCGAACTCAGCACCTCACTCGCAAGACGCAACAGAGCCTCCTTCCTTGCGAGCGTGGCATCAGCCGAACCTTCGTCAATGGACGCCCAACCAGCCCCATACGGGTGCCCGGCGAGATAGGCGTCTGCCACCGACACCACGCAGAGGGTGTCGGTGGCGAGAGTAAGCGCCATCAGACGCTCCCGTATCAGACCACCGGGGTGGCGATACGGACGATCATCTCCGGGCGGACGACGGTGAAACCGTAGAGAGCCGAGAGAGTGTACCGAGTACCGCTCTGAATCCGGGTTTCCTCCAGCGTAAGGGAGAACCCGGTTCCGGGGTCAACCAGAGACCGAATACTCCCGTTGCCCTGCTGCCGGGGAGCGACGGTAGGCCGCATGGCCAAAGCGAAAGCATTGGGGTTCATCGCCCAAGCCGGACGGTGGGTGAACCGCCGCCCCAGTGCGGTGTTATCGGCCACATTAGCCGCCAGCGGACGGTCAATAGTGATGTTGCCCGCAACCCCGGAGATTCCAGCCTTGACCGCGTAGAGTTGGCCTCCGAACAGCACGACCTCGCCGGGGTTGATGCCAGACGCGCCCGCAGCATCCACCGGGATCACAGTCGCGCCTGCGGTGACGCCGCCAGCGCGATTGACCGCGCCCGAGTTCGCTCCCCGCGTGACAGAGGGAATGTTGTTCGAGACAATGAACCGGAATCCGAACGAAGTGCCAAGGTCGCCGGTAGTCTGAATCTCCGTAGCGGGAACCTGTCCCCGGAAGTCCGCCCGGGTGAAGTCCGACGCACCGAGGAAGTCCTCCTGATCGGTAGGACTGACGAACATGAAGAACTGCCCCATGTCCGCGTCCCGCGAAGCCAGCAAGCGAAGCGCGGTACGAGTCGCGTTGGTGTTGTTGAAGGCGGTCCCCTGCGCGGTAGTCCCGTGGTTGATCGCGCCTTCCGCGACATTTTCCGCGACATGCTGGAACATGTCAGCCTCGATCTGGTCAGCCAGAGCCGCCCCGTAGGTCGCCCCAATCGCGGTAAATCCCTCGCCTCCAACGGAGTAGGAATCCCGATCGTTGACATCCCAATAGACCCGCTTCCAGTGGTCGAGGGTCAGGGTCCGGGTGGTGGTCTGCGGTTCCGCGACGGCGCCGCCAAGCGAAGTGGCGAGAGTCGGGACATCCCCGACAGTCGGCTTCGTGATGTAGTTGAATTGCAGGGTTTCGCCCTGCGCCGCAGCGTTCAGACGAGCCGAAAGGTCGCGGTACGCCGCCCGCGCAAAGGTAGCCCGCTTCCGAAGCGCAGCAAGAGCCTGCGCCAAGATGGTGAGCTTAAAATCATTGAGAGCCACGACGCTCCCTCCTTACCGCCCTTACTGAACGGTGGTCTGGAGGACGACTTTGCCGGAAGCAATGTCATCCAGGTTCGACAGCACGAAGTCGTCCGAAGCGTCAACCTCTATCTTCGCGCCATTCTTGCCAAAGGGCACCGCCCTGTCAGTCCCGCCACCGGAGGGACCCCTGAAAAGGTGCTTGGCGTCTCCGAACTTCGCATCGTTCAGGTACGCGCCTAGCGTTTCGGGAAGCGAACCGCGCCGCACTTGCTCGCCTTGCGGGTCAAGGCGCACCGCGTTGCCTTCCTGCATCGTCCACCCATCAAGCTGCGCCCGCCGCTCCAAGTCGGGCAGCGCGCCTTCGGTCAGCCCCATCCCGTGAACCGCCTTGCTTAGCGTAGACCGGAAGTCAGCCTGAATCTGCTTGGTCTCCAGAGCCTTTTTCTCGCTCTCCAGAGCCTCCATTTGCTCCCGGAGCTTGTTGACTTGCTCCGCCAAGGCTGTGTTTTCAGCCGGGTTCCCGGACCGCTTGGCCTCCGCCATCCGCTTTTCCAACGAGATGTTGTTCTGTCTGAACTCGTCGACCTTGCCGCGCAACTGCTTCACTTCGGGGTTATCCCCTTCCGTGTGAAGCAGATACGAGCCATCGTCCTGCTTGACATAATGGTCCCGGAGAGCCTCCGGGAGTTGCGCGTGGGCTTGCTCGTCGAGCGAAAACTGAAGTGCCATACGCGCACTCTAGCACATATTCAGAACGCAAGTTTTCTCTGTATCGGTCCCGGATCAAAGTTCAACCACAGCACCTCCGTGCGCCGCGTGTCTTTCCGCTTGCCGTGCTCCCCGAAGCTGGAGCATTGGGCTTGAAGCTCCAGCCGATTCCAGCCAAGATGATTCCACTCCTCGCCGTAGCCGGAAATCGCCACCGCGCCGCGTTGCGCTATCAGAGCCTCGGATATGGCTTCCACATCAAGCGTCTGCCCGTTGTCTTTGTATGCCCGACAGTCTGCAGTCCGGTAGGGAGGATCGCAGTAGACCACGGCGTCCTCGTATTCGGAGACCCGGTTCAGGATGGTCTCCGCCGGTCGGGAATCCAGTTGAACCTTGCGCAGCCGCTGCGCCAGTCGGAAAACCCGCGAGCCGTCCCGCCAACTGCCCGTGTGGGGGTGGTGCTTGAAGTTCAACCCGAAGCTCGCCGCCCGCGCCGACCCGCCCACCGCCGCGCCAAGCAGCACCGTCCAAATCGCCGTCGCCCGCTCGACATTCCCGTCCGGTTCCTTTCCCGCCGTCGCCGCCATGGTCCGATGCGCCAACTCATAGTGCTTGCGCGAGTGCGGCGTAAGTTCAAGGTGCTGCGCCAGCCGCTCCGGGTCATCCCGAACTGCCAACCACCAGTTCACCACATGTCCGTCAAGGTCGTTGACTATCTCGACGGGGGAAGGTCGCCGTTGGAGCAGCACCCCAAGCATCCCCGAAAACGGTTCGATGTAGCGCGTCCGGTAGGGCAGTAGCTCGGTGATCCACCGACCTGTGCCTGACTTGCCGTTCACAGATTTGCCGCCGTAGTAGTAGGGACCGGAGAGGGGTCGCCGCATCAGGACTCGTCGTCCTCGCCGTCCCCTTCCTCGCTTTCTCCGGGTTCGGGAGCCTGCCCCTGCGCAGCCGCAAGCGCGGGAGGCATGGGCGCGGGTTCCTTGATTTCAGGCACGTAGCGTTCCGCCGGGCGGAGCCACTCGCCGCGAACCAACGCATTGGCAAAGGCTTCCGGCGAGATGAGCCGGTCTTGAACCAGTTGAACCAGCCCGCTGATGTCCGCAGGCGACAACCGGGTGTCAATCCAGTCGCGGTTCAGGGTGATGCTCGGCTCCTCCCCGGCGTAGCCCATCCACCGCTGGTGGAGCCGAAGCGCATTGCCAACCACCCGTTCCACCTCGTCAACTACGCAATGGAGCAGGGTTCGGTCGCCGCTCGCCTTGATTTGCGCAGCGGTGGCGGTCTCGGCGTGGCGCACGGGTTCGGTGACTACCCGCGCCCCCGCCCCGGCAAGCTGGCGAGCCTTGCGGCCAAGCGCGGTCTCCAGCGCAGCCATACCAGGACCTTGTACTTCAAGGATTCCGGCGGAACCGGTGGAACCCAAGTACCAGACTTCGGAGCTTCCGATCTTCGCGTTCTTGGGCGGTTGCGGAGCCGAAATCCACGGAGTCGGCAGCGCGACGAAGTGGAGCGCATGCTCCAAATCGGCGGAAGTTCGGAAGTAGCTCAGCGACAAATCCGCCACATCCAGCATGGTCGGCTTGGGTGGCGAGTAGGGAATCGCCGTTTCGCTCGGCAAATCCCCGACATGAACCGGGAGGACGTCTAGCGGTTGCCCGGAAGGGAGCCGCAGCGGGAACTCGGCGGCAAGCTGGAACCCAGAGGCGTCGTCCCGCCATTCCTGCCGCAACGCGCCGAAGCCCGGTTCGCCGATAGACGAATCCGGGGTGTCCCCGAACCGGTAGCGAATCAGGGTAGAGGATTCTTGAATCTCAGGGATTTCGTCCTCGCTAGCCGGTCGCCAGCCGCGTTCCTCGACGATCGCCTCGGACAGCCCGCCGCCCATTACGGGGGTCGGTCCTCCCCACCAGTAGCGCAGGTCAACCGCTTGATGCACGCGCCAGTAAATCCGCTGACCGTAGACATCCTGCAAGAGAATGACCCGCCCGGAGATCAGGATTTCCCGAATCACCTGTTCGACGATCCGGTTGATCCCGCTCCCGAACAGGTCAAGGTCCTCCATGTCTTTCTCCATGACGGCGGGGACGGAGACTTCGGGCGGATGCCGCAAGACCACACCGATCAGAGCCTCCACGGTGCGGGAGAACGCGGGGTAGAAGTGCGCCCGCTCCAGGTACGCCCGGTAGTCGGTGCCCTCGGAGAGGGGGGGCAGGTACTCGATCCCGCGACCGCGCACCGCGTCCACGCCCTCGAAGCAGTCCCGGCACCGCCGCCATTGGTCGCGTCGCTCCGTCCACTGGGGGTGCACGCTCTGGATCGCCATGGTGCTGGAGCGTATCCCACCTTGATACAGGTAGCAAGGTTCCGGGTAGAATCCCCACCGTGGGAAAACAGAATGGCGAGTCCGGGGGAGCTTCCTACCCGCCTTACAAGGAACTGATTGCGCAAGATGTCGCGTTTCTTGGGGTCCGCCAGCTTGCGTGGCGCGCGTTCTGGCTGCGCCACTACATCTACGAGCTAGCCCCGAAAGACCAGGACCCCGAAGCACGAGCGGCGCTGGAGGCGACCCGCAAGGAATACCGCCGCCGCCTCCGCCCCCGGATAGACGACGAGGACGAACTCGAGGATCGGGAGCGTCGCGCCGCCGATGCCGAAAATGATGCCGCCGCAGCGCGGATTCTCACCGAGCACCGCCCGCATCTGACGCTAGTACCCTTCGGACTGCCAGAGCCGCCAGCTGTAATCAAGCCCGCCCACCGCCAGGGAGTTTTCCTCGGTGAGGGGATGGTCGGGATAATGAGCGGTCCGGGGGAGACCGGGAAATCCACGAGCTTGCTCGCCTTGCTTCACGCCGCCGGGCCCGCCCACTCGAAAGGAATTGACCCCTTCGGGACTGCGATAGGACTGAGCGTCCGGCAGGGCCCGGTAGCCCTCCTGAACTACGAGGACCCGCCCCAAATCATCGCCCGCCGCATGGAATGGTACGGACCCCCTTCGGATTGGTCGCACGTGAACTTGATGAGCGCAAACTGCGGACCGCTATGGGGGCCGGAAGATAACTTCGCCCGGGTCTATTCGGAGACGGAGGACTGGAGCATTCTCTGGTCGGAAGTGAAAAAGGTAGGTGCGAAGCTCGTGGTCATCGACCCAGCGAGCGTCGCTTTCGCCGGGAATGCGAACGAAGCGGCCGGGGTACGCGCTTTCCTGGCCGCCCTGACCGGTCAAGCAGTCAAGAACGCGTGCGCCGTCCTCTTGATCGCCCATGATACGAAGTCAAGCCGCAGGGAAGCTGATGTCGCTGGAACAGTCTCCGGGTCCGCCCAATGGGTGGATGGCGCCCGCGCCGTCCTGCACCTGCGACCACTGCCGCCAGCGCATGAACACTCCAACCCGGAGCTAGGGGAAGATCGCTTGCTGGTCATCGCAAAGGCGAACTACGCCCGGTCGGGTATCGGACACGTGCTGGTGCCTCGCACCGGGAGCGATGGTAGATGGGCGGGATTGGAGGCCGCCAGCCCCGCAAGGGAGTACAGTCGCCATGAGATCGCCGCCCTCGTCAAGGGCGCAGGCAAGCCGAAACAGAAAAAAGCGAAAGCGGAAGAACCAGAAGAAGCCGAAACAGACGACGTCGACTTCTAAATCTTGATGGTGTCTACAGGCGCGCTGTAGTTCGCCATCGGCACCGAGAGGAAAGCGTTGTTGTCGTCGTCCCTTTCGATGTGAAGAATCGCCCGGAAGGTCGCATTCCATTGAACTGACCCTGATACGCCGCGGTCGCCGCCCTTGCCGGAATGCGCCACCGCGCAGAACGCGAGTCCCTTCGTTTTCGCTTCTTCGTTCATGCTCTGGATGAACTGCCGGGCGGGAGACGCAGTTTCGCCAGCGTCGAACGCTGCCGCCAGGGGGTCGAGCAGGAGAACGCCGCCCTCGGTGATGCCGAGCTTGCGTCTGGCGTCCCGCGCCGCCAGCCCCACCTCATCCCAGAATCTTGCGAACCAAGGACTAGGACCGGAGCCGGTTCCGGTGTCGCGGGTCTGCCACAGGGGGCGCGCCTTCATCGGGACGAAAAAGAGGGCGTCAGAGCCCGTGAAGCCGAGTTGCGAAGCTCGCTGGCGCATTCGGAACGGGGAATCCTCGTAGGAAGCGAGAATCCAGGGGGATACCCGGACGGAAATTCCCATGTGGTTGACGCGGGAGCCGGGCTTGCCGCCGGTCGCCTTGACCGCAAGCTGGAGCGAGAAAGTGCTCTTGCCCGCCTTTGGCAAACCTGTGATAGCAAGTGGTTCCCCGATTGACAGGAGAGAGCCGGTTCGGTCGTTCGCCAGGCGGATTTCGGGGTCGGGGAACTGAACCTGCGCCGGAAGCAGGGTAGGCGCGAACTCGCCAAGAGCTTGCCGGACTATCCGAACCCGATCCTCCTCGCCGGTGTCGGTGTGCGCCGCGAGCTCCAGTTGCGCCAGCTTTTCGGCCTCGTCCGCGTAGTCGGTCGTTTGACCGAACACCTTTCGGGAAAGCCGAATCATGGCCGCGTTGTACTCCCGGCGAGCTTCCGAGGCCTTGCGGGAGCCTTGATCCCGAAGCGAGCGATACTCTCGCATCTTCGAGCAGGCAAGCTCGGTCAGGTATTGGGTGTCGGGGTCGTCGGGGACGAGGGTCTTGACCGGAAGTTCGTGACTCATAGCAGCTTCCTCTGCGTCGGGACGAGCGTCATGGGATGCCCCTACGCGGGTCTTTGCGGGAGAAAGCAGGAAAAAACCGCTCGCCGCGCAGGGGGTCTGTGTAGCCCTCGGCCGGGTCGTCGCGGACCAGAACGACCAGCACGGAGTGCGGTGCCCATAAAGGAGTGTTCCGAATTTGGGAAAACAGAACAGTGGGCTACGGGTCGCTCGCCGACCGAGGGCAAGATCATCCTAGCACTTCTCCGAAGTGCCTTCAAGCTGAAACCGCCTTCGCGACTCGTTTTTCTTCCGCTGGTATTCCAGGAAACAGCCCCGGCACTTCTTGCGGCGCGCCCGGCGGGGTGCTTCCCACCAGTCTTTCAGAATCCGATCTCCGCAATCCCCGCACAGGTGTCGGGTGTGCGGAACCCACGCTTCCCCGCGCCTCTTCGCCCGCGCCTTCCCGAGTTGGCAGTCCCGGCACCGGAGCGAACCGCGCCTGGGGTCGTATATCCAGTCGTCGGCAACTTGAATCTCGCAGTCTCTACACTGGAACGGTCGCAGTCTTGGGTTTTTCCGATTCCGTTCCATTTGTCTTTCCCGCTTGGCCTCTCGGTTCATCGTTCGGAATTTCATATCTTCTTCGCTCTGATCATCTTCGCTTTCGTGGATATCAAGTCGAGGCAGGACATCATCTATGTGCTTGCGCAGCAACGCCTCCCGCATTCGCCGGTCTGCATCTTCTTTGACCCGCTTCAGCCATTCATCGACCGGGTTCCTTTCCGGCGGTTCCTGAATGGGATTGTAGATTTCGTTCACCGTGATATGCTATCCCCATGAGAAAGCGCAGCGCAGCCGAAGAACGTCTGGCGATTCTGATTGACCGTGCGGGAATTCCGAAGCCGGAGCGGGAACTGGTTTTCGCCCGGCCTCGCCGGTGGCGGTTCGACTTCGCCTGGCCTGACCTGCTGCTCGCGGTCGAAGTCGAGGGGATTTCTCCGGGGTTCGGTTCGAGACATCAGCGGATCGGCGGGTTCTTGAAGGATTGCGAAAAGTATGAAGCCGCCGTCTTGGGCGGTTGGATGGTGTACCGAGTGCCGACCACCTGGATCGAGCGGGAACCGAACAGGGTCATTCGGAACATCAAATCGCTGGTGGAGATGGCGAGTTAGGGCTCATCCCTTTTTCTGCTTGCTGCGCCTTGCATTTTTCGCTTCTCGCCGGGCGCAGTATTCGTCCATAGCGGCGAGAACTGCTTTCCTCTCATCTACGGTGCATTGCTCTATGGGGAGCGTGTAGATTGCGGTACGGACTATCACCGAGACTTGATGCTGTATCCCGGTTGTTTCATTTGCGACTACCACGCATTCGCCTGCCTTTGCGAAACTGCTGTGTCCCAACACCGCGCCGCAAGCGCAGCTATCAACTTCTTCGACTTTCTTGTCATGGGGATGCACTGAAACGTAGCGGTAGACGACCTTCCTCTTGATGGTTCTCACTTGTCTTTCTCCATAATCTCGTGCCCGACCATCTCCTCGATGCGCGGGTCGCGGTGGGGATACAGACCGTGGAACTTGGCCGTCCAGTGCTTCCGGTCGCGGGGCCGCTCGCAATTCCCGATGATCGGATAGAGCGCCTCGGAGTCCTCCCGCCATTCCGGGGACTCCAGCAGCGTCTTGTAGGGGTCGCCGCCGAAGCGCCCGAGATGGTAGATCATCGCCCACATGTGGGGGTGGCGCCGCCAGATGACGCGCCAGTGGGCGACGTTCACGGGCCGCAAATCCGCGAGGAACTGGTTCACCGCGTCTCCCTGTGCTCGGAGATCGCCCGCCGCATCTCGTCGACGAGACGCTCCACGCTCCTGTGCACGCTCGTCACGACCTCGGCATCAACAGCCCATCGCGCCAGTACGTCCCGGACCCGCCGCAAGTCGCGCTCGAGTTGTGTCGCAGCGTCAAGTCGGAGACCGACGGCCGGTTGCTCGTCCTCGTAGCCTTCGGGAGGCGAGTGCAGATCAGGCTGGTTCTGCGGGAGATTCGGGCGGTTGCGATAGCTCATCAGAAAAGGCTCTGCTGTTTGACCGGGGCGCGGTTTCGGTCGTCTGCGGGGTTTTCCAGCATCGCCAGTAGCTTTGCGTGCGTCTCCTGCTCGCGCCGCTTCACAGCTTCCGGGTCGGGAGCCGTCAATTCGGCGAACGGCTTGGCCCAGTCGGGCACCGAGTAGTTTTCCGGGCGGGTCGCGCCCATCGCGTAGAACACATGCTTCGCATCCCGCTTCCACTCGTCGCTTTCTGCGATCTCGCGGAAGTGGCCGGCTGGTGTTTTCGCCATCGCATGGATGACGTACCAGTACCGGGGCTGCTTGCGCCAGAGCCTCTGCTGTGCCTTGATGTCAACCGGCACTTTGCGCCGCCATCCGCTTCTTTCTCCAGTACCTTTCGCGCTCCAGTCTCCTCTCGCGCACTCGGTAGCAGGGTTCGCATGTGCGTCCCTGCGTGCGGTGCCGCGGCAGTCGGAGACGACCGCAAGCCGAGCACTTGACGCGCCCGTCGGGACGACGAAGATTCTCAGGTCGACGCAATTCCCGGAGCCGCACCAGGTAGCAGGGGCGGCATCTCCTCATCCGGGGCTTCGCGGGCGGGCGATCTCGGCCGCAGTCGCGGCACATGATCGGCTCCAGCGACGTGTTGCAGATAGGGCAAATTCCGCCGTGAAGGTCGGCGTCAAACACCTTGTCGCATCGCGCGCAGCACTGGGAAGGGACATTGATCGGGCGCCTCCTCTTGGGCCCCGGCGGCATCTTCTCGTCGAGCGGGCATGGATCCTCCAGGAGCGCCTTCTCGAACTCGAGGCGCATGCGCTCCACTCGATCCGCCCGAAGGGATGGCGAGTGTCTGCTATTCGGCATACCTGACACGCCGAGTCATTGCTTGGCGTTCCTCTTCCACCACTTCTTGAGGCACGGGTCGCAGCGCATCCGCATCCCCTGCCTGCCGCTCGTCATAGCCGTCCCGCACTCCACGCAAAGACCCGACTGGCGACGCTCGCGCTTGACGCCCATTTTCCGGGCGCGACTCCGGTGCCGCTCTGCGAGAGCGCGGTTCGCCTGGGCGCGCTTGCCAGTGGTCGATCTGATGCTGGACGGCCCCACCTTTTCGATAAGCGCCCCCTCGCCGCGCCCCTTCGACTGACGCCTTCCGCCGCCGGGCGGCCGGCTCGACCTGCTCATGGCGTTCCGGTAGGCGTCGTATTTCCGGCTCCTGCCCTGGGCGCGACCTGTGGTCATCCTGATGCTGGAGGGGCCGACCCGCGTGGCCAGCGCGCCTTCTCCGCGCCCCTTTCCTCCCCGCTTCCGGACGCGACGGCTGACCTCCTTCTCCTGACACCGGTCGCACTTGGTGAAGTGCGAAGGCTCCCAGCACTGCGTGCACAAGCCGTTGTCCACACAGTGCCAGTACTCCCAGTATCGAGGCATCAGGACTTCCAGCGAATCGTAATCCGGCGGTCAAGCCACCGACGAAAGCGACCGCGCAGGATGCGCAGGCGGGAGTTCCGGGGGGCATAGTGAATCATTTGTTTTCTCCTACGATGTACCATCCCAATTCGTCGATGGCATCCTCGATGCGATACCTAGCATTACGGAGCGAGAGTCTATCTTCGACGTCGAGTTTCGCCAGTTCCTCGGCATCGAACTGGTCCAGTTCCTCTAGGGCGGCGATGAGCCGCTCCTGGACCTCTTCCGCTCGCTCCAGCGTGGTCATGTTCTGCTCCGATCCGATCAGGAGAACCACCCGCGAACCTGCCGATGAGCCTCAGCCTTGCCACCGGCAATGTCCCGGTGGAACAGAATGTCTCCCGATTCCTGCATGTAGCAGAACCGGTAGCACCCCCGGAAGGGGAACAGGATTCCGACCTGGTCAACCCGGGTTCTCCCGATGAGCTTGACCCTCTCCTTGCCCGAACCATCACTGGGTTCGAACTCGATGAGGACGCCCCCGAACTCGAGTTCCAGGACTTCGCCAATGCTCATGGGCCGGTCGGGGAGGCCGGCGTGGTTTTCGATTTGCTTTCTCATGTGACTGCCCTCCTTTGTGGCAGACGGGAATCCTAGCGTGCCCGAATTCGCCCTGTCAAGTGCCAATTCGCCCAAATCGGCACTTTTTTCGCCCAAATCGCATTTTTTTTCGCCTCCTGCGGCCGGAAAACGAAAAAACGCACGAAAGGGGTTCAGACGCCACCGGAACGACCGAGGGGATAGCTGGCTAGCCGTAGCGCGCCAGGATGCCCACAGCGCGCCACAGAATCGCATTCAGGGGAACATCTGACCGGCAGACGCCCCCGGATTCGGACCGCCGGGGCGGAAAAGACCGGCCGACCGCTCCGAAAAATCGCCTCCCCATCTCCGAGTCGCCTCCCCCCCGACTCCCCCCTGAGGGGGAGGAGGAGTCGGGGTGGAGGCGTCTCTCCAAAACACCCTCGAAAACGGCGCAAATCGGGGGAGCGAGGGCGGGACGCCAGGGACGCGGGTTCGACCGGGGGGTTCGAGGGCGGAAATCGGGGTTCTGAAACCTGTCATTCGCGCTTCATTCTCGCTTCATTCTCGCTTCATCAAGGCGATGAAAGCTAACATCCCTGGGGGGGGAGTTCGGGAAATGAACCGGGGGGCTTCCACCGCTGGCGGGGATGATTCGCGGATGAAGCGCGGATGATAGAGACATCAGCGAGACATCAAGGCTAACATCAAGGGCGGATGAAGCGCGGATGATAGAGACATCCGGCGTGTCATACGGCGATGAAAAGCTAACATCAAGCTGTCATCAAGCCCACGAGCGCTATGCATAAGGCGTGTCATGTATCATTTTCGCTAGCGGGAGTATGCACCTATCATCCTTAGCCGGGGACCGCTAGAAGCTCTTGGGGACGATGATAGCCCGCAAGCCCCGCTAGCCCCAGCATGTTTCGCGCCGGAGAACGATGATAGGTGCAAACTCCCGCTTGCGAAAATGATACATGACACGCCTTATGCATAGCGCTCGTGGGCTTGATGACAGCTTGATGTTAGCTTTTCATCGCCGTATGACACGCCGGATGTCTCTATCATCCGCGCTTCATCCGCCCTTGATGTTAGCCTTGATGTCTCGCTGATGTCTCTATCATCCGCGCTTCATCCGCGAATCATCCCCGCCAGCGGTGGAAGCCCCCCGGTTCATTTCCCGAACTCCCCCCCCAGGGATGTTAGCTTTCATCGCCTTGATGAAGCGAGAATGAAGCGAGAATGAAGCGCGAATGACAGGTTTCAGAACCCCGATTTCCGCCCTCGAACCCCCCGGTCGAACCCGCGTCCCTGGCGTCCCGCCCTCGCTCCCCCGATTTGCGCCGTTTTCGAGGGTGTTTTGGAGAGACGCCTCCACCCCGACTCCTCCTCCCCCTCAGGGGGGAGTCGGGGGGGAGGCGACTCGGAGATGGGGAGGCGATTTTTCGGAGCGGTCGGCCGGTCTTTTCCGCCCCGGCGGTCCGAATCCGGGGGCGTCTGCCGGTCAGATGTTCCCCTGAATGCGATTCTGTGGCGCGCTGTGGGCATCCTGGCGCGCTACGGCTAGCCAGCTATCCCCTCGGTCGTTCCGGTGGCGTCTGAACCCCTTTCGTGCGTTTTTTCGTTTTCCGGCCGCAGGAGGCGAAAAAAAATGCGATTTGGGCGAAAAAAGTGCCGATTTGGGCGAATTGGCACTTGACAGGGCGAATTCGGGCACGCTAGGATTCCCGTCTGCCACAAAGGAGGGCAGTCACATGAGAAAGCAAATCGAAAACCACGCCGGCCTCCCCGACCGGCCCATGAGCATTGGCGAAGTCCTGGAACTCGAGTTCGGGGGCGTCCTCATCGAGTTCGAACCCAGTGATGGTTCGGGCAAGGAGAGGGTCAAGCTCATCGGGAGAACCCGGGTTGACCAGGTCGGAATCCTGTTCCCCTTCCGGGGGTGCTACCGGTTCTGCTACATGCAGGAATCGGGAGACATTCTGTTCCACCGGGACATTGCCGGTGGCAAGGCTGAGGCTCATCGGCAGGTTCGCGGGTGGTTCTCCTGATCGGATCGGAGCAGAACATGACCACGCTGGAGCGAGCGGAAGAGGTCCAGGAGCGGCTCATCGCCGCCCTAGAGGAACTGGACCAGTTCGATGCCGAGGAACTGGCGAAACTCGACGTCGAAGATAGACTCTCGCTCCGTAATGCTAGGTATCGCATCGAGGATGCCATCGACGAATTGGGATGGTACATCGTAGGAGAAAACAAATGATTCACTATGCCCCCCGGAACTCCCGCCTGCGCATCCTGCGCGGTCGCTTTCGTCGGTGGCTTGACCGCCGGATTACGATTCGCTGGAAGTCCTGATGCCTCGATACTGGGAGTACTGGCACTGTGTGGACAACGGCTTGTGCACGCAGTGCTGGGAGCCTTCGCACTTCACCAAGTGCGACCGGTGTCAGGAGAAGGAGGTCAGCCGTCGCGTCCGGAAGCGGGGAGGAAAGGGGCGCGGAGAAGGCGCGCTGGCCACGCGGGTCGGCCCCTCCAGCATCAGGATGACCACAGGTCGCGCCCAGGGCAGGAGCCGGAAATACGACGCCTACCGGAACGCCATGAGCAGGTCGAGCCGGCCGCCCGGCGGCGGAAGGCGTCAGTCGAAGGGGCGCGGCGAGGGGGCGCTTATCGAAAAGGTGGGGCCGTCCAGCATCAGATCGACCACTGGCAAGCGCGCCCAGGCGAACCGCGCTCTCGCAGAGCGGCACCGGAGTCGCGCCCGGAAAATGGGCGTCAAGCGCGAGCGTCGCCAGTCGGGTCTTTGCGTGGAGTGCGGGACGGCTATGACGAGCGGCAGGCAGGGGATGCGGATGCGCTGCGACCCGTGCCTCAAGAAGTGGTGGAAGAGGAACGCCAAGCAATGACTCGGCGTGTCAGGTATGCCGAATAGCAGACACTCGCCATCCCTTCGGGCGGATCGAGTGGAGCGCATGCGCCTCGAGTTCGAGAAGGCGCTCCTGGAGGATCCATGCCCGCTCGACGAGAAGATGCCGCCGGGGCCCAAGAGGAGGCGCCCGATCAATGTCCCTTCCCAGTGCTGCGCGCGATGCGACAAGGTGTTTGACGCCGACCTTCACGGCGGAATTTGCCCTATCTGCAACACGTCGCTGGAGCCGATCATGTGCCGCGACTGCGGCCGAGATCGCCCGCCCGCGAAGCCCCGGATGAGGAGATGCCGCCCCTGCTACCTGGTGCGGCTCCGGGAATTGCGTCGACCTGAGAATCTTCGTCGTCCCGACGGGCGCGTCAAGTGCTCGGCTTGCGGTCGTCTCCGACTGCCGCGGCACCGCACGCAGGGACGCACATGCGAACCCTGCTACCGAGTGCGCGAGAGGAGACTGGAGCGCGAAAGGTACTGGAGAAAGAAGCGGATGGCGGCGCAAAGTGCCGGTTGACATCAAGGCACAGCAGAGGCTCTGGCGCAAGCAGCCCCGGTACTGGTACGTCATCCATGCGATGGCGAAAACACCAGCCGGCCACTTCCGCGAGATCGCAGAAAGCGACGAGTGGAAGCGGGATGCGAAGCATGTGTTCTACGCGATGGGCGCGACCCGCCCGGAAAACTACTCGGTGCCCGACTGGGCCAAGCCGTTCGCCGAATTGACGGCTCCCGACCCGGAAGCTGTGAAGCGGCGCGAGCAGGAGACGCACGCAAAGCTACTGGCGATGCTGGAAAACCCCGCAGACGACCGAAACCGCGCCCCGGTCAAACAGCAGAGCCTTTTCTGATGAGCTATCGCAACCGCCCGAATCTCCCGCAGAACCAGCCTGATCTGCACTCGCCTCCCGAAGGCTACGAGGACGAGCAACCGGCCGTCGGTCTCCGACTTGACGCTGCGACACAACTCGAGCGCGACTTGCGGCGGGTCCGGGACGTACTGGCGCGATGGGCTGTTGATGCCGAGGTCGTGACGAGCGTGCACAGGAGCGTGGAGCGTCTCGTCGACGAGATGCGGCGGGCGATCTCCGAGCACAGGGAGACGCGGTGAACCAGTTCCTCGCGGATTTGCGGCCCGTGAACGTCGCCCACTGGCGCGTCATCTGGCGGCGCCACCCCCACATGTGGGCGATGATCTACCATCTCGGGCGCTTCGGCGGCGACCCCTACAAGACGCTGCTGGAGTCCCCGGAATGGCGGGAGGACTCCGAGGCGCTCTATCCGATCATCGGGAATTGCGAGCGGCCCCGCGACCGGAAGCACTGGACGGCCAAGTTCCACGGTCTGTATCCCCACCGCGACCCGCGCATCGAGGAGATGGTCGGGCACGAGATTATGGAGAAAGACAAGTGAGAACCATCAAGAGGAAGGTCGTCTACCGCTACGTTTCAGTGCATCCCCATGACAAGAAAGTCGAAGAAGTTGATAGCTGCGCTTGCGGCGCGGTGTTGGGACACAGCAGTTTCGCAAAGGCAGGCGAATGCGTGGTAGTCGCAAATGAAACAACCGGGATACAGCATCAAGTCTCGGTGATAGTCCGTACCGCAATCTACACGCTCCCCATAGAGCAATGCACCGTAGATGAGAGGAAAGCAGTTCTCGCCGCTATGGACGAATACTGCGCCCGGCGAGAAGCGAAAAATGCAAGGCGCAGCAAGCAGAAAAAGGGATGAGCCCTAACTCGCCATCTCCACCAGCGATTTGATGTTCCGAATGACCCTGTTCGGTTCCCGCTCGATCCAGGTGGTCGGCACTCGGTACACCATCCAACCGCCCAAGACGGCGGCTTCATACTTTTCGCAATCCTTCAAGAACCCGCCGATCCGCTGATGTCTCGAACCGAACCCCGGAGAAATCCCCTCGACTTCGACCGCGAGCAGCAGGTCAGGCCAGGCGAAGTCGAACCGCCACCGGCGAGGCCGGGCGAAAACCAGTTCCCGCTCCGGCTTCGGAATTCCCGCACGGTCAATCAGAATCGCCAGACGTTCTTCGGCTGCGCTGCGCTTTCTCATGGGGATAGCATATCACGGTGAACGAAATCTACAATCCCATTCAGGAACCGCCGGAAAGGAACCCGGTCGATGAATGGCTGAAGCGGGTCAAAGAAGATGCAGACCGGCGAATGCGGGAGGCGTTGCTGCGCAAGCACATAGATGATGTCCTGCCTCGACTTGATATCCACGAAAGCGAAGATGATCAGAGCGAAGAAGATATGAAATTCCGAACGATGAACCGAGAGGCCAAGCGGGAAAGACAAATGGAACGGAATCGGAAAAACCCAAGACTGCGACCGTTCCAGTGTAGAGACTGCGAGATTCAAGTTGCCGACGACTGGATATACGACCCCAGGCGCGGTTCGCTCCGGTGCCGGGACTGCCAACTCGGGAAGGCGCGGGCGAAGAGGCGCGGGGAAGCGTGGGTTCCGCACACCCGACACCTGTGCGGGGATTGCGGAGATCGGATTCTGAAAGACTGGTGGGAAGCACCCCGCCGGGCGCGCCGCAAGAAGTGCCGGGGCTGTTTCCTGGAATACCAGCGGAAGAAAAACGAGTCGCGAAGGCGGTTTCAGCTTGAAGGCACTTCGGAGAAGTGCTAGGATGATCTTGCCCTCGGTCGGCGAGCGACCCGTAGCCCACTGTTCTGTTTTCCCAAATTCGGAACACTCCTTTATGGGCACCGCACTCCGTGCTGGTCGTTCTGGTCCGCGACGACCCGGCCGAGGGCTACACAGACCCCCTGCGCGGCGAGCGGTTTTTTCCTGCTTTCTCCCGCAAAGACCCGCGTAGGGGCATCCCATGACGCTCGTCCCGACGCAGAGGAAGCTGCTATGAGTCACGAACTTCCGGTCAAGACCCTCGTCCCCGACGACCCCGACACCCAATACCTGACCGAGCTTGCCTGCTCGAAGATGCGAGAGTATCGCTCGCTTCGGGATCAAGGCTCCCGCAAGGCCTCGGAAGCTCGCCGGGAGTACAACGCGGCCATGATTCGGCTTTCCCGAAAGGTGTTCGGTCAAACGACCGACTACGCGGACGAGGCCGAAAAGCTGGCGCAACTGGAGCTCGCGGCGCACACCGACACCGGCGAGGAGGATCGGGTTCGGATAGTCCGGCAAGCTCTTGGCGAGTTCGCGCCTACCCTGCTTCCGGCGCAGGTTCAGTTCCCCGACCCCGAAATCCGCCTGGCGAACGACCGAACCGGCTCTCTCCTGTCAATCGGGGAACCACTTGCTATCACAGGTTTGCCAAAGGCGGGCAAGAGCACTTTCTCGCTCCAGCTTGCGGTCAAGGCGACCGGCGGCAAGCCCGGCTCCCGCGTCAACCACATGGGAATTTCCGTCCGGGTATCCCCCTGGATTCTCGCTTCCTACGAGGATTCCCCGTTCCGAATGCGCCAGCGAGCTTCGCAACTCGGCTTCACGGGCTCTGACGCCCTCTTTTTCGTCCCGATGAAGGCGCGCCCCCTGTGGCAGACCCGCGACACCGGAACCGGCTCCGGTCCTAGTCCTTGGTTCGCAAGATTCTGGGATGAGGTGGGGCTGGCGGCGCGGGACGCCAGACGCAAGCTCGGCATCACCGAGGGCGGCGTTCTCCTGCTCGACCCCCTGGCGGCAGCGTTCGACGCTGGCGAAACTGCGTCTCCCGCCCGGCAGTTCATCCAGAGCATGAACGAAGAAGCGAAAACGAAGGGACTCGCGTTCTGCGCGGTGGCGCATTCCGGCAAGGGCGGCGACCGCGGCGTATCAGGGTCAGTTCAATGGAATGCGACCTTCCGGGCGATTCTTCACATCGAAAGGGACGACGACAACAACGCTTTCCTCTCGGTGCCGATGGCGAACTACAGCGCGCCTGTAGACACCATCAAGATTTAGAAGTCGACGTCGTCTGTTTCGGCTTCTTCTGGTTCTTCCGCTTTCGCTTTTTTCTGTTTCGGCTTGCCTGCGCCCTTGACGAGGGCGGCGATCTCATGGCGACTGTACTCCCTTGCGGGGCTGGCGGCCTCCAATCCCGCCCATCTACCATCGCTCCCGGTGCGAGGCACCAGCACGTGTCCGATACCCGACCGGGCGTAGTTCGCCTTTGCGATGACCAGCAAGCGATCTTCCCCTAGCTCCGGGTTGGAGTGTTCATGCGCTGGCGGCAGTGGTCGCAGGTGCAGGACGGCGCGGGCGCCATCCACCCATTGGGCGGACCCGGAGACTGTTCCAGCGACATCAGCTTCCCTGCGGCTTGACTTCGTATCATGGGCGATCAAGAGGACGGCGCACGCGTTCTTGACTGCTTGACCGGTCAGGGCGGCCAGGAAAGCGCGTACCCCGGCCGCTTCGTTCGCATTCCCGGCGAAAGCGACGCTCGCTGGGTCGATGACCACGAGCTTCGCACCTACCTTTTTCACTTCCGACCAGAGAATGCTCCAGTCCTCCGTCTCCGAATAGACCCGGGCGAAGTTATCTTCCGGCCCCCATAGCGGTCCGCAGTTTGCGCTCATCAAGTTCACGTGCGACCAATCCGAAGGGGGTCCGTACCATTCCATGCGGCGGGCGATGATTTGGGGCGGGTCCTCGTAGTTCAGGAGGGCTACCGGGCCCTGCCGGACGCTCAGTCCTATCGCAGTCCCGAAGGGGTCAATTCCTTTCGAGTGGGCGGGCCCGGCGGCGTGAAGCAAGGCGAGCAAGCTCGTGGATTTCCCGGTCTCCCCCGGACCGCTCATTATCCCGACCATCCCCTCACCGAGGAAAACTCCCTGGCGGTGGGCGGGCTTGATTACAGCTGGCGGCTCTGGCAGTCCGAAGGGTACTAGCGTCAGATGCGGGCGGTGCTCGGTGAGAATCCGCGCTGCGGCGGCATCATTTTCGGCATCGGCGGCGCGACGCTCCCGATCCTCGAGTTCGTCCTCGTCGTCTATCCGGGGGCGGAGGCGGCGGCGGTATTCCTTGCGGGTCGCCTCCAGCGCCGCTCGTGCTTCGGGGTCCTGGTCTTTCGGGGCTAGCTCGTAGATGTAGTGGCGCAGCCAGAACGCGCGCCACGCAAGCTGGCGGACCCCAAGAAACGCGACATCTTGCGCAATCAGTTCCTTGTAAGGCGGGTAGGAAGCTCCCCCGGACTCGCCATTCTGTTTTCCCACGGTGGGGATTCTACCCGGAACCTTGCTACCTGTATCAAGGTGGGATACGCTCCAGCACCATGGCGATCCAGAGCGTGCACCCCCAGTGGACGGAGCGACGCGACCAATGGCGGCGGTGCCGGGACTGCTTCGAGGGCGTGGACGCGGTGCGCGGTCGCGGGATCGAGTACCTGCCCCCCCTCTCCGAGGGCACCGACTACCGGGCGTACCTGGAGCGGGCGCACTTCTACCCCGCGTTCTCCCGCACCGTGGAGGCTCTGATCGGTGTGGTCTTGCGGCATCCGCCCGAAGTCTCCGTCCCCGCCGTCATGGAGAAAGACATGGAGGACCTTGACCTGTTCGGGAGCGGGATCAACCGGATCGTCGAACAGGTGATTCGGGAAATCCTGATCTCCGGGCGGGTCATTCTCTTGCAGGATGTCTACGGTCAGCGGATTTACTGGCGCGTGCATCAAGCGGTTGACCTGCGCTACTGGTGGGGAGGACCGACCCCCGTAATGGGCGGCGGGCTGTCCGAGGCGATCGTCGAGGAACGCGGCTGGCGACCGGCTAGCGAGGACGAAATCCCTGAGATTCAAGAATCCTCTACCCTGATTCGCTACCGGTTCGGGGACACCCCGGATTCGTCTATCGGCGAACCGGGCTTCGGCGCGTTGCGGCAGGAATGGCGGGACGACGCCTCTGGGTTCCAGCTTGCCGCCGAGTTCCCGCTGCGGCTCCCTTCCGGGCAACCGCTAGACGTCCTCCCGGTTCATGTCGGGGATTTGCCGAGCGAAACGGCGATTCCCTACTCGCCACCCAAGCCGACCATGCTGGATGTGGCGGATTTGTCGCTGAGCTACTTCCGAACTTCCGCCGATTTGGAGCATGCGCTCCACTTCGTCGCGCTGCCGACTCCGTGGATTTCGGCTCCGCAACCGCCCAAGAACGCGAAGATCGGAAGCTCCGAAGTCTGGTACTTGGGTTCCACCGGTTCCGCCGGAATCCTTGAAGTACAAGGTCCTGGTATGGCTGCGCTGGAGACCGCGCTTGGCCGCAAGGCTCGCCAGCTTGCCGGGGCGGGGGCGCGGGTAGTCACCGAACCCGTGCGCCACGCCGAGACCGCCACCGCTGCGCAAATCAAGGCGAGCGGCGACCGAACCCTGCTCCATTGCGTAGTTGACGAGGTGGAACGGGTGGTTGGCAATGCGCTTCGGCTCCACCAGCGGTGGATGGGCTACGCCGGGGAGGAGCCGAGCATCACCCTGAACCGCGACTGGATTGACACCCGGTTGTCGCCTGCGGACATCAGCGGGCTGGTTCAACTGGTTCAAGACCGGCTCATCTCGCCGGAAGCCTTTGCCAATGCGTTGGTTCGCGGCGAGTGGCTCCGCCCGGCGGAACGCTACGTGCCTGAAATCAAGGAACCCGCGCCCATGCCTCCCGCGCTTGCGGCTGCGCAGGGGCAGGCTCCCGAACCCGGAGAAAGCGAGGAAGGGGACGGCGAGGACGACGAGTCCTGATGCGGCGACCCCTCTCCGGTCCCTACTACTACGGCGGCAAATCTGTGAACGGCAAGTCAGGCACAGGTCGGTGGATCACCGAGCTACTGCCCTACCGGACGCGCTACATCGAACCGTTTTCGGGGATGCTTGGGGTGCTGCTCCAACGGCGACCTTCCCCCGTCGAGATAGTCAACGACCTTGACGGACATGTGGTGAACTGGTGGTTGGCAGTTCGGGATGACCCGGAGCGGCTGGCGCAGCACCTTGAACTTACGCCGCACTCGCGCAAGCACTATGAGTTGGCGCATCGGACCATGGCGGCGACGGCGGGAAAGGAACCGGACGGGAATGTCGAGCGGGCGACGGCGATTTGGACGGTGCTGCTTGGCGCGGCGGTGGGCGGGTCGGCGCGGGCGGCGAGCTTCGGGTTGAACTTCAAGCACCACCCCCACACGGGCAGTTGGCGGGACGGCTCGCGGGTTTTCCGACTGGCGCAGCGGCTGCGCAAGGTTCAACTGGATTCCCGACCGGCGGAGACCATCCTGAACCGGGTCTCCGAATACGAGGACGCCGTGGTCTACTGCGATCCTCCCTACCGGACTGCAGACTGTCGGGCATACAAAGACAACGGGCAGACGCTTGATGTGGAAGCCATATCCGAGGCTCTGATAGCGCAACGCGGCGCGGTGGCGATTTCCGGCTACGGCGAGGAGTGGAATCATCTTGGCTGGAATCGGCTGGAGCTTCAAGCCCAATGCTCCAGCTTCGGGGAGCACGGCAAGCGGAAAGACACGCGGCGCACGGAGGTGCTGTGGTTGAACTTTGATCCGGGACCGATACAGAGAAAACTTGCGTTCTGAATATGTGCTAGAGTGCGCGTATGGCACTTCAGTTTTCGCTCGACGAGCAAGCCCACGCGCAACTCCCGGAGGCTCTCCGGGACCATTATGTCAAGCAGGACGATGGCTCGTATCTGCTTCACACGGAAGGGGATAACCCCGAAGTGAAGCAGTTGCGCGGCAAGGTCGACGAGTTCAGACAGAACAACATCTCGTTGGAAAAGCGGATGGCGGAGGCCAAGCGGTCCGGGAACCCGGCTGAAAACACAGCCTTGGCGGAGCAAGTCAACAAGCTCCGGGAGCAAATGGAGGCTCTGGAGAGCGAGAAAAAGGCTCTGGAGACCAAGCAGATTCAGGCTGACTTCCGGTCTACGCTAAGCAAGGCGGTTCACGGGATGGGGCTGACCGAAGGCGCGCTGCCCGACTTGGAGCGGCGGGCGCAGCTTGATGGGTGGACGATGCAGGAAGGCAACGCGGTGCGCCTTGACCCGCAAGGCGAGCAAGTGCGGCGCGGTTCGCTTCCCGAAACGCTAGGCGCGTACCTGAACGATGCGAAGTTCGGAGACGCCAAGCACCTTTTCAGGGGTCCCTCCGGTGGCGGGACTGACAGGGCGGTGCCCTTTGGCAAGAATGGCGCGAAGATAGAGGTTGACGCTTCGGACGACTTCGTGCTGTCGAACCTGGATGACATTGCTTCCGGCAAAGTCGTCCTCCAGACCACCGTTCAGTAAGGGCGGTAAGGAGGGAGCGTCGTGGCTCTCAATGATTTTAAGCTCACCATCTTGGCGCAGGCTCTTGCTGCGCTTCGGAAGCGGGCTACCTTTGCGCGGGCGGCGTACCGCGACCTTTCGGCTCGTCTGAACGCTGCGGCGCAGGGCGAAACCCTGCAATTCAACTACATCACGAAGCCGACTGTCGGGGATGTCCCGACTCTCGCCACTTCGCTTGGCGGCGCCGTCGCGGAACCGCAGACCACCACCCGGACCCTGACCCTCGACCACTGGAAGCGGGTCTATTGGGATGTCAACGATCGGGATTCCTACTCCGTTGGAGGCGAGGGATTTACCGCGATTGGGGCGACCTACGGGGCGGCTCTGGCTGACCAGATCGAGGCTGACATGTTCCAGCATGTCGCGGAAAATGTCGCGGAAGGCGCGATCAACCACGGGACTACCGCGCAGGGGACCGCCTTCAACAACACCAACGCGACTCGTACCGCGCTTCGCTTGCTGGCTTCGCGGGACGCGGACATGGGGCAGTTCTTCATGTTCGTCAGTCCTACCGATCAGGAGGACTTCCTCGGTGCGTCGGACTTCACCCGGGCGGACTTCCGGGGACAGGTTCCCGCTACGGAGATTCAGACTACCGGCGACCTTGGCACTTCGTTCGGATTCCGGTTCATTGTCTCGAACAACATTCCCTCTGTCACGCGGGGAGCGAACTCGGGCGCGGTCAATCGCGCTGGCGGCGTCACCGCAGGCGCGACTGTGATCCCGGTGGATGCTGCGGGCGCGTCTGGCATCAACCCCGGCGAGGTCGTGCTGTTCGGAGGCCAACTCTACGCGGTCAAGGCTGGAATCTCCGGGGTTGCGGGCAACATCACTATTGACCGTCCGCTGGCGGCTAATGTGGCCGATAACACCGCACTGGGGCGGCGGTTCACCCACCGTCCGGCTTGGGCGATGAACCCCAATGCTTTCGCTTTGGCCATGCGGCCTACCGTCGCTCCCCGGCAGCAGGGCAACGGGAGTATTCGGTCTCTGGTTGACCCCGGAACCGGGTTCTCCCTTACGCTGGAGGAAACCCGGATTCAGAGCGGTACTCGGTACACTCTCTCGGCTCTCTACGGTTTCACCGTCGTCCGCCCGGAGATGATCGTCCGTATCGCCACCCCGGTGGTCTGATACGGGAGCGTCTGATGGCGCTTACTCTCGCCACCGACACCCTCTGCGTGGTGTCGGTGGCAGACGCCTATCTCGCCGGGCACCCGTATGGGGCTGGTTGGGCGTCCATTGACGAAGGTTCGGCTGATGCCACGCTCGCAAGGAAGGAGGCTCTGTTGCGTCTTGCGAGTGAGGTGCTGAGTTCGGGGATATGGTGGAACGGTCGTGCCTCGCACATGGAGCAACCGCTCGCTTGGCCGAGGGCGTGGATGCCTGCGGTTTTCGGTCATGGCGGCTACATCAGTTCAACCGAGATTCCTACCCGGATTCAACAGATGACCGCACTTCTTGGGCTTGCGCTCCACCGGAAAGAGCGGACGAAGGATTTGCCGTTGAAGGATTTTGCGATTCGTCAGACGGGCAGTTCGCAGTTCGCTGGCGGGGCGATTCGCCGGGTTATCCCGGAAGCGGTGACGGACATGCTCCCGGAGGCTTGGGGGACAGTGGCGGGAAGCGGCAACCTGAACTATCCGCTTCGGAGGGTTTGATCGTGCCTGCCGACTGGCTCGACGACACGGTGGAGGCTGTCCGGGAGACGCTGGATGACCTTGAACTGCTGGAGGATGTCGTCCATTACCACGGCGGCTCTACACTGGATGAGGAAACCGGTCGTCCTACGAGCTACGATTCCCGCAAATTGAAGGCGGAGATCGTGGGGAACGAGGCGGCGCGGGCGGCTTCGGACACTATCGAACCGGGTAGCGTTTGGACTCTGACCTTCTACGATCCTGTGGAGGTGGGGTTGACGGACTACTTCGAGTGGGGAAGCTCTGGGGAGCGACACGCGGTGGTTTCGATTGCGGGGCGGGTTCGGGACCCCTCGGACAACTCTCGCTACATAACCCGGGTGGGGGTGAACTGACATGGCCGAACTCGTGCAGGATATTCGGGCGCGGATCAAGGCGGATCACGGAGACCGGTGGAAGGTATGGGATACCCGCTGGCCGGAGCTTCGGGAGTTTCCGTCGGATGTCTTTATCGAGGTGGCCGCACGAGGCGGCTCTCCACTCCACTTGCTTGGGGGCGTCCCGAAGGCGGATATGCACGTCGTGGTGCTGGTCGTTCCGACCGAGGGGGTGGCGCGGGGGATGCCCCGCGAGGCGCGGGAGGCGGTTTTCGCGGCGGTTCAAAGCATCGAAAAAATGGCCAACTCATGGCAACCTTCCGGGCGTAGTCTCGCACAGGGACCGCGTCCTGACCCTACCGACCCCAATGCGCCGCAACCCCCGCCCGACACTTGGTATTCGGATGTGCGTTGCGAGCAGGAACCCCAGTTCGTGGAGATCAACCCGCAAGGGCGGTCGCAGTACGAGGCTGTTATGATCCTCACGAAGGAACGCTAGATGCCCCTCTCCAGCACCAACGTCGTCGCGTGGGCTGACGGCTACGACCTTGCGGGCTCCGGCGCGCTCACCGAGATGCTGCCTAGCGAGACCGGCGAGTTCGAGGCGTCCGCCTACATCGGCCCCCCGGGGCGGATGGCGCACGAAATCCCCATCGGGCTTCGGAGCTTCGGCATGGAGCAGTCCGGCTACCTGGATAGCGCGGATGTCTCGCTGCGCAGGGTGTTCGGGGACCAGTCCGCGCTCAGGACGCTGAGCTTCGGCGTGGAAGGCGCCTCCGTAGGCTCCCCGATTCAGGTCGCCACCCGGATGTTCGTCGGCGAGAAGTCAATCACCCCGGAAGTCCGGGGAATCTCGAAGATGCGGGTGCGGTGGGTACAAGGCGCCAACGGGGAGTTGATCGATGGGAAGATTCTCGCTGGCGGACAACGAGTCGGGAACACCAACCCAACCCAACCCTCGGCAGTCACAGATTCTCGCATCTACGATCAGGAGAGTCGCAAGGCTCTCGATTACGTCCTCGCCGTTGAGGACATCGAATGGGACGGAGCGACCCAACTCACTGTTCAGGTGCGTGGCTCCAACAACGGTACGAGCAACTGGATCGTCCACTCGAACCCGTTGGTAATCACGCCTTCCGCAACCGGTGGCTTCGTATTCGAGGCCAACACTTCCGCAACCCGTCGCTATCTCTACTTGGACTACCAATGGGGCGGCACTCCGGGAAGCGACACGTCCGCCAAGATTTTCGCCGCTGTAGCAGAGCGGTAGAGGAGACCCACCATGCCTATCGGCCCCCGCGACTACCAATTCTCCATCGACTCGATCTCGAGCAACACCGTCGGTTCCGCCGTCGCGCTCGACGACGTCATGGAATGCTCCGGCATCCAGGTCAATGCGATCATGGCGGACACAACCACTCTCGGCGACGAGATCGCTTCCGAAGGCTCGGTTGGCGTCCGGGAATTCCCTCGGATCACCCTCAAGGGGTTCTTCGAGGCTGGCGCGACCGGCGACTACCAGCGGCTCGGCCCCGTGGCGGATGCGGCCACCCCTCCCCGAACTTTCACGATCACCCACCGCACCGGCGTGACGCAGGCTCTCGAGGTCTCCGTGGTATCGAAGAAGCTCACCCCTGATGCGCGAGGGCACATCATGTACGAGGTGGAGCTTGCGGCTGCTTCCGGCGCGGCCACCGGCTACGTCGAGACTGGCGTCTGATGATCGAGTTCACCATCCGCGAGGTTCCGGGACCGGGTGGGCGAACCATGAGTTCGATCTTCCGGAACCGGGCGGAGGCCTTCCGGCGGTACAACTTGGCGGTGGCGAAGAAAGTGCTGGCGGAATCGCACAGGCGCGTTCCCTTCCGGCGTGGCGACCTGCACGACACCGGGAAGGTGGTTCAATCCGGGGAGGAGGCGAAGATCACCTACGGCGATTCGCGGGTCGACTACGCTCCCGAAACCCACGCCAAGCCCTACAACTACGGGCGCGGGCGGGAGAATCGCTACCTGGAGAAGGCGATGCGAGCGGTCGCGCAAGACTCCGGCAAGCTGGCGGATGCCGGCAAGGAGTTCATGGCGGGCTTGAAGTGAGGCGCGTCCCCGTGGCGGTGCGCTTCGCTGGGAGCTACAGGGCGCGAAAAACGCTCCGTGGGTACATCCTGGAGGATCGCTGGATACATCCCCTACCCGGCGGGCGCGAGGGCGTGTGGGGCGGAATGGTCGCCATAGCGGGCAAGGTCTCGCTATCGGGGGCGGGAGTCCTCGTCGCACTCCCCGGCTGGACTTGGGACGGCCCCAGCGGCCCCACCGTCGATTCGCAGGACGGGATGCGAGCGGCCTTCATCCACGACTGCCTCTACCACCTGATGCGCTCCGGGCAGATTCCCCAGGGATACCGACCGTTGGCGGATCGGGAGTTCCGGCGTATCCTCCGGGAGGATGGCATGACCTGGTTCCGCAGCACATACTGGTGGGCGGCGGTACGCCTTTTCGCGGCGAGCGCCGCACGACCGAAGGGAGACTGATATGGCGATTCTTGGACTGACGACCACCCGGGTGCCTATCCCGCACGAGGACGGCGAGTGGATGGAGCTTCGAGACTCGATCCCGCCCTTCCTCGTTGGGAAGGCGCAGGACGCGCAAACCCGGCGCCAGATGGAGATCGCGGGGGAGGCGGTCAAGAATCTCGGATGGGAGGCGGTGCAGGCGATTCAGGAGCGGCAGGCTCCCGCTCCGAGTCCCCAACCCGGAAAGGACGACGCGGGCAAGTCGCCGTCTCCCGATGATTTCGATCTCGACATGTTGGCGCTCTACATGATCGAGGCCTGGAGCTACCGGACCAGCGACGGCAAGCGGATCAAGGTATCCCGGCCTCACATCGAGGCCCTGGACCGCAAGACGCGGGATTGGGTTCATGAACAGGTCTGGGAGCGGGCGAAGCCGACGACCGAAGAGGACATCGAGGGAAACTGATTCGGGTCCACCGGGCCTTGGAGCACGGCGGACCCGTTCCACGGTCTCTGCTGCTGGTGCGGATTTGCGATCGCTTCCGGTGCACCCCGCTGGAAGCGGCGAAAGAGATTGACCGCAACCCGGAGGCGATTATGGCTCTGGCGACGGCGTACTACTCCGACGCGGCGAGGATGATCCAGCGATACGACTCGCTGGACGCTGCTGCGCAACGGGGGATTGGCGCACCGAGTGGTAGGATGGTAGACATGTACCGGGAGCATGAGGCGCAGGTTGCGTCCGAGCGGCTGGAAGAGCATCGGGATGCCCTTGCGCAGGCGGGGCGGGCGTAATGGCGGTCATTAGCGCGGGCACCCTGGAAGCCGTCGCGCAACTCAAAGACAAGTTCTCCGGTCCGGCGGGGAAGGTTGAAGGGGCGAACAAGAAGCTCCGCAAGGCGATCACCGCGGGGA
>CBDBCH010000003.1:0-41546 GCA_965203235.1 Longimicrobiales bacterium
AGCCGTCGATGCGGCGCAGGTCCGGGCGGGTCAATCTCCGGGGAGCGCAGACCTGGAGCGTTCTGCGGCGAGTCCCAATCAGAATCTAGACTTCACGATCACGACCTAATCCCCCATGGCGATCTATCTCGTCAGAGGGGCTGCGGTGCAGAATCTCTCCCGTATCTGGAGGGTCACGGAAGAGGGGGTAGCCGAAGAGCTTCAGAATATCTGGCGGGTGACAGCCACCGGCGAGATTGAGTTGGTATTCGTGCGGGAGGGTCTGTCGAGCACCCGTTCGGAGTTGGAACTGCAGGCGGGGGCGTTTCTGGTCCCGGTCGCGGCTGGGGATGCGGTCACGGAATCGGAGGTCGTGCTGACGCCTGATTCCGGGTTCCTTCTGCCAGAGGCATCTAGTGACCGGTCGGTTCCCGCCAGCGACCTGACGATCACGGCAGGCGCATTCCTCATCCCCGGAGGATTGTTGTTGCGTGGTGCGGATACCGAACTGGAGATCGATGCGCGTCCATTCCTCATCCCGGGTTCCAGGATCGATCGACTGGCGTTTACGGACCTGAAGTTGGTCGCACCGAACTTCTTGGTTCCGGGGGTGCGCATTGTCCGTGATGCTTCCTCCGACTTGCAGGTCACCGCGCCGGAGTTCCTCCTGGGGGATGTGACGCGCCTCAAGACGCCCACCAATCTCCGCATCGAACTGGTGCAGACTGCGGTGACGTACGGTCCCCCAGTGCTGACCTATGTACCTCCGGCGGGATCCTCACAAGACTATCTGCAGGTGGCAGTGACGGGGATCACGACCGGCACTGCAGGATGGGTATTCGAGTTGGAGACCACGGTAGATGCCCAGCCATGGGCACGGGCGCCGATCCAGCCCAATGCATCTTGGCGCGCCCCCATCAATGGCAATCGTCACCGTGTGCGCATCACGGCAGCCCCCAGCGGCACCTTGTTCGCCACGGGATGGAGCAACACCGTCACGACACCCTACAGTCCACCGCAGGCACCGGGGGGTAGCAATGGCTAGGGTGGCAGTGCTGACATGGGATGCGGTGACGCAGGATACGGATAACAATGCGGTGACGGCATCCATCTCCTACCGGATTGAACGAGCGGTGGGGGCGGGTGCGTATTCCATGCTGGCTTCAGGTGTCACGCCATCGACTTACCGGGACGCCACCATCGTCGAGCCAGCAGCCAATACCTCCGTCACCTACAACTACCGGGTCCGGGCAGAAGCCTCCGGTATCGTACAATCCCTCTGGGCCACCGCATCGATCACACTGGAGGGACCTGATGCCGTGGACCTGACGATTTCTGATGATCCGGTCACGGTTCTCATTGGTCGCACGGTGTCGGTGCGGGGGGATGTATCTCCCTCCGGCGCGACGCTTGAGGCGACCTCAAGCAATCCTGACGCATTGGGCGTCGCCATCGCCCGCTTGGCCGGAGGGGGATTCAATCTCCGGCTGACGGGACTGGCGACAGCCAATGCACGCGTGACCGTCACGGCAACGCAGGGGACGGCGACGGAGTCGATCAGTATTGCGGTGACCGTCACTGGGACCGCACCGGAGGTGCAACTAAATCCCCGATCGGTCGGTATCCGTGCGGGTGACACGACCACCATGATGGCCACAGCCCTCCGGTTTGCTGGACGCGTCACATGGGGGGTAAGGGGGTTGTCGTGGATCAGAATCGCCAGCACGGGGGACTCTACGGCCACGGTGACGGTATCTCCTCCTACCGGGACGCCAGCCGGGACGACGGAGTTCACCGTGACTGGCACGAGGGGATCGCAGACGGATAGCGTGGTGGGGACCGTTGTAACGGCGGCCGGTCCATTGGGATTGCGAGTCCCCGGCTTCTCCGTGCAGGCGGGGACCATAGCGACGGCTCGTGCCATCGCCCAGAATCCGATCGGCGCCTTCAGCTTCCGGCTAAATCGGGGTCCAGCATGGCTCACGCTCGATACAGGGACGGGAGTCCTCACGGCATCCCCTCCGACGAGCACGAGTGCAGGAGATTACGGTTTCTCCCTCTCCGTCATGGACACCACCGGGGTCGCGTCGGTCGGTACCACGGTACGGGTCACGTCCGCACCGGAACCACCGGAGGAACCCGATCCCAGCGTGACCGCACCCGATTTCTCCGTGCCGCAAGGAGGGGATGCCACAGCCCAGGGCGTGGCTAATGACTTCTCCGGGGCTGTCACGTGGAGCCTGACGGGTGAGAGTTGGATTTCGGTGAGTACTGCAGGTGTTGTGCGGGCGCGTCCTCCGGCTTCCTTGGCCGTTGGCCGGTATGGTTACGTGCTGGCGGCGCGCGCTGGTTCGGAGTTCGCCGACGCAACCGGAGATATCACCGTAACGGATCGGTGCGCAGGTCTAGCCGTGAACATGGGATCGGTGGCGACCCAATCTATCTCGGCGGGGACGTCCAGAACGGTGGTCTTGTCGAGCGTTAGCGACAATGCGGATTCAGTGGCCTATTCGGTGACGCGGGTCCAGGGAGACAGTGATCTCACGGCCCGCATCAACGGGTCGACGGTCATCTTTACGGTGGCTTCCGGCGCGGGGGATGGGGATGCGGCGACGTTCCGAATCACGGTGACGGCCACATGCGGTTCGCGGACCGTGACGGATTCGGAGGACGTGGTCGTGACGGCTACGCAGGCTAACCGTGCCCCCGTGCTGACCCTTGATCGCACATCAGTCACTGTCGCCCTAACCCAACGCGTGACAGTCAATGCCCGGGCGACCGATGCTGATGGTGATGCGGTCGAGATCACGGCTGCGGTGACGGCTGGGGCCAGTCGTGTGACGCTTACGGAGGGTACGGAGACAGCTGCAGGAGGGGCGGTGACCCGTCCATTCACGGTGACCGGAGATTCGGTGGGGTCCGCAGAGATCACGGTGGTGGCCACCGATGGGATCGCGACGGACATCGAACGGGTGTCGGTCACGGTCACCGATCCATGCGACGGATTGTCCGTGGATCTGTCGGAGATCGCAGATCAGCGAATAGCCCATGGAAGCAGCCCAACGGAGGTGTCGGTCAATCTCACGCGGTCCGGCAACGCCTCAAGCCCCTCCTTGAGCCTGATCGGGGGCGGTAGCGGCATCAGCGCAGTGCTGACGGGAATGCCCTCCAATCCCAACTCCGTGATCCGAATCACGGTCCCTGGTGCCTCCTCCTCCACAAGTCGGAGCGCCACGTTCACTCTGCAAGCCCTGGTCACGTGCACCAACGACGCGACGCAGACAGCCGTCGATAGGACATCGTTCACCGTGACGGTTCCGGGGCAGGTCGTGACCGGTACAAGACCAACTGTACGGACGGCGACCACCGCAGTGGGTGTCCGGGAGGACCGAAGCACGACCTTCGAGGTGACGGCCACCGACCCCGATTCCACGGCCACAATCCGGGCAAGCGATGGGGGATCGAACCTGATTGAGGTGTCGGTGGGTGCCACCTCCTCCGGGACATTACCGGGGTCCTACGACGCCGTGGTGACTGTCACGGGATCGAATGCGGGTGCCGGGTCAGCCTCTATCGAGGTGTGGGCAGAGGACGCAGGAGGGCGTGGCGCATCAATCAGCGTCCCGGTGCAGGTCACCGCAAGACCCGCGAATCGGGCGCCGGAATGGAGAGGACCGGTGGCGCAGGCGGTCAATCCCTCCTCCAGTACCGTGATTGACATGTCCCCATGGTTCAGCGATTCTGATGGGGACACCCTGACTATCGTCCCGGATCGCACGGGGGACCTGGGAGGTGGCTGGAGCGTCGGGAGCGTGTCCGGGAACCGCTTCACATTGACTTCGCCCGCCAGCGGATCAATCTCAATCGGGTTCACGGCGACCGATCCCGGAGGGCTATCCGGGACCGGATCAATCAGCTTCCGTGCTGGCGGCGGGCCATTGTAGGGGTTAGATTGATCGTCATGGAGATCGGATCAATCGCGGCGGTGGCCACCATCATGGCGGCGGTGTTCGGTATCACGTGGAAGTTGCTGGCGCGGGGCAGGGAGTTGGCTCGGTGGCGAGAGAATATCGAGACACGCTTGGAGCAACTGGAGGAGGGAGAATGAAGACACTGGAAGAAGAGGTGCGGGTGCTCCGCAAGTACAGGACCGCTCTGGAGGCGGAGGCGCGGGGCTATAAGGCAACGATCCGGGGCATGGACGTACGGATTCGCATCTTGGAGCAAGCGTTGCGGGATCTCCGGGAGAGGCTGGAGGAGTGGCAACGCGTGGCTTCCAATGCCGTGCAGGACGGCAAGGTCAAGGAGCGGTTGGAGACCAATGCCTACCTGGCCTTCCTAGAGCAGAACGAGCCGACGATCAGCTTCACCACGCAGGAGACGGTAGAGTTGGCGCGTTCGCAGATTAGGGGGCGACCGACTCATCAATGCGATGAGTGCGGACACATCTGCATTAGGACGGAAGGATGAAGGCACTGGAGAGGTATGGCTGGTATCGCCGCATCGCATCGGTGCAGACTCTCACGTGGTGGGGTCATGCAGGGGTGTCGTGGGGCGCCACATTGGTCGCCGGTGTGTTCGGAGATGCCCGATGGATGGCGGCCACTTCCCTGATCGTGCTGGCGTTCTACACCGCACGCGAGTTCGGTGACTTGATCCGCAAGGCCAAGGCGGGGAAATCGCTGGTGCAGGACCAGCAGGGCATCTCCGGGATCGTGGATGCGCACGGGGACATCCTTGGCCCGGTGGTTGTGGCGGCCACGGCTGTTGCGGTGTGGTGGCTGGGATGAGGGTGACCGTGTGCGACCGGTGCCATCGCCCGGAGGTGGTGATTCGGGTGCGAGGCAAACCACTATGCCCGGCGTGTTTCTATCGGGCGGTGAGGGGCAACGAGAAGGGAGGCAGGCTGAAGTGAGGGTGAAAATCTACGTCAACGGAGCGCCCGTGGTGCTGGTGCCGACCGGTGGCCATTGTGTCGAGCGGGAAATTCTGACGGCTGCACACCAACAGGGAGCGGTTGTCGGGCGCCCGCGACGCTATTTCTTGGAGCGGAAAAGCTCCATGGGCTTGTGGGTGCGCCTGCCGGAGACGTGTTGGCAGCCCGTGCGGGAGGGCGATGAATATCGCACGCAGGAGATTGAGCCATGAGGAAGAGGGTGTACGGTGACCTAGATGTGATCGACGATCAAGCCAGTGCATCGTTGCTGACCGACAACCGGGATACCGAGGCACTCCGGGGCGAGCGTGACGACCTCCGCAAGCGGTTGTTCCGCATCCGGGAGGGGATCAAGGTGCTGAAGGCACAACTGGAGGTGCTGGAGGAATGCTTGAGGGGCTGATTCGCGCGGCGGCCAGGGCTGACGACCGGGAACTGGAGGCGTGGGCGCGCAAGGCGGGGTTGTTCTTGGGCGTGTTGGTCGCCCAAGTGCTGAAGGCGGTGCGGGATGCCGAATCCGAACAACGTCGGTAAGTCACCGTTGCTCTACGAGAGCGATGGCGACTTCAACCCGGGCTGGTTGCTGTTCCTTGCGGCGTTCCTCTTGGCAGTGCTGGCTATCGCGGCGGTGCTGTTGCTGATGGCGTTCGCAGGAGGGAGTGTGGCGGGGGCCGTGGTGCTAGGCGTGGTGCTGACGTTCGCGCTGTGCGTGATGCTGTTGGCGGCTATCAGTGTGCTGTCGTTGGCGAAAGCAAAGCTAGTGGCGCCCGCGTTGACCTCTGCGGCGGGCGGGTTGGCGGGTGACGAGAACGAGGGCGGCGGCTATCGGACATTCAGCCGTTCGGAGCAGGTGACTATGCCGATGGAGGGAGAATGAGCTGGGACAGGATCTGGAACAAGTTGGGGAAGCCTCCGAAGCCGGAGGAGCAGGCGTTCCATGAGAATGTTGTGACCACGGCCCGGGATACGCACGGCGACCTGACATCCAGCGCTGTGCACCTCAAGGAGTGTCGGGGCAAGGTGCGGACGGTGACGGGGATATGAAAGAGCTGACGCCCATTGATTCCCGGAATAGCAATGCCCAACGGGAACCGCGAATCGGAGTGATGCTCCACTACTTCGGTTCCCGCACCGATGCCGGGGCGCTGTCGTGGGCCACCGACCCGCGATGGAAGGCCTCCTACCACATCCTGGTCTTCGATAACGGGGATTGGGTGCGGTTGGTCGATCTCGACCGCAGGGCGTGGCACGCGGGGGAATGCAAGCCCTCCAAGCGCATTGTGGCCGCCGGGCGGAACTACAATGATGCGAATAGTGCGTTCTTTGGTCTCTGCGCGGCTTGTGGCCCTGACGATGCGGCGACGTCCGAGCAGGTAGAGAGCATGGGCAAGCTGATCCGCATGCTGTACGCGCGTGAGGGCTGGGAGAAAGGGCAGACACAACGGGTGACGACGCACAGTGCGGAGGCATGGCCCAGGGGCCGGAAGATCGATCCCCACGGGCCGCCTGACGGAAAACACTATCCCGTCTTCACACGCTCCCAAGTCTTGAAGGCTGCCGGGATGGTGTGATGGTGCGCAAGCGGGATTATGCGGCTGTGGAGCTGATGTTCGACGCCCTGGAGCGGGTAGTGGCGGCGCTGGCGGTTTTGCGTGACGACGCGCTGAACGTCTTTGAGTCTCGGCGGCTGGTTGCCGAGGCGTCGGATCGACTGGACAAAGCGTGGCACAAACTGGGGGATGAATGAAGCCGGGCTGGGCGGTGTTCTGGTGTGCTGTCGGGATAGCGGTTGGTGCTGGCGGGATGTATGGCGTGTTCCGGGCAAGGGCAGGCGGCCCGAGTGAAGCGGTGATTAGGCAGGAGGTGCTTGTGCAGGCGGCAGAGAAAGAGGTGCAGATCCAGTGGGACACGGTGCAAGTCTATGAGTCCCGCGCTGAAGAGGTGTTGGTGCGTTACGAGGATACTCCCACACCGGAACCAATATCGGAGGCGGCCCAGAAACATTTGGATAGCTTGGTCGCCAAGGTTGAGAATGACCGACTGCGCATGATGTTGGAGGTGGCGGTGGCTGTCGAGCGGAAGGAGCACGAGCGGGTCGCAGAAGGTCTCCGGCTGAAGCTTTCGTTGGCCGATTCGGCAGTCTACCGGGCGCTTGATTTCGCCTCCGAACTGGAGGGGTTGGTCGCCGCGCAGCAGGTGCAGATCGAGCAATTGGAGGGCTTGGTCGCCGCCCACAAAGGAGAATGGTGGAAGCGAGCGGGATTCTCACTTGGAACCTATGCGGTTGCCCGCGGGATCGAAAAGTTGGTGGCCAAGCGATGAATATCGACCTCTTGGCGTACCCGGTCGTCACGCCCGGCGCCATCGTGGGAAACTGGAAAGGTAGTAAGGCGGTCAGGTTCACCGCGGCGATTCTGGACGAGGTTGGCGCCCGGACACCGACACTGGAGCTATTCGGTGGCAATGGGCGGTTCACCTTGCATTCGAGCGCCGGTGAGCGGTGGTGGAATGATCTAGACCATGGCCTCTACCGGCTGGCGATCGAGATTCGCGACAATGCGGCGAGCTTGCTGTAGCGCATGGAGACGCTGCCCACCGACCAAGCCGGGGTCGCTGAGCTGTGGGAAAGCTTCCGTTGGTCTCCCCGTGAGAAATGGTTGCCGGAACACTTGGCGTGGGCGTGCTGTTTCACTTTCGCTGGGCGGCTTGGTGGCCGTGCGCACGCTAAAAGCAGGTCACAGCAAAGCTGGGGCGCGTACAAGCGGCGCCTCATGTGGGTTTCCAAGAACCTCAAGGGCGTGCGGCTGACGAATCTGGATTGGCGGGAGGCGGTTGTACTGGCGCCCGACGATTGGGTGATCTATGCGGATCCGCCATACGCGGGGACGAGCAATGGCAGTTATGCCACGGGCGGGATCAACAACGAGGCGCTTCTGAACGTGTTGCGATCAAGAAAGGCGATGCTCACGGAATACCAATGCCCTGATGGCTGGGAGGCGACGGACTACGTCCACGTCCACTATCAGCACATTCACCGGGGACAACACCATGGGTTATACCGGTCGCCCAGATGGGCCGGGATGAAACGGAGAAAGGAGGTTTGATGATGTCGATTATGGAGTGGGCGCTGACGGTGTGGATCCTTTATGGTGTGATTGCGTCGGTGCTATTTGTATGGAGCGCTCATGGCCATAGCAAGCTGAAGCATAGGCATGCAGAGTTGCTCAAGAACGCTACCAAGGTCGCCTTGGAGATCAAGGAGCATGATACCAGGACGAAACAGTTGGAGGCACACCTCAAGGCGTCTAGGGAGGTAGTGGCAGAGCAGGCATCACGACTCAATGGAGCACGCATTAAGATCACCCGCCTGGAAGAGCTGTCGGAGATGCGCCTCACGGTCATCAATCAGCAGGACGAGGAACTAGAGGCATGTTCCGGCGAGATTGATGTGCGCGTGCGTAGGGGTAGAATGTCCGGCAAATGGAGTTGGTGCATCATGCATGAGGCCAAGATCCGGGCGTTCGCAACTCGTGCGACTAGATTCGAGACAGCCGGGGAAGCTGCGGTCCATGCGAAATGGGTGTTGCAAGGGCGTCCGCAGGTGGTGATCGAAGATGCGCAGGCTGACGGGTAGGAGATTGCAACGTGCTAGGCGCAGGCTGTTCGCGTTACGACCGGTGTGCGAGGGCTGCAACCAACGACCCAGCGTGGAGCGACATCACATCATTCGGGTTGCTGACGGAGGGACCGATGAGCCCGCGAACATCCTTGCATTGTGTCTCCGGTGTCACCGTGAGATCACGGCCCGGCAGCAACGGGTTGCGACTGGCAAGGCACCCGATGTTGATCTCCAGGGACGACCGATTGATCTCGCGGCGGCCGGGCGACCAATCGGGGCGCCGACCGGGCGGGAGGGGGTGGGCCGAGCCACGAGCAAGCCTCTGGCGGCGATCCCCACGACCCCACCGGAGTGGGATACGACCGACGCCCGTGCATGGTGGGATCGCGTGACCCAAGTCGGAGGAGAAGCCGGGTTATTGAGCGTCACCGATGAGGCTTATCTGGATCTCTTCACCAAGACGCTTGCCCGGCTGGCCCAGTTGGATGCGATGTGCGGGGAGCAGGGAATCATCATCGAGGATGCGCAGACGGGGAAGCCCTCCGAAGCTCCATGGTACAAGGCCTACTGCACCGAACGGGTGCAGGCGCAGAAGCTGTTCGCCGCCGGAGGGTTCACGCCGGAGGCACGCAAGCGGATCATGGGGCAAGCGGTGCTTGAGACCCCCAGGGGGATCGATATCACGCGGGGCGTCACCCGTGGCAAGGCTTGATCCGGCGACCTCCTATGCGCGTGCGGTCATTCGGTGGGCAGATAATCGGAGGGGAGGGCGCAAGCAGGTAGCCTCCGATCTCGTGGTGGCCCAATGCAGGCGCCACCTCCATGATCTGGATGAGAGTCGGGCAGGTAAGGCCCCGTGGGTGTGGGAACCCGCATTCGGGGAGCGGGTAGAGGCGATCATCGCCCAGTTACGGGTACAGGACCGAACTCCAGGGGGAGTGGGGGGCATGGTCCCATTCGTTCTCCTACCGTGGCAGCGGTTCGTAGTCTACTCAATCTTCGGGTGGGTGATGGATGGGGGCCGACGGGACCGGTACAACCGGTTGCCAAACACCCGCCGCTACAGGCGGTGCCTCCTGATGACGGGGCGGGGTTCCGGGAAATCCAGTCTCGCGGGAGCGATCGCAGCCTACATGATGGTCGCTGATGGGCGTCAAGCCACTGATGATCCCGATTCGTGGGTCCCGGAACCGACTCCGCAGGGGTTCGTGACCGGCACCACGCAGGACCAAGCCAAACGAGTCGGAATAGGGATCATCCAGCAGATGATTCTGGGGACCCAGTTCTGTGAAGAGATTGCCGGGGAGTTCAGGGGAGGAGCAGCCCCTGACGAGTTCTATTGTGGGCTCACCGGAGGGCGTCTGGTGGCTGTCGGATCCCGTCCCGGGGGCAAAGGGAAGGGGGGAATGGATGTCTCGTTTCTGCAAGGGGAGGAGCTGTCAGAATGGGAGTCGACGGAACAGTTCGACTTGCTGGAGTCGGGATTCAGGGGGCGCCCACAGCCCCTCACGATGCTTCTGACCAATGCTGGTGCATACCGGGATGGACCGGCTTGGGAGGCGCGCCAGCAAGCCGAGTTGGCCGTCACTGGCAAGGGGAACGATACCATGTTCGCTTTCGTGGCGGAGATCCGGGACCGCAACATCCCCCGGAAGAGGCGGGAGTGGTTCCCTCCAGTGGGGACGTGGGAGATGGCCAATCCGTCCCTGGGGCACACCATGAGGCGCGATTACCTCCGCGGCCAGATCGCCAAGGGGCAGGATGGGACGGAGGGGCAGCGTCACGACATCTTGCGCTTGAACTTCGGCTTGTGGCGGGGGGCTGTCGGGTCCATCGTATCCATGCAGGACTACGAGAAGCGAGTCGTGGAGCGCATCGATCCCCCGGAGGACGCGCACGTCTATATCGGAATAGATCTGGGCAGCCGGAACGATCTCACGGCAATGGCCGTAGTCTATCGGAGGGGAGACCAAGTATGGGGGCGGGTCCGGCAATGGACCGGTGCGGGACGTCTCCCGGAGAGGGACAAGGAATCAAGTGGTCACCTAGTCTATTGGTCGGAGGAGGGCTGGATCGAAACAACCCCGGGGTCGACTCTGGACTACGGTGCAGTGGCTATCGCATTGAGAGAGACACTGGAGGTGCACCCTGACGCCACAATCTGCATGGACATATTCTCCCGCGATCAGTTTTTCCGGGCAGCGGCACTGGAGGGGCTGACACTGATCGCAGAGGGGGATAAGGGATCCGGTCACGTCGTCTACATGCATCCCCAAGGCTACCAAATGGCACCCAAGGGCAAGCTACCCCTCCGCATGCATGACAGCATTGACGCGTTCCGCAGCCTGATCTTGGAGGGCTGTATTGACGTGGAGGAAAGCCCGGTGTTACGATGGAATCTTGTGAACTGTGAGCTCGAAGGCAATCGCAAGGGCTATCGGATCAGCAAGCGGCGCAGGGGGACTCGTGCCCGTGGGACTGATGACGGGATCGTGGCCCTCGTGATGGCTTGCGGGCTGTCGGAGCTTGAGACCCCGCAGCCCCCGGAAAGGACGATATGGACCGGCGACGACAATCCATTCCTGTTGTGATAGCCAACCTGTTCGGGACCCGTAGTACCTCTACTGGGGGCGAATACCGACCGGTGGGAGAAGCCCTCTGGCGTCCTCCGGGGGACTTTGCTTGGCCCATGCAGATTCCGGCGGTCGCATGTGCCGTGAATCTCCTGGCCGGAGAAATGGCTGCGCTACCGGTGCGGGTCTACCGGGGCAGCCGCTACAACAAGGGGGAGGAGGATACGACTAGCCGTGTCTCCCGCATGCTTGCGGAGTCATGGAGCCCGGAGCACACCTCCTTCATGAGTCGGTTCCGATTGTTCCAGTCAGCCCTCCTCTGCGGGCAGGGATTCGCGTTCGTGGAACGGGGGCGGGGTGGTACCAATCTCCATGTCTTGTCTCCGCATCAAGTGAGCCCTATGCGGGTGCAGGGGCGTCACTATTACGAAGTGCACGATCCTGATGGGCCTGACGCATTCCGCACGATGGAGGTAGAGCGTGCGGACATGGTCGAGGTGACCTTCATTCCCGACCTGGATGGGGTGTTGGGGACATCCACTCTCCGCACCTGTTCCGTGGCTGTGCAGGCTGCGTTGGCGGCCACCGAATATGCCGGACAGTTCTTCGAGGAGGGTGCTCTCCCCCTGATGGCGGTCAAGGCTGATATCCAGTCGGAGGAGGAGCGCAAGGGGATCGTCGAGAAGCTCCGGGCGGCGATGCGGCGCATGAATGAGACGGGTCAAAAATACCTGACTCTCCCCCATGATACCGCATTGCAGCAGGTATCCACGGACCCCCAGAAGGCCCAGTTGCTGGAGACAAGGCAGTTCGCCATCGAAGAAATCGCACGGTGCTTCAGCATCCCTCCCTCCTTTCTTCAAGATCTCCGTTACGGGACCTATAGCAATACCGCACAAGCCGACATGTCGCTCGCCAAACACACTCTCCGGCGCTGGGCAGAGCAGGTCGAGCAGGAGCTGACGGTTGCCTTATTCGGTCGGTTCGGACAGAGATTCGTAGAGTTCGATATGACGGGCTTGCTTCGCGGCGATTTCAAATCACGCGCGGAGGCTCTCCGTGCGCTGGTTACCACAGGGGTGTTCACACCTGATGAGGCGCGTCGCGACTTGGGGCTGCCGGAGGGACCCACGGAGGGTTCCGACGAACAGTTCCTCCAGGGCGCGATGATGTCGCTGGACCAGTTATCGCAGGAGACTGATGAGGCGGCCCAACCCGAGCCCCAACCCGAAACCGAAGAGGAAGAGGATGAGGATGAAGAGCAGGACGGTTAGGATCGCTATCCCTCTGGAGACCATTGAGACCCGGGAAGGTGCGGGGAGTGAGGTAGCCATTGAGGGCTATGCGCTCCAGTGGGATGATCGCTATGATAATGGATCCGTGATCGAATCGTTCGAACGGGGGGCGTTCCCAGCGGATCGGAGGCGGGACGTGCGCCTCCTGACTAACCATGGGGGTTTGCCGGTCGCACGATCGAGCGCAGATACGCTATCTTTGGCCGAAGATGATACGGGTCTACGGTTCCGCGCCACATTGGATACCCGCGACAGTACCTCACGAGACCTACAGGTAAAAATCGAACGAGGCGACTTGGATGGGGTGTCGGTGGGGTTCATGTGGCGGGGGACCGAAGAGAAGTACACGCGTCCACGCAAGGAGGGAGAGCGAGGGCGGCGCATTATCACCAAGGCGGGAGAGCTAATGGAACTATCTTTGGTTAGCTTCCCAGCATACAAATCTTCGAGCGTAGGATTACGTTACGAGGATGGTAGTAGGCCGGGGCAGGAAGTCCCGGTAGATAGGCCCAATCCAGCATCGCATTGGCGGCGGCTGGCGGGGGCGAAGGTTCGTGGGCTCAATCTAACAAGGAGATAAACATGCCCGATACGACCAAGGAAGCCGCCGGCCACACCCTCAAGGACCTGGCCGGTCGTCATGACGATGCCGTGAAGCGTTCGGAGGCGTTGCTGGTCGAGCACCACAACGAATCCGATCCGATCCGTGCCAAGGAGCTGTTGGAGCAATCTGACCGCTATCTGGAGGAAGCGGACCGATGGGCACGCGCCCATAAGTCGCGCAAGGAGATGGAGGAGGACACATCCCGGCAGGAGAGGGATATCGAGGACTTCACCAAGCCGACAAGGGTTCCCCGGGGACGCAACGTCGGTGAGGGACGGTATCGGGTGCGGGCGGGTCATTTGCTGACCGATCCGATGGCGATTGCCGAGCGGGAAGAGTTGTTCGGGGTGGAGCTGGAGTCGCAGGGCGAGGCGCAGTTTAGCCGTGCGGATCGGGTGCTGATGAAGGCCAACACTCCCTCCGAAGACGCTTTCTACCGGTATATCCGGGGGCAGGAGCTCTCCGGTGATCAGAAAGCCATGCTGGCCGCCCGGGAGGGTCCTGATTCGGAGGGTCCGGTCAAGATGTTCGATGCGAATGGTCTTGAGACCCGTGTCGCAACGACTACCACGGGCGCTGTTCTGATCCCAACCCGGATCTCGAACCAAATGCAGATGGAGATGATCCGGTACGGACCATTCTTGCGACCGGGTTACACCCAGGAGTTCCGCACACCTGATTTGGCTGGCTTAACGGTGCCGGTCGACACTGATGCGACTCGCACGGGGGCATCCAGCACGCATGCCAGGGTCGTCGGTGAGAACACTGCGGTGACGCCCATCGATCCGAATTTGCGGAACGTCACGCTCCCCGTGGATAACTATGCCTCCATGATCCACGTGACGGAGAGGTTGTTCCGGGCGAGCCAGTTCAACATCGATTCATGGTTGACGCAGGTCTTCGCGAGTCGGTTCGCCCGAGGCCTTAATCAAGCCGCCAGCGCGTTCTTCACGAATGCGGCTGCTGGTACTCCGGCCGGCTTGCCGGCGGGGCGCAGAACAGCCACATCGGCTTCTAATGTCGTCGATTACGACGATCTCTCTGGTGTAGTCGAATCGATCAATGATGTCTATCTGGATTCCTGTCGTTGGCAGGTATCGCAGGCGGGACGGCTTGTCCTCCGGCAGCTAAAGGATGGCGACGAGAGGCCAATTTGGGCGCCTTATCAGATTGCCCCCGGTATCCCGGAAACACTTCTGGGCTTCCCTCTGGATATCAATCCTACGGGGTTCGGCGGGACTGCAGATAATGCCCTGTTCACTTGCTTCGGCAGTTGGCGGGATGGGTTCGCCACCAGGATTGGTTCCGGCTTTATGATGGCGCGTTCGGAGCACGTGGGCTTTGCCAACTTCAACACAGCCCTCCGAATGAACGCCTATTATGGTTGGGCCCGCCTCCATGATGCGACGTTCCGGTTGCTGACGGTCACCGCGTAAGCGATGATCGGTGCGGTCATTGAACAGTCTGGGGCGCTTCCCGTATCGCTGGATTCGGTGCGGGAGTACTTGGGCGTGGGAGATGCCGTATCGGCAGACTTGCTGACCGAGTTGGTTGGGGCGGCGTCGGACCTAATACAGGGTCCGGCGTCGCTCACCAACACATGTTTCACACCACACATCCTGGCGGCTGCGCAGGATGAGGCGTTGCCGGGATCTCTGGAGGAATGGAGGCTCCGGCTACCTGGGGGACCAGCAAGTGGGACCCCTCAAGTGATGAATGCAGCTTATGGTACTCCCTCCGGGGCTGTCGAGGTAGTCCCGACAACGCAGGACTTCTATTATTCGATCGATTCGTGGCACTGGCGGGTGCCGCAGGTGATCCTGGATGCCGTGGGAGAGGAGAAAGTATGCAAGGTGCAGTTCGGAGAATCCTTCGCGCGATTGGAGGGGTATCTCGCTGTCCGGTATACCTCCGGTACCACGGGGTCGCTACCACGGGAGATTAGCGTGGCCGTCAAGCAACAGGTCCAGACTCTGTGGGATCTCCGGGGAGCACATTTGGTCGGGCAAGATGCGAAACCTAATCCCATGGTGCGACAGCTAATCCGCAAGTGGAATGCGAATGGATTGATCCCATGATCCTCCTGGTGCAACTGGAAGAGGGTGGGGTCCGTGCGGAACCGGTCGTCGTGGTCCCGTTGCGGGGCAGTGCAAGGTCGACGGAAGTCGATCAAGTGGAGGTATCTCTCCCCCAGCAGGCGTTTTCGATGCGCACGCGACCCGTAAAGCCGGGGGACGTCATCGTATGGCAGGGACGCCATTGGGAGATCACGGGCGTCCAAGCCGATATCCGACAAAGGACCGTGGTGCATACGCAGGAGGTACCGCAGGCGACGGGACTGGCCCGTTATGCCTTCGCGTTCTGCGATGGGGCGCTGGTCTACATTGATGGGCGGCGCATGTATGTCGAGCTGGAGGGGGCAGCATGACCGCACCCAGCGGGATCAATATCCCGGTCCCGGTTGACGAGCGACCGACGACGCTTGCGGAGTTCGAGATCGTGGGTGCGATCGCAACCGCGTTGGGGCATCGATGGTCTAGCGTTCCCTCCAGTATCTGGTTCGGACAACTGATTACTTCCGGTTTGGCCAATCCCTCCGGAGACCCGGGTCATCCCCAGTTCTATCTCCATCTTGAGGACAACGCCCTTTGGTTCCATACGGAGGGGGGCAGATGGATCACCGTTGCGGGTTCTGGGGGTGGGATCACGCTCACGCAAGCCAACGCGGCGATCACGGCTGCAGTGCATGCATGGGCCAGGGACAACGACACCAAGATTCCTGATGGAAAGCTCCCTGATGGGATTGCGCGGGATGCGGAGGTCACCGCAGCCATTGCGGCGGGGATCGCCGGTTGGGCGGCGACGGGCAATGCCGACCCCATCCCGGAGACCAAGGTACCATCCTCTATCGCACGAGATTCGGAAGTGCAGGCAGCCATCGCGGCGGCCATCACCGGTCACGGGACCGGAGGAGGGCTGACGGCCAATGAAGTCAATGCCCTGATCGCAGATTGGGCAGAGGCGGCCAACACAGCGACGATCCCGGCGGCCAAGCTCCCCACGATTCCGGAGGCGAACATCCCCGCCGCTATCGCGCGTGATTCGGAGGTCACCACAGCTATCGCGGCGGCCATCCTAGATTGGGCCAAGGCGGGGAACACAGCCACCATCCCGGTCGCGAAGTTGCCCACGATCCCCGACAACAAGATCCCCGCAGGGATTGCCCGGGATTCGGAGGTCACGGCGGCGATTCAGCAGTGGGCGCGTGCTGGCGATACCACGCATCTCCCTGATGCCAAGATTCCGGTCGGTATCGCACGAGATTCGGAGGTGTCTGCGGCTGTCACGGGAGCACTCACGACGATCCGTGGCGGGGTGCAGTCGGGGCGTGACACGTTGGCCAAGCTGTCGACAGCCATCGATGCGCTAACGACTAGCGGTGGGAGTGGGTTAGAGGCTGCAGAGATTGGGACGTTCACCTTCACCTCCGAAACGGTGCCCAGTAATGGGCAGTGGGCGCGGCGGGGCGCCCGGAGCTTCCGACTGGGGATCTCCGATGTGGAGTTCCTCTATCGGCTTGATGCGACACTGGATGACTTGGCCCGCATCTGGATCGACGACACGCGCGTGAACGTGACCTTTTCTCTCCGCAGGACGGGATATCTGGACGTGACGTTCGGAGCCGACACGATGAACCCGTCTAGCTGGAATCTCCCGTCGAGCGGGTCAATCTCCCTCTATTTCGATCACCATGTTCCGGAGGCAAGCCAGATCACCTTGGCCACCTCCACTTTCGATGGCAACCTGTCTTCGAGCGTCAATACCCTCCAGAAGCTGGCCCAAGCCGTGGATGACTTGGTCGTGACCGGAGGGACGACGCCCACACCCCAGCAGGAGAATATCTGGCACGGGCTGGTCGCCGGGACGGTGGACACCGAAACAGAGATTGCCGCCGTGGTGTCGAGCCTGACCGCAGAGCAGGCGCCAGTGGGCGGCCACATTGTGACGCTTGGGCCGGCGGCCTCCAACGGCCAACGGTGGGTGTTGATTGTGCCGGCGGACCATGACATCGTGAGCCTCATCAACCAGGCTGTCGGAGACGATGAGAAAGGTTCGTTCACCCGTATTGTTTGGTCGACGCAGATCTCCGGGGAATCGGTGATCAGCTATCATTCGGGCGCCCTCCGAGCGGGCGCCTTGATCAACTACCGACTGACGTTGGGGGCCTGATGCCGGACATTCTGGGGAAACTGAAATCAGCCCTCCTGAACGGGAAGGTTGCTGACGCCTCCGACATTGCGGTCGATGGCTCCGCTTTCGCGCGGAACCTTGCCACATCTCTGGATTCCGTGCAGGCGCTGGCTGTGGCCGTGGACGGGCTGGCCCTGACGGCTACAGCGCCTGACGGAACCGGTTCCGGGGCGTTGTCGGTGCGGCTGGTTCCGGCGGCGAGCGATGGCACATTCCCGGTGTTGGACATCGAGAATCTGTTCATCGTCAAGCTGACGGCCACGTTGGGATCCGGTGGCAACGCGCGGACCATCGTCTATCCGGTGCCATTGATTCGCGCGGACATGTCGCCAACATCGCAGTTCTATGGCGTCGATTCCAACAATCCCGGCGCGACCAACTTCGATGCCACGAACAACATCGGCTTCAGTGCGAAGATCGAGAACAATGCGGTCACGATCAGCCGAACCGGCTATCGCAGTGCTGGCGGGTTGGTCGAGTTCTATGCGATCTCCGCACAGACACACAACGTGGATATCGAGGCCCGTGAGGCGGCGGCCCGGGCGTTGGCGAGTCACGGCGACGCCCTCCAAGTCGGCCACCTGGATTGGGTTCAGCCGGGCCAACAGTTCTGGTTCCCGAGCACAGCCACCAACATCCCGGGCATGCAGGTGACGGAGGGCTACGGGTTCGTCACGGAGACTAGCCCAGCCTACCAGATCGTCTATCTACCCGCCGTGAATCAACGCTGGGAGCGGGTGCTGACGCCCGGCTGGGCAGACTGGCAGGCGGCGCGTGACGCCAACCTCCCGGATGCCACAGCGATTGGCACGACAGCAATCACGAATGCCCAGCGAGTGCGGTCCACGACCACGGGGCGCCCAACGCAAATCACGAACGGGATTGTCCTGACGATCAACGGCTTTCACGTCGTGGTTCGGGGATCGAGCTATTTCTGGCGTGCGCTCGCGGCAACGACATGGAGCCGATCTGGTCATGGTGCGCATCCGCCGCCGGAGATTCTGGGGACGGGCGTGAGCGAACTGCGGCCGGGAATTCGGTTCCTTATCCCCGCCTCTTCCCCGAACGACCTCCCTCCGGGGACGACGACCGGCAACGCCATCTTCGCTGGTGGCGATACGGCGACGAACAGCGGCGGTCGCAGACGGCAGTGGATCCTCTACTACGATGCGGTCGACGATCCGCAGATCCGCCAGCGCAACGACACCTATTCCCGGAGTACCTGGGAGCAGACGGAGTGGGATGTGCTTCCGGTCGGGCAGGGCGGGACGGGTGCGATCGAGCCTTATGCGGCGCGGATCAACCTGGGGATCACGACGGAGGCGACCGGTGACATCCCCAGCACCGACAACCTGGACCATGCGTTCGCTGATCGACTCCAGCGCTATCCCGCCAACGCGACCGGGCGCCCATCCAACGAAGACGGTGTGGTCGTCACGACGGCTGACCGGCAGGTGGCTATCGCTGACCGGGATGGCACCGTGTGGCACAGAGGTAAGCGGGAGGTGCTGGCGGCATGGGGCGTGGACGTCAATCAAGCCAAGACAGCGATCTCCGACTTCAGTACGATCGCAGACCAAGCGGTTGCCTACTTCGATTCCTCAACCACCAACGTTCCGCTGATCGGCTTTGCCACCGGGCTAGTTGCCCGGAACGGTGACTATCGCATTGCGGTTAACGGGATCAACTGGGCGTGGTCTCCGAACGCCACCGACTGGCACATTGGTTCGGCCCGCACACAGCCGGGGCCGCACGTTCGAGCCTCCGCACTGGACCGCTTGACCGGGCAGACGGTCCTGGTCCGCGCGAGCGACATTACCTCCAGCCTCCCCACGGGGCTAGGCGACAACATGCTGATTGTGTCGAGCCCAAGCGCAGACACCCGCCAGCGGTTGGAGTATTTCGATCCCGCAGGGAACGGGGTATGGCGTAGGCGCGAACGGGGAAAAACCAAGACGTGGGCGCTGTGGATGCGTGCGAGGCCTTCCGACGGCGACGTGGGCGGGATCTGGGGGCCGCCGTACCTGGAGCGCTCACGGAGGGTCACGGAAACCGGAACCGTGGGAAGCGATCAATACCGGAGGCGCGCGAACGACCGGCTTGATCTGGGCTTCCCCGCCACGGACACCCCCGAGCGCACCGCGATCCTGAATTGGTCCAACGAGGAGGTCACGCTTAACGGCCTCCCCTACCGTGCTTCCGGCTCCGCACTGTCCGGCAGCCGGGCGTTGTTGGTAGTGGCGCCGGACCTCCCTGATGCGGACACCCTTGGCACGACGCTCACGATCCGGCGGCGCGGGACGGTGATCAGCAAGGAGGGCGCCGACAGCCTCTATCAGCCACGGGGCGCCATGGGGCAGTCTCCGGGCGTGTCGAGGCCAGCGCCGGGCATCGTCCAGTTGTCGCTGATTATTCGTTCGGCGGCAAAGCCGGAGGACCCGTCGGTCACGATCTCGGCAAATGGCGATGTGACGATTGCGGCATCCCCGGCTTATGGCTTCACGATCCCGAACGGCTCCGACCCGATCTGGAACGCTTATGCGACGGCTACCCGCGGCGCCGATGGCACATGGTCTTTCTCCGACTGGCAGGTGATCACCCAATCGAGCGCGAGGATCGAGTACTACGGCGCCAATTCGCTGGCCGGTCCGTTCCAGTGGTGGCGTTCGCGCCCGACCATCGCGTTGGAGGCGCGGGTACTGCAGGACACCGGGGCGTGGCTGACGTTCGATCTTTCCGGGCGGGCGCCGCTGGCTACCGTGACGCTCCCAAACACTGCAGGCGGCACGGCTAGCAACACACTGGGCCTTATCCCCGGAAGCCACACGCACATCGACTTCACTACGCTTCACGCCTTGATCTTCGAGATTACCACCGACATGGAAAGCGATGTGCAGGTATGTCGCATCCCGGCTTCGCTGGTTGTGGGTGTGGTTCCCTCCTCCCCCACAACCCGCACGAATGGCAGGACGTTCTGGATGACTTGGAGCCGGAACGGGAACTGTCACATCTCCGGGAGCAACTCGGCAACCCCACGCTACAACTCCGTGGATGAAGGGGGTTGCTTCGTCAATTTCGTTGGCACCGCGACCAACACATCCCACATCACCGCTGTTCACGTGTTCGGGCATCAAGGGCACAACGCAACGAGCGCACACCGACTCGCAATCATGGCTGAATACTGATGGCAGGAACGATTCACAAGGCTGACGGAACGATTCTGCACTTGGTCGATGCGGAGGCAGAAGCAACCACGCTTATCGCCGCAAAGAAGGCTGACGCCAAGACGGCGAGCCAGTGGGCGGATGCGGTTTACACGAACACCATTCTCCCTCCGGCGGGTGCGCATCATCCAGACTGGCACGTCAAGTCGGGGGCCGTGGTGCGACGGAAAGCCGTGAGCGACCTGGTTCCGCTGTGCGAGGCGGGGATGGTGGCACTACGAGACTACCTGGAGCGTATCCGGGAGCGCGGGCGGATGAATCTGGTGTGGCGGGATCAATCCCGGCTGCACGCGGGGATCGATAAATACTACCGGGCGTTCTATCGGATTTCCAAGAGGGAGTTCGTGGGATCGCTGAACCCCGCGGGGCAGACGGTCACGATGAAGACGTACTGGGCCGCCATCCCGAATGGGCCGGGCGTCACTGATGAGGCGTTCCTGCGTGCTGTCGCGGCCAACAACTTTGGCAATGGGCTTGATGGCGTGGTGTTCGCCGATCCCCGCAACGGGGAATCGATTGAGCCGGTCAATACCAGGACCGTATCGCAATCATTGGAGCTGAAAGACGAGCATTCCAGCTCGTCGGTGGACACCGTGAGTATTCCGGCGGGGGAGTGGATCAGTGGCGTCGTATAACGAGCAATGGAAGCTACCGCGACAATATTCGGCCAACTATGCCGAGCATATGTTTCGCGACTTCAGTTCGATGTGTTCGGCGGTAGCGTACTACGCCCGGCGTCGGTTAAGGATTGAGCGGCAACCGACAGAAACCGAGCTGTTCTTTCTGGCACCCGACCAAGTGGGCCCGACACTCCGGCGGGAGTACGGGCAACACCGACTAGACCTCCTTCGGCTTCACAACCGGGGCGTGCAACTGGCACTGGCCATGCGGCGTCTCCCGGAGGGCGCCCGCGAGGGCAACACCGCCGACCGTGCCTATTTCGCGGCGGTGTGCCACCTCTACGAGCGTTTGCGATTGGCGTCACCCGATCCCGGTGACAACGACCAACGCACGTGGCTGATGCAGGATCCTTGGAAGGAGCGTCACCCGTACATGATCGAGACTGGGATGGTGACGGAGACGAAATATCCGTCACACGACGAAGCCCGCGACACCGGGCGCCACCTCCGGGAGGCCGCCCGCATCATGGTCGATGAACTAACCGCCACCGACACACTGGAACCGCCCGCCGCCCACAAGGCGCTGGCCCAGGCCTACCTGACATGGAACATGGGTCGCCTTGACGAAGCCGATGCCCACCTCTCCCTCCGGGAACCTTACCACCGCGATAACTGGGGCTGGGACGTGGGCTTCAACGATCTACGGGTCCACCACCGGGGGCAGGAGTTGGAGGTGAACGTCTCCGACGACAGCGACGATTTCTACACCATCCCCAACATGCCCACGGACCTATCGGCGGGTGATGTTACCGTCGTCTGGAACGATCCTCGTGCACGCCAGGTGCTCAAGGTGACCAGCGATCACATCAAGATCGGTGTGACTTCCGGCAACGGGCGGGCAACCCGTACGGTGCGGGTGCAGGGGGCATGACATGGAGATGCCGGAACTTCTCAAGTGGATCACGGGGATGGCCAGCCTCCTCTTCGTCCACGTCTATCTTGCGGGCGTGCGGGCGAAGCACCTTATCCATGCCCGCATCGATAAGCTGCAGGAGAAGCTGGACCGGAGAGATCAAGCATGGCGGGACGAGTTGGTCAAGTTGCATACCAAGCTGGATGAGCACCACGTAGAGTTCCTCCAGGGGCTGCACGAGGTCGCACAACGGGTCGTGCATGTGGAGGCTGTCATCCAGAGGCACAATGGGCGATGACGGTCACGCAACTGGATGCGGCGCTGGCTGATGCATTGGGAGTGCTGGCGCGTGAATACGATACGGAGGTATGGGCAGGGTTTATGCCGCGGCGACTTGAGCAAAGACCTCCGCAGGTAGGCCTGATCTATCGCTTGATGGCCGGAGGGGGGGATCGCACGGTAGACGGGATTAGCCATCCTGATGGATGGGATTTCGAGGTCACCGTCTTCGCCAGGGGGCGCAGGACAGCCCTTGAAGTGGCGGCGAAAACCGCACGTCGCTTGGAGTCGGAGGGATGGTTTGTACGATGGCGTGAAGAGGGCTACATTACCAAGACTAATCGCAGGACGTTCAATCTAGTGGCCACGGGGGCCTGAATGGCACAGAGCGTGATTCGGGTGAATGGGCTCAAGGAGACCCTCAAGACCTTGAGCCAACTGGATAGGACTGTCGCCGGGACCATCATGACGAAGGCCTTGGGTATCGGTGCACGCAAGGTCCGGGATAAGGCACGCCAGAAAAACTTTGCCTTCACCGACCGCACGGGGCGCCTCCGGCGGTCGATCAAGCTAAAGCTGGGGCGCAAGAAAAGCGATGAGCGCAACTTCACGCTCACCGCTGCGGAGGGGGTGGCTTTTTACGGGCGCTTCCTCTACACCAATGCGAACAATCCATTTCTGCATCGAGCTTACGATGCATCCCAACGCGAATTCTTTGATGCGGCCGTGACTAGCGTGTCGCAACAACTATTTCAGGCAACGAGGAGATAAGCCATGCCGATCAACAGACCAGGTGACGTCGGGGAGCTGACCGTTGCCATCCCGGGGAGCACGGGTAATTACACCCGCATCCCTCTCGTCACGGCCGTCGACTTCCCGGAGTCGACAGCAGAGACAACCGAAGAAACCACCTTGGATGGGGAGACCACGACCTCCGTTTCTCTCCCCGGGGCCGGTGATTGTTCTGCGACGATCCAACTTGCGGAGGGCTTCGAGTACTGGGAGATCCTCAAGCGTGCTCACCGAACTGGCGGGGTACTCTCGTTTCGGTTCCAACAACAGAAAGGTGGTGCGCAACTGGCACAGCCACAGCCGGGGGACACGGAAAGATCGAAGACCTTGGCGATCGCCAGCAATGGCACGATGACGGGTGCAGGAGGGCTTGCCTTCGGCTCGCCGGGGGAGGAGCAGGAACCGTTCGTCCCCGGTAATGCAGTCGTGATCGGGAACGTGTGCTACATCATCGAAGCGGTGCTGTCGGGGACGACAGCACGAGTGTCGAGATACGGTGCGGTGACTTCTAACGTCGCCACAGCCGACACCACGGCTTTGGCCACCGTCAGCGCAACCGCACCGGCCAGCTATACGATCGTCAAGTATGCCGTGCGGAAGTCTTTCTCCGGGACCGTCACGGGGCTTGGAGGGGGTTCGAGTTCGGTGGGTTCGGTGCGCACCGTACCGCTGACGGTCACGCTGTCTGCACGACCCAGCGATGCCCTCCTCCTGGCCACCTCCTGATGTCCATCCGTGATCTACTGGGCCAGAAACCCACCGTGCGGGTAGAGTTCACCGCAGAGGGACAGGATCATTCTCTGACGCTTCGGGTGCCCCTGGGGCGGGAAGCGGAGGAGGCTGTCGGGGATATCGTTAGCTTGGACACCGAAGACACGAGAGAAGCCTATTCCGCGGTCCGGGCGGTGGTCCACAAATGGCTGCCCAAGTTGGGTGGTGAGGATGTCGTCGATGCAACCCCCGAACAGATTGATGCGCTGGTCTACTATGCCGGAGGGTATGGAGAGGGTGCGATCACGCGGGGACTAATCAGGGCTCTTGCGGGGACAAGTAAGGAGGCACCCGAAACCGACCTCCCTACTGGATAGTTCGCGCCACCGGGTCAGGTGCGGACGCCATACATGGATTGACCCCCTCCGACCTCCGGGCGTGGTCAGCACACTTCAGTCGCTGGCCACCTCTGGAGGTCTTGCTACACACTCTCCTACGGGGTTTGGCCGGAGATACTGACGATGCCTAGACAAGCTCCCCGTGTCGAGATTGAGTTTACCGCTGGCTTCGCCCAGTTCAAGCAGGGTATCCAGCAGGCGACCCAATCCTTGTCACGGGTTGGTCAGGCGGCCGTCGCGGCTGAACAACCCCTCCGAAGGTTCACCCGGGCACTCCAACAGCAACCCGCGATCACGGCGGCCCAGCGGGCTGCATTTCGTCGGTTGCGCGGGGAGATGAGGCGCCTTGGTCGACAGGTGCAGGGTCTCACCCGCAGGATGTTCTCGTTCCGCCGGATTGTCGGCTTGTTAGCGGGGTCCGGGGGGATCGGTTTGCTGGTGCGGAGGGCAGCCGAACTGGGGGCGGGACTAGTCGAGGAGGCGCGGGCACTCCGTTTGAGCGTCGAGGACTTTCAGACTCTCCGGGACGGGCTCGCAGAGGAGGGAGTGCAGAGCACGACCTTTACCCGTGGTTTCAGTCAGCTCCAGAGGGCTATCGGGGAGGCTGATCGGGGACTGGCCACCTATACCTCTGCATTTGATCGGTTGGGCGTCTCAATCCGCAGACAGAACGGCTCGCTCAAGGGCGCTGCAGAGTTGTTCCGGGAGCTTGTCCCGGCACTCGCACGCGCGGATGAAGCGACTGCAGCCAGCGCAGGCGCCGCCCTCTTGGGAGCGCGCGCATGGCGGGAGTTCGCACCGGCGGTGTTGCTGGGGGCCAATGCCTTGTCGGCTGCGGAACAACGCCAGAGGGATATCGGAGTGATCTCCACGAGGGCGGCCACCGAACTCAAGGCCATCAATCAGGAGTTCGAGGATGCGGTGAAGGCGGTGCGCAACTTCGGTGCCGAGTTGGTCGCGGGGCTCGGTCCCGATATCCGTCGCGTCCTCGAATGGTTGCAGGAGCTGACCCTGGGTCTCCGGGAGCGCATCCCCGGGGCGGTCAATGTGGTCCGGCAGGCCTTGCGCCTCTGGCGGCAAGCCCTCCTCCTGGTGCTGGCCATCAAGTTCGGTCCCCGGATTCTGACGTGGGTCCGGGCAATGCGCTCCCTCACGGTGGCTACGCGTGGCGCGAAGAATGCGATGGCTCTCTTCGGTCGCACGGCCAAAGCCGCTTTCCGGGGGTTGGCGATCTTCGCCATCATCGAAGCGCTGGTCGTGCTGACGCGAGCCCTCCTCTCCCTCCATCGGAATCTGGAGGAGGTAGGACTGCAGTTCCGGGACCTGTTCCGCATCGCGGCTGCAGAGTTGGTTGTCTCCTTCGTTGGCGCGATTGGGACGGCAGTGCTGGCCTTCAATGGTCTCATCGAGGTGGCCAAGGAGGTGGCGCGGGGGATAGCCGATTCGTTCGCGGCGCTTGATCTATCGGCTCTCCTACTGGCCACCCTCACCGGAAACCAGGAGCAGCAAGCCAGACTGGTCGGAGAGGCGATCACTGCAGGATTTGAGCAGGTCGATATCGGGGCTGCCTACGAACGGGGATTCGGATCGACACGTGGGCTGGAGATCATCGACGACCTGCAGACAGCCGTGCGAGTCAAGTTCGGAGTGTCGGAGGCGCAAGCCAGGGCAGCCGGCCAAGCGCTCAAGAAGACTCTGGACGAGCTCATCGATAGCTTGCGCATCTTCACCCGATTGGAGGAGGAGGTGTCCGATGAGATCACCGAATCCCGTCCATCGGTGGGAGCGGTGCAGGGACGGGTCGCGGCCCAGCAGGCACGGGCAGAGCTTATCCGTGTGGAGGCGGGGTTCACCCGACTGCGCAACAACGCTACGGAGGTGGTGCGATCTCTGCGCGTGGAGTTCCAACGCCTCATCACGAGCCTGGCTGATGGCTTCGGGCGTGTCATCGGTGATCTCCTCACGGGGATCCGGTCCGTGCGGGATGCTCTCTCCGACTTGGTCCGCGCGATCCAGAGGGCTATCAGCAGGGAGATCGGTGATCGGCTGGCAGGGTCCCTCCTGTCCCGACTGGGCCTGGGTGAGGATATCCCCGGGCGCCAATACGGCGGATTGGGCCGGGGGTTGACGCTGGTCGGAGAAGCTGGACCGGAATTAATCGACTTCCGGCAACCCGGGCGGGTCTACAGCAATGAGGCGCTGGCGGCTGCGATCGGGAGGAGGGGAGAGGTGTCGGTGGTCTACTCACCGCAGATCGTTGGAGGGACCGATCAGATCGAAGCGGCTCTCCGGCGCGACAAGGATGAACTGGCCAGAGTGATGCCCGGTTTGATCGCGGCGGCGCTTAAGGGTAACCCATCGCTTCGGAGGGCTGTCCGATGAAGATTGTGGACGCCCCCAATGTGGCGATCGTGGCCTTTGCCTTGAGTCGCTCCAATGCCAACGTAACGATGCAGACCAATCCGTACACCGGTGCGACTACCTACACGCCCAGAGGACCGGGTCGGTTCCGGGGGATAGTCACGTTCGCAACGGAGGGGATTCCCGGCAGCACCACCGATCGGGCACTCCTCGAGTGGCTGACGAGCCTGGAATCCGGGGATGTGACCAAGCTGACTCTACCGGGGAGGTACTACGCTCCCCAACCCGCACCACCGGCCAATGTGGCGGCGGTGGTCACGAGTACAGCCCTCTCCGGTACGACTCGCACGATCACGGCAAACATCACCAATGCAGGATCATGGGATGCGGTCGGTCCGTTCATCACTGTCGGAGATCGATTGCATCAGGTCGTGAGCGCAACCGGGGATGCAGGTGCACGGGTGTTCGGAGTCTGGCCCAACATCGCACCGGTCACGAACGAGATCATCGAGCTGGCGGCGCCCTCCATCATGGCTCAATGGGAGGAGATCCCATCTTGGGGCCCATCAGGAGCATTCGTTCTCCCTTTGACGCTCTCGTTCATCGAACATGACTAGGAATGGACGCACAGAATGGCTTCTGCGCGCGTTTTAGAGGAGAGGTAGTGTAATGGGGTCCCCAAGGCGCATCACGACGACACAGCCCGATACAGGGCCATCTAGACGGTTTAATCCCGAAGAAGGTCCTCCAGAGGCGCAGAATGGGGCTTGTGACGTATGTGGCGCCCTTCTAGACGCCCGGCAATGCAAGTTGCGTTGCGATCGGTGCGGTTTCGTGCGAGATTGCAGCGATCCATGAGGGATGAGGGGGCGATTGTGGAACGCGTCAGCGCCGGGGGCATACGGAACCTCCAATGGCAACGACTACCCGGGTTCGACTCCCGGCGCCTCCATGGCCCAATCGATCGTGTCCATCACGCAGGAGACGAAGACGGCGGCGACTTGGGGGACGATGGCGTTTCCGGGGGCGCGCACTGCATCCAAGCCGTGGGGTAACCCATGAGCCAGAGGCAGAATGCCGGGTTCAATGGGACGTACTTCCCCACCGTCACAGAGCGCGGGTAGAGAGGCGTGCCATCTCCCCAACTGTGACACATCATCGCGTGTTCCAAGAGGTTGGTGGACGGCTTGCCCTCGAGAACCCCAATGGTGCGGGCGCCATCTTTGGTCTTGGCCTTCGAGCCGGTGGCGCTGAACACCGTCGGAGTCCCCCATAAGGCACGCCGCAAACCACGTGCGCATCCTAACCTGGGGGGCACCGACACTGCAAGCCGGCAGATGTGCCGCGACGGTCCAATAGCCGCATACCTCCAGCTCATGGAGTACGTCCCCCAACCACGCACGGGAAGCTTCCGTCGCAACCTGTTCTCCAAATACGACTGCGGGTCGGTTGGCGCGAATAAGGTCCCGCCAAGTTGGCCATAGGTGTCGTTCATCTTGCTTCGCCTCTTCGTAGATTGATGCTGACGGCGTGGCTGTCGAGAATGGCTGGCACGGAGGAGAACCCGTCCATACCGGGACCTCCTCCGGCCAACCAGCCCATTTCAGGGCTAGGGGCCAGCCCCCAATACCCGCGAAGAAATGAGCAACTTGGTAGCCCTCTAGATCAGCCGGCACTAGATCTAGGATGGAGTCATTGCTGACATCGCCAGCCGGCAACTCCCCCGCCGCGATTAGATTCCGCATCCAATCGCAGACATAGGGATCGATGTCATTGTAGAAGTTCATCGCTTGATGAGATTCACCGCGATGATGAGGAGCAGGGCAATGATAGCCCCAACGGGACCGGCGACAACCAACCCCGCCAGCAACAACCCGAGCGCAAGAATCATCGTGCATCCCTCCATTGATTGAACTGGGTGTACCCTTGAGAATCCCGGCTGACCCGAACTCCCAGCCTGGCCCCGTGTAGGGCGTTCGTGCTGGTGATCTCCTCCAACCCCGCCGCACGGCAGATATGCGCCAGGGTTTCCGCGGCGATCTGTTTGGCGACATCGTTCGGGTGCCAGAGATTCAGAAATACCGCGCCGACCTCCTTGGCGTCGGTGCGGAGGTCGATCACCATCATGTCGTGACCCGCCTTGGAGCGGATCTTCCGCGTGTTAGTGATCGTGACGATTTGATCCCCCAGAGGGATGTCCGGGGGGGTCGCAGCCCCATTACCGGAGTTCGGCACGGCAGAGGTGCGAAACGGCTTGCGGAACGTGATGGACATCGGTCAGAACTCCAGGTCGTCAGGGGATTCTTCGGTCGGCTGGGGATCGCTGTGGAGCACCCCCAGCAGGTCGGTTCCGAATGGTGCGGGGATGAATCCCTCCACACCGAATCGGTTTTTCGTCACGGACCAACCATGGGCGCCCATGACCAACTCCCTACCCGTCACTGCGGTCACGATGGTCCGTCCATCAGAGGTGGGGGCGGTGACCTCCCGGGTTCGGAGGAGGGCGACGCAGTCCACGTCGTCGATCCACGGGACAGCCGATCGAGGATTCATCTTGAGACCCAGGACATCATAGGGCTCCCCGTCAGGAGGTCTCACGGCAGTCGGTGCAGAATGACCGATGGCGATGACGTTCATCTCCCTGGCCTCCAGCAACTGGCGGCAATGCCAGTGGATCTCCCGATGCAACCCCGCCAGCACCTTGGCACCAGCACCATACCCGCCGCACGCCGCATTGAGCGTATCCGCTTTGGGGTCGCCATCCACCACCTCCTTTTCCAGGAGGGCATCCAACGCAGACACTGAATCAAGGATGACCGTCACCCGATCATGGTCTTCCCACCGGAGACCCTCAAGGATATCGATCAGGTGTCGGTAGGATTCCACGAGAGGTGTCTGGAGGACCCCCGGCAGCTTGGCCACCGACCGGGTCCCCGCCTCCAGTCGCGCGATAACGGGCTTCGGTGCATGGGCGGCCATCGTCGTCTTACCCGCACCAGGGGGGCCGTAAAGCGTCGCGATGGTAGGACCCGCGACCTCTCCCACAGGCTCAAGGACCAATCTCTCTCCCATCACTGCACCCCCCTCTCAAGCGGTCCGACTTCGTCCTCGAGCCGTTCCACCACGGCCCATCGACAGAAGTGTTGCATGGTCACCCATTTCCGGGAGGTGCTGATCAATCGCTCCAGGGCGGCAGCCTCTCCGGGGGTGAGCTTGAACGTGATCTTGCGTATCGGCTTCATGCTCCCTCCTCACAGGTAGCGTGACGCGCACGGGATGCCCGCCCCATGCGCCATGCGATTTCCCGGAGGTAATCCAAGCCAGTCTTTGGGGGTCCCTCCGTTGGCGCCGGCGGCGCCTCCAACTCCGCTAATGGGGATAACTCACTCACCCGGTCAGCCACCCGGTCGCATCGATGACACAGCCATGTAAGATGTCCCTTGACGACCTCACGAGAAGTCGCGCCAGGATGACCGCAGAACCAGCATCGATCTCCCATCATACTCCGGGCGCGTGCCCGGGCAATCCTCTTCTTTGTGTCCATGATCTCCTTACCCTACCATGGCTTGCCAAACCTCACCAAACCCGTCACGACCTAACCCTGCCATGGGCATCTCCTCACCGTACCATGCTGAACCTTGCCAGCCCCAACGCTAGCCAGCCACTCCACACCAATCCATGCCAGAGGCTTCTGCAACCCATGCCTTACCGGACTGGACCTCACGGTGCCGCAGCTTACCGTTCCGAACCATACCTAACCAAACCGTGCCGCACCAAAGTCATTCCCCCTTGAGGAGGCGCATGATCGCGGGGAGAATCTCCAGCCATCGTTTCCGGGCAGCCTCCTGCCCCGCCAACACATGCCCCGCCTCCTTGGCCATGCGACGGATCAGGGTTGCCGTCGCATGACAAGCCGAACACAACCAAGTCACATCGTGAGAGTGGATCACGTCGGGATGATCGTACCGCACATGATGTCCCTCCGTCCCCGGACACAACCCGCAGAACTGGCACAGCCCCGCTGTTCGTGCTGACGCCAACGCACGAGCACTTCTCCAGTTCATGGATCGGTAATCTTCCTCCGTCCATCGATGATGGGTCATGCGATTGATTCCAGCACGAATCGACCATGGATCCCCGACTTGTCCGGGCGCCAGTCACCGATCCCGATCAGGCGACCCCCCGTCGCCAACCAACGCCGGAGATCATCTACCGTCACGAGATCATCCAATGCATCCATCGTGATCGTTGCCGACCAACGGGGGAGGAGGGCACGGGACCGCACAACTTTCTGGCGACCGACCGCCACAACTGATCGATGGATCATCTGCACAATGAGCTCTTCCTGAGAGTCGGCTTCGAGATCGTGCTCCAGCACGACGGAGTGCACGATCAATCCCCGACGCACCTGGGGACCCTCCTTACGGGTTCTGGCGGCTGTCTCAATGCACGCCCGAAACAAGGCTGGCGGGATCGTCAGAGTCGGGGGATTACATCCCGCATCCCAATAGGCAGCCAACCCCGTTTCGATCATTGCGATCCTGTGTTCCTGGTCCGGTGTCCGCTTCGATTTTGTGATCCCCGTCAGCTTGCGGAGTTCCTGCACCAGTGGACCCTCCGACACCATTCCCTCCGTGGAGTGCATGAGCACCCCCGGAGATTGACCCACCACCTTCGCTTGATACGTCGTCACACCTTCCATCCATCTACCTCCTTGAGTGGATTGAATCCCTAACCTCACCTTGCCACGCGGAACCATGCCTTGCCCTGGGATGCGGGTGGGTCCCAACCGATGCGGACACCGGTTGGGACCCCGAAGCTCCTACTGGATATGCCCCGCCACCAAGTCCTCACGGGTGTCATCGAGCATGGCAATGAAGATATCCACCTCATGGAGAACCTTGGAGATCTGGCGTCCCGCAGCCTCCAGGGCACACTGCGTCGCCGCCATGGCCTCGAGATTCCCCAGGGAGCTATCCAGGGGATCGATCCCATCATGGAGCTTGTCGACGTCGAGAACCGCGTCCACCTGCCCCTCGGCCAGCCCAATCAGGGCCCGGTAAATCGGGACCGTGTGGAACGGGATGTCCTTCTCCCGTCCCTTGAGAATGGCCACCGCTTGCTTCAATTCCATCTTGGCTACCTCCTTCAGGTTGCCGTGTCGGTAGTGGCTGCTCATCAGGCTGGGGACACCACCCCCCAGCGACCAATCCCCGGAGGGATCGGTTTCGCGTCCTAGCTCCCCATGAGGCGGGTATGGGTCACCGACTCAATGTCCTCCAGCCGAGTCCCGCTGACCTGTGGAGAGGGATGGAAATGATGGACGCAGAAGGTATCGGGTCCCTCCGGTCCATCGAAGCTGATGAGGAAGTGGCGGCGCGCCAGCAAGCTCCGCACGATGTCCGGGCGACGAGTCAGGCAGTGTTTGATCCCGTCATAACGGGTCAGCCCCGCCTCATCCATCAGGTTGCTGCGGATCGCATCGGCGAGCTTGGTGATCCAATCGCCGCGAAGATTCAGAACGTCCATCGGTCCCTCCTTGAGTTGCCGTCGATCGGGTGAATCCCGACCTGCCAATAAGGTAACACCATTGAATCGGAAGTCAACTGGGTGACTCCCCGCCCCCGACTGGGGGCAAGTACCTCCTTGAGGGATGAACCCTCTCCCCGGGCGGGGAGAGGGGTTGTCGGAACCGGTCCTAGCTGGCATCAGCCGACCGGAAGTCTGCGAAGATCTCACCGATCCCCGGGACGTCATCAAGGGAGACCTCCACCAGCCGGAGAGGCTCCGGGCGGTGGGTGACCTCATCGATCAACTCCCCAGCCAGAGCAAACAACTGGGAGCGATCGGTGCATCCAGCGGTCGCCAGAATCCGGAGGGACCGGCGATCGAGGAGTCGCACCTCGAAGTGATGGCGGGTGACGAGGACCTCGACATCGAAGTCATCAGAGAGCCGATGGACCTGGCGTCCATCGATCCACTCCACGATCCCGACACGGTAGTACTCCGCATCTCGCTCGTGGAAGGACTCGGTGAACCGATGATGCAACCACACATCGGTCGGAGTCGGGTTGGTCACTGGGCTACCTCCTTCAGGTTGCCGTGGTGGCGGGGGTCGATCCCCCACTCTGCGGATATATAGTGCAAGAAGCGTGCCAACTTTTTTCCTGCCAAAATGGCCGATTTTCGGCCGAGTCGGTCAGAATGGCAGGAAAAAAAGCCAAAAGTCGGTCAGAATGGCCGATTTTTTTTGGCACGGTTTTTGCATATATATACCTATAGAAACGGCAACCAAGGAGGAACCAACGAATGAGAACGGGAACCAAGGGGTACGGGCTCCCAGCGATCGATTGCTTCGGCAACGAGACCCACAGCCTCACCGAGCTGATCAGAATGGCACGGCGCGGGGAGATCCGGGGTCGCGTCGCAGGACTGGAGCGGCAGAGGATCGCCGCCCGGGTCGCTGAGAATGAATGCGGTCACGGGGAGTACGACTGGACCGGTCACCTCAAGCCTATCCGGGGACGGAACACCTTCTGCGGACCGGCAGCCCTGGCAACGATCACCGGCTTGACCACCGATGAGATCGCCCGCCGGGTGCGGATCCTGACCGGCCGCCGATCCATCAAGGGGATGTACGATCCAGAGATGGTCCGGATCGCAAGCCACTGTGGACTCCGGCTGAAGTCCTTCCATCAGTGGAGCAGGGCGAAGCTCCCCACCTTGAGCCAGTGGCTGCGGGTCACCCAGCCGCAGGACGGAGTGTGGATCATTCGGGCGACGAGTCACTTCTTCGTGATCCGGGTCGAGTTCGGGCAGATCACGGAGTGGATCGACAATCACTCCAACCGACCGGTCACGGAAGCCCGGTACATCGGTGGGGGTCCCCGGAGTCGGGTCCTCCAAGCCTGGCTGGTGCGGACACCATGAGCACGGGACTTGACTTCCGCGCCAATGATGTTACCTTATCTATAGAGCAGGAGACCAACGGCAATCAAGGAGGAAGCCAGAAAATGAAGACCCATGGAAAATGGACCGACAGCGACGGACGGACGCTCTGCGGCCGCCGTTTGGTGCGGACAATCACGCTAAACCACTTGACCCGCGAGTGGGAGTGGACCGAGCCCTTCGTTGGCGAAGTAATGGTGCTGGCTGGACAGGATGAGGACACTGCCCAACTAGTTGACTGCGGCAGCTGTCGCCGGGGCATGGACCGCCAACGGGGTTACGAGGACCTGGTCAGCCGAGGCTGGTAGATGCGAAACCGGTCCCCTCCGGGGGGCTGGTCTCCGGGGCTGGCAATCCCGGACTGATGAGCGAGCCATCATCGAAGGAGGAGAAAATGACAGCAACATGGACCCGGAACTCGCGGACCCAGGAGTGGCAACTCCTGGTCTGCATCGGGGATGCCAGCTACAGCATCGGTGACGAGATCACCGTCGAGGCGCTCAAGCGGGGGCAGCGTCCCGGAGAGGGCAAGCCGGTGGGTGCGGAAGTCATCAGCAAGGCGTTCACTGCCCGCTTCGGTCCCAATGCGGGGAAACCATGTGTCTTCGCACGGGTGACCCAGCGCTTCGAGGGATCCGGTGGCAATGGTACCCGCCGGAGCAAGGTCGCCAGCGAGGGGCATCTCCATGCCAGGCACACGGGACACCACTGCGAGTGTGGCAACTGGAGCGGCCCCGGGTCTCCCTGCCTCTACTCCTACGCCGAGGCGAAGGAGGAGGGGGAGGTCCACTCACTGGAATGGTACCGGGGTGGTCTCCGGGCTTGGTAGATCCCAGAAAATGCCCCAGCCAAGCGACGGCAGGCGCCTGGCTGGGGCGGGGAGAGGTCGGGAATGATTCCCACCTCGATGGGTGTCGACACCGGAAGGAGGTGGACGGTGCGCCACCGCATCCAAGATAGCCTGATAGCGGGAGACCCGGGGAACGACACGCTACCTTGTAGGTCACGATTCCGCATCCCCCGGAGATTCCCCCATTGACCCAACCTCACGGCAACCCCCGTTACTCCGATTCAGCGATCAAGACTCTCCAGGACCTCCCGGTCCGCTGGGTGCTGTGCCGGGGCAAGGTCGCATTCGAATCCCAATGGCAGACCAAGGAGCTTGACCCGGCAGCACTGGAGGCGCATGGGATCTCCGGCGAACCGGTCGGCTTCGTACCGGGATCAATCGGGTTGGCTGCACTGGATGTGGATGAGGCGGGCGGGATCGCACCTCCGTTCCCGGACTCGGTGATCCTCCAGCTTCCCCGTCCACTTGCCTCCTACCGGAGCCTGAGTGGCAAGTGGCACCTCCTCTATCGGGCACCCGACTGGGAGGTCCGCAACCAGCGCTTCGCGCTCGCTGGATGTGCAGGGGAGGTCCGGGGGCATCGGGGCTACCTCATCCTTCCAGGGGATGATGCGGTCGCAGCCCTCAAGCGGGCCCATGGGTTACTGGAATGGGGTGTCGACTACGGTCGGTGGCCACTCCCCGACCCTACCCCTCTCCCAGTAGCACCGACGCCCACTACCCCTCCTACCGACGATGTCGCAGCCAAGCGGGTGCTGGCGGCGATGGAGAAGAAGCTGGATGCGGTGAGGCGCGCCCAACCCGGTGACCGCAACAACCGATTGAGCGATGCCTCCTACTGGGGCGCGAAGCTGGCGAACGCCCATGGACATCGGGAGCTTGTCCGGGCAGCCCTCATCGATGCAGCCGGAGCATGCGGGTTGGGGGAGCAGGAGGCGCTCAAGTGCATCGATTCCAAGCTGCGCACGGTCAAGGAGTCGGTGACCCTGGAGGACCGACCACACCCATCCCAGAAACCGCAGGACGCTCTCTCCGGGGACTTGGGGGATGACCCTACCCCTACCCCTTCTTTGGTCGTTACGTCCATGGAGGAGGCAATGGAGCGCTTTGAACGGGGAGAGTACGAGGTCAAGTGGATCACGGAGGGATTTACGCCCGCCTCCGGGACATCCTTACTGGCGGCGACGCCCAAGACGGGGAAGTCGGTATTTGCGCGTGCGGAGGCGGCGGCGATCATCACCAACAACTCCTTCTTCGGGGCGGCGACCACGCCCACGAATGTCCTCCTACTGGCCCTGGATGAGGCGGGGCAGTCGGTATTCGGTCACTTCCATCGGCTCTGGGGCAATGCCGGATATGGGGACCGATTCGCCCATCTAGACGTAGTCGAGCCGGGGAATCTCCTACCGGACCGATGGCAGACCCAACTGATGGAGCAGTTCGAGCGGCGCCACTACGGGTTGGTCATCGCAGACATGATGGTCAACCTGATGCCGGGGGTGCAGGACCTGAACGATTACAAGTCGGTATTCGAGGCGATGGGGGTCTTCCGCACCATCGCGGCCAAGCTGGACACCCACTTCCGGCTGGTGCACCACTACAACAAGGGGGAGGGACGGGGGGTCGATCGGGTCATGGGATCCGCAGCCATCGCGGGGGCAGTCGACCAACTGATCCTCCTTGATCAGACGCCCCAGGGGAAGCGGTTCTACCAAGTCGCGGGACGCTTGACCAACGACGACACCCAATGGGCCTATGGGCTGGGGACCGACTCCGGGCTGTTGTCGAGATTGGGCAGACGGGGAGAGGGGAGCGTCCATGAGGGGGAGATTACGAGATGGGTCCGTCAACACCTCCTCTTCGGGGAACCATTCACGGCCAAGGAGGTGCAGTCGGAGATCGCAACCGACTGCACGGTGAAGACGGTGAAGCGCGAGTTGGAGAAACTGGTCGTGGCCGGCGACCTGACCAAGAAGCGGGTGGGGACCGGCGATATCTACTCCGCCGGCCGCTCTTGAAAAACGGACAGACGCCCTATATATGTCTGTCCGTTGTCCAGAGGTTTCCAGAAACCTCTGCATACCATGGCTTTACGTATTCGGACAACGGACACATGTATATAGGTGTCCGTTCCGTTTGATTTGGGGGCAAAATGAGGCCAAACGAGATACCCGTCGGGGACCCGAATGCGGTCACCGATGGGGTAGGATGGGTGCTGATGGGATCGATCAAGGAGGGGATGCCGGCTGGGGTGCAGTCGGCTCTCCTCCGGGCGGTGATGGCCATCCATGGGTGTGGGATGGTCGATGGTCCAGGGCTTGACCGATGGGCGCAGGCAGCCCCACATTTGGATGAGGCTTATCGGCTGGTGCTGACGACCGGACGCCTTGATTGGTGCGAATGGGTAGGAGGGGTGTCATGGCACGTGGGGCAGATGCGGGGCAGGTTGTCCGAACCCGACCTGGGGATGCGGTCGGTGGTGGGACTGCAGGATCTCCCCTGACGGAATGCGAGTCGTGTCTGGAGGAGCACCCAGAGGATCGCATCCACCTCCATGTCCGACTGGGGATGATGATGTGGCTGTGCTGGCGATGCGGAGAGGGGGTCGCAGAACCCCTGGGGATCACTCTCCCGGAGGCACGACGAGATTCGTCAGCATTACCCTCTGGTGTTCGGGTGCCCGCCTCATTGCCGCCGCATTGAGACGCACCCGCAGGATCTCCAACAGGAGACGGGCATCGGCCTCGTCATGCGACTTGCCTTTGTAGCCCAGGGCTTGGGCTGCCTGGAGCATGATCGGTTTCTTCGCGCGTCCATCATTGGTCGCGAACTTCTTAACGGTTGTCGGTGCGATGATGATGGGCTTGATGCCAGCATCGGTGAGTGCCACGCGGATAATCCCGCCAAGCTCTCCGATCACGAACTGGCGTCCACGGGTGCCGAATGCGTAGCCCTCCAGAGCGACGTGGGTTGGTCGCACCTCCTTGAGGGTGCTGGCCCACCAATCCCTCCAATAGACGAGACGGGCGTTACCTTTGAGGCGCGTGGTGCGGCGCAGGATGGCGACGGAGCCACGAACACCCCGGCACCAAGCCACGGCGGTGGTCACGTTCCCGGGATCGATCCCCATGAGAATCATGACGCAAAGGTAGCGCATGGCTAGCCAAACCTACAGGCTGCCGGTTCCATTCGTGCTGGACCAGGCGAACATATCGTGGTCGTTTCCGGCTGATGCACCATTGGTGGATGCGGGGCTGGTCGAGGGGACGACCAGTGCACGCCCGGAGCTTCTGACCATGCAGAATCGCAGGTGGTTGTTCCTCCGGTTGACGGATCCTGGTCCCGACCTGACCACGGCTTGGGGGCGCTCCAGCAATGCGGTCACGCTAACCGCAGGAGGGGAATCCCAAACGCTGGCGGGTCCTGATGCAATCGGATCGGTGGTGAGTGACAGTACGGAACCGTACTTCTGGCGCCCCCGGGGCGGGAATAGGCGCATGCGGGAGGTGATCGATTGGTTCCGACGCAAGTCGACTGCAGAGAGGGCTGCGGCAACCCTGACCCTCTCTGACACAGGGGCGCCAGCCAAACCCGTCATTGGGGCATGGCGTCACGCGATCGCGAAGATTGAGCTCCAGGGTGGCGATATTTGGGCGTGGAGTGGGCGGGGCGATCTAGTCTTCGATGCCCGCACGATCACGACACCGAAGATCATGGGGGTCTCCGGGCTGGGGAGCGCTCTGACCGGGGATGGAGCGAGCCAAATGACTCTGCGGGTTGCGACGGAGGGTCACGAGAGCACTTTCTCCGTGCCGCCGGGTCCGGCGCGGGTGACTCTCTGGATCATTGAATCGAGTGATGGAGGAGGTACGTGGGTGAGACTATTCGGTGACCGACCCGCACGGGTAGGACGGGTTGCAACTGCACGGGTGATCGATGGGGTGTGGGAGTGTGCCATCCAGACAAGCCCTCCAACTCCTCTGGAGCCATGGAGCCAAGCGACGCGTCCCCAGGGGGATGATGCGTTCGCACACTTCGGAGGGCTGGATATCGATGCGATCTGGCCACGTTACTGATGGCACTGGGTTGGGTTGCTTCACTCGTTGCCGCTGTCGCGGCTACCAAAGTCGCGGGATGGCTGATCGCGAAGCTGGGGGTCGATGGAGGAGATTCTGCGGCTGAGGCAGGGATCATCCAGTTACCTCCGCGTTCGGGGGTGCCGAGTCAGGTCGTGATTGGCCGTGCTCGCACCGCTGGGGTCCGGGCATTCCTGGGTGAGAGCAAGTTCGGTGACGAGGATGTTTCCGTGCCGACTGAGCACGGGGGAGGTACTGCACCGACCGATGTCCGGGTGCTCTATCAAGCCGTGGTGCTGTCGGAGGGGGAGATCGATGATGTCGAGGCGATCTGGGTTGGTGGGCGGCCCATGCCATTCGTGCGGTCCGGGGATGTGTTCGGCGTGGCCAATGCAGGGGCGTCGGCTCTGGATACGGAGTTGGCGACGCTCAAGGCGCGTAGGACGGCTCTCCGGGGCGGGGCTGCGGTCACCGATGCAGGTCTCCTCTCCCTCCTCCGGCCAGTCGGAGCCCGCATCACGGAGATTGAGGATACCCTGGCCTGGCCGGGCTGGCAGGACGCAGAAGGAAATGGATTGGTGCGCCTCTATCTGGATAAGGGGGGCGCCGGAACCTCTCCCGCCGATAGTCGGGCGGCGCGTGCGGGTTGGTTGGCCAGTGCAGCCGGAGGCGGGACTGTATCCCCAGGCGGCTTCTCCGCACCATGGGCTTGGCCAGACACAATGCGCTTCGATGGGCTGGCGTGGGTGTGGATTGAGTTGGTGGCGCCGAAGGATGCCTCCGAACATGACTGGCAGGGGATCCCCTCCATCGAGTTCCTTGTCCGGGGCAGGAAGGTCGCGGGCAAGTGGACGGACAATCCCGCGACTTTGATTGCTGAGATGCTGGTGACCCAGTTCGGCGCCCAAAGGGATGAAATCGTTGGGCGTGCGGCTGCGGAGACCAGGTGCGCAGAGGTCGTGACCTTCCCGGCTGTGGCCCTGGGGGATGATTCGAGCACCAAGCCCATCAAGGCCAGCCAGGTGCTGACGTCGGTATACGGATCCGGGACTCTCCCCAGCACTTCCGTCCAGAACCGTGTGGTAGCGGATTGGAACGCCAGATTTGCAGGCGCCTCCAACGCGCGCCGGAGGTACCAGGTCGGGGGGGTAGTGTCATCGCATACCGACCCCATACAGGTCGTGCATGGATTGGCGGCAGCGATGGCCGGGGAGGTGATTGATATCGGGGGGCGTTGGCGCATCCAAGCGGGGCAGGCCTTGGCTTCCGTGCGCACCATCACGGAGGAGGACATCGTGGGGGACCCGGTGACTTGGGTGCTGGAGGGGGAGGAATCGGATCGGGCCAATGCGGTGACTGCACGATTGGTGCAGGACGCGGAGAGTGATTGGGAGTCATGGGATATGCCGGAGGTCCGGGATGAGGCGCAGATCACGGCTGATGGCAAGGCTCTCAAGCGATTGGGAGACCTGGCTTGGATCACTTCCCGCCTCCATGCCCGGAGATTGGCCACGTTAGCCCTCCGGCAAGCGCAACCCAGTCTGCGGGTCGCTGATGTCGAGATAGCGTTTACCGGTGCCTCCATCACGCCTGGTGACCACTTGACGACCGATAATGTGGGAGGATGGTCCGGGGTTGTCGTCGTCACGTCCGTGGAATTGGATCTTGATCGGCAGGTTGTGCGGCTGGGGTTGCGGCAAGAACCGGCGGGCATGTGGTTGGATGGATGGGATCTCCCCGGGACCGACGTCACGCGCCGGAGAACCGTCACCGCACGTCCTCCGACCACCGCACGTCCTCCGACGCCCGGGACCGAAGTGGAGGAGCAACCCCAGGTAGAGTGGCAACGCGTGACCCGGGATGTCCGGTCCGTGGTCAACCTGCAGACCAAGGTACTGGTGCTGGTGGTCGCGGGGTGCCATGTGACACCCACCGATGACGAGGATATCGTGCTGGTGTGGCGTCGGAGCACGCTGGATGAGGATGGGGATGAGGAGGATTGGCAGACTGCACCTACGGAGAAGCAAGCCACGGCCAGTGATCCCCTCCACATCGTGACAGCTACGGGGAGGGACATGGTTCCTTACTCGAGCTTCAGTCACTCGCTCCCGATTACTGGCGGGGGTGAGGGGCTGTACCTCCAGTTGGCTGCCCGGCGCACGGAGACTGATGGTTCGCATACCTACCATGACGTGCAGGTCTTCTCGTTCCAGCCGGAGCAGCCCAAGCTCAAGGACCAAATGGTGCGAGTCACCACGGCGCCGACTACCGGGGCAGGGTATCCAGAGGGGACCCTACTATGCCTACCGATTACGACGGAGTGAGATATGAATGTACGACTGGAGCGGTGGGTTGGGACGTGCTGGGTGACCGTTGCGGAGGCGAAGAATGATCTCACGGCGGCCGGGATTACCGGGGTCCGGGACCAGATTGTCGGCGCCTCCGGGGCCAAGGCGTTGGGCGCCTCCGCAGAAGTGCGCAACGGGACGACCCGAATCGGAGGGATGGATACGGGTTACCCCACCATCGACAGTGAGACTGATGCGTTGACGTTCCGGGTGTCGTGGACGCAGGGCACCTCCGCAGCGACCGTCACCAATCTGACCCTCCATCCTGATGGGAGTACAGCGGCCTGGGCATCGGTCGCACCAGGGGACATCACGCCGGCACTCCCCACGATCGCGGCCAACACCCAGTACCGACTAACGTGGTCCGTGAGACCTACCGTGACGTGGAATGCATTCGATGCGACCACCCAGCAAGGGCTGTTGCAGATTACCGGGTTCGGGACCGGCGAACTGTCGGTTCAGAGGCGCGTGAATCGTAACCGGCTGATGCAGAGGGTAGGGGGTTTGAACTCCGTGCCGGCGGCGACGGTCGGGATGATCAATCTCATTCGGATCAATACGACCCTCCAGTTACCTCCTCTCCAGACATACACGCCACGCTTGCAGGACATGGTCGAGGGGGAGACTATCACTCCCATCACTTTGGCCGCCAACGGAACGAGTGGGCTTCGGTTGGGACCATTCACCTTCCCGGTGATCACGGGTAATGCTCTCCCCTACCGGTTGCGATGGTACGTGACGTCATTCCGGTTCGGAACCGGTTTGAATC